>NZ_JBPUKE010000001.1:0-2745662 GCF_053470465.1 Rhodococcus sp. GB-02
TAGTCGGACAAGTTAATCCATCCACACATCCAGTAGGAGTTTCCGTGCGCCGTATCCCGCTCTCAGCACTGATAGTCGCGGGCTCACTGATACTGGGCGGCGGAATTGCCGCGGCTCAGGGCAGCCTGCCCACGTCGGGGAGCGACGGTGGCACTTCGATGTCACCGTCGTACCTGACCGACGACGCCGGCCGCTCCTTGATCCTACGAGGGTTCAACACGGCGTCGAGCGCAAAAAGCGCACCCGACGGCATGCCGAAGTTCACCGAAGCCGACCTCGAACGCGAACACGGCGACATGGGAACAAATTTCGTGCGTTTCCTGATCTCCTGGCGTTCGGTCGAACCAGAACCAGGACAGTACGACCAGGAGTACCTCGACCGCGTCGAGGACCGGGTCAGCTGGTACGCCGAGCGCGGATACAAGGTCATGCTCGACATGCATCAGGACGTCTACTCCGGCGCGATCACACCAGAAGGCAACAGCGGCAACGGCGCCGGCAACATCGGCAACGGCGCGCCGGCCTGGGCGACCTACATGGACGGCCTTCCCGTCAGCCCTCAAGACCGGTGGGAGCTGTACTACATCCAACCCGGGGTGATGCGCGCATTCGACAACTTCTGGAACACCACCGGCCAACACCCCGAACTGGTCGAGCACTACGCGAACGCATGGCAGGCGGTGGCCGAACGTTTCGCAGGCAATGACACCGTCGTGGCCTACGACCTGATGAACGAGCCGTGGGGCGGTTCCCTCCAAGGCCCCGCATTCGAAGGTGGACCACTCGCCGCCCTGTATCAGCGAACCACCAACGCCATCAGGGAAGTTGATCAGGACAGCTGGGTATGTGTAGCCCCGCAGGCAGTCGGCGTCAACCAAGGTGTCCCCAGCGGACTCACCAAGATCAACGATCCACGAGCCGGCGAACAGCGAATCGCCTACTGCCCACACCTGTACCCACTGCCCCTCGACCTCGGTGACGGATACTCCGGCCTCTCACGCACCCTCACCGACGCGACCATCGACACCTGGCGCGACAGCGTCGAACACATCGCCGGAAACGTACTCGGCGGCGTCCCGGTCATTCTCGGCGAATTCGGGCTCGACACAACACTGCCCGGCGCAACCGACTACATCGACCGCGTCTACACGACCGCCAGAGAACTCGGCGCGGGTGTCTCCTACTGGTCCAGTGATCCCGGGCCTTGGGGCCCGTACCTGCCGGACGGAACGCAGACACTCCTCGTCGACACCCTGAACAAGCCGTATCCGCGTGCCGTCGCGGGCACACCCACCGAATGGTCCTCGACCGTTGACCACCTTCAGCTGACGTTCACCCCGGACCCCGCGGTGACGGCACCGACCGAGATCTATCTACCCGAGAGCGGCTTTCCTGGCGGCGTCGACGTCGCCGGCGCCGACATCGTGAACTGGAACCCCCAAAGCCGTCTTCTCACAGTGGAAACCGCGGACGACACGGGTCCCGTCACGGTCACGGTGACGCCGGCAGGCTGATCGCGAGCGCCGAGGTTCCTGGATATTGGTCCGGTTGTTTCGTAACGTACAAGCGACGGGTGATCGGCCGACGGAAGGCAAGTATGTCCACGGAGAAGATGTCTGTCCAAGATCGTGTCGCGCGGGTGGTTCTCGATGTTGTTGGCGCCTTACCGACCAGCGCGCAGCGCATTCTCGGTGGCAAGCCGAAGACGATCGACGGACAGACTCTGCACCCCGAGATCCAGCTTGCACTGCGATTGCTCTCGGCGGTCGAAGGTACGAGCTTCGAACATCTTCCAGTCGAAGAGGGACGAGCTCAGATCGACGCCGAATCGCGGCTGTTCGGCGGCAATCCCATCGACATCGAGACAGTTCGCGACCTCGAGATCCCGGCCGCGGACCACGCGATTTCCGCGCGCCTGTATCGCCCGGCCGGGGTCTCCACGCCCGCTCCACTTTTGGTGTACCTCCACGGCGGCGGGTTCGTACTCGGCAGCCTCGAGAGCGGCGACAGTGTGTGCCGCTTCCTGGCCCGCCACGGCGAGGTCAGTGTGTTGTCGGTGGACTACCGGCTAGCACCGGAATTCCCCTTCCCCGCCGGGGTCGACGACGCCTTGGCCGCATTCCGGTACTGCGTCGAACATGCCACAGAACTGGGTGCCGATCCGAAATCCATTGCAGTGGGCGGAGACAGCGCCGGCGGAAACCTGGCTGCCGTCGTCGCGCAGTCCACTACCGAAGACGACGTCAAACCCGTATTCCAACTGCTCTTCTTTCCCTGGGTGGACCTTTCGTCGAAGCGTCCTTCGCACAAGATGTTCGGCACCGACTTCTTTCTCACCGACGCCCAACTCGATTGGTATGCGGCCCATTACCTGTCGGGCGGCGCTTCGGCCCTCGACCCGCGAGTGTCACCGCTACTCACTCCGGACCTGGCCGGCCTGCCGCCCGCGTACGTTGCCGTCGCCGGTTTCGACCCACTACGCGACGAGGGTGAGGAATACGCGAACCGGCTGCGAGAGGCCGGAGTCCCCGTTGCACTGAGGCGTCACGCTGGATTGATCCATGCCTTCGTCAACACCACCGGCGTCGGCCACACCGGACAAGACGCGATGTTCGAGGCCTGCGGCGCTCTGCGGGTAGGACTTTCGGGCCCGCACTGAGGGCTGGTCACGAAACGGGGAGTGCCAGATCCGCCCACTCGACCATCGCTTCGAGCACGGAGCGCAGTTCCATCCCCGTCGCGGTGAGTTCGTACTCCACTCGCGGCGGCACCTCGGCGTAGGCAGTCCGGGTTACCAGGTCGAACTCCTCGAAACGTTTGAGCCTGGCCGACAGCGTCCTTGGACTGATGCCGGGCAAAGCGCGTCGTAGTTCCGTGAAGCGCATGGGGCCGTGCGTGAGCTCACGCACGATCAGCGTTGCCCACGGTCCGTCGAGGACCAGCAGGAAGCGCGCAACGCCGCACTCCGGAAGAACGTGACCTGATTCACTCATCGATTCTCCATTAGTTCACTTGAAGTAACTGGTTCCCGATGTGAACTATAGGCGTCATGACTTACACAGTGCATGGCGCCACCGGCGCACAGGGTTCTCCCGTTCTCGCAGGATTGGTCGCGGCTCTCGCCGGATCGGCAGGGGCCGAAGTCCGAGCAATCACCCGTAACCCTGACCAGACGTTCGAGGGTGCGAACACCGTCGTCGCGGACAATACGTCCGTCAACTCTCTTGCCGACGCGTATCGCGGGGCAGATGGGGTGTTCTTTCACCTGCCACTCGCCGGAGATACCGAGACGCTTGCGGGTTACGCCCACAACGTTCTGGCTGCAGCGCGAGTGGCACGCCCTTCGCGGTTCGTGATCTCTACCAGCGGCACGGTGATCGGCGACGCTACTTCGCCGCTTACCGGTCCCAACACACCCGTTCTCTCCAAGCTCGTCGACGGACTTCGCGCCGAAGGCATCGCGGTGACCGTCCTGACCCCACGTTTGTTCCTCGAGAATCTTCTTCTGCCCACCGTGCTGTCGGGGGCGAAAGACGAAGGCGTCCTGCGTTACCCGCTGCGTGCCGATCTCGCGGTCGCATGGAGTTCACACCTCGACGTCGCCGATGCAGCCGTCGCGGCCCTGACTCTCGACGTAGCACCGGACGCAGTCGACATCGGACAGATTCCGGCGATCACCGGTATCGAATTGGCCGAGGCATTCGCCGAACACTTCTCGCGCGCGGTAACTTTCGAAGCCGTGACACCCGATGCCTTCGGTGCATCGATTGCGCCGATCATCGGAGCGGGCGCAGCAGCCGGGGTTTCCCAGCTCTACACGGGACTCGAATCTGCCGACAGCGTCGCGTTCGACTCCGCGACGGGTTCTACTACTGCCTTGGGTATCACTGCCCGCAGCACTCGGGCCTGGCTGGCAGATCTCGGGGTGAACTGACCGGGCAACGCAAACGGCCGGCTCCGCGAAACATCGCGTGGAGCCGGCCGTTCTCCGGGGTTACCGGTGCGTGCGGGTCTTCAACTGACGGTTCAGCTGCCGACTCCCGAAGTCCAGACCGGCACCGTCACTGGTGGCCAGCACGGTGAGTCCAGCGGCGACCAGCAACGAAATAAGCACAACGCTCATGGTGAGTCACCTTTCTTCCTGTCGTGAAACGGTTTTGCGCCTCCGGGACATGCCGACATATCCGGCACCCCACTTCAGCTGACCTCAAAGTATCTGTAACTATGGGTTACGCGCAATGTGTGGTCCCTCACCTGAAAGCGCAGGGTGATGCGCAGATCACGCTGCATTCGACGGCGGACTTACCTGGCTAGAACCATGTTCACGAACTCGTCGGCGAGTGCGTGAGCGTCCGCATCGCTGCGAGGAACCGCATCGGGCGCACTGTGCACCAGTTGCATCTGCCCCAGGTACATCGAATACGCAAGTACGCCACGATGTTCCGCCTTCTGCCTGTCCATACCCAGATCGATCAACAACGTCACGATGTAGGCAACTCGACGGTCGGTGACACGTCGAACCGCCGCCGAAACCACAGGATGGTCGATCCCGGCAAGCAGTTCCAACTCCGCACGACGATCGGCCAATCCGGTCGTGACCGAATCCACCAGACGACGCAATCGCGCCTCCGCCGGTTCACCAGAGGACTCGACGGAGGAGATCAGCCTCTCGGTTGCCAAAACTTCCCACCGATCGAGCGCAGCTTGCAGCAACTCGTCACGGTTGGCGAAGTGCCAATAGAAAGAACCCTTGGTCGATCCGAGCGTGCGCGCCACCTTTTCCACGGCAACTGCATCAGGCCCATGGCTGGTCAGAGCCTGAAAAGCTGCATCGATCCACTGGTCGCGAGAGAGTCGGGCGCGGATATTCGTCACCTCCGTACGGTACCGTATGGGTAGGTTCCATACGGCACCGTACGGAGGACGAAATGACACTCGCTTTCAAGGCCATGCCTGCGCCGGACTGGGCAGAGACCACCACGATCACCATCCCGTCTGTTCCGACCCAAACATCTGCGGAGTGGGCACAGGCCGTCTTCGACGTCAGAAATGTCCCCGCACCCGTCCTCGCGATGTTCTGGTTGAGGGAGCGGGTAGTCGGATTGCTCGGCATCGCCCAGGGCCGCCCGGACACCTTTGCCGTCGACAAGATCGCCGACGGCGAGGCCCTCATCGAAGCGGATGAGAAACACCTACGATTTGTCGCCTCGGTTCAGGCTGACAACGACGCCGGCCTCCTGCACGTCGTCACTGCGGTGGAGCTGAAGAACTGCGCGGGCCGAATCTACTTCGCGCCCGTTCAGCTACTACACGGCGTGATCACGCGGGCAATGATGACGTCGGCCCGAAAGAGACTGTGCACGTGATCAACCGTCGAGCTCGCTTCCCTCGTACACCTGTGCCGGTGTCGGGGGCGAGACCTGCCAGGCGACGGCGATCAGAACTACCGTGAATACCGATGCAGGCCACAGAGCGTGAAGACCGATCCACCGATGAACCAACGCACCGATTACCGCTCCGGCGATCAATCCCGCGCACATACCGAAGTGTTGCAGCCACGCCCACTTCGGGCCGCCCAGGAAGGCTCCGGTCAGACGCTGGCCCATCTTGACCAGCGCACCGGTCATGTACGTGACGCCGATCGTGACCTCGCCGTCGCGCTGGAACACCGAGTTGACGGCTCCCATTGCCAAAGCCATCGCCGAGATCGCGCCGGGGGTGACGTCGAGGCTGCTCATCACCGAACCGATGGCAAGCAGTCCAGCCACAACCGCAAGCACCGTGACCTTGCGGGTCCGGACCGAATAGCGCTCCGTGAAGTGGGTGACGACGGTTCCCAGCGCAATTCCCAGGAGGAAGAGCACGATGATGCCGCCTGCCACCCGCGCGGTCGACCACACTCCGTCGGCAAATGCGACGCTCGCCTGCGTCATGTTGCCGCTCATGAACGAAACGAAAGGCCCACCGAGCGTGATGAATCCGAGCGCGTCGACGTAACCGGCCAGCCCGGCGAGCGCTGTCGCCAGGCCGATCAGCGACCTGCTGTATCCCGTCACCCGACGAGCTCGGTTCAGCTCAGCTTGCTGGTGCGCAGCTCGTGGCCCTTGGACGTCTTGCAGCGGCCGGTCTCGAGATCCCACTGCCAGCCGTGCAGATCGCAGGTGAGGTTGGTGCCGTCGACGACACCGAACTTCGACAGGTCAGCCTTGAGGTGGGGGCAACGGCGCTGAATCTCGTACCCGCCCAGCTCGATAGAGGCGCTGTCGTCGTGGGCCTCAGCGAACCAACCGTCGGCGTAAGCGATGCGCTCGTCGGTGAGGCACTTGAAGAACGTGTAGAGGAACTCGTTGTAGCCACCGATGCGCCACGCCGTGAAACGCGTCGACAAGAAGATGGTGTTGACCCAGTCGGGCTCGTCGTCACGCAGAACAGTGCGAACCAGTTCGGGAGCGATGCGGAAGCCGTAGCGGTACTTGCCTTCTCCGTCGATGGGCTCGCGAACGATCCGCTTCGGGAAGTCGAGGACAACGGTCTCCTCCCCCATCACGAGTCCGACGGGGTAGCCGATTCCGTCGCAGATGAGATCGGACTGAGCCATGATCGGCTCGAACTTGGCCTTGAGACCGTCGAGCAGCGGCTCGCCTTCGGCCGGAGCCCACGTGGCCTTCTGCGCAGCGATGACCGGTGCCATCTTCTGCGCCATCTTCTCGATGTACTCGGCCTTGTTCGAGAAGATCCTGTCGACATCCGCGTCCGGGATGGGGTGCGTCAGCGCGACCTTTTCGCTTCCGCGAAGTTCGACTGCCGAGCCGGGGATCATCAGGAGACCACGATCGTTGCCGTTGATGCGCATCTGCTCGAGGAACGTGATCTGGTCGGGGAAGATGTTTCCCTCGTCGCCGTGATCGTCGTTGAGGTAACGCAGGTCGTCGTCGAGGAAGACCGGCGGGCCGGCCGACGGGACAACCCAGGCAGCGTCGACCTGAGAGATGTAGTTGCGGCAGCGGTCCATGCCACGCTGACGCTTCTGCTTGCCGAAGTTGCGTTTGGTGCCCTTCGGGATGTCGTAGACCATCGGGTACCAGATCGCGCCCGAGTACTGCAGCAGATGGATGTCGACCTTCCCGAAAGCGTCGGTCAGCGGGTCCAGGTCGACGGGCCTGGCGTCGTTCATGTTGAAACAGGTGGTTTCCCCGTCCGAGACGACGAGGCCCGAGTCACCGATCGGACCGTCCGCGGGAGCGCGTAGAGCGATGATCATGATGTCGAGGTCGCCCTTGGGGCCACTGACCGTGTGCTTGACGGAATCCTCGGTCTCGAAGAACTTGTGGAAGCCGAGCTTCTCGAGTTCACGCTTGAGGTCCGGCACCGGGTAATCAGGGAGCAGGACGGTGGCGTCCTTGTTGACGTGCGCGATCAGATTCTTCGGATCGAAGTGGTCCTTGTGCAGGTGCGAGACGTAGAGGTAATCGCAATTGCCGAGCGCGTCCCAGTCCAATTCGGTGTTGTCGGGGAACGGCACCCAGGACGCGAAATACGTCGGGGTCACCCATGGATCACACAGGATGGATCCGGCCTCGGTCTGGATGTGAAATCCTGCGTGGCCGACGCTGGTGATCTGCATTGCAACCTCCGAAATCGTACTGCTGGTCAACTCAGCATAGTCGGCGCGATCAGGGCCAAATCGCGATCGAGGAGGCGGTCGGTTGTGACGTCATGCACGTCAGAGGTCGAAGGTGGGTTGTGAATCAGACCTGCCGGTGACGCGAACAACACTCCCTGCGCTGGCGTGTTCGCCGTATTTCTTGGCGCTCGCGGGAGCTGTTTCAGCATTCCCGAGGACAACCTCTAAGGCTAACCTAACAAGCATGACTCGACTTCTTTCTCCCTCCACGACCGATCGCGACTACTGGGCGATCGTGGACAACCTGACGCGACGCGGTTTCTTCGGCGTCGGAGCGGGCGTCGCAGCGACCGCGTTTCTCGCCGCCTGCGGCAGTACGGAAAGTTCGACGCCCGAGAACGCGGAGACCTTCGAGTTCACCCGCGGCGACGAAAAGCTGATCATTCCGACGGACCCGCAGAACGTCGTCGCCCTCGACCCGCGGGACGGCCTCGAATTGTCGATCCTCGCCGGATACCCGGTGACCGCCTACCCGACCGGCGCCGCCGAACACCTGCGCCGTGAGGTCCCGGGTGCCACGGGTGTCGAGATCTTCGCCGAAGGCGCTTCGGATCCCAACTTCGAATACATCTCGACCCTCGGCGCAGATCTCCTTGTCCTCAGCGCAGGCTGGTGGGACACCGGGTCGTACGGCAACGACCGGATGCAGCAGATCGCACCGGTCCTGCCCGTCGGCAAGGACTTCACCCCGGAGTGGCGGAAGGTGATGTCGGACTTCCTGACCGGTATCGGGCGCAGCGATCGCGCCGAAGAAGTACTGGCCGAGTACGACGCCCATGTCGCTCGGGTCCGCCCGACCGTCGAACCGCTGATGGCCGGGAAGAAGGTTGCCTTCGTTGCCGCCGCAGAGGATCAGATCGCGTGGTTCCAGAACGATTTCCGCACCGCCGTCGCCGAGGACCTGGGGTTCGAGGTGCTCCGTGAAGGCCCCGACCTTCGCGTGATGCTCGGGTCGGAGCAGTTCAACCGTCTCGAAGAAGCCGACGTCATCTTCGCCTTGGATCGCAGCGCCTCCGGCAGCGTGTACACCTCGCCGACGTGGCAGCGCCTGCCCGCCGCACAGGCCGGTCGCGTGATTCCGTTCGACTACTACAAGGCCGCGGGATACGCCTTGACCGCCAAGGTCCTGGTCGACGACTTGGCGGCCGGGGTCAAGCGGTAGAACCGGTCCTGCGTCAACCCGACGGGGCCCCGATCATTCGGCACCGGCGGCTCGTCCTGTCACGCGGTCCCGAAACTCGCGGAACGCTTCGAAGCCACCGGTAAGCGCCTGCGCCAGTTCCTCGGCGCTGTCGACCCAGACAACGTCCTCCAACTCGGAAACGTCTTCGGGCTCGTGATTGCGCTCGGGAACGAGAAACGTCGGGTCACCCTGAGGGTTGACGATCAGGAATCCAGCGGCGGCACAGAGGTCGTAGACGAACGCGCACTCGGCAGGCGACAGTGTCGCGTGGAAGATTCCACCGCTGAGTGGATTACTCTGCTCGAGCGAGTCGAGATGAAGGTCGGAGAAGACCCCGTCGATCGTCAGTGCCCTGTCGTCACGGTCGACGATCTCGCCTCCGTACGGGCTCTCGACCACGTGCAGCCCGTGCTGATCGAGGAAAGCGGCGACCGCCGCCCGATCAACATCGAGTTGCACGTCCTTCGTCATACGCATGAAGTGCAGCGAGAAACCCATCGATCCCCCTCGTCCATTCACGACGCACTTGCGCTCGCCAGTACCTCGACAGTCAAGAAGCGTCAAAACTACCTTTTCAGTAGGGTGCGGATCGTTTCGACCACTTCGGCAGGCGCCTCTTCTGCCATGAAGTGACCAGCGGACAGCGTGCGGTGTTCGAGATCGGGCGCCCACGCTTTCCACAAAGCCTCGGCGTCGTAGCCGAGCATCGAACCCCAGTCCTGCTGAATGACCGTGACCGGCATGTGTAGTTGGTTGCCCGCATCGCGATCGGACTGATCGTGTTCGACGTCGATGCCTGCCGACGCCCGGTAATCGGCAACGATCGACGGCACCGCCTCCCGTGAGGCGCGCAGGTATTCGGACCGCACGTCTGCCGGAATCGCTTCGCGGTTCTGCGTCCACACGTCGAGAAAGTACTCGAAGAACGCGTCGGCGCTGGCGCTGATCATCTGCTCGGGAAGACCGGGTGGCTGAGCCATGAGATAGAGATGGAATGCCACAGCAGCATTCGATCCGTGCAGGATGTCCCACATATCCAAGGTGGGGAGCACGTCCAGCGAACCGAGCTGCGTGATCACATTCGGATGATCCAGCCCCGCTCTGATGGCAACCAGTGCGCCACGATCGTGGCCGACAAGGGCGAACTTCTCGTGTCCCAATTTCTTCGCCACCTCGACAATATCGGCAGCCATTGTTCTTTTGGAGTAGCTGTCCGGGTTTTCCTCGACCGGTTTGTCGCTGGCTCCGTATCCGCGGAGATCCGGGCAGATGACGGTGTGATCCGACGCCAATGCAGTGGCTACGTGACGCCACATGAGGTGTGTCTGGGGAAAACCGTGAAGAAGGACGAGTGGTGTTCCGCTACCGCCGACCGCGACATTGAGTCGCACGCCATCCGTGGCGGAAATCTGCTGGTAGTCGAAGTCTGGAATGGTGATCGTCATCGGTTGCTCTCGTTCGTCGGGGTGATGGACATCAGCCTCGCCGCAGTCGATGAGCATTCGATGAGCGCGATAGCGTGGGGAAATGCGAGACCACACATTTATCGGAGTTCTCGGACCCGTGGTCGCGTGGAACGAGACTTCACACCAGATCGATCTGAAGGGCCCACGACACCGAGCGGTCCTCGCTCGTCTGATCGTCGCCCGCGGACGTGTTGTTCCGGTGGACGTGATTGTCGACGACCTCTGGGTCGATCCTCCGACCGGTGCGACCAGCGCAATACGAACATTCGTTTCCGCACTGAGGCGCGCGCTCGAACCGGATCGCGCGCCGCGAACGAAGCCGAAAGTCATTGTGACCGAAGGGCCCGGCTACGCCTTTCATGAGGCACCCGAAGCGGTCGACGCTTGGAAATTCGAAAGACTGGTGCGTGAAGCCGCCGATTCGTCGCCGGCGCGATCACTCGAACTGCTCCGAACGGCGCTCCAACTGTGGAGAGGGCCAGCGTACGCGGAATTCATCGAAGAGTCTTGGGCACGATCGGAGCGATCGCGCTTGGAGGAACTGCGTCTGACGGCCGTCGAACGAATGGCGTCCGCCCAACTGGATCTCGGGCAAGCCGCGGAAGCGATTCCCGATCTGGATGCTCATGTGACGGAACAGCCTTGGCGAGAGGATGGTTGGCGATTGCTGGCCCTCGCCCTGTACCGCTCCGACCGTCAGGGCGATGCGCTGGCAGTCCTTCGTCGCGCACGAAAGTTACTCGCCGAAGAACTGGGTATCGACCCCGGTCCACGACTGACTGACCTCGAGTCCGACATTCTCCGCCGGGAAAGCCACCTGAATCCTGTAGCGGCAGAACAGATCTTTGCCCAGGTGTCGGCAGCGTACGACCGGACCGTAGCGGCAGGATCGAAATCGAGATTGGAGTCCACCGTCGGCCTCCTCCGAAGTTTGGCAGTTACGGGCGGAAGCGGACTGGAGACTGCCCGAAACCAGCGACTGACCATCATCGGCGCCGCTGAGCAAGTGGACGATGTCGAACTCACCGCACGGATCATCGGCAACTACGACGTGCCTGGAATCTGGACACGATCCGACGATCCTCGGCAGGCTGCGCAGATCGTCGAGGCCGCTCAGCGCACCCTCGATCGCCTTCCGGACGGCGACGAACTCGCTCGGGCCAGACTGTTGGCGACGATCGCACTCGAATCGCGCGGACTATCCGGTCATCGCGGGCTCGAATGTGCCCGTGCCGCAGTGCAGATCGGTCGCGCTCTCGATGATCCAGGGCTCCTGGCGTTCGCGCTGAACGGATTGTTCATGCAGACGTTCTGGACTACCGGTCTGGCCTCCGAGCGCGACAACATCGGCCGTGAACTGGTCGACCTCGCCATTCGACACGGCCTGGCTACCTTCGAGATCCTCGGCCATCTGATCCGCATGCAAGCCCTCAGCGCGATGGGGCAATTCGATGCAGCCGGGCTACATGCCGGGACAGTTGACCGATTGGCCGGACGTCATGAGCGACCGTTGGCAGCGGTGTTCACCACCTGGTTTCGCGCTATGCGTGCTGCCGCTACCGGCGCGGAGGCGGCGCACTGCGAGAAGCTGTACGAAGCTGCGGCGGTGAACCTTTCCGATTCCGGTATGCCCGGCCTCGAGGACGGCATACTGTCTCTCGCAATTCTGTCACTCCGAGTGTGGCGCGGTTTGCCGGCAAGATTCGACGCCGCCACACAGTGGGGCCCCTACGAACCCTGGGCCCGGCCGCACGTCCTTCTCGCGCACGGAAAGGTGAACGAGGCCGCCCAGGCAGTGGACGCAATGCCGGGCCCACCCAAAGACCTACTCTCCGAGGCACTGTGGTGCCTGACTGCTGCTGCGGCGATTGCAGTCGGCGACAGTCGAGCCAAGGAGCAAGCCCGAGCGGCACTCCTGCCTGCCGCAGCCGAAATTGCCGGCGCTGGAAGCGGAATGCTCACTGCGGGACCTGTCTCGCACTATCTCGCGAAGCTGGGCTAGACCGGGCCCATCAGGTGAATGCGATCACCGTGTCACCCCATGCCTCCCGGATCTCGCGGTCGAGGTCAGCGACGACGGCATCGTGCTTGTCGATCAACAGTGTCGAGCGTGTGCCGGTGTCGTAAGTGGGCCACCCCGGGGCCGCACCCAGTTCGCGATCGGACCCGGTCTCGTAATCACCTGCAGCTCTGGCGAAATCCAGCCACCTCGCCTGCATACGCTCCGATACCTGACGCGCCGCGCTCAGCCCGCCCAGTTTGTAGGTAATGTCCCGCGCTCCATGATTGATGTTGCCGAAGACGTAGGCAAGTTCGGTACCGTGGGTCGCACCGATCTTCAACGCCTTGAGCATCGGCGGCGCGTAGTCGAATCGGTACAACCACGTCGGTGCAATCTTGCTGTGCGCCTCGGCGATCCACAGCGTAGGCAGTCGAAATCCGAAGTCACGGGTCAGCCCGAGACCGGCACCCAACTTGGACAGCCCCGAATACGCGCCTTCGATCTGAGAATGATCGGGTAGCTCGAGCCCAGGGTGCTCGTCGGCGATCTCTGCGAACATGGACGTGATCACGACGGGATCGATCGGCATCAACGGCGACTTCATCATCCGGAAGAGCGAAGACTCGTCTTTGTTGGTTCCGATGATCAGCGGAATCGGGTGTGCGTTACCGTGACGGAACGCTCGCACCGGGTAGTCGGGGAGCAGATCACCGTCGACAATTGGCGCGAACGCAAGAGTTCCAGGCGTCTCCTGAGGGACGCGCGCGAACAACTCGTCCGAAGGCCCGACCAAGTCTTCGGCGGACGTGGACCGCAACAGCCCCAGATCGGCTTCGCCGCCGCTGAAGATCTCGAGAAACAGCTTCGCGACGATCTCGCCACGTTCACTCCCGTATACCGAAGTGGCGGGCGAACTTTCGGCGATGGCGCGATGAAACAAGCCGCGGGCGGACGGGACGGTCATCAGCGTCGTCACGGCGCCGCCACCTGCCGACTCGCCGAACAACGTCACTTTGTCGGGATCACCACCGAAAGCCGCGATGTTGCCTTGAACCCATTGCAGCGCTGCGATCATGTCGCGGAGAGCGACATTGGGCTCGAAGGTATGTTCACTCGAATTGAAGGAAGAGAAATCGACGAAGCCGAAAACACCGATACGGTAGTTGATCGAGACGACGACAACGTCACCGTTCTCGGCCAATGTGGTTGCATCGAAAAGTGGTTGGCTGGATGCTCCACGGAAGTACGCACCGCCGTGAATCCAGACCATCACCGGTTTACCCGGCGCATCCGCACCGCCCGGGCGCGGCGCCCACACGTTGAGGAACAGACAGTCCTCGTTCATCGGAACGTTCTCACCGAGCGGGATCATCGCGAGTCGACTTTGCGGCTCGCATGGCCCGAATTCTGTTGCGTCCTGGACTTCGGTCCACGGCTGCGGCGGAACCGGCGCGCGGAATCGCAGCGGACCGATCGGAGGCGCGGCGTAGCGGATCCCCTTCCAACTCGACACCGAGCCTTCCGTCGATCCTCGAACCGGCCCGTACGTTGTCTCGACTACCGGCGCTTCGCTGGGTGTGATCGTCATTCGATTTCTCCTCGAAAACAAAGTGGCTACTTCGACAGGGCTTCGACAACGTGCGAGAGTTCCAATGCTGCCAGCATCAGGAATAAAACGGTCATGATTGCCGCATTGTGGCGGATCAGAGTGCTTTTGGTGGAGCTCAGCGCATCGGTCACCTTCGCCGAGGGCACGGCAGCCAAGGCGGACAACACGATCAAGGCGATCGACGCCCCGACCGCGAACAGTACCGAGTACGCGATCACGGTTATCCAACTGAAGTGCCCGCCACCGATGATCGAACCTGCCTTGAGTTCGAGCGGCAGGTTCTTCGCGTTGGGTACGGTCAGCAACAGTCCCAGGACGGCAGCTTTTCCCGGTTGCATCGAGTCGATCTGCGCCAGCCACGACGGCATCGCCGGCTCGGCATCGTCTTTCGGACGGCTACGCCAACTCGAGTAAGCAAGCGCCAGAAAACCGACAGTGAACACAACGGCGAACACCGTCTGGACGGTATGCGCGCCGCCGCTGGACTTCGATTCCACTCCGGTGGTCGAAAGTGCCGTCGCTGCTGTAATCGCAGCCGCGGCCAGGACGATGCTCGCGGTGTACGCAAAAGCATTTGCCTTCGCCCGAGTCGACAGCAGGATCGCAATTATCGCAACCAGAGGAATCGGGCTGATGACGACGCCGGTGGCGATCGGGATGAGCTGCGCAGTAATCGATTCCATTTCTGTGACCGTACAAGCCGCCAATCCGGCCACTGGCGAAATGTTCGGCCACCACGACATCGCCACTCACGGTGTCACAGAAGCACGGCGGTGAGGACCACCCGGCCTTCCTCTTCGACAAGTTCGAGGGACGTTACCGTACCGGCGAGCGATTCGAGCCCGATGCCTGAGTCCCGTGCCACCGGCAGCCGACCCGGCGAACTGATTCGCACTACTACCGCCCGAGCATCGGAAAGTGTCACCTCGAGGAAGACGGGGCCTCCTGCACCGTGTTTCACGGCGTTGGTCAGTCCCTCCGACAGGATCTCCACCACGCTGTCGAGCCCAGCGCAGCCTGAACCGATCACCGCCCAGACTTCGTCGTCGACGTGACTGACAACAGGAATTGCGTAGCGCCACACCGTGACAAGATCATGGACGCGTTTTCGGGCGTCAGCATCGGCCGGCCGATCCGGAGGCGCGGACAGGTCACTTTCCAGGCCGTCGAGAATGTGGGCAATGGTTGCAGCAACATCGACTCGACGATCGGCAACGGTGCCCGAAGACCATGCGGCCGCAACGAGTTCGCCCTGAACCGACGAGTGCAACAACCTGGCGAGGCCACGTCGCGTGTGCATCAGCGCACTGTGAGTGCGAGCTGCATCGAGCGCTTGCCGACTCAGGGCACTGCGGAGTTGATGCTCCTCGTCCTGGCGCTGAGTATCCGCCGCCCGGATCAGGCACACGGAAAGCGCAACTACCGGGTAGATGGCAATCGACGAGAGATAGAAAGTGGCGGCACGGCCGAACATCGTCAGGAGCAGACACGTCGCGGTACTACTGATCAGAGCACTCGAGCAGTACGCGGCGGTAAGAGTTGCGAGCCTTCGGAGAGGGCCGTCTCCCTTGCGAACGGCTCGGCGAGCACACACATTGCCACCGACGAAGATCCAGAATCCGAGGGCAACCTGGACCGCCGTGAACGTCACGCCGTAAGTCGCGAGCAGGTAGACGGTCACCAGTGCCGTGTACGCGAACACCGGTACGTACAGTGGCGCCGGTTCAACGCTGCGTACGACGCCGATCAGTCGATCTCTCGCCGTCAGCCGCACAGTCGGCGTCGGTGATTCGATCGGGGGAATCTCCCGGAACAGTCGATGACTCATCGGGCGAACCACGTCGTCGGAGATTCGCTTCAAGAGAGCTGCCCCTCGCACTCCCTCGAGTTCCGTTTCAGCAACCGCGTGCATGACTGTCTCGATACTGCGCTCGAGCTCTCTCCGACACTGCGCACGGGTCTGCTCGAGGCGGAATCGATCGCGGGTCTGTTGGAGCTGCACGGCGGCCACGGCAACCTTCAAACTCCGTTGCAGCGCGATGCGGTCGCGGAGAGCACTTACCAGTACGGCAGTCAACGACAAGAAAACAACGGTGCACACGACATTGAGTGCCACCCGTACGAGCATCGGTCTGGGGTCGACGGGGAGTTCGAGCGCGCGGGTGATCGCGTCGAGGACGAACGGGCGGATCGCGCCGATCACTGCGAACAGGGCCAGGGCCGCGAGCTGCGATCGGCGTGCTGCAAGGACAGCCCTCGCAATCAGCAGCATCACCCCGACAACGCAGTGGGTCGCAAAGGCGCCGACTGCCATCACGCCGACCTCGCGTACCCCGGTACACAGGTAGTAGTTGGCCATCACGGTCACCGCGAACGGCAGCGTCAGAATCCAAGACCATTTGGTGACGATGTTCCGATCACCGAGTCGAAGCCACCACTCGCGCGGGTTCACACCGAGTCGGTCACTTCGGGGACACCGAAATGGCGGATGAAGATGCTCGCAGCAAGCACTCTCGGATTGGTGGACGAATCGTGCGTCAATCCCAGGCTCTCGAGAGTGCGCGCTATGAGCTTCTCCACACCTCGGATCGAGGACCCACGATGCGCTGCGATTGCGCTGTTCGACCAGCCGAGCGAGATGTAACGCAGAAGATCGAGCTGTGATCTGGTGAGGCTCGACAAGGCGGAGTCCGGATCACTCCCGAGCGTCGGTGGCTCGGTTTCCGTCAACGCGGCCTCCACTACGCCGATCAACTGATCCGCCGACTGGACAGCCGCCTTGTCCACGAACAGCGATTTCGGCGGCACACCTGCAGAACCAGGTGCCGTCGATGCGTTGGGGTAGTTGGTCAGGAACACGATCGCGCAATGCGGAGCCTTCACTGTGACGATGTTCGCGAGATCAACGCCGTTCGGCCGCACGCCCAGATCGATGTCGGTAACCAAGAGGTCGGGGTCGAATCCGTCGAAGTCCGCGAGCGCTTCGACCGCCGATCCGGCGGCGTGGACCACGAACCCGGCGTGGGTGAGCGCGTCACCGACGAGTGCACGCATCAGTGGTTGGTCCTCCACCACCAACACCCGTCGCATCCATCGGCCGCTCTCCATGACCAGAGATTAACCGTTGGGAGAGTGCGGATTCGACCGAGCAGGCAGCACCGGATTCCGAGTAACGCGGTAGTTATCGACAATATGTGTTCCGAGAATTTCGCCCGATGTGTCCCAAGCGTCGGAACGCAGCCGTCGAGATCGACCTGGTACCCATCACACGCGTCGACCCGGAGAAGATCGCCCGCACCTACGACGAGCCGGATTTCGTGAACTTTGCCAACTCGCGCAACCGGACCAGATCCCAGGCATGCCTGGGGCGACGGACGCCCGGACGGTCTCGGGGGACTCTGACTCTCAGTGCTTGCGGACTGACCGTGCACCTGACGGGAGTTGGCATCACCAGAGCCTCACCGTCGACGCCGACCGGAATCTCGTCGGTGTCTGCGTCGATGACCACCTCGAATCCGGTGCCCTGAGCCAGCCCGTGTTGATGCGCCCGATGGAGCAACCCGACGGCCTGACGGGCGCTGCCGACGGAGATCGCGACGATCCCGAGAGTGCCCCGGTCCAATCGCGGGCGATGGCCGAGCCCCGCCAGGTCGTTCATCTCGTAGGGTCCGTTGCTGACCAGCACAGCCTGGGGCCCGACCGCGGACACGCTCGGGGAGCGCGCGGTCAGCACCGCTCCGGCGCGTCCGGCGAGCAGATCCGGGAGTTTCTGCAGGAAGGTGCTGGTCTTGGCGTCGCGGTACTCCGGACTCTGGACAACTTCGGCGTATGCCCCGAACGATGCGTTGTTGACGAAAGTTCGACCGCCGACATTTCCCAGATCGACCGTGACCTCGACGCCGTCGACAAGCGCGTCGAGGCACCGGGACGGATCGTCGAGGTCGAGACCCAGGTCTGCGGCGAAGTGGTTGCGCGTCCCGGCGCTGACGACGAGGAAGGGCAGGTCGTGTTCGGCCGCGACAGCGGCAACCAACCCCTGAGTTCCGTCACCACCGGCAACGCCGAGCAGATCGGCGCCGTCCGCGACCGCTTCCCTGGCCAATGCCGTCACGTCGATCTTCTCCGGCCCCTCGAGAAGTGCAACCATGCCACCCAGTCCTTCGGCCTTGCGTTTCAAGTCGAACTTCTCGACCTTGCCACCGCCGGAGTTCGGGTTCATCACCAGGAACGGTTTGGTGGGCGGCGATGCCGGTCGCTCGACCACCGGCAATTCCTTCTCCTCCCCCTCCAAGGCGGCCCGCGCGCAGATACCGGCTACGACGAACAACCCGATCGCGAGCAGCACCACCCACAGGAGGCGTTCACGAACGAGGAAGCCCAGCACGACGATCGGCGTCAGCACCGCCAGGGCCAACGAGATCCAGCGAAGGAACCCGCGGGTGGTCAGAAACCAGTACACCGCTATAACGCACACAATCACCCCGCCGGTCCCCAGGATCAGCATGGTCAAGGTTTTCAGTCCGGCGAAAATAAGCAGCACCATCACTGCAAGAACCAGCGCCGCAAATGCCGCACGCGCCAACCAACTCTGTTTCGACGAGGGCCGATCCGTGTAGGCAGGAGTCGTCATCGAGCCACCTCCCGCAGTTCGCCTCGTCGGTTATTCAACTGTTGATGCTGCCGTGTCTGTCTCCTCAGGACTAGCCACTTACCTACCCTCGGAAACCCACTTGTCACGCACTGCTATTTTATGACGACACCTCGTCATAAAAAGGAGAAGGCCCGTGACAACACCGACGCCCACAGCATGGGGATCTTCGGAGGAGCCTCTGACCGTGACGCGGAAAGCCGGTCTTCACGGACTGCGATGGACGGCCTGGCTGGCCGGCGCGACAGGCCTCGCACAATTGGTGTCGATCGGGCTGAACCTAACCGACACCGTCCGCGGAATCGTTCCGGCAACGTACCCGCCCGCAGATGTGGCCTGCGGCGTCGTCGCGCTCGTTCTTCTGGTCACGCTGCTTGTCGGCCGACCCAACGGTCCCGCGATGTTGTCAGGTCTCGCCCTCCTCATGGCCATGCTGATGTCGCCGACCCTCCACAAACATGCACCCGAGTCGCTCTGGCTGGCGGCGGCACACGCCGTCTCGGTCGTGGCCGTCGTCATGTTGTCGGTGATGACTTCGCGGTTCTCCAGTGCCGAGTTGGAACGGACGTGACACCGGGTTCACCCCTCTCGCTTGCGGCCGAAGAATGGATCACTGATCTGACTTCCGCGGAGATGGAGCGATTGCGCAAACGCACGACGCTTACCGCCGCCGAAGAGCAAGAGGTCTGCCGATCCGTACGCTCGATCGCGCAGCAGATGATGCTTGTACCCGTCTCGATGTGGCAGGGTGATCCACGCCTCGTTGCGGATCTGTTCGGCCTCCCCGTGACCACGAATCAGACACAGGAGGATCGACCATGCCGAAGCTGACCGGTGGCGCGACAACCGCAGAACACAAGATCGCGACCCGAGAAGCCATGTTGGACGCGTTCATTCACGAACTTCACGAGCATGGCTGGCAGAACGTGAAGCTGCAGACCGTAGCTCAGGCAGCCGGCGTCTCGCGGACAGCGGTGTACAACTACTTCCCCGACAAATCTGCGTTACTGCTTGCCTGGTCCACCCGCGAGATGGATAGATTCCTGCTCCTGGCCGAGCGTGAACTCGCGGATCGCGAGAATCCTGTCGACCGAATCGAGATCCTCGTCAAACTGACACTCGTCGAGTTCTCACTGCAGCGATTCACGGGAATCGCTTTGGTCGAATTGTTGTCAGCGCAGGATCGCGAAGGCTTCCTCGAACATATTGTCCCCCTGTCTGTTCTGGTCGAACAACTCGTCCAGGAAGGTATCGACGCAGGCACTTTTGTCGATTCGGACGCCGGCGCTACGGCGCAACTCATCCTCGCCTGCGTGGAGAGCCGACGCCCGATGCTCATGGCCGGTGACCGAGTGGATAGCGTCGTGGCAACCACCGTCCCGTTCATCATGCGCGCGTTGGGCGTCTCGTGGCCGACTTCCCTCACCGCCGATCCCACCGATCGGTCTGCTCACGATCGGTAGGATCGCAGGTATGCACTTCGACCTCCCGCCCATCGATCAGCAGGCCGAGCGATTGATCGAACTCGGGGTACACGAGATGGCCGGACTTTCTGCGGACGACGTCAGGGCAGCCGCCGCAGCCGGACAAGGCGATGTGGGACTGCTTACCGTGCACGAAAAACTCGCTCCAGCTTCTGTTTTGGCTTCACTGCTCGAACACAAGAACAAGCGGGGCTTCATCGTCGTCGACATGGCCGACGTCGATCTGTTCGCCCCTACCGAGCCGGCCGCGTTGCCTGACACCGCGATGTATCTGCTCGGTGAAGTCGACCGCGGGGATCACATGGCCAATTGGAGCCCGGACGAAGCGCTGCCTGCAATCGTCGAGGTAGACCGGACGCCGCTGACACTCACCGAAGGCATCCACTGGTTGCTGCAGCGACCCGACGTCCTCGAACGCGGAAAGTGCTTCATGACCATCGGTTCCCGATTGCGCAAGCCCGATGGATCTTTCGACACCAGGACTCCTGCCGTGTGGATCAGCAACGGAACCGGTCGCGACGGCAAAGACAACCGCAACGCCCCGAAAGTCGGGTGGTGCTGGTGGGGTAACCGCCACACGTGGTTGGGGTTCGCATCGGCGAGCGACCGGGTACCGCTCCCGAACTAGAGCACGGTTGCGCGGTCGAATCGGTACCGATCCTTCCACGGCATCTCGGCCTCGAGCATTGCAGCGGCAGAGAGCAATTCCGCGTCGCAACCCCACTTCGCCGAAATCATCACACCGAGCGGAACGCCGTCTTCCGTCCAACCGAGTGGCAGACTGATCGACGGGAAACCGGTTGCATTGGCGACGACGGTGTTTCCGGTGAATGCGACCATGTCGATCAATTCGGTCGCGGGATCTTCATCGTTGCGCAACTCCCCGATCGCGAGCGGAGGCTTCGTCACCGTCGGGGTGACAACAAGGTCGGCGTCGGCGTAGTCGAGGCTCCATCGCCGCGCCCAAGCCTGAACAATTCCGATTGCCGCGGCCAGATCGCCCGACGGCACCTCGCTTGCTTGAACTCGCAAGTGCTGCACTATCGGACGGAGAAGGTGCTCGTACTCCTCCGGGATCGGCTTGGTGCCGGCCAAGGACGAGAACATCTTGACGAACGCATCGACGAAAACATCATCGCGGGCTTGAGGTCGCTCGAACACGTTGTGCCCCAGGCTCTCCAAAACACTGCCAACCTTCGATACAGCGTCCGAGAGTTGCGGATCCACCAATCCGCCGGAGACCGATCCGTGAGCTAGAGCGACGGTCAAAGGCCGAGCGCGCACTCCCCCAGCCTGGACGACGAACTTTTCGAACGACTTCGGCCGGGGCGGGTGGATAGTTCCGGCGCCAGGTCGCGTCGCCAGAACGTCCAGCAGCGCAGCGGTATCGCGAACCGTCCGGGCGATCGGCCCCTTGCTCGCAAATCCGAAGTTGTCATGCCCCGCCACGCCCATCGTGATCAAACCGCGGCTCGGCTTGAGGCCCACCACTCCGCACGTACTTGCCGGCGAACGCAACGAACCGGCGGTGTCACTTCCCTGTGCAAACGGCACCAGACCAGCGCCGACGGCGGCAGCAGCGCCGCCACTGCTGCCGGCGGCGCTCCGCGTGCGATCGAACGGACTGCGAGCAGGCGGAGCGACTTCCGGCTCGGTGTAACAGGCTGCCCCGAACTCGGGCACCGTCGTCTTCCCGATGTCGATCAACCCACCATCTCGGATCGCCTCGACGATCTCGTCGTCAGCGTCCGGCACGAAGTCGCGAAAGAGCGCCGATCCGAAGGTCGTGCGAATGCCGCGCGTTGCGTCGAGGTCTTTGATTGCCGTCGGAACGCCGAACAGGCGCGGAAGGGGCCCGGCGTCCCGCTCGTCCAACCTGCGCTGCGCTTGTTCGGCGAGGGCGACTGCGTGCTCTCCGGCGATCGTCGTGAAGGCGCCGACGTCATCGGAAGTGGTCGCACGGTCGACGAAGTACCTGGTGACTTCGGGAATCGAGACCTGTTTGGCGGCGATAACACCGGCAAGTTCGACGGCGGACAGTTGATGGAGATCGGTCATCGGGCAGCGCTCCTTGGAGGTCGATGGACACTTGTAATTTCGATACGCGTATCGCTATTGTTGTCAGCATGGTATCCGAATCCACCAGCTCTGCAAGGGCTGGTCGACCAAAAGCATTGAGTCACAGACAGATTCTTGATGCCGCGGCAGAGATCGCCGATACGGACGGCCTGGATGCGGTGTCATTTCGAGTGCTCGCCGAACGACTCGGCATATCGCCGATGTCCGTCCACCGCACAACCGGCGGCATCGACGCCTTGAGGCGAGATCTGATCTCGACTCTCGTAGGCGAAGCCGTCTCGTCGATCGACTGGCCGACCGACTGGCGCGAGGTTGCCCGCACGTTCGCCTACGGCCTCCACGATCTCCTGATGCGCCATCCCCTTGTCCTGGAAGCCCATCGGCAGGCATCACTGGAAGCACCTGGTGCCGACGACACTGCCCACCGAGTCGTTCGAGCGCTTTCGCAGGCCGGCCTCGAGGACGAACAGGCCACGTACGCGTACGGCGCCCTGCATGATTTCGTGACCGGACACGTCGCAATTCAACTGGGACGCGGAGCTTTCGACAGTGCACCCGCCGATCGACGCGAGGCATCGGTGTTCACGCTTCATCACGATCCCACCCGAAGGTTCGAGTTCGGAGTCGCCCTCATCCTGGACGGTGTGGCGTCGATCGCGCAGCAAGGAACCACACCATGACGAGCAGCGTGACCACAACCGAAATTCGCGACGCCTCGGGGCGTCGTATCGCATTCTGCGAGTACGGCGATCCGACTGGCCACCCGGTAGTCGTGGCCCACGGATCACCTGGCAGCCGATACGAGGGGCTCTCACTCCACAACGCGGCTGCGACGGCAGGCATACGGCTGATAGTCCCCGATCGACCCGGCTTCGGACGCACGGATCCTTATACGGACAGGGGATTTCATTCCTGGGACGACGACTACGTCACCCTGATCGATCACCTCGAGGTGGACTCGGCCACACTGATGGGTTTCTCCGGAGGCGGCGGCTACGCGCTCGCAGTCGCTGCAGCCGCTCCCGAACGAGTCTCGAAATTGGTGCTGGCGTGCGCCATGATTCCCGGAGCCCCACGAGATACTTTGCGGCGCAGGATAAAACTGGTATCCGCGCTGTATTTTGCCGCCAACTGGGCTCCCCGCGTGGCCGGCGCAATGCTCGCGGGAACTGGAGTGTTCTCCAAGCTACGCAGCGACTCCGTCTCGATCTGGCCGGCCGCCGATCAAGCTGTCATGACCGATGAGTCGCATCGTCCCGCTCTCCAATTGGATTCATCCGAAGGGATCGCGCAGGGCGGGTCAGCAGCGGTTGTCGACTTGGCTCGGTATCGCCACGAGATGCCTGGATTGTTTCAATCCATCTCGGTACCAACGGTTTTCCTGCACGGAACCGAGGACGGGAACGTACCCATCGAAGTAGCCCGCTGGGCACACTCTTTGATCCCCCGCTCTCGCTTCGAAGAGGTCAGCGGGGGCGGTCATCTGTTCGTAGTCGCGGACCCCACCCCCCTGATTCGCGCCCTCACATAATCCCCCTTGACTCGAATGCATGTTCGAGTATGGTTTGTGTAGGGGATCGGGGGATTCAATGAGTGTTCTGTTGTCGGATGTTGTGTGTGGCTCTGCGGTGGGATTGCGTGGTCGTCTGTGGCGGTTGTCTGCTGCCGAGTTGCGTGAGGCTGCTATCGAGGCGAGTGCGGAGATTCTGCGTCTCGAGGCGGTGCGGGTGGCTGTGGTGGACGAGCTGTCGATGCGTCCCGATGATCAGGTGATCGCGTGCCGCGGAGTGGGTGCGTGGTTGGCGGCGAACACGATGCTGCAGGTTCGGGACGGGAAGAAGATCGCCGCCCTCGGTGCAGCGCTGCGGCCGTTTCCGGCTGTGGCGGCTCGGTTCGATTGCGGGGACTGCTCTTTCAATCACGCCGTGTTGATCGTGGCGTTCTGCGAATCACCACCGAAGGGGATGCCTGAGAAGGCACTCCCTCGCTGTATCGACCTGTTGCTTGCGGCTGCGTCGGGGGTGGAGGCGACGACCACGAAAGTGCGGAACGTTATCGCGACCTTGGAGCGAGTGTTCGAGTCCGATGAGATTCCGCCCGCCGAAGATATCGACCGGAACGAGCTCCGGATCGCGTCGACGTTGAACGGTCGGGTGGTGGTGCGCGGAGATTTCGACGCCCTCACCGGTGAAATGCTGCTGTCGGCGTTGTCGAATCTGACGATGCCCACCCCGGCGCCGGATGGAACCCCCGATGCCCGGTCCGCGGCGAAGCGGACCGCGGACGGGTTTACGGAACTGATCCGGCGGTATCTCGACTGCGCCAAGACCGGTACCGATGGTGGGCAGCGTCCGCACGTGAACGTGCACATCAACGCTCGCGACCTGGCTGAGCACCGGGACTGCGCCGCCGCGCCTTCTGCTACTGATGTGGACGATGAAGGCTCACCCGATCTGAACCTGTCGGATCTAGACGTCGGGCACATGCCCTGGCTCGGGCCACTGTCGGTCTCGCAGACGAGGTTGTTGGGGTGTGATTGTTTCCTGTCGACGGTGTTGCTGGACGATCATGGCGCACCGCTCGATGCGAAACCCGGAAAACGGTTGGTCACCGCCGAACAACGGGTCGCGTTGATCGCCCGAGACAAGGGCTGCGCGTTCCCGGGCTGTTCGTGTGTTCCGGCGTGGACCGATGCGCACCACATTAGGCACTGGGCTAACGGCGGCCCGACGGTGATGAACAACCTTGTCCTGCTGTGCCGTTCACATCACCGGCTGATGCACCGCAAGACCGGGTTCGTCGGCAAGTGGTCGATTCGGATCGGCGTCGACAACAAACCGTGGTTCATCCCACCGCCCTCGATCGACCCCGGGCAGCATCCCAGGCCGGCGAACACCACATTCAAAACCTGAGGTAGTACTCCTCGGGCACGACAGAACACGGCCCAGCACCGCATCGAAGGAGTCCTCGATGCGGTGCCGAAAGCCGTGCTCAGGCCTAGCCGGTGATCGTTCAGCCCAAGTCGGCGACAATCCGCTCGGCGAGAGGCCGTGACGAAGCCGGATTCTGACCGGTGTAGAGCTTGCGGTCCACCACGACATAAGGCGACCATGCCTCAGCCTTCGAGAATTTGCCGCCCAACTCGCGTAGCCGAGTTTCGAGCAGCCACGGAGCCTTGTCCGCCAGACCAGCCTGCGTCTCCTCTTCGTTGGTGAACGCGGTCAGCTGATAGCCGTCGAACAGCCAGCTTCCATCGGGTCTCTGTGCCGGCAAGAGTGCCGCCGGCGCGTGACAGACCGCCGAGACCACCTTGTCCGCGTCCAGGAAGTTCACGAGAAGCTCACCGAAGGATGCCGACACCGCAAGATCCTCCATCGGTCCGTGTCCACCCGGTACAAAGACCACGTCGTAGTCGGCAGCATCGGCGTTCTCCAGAATCTCCGGCGAATCGAGAACCGGCTGCAGATCGGCGATGTACTTGCGCATACTGTCGGCGCCTTCTTGCCCGCCGTTCACCTCGGGTGCCAGGCTTCCCTCGTCCACAACGGGAGCTTTACCGCCAGGCGTCGCGATCACGATGTCGTAGCCGGCGTCGACGAAAACGCGATGCGCCTCGACCAACTCTTCCGCCCAGTACCCGGTCGGGTGGGGTGTTCCGTCCTTCAGCGTCCAGTGATCTGCAGAAGTGACTGCAAACAACAGCTTTGTCATCGCGCAACCTTTCGTCGTAGTCAGGAACCGTCGTAGCCAGGAACCCCGAGACACGGAACCCCGGCGAACGCTCCCTTGGATGAAACGCACGCAACCGGAGGGAATTCCGCATCGGCCGTTTCAGTGCGACTTCTCACCAACGGGGCATGCAACCCGTCATACCCACATTCCAGCTCGGATATTTGGGTCGACCAGTGCGATCAGGCCAGTACGAAGGCCACGGCAAAAAGTGTCCAGGCGGCAGCAAGAACCGTCGACGCCGCAGTAACTGCCCCGGTCACGGCAGGTCGAGTGCTGCAGTTGCGCGCCGCGATGATCCCGACCGTCATCAAGGTCAGCGCCACCAGGAACGACAAAACCACGATTTTCACCAGCAAACCCTTCGACGTCGGTCAACAGAACCGGAGACTATTTAGATAGTACACAAATAGATCGTGCATTAATCAAACTTAGAATCCGTCAGGAAGTTCTTGACTAAACCCAAGGGGGACTGTCAGGCCAATCCTGACGAAAGGAGAACTTCTGATGGAAGACCTGATCGAACTCGCCCTGACTGCGAAGGTCGAGACCGCCGCGATCACCACGGTCAACGCCGCGATCACCGAGGCCGGCACTCAGGCAGACAAGATTGTCGGAACAGACCCTTTACCTGGCAGCCCTGAGTGGGAGGCAGAACAGGACACCGATATCCCGGCGCAGCGTCAGATGGCGTGGCAGGTGGCCTGTTTCCGGATCCAACTCGCCGCGGGTATCGATTCGACGGCAAGCGTCATGAGCCTGCATAGATTCGGCGCAACGTGGACAACCATAGGCCGGGCAGCCGGAATGACTCGTCAGTCCGCGCATGAACGGTGGGGTCGACGCGTATCGGACATGCTCGATCCTTATGGAGTCGGAATGCCGCCCATGGTTCCTGCCGACGATCCGTCGCAAGCGTGACCACTCATCACAGGCTACAGATCCGGGAGTAGTGCATCCGCCTTCGCGACCAGCACTGCACGCTCACGATCGTTCCCAGCCAGCCGAGCGGCATCGAGGAGTTCGGTTCTAGCCTCCTCGGATCGGCCGAGCTGACTGAGTAACTCGCCTCGAACGCTCGGAAGCAGGTGATAACCGGCCAATTCACCTGAAGCGACAAGCTTGTCGACGAATTCGAGCGCAGGGCCAGGACCGTAGGCCATCGATACCGCCGCCGCATGATTGAGGTCGACCACAGGTGAGGGTGCCAGTTGCGCCAAAGCCTCGTAGAGGATGACGATCTTCTTCCAATCGGTGTCCTCGAAAGTTGCTGCTCGCGCGTGGCATTCGGCGATCGCGGCTTGCAAGCCGTACGGGCCGCGTCCACGCCCGACGGCGTCAGCCCGTTCCAGCGCCGCAAGCCCACGCGAGATCTGTAGGCGGTCCCACCTGGTCCGGTCCTGATCCGCCAGCAGGATGGGCTCACCTGCCGAGGTAGTCCTGGCACCGAATCGTGAGGCCGTCAGCTCCATCAACGCGACAAGGCCGTGCACCTCGGATTCCCGAGGTACCAGCTCGGCCAGTATCCGCGCGAGCCGCAGCGCTTCTGCACTCAGATCCGCACGCATCCACTCGTCCCCCGAACTGGCTGCATAGCCTTCGTTGAACACCAGGTACAGCACTCCGAGTACGGCGCCCAACCGTTTCGAAAAGTCTTCTCTCCCTGGAACTTCGAATACCGCTTTCGAAGCGGTCAATGCCTTCTTCGCTCGCACGATCCGCTGCTGCACTGTCGCCGTCGGCGTGAGGAACGCTTTCGCAATCTCTTCCGTGGTCAAACCGCCCACCACCCGAAGCGTCAACGCCACCTGCGCTTTTCGATTCAGCACGGGGTGGCAGGCGATGAACATCAGCCGAAGGATGTCGTCGTCGATGCGATCCGGATCCCAGCTGACGTCGTCGAAGTGCGAAGCGTCGTTCTCGAGTTCGCGCGCAAAGTGGGCGTAGCGTTCGTCCAATCTCTCGCGTCGTCGCCACCCGTCAATTGCCCGTCGCGTCGCAACAGATGTAAGCCAGGCACCGGGATTTCGCGGAACCCCGGTGGCAGGCCACTGCTCGACGGCTTCGAGCAGAGCCTGCGCGGCCAGATCCTCGGCAAGATCAAGATCTCCGACGGTGCGAGTCAACGTGGCGACAATCTTCGCGGATTCGATACGCCAGACCGCGTCGACAGCCGTTCTCGTTTCCTCTCGCACCGCCTCGTCGGTCATGGTTCAGCCTGCGACCGGACGATCAGTACCGAGTTCTTCGCGCCAGCCGGCCTCTTTCTGGATGTACTCGTTGTCCTGATCGAAGTCCGACATCTCACTCACCCGACGCACCTCGAGCTTGCTTCCCGGCCCCAACGGGCAGCGCTTTGCCCACTCCAATGCTTCGTCCTTGGTCGACGTCTGAATGATCCAGAATCCCGAGAACAACTCCTTCGTCTCCCCGTACGGACCGTCGGAAACCAGCGGAGGATCGGACTCGAAATCGACGATGAATCCCTCCTCCATCGCCAATCCCTCACCCGCCAGCAGCACACCGGCCTTGATCAGGGACTCGTTGTACTGGCCCATCGCGGTGATGATCTCGTCGAAGTCCATGTCCTTGGATGCTTCGATGGCCTCGTCGGTGGAACGCATGATCAGCATGTACTTCATGAGAATCTCCTTCGTTTGTGGGCCGTTCCGTTCGGCCCCTCTGCCTACACGTCGAACGGCACACTCACCGATCGACAAACTTCCGAAAATAATCTTCCGAGGACATAACCGCCGGCCGGGATACGTTGCCCACGGTATCGGCAGACGGGCCGTCCGGCCGGTCAGAAGTCGAGAAATCCCGGCACAACTTCGCGAACGAGCCCAGTCGCGTCAGCGCTCCCGTAGAAATACACCGAGCCGTAGCCAAACAGGTATTCCTCGACGAACTCGGGTTGCGGATCGGCAACCACCGGCCACCCCTCTTCATTGATCTGGAACAGGAAGCGGTGCCCGTCCGCCTCGACAGCATCGGCGTAGGACGGTTCATTTTGTATGAGTACCGCTTGCTGCGCGATCAGTACCAACGGCATCACCTCACCCTCTGCGGGAAGATTGATCAACGCCGCGCTCCCGAGCCCCTTATGACCGCCGGCCGATTCCGCACTTCGTGATGACGGCGGGTGCAGGACTGCCCTAAGCCCGATATCCGGGTATTCGAGGTCGTCGTCGCCGATGGTGAAACCTCGACGGATGAATACCGAAAGCTCTCGCGCACCGAGCCACGGCGCCGTGTGTGTCCCGAGCGTCAGGAGATACTCATGCGTCTGCAAAATCGGCTGACCAGCGAAAACCTGCGGCGGGCGTCCACCGATCCTGGCCCCGACTTCCGAGTCGATCGAACCCACCCCGAGATGTACTCTGTCCACCGGCGTCATCCTAGGGAGATCCGACGGGCGTCGGAAGAAGACTCTCCGATTTCCTACAAGCCACTGGTGACGTAGGCCACATTCAGGCTCGATGATGAGTGCATGACAACCTTCCCCACTCTCGACCCCGAACTCGCCGCAGCACTCACCATGCTCCCGAAGGTGGACTTCGCTGACCTCCCCAACGCACGGGCCACCTACGATGCTCTGGTCGGCACCATGTTGGCCGACCTGTCATTCGACGGAGTCACGCTTCGTGAACTGTCCGCTCCTGGTCTGGACGGCGATCCGGAAGTCACGATTCGTTTCTTCACCCCGGACAACACCGCCGGTGCTGTCCCCGTTCTGCTCTGGATCCATGGCGGCGGATTCGCAATCGGCACCGCAGAGTCCAGCGATCCATTTTGTGTCGAGGTAGCGCGCGAACTCGGATTCGCCGTTGCAAACGTCGAGTACCGCCTCGCCCCCGAAACCCCCTTCCCCGGCTCCGTCAACGACTGCTACGCCGCACTCCTCTACATCCACGCCCACGCCGAGGAGCTGGGAGTCGATCCCAGCCGCATCGCAGTAGGAGGGCAGAGCGCAGGCGGTGGACTGGCCGCAGGCACTGTCCTCAAAGCCCGAGACGAGGGCGTTGTGCCCGTGGCATTCCAATTTCTCGAAATCCCTGAACTCGACGACCGTCTGGCGACGGTCTCGATGACGAACTTCGTCGACACCCCCTTGTGGCACCGCCCCAACGCCATCCTGTCGTGGAAGTACTATCTCGGCGAGTCGTATTCCGGTCCCGAAGATCCTGACGTCTCCATCTACGCTGCACCGTCCCGGGCCACCGACCTCACAGGTCTGCCGCCGACCTATCTGTCCACCATGGAACTCGACCCGCTCCGCGACGAAGGAATCGACTACGCCCTTCGACTGCTGCAAGCGGGAGTCAGCGTCGAATTGCACTCCTTCCCCGGAACCTTTCACGGGTCGGCACTGGTCGCGACCGCAGCGGTCAGCGAAAGGGGTGCTGCCGAAGCCCTCACTGCGCTCCGGAGAGGGTTGCGTTCGCTGTCGCCTGTCTCGTAGCGTTGCGAGATGCAAGGACTGATGTACCGGCTTGCCGAGCTTGATGCAGACTCGGCAGGCCTGGTACGTGTCATCGATTACTTCGACGCCCTCGTGCGGCACGGCTCCGACACCGCATCTTTGCTTCGCGCGAGCGCGCAGTTGGCGGACTGCGTTGTGGGTATCGAGATCGTGGAACACGGTAGGAGCAAGAAGAATTTGCGCCGTTGTGACCCCCGCGGCCGATGGTCACCCGAACCCCAGTTCCCTCCGAGCATGGCCAGGGACATCACTGTAGACGACGAAGTTCTCGGGAGAGTATGGATCGAGCGTCCTGGTGCGCACTTGCCGCTCGACGAAATGCTCGTCGACCGGATGGCCCTGACCGCAGCGATAATCCTGCAACCCCGACGCTTGCCTACCGAAGCCGAGCACACTCGAAATCTGTTGTTCCCGATGGATGAACTTGCGGTGCTCATCTCCTGTGCCGGTCTCGGTATCGAACCCCATACACCAGTCCGTGTAGTGGCAACCAAGGCAGTCTCAGACACAGCCGACGGCACTGCACACCTTGTTATTTCGCAAGATTGCACACCTGGCAAGGCAGCTGGGATAGAAGCTGACGGCGATTATCTGAATCTCGTGGCGGGTTCGTTCGCACCGACACCCGATTTGTCCGACGCAGCACTGTCGTCATCCATTCGCGCCGGAATATCTTTGACTGCTTCGGCTTCCGAAGTGAACACAATACTCAGCACTGCACGATTCGCCCGTGCACAGGCGTCAGCAACAACACCGATCGTGAACGCCGACGATCTCGGCGCCCTCAACCTCCTGGCGCCTGGATCACACATCGATCACTCACGAATACCAGATCTAGTTCTTGCCAAAGAGATCGGCAACACCAAACAAGGATTAGAACTACTCGAAACCTTGAGGGCATACCTGCAATCCGGAACATTGAGGACCGCAGCCGATGCCATGCATCTTCATCACAGCAGCGTCGCGCACCGATTGTCGAAGCTGTCCCAGCACGTCGGATTCCACGTCGACACCATCGAGAACCGAGCACGCACAACGGCCATGATGCTGGTCCTCGATGGCGGATAGGCCCCACCCCGCATCACATGCGCTACGCAGTCGTCGACGATCTTTCGCGTTCAGCGAGCGCAACAAACGGTGCAAGCGCCGGATTCGGATTATCCGGGCGGTAGGTCACTGCAACGTCGAGAGTTGGTTGCTCACCAGCGATCTCACATAGATGGACGCCTGGGATTCGGAGCATCCGTGCCCTGCCCTGGGGAATCGGCGCAATACCCACCCCGTCCGAGACGGCATGTAGTACCTGCTCGTCGTCGGCCTCAAATCGAACGATGCTGGGTGCCCCGTCAGGCCAAAGTTGTTCGAGCGTACGCGAATACATTCCGGGAGCATTGGCCTCGGGCCAGAACACAACGGGGACGTCCACCAGATCTCCGAGTTCGACTGTCGCTCGGCCCCCGAATGGATGATCCGCGGGAACCGCAACCAGTATCGGTTCCGTATCTAGGACGATCAGGGGAAGTTCGCGATCGCCGTCATCGAGTGGCGGGCGCACAACCGCGATGTCTACCGCTCCGTTTCGGACGAGATCAACTGTCTGCGCTGAAGTGCCACGATGGACGACGACCTCCACGCCCGGGTACAGCTTTCGATAGGTGCTGACCAGATCCGCGACTGCGCCGCCTGCCCACGAGCGGGTGTACGCGATGCGCAGTTCCCCATCCACACCGCGCGCAGCCAACCGAATTCGTTCGACCGCCCGGTCTGCACACCCGAGCAAAAAGCGCGCCTCTCGTACCGCCACTCGGCCGGCGGCGGTGAAGGTGAACTGCGGACCACGACGATCCACCAACGGCACTCCGAGTTCGCGCTCGAGAACCTTGATCTGCTGACTGAGTGCCGATTGCGCCACGTGGACGTTCGCGGCGGCGCGAGTGAAGCTGCCGTGATCCGACAGAGCGATCAGATAGCGGGCACGCTGCAGGTTCATACGGCGATTATAAGAAGAACAGATGGTGGTGTCACTACTTGGTCTTGGACAGGGCATCACCTGAGGTCGGAGGATCGAGTTCACGGTGCTCCACCACTTGTCCCCCGAAAAATTGTCACCCGAACGATCACAAGGTTGCATATGAACCCCCGAACACTCGTCGAACCTCGCGAACCTGGAACGGACGCGAGGCTCCTCGACGCCATCGCGGAGATCGTCGGCGAAACGCACGTCCTCGCCGATCCCGAACTGATCGAGGGCTACACACGCGACTGGACGGGACGTTGGATCGGCGACGCGATCGCGGTCATTCGACCGGGCAACACTTCCGAAGTGTCTGCGGTGCTTCGAGCCTGTTTCGACGCGGGGGTTCCCGTCACACCTCAAGGCGGAAACACCGGACTGGTCGGGGGCGGAATCGCCTCGGCTGGGTCCGTGGTGCTGAGTACCAGACGTCTCGAGACGATCGAATCCGTCGATCCTATCGGCCGGACAATCGCGGCCGGCGCCGGCGTGACCGTTGCTCGCGCTGACCTTGCCGCCGCTGCGCACGGTCTCCGGTTCGGAATCGATTTGGCATCAAAGGAATCCGCGACACTGGGCGGCATCGTCGCGACCAACGCCGGTGGTACACGCATGGTCCGATACGGAAATACACGGGCGCAGATCCTCGGCATCGAGGCAGTACTCGCCGACGGTTCCGTCTTGAGCAGGTGGACGCCACTCGTCAAGGACAACGTCGGTTACGACATTCCAGGCCTCCTTGCCGGTAGCGAGGGAACTCTAGCCGTCATCACCAAAGTCTTGATGAAGCTGGTCACCCCCGCGACCGACACCCAGGTCGTGCTCGCCGGTGTGCGCGACGTCGATCAAGCGCTTCATTTGTGTAATCGCGTGCGCCAGGGCGGATTGACCGTCGAAGCCGCCGAGATCATGACCGACGACGGCATCGCCCTCGTCTGCGCTCACACCGATGCCCGACGTCCGTTCGGCGCCCCTTCACCGATGTACACACTGATCGAGGTTTCGTCACCGCGCGAGACGGAAGAGTCGCTCCTGGAAGTTCTCTCCGCCTCTGCCGATCTCATCGAGGACGCGACAGTCGAGCCAGGTCCGGCCCGGAAGCTGTGGACCCTGAGAGAGAGCCACACCGAAAGCATCAGCGCATCGTCGACGACTCCGGTGGTCAAACTCGACATCTCCGTCCCCCTGTCCGTGATGGGTATGTTCATCGAAAGCCTCCGAGAGACGCTGGCCGATCGTTTCCCCCTCGTGCGGCCAATCCTGTTCGGGCACTTCGCCGACGGAAACATTCATGTGAACCTCCTGGACGCCGAGCCGAGGGTCGCCGACGAACTGACCGATACGGTGTTCCGACTCGTCGCTGCCCACCATGGAAGCATCAGCGCCGAGCACGGGATAGGTCGCGCGAAGTCGCCGTGGATATCGCTCGGGCGCACTGAGACCGACATCGCCGCAATGCAGTTGATCAAATCGTCCTGGGATCCACGTGGAATCCTCAATCCTGGAATACTGTTGCCGGAAAAGGTGTAAGCAGAAGGGGTCTCGTGCAGGATCTTTACGTCGTCACTCATCCTCATGCCGAACACACCGCGCAGGATGTGGTCGGAGGCTGGCACAATTCGGTTCTCACGCCTGCCGGCCGGTGTGATGCCGAATTGATCGCCGAAGAGTTGAAGCGTCGACGCACAGGCACTTCGGACCCGATCCGCATCACCTCGTCCGACCTCGAACGGTGCTCTGAGACATCCGCAATCATCGCCCGGACACTCAATGCTCCGGCGACGACAGACTCTCGATTGCGCGAAATCAGCTTCGGAGAAGCCGAAGGGCGCTCGAACTCGTGGCTTGCCCAGCGGCAGGTACCGGCTCCCGACAACAACCGCCTCGATCACCGTGGCCCCGTTGCCGGTACCGAGACCCGCCGCGAAATCGCGTCGAGGGTCGGCGAATGCGTTCACGAATTGATGACCGACCTCGACCACGATCATATCGTCGTAACACACGGCTTTGCACACACATTCGTCGTCGCCGCCTGGTTGCAGATCCCCGTCGAAGCCACAGGGTTTGCAACCTTCGTGACCACACCGGGTGCAATCACCCATCTCCAACACGACGACTACTGGCGCAACCGAACCCTCGCGCAACTAGCTGATACGACGCACCTGGACTGTGGCACGATGTCCTGATGCGCCATGTCTCCGACGATGAACGCCGTGCACGCATAGGAGTACGTCATGCGCTGGCGCCTTCGTTCCGTGTCGATTCTCCGGAAGGTGCGGCCAAGGCCATGACGGTGCTTCACGCCACCGAGTCGGCGACGGTCTACCTGTCTTGCTGGGCGAGGGTGCGGTCGTTGGACGCCGCCGACGTCGACTGCGCCCTGTACGAGCAGCGAAGCCTCGTGAAGCAATTGGCAATGCGCCGCACACTCTTCACTTTTCCCCGAGACTTGCTACCTGCCGCGTGGTCGAGTGCGTCCGTCCGCGTCGCGAACACCGAGCGCGCCAGAATGTCCAAGGACGTAGTCAAAGCCGGACTCGCCGTCGACGGCAACGACTGGCTCGATCGCGCACGCTCCGAGGTACTGTCACTGCTCGCCGATGCACCTGAAGGGCTTTCAGCAGTCGACGTCCGTCAGGCAGTGCCGATGATCGATGTGAAGGTCGAGGGTTCGGCAGGTGAAATCTGGTCGGCGCCGAGGGTTCTCACTCATCTGGGCGCCACCGCAGACGTCATGCGCGGCACCAACACCGGACGCTTCCCCGTCTCACGCCCACTGTGGACTCTCACTCGATACTGGCTCGACGACGCCCCCGTCGCTCTCGAATCTGCAGACGGATACCGAGAAATAGTCCGACGCTGGCTCTACACCTTCGGGCCGGGGACGGAGGACGACATCGTCTGGTGGTTGGGCTCGACGAAGACGGTCGTCCGGGCTGCCCTCGCCGAACTCGATGCCGTTGCAGTCACACTCGATGGCGGTGGCACAGGCTGGTTGCTGCCGAACGACGTCGCGGAGGTGGCGGATCCAGGTCCTTGGGTGGCACTCCTACCGGTGCTCGACCCGACGATCATGGGATGGAAGGGCCGCGACTTCTATCTCGGACCGCACCGCAACCAACTCTTCGACACCCGCGGCAACGCCGGTACCACCGCGTGGGTCGATGGTCGCGTCGTAGGGTGCTGGATCCAAGACGAAACCGGTGCGGTGCACGTTCGATTGCTCGAGACCGTGTCAGAGCCTGCGCGACGTTCTCTCGATGCCGAGGCGGCGCGCCTGACCGAGTGGCTCGGTGGCGTCAGAATCGGCACCGGATATGTCTCACAGGCCATGAAGCAAGCGGCTGGAATTGCTACAGCCACGCCTTGAACGGTCACGACGAACCTCCTCGGGACAATTCGCTTGGTCGGCCAGTTCATCCCGCATCTGTTGACGAAGCCCAGCGCCACTATCGTCACTGTCTCATCCGCTGTCGGCGTCGTCCCGCTACCCATCACGTCCACGTACAACGCCACGAAAGCTGCTGTTCATCTCTTCACTGAGAGCATGCGCGTACAACTCGCCGATACTTCGATCCAGTGCATCGATCTCATCCCACCGGGAGTCCGCACTACGCTGATGGGCCAGGAGAACTCGGAATCTTCCCTACCCCTTGATGATTACGTCGCAGAAACCCTTGCTCTGTTGAAGGCTGACAACAACGCCACAGAGATCGTGGTCGAGGCCGCCAAGCCGCTTCGTCATGCCGAGATGAACGGTGAGTACCAGAACGTCCTGAAGATGCTCAGCTGACGGTACCGAATTGACACCCGCCGCAACGCTGGAGAGGGCCGGATCACCCTCTCCCACACAAGCGATTTCAACAGTCAACCCTCTTGATCGCCACTCCGGAGCCCACGAACTGCGTGATCGATGATCGACCGCACTGTGTTGTCGTCGATACTCGAGTGCCCGACCAACATCCGGTAGATCAACGGCCCGAAGAACAGATCGATCGCTTCCTCGGTCTCGATGTCTTCACGGAAGTAGCCGGAATTCACACATCGCCGAATCAGTTCGGCGAAGCCTCGACGACGTTCGTCGAGGAAGAAAGTACGGAAGTATGCCGCCGTCGTCGGATCGTTGGCACACGCACCGACAAGTTCGGCAAAGATCGAACCGAGTGGACCCCGGTAGAACTCTCCGATGTCACCCAGATAGTCGTTCAAATCGGCTTGCGCACTATCGGTCTCAGGAAATGTCAGATGACGAGCCATGAGCACACCGAATGCTTCAGCAGCGATCGCCTGCCGCGACGGCCAGTGCCGATACAGAGTCACCTTGCTGACGCCCGAGTGTTCGGAGATCGCATCGATGGTCGCAGCCTTCATGCCACCGGACTTCAAAAGAGATTCCGCCGATCGGAGGGCCTTCTCGTGGGCCACCTCACTACGTGTACCGCTCGGAGGAGTGAGCAATCCTGTCTCGGCATCACCCGGGCCGCGAGACACATCGCCACCGGGAGCGCGCTTACCCATGTCTACCCCCTTTGTCCTTCAATACCTTGCAGCACAGAGTATTTCCCGACACCAGACGCCCCTGAACGGCTATGGGCGACCCAAGGCAGCAGTTCGACGCGATAGCTACTAGTCGTATCGTACACATGACGCCCTGGACTGAATCATCCAGAAACCGGTGACGATCTCAATCCCATTGCATCCATAAGTGATTCAAAGAGGCAAGACATACTCTCTCGTTTATTACTCAAAAGTAAGATAGCGTGTGTTCGTCATCACAGCAGTTCGTCAAGCGTCGAAGGAAATACGACATCGAAGGGTCGATCGTGACATCAAGGATTCTCTTTCGTGGAGTGGTGGCGCTAACCGCCATTGCACTCACAGGCATCACAGCACCTACTGTCGCCGCGCAACCGTCGGCGGATTCCTTCTACCAGTACGACGGTTCGGCACCGCTGTCGACGTATCCGCCTGGGGCCGTTCTCAAAACGAGAACCTTGCCCTATCACGTCGTCAACATTCCTACCCCATTACAGGCCGTGCAGGTGTTGTACCGGTCGACCGACGCTCTCGGCCGGCCGTCTGCGAATGTCACATCGATTCTTCGACCGCCCAATGCCCAGCCGGACAAAGTTGTCTCGTTCCAGTCAGCTTACGATTCACTGAACCCGGAAGACGGTCCGTCACGAGCTATCGCTGGGGACACCCTGATCGGCGGCCTGACCACCAGCGGACGCAATGTCGCCTTCGGCGGGACTCTCGCTTCCGGCGAAGCGGTCATGTTCGGTCCCCTACTGGCGCTGGGATACACCGTCGTCATTCCCGACACCGAAGGGCCGAACGCAGACTTCGCTGCGGGACCCGAATACGGAATGATGACTCTCGACTCTCTTCGCGCCGCCCGGAATACTCCCGAGACAGGTATTGCCGAATCAGCCGAGATCGGCCTGATGGGATACTCGGGCGGAGCAATCGCCACCAACTGGGCGTCCATCCTCGCTCCTGACTACGCCCCGGAGATCAACGAGGACCTGATCGGCGCCGCCCAAGGTGGACTGTTGGTCAACCCCGCAAACAACCTCCGGTACGCAAACGGAAGCATCGGTTGGGCAGGCGTTGTCGGGATGGCAGTCGTCGGACTTGCCCGTGCCTACGAGATAGATTTCGATCCGTATCTCGGCGATCGGGGACGCGAACTCCTACCTCGCATCGAGGATGCCTCGATCGGGAACGTCATCCTGCAGTACCCGGGGGTGACCTGGCAGGACCTTGCCAAACCAGAGTATGCGAACCCCAACTCGGTGCCCGAGTACGTCGACGTCGCCAATAAGATCAACATGGGCAACGCGCCGATACCCACCATCCCGATGTTCATCGCTCAAGCCGCAAACGGAGCCCTCGAGGGCACCCAGCCAGGTGGACCGGGCGTCGGCCCTGGCGACGGAGTCATGGTTGCCGGGGACGTCCGCTCACTCGCCACTCGCTATTGCGACGCAGGTTTGTCCATCCAGTACGACCAGTACGACACCATCAGTCACGTTCCGGGTGGCGCGCTGTGGCTCCCCGGCGCCATCACCTGGCTCAACGACCGTTTCAACGGGGATCCGGCGCCGGACAACTGCTCGAACATCGCACCGGGCAATTCCCTGGTGCCGGAAGTACACGCGGCGGGTTGAAGAATCCAACAGTCGCGTCAGATTCCGCTTGCCAGATCGTCGATATCCGCAAGTGTGCCGCCGCTTTCGAGGATGCTCGTGTAGTTCCGAAGTCGATTCTGATAGATCTCGGTGGTGCTGACTCCACGTTTCCAGTAACCGAAGACAACCACGTCATCCTTCGCCAGGCCGACTGTCTCACGGAAATGCGCTCGGATGGCCCGCATCTCGTCCAGTTCCCTTGCTCCCCACACCGCGAACGCCTCGGTGTCATCGGTAGCGACCCAACCGACGCCGGTCAGACCCTCGGGCCACTGAAGCCGAATCAGCACGACGTCGAAGGTCATCGAACCGCTCGACGCGTCGAAGGTGCGCACCGCGTAGATACGAGAAACGTCGTCGTACCGCGGACCTAGCTGGTTGCGGAATGCGACGTTGGGACGCAACCAGTTCGGGTCGTCCACCGACGAAGTCAACTGGACGGTGATGCGCAGGATGCTCTCGGTCGGGCGTTCGACTCGTTCGACGACGGGGCGAGGGAGATAGTCATCGATTTCTCCTGATCGGGGTTTCACTTCTAGACGGGTAGCTGGCCGACAGGTCTAGCGGTATTTCGTGGAGGAAACCGGCCTCACCTTCACTCGGTGGCGCCTTCGAACACGGATCGCCGCCTCGTTGGAGTGCCTGACACAGGACCGCGAGATCGGTGGGATAGCAAAAGAATTCGGCTCCGAAACGGGCAGTGGATTCACCCGCGCCTTCCGGGCGCGGACGGAGAGAGCGCGAGCTACTATCACCGACGGGTTCACTGCTGCTACTGCTCGGCTCCCGTGCCGCGAACGGGTCGACCGTATCTGCCGACGTCCTCGGAGCTATCCAGTTCTCCCCACACACGAATTGGCACTGTTGCACACATTCGTTGCCGCGTACACACCCGTGCGGCCCCGTGACCACGACAGCACCGCGGTCTTCCATATCATCGCCACCGGCCCTCTCGCGCACCCAACTCCAACTCGGGATTGCACCCGGCACGGTGGACCGAGCCGAGCACTCGGGTTCTTCACACCCACTGAACGAGTTGCCACACGATTCCGTTGGGGTCGACGAACTGGCAGTAACGCTCACCCCACGGTTCGGTCTCCGGCTCGGTGACAACGGAGGCACCTTCGGCGGCGATTCGGGCAAACTCGGCGTCGAGGTCATCGACCACGAATGCGATGAGCATGCCCTGGCCGGCTGGACCTGCGACGAAGTCGGGCTTGAACGTCCCGAGGCCGGTGCGCAGGAACACCACGTTGACCCCGGCATCCGGATGATTCAGGGAAACGAAGCCGTCGTCGGCCATGGCCTCGGTGAAACCGAAATGGGTTTTCGCAAAGCGCGCCGACGCGTCGGTGTCGGCAACGTTCAAGGACAGAGCAGTGCTGGTGATTTTCATCGTGGCCTCCATGATCATAAACCTTGTGCAGTGCATATAGTATGCACCGTATAAGGTATATCACGGTTGAGGTATTCCCGATTCTTGGAGATGACTGATGGCACGCGAACTGATCGACCTACTCTGGCGCGATCACCCCCTCGCGCCGAAGGGTGGCGCCCGCGGCCCGCGTGCGAAGGTCACGACCTCGCAGGCGGTCGACGCTGCGCTCGCCCTCGCAGATACCGAGGGGCTCGACGCCGTGACCGTGCGTCGCCTCGCCACCGACCTCGGCATCTCGGGAATGGCGCTGTACACCCACGTCGGATCCCGAGACGATCTGCTGGTGCTGATGGTCGACGCCGTACACGGAAACAACCCACGCCTGCCGTACGCAAACTCGACCTGGCGCCAACGTGTGCGCCAGGTCGCTGTGGAAGAACTTGCCCTCTATGCGGAGCATTGGTGGCTCCTCGACATCACCGACCAGCGCGCCGCGTTAGGTCCGGGCACCATCGCGAAATACGACCACGAACTTCATGCCTTCGACGGCGCGGGACTGACCGACATCGACCGGGACTCCGCGCTGACATTCGTGGCCGACTTCGCCCGATCCTCGGCGCAAGCGCGGCGCCCCGACCCTCGCGCAGCCGACATGGCCGAGGTGTGGTCCTCCTGGAACCAGCGTCTGGCCGCATACCTCGACGACGACTTCCCGTTGGCGCAGCGAGTCGGCGGCGCGGCCGGCGAGGCCAAGAACACCCCGTACAGCCCCGAGGCGGCGTGGGAGTTCGGACTGGACCGGGTCCTGGACGCCCTAGAGGGCCTTGTTCACATAGAATGACCAGCTCACATCGAATGACCAGTTCACTTCGAATAACATTCTTGCGATTCGTGGGCGAGAATATGTCCGTGCTGCGCTTCGGTTGGTCTCGACGGTCTGGTGGCAACCCCTCATTGTTCGATTCGCGAGAGCTGTTGCACGCCTACGAGAATCGATCGACCCGAGAGGTACGAGATTCAGGTGAGCTTCTGATCGAGATCCCGCTGAGCGACGCGAGCATCTTGGAGATCACCATCCTCGATCCCTCCGCGGACTGGATCGAGCCCCGAGTACGAGGGCTCTGCAGTTCGCTGGACGAGATCGACCGACGAGCCCAACGCATCCTCCGCGGGGGATTCAGCATCGGCTGGATCGAACTCGAATCAGAGCGACACGGCATCATCGACTACTGGGAAACCGGGGTGAACAACGAGTACCCCGTCGCCATCGTGTGGAACGGAAATTTCTGGGAAGAAGCGACGACCAGCTAGCCCCGAATTCAGCGGCATATATCCGCCAAGACGGGGTAGACGAGTAGATACCAACGGCTCATCGACCGAGCTCGTCAACTCAACTCCTGCGGTGTGAAAAATGTTTCTCAGCGACCAGTCGATCCGTCGCCGCACCCGCCGTTTCGGAGCAGCGCTGACGCCTTCTCACAAGTGGCCTCCCCCGACCGAAACACAGCGCGTCGCGCGCTGGAGTGAAAGATCGGAGATGCTCGGTGCGCTGTCGGTGCTTCTGTTCTGGGCTTTCGGCTTCGGCATCCTGCTGGGCGCCGGCGCGATTACAACAGGAATCTTCGCGCTCCGACGTCACCCGAGGAAGTCTGGCGGGCATTTGCTCTCGAATGCCCGCCAGCTGCCCTGGGATGCAATAGTCGGCCTCTTCACCGGATTCATCGGTCTTGCGCTGAGCGGATGGTTCTTCGTGGTGGTCCTACCCAACATGTAGGCGTCTGCTAGCCAAGGCCGTTCGCGTCCGTGGCCAATGTTCGGAGTTCACGTCGGAGGATCTTGCCGGTAGTGGTGAGCGGCAAGCTGTCGATGAAGGTGATCTGCCTAGGGTACTGGTAGAAAGAAAGGCGGCTTTTCACGTGGGTCTGCAACTCCTGGCGAAGCTCTTCCGAAGAGTTCGTACCTTCGGACAGAACGACAAAAGCGTGAACAGCTTCCCCGCGCAACGGATCCGGAACACCGATGACGCCGGCCATGGCTACCTCGTCGTGCGAGAGCAGGCACTCTTCGATCTCTCCGGGGCCGATGCGGTACCCCGCGGACGAAATGACGTCATCGGCACGCCCCTGGTACCAGAAGTTCCCCGCTTCATCGGTCCGACCCAGATCACCGGTATGAATCCACCCGTCGTAGACCTTTTCATCAGTCTTCAACGGTTGGTTCCAATAGCCGAGGAACTGTCCGGGGTTGCCTGCCTTCACACAGATCTCGCCTACCTGCCCCACCTCGACCGGCTCGCCGAGCGGATCGAGGAGGGTGACGTCGAAACCCGGAAAAGCGCGACCCATCGAGCCGCTGGCGGGACTCCACTTCGACCGCGACGTGCCGATGGTCAGATTCATTTCTGTCTGCCCGTAAAACTCGTTGACAGCTACGCCGAGCGTGCTCGCAACCCATGCCTGCAATGCGTCACCGAGCGCCTCGCCACCAGTTCCCAATGCCCGCAACTGAATACCACGCGCAGCAGTCTTGTCGACACCGATGCTTCGCATCTGCTTGAGCGCAGTGGGCGGAATGAAGGCGCCCGTCACCTTGTGACGGCTCAGAATCTCGACCGCACGCGACGGCGTGAATTTGTCGGGCGTCGCAACAACAGGGCATCCCAACGCAAGAGCAGGAAAGAGAACGTCGAACAGACCACCGATCCAGGCCCAGTCTGCAGGTGTCCAGAAGACGTCTCCCCGCTGCGGCGCATTGTCGAATGCCGTCCGCATACCGGGCATGTGCGCCAAGAGAATTCGGTGCCCGTGGAGGGCGCCTTTCGGATTCCCCGTCGTTCCCGAGGTATAGATGATGATGGCGTGTGAATCGGGGCCTGTCGCTGCCAGTTCACTACTTTCCGCGGCAGCGTCGATGAGGCCGTGGAAATCGAGGAGTCGCGCGGGCCTCGAATCGGAGGGCTGATCCGTCTTTCCGACGACGATCACGGCTTCGAGGCCGGGGATCTCACCTATTCCGTCGGCAACTCGTTCGTAACAGTCCTTGTCGACCACAAGCACTTTCGCACCGGAGTCACGCATTCGATGTACTAGCGCGTCCGACCCGAACTTGACCGAAAGCGGAACGGTGACCATTCCGGATCGGAAGGCGCCCAGATGTGTCGCGAGGACCTCGATCCCCTGTGGGACCATCACACCGACGCGATCCCCTGAGACAAGGCCGAGATCCGCAAGCACGGTTGCGAACTTTCGGCTTGTCGTAGCGACTTCGCCGAATGTGTACCGACTCCAGTGTCCACCGGTGTCTACGACGAGGGCTAGATCATCTGGATTCTGCACATCGACACATGCGTGCGCGATGTTGAATTGCTCTGGCACAGTCCATTCGAAGTGTTCTGCTTCGAGATCCTGCCACCATGACATATGCGGCCGAGAACTCACCGAGCACCCACTTCGAGGTCGAGGAAATGGGTCTCGCCTACCAGGAAAGAGAATTCGCCGGAGAAAACAAGGTCTCCGTCTTGGTTGACGAGTGAGCCTTTCGACGTCACGATCGCGGTCTCACCGTCCGAGCGAGGGCGCACCGACAGCACTTCCGACACCGCATGCACCGAGTCGCCGAGATAGGTCGGCCGGTGGAACCTGACGTGGTCGAGCCCATAGAAGCACTGCAGGTAACGGGGATCCAACTCCACCAGGCCGAGCAAGGTGGACAACATGAGAGCACCGTGGGCGATCTGTCGACCGAAGCGCGTCCGCTGCGCGTAGTCGGGGTCGAGGTGAAGAGGATGGCGGTCCCAGGTGAGGTCGGCGAAACTTCGCACATAGTCTTCGGTGACGACTCGCGGGTCTGTTACCGCAATGTCTCCGATAGAGATCTCTTCGAAACTCTTTGTGATCATTGAAGTTTCCTCTATTAGTTGACAGCCGTTGAGCGTTGATCGACCGGCGGCAGATACGCCCCGTTGTCATCGATGTACATGTCGCGACTTCCTTCGTCGAGGTCGGTGTCACGGACGAAGTAGACGCTGATCAGCGAAATAACCGACAGGGCAGCGATATACACAGCGACCGCGAACGATCCACCTGTCGCGCGAACCAACATGGCCGCGACCATCGGTGCGATTGCGCCACCCAAGAGAACACCGATCTGGAAAGCGATGGACGCCGCGCTGTAGCGCACCCGCGCATCGAACAATTCGGCGATGAACGTCGCCTGCGGTCCGTACGAAATGCTGAGCATGAAGGCGCCGACGGCCAATGCGCCTGTGGTGATCCAGAAGTTGCCGGTATCTATCGCGGCGAAGGCAACGAAGACCCAGAGACCCATGCCGGTGATGCCGACCATCAGGATCCGGCGTCGGCCAAATTTCTCGGACAGTTGACCGAAGATCGGAATGAAGATGACTGCAACGAGTGCGGACACCATGACCGCTCCGAGCATGAGGTTTCCGGACAGCAGATCGAACTGGTCGGCGTAGGTCAGGCTGTAGGTGTTGAGGATGTAGAAGTAAGCGCCCGTGCTGATCATCGAACCTGCGGCAAGAATGATCTGACGAGGATAGTTCTTGAACGCGTCGACCATCGGAATCTTGACCGCGGTGTTCTGCTGCTTCACGCGTGCGAATGCGGGAGTCTCTTCCAACGCGGTGCGAATGTAAAGTCCCACGGCGACCAACGCGATACTCAGCAGGAAGGGAATTCTCCACCCCCACACCAGGAATTGGTCTCCGGTGAGCGCCTTGGTGCCGAACATGACGGCCGTCGCCAGCAGAAGACCGGCCGGCACACCGACCTGCGGCATGCTGCCGTAGAAGCCTCGGCGATTCTTGGGTGCGTATTCCACAGCAGTCAGAACTGCGCCACCCCACTCACCGCCGACACCGAAGCCTTGGATCAGCCTCAGCACAACGAGAAGAATCGGGGCCCACACACCGATCTGATTGGACGTCGGAAGGACGCCGACCAGGAATGTTGCGGCGCCCATCAGAAGAAGTGCAAGAACCAAGACCTTCTTGCGTCCGATACGGTCCCCGAAGTGGCCCATCACAACGCCACCGAGCGGCCGAGCCAGGAAGCCGACTGCAAAGGTGGCGAAGGAGAGAATCGTCGCGAGCGCGGGATCTGCGCCCGAAAAGAACAGCGGCGCAAAGACCAAAGCGGCGGAGGCGCCGTAGATCTGAAAGTCGTACCACTCGATCGTGGTACCGACCAGAACTGATCCGGCCACCCGCCGCAGGGCAGGCCTGTCAACAGTTGCGGGGGATGGGGGATTCGCGTCGTTCATGTCATTGCTCCTTGTATGGAGTGCCCTGTTAGCTCTCGCACCGAGAGGGAGGCTCGACAAGGACACTATGCAGTGACCCAGGGCACAGTCAAGCTTTTTTCAATCGATCGATTGATTATTTGAGATGCAATTTGCCAGTATATGAGCAGCTATCAATCGACTGATTGGCCGTCAACCGATTTCGGCGGCGATGCTAGCATGATTGGGCAACCAACCGAAATGAGGATCATGGACCTGGGGCGCGTTCAACGGGCGGCAGTCACGCTGTTCGCGACGAAAGGGTTCGCCGCCACGGGCATTCGTGAACTCGGAGCAGAAGCCGGCATCAACTCGGCAACGCTCTATCACTATGTCGGCAGCAAAGAGTCACTGTTGGCTTCGATCATTCGGTCGTGCCTCGACGAGCTGACACAGTCGGGAGAGCGGGCGATGCGCCGCAGCGCCGATCCCGTAGTCCAGCTCGCCGGCCTGGTGTCGTCACACGTCGGCATTACCGCCGTCAACCAACTGACTGCCCGCGTCGCCGAGTACGAGATGCGCGGGTTGACCGGCGACAACCGCATCGAGTTGCAGACGCTGCGCGACGAGTACGAGCTTCTTTTCGGACAGGTCCTCGAACGCGGCCAACGCGTGGGCGCCTTTGACATCGAAGATCTGGCATTGAGCCGACTCGCGATACTCGAGATGTGTACCGGGGTCGCGCACTGGTACCGGCCCGGTGGGCGTCTCGAGTTGGAAGATGTACAGCGATTCTTCGTCAGCACCACCTGCAAGCTTCTGTCGGTTCCTGCCGAAGAATTGCACGGTGTGGAGTTCATTCACGACGTCCGAAAGCTGGACAGCGAACCCGAGACTCAGTCGTCCGAGATTTGGGGAAGCACTGCACAGAGCGATTTCGCGCGCCAGTCCGAGCTGTAATCAGGCCAGGACTACCAAGCCCTTTCCGTGAGCTCGGGTTGTCGGAGACGGATCAACCCGCAATAGTCGATGTATGGATCGGTACAAGATCACGATGCCCGACGGCTCCTCGACCGAGGAACCATTCGACTCCGACAAGGAAGCAATCGCGTGCGCCGTGGATGCCAATCGAGGCGTCAGCAAACACCTTGTAGTCGAGAAATACACGGCGGACGGCCGTCTGATTCCTACAGCGCAGGCTCCTGCGAAACACAAGGAGCATGACAAGAATCGTTCGAACAGTTGAACTCTCGACTACATCACCCCTGTCGAACTTGGTGCGTGACGACCGGATGCGTGACGCAAAAGTAGATAGATCGCATGCTCGACGGTCGCTCCCAGGACGGCTTCGGGATCACCTGAGAAAACCTGTTTCTCTGTTTCAGCGGTCCCATGGTCGACGACTCCGAACCACACAGTTCCCGGTGGAACGTTCTCCTGGGTATCCGGACCAGCTTCGCCGGTGACGGCCAGTGCCAACGTCGCGCCGAACAGTGTGGCAGTGCTGTGTGCCATGACCCGAGCAGCATCCTCACAGACGACTGGGCCGTCAGGAACACGAAGAACGGAATGCTTTACCTCTCGGGTATACGCGACGATCCCGCCACAAAACCAGGAACCAGCGTTCGGCGCCTTTCCTAGATGTGCGGCGATGTTCCCGGCGGTCAACGATTCCGCCGTCGCCACCGACAGACCGTGTTCCTCTACTGCTGCGGCCAACTGCCTGCACATATCGTCGAGATCCTTGTCCGACGGAAGCTCGGGTCGTGGATCGCCATTCATATGTTGCTCCTCCTGCCGTTCGATCGGTGACCTCGATAAGAAATTGGAAGTCTTGGAATGCCAATTCCAACCTTGCCCTACAGCTCACTGACACCTTGCGAACTACACCCTTCGAAAGTGCGTCGGGCGCACTCGTCGATCACATCAGCCACCCGTGACCGGCGGGCGAGTTGCCGGCGCTGCACGATCGCTCCGTTTCCGTTGCTGAAGACCTTGTCCAAGGAAGCCGTGACCTGCTCGAACTCTCCGAATGCGGTCAGTGCAGGTTCAACATGATCCACCAATCGCCGAACCGCCTGGTGTGCAGTCAGCAAGCGCACGGATTCCACGTCCAGCGACCTCCCGTCGAGTCCGTCACGCGCCGCGCGCCAGCAAGCCGCGCGGAGTAGCTCCTGATCGACGGCAGGCGCAACCTCACCTTTGGTAATCGCAGCGGATGCGGTGCCGACGAGTGCCTGCACCAGTGTGGCCAGAGTCATCGTCTCCTCCACGGTGGCGGGCACGTCGCTGATCCGAACCTCCACGGTGGGAAGGTGATCCGACATGCGCACGTCCCAATAGACCATGTGCGGATCGAGAATGACCCCTGTCTCCAGCATCGCTGCAACAGCATCTTCGTAGTGCCCCACAGACTCGAAGTAAGGTGGCGGGCCCGAACTGGGCCACCTGCCGAACAGGACGTAACGCCAACTCGCGTAGCCGGTATCGCGTCCACCGCTGATCGGGGAGTTCGCCGTCAACGCCAGCAAGGTCGGTAACCACGGGCGCAGATGATTGACGATCTGGACCGATCGTTCTCGATCTTCCACACCCACATGAATGTGGCAGCCACACATCACACCTTCGGTGATCGCACCGAATTGACCGGCCATCCGCTGATATCGCGACTTCTGAGTGATCTCGTCGACCGGCGGATCGTAGAACGGTGTCCCGACTGCAATGAGCTGACAACCCACGCGAGCAGCAGCGTCGGCGGTGAGGGCACGAGATTCACAGAGTTGATCACGAAGATCACGAATATGACTTCCGATCGAAGTGGACGTCTCCACCTGACAACGCGTGAGTTCGAGTTGCAGCGAGATACCGAGTTCTCGCCCGGCAGATGCAACTTCGACGTTGCGCGGACTGGGATGCCCAGTCCGCGGATCGCAGAGCAGAAACTCCTCCTCCACACCGAGAGTCGGTGTACCTACGGAGAATAGGTCGGGATTCGGCTTCGCATTCATAGGCCTTCCTCGCACCGGTTTCCTGCACATCCGATACTTCGAGCGTACGACGTTCTCCGTCTTTCGGCACTACTCCATCCGTTTCATCCAAGCGTCGATGGGGTAGTTGCCCTGTGAAGCGACCACAAGCGAAGAATCTCAGGTCTTCACGAGTTCAGGATGGAGTGCGCCGTGACCAACACGAGCGGGAGTTCACCGGTAGATGACGAACACACCAATCGATCGCACGTCGGGGAGGCAATCAGCGACGGCCGCAACTATCCCGGATATCTGCTGATCGGGCTGGGCCTGGCCACGCTCGGATTGACCTTGGTGGCAGCGGGTTACGGATTTCGCGGATGGTCGATCATTGCCGGCGTCGTCTGCGTGGTGTCCTTCATCGTCGGGACAGCGGTCATCTTGATGGAACACCGTCGGGTCAAACGACTGGAAGGTCAGGAACTCTTCGATCAAGAAGGTCATTGAACCGAACGCTCGAGTCGTATTCTGCACAAGCAGAATGCGACTCAGTGATTGCGGAGTTTCTCGATCAGCTCGCCCTTGCTCAGCTTCGAGTAGCCGTGCAGATCGAGTTCCTTCGCACGTCTCTTCAGATCATCTACCGTCCACTCCTCATACGGTGAGGATTGGCCACCGGACTTGGCGACGTTCGACCGCCCTCGATTGGCGGCCGCATTGGAGATTCGGGCCGCCTTCTCCTTGGAATCGCCCTTCTCGCGTAGCTCTTCGTAGAGTTCTTGATCCTTGAGTTGAGGTTGTGAGTCCTTGCGAGCCACGATTTCGCCCCTTCATTCGTCTTCACTCCGGCGGTGTGGCCGAACTGCCGATTCGGCCACACCGCAAGTTCGAACGTACGCCGGCACTCAGGATGTGGGCGGCACCTCGAAACGCCCCCACACGCGGTGCGTCTTCAGAAGCTGAGCCAGCGAGGCCAGGGCCCCTTCCGCGTCCGCATCGACCACGACTCCCAATGCAGACTCGTCGATACCGGCGGCAGCCAGCGCACTCATGCTCTCACCCCAACCACCAATTGCCTTGCTGTGACGATACATTTCGTTCAGCAGAGTCTCCACCCGTGGATCCAACTTGCCCTCGCCGATCCGAGAAACGTCGCCGCTCAGCAGAATTGCATCGAATTCGATCGAACGAGCGGTGAGGTAAGTCCGCTGCACTGTCACCGCGTCGTCACCGTCCCCGATGGTTCCGCCGTGCGGGCCGAGTATCAGCGGCACCATACCGGCGTCGAAGATCTTGTCTCGAACGGCGACAACCGTTTCGAGGTCGGAGTTCTCGTCGACCAGTAGTGCGATGATCCTTCCGTCTACCGGCCATTCCCCACCAACCTGGGACAGCGCAGGGCTGAGCTCCGGATCACTCAACGGCTCCGTCGGTTCGGGAACCGGAAGGCCAAGCCCCTGTGCGACGATCGACGCGAGAGCCGCGTCGATGTTCGCCAAGATGCCCAGGTTCCGGGTCTTGATGTTCTCCTCGTAGCACTTGCCCAATTCGAAGGTGTACGCCTGCGCGACGTGCTCCTGTTCGACAGGGGAGAGACTGCGATAGAAGAGTCGAGCCTGCGAGAAGTGATCGTCGAACGATGCCGGCGCCTGCCTCACCTTTCGGCCTGAAACTTCCTCGGGCACCTCTATGTAGGCCGCGCTGTCCGCCGAAGCCAGGAACGGGCACCCACCGTCCAACGAATTGGGATGGTACGGCGCGACTCCGGTATGCACACCGTCCTGATGGAAGCCGTCGCGAAGCATGTCGTTGACAGGCGCGTGAGGACGGTTGATCGGAATCTGGTCGAAGTTGGGGCCACCGAGTCGCGTGATCTGGGTGTCGAGGTAGGAGAACAAACGCGCCTGCAGGAGACGATCGTTGGTGATGTCGACGCCCGGAACCAAGTGACCCGGATGGAATGCAACCTGCTCGGTCTCGGCGAAAAAGTTCGTCGGATTGGCGTCGAGTGTCATCGTTCCGATGACCTGAACCGGCGCGAGTTCTTCGGGCACGATCTTGGTGGGATCCAATAGATCTATGCCTTCGAACATTTCGTCTTCGGTATCAGGGAACACCTGCACGCCCAGATCCCAGGACGGATATGCGCCCGCCTCGATGGCGTCGGCAAGATCGCGTCGATGGAAATCCGGATCCACACCGCCGGCGATCTGCGCTTCCTCCCACACGAGTGAATGCACTCCGGCGGCCGGCTTCCAGTGGAATTTCACCAGATTCGTCTTACCGTCGGCGTTCACGAGCCTGAATGTGTGAATGCCGAAGCCCTCCATCATGCGATAGGAGCGCGGGATGCCTCGATCGGACATGTTCCACAGTGTGTGCGCGGTGGCCTCGGTGTGTAGCGACACGAAGTCCCAGAAGGTGTCGTGAGCGCTCTGTGCCTGCGGAATCTCGCGGTCCGGGTGGGGTTTCGCGGCATGGATGACGTCAGGGAATTTGATGCCGTCCTGGATGAAGAACACCGGGATGTTGTTGCCCACCAGATCGAAGACACCTTCGTCGGTGTAGAACTTGGTGGCGAACCCGCGTGTGTCACGGACGGTGTCCGCCGAACCGCGTGAACCCAGAACCGTCGAGAACCGCACGAATACGGGGGTTCGGGCACCTGAAGCGAAAGCCGAAGCTTTACAGATGTTTTCGGCTGCACCGTTTGCCAGGAACGTACCGTGTGCGGCCGCGCCGCGAGCGTGGACGACTCGCTCCGGAATTCGCTCGTGATCGAAATGTGTGATCTTCTCACGAAGGTGGTGGTCTTGAAGAAGAGTCGGTCCTCGCTCACCCGCAGTGAGTGAGTGGTCGGTCTCGTAGAGTCGTGTACCGGTTGCGGTGGTGAGGTACTCACCCCGCTGGCCGCGACCGTTTCCCTTCACCTTCCCCTCGGCACCCGCTACCGTACGCACTTCCGGTTGCCTCTGGTCGTCCTTGGGAGGCAACGGCTGTCGCGGCTTTACCGGCTCTGTCAGGTCCGGCGTTCTCGGGGCCGGTGCACCTGGGACGGACTGGGATGAAGGCATCGAACAGCTCCTCTTGATCGTGTTGCTGGGCGCATGAATTCTGTTACGCCGCAATAAAGTAGAGATTTCATTTCGAACGCGGAGCCACGACACACCCCCGGGCTGGGATCAATCCCAGGCCGAGGGTGACGAGTGCGCCAGGGCTATTGCTCGGACTTCTGCCGCGCTTCGTCCGCGGCAGCTTCCGCGCGGGCCTTCTCGGCTTCTGCCTCTTTCTTCGCTACTTCTCGCTGGCTCTCGGCCTTGTCCTGCTGGGCGCGGCCCTCTCGGGTCAAACTGTCGTTCCCGGAGACCGCACCAACGGCTTCCTTGGCCTTACCCTTGACGTCCTCTACAACGCCTTTGATGCCCTCGCTGGGGCCGCTCTTGTCGTCTGTCACGTTGTTCCTCCAGGTCGTTTCGATTCGCGCTCGAGATTCCTGCCTCGCAGGATTCCCACGAAGAAGCCCTACCCGGTCGAAATTCGCATAAACATCCGTGCACCGACCAGGCGCGGACCATGACTCGTCGTAGTCGAACGACGACGTTGTTCCTCGAGTAGCGATCAGCCGTTCTCAGAAACTGTTTACCGGGCACAGGAATTGGCGGGACTCGTTCCAGAAGGGGAAGAGGTCCGTGGTCGTGGCCGCGGGGTGGTCGATCCCGGCGAGAGTGTAGAAATCGAGAATCGTCCGACCAGCTGCGGCGCTGACCTCGCATGCTTGCAAGCTCAGCTTCGCCTCCGCCACGAAGCCGATACTGCGGGCGAAGGGGCCGAGAGTTCCCGCATTGACAAAACTGTCGAGGTCTTGTCCCCACTGGTTGTAGTCCGACTGCAAAGCGAAGCTGCACGTTTCGCCGAACAACTCGCTGCAGGTGGTCGGCTTTCCGCCGATCGGGTGCACCGTATCGGCAAGCTCGTGCGAGGTGCGTTCGCGCGGGGATCCGGAAAGGAAAAGCAGGACGGCGACGGCCAAGGCAACCACCAAAAGGATGCTTACGGCCGTTGCCAGTATCGCCTTCACAATCCCTCGATCCACGTAAGTTCATGAGGGCAACCGATTTTGGACCACCGGCCACTAGATTTGTACCCGTGGCGTTCGGGGTCCAAACATCGACCAGGCTGGGAGCCGTAGGTCAGACTGGGGGATCTGTTACAGGAACTGTGAGGGAGGATCAACACTCCCTTCCACTATCAATATATAGCTCACCGGGGGCCTTGCGGCAAGGCCCGGGTAGTGCCGCAGAATGGCTCTTCCGATCCCGCACGACCGACTACGGGATCGGAACAGCCAGCGGAAGTGAGGGCACGTGCCAACCCAGGGATACGAAGAAGAACTGCGATCCGAGCGGAATTATGTAGACGGGCTCTACGCACGCCTCGATACGGAGCGCGCCCGAGTCAAAGGCAGGTACAACACCGCTCTACGCGGAAACGGCGAAGCACTCATGGAACGCGACGCCGAGGTGCGCGCGCTTGCCAAAGAGGTGAAAAGGCTGGACGTAGCCGACAACGGACTGTGCTTCGGCCGGTTGGACTCGCTGTCGGGCGAGACCTGCTACATCGGCCGGATCGGCCTTCTCGATGCGCACAACGACTACGAACCGGTGCTGCTCGATTGGCGGGCGCCGGCGTCTCGCGCGTTCTACGTTGCCACGGCTGCCAACCCGGAGAACATGCGTCGACGCCGTCAGTTCCACACCCGTAGTCGACACGTGGTCGATTTCACCGACGAGGTACTCGGGCGCCCCGACGGCGTAGAACACGACACGCACAGCGATTCCGCCCTGCTCGCGGCAGTCAACGCACCCCGCGGTGAGGGAATGCGGGACATCGTGGCAACCATCCAGGCCGAACAGGACGACATCGTCCGACTCGAACACCCCGGAGTGCTGGTGATCGAAGGTGGCCCAGGTACCGGGAAAACCGTCGTCGCCTTGCACCGCGTCGCCTACCTGCTCTACACCCAGCGAGAGCGGATGGAACGTCACGGCGTTCTCGTGGTCGGGCCGAACCCGGCGTTCCTGAACCACATCGGCCGCGTACTGCCCTCGCTGGGAGAGTCCGACGTGGTGTTCATGACCACCGGTGATCTCGTTCCCGGTCTACGCGTCACCGCCGAGGACACTCCGGAGGCCGCTGGGCTCAAAGGTTCGCTGAAGATCCTGGACGTTCTCGGCGCAGCGATTGCCGATCACCAACGATTGCCCGAGAACCCGTTGTTGATCGAATTGGCGGACGTCACGGTGCGGATCGACACCGAAACCGCGGAGTGGGCCCGAGAAGAAGCCCGTTCGAGCAGACTCCCCCACAACGACGCACGCACTGTGTTCACCGAAATCCTCACCTGGGCGCTGACCGAACGGGCGATAGCGCGGATCGGCAAGGGGTGGTTGACACGCAGTGACCGTGAAGCCTGGGAGCAAGTGCGGACGGACCTGACCGCAGAGCTGGTGGAGAACAGCGCATTTACCGCGGCGCTCGACACGCTCTGGCCGATCCTGACTCCGAAAGAGCTACTGACACAGCTATTTACTTCTCCCGCTCGACTACGCGCGGCAGGCGCGGACGAGAAGCTGTTTCGCCAGGACGGTGACGCCTGGACTGTCTCGGACGTTCCGTTACTCGACGAGTTGGTGGACATGCTCGGCCGGGACAAGCCTGTGGATCAGAGCGCCGAACGCGAACGCCAGGACGAGGCTGCGTATGCAGCGGGTGTGCTGGACATGATGATCAGTCGCGAAGACCTGATGGACGACGAAGACCATCTTCTCGCCCAGGACATGCTGTACGCCGAGGACCTGGCGGATCGTTTCGTCGAACGCGATACCCGGGAACTCGCCGAACGCGCTGCTGCAGACAGAGACTGGACTTACCGGCATATCGTCGTCGACGAGGCACAAGAACTGTCCGAGATGGATTGGCGCGTCCTGATGCGCCGTTGTCCGGACCGATCTTTCACGGTGGTAGGTGATCTCGCGCAACGCCGTTCACCCGCAGGTGCCCGCTCGTGGGCGACGATGATGGAGCCGTACGTTCCCGGCCGCTGGATCTACCGATCCCTGTCGGTGAACTACCGCACCCCCGCCGAGATCATGAGCGTCGCCGCCGCCCTGCTCGCCGAGTTCGCGCCGGAAGTGCAGCCACCCGAGTCCGTCCGCGCCTGCGGGATCGCGCCGTGGTCCAGACGAATCTCCGCCGACGAACTAGCCTCCGCCATCGACGAATTCAATCAGGACGAGGCCGGGCGCGAGGGTACGAGCATCGTCATCGGACCTGCGGACGTGCCGGGCGCTGTGCCTGTTTCGGAAACAAAGGGTCTGGAGTTCGATGCCGTGCTCGTCGCGGAACCGGAGCGAATCATCGCCGACGGCCCACGCGGCGCATCGGAACTCTATGTCGCCCTCACCCGCGCAACCCAACGTCTCGGCGTCTTGCACGAGGGGCTATTGCCGCAGGCCCTGAGCGGCCTCGTCGAGTTCGGGACGGCGAGGTCACCGCAATCGTTCGCGACGAGCGATCGTGCTGTGTAGCCCTTCGGCAGCGGCGCGAACGTAAGGCACTTGGCTCTCGGGAACGAAGCGACTGGTGGGACCGGTGACACTGATGGCGGCGACGGGTTTGTCGTTGGTCCCGAATACCGGCGCCGCAACGCACGCGAGACCCGGCGCTGATTCCTCGCGCTCGAACGCAATACCGGTCTCGACCACTCGGTTCAGTTGGGTATTGAGAATGCCGGGCGCAACGATCGTGTGCGGGGTGCGTCTGTTCATCGGTTCCGACAACACTTCGCGACGAAATTCGTTGTCGGAGAAAGCCAGGAGCGCCTTGCCGATCGCGGTGCAGTACAGCGGTATCCGGCCACCGGTCCGAGACGGGGAGTTGGCTTGTCGATGTCCGCCGATCTTCGCGATGTACACGACGTCGTGGCCGTCACGGACCCCCAGGTGGACTGTCTCGTGGGTCCGCTCGTACAAGTCTTGGAGGAACGGCATCGCCATCTCCAGGAGGCTACGTTCGAGGGAGGCGAGCATGCCGAGTTCGAAGAGACCGCCGCTGAGTCGGTAACCGCCGTCGATACGGTCGAGTAACCGGTTCGCGACCAGTTCGTTGGCCAGGCGGTGCACCGTCGCCTTGTGCAGTCCTGTCCGTTGAACCAGGACGGCCAGCGGCAACATGTGGTCGTCGGCCCGAAAAGCCCGCAGGATCGTCACCGCCTTGCCCAGCACGGTGTCGAGGTTTGCGCCGCCAGTCACGTGCCCAGCGTATCGCTGAGTGAGACAGTTCCCTGGCGCAACCTCGGTACTGCGGCGAAGGTAGTGGTCATGAGCCAGCCCACGAATACCAGTACAGCTAGCGAGACCGACATCGCAGCTGCTGCGGACCGCCTCGCAGCCGCCATCGCGAGCGGTACTCCCTGCGCGCCCGTGCGCGATCTGATCGGCGCCGACGATCTTGTCGCCGCCTACGCTGTCCAGCGCCGCGTCGATGAAATCCGTCGGCAGGCGGGTGCCGACGTCGTAGGCCGCAAGATCGGCCTGACCTCCGTGGCAGTCCAGCAGCAACTCGGTGTCGACCAGCCCGACCTCGGCGTTCTGTACGCCGACATGGAGTTCCCGGCCGGCGGCGCCATCCCCATGAGCCGTTTGATCCAGCCCAAGGTCGAAGCGGAAGTGGCCTTCGTGCTGGGCGCCGACCTCGTGGATGGACCGCTGGACAGCGCGCAGGTGCGCGGGGCGATCGACTATGCCGTCGCAGCGATCGAGATCTGCGACAGCCGCATCGAGTCGTGGGACATCAAATTCGGTGACACCGTCGCCGACAATGCGTCCTCGGGCGTCTACGTCCTGGGCACCGAACGTCGGACCCTCGACGAGGTGGAACCCGCCGGCGTCGTCATGTCGATGTCCGTCGACGGCACCGAGGTGTCCACCGGCGTCGGAACCGCCTGCCTGGGCGATCCGATCGAAGCCGTCGTCTGGCTCGCCCGCACGGCCCGCGAGTTGGGGCAGCCACTGACGGCAGGCCAGGTGATCCTGTCCGGCGCACTCGGCCCCATGGCGCCGGTCACCGCAGGCAACGAAGTCACCGTGACCGTCTCCGGGCTCGGTTCCGTCACCACCAGTTTCTCCAGCGAAGAGGACAACGCATGAGCAAGGTCAAGGTCGCGATCATCGGATCGGGCAACATCGGCACGGATCTGATGATCAAGGTGCTGCGTAACTCCGACTACCTGGAGATGGGCGCGATGGTCGGCATCGACCCGGCGTCGGACGGCCTCGCCCGCGCGGCGCGTCTGAACGTGCCGATCACGGCTGAGGGTGTCGAGGGTCTGATCGGTCTCCCGAACTTCGACGAGATCGAGATCGTCTTCGACGCCACCTCGGCAAAGGCTCACGTCGCCAACAACGCGCGGCTGGCTCCCCTCGGCAAGCGCATGATCGACCTGACGCCTGCCGCCATCGGCCCGTACGTCGTGCCGGCCGTCAACGCGGACGAGCATCTGGATGCACCCAACGTCAACATGGTGACATGTGGTGGCCAGGCCACGATCCCGATGGTTGCCGCTGTTTCTCGGGTTGTCCCGGTGGCGTATGCGGAGATCGTCGCGTCCATCGCCTCCAAGTCCGCAGGTCCCGGAACGCGCGCCAACATCGACGAGTTCACCGAGACCACGTCCGAGGCGATCGTGGCTGTCGGCGGCGCCCGCCGCGGCAAGGCCATCATCATCCTCAACCCCGCCGAGCCGCCGCTCATCATGCGCGACACGGTGTTCTGCCTCGTCGACGCCCCGGACCCGGCTGTTCACGAGGAGATCCGTCAGTCAATCGAGAAGATGGTCGGCGACGTCTCCGCCTACGTCCCGGGCTACCGCCTCAAGCAGGAAGTCCAGATCACCGAGATCCCGGTCGACCAGCCCGTCGAGACGTTGCTCGTCGACGGCAATCGCCCCACCCATCAGGTATCGGTGTTCCTCGAGGTCGAGGGCGCGGCACACTACTTGCCTGCGTACGCCGGCAATCTCGACATCATGACGTCCGCCGGAATGCAGATCGCGGAGCGCATCGCCCAGCAGAAGGAAGCAACCAAGTGAGCAACCGCAAGATCTTCGTCCAGGACGTCACCCTTCGTGACGGCATGCACGCTGTTCGCCACCGCATTTCGCCGACCGACGTCAAGCGAATCGTCACAGCTCTCGACGCTGCCGGCGTCGACGCGATCGAAGTTGCACACGGTGACGGGCTCGCTGGCGGCTCGCTCAACTACGGTCCCGGTTCGAACACCGACTGGGAATGGATCGAAGCTGCGGCCGAGGTGCTCGAGCACGCTCGCCTCACCACGCTGCTGCTTCCAGGTGTCGGCACGATCAGTGAACTCAAGCATGCCTACGACCTGGGTGTACGCTCCGTTCGCGTTGCCACGCACTGCACCGAGGCCGACGTCTCCGCGCAGCACATCGAGACTGCCCGCGAGATCGGCATGGACGTCTCGGGCTTCCTGATGATGAGCCACATGGCTCCGGCCGAGGAGTTGGCTAAGCAGGCCAAGCTGATGGAATCGTATGGCGCGCACTGCGTCTACGTCACCGACTCGGGTGGACGTCTGGTGATGAACGACGTCGCGGATCGTGTTCGCGCATACCGCGATATTCTCGACGAGGGCACCGAAATCGGCATCCACGCCCACGAGAACCTTTCACTCTCGGTCGCCAATTCTGTTGTGGCCGTGCAGAACGGCGTCACGCGCGTCGACGCTTCCTTGGCCGGACACGGTGCCGGAGCCGGCAACTGCCCCCTCGAAGCGTTCATCGCTGTTGCGAACATCGAGGAGTGGGAGCACCGCTGCGACCTGTTCGCCTTGCAGGATGCTGCCGACGACATCGTCCGTCCGCTGCAGGATCGACCGGTCCGCGTCGATCGAGAGACCCTCACACTGGGCTACGCAGGCGTGTACTCGAGCTTCCTGCGCCACGCCGAAGCCGCGTCGGAGCGCTACGGAATCGACGTTCGCACACTGCTGCTCGAAGCCGGGCGTCGCCGTCTGGTGGGTGGCCAGGAGGACATGATCGTCGACATCGCGCTCACCCTCGCAGCGCAGGCGACAAAGGAAGCTGTCTGACGCGCTGCCGAGTTCGCTGATCCCCGAGTCCCGCTCCCGTCTCCAGACGGGGGCGGGACTTGTCAGTTCGGCCAAGAGAAGCCACCGACATAGCACTCGAAAACTGACAAAGTTCTTCGCACGACGTCTCTGACGCTCAGAATCGAACCTTCTCCGCTACAGACGAATTCAAGAGACTTACTTCATCGATACAAGGCCGGCAGGGCGATACTTTCGATATGCTGAGCTCGTGGAACCTGCCGAATACCGTGACGAATTGAGATCTGTCGATACCGCGTCGGCGGTAGTGAGCGGTCGACTGGCAGCGATTCACAACGCGGCAACCCCGCGCACCGAAGGGATCGTCATCGATGTCTCACTCGACCAAGACGACGAGGGAACATTCGGAGTCTGGGCACGATTCGAGGGTCCTGACGCATTCAGCCTCAATCAGCAAGTCGGTGACGAGAGAGAGCTATTCGGCGTGATCTGGGGCGAGGAAGGCTGGGAACCGCCGGTTCCGCATCGACCGCGAGAGTGGTCGCACGCGGCACTCGAGGAAGTTATCGTCGGTGTCGTCGCCGAGTGGATCGGCGCGCTCGTTCCCCCGACTGCATCCGAACTGCGCTGGGAAGTAACGACTCCCGACGGAGCGACCGACCCGATACCTGTAGGCCCCGATTTCAGTCGTGGACATTCGCCACGATGAAGCGCGGAAGCTGTCGGCGAGATGGACGACCTTTGCGATGTCACCGGCCGGCTGAACCGTCGATCAATTCGCGGAGGATGTCAGCGTGCCCGGCATGGCGTCCGGTCTCTTCGATCATGTGCACGAGCGCCCAGCGGACACTGGGAGATGGTCGTTTCGCCCCCGGTCGCGGGATGGGCGCGGCAAGATCTGTGCATCCGTCGAGAACTGCGTTGGCACGCTCGACCGTCTCGCGATAGCGACTGACGACACCGTCCACGCTGTCTTCCGATGACGGTTGAAACGTCGCTTTCCAATCCGTCACGTTTTCTGCAAGGAACATCGATCGTTCGACAAAGGTCAGATGATTGGCCAGCCCGAGCAAGGTTGTTCCCGACGGAACAATTGTGGTGCGCACCTGAGGTTCCGGAGCACCTTCGACCTTGGCGGCAATCGAATCACGGAGGTAGTCGAGAAACGCTCGTAGTGTGGCTGCCTCGCTATTCCCTGTCCGGGGTGGTGGGGCATCTCGGCGGCTGCGACGCGACGTTGCCATGGCGGTTCTCCTTCCTCGGCGAAGAACGATGAAGAGGCTTCATTCCTGGATGGGCAGAACCGATCCTTCCGAACTCACTCCGATCCCGCATCAAATTTTGCCGTTACAGCAAAGACAACTTGGTTGCCGGTGTCAGCGTGCCGAGTTCAGGTCGCGCACAAGTTGGGGTCTCCGCCAGTTGCCGACCTCGAAAGGCCACCGCCGCAGCGGATAGGCGAGACGAGCCACGAAGTAATTGACGTACTCGACGACGCCGAAAGCCCACACCGCCACGACGGCCACCGCCGCGCCGGAGTGATCTGGTAACCAGATGACAACGCCGAGAAGAGCTATCGCCAACAAGAGAACATCGAGAACCCGAAAAACGCGGTAAAGCGCTGCGAGGCGGGCCGGCATCGGCTCCAACTCGACCCAGCCCCGCGCAAGCAGCCAATAGACACCTACTTGCACGAGGATCACAAGCAGTGGGGCCAGCGCCGACCACAACGCCGCGGAGTCTCGCGAACCTTCGAGCCGGGGCATCACGACACCGACCGCCACAGCGGCAAATACAGCCGCTGCAGCCAGTTCGCCGAGGCCGAGGCTCAGGTACCTGCGTCTCAAACTCTGTTGCCGTTGATCCACCACGTAAGAACCCTATCCGTTGATCACCATCCCTAGCCACGTGGCGGTCGGACCGATTCTGCAGCGCGAGTGAGGAATACACTTCATCTCGACTTCGATCTCGAGCGCCATGAGGCGGGTGGATCATCCTGGGACGTGTTGGCGGATCCGGCGGGAAACCTTTTCTGCCTGGGTGATCCGCACTAGGCCGGTCTGAAAGCTAGTCGAGATCGAGTCCCACTACCCATCCGACAGAGCCTGCAAATGCGTCACCCGAATAGCTGCACATGCATTCGTTGACTTACAGTCTGGGTGTCCCGGCGGCACCCCAGACTGGAATGTCCGCTGCGTCAACATCTGCCGATTGGGGGCTGGACGGATGGAATCGCCTGACTTACTGGGTCTGACGGTCTCACTGACGTCGTCGACGCTTATCCTCGCGTTCGTTGCTGGGCTCATGCCGCGACTCGTCGGTGATGAACCGAATCCCGTTGTCGGCATACGGACGAAGGCGACGATCGCGAGTCCAGAGGCGTGGCAGTTGGCACATCAGAGTGCGCAGCCGCTTCTGCGTCGGACGATGTGGACTGCCGTAGCGGGACTGTGCATGCAGGTCGCCATCGGCGTCGTGACAGGTTTCGGATCTGTGGTGTCGGCTGTCACCTCAACAGTCGTGTTTCTTGCGGTGCTCCTTGTCCTGCTCTTTGCAGGAGTGAAGGGCAACGCCGCGGCGAAGTCGTTGCAGCGTTGACCGCCTGACCCCGCCGCTGTCAGACGCGCCTTGGATCTCGGCTTTCAGTCCCCGATACGCGGTCGTTCGCGCCGACGTGGTCCTCGATCGCGCATCTCGAGAATCGCTGCTGCCGTGGACGCGACCGTCTTGTCGTCGTCGTGGGCGATCCGGGTGAGCGCTTCGCGTGCTGCCGCGCCGGGAATCTCGGCGAGCGCCTGCGTGATTCGCAACCTCGTCGGAACGTCGTCAGTGCCGTCGAGCCTTGTCTGCACGGCATCGACGACCTCACCGCTTGTAGGTGAGTGCTCCGCGAGAAGACCGAGCACCTCGCCTGCCTCGACGTCGCGCCGCCCATCGGCGACCATCTCGAGGAGAGCGGCCATCGAAACGGTCTCTCCGCGAAATCCGAGGGTGAGGGCAGCGTCGGCGCGGACTATCGCGTCCGAATCATCGAGAGCTCGCTTCAGAGACCGCGTTGCTTCCTCGGTGTGGATCCCGGAGATGGCGGACGTCGCGCGGCGCCGAACCTCGACGTCCTCCGATTCGAGCCCCTTCGCGAGAGCTGCAAGGCCCGCACCTTCGGTTCTCGCCAACGCCCATTGCAACGCGCCGGCCACGTTGGCATCCTTCTCCGACAGGATGGCCTCGACGAGTGCGTCGACGGGCAATGCCGCATTCGCATTCTGCGACAGGATCGCTTGCTGACGGTGGGCAGCGAACTCGGATTCGAGTGCACGCAACAGCGAGACCATGCGCAGGACGTCATCCCACTCCGAAGGGGCGGAAGCGTCGACCCTTTCGAGTTTGGTCAGCAATTCCTCCTCCGCCGCGATCCGTTGCCGAGTGTGTTGCATGAGTTCACCCACCAGATCGGCCGGTGCGAAGTCTGGTTCGTCGAGTGCACGCTTGGCCTCGTTCAGCGAGAGCCCCAAGGTCCTCAGGCTCTCGACGTGGAAGAGTCGACGGATGTCGTCGGCGGAGTACTCGCGGTAACCGCCGGACGTGCGGCCCGTCGGCTTCACCAGTCCTAACGTGTCGTAGTGGCGCAGCATCCGTGTGCTGACACCACAACGCCGCGACACCTCGCCGATCAACATCCGTCTCCCCTTCCTACGCGTCCGGGCCGATTGCAGCGACGCGCTTCGCCAACTCGTGTGAGAGAGCGAATCCACCGTCTGGGTCGTGCCAGAGTTGCTTCGTAGCATCAGCATGCGCCCGAACCCGCGGATTCGGGCTCGTACCGGCCGCGTCGAGCACAGGTAGTACAGCCTCGCCGAGTCCTGTCAGAGCTCGGCTGAGACTGAGCTGCATCTGGAGTTCGCCCCGTCCGAGTTCGGTGGCCAGCTCGGCCGCGAGCGCGCCCTCGTCTCCTAACGGCACGAGGGCCACAGCCGCACGCCACGCACTGCGCGCGACCTCGTCGTCCTGGTCGTGAACCAGCGCAGAGACCTCGGGCCACGCGATCGGATCGCCGATCTTGGACAAGGTGTGGAGCGCCTGACTGCGGGCTTGCGAACCGTCGGACCCGAGCTCACGTATCAGCTTCGGCACGGTGATTTCGGCCGGCAGGCGGCACAATGCCCAGGTCAACATGTCGCGGACGAAGAAGTCCGGCTCGACGGCACACCGATCGACCAGGGCATTCGCCAGCTCAGGGTCCGGGCGTGTGCCGGCGGCTAGCGCGGCGCGCAGCCGAACCGAGGGATCAGCTGCGGCCAGTGCATCGACGAGGTGAGCATTCTGCCCACCGTGGTTGGTTGTGTTCACGACAACCACCTCCTTCGTCGACCATTGGAGTCCTTGTCACTGTGTCAAGGTCAAGCGCCGCTGTCACCGACACGTGAAACATCGCCTCGGTTCACACACCGGTTGTCGATCCTGGCCGAAAGATCATCAGCACAACGACGACGACCCACAGCAGATTGAAGATTCCCGTCGCAGCACCCAATCGGCGGGTGAGCCGCGTTGCGACGTCCACGCCGGACCCAGCTCCTTCGATCGCCGCCAGAATCAGCCGCTGGGCGGGAGCACTACCGCTGTAAGTACTACGGCGGCAACGGCGGTGAGTGCGATCGAGCTGATGAGCCTCCATCACGCGCGGCTCCGCCAAGCGCAATTTCTGCTCGAGACTACCGACCACTCGATCGAACGTGTTGCGGGACAAGTCGGATTCAATGCCGTCACCACGTTCCGCGAACGCTTCCGCGACTTGGTCGGCACCAGCCCACAGCGGTACCGGACACAGTTTCGAACTTCCCGCTAGCGGGCCGGTCAGCCCTTGACGTTGCCGGCAGCGGTGTTCAGAACTGTGGCGACGTCGTCGAGGATGTACGGGATGGTCAGGACCGTCAGTCCGCCGAACGCGAAGTTCTTGTCGACGCTGAAGTCCTTGGTGGATGCAGTACGCCCATCGACGATCACCGGCTGAGCTGACACCAGCGACTCGGCGAGGAACGCGTTCAGCGAGTCCTTGTCGTAGGCCACCACGAACAGCACGTCAGACGCAATCAGAGGGGCCTGCTCGGCGCTCAGCTCGAAGTGAAGGTAACCCTACCCTCGGTTGTTGTGCCCTACTCTGCACTCTGTCGTCGCACCATCTCCGCGATCCAGATAGGCGCAAACGGCGAGGTGCAGTTCGGGGGAGTCGGGTAATCCTCGAGCACCCGAAGTCGCTCACCGATCCCGATTGCCCGGGCGCGGTACTCGGCATGTTCGATCCCGATCTGAGCCAGGCAGTGATTCATCGCCCATTGCAGGCGATCAGGGGCATCCTTCATCTCCGCCTCGATGACGTCGAGTAGCCCTGAAAGGTCAAGGCCCTCAGGCTTCTTCGCAACACGTTCGGTGGTCAGAGCCCACCCGGCGCCAGCGACCACGGGATCAGGGTCAGCGGTCCAGGCCACCCGCAACTCCTCGGCGTGCGGGTTCTTCTTCACCACGTAGTTGACGAGCCAGTCCTGCACCTTGGGAGTTCGAGCCTCACGCAACATGACATCCAACTCGTCATGCTCGAACGCCTTCGGGCGGCAGATCAAAAGGGCCAACAACCGGGCCGCGGTATCGCCCGTCGCCCAAAGCTGTTGTGCGAGTTCCTGCTGAGTCTTCAATCGTTTCGCAACAGCGCGCAGCTTTGTGAGGTTCACTCCGTGATCGTCACCGTACTTCTCGTTCACCACACGCGCCTTCGGATCTTCGAGAGCAGCCAACTCGTCCATCACTGCGGCAACCGTCGTTTCGGCCACTTCGTCCTCCAGTCACTACTTCTGCGATTCCCCTGCTGCAATTCACCCACTGCAATCCACCTACAAGCAAAGCACGGGAAGGCGGGCGACCTACGTTTGAAACTTCGCCCAATGGGTACATGACTGCTCCTGAGGTGGCGGCACGTCACCATGAAGACAGGATGAACCTTGCACATGCGACGCGCCGCGAGGGCCGAGAACGTGGACGAAACCGCACGCCGCGACGAAGGCGGAGGTACGAACGTTCTCACCCGGGCGATAACCGGCCCACTCCTTTTCGTGTTCATCCTCGGAGATGTTCTGGGCGCCGGTATCTACGCATTGGTGGGCGTCATCGCCGGTGAGGTGGGTGGAGCCGTCTGGGTACCGCTGCTCGTAGCGCTGGTCATGGCGTTGTTGACAGCAACGTCGTATGCGGAACTGGTCACCAAATATCCGCGCGCGGGCGGTGCTGCGGTGTTCGCCCAACGGGCGTATGGGAAACCACTGATCTCGTTCCTCGTCGGCTTCTCGATGCTGGCGGCCGGTGTCACGAGTGCAGCAGGACTCGCTCGCGCATTCTCGGGCGACTATCTCAAAGCCTTCGTCGACGTCCCGACCGTTCCGGCAGCGCTCGTCTTCCTTCTGCTGGTGGGACTTCTCAATGCGAGAGGCATCAAGGAGTCGATGCGCGCCAACGTCGTCATGACAGTCGTGGAGGTCACCGGGCTTGTCCTGGTTGTCGTCCTTGCCTGCATAGTTCTCGGGCACGGCGACGGAACCCTGAGCCGCGTCGTCGAGTTCGACGACAGCCGATCACCTGCACTCGCGGTGTTGGCAGCTGCGTTGCTCGCGTACTACTCGTTCGTCGGCTTCGAAACGTCCGCGAACGTCGCTGAAGAAGTGAAGAACGTGAGCAAGGTCTACCCACGCGCACTGTTCGGAGCCTTGCTGACGGCGGGTGCCGCCTATGTCCTTGTCGGCCTTGCTGTCTCGGTGGTCCTGCCCGCCGACGAACTCGCCGCATCCTCCGGCCCCCTGCTGGCGGTGGTGTCTGCCGCCGACGTCGGTGTTCCGCCTCGCCTGTTCAGCCTGATCGCACTGGTCGCCGTCGCCAACGGCGCACTACTGACGATGATCATGGCGAGCAGGCTTACATACGGAATGGCGTCGGAAGGCCTGCTCCCGAGCGCATTTGCACGGGTGCTCCCGCGTCGCCGGACCCCATGGGTGGCGATTGTCGCGACCACAGCAGTTGCCATGACTCTGTGCGTCACCGGTTCGTTGTCGGCCCTGGCGGAGACGGTGGTACTGCTGCTGCTTTTCGTATTCATCAGCACCAACATCGCCGTCCTGGTTTTACGTCGTGACGCAGTGCAACACAAACACTTCCGAACGCCGATCATCTTTCCGATCCTCGCGCTCGGTACGTGCGTTGCATTGCTCACCCAGCAGAGCGCCGCGACATGGATGCGGGCATCATTGCTCCTGGCCGTAGGAGTAGTGCTGTATGCCATCTCCCACCGTCGATCCACGAAATGAGGTGCGATGTTCAGGAGGGGGTGTGATGACCGACAGTTCTGACGCGTCAGATGTCATTCGGCGTCGGGAGCGAAAGATCAACAGGCGAACCCTGACATACGGGCTGTCCGTCGTTCTGGCTACCGCGGTGCTGGTTGTCGCGATCGTGTGGTTGGGCTCCCGACGAGGCGAATGCTTCGGCACCGATACCTTGCTGTGCTCACCGAAAGATCGCCGGCTGGCAGTCTTCGTCCCGAGTCTGATGTTGCTGCTCGGGACCGTAGGCGCGTTCTTGCGAGCCTCCCTGCGATTACACCGGCTGCGGCGCCTCTACATCCGTCCTTACATGGCGTGGGCCCTGGCGGGACTCACTCTGACGTATCTGACCGGAGCTTACTTCTTGATCGGGGTTTAGATTTTCTGAATACGTCTGTTCAGCAACCAGATTCACAGACAGAGTCGACACCTGTAAATCAGAATCGCGGATCGTCGATCGCCGTGAGGACTACTTCCCGCACTGACGTCGAAGACGACAAACTCGAGATCGAGCGCACCGTGTCCACAACGTCGTGCACCGGGACCAGGGAACCCTCTCCCCTGGCCGCAGCGATGTCTCGGGGTACATCCAGTCCATCTTCTGTATTGAGATAGCCGAGGTGCAGGACCGTCACTGCGAGTCGGTCCTTCCGGTAGCCCTCTCTCACCGCATCGGCAATGCCGTTGATCGCGGACTTCGATGCACCGAACGCAACCTCCGGCCTGCCACTTCGCGGGAGTCCCGAGGTAGAACCGGTCAGGATGATCCGAGGTCGAGGGCGGTCGATCATCCGCGGGATAAGGCGCTTGAGCAGGAGGACCGTGCCCGTAACATTGGCATTGATCATTTCCAGCATTTCGACGTCGGATTGATCTGTGAACACATAATCGGAAGTGAAGGCATCCCCTTCCCAAATTCCGACGTTGCAGATCAGGGTATCTACACCACCGACAAGCTCCTGATCGATCGAGTTCGCTGCGGTAACAGGGTCGGTCAGGTCAGCTTCGATCCACTCGGAGACGTCGAACCCGTCAGGGCGCCGACGAGAGATGCCGAGAACATCGTGGCCATCGCTCCTCAAACCCTCGATCAACGCACGACCAAGACCTCGGCTCGCACCGACAACAACCGCCCTCGCCACAATTACACCCTTCGTCGCTTGCTCATTCCCATCCTATCGATCCAGCCGTCGCCGAACGCCTTGACGACTCGCACATTCAAGTGAGGGGTTTTCCACCCGTCACACCGATGACTTCCCCAGTGGTGTAGCTGGATTCGCCTGAAGCGAGAAATACGTAGGCAGGGGCAAGCTCGGCGGGCTGACCTGCCCGCCCGAGTGGAACGTCGTCCCCGAATGTCTCGAACTTCTCCTTGGGCATCGTCGCCGGAATCAGTGGCGTCCAAATCGGTCCAGGTGCAACGGCATTGACCCTGATCCCCTTTCGTGCGACATCGGCGGCCAGCCCCTTGGTGAAGTCGATGATCCCCGCCTTCGTCGTGGCGTAATCGAGCAGCTCGGGAGAAGGGGAGGCTCCTTGGATGGATGAGGTATTCACGATCGTCGAGCCGGGCATCATCTGCGCAATCGCCGCTTTGGAGAGCCAAAAGAGTGCGTAGAGGTTGGTTTTCATCACACGGTCGAACTGTTCGGTGGTGATGTCGGCGATACCGCCCATCTGCACCATCTGAAAGGCCGCGTTGTTCACCAAGATGTCGAGTCCTCCGAGTTCACGCACCGCGGTTTCGACCAAAGCAGAACAATGTTCCTCACTTCGGAGATCTCCCGGTACCGAGACGGCTTTCCGACCTGCCTCTTCGACCCAGCGAGCGGTTTCCCGAGCGTCTTGTTCTTCCTCGTCGAGATAACTCAGGACAACGTCAGCGCCTTCCCTCGCAAATGCAATCGCGACCGCTCGTCCGATTCCCGAATCTGCTCCGGTGACGATCGCACGCCTACCTTCGAGTCGACCACTTCCGCGATAGGTGTTTTCACCGTGGTCGGGAGGAGAGATCATGTCTGCGGTGAATCCGGGGTGGGCGATCTCCGGCTGCCGCTCACGTATGGGGGCAGGGAATCGCGTCGTCGGGTCCTGCATTGCGTATTGGTCCGGCATATCGGCGCTCCTCGGTTGACGCAGTTTCTGGGTGGACTTGTGGATGGACGCACAGCACATGCCACCTTCCCGCCGATGCGAAATCGAAACCTCGGGGTGGCCGGTGTCTCACTCGTCCAGGCAATGGCAATCTGTTCATTCGCCGTGGTTGCCAAGCGGTGGTTACTAAGCGGTAGGTCGGGGTAGCCCGCGTAGCGGCGGTGGCTCCGCGGCCCGCGGAGCACTCGTCGAGCAGAAGCTGAACATCACGTAAAGCACGCACCGACGAAGGGACGACCCCGATATGAGCAACTCCGAAACCGCGTCCGCCTTGATCACCCAGCTGCGAATCCTCCTCGGTCTGACACACACCGAAATCCAGGTCGCCGAAACACGCGTCGCGCAGGCCAGAACCGAGGCTGTTCGACGCGAACTCACGGAAAACGCAGAGAACGGTCGCGAAAGGGCCAGTTCGATCGAGGCCACCATTCGCGATCTGGGCGGCGTACCCGAACTTATCGGTCCGTTCATCGGACGGGCGACTGCCGGAATGAAAGCAATGGTCGAACAGGCTCAGCCCTTCGACGAAGCGATCCTCGGCGACCTCGGGCTCGAACATCAGCTCCTCGACCGTTCCCGCTACCTCAAGGCCCTGGCCACCGCCGGCGGCGATCAGACCGTCGCGACATTGGCCGACCGACTCATCACTGCACATTCGGCCACTGTGGACTGGCTGACGACCGTCCTGGCCGAGGAGGCACTCGGAGGACCGGCAGCTTTGCGGCGTACTCCGATGCAAGCTGCCACCGGCGCAGCGATACGGCTGGTCAATGTTCCGGTCTCCTGGTCCACCCGCAGTCTCGACCATGCCATCGACGCGGTTCGCACCTCGCCGCCGGTATTGGGTGAGCTGATCAGTTGGGGCGCATACGCCGGCGACGTGACCGTGAAAACGCTCTCGGCCAGCAGGGACGCAGCTATTGCCACTGCAGAAAAAGTCACTCGTCGAGAAGGCGCGGACGGTGCCGCAGATGTCTTCCGTTCGGTACGGAAGTCGAGTGGTCTACTCGAGCCCACGGAACTTCCCATCGAAGACTTCGACGAACTCAACGTCACCCAAGCCGTCTCCGCGGTGAAGGAACTGACTGAAGCCGCACAGGTACGAGACATCGTCGCGTACGAGGAAGCGCACAAGAACCGACATGGCGTCGTCTCCGCTGCCCAGGCCAGACTCGCGGCGATCGCCCAGGAAGTTGTCGGAATAAACTAGAGCGCTCGATCGAGATGCTCGGCGTCTGACTCGTGGAACCAGATACGCGAGAGTAGACCTACGAGACCGAACCGAAAGGCACGAAACATGGTCGAAGTCACCCGAAAGTTCACCGCCGAAGTACCGATCGAAAAGGCGGCCGCGTTTCTACGCGACTTCGCCAACGCCCCACTGTGGGATCCGGGCACCGAGAGTTGCACCCAGATCTCGGACGGTCCGATCGCAATCGGAACCCAGTGGCGCAACGTGTCCAAGCTGTTCGGCATCGGCACCGAACTGACATACACCTTGGTGACCGACGAGCCGACTCACGTTGTACTCGAAGGCAAGAACAAGACCGCTACCAGTACCGACGACATCACCTTGACCGCGATCGGCGCAAGCTCCACCGAAATCAACTATCGAGCGAACGTCGAATTCAACGGCGCGGCCAAGATCGCCTCCCCACTCCTGAAAGCGGGATTCGAGGCCAAGGTGGCACCCGAAACTGTCAAGAAGATGACGAAGGCTCTCGAAGCCCTCTGATCAGTGCAGCGCGCGCGGAATCGAGAATTTCCTCGGAGACAGGAGAACCCTTGGTAGCTCGCGAAAGAACTAGTGCACCGATCATGGTGGAGAGCCGGACGAGACCGTCGGCTTCATCGTCGGCTTTTTCGTCGGCTTTTTCATCGGCAAGGGCTGCGGCAAAATCCCCCACTCCCTCCGTGTAAACCCGACGGGCCTCGCTGTCTGCAGGCTCGCGCGCCATGTCGGCCGCGAGCGCGGCAGCGGGGCATCCGTCTGCCGGGTTGTCGCGATGCCCCACGGAGAGGTAGTTGTCGATCAGGGCTTGCCGAGCCTCGTCACGTTGCCCTGCATGCCTTTCCAGTCCCGCAGCGTGCAGCTGAGTCAGTTCTGCAAAGGCATGGGCGGTCGCTTCGTCGATGAGCGCATCCTTCGACGCGAACTGCTTGTAGAAACCACCGTGGGTCAGTCCTGACGCCTTCATCAAGTCGGCAACGCTGAGGTGAGTGCCCTTCTCTCGGAACAGGCGAGCTGCGGTTTCAACGACGCGCCGACGGTTCTCTTCCGCTTGCTGCTGCGATACGCGGCCCATCAAACGCCTTCCGGTTTGGATTTCACTTGACATCTATCTTAGCTCGAACTTAGATTTGGTTCATAATCTAATTGTCGGAGCCGCCGACGATAGCCATAGCACTGGGAGAATTATGGATCTGAACAAGACGGTTGCCATCGTGACCGGGGCCAATCGCGGGCTCGGACGCCATCTGGCCGCGGGGCTCGTCGAACGCGGCGCAAAGGTGTACGCAGCCGCCCGCAATCCGGAAACTGTCGATCTGCCCGGTGTCATTCCCCTGAAATTGGACGTGACGGACACCGAATCGATCGCGGCCGCGGCACGCACCGCCTCCGACGCGACGTTACTGGTGAACAACGCAGGTATCTCTACCTCGGCACCGTTGATCGTCGGCGACATCGATGACGTTCGCCGCGAGCTGGACGTCAATTTCTTCGGCCCACTCACCGTGACCCGAGCCTTTGCTCCTGTCATCGAAAACAACGGCGGCGGAACAGTACTCAACGTTCTTTCAGTACTGTCCTGGTTCCATCCGGCCGCACTCGGGTCTTACGCGGCATCGAAAGCCGCGGCGTGGGCGATGACCGACGCCGTTCGTGAAGAACTGGCGCCGCGCGGAATCTCCGTCTCGGCACTACATGTCGCATACATGGACACCGACATGGCCGCGGGTGTACCCGCCGAACAGAAAATCGATCCCGCCGATGTCGCCACTCAAGCACTGGACGGCATCGAAAGCGGGGTGGCCGAGATCCTCGCCGATGGCACCACCCGCTACGTCAAACAAAGCCTGTCGTCGTCGAACTCCGAATGACCTAGACCCTCTTGACGGGTGGCACTCATCGCACCGCTTTGAGACTGGCCAATCTGCTCAGAATCGGTGCCCTCCAAGCCTCGAGGTCTTCCGGACCGTTCTCTTCCCACAACTCGTGCAACTCCGACGTGTCACTGTCGGAGACTGCGCGCTCGAGCGCGGTAAGGACCCAAGCCTTCTGCTCCGGACTCAAGGTTCCGGCGTACCCTGCGGCGTCAATCTCGCCCAGCTGCACGGGCTTCGGCACAACCCCGTGCGCAACCGCAAGAATCTCGGCGACAGCGATGGCTGTTTGAGCATCATCGGCATCGAGGTAGCCGTCGTCGGGGTGGCTTGCGTAATCGTCGATGTCGTAGTCACCCGCCTGTATCGCGCTGAGCAGGTCGCCCGCTACGTCGTTGTCGAAAGGTCCTGAACCCCAAGTCCCCATGCTGTCTCTCCGATCCGTGCCCGCGTCATCTGTCGTAGCGATAGTAGTGAATCACCGGCCTCGGCCAGGTTCGTCCGGCTGAAAGTGCTGCATTCGCCGGATATCGACTCAGCGCAACGGGACGCGAATGATCTGGTCGTCACCGGGGTTCGGGTCGCCACGACCGTCTGTGTTGTTCGTCAGTATCCACAGCGACCCATCGGGAGCGATGACAACGTCGCGAAGGCGTCCGTATGTGTCGACGAACTGCTCGTCAGCCGTTGCGGGGTCGGTCAACGGCACAGCCCGCAGTCGCTCACCGCGGAGATTGGCGATGTAGATCGTGCCGTCGTGGATGACGATTCCGCTGGGGCTGGCATCATCAGGTGACCATTGTTGGAGCGGGTCGATGAATCCGCCTTCACCCGCAATCCCTTCGACCTCGGGCCACCCGTAGTTTCCGCCTGCTTCGATCTTATTGAGCTCGTCCCAGGTATCTTGCCCGAACTCGCTGGCATACATCGTGCCGTCCTCGGTCCAGGCAATGCCCTGCGAGTTGCGATGCCCGTAGCTGTAGACAAGCGAGTTCGGAAACGGGTTATCTTGCGGCACATCACCATCCGGAGTCATGCGAAGGATCTTCCCGGACAACGAATCGAGATCCTGAGCCCGGTCGCGACCACCGGCATCACCGACGGTGGCGTACAGCATCCCGTCCGGGCCGAACGCCATGCGACCACCGTTGTGGTAGTTGGCCGACAGGAGGCCGTCGAGAATCGTCTCGGCCGGTCCGAGTGCAAGCGCTCCGGGATCGCCGGTGATTCCATAACGTTCGATCCGGTTTTCCCCGTCGGCGGTGAAGTACACGTACAGGTCGTTTTCATGTACTGCGATCCCGAGGAGACCGCCCTCTCCCCTAGGGCTGACGCCGTCAATGACTCCCACTTCACGGACGCTTCCACTGCCGTCGACTTCGAGGATTCGTGCGCTGTCGCGCTCACTGACAAGTGGAATCCGGCCGTGGAAAGCGATCGACCAGGGCGCGTCCAAGCCGTCGGAGAAGGTCTCGGGTTCACCGAACGCCGCAGCTGGCGCCGATCGTGTTGTCGTACTTGCCCCCGGACCAGGCCCTTCAGCGTCCTCGGCACTGCAAGCAGTCATCAAGGCCGATACGAGCACGGCGGCGCCAAGTACTCGGATCTGTCGTCGTGTCATGGGCGAGTCTCCCGGGTTAAGACAGTATCTACCCCGACGGTAGCGCGAATTGGTCCATGGAACGGGGGCGATACGTTCTGGGCGGGCGCGGATCCCCGACAACATTCAAGTTGACGACGGTGTTCGACACCTCAGCTACCGACGAGAGACGATTCCGATTTACCGAAGTCCATACTCATTGATCACGGCGAGTCCGTCATACTCCGAAGGCTGGAATGGATACTTAACTTGGTGCACAACCACGTTCAACCGCCCGGCCATTTCATGAGCGATCCTCGTCCGTTACGAGCCCTTGTTCGAAAATTATCGTACGAGTGAATTTCCCCGAACGCCCGTCGACTGTGTCACTTCGCAGCAACGTCAATCGTCGCTACTTACGGTTGCGTACTGAATTCCTTGTGGGGCAGTCTTTCTGTGTACTGCTGACGAGCCGTATTACTGACGAGCCGTATTACTGACGAGCCAAGGTCGGAGAACAATGGGTCATTACAAAAGCAACGTCCGTGATATCGAGTTCAATCTGTTCGAGGTACTCGGGCTTGGCGAACTGTTGGATGCAGGTGCTTACGGGGACCTCGACACCGACACTGTGCGCAACATTCTTGCCGAGGTAGCGAGGCTGGCGGAGGGCCCGGTCGCCGCGTCCTTCGCCGACGCAGATCGGAACCCTGTCGAATTCGACGCACCCAACCACGCGGTAGTCGTCCCGGAACCGCTACGCAAGACCGTCGAGGCGGTGAACGAGGCTGGTTGGTCGCGGCTCGGACTACCAGAGGGCATGGGCGGCGTTCCTGCTCCCGCGCCGCTGGTCTGGGCGATCGGCGAGATGTTGGTCGCGGCAAACGGATCGGCGAGCTTTTTCAACATGGGTCCGCTGATGGCAAGCGTGCTCTACAGCATCGGAAACGAACAGCAAAAGCACTGGGCCAAAGAGGGTTTCGAGCGGGGCTGGGCCGGAACGATGGTGCTGACGGAACCCGATGCCGGCTCAGACGTGGGCGCAGGCCGAACGAAGGCGATCGAGCAGAATGACGGCACGTGGCACATCGAGGGTGTCAAGCGGTTCATCTCCGGCGGCGACGTCGGGGACACTGCCGAGAACCTCTTCCACTTGGTGCTTGCACGACCGGAAGGGGCAGGCCCCGGAACCAAAGGGCTGAGCCTGTTCTACGTTCCGAAGTTCCACTTCGACTTGGAGACACTTGAACTGGGAGGGCGCAACGGCGTCTACGTCACCGGCGTCGAACACAAGATGGGCCTCAAGTCGTCCCCGACCTGCGAACTCACGTTCGGTGCCACGGACGTGCCCGCGGTCGGCTGGCTCGTAGGTGATGTGCACAACGGCATCGCCCAGATGTTCCAGGTCATCGAGAATGCCCGGATGATGGTGGGTACCAAGGCGACAGGAACCCTGTCCACCGGCTATCTCAATGCTCTGGAGTACGCAAAAGAACGAATTCAAGGTGCGGACCTCACCGAACTGACAAACAAAACCGCACCCCGTGTGGCCATCACGCACCACCCCGACGTCCGACGCAGCCTGGCGATGCAGAAGGCCTACGCCGAAGGCCTCAGGGCGGTCTACCTCTACACCGCTGCCCATCAGAATGCCGATGTCGCCGAATTGGTTTCAGGTGCAGACGCCGAATTGGCCGCACGGGTCAACGACCTACTGCTACCGATCGTCAAAGGTGTCGGTTCCGAGAAGGCGTACGAACTGCTCACCGAGAGCCTGCAGACCCTGGGCGGCTCGGGCTATCTCCAGGACTACCCCATCGAGCAGTACATACGCGACGCCAAGATCGACACCCTGTACGAGGGCACCACGGCAATCCAGGCGCAGGACTTCTTCTTTCGAAAGATTGCCCGCGACCGCGGCGTTGCACTCGCTCACGTAGCCGGTCGCATACGAGAGTTCATCGACAGTGAGGCCGGGAACGGTCGTCTCAAGGCCGAACGAGTCTTGCTCGAAACCGCGTTGACCGACGTGCAGGAGATGGCCGGGACGCTCACGGGCTACCTGATGGCTTCCCAAGACCAGCCTTCCGAGTTGTACAAGATAGGCCTCGGCTCGGTGCGCTTTCTGTATGCGGTGGGTGACCTGCTCATCGGATGGCGACTGCTGGTGCAAGCCGAAGTCGCGTTGGCAGCCTTGGATCGTGATGCGTCGGCAAAGGACCGATCGTTCTATCGGGGCAAGGTGGTCGTCGCGTCGTACTTCGCAAAGAACATCCTGCCCGTCCTGGCGTCGACCAAAGAAATCCTGGGTTCCCTGGACAACGAGATCATGGAACTCGAGGAAGACGCGTTCTGACAACGTGCCATAGTGAAGGCATGTATATGCCCGACTTCGACTACGTGGGGGTATGGGGCTTTCCGATCATGGGGCCGGATGCACCAGACGGCGCCCCTACCAACGTCGTCGAGGCGTGCCACGCTGTCGGCAGGGATCTGCAATGCCGCTGGCACGGCCCTGACACGTACATGCAGAACTGCGTGTGGACGGTGTCGATGCTCGATGACGGTCAGTGCCACCTCGCGCTCGACGCTGGACCACGGCCAAAGGGCAAGAGTGCAGGAACCAGTCCCCTGATCGGCGTCAGGGTCGTCGGGCCGCACATCGAACAGCCTGTACAGGAGTTGACGGCCCTGATCGCCGGCGAAGTCCAGGACGAGCTGGCCGGCGGATTTCCCTTTGTGCACTGGCCCATCGAGAAGGACCGACTCTTGATGCCGACATTGCGTGGCGGACGCGCGGTATGGGTGGTTCGCAGCACTGATCGCATCGTCTCCGAGATCGGCGAACTCTGCCCGAGATGAAAATGCTTGCCGCGTGATTCAAACGTGATCGTGAACCGGCGACGGAATCTTGTTGGAACGATACGAGTCTCCGCTCCGGTTCGGCCGCCAGAGACGCCAGTGTTTCGCGGACAACCGGAACGGGAGATGGTCTTGTAGGTGACGAGCACCGGACGACAACCGTTCGTCTGCAGGCAGGTTGAGCCACAGGGACAGTGAGGATGCCGCGTTGCCAAGGGTTGCGCGTATGCCCGACTCACCCAGAGTCCGGCCGTATCCATCCACGGCAAAACGGCCGCACGCGTCGGGGGTGATGTCGGGGTACGGCGCGCGCGTGTTGGGGTCGATCAGGCGTACGGGCACGCTGTAGGTCAGTGCCGCCAAAGAACGTCCGTGGGTTGTGACCGCATCGGAACCAACGAGGGCATCGAGCGCCTCGTTGACAGAACCAGGCGGGACGTTCCATTCGGTATGGGTTTGCGCTTTGCTGCGGGGCCCACCGAAGAGCTCGGTAACGAACGATGACAACTGCGCGGTCGGCTCGGATTGCCCACCCTTGTAGATCTCGAACGTCCACGACGGCAACCGCACTGGTTCGGTACAGGCCTCCAGGAATGCATACACGCGTTGAAATGCCACGTCGGGACGCTTGACTCGAAGTGAGTGTGCACCACCGGCGGACCCGGGCAACCCGTCGTACGTCACTACCTCCGGCAATGTGATGTCGGGAGTCCGCGCCATCACAGATTGATCAATCGCGTAAGCACTACCTCTGCCGGTTCGGCAGTGGCGTGACGGTACCCGGTGCCGGCCCACAGGTGCATGCGCTCGGGATCGCCCTGCGCAACAGCGGCTTTGCGCATCGGGTTGGTCAGATGATGGATGGCCGGATATCCGATGGGCGCTTGCGCGTCGTAGCGATCGATGAACTCGTTCCGAAGTGCTCGTGCAGGACGTCCCGTGAAAGCTCTTGTGACGACCGTGTTCCCGCGTGACGTGTCGGCCAGAGCTGCCTTGTGCGGAGCCGAGGCACCACTCTCCTCGGTGCGCAGCAGTACGGTACCGACGACTGCCGCGTCCGCTCCGGCACGTAAGGCAGCAGCGATGTCGGCGGAGGTCGCCAGTCCACCTGCCGACAATAGCGGAACAGAGGTGCGATGACGGATTTGTGCGATCAGTTCGGTGATCGGTGTTTCTGCCGGAACCTGCAGGGGAGTGAGCGTTCCGGAGTGGCCGCCGGCAGCCGACGATTGCACGACAAGCAGATCGGCACCGGCGTCGACGGCAAGGAGCGCCTCTGCCTCCGAAGTCACTGTGAGGACGACAAGTGAACCGGCAGCGCGCAGCGCCTTGATGACGCCGGGGGCGGGAAAGCCGAAGGTGAAGCTGACCAACGGAACCGGGCTGGCCAGGAGCAGATCGATCTTGTCCTCGAAGTAGTCGTCGTCTTCGACCGGCTCACCGTCAGCCAGTGTGATGCCGTAGCGATCCGCCTCGACCTGGATCGCCCTGATATAGGCACGGTAGGCATCGACGTCGACAGGCACCGGGTTGGGCGCAAAGACGTTGACACCGAACGAGACTCCCTCGGCGCGCACGGCGTCGATCTGGTCGGACAGAGCCTGAGGCGTCTTGTACCCGGCGGCGAGGAAGCCGAGACCGCCTGCGCGAGAGGCAGCAGCAACAAGTGCCGGTGTGGAAGCGCCGCCGGCCATGGGGGCTGCGATGACAGGGACCTTCAGGTCGAGATCGGTTGTGAGTGCGCTCATTCGAACATCTCCAGTCCTACGTCGGATAGTGCTCCGGCGGTTTCGTCATCTGACATCAAAAACTACCTCCTCAGTCGAGATGGCTGTCCGAGGGTCCGCATCGAGATCGGAAGAGAATCGGAACCGCAAAACCGCGGCGGCCACTGCTGCGCCCAGAACGACGGCCGCACCCAACAGCAGAGCGTCGCGATACCCGTCTCGCAGCAACGGAGTGACAACGAGTGGGCCGAGAATCTGACCGACGCTGTATCCAGCAGTCAGCAACGCCACTGCGCGTGGGAACTGCAGGTGCGCGCCGATTGCCAACACAATTGACCCGATACCAAGGAAGGTGACACCGAACAGGAAAGCTGAAATCAGTGCGGGGCCGACGCCTCCGATCACAGCAGGAAGCGCTATGCCCACCGCCTGAATCAACAGGGCAACGAGAAGCAGAGTCGGCCTCGACCAACGCAGGCTGAGCCAAGCCCACAGGGCGCACGAGGGAAATGCGGCCAGACCGACCACTATCCAAGCGCCGCTGCCGACCCATTCTGGAGCGGCGAGATCGATTGCGGCAACAAGGAACGTGCCCGCGATGATGTAGCCGATGCCTTCCAGGAAATAACTGATGAACAAGGCAGTGAACCCGCGTTGGGAACTGGGAGTTCCCGGCGCGTCCGGTGTGATGGCCGGACGCGGTTCCGGCGTCAATCCCCAGGCTGCGACCGCACACACCACTGCAAGGGCCGCAGATGCCAGCCAGGCTGTACTCCAGGTACCGATGAAGCGGACGACGAACACGAGGACCCCGGACAGGGCGATACCCAACCCAACTCCGCCGAATCCCCATCCGGCCAGGAATTGGGACTGCCCCCGAAGGTGCGCGTGCAAAGCGCTGACGGCGATCATGAAGACGAGGGCACTGGCAATGCCTGCGACGAGCCGCAGGGCGAACCAAATGGATCCGTCGTGGGTAGTGGGCATGAGCGCCAAAGTCGCGATGAGGACCACCAACGACGTACGCATCACCGCTGCCGAGCGCACCACGCCGGGAATGAGGATTCCCGCGAGCGCGCCGATCAGGTACCCGACGTAGTTGGCCGTCGCCAGGGTGGCGCCGAGCGAGGCGGACATACCAGCCTGAGAGTGCATCAACGGCAGGATCGGTGTGTAGACGAATCGACCGATTCCCATGCTCGCCGCCAGCGCAGCGGCAGCTTGGACAGCGTGCGCTCGCGGGGAGACGCCGTTGTGGATTGTGGTCATGGTCTTATCGTGTGCCCCGGCCGCGCCGGACCGCCACGACCGCTTTGCTCCTGACTGATAGGCGCAACCTCCCACCGCACGTAGCATCCGGGCACGTAGCATCTGGGATCGTGGAGCTGCGTCAGCTGAGATATTTCGAGGTCGTCGCCGAGGAACTGCACTTCGGCCGAGCCGCGGCACGACTACTGATAGCCGGGCCCTCGTTGTCGCAGCAGATCATGGCACTCGAACGAGACCTCGGCGTCAAGCTGTTCGTCCGCGACCGCCGCTCCGTCGCCCTGACCCCGGCCGGCGCTGCGCTGCTCCCCGACGTCCGCGCACTGCTCGAGCGAGCCGAGTATCTACGTCGTCGCGCGGAACGTCTGTCCGGAGCGGAGCCCGTCCGGATCGGCTACGTCAATTGGCTTCCGACGGATCTCGTCGCACGCACCTCAGGGGTCGCGCAACTGCACGTCGATCCGTGGGTGGTGCCCTCGCACGCGCAGGCCGCGCGAGTGGCAGACGGTAGCCTCGACCTTGCTATCGCCTGGGTGCGGAAAACCGATGTCGCCCAACATGCTCTGAGCGCAAGACTGCTCGGTGCGGATCGGCTGTACGCGGTCTCCACCGGAGAGGACACCACACCGGTGCGGGCACGCGACGTCGTCGTACTCGTCGACGACGACACCACCTCCTGGTATTCGTGGAACGTCTACGCCGAAGAATTCGCCCGCGATACCGGCGCACAGATCCTGCGCATCAACGACGGTGGTATCACGGGCCCCGCATTCTTCGATCACGTCCGAGCTATCGGCCGCCCCGTGGTCAACTCGCCCAAGGGTCAGACCACAACGCTACCAACTGATCTCAACGCACGCTCAATGGTCGATCCGGCAGCAATCTGGACGTGGTCGCTCCTGTACCGCGAGAACGAAACACGCTCTGCTGTTCTCGCCGCTGTCGACGCTCTCACTCGAGACGTCACCGATCTCGGAATCCAAGAAGACGGAATATGGCTACCCAAGGACGATCCCTACCGGAGGAATTGATGGCACGACGTGCAATTCGTGTGTTCTGGGGGCGGCGGCCCGAATCGGTTCAGGCCGTGTCGATCCGGTGGCGCCGGACCTTGGAACAAGTCGAGTTCCTGTTGCCGGAGGCAGTCGGTGGGTCGTGGCAACAGGTCCACTCATCCGGACCTGCCACCACCCTGACCGTCGAACAACTGACCCGGGTGCTCGATAATGCACGGACTGCCGAGAATTGGTCGGATCGTCTGGGAATCGGATTGAGACTCACATCCGGCGGTGGCCCCGAATGGGAACTCGAACTCTCCGGGCTGGCGGGCGGCGAACCGGAAATCGTCCTTCAGTCGATGGTTCTCACTGTCAGCGCGCCAGCTACCGCCGAAGTTCGTGAGACAGAACTACTTCGAATGCTCGCCGTTGTGTGGGAACCGGACTTCGGAGACGTCACCGACGACAACATCCTCGACGCTCTCGAAGACGAGTCCGACTATCGCGTCGGTGATCCCGTAGTAGGCCGAGTCGGTTTTCTCTCGGCAGCCAGGGCAGATGCGCTCCCTGCCGAGTTGGGAGTCACAACCTCCGAAGTGCCGGGCCGGGGCGTACTGCTTCAGATCGGATCCGTCGATACAGTCCTTCGGGCATACGAACGCCTCCGTGACTCCGGGACGCTGGAACCGCTGCCCCGTCCATTGGATCGGGCAGTCTTCTGAAACCTTGCTATCGACGATGATCGCGAATCGGTAAAATTTCAGCCCTCTCCCGGCTGCCTCTTCGCGCCGCCGTTGCGAGCTTCGATGGCCTCGATGGACTTCGTGAACGGCTTTCCCAACACCTGAGTTCCGAAGAGCCCGAGTACTGACGCCAGGAGCTTTCCCTTGAGATTCTTGCCATCGCGGACCACGACGGCGTCGACATCGGTCAGCCCCGTCGGTTGCTGCGTGAGTGTGTAGGTGTGGCTCGACGCCCCGCCCCACAAGTTGGAGTCAGTAGTTGTCATCACGACGCGATGCGGGTCGGTCCAGTCGTAGTGCAGGCGTTCCCAAATACCGCTGGAGCCCTCCGTGACATCCGCGTCGTGGGGCCCTTGTTGGTGCACTTTCAGGTAGGTGTCCGCGCTGCGGCCGAAGATCTCCTCGCGGCCCGGCCCGAAGTCGGTCAGGCCGGCGAGGACCTGTTCGGGCGTCGCGGTGGTCGTCTGGTGAAGATGGATCGTGGTCATGGCGCCTTCCTTCAACTGTGGATGATCCGGTGCTGAAATACGGAGGAGTGACCCATCCAGCACACCACTCAGACGAAATGAATGAAAGAGGACAGTTCGCTCTGCCTCGATCCGCTATTCGCCGCTGCGCCGCCTGGCAGTGATCGCGCCGTGCGGCCGGTAGCCGCTCCCCGTCCGGGTATGGGTCTCGATCACGTCGAAACCCGCTGCGACCAGAACCTGGGCAAGTTCAGCCACCGGCCATCGATAACCAGTCGTCGCGGCGTGGTCAAAAGGCTCCACGCTTGAGCCCTCGAAGAAGCCGACCAGCAAACCACCACCTGGGCGGATCACTCGCGCGAATTCAGCGAGCGGTGCCTCGATGTCTTGCGGGTGGTGATGAATGAGCGAGTACCAGGACAGCACGCCGCCCAGTGAATTCGTTCTCGCGTCCAATGCCTCGAAGCCCCCGACCTCGAAGGAAAGATCTGGGTATTGGTTGCGGGCTCGTTCGACGAACTCGGGAACCAGATCGATCCCGCTCACAGCCAGCCCGCTCTGGGCCAAGAAGCCCGTCCACTGCCCCGGCCCGCACCCGGCGTCGAGCACGGGGCCGGTCAAAGTGGCGGCCCAGCTGGTCACCAGGGCTCGATCAGACGGGTGCGTCGAATCCATGGAGCCGAAGAGATCCGTGTACTCCCGGGATCGGGCCGAATACGAGTCTCGGACTACGTCACGGCGCGTTGCACTCGAATTCTCCACGCCGTCAATGATCGTCGATGTGCACCTTTCCTTCACTACAACTCGCCGAACCGAAGGTTCATACGCTGTTGACTGCGAGCGATCACGACCGGAAGGTGTTTCATATGGAGGAAGAAAAGGATCTATCGGCGAAGATCCGCGAACTACTCAGCACGCGATCAGCCGAGTCAAGCATCTGCCCTTCAGACGTGGCCCGCGCGACGGCACCCGACAATTGGCGTCCGCTGATGGAACCCGTCCGAGAGGCTGCCCGCCGAATGGTCGCCGACGGCGAAGTCCAGATCACCCAGAGCGGCGAAATCGTCGATCCGGAATCCGCACGAGGTCCGATAAGGATTCGCTGGGCTCGTTGACCAATCGAGTGACTTCTGCCGGGTACTGCTCTCGCAGCGTGAAATCAGCGGAAACGGTCCAGATGCTCACGCAGGAACGCATCGAGGCTGCGGGGCTCACGCCCCAGGACACGGACCACCGTGTCGGTGGGTGACTCCGGGCGCGAGATGGCAAGGTGCTGGATCTCCAGAATGTGCTCGGCCAGCCACGGAGGCATGTGGGCATGATCGACGAGGTTTTGCCGCAGTTCGTGCGGTGGCAGGTCGATATAGCGGACGGGGCGACCGAGCATGCGGGTCAGAGAATCGGCGATTCCGTCGTAGCCGACTGCCTCGCTGCCCGTCAGGACGTAGGTGCCGCCGGCGAGATCGGCGCGCGTGAGTACGGCGGCGGCAACATCACCGATATCTCGGCAGTCGATCCAGTTGCACGGCGCGTCCCGCATCGCGCCCAGAATCACCCCTTGCGCAGCCACCGCCGGAGCCAGGAGCAACAAATTCTGCATGAACGCGTAAGGGCGGAGCAGGGTGTGGCGGATCCCGGATGCGCGCAGGTGTTCTCCGACGGCATGGTGACCGCGGGAGAGCGCGATGGGGGAGTCGGCGGCGGCGGCGGGATCGGAGATCTTGACGATGTGTTCGACGCCGCTCTCGGCGGCTATGTCGATCACACGCGTTTCGAGCTCGACCTGTTCAAGGCCGTTGGCCATGGCGAGGAAAAGCTGTTCGGCCCCTTTGAAAGCCGTCCGTAGCGAGGTGGGGTCTGCGGCATCGGCCGGCACTACTTCGACCACACCGTCGGCCAAATCGCCGAGGTGGGCGCGCAGCCTGTCCGGGTCGCGGGACAGCGCTCGGCTCGGCACACCCGAGGATGCGAGACTGCGTAGCAACGCGCCGCCTGTGGTTCCGGACGCTCCCATGATGACGATCATCGTGTTCCTTTCGGTTGTTCCCCGGGAAGCCAAGGGATCTTTGACATGTGTTGTCTGTCAGGGATTCTGACGTCGCCATCGCCAGCTCACGATGACGGCAGCGACAGCGGCGGAGATAGGCAGATCGAACTGCAGCCGAGCGAGCCAAGCGGTATCGACCATGCTCGTGTGGGCTGGTAGCCAACGAAAGGCGAACCACCCGACGAGACCTGCAATTACAGCGGCTCCGACGGCAAGAATTGCCGCCACCATGATGCGAGGCAGGGCCGTCGTCCACGGTCGTGACCTCCCGCGACGCTGCAGCCAGGAGCCGATCAGCAACGCCACCACTGCCGACGTGCCCGCGATGGACGTAAATGCCGCCATCGTGAGGCCCGATTGGCCGGATACGACTCCGCCCGCACCCGCCATCAACGCCGGGGCCAGATAGGCGACCAGCACCTCTCTCCACAGGGTGAAAGGTCGTGCGCCGCGACGATCGGCGACCGGGACGCGTCGATTGGAATCGGTTATTTCCCTTTTGTTTTCGCGACGGATCGGTGGGGTGAGTCCGGACATGAAAGAGACCAACTTTCCGATTATAATTAGGCGGCTAACTATGTGGGCATGGAAGGAGAAGCCTCCGTCGAGAATTGACGACGATTCGAATCGCTACGCGAATGCCTGGAATCCCAGCCGACTACTCCGCAGTCAGCGCACCGATACCGCGAACGACCCGCGAGAGCAGATCCAGAAAGACCGCACGCTCGTCGACGGTGAGCTCGTCGACCATTTCCTCGAGGCGAGCAAAGTGTTCGGGCGCCATGTCACGTAAACGCTGAGCGCCGCGAGCAGTCAGGACGACCACCGCACCACGCCCGTCCTCCGCGGACGGACGCCGAGCGACCAAACCCTCCTGCTCGAGCCCGTCGACCAGCCCGGTGACCGTGGCTCGCGAGACGCCGAGATCAGCAGCCAGTCGCGAGGGAGATTTCTCCCCGTCGTGGTCTTCCAGATCCGCAAGCAGTCGGTAACGGCCGGTCGACAGTCCATACCTCGCGAAGTGAACCTCGGTTGCTCGACCGAGCCGCGCGCCCGCCGAGATCAGCCGCACCGCAACCAGCACCGCCTGCGGATCGGACCCGAGGCCGTAATGCTCCAACTGCCGCCGCGCCTGATCCAACGTGGGTGAGTCGTGATCGGTTCCGTCCACTGCCATGCAACTAATATGGCACCTAACTACATTCTGGTCAACCCGGCATCTGAGCTTGTTTCAAACCCCGAGCAATCCCTGCGGGTCGCGTAGCAGTCTGGATGCTCATTCGGATATGGCAAAACCTTCTCGAGGGCGAGACCAATCGAAAAGGCCGTGTGGTCGTCGTACGGCCGCGTGACGATCTGTGTGCCCGTGGGGATTCCGTTCCGAGCGAATCCGGTGGGGATTGTCAGCACCGGGCAACTACTCAGGATATTGAAGGTGATTGCCGGTACAGCCTCGAGATAGAACTCCAATTCTGTTCCAGCCACATTGATTTCGTGCCCGACGTAGTCGTCACCGGCAAGAAGCCCGTCCGTCGCCACTGCCGGTGTGATCAATGCGTCATAGGTGTCGAACAGAGACCCGATCGACGAATACAGTTCGGCTTCGATCGCGAGTCCGTCGAGGAAAGTCGCGTCACCACGGGTGCGGCGTGCCCAGCGGGCGAATTCCTTCGCGTACTCCGTGACCTTGTCGGGGTGCGCGGATGCTTCGGCAGAAATCGAAGCACCGAACACGTGGTCGTAGTGAATGGCAGCAGCGCGCATGATTGCAGCGCGTGACAGGTCGACTTCGATGATCTCCGCGCGTGCGCCCAGTGCAGTGAGGGTGTCCACCAACTTGGCGGTGTTCGCGACAACGTCCGGATCAACCGGCCAGTCACCCAACGCGGGGATCACGGCGATACGCATTCCTGCGCACGAATGCGTTGCGAGGCCGGGCAGCGGTGATGCCGGCACATGCGAGGCAATGTCAGTGGAGGTCGGTCCCGCGATGACCGACTGCATTGTGAGGCAATCACTTACGGTGCGAGCCATCGGACCGCTGTGGCAGTAGCGATCGAGATTAAAGGGCGGATCGACGGGGACACGGCCGTGCGGTGGCTTGAACCCCACAACGCCGTTGAACGACGACGGAGTTCGAATCGATCCCGCGACGTCGGAGCCGGTAGCCAAGGCCGTCATGCCGGCGGCAAGCGCGACCGCTGACCCGCCGGACGAACCGCCGGAGGAGTATTTCGTGTTCCACGGATTGCGAGTCACTCCCCACAGTTCGGACTGTGTGAACGCGGCCGAGGAGAATTCGGGCGCCGTCGATCTAGCGTGAACGATCGCACCGGCGTCGATGATCCGCTGCACGAAAGTCGAAGTGTGGGTGGCAATCACATCTTCGTAAACCTTGGAACCTTGGGTCCACGGTTGCCCTTGGATCGGTTCGTCCTCTTTCACGACAACGGGAACACCGGCGAGCGGAAGCCCCGCATCCCAGCCGCGGGCGTAGTGGCGTTCGGCTGATTTCGCTTGTGCCCGTGCAGCATCGAAGAAAGTATGTCCCACTGCATTCAAGGTTGGGTTGAGTGTCTCGATACGTTCGATTGCAGATTCGAGCACTTCCACCGGAGACAGCGATTTGTCTCGGTAGCGACTGAGCATCTCGGCCACGTCCATGAAGGTTGAATCGAGTGTCTCGCGCATATTTGTTGTCCTGCCTGTACGAAAGTTTTGCGTGGGCGACTAGGTTGTCAGTTCATGTCCGCTGCGACGGGTTTGCGGATTGTCGCGAGAAGGATTGCGAGAGCAGCGATTCCAGCCGCGATCCAGAAGACCGACTGGGAACCGGCGTGGTCGTGAATGCGTCCGCCGGCGAACGCGCCGAGGGCGATGCTTGCATTGAAGACTGCGACCCAGAGGGCGGATGCAGCCTCTCGGTGTGCGGGGGCTGCGTGTGCGATCCATGTTTGCGTACTCACGGATACACCGCCGTAGAAGAAACCCCATACTGCCATGAGCAGAGCGCCGGCGATCAAGGTGGCGGCCCAGATCGGAAACAGGGCGAGTGTCAACGCTATTCCCACGCTGAGGATGACGACCACCGTTTTCGGGGACTTGGCGGCGGACGGCCCGGCGATGAAGTTTCCGACGACACCGAGGGCACCGTAGATCAGCAGCATCGTGCCGACCTGCGAGGGGTTCAACCCTGCGAAGAACTCCAGTCCCGGTCGCACATAGGTGTAGGCCGCGAAATGAGCGGTGATGAGGAGAGCCGTAATCGCGATTCCGACCCGGACTCCCGGGTTCCGAAAGGCCTCCACGAGACTGCCGAGCGACAGGGCTTGATCAGCCGGCATCGTTGGTAGGACAGCGATCATAGCGAGCGCGATCAGCGTCGCTGCGCAGCTGAGAGCCCAGAATGCAACGCTCCACCCGGCCGCTGCCCCGATGTACGTCCCGGCAGGAACACCGAGAACTGAGGCAACAGCGATTCCGCTGAAGATGATCGTGGTCGCCAACCCGACGGATCTGGTCTCCACCAACCTGGGAGCCAGGCTCGCGGCGAGTGCCCAGACTCCGCCCATGCTCACCCCTAGAAGGACGCGAGCCACAGCGAGGACAGCGAAGCTCGGCGCAAGGGCAGTGACGGCGTTCGCCGCGGCGACGACAAGCATCAGAACAATGAGCGTCGACCGACGATCGAAGCGCCGGGTCACAATGGGCACGAACGGCGCAGTGGCCGCTGCCACCAACCCGGTAATGGCCAGTGAGAGCCCGATGGTCCCTTCGCTTTCCATCAGAGCAGCACCGATCGGGGTGAGTAGTCCGACCGGCATCATCTCCGCTGCGACAACAATGAAGGTGGACGATGCGATCAGGGCGACAGCAGCCCAGTGGTTCTCGGTGGTGTGTGCGTGGGTTGAGGACGTGGGCGCAGGGCTGTGCTGCCCGGGCGCGGAATGTGGCATGTAACCAGGGAAGCTCTCGCAGGCCACCGGATCAACGGCGAATCGCTCATCCAACCATTAGCCCAATTCATCGATGGGCAAGGATGGGGTGCGCGGACGAGGCGAGGATCGGAGTGAAATATGTCGGAACTTCCGATGCGTGAGATTGAGTGCTTCCTCGTACTCGCTGAAGAACTGCACTTCGGTCGCACCGGAGAAAGGTTGTTCATCTCCCAGAGCCGGGTCAGTCAGCTGATCAGCGCGTTGGAGCGTCGTATCGGCACAAGCCTCGTAGCGCGGACCAGTCGCCGTGTGCATCTCACTGAATTCGGCGCCGAATTTCTTGCGTCGCTGGCTCCCGCCCACAGAGCACTCTCAGCAGTGATCGACGACGCTCGAACGAAGGCGCGCAACATACCGACACCGCTTCGGGTGGGTTTCCAAGGAGCAATTTACGATTCGGTCGCGACGGCCGTCTCTCGCTTCGAGATGCAACATCCGCAAATATGCGTGACCATCAAGGAATTACCCCTGGGTGATCCGTTCAGTGATGTACTCGCCGGGCGAATCGATGCGGCGGTAGCCCTTCTCCCTGTCGAAGAACCCGAGCTGACAACCGGGCTCGTCTTTTCTCGACAGCCCCAGACGCTGGCCGTCTCAGTCCATCACCCGTTCAGTGAACTGGACGTGATCGACGCCGAGCAGTTAGCGCAGATATGCCTGGTACCCATCACCGGACCCGCCCCTGACTATTGGCATCGCGCGAATTCCCCGAGCACGACGCCGAGCGGAGCCAAGGTTCCCACGCAGGGTGGGGCGAGCACCGTTCAAGAAGGCCTGTCGCAGGTCGCATTCAGTCAGGTCGGCCTCATCCTTTGCGCCACGACCGCCGCCTACAATCAACGCTCGGACATCAGATTCGTACCGATCAATGGTTTACCCGAATCCGCTTTGGGTCTCGTGTGGCGTACCGATCTCGAGTGCCCCCACCATCGCCATTTCGCGAAGGCCATCGAGGAAGCACACAAAAGCCTTGTCTGACGGCGATCAGTCAAGTCACGGAAGGACTCCGGGACATTGGTGCGCATCGTCTGTGGGATGATCGCGCCATGTCTGCGATCACCGACTACTTCACCGCGCGCACGGATGAGCATGCCACCTCCGCCCTCGAGGGACTCGTCGACTTGGAACCAGCGGCGAACGATGCCTCTCGCCCGCGGATTCAGTTGACTGCGGGTGGGACTCCAGTTCTGCAGGCGAAAGGCATCGATCCAGTTGTCGCGCTGGGCCGACTGGAAGCAGCCCTCACCGCTCGCTCCTACGACGACGTCGCAAAAGGTCCACGCTGCGGGAAACTCGTCGCAATGAGCGACGACGGCGACACCCTTGTGCTCACGGTTACCGACGAATTACGTGATGCACTAGCGGAATTGAACGCTGAAGGCGTCGCGGCCGCCGCGGCCGCCTGGGCGATCGACGAGACGAGTGAACCGTCGGAGGACTCAGTGCCGTTCCTGACCGCCTTTGCCGAACTAGCGACCAGAGCTGTGGCTCAGGGCGAACGAATGTACGGCTACGTCGTCATTTGAGCTTCGCGACTCCACCGATCTGATCGGACAGGCCGTTCGTCTTCGACAACTCCCGACTTACCGTCAGCCCGGGATCTGCAGGGCCAGATCGTTGCGGTCGAAGTCGGAGAACTGCTGGGTGTCAGTGCAGTATCCGCAGCCCGGCCCGAAGAACTCGGTGCGGGCATTCGGATCGTCGAGTAGCCAGTACCGCAGCCACGCCGTGCTCGGCCCGCGCATATCGCCGCCGTTGATCGCAGTACCGAAGTGCGTGGCGCCGCGCAGTTCCAAATACTCGGCAGGCACGTGGTCGGCGTCCTCGTACATCGCCCGCACGATCGCCGGCCAAACGATTGCGTCGGCCTGGCCGGCCAGATAGAGAACTGGCTCGTCGATGAGGTCGACATCATTGAGCGGGCCTGGCTGGATCGCGACGGCGGTGTCGACGCGGTCGTCGATCGCAGCATTGATTGCCGCAGACCCGCCCTGCGAGTGCCCTACCGCACCAATGTGTTCCAGGTCGACTTTGCCGAAGAAGACGCTCGACGGGCTGGCCGCCTTGTCCGCGATGAGGTCGATTCCCGACCGCATAGTGATGGCGAAGTTGCTTGCCGGGGTATTGGCGGCGACCACGATGAATCCGTGGCTGGCGTAGTGGCGCAACAAGGAGGTGTACGCACCGGGGAGCACACCGGTCCCGTTCCCCCAGATCACAACAGGGTGCTTCTCGCCGCGTGCGCCGAGCTGGCGCGGGTAGTACAGAGTGTGCACCAGCCCGATCGAGACATTCGGCGTGTACGGCCCCGCACTCGCCCAGTCATGCCCGACGCTCGGGATGCCGAGCGTATCGGCGGCGGCCGGTCCGGCCGAACCAGCGAGTCCGAGTGTCGCGCACAACGCAACCGTCGCTGCAGCATTCGCGAAATACTTCAGCGATTTTCGCATGAAGGCCAACCTTTCGAAGTTGATCCGGAGTGACGCGTATTACATATTTACGGCACGGTGACCCGTCGGCTTTGTTCGCGGAAACGGACTATCCCAGAAGTGTTGTGCCTGTGCACAAAATCATCGTTCTCGGCGGATGACCGGCCGCCGCGATTACCCAGAGCCCCAGGGAGAGATCGCCTCCGCCTACGACGTTGGCGCGGAGCACACAGCCATAGGAAATATTCGACGATCTAAGGGTTCTGGCCGCCCGTTGCCACGGCTGCGATCTTCCGTGGTGGCGCGTCCTCGAGCTCACGGTCCATCCAATCGAAGAAACAGTTCGCGTCGTACGACAGCAGCGGATTTACCCGTGGGTATGCCCAATCGCGGAGTCCTAGCAGAAGCCGAGGATCTCGACTGACTTTGCCGGACCGACTGCAATGGTCAGCTTCGGCGGAGTGAAGAGTTCGAGGCGCTGCCGCACTGGATTCGACGGCCGTCACCAGAGTGCCAGAGATGGCTACAGCCCCAATGCTCAAACCACACGTCATCACGCAGCTGTTCCCAGGAACAGACAATCAGTGGTTAGGTAATTCGGTATTTCGAGGATCGAATCCACCAAAGCCGATTCTCGTCCGGAACTGGAGATGCAACGGCACGCTTCATCTAAGCCGTGAGCATTGGTAAATAATTGCAGATCAAGCCTGCAATATCGCCCATGAACTCACCTCGCCCCATGGTTTCGCCAGCCAAGCACACAATAGATTGTGGCGTGCGCCACAAATCTCCTATAGGATAACGGCTGTTAGCCTGCGACGGGGTGCGAGACATTGCCCAGCGCCGGATCCACGCTCTATCCCACTCCTGAACAGACCAAGCGAGAGCTGAGCGCTCCTGACGACGTCGTGGTGGATTGAGGATCAAGAAAGAAAGATGGTATTGCCGTGCAGTCATCACTTGTCTCTCTGCCGTCCATGGAGAGAGTCCGCATTGGCGCTCCGGTCGCGGAGGCCGCAGCCCAGGAAGCAGAGTTGCTCGGGGCGAACCGAGTCTTCGTCGTATGCAGCGGGACGCTCAACTCGCAGACCGACGAGATCGCTCGGGTGATCGAGGCCCTGGGTGATCGATTCGTGGGACTGTTCGATGCGGTTCGACCTCATGTACCGCGCGAAGACGTCATTGCCGCTACCCGAGTTGCTGCCGACGCCAATCCGGACATGCTGTTGTGCGTGGGCGGTGGATCGGCGACAGACCTGGCGAAGATCCTCGCGATCACTCTGGAGCACGGAGTTCGCGAGGCATCGCAAATGGACGCCTATCACCTGCAGGTCAATCCCGACACATCGGTGACCGCCCCCACCTTCTCCGCCCCGAAGATCCCGGTAGTGGTGGCGCCCACGACCCTGGCGGGCGGTGAGTTCAACGCGTTGGCCGGGTCGACGGATGAGAAGAGCAACGTCAAGGAGGGTTACTTGCATCCGGCGATGACCCCGAAGGCCGTCATCCTCGATCCTGCACTCACTCTGCACACGCCGGAGTGGCTGTGGCTGTCGACCGGGGTTCGCGCACTGGACCACGCCTTCGAGACCTTGGGCTCGCTCGAATCGAACGGGTACTACGACGGGATGGCGATGAATGCCATACGACTGCTCTCCGAGGGACTCGTCCGAGTGAAGGAAGACACCGAAGACGTGGATGCCCGTCTGATGTGCCAGGTCGGTGCGTGGTCGTCAATGGTCGCGATCGTCGCAGGCCTCGACATGGGCGTCAGCCATGCCGTCGGGCATGCACTCGGCGGTTCGTTCAACGTCCCACACGGGTACACCTCCTGCGTCATGGCGCCTTTCGCGCTCGAGTACAACCGCGAGGTCAACGAGCATCGCCAGGCGCTGATCAGTGCGTCCTTGGGTGCGCCGCAAACGCCGGCACACGAGTTGGCGGACTCGCTGATCCGGCGACTCGGCATGCCGAGATCGCTGGGAGAGGTCGGGCTGACCGACAACGACCTCCCCAGCCTGGCTACGTACACGTTCAAGGACATCTGGTGCGGGACCAACCCGAACCCCATCGCGAATCCGGACGCTTTGGTTCCTTTGTTGCGGCGGGCACTCTGATCGAGCCCGAAAACAGGTGATCCCCCTCCACGTCGGGTGGAGGGGGATCACCTGTTTTCGGGCTGAACAGGCGTCACCGTCGGCTGGACGTACCGCCGGTACCACTCTGCGTTCCGGGACGGTGACGGAGAATTCCGACGACGATGTAGTCCACGTAGGTTGCCACCAGCGCCTCGATATCGTGGTCGTCCCGGAGCCACCAGCTCACACCATTCATGAGGTCGAGCACGGCAACAGCCGCACGTTGTGGGTCGGCGATCTCGAACTCTCCGGCGCGGACCCCGGCAGCAATCACATCGCGCACACGCCTCTGGTAGTACTTGCGGTACTCGAGCACCCTCAGACGGTGTTCGTCGGTAAGCGCCGAGATCTCTCGAAGGCTGACCAGATGCTCGACCCTGTTCATCGCTAAATACCGTAGATGAACATCGATCAGCGAGGTGAGTCGCTCGGCCGGTGTTCCAGTCTCGTCGAGGACAAGTAAATGCTCCTCGACCGGGTCCCGGGTCATCTTGAGCGCGATCGCGTAGAGGATCTCCTCTTTCGAGCTGAAGTGGTTGTAGAGGCTCGCGCCCTTGATTCCCACCGAATCTGCGATGCCACGCATGCCTGCCGAGTGGTAGCCCTGATCAGCGAAGTATTCGGCCGCCGCGGCCAGTATGTCGTCACGTCTGCTTGGAAGACCTTCAAGCCGTGGTCGACCGGATCCGGGTCTCGCGCTGCTGGCAGGATCGATGTTCAGCGTTTCAGTCCTTTGCATACAGGCGGCGTAGTTCTCTCTTGAGCAGCTTCCCCTGAGGGTCCGTGGGCAGCTCATCCACAATCGTGATCGCCTTTGGAACCTTATAGCCTGCGAGCACGGTCTTGCAGTGGTCTCGCAACTCCTGGCCGGTGAGGTCGCTGCCGTCTACGACGATGACGAAGCCGGTGACCGCCTCGGACCAGTAGGCGTCCGGAAGTCCCACGACGGCGGCGCGCGACACCCCGGGGTGGGCTTGTAGTACGCGCTCGACCTCCTGCGAGGACACGTTGTAGCCGCCCGTCTTGATCATGTCCTTGCTGCGATCGAGGAAGAACATGTTGCCCTCGGAGTCGCGACGGACGATGTCGCCGGTGTGGACCCAACCACCGTCGAGGACAGCGGCGGTCTTCTCGGGATCCTTGTAGTAACCCAGCATCACCGACGGCGTGCGACAGAGGAGTTCACCTCTCTCTGCTTCATTTCCGTCGGCGTCGACCACCTTGACCTCGAGATGGCCTACAGGCTTGCCGATCCAGGTCGGATCCTGATCGGGGATGTCCTCGAGTCGCTTGAACCAGCCGACGGAGCCCAACTGCGTCAACTCGGACTGCCCCCAGTAGGTGCCCCACACCGATGCGGGCGCCGCGTGGTGCCATGCGTCCACCGTTCGCGGCGAGACCTGACCTCCGTAGGTCAGGCAGCGCTGGATGGTCCCGACAGTCTCAGGACCGAAGTCAGGATGATCTGCGAGCGAGATGAAGAATGTCGGGGTTTGAGCCAGGACGGTGATCTGCTCCGTTTTGATCATCTGCAAAGCGTCGGCAGGCGCGAGGCTGGCCGGGAGCACGAGCGTCGCTCCCAGTAGCAGGAGCGAGGTCAGGGAGCCGATTCCGGCAATAGTGTGGAATGGCATGACGTAGAGCCAGACGTCATCGTCCAGGCATCGCAGTCCCCATGTGTACGCCGGTGCGGTGGAGACCAGGTAGTTGCGATGCGGCAGCATGACGCCCTTCGGAGCCGCCTCGGTTCCACTGGTGTACACGATCATTGCGAGATCGTGCTCGTCGACGTCGCAATCCGGCTCTGTCGGCGACGAGGACTCGAGGAGTCGATCGAAGCAGTGGCCGCCGAACTCGTCCGCGCTGTCGAGAACAACGATTTCAGGGCGGGTTCCGAGCTCCGCCAGTGCTTCTTCCAGAACCGGCAGGAATTCCGCGGCCACGACTACAACCGCGGGCTCGAGGTGCCCGATCTGTTGGGCCACTTCGTTCGGTCCGAAGAGAACATTGATCCCGGAGTACACCGCCCCGATTTTGAGAGCACCGTAGTAAGCGACTATCGATTCCACGCGGTTGCGGGCCATCACGGCGACCCGGTCACCGCGGGAGACCCCGAGTCCGAAGAACATGTGGGATGCCCGGTTGGCATCCTGATTGAGCGCGCCGTAGGTGGTCACGGTGCGTCGACCACCTGGGGCGTACGACACGATCGCCGGCTTCGAGTATCGACTCTGCGAGTGGCGACGTAGCTGGTCGCCCAACGTCGCTCGTCCTAGCGGTGACGACTGGATCGTTGTGAGGGATCGGACAAGCGGACCTGAACTCCGTCGCATATCGGTGGCATCCGATTCGACACTTATCGACAGATCCATGGTTCCTCAACTTCCTGAATACTTACGGCCGTTAGTATGATGTGTCTCATACTGTCATCGGCATCACCCCGGGTCAAGCAAAGTTTTCGAGCAAGAACCGGAATATTGAAATCACACTTGGTTGTACCGCTAACGACTGTTAGCCTGCATGGCATGACTATCGTCACTGACCTGGACCGTGACCACCTGCGTTCGGCGGTGTTACGGGGCAATGTTCCGACCATGCTCGCCGTGTTGCTGGAGTTGACCGCCGATGAGCGGTGGATGGCACCTCGCTATCAACCCACTCGCAGTCGGGGAATGGATGACAATTCCACGGGAGGGCTTTCGGAGGAGGTTCAGTCCGAAATCCGGAGCGCGTTGATCGACGCAGTGGAACGCTGGTGGACGCTGGACGAGCCGTCCCGGCGGACGCTGGACAGCTCGGAAGTCGAGCGAATCCTCAACTTCACCTGCAGCGAGACCGTACCGCCGGACTTCGCGCCGATGATGGCGGAGATAGTCAATGGCCCGCAGATCAAGCCTGCCACCGCCAAGTGCGACGAGCGACTCCACGCCATCGTGATCGGAGCCGGCATCGCGGGGATGCTGGCCTCTGTCGAGCTCACCCGCGCTGGGATCCCTCACGTGATCCTGGAGAAGAACGAGGACGTCGGCGGATCATGGTGGGAGAACCGCTATCCGGGCGCCGGAGTCGATACACCGAGCCACCTTTACTCGATCTCGTCGTTCCCTCGTAACTGGTCGACCCACTTCGGCAAGCGCGACGAGGTTCAGGGATATCTCGAAGACTTTGCTGAGGCCAACGACATCCGGCGCAATGTCCGCTTCCGTCATGAGGTGACGCGCGCCGAGTTCGAGGAGTCGAGACAGAGTTGGCGTGTGACCGTCCGGCGACCAGGCGAGGCGCCGGAGACCCTCGAGGCTCCCATCCTGATCAGCGCGGTCGGTCTGCTCAATCGTCCGAAGATCCCGCGCCTTCCGGGAATCGAGACCTTCCGTGGTCGCCTCTTCCACTCCGCCGAGTGGCCGAGCGAGCTCGACGATCCCGAGTCGCTCCGTGGTAAGCGAGTGGGCATCGTCGGTACCGGAGCCAGTGCTATGCAGATCGGCCCGGCCATCGCGGATCGTGTCGGATCGCTGACGATCTTCCAGCGCTCACCACAGTGGATCGCACCGAACGACGACTACTTCACGACCATCGACGACGGCGTCCATTGGCTGATGGACAACATCCCCGGGTATCGCGAGTGGTACCGGGCGCGTCTGTCGTGGATCTTCAACGACAAGGTGTACCCGTCCCTCCAGGTCGACCCCACCTGGCCCGAGCCGAGCGCCTCGATCAATGCGACCAACCATGGTCATCGCAAGTTCTACGAACGGTATCTCCGCGATCAGCTGGGTGATCGAACAGATCTGATCGAGGCATCTCTTCCTGACTATCCGCCCTTCGGTAAGCGGATGCTGCTGGACAACGGCTGGTTCACGATGCTTCGTAAGCCCGACGTCACACTGGTGCCCCACGGAGTCGACGCCCTGACACCTTCTGGACTCGTCGACACGAACGGCGTCGAGCACCAGCTGGACATCATTGTCATGGCGACGGGTTTCCACAGTGTGCGCGTTCTTTACCCGATGGACATCGTCGGTCGATCCGGCCGGTCCACCGGAGAAATCTGGGGCGAGCACGACGCGCGCGCCTACCTGGGGATCACAGTTCCTGACTTCCCCAATTTCTTCGTCATGACCGGACCGAACACCGGCCTGGGACATGGGGGGAGCTTCATCACGATCCTGGAATGTCAGGTCCGCTACATCATGGATGCCTTGAAGTTGATGCAATCGGAAAACCTCGGCGCGATAGAGTGCCGGGCCGAGGTCAACGATCGATACAACGAGGCCGTCGACCGACAGCACGCACAGATGGTCTGGACCCATCCGGCAATGGAGAACTGGTACCGAAACCCGGACGGTCGTGTCGTGTCGGTCCTTCCCTGGCGGATCAACGACTACTGGGCCATGACCTACCGAGTCGACCCGGCAGATTTTCGAACTGAGCCGGCCCGCTCCGGGTCGGTCCCGACCCCGACCGCGCAAGGGTGATCATGCAGGACGAAGCCACCGGCGGAGTGCACGGCGGGCCGCTGTCGGGTATCCGGGTCATTGAAATGGAGGCCATAGGGCCGCTACTGCACGCCGGTCTCATGTTGGCAGATCTTGGCGCCGATGTCGTGCGCATAGTGCGCCCCATCTCGATGGGAGCAGATGACGGAATCGACGATGCGAATGCGGGGATGCTCCGAGGGCGGACCGAAATCACTGCAGATCTGACCAAGACCGAGGATCTCGCCAAGGTGCGCAGGCTGATCAGCCGAGCGGACGTCCTGATGGAGGGCTCTCGGCCCGGCACGATGGAGAAGCTCGGCCTGGGCTCCGAGGTCTGCCTGCAGGACAATCCGGGGCTGATCTACGGCCGAATGAGTGGCTGGGGCCAGAAAGGACCGATGGCCCGAGAGGCCGGGCACGATCTGAACTACCTTGCGCTTTCAGGCGCGCTCGAACAGCTCGGACCGGCTTCCGGGCCGCCGTCACCGCCACTTAACTACGTCGGGAACTTCGGCGGTGGATCAATGTTCCTGCTCGTAGGGGTACTTGCCGCGCTGCACGAAAGAGAACGCACTGGCCGAGGCCAGGTGGTGGATACAGCGATGGTCGACGGCGCCAGTTCGTTGACTGCGCTCGTCCGATCGTGGCAGCATGCCGGCCGCTGGTCAGCCCGTCGTGGAACCAACCTCCTCGACGGATCTGCCCCGTTCTACCGCGCGTACGAGTGCGCAGACCACAGGTACATGGCGGTAGGGGCCCTCGAAGACGTGTACTACGACCGGTTCGTGTTCGGACTCGGATTGGATCCCGCCTCGTTGCCGAATCGCTGGGACCAATCGAACTGGGACGACTTGTCCGAACGCTTCGGCAGAACCTTCGCCGCACAGGATCGCGACGCCTGGGTCGAGGTCTTCGACGGCCTGAACGCTTGTGTCACACCCGTGCTCACACTCCACGAGGCAACACTCCACGACCATGCAATACAACGGACGGCCTTCGTCGATGCAGGAGGCTTTTCGATGCCCTCCGCCGCACCACGGCTGGACTCGTCACAGGGAGCAGCCCCACCACGGAAAAACGACGAACTGGGCGCAACCGTGTCGCGATGGGAGATTGCCTCAGAGCACCACGGGGGCAATTCCACTCGACATCGGTCCACTCGCATGGCGGTTGGTCCACGGATGTGGTGAGCGAGAGAACCGATGGCGCCAGGCGGGTTACGATTTCGGTATGCGCAGGCTGGCTGGATCGTTCGATCGTGACCTCCCCGGGTTGCCGCGTGGCCGCGGCCGACTGGCTGTGGACGAGGTCCAAGACGCGCAACGCGATCGCATTCTGCGTGCAGTGATCTCATCGACGGCGGAGAAGGGGATCGCCTCGACCACGATCGCCGATGTCGTCGGGCGTGCCAGGGTGTCTCGCCAAGCTTTCTACAAGCAGTTCGAGAGCAAAGAAGCGTGCTTGATCGCGGCGATCGACGCCGGCATCGAGGTGATCGTCTCCAACATCACCTCGACACAAAGCTTGACCGCCAATTTATCTCTACACGAACAGCTTTCGGCTGTCATCGAGAAGTATCTCGAGACGTGTTCGTCCGAACCGGAGTTCGTGCGAGCTTGGGTGGTGGACCTACCTGTGGCCGGCCCGGCGGGGGTGGCGAAGCGCAACGAGTACGTGGAACTGCTCGCCGATGCATTGCTCGTCGGCTACTCGTCCAAGTCTTCAGAAGCCCCGGGGCGTGAAGTGTTTCTCGCGGCGATCGGCGGTTGCAACGAGTTGTTCTACCGCCAGGTGGTTGACGGGTCGAATTCGTACATGAATCTTCATGCGCCGATCATGTCCTTCCTCGAACGGGTACTGGATCTCTCGTCCGACCCTTCGTAGTCCGGTGTTGACAAGCCACGGGTAGATCGCCATGCTCATTCATAAGTACTGCTGCGTACTTATGAATGAGGAGTGGTCATGCGAATTACGAGTGGACTGACACAGCGTCCGATCGCACCGCCCGGCCGGGTAGCGATCCGTCCGCGGCGAGTCGATTTCGACTGGGAGAAAGCGCCTTTGGTGTGGTTGCCGAACGAGCCGATCGCCTCATACCTCCTCGGCTCGATGAACCTCGTCATCCCGGAGGGCGAACGGATGATGATCCAGGCCTTCGAACAGGCCCTCCCGGACGTGCACGACGAGAAGCTTCGCGAGGACATGCTCGGTTTCATGGGCCAAGAATTGCTGCACGCAGAGGCGCATGACGAGGTCATGAATCAGGTGTTCACACGGCACGGGATCGACCCGGCCCCGTTCAACCGCCAGATGCAGTACTTCTTCCGTAGAACTTTGGGCGTCGGTGACGACTCCGATCCGCAGGCCATCCGGCAGCGTCTGATCGAGCGTCTCGGGATTTGCGCGTCTTCGGAGCATATGTTCGCGTTCGTGGGCGACTGGGCGTTGAACGCGGACTTGGAGAAATTCGGCGCGGATCCGCAGATGCTTGACCTCTATCGGTGGCATGGGGCCGAAGAGGTCGAGCATCGTGCCGTGGCACACGAGGTCGCCACGTACTTCGGAGTCGGCTACTTTCGCCGCTGTATCTCCATGATCATCACGTGGCCAATCTTTTTGGGGTGGTTGCTCCGTGCTGCGATGTATCTGAGCCGCAACGACCCCAACACGCCGAACATCGGTTATCCGCGATTGCTACTGGAATTCGTCCGCGCCGGACGCCGCGGACTGGTGCCTGGTGTATCGAAATGGTTCTGGAGCGGTGTGTCGACGTTCGTGCCGGGATTTCACCCCGACAGTGTGGGGTCCACCGCCCAGGCCCTCGCCTACGTCGCGCAATCGCCAGCGGCCAAGCGGGTCAACACATGACACCCAACGCGCCCGAACTCACACAGCGGTGGCCGGCCCCACGCGAGATCCCGGTCGACCTACGCCGCGGCAAGCGCCGCGACTCGATTCTGCGCATTCTGGATGGCCTGGTCTCCACGCAGGTCAAGTGGGCGGTCTTGATTCATCGCGACGAGCCACCGGAAAACCGGATCGACGAGTACAAGACAACGCTCACGGTGTCGGAGCGCACGACGGTGTCCACCGACAACGACGTGGTCAGCCTCGAACTGCGAGCACCTGACGGCAGCGACCTCGAACGGTGGTATCCCGGGGCACACCTCGACCTGTACCTGCCCTCGGGACGGATACGTCAGTACTCGCTGTGCGGCGATCCCGCCGATCGACGCTGCTACCGGATCGCGGTACGCCGGATTCCTGATGGTGGCGGCGGATCGAACGAGGTGCACGACGAGTTGCCAGTCGGTACCGTCGTCGGCGTTCGCGGTCCACGCAACGCGTTCGGGTTCGTCGAACCCGGGCGAATCGAGCGCGCGAAGCGCGTTCACTTCGTGGCGGGTGGCATCGGCATCACACCGGTACTCCCGATGGTCTGCGAGGCGGAGCGTATGGGCCTGGATTGGTCACTGGTGTACGTCGGTCGCGAGCGTCGGACGCTACCGTTCCTCGACGAATTGTCGCCGTTTGGTGATCGGGTCACCATCCGCACCGACGACGAATACGGCCTACCCGCTGCGAACGATCTTCTCCCGCCGAATGTTCGCAGCGGTGATGCGATCTACTGTTGCGGTCCGGTCCCGATGATGGACCTGATCACAGCAGGTGTGCGCAACGAGCCCGGTGTGGAAGTGCACGCCGAACGCTTCTCCGCCGCACCGGTCGTCGATGGACGTCCCTTCCGCATCCAACTGGCTCGCACCGGTCAGGTCATCGATGTCGCCGCTGATCAGACCGCACTGGACGCGGTGCTGCGTGTGAACCCGAAAGCCCCCTATTCGTGTCGCCAGGGCTTCTGCGGCACCTGCATGGTCCACGTCAGCGACGGCGACGTCGATCATCGTGACAATTCGTTGAGCCCAGCCGAGCGCGCCGCCGGCAAGATGCTGCTGTGCGTTTCGCGGAGCAACAGTCCCTGCCTGACGGTCACCACATGAATCCACCGATGAGAAAACACATTTCCCGACGACCGGAGTACCTGTTGAACGACGATCAACTGACATCGCGGGTGGTGGATCTCCTGATCGCACTGGAGGAAATGAACGCCGATGCCGTGCGAGCACTCGTAGATCCCGACATCGAATGGCGCAACACCGGCCTGCCCAGCGTGCGGGGAAGCAAAAGCATCGAGCGGGCTCTCACGATCGTCTCTCGCCTGATCACCAGGTACGAAGTCGTGGAAGTGCTCACGATGAGCACCGACCACGACACGGTGTCCTCCCGGCGAAGAGAGATCATCCGCATCGGATGGTTTGCCATGCACCTCGACGTAGACGGCCACTACACATTCGCAAACGGCCGGCTGCGTGTTTGGGACGACCGCTTCTCCTACCGCCGACTGCTCCGCGGACTGCGATTCGGCCCACCCACCCGCACCGCCGTGCAGATCCTCTTCCAGCGTTGGTGTCGACAACGTCGGGCAGTGTGAGAAACACCGGTATCGCACTACCGACCGGGTTGGCTCTCAACGCGGCCGGCGCCGCGGTCATCGCCGGGGGGCGCCACTCTCCCGGCCGCCGGGGCCGAGGTCGCTCCCGACATCGCACCCAACTTCGAGGCCCGCTGCTCCGGGAATGGGACTTCCGGTAATTCGGGCAGTACCCCGAAACCGAGTCCTAGCGCGCAAACCGCACCCAGGTCGAGGCCCAATAGCGGGTTCCGTGGGTCACAAGGACATGCCTCCGTCAACGGGAATGACGGCGCCGGTGGTCCAGTTGTCTTCGAGAGCGAGGCGGGCGATCCAGATCGCGGCTTCTTCCGGGGTGCCGGCGCGTCTGAGGGGGAGTGTGGCTGTTCGGGTGCTGAGAAGTTCTGTTTCTTGTGCTTCGGTCATGCCGGCACTACGAAAGAGTGAAGTGGGCATGGGGCCTGGTGCGATGGCGTTAACACGTACTCCGTCTGGGCCTAGTTCCAGGGCCCAGCATCGGGTGAGCTGGGCAAGTGCTGCTTTCGAGGCTGCGTAGTGCGAGTTGCTGGCTGTGGGCTTGAGTGCCACCGTGCTGGCAACGTTGACGATGGACCCGTGCGATGCGCGTAGAGCAGGCAAGAATGCTTGCGTGACGAGCGTGGGTCCGATGACGTTGAGGTCGTGGAGTTTTCGAATTTGCTGCGTGGTTGTGTCTTCGAGTGAGGCGTAGAGATAGGCTCCAGCGCAGTTGACAATGTAATCGATGCGCCGGTGACGTGCGATTGCTTCGGCAGCTGCTGTGGTCACGCCTGTCTCGTCGGTGACGTCAACGAGGCAGGTGAGAAGGTGCTCGTCGGAGGGAAGAGCGTCGAGAGTGCTCTGATCCTTGTCCCAGGCTTCGACGGTTGCGCCGAGTTGGCGGAGCAGGGCGACGGATGCCCGTCCTATCCCTGAGCCCGCGCCGGTGACGATTCCGATCGGGGAGGATGGGTTGTGTGGCATCGCACTCACTTCCGTTCTGTGTGTCGCTCTAGGATACTGGGCTGGGTCGAGACCTGCGGGCGTACAACAGAGTCGGGCATTCCTCGCGTGTGGGTATCTGTTTCTTGCCGCTGGCCAGAAAAGTGGAAAGTCATGGGTCAGAATCCTAATAGTTTTCCGGTGCAGGCGAATCCGTCCTGCGGGTGGCCACTGATCCGACCTCCTCTGCACCGTTTCGCGCATCACTACTCAATAACTGACACTCAGACAACAATCCGCTCGCCGCAGCTCATAACTGTCAGTACTTCGGGAAGTTCGCCGAACCGCACAAGGGTTGGGACGGGGGCGGACGGCGTGGATCAGGGCGGGTGGCCATCACTCTGCGAGCTGGAGATCGGGTGCACTTCCCTTGTGCGGGCTCCCTCGGCGTTGCTCCGACGGGCTGCTGCCGGTGATGCGTTCGCTGATAAGGTTGTTCGGCATACATCCGGCGTCCCCGTTCGGGGCGCATGTTGTCCCGCCGCTGCGGGTAGCGTCAGTTGAGGTGCGGTCGGATCAGACCGTTCTCGTAGGCGGCGATGACGAGTTGTGCCCGGTCGTGGGCCTGCAGCTTGGTCATGATGCGGTTGACGTGGGTCTTGGCGGTGTGCGGTGAGATCACCAGGTCAGTGGCGATTTCGTCGTTGGACCGGCCGGCGCCTACGAGAGTAAGGACCTCCATCTCCCGCTCTGTAAGGTGCGCGAGCGCTGGCGGCACCCGTTCGCTGTCGGCGGCGGGGTGAACGTACCGGTTGATCAGGCTACGCGTCGCGACCGGTGAGAGCAGAGCATCACCGCGGTGGATAGCGCGGATCGCGGCGATGATCTGGTCGTGATCGGCCCCTTTGCCGATGAACCCGCTCGCGCCGGCGCGCAGCGCTCCGACGATGTACTGATCCTCCTCGAAAGTGGTGAGTATCAGTACCCGCACCGACTCGAGGTTCGGGTCGGAGCAGATGGTCCGTGTGGCGGCAATCCCGTCGACACCTGGCATCCGGATATCCATGAGCACCACATCCGGTCGCAGACGGCGAGCGAGTTCGATCGCGCGCTCACCGTCGCCGGCTTCGCCGACGACGGTGAGGCCGACGCTGTGGGTGGCAAGGGTGGTGATCGCAGACCGGATAAGAGTTTGGTCGTCGACGACAAGAATGGTGATCATTGTGTGTCCCCCTGTGCGGCCACGTCGTCCGGTGCGTCCAGGTCGTCCGGTGTGTCCAGGTCGTCATGGGCGGGTTCTGTGGGTAGATCGGCAACAAGCAGCCACCTACCTGTTCCGTCGGCCCCGTAACGGAGGGCGCCGCGAACCGAGTCGACCCGTTCCCTCATACCGATCAGCCCCTGGTTCATCCCGAGGTGTCGGGCCCCTGCTCCGTCTGAAGCGGTCGGGTTGCTGACGGTAATGCGGAGCGCACGAGGCAGGTAACCGATCAGCACGTGAGCGCGGTGTCCGGTGCCGTGCTTGTGGGCGTTGGTGAGCGCTTCCTGGACTACGCGCAGTGCAGTCACATCGATCGACGCCGGCAGTTCGTACGGATCGCCATCGATGTGGACAGCGACTTCCATTCCATGACTGGCGAATTCACGCACTACATCGTCGAGTTGGGACAGGCCGAACGGGCCGATCGCGGTGGTGGGGTCTCGTAGGGTGGCCATGAGGTCGCCGATCTCGGTGAGCGCGGTGCGCGACGCGCTGCGAATGATAGCCAGCGATTTCTCGGCGTCGGCCGGTCGGTTACGTAGCGAGGACGCAGCGACGCCGGCATGGAGGTTGATCACCGAGATCTGGTGCGCGACGACGTCGTGCAGGTCGCGAGCAATCGCCAGCCTGGTCTCGGCGACCCGCTGCCCGGCCACCGCGTCGCGAGTTCGTTCGGCACGCTCGGCACGTTCGGTGACGGACGCGACGTAGTCGCGTTGCGTGCGAACCGCATCGCCGATCGCACCACCGAGCAGCACGGTCAGGACGTTCTGGAGGCCGCTGTATCCGTCGACGAAGACGAAAGCGAGCATGGCGAGGGCAACGAGAGCGGTGAGTACGAAACCACGTCGCCGGGTCGCGTACAGCATGGTCGTGTAGACGGCGACTCCCGCCGCCAAGACGAGGCCCGGATTGAACAGTGCGAGTGGCACACTCACTGCGACGACGCCGATGACCGCGGCCAGGACCGCGAGCGGCCGCTGGTGTCGGCCCATCAGGATCGCCGCGGCCACCGCATTGAGGGCCAGGACGTCAGGTGACCACACGAAACCCGCACCCGGGTGGGGCGGGACCACGCCAGGGATAATCACGAGGACCACCGTGGCGGCCGAAACGATCCACCCCCTCGCACCGCGATGCCCGGCCGAGGCGCTGCGCGCGACCATGTCCGTCTCCTATCGGTCGCCGAATATCCCACCCGCATGGCGGCCACCTCATCATTTCAGAGGATCGAGGTGTCCACGTCCCACGAGGAGATCAATCCGTGTACCGCGCCTGCGGTACGACGGTGTCCACGCGTGGGGGATTCTTCCACTCGCGAATCCGAGGATGGTCTATTCGACGCCGAACCGACCTCCATGAAAGACAACCAGACGGCGACGCCCTTGATTTCCGTACGGGATCTGCACAAGGCCTACGGATCCGACGGCACCACATTTTCGAGCACTCCACCACGTAGATATCCGACTTCCAATCCAGGAGAACCTGAGGCATGAGCATTTTCGACCGGTTCCGAGATCCTCCCTCGAGGCAGCAAGAGGTGAACATTCCGACTGCTCTCCCCTCCAATGGTTTTCAGCAGACCGCCAGCAAGCTGCACTCGTTCAACCGCTACGAGATCAAATACTTCGTCGACGAGTTGAAGGTGCCGGAGTTGCGCCGAGAGCTAGTGGCACGAATGGAGACCGACCCTTACTCGCCGAAGGGCGGGTATCCGGTGACATCGCTGTATTACGACACACCTGATCTGTTGTTCTACTGGGAAAAGATCGAGGGGCTGAAGTTTCGACGCAAAGTGCGACTTCGTCTCTACGGAGAGCCGTCGGACTGTGTCGATGACACACCGGTCCAGATCGAGATCAAGCAGCGGGTCAATCGAGTCACGCAGAAGCGACGGATCGCGCTGCCGTACGGGACCGCGCAGCGGTGGCTCGACGGTCGAGAAGAAATCGATGTCGATATTTCGCAACGTCCATTCGTCAACGAAGTGACAACGCTGATGGGAAATCTTGATCTTCGTCCGATAGTGACCACTGGGTATCTGCGGGAGGCGTACGTCGGTACGGAAGCCGATCTCGGGCTGCGTGTGACCATCGATCACAAGGTGCACGGGCGGGACCGAGACTTCCACTTCGCTTCGGGAGCGGAGAACAGGTTCATCATCCCTCCGAAGCTCGCGATCGTGGAACTCAAAGCCAATGAACGAGTGCCTTATTGGGCTACGGATATGACGGCGCGAATGAATATGTCCATCATTCGGGTATCGAAATATTGTCAATCGATCGAGGCCTTCGGCATGGCCCCTCGATCACGTAGCGGTGCACCGGAATTGGCGATGCCCGCAGGTTTCGACAGTCGCGCACCGGAAGATCTACTTCGGCACCGCACACGTATCGCGTGATCCGACAGCACTATTGAGCATCCACTCCCAACACCGAAACAGGAAACCATGAACTTCGAGATACAGGACCTGAGTGGAACATTCTCCACTTTCGACATCATCGTGTCGTTGTCGTTGGCGTTCGTTCTCTCCGCCATCATCGGCTGGGTCTATCGATACACACACAAGAACGTCTCGTACAGCCAATCGTATGTGCAGACACTGGTCATGGTGGGCATGATCGTTTCGCTGATCATGCTTGTCGTCGGGTCCAACGTCGCTCGCGCATTCGCTTTGGTCGGCGCGTTGTCGGTGATCCGATTCCGCAACGCGATCAAGGAAACCCGGGACGTCGGGTTCATTTTCCTGGCGATGGCGATCGGTATGACGACGGGCACCCGTTTCTATGTTCTGGCGATCGCTGCGACTGTAGCGGTGTGTCTTGTCATGTTGATCATGTACAAGTTCAACTGGTTCAAGCTCGATGTCCAGCGTCAGGTTGTCAAGGTTCAGGTTCCGCCTGGACAGGAATACGTCGCATACGTCGAGGACGTACTCATCAAACACTGCTCGGAGTTCGAGTTGGTCTCTACTGATTCGGCGCGATCGGGTGCGCTCAATGAGCTGTATTACACCGCGCAAATGAAGAAGGGCAATAAATCTGCAGAGTTGATATCTGCACTGAGCGCCGTCAATGCAGGTCAGCGCGTGACCGTTCTGACCGGATACGACCAGACGGACATCTGATGACTGTGACGGGCACCGGGTCTCCGCCGCCGCGGAGCAAGTTCAAACATCGGATACCGAAGACGCTGCGTCAGCATTGGAAGCTGTTGGTGGTGTTCGTCGCATTCGTCTCCGTCCTGGCCTTCGTGTTCGGTGAGACACGAATTCGTCCCTACATCACTGGTGACACATCTGTCATCGCCTCCGAGATCACCGACAACATCAGTGGCACCGTGGAATTGTTCGACCCCTCGGTCTCGCATCAATTGTCACTGGAGATAACCGATTCCGAGTACAACGACATGATCTCCTCGTTCCGGAAGAGTGGCGACAAGAAATGGATCACCGCGGACATCACCATCGACGGAACTTTCGTCAACGATGCCTCGGTGCGGCTGAAGGGTAACTCCACTCTCATGGGTGTTCGAGGAGATGGGGTGATGCCAGGAGGGGAAGGGTTCACGCCGCCTGACGGATTCGAGATTCCTGAGGGACTGGAACTACCAACAGATTTCGACCCACAGGACATGATGGCGGGAATGGGGTCGACGGCCTCGGCCGATGACCCGACGTCACTTCCCTTGCTCATCAGTTTCGATGAGAACTCCGAGGGCCGCGCGTATCAGGGGATGACCGAGTTGTCGGTCCGGCCTGGATCGCCGGTGGTCAACGAAGCGATGGCGTTGTCGTTGACTGCCGATAGTGATCAACCGACGCAGCGTTACGCGTACACGGTGTATTCGATCAATGACAGTGCGACGTCGACTCGTCTGGTACTCGAACATCCGGACGACACTTATGCGAACTCACTCTTCGAGTCGGACGGGTACCTTTACAAGGCGGATGCGAGCTCACGATTTGCGTACGTGGGCGATGACCAGACCGCCTATGCGGGCCAGTTCAAACAAATCAATGCCGTCGACAACGGAAACCTACAACCGGTCATCAGCTTTCTGAAGTGGATGGATGCAGCCAACTCGGAAGAGTTCGACGCGCACCTCTCCGATTGGATCGACGTCGAATCCTTCGCTCGATACGTTGCCACGCAAAACCTCATCGTCAACGGCGATGACATGAGCGGCCCCGGTCAGAACTATTACCTCTGGTACGACCTGGACACCAAGAGGATCTCCGTGGTGTCCTGGGATCTCAACCTCGCCATGCAAGGTGATGCCGCCACCGGCCCTCATGACAGTGTTTCGATCGCTATGGGCCCAGCCGGCGGCGGAGGACCCGGGGGCGGCGCGGGGCCGGGGGGCATACCGGCTGGCGGAGGGCCTGGGGGCGGCGCGGGGCCGGGGGGCATACCGGCTGGCGAAGCCCCAGAAGGCATGCCGGAAGGCGGCGCCCCTCGACAAGGCGTGGACGCGACAGCACCTGGTCAACAGGGATTTCCCGGTGGTCCACTCGGTACCACGAACTCTCTGAAGAAGCGTTTCCTCGAATCGCCTGCATTCGCCGAGCTGTACGAGAAGACGTATTGGGACCTGTTCGAGCAGATGTACCAGAGCGGCCGCGCGACCGAAATTCTCGACTCACTCGCGACGTCCATCCCGACCAGTGACGAACTGACCGCAGAGACGCTGCAGTCGAGCATCGATCAGATGCGTACGTGGATCGTCCAGCGCACATCAGCGCTGAACGAACTGCACACCCCCTGAACTGACCAGGGCAGTGGCACCGTGTCCCTCATCCACGCTGCCACTGCCCTGGTCTTCCCTGCAGCGACGCGAAAGACACATTCATGTTCTCCGGTTTCAAACCCAAGTCCGAACTGTTCTACGCACTGTTCACCTCCACGGCACAATATCTGGAATTCGGGGCCAAAACTCTTGCCGAATTGGCCAGCCCACAAGCCGATACCGCCAGCATTGCCGAACGCATGGTCGGGTTCGAGCACGAATGCGACCGCATAAAGCGCGAGCTGTTCCGAACCGTGAATTCAACTTTCGTCACTCCGTTCGACCGCTGTGATATCTACATGCTGGGATCAACTCTCGACGACGTGATGGACCACATGGAAGCGGCGTCGCATCTCGTGTCTTTGTACGGAGTGCGCGAACTACCGCACCATCTCTGCGACGTGATCGACACCCTCGACGCGTGCGCAAAGATAACGGCGGAAGCGATGCCCAAACTGGCATCGATGCAGGGACTCGAAAGCTACTGGATCAAAATCAATGAACTCGAGAATACGGCCGATCACCTCTATCGAACATGTCTCGCCAACCTCTTCGACGGCCATCTCGATGCCCTGACCGTCATGAAACTCAAAGACATCGCCGACGAGCTCGAAGACGCAGCCGATGCTTTCGAAAAGGTCTCGCATGTGATCGAAACCATCGTCCTCAAGGAATCGTGACCAGCTGTGCTGATGCTGCTCCTGGTCATAGCACTCGCTATGGCATTTACCTTCACCAACGGTTTTCACGACTCGGCCAATGCTATTGCGACATCAGTGTCCACGCGTGCGCTGACATTGCGTTCAGCATTACTGATGGCCGCAATCGGCAACCTTCTCGGATCCTTCTTCGGCGCCAAAGTCGCTGCCACAGTGGGAGAGGGAATAATCGAGCTCGACGTCAGCACTCACGCCTTACTGATACTCGGGTGCGCCTTGGTAGGTGCAATCGGCTGGAATCTCATCACGTGGTGGTACGGATTACCGTCATCGTCCTCGCACGCTCTTGTCGGCGGGATGGTCGGGGCCGCACTGGCCGGCGGGATGACTGTGCTGTGGGGTGGTGTGATCGAAAAGGTGCTGATCCCGATGGTTGTCTCGCCGATCGCCGGCTTCATCCTGGGATATATGGCCATGTCAGGCATCATGTGGCTGTTTCGACACGCATCTCCGGCATCGACCAGTCGAGGGTTTCGAAAGGCCCAGACATGTTCTGCGGCGGCCATGGCCTTCGGCCACGGGATGCAAGACGCAGCCAAAACCATGGGCATCGTGGTCCTGGCTCTTGTCGTCTCGGGTAGACAAGACGACTACTCGATTCCGTGGTGGTGTTTCTTGCTGACGGCAGTTGTTCTTGCCCTCGGTACCGCAACAGGTGGGATGCGTATTATGCGGACTCTTGGGCGCAAGATCATCGAATTGGATCCTCCCCAGGGTTTTGCAGCGGAACTGACCGCATCCTCGGTGCTCTACGTCGCTTCTGCCGGCATGGGGCGCCGGTATCGACAACACATGTGATTTCGTCGGCGATCATGGGTGTCGGCTCGACCAAACGTCTCAGCGCCGTCCGGTGGGGCGTAGCGGGAAACATGCTCATCGCCTGGGTTACCACTTTTCCTGCAGCAGCAACGATTTCAGCCGTCGCCCTATACGGCGTCACGGCACTCCTGTGACGACGACGTACACAGCAAGCGATGGAAACAGTGTCGCGGACGGAACGTGCTTGTGTAGTGAAAACTCTTGTGCGCGTTAGTCCCGACGATCGGGACACTGCTCGGGTTTGCCCTCATCGATACTCCCGACGTACTGCTGATCAGGAGTGACAGCCTCGTTCGCAGACGACCCACTGCCCACCCACTTCCTGACTACCCTGGACCATGTGAAGGTCCAGCTACGCGGTGCGGCCCCCAAAACGCACGATTTCAACTCGATCGGTTTCGGAAACGAGCTGTCCGGGGTGACGAACCGGGCGCCCATTGATCGACACGGAATCCTCCATGACCATCGCTGCAGCCTGCTGCACCGTCAGCACGGGGTGTCGGGCGATCAGTGCGTCGACAACCGATCTCGTGGTAGCCATGAAAGAAAGCCTCGGCTGTCGCAGTGGATCGAAAACCTCGGCGAACCAAGCGCCCGCAGAACATTGGGTGAACAACACCGAATCCCGACACGCAGCCCGCCCGCCTGACATCAGTGAGCCTGCATCTCCGCCGTACGAACCACCGGAGTCCTGGATACCCGCCGATCAGCGGCGCTTCGGACTCGACCGACGCCCACACCAACCGGGGCGCGATCCCCGGGGAGACGACCATGCTGTGAACGCATGATCGATCGGCTATCGGCCTGCCTGGGTCAGGTACGTCATTCGTTCACCGCGACTTTTTCGGGGAAACCGCATGGCGGTGGGAACTTTCCCGGCAAGGTAAACGTAGATTAAAGAACAAGGCTTCTTCCGCATCGACAGAGAGACCCATGGACAGTCACAGACCCAGGCCGGACACACCCCACTACGTCACCGCGTGTGATGGCGAGGTGTCCGGCTCATGATGATCGCCCTGACACTACTGCTGGGCGTCCTGGTCGTTCTGCTGATCACCGCAGTGACCGGCTACTTCGTTGCCCAAGAGTTCGCCTACATGGCCGTGGACCGATCCCGGCTCAATTCTCTCGCCCAGACGGGCGATTCTGGTGCAAAGCGGGCCCTTGCGGTGACCCGCCGCACCTCGTTCATGCTCTCCGGAGCTCAACTGGGCATCACCGTCACCGGTCTGCTGGTCGGTTACGTCGCCGAACCTCTCATCGGTCAATCGCTCGGAACGATCTTCGGCGGCATCGGCATTCCCACCGCAGTGGGGCTCGGGATCGGTGCCGTGCTGGCGTTGCTGTTCTCCACCCTGGTCCAGATGCTCTTCGGTGAACTGTTCCCGAAGAACCTGGCCATCGCACGTCCCGAACCGGTGGCCCGGTGGCTGGCTCGCTCGACCACCCTCTATCTGAAACTGTTCGGCTGGCTGATCTGGATCTTCGACCAGGCATCGAACCTGCTACTTCGCGCACTGAAGATCGAGCCGGTGCACGACGTCGAGCACTCCGCCTCCGCCCGCGATCTCGAGCACATCGTCGCCGAGTCCCGCGAAACCGGGACTCTGCCGCCCGAGTTGTCGACGATGCTCGATCGCATTCTCGATTTCCCCACGCGCCCAGTTGAGCACGCGATGATCCCCCGCACCCATGTCGATACCGTCCGCGCCGACGACTCCCTCGACCACATCCTCACTCTCATGGGGCGAGGGCACTCCCGATATCCCGTCGTGGGAGCAGATTCCGAGGACATCGTCGGTGTCATCCACCTCCAGGATGTTCTCGACCTGACGCCGACCACTGATCTGACCGTGCGCGCACTCACCCGCCCCGCCCTGATCCTCCCGACCACACTTCCCCTGCCGAAGGCCTTGTCCGAACTCACCGACAGCAAGAACCAACTTGCCTGCGTCATCGACGAATACGGCGGATTCGCCGGTGTCATCACCCTCGAGGACATCGCCGAAGAACTCGTCGGCGAAATCACCGACGAACACGACCCCGATCTTCCACGCGAACTCCCCAGCGAGGACGGATCGTGGACCGTCAACGGTGGCGTGCACCTCGACGAGATCGAGCGCACCATCGGACACGACCTCCCGAGTGGTGACTACGAAACGATCGCCGGCTTCACCATCGCCCATCACGGCGAACTCCCACCCGAGGGAACCCGGATCCGCGTCGAACTGCCACCTGATCCCGCCGACCTGATTTCCGACGACGAACAACCCCGACATTCACTGGTCATCGATGTCCTGACCGTCAAGCGGCACGTCCCCGCCTTACTACGACTACGCCTCGACCTCACCGAGATGGCCGGGACTGAAACCGCGGAGGAGAACCGATGAGCAACCCCTGGATCGTCATCGCCATCACCGTCGCTCTCATCGCACTGAGTGCCTTCTTCGTCGCCGTCGAATTCGCCCTCATCTCCGCCAAACGGCACCGCCTCGAAGATGCCGCCCCCAACAGCCGCTCCGCCCGAGCCGCTCTGCGCAGCGCCTCCGAGCTGACCGTGCTCCTCGCCGGCTCCCAACTCGGCATCACCGTATGCACCCTCGCGCTCGGCGCGATCACCAAACCCGCCGTCCACCACTGGCTCACCCCTGCCTTCTCGAGTTGGGGCATGCCGCTCTGGACCGCGGACGTCGCCGGTTTCGTTCTCGCGTTGATCATCGTGACTTTCCTGCATCTGGTCGTCGGCGAAATGGCACCGAAATCCTGGGCGATCGCCCACCCCGAGAAATCAGCCACACTGCTCGCCATCCCGATGCGCGGATTCATGTGGCTCACCCGGCCTCTACTGCAATCGCTGAACTCGATGGCCAACTGGCTCCTCGTCAAAGTCGGTGTGCAACCGGTCGATCACGTCGGCAGCGGCCAGGACCCCGACACCTTGCGGCACCTGGTCGAGCACTCCACCAACGTCGGAGCCCTCGACGCCGGTTACTCTGCGCAACTCTCCGGCGCCCTCGACATGCAAACCTTGACCGTCCGCGATCTGCTACGGAGCAACAAAGCTCCGACCTCCGTTACCAGCTCCGCGACCATGGACCAGGTGCGGGCAATCTCGAAACAATCAGGACACCTACGAATCCTGGTCCGTGACAACGGCGTCCCCCTCGGGATTGTGCACGCCCGCGACACCCTGCTCCAACCCGACCACACCCGCGCCGAGGCCATCATGCGACCGGCATTCACCCTCGCCTCCGAAACCCCCGTCCACCTCGCACTCGCGTCGATGCGGGAAAGTCGCAATCACCTCGCCGTGATCACCGACGAACGAACGACAGTCGGCATCATCACCCTCTCCGATGTTCTCTCACGACTGTTCCCCCGCCCCGAACCGGCGATCTGACACCGCATGAGGACGGCCTTTCTCACGGACAGCGCTCTCCGAACGGCAATTGTTCGGGGAAGCTCGCGATCTCAGATCTCCCCGTCCCAGGCATCGATGCCCTCGTGGGTATCCGGAGTTGGAATGCCATGCCCGAGTCCCCGTGCCCTCATTTCCTCGTTCACGAAATAGAACCGCGCTGTCTCGCGCGGAGTCAGGCGATCACACCGGCGGTACAGCGAGCGGTACTCCTTGACGAGATCGTCGCTCGCCATTCGGTAAACCGACAACGGCACCGGCTCACCCCACATCTGATCGCGTCCTCGGACTGCATGATCTGCCGCCCGGTGCTCGTCGCGGTTTGTCATTGGGCATGCCGTCTTCGGTCAGCTTCGCTCATGCCACCCCACGTTCCATACAGCTCGCCCGCACCGAGGGCGTACTCGCGGCACTGACCGAGCACAGGACAGGTCTGACATATCCGCCGCGCCCGCAGTTCCCGGCGGGATCGGGCATCGCCACGCTCGCCTTCCGGCGAAAAGAACACCGCCGCTTCGACCCCACCGCACGCGGCATACTTCTGCCAACAACTTGGTTCAGCGGCAAACTCTTTCCCGGACTGCGCCGAGTGCACTGCGGACATCACTGCGAATTCCTCTCTCACCCCAGGACCTCGGATCGCTGAAACCAGATCCGAAACCAGGAGACGTATCTCAAAACTTCTCTCTTACAACGCCACTGACAGGCAATCAGGCGACTTCCTACGGGTTCATGCCAGTATCAGAATGTGGCATGGCCGCCAAGTGACGCTGTGAAGACCGCCGGCCGCGGCAACGGGTGAAGGCGGTAGTAGCTGTCGAGGTTGATCGCTTCCTCCTCGGTAAGGCGCCCTCGACGGAAAAGACCAGCCAGGTGCAGGTGATCAACGAGATAGTTCATAGCGGGATCCTCGTCAGCATTGGGTGCAATCAGAGACAATCAACACGAAACAGGCTGCAACGCAGCACCTTCTCCCCATACTCCGGCCAGGATGTGTGGCCGGCCGGAGATAGAGCGACCACTGCGGACGGCGTTGCCGCATTCGACATCACAGCTACGTCCAGCCCCGGCCAACAATGACCGAATTCGATCCGTCGTCACGGTTTGTATCGGCCTGACCGACCTGACTGCAAACCGCAGGTCGATCCGATTCGGGCACCCACACCCCGGTAGGTAATCGGGCGCTGAATGCGCGACAGATCGCCATCACATGCCATGCCGTCACCGCAGCACCCGCGGTCGAGCACCCAACCGGCCGCCTCCCGGGACCGGACGGACCTTCGGAACGCCGAGGCGGGCCGACTGTCCGGCATTGGCGTAACGCAGAAGCAAAGCGAGCACGAGGAAAGAGAGGACGAGGACAAGGGTGAGAACAATCGAACCCACGGCGGAGCTTCCTTTCAGAGACCACGAAAGAACCAAGTTCACTCAGAATCGATCACCGAACCGGCCGAGGGAAGAATCCTCCCCAGATCTTCGCGATATCCATACAGCCGAGGTGCCGATCGTGGCTCGGTGGCCTAGTCGGTCACATCATCTGGATATGCACGGCGACGCGGGTTGCGGCTCGTGGGCCGAGTGGTCTGTCAACCGGCTGGATGCTCCTCACGTGTTCCGTTTCCCGGTGCAATGTACCTAAGGGCCGAAACTCGCAGACATGGACGATGGGCCCGTTTCTCTAAACTGGACCGGATGCCGTATTGCGGGTTCACCGTTCGGTGGGCGAAAGAGGCGAACGAGGCACCTCCGAGAAGAGAGTCTGACGCGCACGGTTACTCCGGCCAGCCAGTTGGCGTCGACGACGGAGGATTTCGGATGCCAGATGCGATTTCCGCACTCAATTCTTCAGCAGCGAGAACTCCAGTGAGGGAATCGATTACAGCCCTCAGATCTTCTGCCGTGAGCGAGTTCGGCTTACACGCCGAACCTCTGACACCGGTGGTTCGCGTTGCCACGCGGCGAGCAGAACCTGTCGATCGCTCATTCGGCTCATCTCAGAACCTTTCGTCATCTTTCTTTCGATCGCCGGGTCGGGCGGGCCCTGAGCACTCTGGACGCGCACAGCCCAGAGTCCGGCAAGGAGACCAGTGAGGGTGACATGGTCTTGCCTTGACAAACACCCGCCCGATTGTTTGCCCCCTCAAACGGAACGGGTGCCCCCGACCCGACGTAGGTTATTTGCGGACTGTTGTGGCCGACAGGGTCGAAAGTCCCAGTTCCATTGTGATGAACAAGCTTTGACAGTGGCCGAAGTGTTCTGCCTTACAGCCGGTTCGGTGTGTGCACCAACACCGACATCGGTCGCAGCGATCTCCGGCGAACGAGCCTCTCACTCACACTTGCAGCATCCGCTGCAGGCGACCCCGAAGAACTCGTGCACCTCGCCCTCGCCGGCGAAAAGATTGCAGCACTACGACTCTGCCGATTCACCGACAGCGCCCACTGCAAACTCGACGGCGACGCTGCCGCGATGTTCGGGGTCCGACCCACCCAAATACACTGGGAATGCACCTACCTCGCCAAGGCACTCGACACAGACGTCTTCACACGAGCTACCAGTCGCAGGCCACGCGAACTCACCCCGACGGAACTAGACCCCCAACGACGCAGGAAAAAGCGAGAGCGGGCGGCCTGCATTTGTCTCAAATTTACATAACTGCAGGTGTTTGTCTCAAAATCTCATGATGCCTGATATTTGTCTCATCACCAGGCGATGGCGGCAATGTAGATTCCGAGTCTATTTGTCAGATCAACCTGCGACTTTCGAAAAATTACGCGACAGTTGGCGCTGAAATTCCGGGCAAAGATGGCCTTTTTCGACAGTTGAGAACAATCCACCAGCAGTCGGTCAACACTGCCCCTCTCCCTAGACTCGACGGGATGAAACCGTTAGCAACGGAGCTACGAACGAGGCACGCGGTGTCAGGATTCACCAGTGTGTCGACGACCGGGAGTGACTGCCGATGGAAACTGTTGACTAGGTTCGAACCTTTCCAGCACCAGGCATCGACCCGACAGGTGACCTATCGCCATGGTTCTGCGGCAACAGGTGTGGCCGCGACTTCCCACGAGCATTCCGAGCGCTCCAAGGGGCACCAACCACCCCTTACATACTTTGCCAGCGGAGATCGTCCATGTCGTTTCCAACCTCAGCCGTCGTTGATGCCAACAAACACCTACTGGCGCTTTGCAACAACGGCAACATGATATGGTCGGCAACCAACAAAACCGCAAACAACGAGATCGCATCAAACGGCGAACAGGTAACGACTGCAACGATATTCAGTCCACGGCGATCGGGGCTCACACCGCTCCGACGCCAACCACACGGGGACGCGGCATCACCGCTTTTCAATCCTGAAACAGCCACCCGAAAACCACCCCTTCACTTAGGGTGTCGGTTTGTCCAACAAGAACACGGACAAACCGCGGCAGGTCGAACTCATCGGCGGTTTCGCCGCCGGGATGATGGCGTACTCGATCGCAAGTGGTCTCATCCTGGCCGGACCGATCGCCGGGTGGATCGACAGTTCACTGGCGACCGGCCGTGTAGTGGGGAGTCTTCACCTTCCCGATCGAAATCGGGCTTGCAGTCAGTACCTATGGATGGCGCTGGGAGGAAAGCGATTCCGGGCCGTCGGTATCGCAGCGCCTGCAGAAATTTTCGCCGTCAACCGCATCCGGGACCTCAACGAGGGCCAAGACACCGCCGAACTGACCGTCCGTATCAGCGGCCCGGATTTGGACACGTTCGACGCTGACTGCGAGGCGCCCAAAGGTAACGTGCTACCCCAGGTCGGTGACCGGCGCACTGTGGTGAATCCATCCGACCTCACCTCTGCCATCGTCTATGACGATCTTTTCCAACAGGACTAGCACCGATCGTCCTTACTCGATGATCCGTGGTGCTCCACTAAGCCCTCCTCCAAGAACAAGGAGTCCTACTTCACTCCAGGCAGGTCACTTCAAACTCGAAACACTTTGCAATGAAACGAGTTTGAAATGCTCTTCCTACACGGGTAGCGAGTTGGCTCGACTGAGTGCCCTGCTCGTGATCTACCGATACCTGGGTGGAAGCGAGCGCCGGACAGTACGCCACAGCCGCACACGCCGGCAAAGCTACCGTGATTCGGGTATGGCTGTGGCACAACTGTATTCACAACCGAAAGTGACCGCCATCGACAAGACATTTTCCAGTCGGTGGTTCAGACTTTTACAGCGAGAACGTCAAGGTAGTTGATTTCGGGCGGCGCAGCGAAGAGTTCGTCGGCGCGTTCGCCGAGGGCCTTGCCGACCGAACCATTGAGATGTGTCTCGCGGGCAGCTTGGTCCGGGAATGCGTCGATGATGCCGAACGACGAGGGCCCGAACCGCACCGCGAACCAGGGTTTCGTGCCGGGCTCCTGCTCGACGAGCGGCAGTGCCGATCGGAGGAATTCCTCGACCGCTTCTTCCTTGCCGGGCTTCGCTTCAAGTCGGACCAGCAGCGCCTTGGTGGCCATATCGGTTCTCCTCTTCGAGGTGGTGAACACTGTCAAGCATCACACCATCCATCGGCTAATGGAAGGTACCCAAACCCACCGTTCGAGGAAACCGATCCCAACCCCCTAGCGATCGTGGAGCCGAAAGAGGAGACTCCATGGTGAGGGAATGCGATGCCTGGATGCAGCCGCAGTTGCGTCGATGGCAGGAAAAATGTTGGTGCGCCGACATTTTGGTGCGGTCTTCACTTCCGCGCGCCGTGGACCTTCCCCGAACAGCACGATTCATTCGGTCGGTCGCTCACGCGTGGACGCCTGCGACCGGCGAGATCAACCGGAAAGCCGCAGATACAAGACAAGGGAGTGCCGCGATGAAAGCGCTTGTATACGACGGGCCTCGAGAGGTCCACGTCAAGGACGTGCCCGATGCGCGGATCGAGAATCCGACAGATGTGCTGGTGAAGATCACGAGCACCAACATCTGCGGGTCGGATCTACACATGTACGAAGGCCGCACCGATCTGGAGCCCGGAATGGTCCTCGGTCACGAAAACTTGGGCATCGTCGCCGAAGTCGGCAATGCAGTGGTCAAAGTATCGCCAGGGGATCGAGTGTGCTTGCCGTTCAACATCGGCTGCGGCTTCTGCCGAAACTGCGAGGAGGGGTTGACCGCATTCTGCCTGACGGTGCACCCAGATCCGAAGATGGCCGGTGCAGCATTCGGTTTCGCCGGGATGGGTCCGTTCTGGGGTGGACAGGCGGAATATCTGCGGGTGCCGTTCGGCGACTTCAACTGTCTGCGACTGCCCGAGGATGCCCGGGACAAGGAAACCGATTACGTGATGCTGTCGGACATCTTTCCCACCGGATGGCATTGCACCCGCCTGGCCGACATGCAACCCGGCGATTCGATGGTGGTCTACGGCGCTGGCCCAGTCGGTTTGATGGCCGCGTATTCGGCGATGATCCAGGGAGCGAGCAAGGTGATGATCGTCGACCGTCACCCTGACAGGCTACGCCTGGCCGAAGAGATCGGCGTCGTCCCCATCGACGACTCGAAGGGCGACCCCGTCGAGCAGGTCCTCGAGCAGACCAACGGGAAAGGCGCAGACAAGGGGTGCGAGTGCGTCGGCTATCAGGCACACGACCCGCAAGGCCACGAGGACGCCGCCATGACGATGAACCGGCTCGTGGATTCGGTGCGCTTCACCGGCCACATCGGGGTGGTCGGCATCTTCCTTCCCCAAGACCAGAACGGCCCCGACGAACTCGAGCGCAACGGCAAGATCGCCTTCGACATGGGCAAATTCTGGTTCAAGGGCCAGAAGATCGGCACCGGACAAGCGAACGTCAAACACTACAACCGGCAACTGCGCGACCTCATCCACGAAGACCGGGCAAAGCCCTCCTGGATCATCTCCCACGAACTCCCGCTCGCCGAAGCCGAATCCGGCTACCAGCACTTCGACGCTCGCGACGACGGCTGGACCAAAGTCGTCCTGCATCCCTGACACGGCCAGAACCGAGAGGAGAACAACAATGCCAATGCCACTGCAGGGCAAGCAGATAGCGATATTGACTGCCGACGGGGCCGGAGGAGTAGAAGTCGTAGACGAACAGGTCGCGATCGACGGGAACCTGATCTCGAGCCGCTCGCCCGACGAGCTTCCTGCGTTCTGTCAGGCCATCGCGGAGCAGTTCGCGAAGCTCGGGGCAGGTGCGTCATGACCGTGAACCAGACCTCGGTATCCCTCGACGATGCGCAGCGGGTCATCGCCGCAGGACAGGCCAAAGCCACCGAGATCGAGTCGCCGTCGAACATTGCGGTGGTCGATGCCGCGGCAACCTCGTGGCTCACGTGCGGATGGACGGTGCCTGGATCGCCAGCATCGACATCTCGATCAACAAGGCGTTCACCGCGCGGGCATTGGAGGTCTTGACCGAGGACCTCGCGGCCAACGCGGGTCCGGGCGAGCAGTTCTACGGGATACACGCCTCCAACGGCGGGCGCATCATGATCTTCACAGGCGCCGTGCCGCTGCGGCACAACGGCCAGGTCGTGGGCGCGGTCGGCGTCAGCGGCGGCACCGGGGAGCAGGACAAGGCCGTCGCCGAGGCGGCCGTGGCGGCGCTGTGAGCGGTGGACTGCGTCGTCAGGTCAGAGAACGCATCGCCAGGGCCACGTCGAGCATTCCGACGTTGCTTTACAGCAAGCCGATGAGGTCCTCTGTTTCACCCGCGTGTCAGGTGAATTGACGCCGGCCAAGCCCGCTCGGCGAAACCGCATCCGGCTGCCAGCACTCGACGCTCGCGACGACGGCTGGACCAAAGTCGTACTGCATCCCTGAGGCGGCTCCGAGCCGAGACGAACACAACCACGGCCAGACCTGGCACACCTGCGCCACCACGGGGGCGAGAGCAAACCGACCCCTCGATTGAATTCCTGCCAAAGGATGTCGCACAGGAATAGACGAGATCCCACGTAAGTCCCGACAATGCGCGGTGGTCGACACTTGTTGAATTGCAATGGTTCCCGCCTGAGCGGCCTGTTGACCAGCCACAGCACGGGTCGTCGAACCGTGCAGCACGCGGGTGTACGCCGCCTACTCGCAACCAATTGGAACCGTCCAGTAGTGGTTCATTGACATTCTGTCACAAGAAGATTCGATAGAACGACGATGAATCTCGTCCGGTTTCAACGGAGCTGCTGTTCACTGACTGTGACGATCTTTCGCAAAGGGTGTTCTCCTTATGCATGCGCCGCGGTAGTGTGGACGTACCGCAGTAGCGGCCGACACACGAGTTTTCATGTATCGGCCGATACTGGGAGTTTCGTGCGATGGCCGCTTCGATCGGGTTCCGGCGGACATCTTCGATCAACGGCAGGTGTGGTTGCGGCTGCCCCGTTGCACCCCGCCCATCAGGCGAATGTTGTTGACGCCCTTTGGGTGGACGAAAAGACTCATCATGGCTGGGCCGTTCGTGAGCTCAACCGGTTGACCGGCGGTCGAGCTCTGTCGGTGCGCACAAACCCGGCGAACCCCACAACATCAACACTGAGGGGCGTGATGTCAAAGCTCAGTGGCGGAAACCCTTACCCTCGACCGTTCTCGAGCCTCACGCCCGCCGTCCACGGATTGGTGTCGGGCGCCGTTATCGGTGCCCTGCTCGGTCTCCGTGACTTCACCCAATCCACTCGTCAAAACCAGGGCACTACGAAGTCCTTGCCGATATCGAGCGAAGTTGCGGGCGGAATCGTCCACTTGCTCACCGGCCAGGCGATCGAAAGGAATGAGTCATGACAACTGCTGTAGGCATCGACTTGGGCACAACCAACTCGGTCATCGCAAGCTGGCAAGGCGGCGAGCCGGTGGTGATCTCCAATGTGGAGGGAGCACGGACGACGCCTTCGGTGGTGGCGTTCACCGAGAACGGTGAGCGTCTGGTGGGCCAGCTTGCCCGACGGCAGGCGATCTTGAATCCGAAGGGCACGATCTACTCGGCGAAACGCTTCATCGGACGTCACTACGACGAGATCTCCGAAGAGGCCAAAGCGGTCAGCTTCGACGTCGTAGCGGGTGACAACGGTGAAGCCCGCTTCGACGTGCGCGGCAAGAAATACGCACCAGAGGAGATCAGCGCTCTCGTGCTGCGCAAGCTCGTCGACGACGCGAGTAAGTTCCTCGGCGAAAAGGTGAAGGAAGCGGTCATCACCGTTCCTGCCTACTTCAACGACGCGCAACGAAACGCCACCAAGGACGCCGGGCGTATCGCAGGCCTCGAGGTTTTGCGGATTATCAACGAACCGACCGCTGCGGCACTCGCGTACGGCATGGACAAACAGACCCACGAAACCGTACTGGTCTTCGACCTCGGCGGCGGAACCTTCGATGTGAGCCTGCTGGACGTCGGAGAGGGGGTGGTCGAGGTTCGTTCCACGGCCGGCGACTCCCACTTGGGCGGCGACGACTTCGATCGACGCGTGGTGGACTACCTCGCCGACGAATTCCAGCGCGCGGAGAACATCGATCTGCGTAAGGATGCGCAGGCGTTGCAACGACTGTTCGAAGCCGCGGAGAAGGCAAAGGTTGAGCTGTCCTCGGTGACCCAGGCCCAGGTAAACCTGCCTTTCGTCACCGCTGACGCGAATGGTCCCAAACATCTCACCACTACGATCATGCGATCGAAGTTCGATGATTTGACTGCAGATCTGGTGGAACGGTGCCTCGGCCCGGTGAAGCAGGCCATGAGTGACGCCAAGGTCGCCGCCAACGACATCGACGAAGTGATACTGGTCGGCGGTTCGACACGTATTCCGGCTGTACAGGCGCTGGTTCGCCGGCTGACCGGCGGCAAGGACCCTCACATGGGCGTCAACCCGGACGAGGTCGTTGCCCTCGGAGCCGCAGTCCAGGCAGGCGTGCTCAAAGGCGAGGTTTCCGATGTTTTGTTACTCGATGTCACCCCACTGTCCCTCGGCGTCGAGACGCAGGGCGGGGTGATGACGAAGATCATCGAGCGGAACACGACGATCCCGGCGCGGCGCAGCGAAGTGTTCTCCACGGCGGAAGACAATCAGTCCGCCGTGGACGTCGTGGTGTTGCAGGGCGAACGCGAACGTGCGGCCGACAACCGGGTGCTGGGCCGGTTCCGGCTGGAAGACATCCGCCCCGCGCCACGTGGCGAGGCCCAGGTGGAAGTCATTTTCGACATCGACGCCAACGGCATCCTGAACGTCACCGCTCGCGACAAGGATACCGGCAAGGAACAGAGCATCACGATCAGTGAACAGGGCAACCTTGATCAGGGTGAGGTCGAGCGCATGTTGGCGGAGGCCGAACGGAACCGGGGTGAGGACGAGGCGCTGCGCAAGGCGGTCGACGCGCGCAACGGGCTCGATTCGGTTGCGTATCAAGTGGAGCGGCGACTCGCCGAACTCGGTGACAGTGCCCCGCCGCATGAGAAGGCGCGGGCCGAGATGCTGGTTGCCGACGCCCGAAAGGCCGTGCAGGACGGCGCTTCACCCGCGGAGGTTCAGCCACTCACCTCGGAGCTGCAACAGCTGCTCTACGGACTTGTGCCGGACCAGTCGGACGACGGCCAAGCAGGCGGCGCTGATGCTGCGTCGTCGGATGACGGCGACGTGATCGACGCCGAATTCGATCGAAGCTGAGGCGCACGATGGAAATGTCTGCAGATCATTCGACGACTGAGCCGACTACCAACAGCGCCGACACGGATCAGAGCAAGACCGCGTCCGATCGCTCCGAGACGGCAGACGAGCTGTCTCAACTCGAGGACCGTTGGCGCAGGGCCGTCGCAGATCTGGACAACCTGCGCAAGCGATACGCCAAAGATCTGGACCGTGAACGCGCCGCGGAAGTAGCGAAGGTTTCGGCGGCGTGGCTGCCGATACTGGACAACTTGGAGCTTGCGCTTGCACACGCAGGCAGCGATCCGCAGGCCGTCGTCGAAGGTGTGAAGGCGATCCGGGACCAGGCGGTACAGGTGCTCTCACGACTCGGCTTCGAGCGCCACGACGAGGTCGGTGTGCCGTTCTCCCCGGAACTCCACGAAGTGGTCAGTGTGGTAACTCGACCCGACCTTCCGTCCGGGACCGTGGTCGAGGTCTTGCGCCCGGGTTATGGAGAGGACGGGCGACAGTTGCGGCCCGCCGCGGTGGTCGTCAGCCGCCCAGAGGGGTGAGCACCGATGGCCCGTGACTACTACGAAGTACTCGGCGTACCGAAGGGCGCTGGCACCGACGAAATTCAACAGGCGTACCGCAAGCTGGCCCGCAAGTACCACCCCGATGTGAACAAGGATCCCACTGCGGAGGACAGGTTCAAGGAGGTTAACGAGGCCTATCAGGTGTTGTCCGACCCGGACACCCGGAAACGCTATGACCGATTCGGTGACGACTTCCGGCATGTACCCGAGGATTACGACGAACGGGTGCGGGCAAACGCCGCCGGGTACGGCGGTGGCGGGAGAAGGGTGCACTTCGGCCACGGTGTCGGTGGTGAGGGTGCCGTCGACTTCGAAGACCTCTTCGGGCAGATGTTCGGCGGAGGCGGTGGGTTCGGACCGATTCCCGGCGCCGATCAGGAGGCCGAACTGGAACTGGCTCTGGAAGAGGCCTATCAGGGCGGAAAACGCACTCTCAGACTGGACGGACGGCAGTATGACGTCGACATTCCAGCCGGCGTCCTGGACGGCCAGCGAATCCGGTTGGCCGGGCAAGGAGGCCGAGGCAACGGTGACGCGCCGCCTGGGGATCTGTACCTCGTGGTGCGGATCAAACCGCATTCACGGTTCCGGGTGCAGGGTCGGGACATCTACGTCGATCTGCCCGTATCGCCATGGGAGGCGGTTCTCGGGTCGACAGTCGTCGTTCCCACACCGGGTGGAGAGGCGAAAGTCAAAGTGGTGCCTGGCTCTTCGACTGGTAGGAAGCTGCGCCTGCGCGGAGAGGGAATGCCCAATCCGCGCGGTGCCAACGGCAACCTTTACGCCGAAATCAAGGTGATGGTTCCGTCGAAACCGACAGCACGTGAACGCGAACTGTTCGAGCAGTTGGGCGCCGAATCGAACTTCAATCCGAGGAAAGAGACATGAGCACCTCAACGCCGATCACTCAGTACGTATTGGTTCGCCGTACCGGATTGTCGCCGGACGCCTTCGCCGAACGTACTGGCCTGCACCCGGATCTGGCACGAAAACTCGTGGCTCTCGGACTGCTCGACGCCCACCGCTACGCCGGCGGAGAGATGTCGTTCGACCCATCCGAAGTGACCCACGCCGCACGCATCCAACGACTGCGGACGGGTCTGGGTCTCAACTACTCGGCAATCGGGCTCGTGCTCGATCTGCTGGATCGAATCGAAAGACTCGAAACCGCGGCCCGCAGAAGGAGGACATCCTCATGGACACCGGCAGCTTGACCGAAAAGTCACGAGAAGCCTTGCAGGAAGCCCAGAATGTTGCGACCAGAATGGGCCACACCGAAGTCGACGGAGAGCACCTGCTGCTCGCATTGGTCGATCAGCAGGATGGGTTGGTGCCCCGACTGCTCGAACAGGCCGGCGCGAATGTCGAAGCACTTCGATCCGATCTGGATCGTGAACTGTCGCGTAGGCCGAAGGTCAGCGGCCCCGGCGCGACCCCCGGTCAGGTGATGATCACCCAGCGTCTGGCCAAGCTGCTCGATGCCGCAGAGCGGGAGGCGAAGAGACTCAAGGATTCCTACGTGTCGGTGGAGCATCTTGTGATGGCCCTCTCCGAGGAAGGATCGGCCAGCGCGGCCGGGCGGGTCCTCGCCAGTCATGGGGTCACACGGGACGCCTTCCTCACAGCGCTGACGAAGGTGCGCGGCAATCAGCGTGTCACGTCGGCAACCCCGGAGGGGGCGTACGAGGCATTGGAGAAGTACGGGCGCGATCTCGTCTCCGAGGGGCGGGCAGGCAGACTCGATCCGGTCATCGGCCGGGATGCCGAGATACGCAGGGTAACTCAGATCTTGAGCCGGAAAACGAAGAACAACCCGGTGCTGATCGGCGACCCCGGTGTAGGTAAGACTGCGATTGTCGAGGGTCTCGCCCAGCGGATCGTCCGCGGCGACGTGCCCGAGGGCCTACGCGACAAGACGATCTTCTCGCTCGACATGGGTTCTCTGGTGGCCGGTGCGAAGTACCGCGGCGAGTTCGAGGAGCGACTGCAGGCCGTGCTGTCCGAGGTGAAGGCTGCCGAGGGGCGCATCCTGTTGTTCGTCGACGAGTTGCATACCGTGGTCGGAGCGGGCTCGGTCGGCGGCGAGGGGTCTCTCGACGCCGGCAACATGCTCAAACCGATGCTCGCACGCGGCGAACTGCACATGATCGGTGCCACCACTCTCGACGAGTATCGCAAGCACATCGAATCCGATGCGGCACTGGAGCGTCGATTCCAGACCGTTCTCGTCGACGAGCCCAGTGCCGAGGATGCGATCTCGATTCTGCGCGGACTTCGAGAACGCCTCGAGGTGTTCCATGGCGTGAAAATTCAAGACGGTGCATTGGTGGCCGCCGTGACCCTCTCGCACCGGTACATCACCGACCGCTTCCTTCCGGACAAGGCGATCGATCTCGTAGACGAGGCATGCGCTCGGCTCCGCACCGAAATCGATTCGATGCCTGCCGAACTCGACGAGCTCACCCGGAAGGTGACCCGTCTGGAGATCGAAGAGGCCGCACTGTCCAAGGAAACGGACGCGGCCAGCAAGGCGCGCCTCGAAGAATTGCGCAAGGAGCTGGCCGACCTGCGGGCCGAGGCAGACGCCCGGCACGCTCAATGGGAGGCGGAGCGGCAGGCGATCCGGCGGGTGCAAGAACTGCGAGGAGATTTGGAACGGTTGCGCGTCGAGGCCGAGGCCGCCGAACGCAACTACGACCTCAATCGGGCAGCCGAGTTGCGATACGGCGAGATCACCGAGCTCGAACGCCGGCTCGAGGCGGCGGAGGAGCAACTGGCCACCAGACAAGGCCGAAATCCGTTGCTGCGTGAGGTGGTCACCGAAGACGAGATCGCAGAGATCGTGGCCGCATGGACGGGTATCCCGGTCGCCCGGCTGCAAGAAGGTGAGCGGGAGAAGTTGTTGAAGCTCGACGAGATCCTGCACGAACGGGTCGTCGGTCAGGACGAGGCGGTGCAACTGGTCGCGGACGCTGTGATCCGGGCGAGGTCCGGTATCCGTGATCCTCGTCGACCGATCGGTTCGTTCATTTTCCTGGGCCCGACGGGCGTCGGAAAGACCGAGCTTGCAAAGACATTGGCCAGCGCCCTATTCGACAGTGAAGACAACATGGTGCGCCTCGATATGAGCGAGTACCAGGAACGGCACACGGTGAGTCGACTCATCGGTGCACCTCCCGGATACGTCGGGTACGACGAAGGTGGCCAGCTCACCGAAGCGGTGCGGCGTAAGCCGTACTCCGTGGTGCTCTTCGACGAGATCGAGAAGGCCCACGCCGACGTCTTCAATACCCTGCTGCAGGTGCTCGACGACGGCCGGATCACCGATTCTCAAGGGAGGCAAGTCGATTTCCGGAACACGGTGATCATCATGACCTCCAACATCGGATCCCAGCGTCTCCTCGACGGGGTCACAGCCGACGGCGAAATCAAGCCGGACGCCAGGGAACGGGTGATGGCGGAACTGCGCGGGCATTTCCGCCCCGAATTCCTCAACCGGGTCGACGACATCGTGCTGTTCTCCCCACTCACCCTGCCCCAGATCGAGCACATAGTGGAACTGCAACTCACCGACCTTCGAAACAGGTTGTCGGAGAGACAGATACACCTGGAAATCACGCCGGAGGCACGCCGACTGATCGCCGAACACGGGTTCGACCCTGTCTACGGTGCGCGGCCGCTGCGCCGATACATCGCACACGAGGTCGAAACCAAGATCGGCCGTGCACTGTTGCGCGGCGAGATCAAACCGGACGGCACCATCAGCGTCACGGTGGACGGCGGCGAGCTTGCCGTCGCGTATGCCGAACCCGCCTTCGCGGCGGCCTGAGAAGAGGTAACTGGTCATGGGATCCGAAAAGGTGAAGTGCCCGAACTGCGGCAAGACCAACAACATCCCGGGAGCAGGGGAAGGAAAACCTCGCTGCGGCAACTGCCACGAGCCGCTGCCCTGGATCGCCGCGGCGGGAGACGGTGACTTCGCGGAGATCGTCGAAAAATCCTCGGTGCCTGTGCTCGTGGATCTGTGGGCGACGTGGTGCGGCCCGTGTCGCATGGTCAGCCCCGCGCTCGAGCAGCTCGCCAGAGAACACGTCGGCCAGATCAAGCTGGTCAAGGTCGACGTCGATGCTGCACCCCGGACGGCTGAACGATTCACCGTCCGCGCCGTGCCGACTCTGCTGGTGATGGACCGGGGTGAGGTTCTCGCTCGCCAGTCGGGCGCAGCTCCGGTCCCCCAGCTGCGCACGTGGCTCGATCAGGCGCTCTCGGAAAATGCCGGCGAGGAGGCGAAGTCATGAGTCCTGTCCATGCGGACCCACATGTAACCGCGATCCGGGCCGTGGTGCCCCGTACCCCGCAGGGCTGCGAGGAATGTCTTCGCCTCGGCACCCCGTGGGTGCATCTGAGGCTGTGCCTGACGTGCGGACACGTCGGTTGCTGCGACTCTTCGCCGGGCAGGCACGCGAGTGCTCACGCTCACGCCATCGGGCATCCGATCGTCCAGTCGATGGAGCCCGGCGAGGATTGGCGGTGGTGTTATGTCGACCAGAACTTCGTCTGAGGGCGCCTCACCCATCGGGTACAGCCCGCCGGTCGACGACGAGACCCCGGACGAGGAGGGCGCCTTCCCGCGGCTGACGGACGACCAGGTCGCGAAGCTCGAGGTCGGTGGCTCGCGTCGACCGGTTCACGCCGGCGAGGTGCTGATCCGAGAAGGCGCGCCTGACAACGATTTCGTCGTCGTCCTTTCCGGAAAGGTCGCAGTCGTCGACGAAGGCGACGCGGACGGCGAGCGCCGGATACTGCGCGTGCACGGTCCTGGGCGTTTCCTGGGCGAGCTCGGACTCCTGGAAGGTCAGGTGGCGTTCTTCACCGCCGAAGCGATCGAGGACGGCGAGATACTCGTCGTCCCGGCCGAGCAGGTACGCGAGCTGATTGCCCACGATCCCGTGCTCAGCGATTTGATCCTGCGCGCCTACCTTGTGCGTCGGCACTTGCTGATCGGGCTCGGCTCCGGATTCCGGATCATCGGCTCCTGCTTCTCCCCGGATACGTTGCGACTTCGTGAGTTCGCGATGCGAAACCGTCTGCCCCACAAGTGGTTCGACTTGGAACAGGACGAACGAGTGGAGCAACTGCTACGCAGCCTGAACGTCGCACCCGAGGACACACCCGTCGTGATCTGGCACGGCGAGAAGGTGCTGCGCAATCCGACGAATGCGGAACTCGCACGCGTCGTCGGGCTTCCTGTCCCGGCACCCGTCGCGGACGCAGCCAAGGACGTCTACAACCTCGTCGTCGTGGGTGCCGGACCGGCCGGCCTGGCCGCATCGGTGTACGGCGCCTCGGACGGGTTGAACACGGTGACGTTGGAGCGGATCGCTGCGGGCGGGCAAGCCAGTACCTCATCCCGGATCGAGAATTATCTGGGATTCCCCGCCGGGGTCTCCGGCTCCGAATTGGCCGAACGAGCCGTGCTCCAGGCCGGGAAGTTCGGCGCCCGCATCCTGGTGTCGGCAGAAGTGACCGGTTTGGGATCCGAGGCCGGGAACCATGTGCTCCGACTGGCGGACGGCGGGTCGGTGCACGCCCGGGCCGTTGTGCTCGCCGCCGGGGCGCGGTACCGCAAGTTGGCCGTTCAGGGGATCGAGGCGCTGGAAGGAACAAGCGTGTACTACGCCGCAACGCATCAGGAAGCACGGACATGCGGCACCGACCCGATAGCCATCGTCGGTGGCGGCAACTCCGCCGGCCAGGCCGCCGTCTTCCTCGCCGAGCACGTCTCACAGGTGCACCTGCTCATCCGCGGCGATGACCTCGGGAAGAGCATGTCCCGATACCTGGTCGACCAGATCGAACACCATCCGCGGGTCACCGTGCACCGGCACACCGAGATTCGTGCGGTCCACGGCGAGAAATACCTCGAAGCAATTGCGGTCGAGGACAATCGCACCGGCGACCAGGACACGATTCGGGTGCGCGCCCTGTTCGTCTTCATCGGGGCGGTACCGCACACCGGGTGGCTTGCCGACGCGATCGCACTCGACGACCACGGCTTCGTCCTCACCGGCATGGACGCCATCCACGCCCGAGTAGACGGCAACCTGCCGAGCAGCAACGGTCTGTCCAGGACACTCGAAACCAGCCTGCCCGGCCTGTTCGCGGCCGGCGACATCCGCCGCGGCTCGGTGAAACGAGTCGCATCCGCCGTCGGTGAAGGAGCGATGGCCGTACGCCAAATCCATGAATACTTCGAAAGGAGCTGACGACATGCCAGTAATGGGCACCGTGAAATTCCAGCGGTTCTTCAGGGCAGCGGCTGGACTGCAGGTCGACCGGAACGACCTCAAGCGCTATACCGATTTCATCGACGACAAGATCTACGACGTGATCCTGATGGGCAAAGCCTCCGCGAAAGCAAACTTGCGCGACGTGATCGAACCGTGGGACCTGCCGATCACCAAGGGATTACAGGAGAGCATCCACCGGTTCGAAAAACTCGACGAGGAGATCGAACTTCAGCCGCTGCTCGATCAGCTCACGGCCCGCCCACCCTTGGACGTGGCCCTCTCCGAGGAGACCGAGCAACGACTGCCGCTGATCGCAGGAGGGTTGAGCGTAGCGCTGGCGCATACCTTCGCCACGGTTGAACCGGGCCGCAAAAACCCCGGCACAGCCCAATGGACAGTCGCCTTCGATATCTTCCACCTACTTCTGTGACTACTACCCGTCGCGTCTGACAGCGAGTGTGAGTTCGAATATGCTGTCCTGCTCCGAAAATACCGGTGCGATTCAGAACTGTCTGTCAGTTGGCGTCGACAGCGGAGGATTTCAGGCGAGAGGTGCGATGTCCGCACTCGATTCTTCAGCAGCGAGAGCTCCAGTGAGGGAATCGATTACAGCCCTCAGATCTTTTGCCGTGAGCAAGTTCGGCTTACACGCCGAACCTCTGACACCAGTAGTTCGCGTGGCCAGGCGGCGAGCAGAACTTGTCGATCGCCGATCGCTCCTTCGGCTCATTTCAGAACCTTTCGTCATCGCTTTGTCGATCCCCGTATCGGCGGGCCCTGAGCACTTCTCGGACTTCTGGGCGCGCACAGCCCAGGGCCCGGCAAGGAGACCAGAGAGGGTGACATGGCCTTGCCTTGACGAACACCCGCCCGATTGTTTGCCCCCTCAAACGGAACGGGTGCCCCCGACCCGACGTAGGTTATTTGCGCACTGTTTGTGGCCGACAGGGTCGAAAGTCCCAGTTCCATTGTGATGAGCAAGATTTGACGGTGCCCGAAGTGTTTTCCCTTACAGTCGGTTCGGTGTGTGCACGAACACCGACATCGGTCGCAGCGACTCCGACGAACGAGCACCCGCGATGTTCGATCCCCGATCCACCCGCATACATCGGGAAAAGACCTATCTCGCAAAAACATTTGAAACAGACATCTGCAAACCAGATACCAGTCACGGGCCACCTTCCCAGCCACCGCGGCTACTGCGCAGCTAGCCTGACGACCAAGATGTTCACCTTGCCATGCAACGACCATGTCACTTCTTGGCATCGAAGGCGACTAAACACAATTTATACCGATTGTACTGTTTATGGTTGAAGATGTGTGGACGACATTAACGTCGACTGCGCACGGATAGTGGGTCATCGGTGTTGTGTGCTCAATGCCGACGTCGGTCATACGCCCCGACTCGCACACGCAGAGTCGGGGCTCCGGCGGATCCATTGCCGCACCGCCGCTACTGACGAAGTGCCATACCGCGGTGCCCGAATCGAGGTCGAAGGTGGCCACCGCTTTCGCCGAAATCAGGTAACGCAGCGTCATCCCGACATGGGTTGCATTGCCCCGGAACACGGCCGTGCGCAACTGAATTTCGGCTTGGGTGGTGCACAGCATCGGGACTTCGACTGTTTCCAATTTATCCCCACCCCGAGCGCAGCAACCGTTTCTCGCGCTACCCCGCTGCTGCGATCTTCAGGGACCGGAACACTTCCCCAAAGATCTGGCACTCTCGGTTGCAGAGTGCTAATTCGTGTGGTTATCATGTTCCCGCACAGTGAGTTCGGTCGACCGCCACAGTGGCGGTGACCTTTCTTTTCACGACATGGGAGGTGTGTTGCTGTGCTTCGTTTCGATCCTTTCACCGACATCGACGCGATCACCAAGTCCGTTCTCGCCGCGGGAACCGGCAACGGACGCAGTCCACGGTTCATGCCGATGGACCTCTACAAGGTCGAAGACCAGTACGTCCTGCACGCCGATCTTCCCGGCGTCGACCCAGGATCAGTGGACGTGCACATCGACGGATCGACCCTGACGTTGACCGCGCGCCGCACTGCCCTCTCCGCAGAGGGTGTGAGCTGGCTGGCGAGTGAACGTTTCGCCGGAACATTCAGACGGCAGCTGTCGATCAGCGACGACATCGACGCCGAACAGATCGAGGCCTCGTACGACAACGGCGTGTTGACGGTGACGTTGCCGATCGCAGAGAAGGCGAAACCGCGGAGGATCGAGGTCTCTTCCGGACCGCCCTCCCGAACCGATAACGCCGGAGCGAAAACACAGGTGCAGATCGAAGCCTGATCTGGCTGGCCCAAACACCGTTTGATGGTGGGGTGACTCCCGAGGACACGCGATGGGTTCTCGGGCCTCACCCCACCATCGTTTCGATCTCCCACTGCACACCCGTGGCGCACACCAGCACATCCACCACACGAAAGAATTAGCACGAGAACCCTTTAGCTGTCATGACTGCATCCACCATCCCCCCGCACGAACAATCCGACAACACCGGCAACACCGAATCCCGCGCGCACACCCCACCCGATTGGTGGGATCACCACCGTCCTATCACCAGCGACGAATACAGCGACATGGCGTTGATGCTCGGTGCCCTCTCGATACTGACGTTCTGGATGTTCGGCCTCGGCATCCTCCTCGGTGCCGCCGCCATCGGAACCGCCCTGGCAGCGCGCCGACCCGACACCCCCGGACGCGATCTGGGCGACAACACCGCCGGCGTGGTCGGGATCCTCACCGGCATTGCCGGAATCACCTTCGGCGCCGTCTTCCTCACCGCAGCACTACCACACCTGTAGACAAACCGAATTCGGCACTAGTGGAATCGGATTGGTGCTTGTCGCAGAATCCCACAAGATCTGAAATCCGTCCCACCTTCAGGCGATAGCGGCGGCAGCAGCTATCCCCGCGCCATATCGACGAACTTCGAGAGGTGAAGCTGGTGCGCCACAGTGATTGTCGCGGTCGGGCCGTTACGGTGCTTACCCAGAATCAGGTCGGCCTCGCCACCACGGGGATCGTCTCGCTCCGTCGCGTCGGGGCGGTACAGCAGGATCACCATGTCGGCGTCCTGCTCGAGGGAACCGGACTCACGAAGGTCGGCGACCTGAGGACGCTTGTCGGTTCGCTGCTCAGGACCACGGTTGAGCTGACAGATCGCGACAACCGGAACTTCGAGCTCCTTCGCCAAAAGCTTTAGGCTACGGGAGAATTCGGAAACTTCCTGCTGGCGGGACTCGACCTTTTTGCCGGAGCTCATCAGCTGGAGGTAGTCGATCACGATCAAGCGAATATCGTGTTTCTGCTTGAGCCGCCGCGCTTTTGCGCGAATTTCCATCATCGTGAGGTTGGGGGAGTCGTCAATGAAAAGCGGCGCCTCACTGATCTCACTCATACGACGTGCGAGCTTGGTCCAGTCGTCGTCGGTCATCTTGCCGGAGCGCATGTCACCGAGCTTGATCTTTGCCTCTGCGGACAGCAGACGCATGACGATCTCGGTTTTGCTCATTTCCAGTGAGAACATGACGCTGGCCATGCCGTGCGTGATGGAGCAGGAACGCAAAAAATCCATTCCAAGGGTCGATTTGCCCACACCAGGTCTAGCCGCGACGATGATCATCTGACCAGCGTGAAGACCGTTGGTGATCTCGTCGAGATCCTTGAATCCGGTGGGCACACCGAGGGAAATTCCGCCGCGGCTGGCGATGGAGTCGATCTCGTCCATCGTGGGCTGGAGGAGCTCGGTCAGGGGTACGAAGTCTTCGGTGGTGCGGCGCTCGGTGACTTCGAAGATCTCGGCCTGCGCGCGGTCGACAACCTCGGCCACGTCCTGGCCCTCGGTGCCGGCGTAGCCGTACTGGACGATGCGAGTACCGGCGTCGACCAGACGACGCAGCACGGACTTCTCGGCCACGATCTCGGCATAGAAGGCGGCGTTGGCCGCCGTGGGCACTGTCTGGGTCAGGGTCACCAGATAGGCAGCACCACCGATACGACGAAGCTCACCGCGACGGTCGAGCTCGGCGGAAACCGTCACGGGGTCGGCAGGCTCGCCACGGCTGTAGAGGTCCAGGATCACGTCGTAGACGGACTGGTGGGCGGGCCGGTAGAAGTCACCCGGACGCAGTACCTCGAGGACGTCAGCGATGGCGTCCTTGCTCAGCAGCATGCCGCCGAGCACCGACTGCTCGGCAGTCATGTCCTGAGGTGGCTGGCGTCCGAACTCCTGGTCGGGCTCGGCCTCGGGAGGGCCCGGGTAGTCCGGCCCTGAGAAGTCGGAAGGTCCTCGATCATCTACAACAGCCACAAGCGAGACCTTCCCGTAAAACACTCGACGACACTGCCAGAAACCGCAGCGCCCTCATCATTTGTACCTGCCCCCACCGACATCCCCTAGCCGCATTCGGCCGGACTGTAGATAGACGCCGAGATGACGTTAGGGACTAGTAGGTCCGCATACAAACCGGACTGTGGATAAACCTGTGGATGCTTTGTGGAAACTCCCGCCCCACGGTGTGCACCGCCTGTGGAGCATTTGGGGACTACTTTGCCAAGTAACTATAAAAGACCAGGTAGATGGCTATCCACAATTTCACAGGCCTGTTGATGAAAATAGTTTTTCCACAGTCGGCGCGTCGGCGTGTCGGGCGTGTTGCCTCGCCCGATTCGTCACTGATCACCAAGTCGAACATCACAGTGTGAGAGTTATCCCCAGGTCCGATTCGGGACGCTGCCAGGCGGCACACCGCACCCCGAAACAAAACGTCGGGCCCCACACACCGAAGTGTGCGGGGCCCGACGAGACGAACAGTCGACTATGCGCCGACGACGTTCAGGTTGAACTTGGCAACCACATCGGGGTGCAGGTTCACGACCACGGCGTGCTTGCCCGTGTTCTTGATGTGAGCCTTCGGCAACACGATGGAGCGCTTGTCGACAACCGGTCCACCGGCAGCCTTGATCGCAGCAGCGACGTCAGCGACGGTAACCGAACCGAAGAGCTTGCCCGAGCCACCGGCGGTCTTGACCGTCAGTGTTACGGACGCGAGGCCCTCGATAGCTGCCTTGAGCTCCTTGGCGTGATCCAGGCCGCGCACAGCGCGCGCTTCCTGTGCACGACGGATGCCCTCGACCTGCTTCTCGGCGCCACGAGTGGCGACGATTGCCAGTCCGCGGGGGAGCAGGTAGTTACGGCCGTAGCCGTCCTTGACCTCCACGGTGTCGCCAGGCGCACCGAGGTTGTCCACGTCAGCGGTGAGGATGAGCTTCATGTTCTTTCCTCCCTTTCCTTAGCGAGCCACGGTGGCGTAAGGCAGCAGTGCTACCTCACGTGAGTTCTTGACGGCAATGGCAACGTCGCGCTGGTGCTGGACGCAATTGCCGGTGACACGGCGAGCACGGATCTTTCCGCGATCGCTGACGTACTTACGCAGCAACGTCGTGTCCTTGTAGTTGATCTGCGTGTTCTTCTCTTTACAGAAGGTGCAGACCTTCTTCTTCATAACCTTGTCGCGCAAGGGCGGCTTCGGCATGTCTTTGCTCTTTTCTGGATGTTCCTGATCAGGTACGGATCAGAAGGGCGGTTCGTCGCTGCCCGCACCACCGAAGGAGCCCGAAGCCTGAGGCGCACTGCCCCAAGGATCGTCTCCACCCGAAGGTGCAGCGCTCGGACGACCGCCACCCGATCCGCCGGAGGAACCGCCGAAGTTGCCGCCTCCACCGCCGCCGCCACGGTTGGCCTTGTTGACCTTTGCCGTGGCGTACTTCAGTGAAGGACCGATTTCATCGACTTCGAGCTCGACGACAGTTCGCTTTTCGCCCTCGCGAGTTTCGTACGAACGCTGCTTGAGCCGGCCGCTCACGATTACTCGTGAGCCACGGGTCAAGCTCTCCGCGACGTTCTCGGCTGCTTCGCGCCAGATATTGCAGCGCATGAACAGTGCATCGCCGTCTTTCCATTCATTGGAATTACGGTCGAAGGTGCGGGGCGTGGAAGCAACCGTGAAGTTTGCAACCGCGGCACCCGCCGGGGTGAAACGAAGTTCAGGATCAGCCGTCAGGTTTCCGATGACGGTGATGATGGTGTCGCCAGCCATGTGGTTCCTCCTGCATTGATGTAAGACCGTTGGGCGCGAGAGTAGAGCTCGCTACCGACAGTAATTACTTGTTGTGGCGCAGAACCTTCGTGCGCAGAACCGACTCGTTCAGACCGAGCTGACGATCGAGCTCAGCGACGGTGGCGGGAGTGGCGTTGATGTCGATCACCGCGTAGATACCTTCAGCATGCTTCAGGATCTCGTAGGCGAGACGACGCTTACCCCAGACATCGACCTTGTCGATCGTGCCGCCGTGCTGGCGCACAACATTGAGGAACGTATCCAGTGAAGGAGCGACAGTGCGCTCGTCCAGGCTGGGGTCAAGGATGACCATCAATTCGTAATGACGCATAAGACCTCATCACCTCCTGTGGACTAAGTGAAAACGGCCACGGACTATCCGTGGCAGGAGGGTCGTTGCGTCAGCAACCCTCGTAGGTTACACGAGGGGCCTTGACCAGGGAAATCGTCCCGCCCCTCAGGGAGGATCATCGGGTCGATACGCGACGCGTGGCGCAGACGCGTCGCCCCGCAAGCCACTCCGCCCCCTAGGGTGAGAATTATGCGAACAGACCGCAAGACCCCGGCGTCGATCCTGGCGTTGGTCGTCGGATTGTGCGGCCTGACGATGGCGCTGGGCTATTTCAACAAGGCCAGATGCGGCGGCGCACCGTTCGCTCCCGACGGGCGAAGCCTGAACTTCGACGTCAACAAGAACATCGACGTCTGCTACTCCGACATTCAGTTGCTTTGGCTCGGACGAGGTATCGATCAGCATCTGTTCCCCTTCGTCACCGGCGGGATAACCCCCGAAGGGTTCCTGACCGGCGGAACCGTCGAGTACCCGGTGCTCAGCGGGATTCTGATGTGGCTGGGCGGAATCGGCTCACACACCGACACTGATTTCCTTCTGCACTCGGCACTGATCCTGGCTCCTTTCGGACTGCTCACCGCGTGGATGCTCGGCAAGATGAGCGGCGCGTACGCGCTCGTGTGGTCGGCAACACCGCCGCTGGTGTTGTATGCATTCCACAACTGGGAGCTCCCGGTGGTGGCTACCAGCGTCGGCGCGATCTTCCTGATGACGTTCGAGCGGATCCCGCTGCGAGCTCGCGCGATTCTGGCGGCCGTCATCCTGGCGATCGGCTTCTGCTTGAAGCTGTACCCGGGAATGTTCGTGCTGCCGCTCATGGCCTACGTGCTCCTGCACGGAACTGAAAGCAAGCGCTACGACGTTCGTGGGGCGCTGATGACGGCAGGCGCGGCGATCGGCACCGTGGTCCTGGTCAACCTGCCGTTCGCCCTCATCTCGTACGAGGGCTGGCGCGCGTCGTTCAGCTTCCAAGAGAAGCGAAGCGCGGACATCACCACCAACTCAGTGTGGTTCTGGGGGTTGCGCCCGTTCTACGGTTTCGGAGTTCGCGAACTCAACGCCGACTACGACGCACTGGTGAGCATCCTGTCCCCGGTGATGATCCTGTTGTCGTTCGCGCTCGCGATGTATCTGGGTTGGCGCCGCTACGTCCGCGACGGCTACTTTCCGTGGATTGCAGTCAGTGCCGCGATGCTGTGCGGATTCGTGTTGCTGCACAAGGTCAATTCACCGCAGTACACACTGTGGATCCTGCCCTTCCTCGTACTGTTCAAGATCCGGTGGTTCTGGATCGTCGCCTATCTGATCGTCGATGCAGCGTTGGGCATCGGCGTCTTCCGGTACTTCTACCAACTGGACATGAATCTCGATCCGAGCAAGTACGAAGCCGTCGTCCAGGCGAGTGTGTGGGGCCACGTCATCCTGCTCGCCGTGTTCTTCTTCCTGTTCCTGCGAGTCCCGTTGCGGTATCCGCTTGCCGGTGGGACCGATCAGATTGTCAACTCCGACAACAACCTTCCGACTCACTCACGGGAGCACGCCTGATGACTGCATCGTGGTTCGAATCACCGACGCTGACCGGTGATCGTGTCCAACTCGAACCCTTGGGCATCGCGCACACCGACGCTCTGCTCGCAGCTGCTGACGACCCGGCGATCTTTCGTTGGACCGCGGCGCCGATCACCGATCGGGAACAGGCAGAGAAGTACATCTCTGCAGCCGTCGACGACCCGAATCGGATCGCCTTCGCGCAGGTGAATATCGCGACGAACGCCGTGGTCGGCACTACGTCCATGTACCAGATCGACCCGGTAAACCGCAGTCTTGCAATCGGATACACGTGGTTGTCGCGATCGGTTCAGGGAACCGGGATCAATCCCGAATCGAAGCTGCTCCTGCTTCGTCACGCCTTCGACCAGCTCGAAGCCGTACGCGTCGAGTGGCATACGGACGAGTTCAACGAACAGTCCAGGGCAGCGATCACAAAGCTCGGCGCTCAGTTCGAGGGCCTGCTGCGCAAGCACCGACGACGCGTCGACGGCAGTTGGCGCACAACGGCACTGTTCGCGATGACCGACGACGACTGGCCGACCATCGCACCTCAGCTGGAGACACGTACCCGAAACTAGCCATCACCTGCACTCTTCGACGAAGTCCATGCCAAGATTCACCTCATGAGCGATCAGGGTGGGTACGGGTACCAGGGCAATCAGAATTGGCAACCGGCTCCGTACGGGCAGCCTGATCCGTACGGCAGGCGGCCGACGAACACGCTCGCGGTACTCGCTCTCGTCTTCGCCTTCCTCATCGCGCCGTTGGGGATCGTCTTCGGGCACATCGCACGCGGCCAGATCAAGCGGACCGGCGAAGAAGGTGACGGACTCGCTCTTGCCGGACTGATCATCGGCTACATCTTCACCGCACTGGGCATCCTGGCCGTGGTGGTGTGGATCGCGTTCTTCGGGCTGCTCGCGGCCGCTTTCGGCAACGCCGCGAACGAGGCGAGTTCGCGGAGTTTCACCTACACGACGCCGTACTCGTACTCCACGACCACGACTCGGGCACCGAGTGCACCCACCACAGCGCCGAGAACGACGACACCCCCACAAGTCACAACCTCGATCGGTCCGGCGCCTACCGTCTCCGGCACCGACCGTCAGGGCTTCATCTCCGGCGGTCCCAGTTGCAACTCCAGCAATCCTGCCGTCGCCATTGCCGTCACGACCGGATCCCGAATCGTGATCTGTGAGACCGGAGTTGGCCGTTACTACTACAAGGGTCAACGGCTGAGCGACGGCGCCACCATCGAACTCGACGATCCAACCCCCACCGGCAACGGATTCACCGTCACCAACAAGGACGTGACATACAAGCTCACCTCCGCCGGATTGGTCATCTCCAGTAGCGGAGGCGAGTTGAGCAGGGAAGCGGCGGTCGAGTTCTGGATGAACTGACCCGCGTCAGCCGGCGCACGGACCCTGGTAGGGAACAGGCGGTGACCTCAAACCGTGACGGGACCCGGTTCCTTCGCCTTGGACGGCTTCAACCAACCTGGTAGCCAGGCAGGTTGGTTGTCCGGTGCCTGATCGAGAACGCCGCCCGCCGGATCGTCGATGAACCCGTACCGCACGAGATCCTCCGACGGCCGGTAGATCTGCCGCACCACCAGCGCGCACAGAACCAGCACTGCGATGTCCCGGATCACGACGGTTCCGGTGAACCACTGCTCGGGCAGACCCTTGTTGGACACCCCGAGGTAATACATCATTCGTGGAACCCAGACCAGGGCGTCGATGGTCATCCACGCGAGCAGGAGTCTGCGATGCGGCAAGGCCAACACGGCCAGCGGCACCAGCCACAGCGAATACTGCGGGCTCCACACCTTGTTGGTGAGCAGGAAGCCTGCCACGAGCAGGAAGCACAGCTGCGCAACGCGCGGACGACGCTGCGCCGTCAGGGCGACGTATCCGACCCCGACGCAGACGGCAACGAACAACAGCAGAGAGACGGCGTTGAGATTCGACGGCGACTCACCTTGCGCGAGAGGACCGTCGAGGCCCTTCCACGACGTGAACGACGCGATCACGTTGTAGAGGGAATCCGGATCGGCCCCGCGTTCGGAGTTGAGCCGGAAGAACTCGTACCAACCATGGGGGTACAGCGCGGCGATCGGGAGGTTCACCGCAAGCCATGCCGCGACGGCACTGAGTGCGGTCACAAGCCAGTCCCTCGTCTTGCCCGCTCGCAGACACAAGACGAGGAGAGGTCCGAGTAGGAGCAGCGGGTAGAGCTTCGCGGCGCCGCCCAGGCCGAGCAGGATTCCCGCGAGCACGGGCCGCTTGCGTGCCCACGCCAACAACCCACCGGCCGCGAACGCCGTCGCCAGAGGATCGAAGTTCGTGAACACGTGCACGATCACCAAAGGGGAACAGGCGATCAGCGCGCCGTCCCACACTCGTCGTCCGGCCAGCAGGGTGCTCGCCCACACGGTGACCAGCCACGCCAACGCCAACCCGAACGCCACGACGTTGAAATAGAGCGCCACCTGAATCGCGCCCGGCAGCCAGGTGATCGAATCCCACGCCTTGGCTACTTTCATTGCGCCGTACTGATAGAGCCCCGAGATGACCGGATACTCCATGTACCGCAACTGGATCGAACCGTCTCCGCGTACTTCTTCCCACGACGTCTTGTACGGGAATGCTCCCTGATCGAGGCGCTCGGCTCCGTACAGCGGAACGGTGTCGGAGTAACACATCGCCACGTACTGACGGCTGCCACTCCAGTCGAGGCCGACCTGCCCGCTCTCGCCGACCGGCGCCTGCTGAATACAGCCCGCCTTGGCGAACCAGCCGAAAGCCAAGAAAACCACGGCGAGCAGAAGGATCACTCGCATCGGTGTGAAGAAGCGAGTGCGTCCGATCAGTGCGTGACGACCTACCGGACCGCCGACGGTTCCCGACAGCGCAGACACCATCGCGTCGTTGCGACTGGGAACGTCCCGCCAATCCGCCGAACGACGATCTTCGGCCAGCGGAGCGGGGGAGGTCGGTTCGGCATCATCAGCATTCGCGGCCACTCCGCGAGGTTACCGTCTTTCGAACCGACCACCCTCCAACTACTGGCCGGGGCTCACACCTGCCGGTTCTTCCTCGGTGGTCTCGCCTGCCCCTGGTACCTGCGGCGTGGTCGTCGTCGGCCTGGAGATTCCCGGGATCGGAATCGTGATGCCCGGCAGAACCTCGACCTGCGTCGTCGTCACCACGGGCGGCGGAGTGGTTTCCGTCGTCGTCGGTGCGGTGGTCGGCGGCGCCGACGTCTTGGGCGGTGCGGGAGCCGTGTACTCCGGAACACCACCGGCCTGGCCGTTGATCTTGCCCGGCGTCGGGAACTTCTCGTTGTCGGTGCCCTCGAGGGCGCCGTCCATCGTGTCCTTCCAGATGTCCGAAGGCAGACCCGAGCCGTAGATCATCGCGCCACCCGAATTCGTGATCGCTTCACCGTCGGGAGTTCCGACCCAGACCGCGGTCGAGAGTGACGGCGTGTAGCCGACCATCCATGCGTCCTTGTTGGCTCCGGTGTCACCGAGCTGCGCGGTACCTGTCTTCGACGCCGACAGACGTCCGCCGGCCAGGTTGTGACCGCGCGAGTACGCCGCGATCGGCTGCATCGCTGCCGTCACGTTGTCCGCCACGGCAGCGTCGATGCGATCCTCACCCGCGGGTGCGCCGCGGTCCAGCAACACGGTGCCGTCGGCCGCGACGACCTTCTGCACGAAGTGCGGTGCGTGATACGTGCCGGACGCGGCGAGCGTCGCGTACGACGACGCCATGTCGAGCACGCGGGCCTGGTACTGGCCGAGCACGATGCCGTTGTTGGGACCGGAACCGTCAGCCTCGGTGAGAGACGGGCCGACGCCCGGGATGTCCTTCGGAATGCCTGCCTTGTGAGCGATGTCCGCGATTTCCTGCGGGCCGTTGCCGTCGAGGCTGAGCATCTGGCGGTAGAAGCTGGTGTTCAGTGAACGCTTGAGGGCTTCGGCGATGGTGCAGGTGCCGCAGCTTTCACCTTCGACGTTGCCGATGGAGATGCCGTTGACGGTCAGCGGCGAGCTGTCGTACATCTGCGAGAGCGGAATTCCCTGATCCAGGGCGGCTGCGAGGCCGAACACCTTGAACGAAGAACCGGTCTGAAGTCCGGCATTCGCGAAGTCGAATCCCGCGCCGTCCTCACCGCCGTAGTACGCCTTGACCGCCCCGGTCTTCGGGTCGACCGAGACGACTGCGGTGCGCAGGTTCTCCGGCTCGCCTTGCATGTTGGAACGGGCTGCCTCGACCGCTGCGGCCTGAGCCTGCGGGTCGATGGTCGTGGTGATCTGCAAGCCCTCAGTGTTGAGCAACTGCTCGCTGATTCCGGCGTCGCCGATCTCCTTCAGCACCTGACGCTTGATCAGGCCTTCGGGTCCGGTCGAGCCTTGGCTGCTGTTGTCGACCTGGGCGAGCGGGATGTAGGCGGGGTACTGCATCGGCGTGCGCGCGGCCTGATCCAGCGTGCCTGCGGACACCATGCCGTCGAGCACGTAATCCCAACGGGACTTCGCGCCGGTCGGGTTGGTCTCGGGATCGAGGAGCGACGGAAGCTGAATCGACGACGCCAGGACGGCGCCTTCCTCGATGGTCAGCTGGTCGACGGGCTTACCGAAGTACGCCTTGGACGCTGCGCCGATGCCGTAGGCACCGCGACCGAAGTAGATGGTGTTCAGATACGCGGCGAGGATGTCGTCCTTGGACCATTCGTTTGCCATCTTCGAGGCGATGACAAGCTCTTTCATCTTTCGCGTCAGCGAACGCTCCGAGCCGACGAGCGCCTTCTTCACGTACTGCTGCGTGATGGTCGAGCCACCACCGGCACTGTCGCGACCGAGGACGTTGTCTCGTGCTGCGCGTGCGAAACCGGAGATCGAGAAGCCCGGGTTCGAGTAGAAATCGCGGTCCTCTGCGGCCAGAACGGCGTTCCGAACGTGAAGCGGTACCTGATCGAGCGAAACCTCGACGCGGTTGCCGTCCGGCGGGACGACAGTACTGATCACCGTGGTGCCGTCGGCGGCGAAGACCGTCGCCACCTGATTGGTCTTGAGGTCACCGGGCTTGGGGACGTCCTGCACGATGTACGCCGCCATGAAGGCAAGGACGGGCAGAACAAGACCGAGCGCCACCAAGACGTAGGCCGAGCGGCGAACTGTGCGCCACTTGGACTTCTTCTTCACGGTGCTCTTTCTTCCCTTCGGGGGTTGTCCGTCATTGCCACCCCCACCGGAGCCACCAGTCGGCGGCTTCGTCGGCGGAGGTCCGACCGGCGGGCGGGTGCCCGCGTTGGTACGGGTGGTCGCTGCTGCTGCCGCGACGCGCTGGGTCGGTTCGTTCGCCTGAGCGCGGGCAGGGCGATCTTGTGGCGGTGGGCCGGAAGGTCGGCCTTGCGGCGGACGACCCTGCGGCGGGGGTCCGGCAGGACGGCCCTGAGGAGGCGGGCCGGAAGGTCGACCCTGTGGCGGGCGCCCCTGGGGCGGGGGCCCCATCGGACGGCCTTGCGGCGGACGACCCTGAGGGGGCGGACCCATCGGAGGACGTCCCTGGGGCGGCGGACCCATGGGACGTCCCTGCGGCGGACGACCCTGAGGAGGTCCGGCGGGACGGTTGGGACCGACGGGACGGCCACCCGGGTTGTTGCCGCCCGGGTTGTTGTTGCTGGGGGAACTCACGAATCAAATCTCCAGTGGTCACGGACCGATCACGTGCAGACTTCGATCGGGCCCTTCTTCGGGTGTGGCGTTACTCGCTGGCGGTGCGCCGGCTTGGTGGGCGTGCTCGCCGCGGTCGCGGCGGCGCAGGTACTGCGCCGAGCACATAGGACTGCACCAAGTGGTTCCAACTGCAGGTACGGCACACCTCTACAACGTGCACCGTGAACTCCTCTGCTGTTTCCGCAAGCCGAGCGAGCTCGTCCGAGGTTCGGGCGGATCCCGAAACTTGGCCGAGCTTGTCGCCGAACACCCAGGACACGAGCGTCAACTGTTCCTTGCGGCAGATGGGGCAGACGACGTCGCTGCCCCGGCCGTGGAACTTCGCGGCTCTGAGTAGGTACGGATCGGCGTCACACACTTGCTTGACGTCGGTCCTACCCGCAGACACTTCGGCCAGCACAGACCGACGCGCGAGCGCGTAGTCCACAACTTGCCGCTGTATCCGCACCTGACCAGCGTACGTGCGTCGGCGCTGCGACGGACGGCTCGGGAGGGTCACGATGAACACATTTTGGGGGCTGGGGGCATGGCGACCAGCAATTATCATTGGAACCTGTGAGTTCTTCCAAGACGCCGGCCACCCGCGCACGCGATACGGATCGTATCGACGCCTGCGCCAGACTCGACGCCGCTTACGCCGAGGGACAGCTGGGCGCCGCCGAATACTTCGATCGCACCGAGCAAGCGCGAACTGCCACGACGGTGGTCGAGTTGGCGTCGTTGATCGGCGATCTACAGGAACCTGCACCTCGTGCACACGTGAAATCTCCCCACGTGACCTTTCGACGAAAAGTGCTCTACGTTTCGCTGGCCGCTGCGGCGGTGGCGGGCGCGATTGCACTGGCTGCAGCCCAACGCGGTCCGCTCGAGCCACCGGCCGACGTGGTCGAACGGTTCACAGCAAGCACCGAGCCTGCCGATTCTCCGTTTACTCCCACCGGCATCGACGACGTCTTCGCGTCGTTCGTGACGACGTACGGTTCCGAGCCGGTGCGGGTTGCCACCTTTTACCCCGATCGAGCGGTGGTCGGCCGCGTCGACGGATCAGGGAACTTCCGGAACTTCGATTTCCGCGGCACTCTCACTCCGTCCGACGAACCCGCGTCGGTGGCCGGCAACACGGACATGGACCTCACCTACGTGAACCGCGACGCCTTGGTATCGGTGATCGCACAGTCCCCCGCCGCGCTGGCCGGTACCCGCGTGGACCACATCACCTTGGCCGATTCGGGTGCGCCGGTGATAAGCATCTACGTCGTCGACGACACCGGGGCGTACACGGGCGTGCGCAAGATGACCTTCGACGGCAGGGTGTTCTGACGCACAGGCCTTGAATTTAGGATTCTCGGCATGGCCCAGAAATATCCGCCGAACACCCGCGCCGCAAACCGGGACAGGGAGACAACCGCGGCCGTCGTTGATGCGGCGTTCGGGGACGGACAGTTGAACGCCGCTGAGCATCGCGCCGCCGCGCAGGCAGTGGCGAAAGCGCGCACCCTCGACGAACTGGCCGCCATCGTCGCCGACTTGCAGGGCGCAGCGAATCCGCCGTCCGATCGACGTCGCCCACCAAAACGACCGGTGCCGTGGTTCGCAGCGGCAACGGTGGCGGCAGCGCTAGTCGTCGGCGTCGGGGCCTATTCGCTCACGCACCGAGATCCCGTGACGCCGCCGTCCGCAGTTGCGCCTGCCGCTGTCCCGAACCCGGAGCCCTTGGTCATACCCACACCCTTCATGGCGAGCGCGGAAGGGATCGCCCTCTTACGTGACCGGTTGCGGGAAAAGTTCGGCTCCACCGTCGTCGACGAGATCACCTTCAACAACAGCGCAGCCTATTTCTCCCTCGCTGTTCCCGGTCAACCCAACCGGAAGATCAAGTACTCCTTTCGCGGCGGCTTCACTGCGGATGGCGATCCGGAAAGCCGTAAGATCGACACTGCGACAGTCGATCTCGACGCGATTGATCTCGAAGCCGTACGACGAAACATCGAGGCGATCCAGCGGCACGTCAATGTGCCCGACGCCCAGGTCTACTACATTTCGTACACTGCCGGAGAAGAACCTCTGCTGGATATTTCGGCGAAAAACAGCTTCGGCGAAGGCGGATTCGTCAATACCACCTCCGCTGGCGAACTCGTCCGCGTCTACGCCTTCACCGACTAGGAATCAGATCATGCCGTCGAGTCCCTCCCCGTCCAAACGTGCACGAGATTCCGACCGAGCCGATACCTGCGGGGTGCTGGACAACGCCCTCACAGACGGGCAGTTACATGCCGTAGAATACGAGTCTCGAACATCAAAAGCAATGTCCGCCAAAACAATTCATGACCTTCAGGTTCTCGTGAATGACCTTCAGATCCCCTCTCGATATCTCGACACCGAGGTGGTCCGGCCCCGCCTGCCTGCGCCACCGAAATCGGTGAAAGCTGCTGCGTCCGTCGTACTTGTCGCCGGTGTCGTCGGGGCGCTGATCGGTTCGGCCACCAACCCGGACACGTCACCGCTCGGGACCGACGCACCGATCCCCAATCTGATGACCGGCCACGGCGTGGCGCAGTTCATCGACGATTACCGGGCCGAATTCGGCGACACCATCGCCGACACCGTCTCGCTCAGTACCGAAAACGCAACCGTAGAACGAGTGGCCCATGATCAGCCCGGCAACTACGTCAGATACATCTACGATGGTGACTTCAAATCCTGGTCGACACCTTCACCCCGAAAAACCGGGACACGAACAATCGACCTGTCGACGGTCGATCTCGAGATTCTGGCGCGGCTGATCGCCGGCGCACCGGAAACGCTCCGAGTTCCGGGCGGAGTGGTCGACCAGATCCGTTTCGAATACCCCACCATCGGCCGAGCCAATGAGCCGACTGTCTCCATGTACGTGAGAAACGAGGCCGACGACTCCGGCCACCTGGAGACCACACTGTCGGGCGAGCCGTTGAGCGTCTACGCGTTCACCCCCTGATCTAGCCGTGACACCTTGGTACACGTATCGGGCCGCAGTGTGGTTTTATATATCGGCGCGATATAGTTGGTTATCGCATCAAGCGGTTAGGTTCAACGACTCGGGAGGTTTGTCAGTTGCTCGAACTCGCAATCCTCGGGCTGCTCCTCGAGTCACCGATGCACGGATACGAGCTGCGCAAGCGGCTCACTGGTCTGCTCGGCGCATTCCGCGCGTTCTCGTACGGATCGCTGTACCCGGCACTGCGGCGCATGCAAGCCGACGGATTGATCTCGGAAAACGTCGACACTGCCACCGGCGCTCTCAAGCGTCGGGCGCGGCGCGTTTACGAGCTCACCCCGGAAGGGCGGCAACGGTTCACCGAACTGGTCGCCGACACGGGACCGCAGAACTACACCGACGACGGTTTCGGCGTTCACCTCGCCTTCTTCAGTCGCACCCCCGCAGTAGCGCGGATGCGGATCCTCGAAGGCAGGCGACGCCAGGTCGAGGAGCGCCGCGAGGGGCTCCGCGAGGCCGTCGGTCGGGCGAGCGGATCACTGGACCGCTATACCCGCCAGCTCCATCAGCTCGGGCTCGAATCGAGTGAACGCGAAGTGCGTTGGCTCAACGAATTGATCGCAGCCGAGCAATCGACAACAGGTACATTCCACAAAGAAGGAGAACCCGACCATGGGTGAGAACAGCACCGCGGTGCGCGTAGCCATTGTGGGCGTGGGTAACTGCGCCTCGTCCCTGGTTCAGGGCGTTCACTACTACAAGGATGCCGACGAGACCCAGACGGTCCCCGGCCTCATGCACGTCAAGTTCGGTAAGTACCACGTCCGCGATGTGCAGTTTGTCGCCGCTTTCGACGTAGACGCCAAGAAGGTCGGCTTCGACCTCTCCGAGGCCATCCTCGCGAGCGAGAACAACACCATCAAGATCGCCGACGTCCCGCCGCTGGACATCCCGGTGCTGCGCGGCCCGACCCTCGACGGCATCGGCAAGTACTACGCCGAGACCATCGAGCTGTCCGACGCCGAGCCCGTCGACGTCGTCAAGGCACTCAAGGACGCCAAGGTCGACGTCCTCGTTTCCTACCTGCCCGTCGGTTCCGACGACGCTGACAAGTTCTACGCACAGTGCGCGATCGACGCAGGCGTTGCATTTGTCAACGCCCTGCCCGTCTTCATCGCTTCCGACCCGGAGTGGGCTGCCAAGTTCAAGGACGCCGGCGTCCCGATCGTCGGTGACGACATCAAGAGCCAGGTCGGCGCCACCATCACCCACCGCGTGATGGCGAAGCTGTTCGAAGACCGCGGCGTCGTGCTGGACCGCACCTACCAGCTCAACGTCGGTGGAAACATGGACTTCAAGAACATGCTCGAGCGTGATCGCCTGGAGTCCAAGAAGGTTTCCAAGACCCAGGCCGTGACGTCCAACCTGACCGGTGCACTCGCCGGCAAGGTTCACGACCGCAACGTCCACATCGGTCCCTCGGACTACGTGGAGTGGCTCGACGACCGCAAGTGGGCATACGTCCGCCTCGAAGGTCGCGCCTTCGGTGACGCTCCCCTGAACCTGGAGTACAAGCTCGAGGTCTGGGATTCGCCCAACTCTGCCGGCATCATCATCGACGCCGTGCGCGCCGCCAAGATCGCCAAGGACCGCGGCATCGGTGGACCGGTTTACCCGGCTTCCGCTTACCTGATGAAGTCCCCGCCGGTCCAGATGGCCGACGACAAGGCTCGCACCGAGCTCGAAGCGTTCATCATCGGCGCTGACGAAGCGTAGTTAGACTCACACTGATTCGGGGTCTTGCGCCAACGGCGCAAGACCCCGATTCTGTTATCCGCAGGGTGTTTCCGCATCCGCGCGGGTAATCACGCCTGCGGCTGTCGAATCGTCGCGCGGGTCCGGGTGCCGATCAGCGTGGAATGATGGACATCAGAACCATCACACGGATCGAGGACCCCATGTCGATTACGTCGCTGCCAGTGCTCGATCTGTCGCTGGCGCAGAACCCCGACACCGCCGAGCAGTTCCGCACTCAGCTCCGCGAGGCCACCCACGAGGTCGGATTCTTCTATCTCGTCGGCCACGGAATTCCCGACGAACTGCAGCGGCGCCTCCTCGACGTCGCCCGCGAGTTCTTCGCGCTTCCCACTGCCGAGAAGCTCGCGATCGAGAACGTCCGCAGCCCGCACTTCCGCGGGTACACCAGGCTCGGCGGCGAACTGACCGAAGGCAAGCAGGACTGGCGCGAGCAAATCGACATCGGCGCCGAACAGCCCGCTGCCGAGCGCACCGACACCTCACCGGCCTGGGAGATTCTGCAGGGCCCCAACCAGTGGCCCGACGCCCTTCCCGAACTTCGCGACGTCATCACCGAGTGGAACGACACGCTCACCTCGATCGCACTGAGCCTCTTGCGCGAATGGGCGGTCGCGCTAGGGCAGGACGCAAACATCTTCGACGACGCGTTCGCTCACGATCCGTCGATCCTCATCAAAGTGGTGCGTTACCCCGGACGCCCGAAAGGTGCCGGCTCCCAGGGCGTCGGCGGGCACAAGGACGCGGGCGTGCTGACACTTCTCTATGTCGAACCAGGCAAGGGCGGTCTGCAGGTCGAGCACGACGGCGACTGGATCGACGCACCGCCGATCGACGGGGCACTGGTGGTCAACATCGGCGAACTGCTCGAGGTGGCAACCGGCGGATACTTGAAAGCGACTGTGCACCGCGTAATTTCACCCGAGGGTGACGGTGAACGTATCTCGGTGCCGTTCTTCTTCAACCCGAACTATGCGGCACAGATCCCGGAGTTCGACCTACCGTCCGAGTTAGCGGCGCGCGCCACCGGCGTCACCGTGGACGCGAACAACCCGATCCACGATTCCTACGGGGCGAACGCCCTCAAGAGTCGACTACGCGCGCATCCCGATGTCGCGGCCCGATGGTGGCCGGACATCGTTGCGGCACAAAGCGCTACCTGAAACTGAACTACAAGTCCATCGCAACTTTCCACGCCGTGTGCATCGCACCTTCGATGTAGTCGACGTTCACCGCGTCACCAACCACATGCACGTCGGAGACGACGCCGATCAGAGCGTCGGCCAGTGGCGCCTGCGCCGACACACCCGACGCGACGACAACCATGTCGGCCGAAGCTGTCAGTGTCTTGTCACCGGAACGGAATTCGACGTGCTCCTTGGTGATTCGCTGCACCGTTGAATTGCGGTGAATGTTCACACCGACATGCTTGGCGTGGCGCACAGCCGTCCAGCGGCGCGGCATCGCCATCGGAATGCCCAACTGCTGACCTTCTTCGATCAGCGTCACATTTCGACCGCGCTCGGCCAGGAACTCCGCAAGCTCGAGTCCGACAAGCGAACCACCGATCACCACCACGTCCTTGCCCATGGGCAGGAACTTGCGAGTCACAGCTCGGATCGCCGCGGGACTCTTGGTGATACCGGACAGCTTGCCCAACTTGGCCATCGTCCGCAGGAACGGCGGTACCTGTGAGACGTCGCCGGCGCCGGTCATCAAGGCGCGCAACGAGTCACCGGTATGTACGTGCGGGAGATCGCCGCCCGGAACACTCGGTCGCTCGCGGGCTGCACCCGTAGCCACGACTACGGCGTCGGGATTCAGTGCCCGGATCGAGGCGACCGAGGCTTCGGTCTTCAGTCGAACATCGACACCGAGACGCTTGATTTCCACTTTCAACCAGCTGAGCAGACGCCCGTTGTCCGGGGTAGTGAGGCTCGAGAACCACAGGGTGCCGCCGAGGCGATCGGACTTGTCCAACACCGTGACTCGGTGCCCGCGTTCAGCTGCCACGCGGGCCGTCTCGAGACCGCCGGGGCCCGCGCCGACCACAACGACGTGCTTCGCAGTGCTGGTGCGAACGAAGGGGAGCAGCGCCTCGTTGCCCAGGGCGGGATTGACAGCGCACAGCGGGGTCGCGTCCCAGAAGTTCTCCTGCACGCAGACGTAGCAATTGATGCAAGGCCGAACACGCTCGGGTGCACCGTCTTTGAGTTTGTTCACCAACTGTGGGTCTGCCAGCAGCTGACGGCCCATTGCGGCGAAGTCCGTGCGACCTTCCGCGATCATCTTCTCGCCGACCTCGGGGAGCATACGTCCGACGGTGATCACGGGAATCGAGATCGCCTGCTTGATTCGCGTTGCATTGTCGGTGTAGTAGCCGACCTTGTCGGGCAGGGGGCCGTCCGTGAAGTTGGCAAAAGCATTCAGTGCGGTACCGGTGACATGGATGGCGTCGGCGCCGGCCTCTTCGAACATCTTCGCGGCCGCAGCAGCCTCGTCGACCGTCAGCCCGTCGGTTTCGCCATACTCTTGACCGGCCAGACGCACGATGACGGCAAGCGAACCGCCGACCTCCTCCTTGACCGCCCGAATAACCTCGCAAGCCAGGCGAGCACGGTTCTCCATCGAACCTCCGTACTCGTCGCTGCGCTGATTCGTATACCGACTCAGGAACGCTCCGAGGACGTAGTTGTGGGCACAGTGAATCTCGACGGCGTCGCCGCCCGCCGCCTTCACCCGTCCGGCAGCCTCGGCGAACATGAGGACCAGCCAATCAAGATCTTCCTTGGTGGCCTCGTGGTAGGTCGCTCTCTTGCCCTCGTTGATGGCGGCCATCTTGCCCAGTTCTTCGGGTGTGCAATCGGCCATCGCACTCATGTCACCCGGCGGCTTCGGCGTGGACGGGACCAACTGCGGTCGGCCGTCGAGGGTATCGATGCGCGCCACCTTGCCGTGGTGTGTCATCTGCACACAGAGCTTGCTGCCTGCGTCGTGCACCGCGTCGGCCAGCGCTTTGAGTCCGGGGATGAACCGGTCTTCCGAGAGCCCCGGTTCCTTGCGGCTCGTGCAGCCAAGCGGGTACGCGACAGCGCAGCAACCGGTGATGATCAGACCCGTTCCACCGGCCGCGCGCGCCACGAAGTGGTCGATGTCGCCCTTTTCGATTTCCCCGTCTTCGCACAGGTTCATGTCCATGGCAGGGAGAACGACGCGATTGGGCACGGTCATCGGGCCGATGGTGCCTGGTGCGAGCAGGTGCGGAAAGGTCTGGCTTCGGATCGTCACGAGTGGACGCTAGAACTCGACGACACCCATCCGTTGCCGCACTCCCGATCATCGAGACTTCACGCGCTGTGACGTGCGAGGCACTCGGTTACCACCTCGAGCGCATATTCGAGGTCTGCGGAATCCACTCGCCCGTAGCCGATCACCAATCCTCCGGGGTCTCCGTGCGTTCGGGTGGACTCGACCAGGGTGGGCACTTCGACGCCGTGCTGGAGTGCCTCGCGAGCGACAGTGGCTGCCAGATCCGCGTCGAGCATGAGCGTCGTGTGCATGCCGGCGCCGAGACCCCGCAGTTCACCGAACGATGACAGCGCTTCCTCGACCGCCCGATCGCGCTCGCGGTACCGGCGCCGGGCGGTACGTACCGCCCGATCCCATTCGCCGTCACGGAGCAGGGACAGGAGTGCTTGCTGCAGCGGAACCGACGGGAAGTCGCCGATTCGTTTGCGGTATGCCGCAATGCGGTCGACCAGGTCGAGGGGAGCGACCAACCAGCCCAGTCGAATTCCCGCGCCGAGTGTCTTGGCAACCGTTCCGAGATACACCACCCGGTCAGGGGCCAACTGCGCAAGCGCAGGCAAAGGCGCTACGTCGTAACGGAATTCGGAGTCGTAATCGTCCTCGAACAGGACGACGTCGCGGGCGCGTGCGAACTCGATCAACTGGTTGCGCCGACCTACTGGAAGCAACCCACCCGTCGGATACTGATGGGACGGTGTCACATACACGCCGCGAACATTCTCCGGCGCCGATTCGAGTTGGTCTACACGGAGACCGTGCGCGTCAACCGGTACGTCCAGCAGCGACCATCCACACGCTGTTGCAGCCGAGGACGCATACCGGTACCCGGGGTCTTCCATCGCCAGCACTGCGCCACTGGTACGCAGCGCCGACAACGCCAGTCCGAGGCCGTGGGTGGCACCCGAGGCGATCAGGATTCTCTCGGGTTCAACCGACATTCCGCGAGCCCTTGCCAGCAATTCCGATAGTGCCGAACGCAATTCGTAGTCGCCCGCAGGATCGGGATCCTCGAATGGTGGCGGTTTGGCCCCGACGTCACGCCACGCCCGCCGCCACGCTGCCGATGCACGCGGCGGCGTCCACGGCACGCCCGGCCGGAGCTGCACCCTGGGCGACATCTTCTTCGCGGGCTTCGCGGTCGTAGTCGTGGGAGTGACCACAGGGGAAGGCGCCTCGGCAACGAAGGTGCCCGAACCGTGCACAGCCACCAGCCAGCCCTCGGCGATCAACTGCTCATATGCCCGTTCCACGACGCCCCGCGCCACCGCGAGTTCCGCCGCCAGCTTCCGCGAGCTGGGTAACCGCAGACCCACCGCAGCCTGGCCACTGCGAATGTCGGCTCTGAGGTGGTCGGCGACCTGGACCGGAAGCGCCCGCCGATCCGTCCGGTCGAGGACTACAGCTACCGCCGAAGGAAGAAACATTCAGAACCCTCTCGGAAGTGACCAATCGAAGTGGCCTATCGAATTCTCCCTTGATTGGACCATGACTTGAAGCCACTTTGCCAGCAGCATTGTCTGCATGACAGATTCCGTTGTCTTTGCTGCCCCTGCTCCTGCCCCCACTGCACCTGTTCCGCTGTCCCCGACAGCACGCACGACGCACAAGCGCGCCCGCCACCACGGTGTCGCGCAACGAGCAGCCCTCGTCGACGTGTTGCAGTCCGCGAAGCTGTGCCATATGGGCGTGACCGTCGGCGGAGTTCCCATGGTGTTTCCCACCGCCTACGGATTCGACCTCGACGGCCCTGACCGTGACGGGTCTATCTATGTTCACGGTTCAGTGGCTTCACGGAGCTTGGCTCCCGACAGCGAAATCTGCATCACCATCACGATCCTCGACGGACTCGTGCTGGCTCGATCGGGATTCCATCACTCGATGAACTACCGCAGCGGCGTCATTGTCGGATCACCTCGAGTCGTGACCGACAACGACGAGCGAGTGAAGGCTTTGGATCTGATCGTCGACCAGGTGGTCCCCGGACGTTCTCAACACTTGCGGGATCACACGCGCAAGGAAATGGCGGCAACCGTCGTTCTTGCACTGCCGTTGTACGAGGCTTCCGTCAAGGCCCGCACCGGCGGGCCCGGTGACGATGCCGCCGACATCGGTGTCGAAACCATTTGGGCTGGAGTAGTTCCCGCAGCTACGCACTTCGGTGAACCGATCCCGTCCGAGGATCTCGACTCCGGTGTCGCGCTACCGGAACATATCTCGACGATGCTCTGACCGCACGCACCGTACACACCGGGGCATGGCGATGCCCCGGTGTGTACGTATTCAGTTGCGCCCGTTCAGGCTGCTGTGGGTGGGCTGTTCCCGCCGATCGGGTGCTGATTCGGGTCAACGGACATCGGCGGATAGAACACCGACTTCCGATCCGGTCCGATCTCCACCCGCCATTCCGTGTGGTGCAGCGTCCGATGATGATGGCCGCACAACAAGATCAGATTGTCGAGATCTGTTGGGCCACCATCATTCCAATGAACAATATGATGGGCATCGCACCACCCCGAGGGTGTTCCACACCCCGGGAATGCACACCCACCATCACGCACCGCCAACGCCCGCCGCTGCGGAACCGTCGCCGTTCGCACTTCCTTGCCGCAGTCGAGCGGAACACCATTTTCATCCAACAAGATCCGGGTCACGGTGCAGTCGCAGGCCAGCATCCGGGCGGTGTCGAGACTGATCGGACCTACCCAATCCGTCCAAGCGAACCCCAACTCCTCGGTGGACGGCAACAGATCTTTCAATGCTTTGAGGTCGGTCATGTCTTTGGCGCTGGCGGTGACCGTGATGTGCGGTTTCACCCCACCCTCGATCGGACCCAACCCTGCCCGCTCGTACCGGCGCAGTAGTTCACAAAACCCGTCGGCCCGCCGCAATGCCGGAGTGCGGGTGTCTTTGACGCCATCCTTCTCCGGCGTCGGCGCCGACAGGCTCGACAGCAACGTGATCAACCGCGCCCCGTTCACCGCATCCAGATCGCCCTTGACTGTGACCCGCCCGTACAGGCCTTTCGAGGCGTAGAACTCATTGCGCTCAGAGTCTTCCCCGACCGGAACACCGTCCTCACGCTTGCCGTACTGCTTCTCGATCCTCCGGATCGCCGCCCGCACCGCATCACAATCCGCAATATTCTTCGACGCCAACGACAACAAGATCCCGCGAGCTTTGTCCACCTCCGCCAGGGTCATATTCTTCGGCGGATGCTGACAAAACGACGCCACCTGCCGCGCCTTCAACGCATCAACATCGCCCCGGTGAAACGCATCCGCGACAACAGGTTCGAGCATCAACAACCGCGCCAACCCGACCAGCAGACTGCACTCACCGATCTCCAGATTCGTCGAACCATGCAACCACTGCGCGATCGCCCGAAAACCCTTCCCACCGAGAACCTCACGGGAAAACATCTCCACGATCAGCAGCACCATCCGCGACTGCAACTCGTGCCGGACACGCACCAGATCGAGAACCTCACTCTTGAGGTCCTCGCCATCCAGTTGCCACGCATCCCGACTGTCCATGCAGCAATCATATTCGAACACAGTTTCGAACACAAGAGCGGAATTGGTTGAAACTAGCTGCTAATCAACGACTTTCGCATTCCAGACAGAACGGGCATGTTCTTGAGTGGCAGGAGAAACCTCTGCTTGGCCGCCCATGAAGGGCCGGACGAGGTCCAGAGGCAAGGGGAAGACAACGGTGGAGTTGTTCTCACTACCGATCTCGTGAAGCGTCTGCAGATAACGCAATTGCAGAGTGGTCGGATTGCGGCTGATCACCTCGGCCGCCTCGGCGAGCTTGGCCGAAGCCTGAAATTCGGCGTCGGCGTTGATGATCTTGGCTCGCCGTTCACGTTCGGCCTCAGCCTGCCGGGCGATGGCGCGCTGCATGTTGGCTGGGATCTCGACGTCCTTGATCTCCACGGTCGTGACCTTGACTCCCCACGGCTCGGTCTGCTGATCGATTACCTTCTGCAAGTCCTCGTTGAGGCGTTCACGTTCGGAGAGCAGCGAGTCCAACTCGGCCTTACCGAGAATGGAGCGCAGTGTGGTCTGGGCGATCTGCGAGGTGGCGGCCAGAAAATCCTCGACCTCGACTATCGAACGGTCAGCGTCGACGACCCGAAAGTACGTGACGGCTGTGACCTTCACGGGAACATTGTCGCGGGTAATTACTTCTTGGACCGGTATTTTCAGCGTGACGGTTCGCAGACTGACCCGTTCCATGCGATCGATCGCCGGCACCAGAATCACCAGGCCTGGGCCTTTCAAGGTGATCAATCGGCCGAGGCGGAACACCACCGCGCGCTCGTACTCGCGCAGAACTCTCACCGACATACCCACAAGGACTGCAATCAGCACGACAAACACGGACAACACGACAAGCACGGTGGTCATAGCGGCAGCTCCCACGGTTCACGACGGCGCACTTTCAGAGTCAGGCCTCGAACCTGCTCTACGACAACGGATTCACCCACGACGGGAACAGAATCGTCGTACCCGAATTCCATTCGAGCACGCCACAATCCGCCGTCAAGCTCGACCTGCCCCTGCGCACCAGCCCAACTGCGAACGGTCGCGTCGGAGCCGACAAGAGATTCCGTCCCGGTACGCACGGGCGCGCGGCGCGCGGTAAGCGCTTTTCGGCTCGCTACCGCCACTACGCCCAGGCCGACCACCGCAATCCCCGCCGTCACCGGGATCGCGATCAATTGGCCGATACCGTCGGACGTGAAGAGCATCCAGACACCCGCCCCGATCAGAAGAGCACCCAGCACACCGAGCACCCCCGCGGTTGGGGCATGCGCCTCAACCACGATCAACAGGACGCCCAGCAGCAGGGCAACGACACCGATCGTCGTCATCACTCGTCTCCACGCTCGCGGGGACGCGGTCACGTCTCGTAGCCACTGTGCGATCGCGCCCTCGACTCCAACGGTAATCACGTTCGGCCGGATCTGCCACAAGCGCTTCACGCCAGTTCAGAGAAGCACTTCACCGATCTGTCGCGCGGTCACCTTGGCGAGATCCGCGAGGAACGGAATCCGCTCGTCCGGAAATCCGGGGTCAACTCCTCGTCGTTGAATCCGTATCCTCGTTCGCGAGTCAGTTCCAATTCCCGGCGGATACCGGCAACATCGGTGATCGCACGCTGGGTGGTCGCTTCACGTGGCAGAGCAGCGAGTTCGGAATCGTCGATATCGGACCAGGCCAGAAAGGCTTTCCCCAGAGCGCTCGCATGCAAGGGAAGGCGAACACCCTGCAGCACGTGTCCGTCGGCCTCGCACCACCGACTGAATCCGAGCAACACCTGCGCACGCTGATCGCCACCGACGGGCTCTTCAGCCACCCCTCACTGTGGTTCACCCGGCGCGATTTCGCAGAGACCAATCCCGAGGCCCTTCAGGCGATCATCGAGGCACTGCAGGACTCCGATGCGTGGATAGAAGCCAATCCCCGCGAAGCCGCACAGATCTTCGTCGACGACGTCGAGAAGCGTGGTGGGTCCGCAAGCCTCGATGCCTGGGAAGCTGCACTGCGCGGACGTCCTTTCGGCGTCAACCCGATCACCGACGAGTTCCTCGACGAGCAGCAGCGGGCGGCCGATCTCCTGCTGAGCAACGGACTGCTGCCGAAGGTGGTCGCCGTCCGCGAAGCAGTCGTGCCGTGGATCAGCGAGTTCGTCGGTTCGGATCGTTCCTCGATCTGATGACCCACACCTGACAGATCAGCTTCACACGTGACAGATACCGGACGGTCTGCCATTGTGAAGAGATGCGGCGGCGCGTGGGTGAGAGTTGGTCCACGCGACCAGTCTCAGGGGTAACCCCTGGGTCGGCCAGAAGAGTTGGATACTGCGTCCACCGGCGCTCGGCACGCTCCGCGTGCTTGCCGCCGCTCCGGACAAAGGATTTGGTCACCCCACGCCGCCGCATCCCGGGCTCGAATCATGCGTGACTTCGAGCTCGATCCCGAGTTGGCGCGGCGCCTGGCAGTTGCTGCTGCCGATGCTCCATGGACTCTCGGTGGGCTCGAAGAGGCATTCGGAACGGTCCACGGTGTCTCAGCGACATCGCTCGCCGTCCGAGTGCTCGGCCTCATGCCGGCCCCACCGTTCGAACCACAAACCCTGTACCGATTGCTACGCGAACTTCCGCGGCTTCGACCAGTCCCGGTCTCACTGGACACCAACGAATCCTCGTTGTGGCGGTTCGACGTCCCCCGTTACAACACCAGTGCAGATCTGGCGCGTTCACTGGATCTGACGATCTCCGAACTCGAATGGTTTGCCGACCGCGGGGAGTGGCTGCGAACGAAACCCCTACCGCTACGCCACTACCGGCCGATGCAGATCAGCAAGAAGGCCGGCGCTCGCCTCCTCGAGGTACCGAAACCCCGGTTGCGCGAAATCCAACGGAAGATATTGCGCCGCATACTCGACCAGGTGCCCGCACACGACGCGGCCCACGGGTTTGTCCGTGGTCGAAGTCCGCTGACCTTTGCAGCGCCGCACGCACAGTCGGAAATCGTGATCGGTGTGGACCTCGCACAGTTCTTCCCGTCGATCACCGGTGAGCGAGTCCACGCGATCTTCGCCGCGCTCGGGTATCCGCCCGCCGTGGCAGGAGCTCTCACCGGATTGTGCACCGTCGCAACACCTGCCGATACCCTGCGCGGTCTGCCGTACGCACAGGCGTCGCAGCTACGAACCGCGCATCTTCCGCAGGGCGCGCCCACTTCGCCTGCACTGGCGAATCTCGTCGCGCGCAAACTCGACATCCGGTTGAGCGTTCTCGCACAAGCGAACTGGCTCACCTACACCCGATACGCCGACGACCTCGCCTTCTCCGGAATCGAAGTGGCAGATGTCGGCACCCTCCTATGGACGGTCGAGCAGATCGCCAGGGACGAAGGGTTTGCCGTCCATCCGCGAAAGACCAAGGTGATGCGCCCTCATCGACGCCAACACCTCACCGGGCTGGTGATCAACGACCAACCGTCGTATCCGCGTGACGATTACGATCGTCTGCGCGCCCTGATTCACAATGCTGCGAATACCTCTGCACAGGAACAGAATCGGGACGGTATCGAGAATTTCCGGGCTCACATCCAAGGCCGGATCGCGCACATCGGCGAAACCAGCACTACGCGCCGACGCACATTGCTGCGCCTGGCCGAACGTGTGAATTGGGACGACTGACACCCCCGAATCAGATCCGCGGGGTGTACGCCATGCATTCGACTTCCATGTGCGCACCCAGCGCCAGTCCGTCTGTTCCGAACGCGCTGCGTGCCGGCAGTCTCGATGCCGGGAAGTACTCGAGATAGACCTTGTTGAACTCCTGCCAGCGAGACATGTCGTCAAGCATGACAGTGCATTTGAAGATCGCTTCGACGCCCGATCCGTAGGCGATCAGCGAAGCGACAATGTTCTCCATGGTCTGGCGGGCTTGCGCTTCGAAGCCGTCGGCCAAGGTTCCGTCTGGGAGCATGCCGATCTGACCCGACAGATACAGAACATCTCCGACACGCACTCCGGTGGAGAACGGTGTGTCGAAAGCGGGTGGGATGAACTCGACGGTCTGAGATGAATCCATTAGGTCTCCTCGGAAGTGGAATATGTTTGGCGAGTGGGCGGTTTCAGCGCACTGGACGGGCGCGAACGTCGGCCAGGAAGTGCGCCACCAACTCGTTCCACGCGTGTGGGTCCTCGAAATAGGGGGAGTGACCGCGGTCGGCAAGCTCGACCACTTCTGCGTGAGGCAGGAACTCGGCGGCGCTGCGAATCCGCTCGGGTGTCATCAAATCGTCCAGCTCACCCGCGATCAGGAGAACCGGTGCAGCCACCGCCGCAAGATCGGCCGGCAAATAGTTGTGGGCCTTCAGAATTCGGAAGAACTCGGTGTCTGGTGGGCGATGGCCGAAGGTGCCGAGAGCTTGGTACAGGTATGCCCTCGCCATGTCCAAGCTCGGCAACCGTCCGCCCACAGCGGGGTGTTCCCCCAGGGGCCGCGCCGTGACCGGCGCTGCGGTGAGCGGAGGTGCGATGTCCGGCCCGAAGCCGACGGGAATGCCGCCGGTCGTGCAGGCCAGGACTACCGACTCCACTCTGTCCGGAACAGCGATCGCGGTCCCCAATGCGGCCCAACCGCCCATCGACTGGCCGACCACGTGCGCTCGATCGACGTCCAGCAGGTCCATGATTTCGATCAGATCCGAGACAGCGGCTACCGGGCCGTGGTTGCCGTTTTCGTTGGTAGACCGGCCGAATCCTCGCTGATCCCAGCTGATTACCCGATAGTGTTGAGCGAAGTACGGTACTTGTTGGTACCAGACCGCAGCGTTGCCGCCGAGACCGTGCGTGAGAATCAGATCCGGGCCCTCGCCGGCAGTCTCGTACCAGACCCGTTCGCCGTCTGCGACGGTGATGAAGCCCTCGGTCCGTGAAATCATCCTTCTTCTCCTGTGTCGGACGGGCGCTTGCCCGAAGTGTGGTCAGTGAGGAGTTGCTGCACTTCATCGGTGGCCCGCAGCAGGTGTTCTTCGACCATTCGCGTCGTTTTCGCATCGAAGTCGGTGTCGAAACCGATCACCGTCAACGCACAGAGCGGAGAGCCCTTGCGGGAGGACACTGCACGCGAGACCGAACCGATGATGTCCTGAGATCGTTTGTGGACAACGGCGAATCCGGTTTTCTGCGTCTCGGCTATGTCGGCGAGAAAGCCGGTGGGGCCTTCCAGCGGATAGCCACTCTTCTCCACCATCGCCAGGTAGGGCGCCCGGGTGTTGTCCTCGAGTGCCGCCACCAACGCGAGCGGACCCGCGAACCGGTGCGGCGGAAGCAGATCCCCGAGCATCCGAGTGATCATCTTGAGCCGCTCGGGACGCAGCGCCGCGATGATTCGCGTCCCGCCGCTCTCGAGAACCTGCAGATTCACCATCATGTCCGTGCTCTCGGACAGCACCCGCATGGTCGGATCGCACAAGGCCGCCAACGAATGCGCTGCCGCTTCGTGGGAAACCTGAAGTGCAGCCGGGCCGGGGAGATAGCGACCGTCGTAGCGGAAGACCCAACCACGGTTCGCGAGTTCTCCGAGCACTCGGTGCGCAGTCGGGCGGAGCATCCCGACTTCTTCTGCCAGTTCGCTGAGCTTCATCGGCGTGGTCGAGCGCGCGATGGCCTCGAGTAGATCCAGCGCTTTGTCGACGGCGGACGCAGAACCCTTCGTCATCCGATCCCCTCCCGGTGCCGTGGATGTACCCGGCGATCCGAAATCTCGTGTTCTTGGAAAACCCTTGGCAATCGTCTTGGAAATTACTATAGTCACAACAATCGTTCCGGCGTACGGAATTCTTTGAGCGTCTTCACCTTCCCACCGGATTACCGGCAAGGAAGTCATATCTTTCCCAGCGAGAGGTTTTCGGACATGACGGTTGGACTTACCCTTCGGTCGACACCACGGTTCAGAGTTGTTGCCCTAGCAGCGGTCGCGACCGCGGCATTGGCACTGACCGGCTGCTCGAGCGACGCCACGGCCTCCGACGACGGGGGCACCCAGACCACCACGATTCGAATCGCACCTCAGCCGATCGCGGACTTCGCACCGATTTGGCTCGGCATGGAGCAGGGGTTCTTCACCGCTGAGGGACTCGACATTCAGCTCGTCGAGGGCGGGGCCAGCTCCTCGGCTCAGATTCCATTGCTGCTCAGCGGAAATGCAGATATGGCAGCCACGACTGCCGCTGCCGCGATTCAGGCACGAAGCCAGAACATGCCCGTCACCATCGTCGGAGGGCTCACGAATTTTGCCGCGAATGACGACGTCGACCAGTCCGGCCTCGTTGTCGCCAAGGACAGTTCCATCAGTGGATTCCGTGACCTCGAAGGCAAAACCGTTGCGATCAGCGGTTTGAAATCCGTCAGCGAAGCAGTCATCTCGGCCGCGGTGGAGAAATCCGGCGGAGCAGCGGACAAGGTGTCGTTCATTCAGGCGCCCATGCCCAACCTCGGCGACCTGGTTTCCACCGGCGGGGCCGACGCTGCATTCCTCATCGATCCGTTCCTGAGCAAAGCAACCGACTCGGGGCTGAAGATCCTCGGCCACCCCTTCCCCTTGGCCGCACCCGGTGTACCGGGGACCTCGCTGGTCGCTTCGGAATCGTTTGTCAATGCGAACCCGGACTCACTCGCGAAATTCCGTACAGCGCTTGCCAAATCAGTTGACTACGCCAATCAGAATCCGGGCGCGGTCAAGGCCGCACTCTCGACACAAGCCAAGATTCCGCTCGAAATGCTGGCTAACAGCAAGAATCCTCAGTTCGTCGCAGTAGTGGAACCGGGCGCTCTCGGCACGGAGATCGAACTGCTGGTCAAGTATGGGGTTCTGACGGAGTCGGTTGACAGCGACTCCTTGCTGACTCCGGCCAACTAAGTTGCCTGCCTTGACAACCCCGAAGACACGCCGCAGGCAGGTACTGCTCGGACGGCTGCTGACTCTCTTCGCGTTGGCAGTCGCCTGGCAGGTCTTCGGAATGCTGGGCGACGAGAACGTCAAAGGTGTGCCGAAGTTCAGTGACGTGGCAGTGGCGTTCGTGGACGAACTCGGTACCTCTTCGCTGTGGACGTCGTTGGGACAGACCTTGACCACAACCGCCGTCGGATTGGCTCTGTGCCTGGTCATCGGAATCCCGGCAGGACTGCTGCTCGCCGCGCACCCGTTCCTGACGGTCTCTTCGCGCTTCGTCATCGACTTCTGCCGGACCGTGCCTCCGCTCGCGATCATCCCGCTCTTTCTGTTGATCATGGGCCCGACACAACGTATGGCGGTTGCGCTGATCGTGGCGGTAAGCGTGTGGCCGATCCTGCTCCAGACCATCCACGGTGTCCGCAACGTCGATCCGGAACTACTGGCCACCGCACGATCCTTCCGGCTTCCCCTGTGGCGCAGACTCGCTCTCGTAGTTGCACCCGCGTCGATGCCGTACATCTTCACGGGAATTCGTATCTCGGCAACACTGAGTTTGCTGCTGACCATCGGCGCCGAACTGATCGCCGGCGTTCCCGGACTCGGCAAGGAAATCCTGCTGAGCCAATCCGTCCCGGACCGAATGTTTGCACTCATCGTCGTCGCCGGAGTGCTCGGCATGCTGCTCGCGTTCGCTGTGATGGCAATCGAGAATCGTTTACTTGCTTGGCATTACATCCCGAGGAGGATGACGACGTGAAGATGATGTCCGGGATTCGACTCCTCGCGTGGGAGTTGTGGCTGCCGATCTTGATCGTCGTCGTGTGGTACTTCGGATCCGCGTCGAGTAAGTCGCCGTACTTCCCGCCGTTGTCACGAATCTGGAAAGCATTTGCGGACAACTGGTTCGGGTCAGGATTTGCACGCGATGTGGTGCCGAGCCTGACCAATCTTGCCTTCGGCCTCACCGTGGCACTGGTGCTCGGCATCGGGGCCGGTCTGCTTCTTGCGCTGTTCCCACTGGCTGCAGACATCGCCGATCCGTTCCTCCAGTTCTTCCGCGCTATACCCGCACTCGCTGTACTGCCGGCCCTGTTCATCGTCTTCGGCACAGGTTCTTCGGGCAACGTCGCCGCCATCGCTTTCGGCGCGGTCTGGCCGATACTCCTCAACACACTCGACGGCATACGCTCCATCGACCCGAGTATTCGATTGGTGGCGCGCAGCTATCGGATCCGAACGCCCCTGCTGGTCACGCAGGTACTCCTCCCCGGAGCGATGCCTCAGATAACGGTCGGCATCCGCACCAGTCTCGCGATCGGTGTCGTCATCATGGTCGGCAGCGAAATGTACGTCTCCACTGCAGGAATCGGTCACTTCGTGATCGTCGCCCAACAGACCTTCGCGATCGCAGACATGTGGTCCGGAATTCTCCTGCTGGGAATCATCGGATACGTGCTCAACCTCGGATACGGCGTGATCGAACGCTGGCTGCTCAAATGGCAGCCTCGGACCCACGGCGCACTCGCAGTGAAAGGAAACTGATGTCATCCACAGAATCTGCGGCATCCACTCCCGCAGTCGAACTGAACGGCCTCGGGGTGACCTACGGCGGATCTACCGGCCGCGAAGTGCTTCGCGGGATCGATCTTTCGGTTGCACCGGGAGAAATCGTCTGCATCGTCGGACATTCCGGAATCGGCAAGAGCACGCTGATTCGTTGCATCGCCGGTTTACAGAAGCCGACTACGGGTGAGGTCCGCATCGCCGGGATCACGATCGACGCTCCGCCCGCCACTCTTGCGCTCGTGTCGCAAGATTACGGACGCACACTGATGCCGTGGCTTCGAGTAGGTGAGAACATTCGCCTGCCGCTGCGGGGCAACGGCCTGGCACGCAAGGTTCAGAACGAGAGGGTAACCGAGGCACTCGCCGTCGTCGGTCTGGAAGGTGCTGTGCGTTCCTACCCTTGGCAGTTGTCCGGCGGAATGCAGCAGAGAGTGGCGATAGCTCGCGCTCTCGCCTACCGACCGCAGGTACTTCTCATGGACGAACCCTTTGCGTCGGTCGATGCGCAGACCCGCGCGGAACTCGAAGACCTGCTGCTCACCCTTCAGCGTGATCTTGGCATCACCGTCCTCCTGGTCACCCACGACGTCGACGAATCGGTGTACCTGTCCGATCGAGTGGTTGTCCTCGGCGGAACTCCGGCATTGATGCAGGACATCGTCGACGTTCCTCTGACCGGTGCTCGAGATCAACTGACCACGAAAGCGGACCCACTGTTCATCGAGGCCCGCACGAGAGTGTTGACGTCGATCCAGCAGTCGAAGGTGGTGACGACCGTCGGGTAGAGCGGCCTCGCTTAGGCTGGCTCCGTGATCCTTCTCCTCATCGGCCTCGCGCTGCTCGGATTCTGCGGCTACCGGTTCAGACAGGACAGGCGGAGGCTGAGCAACGGCGTCTATCTACTTCTCGGACTGATCTTCACCGGTTTCTGGATGTTGCAGTCGGGTGCGCCGGGAACCGAGGTCCCGTCGTTTGTGATCGCGACGATCGCTCTGCTCTCGCCGTTGCTTGTGCTCCTGCTCGCAGGGTTCCTGATCGTCAACGGGGTCACGATGCTGCGGCGCGAGGGATTCAGCATCGCAAATCTGCTCTCGCTCGTCGCCGGCCTCGGACTGCTCGTTCCCTATGTGCTGCTCGCATCCGCGTTGCTGACGCAGAGATACTGGCTCGCAGTCGTTCTCGGATCATTCAGTCTGGTCGCGTCGTACCTGGGGTTCTTGTTCACGAGCTTTCTGCTCTACTCCTACGTCTACGGACGCCAGAAGTACCAGCCCGGGATGGACGCGATAGTGGTGCACGGAGCTGGGCTTTCGGGCGCCGACGTAACGCCCCTGCTGGCCAGCCGTCTGGACAAGGCAGCGGACGTCTTTCGTGCCGAGGTCGGCGAAGGACGTTCACCGCTGTTGGTCGTCAGCGGCGGGAAAGGATCGGACGAGGCCGTCAGCGAGGCGGAGGCAATGTGCGTCTACCTCGTCGATCACGGGATCCCGCGTGAGAACGTGATGCTCGAGGACCGTTCGACCACCACGCTCGAGAACCTCGAGTACACGCGGGACCTCCTCCGCGCCGACACCACGGACCCTCGGATGGTTCTGGTCACCAGCAACTTCCACATCCTCCGAACCGCGACGTTTGCCCGAAGCCTCGGATTGGACGCAGAAGTCATCGGTTCCCGCACCGCCCGGTACTACCTGCCGAGCGCGATCCTGCGCGAGTTCGCCGCCGTAACGGTGGAGCACAAGTGGCTCAACGGAACGGTCTGCCTGATCCTGGCCGCTCTTCCACCGCTCGTGGTCTGGGCGGCAGGAGGCATGTCGTAGCAAGCTTCACCGAATCAGGCTCTCGATTCCCGTCGGTCGGCGACCCAACAGCAGTTCGACGGCCGCACTGCCGGCGAGGAAGTCATGGCGGTTGTAGAAGTCGAACATCGCGGCCAGACGCGAGCTGGCGTTGACGTCGAGGTCGTTGCCTATCCGTTCGCGCCATTGATCCACACTGATCTGATCTATCGTGACGGTCCGTGACGTCTGCTTCTCCACCATCTGTGCCACCTCCATGACGCTGACTGCTTCAGGACCGCCCACTTCGTACGTCGCTCCGTGATGCTCACCCGGGCCCTCGCTCAGTACGACCGCGGCAACAGCCGCCACGTCCGCCAAACTCACGAACGAGAATTTCGTGTCCGCGCTGTACGGCAGGACGATGGTCTCGGATCGACCGGTGAGTACCGCCTCGAAGTTCTCGGCATACGCGCACGGCTGCAACACAGTCCACTTCAGCGGGGAGCGATGCAGTTCGTCCTCACATCTGGCTTTGTCCAGGTGATGCGGCATGGACGGGCTGAACGGCCACGCGACGGAGTGATAGACAAAGTGCTCCACTCCCGCCGAAGCCGCTGCCGTCAGCGCATTGCGAAGAAGTGCCGGCTCGTCGGGATGGACGTTGGGGGCGATGAAATACACGCCTCGGCACCCGGCGAGCGCCTTGCGCAGTCCGTTTCCCGTTCCGAGTTCGACCTCGAAGTCGCCGTCGATACGGGCCTTTCGCACCAGTCGCCGAACTGTCACGCTCGGGGGAAGTGCGGCGACAACTGCCTCACCGGTCTTACCCGCGGCGCCGATCACCGCGATGTCGGCGCCGCAAGCAATTCCGTTCTCCATGAGAGTTTTCCGTCCTAGACGTAGTCGTAGACCGCTGAGGTGGCGCCACCGGAAAGCTGTGCGTAGCCCGGACCCCGATCGAAGAAGGGTTCGTTCTCACCGCGCTCCGAACGCAACTGATCCCGTAGCTCCGTGGTAGCAGCCTCGTCGACAGACGGCTCGTCACCCTCGATCACGACAACTCCGTAGTCAACGCGTGCGCCCTCGACGGAAACCTTGCGCCACTGAATATCTCGCAAGACTTCCTCGGTGGGACGCTCCAGTGGATCTCCCCAACCGCCGCCACCGGTGGTACGAATCCGTACGACCTCGCCGGCCTTGATCGGCTCGGCATCGGTCAGAGCATCGAACTCACGCTCGTTCGGTCCACCCGGATTCAGGACTACGGAGAACGGCCGGCCGGCCTTGCCGCCCTTGACTCCCCAGCAGGCGAGGATCGAACGGTCCGCGATGGACATGAAGTGCGCATCCTTGAGCATGCGGATGTGCTTCTCGTATCCCAGGCCCCCGCGGTAGCGTCCGGCTCCGCCGGAATCCATGGCCAGACCGAGCTTCTCGACGATGAACGGGAAGCGGCTCTCGGTGAACTCGGTCGGCAGGTTCCGCGAGTCGGGAACGACGTGAATCGTGTCCTCACCGTCGGCGTAGTAGCGTCCGCCCGAACCGCCGCCGAGTACCTCACGCATGAGGTACGAGTGACCCTCGAAGTCCTCACCGTAAACACCGGTGTATCTGATGGTTTCCTGATCGGCGGGCATGTTGCCGTCCACGGCCTTGGCCACGACGCCGGCCAGCACACCGAGCAAGCGGAGGATGACAAACGTGCGAGCGTTGGTGGGAGCGGGGAAGATCGGAGTGATCAGCGTTCCCTTCTCGGGGAACTTCATCTCGATCAGCGGTACGACGCCTTCGTTGACATCCAGTTCGGCCATGCGCTCCGGGGTGTCCGCGAGGTTACGCAGAATCGGCGCCAGCCACTTGATGAGGAAGTTTCCGTCCGCGTAGTCGCCGCAGTGGTTGATCGGGCCCTTTGCCTGCGGCCCGGTTCCGTTGAAGTCCAGGATGAGTCGCTCGCCACCCTCGTCTTCCGGCCGCGTCTTCGTGAGCGTGATGCGCTGGATGTGGAGCATCGGCTCGTCGACGCCGTCATGCTCGGCGTAGTCCTCCCACGTGTACTCACCGACCGGGATCTTGCTGAGGATCTCGCGGCGGTACGTCTCGGTGGTCGCGTCCATCATCGCGTCGAAGCACGACTCGACAGTGTCGACGCCGTAGCGCTCGAACAATTCGGTGAGTCGACGCGCACCCATCAGGCACGCCGAGCACTCGGCATCGAGATCGGCTGCGAGAGCGTCGGGCATGCGGGAGTTGCGCGTCATGATGCGCAGCGCCGCCTCGTTCGGAATGCCCTGGTCCCACAGTTTGATCGGCGGAACCATCAGCCCCTCTTCGTACACCGTGGTCGCACCGGACGGCATGGAACCGGGGCAGCAACCGCCGATGTCGTCGTGGTGACCGAATGCCTGAACGAAGGCGACAACTTTCGGTTCGGCATCGGGAGTGACGCGTGCGAAGACCGGCACGGTGACGCAGAGGTCGGGGAGATGGCCGATTCCACCTTCGGACAGGTAGACGTCGTTGTGGAAGTACACGTCTCCCGGCTTCATCGTCTCGAGCGGGAAGTCCCGCGCGATCGGATGAACCAGAGCGGAATACGAACGGCCCGTGAGCTTGCGGAGGTTCCGGTCGTGAATACCTGCGCGGAAGTCGTGAGCGTCACGGATCATCGGTGAACGCGAGGTGCGCGAAATGGAGGTCTCGACTTCCATTTCCACGCTGGCGAGGTAACCGGCGACGATCTCGACCAGAATCGGATCAGGTGACGCGCCGTCGGTAGCGGTGAGTCGGTACGGCTTGGCCGCGGTGGCAGCAGCAGCATCGAGAATGGCGGTCATCACTTCACTCCGTTCGAGTCGGAAGACTTCGAGATACGAATGTTCCCGAAGGTGTCGATACGTGCCGAGAATCCGGGATGGATCGGAACAGTCGAGCTGAACTCCTCGATCACGGCGGGCCCTTCGATGACGTCACCCGCACCGAGCAGTGTGCGATCGTAGGTGGCCGTCTCGACCCAGCTGTCGAAATAGGATTGGCGCGAACCGGTTCGGGCGGTCTCGGCACCGTTTCCGGCGGCGATCTCCTTGAGCGTCGGACGCTTGATCGGACCGATGCCGCTCACGCGCAGGTTGACCCATTCCACGTGCTGCGACGGGTCTCCCCGGAAGTCGTAGCCGTACAGTTCGCGGTGCGCCTGGTGGAACGCCTCGGCCGCGTCGTCCATGATCTGCGCCGTGACGGTACCTTCCGCCACCGGGACGCGCACCTCGAAGGCCTGACCGAGGTAGCGCAGATCCGCAGTACGGGAGTACTTGCGCTGCGTCTCGTCGAATCCTTCTTCGGCGAGCGCGATCTCGGCTTCGCCGGCCAACGCATCAAACTGGCTCTGCAGGTCTTCTGCCTTCAACCGGTCGTGACGACTGACGTGCGTCTGGACGTAGTCGTTGCGGACATCGACCGTCAGCAGACCGAACGCGGAGACGTTACCCGGATTGAGCGGGACGAGAACGTCTTTCAGACCCAGGATGTCGACGAGACGGCAGGCGAGCAGTGAGCCGGAGCCGCCGAAGGTCACGAGGGTGAAGTCGCGAACGTCGAGACCACGCTTGACGGTGATCTGGCGCAGGGCGTTGGCCTGGTTCCACGCCGAAACCTCGAGGACACCGACCGCGCACTCTTCGTACCCCAGACTCAGCTGTGCTGCAAGCTCTTCGAGTCCCTTGCGCGCCAGTTCGGTGTCGAGGGGGATCTCACCACCGAGCAGGTGGGGTGGGATGCGACCGAGCAGGACGTGCGCGTCGGTGATGGTCGGTTCGCTGCCGCCCTTGCCGTAGCACAACGGTCCGGGATCGGCGCCGGCCGACTGAGGACCGACTCGGAGGGTGTGCTCCGGCGTCATCCACGCGATCGACCCACCACCGGCGCCGACGGTCACGACATCGATCATCGGGATCTTCGACGGGTAGTTGCCCACTCGCCCTTCGGTGGTCAGCGCGGGCTCGCCGCGAACCACGACGGTGACGTCCGTCGACGTTCCGCCGCCGTCACAGGTCAACACCTGCTCGACGCCGGCTGCGTCGGCGATCAGCGCGGCACCGAGAGCGCCGGCAGCCGGTCCGGAAAGTACTGTCGTAATAGGCTGGTGAACAACCTCTTTGGCCGAGAGGACACCGCCGTTGGACTTCATGACGTAAAACGGGATATCGCGAGGTTCGCCGTCGGTGGTCGAGAACTCACGCAGACGATTCGCGATGTTGTTCACGTAGTTGCGGATGTTCGGCTTGACCGCGGCGTCCACGAGTGTGGTGATGGACCGCTCGTACTCGCGGTACTCACGAAGCACCTGGCTCGAGATGCTCACCGTCGCGTCGGGGAAAACTTCGAAGAGGATGTCGCGTACGCGCTCCTCGTGCGTCGGATCGGCGTACGAGTGCATGAGGCAGACACCGATGGTGCGGATGCCGCGGTCCTTGAAGAACTGCGCTGCGCTACGGACGCTCTCTTCGTCGAGCGGGCGAATCTCGCTGCCGTCGAAGGAAAGCCGTCCACCGACGGTGCGTACACGATCGGCAGGAACGATGCGTTCGGGCTTGACCCAGAAGTACGAGTTGCCGTAACCGTCCGGCACCGACTGACGAGCGATTTCGAGAACGTGCTCGTACCCCTCGGTGGTGATGAAGCCGAGATTCTCGACCTTGCCTTCGAGCAGCTTGTTGGTCGCGACCGTCGTCCCGTGGCTGACCGCACCGATCGAGTCGCCGCTCTCGCCGAGCTTGGCGAGCACTTTCTCGATACCGGCGAGAAAGCCCTCGGCGGGGTCCGCCGGAGTGGACGGGGTCTTGGTAGTGACGATGGCGCCGGTTTCGTCGTCCACTGCAACGATGTCGGTGAACGTTCCGCCGGTATCGATACCGACCCGAATCTTCCTGGGTTCCACGCTTCCTCCTGGGATCTTTGGCTCGTCTCGTCTGGTACCGATCGACGGTTGCGGCCTAGCCGGTAAGTGGCTCGTACCTGACGTGTAGTGCTATTCCACAGGTTCGGAAGAGCGGATTCTTTGTCACAATTCGCCGAATCGGGGGACCAAGGTTCGGCGCACGATCACGAGCGGATCTTCGCCGGCGCCCATGTGGGTTACGGGGACGTGAAAAACGCCCCGAACCTGGTCGGTTCGGGGCGTTTCCCTCATCGTGAAACAGCTGCTGACACTCCGGTGAACTACTCGCGACACCCAGAACGGGCCAGGAATCCGCCTATAGCAACACCTGACAAAGCAATGGCCGCACCGACGACGGCGCTGACCATCACCGTGCGAGCGTCGGCGCCGCCCGCTGCCGGCACACCGGCCGGAAGAACCGCTGGTGCCGTGGCGGCGCCGGAAACTACCGGCGCCCCCTCGACCGCAACTGCCGGTACGGCCGCCGCCACGGCGGCAGTGACCTTCTCGGGGATGCCGTTGGCAATGACGCCGTCGATGCTCTTGAAGAACACCCCGGCCATCTTCTTGGCGACACCGGTGATCATCCGCTGTCCGACGCCGCCGACCATCCCGCCGACTACCGCGTCGGCGTCGTACGAAAGCAGCGTGCCACCCTCGTTCTCCGTCAACGTGACCGTGACGTCCGCCTTCACCGTGCCTGGAGCACCAGCGCCCGAAGCCGTCATGACAAACGAATTGGGCCGATTTTGTTGCGAAAGAACAACTTCACCGTCGTAGACGCCCTTGATGGACGCGACTCCTGCCATGATCGAGAGTTTGTAGTGATTGTCCGTGAGCTGCTCGAGCGACTGCACACCGGGAATGGTCGCGGCCAGTACACGACCGTCCTGGAGCTTGTCGTAGACCTCTTCTCGAGGTGCCGTCAGCTGCGCGGTGCCGGCGATTCTCATGCATTCTCCTCTGATGACGAACCCGCATGTGCGAGTCGAAGTTCGAACAGTTCGGACGGTGAAATGGGCATGGACGTGATCGAGATTCCTTCGGCGTCCTCGATGGCGGCCGCGATGACGGCGCTGGTCGGGATCACACCGGCTTCACCGGCGCCCTTCATTCCGAGTGGGTTGAGTCCCGACGGCGTGACGGTGTGATCCATCTCGAGCGAATCCGGCATCTCGGTGACAAACGGCATCAGGAAGTCCATGTACGACGCGTTGAGCATCTGGCCGTGCTCGTCGTAGACGATCCGCTCGTAGAGTGCGCCGCCGATACCCTGCGCGACTGCGCCCATGACCTGGCCTTCGACGATGCGGGGGTTGATCACGTTTCCGCAGTCGTGGATGACGACGTAACGACGGACCGTGATCTCGGCTGTGACGGGATCGGTTTCGACGATCGCCGCGTGCACTCCCGAAGCGAAAGTCGAACCGGGCGGCGAGTAGTAGCCGGTGGCTTCCAGACCGGGCTGCTCACCCTCGGGAATCGGCGGCTTCGACATGTCCGTGTCGGTCGTGGCAAAACCGGTAGCCAGTTTCGACTCACGGTCGAACGCATATCGTAGCGGGTTCGACAGAACGGCAACAACACTCAGCGGCACAGAAGTACCTTCCACTCCGGGTTCGGTGCCGAGTTTGCACACGTGACCACCCTGGAGTTCCAGTTCGCCTTCCGGCAGATTCAAGATTCCGGACGCGATCTTCTTCGCTTTCTCCGCGACCATCTGCGCCGCGACGTGGAAAGCCGAGCCCGACATGACCGCGCCACGTGAGGCGAAAGTGCCGACGGCATAACCGAACCGGCGGGTGTCACCGGTGACGATCTCGACGTCCGAGACCTTGACTCCGAGATCGTCTGCAACGATCTGGGCGAACGCTGTCTGGTGCCCCTGGCCCTGCGTCGTCAAGCCCGTTGCCGCCTTGACCTTTCCGGACGTCTCGACCACTACGTGCGCGCCTTCGTAGGGTCCGGGTCCGGTTCCCTCGACGTACGCACCGATACCGATGCCGACCGACCGACCTTCGGCGCGAGCCTTCCTCTGGTACTCGGGAAATCCGTCCCAGTCGATGAGCTTCTTGAGCTTGTCGATACCGGCCTGGTAGTCACCGGTGTCGTAGATCAACGGGCGTCCGTCCTGGAACATCAGACCGAAGTCGTACGGCATGTCCTCGGGGCGAATGAAGTTCGCCTCGCGGACCGCGATCTTGTCCTTGTTCAGGTACTTGGCGATGGCGTCCATTGATCGCTCCATCGCGAACACGGCCTGCGGGCGTCCGGCGCCTCGGTACGGGGTCACGATGACTGTGTTGGTGTACAGCGAATAGGCGTTGACCCGGAACGACTTCGGCTTGTACGGCCCGAGAACCTGCGTCGCGGTGTTGATCATGACGATGATCCCGTACGGCAGGTACGCGCCGTTGTCGTGCCAGAACGTGAAGTCGAAAGCCAACAGACGGCCCTCGTCGTCGAATCCGATGTCGATCTTCTGGATCTGTCCACGCTCGTGTGCGCTCGAGATGAAGTGCTCACGGCGATCCTCGACCCACTTCACCTCACAGGAGATGCCGGCCTGGCCGAGGCGTCGAGCGGCCCACGTGATCATCACTTCTTCGGGCCACGGATGGACGATCTTGACACCGAATCCACCGCCTACGTCGGGAGCGATGCAGTGAACCTTGTTCAGCGCCATACCCAATCGCGCGGCAATGGCGGCGCGGGCGGAGGTGGACGTCTGAGTGGAGGTCCAGAACGTGAGGGTGTTCTCGTCGCCGTCCCAGCGTGCGTAGACACCCTTGCCCTCCATCGGCATGGATGCCGAACGCTCGATTTCGAGATCCAGCGTCAGTCGGTGCGGCGCGGCCGCAAGTTCGGCATCCGGATCACCGAACCCGTGCTGCAGATGAGCTGCGATGTTGTCCGGAACGTCAGTGTGAACGGCATTGTCGGCAGTGCGAGCGACGTCGATTCCCACTACCGGCTTCAGCGTCTCGTACGTGACGTCGATCTTCGCGCACGCATCCTCGGCGATGTACCGATTGTCGGCGACCACCATGGCGATGGCTTCTCCGACGTGGTTCACCTCGTCCTTTGCAAGGGGGTACCCGTTACGCGGAGCGATGATTCCCGGATGCGGAATGAGCAGTGGCAGGTTCTCCGCCATCTCCGGGGTGTCGGCCAGGAGATCTTCGTAGGTGTAGATGGCATGTACGCCAGGCACTTCCAGTGCCTGATCGATGTCGATGTCGATGATTCGCGCATGTGCATGCGGAGACCTGACGAATGCCGCGATCAGCGCGTTGTGACCCAGATCGTCGAGATACCGCCCCTGACCGCTGAGCAGACGCGTATCTTCCTCGCGCGGAATCGGTTTGCCGAAAAACTTGCCGTCGTCGGCAACCGAATGATCGGCCGTCGAATGATCGGAAGCGGGGTGCTTGGCCCCGTTGCGCTTTGCTGGTTTGACCGGAGTACTCATGCCTTACCCGCCCGTCCTCCGACGGGATTCGTTGTTCCCCGCACCTTGCGATCCAACGCCTCCCGAGTGGATGCGTCGTCGATTCCGAGCGGGAACTGCCCGGCTCGTTCACGCTTGATCTCGGCGGCGCGTAGAACCGACGCCCTGATGTTCTGGTATCCCGTACAACGGCAGAGGTTTCCCGCTATCGCGTCGGTTGCTTCCTCACGCGTGGGATTGGGGTTCTCCTCGAGAAATGCCGCGATGGTCGTCACGAAACCCGGTGTGCAGAATCCGCACTGCAAACCGTGACAATCCTTGAACGCCTGCTGAACCGGATGCAAGGTGCCGTCCGGCTCGACGAGTCCTTCGACGGTGGTGATCGATCGACCTTCGAGGCTGGCGGCGAGGACGAGGCAGGATCGCACCGGCTTTCCGTCGAGCAGCACAGTGCACGCACCACACACACCGTGTTCACAACCGACGTGCGTTCCCGTCTTACGGAGGTGGTGACGAATGGCGTCCGAGGCCAGAGTGCGGGAGGGGAGAACGACAGTGCTCGTCACCTCGTTGAGCGTGAACGTCACGGCCACATGGTGTTCACCGGTATCTGCTGCCAACTCGGCGAGTTGATCATCGATGGAGCGATCGTTTTTGGACATGGTCACCACTTTCCTGCCAGTACTGCGTTCTCACTGAGAGCATCTGTTGCCGCTGCAAACCCGACCCGCGCGGTGAGCGCGGACACCAGTTGCGAGCGGTACGCCGCCGTCCCGTGAATGTCTGCCTCGGTATCTATCTGCGCGCGGGCGCATTCCCCGAGGGTGCGCCAGCGCGGATCTCGCTGATCCGTCGCAGATGCCCCCGCCAGCACGTCCGTATAGTCCACGACCTGCCCCAGCTCTCCGGCGGACACGTACGTCATGTGTGCTTCGGCCACCAGACCGTCGACCACGCGAATACGCGCGACGACACCGACCAGTGCGTAGTCACCGTGGCGACGGGCGATCTCGTCGATAGCGGTTCCCACACCGGGCTCGGCGGCGGGCACCGACACCGACACCGCGATCTCGTCAGATTCCAGGCTCGATTCGAGGGGACCGACAAAGAGATCCGGCGACGCGATCTCGCGGGTGCCACGCACCGACTGGACGGTCACGCTGCCCCCGAGCAGTGTCAGGACTGCCGGCATCTCCGCCGACGGGTCGGCATGGACGATGGAGCCGACGCTCGTCCCGCGGTTACGGATCGTGGGGTGCGCCACCAACTGCAGAGCGCGGTTCAGCAGAGGCTGAACTCGGCGAGCACCTTCGTCGGCCGCCAGCACCGAGTGCGTGGCCAGGGCCTGGAACCGCACTCCTTCGTCTTCGGACGAGGCCACAGAAGCGAGGTCAGGAATCGATCCGATGTCGACGATGTGGGCGGGGGCGGCGAGGCGCATGGACAGCAGCGGCACAAGCGATTGCCCACCGGCGAGCACCTTCCCCTCGTGAGATACCTCGGAGAGGATTCGGCACGCGTCCTCGACCGAGGACGGTCGGTGATAAGTCAGCGGCGACGGTTTCATTACTCAATCCTGCCTCTATGAGTCACTTCACGTTTTGTGCAGATGTGACAACGGTCACGGGTCATACCTGGCATACATTCAACTTGGCATCACGTGAGCTGCGCCACGGGCACTTCCCTTTCGTCATCCGACGCATTCGCCCCCGGCGTTGCGCTCGGTTGCCGTCCGGACTTAGGCCTGTTCAGCTCGGGGTTCCAGGACCCGACGAACTGGCAGAGGTGGTACATCACGATCACGACGATGGTGCCGAGCGCGATACCTCCGAGCGAGAACGTGTCACTGAACTTCAGAGCCGTGTCACCGATACCGATGATCAGGCCGGCCGCGATCGGCATCAGATTCAGCGGATTCCCGAAGTCGACACCGTTCTCTTTCCAGATCTTGGCGCCGAGCAGACCGATCATGCCGAACAGAACCACAAGAATTCCGCCGAGAACGCCGCCGGGCGTCGCTGCCATGACGGCTCCGAACTTGGGCGAGAAGCCGAGCAGGATCGCGATGAAACCGGCAATCACGTACGCGGCGGTCGAGTACACCCGAGTGGCTGCCATGACACCGATGTTCTCGGCGTGTGTCGTCGTGGGGGAGCCGCCTACCGCGCTGGCGATGGCGGTGGCAAAACCGTCACCGGCAATTGCGCGTCCGATGTACGGGTCGAGATCGTCGCCCGTGATCTCTGCGACTGCCTTGACGTGGCCGGCGTTTTCCGCGACCAGTGCGATGACACCGGGAAGGACCAGGACGATGAACGTGAGGCTGAACGAGGGAGCGTGAATACCGACGATTCCGTTGGCTTCGTCCGAGAACGGCGGCAGGCCGAACCAGGACGCCGAGTGCACCGAATCCCAGTTGACACGAAAGTGCTCGGTGGGTGCGCCACTACCACTGGCGGACGTGATCGGACCGGAGACCCGGTCCAGGACCCACGAGAAGATGTAACCGAAAACCAGCGCGACGAGAATGGCGATACGTCCCAGGAAACCGCGTAGCGCAACGCTCATCACGATCAGTGCCACCATCACGATCAGTGCCACCCATTGGTCCTGCGGCCAGTACAGCCCCGCGACAACCGGCGCCAGGTTGAACCCGATCAACATCACCACTGCGCCGGTGACCACCGGCGGTAGCGCTTTACCGATGACGCCACCGCCGAGAAAGTGGATGGCGATACCGACGAACCCCAGAACCAACCCCGACACCAGAATCGCACCGGTCACTTCCGCCGTCGTTCCGCCCTGGGCACGAATAGCGGCGACGCCGCCGACAAAGGCCGCGGACGTACCGAGGTAACTGGGGACGTGCCCCTTGACCACCAGGAGGAAGAAGAGGGTACAAAAACCCGACATCATCACGGCAAGTTGAGGATTGAGGCCCATGATGATCGGGAACACGAACGTCGCGCCGAACATCGACACGACATGTTGACCACCCAATCCGATGGTTCTCGCCCAACTGAGTCGCTCGCCGGGAGCAACCACCTCACCGGGCCCGATATTCTTTCCATCTCCGTGCAACGTCCAGATAGGCATGACGAGACCTCTCGCGAAGAAGGAAGGTGTTCGAAATGCTTTGTGCCCCAGCTCACAAACACCGTGTCTGGAGTGAAACGCTAATACAGCACCAAGATTTGGACGTGATGACAATCTGACAGAACCCGCTCACCGAGATTGGCAACAATGGTGACAGATGATGCGGGCAGGGGTCATCGTCAGTGCTGGAGACAGTTCCGACGGAAATTGGGACCGTGATACGACAGGCCCCAACATTTTCGTCGGCTTAATGATTCCGTAACACGATGTCTGTCAACGGAAAACGAGGTACCTAGCCGAGGGCTGCGAGGATCCCCGCGGCCATCTCCGCGACCTGATCATCGGTCATGACAAACGTCGGCGAAATCTGCATCGCACCCTGACCCGCAGCACGACCCGAAATACCGTGCTCACGCAACGTCTTCACAAACGGCAACGCCTCCGCCGGATCAGCCAACTGCACAGCCGCGACCGCACCGAGCCCACTACGAACCTCCGCCACCCGCGGATGCTCCGCCAGCGGCTGCAAATGCGTATGCAACGACGCCTCCAAACGCTTCGACTCCACGAGCAAATTCTCACGCTCGACAATGTCGAGGTTCGCCATCGCCGCCGCCGCAGCACCGGCATGCCCGCCGTAGGTGTAGCCATGGCGCCACCACGAACCGGCATAGAACGGCTCCGCCACCCGCGGCGCAATGAACACCGCACCCATCGGAACATAACCCGACGTCAAACCCTTTGCCGTGGTCATCATGTCAGGCTGCAAATCGAAACGAGTGGACGCGAACCACTCACCACCGATCCGACCGAAACCCGTCACGACCTCGTCGACCACAAACAGGATGTCGTGCTCACGGCAGATGTCACGCACCTCGGCCAGATACCCCTCCGGCGGAAGATACACCCCACCCGCACCGATGATCGGCTCCGCGAAAAACGCCGCGATCTTGTTCGCACCGACCCGCTCGATCAACTCGAGCAGACTCTTCGCATCATCCCAACCAACCGTCGCCGCATCCGCCATCAGCTCGCCGTAACCCTCACGGTTCACCGGAATACCAGCCAAAGCCGTTCCCGCAACATGCATCCCGTGATACGCCTTCTGGCGTCCGACGATGATCGTCTTCTCCGGCTGCCCCACCTCGTGCCAGTACCGGCGAGCCAGCTTCGCCGCGGTGTCCACCGAATCCGAACCACCCGAGGTGAAGAAGATCTTGCTCCCGGAAACCGGCGCGATGGCCGCCAGACGCTCGGCCAACACCTGCGTGGTCTCGGGAACAAAATCACCGAAGTTGGAGAAATGAGCAATCTTCGACAACTGAGCCGCCACCGCATCCGCGATCTCGGTGCGCCCGTGCCCGACATTGGTGAACCACAAGCCCGCCGTCGCATCCAGATACCGCGTGCCCTCACGGTCCCAGATGTACGCGCCCTCACCGCGAGAGACGACAAACGCGCCGTTCTTCTCCACAGCACCCATGTCCGCGAACCCGTGCCACAATGCCGAAGCCATCGTCGTTCTCTCCCAACTGGATACGTTCGAAATAGATGAGTCAGTTCACGCGGAGTGCGGGCGGAAGTACCCGCTCGACCCACTTGGTTGCCTGCTCGAATGCGTAGGCGAGTTGGAGTACGTCCACGTCGGCGCCGTGCCGACCGATGATCTGGATACCCATGGGGAGCGAACGATCGTCGAAGCCGACCGGCATCCCCGCAACCGGAACTCCGGCCATCGTCCAGGGAACAACCGTCTCCATCCACCGGTGATACGTGTCCATCGACCGCCCGTCGACGGTCTCGGGCCAGTGAGTGTTCTTGTCGAAAGGAAACACCTGAGCACTCGGCGCAAGAATGTAGTCGTACGTTTCGAACATCTTGGTAACGGCCGACAGCCAGCCGTTTCGGGCCTCCGCAGCCTTGGTCACGTCGAGCGCCGAGAGGGTGACGGCATGCTCGAGTTCCCACAACATTTCGGGCTTCATCAACTCACGCATACTCGGGTCGTTGTACTGATCGATCAAGCCGAGCTGCGCCCACCAACGCCATCGCAAGAACAGTTGCCAGATGTCCTCGGGTTTGAAGTCGGGAAGCGCCGCCTCGACGTGACATCCCAGCTGTTCGAAGACCTCGAACGAGGATTCACACAACTCGAGAACCCCAGGTTCGGTTGCCAGGTAACCGTTCCAGTCACCGACCCATGCAATCCGAGAGCCTTTCAGATCACGTGCGAGGCTTTCGGTGAACACAGCGGGATCCTCACGAATCCCCAGCGGTGCATAAGCATCGGGCCCTGCCATCGTGGAGAGCAGGTGAGCCACATCGGTGACGGTTCGGCCCATCGGGCCTACAACCGCGCCCTGCGCGATGAATCCCGTCTCCGGTATCCGACCCCACGATGGTCGAAACCCCACGACGTTGTTGAACGCCGACGGGTTTCGGAGCGAACCCATGTAATCGCTTCCGTCAGCCACCGGCAGCATGCGAAGCGCCAACGACGCTGCGGCGCCTCCGCTGCTACCGCCGGCAGTGCGCGAATTGTCGTACGGCGACACCGTCGTACCCCACACCGGGTTGTACGTCTGGGATCCGAGCCCGAACTCCGGGGTGTTTGTCTTGCCGATCACAATGGCACCGGCAGACTTGATCCGCTTGACGAACAGGTCGTCCTCTTCGGCGATTCGGTCCGCGAACATCGGCGACCCGGAGGTGAACGGCAGACCCTTGGCTGCCGAAAGATCCTTCACTGCATGCGGAAACCCGTGCATCCAACCGAGATACTGCCCACTCGCCAACTGCGAATCACGCTCGCGCGCCTCCGCCGTCAATGCTTCCCGATCCCGCAAGGCAACTATCGCGTTCACCGCCGGGTTATGTGCTTCGATCTGGTCGAGGAAGCTGTCCATCACCTCGACACACGACACTTCACGCCTACGTATCAGACCACTGAGCGTGACCGCATCGGCCATGACGAGCTCGCGATTCTCGGGCGCACCGGAAACGCTCTCGTCGACAGGGTCAGCAGCATGAACCATCGTGAATCCTTTCAAGCAGTGAAGTGGGGTGCGCCAGGAAATACACCGGACGGACTCACCGCCACCGGCAACCGATTCGAGTGACGAATTGCCGGTGGCGGCGCGACTGTCGAGGTTTCCAGCGAGGTTCTTGCCTGTTACTGACCGAGGTCGACGATCGCGGCGACAGGGCCGCCACCCTCGGGGCCCTGATGCGCTGCCGAGACCGAAACGAACACAGCCGGATCACCGGTGACAGCGGCAGTGACTCCACCGACACACGACTTGATCTGGCGGTGCCAGTGCACGTCGGAATCGTCGAGCATCGCATTACGACGGCCGCGGACCGTTCCGTCCTGGCTGGCCTCGCACTTCAAGAACACGTTGACGAGTTGACCGTCGAGGTCGCTCGAGTGCGGCCGCTCCGGAAGCTCGAGGCCGGCGTCACGGATCGCCGCCCAGATGCCGTCCTGATCGAGCGGATCATTCATCACGCTGTGGCCGATCCGGTAGCGTCCGCCGACGCCACGTGCATTACCGACGACGACGATCTGAGCCCGGTCCAGCTCGACGCCGGACGAGCAGGACGCGACAGAAGAGAAGAGTTCGCGGCTGTGCATGACATCCTCGTCGGACGGCATGTCGATTTCGCCGAGTGCAACCGCGATCCCGAGGGCCGTACCGCCGTTGGACAGGTCCATCGACTCATGAGTCTGTTCGGTCCACACCGTCTTGCCGCGGCTCTTGGCGTCACGGATGGTGTGGATTGTCAGCAACGGAGTCTTGGTCTGTACGTAGTGCACGTCGGCAGGATCGGTGATGCCGGCATTGGCCATCGCATCTTTGACTGCCGCAGCTACTTTGGTGATCATCGCCGTACGGCCGATGTCCTCGGGCAGCAATTGCTCACTCATGGCGACGCCCACGGTCAGTCGCGGCTCGTCGGTCTTGGTGACCTTGTCTGCCGGTACCGTCGCGAAGATCGTCGCGTGCGGGCTGATCACGCCGTCCGTACCACCTGACCAGACGATCGGTACCTGCGCCACCTCTTCGAGGCTGCGATTGCCCTTGGCGGAGAGAACCTCTCGAAACGCTCGGTCCGCGATGATGCGCGTGTAGTCGTTGACGCCGCCGTTACCCTCGGTTTTGCCGATGACTGCAATGACGCGGTCGGCCTCGAGGACACCGTCGTCGATCAGCTTGGCGAGCTCACTGGCGTCGGAGACGCTGTGTAGCGGAACCTTACGGACCTCGATTGCTTCGGGCATTGGCATCTCCTTGTATAGGGAATCGTGGAGGCAAAATTGGGCCTTGACAGCTCCCGGCGCCCAGTCCAGCCGAGCGGTTCGGAACTGCCATGCCGACCACGCTATGACGACTCGAACCCTTCGGCATCGTCAATACTTGCCCAAACGAAAACCGCGATTGGTTATTTCGACTCCGATTCACCGGTTGCGCGCCGCCCCATCGGTTCTCACTTACGATTCGACCATGGACACCACTGTTGTCGACCATCCGCTGGCGGCATCTCTGCTCACGACCATGCGCGACGCTCGCAGCGACAACGCAACATTTCGGTCCGCCCTACGCAGACTGACGCACATGTTGGTCTACGAGGCCACGCGCGGCGCAGAAGTGGAACAGTTCGACATCGAGACGCCAGTTGCTCCGACGCAGGGAGTGCGACTGGCGAATCCACCGCTCCTGGTACCGGTCCTGCGAGCCGGCCTCGGGATGGTCGAACAAGCGAGCGCCCTGATTCCGCAGGCGGGAGTCGGTTTCGTGGGAATGGCGCGAGACGAGAAGACACACCAGCCGGTTCCGTATCTGGAGTCCCTGCCTGCTGATTTGTCGGGCACCCCCGTCTACGTCCTCGATCCGATGTTGGCAACCGGCGGATCCATCATCCGCACAATCGATCTGCTCATTGCACGCGGAGCAACCGACGTGACTGCAATTTGCGTCGTCGTGGCTCCGGAAGGGATCGAAGCATTGAAGAATTCCGGACATCCGGTCCGGCTCCTCACCGCGAGCATCGACGACGGTCTGAACGAAAATGCGTTCCTGGTACCTGGACTCGGAGACGCCGGCGATCGCCAATTCGGACCAAGATAGTCGGCAGACATACGGAGACCACTCATTCCGGGAGGATATTTTCGTCAACTGTTGACAATGTTCACTGTGCGATCGAGCGTAGTCTCGCGACATGGATAGATCTGCCAAATATTCGAGCGAAGAGCTTCAACATTTGCCAGAAGGTGGCGACTACAGACTGACGGTTCGGGATGTCCTCGAGCTGCCCAGTCTGCGTGGAGCCGAAGTCCTTGCCGGGCACGGGGGCTTGCGCCACCTCGTTCAATCGGTGAACGTGATGGAAGTACCGGACATCCTCGCTTGGGTGAAGCCGAACGAACTGTTGGTGACAACCGGGTTCCCGCTGCGCTACGGGCGAACCGGAGAGCTTCTCGACGACACAGATCTCAGTGACCTCGTCGACGGTCTTGCACGTCGAGGAGTCGCGGCACTTGCCGTGAAAACGGGCCGCTATCTCGACGAACTGCCGGAAGCCATGCTGCACATGGCAGAGCAGCGGGGCCTGCCGCTATTGGTTCTTCCCGTCACCGCAGGATTCGACGAGGTGATCTCGGAGGTCTTCACCAAGTTGGTGGCAAAGCAGTCCGCGGCACTCGACATCGCCGATCGACTTCACCGCTCGTTGACGTCGATCGTCTTGGAAGGTGGCGATCTACCTCAGATTGCCGCAGAATTCGCCGCGCTTTTCGACGTCAGCGTTCTGATCTGTTCGCCGGACGGAAGGGTATTGACCGAGGCCGGGGATTCAGCCGCGCTGAACGCGCTTCCGTTGTTCGAAAGCACCGGTCGATTCCTGACCGAGCGGGTTGCTGTCGGTTTACAGAACGCGCCCAAGGGATTTCCCGGCCAGTTGGCGCTCACCCGAGTGGTGGCCGGCGGCACAGACCACGGCCGAATGGTGGCGTACGCCGGTACCCACGAACTCGGCGCAGTCGTCGTACAAGCGTTGGAGCGAGCGGCCACCGTGGCTGCTCTGGCCGTCACCAAGCAGTTGGCAGTTGCGGCAGTGGAATCCAAATTTCGCGGCGACTTTCTCCGCGACGCACTGATAGGCGAAGCCGGCTCGCCGGCGGAAGTGAGCGCGCACTTCACCCAGTTGGGGTGGGACGTTACTCGCCCCCTTGCCGTTGTGGTTGCAGAACTCGACGTCGACCACCCGGAATCCCAGCACGCGAATTCCACTCGCACGGACCAAGATCGACTCAGCGACGGCTGGCAACAAGTGGTACGCACCCACGAGCGGACGGCACCGTCCGTCGGGTTTCGACACGAGGTGGTCACACTTTTCCCGACCAGCACCGACCGTGCGGTTCGGGACATCGAAGGGTTGGTGCGCAAGGTTGCCGGAGACCGCACCAGCGGCCGCCGATCCTTCAGCACGGGAGTGAGCCGGGTGATCTACTCCTTGGCCGATCTGCCCGCGGCCTACGACCAAGCCTGTACGGCCGTGGTCGTCGGCCGACGTATCAACGGGCCGGGCCAGATAGCGCACTTCGACGAACTCGGCGTACACAGACTCCTCTCGCTCCAGACGGACAAGAGCGAACTACGTTCCTTCACCGATGACGTTCTGAAGTCGCTGTCGGCGGACAACGCCGAAGCCGCAGACTTGCGTCTCACACTCCAGACGCTGCTCGACTGCAATTGCAATGTCGCCGAGGCGTCCCGCGCACTGCATATGCACTACAACACTTTGCGATACAGAATCGGAAAGCTGGAGAGCGTCGTCGGATCGTTCACCGACGACCCCGTCCTTCGATTGAACGTCTCACTCGCCCTGCAGGTCATGAAGATGCACGAGATGAGCTGACAGAACGCCCCAATTACGGTTCGATACAACCGCAATCCAGCCGTGCGGTGAGCGTTCGTCACTTCTTACCCACCACTGACACCCGTCGTCGGCAAGGTTACCCATGTGCCGTTGACCGGTGCGCGCTTACCGTTCGAAAGACGGGCCGCACATACCTCCTTCAGTGGCCCTGGCCGGTTTCTCGGTCCAGCGGACCGGAGTCGACCGAACTACGGAGGCCTCAACCACCAACTGGCTCAGCCAATTACACCAGAACACGGCGGTGCGACATGAACTCGACTTCGAAGCCTCACAACACAAGTGCTCGTAGTGGTCCGTTACACGACGTGATTGTCGTCGACCTCACGCGCGCACTCGCGGGTCCTCACGCGGCAATGATGCTCGGCGATCTGGGTGCCGACGTGATCAAGGTCGAATCACCTCACGGTGGCGACGATACCCGTGGGTGGGGGCCGCCTTTTGTGGAACCACCGTTGGAACCGCCGAACACGCAACGGGAATCGACGTATTTCCTGTCCACGAACCGGAACAAGAAATCGATCACGCTCGATCTGAAATCCGACAGTGGGCGCGCGACCCTCGAAGATCTCGTCTGCCGCGCCGACGTTCTCATGGAGAACTTCCGCACCGGAGTGCTCGATCGACTCGGATTCTCCACCGAGCGGCTAGCCGAACTGAATCCTCGACTGATCGTCCTGTCCATCAGCGGTTTCGGCCACGACGGTCCGGAAGGCGGTCGCGCCGGCTACGACCAGATCGCCCAGGGGGAAGCCGGACTCATGTCGCTGACCGGCTCGAGTCCGGACGACGTCCAAAGGGTCGGAGTTCCGATCGCCGATCTTCTCGCCGGAATGTACGGCGCCTTCGGTGTCGTCGCAGCTTTGAAGGAACGCGAACAGACGGGGAGAGGCCGTGTCGTTCGAACGTCGCTCTTGGCCAGCGTGGTCGGTGTTCATGCGTTTCAAGGAACAAAGTGGACCGTCGCCGGCGAGGTAGGAACAGCGCAAGGCAACCACCATCCCTCGATCGCACCGTACGGACTCTTTCGTACCGGCGATGGCGCAGTACAGATCTCGGTCGGCAGCGAGAGCCTGTGGAGAAGATTCTGCGAAGGATTCGACCTCGATCCCGACGCCCCGGGTATGGCAACAAACGCCGAACGCGTCGAGAATCACTTCCAGGTAGTCGAATTGATCGAACGTACCTTCAAGCCGTACTCGCGTGACGAGCTTCTGACCGAACTCGACCGCATCGGAGTACCGGCAGGACGGGTTCGGACGATCTCCGAAGTGTACGAATGGGAGCAGACCCGATCACAGGGATTGCTCGTCGATGTCGACCACAGCACGCTCGGCAACATCACTCTGCCCGGTCCGCCGCTGCGATTCTTCGATCCGGACGGAACCGAAGTGACGGAGACCCGCCACACTGCACCTCCGGTACTCGGTGAAGACACTGACGAAGTCATGTCATGGCTTCAAGGATTCACCCGATGAACCGCCTGACGGCTCGCGACTTGCTCGACCTGGTGATCGACGCCGGCACCTGGGAGTCGTGGGATACCCCTCCGATCCCCGTCGCGACCGACTCCGATTACGCGGAAGCACTTCTGCGGGCCCAGGAGAAGACCGGGCTCGACGAGTCCGTCCTGACGGGCAGCGCCTCCGTCCGAGGCCGCCGTGTGGCAATCATCGTCTGCGAGTTCGGTTTTCTCGGCGGATCGATCGGCGTGGCAGCTGGCGAACGCCTTGTCGTCGCCATCCGACGAGCTACGCAGGAGCACCTGCCCCTTCTTGCGCTTCCCACGTCCGGGGGGACACGCATGCAGGAGGGGACGACGGCGTTTTTGCAGATGGTCAAGATCACCGCGGCGCTCATCAAGCACAAAGAAGCGCACCTACCCTACATCGTCTATCTCCGAAACCCCACCACCGGAGGCGTATTCGCGTCCTGGGGATCACTCGGTCACGTGACGATCGCGGAACCGGGAGCCCTCGTCGGATTCCTCGGCCCCCGAGTGTTCGAGGCCTTGTACAACTCACCTTTCCCTGCCGGTGTCCAGACAGCCGAAAACCTTCACGAGCACGGACTCATCGATGCAGTGAGGCCGCCAGACCAGCTCGCCGAAATCGTCGAACGCGCATTGCGCATCATCACCGGGGCGCGTCGTGGGTACTCACTGCCAAGTGACCCGTGCGCGTACGACTGCCCACCCGATACGTCGGCGTGGGAATCGGTCGTCGCATCCCGACGCGAAGACCGACCTGGGATTCGTGAAGTGCTGCTCAATTCCGCTTCGGACATGCTCCCGCTCAACGGAACCGGCCAAGGCGAGAATGATCCCGGCATCATGCTCGCACTCGTCCGCTTCGGCGACATGCCCTGTGTCCTTCTCGGACAGGACCGACGCGGACAGACTCCTCACTCCCCACTCGGCCCCGGCGCTCTCCGGGAAGCTCGGCGAGGAATGCGGCTGGCCGCAGAACTCGACCTGCCGTTGGTGACGATCATCGACACGGCAGGCGCGGCACTGTCGAAGGAAGCCGAAGAAGGCGGACTGGCCGGCGAGATCGCTCGGTGCATAGCCGACATGATTTCACTCGAGGTCCCCACCATTTCCCTCCTGCTCGGGCAGGGCACCGGCGGCGGTGCCCTGGCACTGATTCCGGCCGATCGAGTGCTGGCGGCCCGCCATGGTTGGCTGTCGCCCTTACCTCCCGAAGGTGCGAGCGCAATCATGTTCCACGACATCACGCACGCGCCGGACATGGCTGCCAGTCAAGGGATTAGGTCCTTCGATCTGCTCGCGGGCGGCATCGTCGATCGGGTCATCCCCGAATTTCCCGATGCCGCGGACGAATCCGCCGCATTCTGCACCCGTATCGGAGCGGTCCTGCACTACGAGCTGAGCGTGCTCACCGCTACCGATGCGACTGAACGGCTCATCACCCGCACCGAACGAATCAACCGGATCGGCCTGGTCGAAGCCAGTACCTCCGTCTGATCGGTCAATACCCGGAACACCGAAAAGGCCGGACATCCTCCACGGAGGATGTCCGGCCTTCGGTGTGAGCACACATTCAGCTCTACATCACGTGAGCTGTGGGGCAGGTTCCTCCCGATCGCCGCCGGGAGCCTTCGAGACCGGCTTGTTCGGTTCCGGATTCTTCGCATTCAGTTCAGGATTCTTCGAACCTATGAACTGGCACAGGTGGTACATCCCGATCACGACGATGGTGCCGAGCGCGATGCCGCTGAGTGAGAACGTGTCACTGAACTTCAGAGCCGTGTCGCCGATACCGATGATGAGGCCGGCCGCGATCGGCATGAGGTTGAGCGGATTACCGAAGTCGACACCGTTCTCCTTCCAGATCTTGGCGCCGAGAAGGCCGATCATGCCGTAGAGCACCACGGTGATTCCGCCGAGAACGCCGCCGGGCGTCGCCGAGATGACGGCACCGAACTTGGGGGAGAAGCCGAGCATCATGGCGACGATGCCGGCAACCGCGTAGGCGGCGGTGGAGTACACACGGGTCGCTGCCATGACACCGATGTTCTCGGCGTACGTCGTGGTGGGCGAGCCGCCGACGCTGCTGGCGATAGCGGTGGCAAAACCGTCGCCGGCAAGCGCACGTCCCATGTACGGGTCGAGGTCGTCCCCGGTCATCTCGGCCACGGCCTTGACGTGGCCCGCATTCTCCGCGATCAACGCGATGACACCCGGAAGGACCAGGATGATGAACGTGAGGCTGAACGACGGGGCGTGGATGCCGACGATTCCGTTGGCTTCGTCCGAGAACGGGGGCAGTCCGAACCACGACGCCGAGTGCACCGAATCCCAGTTGACGCGGAAATGCTCGGTGATTTCACCGGTGCCTGCGTCGTACGAGGTGATCGTGCCCGAGACGCGGTCGAGGATCCAGGAGAGGGCGTAGCCGAAGATCAGCGCGAGGAAGATGGCGATGCGGGCCATGAAGCCGCGTAGCGCGATACTCATGACGATCAGGGCCACCATGACGATCAGGGCCACCCACTGGTCCTGCGGCCAGTACAGCCCCGCGACGACGGGTGCCAAGTTGAATCCGATCAGCATCACCACCGCGCCGGTCACCACTGGCGGAAGAACCTTGAACACGACCCGGCCGCCGAGGAAGTGGATCGCGATACCGATGGCCGCCAGGACGAGTCCGGACACCAAGATCGCGCCGGTCACCTCTGCGGACGTTCCACCTTGGGCACGAATGGCGGCGATACCACCGACAAAGGCCGCCGACGTTCCGAGGTAGCTGGGAATGCGTCCCTTGACCACCAGCAGGAAGAAGAGGGTACAGAAACCCGACATCATCACGGCAAGTTGAGGATTGAGGCCCATGATGATCGGGAACACGAACGTCGCGCCGAACATCGACACCACGTGCTGGCTGCCCAGCCCGATGGTTCTTCCCCAGCTGAGCCGCTCGCCGGGAGCGACCACTTCACCCGGTTTGATGTTCTTTCCATCTCCGTGCAACGTCCAAATCGGCATGATGGGACCTTTCGTGCAGAGGAAGGTGTCCGAACGCTGAGTGTGCTCCAGCTCACAAAACACCGTGACTGGAGTGAAACGCTATTACAGCGCGGGGGTATCGACGTGATGACAATCTGCCAGAACCCACCGACCCGGATTGGCAATATTAGTGATTGATGCCGCGCATCGCGGTTATCTTCAGTGCTAGAGACAGATCGAGTCGGAGTTCGGGTTGCGCCGTGAAGGGTCCCAGCATTTTCTCCAGCTTAACGACCCTGTAACGCAGTGTGTTGTAATGGAAGTGGAGCTTGCGCGCCGTCTCGGCAATGTTGATGTTGGTCGCGAGCAGGACTTCCAATGTCTTGCGCATGTCCTGCGCTTCGGCAGTTTCCTCCGTCAATTCCCGCAGCGTCTCGCGGGCGAACGTCTCGAGCTCGTTTTCGTCCTCGACCAGACTGAGCAGTCTGTACACGCCCAGATCGTCGAACTGAGTCACCGTCCACGGACCGGAAATCCGCCGGCCGACGGTCAGTGCGGTGCGCGCCTGACTGTAGAGCGCAGGGACGGCGTCGATCGCAGCCGTCGGCCGGGACACCCCGACACTGAACGGCCTTCTCCCGCCGCCACCTTCACCACGAACGACCGTGACGAGGTCCCGCACCAATGCCATCGTGTCGGTGCCGACGCCCATCACGATCACCGTCTCACCCGTCAGCGCGGTCACCGCCGCACCGGGATCACGGTGAGCGATCGCGCCGGAGAACGCCATCGCCTGACGATCGACGACGGGCAGCCGAGCGGGCGCCGCGGAGGTCGGTTCGTCCACCGGATCCGGCTCGATCGAAACGATCACCAGCGGGCGATCGAAGTCCCACCCGAACGTCTTGGCGTGGGAGACAACGTGATCGTGGTCCCCGGCCCGGCCGAGGAGCAGATCGTGAACGAAGTTGGCGCGATGGCGTTCCTCCACCGACGCCACGGCCTGTTCGCGGGTGATGACCAAGGCGCACACCGAAGCGGCACGCTCGACCAGGTACTGGTCGTAACTCGTCATCACGCGCTCACCGGTGAACAACGCGAGACGCCCGTGGTCGATGTGATTGGCGGAAATCGCGGACACCGCGATGAATTGACCGTCGAACTCGTGCAGACCCAACCCGCCCTCGACGGTGTCGGTCCGCAGACGACCGGTGGAATCGACAGCCGGGCAGGCTGACAGATGCTTGCGCTCCGCGGCGTCCCCGGCGCGGCAGATCTCGCGTCCGTCCGAGGTGGTGACCAGAGCCGCACCCTTCATCTCCCGTGCGATGACTTCGGTCAACTGCGGGAGTCCGCCGCCGCCCATCACGACGTCGACCAGTAGCCGCCGCAACCGCTCAGCCCCGAACATGGCGTCGATCTGCGCCGACTCCGTCTGCTCACGGCCTCTCGCCGCGGGGTGATCGCATGCGCCGTGAAAGACCAGAAGCGGAAAGTCGGCGCTGTCGGCTGCGTCGACCAGTTCCGGTGCGAGAGTGTCCCCGTCGGCGCTGAACTGGACGGCGAGGGCCGCAACTCCGCGCGTCGACAACCGTCCGACAAATGCTTTGAAGGGTTCGGTGACCCGGGCGAGGGTTTCCGGGGTGGTGATCAGCAACTGCCCGCGTCGTAGCCACGGCCCGATGTCCGGAACCGCCATGAATCCCACCCGGGCAACCGTCGGGTCCTCGCAGCCGCCGGCAACCTTTCGAACACCAGGAAGGAGCGGGGTTCGAAGCAGTTCGGAGAGAACAGCATTCACCTCGGATGCCGGTACGGCCGGGTTTGCCACTTGGCAGGCACCTCGATTTCATTCGGATCACGGAAGATGGTTCACGAAAGAAACGATCCTATCCCCACCGAACACAAGATGTCCGAATTCAGAGCAGTCGACTCAGGCCGTTCGATGCAGGGCGGTCGGATTCTCCTGAGGTGGCGGGTGGATCGGCCCCTGCAGATCCCGCAGTTCCAAACCGGACGCATTGCGCAGGGTCTTGGTCATTTCGGCGAGGATCGACACTGCAGTTTCCTCCGGCGTCCTGGCACCGAGATCCAACCCGATCGGTGAGTGCAGACGCCCCAACTCGGCGTCGGTGACGCCTCGCTCCTTCAACAGCGCCACGCGACGCTCGTGCGTCGCACGGCTTCCCATCGCACCCACGTACGCAGCCGGCGAACGCAGCGCGATCTCGAGCAACGGGATGTCGAACTTCTCGTCGTGGGTGAGCACGGCCAGGACGGTTTTGTTGTCGATCGGTGCGGTTTCGAGGAACTTGTGTGGCCACATGACGACCAGATCATGGGCGTCGGGGAAACGCGCCCGTGTCGCGAAGACCGGCCGTGCGTCCACGACGGTCACGCGGTAACCCGCAAAGGCGCCCAACGTACACATCGAGGCAGCGAAGTCGATGGCTCCGAAGACGTACATCCGCGGTAGTGGCGCGAAGATCTCGACCAGCAGGTCGTGCTGCGAATCGATGAGAGTTCCCGCGGGTGCGACAAATGCTACGGACTCACCGGTCGCCATCGTGCGCAGCAGGATGGCGACCTCGTCCTCCGTGGCATCCAGATCCCCGCTGCGTCGGCCGTGCTCGACGACGAGGTGCCGTGCAGGTGCTCCCGGACGCACTTCGGTGACCACGACGACAGGCGTATCAAGCTCGATTCGCTCACAGACCTGACCGAACTCGGTGAAATCGGCTCCGACCGCCTGGACAAACACTTCGATGGTTCCGCCGCAGGTCAGACCTACTCCGATGGCGTCGTCATCGGAGACGCTGAAGACCTCGACGCGGCTGGTGCCGTCAACGAGAACCTCCTGGGCGATCTCGTACAACGCACTCTCGATGCACCCGCCCGAGACGCTGCCGACCACCTCACCGGAGCGTGAGACGGCCATCGAAGCACCCGGCATGCGTGGTGAGGATCGCCAGGTACGGACAACCGTCGCCAGTGCAAAATCCTCGCCACGGGCGTGCCACTGCGCCAGCTGAGTGGAAATGTCGCGCATCGTCTCGCCTCCCGCTTGCATCGCCGTCCGTAGAGAGTTCACGGTATCGGCCCACCGCAATCCTGCCTGTCACACAATGCGCCTAAATCCGAGCCCTGCAGTTGTGCAATGTCGCCGTCGCATCACCTTGCGCTCTCGACCAGTGTTGTCACCGAGCCCAGCCGAAAGCAGGCCTGACCTTCATTCTTCCCCTCTCCGACGATCACTGCAGCGGTAATTCACGCAGATGGTGCGACCGGATCGAGTGGGCGACGTTGCACACCACAGAACCGAGGTTTCTCCCATGGACCAATTGCTCAGCGGTATCAAAGTTCTCGACCTCACCCGCGCTCTCGCGGGGCCTCTGTGCACGTCACTACTCTCCGACTTCGGCGCCGACGTGGTCAAGGTCGAAACCCGTGGCTCCGGCGACAGTTCGCGTCAGTGGCCGCCGTTCGACGGCGATCGAAGCCTCTACTTCGCTTCCGTGAACCGCGGCAAACGATCGATCGCCATCGACATGCGCAGTGACCGCGGGCGGAAACTGCTTCGCAGCCTGGCACTCGACGCAGACGTGCTGGTCGAGAACTTCCGTCCGGGAGTGCTGGCCGACATGGGGCTCGATCCTGATTCCCTCGAGCAGGAGAATCCGGGGCTCGTCGTGATGAGCATCAGTGGTTTCGGCCCGGTGGGCCCGGACCAGTTCGCGCCCGGACTCGACCAGGTGGCCCAGGGGATGTCCGGGCTGATGTCGGTGACCGGCGCCGGGGATCAGACTCCGATGAGGGTCGGTATCCCCATCATCGACACCGTCTCGGGCATCTATGCAGCGTTGGGGATCACGGCGGCGCTGGCCTCTCGCGGTCGCGACGGTCGAGGACACCGCGTGCAGACCTCGCTGCTGGAATCCGCGATCTCGATCATGACCTTCCAGGCCCAGGACTACCTGAGCACCGGACGCGTTGCGACGCCGAACGGCAATACGCACCCGACGATCACGCCGTACGGCGCTTTCGACACCGCGGACTTCCCGATCAACATCGCCACCGGCTCGGACAAGCACTGGATCGCTCTGTGCTCGGTACTCGGAGACCCCGACCTCGCCTTTCGTGCCGAATATGCCACGGGTAAAGAACGTTTGGCGCACCGAGACCAACTGACCAAAGAACTCGAGGACCTACTGACCACCAAGGGCGCGGCGCAGTGGATCACCGAGATCCGCGGTGCCGGAATTCCCTGCGGCCCGATCCATTCGATGGATCAGGTGTTCTCCGACCCGCAGGTCGAGGCATTGCAGATGGTCGAGCAGACACACAGCGCCGACGGGACCTCGATTCCTGTTGTCCGCGGGCCGTTCTGGGTGGACGGCAAAACTCTTCCCGTCAGGAATGCACCACCCATGACCCTCGGCGGCGACGCCGACGACGTACTCGCCGACTTCGGCCTGCGTCCGGAGGAGATTGAAGACCTTCGCGCGAATTCGGTGATCTGACCGCACACTAGTAACAGAGCAGACGCTCTGTTACTGTGCGTTCATGCCTCGGCCACGCGTCCACGACCTCGACACGCTGCTCGACGCTGCCGAAAAACTTGCCGCCACCGCCGGGCCGAGTGCTGTCACGGTCAGGGCTGTCTCCGACGCCACCGGCGTGTCCAATGGGGCGATCTATCACGCATTCGGCTCTCGCAGTGGACTGGTCGGTAGCGCGTGGCTGCGTGCAGCGCAGCGGTTTCTCGCGCTTCAGCAATCGAGAGTGGACGACGCACTCGCGGACCCGTCGCCAACTTCGGCGGTTTCCGCCGTCGTCGCAGCTGCCGAAGTTCCGGCCGTCTTCTCGCTCGACTACTCCCAATCTGCGTTGCTGCTGTTGACGATCCAGCGCGACGAACTGCTCGGCACCGACGTCCCTGCCGACATCGCCGAGCAACTCACACAACTCGACCGGTCTCTGGTCGACTTGTTCATCCGGTTGTCGACCGCGCTCTGGGGCCGCACAGACGGCCGAGCCGTCGAGGCAATCGAGGCCTGTGTTGTCGGCCTGCCTACCGGGCTACTCATTCACCCCGCCAAACGCGCCGACGGTTGGCGAGTCCCCGACGCTGCAGCACGCGCGCGGTTGGATGTGGCGGTTCGCGCCGTTCTGAGTTTGGATCCACCACTCCCACAGTCCCGCAACAGGAAAGGCCAGTCATGACCGCAACTCTGCGCTTCGAAGACAAGATCGCCGTTCTCGATCTCGGCGAGGACGAGAACCGTTTCTCGCCGGATTGGCTCGATGCCGTCGACAAGCTGCTCGATCAGGCTCTCAGCGAAGGCGCACACGCTCTGGTCACCACGGCGACGGGCAAGTTCTACTCCAACGGACTCGACCTCGACTGGCTGGGCGCGAACGGCGACAAGGCGAAGTGGTATGTGCAGCAGGTGCAGTCGCTGTTCGCTCGGATGTTGACGTTCCCGATGCCTACCGTCGCTGCGATCAACGGCCACGCCTTCGGGGCCGGCGCAATGCTCGGCATCGCGCACGATTACCGCGTCATGCGCGATGATCGCGGCTACTACTGCTTCCCGGAGGTGGATATCAACATCCCGTTCACCGAAGGAATGGCAGCTCTCATCCAAGCCAAACTCAGCCCGGCGTCGGCAATCGTCGCCATGACCACGGGGCGGCGATACGGCGGAAGTGACGCATTCGCAGCCGGTTTGGTGGACTTCACCGCATCTGTCGATGCTTTGACCGCCAAGGCCATCGAAATGGTTGCACCGATCGGCCCGAAGAACCCCGGCACACTGGGCGCCATCAAGTCGACGATGTTCGCTTCAGTGGTCACCGCTCTGAATACCGACGGCTAGAAGCGATGGACTGCGTTCTCGCAGAGCCGCTTCCAGATCATCGGCAACACTTTCGGCATCGCGGCCTTCGGTGCCCAGAACCACGTCGACTCCACTGAGTCTCGGCATCGAACCGGCCAGCAGTTGTGACGCTTCCACCAGATCGTCCAGCCCGGCCCAGCCGGCCGGTTCACGTTCGATGATTCTGGTGCGCAATGTATCCGGATCGGCCTCGAGGCGCGCCAGCAGGTGCCCATCGGCGCCGGTCGCGGCCAGCAGCGCACGCCCGTAGTCGTCGTCTTCGACAGTCGCCGTGAGGAAGAGGAGTTCGTACCCCGCTTCCCGGTACGACGCGCACAGCATCCCGACGTGTGCGATTGCCCGTTCGGTCCCCAGTGGCGGGTAGCACCGCTCGAGTTCGTCCACCTCGATCATCGCGTTGCTCACCCCGACCTCGCCGAGTCGATCGTGAAGCGCGGTCAGCACGGAACTCTTCCCCGCGCCCGGCGGGCCTGTCAGCAGCAGTACGAACACGTCCTCCACTATTGCAGAGCCGTGAGCATGTCCAGAACCTTGTGCCGGAACGGGGCGGCGAGAAGGCTGGAGAGGGCAGCTTGACGAGTACTACAGCCCTGATCGGAGCACAGCAATGACCACCACGATCACCGAAATCGCGCCGGACATCTACCGACTGTCGACGTTTGTGGACGAAGCCAACCTCACGATGAACCAGTTTCTCGTCGACGGCGAGGAACCCCTGCTCTTCCACACCGGGCAGCGAGCGTTGTTCACCTCCGTTTCCGACGCACTCTCGACTCTGATCGACATCGACCGCCTGAAATGGATCACGTTCGGTCACGTCGAGGCCGATGAGTGCGGGTCCATGAACTCCTGGCTTGCGGCAGCCCCCGAAGCACAAGTGGCACACGGCGCGATGGGGTGCTTCGTTCAGGTCAACGATCTGGCCGATCGGGCGCCACTTCCCTTGCAGGACGGCGACGTACTCGAAACCGGCAGGCGCCGGGTACGGCACATCGACACCCCGCACGTCCCACACGGTTGGGACGCGGGCCTGATGTTCGAGGAGACGACGTCCACGCTGTTCTGCGGAGATCTCTTCACCGCCTTCGGGCACCACCCCGCGACCACCGAGCACGAAATCGTCAGTTCCGCTTTGGAAGCCGAGGACTTGGGCCACGCCACCTGCCTCACCCCGGATCTCGAACCCACGATCCGTGCCCTGGCCGACCTCGAGCCGCGGATTCTGGCGACCATGCATGCACCGACGTACTACGGCGATTGCGTCACCACGCTTCACGACCTTGCCGACTCGTACGCAACACGTTTCGCAGCCGAAACCGAAAAGTGGAAGTCAGACCAGAGCTTGCGCATTCGACGTGATTCGCACCGCCACGGACAGCGCAACGTGCTCGTGGAACGGCCGCGCAACCACTTGCACTCCGATCGGTAAACCGTTGCGGGAGAGCCCTATCGGAACCACGACCGACGGAAGGCCGAGCACACTGATCGCCCGGCAATTCGCGAGCGCGTCCATCCACGTGAGTTTGCGACCGCCCACCTCGAAACTCTCCACACCGAGCGGCGGAGCGAGCACCGACGCAACCGGCAGAATCAGGACGTCGCCCATCTCGCCGAGGAAGTCGGCGATCAACACCGCGCGATCCGCCCACAGCGCTTCCACCTCGGCGGAACTCCGATCACGGCCTGCCGCAAGCATGGCGGTGATGTCCGCGTCGAAAGAGTGCGCTGAATTTTCGGCGAGAGAGTGGATGTCCGCGTGGGTCTCGACCGATCGCAACGCGCCGAAAAGCGCGTTGGCCCGCGGCAGAGCCAGACCGTCATACTCGCTCGCGTCCAGGCTGTTCGCCACCGAGCGAACCGCCGACAGGATTTTTTCGTCGACAGGCATGGTCCCTTCGCCGGGCGCCCAGCGGATGTCAAGGTGTTCGACGTCGACCGAGTCCGGCTCGGTCCACGAGAAATGCGGCTTCGACAGGACGCGCAGCGCAAGCGTCGCATCACCGAGGTTGCGGGCCAGTGGGCCGATGGTCTGGATCGTGCCGTGCATCGTCGCAGGGTTGGCGAGCACCCGTCCATCCGAAAGCACGCCGGGGTACTGCCCTTCAGGGTCGATACGGCCGAGCGTCGGGCGAACCGAAGTGAGGCCGGTGCAGTGGGCGGGCCAACGCACCGAGCCACCAAAATCCGTACCGAGTCCGAGCACGCTCATTCCGGCAGCAACCGACGCGGACTCGCCGCCACTCGATCCGCCGGGGGACCGGACGACGCCGTCGGGTCGCACCGGACTGGCCGTGGTGCCGAACAGTTCGTTTCGAGTCAGCCCGCACGCGCCGAACTCCGGGGTGTTGGTCTTGCCGATCAGAATTGCGCCGGCGGCCTTGAACGCCGCAACGGCCGGGGCGTCGACGGTCGGGACGTTGTCCGCGAGAGTGCGAGAACCCGCGGTGGTACGCACGCCGGCAGTGGCGATCAGGTCCTTGACCGTGAACGGAACCCCGGCAAGAGGGCCGAGTGTCTCACCGAGAAGGCGTCGCTCGTCCTGGGCGTCGGCGGCCGCGCGAGCCTCCTCGGCGCACCCGGTGACCAGTGCGTTGAGTTCGCCATTGCATTCGTCGACCCGTGCGAGATGGTCTTCGACGACGGTCCGGGCCGACACCTGACCCGACTGCACGGCCTCGGCGATGGATCGAGCATCGCGGCCCACCCAGCTCTCACGACTCATCGCACGCCTCTCCTCGCCGGACTCCTCTGCCGAGCGTAGAGACAGCGAGTGAGCCGAGAAACGACCACAATGCACATACCGACGGCTCCGGCGATGTGAGGTTTTGCCACAACGCCTGCAGCCCCGAGGGATCGGTCAGCTGCTGGTATCTACAAACCCTGCCTGATGAATGCAGCAAGCTTCTCGATCTGTTGCTCGTTTCGTTTGTAGTGCCTCCACTGGCCGATTCGTGTGGTGGTCACCAGATCCGCAGCCTGGAGTGCGGCCATGTATTGAGACGCAGTCGATTGCGATACCTTCGCCCTCGCCTGAATGTGTTTGAGGCACACTCCGACCTCCTCGGCAGGCTCGAGCTGAGGGGGAAAGCTTCCCGGGTCTTTCAACCACTGCAGGATTTGCACACGCATCGGGTTGGCCAGCGCCTTGAACGCCGTTTCCCACTCGGTTGCTGTGTCTTCCATGCTCGTCAGCATACCGCTAGATCGCGAAATGCCGATATGTATGGTTCACTCCCTATATCGCAACATCGCGATATACCAATGGGAGGCAGTAATGGCGCAGCACGACAAAGTGGCACTCGTGGTCGGAGCCCGAGGTGTGATCGGTGGAAACTTGATCGATCACCTCGAGTCGACCGGCGAATGGAAGATCGTCGGACTCTCGCGCCGAGGCGGCACGGACACCGACCGGGTCGAACACATCGCAGTCGACCTGCTCGATCCTTCCCAGACCGCGGAGGCACTGAGCGGACTGCACGGCGTCACCCACGTCTTCTACGCCGCCTATCAAGACCGCCCGACATGGGCCGAGTTGGTTCCGCCCAACTTGGCGATGTTGGTCAACACTCTCGACGCCATCGAGCCCGTTGCCGGCGGACTCGAGCACGTCAGCCTGATGCAGGGCTACAAGGTTTACGGCGCACATCTCGGACCGTTCAAAACTCCCGCCCGCGAGAGCGATCCACCGCACATGCCACCCGAGTTCAACGTCGACCAACAGCAGTTCCTCGAACGCAGGCAGCGCGGCAAGTCGTGGACATGGTCGGCGATCAGACCCTCGGTCGTTTCCGGATTCGGATTGGGCAACCCGATGAACCTCGCGATGGTCATCGCCGTCTACGCAACCATCTCGAAGAAACTGGGTGTCCCACTCCGATTCCCCGGCAAACCCGGCGCGTACACCAGCTTGATCGAAATGACCGACGCCGGACTCCTGGCCGAAGCAACGGTCTGGGCCGCTACTAATCCCGAGTGCGCGAATCAGGCGTTCAACATCAACAACGGCGACCTGTTTCGCTGGCATGAAATGTGGCCGAAGATCGCCGCCTTCTTCGACATGGACGTCGCACCTCCACTCCCGATGTCCCTCGATGTCGCAATGGCGGACAAGGAGTCGGTGTGGGATGAACTCGTCGAGGAACACCACCTTGCTCGGACCCCGTACTCCGATGTCTCGTCCTGGGGGTTCGGTGACTTCGTATTCGGATGGGACTACGACTTTTTCGCTGACGGATCGAAAGCTCGGCGGTTCGGATTTCACCGCCACGTCGACACCGAAGCGATGTTCCTCGACATCTTCGCCAATCTGCAGGCTCGGAAGATAATCCCCTGACTGAAAACACGGTCACTTCGGATACTCTTGTCACGATCAGCGACTCACGTCGAGGATCGTTATGCGACTGAGGCATTCGACAACGCATTCTCAGAGGCTCGTTACCCGCTCACTTCGGGCGAACTCACGGCGACGCTCGCGTCGGGCCTTCTGCTCGACGGGATCCGCCACCGGTGCTGACATTTGCAGCTTCTGCGTGTACGGGTGCGCCGGTCGGTCGGAAACCTGCTCCGTGGCACCCACTTCGACGATCTCACCGTTGAGCATCACCGCGATTCGGTGACTGACTGCACGAACGACGGCCAGATCGTGAGTGATGAACAGGTAGGCAATCCCCTTTTCTTCCTGAATCTCGACGAGCAAATCCAAGACCTTCGCCTGGGTCGACAAGTCCAGCGCACTGGTGGGTTCGTCGCAGATCAGCACGCTCGGAGACAGGGCGAGTGCACGTGCGATCGCGATTCGCTGCCGCTGTCCACCGGAGAACTCGCGGGCGGTACGGGCGCCCGCGTCTGCCGGAAGATGCACCTGGTCCAGCAGCGACCGCACCAATTCCCGGCCTGCCTTCTGCCCGCTCGCAAGCAATGGTTCAGCGAGGATGTCCTCGATTGTCATCGACGGGTTGAGCGACGAATAGGGATTCTGGAACACCACCTGGATGGAGCTGGCGATGGAGCGTCGTTCCTTGCGGCCCAAACGGCTGATGTCTCGGCTGCCCATGTGGATGGATCCACCACTGACCGGAGCCAGTCCCAGGATCGCGCGGCCCAGAGTTGTCTTCCCTGAACCGGATTCACCGACCAATCCGACCGTCTCGCCGGCATGTAGGTCGAGCGAGACGGTCTTGATCACGTGAGCTTCCGGCGAGCGGAAAGTTCGGCCCGGGTACCGGACATCAAGATCCCTGATCGACAACAGCGGGGTAGTTACGGTCGAGTCACTCACGGCGCCACCTCGACTGATGTGGCCCCGAACGGGATCCGACTGGCAAACCGGTCAGGCATGGAGTCCAACAGCATTCGGGTGTATTGGTGCTCCGGTTCAGCGAACAATGTACGTACGTCACTGCTTTCCACTATGCGACCCTCCTTCATCACGCTCACACGATCACAAATATCTGCCACGACCCCGAAATTGTGCGTCACCAGAAGAACTCCGAAATCGCGCTCGTTCTGCAGATCACGAAGAAGGTCGAGGACGTCGGCTTGAACGGTGACATCCAGTGCCGTTGTCGGCTCGTCCGCCACGATGAGCTCGGGTTCACCGGCGAGAGCGCCGGCGATCAGCACACGTTGAGCCATCCCACCGGAGATCTGGTGCGGATACAGATCGAACATCCGACGTGGATCGTTGATTCCCACGCGTGCAAGGAGATCGAGCAACCGTGCGTGCGCATCGTGTTTGCTGATGTCGGCGACAGCACGCAGGCCGTAGGTGAGTTGTTGCCCAACCGTGAAGGTGGGGTCCAGGTTGGTCATGGGCTCTTGCGGGATGTACGCGATACGCCGGCCACGCGCCTTCTTCATCGCATTCGAATCATTGAGAATGTCCTGCCCGCGGAAGAACACGGATCCACCGACCACTGCGGCTTCCGGAGGCAGGATACCCAGAATCGAGTAGGCGATCTGAGACTTACCCGAGCCCGATTCACCGACCAGACCGTGTATTTCGCCGCTCCTCACCTCGAGATCGACGCCGTGAACCACAACACCGACCGTCTCAGCCGACGACGGGTACCCCAGTTCGAGTCCCTGGATCCGCAGCAGGGCTTCGGATTTCGGCTCAGTGTCGGTAGGGAGCGTGGTTGACCGCTGACGGGTGTCCTCGCGCTCGGCCCGGATTTCTTTCACCTTCGATGCCGACAGAGCCGGATGGCGGGTGCCCGACGTTTCGAGTGTGTCGCGCAGTGTATTTCCGAGGATCACCAACGAGAGTGTGGTTGCACCGATGAGCAGGGCCGGCCAGACGACGGCGGTGCCGTTGTTGTAGATGTTCGCGAACGCTTCGTTGAGCATTCCACCCCAGGACGGTGTGTTGCTGTCTCCCAATCCGAGGAACTCCAGTCCGGCCTGAACGGAGATGCCTGTGGCCAGAACGAATGAGCTCTGCACGATCAGCGGCCCACGGATCGAACGCAGGACATGCCGCGAAATGATCCTCCCGTCGGACAAACCCGCGACTCTGGCGGCGTCGACGTACAACTCACTTCGGATACTCAGGACGAGGGAGCGGACCAACCGGAAGAAGTTGGGGGCAATGAGCACGCCCAGAATCGCCATGGAGACAGTGATGTTCGGACCCACGACGGTGTAGAGCGAGATGAGAAGAATGAGTCCCGGAAATGCCAGCACGATGTTCGAAACCCAGTCGAGAACATCGTCGATCCGGCCACCCCAGTAGCCTGCCACCAGGCCCGTCACGATGCCGATGCCGGCCGAGACGGCGAGAACCACGAGGCATGCCATCAAAGTGCCGGTCGTTGCGTACATCAAGCGGGAGAGAATGTCTCGACCCGAGCGGTCACCACCGAGCAGGAATTCCGTATCGAACGGTGCCGCATTCGTCAGTTCGAGTTTGGCGAGATTGGGGTCGAACGGGGCAAGCAAGGGTGCGGCAACCCCGAAGATCACGATGGCGATGAAGACGACAAGCGAGCCCGCCGCCATCGGGTTCTTCAGAAGCCGTCGCCAGACCGATTTGTTTGTCGGCGCCGTCGATGCCGGACCGGCCGACATGATCGCGTCAGTGCTCACGAAATCCTCACCTTCGGGTTGATCCAGCCGTTGAGCAGATCGGCGCAGACATTGACGACGATGACCACCAGCACGCTGAAGACGACACAACCCATGACGGCAGGAAGATCGCCGGTGATCGCCGCAGTCTGCGTCAACTGCCCGACGCCGGGCAGAACAAAGATTCTTTCGATCAGGACCGCTCCACCAACAAGTCCGATGGTCTGGAGAGAGAGAACTGTCAGTCCCGGACTGGCCGCATTTCGCAGTGCATGACGAAGAACGATCGCCCGCTCGGATACGCCGCGCGAGCGAAGCGTACGGATGTAGTCCTGCTTGAGAGTGTCGATGAGGGCGCCGCGAAACTGTTGCGCCGAACCTGCCACCAGGCCGACGAGTATCGCGGTCACGGGGAGCACCAGTGATGCAACCCATTCGCCTGCATTCTCCTCGATCGGCACGTAACCGGTGGCGGGGAAGAGCGGGATCGCAATTGCGAAAGCGAAGACGAGAGCGATCGCAACGAGGAAGTTCGGGAGCGCGAGACCGCCGATCGAAAGGAACTGCAGGCCTTTGTCGACCCACCCGCCGAACACCGCCGCACAAACGCCGACGACCACGCTCAGGACCGCAGTCAGCAAAATGGCGAGCACGACCAGCGAGATCGTCACCGGTACACGCGTCGTCAACATGCTGCTGACGCTCTCGCCGGTGGCGAAGCTGGCACCGAGGTCCCCGGACAGCAAACCTTTGAGCCATTCCAGGTATTGAAGTAACACCGGACGATCGAGACCGAGTTGAGCCACGCGTGCGGCAACTTGTTCATCGGTTGCGGTCTCGCCCAGAGACTGACGCACACTGGCAACTCCGTTGGAGAACACCATCATGAAGGTCAAAGCTGTTACTGCCAAGAAGAGTACGAGAGCGAAAAACAGTTTTCGCCCAAGGAAGTTCAACATATGGTGCCTCGGAATTCGTGATTTCGGAGTGCGGTCTGCCCAGCGCGATGCTTGTGCCGGTGTATCCCGTGCGTGGTCACCACTGTGCGGCGACCACGCACGGGCCGACTCACTTGAAGGTGTACAGGTAGGGCGCAGAGTTTCCGGTCATCTTCTCTGCGGAGACGCCACCCTTGAACGCCCAGAAGCTTTCCGGGAAAGCCAGGACGCTGAACCAGGCCTGATCCGTTACGAACTCGTTGATCGACTGCACGATCTCTTTCTGCTTGTCCTCGGGAGCAACCTGCAGGTCGGCGACGAGTTGCGTGAGCTTCGGATCCTGAGTCTTGAAGACGTTCCAGATCGCGTTCGGAGCCAGTGAAGCGTCGACGTCGGCTACGGGAGTGCCCGAGGGCAGTCCGAAGGGGATCACCGGGTAAACCCCCTTGAGGAACCTGTCGAGATACTGTGTCGCCGGGACGCTTTCGATATTCACATTGATACCGATCAGGCCCAGCTGCTGCTTGATGATCGGGGAGAGCATATCGGTACGTCCGGGAATCTCCGGGATCGTCAGATCGAATCCGCCGGAGTATCCCGCGTCGTTCATGAGTTTCTTGGCGGCCTCAACGTCATAGGCCGATGCTGCAAGCAGGTCCGCTTTGTACGCGTCGCTGTTCGTGTTGAAGATCTGGTTGTTGACGACGCCGTGTCCTTGGTAGATAGCCTTGACGATCGCGTCACGGTCGAAGACCTTGTTCATGGCCTGACGCACCCGGACATCCCCGAGTGCCGGAACTTGCTTGCCGTCGCGGTCCATGATGAACATGCCGTTCCAGTTGACGGCATTTCCCAACAGCATCAACCCTGCCGATTCAGCTTGATCGGCATTCGCCGCCGAAACCGGGCCGGCATCGATCTGCCCCGATCGCAGAGCATTGAGACGCGCGGTCTCGTCTTCCATCACGCGGATGACGACGCGGTCGTACGGGTAAGCATCTGCATTCCAATAGTTCGGGTTGCGTTGGTAGACAAGCGAGGTTCCGCTGGTGCTTTCCTGGCTCGCGAACGTGTACGGGCCACTTCCGACGGGATTGGTGGCGAGATCAGGCGATGCCAGTGACGCCGGGCTCGCCAGGATGCCAGGCGCCCACGTCAGGAACTGTGCAAGTAACGCATTGGGGCGTTCGGTCGACAGTTCGACAGTTCGATCGTCGAGGGCTTCCACCTGGACCCCGGCCAGGCGTACCGAGTCCGGTCCAGCGCTGTCCCGCATGTGTTCAAGTGAAGCCTTGGCAGCTGCGGCGTCGACTGCAGCGCCGTCGGTGAACGTCATCCCGTCTCGCAACTTCAGAGTGAGAGCGGTGCGATCCTCGTTGTATGAGAACGATTCAGCGGCGTTCGGCTCGATGGAGCCGTCGGGTGCGTATTTGAGAAGAGTGTCGTAAACCGGTTGCCACAGGACCACGCCCGTTCCGGCGCTGACTTGCTGTGCCGGATCCCAGGATCGAGGTGCCACGTCCACACCCAGTGTCAATGTTCCTCCAGTCGAGTCCTTTTCGCTGCTCCCACCACCGCAGGCTGCGACCAACATCGACGTTGCGGCAAGCACCGCAACCCCTTGAACGAGCCGTTTCAGCCTGCGCCTCGGCGCAGGCCGCCTTGGTCCGGAATCATCCGCACGGGTTCTCGACAACAATGTCCACCTCCGATTGCCCGGCGCGAACCGGAACTTTTGAAACGATCAATGTTGCCGAACAATACGTGTTCTGAGACACATTTGGCAAGATCTTGAACGAAATTCCATATCCGCCGTTCAAGCTGCATATATGGACTGAAGGAAGGCGGAAATTTCTTGACATTGAGCACTATGGAGCGTTTCAATTATCTGGAATAGCCACTCGCTCACACATCTCTTCGGCACGATCTGCCGCCGGCACTGCGCAGGACAGGACTTCCGTTGAACCCCACAACCGTTCCACCACGCTTTCCACTGCAGTGGCGTGGCCACTGGATCTCACACCCGAACGGCGCACAGACAGACATCGTCGTCGGTCCAATCCAGCCGCCACTACCACCGCATCCGTTTCATCGCGTGGAATTCGCCACCACAGTCGAACTGCCGACTCCAGTCCCACACGCCCCGTGCCGGGTCAGTGCCGATTCACGATACGTACTGACAGTGGGCGGTGAAGTCGTCGGACGTGGCCCCGTCAGATCACAGGCAGACCGCCTGCACTACGACGAATACGACCTCGCTGAATTCCTGGTGCCCGGACCGAACCGCATCGAACTCCTGGTCACCTACTACGGACAGCCCAATCCCTTCTGGGCACCCGCGCGTAGCGGGGCCGGCTTCGGCAATCAAGCAGTGGCGGTCTTGGAAGCCCGGATCGGTGACATTTGGCTGGCGACCGACGAGTCCTGGACGGCACGCGAACTCGGCGAATGGAGTGCGCCGACCGATCTCGGCGCAGACGCACGACTACCCCTCGAAGCGTTCGATGCCACCGCGGCGCCACGTGAGGCCGTACCCGCACTCGTTCGGACGGTCAAGCACATGGGCGGGCTCGCCCGCTCCCAGCCACCGACGATGCCGTACGGACGAATGCTCCCCAGACCGATCGGCGCACTCACCGAGAAGAACGTCCACGCGACGTCCATGTCGTCGGTCGATCATCTCGAAACCGATCTGCTCACGGCCGGGGCTCCGATTCGGCGAGTCGGTGAGATCTTCGAGCGCCCCCAGCAATACCGAACACAGAACTATGCCCCCGGCGATGAACTGACAGTGGAACCGCACAGTCCGGTGATCATCGAAGTCGACATGGGCGAAATAGTCGCCGGTCGGGTCAACTACCTGGTGGACTCGGAACACTCCGTGACCGTGCGGGTAGCACTTCTCGAGAAAGCATTCGGCTACGAAAGCGACTCGGGCGAAGCCCACGTAGCCGGCAGTATGATGCGGTCCGAACCGGGCAAATCGAAGTTCGAGGCGATCGAGGTGAACGGATTTCGATACGCCCTTCTGCTCGTGGAATCGACAGAGCAGACGCGATTCTCACTCGAGCAGTTCGACGTCGACGAATTTCTGTACACACTCGCCGGAGACCACTTCTTCACCAGCGCGGACGCACAGATCAACGAGTTGTATCGGGCCGGACGTCGCACCGTCGAGTTGAACTCTCATGACGCCTTCATCGACTGTCCGACGCGCGAGCAGCGGGCATGGGCGGGCGACGCATACGTACACGCGATCACGCATTTGACGTGTTCGGACGACTGGCGACTGGTGCGGCGAAGCCTCGAACTCGGCGACTCACCCCGATCCGACGGTCTACTGCCGATGGCCGCATCCGGCGATGTCGAATTCATCGACAACATCACGATTCCGGACTGGTCGCTCTATTGGATCCACGGCTTGTCCCTGTACTACCGCTACTCCGGCGACACCGCCTTCGCTCATGCTCGAATACCGAGCGTTCAACGCATTCTTCGCTGGTTCCTCGCCTACAAGATCGAGGACCGAAACCTGATCGGCAACCTGCCCGAGTGGGTACTCACCGACTGGTCGGCAGTATTCCTCGACGGATGCAGTTCCATCGTGAACGGTCTACTCGGCCGCGCGCTGCTCGAGTTCGCCGAATTGAGTGAGGCAATCGGCAACAACGGCGATGCACGGTGGGCCCGTGACGAATATGACTCGCTGCGTATCGGTTTCGAAACGTTCTGGGATGAGGAGCGCGGCGTCTACATCGACCATGTCGACGGAAAGAACGCACCGGATGCGTGTTCACAAATGGGTCAGGCTGCCGCTGTCGTCTCGGGATTTGCGCCGGCCGAACGCTATTCCGCACTGACGAAAGCACTTTCAGACGAGGATGCGACGGTGTACCGCAACTGGATCGGTGGAGCCAGCGGTTACTCCAAGGAGCGCCGGCACATGCACCTGCAGGGCAGGCAGGAAATCGACTGGGACACAAGGACACAAATCACGCGAGCAGAACCGTTCGGCCAGGCAATGGTGCACGAGGCGTTAGGGAGGATGAACGCCATGGAGCCGCTTCTCACAAGCGTGCGGCATTGGAGCGAATTGCTGTGGGAGGGAAATTCGACCTTCGCAGAGTGCTGGGGATTCGGAACACCCTGCCACGGTTGGAGTTCCTCGCCGACTTCTGCGCTGATAACCAATATCCTGGGGATTCGCCCAGCCGAACCCGGATACCGATCGGCAGTCGTCGCCCCTCGCTACGATCTACTGCCCGCGCTCTCGGGAAGCTGCCCCACCCCGTTCGGTGCAATCCGTTTGAAGTGCACCGAGTCGACGATTACCGTGCACAGCCCGGTCCCCGTCTCCTTCCGGCGACCTGGCGGTGACGTCGAAAGACTCGCGGCCGGATCCCACGAGCTGACGCCGTAGGTTAGGCGACTACTGCGGGGCGCTGCTGGCTGATGAGGGCAAGCAGCGCCCCGCTTCTTTCCGCCGACTACCCGTCGATCGAATTCCTTTTCAGCACACGAGCATCGCGTAGAGCGCCGCGTCGCACCTTGCCTGCGTCGTCTCGCAACGGTGTCTCACTGAACTCCACCGAGCGAGGCAACTTGTAAGGCGCCAGGCGCTCTTTCAGATGTGCGAGAAGTTCGTCCGCGCCAGTATCGTCGGCAACCTGAACGATCGCGTGGACGACGTTGCCGAGGTCCTCGTCGGGCAGTCCGATCGCAGCGCACGTCAGCACCGCCGGGTGTTCGGCGAGCGCAGCTTCGATCTCGGCCGGGTAGACGTTGGCTCCACCCACCAAGATCATGTCGCTCGTGCGATCGGTGAGATAGAGGAACTTGTCGTCGTCGAAATATCCCAGGTCGCCCAAGGACTCCCAATCGCCGTGAGTACGCGATTTCGCACCGACGTATCGATAGGTTTCAGGCGTGCCGGGCGCCCGACGCATCCACACTTCGCCGACCGTTCCACTCGGCAACTCGCGAAACTCTTCGTCCCGAATGGTCATTTCGCCAGACAGCACCGGCCCGACCGATCCCGGGTGAGTCAACCAGTTGACGCCGTCGATCATGCAGTTCGCCTGGGCTTCTGTGCCCGAATACAACTCGACGACCTTCTCCGGTCCTATCCAGTCGAGCCACCCACGTTTGACCACAGGCGGGCAGGGCGCCCCGACATGCAACACGGTTTCGAGTGTCGAAACATCGGCCGCGCTGCGGATCTCGTCGGGAAGTCGCAGCATACGGCCCATCATCGTCGGGACTACGTAGAGCCACGTGACGCCGAATCGGTCTATCGCACGAAGGGTACGTTCAGCGTCGAATCGATCCATCAGCACCACGTGCTGCCCCTGCAACAAAGCCATCAGCGAGAACATGTTGGGCGCATTGTGGAACATCGGTGCCGTGTTGAGCATGACTCCGCCTGCCCTGAGTCGCAGAGCATCGGCACGACCGAGCACCGCTTCAGCGCTCGCTTCCTGCCCCGACACGATCAATTTCGGACTTCCCGTACTTCCGCCTGAGGTCGGAGCTTTCCACGCCGGAGAGATCATGTCCGGCAACGGCTCAGCTGATTCGCCCGACACGTCTGCGCTTACGCTCATCCAAGCCCGTCCATCACCTGGTTCGAGTCCTAACACCAGCGACGGATTCGCCACTTCCAGTAGCCGGCTCAGCTCGTCGGCCGGCAGCCGGGCCGAGAGTGGTTGCGGAACGGCTCCGAGTTTCCATGCTGCGATGGATGATTCGATGTGACGCACACCGTTGGGCAGCGCAATGGACACCATCGAACCGGCAGTGACCCCCAGCGCTGCGAAGCGGCGTGCCAATTGATTCGTGCGGCGCTCCAGTTCACTGCGAGTGACGCTCTCGTGATCATCGGTCACAGCCAGTCTGTCCGGTGCCTCGAGCGCCAATGTCTGCAGTCGAGCAGGAAGTGATGTCAGTTCGTCGGTGCTCATGCCTCGCGCTTTCGAAGGTTGTATTTTTCGCAAGTGTGGTCAGTTCCGAGCTAGGTGAATCGCGATGTTTAATCGTTTCATTCGTTTCTTCGTGACAGTAGGCAGCGGCACCGGGTGAAGTCAAGGCTCGGCGGCCCCGATCGCCGGCGGGTCCCGACTGGCGCGAAGGTGTGCAGGCCGCGCCGCAGAGTCGGAGCAGGTCTCAGCCCCACAATTACTTCCGATGCGCAGCAGGCGAACGTAGGATTTCCCGATACACGACCACACAGCGGTTCGGCGTTGCTGATTCATGCAGCCGCGAGGGCCTTGTAGGCTGGCTCAGTCCAGCGGACCGAACGCAATCGTTTCAATAGGAGTCTTGGTGACAGTGCACGACGGTCGGTCGTCTTCGAACCAGGTCATCGGCATGCGCGATGTCGCTGCTGCGGCAGGCGTCTCCATGGGTACGGTCTCCAATGTCCTCAACCGTCCGGAGATGGTCAGCGCCAAAACTCGATCCCGGGTGCAGGCAGCCATGTCCGAGCTCGGCTTCGTCCGTAACGAATCTGCACGTCAGCTACGCGCGGGACACAGCAATACGCTTGCGTACGTCATGCTCGACGGCGCCAATCCCTTCTTCACCGACGTCGCCAAGGGCATCGAGGAAGCCGCCGAGGCCCATGACCTGTCGGTATTCCTCTGCAACAGCAACAACCGAGCCGAACGAGAACTGACTTACCTGAACAGGTTGGAACAACAACGAGTTCAAGGGGTACTCATCACACCGATGGACCCGGAGGCCGCGATTCTCGACGAGCTACCCAAGCGCGGTACGCGGGTTGTCATCGTCGATCGACGTCGGGCACGCCCGACTCACTGCTCGGTGACGGTCGACGATGTCGAGGGCGGGGGCCTGGCTGTCGAGCATTTGCTCGAAATGGGCCATACCAGTATCGCATTCGTCGGCGGACCGCCTTCGATCGGACAGGTCCGCGATCGGCGGGAGGGCGCACTCAACGCCGTTGCGGAAGCCGGGCTCTCACCCGATCACCTGATCGAAATCGACACCGCCGGACTGACAGTCTCAGAGGGCATCGGGGCGGGCGAGCGCATCCTCGGTCTCAGCGCGAAGAACCGCCCGACTGCGGTGTTCTGCGCCAACGACCTGTTGGCTCTCGGATTGCTACAGCAATGCGTCGCCCTCGGAGTTCGAGTGCCGGACGATCTGGCCATCGTCGGCTACGACGACATCGAGTTCGCGGCAGCCGCAGCGGTGCCACTCACCTCGGTACGCCAGCCACGCAAACTCTTGGGCGAGACCGCGGCCAATCTCCTCTTTCGTGAAGTCGAGGACCCCGACCACACCCATGAGCAGGTACTTTTCTCTCCCGAACTGGTCGTCCGTCGCTCGTCACGATCCACGAACTGACACGGGCTTCTACCGCCGCACTTCCGAGCGACTACTCCCTACTCAGACGCACTGGGGTTGACAGTTGTGGAGCCAATCACATAATTTGAATCGATTCAAACATTCTCGATTCAGTGGAGCGGCATGCCTACATTCAGTGAAATCTCGGAAGCGCTCGCGGACCAGTCCATCGAATTGCCTTCGTGGGCGTTCGGTAACTCCGGAACTCGATTCAAAGTGTTCGGTTCCGCCGGCGCGCCTCGGGATCCCTACGAAAAACTCGCCGACGCGGCCAAGGTTCACGAACTGACCGGACTCGCACCGTCGGTCGCTCTGCACATTCCGTGGGATCTCGTCGATGACTTCGACAAGTTGGGCACCCACGCCGCCAACCTCGGAGTGCGACTGGGAACCGTCAATACCAACACATTTCAGGATGACGACTACAAGTTCGGCAGCCTCACGCATGTCGACGAACGAGTACGTGCGAAGGCAATCGCACACATGCATCAGTGCATCGACATCATGGATGTCATCGGCAGTCGCGACCTGAAGATCTGGCTACCGGACGGCACCAACTACCCCGGCCAAGGTGACCTGCGTGATCGACAGGACCGACTTGCCGATTCGCTACGCCAGGTCTACGACCGTTTGTCCGAGCATCAGCGACTTGTGCTCGAATACAAGTTCTTCGAACCCGCCTTCTACGCCACCGACGTCCCGGACTGGGGAACCTCGTACGCCCACAGCGTCGCCCTCGGCGAGCGCGCTTTCGTCTGCCTCGACACCGGACACCATGCACCTGGTACCAACATCGAATTCATCGTTGCGCAGTTACTGCGCCTCGGCCGTCTCGGCTCCTTCGATTTCAATTCGCGATTCTATGCGGACGACGACCTGATCGTCGGCGCTGCGGATCCATTTCAGTTGTTCCGCATCATGTTCGAGGTCATTCGTGGTGGTGGATACGGGCCCGACAGCGAAGTCGCGTTCATGCTCGATCAGTGCCACAACGTCGAGGAAAAGATCCCCGGACAGATACGCTCGGTCCTCAACGTCCAGGAGATGACCACCCGGGCCTTGCTCGTCGACCGTGCCGCCCTCACCGCGGCGGAGAAACTCGGTGACGTGCTCGGCGCACACGAAATCTTCATGGATGCCTTCTACACCGACGTCCGTTCGGACCTGGCAGATTGGCGCGTATCTCGCGGTCTTCCCGCCGAACCCATGCAGGCATACCGCGAAAGCGGATATGCAGACCACATCAACTCCACCCGGACGGGTGGAATCCAAGCCGGTTGGGGAGCCTGAATCTCGCTATGACTGAATCGACGAACACCACTGTCGCGCAACTGCTTGCCCGTTCGAACAGACTCGGATCCGATCCGAGGAACACGAACTACGCAGGTGGAAACACCTCGGCCAAGGGCCACGTCACGGATCCGGTCACCGGTGATACCGTCGAACTCCTGTGGGTGAAAGGGTCCGGTGGCGATCTCGGCACACTGACCGAAAACGGTTTGGCGACACTCCGGTTGGACCGGGTGCGGGCTCTTACCGACGTGTATCGCGGCGTCGACCACGAAGACGAGATGGTCGCCGCCTTCGACTACTGCTTGCACGGCAAGGGCGGCGCCGCTCCGTCGATCGACACCGCGATGCACGGTCTCGTCAGTGCCGCACATGTCGATCATCTACACCCGGATTCCGGCATCGCCATTGCCACCGCCGCAGACGGGGAACACCTGACCAAGAACGTCTTCGGAGAGAAAGTTGTGTGGATTCCGTGGCGCCGACCAGGTTTTCAATTGGGCCTCGACATCGCCGAGGTGCACAGGACGCATCCTGAGGCGGTAGGCACCATCCTCGGCGGTCACGGAATCACCGCGTGGGGCGCATCCAGCGATGAAGCCGAAGCCAATTCTCGGTGGATAATCGAGACCGCTCAGCGGTACCTGGACGAGAACGGATCGGCCACACCGTTCGGTGAAACAGTCGACGGTTTCACAGCGCTGCCCGTCGACGAAAGGCGAGCGCGGGCCGCAGCGCTCGCACCGCACCTGAGAAGGATCGCGTCTTGCGACCGGCCGATGGTCGGGCACTTCAGTGATTCAGACGTCGTACTCGAATTCCTTGCTTCGGAAAAGCTTGCACCACTTGCGGAATTGGGAACCTCATGCCCTGATCACTTCCTGCGGACCAAGGTGAAGCCGCTCGTTCTCGAGCTCCCGACTTCGGCGACGATCGACCAGTACATCGCCCGTCTGACCGAGCTCCACGAGGCATATCGCAGGGATTATCTGGCCTACTACGACCGCCATGCGACCGCGGACACTCCTCCCGTCCGCGGAGCCGACCCGGCGATCATTCTGGTTCCCGGTGTCGGAATGTTCTCCTACGGCAAGGACAAACAAACTGCACGCGTCGCCGGTGAGTTCTACACCAACGCCGTCAACGTCATGCGCGGTGCCGAGTCCGTGTCCACCTACGCGCCTATCGACGAGAGCGAGAAGTTCCGGATCGAGTACTGGGCGTTGGAAGAGGCGAAGCTTCAACGGATGCCGGCACCACGTTCGCACGCCTCCCGCATCGCGTTGGTGACAGGTGCTGCGAGTGGAATCGGACGAGCGATTGCGACTCGTTTAGCAGCCCAGGGCGCGTGCGTGGTGATCGCCGATCTCGACGGCGAGAAGGCCAGAGCTGCAGCGGAGGCAATCGGCAACAGGGACGTCGCGATCGGCGTGCAGGCCGACGTCACCGACAGCGCCCAAGTCCACGCTGCCGTGAACGCTGCACTCCTGGCATTCGGTGGCCTGGATCTACTGGTGAACAATGCCGGACTGTCGATTTCGAAACCACTACTCGACACCACCGAGCAGGATTGGGATCTGCAGCACGACGTGATGGCCAAAGGCAGCTTCCTCGTGGCGCAGGCCGGGGCGAAGGCGATGATCGATCAGGGCCTCGGCGGCGACATCGTGTACATCTCGTCGAAGAACTCGGTGTTCGCCGGGCCGAACAACATCGCGTACAGCGCGGTCAAAGCCGATCAGGCCCACCAGGTTCGCTTGCTCGCTGCCGAACTCGGCGAGCACGGCATCAAAGTCAACGGTATCAATCCCGACGGAGTTGTGCGTGGATCCGGAATCTTCGCCGGCGGCTGGGGCGCCAAGCGAGCTGCTGTCTACGGAGTCGACGAGGAGAAGCTGGGTGAGTTCTATGCGCAGCGAACCCTTCTCAAGCGTGAAGTCCTTCCGGAACACGTCGCCAACGCCGCCGCGATGATCACATCAGACGAGTTCAGTCACACCACCGGATTGCACATCCCGGTCGATGCCGGCGTCGCTGCCGCGTTTCTCCGGTAGACCGGTGCCGGCCAGAATCTTCGCAGCGGTCGACATAGGGGCTTCGAGTGGTCGAGTGATCGCCGGCGTGATCGACGCAGGCACTACTACACTGCACGTCGTTCATCGTTTCGCCAACGGCGCGAGCGCGGTCGACGGGCACCTACGCTGGAGCCTCACCGATCTCTACGGTGAGGTGCTCGCCGGTCTGCGCGCTCTCGCTGCATCCTTTCCGAGCGTCGAGTCGATCGGAATCGACACCTGGGCTGTCGACTACGGACTACTCGACGCGGACGGAATTTTGCTGTCCGAACCGATTTCTTACCGCGACAACCGAACTGACGCCGTGATCGGCGAGGTGCACGCACGCGTCGATCCGCAGGCGATGTACACCGTCAACGGGCTGCAGTTCCTACCGTTCAACACCGTCTACCAACTTGCCGCAGAACAGCGATCGCCCGACTGGGGGCGAACGGCACACATCGTGCTCATACCTGACTTGTTGGCGTACTGGCTCACCGGAGAACTTCGTACCGAATCGACTAACGCGTCGACAACCGGTCTACTCGACGTGCACAACGGCCGGTGGGCAACGGAGTTGTTCGAGAACCTCGGTATTTCAGAGACGCTCTTCCCGACACTCGACCAACCAGGCGCGCAACGAGGCACGATTCGGCCCGAAGTTGTTCGGTTCACCGGACTTTCACCGTCCACGGTCGTGACGACCGTCGGCTCGCACGACACCGCATCCGCAGTGGTCGCGGTTCCCGCCTCCGGCACGCGTTTCGCGTACATTTCGAGCGGCACCTGGTCGTTGGCTGGTCTCGAACTCGCACGCCCGGTAGTCACCGAAGACGCACGCCGCGCTAATTTCACGAACGAACGAGGCGTGGACGGGCGAACGCGATTCCTGCGCAACGTCGGCGGGCTGTGGCTGCTTCAGGAGTCCCTACGATCGTGGGCTCGAGAGGGTAGGCAGTTGGAGCTGCACCAACTGCTCGAGGAAGCAAGAGGGGTGGGTCCGTCAACGAAACGAATCGACGTCGACGACGTGAAGTTCATCGCGCCGGGCGACATGCCTGCGCGGATCAGCGACGCCGCGGGGCTGTCGACGTCGGCAACGCCGGCCGAGGTGACCCGCTGCATTCTCGACTCACTGGCGAGCGCCTACCGCCACACTGTGCACACAGCCGGAGAACTCGCCGGAGCGAAAGTCGAGACGATTGCAATCGTCGGCGGGGGCTCGCAGAATTCGCTGCTCTGCCAGCTCACCGCCGACGAGTCAGGTCTCCCTGTCACTGCTGGGCCCGTCGAGGCAACGGCGCTGGGAAACATCTTGGTCCAAGCTCGTTCTCGCGGAGCAGCACCGTCGTCGCTGGAGGAGATTCGTCAGACGATCGCACACACCCACCGAATCCGACACTACGAGCCGCAATAGGTCATATCGCCGCACTGCCAGGGATATCGCGATCCTCCTTCTTCTTCGCCCAATGGTCACTGTCGGACCCCAGGACTACCGTCGTAGGCGGGGTTTGAAAAGCAGGGGTTTCGGCGTGTCGTCGATAGGGCCTATGCGCCCCCGGACCAGAGGAGCGACGATGTCGGACAATACTTTCGATCTGGAAATCCTGAGTGCCTGGACTACTTTCGAGACTCATCTCGCTCGCTACATCTCCGTGATGGAGGACGACGACACCCTCGTGGTGGAGTCGCATTACGACAGCATGGACGAACTGGCAGACGCACCCGCGTGCATCCAGTTCTTCGCATGGAACCAGACCTCCGTGCGCTGTGAAGTTCCTTCCAACAGGTTTCTGCATCCACTGCGGATGCTCGAACCGGAAGACCACTCCTCACTACTCGACATGGGGTTCAACGCTCCCGATCTGTGCGAGCACGAGCCCGAGGGCAACGGGTCCATGTCCTTCTACATCGACGTCGACCGCGCTCGTCCCGAGGAACTGGTGACAAAGGTGCTCCGCGTCTTCCGCGAGATGTGGAGCATTGCGCACCCGTCGTTCCTGCGTGCCAGCACCAGTGGACGCGAGTCGACGCCGGCGTTCGCCACGACGCCGTCGCACGCTCCCTCGGGTTCTGGCGACATGCTGCGGATCCTGGTCGACGGGGCCGTCGAACGCCTTCTCGGTCATCCGCCCAAGCGTGACGACGACGGCGACATCCCGCTGGTCCGCGGTGAGCAGGTCACCTATGTTCGTGTCCTCGAGGACGACGAGTACGTGGAGGTGTTCTCACGGGTCGTGCATTCGGTCGAGAACCTCGAGAACGCTGCTGTTGTTCTTGCCCAGCTCAATCGGCAGTGGCCGACCATCAAACTCATTCTTGTCGAGCAGAGTGTGCTGGGCGTGGTCCGCGTGGACGGCGCACCCTTCGTCGCCGAGCATCTGCTGCGGGCTCTGCGCTCGTTCGCCGAATTGGCCGAAGCATCGGACGAACTCGCCGAAGAACTGGGCGGGCAACCCATTCGCGCAACCGGAGACACCGCCTTCAACGACGGCATGGCCTCCGAGCACGAAGATCCCGGTGCCGAATACGAGTCATACGAGTGCCACGAATTTCCTCCGGCGCTCATGGCGCTCCTCGAACTCGACGCCGACGGAACGGGTGAGCTCAGCGCCGAAGAGGTTGCCGTGATCTGTGAACACGACCGCGACACTATTCTCGACTACCTGCGGATCAGTCAGGAGCAGGAGACGGCGTGGCACGAGGCGTTGACCGAGTCCATCCGGCGCAAGGACGACGACACCGACCTGTGTGCGGGCGAGAAGCGCGCGTGGACGCACGCGATCCGCAACCTCAGGCGCGGACTGCGCGTCGTCGTGTTGCCCGCCAAAGATGCAGCGCCCACCCAGCTCGGCCTCTTCGACGATCAGGCCTGAGCGCCAGAGAATCGAGCGCTGCTTGTCAGCCCGGGAGCGGGATGACGATGCCAGGCAGGATCTCGATCTGACGCGGCAACTGGGGAAGCTGCGGCACTTCGATCGGCGGTAGGCCGGGCACCTCGATGGGCGCTGGGGGAGGGGCCGCCCCCGTCGTGGGCGTGCCCGTTCCGTCGCCCGAGGTCACACCGGAGTTCGCGGGAACGCCGGCCTGCCCGCCGATGGGGTCCGGCCACGGGAAGCTCTCCCAGTCGGATCCCTTCAGCGCGCCGTCCATCGTGCTCTTCCAGATGTCGGCAGGCACTCCGGAGCCGTAGATCAAACCACCGTAGGAGTTAGTGATGGCCTGCGCATCGGAAGTTCCGATCCATACCGCGGTGGACAGCGACGGCGTGTAACCGACCATCCACGCATCCTTGTTCTGGCCCGTGTCACCCAGCTGCGCGGTGCCGGTCTTGGCGGCAGACGGGCGTCCACCGGCAAGCGCGTGACCGTTGGAGTACGACGCGATCGGGAGCATGGCCTGCGTGATGTTGTCCGCAACAGCCGCATCGAGACGACGCTCACCGGGAGACACCGGGCGATCGAGCAGGACTTCACCTTCAGCCGTCACGACCTTCTGGATGAAGTGCGGCTGCTGGTACACACCGGAGTTGGCGAGCGTCGCATACGCGGACGCCATGTCGATGACGCGAGACTGATACTGGCCGAGCACGATTCCGTTCTCCGGCGGACCACCCTCTTGCGTAAGCGTCGGGTAGTCGAGTCCGGGAATGTGTTCTGGCAGTCCGGCCAGGTGAGCGGCGTCGGCGATCTTCTGGGGACCGTCCTCCATCGAGAGCATCAACCGGTAGAAGCTGGTGTTCAGCGAGCGCTTGAGTGCCTCGGCGATGGTGCATCGACCACAGGATTCGCCGCCGACGTTTCCGATCGTCACACCGTTGATCGTGAGCGGCGAACTGTCGAACCGTGCGGACAGCGGAATATCTTCCATCAACGCTGCGACCAGGCCGAAGACCTTGAACGCGGAACCGGTCTGCAGCGGCGCCTGGGCGTAGTCGAATCCGGCTCCGTCGTCACCGCCGTAATAGGCGTCGACGCCACCGGTCTTCGGGTCGATGGACACTACTGCGGTCCGCAGATCTTCCGGTTCACCGTCGAGATTCCGCTTGACCGCGTTCAGCGCAGCTTCCTGCGCAACCGGGTCGATGGTCGTCGTGATCTGCAGACCAGCGGTGTTCAGCGTCTGATCGCTGATACCCGCCTCGGCCAGTTCCTTGAGCACCTGAGTCTTGATGTGGCCTTCGGGTCCTGGCGCCTGGTTCAGATCGGTCGGCCGATTGGCGGGGGCGACAACCGGGAACTGCATCGCGTCGCGATCCGTCTTGGTCACGCTGCCCAGTTCGACCATGCCGTTGAGAACGTAGTCCCAGCGTGCTTGCAGCGCGGACAGATTGGTCTCGGGGTCCAGGAACGACGGGCTCTGGATGACGGAGGCAAGAACTGCGCCTTCCTCGACGCTCAGCTCACTGACCGGCTTGTCGAAGTACGCGTTGGATGCGGCGGCGATGCCGTAAGCACCGCGGCCGAAGTAGATGGTGTTGAGATACGCGGCAAGGATGTCGTCCTTGGACCACTCGCGCGCCATCTTCGCGGAGATGACAAGCTCACGCAGCTTTCGGTCGATACTGCGCTTGTCGCCCACCAACACGTTCTTCACGTATTGCTGCGTGATCGTCGAGCCACCGCCGGCGCTTTCCTTGCCCATCACGTTGTCGCGAGCAGCGCGAGCAAATCCCGAGATCGAGAATCCGGGGTTGGTGTAGAAGTTACGATCCTCCGCCGAGAGCACCGAATCGCGGACGTGAATCGGGATGGCCGACAACGCGACCTCGGTCCGGTTTCCCTCTGGCGGCACCACTTTGCCGAGCACGGTCGTGCCGTCGGCCATGTAGATGGTGGACACCTGATTGGTCTGCATGTCCGAGGGGCGCGGGACGTCGGTCCGGCTGTACGCGACAGCAAAAACCGACGCAGGCACGATGATCATCAGGAGCACGAGAACGTAGATGGTCCGCCGGACGTACCGCCACTTCGAGCGCTGCTTCTTCGCCGGCTTGGCCGACTTACTCGACCGAGGCGAATTAGCCGACTTGCCCGATCGAGCCGACGACTGATCGCCACCCGTCGCACTCGATCTGTTCGATGGACTCACTCAACACTCCCGGTCGTGGATCCGGACTTACCGGCACCATTCCACCAGGGTCATATCTCGATCAGATAACTCCCGGCAACTGCGATACCGAAATGTCACCCTACCGGGCTGGCTATTCGCGACGTTCTGCTCGGACCGCGTTCCGGTATCCGCGGAACGCCAGCCCGAGAGCGACGACGCAACCGAGCAACACCAAAGACGGCATCACGCCGGGGTCACCCTTGACGATCGCGACCACAGCGCCGATCAACGCCATGAGGGTGAAGACCGAGATGAAGCCGGCAATCAGCTCCATGCGCTGGGCGCGCGAAGCCCGCCTCATCGAAACCGTGCGGCCCGCATCACGACTTGACGCCGCCTGCGGTCAGACCGGCGATGATGCGTCGCTGGAAGATGAGAACCATGATGACCAGCGGGACCATCACGAGGGTTCCGCCGGCCATGATCGAGGTGTACGGCGTGACGAATGGGTCGGTTCCGGAGAATTTGGCCATCGCCACCGTGACGGGCGCGGTCTTGTCACTCGAGAGTTGCAGCGATAGCAGGTACTCGTTGACCGTTGCGATGAAAGCCAAGATCGCAGTGGTGAACAGTGCCGGCGCGGCGAGCGGCAGCATGATCAGACGGAAGGCCTGGCCACGGGTGGCGCCGTCGATACGCGCCGCTTCTTCGAGCTCCCACGGAAGTTCGGAGAAGAACGACGTCAGCGTGTAGACCGTCAGCGGCAGCACGAACGAGATGTTCGGGATGATCAGCGCTTTGTAGCTGCCGATCCAGCCGATGTCGGTGAACAACTGGAACAGCGGAGTCACGAGGGCGACGACCGGAAACATGGACGCACCGAGGATGATTCCGGTGACGAAGTATTTGCCACGGAAATCGAAACGCGAAAGCGCGTACGCAGTGAACACGCCGATGACCAAGGCGATCAGCGTGGTCGCGCCCGCGATGATGAGGCTGTTCATCAGTGCACGAGTGAAGTTCACCTTGGCGTCGGGATCGAGCGCCGCGGTGAAGTTGGACAGCGTGAGATTGGTGGGCCACAGTGACGTCGAGAACGTGTCCGCCGGGTCGCGCAGCGCCGTCACGATCATCCAGTAGCAGGGAGCGAGTCCCCACACGATGATCAGTACGACGCCGATGTAGGTGCCGATCTTGCCGCGTAGTGCCTTGTTCATACCGGCTCCCCCTTCCGCTGCTTTTCCTGCGTGCTGACCGCATTGGCTCCGAGGAATCGGACCAGGATGAAGGCCACAGCGAAGATGATGAGGAACGTGATGGTGGACAGTGCCGACGCCGAATTGGCGCCGACGCGCATCTGATCGACAACCAGAACCGAGATGGTGGAGGTGGCGGGGTTGGATCCCATCATGATCGCGGGCAGGTCGTACATCCGCAGAGCGTCCATCGTGCGGAAGAGCACCGCCACCATGAGGGCGGGCTTGACCAGCGGGAGCGTGATCATCCGGAAACGCTGCCACGCCGTTGCGCCGTCGACCTTGGCTGCCTCGTAGACGTCGGCGGGAATCATTTGCAGACCCGCGAGGATCAGCAGCGCCATGAATGGCGCCGTCTTCCAGACGTCGGCGACGACGATCGCAAATCGTGCCGGCCAGGGATCGGCCGTCCACAAGATGTTGGTACCGAGAATCTTGTTGGCGATGCCGTCGTTGGCGAAGATGAAGAACCAGAGCTTCGCGGTGACGGCGGTGGGGATGGCCCAGGGAATCAGCACGGAGGCGCGGAGCAAACCGCGTCCGCGGAACGTCTTGGCCATGATCAGTGCCATCGACAGACCGATCACCGTCTCGAGCAGGACGGTGACGACGGTGAAGCCGAACGTATTTCCGATCGACTGCCAGAACTGCGATCCGAGTGTGCCGGGCGGGCAGGGAATCGAGCCGTTGGCGGTGTTGCAGGACTGGGTGATCCAGTTCTTGTAGTTGTCGAACCACGTGAACTGACCGGTGACGAACATGCCGGTCTCGGGATCGAGTTTCTTGCCGTCGCTGTGCATCGACATCCAGATCGCTCGTCCGAGCGGATACAGAATGATGACGGCGAGAACGATCAGCGACGGTGCGACGAACGCCCACACGGGAACTCGTCGACGCTTCTTCGGCTTGTCGGCCGACGCAGGCGGGGGCGAGGTCGGTGGGGGTGGAGTAGCTGCAAGGTCAGGCAGAACCTTGGTCAGGGATGTCCCTGCTGCCTCGGATGCCGACGGCTCTTCTAGCGGTTCCGGTGCACGGTGTCTCCCACCAACGCCCGAACGGTCGGGACCGGTTGAACCGGCCCCGACCGTGGGGTTGGTAGGCACAGCCGCGGAAGGATCCTGCGGTTCTGCCATTGCTTATTGCTCCTGGTAGATCAGTTACCGGCGGTTTCGATGCCGGCCTTGGTGTCCGCCAAGGCCTGCTCGACGGTCTTCTCGCCGCGAATAGCAGCGTAGGTGTTGTCGGAGATCGACTTCGACACCTGCGTGTAGTACGGCGTGACGGGGCGCGGCTGAGCGGTAGCGAGTGCTTCCTTCAGGGTCGCGAAGTACGGGAACTGAGCGAGCACTGCCGGGTCGTCGTAGACAGCCGAGAGGACGGGGGCGCCGCCGACCTCGGTGAAGTACGTCTGCGACTTCTTGGTCTGCATGAACTCGAGGAAGTCACGAGCCGTGGCCGGTGCGTCCGAGTACGCGCTGATACCGACGTTGTAGCCGCCGACCGTCGAAGCGCCCGGTCCGTCGACACCCGGAAGAACGGTGTAGCCGTACTTGCCGGCAACCGAGGTCTTCTCACCGTCGACCGAGAAGCCGGACCACGTGCGCATGAAGAGTGCCTTGCCGTCACCGAACGCGGTCTGCGACTCGCCCTCGGAGTAGGTCAGTGCTTCCTGCGGGATCGTGTTGTCGGCGAAGTTGTCGACGATCGACTGAACGCCTGCCTTCGTCTTGTCGTCGATGGCCGGGGTGAGTCCGTCCGGGCCGACCCACGGGCCGTCGTAAGCGTTGGTGATCTCGGTGGTGTTGACCGTCAGGCCCTCGTAGTTCTTGAACTGACCGATGTAGCAGGAGATGCCGGCTTCGACAGCCTTCGGGCAGTTTTCCTTGAGCTCGGCCCACGTGGTGGGAGCCTTCTCGACGAGGTCCTTGCGGTAGTACAGGAACGCGGCGTTGGTGTTCTTCGGCGCTGCGTAGAGCTTGCCGTTGTAGGTGCCCGAAGCGACGGTCGACGGCAGGAGGCCGGACTCGTCGATCGCGAGGTCACCCTCGAGCGGCTGCAGCCAGCCGTTTGCGGCGAACTGGGCGGTGTTGACGACGTCGACACCGATGAGGTCGTACTCGTCGCTCTTGGCCTGCATGCGCTGGGTGATGTCGTCGACCTGCGCGTTGGCTTCCTTGGCCAGCGGCTTGAGCGTGACCTTCTCGTCCGGGTGCTCGGCATTCCAGTCGGTGATGATGTTTTCGAGCGCCTCGTTCAGGGCATCCTGCCCCTCGACGATCGTGATGGGTCCGCGGCCTTCGCTCGAGGACGATCCCCCGGATGCGGCCGTGGTGCTGGTTCCGCTGTCCTTGTCAGAATCGGACGAGCAGCCCGCCAGTACCAGCATGGACGCTGCCGTGGCTGCAATTGCAGCGCGGCGCATCGCCTTCGAGTTCAGAACCATGGATTCGCTCCCCGTATGTGTATGACAAATAGACGGTCACCGAGAGCCTGCTCACGGCATGCGCCATGGGTGCCGGCTCCTGGCATCGGCCCCTACTGTGGCACGAGACACCCGTACTTGTGGGTATTACGCCGAACCTGAATCGGTCATGTGTCGTTTGACAGGTCCACCTAACCCAGGCGACGCCCGTCGGTGGTGGCAAAAATGTGCACCTTCTCGGGGTCGACGCGCAGGTTGACGCGCTCGCCCTTCTGCGGCGGATTACGCCAGTCACCACGCGAGACGATCTGCTGCAACCGTCCGCCGATCGTGGTCCGGCCGTAGACGTAGGCATCCGAGCCGAGTTCCTCGACGACGTCGACCTCCATCGGCAGGCCTTCGGCGGCGATCTCGAGGTGCTCGGGGCGAATACCCAGGACAACCTCGGTTTCGACGACGCCGTTCATCGTCTCGCGCGGCACCGGAACGATTCCGTCGCCGAAGGCCACGCCGCCGTCGACGACCGGGAGGGTGAAGAGGTTCATCGCGGGCGAACCCATGAAGCCGGCGACGAAGACGTTCTTGGGCTTGTTGTAGAGCTCGCGCGGCGAGGCGCACTGCTGCAGGATTCCCTTTTCGAGGACTGCGACGCGGTCACCCATCGTCATGGCCTCGACCTGGTCGTGGGTCACGTAGACCATCGTCGTCGCGAGGCGTCGTTGCAGCTGAGCGATCTGCGTGCGCGTCTGCACGCGGAGTTTCGCGTCGAGGTTCGAGAGGGGCTCGTCCATCAGGAAGACCTGCGGCTGGCGGACGATGGCGCGGCCCATCGCCACTCGCTGACGCTGACCACCGGACAGCGCTTTGGGCTTGCGGTCGAGGTACGGCTCGAGGTCGAGCATCTTCGCGACCTCTTCGACGCGGGCGCGGATCTCCGTCTTGTTGGTTCCGGCGAGTTTGAGCGCAAAACCCATGTTCTCGGCCACCGACATGTGCGGGTACAGCGCGTAGTTCTGGAAGACCATCGCGATGTCGCGCTCTTTCGGTTCCTGACCGGTGACGTCTCGGTCGCCGATGAGGATGCGTCCGCTGTGGACGTCTTCGAGCCCGGCGAGCATGCGCAGGGTTGTCGATTTTCCGCAGCCGGAGGGTCCGACGAGGACGAGGAACTCGCCGTCCTCGATCTCGAGGTCGAGCTTGTCCACTGCCGGAGTGTTCGAGCCGGGGAACAGGCAGGTGGTGCTCTCGAAAGTCACTGAAGCCATGACGAGGTTGATCCCTTCTACCGGCAGGAACGTGCCGGACGATCCAAGTTGAGGGTGAGCGTGTGCGCTAGCAGCATAAACGTCCGTGTCGGCGCGCGAGCGTAGTCTTTCACGGTGAGTTCGGAGAAGATGCTGACCCGCATCGGTGCGCTGCTTCGCCAAGCGGAGTCCACCGACAATCCACACGAAGGTGAAGCCTTCATGGCCGCCGCGCAGCGGTTGGCCACCAGTTCCGCCATAGATCTGGCGGTCGCGCGTGCGCACACCGCGTCTTCGGAAAAACGTGCGACGCCCACTCAACGGCTCATCACCATCGGCGAACCGGGTAAGCGCGGGCTGCGAACGTACGCTCAGTTGTTCATCGCGATCGCCGCTGCCAATGACGTGCAGTGCGACATCGCTCAGACGTCGGCCGTCATCTACGCCTACGGCTTCGCCGGTGACATCGACGTGTGCGAAGCCCTGTACTCGAGCTTGCTCTTCCAGATGGTGCGTGACTCCGACGCGTACGTGCGCTCCGGGGCGTACCGCGGCGAAACGTCCGTGCGGACCGTCGTCGAAACTCGTGGACGACGACGCGTCAACACTCAGGTCCGCAAGCCGGTAGCCGGAGTGACGGCGCGCCTGAACTTCCAGATGGCGTATGCGTCTCGCATCGGCGCTCGGTTGGCCGAGACGAAGCAGCAGACGGAGAAGGCGGCGATCGCCGAGTCGGCCGCGTCATCTTCGGAAACCGCACTCGTGCTGCGTAACAAGGAAATCGAGCTCGAGGACTACTACTCGTCCAACTCCAAAGCGCGTGGGACGTGGCGAGGCGGTGGCCGCGCGAGTGCCGGGCATTCCTCGCATGCTCGACGGGCGGGTGATCGGGCGGCGCGCTCCGCGCGTCTAGGCAACCTTCCGGAAATCGGCGGGGTGCGCGGACAACTCGACTCATGAGGGATACCCAGCGCAGCGCGGTCTACGAGGCAGAGACGTTGGTACGCACCATGTTCGATCGCGCCGACGAGCGCGGCCTTCGGAGCGTCGAAGTCATGGGTTCCACCATCACCCTGCCGGTCGAGCGCAAATTCGGTTCCGTGGAGTCGGTCCAGGCGTACTGCGACCAACTACTCGGGCTGAACTGGATTCGGGAGACCTGGCCTCGCGCAACCGTTTCGGTGTCCGTACGCTCTCGCGCCGGTAATGCTGCCGCCCACTATTCGAACGACGTCATCGCCGTTCCAGACGACCGTGACGGCCGGTGGGCGCTACGCGAATTCGTTGTCTTGCACGAACTTGCGCACCACCTCGGTGACCCCACTTCCGACGAGGCTTCCCACGGGCCCGAGTTCGTCGACCGCTATACGAACCTGGTCGGCGAGATCGTCGGACCCGAGGCGGCCTTCGTTCTTCGCGCGATGTTCCTTGCCGGTGGTGTCCGGACAAGTTGAGGGTTATCAGCCCTCGGCGAACCCGGTGGTGTCCGAACCGGCCGACTGGAATACTCGGCCTATGGATGCGCCGCGCAGATTAGTCCTGGTCAAGGATAGGTCCGAACATCCCGATCCTGCTGTTGCCGTGCGCAAACCCCCACTGATTCGTGAAGCCTACGGACGAGTATTGAGGGAGGTCCGACGCGACCAGGACCGAACTCTCGACGACGTCGCCGCAAAGGTCGGGATGTCGAAGCAGTACCTCTCCGAGATCGAACGGGGCAAGAAGGAACCGTCGTCGGAAATTCTGCGCGCCATCTGCGAAGCGCTCGGGATGCCGCTCGAGCACCTGCTGTTCCGAGCGGGCAACAGGATCGTTGCGCTCAACTCCCTCACCTTCGGACATTCTCCCGCACCGATCTCCGGTCCAGTCCTGATGGCAGCCTGATCAGTTCCCTTCGATGAGGGTGTCAGCCAGTCCGTAGGAGATAGCGTCGTCGGCAGTGAAGATCCTGTCGCGATCGGTGTCCTTTCGCAGTCGTTCGACGCTCTGACCGGTGTGCTTACTCAGAATCGCCTCGGTCTGCTCCCGGATTCGCAGGATCTCGGCGGCTTGAAGCGCGAGGTCCGAGATGGTGCCACTACCTTGCGTCGACGGTTGGTGCAGCAGCACCCGCGAATGGGCGAGAACATGCCGATGGCCGGGAGTACCGGCGGCCAGAAGCACGGCAGCAGCCGACGCCGCTTGCCCCATGCAGTACGTGGAAATGGTGGGCTTCAAGAACTGCATGGTGTCGTAGATCGCGAGCATCGCCGTGGTGGAACCGCCGGGAGAGTTGATGTACAAACCGATTTCGCGATCCGGGTTGTCGGCCTGCAGATGCAGCATCTGAGCCATCACGACATTGGCGACGCCGTCGTCGATCTCTGTGCCGAGAAAAACGATGCGTTCGTTGAGCAGCCTGCTGAAGATGTCGAAAGACCGCTCACCCGTTGGCGTTCGCTCGATGACACTGGGAATCGTGTACTGGGACATGACGTCACAATCCGATCTTGGGGAAGGTGGCTTGCGGTGCTATCTCGGCGAAGGACGTCACGACGCGGTCGACGATTCCGTACTCGCGCGCCTGCTCGGCGGTGAACCAGCGATCCCGATCGCTGTCGGTCTCGATCTCCTCGACGGTCCGGCCCGTTTCGGCGGCGAGGATTTCCTGCGATTGACGCTTCATCAGCTCGAGACTCTCGGCCTGGATCGCAATGTCCACCGCAGTGCCACCGATACCGGCCGAAGGTTGGTGCATCATGATGCGGCTGTGCGCCAGGCTGATTCGCTTGCCGTGGGTGCCGGAGCAGAGAAGCACCTGGCCCATGCTGGCGGCGAAGCCCATCGCGACCGTCACGACGTCGTTGGGGATGAGCTTCATGGTGTCGTAGATGGCCAGACCGGCAAACACCGATCCGCCGGGTGAATTGATGTAGAGCACGATGTCGCGCTTGGGGTCGGTGGTGGCGAGGAGTACCAGTTCCGAACACACACGTTCGGCCATGGCGTCGTTGACCTCGCCGGTGAGCAGAATGGTTCGCTGTCGGAAGAGCCTGTCTGTCAACAGGTCACGGTAGCCGGTGTCGGTGGGCGCTTCAGTAGTCATGAATCCATTCCTACCGGCGCAGCGGTGTCGGGACCCCGCCTGTCTGCTGTGGGCAGACCACCCCTGTTTTGCCCCCCATTCTTGAGCGAACGGCACGTTCAGTCGATCTAAGGCGCCGAAAGTACCGTTCGCTCGAAAAGGGGTGGGAACAAAGCGGGCATACCCGTCACCGACGGCGGCGGTAGCGGTACCGCGCACACCCGGCCATGATGGGAGAAGACAACCATTCCTCTCGTCAGGAGCGTGGCATGACTCGTCCGGTACGTATCGGTGTTCAACTCCAACCTCAGCACGCACCCGATTACGGGTTGATACGCGACGCCGTCTTGCGGTCCGAGGACGCCGGGGTGGACATCGTCTTCAACTGGGACCACTTCTACCCGTTGACCGGCGATCCCGACGGCGCCCACTTCGAATGCTGGACAATGCTGGGAGCCTGGGCCGAGCAGACCGAACGCGTCGAGATCGGCGCCCTGGTGACCGGCGGCGGCTACCGCAATCCGGATCTGCTGGCCGACATGGCGCGAACCGTCGACCACATCAGCGGCGGACGCCTGATCCTCGGAATCGGTGCCGGCTGGTTCGAGAAGGACTATGACCAGTTCGGATACGACTTCGGCACCCCCGGTTCACGGCTGAAACTGCTGGGCGAATACCTCCCCCGCATCACGGGGCGCCTGGCCAAGGGCAACCCGCCTCCGACGCGCAATATCCCGGTCCTCATCGGGGGTGGCGGCGAGAAGAAGACTCTGCGCCTGGTCGCCGAGTACGCCGACGTCTGGCACAGCTTCGGCGACCGCGAGACACACCTGCGCAAGTCAGACATCCTCTCCGACCACTGCGCCGACGTGGGCCGGAACCCGGTGGAAGTGGAGCACTCGGTGCCGTGGCCTGGGCTCGAAAATGCTGCCGACCTGGTCGCCGACGGCGTCTCGCTCTTCACCGTCGGCGTCAGCGGACCTGACTACGACCTGACGACGCTTGTCGAGGCCATCGGCTGGCGGGATGACAACACGGCACCGGCATTGAGCGGACTCGCCTGAGTCGTGCCCAACACCTCGTCGTTGTCGGCGCCGAGAACGGGCGGCGCCGACGTCAGACGTGGCCTCTGGCCGGAGAAGTTGACCGGAAAGGCCACTTGCTTCAACGGTCCGAGCGTCGGATGGTCGACGGTTCCGACCATGCCGAGCGCGGCGGTGTGGGGATCGGAGTAGATCTCGTCGAGATGCCGGATCGGAGAGACCGGTACGGCTCGTTCGGCGAGCAGAGCGCACCAGTATTCGACGGTTCCGGACGCAAAGGCGCTGGTGAGTTCTCGTTCCAAGCTCTCGCGGTTCTCCACCCGCTCGCGGTTGTGGACAAAACGAGGCTCGGTCGCCAGTTCGCTTCGACCGATCGCCTCGCACAGCGACGCCCACATCGCGTCGTTGCCGACAGCGATGACGAAGTACCCGTCGCTGGCAGGAAATGCTTGGTAGGGAGCAAGATTCGGGTGACCGGAGCCTAACGCCGTCGGACGCTCACCGGTGGCGAAGTAGCTGGTCGCCCAGTTCACGTGCATGGCGAGTTGGCACTCGTACAACGACGTGGTCACGTACTGTCCGCGCCCGGTCCGGCCCCGCTCGACCAATGCAGCCAGCACCCCGACCAGTCCGAACAGCGCTGCACCCAAGTCCCCCAACGCAAATCCGGACTTCATCGGCGCGCCACCCGGTTCACCGGTGAGCGACATGAGCCCACCCGCGGCTTGCGCGATCATGTCGTACCCCGGTTCGTCGCGCAGCGGCCCTTCTTCACCGAAGGCAGAGATGTGCAGGGTGATCAGATGTGGGTATCGCTCGGACAGTGCCTGGTAGTCGAAGATCTTCTGTAATCCACTGCCCGGCTTGAAGTTCTCCACGACCACGTCGGTCTCTTCGAGCATGCGGTGGATGATCTCCTGTCCTTCGGCAGACTTGAGATCGATCGTCACCGACTTCTTGCCGCGGTTGATCGCGAGGTAGTAGGCGGCATCGACCCCGACGAAGGGCGGCCCCCACGAACGTGTGGGGTCGCCGCCCTCGGGGTGCTCGATTTTGGTGACGTCCGCCCCGAGATCGGCAAGCGACATAGTTGCGTACGGCCCGGCAAGGATCTTCGACAGATCGAGGACGCGGACACCGGCCAGGGGTGCGGGGCCTGTTGGAGTATTCACCGGTAACCTCCTGCTACAGAAAGGAACTCGGCTACGACGTCACATGCATCATCCAGCTCGACGTCGCCGCCGTCGGTTATCACGTCGAGCTTGCCGAGCGCGGCCGACGGCACCTTCCCGGCCAGACCGGCCAGGTAGGAGTTCGCCACCAGCAGTGACCGGTACCCGCGACCTTCTCGGATGCCGTGATCCGCAAGGTCGAAGAGCAGAGTCGCCATGACGGTACGAGCCAACTCGTCGGAGTACCTCGCACTCGCAGCCTGCGCGGCATCGTCAGTTCCCGCGATCAGACGATCTCCTTCATCGACCAGTTCCTCCCAGCGCCGCAACAGAACTCCGGCCCCGGCTTCGCAGTCCGGTCCGACGGCGGACAGGATGTCCGTCATCGCTCCCGCGACCGTGCGGTGCGAATCGAACTTGCGTAGGCACCGAAGTACGTCCAGCGCAATGACATTGCTCGAGCCCTCCCAGATGGAGCCGAGGTGAGCGTCCCGCACGAGTCGCGGATTGACCCATTCCTCGATGTACCCGTTTCCGCCGCGCACCTCCATTGCCTCACCGGTGACCACTCGCGCACGTTTGCACACGAAATGTTTGGCGATCGGCGTCAGCACCCTGATCAGTGCTCGCGCTTGATCGTCACCGCCGTCTGCAGCCTGAAGACACTGCGCGCTGTACGCCACCAGCGCGAGCGAAGCCTCGGCATCGAGTGCGAGGGGAAGAAGAGTCGCCCTCATCAGTGGCTGATCGAAGAGCTTCTTACCGAACACGACTCGGCTCTTCGAATGTTCGACGGCTTCGCGGACTGCTCGGCGCATGAGAGCGCTCGAACGCATCGCATTGGACAGCCTAGACGTGTTGACCATCTCAGCCATCTGGCGGAATCCTCGATCGAGTTCGCCGACCTGGAGTGCGTGCGCGCGGTTCAGCGTCACCTCGCCGCTCGGCATGGAACGCGTACCCAGCTTGTCCTTGAGACGATCGATCGTGAGGTTGTTGCGCTCGCCGGATCCCAAGGTCTTGGGCACCATGAACATTCCGACTCCACGCGTCGAACCATCCTGTCCGCCCGGGAATCTTGCGAGGGTGATGATCACATCGGCATCCGGGTTGGAGGCGAACCACTTCTTGCCCGTCAGAACCCATCCGTCACCGTCGCGCTCGGCGCGTGTTTCGGTGCAGGCGATGTCGGTGCCTGCCTGAATCTCGGTCATGAACATCGCACCCGTCTTCGCCTGCTCGGGGTCCGTCGACGTCAACGCGTCGATCCAGGGCGAGAACACGGCCGGATCACCGAACATACGCAGGGTCCGCGCAGCAGCATCTGTCATCGACACCGGACAGGCCAGCCCGAACTCTGCCTGCACGAAGATGTACGACGCGAGGTACTTCGTGAGTGGCGGATGCACGGAGTCCCATCCGTGCAACCCTTTTCGGTGCGACATGGCGGACAGGCCGTACTCGTTGTACGCCGCCCGGCACAGTTCCAGGTAGGCCGGGTGATAGGAAATCCGGTCGACGCGGTCACCTGCCTTGTCGAATTGCTGCAGCACAGGTGGGTTCTTGTCCGCGATGTCGGCAAGCTCGGACAAACGGCCGGCGGCATCTCGGCCCAGTCGGTCGAGCAATCCGTTCAACGTCTCTCGATCCGCCCCGGCGGTCCATCTGTCCACTACCGCTGTCAGAGCGGGGTCGGTGTGTGCAAAGTTCATCAGTGGTCAACGCCTTTCAGGGTGGAAGCATCGGTCATGTTCGAGGAGCTCGTCGACTCCGACCCTTGCGCGTGCAGCGCACTCCTGCGCAACAAAGCAGTCATACAGACCAGGGAGAGAACGACATACACGAGCCCTAGAGCTACGACCGGCCAGATCGAGTTGGTTCGCGTCAGCAGATACTGGCTGACCATCGGGGCCGTTCCGGCAAATACGGCGGTCGACAATTGGTACGACAGAGAGATGCCGGTATACCGAACATTGGTGGGGAAAACCTGCGCCAGGATGCCGGCCAACGCGGCGTAATACATTGCGTGAGGCGCCGTCGCGAGGACCATACCCAGAATTGCCAAGGGCACGGAGCCCGTCTGAACCAGCACGAACATCAGTGGTAGGAGCACGAGTTCCGGTAGCAGCATCCAACGGACTGCTTTCGACGGATCGATCCGCGTGGCCAGCACAGCGCCGAAAGGCTGTACGAGCGCCTGGGCTACCAGTGCGACGGTGATCACGAGGAGGAAGTCACTGCGCTCGAAGCCGAGATCCGTTGTCGCCCACGAGAGCGCAAAGGTTGTCTTGACGTACGTGATGGCAACACCGGCAACCACAGCGCCGACGCCGAGAGCAAGTTCGACGGGATGCGAACGCAACACTTCGACCAGCGGCATCCGTGTACGTTCTTGTGCCGCAACAGCCTTCTTCATCTCGGGTGTCTCGGAGATGTGCAATCGGATGTAGAGAGCGACGATCACCAAAGCTGCGGATCCGAGGAACGGCAGACGCCAACCCCACGACTCGAACACGGAATCCGACATCAACGTCAGGCCGAGGAAGGCCAGCGTCGCGAGCAGGTTGCCGACCGGTGAACCCTGCTGCGCAAACGCACCGTAGAGCACCTTTTTCTTCGGGGGAGCGAACTCGGTGGCGATCAATACCGCGCCACCCCATTCGCCGCCCATGGCAATGCCCTGGAGAACACGCAGTGCCACAAGCAGTATCGGTGCCCAGATCCCGATCTGGGAGTACGTAGGGAGGAGGCCGACACCGACAGTCCCCAACCCCATGAGCGCGAGGGTGATGATCACGGCGTTCTTGCGACCGAACTTGTCTCCGAAATGACCGAACACCACTCCGCCGACCGGACGAGCCACGAATCCCACGGCAAAAGTCGCGAAGGCTGCGAGTGTTCCTACCGCCGGCGACGCATCCGGGAAGAACAGCGGGCCGAGCACCAAGGCGGATGCGGTTCCGTAGATGTAGAAGTCGAACCACTCGATAGTCGTTCCGACAAACGCCGTGATTCCGGCCTTGCGTGCCTGTTTGGTGTTGTATTCAGGCGGATTGGTGTCTTGACCTGGGTGTTGATCCACGGTTCTCCCTGATTCTCGCGTCGAGCATCACCAAGGGATGCAATGTGAGGCGTGAATCACTATCGTCCGAAATCCATGTAGAGTCCAAGACTTAGTTCGACTCATTTATGTGGAAGAACCACATAATGAAACCCGGGAGGAGCGACATGGAATTGCGTCAGCTGCGCGCGTTTCTCGCAGTCGCCGACGAACTTCATTTCGGCCGGGCCGCCGAGCGACTCCACATCGGGCAGTCCCCGCTCAGCCAGACCATTCGGGCGCTCGAGCGCGAACTCGGCACCGACCTGTTTGTCCGGACCACCAGATCAGTGCAATTGACCGCAGCCGGCGAAGCCTTGGTCACGCCCGCACGAGTCATCGAAGCGCAGATCACCGTCGTACGAGATATCGCATCAGCGGCGTCAACCGGGGAAACAGGCCGTGTCACGGTGGGTTTCGGCGGAACGGGCGGCTACACGGTGCTGTCGGCCCTCACACGATCGCTGGCCGACTCCCATCCGGGAATCGAACTGGACCTACGGCCGCAGATGTACTCGGGTGAGGTGCTCGACGCTCTCCGACGCGGAACACTCGACATGGGCATAGTCGGCCTGCCCATTCCGCGCGGATTCGAGACTCACACTGTGCGCGAGGAAACCTTGATGGTCGCGGTCCCGGCCAGGCATCACCTCAGTACCCGGGACTCGGTGTCACCGGAAGACCTGGCAACCGAGCGATTCGTGATGTATCCCGCCGAGCACGGCTCGGTGGTGCGCGATGCGACGTTGTCCGTCTGCGCCACAGCAGGTTTCACGCCCACCGTCGCGCACGAAGCCCCCGATCCGTACAGCCTGTTGGCCATGGTCGGAGCGGGGGTCGGGATCGCCGTCGTCGTGGAGTCGACGGCGCATCTGTCCATGGACGGGGTCGTGTACCTGCCGATCGCCGGGGCCACGCCCACGCTGAAAATCGCGATGGCATGGCGACCGAACAATCCGACGCCGGCAGTGCACACCGTCACCAGGGTGCTGAGGGAGGAGCCCTAGGCTCTCGCGAGGATTCCCGCGAAATCGGTCCCCACAGGCAGAGTTCCGTACTCGTGACCACGATCGACACCGAGGCGTGCGGCAATGAACGCATCGGACGAGGCGGCCGGGGAGTGGCGCACCATGAGCGAGGCCTGCAGTGCCAACGCCATAGCCTCGACGACGGTCCGAGCGCGGAGCTGGGCGTCGGCGGGCGCCATCGTGGCGAGCTCACCGAGTTGGCGTCGTACCCGATCGAGGTGCTGATCGAGGACCGGGTTGTTGCCGCGAGCGAGGTTGATCTCGTGGTCGAAGGCTGCAACGGAATCGGGTTCACGGGTCATCGCGCGCAGGACATCGAGCGCGATGACGTTGCCCGACCCCTCCCACACGGCCATGACGGGCTGCTCACGGTAGCGACGGGCTAGCGGGAAGTCCTCGGTGTAACCGTTACCGCCCAGGCATTCGAGTGCCTCGTAGGAGTGGTGCGGGCCGCGCTTGCAGATCCAGTACTTCGCAACCGCCGTCGCGAGTCGGCGGAACGCCTTTTCCTGCTCGTCCGCGTCCTCGTCCTGCGCGCGAGCCAATCGGAGTGCGGTGATGGTCGCGGCTTCGGATTCGAGAGCCAGATCGGCGAGCACCGACGTCATCGCCGGCTGATCTGCCAGGACGGCACCGAAAGCGCTGCGGTGCCGTGCATGCCACACCGCTTCGGCGACCGACTGACGCATACCTGCCGTGCTGCCGAGGATGCAGTCGAGTCGCGTCTGGGACACCATTTCGATGATGGTCCGCACGCCACGACCCGGTTCGCCGATCATGGTGCCGACGGTGCCGTCGAGTTCGATCTCGGACGACGCGTTCGACTTGTTGCCCAGCTTGTTCTTCAGACGCTGGATACGGAAGACGTTGCGTGTGCCGTCGGGCAGGATGCGGGGGAGAAGGAAACAGGAAAGTCCCTCACCGGCAGCACCTTCAGCCTGAGCAAGAACCAGGAAGGCGTCGGACATCGGCGCGGAGCAGAACCACTTGTGTCCGGTGAGCAGGTAGTCCGCACCCGGACCGCCACGTCCCGCCGGCTTGGCGATGGTCGTGTTGGCTCGCACGTCGGAGCCGCCCTGCTTTTCCGTCATCGACATTCCGAATATCGCGGATGCCTTTCCGGGAGCATCCAACTCGGGGGTGTAGCTCCGAGAAAGGGCACGCGGGGTCCAGATGGCGGCTACATCGGGTTGCAGCTCGAGCGAGGGGATCACGGCGTGCGTCATGGAGATTGGGCACGCGTGGCCCGGTTCGACCTGGGAGAAGAGCATGAATGCCGCGGCCCGAGCCACGTTGGCACCCGGCTTCGGGTCAGCCCAGGCAGAGGTGTGAGCACCGTGCGCAACGGCGGCAGAGATGATCCGGTGATACGACGGATGGTATTCGACCTCGTCGATGCGGTTTCCCCAGCGATCGAAGGTCTTCAATTCGGGGATCACCGTGTTGGCCAGCTCGGCGTCGTGCTGGAATCCAGCACTGCCGACCAGTTCACCGATATCGGTGAGTTCGCTTGTGGCCCAATCCGCGTCGTGGCGCGCGACCCCTTCGGTCAGGACCGTATCGAGCAGGAACTCGTTGACGTCTGTGCGCGGTACCGACTGGTTGAGCACTGCATGGGTGCGATGCGGAGCCGGGTGGGTGACGGTGTTCTCGGAGACGGTCTTCTCGGAAATATCAGTCATGACAGGCCTTTCAGCTCGCTGCGCGGATGAGGTGCTTCTGGATCTTGCCGGTCGGTGTACGCGGAAGAATCGTCGCGAACACCACTTCACGCGGAATCTTGTAGCGCGCCAACTTGTCCGAGAGGTAGTCCTTGATGTCGTCGGCGCTGATGACATCCGGTTCACGCCAGACGACGTGCGCGACGACGGTCTCGCCCCATTCTTCGTTGGGTTTTCCGACAACGGCGACGTCGACGACGTCCGGGTGGCCGGAGATCACGTCCTCGACCTCCTTGGAGTAGACGTTCTCACCGCCCGTGATGATCATGTCCTTCGCGCGGTCGACGATGAAGAGGTAACCGTCCGCATCCTTGCGCGCCAGATCGCCGGTGCGATACCAACCTCCGTCGGCAAAAGCAGCCTTCGTGGCAGCGGGGTCGTCGAGGTACCCCTGCATGACGGTGTCGGCGCGCAGCCAGATCTCACCGATCTGATCGGGCTCCGCGTCGGTGCCGTCATCGGCAACCAGGCGCAGGTCGACGCCGGCCAGCGCGACGCGGCCGATCGAGCCCGCCTTACTCAACTGCTCCTCGGGGTACAGCACAGTGCCCACTGGCCCGGTCTCGGTCATGCCGTAGACCTGCCGGAATTCGGTGGTGCCGTACGACTCCACCAGTCGCCGAGCGACATCCGCGCCGATCGGTCCGCCGCCGTACAACCACGCACGAACGCTTCCGAGGTTGTAGTCGGCAAAGTTCGGCACGAGGTTGAGTGCAGTGGTGTAGATGACCGGCGGGCCGAAGCAGAGGGTAATACGTTGTTCCTGAACAGTTTCCAGGAACTTGACGGGATGGTATTCGCGCAGCAGCACGACGGTTCCGCCCATGTAGAGCGTGGACATGAACCAGTTGTTGAGCGGGGAAGCGTGCCAGATCGGGACGGCCATGAGCTGGCGCTCGTCCCGAGTCGTCGACACGGCGAGGGCCGCAGTGACGGCAACACCGACGACGTTGCGGTGGCTGTGGACGCAGCCCTTGGGCGAGCCGGTAGTCCCCGAGGTGTAGAGGATTTCAGCCGGATCGTTCTCGTCGATGTCGATACCGTCAACGCCCTCCTGGCGGGTGATGGCGTCGTCGAAGAAGTCGAAACCGTCTGCGACAGAGTCCGTGCTGATCAGCTTGGCCGTTGTCTCCAGCCGACCGACAACCGGCGCCAACTCACCGTCGAAGACGCACACCGACACCTTCGCGTGTCCCAGCACGTAGGCAACTTCCGGAGTCTGCATCTTGTGGTTGATGGGGACCACGACGGCGCCCAAGCGCCAGGCACCGAGCATCGCGTACACGAATCCCGGAGTGTTGTAACACATCAGCGCGACGCGGTCGCCCGGCTGCACGCCCAGCGACTGCAAATAGCCTGCGGCGCGTCGACTTCCGTCCTGAACCTGGGAGTACGTGTGATCGTGACCGTCGAATATCAGGAAGGGTTTGTCCGGGGTCTTGGTGACGTTGCTGTCGAATACGCGAACGATGTTCATCGAAGTCCTTGTCGGAGAATCACGCTCGAAGAGAGTTCATTCCATCGAGCTGTTGAGTACGGCGTCGGGTATCTGGAGAGTGGCGAAGATGACGGCGACCGCCTCCTCGAGGGAGTAACCGAAGCTCTCGCCGGTGGCAGTCTTCTGAATGACGAGGCCGAAGATCGCAGACCAGAAGGCCTTGGATTCGACGTCGATGCCCGCGCGCAGCTGCCAGCCGGTGCGGATCAAGGTACGGAGGAGGGCTGTTTCACCCGAGGAATGCAGAGTGCGAAGCGTCTCGGAGATCAGATCGCGGAGTTCACCACGGCGACCCGTCATCATCATCGCTTCCACGAACAGTTCGACACTGGGAGCGCCCGAGCCGAGGAGTGATCCGACCAGCTTCTCGGTGTAGTCACCCACGGTGTCGGCGTCGGCGGCGTCGACCTCGGCACGCTTGCCTGCGCGCAGAACGGCTGCACACGCCACCTCGACGAAGAGCTTTTCTTTTGAGCCGTAGTAGTAGGTCACCTGGTTTGGATGGGCGCCGGCGGCGGTGCAGATCTGCGCGATGGACACGCTGTCGCCATGTTCGAGGAAGAGCTTGGTTGCAGCGTTGAACAGCGCCATGCGCGTCTGCTTGCCCGACTCACGCGTCGCGCGCGCTGCGGGAACTGGCTCGGTGACCATCACGAACTCCTACTTGTTTGTATGACAAACAATAACTCGGCGTTGTTTGTATGGCAAACAATTTCTCCCAACGCGATGACATGTCGACTCCTATCGACATGTCCGATGTGCGGGATTACTCTCTGAACATCGAGCACCCGAGAACTTCTGCTTTTCTGCGAGGAGGCGCCCTGCAATGCTCGCGCGATCCGGCTTCTCCCTGCCCACACGCACGACTCTCACGGGCGACTGGGCAGATTTGTTGCGTGAGCATTTTGTCGCGCTCGACGTATCCGATATCGAAGACGGCGATGGATTCAGCGGGGCCGTGCACTCGGCCCAACTCGCACACGTTCGGGTGTCCGCAGTTCAATCGATGGAACAACGAATAGTCCGTAGCAGCAGCCTGATCAAGAGCGACGGTGCGGACTATCTGCAAATCGGCATGATCCGCCGCGGTAGCGCGGTAGTGCGGCAAGACGACCGCGAATGCGTCCTACGACGTGGCGACTACGTCCTGTACGACACCACGCGCCCCTTCGATTGGCAGATCGAGGGACACGCACACGACGGCATCTGGGGACTCGAGGTGTTCACCTGGCCACGGTCGTACCTGTCACTCAGCGACGCGGAGGTCACGAGCTTGACCGCCATTGCCTTCGACGGACACGCGGGCCTGAGTGGCCTGCTGGGTCGCTTTCTTCACGATCTTGCCTCCGTCCGCATGACGTCCGACGCGAGCGGAGACGAGGAGGAAGTCGTCAACGAGATCGGCAGCCTGGTCAAGTCGGTTCTTCACGCAACCGCGCGTCCGATCGTCTCCCGGCGAACTGGCCTGTACGAATCCGCTCTGTCCGTCATAGACGCCCGCATCGCTGACCCGGCCCTGTCTCCGGTGGACATCGCGGGATCAGTCAAAGTCTCCATTCGCCAGTTGCACCGAGCCTTCGCCGAACACGGCACAACGGTGTCGCGTTCGATTCGCAGCCGTCGACTCGACGGTTGCCGTCGTGAGATCGTGCAACGCCACGGCGTAGAGCGGTCGCTGACCCAGATTTCTCACCGCTGGGGATTCACCGACCTGGCCGCCTTCAGTCGCGCATTCAAGGCGGAGTTCGGGATCAGCCCGCGGCAATACCGGTCGCAAGCAGTGGCCCCCACAAGCACTGCCCGCTGATCTGTAACATCATCGGACACTTACCCATTCAACATGATGTTCAAAACGTTCTGTCGCCGACGCCTATCCACAATTCTCGGCGCGGTAGGCCAAGTATCGGGCGCTGACGGCCAAGTTTGCTCGGCCTCGCGGGCGTAGATTTTCGGCACGGCGTTGCCAAGTGCCAGGCACCCGATCCGACCACCTACATCACAGGGAGCACTCATGGAATCTGCAATCGGTGAACACCTTCAATGCCCGCGCACGCTGACCAGGCGCGTTCCGGATACCTATTCGCCACCATTTCCCATGTGGGTCGGGCGTGCGGACGACACATTGCACCAGGTCGTGATGGGCTATCTCGGCGTGCAGTTCCGCGGCGAGGATCAGCGCTCGGCAGCACTGCAGGCAATGCGGGATATCGTCGCCGGCTTCGACTTGCCGGACGGACCGGCACACCACGATCTGACCCACCACATCGACAACCAGGGCTACGAGAATCTGATCGTGGTCGGGTACTGGAAAGATGTTTCGTCCCAACATCGTTGGAGCAAGTCGACTCCAGTGGCATCCTGGTGGGAGTCCGATGACCGCTTGTCCGACGGATTGGGGTTCTTCCGAGAGATCGTGGCACCACGAGCCGAACAATTCGAAACGCTCTACGCGTTCCAGGACGATCTCCCCGGAGTGGGAGCCGTCATGGACGGTGTCAGCGGCGAGATCAACGAGCACGGCTACTGGGGTTCGATGCGCGAGCGATTTCCGATCTCCCAGACCGACTGGATGCAGGCCTCGGGCGAACTACGGGTCGTAGCCGGTGACCCCGCCGCGGGCGGACGCGTAGTAGTGCGGGGGCACGACAACATCGCACTGATCCGGTCCGGGCAGGACTGGGCCGACGCGAAAGCAGACGAGCGCAGCCTCTACCTGGACGAAATTTTGCCCACTCTTCAATCGGGCATGGATTTCCTCCGCGACAACGGCCCTGCCGTCGGGTGTTACAGCAACCGATTCGTACGCAACATCGACATCGACGGAAACTTCCTCGACCTGAGCTACAACATCGGCCACTGGGCCTCGCTCGACCAACTCGAGCGGTGGTCGGAATCCCACCCGACCCATCTGCGGATCTTCACGACATTCTTCCGAGTTGCCGCGGGTCTGTCGAAATTGCGCCTCTACCACGAGGTCTCGGTGTTCGATGCCGGCGATCAGCTGTACGAGTACATCAATTGTCATCCCGGCACCGGAATGCTGCGCGACGCGGTGACCACCGCCGAACACTGAACGTAAACGCCAGAGCATTCGGCCACGTTCTTTCCCTCGGAGGCAACTCGAGATATGTTGACGAGTGTCGACATATCCCAATAGAGGCCATCGAGGAAGCGCGGACAGCAGACAGTGACTACTCAACGAAACGAAGAGTTGGCATTTGCTGTGCTGGCCGACCAAGTGCGTCGACAGATTCTCGACACTCTGGCTACCCACGGCGAGTGCAACGCAGGCTTCATCAGCGATCAGATTTCGACAGTCGGTCGCACCACGGTATCCACACATCTCAAGGCGCTGCGGCTGTCCGGAGTGATCGTCGAACGACGTCAAGGACGTCATCGCTTGTTCTCGATCGATCCGGCGGGGCCGGCCAACGATGCACTCCAGTTCCTGCGCGACGTCCTCGGGCGAGCATTGGAAGCCGGTTCGAACTCCTCCGACTCACCGACCACGGCGACTGAGGATTCCGACGTCGCGTCGGAGCGTCGCCGGGCGTGAGGCCCTGTTTGAGCCCCAGCATCTATTTCAGGCAGGAAGTAGAACGTGCCAGGTCTCTCCGTAACGGCACAGATCGTGACAACCGACCCACCAGGGTCAGCCTTCGAGCGCCTCGAAACGGGGCAACTGCTCGAACTCGAATGTGAGCAACTGACGGTCGGGGCCGCTGTCGCCATCTCCCTTCCCGTAGGCGACGGCGCACGCGCAGATCTAGCCGGCATGCCGATCACGCTGTTGGGATACGTCACCGGCGTGAAGCGGGGCCGATCGGTAGTGATCGTGCACCACCAACCGTGGCGCGGCCGCCTGACGATCCGGTTCTTTCCCGACGGCACCGGGACCCGGATCGTTCTCGAATCCAGCCTCGATCAGGACGGCATTTCCTGGCTTGCGAACAAGCGTGGATTTGCCCCGCCCGAGCCGCCGCGCTCCGACCGCCATCGCATTGGACTGCTGGTCAGCAAATCCGGCTCGGCAGCTGTATTCGCCCAGGCCACAGAGACACTCGCCGCCCTGGCTGTCGAACAGATCAACGCCGACGGCGGTATCGGGGGTGTTGTCGTCGATTTGGTGATAGGCGACGATGCTTCCGACTCCGCGGCCGGAGCGGCGACCGCACTACGACTGGTGAAGAGCGGATGCCGCGCAGTTTTCGCGTGTGTGACCTCGTCGACCTTCAATGCCGCTGCAGCTGCCTTGCAGAACACCGGTGTGCTGTTGGTGCACACAGTTCTCAACGAAGGAGGTCGATCGCGTCCAGGGGTTCTTCGGTTGGGGGAGCGACCACTCGACCAGACACGAGCGGGCATACCCGCAATGATGTCCGAAACTGATTCTCGCACTTGGTTCCTGGTCGGTCAGCAGTACTCTTGGTCGTTCGGAGCACATTGGGCGGCCCGGCGCGTGATTGCCGAATCCACCGGATCGGTAGCCGGTGAAGCCTACGTACCGTTGGGGACAACTGACTTCTCACGCGTCATCGAGTCGATAGCCGACTCCGGCGCCGAACTGATACTTTCCTCCCTGGTCGGTCACGACGAGGTCTTCTTCGAAAGACAATGCGCCCAGCAGGGACTGCGAGCCACCACGCGCACCTTTGCACTGGTCCTCGACGAAGCCACTCAACAACTCATCGGCAATTCCGACGCCGACGGAGTCTGGGCGGCATTCGGCTACTTTCAAACCGCAGCCGGCAATCACGACCTCGAAAAGCGATACAGCGCAAGCTCGAACGACCTCCTACCTCCGCTGAGCTCTTTGTCGGAGACAACGTACGAAGCGATCGTGGCTTACGCCCGCGCAGCCCGGACAACGTCGATCGGCGATCCCGAAACCGTGCTTCGGCAGCTCGTCACTACGTCGAAAAGCTCTACAGACAACGAAGTTCCACTGCATCGGCCGATTCTGATCGCTGAATCACGCCGCGGGCGCCTGTACCCCCGCTCTCTCTGAGCGCGCGTAACCCGAACTTAACGAGTCAATATGTCGATACCTATTGACGCAATTGCAGATCTGGCCCTAGTCTGAGCAACAAGTGAAGCCGATCACATCAGGAGCACACTTCTCATGGCGACAATCCGACCGAACGACAAAGCAATAGACGCCGCCGCAAGGCATTACGGCATCACTCTCGACCAATCAGCCCGGCTCGAGTGGCCGGCACTGATCGACGGAGCACTGGGCTCCTACGACGTAGTCGACCAACTGTATGCCGACGAGGCAACCCCGCCGACCACGCCACGCGAGCACGAGGTGCCAACTGCGAGCGAAAACCCCTTGAGCGCTTGGTATGTGACCACCAGCATCCCGCCGACGTCGGACGGCGTACTGACCGGCCGACGCGTGGCGATCAAGGACAACGTGACCGTGGCCGGAGTTCCGATGATGAACGGATCTCGGACAGTAGAGGGATTCACTCCGTCTCGCGACGCGACAGTGGTCACTCGACTACTGGCGGCCGGTGCAACTGTCGCGGGCAAAGCTGTGTGTGAGGACCTGTGTTTCTCCGGTTCGAGCTTCACGCCGGCAAGCGGACCGGTCCGCAATCCATGGGACCCACAGCGCGAAGCAGGTGGATCATCCGGTGGCAGTGCAGCTCTCGTCGCAAACGGTGACGTCGATTTTGCCATCGGCGGGGATCAAGGCGGATCGATCCGAATCCCGGCGGCATTCTGCGGCGTCGTCGGACACAAGCCGACGTTCGGGCTCGTCCCGTATACCGGTGCATTTCCCATCGAGCGAACAATCGACCATCTCGGCCCGATCACACGCACGGTCCACGATGCCGCACTCATGCTCTCGGTTATCGCCGGCCGCGACGGCAACGACCCACGTCAGCCGGACAGTGTCGAAGCGAGTGACTATCTGTCCACCCTCGACTCCGATGTGGACGGCCTGCGAATCGGGATCGTTCGAGAAGGTTTCGGGCACGCGGTCTCACAACCCGAGGTCGACGACGCAGTCCGCGCAGCGGCACACAGTCTGAGCGAAATCGGCTGCACAGTAGAGGAAGTAAGCATCCCGTGGCACCTGCATGCTTTCCATATCTGGAACGTGATCGCCACTGACGGTGGCGCCTACCAGATGCTCGACGGCAACGGATACGGCATGAACGCGGAGGGTTTGTACGATCCGGAACTGATGGCACACTTTGCTTCTCGACGCATTCAGCACGCCGACGCTCTGTCCGAAACCGTCAAACTGGTGGCCCTGACCGGCCACCACGGCATCACCTCCCTCGGTGGCGCGAGCTACGGCAAAGCGCGCAACCTGGTGCCGCTCGCCCGCGCCGCCTACGACACTGCCTTGAGACAGTTCGACGTCCTGGTGATGCCCACAGTGCCCTACGTCGCATCCGAGTTGCCGGCAAAGGACGTGGACCGCGCCACCTTCATCACGAAGGCTCTCGGGATGATTGCCAACACAGCACCATTCGACGTGACCGGACATCCGTCCTTGTCCGTTCCGGCCGGCCTGGTAAACGGGCTTCCGGTCGGAATGATGATCACCGGCAAGACCTTCGACGATGCGACGGTCCTCCGGGTCGGGCGCGCATTCGAAAAGCTTCGCGGCGCGTTTCCGACGCCTGCATACCGCACCTCCGATTCTGCATCACAACTCAGCCTCACCTAGTTCTGTATCCGCACTTGCACAACGAATTCCACCGATTCACACATGATCAGCCCGCATAGAAAAGGTGAACCAGATGTCAGTAACGATCGACCACACAACGGAGAACGCCGCACCGGCCCAGGCGCCGGTCTCCGACCGGGCGTGGGCACTGTTCCGCGCACTAGACGGCAAGGGATTGGTACCCGACGGATACGTCGAGGGATGGAAGAAGACCTTCGAGGAGGACTTCAGTCCAAGGCGCGGAGCGGAATTGGTAGCGCGCGCATGGACCGACCCCGAGTTCCGGCAGCTGCTTCTCACCGACGGTACCGCCGCGGTTGCCCAGTACGGATACCTGGGCCCCCAGGGCGAATACATCGTGGCAGTCGAAGACACCCCGACACTCAAGAACGTGATCGTGTGCTCGCTGTGTTCATGCACCGCGTGGCCCATCCTCGGTCTGCCACCTACCTGGTACAAGAGCTTCGAATACCGTGCGCGCGTGGTGCGTGAACCACGGAAGGTTCTCTCCGAGATGGGAACCGAGATCGCGTCGGACATCGAGATCCGCGTCTACGACACCACCGCCGAAACTCGCTACATGGTCCTCCCGCAGCGTCCCGCCGGCACCGAAGGCTGGAACCAGGAACAACTGCAGGAAATCGTCACCAAGGACTGCCTGATCGGGGTTGCAATCCCGCAGGTTCCCACCGTCTGATCACCCCGACAAGAAGGAAGCACACCATGGATGGAGTACACGATCTTGCCGGAGTTCAAGGCTTCGGCAAAGTCCCGCATACCGTCAACGCCGACATCGGCCCCACCTTTCACGCGGAATGGGAACACCTTCCGTACAGCCTGATGTTCGCCGGCGTCGCCGAACTCGGAGCATTCAGCGTCGACGAAGTTCGATACGTCGTCGAGCGGATGGAGCCCCGCCACTACATGATGACCCCGTACTACGAGAGGTACGTCATCGGCGTCGCGGCTCTGATGGTCGAAAAGGGAATCCTGACGCAGGACGAGCTCGAAAGCCTTGCGGGAGGCCCGTTCCCACTCTCACGGCCCAGCGAATCCGAAGGCCGACCGGCTCGCACCGACACAAGCACCTTCGAGGTCGGTCAGCGAGTACGTGTGCGAGACGAATACGTTCCCGGGCATATTCGAATGCCTGCTTATTGCCGTGGACGGGTGGGAATTGTCTCTCATCGGACCACCGAGAAGTGGCCGTTCCCCGACGCAATCGGTCACGGCCGCAACGACGCCGGCGAAGAGCCCACCTACCACGTGACGTTCGCTGCGGAGGAACTGTTCGGCAGCGACACCGATGGCGGGAGCGTCGTGGTCGACCTCTTCGAGGGTTACCTCGAGCCGGCGGCCTGATCTTCCAGCAATGCCGGTCGGCGGTCATGCGATCACAGCGCTTCGCATGACCGCCGTCTGCCCACAGCGATTCACTCATTCGGAAGGACACTGGAAATCATGGTCGACACACGACTTCCGGTCACGGTGCTGTCAGGTTTCCTGGGCGCCGGGAAGACGACGCTACTCAACGAGATCCTGCGCAATCGGGAGGGTCGTCGAGTCGCGGTGATCGTCAACGACATGAGCGAAATCAACATCGACAGTGCGGAAGTCGAACGCGAGATCTCGCTGAGTCGATCCCAGGAGAAGCTGGTCGAGATGACCAACGGCTGCATCTGCTGCACTCTGCGAGAGGATCTTCTCTCCGAGATCAGCGCCTTGGCCGCCGATGGCCGATTCGACTATCTGCTCATCGAATCTTCGGGCATCTCCGAACCGCTTCCCGTCGCCGAAACGTTTACCTTCATCGACACCGACGGTCACGCTCTGGCTGACATCGCCCGGCTCGACACCATGGTCACCGTCGTCGACGGCCACAGTTTTCTCCAGGATTACGCCACAGGGGGCCGAGTCGAAGCCGATGCCCCGGAAGACGAACGAGACATCGCGGATCTGCTTGTCGATCAGATCGAATTCGCCGATGTGATCCTGGTGAGCAAGGCCGATCTGGTCTCGCGGGAGCATCTGATCGAGCTGACCGCGGTCCTACGATCTTTGAATGCCACTGCCGCGATAGTGCCGATGACGCTTGGCCGCATCCCACTCGACACGATTCTCGATACCGGTTTGTTCTCGCTCGAGAAAGCTGCACAGGCCCCCGGATGGCTACAAGAACTCCAGGGTGAACACATCCCCGAAACCGAAGAGTACGGAATCAGTTCGGTGGTGTACCGCGAGCGCGCGCCCTTCCACCCCCAACGGCTACACGAATTCCTGAGCAGCGAGTGGACCAACGGGAAGCTACTTCGCGCCAAGGGCTACTACTGGAATGCCGGTCGGTTCACCGAGATCGGGAGTATTTCTCAAGCCGGGCATCTCATTCGCCACGGATACGTCGGCCGTTGGTGGAAATTCCTGCCCCACGACCATTGGCCCGCCGACGAGTACCGTCGCGACGGGATCCTCGACAAGTGGGAAGAACCCGTCGGAGACTGCCGACAAGAACTCGTCTTCATCGGCCAAGCCATCGACCCGGCTCGACTTCACGATGAACTCGATGCCTGCCTACTCACCACAGCCGAGATCGAACTCGGGCCAGACGTGTGGACCACCTGGAGCGACCCCCTGGGCGTCGGCTATACCGACCAGACCGTTTGATATTGGTGCGGTTTGCCGTAAGTTGTGCGCAATGGGGGTATCACGCAACCGAACTCGGGCGTTGTTGATCGTCGCGGCGATCGCAGCCGGGACCGTGGCCGCAGCTACGCCGGCGGGGGCCACCTGGACAGTCGCGCCGATGTGCGGCGAGTGGCGGGTCGAAACCGTAGCGCAAGGGTTGGAGCAGCTCGAAAACCTCGAGGCCGATGACAACGGCGGGTTCTACCTCTCCGGCGAGTCGAAGATCTATCACGTCGACGCCGCAGGGCAGGTGCGAACTGTCCTCGACGGCATGGCTGCCCCTGGCGGTTTGCAACTCGATGGTTCGAGGCTGTCCTTCCTCACCAGACAGGACGGCAAGCTGTGGCACCTGGACACCACGACGGATCAGCTGTCCGCACCCGTCGACTTCGCGGGCAACGGCCTGCTCCGCCTACCCGACGGCGATCTACTGACCACGTGGGTCGGAACAGAAGGCGGCCAGTCGAAGGGTGTGTCGCGCTATGACCACGACTCCGGAACCGTCGTACCCAATTGGTCTGCAGTGCCGCGTTCGGAGGGACTCGCACTCAGTCCGGATCAGCGAGCCGTGTACACAGATGATCTGTTCACCGGTCAGATCATCCGGGTCCCCTTGGATACCCCTGACTCGTGGACAGTTGTAGCGACGGTCCCGAGCCTGATACCCGGCCTCGACGATTTGACCATGTCGCAGGATGGAATGCTCTACGCCGCAGCTCACGTCGAAGGCTCGATCTATCGCGTAAACCCTGAAACCGGCGCGTCCTGCGTCGTCGCTTCGGGTCTTTCGAATGGGTGGACCGGACCGAGTTCAGTGCGTATAGGACAGGACGGCGACGGCTGGGCGCTCTACGTCACCGGGTTCGACGGGACGCTGCGTCGCCTGGTACCTCCGTCGGGCGTCGAACTCGCACCCGTCCGCTGACGCCGATCTCTTCAGCACGAGATTCTCCGACCTGGCGATACTTAAAATCACGCTGATTTGAATGCATGCCCGCAGCGCAACGGCCGCTTGTCCGCAAACTGTCAACAGTTCTACACGGAGAAATGGCTACCCTTAGGTTTACGCTGCACGCATGTTTTCTTCCGTCGCAGCGAAGATCCGCCTGGTGGTGGCACTGCTCCTCACTGCCCTCCTGGCGCTGACTCTGTCATCGTGCTCGAGTGGCTCGGATTCGTCGGCAGCCCCCACAGACCTGTGCGCACCTCCTGGAGTGGGAGCCGCAACCGCGGCGCCCACCAATCTGGACGCGGCAGCGGGTGCGGGCGCCGAAGACCGCTACACTACGGCCACCGTCACCCCGGTCGATCAGATCGACACCTCGAAGCTGAACTTGATCAAACCCGGGGTCATCACGGTCGGCACGCTCGGTGACGCGCCCCCGAGCATCTGCGTCAACTCCGAGAATCAGTACACCGGATACGACAACGAGCTGCTGAAAGCCGTCGCGGACAAGCTGGGCCTGAAGGTCGAGTTCGTCGGCACCGAGTTCGCCGGGCTTCTCGCCCAGGTTGCCGGCCGACGCTTCGACGTCGGCTCGTCGTCCATCACCACCACAGACGACCGTCGCAACACCGTCGGCTTCACCAACGGCTACGACTTCGGATACTTCTCCCTCGTCGTACCTAACGGCAGCGCCATCACCGGCTTCGGCGACCTGGACGCGTCCAAGCGCATCGGCGTCGTGCAGGGAACCGTTCAGGACGACTACGTCGTGAACACGCTCAAGCTCGATCCCGTGAAGTTCCCCGACTACGCCACGGCGTACGCGAACCTCAAGTCCGGCCAGATCGACGCCTGGGTAGCTCCGTCTCAGCAGGCCGAAGGCGCAATCGCTCCCGGTGATCCGACCTCGATCATCCAGAACACCTTCTCGGTCAACAACTTCGTCGGCTGGGCGGTGAACAAGGAGAACCAGCCGCTGATCGACGCCCTCAACTCGGGCCTCGACGCAGTCATCGACGACGGAACCTGGTCTCAGCTGTACGCCGACTGGGTACCGCGCCAACTCCCCGAAGGCTGGAAGCCCGGATCCAAGGCCGCGGCCACCCCGGAGCTGCCCGACTTCGCAGCCCTCGCAGCAGAAAACGCGGCCAACGGCGACGGTGGAGATACCGCGTCGTACCAACCGAAGTCGACGCTCGAACAGCTCAAGGACACGTTCTTCGACTGGGATCTGTACAAGAAGGCATTCCCCGATCTCCTCAAGACCGGTCTGCCCAACACCCTGATCCTCGCGCTCGCGTCGGGCATCATCGGCACGATCCTCGGCATGCTGCTCGCTGTGGCCGGTATCTCGCGCACCCGTTGGCTGCGCTGGCCGGCCCGCGTCTACACCGACATCTTCCGTGGCCTGCCCGCCGTCGTCATCATCTTGATCATCGGGCTCGGCGTCGGACCGATCGTCAAGGGAATCACCGGCAGCAATCCGTACTGGCTGGGTGTCGCGGCGCTGTCGCTGCTCGCGTCGGCGTACATCGGTGAGATCTTCAGATCCGGTATCCAGAGCGTCGAGTCCGGGCAGCTCGAGGCTTCACGTGCCCTCGGTTTCAGCTACCGCAAGTCCATGTCGCTGGTCGTCATCCCGCAGGGTGTACGACGCGTTCTGCCGGCGTTGATGAACCAGTTCATCTCGCTGATCAAGGACTCGTCGCTGATCTACTTCCTCGGTCTCCTCGTCACCCAGCGGGAACTCTTTGCCGTCGGACGTGACCTCAACGCCCAGACCGGCAGCCTGTCCCCGCTCGTTGCGGCAGGCTTGTTCTACCTTGCTCTGACCATCCCGCTGACGCACCTCGTCAACTACATCGACAACCGGCTCCGGACCGGACGCGCCGACACTTCAGGCACGTTGGATCCGCTCGAGCAGGCCATCGTCGTGGAAAGGGGCTGAGGACATGACCACCAGCTCTGAATTGAAGTCCGTATCGCTCACCGGCAAGGACCTGCATCTGTCCTTCGGTACCAACAAGGTGCTTCGCGGCGTCAACCTGCACGTCGACGCCGGAAACACCGTCACCGTCATCGGGCCCTCCGGTTCGGGCAAGTCGACGCTCCTGCGGGTGCTGAACCGTCTCCACGAGCCCGAGCAGGGTGACGTACTGCTCGACGGGAAGTCCGTCTTGAAGGACAACCCGGACGAGCTTCGCCAGCGAATCGGCATGGTGTTCCAGCACTTCAACCTGTTCCCGCACAAGACCGTCGCCGAGAACATCGCACTGGGGCCGAACAAGCTCAAGGGGTTGTCCAAGGAGCAAGCTCGGGCGCTCGCACTCGAGCAGCTGGATCTGGTGGGGCTCAAGGAGAAGGCCGACTCGCGGCCCGGCAACCTTTCGGGAGGCCAGCAGCAGCGCGTCGCCATTGCCCGCGCCTTGGCGATGAAGCCCGAGGTCATGTTCTTCGACGAGGCGACGTCGGCTCTGGACCCCGAGCTGGTCAAGGGCGTTCTGGCGTTGATGGCCGACCTGGCGAAGTCCGGCATGACCATGGTCGTCGTGACGCACGAAATGGGCTTCGCTCGCTCGGTGTCCGACAAGGTGCTCTTCATGGATCGTGGCGCCGTCGTCGAAACCGGAACTCCTGAGCAGCTTTTCGACGATCCCGAAACCGATCGACTGCAGGCGTTCCTGTCACAGGTTCTCTGACTCGGGACGCTTCAGAGATCGACGGGCGTTGATCCTGGACGCCTGAAGCATCAGATGGTCACGTTCGGCGAGGTTGGATGCCTTGTGCGCTGCATCGGCATACAACCTCGCCGCCGTCTCCAGGTCTCCATCGCGTTCACGGAGATAGGCCTCGACTGCGGCATGGCGTGGAAGTGAATCGTCCAGCGCTGCAAGAGCTGCCAAGCCGGCGCGTGGTCCGTCCGCCTCGCCGACGGCCACCGCTCGGTTGAGCCGGACGATCGGGCTGTCGGTCAGGGCTGCGAGTTCGTCGTACCACTCCACGATCTGCACCCAATCGGTCTCGTCTGCTGTGAGAGCGTCGGCATGAAGTGCGGCAATCGCGGCCTGGGCTTGGAACTCACCGAGCCGGTCGCGAGCGAGAGCTGCCTGGAGGATCACGACTCCTTCGGCAATCGAATCGGTGTCCCACCGGCTGCGATTCTGCTCCGCTAGCGGAACCAGGCTGCCGTCCGCGGCAGTGCGCGCGGCGCGGCGAGCGTGGTGAAGGAGCATGAGCGCGAGCAACCCCGCGACTTCGGGATGGTCGATCGCGGCCGCGAGCTGCCGGGTGAGCCGTATCGCCTCCGCGGCCAGGTCGACGTCACCGGAGTAGCCCTCGTTGAAGACCAGATAGAGAACGCGCAGAACGGTCGCGACGTCGCCGGGTTGGTCGAACCGCACGCCGGAGACCGTGCGCTTGGCCCGGCTGATGCGTTGAGCCATCGTCGCTTCGGGCACCAGGTAGGCCTGCGCAATCTGGCGAGTGGTCAGCCCGCCGACAGCGCGCAGCGTGAGTGCAACGGCGGACGACGGCGTCAACGACGGGTGCGCGCATAAAAAGTAGAGCTGGAGTGTGTCGTCCACGCCCGGCACCGACCCACCGACCGGTCGCTCGCCTGGCTGCTCGTCAACAAGAAACTCCCGCTTACGGCGAGCCGCATCCGACCGGATCCCGTCGAGGAACCGCCGCCAGGCCACTGTGACCAGCCAGCCCTTCGGGTCCCGCGGCGGGTTGTCCGGCCAGACCCTGACCGCCTCGAGCAGAGCGTCCTGCACGGCGTCCTCGGCCGACGCGAAATCTGCTCCGCGGCGGACGAGGATGCCGAGCACGCTCGGAGTCAGACTCCGAAGCAAGGCGTCGTCCATGACAGTGGTCAGTCCGTGATGGTCGGCGGCTCGGTCAGGAACGGACGCAGTTCGAGCCATTCGTGAATCGGCTTCCCGCCTGCGCCGGGTGCGGCCGAAAGCTCGCCGGCCAATTCGACGGCGCGGTCGTAGTTGTCGACGTCGATCACCATCCAGCCGGCAATGAGGTCCTTGGTTTCCGCGAACGGGCCGTCGGTGACCGGCGGGCGACCCTCACCGTCGTACCGGACAAAGGTGCCCTCAGGAGCGAGAGCCTGACCGTCGACGAATTCGCCCGTCCCCTCGAGCCGATCCGCGAAGTCCTGCATGTACTTCACGTGGGCCGTGATCTCGTCCGGCGTCCACTGGTCCATCGGCACGTCGTTGACTGCAGCCGGAGCGCCGCGGTAGTGCTTGAGCAGCAAGTACTTGGCCATCGTGAATCTCCTCTGTGTCGGTGCCACCCATTCTGGTCGCACGTCACTACAGGGACGAAGCAAGTCGGGGATTCTCGACATCGCAGGGCCTTCGGCCCTGTGCGCCTTTTTGGTAGTGCCCGCAACCAGAAAGGCGCACGGGGGCCGGAGGCCCTAAATCCACCCCTGCCGGCGGGCGATCACTGCAGCCTCGTGCCGATTCGCAGCACCGAGTTTCGTGACAGCTGACGACAAATAGTTTCGGGTGGTACCCGCAGACAGGTGTGCCCGGGAAGCGATCTGCTCGATGGATGCTCCGTCGGCCGCGTACTCGAGTACGTCCGCTTCGCGCGGAGTAAGCGGTGAGTCGCCGGCGCCGATTGCCTCGGCAGCCAACGACGGGTCGACGTACCGCCCGCCGGCATGGACGCTGCGGACCACCTCGGCGAGCGTCGCCGCAGGCGTAGTCTTCGGTAGAAATCCGCGGACACCTGCTGACAGTGCCTTCTTCAGGTACCCAGGACGCCCGTGGCTAGTCACGATGATCGAGACGCACCCCGGGACCGTCTGCGCAATCTGCTGCGCCGTCTCGATGCCGTCGATACCCGCCATCTGAAGGTCGAGCACGGCTACGTCAGGCTGATGCTTCGCAGCAGCGATCACAGCGTCCTCGCCGGATTCGGCTTCTGCCACGACAACGATGTCGTCCTCGAGCGACAACATCATGGCCAGAGCCGAGCGGATCAGGTTCTCGTCGTCGGCCAGCAGTACCTTGATCGGCTCGGTCACCGAGACTCCTTCGTTCGGGACGGAAAGTGGGCGGTGAGGGTGAAGCGATCTTCGTCCTGCACGGTTTCGACAGTTCCTCCGACGGCGCCGACGCGCTCGCGCAATCCGTTCAGGCCAGTGCCATTGGTCGGCTCTGCGATACGTGCGCCGTCGTTGGCGATCACGACGCCGTCCGCGAACACCTCGATGCCGCAATTCTCGGCACTGGAGTGCCGGAGAATGTTGGTCACGCCTTCACGGACGACCCAGGCAGCGGCTTCGGCCAGTTCCACCGGTAGTTGATCTGCCGATCCACGTATCGCAGTGGAGATTCCGGCGGCCTCGAGCAGCGACTGCGCACCGGCCAGCTCGGACGCCAAGGCGATGGACCGGTATCCCCGAACCAACTCGCGCGCTTCGTCGAGTGAATCTTGCGCAAGGTCGCGCACTTCGTCCATCTGCGCGGCGGCACGATCGTCGCCGCGTCGTGAAAGCGTGGCTGCAAGTTCACTTTTCACAGCAATTGCAGACAGTGCCCGCCCGACGACGTCATGGAGATCGCGCGAAAATCGCAACCGCTCCTCGGCGACGGACAGAGCGGCGGCGGCTCCGCGTGCCTCGTCCAATTCGGTGACCATGCGAAGCAGCCACACCGACATGTAGACGGTCAGCCCCATGAAGCCAGCGACGATTCCGACGGACACTCCACTTTCCGGACCCGCAAGCAGGCCCAGTACAACCCCGGCGGCCACCGAACCCACGATCAACCAGCGCAACGACGTCAACCCCGCAAGGGGAACGACAAGGATTGCCGCCAGCCAGAAGTACGGGCCGTTCTCGGCATTGCTTCCCAAGGCAATTCCCGCCGAGCAGAACGCCGACAACGTCATCACGGCAAGAGGAATCTGGACGGGCTTCGCCACGATCCCGCCCAGATCAGGCATCCGGGACACGGCGACGGCGCACGCAATCGCACTGATTCCCAGGAATGCCCCCGACAGATACCGATCCGTCACGATCTCGGTGAACGTACCGAAGCCACCGAAGACGAAGGCGAACATGATGAACGACTGCCGCGTGTAGAGACGTACCTTGTCGACGTTCGACGCGGTTCGCCATGTCCGTCTCGGATTCCAGCGTCCGAAGTTCTGCGCGATCATGCCCACTACCTTCTCAGAGTTCTACGAACGCGGTTCCCAGCGGAAGTGGACGTTCGCAATCAGAACCGAACCGACGATCCACGCCAGCATGACCAACAGCGGTTGCCCAGCCGAACCGAAGGTGTCGACAAATCCGGCCGCAGCACCGGGCGCATCGCCCAGATCGGCCAGTTCGCCAGTGGTTCTCCCCAGCCATCCAAGATTGAGAAGGTCGACTATCGCGGCCAGCGGAGTGAAATCGAGAATGCGAGCAACGTTGTCCGGCACGACGTTCCTGATCGAAGACATACCTGCCGTCGCCAGAATCAGAATCGGCATGCAGGTGATCTGCGCCGCCTCTGCGTTCCGAGTGACAGCCGAAGTGATCAACGCCAGCGCGGTGAAGAGCGCAGCGCCGCCGATCACCGCGACCAGCACCAGCACCGGATTGACCGGAGCACTTCCGCCGAGAACCATCACGGCAATTCCGATGACCACCGTCAACAGGCCGGTGAGAACCCACGACGGCACTGCCGGGCCCGCAAGGATCTCGGCATCGCTGCATTCCCCGGTGCGTAGTCGCTTGAGAACCAACTCGTCACGACGCGTCGCATACACCGACAGGAGGTTGTAGAAGACCACAAAAACGAGAAGGAAGAGCGCAAACACCTCGAGGCCTGCCGACACCGACTTGTCCGACAGCCCGCCATCTCGCGACAGATACAGCATTCCCACGGGAAAGATCAACGGGAGGACGATTGCGTTGAAGAGCAACAGTCGATTTCGTCCCAGGAGCGTGAACTCCGAACGAGACAAGGTTGCTATGCGGTTCATGCCGACACTCCTTCGAGAGTTGCGTGATGATCGAATTGGTCTGCAATGGAGAGGAATACGGTCTCCAGGGATGCCGCGCGGGCATCCAAGCCGGTCAGCAGGATGTTGTTGTGCTGCGCCCACAGCAGCAGTTCCGTCAGGGTCTCCTGGACTGTACGAGTCGTGATGACCACAAGATCGTTTTCGACGCGTATCTCGGCGCCGACCAGGGCGGGGAGCGGAAGACCTGGACGGTGCAGTTTGATCTGAGCAGGATGATCCGCGACGACGTCCGCCACGGTACCGCTACGCACCACCGCCCCACGGTGCATGATCGCCAATTGGTCGCACAAGGACTCGGCTTCGTCCAGGTAGTGCGTCGTCAACATGATGGTGACGCCCGACGCTTTCAAATCAGCGATCAATTGCCAAGTGTTACGACGACTTTCGGGATCCAAACCAGTAGTCGGTTCGTCGAGAAACAGGACGAGTGGCCGACCGATGATCGCGCACGCCAGATCCAGTCGCCGCGCTTCACCGCCCGAGAGGAACTTCACGCGGGTCTCCCCACGGTCACGCATGTCCACGCGCTCGAGCACCTCGTCGACGGGAAGCGGATTCGAGCACGTCCCGGCCCACATCGCCAAACTCTCACGAGCAGTCAGGTCTTGAGGCAAGCCACCCTTCTGGAGCATGATGCCAAGCGACGGGCGAATCTGCTTGCGGTTGCGCACCGGATCCATGCCCAGAACGCGCACCGTACCGGCACTGGCTCGTGAAAGACCTTGAATTACTTCGAGAGTGGACGTCTTGCCGGCACCATTTGTTCCGAGGAGGCCGAACAGCTCGCCTTCCTGAACACTCAGATCCAGATTGCGAACAGCATCGAATGCCTCCTTACCGGAGCCGTAACGCCGCGACATTCCGACAACGTCGATCACGGGATCGCCCTTCATCGCTGCGCCTCCTCTCGGTTCCAGGCGCGCAGTCCGATCGCGAATCGAATACCCGCGTAGACAGCGAGAGCGGCAACAAGAATCCAGAACACCGGATTGGAACCGATGATCGCGAACACCACTCCGATGATCGCGATGTTCACGACGATCACTACAAGTTCGCGGCCCATCGTGGGTGCGGGTCCGATATCCATCAGGTCCGTCAGGAGGCTTCCCTCATGTGGTTCTCTCATGCCTCCAAGCCTCGCGGGAAGTCCGCCACGAAAACAGTGCACAGCGTCATCACCTGCGGTGACACCGTCATGGATCGGCGATGACAAATGTCATGCGAGGTTCCCGCCGGGACGCGTCGCAAATTGCAGGTAAGGGTCGACTCGTTGTTTTACTGTTCATTTTGACGTTCCTTTACCCTCGCTTAGAGCTTCTACGGTTCCCGAAGTCCGTACATCGAATCTCGGGAGTTCACGGTGGCTATCAAGCCTTTGGCCTTGTTCGTCAAACACGACGGTGTGTCTGCACGCGCGTCGATCACCTGCCAGTACAAGTGCGGAAATGCGTGCTCTCACGAGGCCCCCAACACCTCGGGCGGCGAGTACTTCCGCGACATCGCACGCACGGCACTGACTCGTCGCGGCATGCTTCGGGGCAGCGGCATGGCGGTCCTCGCGGTGGGAGCTGGTAGCGCCCTCGTCGCGTGTTCGGACGAATCTGCAAGTGCCGAAACGGGAACCGGTTCGACGAGTGGCAGCAGCAGCGGATCGACACCGGCGGGAACGAACTTCAGCGCTGTCGCTCCCAACAAAGAAGACAAGGTCACCGTCCCTGACGGATACGATCAGGCCGTCGTGATTCGTTGGGGTGACGCCGTTCTCGCCGGTGCCCCGGCCTTCGACTTCGACAAACAGACTGCAGCAGCGCAGGAACTGCAGTTCGGATTCAACAACGACTTCGCCGGATTGCTTCCGGTCGACGGGCAGCCCAACACCTACCTACTCGTGGTCAACCACGAATACTCCACCGAGCCCGCGATGTTCCGCGGCTACGATGCGGAGAACCCGACCGAGGAGCAGTTCAAGATCGGCCTGGCCAGCCACGGATTGTCGGTCGTCCAGGTCAAGGGAGAATCCGACAACGGCAAGCTGGTGCCCGAGATCGGATCGAACAACCGCCGCATCACCGGAACCACGGAATTTGTCGTGACCGGCCCCGCTGCCGGTAGCGACTTCCTCAAGACGAGCGCCGATCCCACCGGAACCAAAGTGCTCGGCACCCTCAACAACTGCGCCGGCGGCGTCACGCCTTGGGGCACAGTGCTTTCCGGCGAAGAGAACTTCAACCAGTACTTCGCGAACGCCGAGGGTGTCACCGATCCCACGGTCGGAGCGCGACTGAAGCGCTACGGTCTTGCCGGCGCCGCTTCCGAGCGCAAGTGGGAACGCTACGACAAGCGGTTCGATCTGGTCGCAGAACCTAACGAGGTCAACCGATTCGGATACGTCGTCGAGATCGATCCCTGGGATCCGTCGTCGACTCCGATCAAGCACACAGCGCTCGGACGTTTCAAGCACGAAGCCGCCACCATTTACATCACGTCGGACGGCACCGTCGTCGCCTACAGCGGCGACGACGAGCGCTTCGACTACATGTACAAGTTCGTCTCCAGCCGAAAGATGCAGGACGGCAAGAGTCAAGCAGCCATGCGTCACAACATGACTCTGCTCGACGCCGGAACGCTGTACGTCGCAAAGCTCAGCGGAAACTCTGCCGGTGAGATCGACGGCAGCGGCAAGCTCCCCTCGGACGGCAAGTTCGACGGAAGCGGCGAATGGGTAGCCATCCTGCGCACCGGCGAAGACGGCAAGGGTGAATCGCTGGTCGACGGCATGAGCGCCGAAGAGGTAGCCGTCTTCACCCGCCAGGCCGGCGACAAGGTCGGGGCAACGAAGATGGACCGCCCCGAGGACTTCGAGGCAAACCCCAAGAGTGGCAAGGTTTACGTCGCACTGACCAACAACACCAAGCGCGGCGTCGACGGCGGCGCAGCGGCCGACGAGGCGAACCCGCGCAACAACAACAAGAACGGCCAGGTCCTCGAAATCACCGACGACCACGCCGGCACCACCTTCGGCTGGAATCTGCTTCTCGTCTGCGGAGATCCAGCCACAGCCGATACCTACTTCGGTGGATTCGACAAGAGCAAGGTCAGTCCCATCTCGTGCCCGGACAACCTTGCCTTCGACCCGCACGGAAACCTGTGGATCTCCACCGACGGCAACGCCCTCAAGTCCAACGACGGACTGTTCAGTGTTGTCCTCGAAGGCGAAAATCGGGGTGAGACCAAGCAGTTCCTCACCGTCCCCGTCGGCGCCGAAACCTGCGGACCGATTGTGGACGAGAAGCGCGTCATCGTCTGCGTCCAGCACCCCGGCGAGACCGACGACGCCAGCATCGAAAGCCCCGCATCCCATTGGCCCGACGGCGGTTCATCACAGCCACGCCCGTCGGTAGTTGCAGCGTGGAAGAAGGACGGATCTCGTCTCGGCTCGTAGAGGTCAGCTACTCCCGAACCCCACGCTGTTGGCATAACGATCGAAATCGCCCTGGGCTCCGCTGTAGACGTTGATGTCGGTATTCCCGGTGATACCGGGGATGCGTCCGGTGCTGGTGTACTGCCAGAAGGTCCAGTTGGACCAACCACCGGGTAGCGGTCCCGGGGCATTCTGCCCGTTGTAATCGGCGATCCACAGCGGGTAGTGGTTGAACTCAGTGGTGTTGGCCATCTGAGTGCGCCAGAAGTTGGGGTACGTGTAAATGATGGGCTGCCGCCCGGTGAGTGCCTGGACTGTATTCAGGTAGCGATGAGTCCAGTCGATGACCTGTCCGGCGGGCAGTCCCTTTGCGTCCTCGAGATCCAGGACGGGCGGGAGGTCGCCAGGTCCGTTGATACCCAAGACGATCGCCGAGTAGAAAGCGGCCTGGGCTTCGGGGGACTGGCGAACATCTGCGTAGTGGTACGCCCCGCGCGAGACACCGGCAGCACGCATGACCAGGCAATCCTGGATGAAGTACGGATTGACGTAGTTGAGCGACTCGGTGGCCTTGACCATCGCGAACTCGTGCCCTGACGCCTTGACCTGGAACCAGTCGATTCCGGTTCCGTCCACGTGCTGCCACGAAGAGACGTCTGGGCCGCGTGGAGCGTCGGCCGCGGCGAGGCCGGGTGCCGTGATCGCGATGGCAGCAGCCATCGCGATCGGGGTGAGCTTGCCCAGTGTCCTGACGATCCGTCGCTCGGCCATTTCCCGAGGGTAAGGTCAATTGGTCCGTTTTGTCGGCTAATTCAGGGAATGTTCACTCAACCGAGCCAGTCGAGAACGGCCGCCGCGGTCCACGACTGTTGCATGCTCCCCAACGGTTCTCCGGTGAAAGGCTCGTAGTACTCGGCAAATGTACCGTCGCTGGCCTGCCTCAGCCCCTCCGAACGCAAGACGTGTGATCGCTCGGCCCATCCCCGGCGCGCGAACGCCCACGAGAACAACCACGTGATGACCGGCCACACCGGACCACGCCAATACTCGCGCGGGCGAAAATCACCGGAAACCGGAGACGTCGACGGCGGAACGGCAAAACGCATGTCCGGGTGCCCACAGAATTTAGGCCCCTCGAAAGTGCGCAACAAAGCGCGCTCGGCATCGCGACTCAAACCGCCGCAGAGCAACGGCGCAAACATCGCGATGGTCTCGGTATGAACCCACCGTCCAGTGCGCAGGTCGAAATCCTTTGCTGCACCCGATCGTTCATCGGTGGTGGCAATCACGCCCTGTCGGAAGCGATCTGCCCACCCGCGTAGATCTCGGACGTCGGAGTTCGGCCGGGAATGCTCCTCGCCGATCGTCGCCAGGACGTCGCACGCCATCGAGAAAACCGCGCTGACAAACACGTCCTCGACGGCAAAACTCATGGCCGTGGCAAGCTGCGAGTCCTCGTACCGCACGGCCTTCATCTCTTCGAGAAGCCAAAGGTAGCGGTCGTATTCGTGATCTGTGGGCCGCTGAGACAGGTCGGTCACCACCGCGAGATCCGCCCGCTGATACGCAGGCACTCGTCCCGAAACAACATTCGCGTAGGCCAGATCCCAGCGCGGGGAATTGTCCATCCCCGATTCCCACCCGTGGTAGAGCGCGATGCGGCCGTTACCGTCGAGATCCCGCGCCTCCGCCAACCACCGGTGCCACCGAACAAGATCGCTCCAGCGACGGTCGAGAAACTCTTCGGCCACCGCACGCGTCGTACGTCCGTGCCGACGCGAATGATCGAGAATCCGCTGCACCGCGATCGCATGGACGGGGGGTTGGGTGATTCCCGACGTAGCGGTGCCCAAAGGCGCATGCGCTGCCAAGGCGTTGACGTCCCACCGCGTCGGCCCGGGGAAGTAGCCGTCGACACCGTTCGCGAACACGATGTGCGGAATCATCCCGTTCTTCCACTGAGCAGAGAGCAAAGTATCGAGCTCTACCACCGCCCGTTCGACGCTGAGCGGCGCCAAACCTACCGCGACAAACGCCGCGTCCCAGCTCCACATGTGGGGATACAGCTTCGGGGCGGCGCTGGTCATCGTGCCCAGGTCGTTTCCGCGCAGCAGGTAGGCAGCTCGGGCGGCGAGCTGAGTCGGGGTGAATCCGCGGTCGGCCATAGATGTCTATTTTGCGACGCGTCGAGCCTTTGCGCTCATCGAGCACGAATCGGGCGCTGCACCCGCGCTAGGGTGGCATCACCGTCAGGCGATCTCGGGTTGGAGGCCTTGTGCGCGAGAAGATCAAAGCACTGCTGTTCGACGTCCAGGGCACAGCAACAGATTTTCACAGCACTCTCTGTAGAGAGGCCGGTCGAATCACCGACGCCGACGTCGACTGGCCGCAATTCGTCAATCTCTGGCGCGCTGAATACTTTGCGAACACCTCCGACGCCGGTGACGCTACAGGCGAGTGGGTGACAGTACATTCGGTGTACCGCGAGGCCCTGCGCAAGCTGCTGGCCCGTGAGGACATCGAACTTTCGGACGCGGAACAGGAAGAACTGACCGCCGCCTGGAAATTCCTGGACCCCTGGCCGGACACCGTCGCCGGTCTGACAACCCTGCGTCAGCAGTACACCGTCGCTGCCTTGTCCAACGCCGACGTGAACGCTGCAGTCAGCATCTCGCGGCACGGAAACCTGCCCTGGCATGCCGTCTTCACCGCCGAGATGGCCGGCGTGTTCAAACCCGATCCGAAGATCTACCATCTGGCTGCTCGATACCTCGGATACGACCCGGCCGAGATCATGATGGTTGCCAGCCACAAATACGACATTCGGGCGGCCAAAACTCTCGGATTCCGCACCGCCTTCATCGCCCGACCCCTCGAATTCGGAGCCAGGGGCAATCCCGATGTGTCATTCTCCGACGAGTTCGACATCAACGCCGAGGACTTTCTCGATCTGGCAGCGCAATTGGTTCTCTGATGCCGTCGCTGCGCGTCGTTGCTGGTATCCCTACGTGAAGGAATATCGAAACGCACAGGCGGTTTGGAATTCAGGGGAACCAAGCAAGACAGCGCTACCCGCGAAAGCAAGGCCATGCGGTACTCGCTCGTGGTCGCCCCGGCGTTGGCTGTTCTCGCCGCATTCTGGGGCTGGATCTCACAGTCCCAGGTGATACTTCTCGACGGTGTGTCCGCCCTCATCGGAATGGTGCTGACAGCGTTGTCGCTATGGGTCTCGCGGATAGCCGACTCGGGCCCACGGCGCGCTTCCCGTTCGGTAAGGAGGCATTGATCCCGGTAGTCATCGCGGTCCAGGGCATGGCACTACTGGCGACGCTCGCCTACGCCACAGTCGAGGCAGTTCGTGTCATCCTCGCGGGCGGGGCCGACGTCACACATCCGATCTGCTCGTCGCCGAAGCCAGGCAGTGGGGAGCGTCGGCTGCCTTCAGTGCGCTGGTCGCAGTCGGTGCTGTCGTCGCAATATATTGGGCCGCAACGACTTCTCCGACGCCGACCGATATGTCGACTCCGTCTTAGTCCTCCTCGGGCTGCGCGATGTTGGCCCCACAACCGTACGCACTTCTGCGAACCGCACTGACCGAACCCCTCGAAGGCACTCCCGGAGAACACGTTCCGACTCACACCATGAGCAAGGTGGGCCGCAAGCTGTATATCGAAGCGACGTTCATGGTCGCACCGTACAGCTGGGACATCGACGGCGAAGACGCAGCACGACGCTCGTTCGCCACCAACCTCGCCTACCTTCCCTACGAACCATGGCTGAACATCGAACTGACCACAGATCCGGCGCTGATGCTCTAGCGACGGGATCTGCTCTCGAACAACAGAATCACGTCAACGCGATCGTCTTCGCCTTCCCGGAAGAATCCTTGACTCGAAAGTTTGTTCGAGTATGATGGGAGATGGAACGGGGGGTTCTCATGACGATCAACATCACCGACGACGCTGTCACCGGCGAAGATGCTGTCACCGACGTGGTCAACAGCTCCGCCGTGGGTGTGCGCGGACGATTGTGGCGGCTGCACCCCACCGACGTCCGCGAGATCGCCATCGCCGTATCAGCGGAAATCCTTCGCCTGGAAGCCATTCGAGTGGCCGCCATCGACACCCTGACATTGAACCCGGACGAACAAGTACTCTGCTACCGCGGCACCGGAGAATGGCTCGCGAACCACACCATGCTGCAAATCTCCGCCGGCAGAAGAATCGCAGCCCTGGGCAAAGCCCTACGGTCGTTCCCTGAGGTCGAGGACCAATTCGATGCCGGCGACCTCACTTTCGAGCACGCAGCACTGATCGTGGCGTTCTGCGAATCCCCACCCAAGGCAATGCCCGACGCCGCGCTACCGTACTGCCGCGACACACTCCTCGCGGCAGCATCCGGCGTCGAAGCGACCACGGTCAAACTGCGCTACGCCATCAGCGTCCTCGAGCACATGTTCGAATCCGACGACGTACCGCCAAGCGAAGACACCGACCGCAACGAACTACGCATCTCCGCGACCCTCAACGGAAGAGTGGCCGTCCGAGGCGATTTCGACGGAGTGACCGGCGAGATGCTTCTCTCCGCCCTCTCCAACCTCTCGATGCCCACCCCCGGCACAGACGGCGCACCCGACAAACGACCCGCCGCCACACGCAACGCAGACGCCATGGCAGAGCTGATCCGGCGCTACCTCGACAACGCTGCCACCGGTATCGACGGCGGCCAACGCCCGCACCTGAACGTGCACATCAACGCCAAAGACCTGGCCTACCACCGTGAATGCGCCACAACGGGTGATGGCTCAACACCTGGCCCGTCCGAGGACGACGATCCCGGCATGCCGGATCCCGACATGCACGATCTCGATGTCGGCCACATGCCCTGGATGGGACCGCTGAGCGTCGGCCGCACCCGCATGATCGCCTGCGACTGCATGCTCGGCGCCGTCCTCCTCGACGAAAACGGCGCCCCACTCGATGTCACCCCACTGAAAAGGCTTGTCACCGCGGCACAACGCACCGCCCTGATCGCCCGCGACAAAGGATGCGCCTTCCTCGGCTGCGACTGCGTCCCGCCTGGACCGACGCCCACCACATCAAACACTGGGCCAAAGGAGGACCAACCGTCATGGACAACCTGGTCCTACTCTGCCGAACCCACCACACCCTGATGCACCGAAAACCCGGATGCACCGAAAACCCGGATTCACCGGACAATGGGAAATCCAGATAGGCGCTGATCACCTGCCCTGGTTCATCCCACCGCCAGGCATCGACCCCGACCGAAAACCCCGCCGCTCCACCACACGACTCTGAACCCGGAGGTCACCGAGCACACGCCTCGGTGACCCATTCCGGCGTGCTCGGAGTGCTCTCAACTGCCTGTGATCTCAATTGCCCGCCCACTCCAGAAGATCTTCGGCGGTCCAGGTATTGATCACCCGATCCGCTTCGACACCGCACTTTTCGGCCCGGTCACAGCCGTAGCCCTGCCAGGCCAGCTGACCAGGAGCATGGGCGTCGGTGTCGATGGAGAAAAGACAATCCAGATCGCGGGCCAACTCGATCAAACGCGAAGGCGGGTCACGACGCTCCGGTCGGGAGTTGATCTCGACGGCGGTGCCTGATTCGCGGCAGGCCTCGAACACTTTTTCCGCGTCGAACTGCGACTCGGGGCGGGTTCCGCGAGCACCCTCGACGAGACGCCCGGTGCAGTGTCCGAGAATATCGACACGCGGGTTTCGCACTGCAGCAAGCATTCTGCGGGTCATCACCGCACGTTCGGACCGCAGCTTCGAGTGCACGCTCGCCACCACGATGTCGAGTTCGTCGAGTAGATCGGGGTCTTGGTCGAGTGAACCGTCTTCGAGAATGTCCACTTCGATTCCAGTGAGGATGCGGAAGGGGGCCGGCTCGACGTTCAACCCTGCAATGACGTCGAGTTGAGAACGTAGTCGCTCCGCGGACAACCCGTTGGCGACTGTGAGCCGAGGCGAATGGTCGGTGAGGGCGCAGTAGTCGTGGCCCAGTGCTGCTGCGCGTCGCATCATCTCTTCGATGGGGCTTCCACCGTCGGACCAGTCGGAGTGTGTGTGGAGATCGCCGCGCAGGGCTTGTCGCAATGGGCTGTCGCCGATGGGCTCGGCCTGCTCGCGCAATTCTGCGAGATATTCGGGGACGCCGTCGTACGACTGGGCGATGATCATTGCAGTCTTGGGCCCGATGCCGGTGAGAGCCTTCCAACTGTCGGATTTCCGGCGAGACTCCTTCTGCTCGTCCGACAATCCCGCAAAGACCTCCGCGGCTCGGCGATAGGCCTTGACGCGGTGCGTTTCGGCGCGTGATCGTTCGAGCCAGTAGGCGATCTCCCGAAGCGCTTCATCCGGTTCCATGAGACCACTGTTCCGTCAGCAGCGGCTTGCGGCAACCCTTGATCCACTTACGCTGTGGTTATGGACGATCCGAGAGCACGCTTCGAAGCCGCGCGGGTGGCTCACCTGGCGACGGCTGACGCAGCCGGCGTTCCGCACATTGTGCCCCTCGTATTCGCCCTACTCGGCGATACCGTCTATTCCTGCGTCGACCACAAGCCGAAAACCACGACTGCTCTTCGCCGGCTCCGGAACATCACAGAGACGGGGCGTGCGAGCCTGCTGGTCGATCATTACGACGACGACTGGTCCGCCCTCTGGTGGGTCCGCGTCGACGGCCGCGCAGAGGTCCTCGACCCCGGCACCAAGGAGTCCGAGAGCGCAATCGATGCTTTGGCCGCAAAGTATCCGCAGTACGTGGATCACCGACCGCACGGACAAGTGATAGCTGTCCGCGATGTGGAGTGGTCGTCATGGTCCTCAGCAGCCTAAGGTTTAGGGAGCGAAAGTGATTGCAACACTCTCAATTCGGGCAAAATGGTGGGGGATCGATGAAACGACGACAGTTACTTCAGCGCGCAGCCACAGGCCTGGCGCTGGTAGCGGGGCCTCAGGTGATCGACATGGGTAGCAGTTCCGGAAGCAGTCAAGACGCAACAACGCCGTTGAACGAGCTCTTGTCGGTTGTTTCGCTCTCACACGTGAACGACCCAGCGTCGACGCCGATTTTTCCCGGCGATCCCGAGTTCACTCTCGAAACAGCGGCAACCATTGCCGACGACGGCTACTACCTCCAGTACGTCAAGGAAGGTGAACACACGGGTACGCATTGGGGCGCACCCGCGCACTTTCAGGAAGGTGGACTCACAGCCGACCAACTCGATCCGGCCGACCTCTTCCTACCCGCAGTGAAGATCGACATCCGGGACAAGGCTGCCGCCGAATCGGACTACGCCCTCACCGTCGCAGACCTTGAGGAGTGGGAGAGGCGTAACGGCAGGATTCCCGATGGAGCGGCCGTAGTCCTCTGGACCGGATGGGAATCGCGCTGGGGTACCGAAGAATATGCCAACGCCGACGCCGAGGGTGTCACCCACCAACCCGGCTTCTCGGTGGACGCAGCGCAGTGGCTGATAGACACCGGGCGCTTGGGCACGCGTGGCGCATTGGGAACCGACACATTCGGTCCCGACCTCGGAAACGACGAAACCTACCCCGTCTCGACGCTCCTGTACGACAAGCGTCGAATCAGCCTGGAGAACTTGAACAATCTTGCCGCCCTGCCAACCACCGGGGCGAGCATCCTCGTCGGTAGCGCCATCAACAGAGCCGGATCTGGTTCGCCGGCAACGATCTTCGCTCTCCTGCGGCGCTAGGCTTCGCCGCGATCCCCGTAGACGACGACAGCGCCCTTCCCACTTCTCTTCGCCTCGTACATCGCCGCATCTGCTTGGCGAAGCAGAGTGTGTGCGCTGAGCGGCTCATCCGCGGACCCGAACCCCGCGGCCCCGAAGACCGCGACACCGACGCTCGCACCCACCGATACCGATTTCTCGCCTGCAATCCCATCGCTGCTGAGGGCGTCGACGATCCTCCGAGCGACGACGACGGCATCGTCGAGCGGGCCCTGCAGGAGCACAGTGAACTCGTCGCCCCCGAATCGAGCGACAAACGCACTTTCGGGAACCGCCTCGCGCAAACGCGCACTGAGAGCAACCAGTAAACGATCACCGGCCGGATGCCCGTATCGATCGTTGACCTGCTTGAAATCGTCCAGATCAACGAGCATCAGCACCCGTCCGGTCTTCGTGAGGCGGTAGTCTTCGACGGCACTCGCGAAGTGTTCGTCGAACGCGGCCCGGTTGGCGAGCTCGGTAAGTGGGTCGTGATGCGCTCGGTACCGGAGCTCGTCCTGGGCAGCGGAGATCTGTTGGAGGAGCGCGTCGTTCTCGAGGAGCGTGAGAATTTGGCGCACCAGCGCGAGAACCAGCACGACGACGCCGAGTATCACGACCACGACATCGAGGTTGCCGACGATGAGTGCCTGAACCGTCACGATCGTCGCGATGACCGCGATCAAGAGATACGGCAGCAGCAATTGAGTCCGATCGCTTCGCCAAGGTTGTAGGGCTGCGCGCGGTCGGGGCTCGGCTCGTTCGGCCAACGCCGCCAGCGCGATCAACGGCGGGCCGGCGATGAACCCGGCGTCGGCGATGGTCGGCATACTCTCGGCGCCGATCGCCACCAAGTACGCGTACACGCTGTCCGAAAGGGAGAGCATCACCAACCCGCACCCGAGGAACGTCAGCGGTTCGCGAACCTCGGCAACTGCCTTCGGTCCGATGACCATCAGCAAGACCATCGCGATCAGAACGAAGTCGGTAATCGGGTACATCACCGCGACGAGAAACCCGAGAGACCCCGTAGGACCGGTATGAACGACGGCGCCGAGGGCAGTCGTCCACGTGAGGATGAACAACCCACCGATCACGACAAGACCGTCGAGCGTCAGCACCAGCCACAGATGGATCGGACCGATCGCCTCACGCCGGGGCGACTGGCGCACCAACGACAGAAGCGCCGGCACGGCAAACACCGGGAACATGAAGAAACCGATGTCCGCGATTGACGGCGATGGAAGGGAAACGTGCAGAACCGAGCGGTAGAACGCCCAAAAGAACATCCCGAGAGTCCAGCCGGCCATACCCAGAGCCATCAGAGTTCGCCATCGACGCTCGACGCCGTGATGGCGCCGCGATGTCCACCAACAGACCGCAGTCGCGGTGGCGCCCCCGACGAGCTGGGCGATATCGTCCACCAGAACCGAAGTTCGTGGGCTGAGCAGCCCGGATCCGGCGAGGACGATGACCGCGACTACGACGCCGAGAACCAGCCACGTGCGTCGCGCTCGGAACTGCGTCATCGAAGAACCCATCGGTGTTCAAGGCGTCACCACCGATTGTCTTGCAGCCGGCATCGTTGCGGCCGAAATGTTTGTGGTGACGAATGCCCGTACGAACCTACCCGATTTGGTAGCGGATTGTTAACTGGACGAACGATCAAGTCCGCCCGCTACGCCATGGCGCTGTGTTCCACCCGGGCCCTACGCCGCTGCGAAGTCCATTTCGCGATGACCCCTTGCGACGGACTGAACAGGTACACCAGGGCGAACACGATGCCCTGCGTCATCACGACCATGCCACCGGAAGCCGTGTCGAGGTAGTAGCTGACGTAGATGCCGGTAATCGCGCATATTGCGGAGACGACGGGAGCTATCACCAGCATCCGTGAGAACTTGTCGGTGAGAAGGTAGGCCGTCGCCCCAGGGATGATCAGCATCGCCACCACCAGCACAACCCCGACAGCTTGCAGCGCCACTACCGAGGTGAGTGCGAGAACCCCGAGGAGTAAGGCGCCGAGACGTTTGGGCGAGAGACCGATCGCGTTGGCATGGACCGGGTCGAAAGCGAACAACGTCAGATCACGACGCTTGATCAACAGAATGCTCAACGCCAACGCGCCGAGTATCGCGACCTGCATAAGATCGGACGAACTCACCCCCAGCAGGTTGCCGAAAATGATGTGGTTGAGATCGGTCTGGCTGGGGGTCACCGAGATCAGAACCAAACCGAACGCGAAGAGAGTCGTGAAGACGATACCGATCGCGGCGTCTTCCTTGACGCGGCTGGTGTTCCGGATCAGCCCGATCAGTGCGACGGCGATCAACCCGAAGATCAAGGCCCCTATGGCAAATGGAGCGCCGACGACGTAAGCGAGGACAACACCGGGCAGGACGGCGTGTGAGACGGCATCGCCCATCAGTGACCACCCGATGAGCACCAACCAACAGCTGAGCACCGCGCAGACGACCGCAGCCACAACGGCAACGGCCAACGCGCGCACCATGAATCCGTACTGGAGAGGATCAAGTAGGAGTTCTACGAGGTTCATCGATCAGGTCCTGTCCATCACGTCGAGACCGAAAGCCAGGGCGAGGTTTTCCGGTTGAAGAACGGTGTCCGGGTCGGAATGCACCAAGACCGTGCGCATGAGCAGTACCGCCTCGTCGCAGAGTTTCGGCACCGCGTGAAGATCGTGGGTCGAGACCAAGATCGATCGGCCGTCGGAAGCCAACTCTCGTAGCAGTGTCGAAATCGTTGCCTCGGAACGCTTGTCGACGCCCGCAAACGGCTCGTCCAGCAGCAGTATCGATGCGTCCTGTGCGATACCGCGTGCGACGAAGGCGCGCTTCTTCTGACCACCCGAGAGCTGACCGATCTGACGATCCGCAAATTCGGTGAGTTCTACCCGCTCGAGGGCCTCGGCCACCGCCTCGCGATCTGCACGCCGCGGACGTCGCAAGAACCCGAGGTGGCCGTACCTGCCCATCATCACGACGTCACGGACACTGATCGGGAAGGTCCAGTCGACGTCTTCACTCTGCGGCACGTATCCGACGCGCCCGCTCTTGCGCGCAGCGGCTGCGTCGAGGCCGGCGATTGTCACAGAGCCGTTGTCCGGCTTGATCATTCCCATGATGACCTTGAACAAGGTGGACTTGCCTGAACCGTTCATGCCGATCAGTCCGCAGACGCTACCCGAGTTCAAGGTCAGATCGACGTGGTCCAGTGCGTGGACCTCACCGTAGTGAACGCTGACATTTTCGACGCGAATGGCTTGTTCCGTCATGATTTACCGCCGGTGAGGCCGCCGAGGATGACGTCGGTGTCGTGGCGAATCATGTCCAGGTAGGTGGGCACGGGACCGTCGGCTTCGGACAGCGAGTCGACGTACAACGTCCCACCGAATTTCGCCCCGGTCGCCCCGACGACCTGCTGCATGGGAGCATCCGAGACCGTCGACTCGCAGAAGACTGCGGGAACCGAATTGGCCCGGACGAAGTCGATCGCGGCGATGATCTGCTGCGGCGTCGCCTGCTGCTCGGCGTTGACCGGCCAGATGTACGCCTCGTCGAGTCCCGCATCCCTGGCCAGATAGGAGAACGCACCCTCACAGCTGACAAGCGCCCGCTGACCTGCGGGCAACGCCGCCAGGCCACTGACCAGGCCGTCTTGCACCGCTTGCAGTTCCGCCTTGTACTTCGCGCCGTTCTCCGCAAATGCCGCGGCATTGTCCGGATCGAGGTCACTGAACGCCGACACCATGTTGTCGACGTAGATCTGCGTATTCAATGGAGACATCCACGCATGCGGATTGGGCTTGCCCGCATAGGCATCGCCGGCGATCGGAATGCCTTCGACGCCGTCGCTGACAACGACGTGTGGCGCATCCAGTCCGTCGACGAACTTGGCGAACCATGCTTCGAGGTTCATGCCGTTGTCGAGGATCAGATCGGCTTCGTTGGCCCGGCGAATGTCGCCAGGCGTCGGCTCGTAACCGTGAATCTCCGCTCCCGCCTTGGTGATCGACTCGACGCGCAGATTATCGCCAGCGACGTTCTGGGCGATGTCCGAGAGCACGGTGAACGTGGTGAGCACTACCGGGCGGTCGTCGTCGGAAGAGGAATTCATTGCCGAACAGCTGGAAAGAAGCAGGGCGGCGAGGGCAGCAATTCCCAGGCGGCGGAAATTCTTCGCGTCGCGAGTCGTCATGATCAAACTCTAATATGTGGGTAAACAAATACACAAGTTCGTCTAGCCGAACATTTCCCACTCGATAGGCTCGGACCATGCGTCCAACTGCCTTGATCACCGGTTCCAGTCGCGGCCTCGGAGCTGCCATCGCACGCGAACTGGCGCCGACCCACGACCTGCTGCTCGGTGCACGATCCGCGCAGGCCCTCGAGCCGATCTGCGCCGAACTGCCCGGGTCTACGCCCCTACCCCTCGACCTCACGGACTACGACGCCGTCGCGGCCGCAGCCTCCTCCATCACGACGCTCGACGTGCTGGTACACAACGCCGGCGTGGCCGACATCGGCACCATCGAGGAATCCTCGGTCGATCAGTGGCGACGAACCCTCGAGGCCAACGTCATCGCCGTCGCCGAGCTCACGCGTGTGCTCCTGCCCGCACTTCGTGCAGCCGGAGGCCACGTAGTGCTGATCAATTCGGGTGCCGGGTTGCGCGCCAACGCTGGATGGGGGTCGTACGCGGCCAGCAAGTTCGCGCTGCGCGCTTTCGGAGACGCACTGCGCCTGGAAGAGCAGTCCTTGCGGGTCACCTCCATTCACCCCGGCCGGATCGACACCGATATGCAGCGCGACATCGTCGCCGGTGAGGGCAACGAGTACGACCCTGAGCGCTTCCTGAAGGCCTCCACTGTGGCGCGTGCCGTACTCACTGCCGTCGAAACACCGTCGGACGCACACCCCACGGAGATCGTGCTCCGACCTACCGGCCGGTAAATCCCCAGTTCGCCGGTAACGGAATGATGACGATGGCCACCCGGATATCGCTTTTCCGGGCACTGGCCCGATACTGACATCAGTTGTCGGACAAAGAGACTGGACTGGTTCTCAGGAGTTCATCGAGAGGTGGTGGGCAATGCATAATCATACGGATGCGTGGGGAATTTCCACCGAGGCTTTCCTTGGGTGGTACGTCGCCGCTGCCACCGGAGCGGTGGTGATCGCGCTTGTGATCAGAGGCGTCGCCCTGCGCAAGCCCACACCGGAATTGCGCACGCTCACACCGCCGGAGATGGGTGTACTGACCAGCGACGAGCGTGCAGTACGCGCTGCCGTGGCAGAACTCGAGAGTGCTGCACATCCTGCCGGCCAGGGTCAACACGATCGCTTCACCCGCATCGTCCGCCAGCGGATCGACGACGCCAGTGGAACTGCCGTGCCCTCGCAGCTCGTGCCGACACTTCCCCTTCCGCTGTTGGAACTTCGTAGCGACCTGGTGAAAGCCGGCTACCTGAACGGCAATCGTGAACGCACTCTGATGCAGTTGTCCGTGGTACCGGTCATGATCGTCGCCGTGGTCGGCACGATCCGAACCGGATTCACTCTCGTGAACGAGAACCCGGCGGGATACCTTCCGCTCGTTGTCATCTGCCTGGCCCTGATTGTCGTCTCCCTTCTCCGCGTGAGTCGACGCACCCGTTTCGGCCAGGTCGAACTGCGCCGCCTGAAGGACGAATACTCCTACCTCACACCGATTTCCCGACCCTCGTTTGCCACCTACGGGGCGACGTCGGCGGGCATTGCGGCGGCACTCTTCGGTCCAGGTCGCGACGGCAGTTGGGCACCCGGATGTGGCGGCGGGTCTTCACCGTCCAGTTGCTCGACCTTCTCCAGCACCGTCAGCTGTGGGGGGTGAGTGCTGTGAACAACTACTACTCAGCTGACACGTGGGGGATCCCCAGCCAGACCTTCCTTCAGTGGTACCTGGTGGCAGCCGCCGTCGCGATCGGGCTCTCGCTCTACAGCCGAATGTCTGCGCGCCGGTCACCCGTGGTCGTCGACGCGGTGCGTCGGCCGCTCTCTCCTCCCGAGATCGGCGCTTTAACCAGTGACTACCAAGCGGTGCTGGCGTCGATGGCTATTCTGCGCAGCGCCGAGCTGATCAGCACCGAAGGCAAGACCAAGCTGGCGCTCACCGCTGAGGACAAGAGTCGTCTCGACTGGTTCACCCGTACGGTGCACAAGCGGCTCGGCAACGGAAAAGTACCGCTGCGACAGGTGCGCCTGATGGGACGACTGAACGTCGCACTCGCACAACTACGTACGACGCTGATCGACGAGGGATACTTGCAACGCCCGCAGGACGGTCTGACTGCTGCCCTTCGGACCGTTCCGATCCTGGCGGTAATTGGTCTCGGCGTAGTCCGTCTCGTCGCCGGCATCGCCGGCGGTAAGCCGGTCGGGTTTCTGCTCCTCACCATCATCGTTCTCGCGCTGATGATTCCACTTCTTCGCATCAAGCGTCGTCGGACAGCTTTGGGCGACAGCGAGCTTCGACGTCTCAAGCACGAAAACTCTTACCTCTCACCGAAACTGCGGCCCGCGTACACGAGCTACGGTCCCTCGCTCGCCGGGCTCTCGGCGGCGCTCTTCGGTTCGGGCGCTCTGGTTCTGATCGATCCGGCGCTGGCAGGAGCGGTGGCTGCGGGCGCCGCGTACAGCCCGGGCGGCGGAAGTTCGAGCTACTACAGTTGTGGCTCCTCTTCCGGATCATCCGGCTCGGACGGCGGTGGCGGCAGCGGAAGCAGTTGCGGCGGCGGGGGGTGTGGGGGATGAGCACTCATGCAGCCGACACGTGGGGGATCCCCAGCGAGGATTTCCTGTACGGCTACATAGCCGTTTCGGTCACGCTCATGGTTCTCACTCTGGTGTGGCGTCTGATGATTCGGGCACGCCGGTACGGGTATTCCGACGAGCACGGGTATTCCGACGAGCAGCTGACCCCTCCGGAAGTCGGAATGCTCACCGGCGAGTCACGCGCCATCGCAGCATCATTGGCAATCCTGCGTAGCGCTGATCTGATCACCACCGACGGCGCTGTCCTGCGCCCATTGGGCCCTGGCGACGAAACCCTGGACTGGTACACCCTCACCGTGTACCAGCGCCTGGCCCAGCAGGCTCTACCCCATCGTCGGCGGCAACTCGCCGAGCGCATGACGGTGGAAACAGCTCGCCTACGAAACTCTTTGGCGGACCGGGGATACCTGACCTCCGACAGCACCAGGCGTTCGATCTTTCTCTCCACAGTTCCGCTGAAGATCCTGGTGGCCGTGGGTATCGTCCGCATTGCTTTCGGACTGCACAACGACAAACCCGTCGAGTTTCTGATTCTCGCCGTACTCGTCACCGGGTTCAGCATCCCGCTGCTCGGGCTCAACTTCGATCGCACCACCTCGGGCAATGCGGCACGTTCGGAACTCACCACGGCACACGCCTACCTGTCCCCGCGCAACAAGCCTGCCTTCTCCGCCTACGGACCGCGCTTGGCGGGAATGTCCGCCGCCCTCTTCGCCGGATCGGCGATGCTGATGATCAATCCCGCCCTGGCCTCCGCCGCCGGAATCGGTGCCGACGGCAGCGGAGGTAGCGGGGGTTCGGACGGTGGTAGTTCAGACGGGGGAGGCGGCAGTTGCAGCGGGGGCGGCGGATGTGGCGGCGGCGGTGGTGGATGCGGGGGATAGCCGCGCCCGGGCGAGCAGAAGCGCTGCGGCCTCGGTAGTGATGCCACGTTCCTCACTCAACGAATACACCTCAATCAGAGTTCGACCGATCCCTCGGGTTCGTTCGACGACGTCGTCTTCGTTCCACCCCAAGACTTCTCGCCCCACGAGATGAAAGGCTCCGCCCGCGTTCGCGACGAAATCAGGGGCACAGAGAACCCCGCGGCTTCGCAGAACCTCGCCCGCCGCGGCATCGGTCAAGATGTTGTTTGCTGCGCCCGCCACGGCCAGAGTCGGAATCGACGCAGCAGCAGTGGAATCGATGATGCCTCCCATCGCGCAGGGAGCGAAGAGATCACACGGTGTTCGGAGTACCTCGTCCACAGGAACGACCGTGTGCCCCGCGAGAGAAGCAGCCTCGAGGCGCTGCAGGTCCGTATCTGCAACCAACAGGCGTGCCCCGGCCTGCGCTGCGAGACGTACAACTTTCCCGCCGACGGCGCCGAGTCCCTGCACCAGTACCGTTCGGCCGTCGAGTGTTCCGAGTCCACGACGTCGCGCCGTGGCCTTCATCGCTTCGAACACGCCCAGGGCCGTAGCGTGCGCGCTGGAACCGGCGCCACCGTTGTCGACCGAACGCCCGAAGACGTACTTGGTGGTGCGACTGAGCTGATCCATGTCGGACGAATTGGTGTTGACGTCAGGACCGGTCCAATAGTTTCCCTCGAGCTTGTCGATGTTCTCCGCGTGAATGTCGAGGATACGAGTCCAAGTCGCCGAGTCGATCTGATTGCGCGGTGCGGGCAGTGCTATCACCGACTTCCCGCCACCCATCGGCAGGTCCGAGACCGCCATCTTCAAAGTCATTGCGCCGGCCAACTTCCCGGCGTCCGCCAGAGCGTGACCGATCGAGGGATAATGCGCCGCCCGCGTGCCACCCGACGCCGGTCCCAGGCGGGTGGAGTCGATTCGAATCACGAATGTCGTGCCGGTCTCCCGATCATGTCGGGTGACGGTCAGTTCACCGTCCCAGCACAGTTCGTCGATGCTCATTGCAGATCCTCTCCTGGTTATGGGTCAGCTGTGCGCGTGCAGTGGTGTTCCCGCGAGGGCGAGCATGGCCTCGCCCAACGCTTCGTTCTGGCTGGGGTGTGCGTGGATGAAGCGCCCCACCTCATCGGGAAGTGCTTCCCAGGCAACGGCCAACTGCGCCTCACCGATCAGTTCGCCAACGCGATCTCCCACCAAGTGGACACCGACAACAGGGCCTTTCGCTCCGCGGCGAATCACTTTGATTCCTCCGGTAGTTCGCAGGATCTGACTCTTGCCGTTGCCCGCCAGGTCGTAGGTGACGGTGGAGATGTCGCCGTGCTGCGTGCGCGCCGCCTCTTCGCCGAGCCCGACTGATGCAACTTCGGGATGTGAGTACGTCACGCGAGGAATCAGATGTTCGGCGACCGGTATCGGATCCTTCCCCGCGATCTGTTCAGCCACAAAGATTCCTTGTTGGAAACCTCGGTGCGCCAACGCAAGACCGGGCACGATGTCGCCGACCGCGTACACACCGGCTACGGAGGTACGGAGTCGTTCGTCGGCGTCGACAAATCCCTTCTCGAGACTGATTCCGTTTTCGGCGAACCCGCAGTCGTCCGTGCGAGGTCCGCGGCCGACGGCGACCAACAGTAGGTCGGTATCGAATATCGTTCCGTCGCCCAGTTCGACGCGGACCGAATCGGCTCCTTCTTTCGCGGAAACGATCTTTGTGTCTGTCTTACAGACGATTCCGCGTTTCCGGTAGGCCCGCTCGAGCTGCTTCGACGACCACGGGTCCTCCGCGGCGATCAGTCGGGGGAGTGCTTCGACAATCGTCACTTCGGCGCCGAACGAGCGCCAGAGGCTCGCGAACTCGACGCCGATGACACCGCCACCGAGTACTGTCGCGCTGGTGGGCACCCGGTCGAGTTCGAGCGCCTGGTCACTGGTGAGGATCCGGCGGCCGAGTTCGATGCCGGGCAGTTCCCGCGGATACGATCCGGTGGCCAGAACGAGTGATGTTCCGGTATAGCGGGTTCCGTCGACGTCGATGCTTCGCTCACCGACGTACGTTCCGCATCCGTTGACGATGGTGACCTTGTGTTGCGCCAGCAATCCCTGCAAGCCGGCGTACAGCCGCTCGACTGTCCCGCTCTTGTACTTGTGCACCTCTGCCATGTCGACGCCGTCCAATGTTGCCCGGACTCCGAATTGCTCACTTGTGCGTGCAGAATCGGCAACCTCGGCGGAATGCAACAGTGCCTTGGTCGGGATGCATCCGCGGTGCAGGCACGTTCCGCCGACCTTGTCTGCCTCGATCATCGTGACCGACAATCCGAGTTGGGCGGCGCGGATGGCGCAGGCATAGCCGCCCGATCCTCCACCGAGGATCACGACATCACTGTGCCGTTCGCCAGTAGTCATCGGGGCCTTGGTCATCAGAGCCTTCCCAGGATGCGGATCGGGTTCTCGATGTAGTCACCGAACAGCCTCAGGAATCCGCCGGCTTCGCCGCCGTCACAGACGCGGTGGTCGAAGCTCAACGAGATCTGAGTGACCTTACGGACGGTCAACTCGCCGTTCACCACCCACGGCTTGTCGATGATGCGTCCGATCCCCAGAATTGCCGCCTCGGGGTGGTTGATGATCGGAGTCGATCCGTCGACGCCGAATACCCCGTAGTTGTTGAGTGTGAACGTGCCGCCGGTCAGGCGGGCGGGTTCGAGTTTGCCGTCGCGGGCAAGGTCGGTGGTCACCCGAAGTGCTTGTGCGAGTTCGACAGTGCTCAGGGTATCGGCATTGCGAATGACCGGCACCATCAATCCCTTCGGTGTCTGTGCGGCGATTCCCAGGTGGATGCGGGCGTGTCGGACGATCTCGCCTCGGGCCGTGTCGACCGACGAGTTCAGTTCGGGGTACTGCGCCAACGCCGCGGTGGTCAGCCGAGCCAGCAGCGCCATCAGGCTGATCTTGTCGGAATCGGGCAGTGACTTGTTGATCTCGGCACGCGCCGCCAACAGTTCGGTGGCGTCGACGTCGACCCAGGTTGTTGCGTCCGGGATCTCGCGGCGGCTGGTGGACAGCTTGTCGGCAACCACCTTGCGTAGTCCCTTGATCGGGATCCGGGTATCGACAGCCGTACCGGGCGCAGGCGTGGCCAGGATGCTAATTGGAGAACCGTTTATTGCTTGTTCTACGTCCGCGCGGACGAGGACTCCACCGGTCCCGGTTGCTTTTAGATCGGAAGCGTTCAAGCCATGTTGATTGGCGAGCTGGCGCACGATAGGTGAGAGAAAACGTGAGGTTGACGAAGGCGGAAACACTGTGGGTATCGTCGGCGTCGTCGCGGGCGGAGTCTGTGTGGCGACGGTGCGTCGGCGTCTCGGTGCATCCTCGCTGGTGCCGTAGCCGATCAGGACGTTACCCGAACCCGCGCGTTCCTCTTCACGGTAACGCTCGTGGTTAGCCGAAACGACCACGTCGACACTGTCGTCTGCCCCGCCACCACCGCTCACAGTGATCAACGGCGTGCCCACCTTCAAGGTGTCGCCGTCCTTGCCGTGTAATTCGACGACGGTCCCGGCGAACGGGATGGGCACATCCACAGCAGCTTTCGCAGTCTCGACCTCGACGACGATCTGATCGATGGTGACCACGTCGCCTACCTTGACGTGCCACTCCGCAATGTCGGCCTCGGCCAGTCCTTCACCCAGGTCAGGGAGCATGAATACCTGATTGCTCATGCCGTCACCGCCCAACGGGTGTCGGGAGTGTCGTTCCACTGCAGTCGATCGACGGCATCGAGGACGCGATCGACGCTGGGCAGGTGGTGACGCTCGAGCTTCGGCGCGGGGTAGGGGATGTCGAATCCGCTGACCCGGAGCACCGGGGCGTGGAGATGGTGGAAGCACCGCTCCTGCACGCGGGCAGCAATTTCCGCGCCAACGCCGGCAAAACCTTGCGCCTCCTGGATGACGATGCAGCGTCCGGTCTTTCGCACCGACGCGGTGACCGTCTCGTCGTCGAACGGCACTATCGAGCGGATGTCGATCACCTCGATGTCGCGGCCCTCGGCCGCAGCGGCCTCGGCGGATTTCAGTGCAACCTCCACGGACGGTCCGTAGGCAATGAGCGTCGCATCACGGCCGGGGCGCCGGACGACCGCGCGACCGATCGGCTCACGTGCGGTCAGTTCGACATCTGCACGGGAGAAATACAGCTTCTTGGGTTCGAGGAAGATCACCGGGTCGGGGTCCTCGATCGCCGAACGTAGCAGCGAGTACGCATCTTCCACCGTGGACGGCGCCACGACCTTCAGGCCGGGCGTGTGTGCGTAGTAGCCCTCGCTGGAATCACAGTGATGCTCCACCCCGCCGATACCACCGGCAAAAGGAACGCGGATCACGATCGGGATCGATAGCGCACCCTTGGTGCGGTTGCGGATCTTTGCGACGTGGGAGGCGATCTGCTCGAATGCCGGATAGGCAAACGCGTCGAACTGCATTTCCACGACCGGACGAAAACCGGCCATGGCCATACCGATTGCGAATCCGATGATGCCGGACTCGGCGAGGGGAGTGTCGAAGCATCGGTCGTCGCCGAAGTCGCGGGTGAGGCCGTCGGTGACGCGGAATACGCCACCGAGGGTACCGACGTCCTCACCGAAGACGACAACGTTGTCGTCGGCGGTCAACGCATCCCGTAGTGCGGTGTTGAGGGCCTGGGCCATCGTGAGCATGGGCATTGTCAGTTTCCCCCTGTATCAGCAGCTTCGGCGGCAAGTTCGGTCTCCAGTTGCGCTTGTTGCTCACGCAATTGCGGTGTCTGCTCGGCGAAGACGTACCGGAACAGATCGAGCGGATCGTGTGGGCGGTCGACGTTCATGCCGGCGCGCAGTGTGGCGGCCTCGGCTTCTGCCTCTGCGGTCAGTGATTCCACGAACGCGCCGTCGATCAGATCGTGTGCGCGCAGATACTTTTCGAGACGCGGCAACGGATCTCGCCCCAGCCAGGCTTCCACCTCGGCGCTGTCGCGGTAGCGGGTGGCGTCGTCGGCATTGGTATGCGCGTCGATGCGATAAGTATGTGCCTCGACGACCACCGGTCCGTTGCCACTGCGGACGAAGCGCGCAGCCTCGTCCATGACGGCCATCATCGCGACGGGATCGTTGCCGTCGACCTGCTCGCTGCCGATCCCGTAGCCGACGCCCTTGTGCGCCAACGTCGGTGCTGCGCTTTGACGTGACAACGGGACGCTGATCGCAAATCCGTTGTTCTGCACCAGAAAGATCACCGGCGCCTTGAAGACGGCGGCGAAGTTCAGTGCTTCGTGGAAGTCACCCTCGCTGGTGGCCCCGTCACCGCAGAGCGCGAGCGCGACGGTCTTCAGGCCCCGTCGGGACTCCCCGTAGGCCACCCCCGCTGCATGCAGCAATTGCGTCGCCAGCGGGGTGCACTGCGGCGCACTGCGAAGCGCTACCGGGTCGTATCCGCAGTGCCAGTCGCCGGCAAGCATGCTCAGAATCTGCACCGGATCGACACCCCTGGCAGCCAACGCCATCGAATCCCGATAGGTGGGGAAGAGCCAGTCACTCGGCTCCAGACTCATCGCTGCCGCGATCTGACATGCCTCCTGCCCTCGCGAGGACGGATACACGGCCAGGCGCCCCTGTTTGGTCAGCGCCGTCGCCTGCTGGTCGAAGCGCCTGCCCAGGAACATCTTTCGATACATCTCGATCAGGCGATCGTCGCTCGGTTTTGCGTAGCGGGCCTCGCTGCGCGTCAGTTCTCCGGCAGGGTCGAGGTACTGCACCGCGGAATCGGCCGGCAGGAACTTTTGATACCGCAGTTCCCCCAAGGGCTCGACAAGAGTCACTTCTACCTCCAGAAGACGTTGTGTCCATCAGTATTCGCACTTCGACGACGTAATGGCAGAAGGCGTCGAAGATTCAAGACAAACGGCTTATCATGGGGATTCGGGCAGCAATATGTCCATCAACCGACTCAACTACCGAAGCAGGAATGGACAGATGGCCACCGAACCGCACGCTCTCGATGCGATCGACCGCCGCATCATCGCCGAACTGGTCGCAGACAGTCGCATCTCCATGCGTGCACTGGCCGAAAAGGCGCACATATCCCGCGCTCACGCCTATGTCCGCATCGAAAGGCTCGAGGACGCCGGAATCATCACCGGGTTCACGACGCGGATCGCCCACGAGAAGGCCGGGCTCGGCTCCTCGGCGTACGTGGCGCTCTCGATCAGGCAGCACTCGTGGCGGGGTCTGGCGGCATCCTTGAAGGCCCTGCCGTTTGTCGAGCATTTCTCCCTCCTCGGTGGCGACTTCGACGTTCTGGTGCTGGTCCGCGCCCCGGACAATCAGGAACTACGCCACACCGTTCTCGAACAACTCCAGGGGCTCGACGGGGTTCTCTCGACCAAAACGTGGCTGATCTTCGAAGAGGGAAACGGACCGGGGCCCAACTGGCTGCCCGCCTGATCCGTCTATAGTCGCCGTTAGCAGTTGCACACGGGAGGTGACTCGAATGGCCCTGTACGGATTGGGAATCGGTTGGCGTCCCGAGGTCTCCGGAATCATCGCGCAGCTAGACGGCCTGGCATTCTGCGAAGTCATTGCCGAATCCATCGGTAACGAGGTACCGCCGCACCTCGGTTCGCTGGGAGTTCCGGTGATCCCGCACGGAATCTCGCTCTCGCTTGGCGGAGCCGAGGCGGTAGATCAGGCACGGATCGATCACCTTGCGCATGCAGCCCGGCTACTGGGCGCTCCCTTGGCGAGCGAGCACATCGCCTTCGTGCGGGCGGGCGGCATCGAGGCCGGGCACCTGCTCCCACTGCCGCGCACCTACGAAGCCGTCGACGCCTTGGTATGCAACATCACCCGCACTCAGGACGGTCTACCGGTACCGTTTGCCGTCGAAAACGTTGCCGCCCTTTTCGACTGGCCCGACGACGAGTTGACCGAAGGGGAGTTTCTCGCGGAAATCGTCGAACGAACCGGGGCCCTGCTGGTTCTCGACATCGCGAACGTCTATGCCAATGCCCTCAACCGCGGGCGTGATCCGTGGGCCGAGCTGAGCCGACTGCCACTCGAGCGAATCGCATACTGCCACATCGCCGGTGGCAGTATCAGCGACGGCAAATACCACGACACGCACACCGATCCGGTGCCCGAAGCAGTGCTGGAACTCCTTGCGCAGTTCACCGCCGCCGGTCACCATCCCGCGATCATGCTCGAGCGAGACGGCAACTATCCGCCGGCAGTGGAATTGCTCGACGAGCTCGATGCCATTGCCGACGCAGCTGGTCTGGATCGCATCACGGCCGGCACCGATTGGTCACGCACATGAGCACGCTCGGTGAGCGTCAAGAGGCGCTGATTCGCGCTCTGGTGGCGGGCGGCGAACTACCCGAAGGCTTCGACAAAGACGATGCTGCCGTTGTCTCGACGGCACTGCTCCGAAAGCGCGCAGGAGAAGTGGCGCACCACCTTCCGGTCGTGCGCCACACCCTCGGCGATCGCTATCTTCGGTTGTTCACAGCGTGGGCGGACGGACGGCCGAAGACGTCTTCGCATGCGGATGCCCAGGCCTTTGTCGCCCACCTCCAGGACATCGGCGAACTGCCTCGCTCGCCCTGGCATCAGAGGTTTCGAAGGCTCTTACGCAAGTGAGACAACAGCTTCGCTGGTGTACATAAGGAACGTCATCGATTCCTGGAAGTACAGCTCGACGGAGTTCGCATCGTGCGAGAGATAGCCGATGGACAGGTCCTGGCCCAGATGCAGTTCGTAGTCGCCACCACGCGTCGACAGCAGGAAAGCGCCGTCGATGGCTGGGGCCCAGATGATCTCGCCGTCGAGAACGCGTCGCAGGTGCTCGCGGATGGGGTAGCCGTGATCGGAGGTCTCGTTGATCGCGGTGAACGCGTCGGCATTCAGGAGCAGTGAGTACGGTCCGTTGACACCGGCCAAGCGCAGCGACGTGATCGCCTGGCTGATGGCCTCCGGGTAGTCCTTGGCGTCGATGGGGAGCTTCAGTTCCGGGTTGGAACCGCTGGCCCGGACGCCGGTGATGCTGGCTGCGGGGTATCCCTCGAAGATGGCGCGGTCCTCGGCGAAAGCGATCTGCTTGGCCGCGTCCTTGACGGGCTGCCAGTCGGAGTCCTTGGCGCCGCGTTCGACGTCGTCGATGGCCTGTCGACTGATGGTGAACGGAACCCGCAGTTCGATGATCGGCTGCGACTGACGAGCATGTGCGATGACGCCGTCGGCCAAGGGATTGATCGGCACCTGATGCCCCAGCGGGATGGCCGCGAGATCGTCACCCGACGGTCCCTCCACGTCCACGACACGACGACCGGCGACGTGACGCTTGAAGGTACGGCTGGCCTCTTCCTCGATCTCGGCCCAGGCTGCTGCCGAAATGGGTGCTAGGTCGCGGTGCAGGTTTGTCATTGCTGGGCACTCCTTTTGAGGCTGCCGATTCCGAGAGAACCGTCAGAGATGGGCGCTGTGAACGTCGCTTCGGGAACGAGCCTGGTCGGCAAGTCCGGGGGATCGTCGAGAAAGTCCGCCGTCGGAACGAAGAAGTTGATTCCGGTGACGGCGGTGGAGAAGTCGAGAATGCGGTCGTAGTTCCCGACGGGATTCCCGATGAACATGTTGGTGAGCATCTGCTCGGTGACCGTCGGGGACGCCGAGTAACCGATGAAGTAGGTTCCCATTTCAGCGGAGCCGACGTGGCCGAACGGCATGTTGTCGCGCAGGATCTGGATCTGCTCACCGGATTCGTCCTCGATGACGGTGAGTGCGGTGTGGGAGTTGGCAGGTTTGGTGTCGTCGTCCATCTCGAGGTCTTCGAGCTTGGAGCGTCCGATGACGTTCTCCTGCTCCTCGACGGGCAGTGAGTTCCACTCAGACATGTCGTGGAGGTACTTCTGGACGATGACATAACTGCTGCCCGCGAAGTCCGGATCCTCGTCACCGACAGTGACCGCGACGTATGCGGCCTGCCCGGACGGGTTCTCGGTGCCGTCGACAAAACCCATGAGATCGCGTTGCTCGAAGTACTTGAACCCGTGGACCTCGTCGATCACCGACGCGGCGCCGGCCAACCTGTTGGTCACGACCGTGGCGAACTCGAAGCACAGGTCCATCTGACGGGCCCGGATGTGGAACAACAGATCGCCCGGCGTACGCGGAGCGTGGTGTTTGTCACCGGTCAACTCGACAAAAGGATGCAATTCTGCCGGCCGTGGCCCCTCGAAAAGCCGGTCCCACGCGTCCGAACCGATGCCGACGACGGCGGCCAAGCCACCTGCAGGCACCCGGAATCCGATCGAGCGCTGCAGCCCGGAAATATCCGCCAGAACGTCGTGAACTGCCTGCTCACCACCCTCGTCGATGGTGAAAACCAGGAAGATCGCAGCTTCCGTGAGCGGGGTCAGCAACGGCTGCGGTATCGCGGGAAGGGCCACCTCGGCCTCGTCGATCTCACTCGTTTCCGCCATGCAGACCAGTATGGACGATTCCGGCAGTCCCGGCATCAGTAGTGGGTAAGTCGCGTCAGGATGTCGCGTTACGGGGTTGCCGCCTGGGCGCCCGCGTCGAAGCCAGCCGGAATCTCGAAGATCTTTCCGTCGAACCCGGCGCGGTAGAGATGCCCGCCCGCGAAACCGGAATTGCCGCGCCCGTAGGTCAACACGCTCGACGCCTGCAGTCCGCTGGTGAGCGAGCAGTACTGGCCGGGTCCGTCGATCCGCCACACCTCACCACTGATGTCCGTGGGAACGATTGCGCGATCTCGCGAGTCCAGGGTCAAACCATCTGGGGCAGAGAAGGTTTCGAGACCGCCGAGATCGACCAACGATTCCGAATACCCTGGATTGTCGACGGAGATGCGGCTGACACCCGGGTTTGCGAACGTGCGCGAAACGTAGAGCCAGCGATTATCGGCGCTCAGGGCGGCGCCGTTTGCACTCGGGAAGGTTGCCCACGCCGGGTCGACGGCGCCGCCTGGGCTGACCTTACCGATCAACGAACCGAAATCGTTGGTGGCATAGATTGTTCCGTCGTGCGCGACGGCGAGGCCGTTTGCAGCGCTCAGACCACCGGCGATCGGCGTCACGGCACCCGAGTTCACGTCCACACGCGCGACCGACGCAGCACGCGTCAGATCGCCGATCAGCACGCCGGCGTTTGCTCCGGTACCCACCAGCAGTGAACCGTCCGGGCTCCACGCGAGTGCGCCCGCGCCGCCGGGAACCGTCGCGATCGGAACTGCAGCCTGACCAGGCGCGTCGACGCGGAAGATTCGACCACTCACCAGGTCTGTCGTGTACAGGCGACCCTGCCCGTCCACGGTGACACCCTCGAGGGCTGCGCCCGGAATCTGGGCGCTGAGGATTGCGGGGGACGATCCAGGGCAGGGCGGCGCGGCCGCGGCACCGGACACACCCAGAGCCAGAAGCGAACCGGCAACAAGAGCACCGGTGATACCTACCCGAATACCGCGATCGAAGATCCTGGTGCGCATCTGCGCAACGCTAGACCTTCGGCCCGATTTCGCCTAGAGCGACCGAAGGAAAGAGATCAAAAGTTCATTGACCTCGGTAGCACGTTCCTGTTGTACGAAGTGCCCCGCGCCGCTGAGAAGGTGCACACCCCGCAGGTCGGGGACGGTGTCCTTCATGCGGTCCAATGCCTTGGGGCCGCTCATCGCGATGACCGGATCCTCGGCGCCCGCGACGAAGAGCGTCGGGACGTCGATGTGCGCTCCGTCCAGATCCGCGCTGCGTTCCCAGTTGGCGTCGTACGCTCGGTACCAGTTCAAGCCACCTGTGAAACCTGTTGCAGTAAAGGCCTTTACATAAACATCCAGATCGTCCTCGGTGAGCCACGACCACGGCAATGCAGGACCCTCGGGAAGTACGTCGAGGTAGCCGTTTCCTTCGGACGCGTTCTTCCAGACGTCAAGGTACCGGTAAGCCCCGGAGAGGGCATGGAAGAGCCGTTGAAGGAATTCACGTGGACGGGCGTCGAGTTCGCGCTCCGCGACACCCGGTTCTTGGAAATAGTGAATGTGCAGAAAATGCTTGCGCGCCATCGCGGCGTAGATGGTCGAGGGTTTTGCGGGGAACCTGTCGGGCGCATAGGGGACCGCCAACGAGACAAGCCCCGCAACACGATCGGGGTGGCGCAGAGCGGTGGTCCACGCGACGGGCGCGCCGAAATCGTGGCCGACGAACACCGCTTTGTCGATTCCGAGAGCGTCGAGTAGGTCGGTCAGCCGGTTCGCGACGGCATCGTTGGTGTAGTCGTCGACGGTATCCGGGCGCGTGGTGCCGCCGTACCCGGGCATGTCGAGCGTAATCGCTCGAAAGCCAGCTTCCGCCAACGCTGCCGACTGATGGCGATAGCTGCACCCGAGGCCGAGAAAGCCGTGACACATAATCACAGCTGTCCCAGAACCGGAATCGTCAATCTGCCAACGGAATCCGTCGACATCGATCGTTCTCACCGTCATGTCAGGCGGTGATCATGTCTTCCTGGTTCCAGAATGCGCGCATCGACAGGATCTTTCCGTCGTCGTCGAAGGTCATGACGTCGATGGGTGCGATGGTCAGCGTCTGCTCGCCGAGCTTGGTGATCAGCGAGAAGTGGAATGCCGCTTCATTTCCGGCAATGCGGAGGGTCTGAAGGTGAGCTTCCTGGTCGAAGTTCTCGATCACAGAGTAGAACTCGAGAATGGACTCGCGGGTGGTGCGCACGTCGGTGCCCACCGGATCTTCGACGGTTGCACCCTCGGCATACAGGGCCACAACCTGGGCGGCAGTGCCCGTGGCAACTGTCTCGATGTAGGCGTCGACGGTCTTGCGGATTACCTCTGCGGACGGTGCCATGGTCTACCCCTCGTAGTTAGAACAGGTTCTAATTCTGAGGATAACCTACGTCCCTGATCCACGGGTCAGGTTTCGAGCACCTTGCGCAGCCGGGCCTTCTTCCGGTTCTCCCGCACGATCCAGACGACATCGGCGTCGTCCGACGCCTCCAGGGAGACGAACGCCGGCAGTGCATTCTCCGGATCCGCTGCGACCGCGACGCTCCAGCAGTACCCGAGCGCCTGGCGGAGAGTGCGTGTGTCGGCTTCACGACGGGCATCAGCTGGTTGTGCGACGATCCACTCGGTGGCGTCTCGGCACACCTGAACGGCCAGCGCAGCGTTCACCTTGTCCTTGAGCAACCGCGGCTCGCAGATCCCGGCGGCCGCTGCGCGAAGCGTCAATGGATGGGCGGAACGTGCCCACTGCTCGATGATCGCCCGCAACAATTCCGGATCAGTGTCACCTATCGCCTGAACGGCCATCGCGGCAGCTTCACGTGCACGCCACGACGCACTAGTGGTTGCCTCCGTCAGACTGTCCAGAACAGCCTTGTCGCGTGAACGAACGAGGATGAACCCGAGCCCGACGATCCCACAGCAGCGGATGTATTCGTCTTCGGACTCCACCGCCCACAGAACGTCGTCACTGTCGGCGCCGCGCGCGAACTCGAGCATGAGCGCGAGGTTCGCACGCGGGCCGGGCAATCCTGAACGCTCCTTCAGGTAACTCCACAGTTCATCGCCGTCCAGATCCGCGAACGTCATGGGAGTCCTGCTTTCTCGAGTGCGGGTGCACACATCATTTCACCGAAGGCCCTCTCACGAGGGGAGTTCGAAGCTCACTTGCTTGCGTCGACGCGCATAGAGGAACCCACCGACAAACGCGAGCACCAGTACTCCGGTCATCACCACGGCCAGTACGTTGCCACCCAGAAGAAGCGGGAGGTTTCCGGCAATGGCGATCGCAAATCCGATGAGGCCGACGAGCCCCAGGCTCGGGGCAAGTTTGGTGTGCCAGAAACGCTGATCAACTTTCGTACGACGAAAGAAGACGAGAACTGCAAGGCACGTGAGCAACATGAGAGCCACGATCCCCACCGTTGCGACACCGGCGAACCACGCGAAGATCTGTGTCACCGGATCCAGACCGATGACGATGCAAGCGCCGAGAAGCACCAGAGCACAGCAGGATTGCACCACTGACGCGATGTGCGGCGAACCATGCACGCGGTGCGTACGCCCACCTGCGCCCGGCAGAACGCCGGTGTTCGACAGAACAAAGATGTATCTCGCCAAGACGTTATGGAGAGACAGAACTGCGGCAAAGAGACTGGACACCAACAAAATTTGAATCAGATGGGCCGTCACCGATCCGGCAAAGTCGGTGGCAGTGGTGATCAACATGCCGTCGGGGTCGGTACCCGCAATGTCCACGGCACCCGTATCACCCCAAGCCGTCACGACCGCCCAACTGGAGAGAGCATAGAAGCCACCGATAAGGATCAAGGCGGCGTACGTCGCTCGTGGGATCGTCCGCGCCGGATCCTTCGCCTCGTCGCGGAAGATCGCCGTGGACTCGAAGCCGATGTAACCAGCAAGCGCGAATACCAATGCGACGCCCGGGGATCCGGAGAAGATCTCCGACGGGGAGAACATCGCCGTCGACGGACCTTCCGGACCACCGTCGGCGATAATGAAAGCGTCGAGAACGACGACGATCCCGACCTCTGCGATCAACAGGATGCCGAGCACCTTGCCCGACAATTCGATATGACGAAATCCGAGGACGGCGACCAGAGCCAACGAGGCGAGCGAGAAGATCCACCACGGCACCTCCGGACCACCGTACGAGGTGATCAGCGAACTCATTGCCGGGCCGAGGTAGCCGTATACAGCCAATTGCACTGTGCTGTAACTGACAAGCGCCAACATCGCACTGCCGACGCCGGCACCACGGCCGAGACCATGTCCGATGTAGAGATAGAACGCTCCGGTTCCCGGGATGTAACGCGACATCGCGGTGAATCCGACTGCGAAGAGCAGAAGTACACCGGTTGTCACGGCGAAGGTCATGGGGAAGCCCGCACCGTTGCCCCCGGAAATGCCCAGCGGCACAAGCCCACTGATCACAGTCAGGGGAGCGGCCGCGGCAACGACCATGAGGACTATCGAACCGGTACCCAGCGAGCCTCGAAGAGTTCGGTCATCGCCGGATGCATCGCGCGAAGCATTGACGGAAGTATGGGTCATACCGGCGATGTTAGAACCATTGAAGTCGATTCGGGACCCAATTCACAAAACTTTTACTTGCGAAAAACGGGACGAACCGTCCGTTCGTCGCGCTCCCGTCAGCCTTCTTCCTGCAGGGCCAAGCGTTTGAGCTCGTCTTTTGCGTGCAGAATGTGACGTTCCATCGCCTCCGCCGCGCGAGCGCTGTCGCCCCGCTTGATCGCCTCGAAGATCTCCTTGTGCTCCACTCTCGAAGCCTCGACCTGGTCTTCGAACACGAGATGATCGACGGGGACGAACATTTCGCCGCGAGCTTCGACCACAGCGGCCTCCAACCTGCTGTTTCCCGCCGCTCTGGCGATACCGCCGTGGAACCTGGCGTCACAAGCCCGGAACGATCCCCGACTTCCGGAAACCCCCAATTGCTCAATGGATTCGAGCAACTCGAGAAGATGACGATCGGTTCGCCGGACCGCCGCGAGGCTTGCCGTTCGCATTTCCAACCCGATACGGAGGTCGACGATCTCGTCGATATCTGCTTCGCGCGCTTTCAACTGGCCAACCCAGTCTTCATAAGGCCTGGTCAACTCCGAAACGAACGATCCGCCCGTGGCTCCTCGCCGCACCTCGATGTATCCCATCGCCTGAAGGATTCGGATGGCTTCTCTCACACTGACTCGACCGACTTCGAGTTGCTGAGACAGTTCACGCTCGGACGGCAGGCGATCACCGGGACTGAGCGCGCCGCTGTGAATGAGCAGTCGCAAGCGTCGAGCGATATCCTCCCCCAACGTCGGTGCACTGACCATGAATTCGATGGCCGGCAGCTTGTCGATCTGCACGTCTCGTACCCCCTACTCGGCGCCTGGACCGACTCTTACGCTTCGTCTTGACTTACGAAATCGAACGCTCCCATTCGCAACTGTCCTTGAATAGATACAGCAGCGCGCGGCACTTCGAACCCGTTACCCCAACTTTACAAGCCAAACTCTAGCGAAAAGCCATTCAATGGTTCTATGCTCGCTCCTATGACCCAATTCACGATGACGGCGGAAGCCCTCCCCGCCATGCCCCTGATCGGAGTCACCGGCCGCATCGACCGTGGCGGGCCGTCACTACCCAACGTCGTCGGCGACGCGCTGATGGAAATGTTCTTCACCGATTTTCCCTCGAAGATCCGCGCCGCTGGTGGTCAACCGATCCTGCTGAGCATCCACAGTGATCCGCGCCGAATCGTCGAGCATCTCGACGCCCTCGTCCTCAGCGGTGGTTCCGACGTGGACCCCAGGCGATACGGCCGCACCCCCGGACCCAACTCCTCGATGATCGACCCCGCTCGGGACGAATTCGAGTTCGCCCTGGTCGATGCGGCCTGGGAAATCGGACTGCCGATCCTGGGAGTGTGCCGCGGACACCAGGTCGTCAACGTCGCCCGCGGGGGCACACTGATTGCCGACCTTCCCACCGACGCCGGTGAGGCGCACAGCTTCTTCGGCTATCCGCGTTCCTACCGACCACAACAGGTCGCCCTGGAGTCCGGATCCATCCCATACAGTCTGTTCGGCAACAGCATTCACGTGAACAGCCTTCACCACCAGGCAGTGGATACCCCGGGGAACGGGTTGCGGATCGTCGGACGCGCGCTCGACGGCGTCGCCGAAGCCATCCAGGCCGACGATCGCCCCGTGGTGGGCGTGCAGTGGCACCCCGAATTCTTCGTCGACATCGACCCGCTCTTCTCGTGGCTCGTCGACGCTGCAACCTCTCGCCAGACCGATCCTTCTCGCCAGACCGATCATCACAGAATGGAAGACAACAATGTCACGTACGCATGAGAACAAGGTCGCCCTCATCACCGGTGCAGGTTCCGGAATCGGCCGCGGTATCGCACTGCGCCTTGCCTCCGACGGTGCCCGCGTCGCGGTCGTGGACCTTCACATCGAAAGTGCAAAAGAGACCGTCGCACTGATCGAATCGCAGTACGGCACACCCGCGCTCGCTCTCGAGGCCGACGTGCGCGACCGCGCCGCCGTGAGCGCCGCTTTCGAGGCCACCGTCGCCGAATGGGGACGCTTCGACTACCTCGTCAACAACGCCGGTCTGATCACGATGAGTTCTCTGGAGAACCTCACCGACGAAGAGTGGGATCTCGTCCTCGACGTCAATCTCAAGGGCATGTTCATCGTCACGCAGATCGCCACCCCGTACTTCCGCGACGGCAACAGCGGCGCTGTGGTGAACTTGTCGACGGTGGAAGCGGACGTCGTCGTGTCCTCTCAGGGCTTCGCCCAGGTCCACTACAACGCGTCGAAGGGTGGAGTGAAGATGCTGACGAAGGCTCTGGCCGTCGAACTCTCGCGGTACAACGTACGGGTCAACGCAATCGCCCCGGGCCCGGTCCCCACCGCCTTCCTACCTGGCATAGACGTCTCCTCCGGCGAAGTTCTCGACTTCATGAAGTCCAGGCTCCTGGTGCCGCGCGTCGGACGCCCCGAGGACATGGGTGCTGCAGTCTCCTTCCTCCTGTCCGACGACGCCTCCTACATCAGTGGAGTCCAACTGCCCGTCGACGGCGGATGGCTCGCCCGATGAAAGGCCGGCTCACCACAGCCGAGCTGGCCGAGTCCGACATCGACACCGTCCTCATCGCCGGTATCGACCTCTACGGACGATTGATCGGCAAGCGGGTCCCGACGCGAATTTTCCTCGGGAACATCGACGAGGGCCTGCATGTGTGCACCTGCGTATATGCCTGGGATGCCAACCAGCGCATGGACAAACTGGTTGTCGACTACGCCGGCGGGCACACCGGCTGGCACGACTTCCGCTTGCAACCTGATCTGGGAACACTACGACGCGCGTCGTGGCTGGAGTCCACTGCCATCGTCATCGCCGACTCGGTAGACGAACACACCGGCGAGCTGGTCCCGATCGCACCGCGCACGATCCTGCGCAAACAGATCGACAAGCTCGAATCCGACGGTCACACCGTCTATGCGGCAACGGAACTCGAGTTTCACCTCTATCGGGGTACCCCCGACGCGTTGAGGCGAAGCGGCTATCGGGATCTCGAACCCACCACCCTGGTGCCCTCGGACTACACCATCACCGCCGGCAATGCGATGGAACCCTTCTTCCGCAAGGTACGAACCGCCCTGGAGGAGAGCGCAATTCCCGTCGAGGTCTCTCAGGTCGAGTACGGGCTGGGCCAGTGGGAGATCAACCTCGAATACGGAACGGCTCTCGAGATGGCCGACCGCCATGTGCTCTTCAAGCAGGTGGTCCACGATGTCGCGGCGGCGGAAGGGCTCACTGCGACCTTCATGGCACGCCCGAGCACCGACGGCATGGGCTCGTCGTGTCATATTCACGCGTCCATGCGTAGCGACGACACCTTCCCGTTCCACGACGAAAACGCAGAAAACACGGCGAGTGCCGAACTGCTGCACGCGGTCGGCGGCGTTCTCGAACATTGTCCGGAACTCATGCTGTTCTACACGCCGACCATCAACTCGATGCGCCGGACCAGAGCCAGCCACGACTTCTCAGGGAACGGCTTGACCTGGGGTTTCGACAACAGGACGACGACCTGCCGACTCATTACCGGGGCGCCGTCCGCCAACCGTCTCGAAATGAGGCTGCCAGGGGCGGACGCAAATCCGTATCTCGCACTCGCCGCCGTTCTGGCGTCGATGAACGACGGCCTGAGCCGAAAGCTCGATCCCGGCGCACCGGTACGACGCGACGGGTACAGCGACACGGACACACTCGAGAAGGTGAAGCAGCAACCGCTGCCCAGCACACTCGACGAGGCGGCGCGTGCGCTCGAAGCCAGTGAGTTCGCACTCGCGGCGTTCGGCGCCGAGGTCGTGTCGCACTACGCGGCTGTCGCCAAGGACGAATGGGATTCCTTCATGTCCGCGGTCACCGACTGGGAACGCGAACGCTACCTCGACAACATCTGACCTACACACGATTTCGCCACGAAGGACAGTCATGACCACTTCATGCTCACTCGTGCCCCAGAACAACACGATCGACGGAAACGTCGAACCACCGGCTATCGAACTCGGCGAATTTCTCTCCGATCCCGACACCGGAGAGAAACTGCAAGCCCAACTCTCGTCTTCCGCCGAACAGGTGGAGAGGGTAATCACCGCCGCGGCAGAACTCCATCGATCGGGTGTCTGGACCCGTCGATCGGTAGCCGACCGAGTGCTCTTACTCGAGAGAACTGCCGAACTTGTCGAGGAACGAACAACGGCGATCGCTCGTGAGGACTCAAAGAACAACGGTCTCCCCCTATCGATCAGCACGCTGTTCGCGGGCGGACTTCCCGATCTGTTCCGTAGTGCTGCAAAGCATCTGGAAGACTCCTCGGGGTTCGAGCAGTTCGCGTCGGGCGCACAACTACATCGGCTGGCTTGGGGCCCGACCGCTGTGATCGCACCGTGGAATGCACCGAGCTTCATCACCGCGAAGAAGACCGCATTCGCATTGGCCGCGGGCGCTCCTGTCATCGCCAAGCCCTCCAACTGGGCTCCGTCAGGACCCAATGTGCTTGCAGAAGCGATCTCGCGTGCCATTGCCGAACTCGACGCACCGAGAGCTCTGTTTCAACTCGTTCACGGAGGCGGGGACGTCGGGCATCTACTGGCCGCCGATCGACGAATCCGAGCACTGGCGTTCACTGGCGGCCGAGCAGCCGGCAGTTCCATCGCCTCTGCGGCCTCGGCCGACTTCAAGGCGCTTCAACTCGAACTCGGCAGCAACAATCCCGTGATCGTCCGCGCCGACGCCGATATCGATCTGACTGCGACCGCACTCGTCGACGGGTTCACCAAACTCAACGGGCAATGGTGTGAGAGTCCGGGAAGCGTCTTCGTGCCGCCGCACCTTCACGACCGTCTTGTCGACGCAATACTCGACCGCACGGCCGAAATCGCGCTCGGACGAACCGGTGACGACAACACTACGATGGGGCCGCAGGCGAACGAGCCTCAACTGCAACGAATGCGCGCGACTGTCGACTTCCTCCACGGCGTGGGCGGCACAGCTGTCTCGAGCACTCCTGTGCCGGACCTTTCCGGATGGTTCTTCCCTCCGACAGTGGTGCACGGGATCTCGTCGGAGCATACCAAGATGGAGACCTTCGGGCCGATCCTGACCGTGCACCGAGCATCTACCGACGAGCAGGCGCTGCTCGAGGCCAACGCTCTCGATACCGGCCTGGCCGGATACGTGTTCGGCGCCGACGTCGACGCCGCTCGTGAACTTGCGACCCGAATCGAGTGCGGTGAGAACAAGATCAACAGCACCAGTCTCCTGGACCTCGACGACCACTCGACCCAGAGTTTCTGGGGCGGAAGCGGTATCGGCGCACACGGCGACAAAGAGCTTCTCGACTTCTTCCGGGGATCGCGAATCGTCGGAGTCGATGCGCCCGGGCTGCCTCTCTAAGCCGAAAGAGGTCGTGGGAATGGGTGAATCGACACGGGTTGGCACCATGGTCGTCGAATGCCATGACACCGCAGCAGTTCTCGCCCGTATTTCTTCGCTGGGGTGGAAGCTTGGCGTAGACGTCGTCAGTCTGTCCACGTGGGTGTCCGTGACATCGCCGGGAGTCACCGGAATGTCGATCGCGTACCGTTGTCCGGCAACCATCTCCGACGCCATGTTGATCAAGCGTCTCAACAAGATCATCGGGATAGTTCGCATCAAGACGGACCACGGCCCGTTCGTTCCGGTGACACCACAGGTCGGCCTACACGTCACCGCGACTTTCCAACGCGTCGATCCAGTGGCGCTGGTGGCGTACCGGTACGGCGCAACAGTGTGCAGTCAAGCGAACAACGTTCTGTCGGTACAACTCACCACCACCCGATCGATCGCGGACACATTCGTCTCTGATCTGGCACAAGTTGCGGAGCGGCCGCTGCGGGGTGAGATCTCGCTGCAGAAGATTCATCTTGCATGACATCGAGGTGCGACCATGGAGATGCGCGGCTACGGGCGTTGGCCCGTAGCCGCACGTCATCGCATGATCAGTGAGCCGGAAGGAGGGACGTTTCCTGCTGCATGCCGTCTTCTGCGCCGATCTGGACGATGTTTCGCGGCAGGAATACGGCTGCGATCGCACCGAGAACTGCTGCAGCAGCACCGATCAGGAACGCGATGCGCATGCCCTCGTCGGTGTAGAACACAGCGCCCTCCATCGCCATCGCGATGTGCGAGTTCAAGACCGTGAAGGCGATGACGGGAAGCACAGCGGGGAAGATGCTCTGGAAGACCGCAACCATGCTCGCCGTGGTTGCCTGCAACTGCGGCGGCACTGCCTCGATGAGCAGGTTCGGGATAGATGCGTAGCCCATACCCATTCCGACACCGAAGATTCCGGCAAAGATGATGAGCAGCGGCTTGTTGTCGTGAATGGTGGCCGTCAAGGTGAATCCGACTGCCATGAGGATCATCCCGATGATCATCAGCAGACGCGGTCGGATGTTGCGGCCCACGAGGAAACCTACGATCAAGCCGCCGACCACCACCATGCCACCAAGGGGCGCCTGGAAGATCGCGAATCCCTCTGCCGTGACGCCGAATCCGTATCCCAGGCCGAGAACTGCTGGGGTCATCACCATCATCGGTAGCAGAATCGTGAAGACTCCCGAGGCGCCGTAGCAGAACCCGGCACCGACGGCGGTGAGCATCACCGAACGCTTGCCGAAGTAGCGCAGGTCGATCAAGGGCTCACGGATGGCTCGGGCAGAGGCAACCCAAGCCACCAGCAGTGCGACGCCGCCGATCAGGTAGGCCAGTGTCGAACCGTTCTTCCAGCCCCAGGTCGGCCCGAAGCTGACGCCGATCAGAATTCCGGCGATGCCCGATCCGAGCAGTACCGCACCGATCAGGTCCAGCGAAGAGCGCAGTCGCACAGCTGATTCCGCCGTCGAAGCGAAAATCATGCCACCGAGCAGAACCAAACCGATGACGAAGAACCAGAAGATGCTCCGGAACCCGTGGTTGTCGATCAACCAACCGGTGAGGAACGGCGCCGGAATCGCGATCAGACCCATGCCGGAGGTCGCGATACTGACAGCCAAGGCAACGGTTTTCGGCGGAAACACGTCGCGGATGAGGGAGTAACTCAAGAACAGGCAGGGAACGAGTAGGCCCGTCAGCGACCGGCCCAGAATCAAGACGGCATAGCTCGGCGCAATCGCCGAAATGAACGATCCGACCGCTGCACCGCCGACCGCCAAGAGCAGGACTTTACGTTTGCCGTACATGTCGGCGAGCTTGCCGAGCAGAGGAGACGCGACCGCGCCCAGCAGCAGGAACGACGTGAGCAGCCAAGCTCCCTGCGTCGTTTGATAATGCACCGAGATGGCGGGCAGCGCAGTGGAAATCATCATGTAGCTCACCGCGAGCATTTCGAGAAGTAGAACGATCGACGCCAGCGAGAACACCAGTCGCGGAGTCCACCGCTCCGGCATCGACGTCGATTCGGGCAGACTGGGAGACGAGCCGTCGCTGTGGACATGAGACGCCATGGCTGGAGAATCCTTTCGGGACACCTGCGAATTCGATTGACCCCCTGCCGAATACCGTCGGCCGGGGCCTTGCGGGGAAGTGCAGTGGAACGACAGCTACCGTTCTCGGCAACGTGTTACCTGCATCACAGCCCTCGCGTCGAACACGCGCTACAGAATGTTCCGCGGAGCGGGAGAATCAGGACAACGACTGATTGGCTCCAGATACGACTGTGCGCCGTTTCGGTAGCGGTAACTACCAAAACGGCGCACGTGCGCGAAGCGCCTACAGAACTATGTTCACCATCTTGCCCGGCACAACGATCACCTTGCGTGGTGCGTTGCCCTCGAGCAGCGCGACGATCTTCTCGTCGGCCAGGGCGATCTCCTCGACAGCCTTGCGATCGGCATCCGCCGGGACGCTGATGCGGCTACGGACCTTGCCGTTGACCTGGATCGGGTACTCGACGGTGTCCTCGACGAGCCACTTCTCCTCGACAGCGGGGAAGGGGCCGTGCGCAAGAGATTCCGTGTGCCCCAGACGCGACCACAACTCTTCCGCGAGGTGCGGCGCCAGGGGAGCGAGCATCAGTACCAGCGGCTCGACGGCAGCACGCGGCGCGCCACCCGGGAACGCCTTGGTGAGGTGGTTGTTGTACTCGATCAGCTTCGCAGCGGCCGTGTTGTCGCGCAGCGCCGTGTAATCCTCGATGACACCGGAAATCGCCTTGTTGAGCGCACGCAGCGTCTCCTCACCAGGAGCTTCGTCGGTGACACGGGGCTTGCCGGTCTCCTCGTCGATGACGACGCGCCACACTCGCTGCAGGAATCGCGCAGCACCGACGACATCCTTGGTTGCCCACGGACGCGAGGTGTCCAGCGGACCCATCGACATCTCGTACACACGCAGGGTGTCTGCACCGAACTCGGCGCAGATCTCGTCCGGCGCAACGGCATTCTTCAGGCTCTTGCCCATCTTGCCGTACTCGCGGTTGACCTCGGCGCCCTCGTAGAAGAACTTGCCGTCACGCTCGACGACCTCTTCTGCGGGCACGTAGACGCCGCGGGCATCGGTGTACGCGAATGCCTGGATGTACCCCTGGTTGTAGAGGCGGCGGTACGGCTCGCTCGAGGACACGTAGCCCAGGTCGAACAGGACCTTGTGCCAGAAGCGCGAGTACAGCAGGTGCAGCACCGCATGCTCGACGCCGCCGACATACAGGTCGACTCCACCGGGATCGTTGGGGCCGTGCAGTTCCGGACGGGGACCCGTCCAGTACGCCTCGTTCTGCGGGTCGCAGAAGGCGTCCTGGTTAGTGGGGTCGATGTAACGCAGCTGGTACCACGAGCTGCCCGCCCACTGCGGCATGACGTTGGTGTCGCGGTGGTAGGTCTGCAGTCCGTCGCCGAGATCGAGCTCGACGTTGACCCAGTCGGTCGCCTTGTTCAGCGGGGGAGAGGGCTCGGAGTTGGCATCGTCCGGATCGAAGGACACGGGTGCGTAGTCCTCGACCTCCGGAAGCACCACGGGCAGAGCCGAATCCGGCAGGGCGTGCGCGTTGCCGTCCGCGTCGTAGACGATCGGGAAAGGCTCGCCCCAGTAACGCTGACGCGCGAAAAGCCAGTCGCGCAGCTTGTACTGGATTGTGCCCTTGCCCTGGCCGCTCTCCTCGAGGCGACTGATGACGGTCGCCTTGGCCTCGGCTACGTCCAAACCGTCGAGGTAGTCGGAGTTCACCAGCGGGCCGTCACCGGAGTACGCAGCCTCCGAAACATCGCCACCGGCAATAACTTCGAGAATGTCCAGACCGAACGCGTTCGCGAACTCCCAGTCACGATGATCGTGTCCCGGAACTGCCATGATCGCGCCGGTGCCGTAGCCCGTCAGAACGTAGTCGGCGATGAAGATCGGAACCTTGTGTCCGTTGACCGGATTGACGGCGTAGGAACCGAGGAAGACGCCCGTCTTCTCCTTATTTTCCTGACGCTCCAGGTCGGTCTTGGCGGCAATCGACTTACGGTATGCAGCAACAGCTTCCGCCGGAGTCGTGGCACCGCCAGTCCAGCGTGCGTCGACACCATCAGGCCACTCGTCCGCAACGAGCTTGTCCACCAGATCGTGCTCGGGAGCCAGCGTCACGTAGGTGGCGCCGAACAGCGTGTCCGGACGGGTAGTGAACACATCGACGCCGTATTGGCCTGCGGCAAAAGTAACCTCGGCGCCGTAGGAGCGTCCGATCCAGTTGCGCTGCATGGCCTTGACCTTGTCCGGCCAATCCAGGTACTCGAGGTCGTCGACCAGGCGGTCTGAGTACGCGGTGATGCGCATCATCCACTGCTGGAGATGCTTACGGAAGACTGGGAAGTTTCCGCGGTCACTACGACCGTCGGCAGTAACTTCCTCGTTGGCCAGGACGGTACCCAAACCGGGGCACCAGTTGACCATCGAATCCGACTGGTAGACAAGGCGGTACGAGTCCAGAACCTTGGCCTTCGCGGCCACGTCCAACGAAGCCCACTCGCGTCCGTCTTCCAGAGCGCGCTCACCGGAATCGAACTCGGCTTCCAACTCCGAGATACGACGCGCCTTGCCGGCTTCCTTGTCGTACCAGGCGCCATGGATCTGCAGGAAGATCCACTGCGTCCAGTGGTAGAAGTCGACATCCGTCGTCGCGAGGCTACGACGCTCGTCGTGTCCCAGACCCAGGCGTCGCAGCTGGCGCTTCATGTTGGCGATGTTGGACTCGGTGGTGGTCCGCGGGTGGGTACCCGTCTGCACGGCGTACTGCTCGGCCGGGAGCCCGAAGGCGTCGTAGCCGAGGGTGTGCAGGACATTGCGGCCCTGCATGCGATGGAAGCGCGCGAAGACATCCGTGGCGATGTATCCGAGTGGGTGACCGACGTGCAGGCCCGAACCCGAGGGGTACGGGAACATGTCCTGAACGAAGAGCTTGTCGGCAGGAACACCGTCGGGCGAGGAGAGCGGACCGACCGGATTGGGCGCGTTGAACGTGCCTTCCTCACTCCAGCGGTCCTGCCAGTGCTGCTCGATCTGGCCGGCGAGCCCCGCGGTGTAGCGGTGCTGCGGAGTTGCGTCGGCTGGTGAATCGGGGGACTGCGGAGACTCGGTCACTATGGTCGCTATCTACTTGGCTGACGGAAATACCGATAACCAGGGTAGAGCCTGCGCGACCCGGGCATACCATCAACTCCACTCGCGCCTATCCTGTATGGGTGATCGTTGTCGCTGTGGTGCTATTCGTGCTCGCTGTCGCCGTCGGTGGAGTTGCTGTCGCCGGACTGATCGGCAAACTCCCGCGCAACCGCTGGGCCGGTGTCCGCACCGAAGATTCCCTGCGGAGCGAGGAGTCGTTCGCCCTCGCCAACAAGGTGGCCGGTCCGACCATGCTCGCGGCCGCCGGAATGTTGGTCATCGGCGGAGTCGCAGCACTGACCATCGGCGGAGTCTTCGGCGTCGCGGTCGCGATCATCGCCGTCGTCGTCGCCGTCCTCACTGCCGGTTTCGGTGGAGGCATCGGTGCCCGCGCTGCCGCCGCACTCCCGCAGCAGAGCGGATGCGGTAACGACTGCAACTGCGGCGGACACTCCGAGCCTGCCGCAGACGAGCAGGTGGCGGAGACCCCCGAGGCCAAGGCGAACGCTGCCGCTTGCGGCACCGCTTCCTGCGGTGCCTGCGCGCTCAAGGATGCTTGCCAGCCGGCTCATTGATTCACGTGAAACATCGCGTGGTCGACCCGGCCGGGGTCGTATTCGGGCTAGTCGTTCCGCTGTTGTGTGCGGTCTTCGGCTTCGTCCTGACAAAAATGTGGGAGCCTCGCCTCCCGGAGCAGATCGCGACTCACTGGACCACTACCTCGCCGGACGGGTTCTCCACCCCGTCTTCCAACGCGTGGACCATTGCACTTCTGACGCTGCTCTTCGGTGGCGGTCTCAGCGCAATTGCCGCTCTTGCTCCCGCGATGTTGATGATGCGTCGATTCATGTTGGTTGTCGGACTGAGCGTGGTCGGGCTCATCACGACAGTGAACTTCGCTCTGCTCTACACCCAACTCGATGTCACCGATCCGACTACGACGTCACTCCCGCTGTGGTCTCTCGGTGTCGGCTTTGTCGTCGGCGCGGTGCTGGGTTGGATCGGTGCCTCATTCCTGCGCGACTACCGCGTCCGCACGCTTGCCGCGACCAAACCATCGGCCGGGTTGCCACGAAGCAGCTGCCCTTTACCCATCTCCGACGACGTCGGATTCAGCACCCAGGGTTCGGTGATCATCACTGCGATCACTCTGGCACCCGGAGTCGTCATGGCGTTGTCGATGCGGTCACTCTGGCCGCTGTTCATCTTCGGGACACTCGGACTGCTCGTCGTCAGCCTGGTGCGCTTCCGGGTGATCGTCGGCGACCGGGAAATCCGGGTGATCAACATGGGGATGGCTGCGATGACCTACGGCATCGATGAAGTTGTCGGAGCCGACGTCGCGGAAATCAAACCGTTCGCGGACTTCGGCGGCTGGGGACTCAAGGCCAAGGGTCGTCGCAACTACGGCGTCGTCACCCGCACCGGGCCGGCGGTGGTCGTCACCTTCGCCGGTGGCGACCGGCTCACGATCACAACACCGAGGGCCGAAGACATCGCCGGGTCCCTCAACCGATTGGCCGACGCCCGGACTCGGTAACCGCCGAGCCTGAACCGATCGCTTCCTGAGTCTTTTCCAGGTACCCACACGCCGCCGCCCTGGCTTTGCTGACATCTCGTTCGGCAATGGCTTCGGCGACTCCCCGGTGATGCGAGGACGTCAGCGACGGCGGATGCACCCCTTCGGTCACCTCGTAGGTGGCGCGAACGGTTTCGAGGATCCCGGCAAACAGATCTTTCAGAACCGGATTGTGAGCGGCATCGACGACGGCAATGTGAAATGCGAGATCCACGTCGACGAAGTTCTCCGCTGGGATGTCACGCTTGGCGGCCAGCTCACGAAGTGTCCGAACGTCGTCGTCGCCGCGACGCTCACACGCCAAGCGGACTGCTTCCATCTCGAGCGCACGACGCACTTCGAAGACGTATTTCATCTCGTCGACGGACGCGTGTTTGCCGAGCAGGCCGCCGATGTCGGTCCGAGCACGCACGAAGGTCCCTGATCCGCGACGGATCTCCAGGACTCCCGTAGAGGTCAATGTCTTGATCGCTTCGCGCACGGTGTTCCGGCCGACGCCGAGAACACTCATCAACTCCGGCTCGGTCGGAACACGGTTGCCAACGGTCCAGGCGCCGTCGGAGATCTGCGCGCGCATCCAGTCGAGGGATTGCTCGTACGCGGACTCCTTGCGAACAACGGTCATCTACTCATCCTCACAGCATTCGCGGCGATCATTCCACTCACCTACGATACGTAGGACGACCCATGTATTTTCGAACTCAGTCTTCAGGAGGGGCTTCCCACGTCCGCCACCGCTGTCGCCACCGAACAACGCACACGCCGCACCAACCGACACTTCTACGGCGTGGGCTACGTCCTCACCGTGATCCTTCTGGGCGCGAACATGCCCACCTCCGTCTACGGGCTGTACCGGACCGAGTTCGGATTCACGCCCACCATCCAGACGCTCATCTACGGCGTCTACGTCGCCGGCCTCGTTCCGGCGTTGCTCTTCTTCGGACCGCTGTCCGACGCCCTCGGTCGACGAACCGTGCTTCTGGCTGCGCTCGCACTGAGCGTCGTCGGCACGCTCGTCCTGGCATTCGCCGACGCGACGGTGTGGTTGTTCGTCGGACGCGTCGCTCAGGGCATCGCGGTGGGCGCAGCCAGTGCGGCGGGCAGTGCCGCACTGGTGGAGCAGGAACCGAAGTTCGATCACCGACGGGCAGCGCTCGTCTCGACGGTGACGGGTGCGTTGGGCGGTGCACTCGGACCACTCGTGTCCGGTGCGATCGCCCAGTACCTTCCACAACCACTGCGGTTGCCGTATCTGATCTTCCTTGTCGCGTTCATCCCGGCACTGATCGTGTTGCTGCTAATGCCGCGGATCGGGGACGTCACACGCCCGAAGCGGTTCTTTCAGATGCCGCATGTTCCCGCCACCATTCGAGAGACGTTCTGGCTCAGCTCGCTCGCCGTCGCGCTGTCGTGGGGCGCAGTCGGGCTCTTCCAGTCGGTGGTCCCGTCGTGGATGACCAGCCTGCTGAACATCGACAACCTCCTACTCGGCGGCGGGGCAGCTGCACTGGTCATGATCTGCTCGGTGATCGCGCAGCTCGGCGGGAGTCGCATGGACCCGAGGACGTCCGTCACCGTCGGACTGGGGATCCTCGCCCTCGGAATGATCGGCCTACTCGTGGTCGACCTCGTCCCCAGCCTTGCGCTGCTGAGCGTCATCACCGTCGTGGTCGGCGCCGGACACGGTCTGGCCTTTGCCGGCGGCATGAAGCGAGTCAACGCCGCCGCCCGAACCCACGCCCGGGAGAGCCACGGCGGAGTTCTGGCCGCGTTCTTCACCGTCAGCTACGCGGGACTCGCGATTCCGTCGATCATCGCGGGTATCGCCATCACCATCCAGGGAATGCAGACGGCCATCATTGAACTGTCGATCGTCGGGACGCTGCTGTGCCTGGCCGTGATGGGCTTCAACCTTCGTGGGGCTCGAGAGACCCGTCGACGCACGCCGTTATCCTTAGCCAGGTGAAGTTTCTCAGTAGGTTCTACATCGACGGGTTCATCCTCGGCATCATCATCGCCGGCGTGCTCGGAAGTGTGTTCCCGGTATCGGGTACCGCGGAGAGCATTCTGAACTGGGCCACCAAGATCGCCATCGGCTTCCTGTTCCTGCTCTACGGCGCACGGCTCTCGCCGCAGGAAGCGTGGAAGGGCGTCAAGCACTGGCGACTGCACACCGTCGTCCTCGCGGCGACGTTCGTGCTGTTCCCACTGATCGGCCTAGCACTGCGATTCCTGTCGCCGACCCTGATCAGCGACGACCTCTACACCGGCATCCTTTACATGTGCCTGGTTCCGTCGACGGTTCAGTCGTCGATCGCGTTCACCTCGATCGCCAAGGGGAACGTCGCGGGCGCGATCGTCAGTGCGTCGTTCTCCAACCTGATCGGCGTCTTCGTCACGCCGCTGCTGGTGGTTCTGCTGATGAACACCACCGGCCAGGCGACCGTCGACTTCTCGTCGATCCTCGACATCGTCGTGCAGCTGCTGATCCCGTTCATCGTGGGCCAGCTGATCCGCCCACTGGTGATCGGATGGCTGCAGAAGTACGCCGAACCCACCAAGTACGTCGATCGCGGATCGATCCTCCTCGTTGTCTTCGCCGCCTTCAGTGAAAGCATGAAAGAGGGGATCTGGAGCACCATCACGATCTGGCAGATCGTGATCCTCACAATCGTGTGCTGCCTGATCCTCGCGCTGGTTCTCGGCGTGACCACCTTCGCGGGGCGCAAACTCGGCTTCGATCTGCCCGATCAGATCGTCATCATCTTCTGCGGGTCGAAGAAGTCATTGGCAACGGGCCTACCGATGGCAGCTGTGCTGTTCGCGGGCCAACCCGTCGGCCTGATCGTGTTGCCGCTGATGATCTTCCATCAGATCCAACTGATCGTCTGCGCTGCGATGGCGCAACGCTTCGCGAATCGGGATCCGGTCAGCGTCAGCTAGCGAGCAACTCGTCTCGGGTCGCATCGACGCAGCCACAACCGCCCTGCAGTTCAGCACAATCGATGGACAACGCATGACGGACCGATGCCAGGTCGACGCAGTTCTCGCCGGTGCATTCGAGCGATCCGTCGGCATGTCGCAGCAAAGAATCGTGGCAGTGATCGACATCCGAAACACAATCCGCGCACTGGATCTGACGCTCAGCGATCATTCCTGCCACCTCTCTCGAAAACGATGACACAGGAATATCATCGGCCTCCGACAGGTCAGTTCCGTTCGACCTCGATGGGGTGGCTGGCCAGCATTGCCACGGGGAGCGGCTGGCGTCGTAGCACCCGCGCCCAGACATCGACTCGGGGCGGCGTCAGCACATCCGACGGCAGTGAGCTGATCACCATCCAGTCTTCACGCTCGAGTTCCGAATCCAGCTGCCCCAGAGTCCAACCCGAGTACCCGGCAAAGATGCGGATCCCTTCGACCAGAGGAGCGATGACCTCCGGGTCCGAGTCCAGATCCACCATGACTACCTTGCCGTCCACCCGCCGCAGGCCGGCGACGCCGTCGATCCGTGCACCGTTGCGAGCGATGCCCAGGCACAACGCCGAGTCACGCTTGACTGGTCCACCGATGTACAGCGCCGAAGGATGCGCGGTCAACGGCGACCACTGCGGCAGCACGTTCTGCACGGCCGTCTCACTCGGCCGATTGACGACGACGCCCAGGCTCCCGGCGTCGTTGTGCTCGATCATGTAGATGACGGTGCGGCGAAATGCAGGTTCCGTGAGATCGGTCGACGACACCAACAAACTGCCCGGACGAACCTCCGGTTCTATCCAGGCCATTCGATCCTCGGGTTCTTCTGCGTGCGACACAAAGACATCATCTCACCGACGACTGCGTGCGGTGGAACGCAGACACAGGCGTGTTCAGGTCAGACCCGCCACATCGGCGAGTAGTGCCAAATGCCGCTCGAAAATCTCACCCGCGTCGGTGAACGTGTCGCTTCCGTACTGCCCGAACACCTCGAAGTTCACCGAGCCGAACAGCGATACCCAGACGAGAGTTGCGCGCACCGCGGCATCCGGCGGCAGGTCGGTGCCCAGTTCTTTCCGCACTCCCTCGAGGTCCGTTGCCAGCGTGTCACTCAGGTCCGGGCCCCCTCGCACCGTGAGTGCACCCGCGCGATGGGCGCCGTCGATGATCCCGATCAGCCGGGTCACGACGAGGGTGCCAGGGCCGGTGGTCTGCTCGCCCGGAGCGTCGTAGCCTGGGACGGGGCTGCCGAACAGCAGACCGTAGCGGGCCGGTTCCCGGATCGCCCAACTCCGGACGGCACGCCCGAGAGCAACGAACTGTCCTCGAAAATCTTCTGCTGCAACGGCATTCACGGCGGCGTCCACTTCCGCGCCCAATTCCGTGTACCCGTCCACCACCAACAAAGTCAGCAGTTCGTCGCGACTGGCGACGTAGCGGTACACCGCTGAGGACACGACTCCCAGATCGCGCGCGACGGCCCGCAAGGACAAAGCTGCGGCGCCGACGGCAGCAAGATGCTCGCGTCCGATCCGGGTGATGTCCTGAAGCGTCTGTTCGCGCGCCCGCTCGCGGGGAGTCCCAACCATGAGTCCATCTTGCCCCATGATCGAGAGCAGTATCAACAAAAGAGAGCACTGCTCTTGACAGTACTTGGACACGGGTGCATTCTTAAAAACGAGAGCAGTGCTCTCAGTTCACCCGAAACGAAAAGGAACACACCATGTCGAACCTCGAAATCGTCACCGGAGCAGGACCTGTCGGATCCGCCGTCGCGCTACAGCTCGCCGAGCAGGGCATTAATGTCCGCCTCCTGACCAGGTCCGGCAGCGGACCGGAGCACCCGTTGATCGACCGCCGACGCGTCGACGTCTCGGATTCCGAGGCCCTGCGCGCAGTCAGCGAAGGCGCCACGGCGATCTACCACTGCATCCACGCCGCCTACAACGCAGCCGATTGGGAGCGGGAACTCCCGGCGGCCGAAAAGGTTGTGCTCGACGCGGCCGCATCCATCGGCGCCGTCGTGGTCTTCCCCGAAAGCCTCTACGCCTACAACTCCGACACCTTGATGACCGAATCCGATCCACGCAACGCCACCGGCGGCAAGCGTGGCGTGCGGACCGCACTGCTGCGTGCTCGCGAGGCTTCGGCAACACCTACCGTCAGCGTCGTCGCCTCGGACTTCTTCGGCCCCCGCGTCCGGACCGCCCACGCCGGCGAGCGCATGGTTCCGAAGGTCATGGCAGGTAAGAAGATTCGTGTCATCGGTTCCGCAGATCAGCCGCACTCCTTCACCTACATTCCCGATCTGGCAGCAGCGATGATCGCGGCAGCACACAACCCCGAACTCTGGAACTCCGTCATCCACGCACCCACCGGCCCCGCGCTCACTCAGCGCAAGATCGCCGAGGTCTTCGCCCGAGCCGCCGGAGCATCCCCCGCCAAGGTGGGCGTCCTGCCCGCCTGGGTGCTCGACGCCGTCGGCAAGATCAACACCGACAGCCGCGAACTCGCGGAGATGAGTTACCAGTTCACCAAGCCGTTTGTCATGGACTCGAGTGCCAGTGAAGTGCTCCTCGGACTCTCACCGACACCGCTCGATCAGGCCGCCGAGGAGACCGTCGCGTGGTGGCGCGCGGAACAGGCTCGCACCGCTGCTGCCTGAACCTGCAGTCAGCCTTGACGCAAGAACGGAACGGGTGTTCACTTCTTCGCATGGCCTATCGCCGCACTCCGGCAGTACAGGAAAGATTGGACGCCCAACGCGCCCGACTGCTCGAGGCCGCCACGACGGCAGTGGCAACTCACGGCTATGCGGGGTGTTCCATCGCCGCGGTGGCCAAGAACGCCGGCGTCGGCACCGGGACGCTGTATCGACATTTCGACGGCAAGGGCGAACTGTTCGCCGAAGTGTTCCAATCTGTCTGCAGCCGTGAGGTATCCGCAGCCCGGGACGCCGGAGACAGCGCCCGACATCTGGAAGGCAACCACCGCTCCGCCGTATCAGCGTCGGTTCGTACCTTCGCCGAACGTGCCATGCGCGCACCGGTTCTCGCCTATGCCCTGCTGGTGGAACCGGTGGATCCACTCGTCGACGAACAGCGCCTCATGTTTCGTGAATCGTTCCGCGATTGCCTGGCCACCGCAATTCGCTCGGCAGTCGACACCGGTGAGATACCGCCACAGGACGCCACTCTGACGGCAGCGTGCATCGTCGGGGCAATCGGCGAGGCCCTGATCCTTCCGCTTCGCGGCGGCACCACCGATCCCGCCACGATCGACGCCATTCTCGCCTTCACCCTTCGATCGTTAGGGAGCTTCGATGACACCCACGCATGAGGTCACTAATCAGGTTCCGCCCCTGATCGATTACGACGCAGCCGAATACGCGCCGATTCTCGAGGCACTGCACCGCGAGGGAGCTTCGGACGCGCTCGAAGAGGTTCATCGCGTCGGGGTCCGCGCCGGAAGCGCGCAAGCCCAGGAGTGGGGCGATCTGGCCGAGGAGCACCCGCCCGTCCTACGAACCCACGACCGCTACGGCAACCGTATCGACGAGGTCCGCTACGACCCCGCCTATCACCAACTCATGAGCACCGCAGTGGAATTGGGACTGCACGGCGCTCCGTGGGTGGACCCGAATCCACATGCACACCTCGTCCGCGCCGCGAAGATGGCCGTGTGGGGTCAAACCGACGCCGGTCACGGCTGCCCCATCTCCATGACGTACGCCGTGATCCCCGCGCTGCGGCACAACACGGATCTGGCCGCGCAGTACGAACCCCTCCTGACCACGCGGCACTACGATCCGGCGCTGAAAGCTCCCCTCACCAAACCCGGATTGATCGCCGGTATGTCGATGACGGAAAAGCAGGGCGGTTCGGATGTTCGTGCCGGAACCACAAGGGCAGTGCCACAATCCGACGGCAGCTACCTGCTGACGGGCCACAAGTGGTTCACCTCCGCGCCGATGTCGGACGTGTTCCTCGTCCTCGCCCAGGCACCGGGTGGCCTGTCGTGCTTCTTTCTTCCGCGGGTCCTGCCGGACGGCTCGCTCAACAACATGTACCTACAGCGCCTGAAGGACAAGTTGGGGAATCATTCCAACGCGAGCAGCGAGGTCGAGTACCGCGACGCTTTCGCGTGGATGGTCGGCGAGGAAGGCCGGGGCGTGCGCACCATCATCGAGATGGTCAACATGACCAGGCTGGACTGCACGATCGGCACGGCCACCGGCATGCGCGTCGGCACTCTGCAGGCAGTTCACCACGCAACTCACCGAAGTGCGTTCGGCGCCAACCTGATAGACCAACCTTTGATGCGCAATGTTCTGGCTGATCTGGCGGTGGAATCGGAGGCGTCGACTACCGTCGCGATGTGGCTGGCCGCTCTGACCGACCGCGCAACCGCAGGCGATACCCACGCCACCGCACTACGACGCATTTCGTTGGCCGTGAGCAAGTACTTCGTCTGCAAGCGCGGACCGATCCACGCTGCCGAGGCACTCGAGTGTCTGGGCGGAAACGGATACGTGGAGGAATCCCGGATGCCGCGCCTCTATCGCGAGGCTCCGCTGCTCTCGGTGTGGGAGGGGTCGGGCAACGTCGCGGCGCTCGACACACTCCGGGCAATGGCGAAGCAACCCGAAACGCTGCAGGTGTTCTTCGACGAACTGAAAGAAGCGAGTGGCGTGGACGCCCGCTTCGATCAGGCCGTGCGGAATCTCGAAACGGCATTCGGCGATTTCGACGACATCGAATACCGGGCGCGAAAGATCGTCGGTGACATGGCACTCGCACTGCAAGCCTCGCTGCTGCTCCGCTACGGGCACCCCGCGGTGGCCGACGCGTTCTGTGCGAGTCGACTCGGAAGCGACTGGGGGAGCGTGTTCGGAACGCTGCCGAGGGGAATCGACATCGCGCCGATCCTCGAGCGGGCGACCGTCAAGATCGGCGCCTGACCCACCCACTACAGTTTCCGCTTATGAACCGAGCCTCGAACCGCCGCGAGGCCTGGCAGCGCGTGCTGCACACCCTGCGTGAATCACCCGGCCTCGGAAGGCTGGCGCTCGTCCGCTTTTCCAGCCAGTTCGGCGACGGAATGTTCCAGGCCGCGCTCGGCGGCGCAATCCTCTTCAATCCGGAACGCGAAACCGATCCGGTGGCGATAGCGGCCGGCTTTGCCGTACTGCTCCTTCCCTATTCGGTGATCGGCCCCTTTGCCGGGGCTCTGCTGGATCGTTGGGACCGCCGCCTGGTGCTCCTGTGGGCGAGCGTGCTCCGCGGGCTCTTCATTCTGACCACCGCGGTGTTGTTGGTGGCCGGCGGCGGTGACACTCTGCTGTTGACGTGTGCGCTTGCTGCCATCGGAGTCAGCCGCTTCGTCGGGGCAGGGGTATCCGCAGCCCTGCCGAAGGTCGTCCGACAATCGTGGCTGGTGGCAACCAATTCCGTTCTCACAACGGCTGGTTCGGTGGTCGCTGCTCTGGGCGCTTCGGCTGCGGTGGCGATCATCGGTGTGATCGGCGCCGGGGATCGAGCGTCGGGCGCAGCCGTGGCGATCGCAGCGCTGGGGTCGGTGATTGCTGCCCTCGCCGCGGCCAGGTTCACGGCCCGCTCGCTTGGTCCGGTGGCCGACGAGGTGGTCCGCGCCAGCGCCGTTCGTTCGGTAACAGCCGGACTGCGCACCGGTGCAACCGCTGCCTGGGAGGCGCCCGGCGTCACCACGGCAATGATCGGAATCGGCGCACACCGCATCTGCTTCGGCATCAACACCCTCATCATGGTGCTGGTCCTACGCGACACCTCGAACGGCTCCCAATTACCTGGAGGGATGGCCGGATTCGGCGTCGCCGTCGGTGCAACGGCCATCGGAATGCTGATCGCGGCCTTGATCACACCGTTTCTCATCCCGCGGATCGGGCGCTCGCGGACGATCACGTATGCCCTGGTGTGCGCGGTTCTCGTCCAGCTCGTCTTCGTGACCACCCTGACGCAAGGCTCGCTGCTGATCGCCGCATTCCTGCTCGGCATCGCCGGTCAGTCCGTGAAACTCAGCGGCGACGCGGCCATGCAGATCGACATCGACGACGACCGTCGTGGCCAGGTATTCGCCTTGCAGGACACCGTGTTCAACGTCGCGTTCATCGGTGCGATCGCGGCGGCGTCGACGGTGATCGCGCCCGACGGCAAGAGCGTCGGTCTTGCCCTTGCCGGCGCGGGCGTCTACGCCGCGGGGTTGTCGGCGGTACTGATCAACCGCAAGAAACGGGAAACCAGCCCTACTGGGTAGCCCACCACTTCAGCAGTTCGGCTTCGGCCTCGTCCCGTTCGAGCGGCCCGCGATCCAGACGTAGTTCCTTGAGGAACGTCCATGCCTTGCCCACCTGCGGGCCGGCCGGGATGCCGAGCAGTTCCATGATGGCGTTGCCATCGAGATCCGGACGCACTCGCGCGAGGTCTTCCTGCTCCGCGATGCGCGCGATCCGCTCTTCGATGTCGTCGTACGTGGCCTGCAACTGCGCGGCGCGGCGCTTGTTGCGCGTGGTGCAGTCGGCCCGGACGAGCTTGTGCAGTCGGGGGAGCAACTCGCCCGCGTCGGTGACGTACCGCCGCACCGCCGAATCGGTCCACTGCCCCTTGCCGTAACCGTGAAAACGCAAGTGCAGGAACACGAGCTGCGAAACGTCGTCGACCATCTGCTTCGAGAACTTCAAGGCCCGCATGCGCTTGCGCACCAGCTTGGCACCGACCACCTCGTGGTGGTGGAAGCTGACGCCGCCGCCCGGCTCGTTACGCTTGGTGTCCGGCTTCCCGATGTCGTGGAGCAGTGCAGCCCAACGCAATACGAGGTCGGGATCGCCTTCTTCGAGGTCGATCGCCTGCTGGAGCACGGTGAGAGAGTGCTGGTAGACGTCCTTGTGCTGGTGATGCTCGTCGATCTCGAGCTTCATCTGCGGAACCTCGGGCAGCACGTACGCGGCCAGCCCGGAGTCGACCATCATGTTGATGCCGTCCACCGGGTACATGCCCAGCATCAGTTTGTTCAGCTCCACCTGCACACGCTCGGCGGTGATCCGCTCGATCTGCGACGCCATCTCCTTGATGGCCTCGAAAACGCGATTGTTCAACGTGAAACCAAGCTGCGAGACGAACCGGGCCGCGCGCAGCATCCGCAGCGGATCGTCGTTGAACGAGTTCTCCGGCGCCGACGGCGTATCGAGCTCTCCGGCCAGCAGGGCGTCCATGCCATTCAGTGGATCGACAAAAGTGTAGGTCCCGTCCGCGCCGATCTTCATCGCCATCGCGTTGACGGTGAAATCGCGGCGCACCAGATCGTCGGCCAACGTCGTGCCGTACTCGACTATCGGATTACGTGAGACGCGGTCGTAAGCGTCGGCCCGGAAGGTCGTGATCTCGATCTCCTGGCCGTGCTTGATGGCGCTGATGGTCCCGAACTCGATGCCGGTGTCCCACTGCTTGTCCACCCAGCCCTTGAGCAGAGCCTGAACCTTCTCCGGCCTGGCGTCCGTCGTGAAGTCCAGATCTCCACTGAAGCGGCCGAGGATCGCGTCGCGAACACTGCCACCCACCAGGAACAGCTCGTGACCGGCCGCAGCAAAACGCTCACCGAGCGGGTTCAACACGTCGGACAACGTGCCGAGCGTTGCAGTGGCGTCGGCAAGCAGTCGTAGGCGGCGATCAGCGTCGGAGATAGGGACAGTCACGTGAAAGGAGCTTACTTAAGGTGCGCAAATAGCAGAACGCGCATACGAACGCGATAGACCGCTTTGCGCGGGTTACCGGGCAACGCTGCAAGGCCAACTAGTATCGATGAGGTGTCTGGTGCCGAACGAACAAACAGGAGTCGCCGCAACCCGCGGCGTCGACCTGCCGTCGGCAACCCCGATAAACCTTTGATGCGAACCGTCCGTGAAACTTCTGCGGGCGGCTTGGTCGTCGATGGCTGGGGCGGACCTCCGGAACGCCTCTGCGCTGCACTGATCGGCCGAACCGACCGGCGCGGACGCCTACTCTGGTCGCTACCCAAGGGCCATATCGAGCAGGGTGAGACCGCCGAGCAGACCGCGATGCGTGAGGTCGAAGAAGAAACCGGTATCCAGGGAACCGTCCTGGCACCGCTGGGCAGCATCGACTACTGGTTCGTGACCGAGGGTCGACGTGTCCACAAGACCGTGCATCACTATCTCCTCCGCTTTCTCGGCGGTGAACTCTCCGACGAGGACATCGAGGTCACCGAAGTCGCCTGGGTGCCGCTGACGGAACTGCATTCGCGGCTTGCATACGCCGACGAGCGCAAACTCGCAGAACTCGCGTCGCAGATGATCGCAGAGATGCCGAGACCTGAAATACACCGACCTGAAATGCAGCGATCTGAGATTCTGCGAACACAGCACCCGAAGGAACCGGACGCCGGATGAGAATGGCTCTGCGGCGGGCCGGTGTGGCCGCTCTGGTGATGGCCGCTGTCGGTTTCGGGCCTGCAACGACGGCCGTCGCAGGTGCAGCACCGGCCAGCCAGCCCAGTGAGCGCGCCCCGGCGCGAAACACCAACGATGCCAAATTTCTGCAGCTGACCATCGACTCCACCGCACCGACCACTGTGACGACCACCAGTGACCGCAACGTCGTGGTCAAAGGCACGGTGAAGAATGTCGGTGACCGTCCCGTCGAGGACGTCGGAGTGAGGCTGCAACGCGCTCCCGCGATCGACTCCAGTTCGGACGTGCGCGCAGCACTCGATTTCGACCAGGCTGTTTTCGACACGGTCGGCGAATTCGACACCGTCGCCACCACCCTCGACACCGGCCAGTCCAAGCAGTTCACACTGACCCTGCCGCTCCGGAGCACAACCGGGTTGTCCCTCGACATCACCGAACCCGGCGTCTACCCGATGCTCGTCAACGTGAACGGCACCCCCGAGTACGGCGGTGCCGCCCGGCTCGACGACGCGCGCTTCCTGCTCCCCGTCCTCGGTGTTCCGGCCGCAGCCGAATCGAACGCCACAGCCGGAACGCCCAGTTCGTCGGCGACGGCCGTCGTTCCCCCCGACACATCCGCCCCGATCGGCGTCACGCTGATGTGGCCGCTGGCCGACGCTCCTCGACTCGTCGGCGGAATCCCGGGCGCGGTCAACGAGCCCGTACGCCTGATCGACGACGAACTTGCCACCGAACTTTCCGACGGCGGACGCCTGGACGCGTTGGTCGATGCGGTGGAGAACGCCACCAAACCCGAAAGCGATACCGATCGCCGCGTCACGGATGCGCTCTGCCTGGCAGTCGACCCGGATCTTCTGATCACCGTCGAGAACATGACTCGCGGATACCTCGTGGCCGACAACTCGTCCGATCCCACCGGACCGTCGCACGACGGCCGCGGCAGCGACGCCGCCAACCAGTGGCTCGGCCGGGTGAAGACGCTCGCCTCCTCGATGTGCACGACGGCGGTTCCGTTCGCGCAGGCCGATCTCGCCGCGGTGACCTCGGTGGCCAATCCGGAACTGACGGCTACCGCGCTCGCACGCCCGGCAGACATCGTCGACAACATCCTCGGCGTGACTTCACTGCGAGATTTCGTCTGGCCCGATTCGGGTGTCCTCGACTCGGCCACCGCAGAGGTGCTGAGCGTGAATCCCACCACAGCGATGGTGGCTGACACCTCCGTCGACTCGGCAGCCCCGCAGCTGTCGTCGCGGATAACCGGCTCACTCGACGCGCTTGCCTTCGACACCTCGGCAGCCGCAGCCTTGGCCGCCACCGGCTCGGAACCGCAGGTCCCGTCGTACATCCCCGACGACACCGCGCCGACCATCGACATCGAATCGCGCAGCGCCCGGCGTCAGGACGCGCTGGGTGCGATGGCCTGGGCCGCGCTGACGCCGACGTCGCTGCCGCGCAATCAGATCTTCGCGCCGCCGCAACTGTGGACCGCAGACAGCAACGACGCCACCGCGGTGCTCTCGATGCTCGCGACCCTCATCCGGTCCGGGCTCGCCTCACCTCAGGCCCTACCTGCACTGCTCGGCCGACAACCGGGCGCGACGGACGCCGCCACTCTCGACTACCCGGACCGGGCTACCCAGGACGGTCCGCAGACGTCAGTCGTCGAGACCGCAACCACCCAACTTCCGCGTATCGACGGGCTCGAAGCATCGCTCGTGGACGATCCGGCGGCTTCGCTCACCCCCCGGGGATTCACGGCGCCGCTCCGCGAAGATCTACTCCGCTCGATGACCTTGGCTGATCGCCGCAACGTCGACTCCGCTTCGGTCAATCGGGCGGAGCGCGCTGCGACCATACGCGCCGACAACGTCACCGAAGCCGTCGACGGGATGTACCGGGCCGTCAGTGTGGTGTCGCCGGGCGGCGTCTACACACTCGCGTCGGGGCAGAGTCCGCTCCTGCTGGTGGCGCGCAACGAGCTACCCATCGCCATTAACGTCGACCTGCGTGTGGAAGCCCCACCCGAGATGCAGATCAGTGACATCGGTCCCAAACAGCTGCCGCCGCGAGGTAGCCGACAGTTGACTGTGCCCGCGGAAATGAACGATTCTCGCAAGCTGGAAGTCAACTTCTCGCTGACCACGACAGATGGCCGCCAATTGGGTACGCCGACCAGCGTGACCGTACGGTCGAATGCGTACGGTCGTCCCCTGGCCGCCGTGACGGCGACAGCGGGAGGGTTGCTGCTGTTCCTGGCAGGGCGACGGCTGTGGCATCGATTCAAGGGTCAGCCGGACCCAGCAGATGAAGGGTACGAACGCTCATGACCGGGAATCCACCCGAGGAGGGTCGCCGCTCGGCGATCACCCGCAAGAGTGCCACGACCCGCTCGCATCCTCGGATGCCACCGTGGGAGCGCGGCTACCCGATTCAGCCGGTCAACCCGGACGCACGTTTCGACGACGCACCCACCATGACCATCCCGGTGATCCGCGACTACCCCAGGTACCGCGAAGCCGAGATGGAATTCGCCGATCGGCAGACGACCAAGTCGGACGAGTTCGACACCGACGCCCATGTTCAGGTCGGGGAACGCAAGGAGACGAACTCTCGACTCCTCGCGGCGACGGGTTCCATCGCGATCGCGACGCTGACGAGCCGCATCACGGGATTCGCCAAGCAGTTGATGATCCTGATGGTCCTCGGCCCCGCCATCGCCAGTTCGTTCACCGTCGCCAGTCAGATCCCGAACATGATCGCGGAACTGGTTCTGGGCGCCGTGCTGACCGCGATCGTCGTTCCCGTGCTGGTTCGCGCCGAACGGGAGGACGCCGATCACGGCGAAGCATTTGTCCGACGCCTCTTCACGGCATCGCTCGTCCTACTGGGCATGGCCGCGCTGCTCGCGACCCTGGCAGCACCCGTACTCACCAAATACGTCTTCCTGTCCGAAGACGGCAAGGTCAGCACCGACCTGACCACGGCGCTGTCGTATCTGCTTCTGCCGGCGATCCTGTTCTACGGGCTGTCGGCACTGTTCACAGCGTTTCTGAACACCAGGCAGATCTTCAAGCCCGGAGCCTGGGCTCCCGTACTCAACAATGTCGTCGTCCTCGTGGTGCTCGTGGTCTATCGCTTCACTCCCGGTGAGATCTCGCTTGATCCGGTCTCGATGGGCGATGCAAAACTGCTCACCCTCGGTATCGGCATCACCATCGGCGTCATCGTGCAGGCCGCCAGCCTGATCCCCGCGCTTCGCCGCGAGAAGATCTCGCTCAAGCCGCTGTGGGGCCTCGACGACCGCCTGCGCCAGTTCGGCGGCATGGCCGTCGCCATCGTCTTGTACGTCCTGATCAGCCAGATGGGCATGATCTTCGCGACCAAGATTTCCTCACATGCCGACGAAGCCGGCCCTGCCATCTACAGCCAGGCCTGGTTGCTCCTGCAGCTCCCGTACGGCGTGCTCGGAGTGACGGTTCTGACCGCGATCATGCCGCGCCTGAGCCGCAACGCTGCGGCCGACGACACCCCGGCCGTCGTGGACGATCTGTCGGTCGCGACGCGTCTGACCATGATCACGCTGGTTCCGATCATCATGTTCCTGACCTTCATGGGTCCGCAGGTCGGTGAAGCGCTCTACGGTTACGGCCGCTTCGGACCCGAACAGGCCGAACGACTCGGCACCGCCGTGAGCTGGTCGGCATTCACGTTGATTCCGTACGCGCTGGTCCTGATCCAACTTCGTGTGTTCTACGCCCGCGAACAGGCCTGGACGCCGACGTGGATCGTTCTCGGCATCACTGCAGTGAAGATCGCTTTCTCGGCGCTGGCTCCGGTCTTCGCCTCCAACAGCGATCAGGTCGTGATCCTGCTCGGTGCGGCTAACGGCCTCGGCTACATCACCGGCGCCGTCATCGGCGGATACCTCCTGCACCGCAGCCTCGGAAATCTGCAGATGGCCAACGTGGGCAAGACGGTCTGGTCCGTAGTACTCGCCTCGCTGGCAGGTTCGCTGACCATGCTCGCGGTCGACCGAGTCCTCGGATTCGATCAACTCACCGAGCGTTTCGGCGGACCTGGCTCGATGGTTCGCGTCGCCGTCGGCGGCATACTGATGCTCGCGATCACCTTCACGATTCTCTACTTCAAGAAGGTTCCGGAGGTTCTGTCGGTAACGGTTGCGGTCTCCCGCAAGATTCGTTCACTGACAGGTCGCGCCGAACCGGATACACGTAACAACACCGACGACGACGTCACCGAGCTGATTCCTGCAATCAGAACGAAATCAAACGAGCAAGAACGACCGGGTGCGCTCCCGTACCCTGGTCATGGGCGTACAGGATCGCAACCCGCGCGTATTCGGGGACGGGCTATCGATGGAGAAGGAGCGAGGGTGAGCGACGACAACGTTTCCGGCAACAAGAGTGCCGGGACTTCTGCCGTGAAAGCGTCCGAACAGAAGTCAACGGCATCGTCGGGCACACCTGCATCCACGAGTTCCTCCGCATCTGCCGGCCAGAAGCCGCAGCAGGGTCAGAAGCCACAGCAGTCTGCCCAGCGGCCGGTTCAGAAGCCACAGCAGCCGGTGCAGAAGGCCGCTCCGCCGGTGCCTCCGGTCAGTGTGTCGAATACACCTTCGGCGCCCGTCTCTAAGACACCTTCAGCACCTGTGTCGAAGACACCCACACCGAAGACGCCTGCTCCGGACAAGAAGGCACCCGAATCTCAGAAGGCGGCTGCCGCTCGGACATCATCGCCCGCTGCGCCTCGCACCGCTGCCGCCGGATCCGCATCGCGACCGGCACAGCGACCGATGCCCCGTGGACCCAAGCTCATCCCCGGCGCTTCTGTGGCCGGCGGACGCTACCGTCTGCTCGCTCCGCACGGCGGAACCCGCGGACTGCAGTTCTGGGAAGCTCTCGACGTCAAGCTCGATCGTGAAGTAGCCCTGACGTTCGTCGACGCCGATCAGCGCGGCGACGACGACAGCCAGTCCGGACCGCAGGCAGTTCTCTCGCGCACCCTGCGCCTGGGACGAATCAACTCGCCCGGTCTGGCTCGCGTCCTCGACGTCGTCCGCGGAAGCTCGGGCGGCATCGTCGTCGCCGAATGGACTCCCGGCCGCTCGCTGCGTGAAATGGCCGAGACCACGCCGTCACCGATCGGTGCCGCGCGCGCCATCCGCGCCCTCGCGGCCGCTGCCGAAGCTGCTCACCGCACCGGCGGTGCGCTGTCCATCGATCACCCTGACCGCGTCCGCATCAGTATCAACGGTGACGCCGTACTGGCGTTCCCGGCGACGCTTGCCGACGCCGATTCCACCAGCGACGTCCGCGGCCTCGGCGCCATGCTGTACTCGCTCATCACGGCGCGCTGGCCGCTCGCCGAGCCGTCCGCCGGTCCAGTCGGTGGTCTGCTTCCCGCCGGCCGCGGCGCCGACGGCAACATCGTCGAACCTCGGGTCGTCCGTCCGGAGGTCCCGTTCGACATCTCGGCCGTTGCGGTTCGAGCTTTGCAGTCGGAGAGTGGAATCCGCACTGCTGCCACCGTGCAGCACATCCTCGATCAGGCGTCCGTCGTCAACGACAAGACGGAAATGATTCCGGCACTTCGTCTCGGCCACCGCGAACAGGGAGCGTCGGGTCATGCGCTGAACGACCCGGAAGCCATCGAGGCCGAGAAGAAGAAGTCGACGCGAATGCTCGCGGCACTGACGGCGCTCGGCGTCTTCACCGTGATCGTCTTGATTCTCCTTGTGGTGTGGGTTGCGAGCTTCCTTTCGGGCGGCAGTAGCGACACCCCTCTCAGCGAGCAGAGTTTCGGATTGACCACCGAAGCCACTGCGCCCGAGAACAATTCACCCGCGCCCGCACCGGCGGCGGCAACCGTACCGGTAGCCGCCTCGGCCGTAACGGTGTTCTCACCCCAGGGCACGCCGGATCAGCCGGCAACGGCGAAGAACGCCATCGACGGCAATCCAGCCACCGCATGGTCGTCGGACTCGTACTTCCAGCCCTTCCCGTCACTGAAGAACGGCGTCGGCCTGATGGTGACGCTCGCCGATGCGGCCAACCTGAAGAACATTGCGATCACGTCTGATTCGCCCGGAACCGTCGTTGAAATCCGTTCTGCCCCTTCTGCGAATACTTCGCTGGATCAGACCAAGGAAATCGGATCCGGTGTACTGAAGAACGGTGTGACCGACATTCCGCTCTCGTCGGACGGCTCGGGTCAGTATGTCCTGGTTTGGATTACGCAGCTCAGCACCGAATCCGGACAAAACCAGACATCCATCTCGGAGATTGCATTCACTGCTGCAAAGTGATCGCCCTTAGCCCTTCTGAAACCTACCGACTGGGCTAATATCCGCCCGTGCACAGTTATCGGGGGGGCACCGGGGGCGGAGCCGGAAAATTCGAATCCAGGAGTTTCGAGAACACAAATCTCGAGACGACGGATTTCGAATTGTTGACTGCTCATGTGGCGGGCGATCGGCATGCGTTCCGTGAACTTCTGACCCGACATCAGGATCATCTATGGCACGTTGCCCGGCGTACGAGCTACTCGGACGAGGACGCGGCAGACGCGCTCCAGGAAGGTCTGCTGTCCGCGCATCGCAAGGCCGCGAAATTCCGCGGCGACGCGGCGGTGCGAAGCTGGCTCCACACCATCGTGGTCAATGCCTGCCTTGACCGGATCCGACGCAACAAATCACGGGCCGCGTTCTCTCTGTCTTCCGAGAATGCGGAGGAACCTCGAGATCACCGCGATTACGCGGCGGGAGTGGACATGAGCCTGACCGTCGAACAGGCACTGGCATCGCTGCCCCCTGAGCAGCGTGCTGCCGTCGTCGCCGTCGATGTCGAGGGGTATCCGGTAGCCGAGGCCGCCGAGAGATTGGGAGTGCCCGTAGGGACCGTGAAGAGTCGCTGCGCCCGCGCCCGAAAGCGCCTCGCCGCCCAGTTGGAGGACTTTCGCGAAGGCGGGAACCATTCGTGAACCGGCCGCGTCCTATCTTGTAAGCGTCCACACCGACTGCCGAGGGAGCGTTCATGACAGATCCGTCTGTTCGCGTTCCGTCTCCTCCGTTTCCGGAAGACCTCTTGGCGGATCTTCACGCCGGGGTTCTCGATCCCGAAACCAGTGCATCTCTGTGGCCACTGGTACACGCCGACCCCGCCGCCCATGCGTTTGTCACCACTCTCGACGGCATCACAGCATCACTTGCGGCACTGAACTCGAGTGAGGCCTCTCGCGATCGGATTCCGAATTCGCTTACCGAGCGGATCAATTCGGCACTCGATATTCAGTCCAGCCACGTCGAGCCGCCTCCAGAGACAACAGTCGTGCCGTTCCGGCGCCACCCACAAGCGTGGGTTCTCGGTGCCGCAGCGGCCGTAGCGGCGGCTTTCGTGATCGTTGTGATCGGAACCCGAGATTCCGGACCTCCCGAAAGCGTTGTCGCTCAACCGAGCACACCGGCGACGTCTGCTGTCGACGATCCGGATTCGGCGTCGCTGCTATCACTCATCGGATCCAGAGACCTTGGACCACTCGATGATCCGTCCAAACTAACCGGCTGCCTACGCGCCAACGGCATCGACGAGGGCAGCCCCTTGCTCGGATCGGGTGAGGTACGCATCAACGGGGCACCGGCGATAGTCCTACTCTTCACGGGATCGCAACCGCGTCAGATCACTGCTCTCACTGTCGGCACAGACTGCAGCGCCGATGATCCGAATACGTTGTCGGTCAAGAGCATCGGCTGACGTCGACGGTCAGCGCGGCGTTGCCGCCGGTAGCAGGAGTTCGAGAATTCTCCCGCGCAATGCATCCGTATCGTCTTCTACCGCTATCAGACTCGAGAACATCGCTGCTCCGGCCGCCAGAACCAGCACCGCCTTGGCGTCGAGCAGCGCCGATTCGGGATCTTCGGCGTTCTGAAGGAAGAGTTGTGTACTCGGCCCACTGAACCCGCGCCACAATTCGTTGCGCAGGTCATCATGGTCTCGCAGCGCCGCCAGCAGTCCCGGCGACGCGGCGCGAACCTCGGGCCGCGAGAAGAGTTGGGCACTTCCCTCCACCACCCAACGGATCCAGCCGTCGCGATCGGTGCCCTCGAACGGTGTCAGATCCGGTGTTGCGCCCAGGATCGATCCGAGCACGAGGTGCGCCTTCGACGGCCATCGCCGCGCCATCGAGGCCCTGCTGACCCCCGCTCGGGCCGCGATCGCGCGGAGGCTGAGTTGCTCCCAACCGACCTCGAGGAGCATCGCTCGGGTGACCTCGAGAACTGTGTCGTCGATGCGTGGGTCTCGTGGGCGACCTGATCCTGTGGCATTCATCGTGTCGAATTGTCGGACAGATTGGGAGAAGGCGCTATATCGTCATATATACGAGTCCACTGGCATCGTAATGATCAGGCCGTCGCAGGAAGCAGAAAATGACCACAGTGCCCACACCGTCAATATTCGAACCCGCACGTCTCGGCCCTCTGACCTTGCGCAACCGCATCGTCAAAGCTGCCACTTTCGAGGGTGTCATGCCCAGGGGAGCAGTCTCCGACGATCTGATCAACTTCCACGCCGAAGTGGCCCGCGGCGGAGCCGCGATGACCACCGTCGCCTACTGCGCCGTCTCACCGGGTGGACGAGTCCACCGCGACACCCTTGTCATGGACGAGCGCGCACTACCTGGGCTGCGCAGACTGACCGATACCGTCCACGCCGAAGGCGCACTGGTCGCGGCGCAGATCGGCCACGCGGGACTGGTCGCCAACACGCTCTCCAACAAGACGAAGACTCTGGCGCCGTCGACCCGGCTGAGCCCACCGGCAATGGGCCTCGTCAAAGGCGCGACACTTGCCGAACTCGACGGTGTTGTCGCCGACTTCGAACGGACCGCCCGCGTCGCGGTGGACGCGGGATTCGACGCCATCGAGGTCCATCTCGGTCACAACTACCTACTCAGTTCGTTCATGAGCCCCAACTTGAACAAACGCCACGATCGATACGGCGGCAGCGTCGCCAAGCGCGCCGAGTATCCGCGTCGAGTCATCGAAGCGGTGCGACGAGCTGCTGGACCCACCGTGGCGGTCACCGCGAAATTCAACATGTCCGACGGGGTTCCGAAGGGTCTGTGGCTCGACCAGAGCCTGCCGATCGCACAGATCCTCGAAGACGACGGGCATCTTGACGCGATGCAATTGACCGGTGGCAGTTCACTTCTCAACGGAATGTACTTCTTCCGCGGTGAGGTCCCACTCGCAGAATTTGTTGCTTCCCAACCCAAGCTCGTCGGGTACGGGCTCAAGTTCTACGGCCCCAAACTCTTTCCGACGTACCCGTTCGAAGAAGGCTTCTTCCTTCCCTTCGCCCGCCAGTTCCGGCAGGCGCTGAAGATGCCGCTGATCCTGCTCGGCGGAATCAATCGCGTCGACACCGTCAACCACGCGCTGGATGAAGGGTTCGAGTTCGTCGCTATGGCGCGCGCACTGCTCAGGGACCCGCAACTGGTCAATAAATTTCAGGCCGAGAGCGCCGTCGAGGGTCTGTGTATTCACTGCAACAAGTGCATGCCCACCATCTACACCGGCACGCGCTGCGTGGTTCGGGACGCACTGGTGGTTCGGGAAGTACGCCCTGCGCTGTGAACCCCTGATTCTGAGCTGCGGACTGTGAGCTGCGGACTGTGAGCCACTTTCCAGCCGGGTGCGGGAACAACACCCCTTATTCTGGTGTTGATCGGTACGGCTCTCCAAGAAGCGGAGGGTCTGCACTCACTATTGGAAGGCTCGCATGACCACCCAGCTGGAAAACACGCCCGCGGTCCATGACGTCATCATTGTCGGTTCCGGACCGGCCGGTTACACCGCTGGTGTCTACACCGCGCGCGCTGAGCTTCAGCCCGTGCTCTTCGAGGGAACCCAGTTCGGTGGCGCCCTCATGACCACCACCGAGGTCGAGAACTTCCCCGGTTTCCGTGAGGGCATCATGGGCCCCGATCTGATGGAACAGATGCGTGAGCAGGCACTGCGCTTCGACACCGACATCCGCACCGAGGACGTCGAGGAAATCGATCTGAGCGGCCCGATCAAGACGGTCGTCGCGAACGGCGAAACCTACGCCGCGCACGCGATCATCCTCGCGATGGGCGCGGCAGCGCGTTACCTGGGGATCCCCGGTGAAGAGCGTCTCCTCGGCCGCGGTGTCAGCGCCTGCGCCACCTGCGACGGGTTCTTCTTCCGCGACCAGGACATCGTCGTGGTCGGCGGCGGCGACTCCGCGATGGAAGAAGCGACCTTCCTGACCCGTTTCGCTCGCTCAGTCACCCTGGTGCACCGCCGCGAGGAGTTCCGCGCCTCACGCATCATGCTCGAGCGCGCCAAGGCCAACGAGAAGATCCGCTTTCTGACCAATGCGGAGCCCGTCGAGGTGCTCGGTGAGAACAGTGTCACCGGGCTCGTCGTGCGCGACACCGTCACCGGTGAAACCTCCACCCTCGAGATCACCGGCATGTTCGTCGCCATCGGCCACGACCCGCGCAGTGAGCTCGTCAAGGGCCAGGTAGACCTCGACGACGCCGGCTACGTCCGCGTCGCACCCGGTTCTACCGCGACCTCCGTCGACGGCGTCTTCGCCGCCGGTGACCTGGTCGACCACACGTACCGTCAGGCGATCACCGCTGCCGGCACCGGATGCTCCGCAGCAATCGACGCCGAACGCTGGCTGGCCGACCGCGGCGACATCACCGCCAACACGCTCGACGCAGCCGGCCACACGGTCGACGTCGTCGGCGCTCCCTGATTCATCAAGCTGTCGTACCCAACCCTCGAGGAGTAACAGTGTCGAATACCGTCACCATCACCGACGATTCCTTCAAGCAGGACGTCCTGGGCAGCGACAAGCCCGTTCTGGTCGATTTCTGGGCAACCTGGTGCGGCCCGTGCAAGATGGTCGCCCCGGTCCTCGAGGAGATCGCCGGCGAGAACAGCGAAAAGCTGACCGTCGCGAAGCTCGACATCGACGCCAACCCGGCGGCCGCCCGCGATTTCCAGGTCATGTCGATCCCGACGATGATCCTGTTCAAAGACGGCAAGCCGATCAAGACGATCGTCGGCGCCAAGGGCAAGGCTGCACTGCTCAAGGACCTCGCAGACGTTCTCTGACGGCTGGTTGAGCATCGTGGATTCTCGCAATCCACAGAATTTCTGAGATAATCGATCGATGTGCCTGATCGGGTCTACGACCAGGCACATCGATCGAATTCGTTAACCGATCCGAGAGGCTTTCACGCATGCACAGACTCCGACGCGGCGATCACGGCCCGGCCGTCGCCGAGATTCGGGGCACATTGACGAAGCTGGGATACCTCCATCACGGAACTTCCGGCATTCGACGTGAAAGCGCCGACGGTGCCCACTGGGTTGCACCCGACGCCATCTTCGATCATCAACTCGACAGCGCCGTTCGCGCCTTCCAGCAGCAGCGTGGGCTCCTTGTCGACGGCATTGTGGGGCCGGCAACGTATCGCTCACTTCGTGAGGCCTCGTACCGCCTGGGTGCCCGTACGTTGATCTACCAGCTGTCAGCGCCGCTGTACGGCGACGACGTCGCAGCTCTGCAGGCAAAATTGCAGGACCTTGGCTTCTACGCGGGCCGGGTCGACGGGTTCTTCGGTCCGCAGACCCACGAGTCTCTCTCGTCTTTCCAGCGTGAAATCGGTATCGCCGCCGACGGTATCTGCGGTCCGCAGACACTGCGTTCGCTGGAACTGTTGGGAACCCGCGTCACCGGTGGTTCCCCGCACGCAATCAGCGAACAGGAATTGGTGAGGCGCAAAGGCCCGCAGCTGGGCGGCAAGCGCATCGTCATCGATCCAGGCCTCGGCGGGCCGTCCACCGGCACCATCGTCAACGGCATCTCCGAAGCCGACATCCTCTGGGATCTGGCCATGCGCCTCGAGGGACGGATGGCGGCAACCGGGATGGAAACTTTCCTCTCCCGCCCGCACAACGCCGATCCGACCGAGGCCGAGCGCGCACTGACGTCCAACGCATTCGACGCCGATCTGATGATCTCCTTGCGTTGCGACAGCAATTCGAGCCCGTCGGCAAACGGTGTCGCGAGCTTCCACTTCGGTAACTCGCACGGTTCGGTCTCGATGATCGGGCAGGTGTTGACCGGTTTCGTTCAGCGCGAGATTGTTGCGCGAACTCCGTTGCGGGACTGCAGAACTCACGGTCGGACGTGGGAGTTGTTGCGCCTGACCAACATGCCGACAGTGCAGATCGATCTCGGCTACCTGTCCAACGCGTCCGACGTTGCGGTACTGACGAATCCGCGGATGCGTGACACAATCGCCGAAGCCATTTTGATCTCGGTCAAGCGGCTGTACCTGTTGGGTCAAGACGATCAGCCGACCGGCACCTTCACCTTCGCCGAGCTTCTCGCAGAGGAACTTTCGGTAGCCGACCGCATTTCGTAGGTCCTGCGGTCGGCACCTGCTCACACTCTGGCGAGCTCGCTGATCTCCACCATCTCGAGAGCTGCGGCCTTCAGTAGACGGTCGAGGGCTTCTTCGACGTCGACTTTCCATTCGTGGTCTCGATCGAGTTCGAGACGGAGCCGCGGATAGCGATGGTGTGGAGCCACGACCTCGAAACCGTAGTCCTCGAGGAACTCGGCACTGATCATGCATTCTGCGGGTGAACATTCCAGAGCAGCGGTTGCGCTGGCCACGTCGGACGCGGGTCCCGGGCCGTCGCTGCGGATACCGAACGCCTCCAGCGCACGAACTCCGCGTCGAACCAGATCTGTCACGACAGCGGCCAGCAGGCTCGGCCCAAGTTCTTCTTCTATCCCCGAAGGCTCGAGACGAAGGCTTGTCAGGAGCACTGCGTCCGAACTGACCGGGCTGGTGGGAAACAGTTGCGCGCGCGGGATCATGCGGGGAGGGGCGTACAACGCACTGCCGAGCGGCTTTCCGTCGCGGACGGCGACCTGTCCGCACGAACCCCACTCGAGCATGACCATCGACAGCCAGGCTTCCTTCTCGAATTCCTGATCACAGAATCCTCGGGCGTCATGAAGCGCGCCCGGGTCCATCTCCCAGAACACGCAACGACGCGCATGGGCGGAAAGCTGATCGAGGCTGTCGAGTGTGAGAGAGGTGATGACGTGAGTCGACACTGACTAACTCACTCTCCGTAGGTCCCCGAAGCGGTTTTGATGCTCGCCCGCCGCTTTTCTCTTCTCCAGGATAGGCCAGCTACGACAAGTCGGCAGCGGCACGAGAGTTGATCGCCCTAATATATTGCTGTTCAACATCTTTCGTCCCGGTTCAAGATTTCGAGAAGCTCGGACCACCTAGATTTGTCACAGTGACGAAAATAGGTGGTGTGCCCGGTCATCGTCATTACGTCACCAACCGGGATTCCGACTTCACTACGTGGATTTCTGCGCTTCCATCATTCCGACGATGCGTTGCAAGTCGTCGACCGAGCCGAATTCGACCACAATCTTCCCCTTCCGCTTGCCCAGACTGACAGTCACCCGGGTGTCGAACGAGTCTGACAACCGCTCGGCCACATCCTGCAGACCCGGCATCACGATCGGCTTCCGCTTCTGTGGGGGAGCGATCTCATTATCCGCCCGGTTGGCGAGAGTGACTGCTTCCTCCGTCGCGCGAACCGACATTCCTTCCGCGACGATGCGCGCCGCCATGACTTCCTGAGCGTCGGCACCCGCCTCGAGGGACAGTAGTGCGCGAGCATGGCCGGCCGAAAGTACACCGGCCGCAACGCGGCGCTGGACCGCCACCGGCAGCTTCAGCAGACGAATCATGTTGGTCACGACGGGACGCGAACGTCCGATCCGATGGGCCAATTCTTCGTGAGTTACTTCGAACTCCTCGAGCAACTGCTGATACGCTGCTGCCTCCTCTAGGGGGTTCAACTGCACTCGATGGATGTTCTCGAGGAGCGCGTCGCGCAACATCGAGTCGTCATCGGTTTCACGAATGATCGCCGGAATCTTCTCCAGCCCGGCTTCCTGGCTCGCACGCCAGCGACGCTCACCCATGACAAGTTGGTACTTGTCACCGTGACGACGGACCACGATCGGCTGCATCAAGCCGAACTCGCGGATCGAGTGAACCAACTCCGCGAGTGCTTCCTCGTCGAAAACGCTGCGGGGCTGCTTCGGGTTCGTCTCGATCAGGCTCGGTTCGATCTCGAGATAGACCGCGCCGGTCGGCTCGAGTTCGGTCTCCGGCTCCGCTTCGACGGCGGCCTTGGCAGCCGCCGCCTTGGTGGCTTTCGGCGTTTTCGGTGCGGCCTTCGTCGGTGGGGGAGGGGAGGGGTTGCGCTTGTCGACGCCGATTACGACGTCCGCTGCAGCCGATCCCAGACCCGGCGCCGTGGCCGGCCCAGTGGGGATGAGAGCAGCCAAGCCGCGGCCCAATCCACCCTTGCGTGCTTGACTCATCTCACTGCTCCTGGGTCGTTGTGGTGGCAGAGCGGGCGGCAAGTTCACGGCCGGCGTCGAGGTAACTCATGGCGCCACGTGAACCCGGGTCGTAATCGAGAACTGTCATCCCGTATCCGGGAGCCTCGGACACCTTCACGCTGCGCGGAATCACAGCGCGCAAAACGGCCTCACCGAAGTGTTTGCGTACTTCTTCAGCGACCTGGTCGGCCAGCTTGGTCCGTCCGTCGTACATCGTCAGTAGGACGGTGGAGACATGCAGATCCGGGTTGAGATGCGCCTGGACGAGTTCGATGTTGCGGAGCAACTGACCGACCCCCTCGAGAGCGTAGTACTCGCACTGGATCGGGATCAGCACTTCCTTGGCAGCGACCATCGCGTTGACGGTCAGCAGTCCCAGCGAGGGCGGGCAGTCGATGAGGACGAAGTCGACGTCGAGCTCTGCGAGCACCTTGTCGTTGAGCGCGCCTTTGAGTCGATTCTCGCGGGCGACCATGGAGACCAATTCGATCTCGGCGCCTGCCAGATCGATCGTCGCGGGTATGCAGAGAAGCCGCTCACTGTGCGGGCTGGTCTGGATCGCCTCCGGGGCCTTCACTTCGCCTATGAGCAACTCGTAGCTCGACGGGGTGCCGGAGGTATGGACGACGCCCAGCGCCGTGCTGGCGTTGCCCTGAGGGTCCAAATCGACTACCAGGACCGTGAGTCCTTGAAGAGCGAGCGCTGACGCAAGGTTCACCGTGGTCGTCGTCTTGCCGACGCCACCCTTCTGGTTCGCGATGGTGATCACGCGGCGGAACGCCGGCTTCGGCAGTGTCACCGAATGGGGATGAAGCACCTGGCTCGCTCGATGCGCAGCGGCCCCGATGGGAGTCTCCTCCGAAGAGATCGCCGCATAGGGGGCGGTGAAATTGTCGTCGTCGTTGACGATCTGATCCGCACCCGCGCTCGTGTGCTGCTTCGGTGTTTCACGTGAAACGGCGGATTCAGATCGACCCGACATTGACTGCTCCTTCGATTGGGAATCGATCACTAGGTGCTCTCATCATCTGTACATTGTTCTCGATTGCATGCGTGCAAATCATCAACGCTGGCGACGCTTCGGGAGACGTTCGGCCTTCACCACCACCGTGGGGGTGCGGAGAATCTTGGCTCCACATTCGAGTATTTCCAACTTACCTGCGCCCAACTTGGTGAGCGCCGTACGGTCCCGCTCGATCTCCTCGGCGGCGCTGGAGCCCTTGAGCGCAAGCATCCGACCGTGCTCGTGGATGAGTGGAAGGGACCAACGGGCAAGCTTCTCGAGGGGCGCCACAGCACGCGAGGTAACCACGTCCGCGCCGCCCGCTTCCTTCACAACACCTGATTCCTCGGCTCGCCCTCGGACAACCAAGACGTCCAATCCGTTGGACTCGATGAACTCAGCGAGGTACACCGAGCGTCGAAGCAACGGTTCGACCAGAGTCACCTTCAAATCCGGGCGGGCGATTGCGAGAGGGATACCGGGTAGGCCGGCGCCGCTTCCAACGTCCACAACCGACTCACCTTCGGCAATCAACTCACCGATGACAGCGCAATTGAGAAGGTGCCGCTCCCACAGCCGAGGAACTTCACGAGGACCAATCAGCCCGCGCTCGACACCATCAGTCGCCAGGGATTGGTAATACCGTTCCGCGATCTCATATCTGTCACCGAACACTGCGCGCGCAGTCTCTTGTTCGTCCCAGTCAACCGACGCCGCACCATTCTGTTCCACGTGAAACATCCTCCCGCGTAAACCGCGAAATCAACAATCAAGACCGAAATCATTATCCGCTCTGGAGCCGACATGTGTTCGCTTCTGCACACCGACTCGCTGTGAGTCTGCCGACTCGTTCATTCTTTGGGAAGTATTCGGCCCAAAATTCAAGCGGGGGAGGGGAGGGGTTCACGTTCCACGTGAAACATTGCACTGACAAATCTCTCACTTCTGAGGCGTTTCACGTGAAACATGGCCCGGCGATCGAATGCAGATAGCAACGCGATTCTGAGTATCATCACAGTGACGAAACTGGCATGGGTAGTTACATGGATGGAATTCTGACCCAAAATGGACACTTTTCAACGAAAAGTGGTTGCCGAAATTGCTCCCGTTGGCCTGCGGAGCTGACTCGGTCAGTCTGACCCAGTCTGTTTTTGGACGCGGATGATCTTCGATTTCCAAGTCCCGGACAGCTGCGGTATCTCATCGCCGGTTGCAACGAGCCATTCATCCGTCGGCTTGACACTCCCGTTGCGGGGGACCGGAGACTTGGCATCACAAACCGAGAATCAATCCAAGGAGCTTCGCACCACAGGATGCGAATCGGGGAGTTCGCACTCGCCTCTGGACTGACAGTGAAAGCACTACGCAACGACGGCCTCGACATCGACGTCGTCGTAGAAGCATCTCGCGCAACCCGCACTAGATAACTTCCTTCATCGAAGGACACCGAGCACATGTCGCTGACGAACACGCGCAACAAGATGCTGACGCAGCGCAAGGGTCTGCGTTTATCGACTCACTTGAACTCGACTGCACCGTGCACCGTCGTTCCATGCTGGCTCAACACTGGGTTGGAATCCAACACGAAATCCGGAACCTCGCACTCGAATAGGTTGGTCGAAGCTGAGGTCGTCGAAGTTCTGTTCTGCTAGTGGACTGCCCAGATCCCCGCCGAGCCAGTTGGCATCTCCGGAACGATCTTCGAATCCGGCACACTCCCGGCGCGCGACGAGCTGTTCGTGACACTCGAAACATCCGAAGACGATTCCGATCTCGGCGATCTGGGCGCCGAAACCGCACAGATCGCGATGATCGATCAAGCAAACGGTGACGGACTGAAGTTGGTTCACGGCAGCATCCGTCAGGTTGGGGTTCTCGCTGACGACGGCACACCCGAAGCAATTGAACTCGTGATCGCCATCCAATAGGCGTCCAATACCAATCTGGGATAGAGATCGAGGGCTCGGGGCAACAACCATCGATCCGGTTTCACGTGAAACGAAGGGCCGACCATTCCAGCTGGGGGAGGGGAGGGGCTCACATGTAGTACGGCATGTTTTCGATCGAATATCCGAACATGCACAGTGCGCCGCCGACAGCCAAGAAGGCAATGATGAAGCTGAGCATGACTGCTCTCCCGGATCGCCATGCCAGTGCAAGCGGAATGAATACGACGGCGACTACTCCCAGCGGCAACAACCAGCAGAGCCAGTACTCCACACCGCCCGGCGGGAAGGACTGGACTTCCATTCTCTGCTGCAGTTCGAAGACCACGGGCCAATAGCTCAGGCCGCACACGAGCATCCCGATCAAAGCACCCAAGACCATCAATCCGAGAGGGAATCCGGAGCGCTCGTGCGACATGTCGACAACGATAGGTACCTAACCTTCACCGTGCCGCCGGTGGCGATGCGAGTGACCGAGCGTATCGCCGAATGTGCCAAGCCGGCCGCGCCCGCGCATCCAATAGTTGCACTTCCGCGACCGGGTGACCGGATCTGGAGACCTCCATCTTCGTACGACACCGTTGCAGCAGGGCAGCGAACTTCCGGTTGACACCCGGCTCAGCCCGCCGGGGCTTCGAACACCAGCCTGACCTCGGTCACTTGGTAGTTCGCCCGCGCGAACGCCGCGGCCATGGGCGTGTTGGGCACGTCCGTGGTCGCGGTGATGCGATCGGCACCATCGGCCGCGCGAACGCGGGCGATTTCGCAGAGGATGTCGTCCACGTAGCGGCACCCGCGCAGCTCTGGCACTACTCCGAGGTATCCGACGTTGCGGTGGTAGGGCGTCGCGGACGGGATCGCGAAGCCGACCAGCGTCCCTTCCATGGTCTCCGCCAGCCGCCACCACGATCGTTCGCCGGGGCACGACCGGTAGAACTCAAGATCGTCCCGGGCCTGGCTGACGACGTCCGTCGCCGCGATGCCTCGTTGCGTGGCGACGTCCAGGCTGCCGACAGCGACCCGCTGGAACACCGCGAGGAACTCCTCATCGGAGGCGGGACGGAAAATCAGACGCTCGGAGGGGGCGGGCACACCGGCCGCAGGCGTCCACTCGAAACGCAGCCGCTCGATGATCTCGGTCAGTCCGGCCGCCTGGGCCGCCAGGACACGGCGTCTGCGACGGCGGAATCCGCGTCTTGCCGGGCGGTCGGCACGACCAGCACATACTCAGGCTTCGCGTGGAACTCGGCGTGTGCCCGCGACATGAGTTCGGCGGCAAGCGCGACACGATCCGGCACGTCAGCCAGCACGTGGAGGAAATCAAGGGCGAGCGGACGCTCGCTGTCCTCACGCCCCCACCACAGGGCACGCGCAACGATCCTGGAGCCGTCAACGGCGAACCACCTCCATTCCGGACGAAGCCGTCCGGCCGCCACCTCTTCCCGGAGCGAGTCAGCATCGACGAACCCGACCGGATCGTTCACCGCGAACCCCACGGGCTCTTCCAGCTCGGCCCGTGTCGCGGGTCGGATCAGCACCATTGCTTCCCTTCGTGACGCTTCATTGGCGACTGGTTCCGAAATAGAGATCGGACATGGCGACGAGTACGCGCCGGTCCGCGCCGAACGGTTCACGCCATCAATCCGAGAGGGATTCCGGAGCGCTCGTGCGACATGTCGACAACGATAGGTACCTAACCTTCACCGTGCCGCCGGATTCGGTTTCACGTGAAACACCTCTCGGACACAAAAGCGGGCCCCGGAAAATCCGGGGCCCGCGTTCGTTCAAGGGGGAGCGTCAGTCTTTGAGGACAACCACTCGACGAGACGGCTCAGCGCCTTCGCTCTCGCTGGAAACACCGGCGACCTTGGCGACGGCGTCGTGCACGATCTTGCGTTCGAACGGCGTCATCGGAGCAAGCTCCTCGCGTTCGCCGGTCTCGAGAACACGATGTGCTGCTTCCGCACCGAGAGCACTGAGTGCTTCGCGACGGCCTGCACGCCAGCCGGCGATGTCGAGCATCAAGCGGCTGCGCTCTCCGGTCGACTGCTGAACTGCCAGACGAGTCAGCTCCTGGAGAGCATCCAGAACCTCACCCTTGCGTCCCACGAGCTTGGTCAGGTCGTCGCCGCCGTCGATGCTGACGATCGCCCGATCGCCCTCGACGTCAAGGTCGATGTCTCCGTCGAAATCGAGAACGTCGAGCAACTGCTCGAGGTAGTCGCCGGCGATCTCGCCCTCTTCGATCAGGTCATCATCGGAATCTTCGATGTCTACATCCACATCGGTAACCGGCGCAGTGGTCTCGGTGCTCACGTCTGCGTTCTCTCCATCCACAACGATGTCAGCTTCACTGGACATTGGTCGTTCTCTTTCCTGGATCAGCGCCGTTTATTGCGCTTGGGGGAGTTGCCGCGGTTGCTCTGTGGCCGGTTCTGTTTAGGTTTCGACGTGGACCCACCACTGGAACCCGAGGGCTTCGGCTGTGGCTTCTTGAGCGAAACTTCCGGTGCGTCGCCGTCGTCGTCAGCTGATTCCGCGGTCTTCAGCGCAGCCGGGGATCCCTTCTTCTTATTGGGATCCGGACGGGCACCGGGCTTGGGCGCATTGTCGTTGCGGCGAGTGATCGCTTCCTGCTTCTTGGCTTCTTCTTCGGCGTCGATCTTGCGGAAGACGAGGTGCTGCTGACCATAGGTCCAGATGTTGTTCGACACCCAGTACAGGAGGATCGCGATCGGGAGGAACGGTCCACCGACCAGAACGCCGAGCGGGAAGACGTACAGCGCGAGCTTGTTCATGATCGCCGACTGCGGATTCGCGGCAGCTGCTTCACTCTGACGGGCAACGGAAGCGCGTGAGTTGAAGTGCGTCGCGATGCTGGCGATGATCATCAGCGGAGCGGCCACGAGAATGATGTTCAGGCGTGACGGAAGCTCGGGAACGTTCTCGGTGACGTAAGCCTGAAGCTGCGCGACCGGCGTCGTGATCGCGGCCGAGATGGGCGCGCCGAACAGACGAGCATCCAGGAATGACTGGACGTCAGTGGCCGAGAAGACGTAGTTCGGGGTGTTGAGGTTGTCCTCGGCGCTCATGCCCAGCTGGCCCATGCCGGTGCCGGTGCGGTTGAACGAGCGCAGGACGTGGAACAGACCGATGAATACCGGGGCCTGAGCCAAGACCGGAAGGCAGCCCATGATCGGGTTGAATCCGTGCTCCTTCTGGAGCTTCTGCATCTCGGTGGCCTGGCGCTGGCGGTCGCCCGAATACTTCTTCTGCAATGCCTTGATCTGCGGCTGCAATTCCTGCATCTGGCGGGTCGTGCGGACCTGCTTCACGAACGGCTTGTACAGAACCGCACGCAAGGTGAACACCAGGAACACCACGGAAAGCGCCCAGGCTATTCCGTTGTCCGGGCCGAGAATGAACCCGAAGACCTTGTGCCAGACCCACAGAATCGCGGATACCGGATAGTAAATGAAATTGAGCACGGCTCTAAGTACTCCTCTGTTCGTCCGTCGGACTGTGACACGCTGCGCGTGCTTCCGGACAGCTATGGCGGCTACCCGCATCACGGTCACGACGGGCAGGGACAGGGTCCCACCCTCCAGAATGCCAGGGGGCACACTTCGCCAACCGCACCACAGTCAAGAAAAGGCCTTTGATCGCCCCGTGAGTGCGCAGCGCTTCGACTGCGTATTCACTGCAGGTGGGGGTGAACCGGCAGGTCGGCATCCTCAAGGGCGACACATACGTCCGGTACAACTCGATACAGAAGATGAGAACAGTGGCGGGAGCGCGACGCACAGCCTTCAACACCGTGATGACACGGGAGGCTCTGGGAGTCTCGATCTGCTCAGAGAGCGGAGTACTCATGGCTCTTCACTTACCGACACCAATAGGTTCATTTTGGTCAGGCCCCCACGCAACTGCTTGGCCAGTTCGGCTGAACTGGCGGTAGCTGCGCCCGGAAGTGCGCGGATAACCACGTCTGTCTCCGGCGAAACCTGTCCGACGAAATCTGCACAGATATGACGAAGCCGGCGTGCGACTCGATGTCGAATCACCGCCGGCCCGACAGCCTTGCTCACGATCAGCCCGAAACGGGGACCGTGATTTGTTACTACCAGCGCCTCTACTTGCTCGCGATTGAACGCGTGCACGACAAGGTCGCGTCTTCCCATACGACGCCCACGTCGCGTCGCCACGGAGAAATCCGCGTGGCGACGCAACCGGAACGGCTCAGGCAACACCCCGAGCTCCTGAACTCGAAATCAGATCAGGCGGTGAGGGAATCGCGGCCCTTACGGCGACGCGCCGAAACGATTGCACGACCCGCACGGGTACGCATACGAAGACGGAAGCCGTGAACACGCGCGCGGCGGCGATTATTCGGCTGGAACGTCCGCTTGCCCTTGGCCACGGTCAACACTCCTCGAAGTTCATTGACGCCTCCCGGCGTCATTCAGTGATCGACGCCTTACGGCGCCTTTGGATCCAACAGGTACAGAACAATCAACTTCACTCGTTGTGGCTTGGAAGACCGATCCGACCTGACATATGTAGCCAGCACGAAGCGATCACCACCAGCGGGTGACCGTTCGAGGTTACTTACCACCGTTGCCAAGGTCAAACCAGCCCGATTCGAAGCCCTTCCGCGGCAACTGCGACGACACGCCGACAGTTGCATTATTCCGCAGATTCCCAAACTGGTGTGCATACGGCCGTGACCTCGAGCGAGGCGGCAAGTGTGACCTTGGCAACAGTTCCGCTACGGACTGCAGGTGGCCCGCACGCAAGCCGGACAGTTCCACCTGCGCGTGCTCTCCACAAGGCCTCATCAGCACATACGGGCATGAGCGCCGGACGCGACCCCGAATCCCGAGTTTCCACATTCATCCACAGGGCTGTGAGTGTTGACGCATCCCCGACACCAAGTGGCGAACGCCTCGAGTTCCCACAAAGTTGCAGGTAGATCAATTTCTCGGTCACTTCAGCGAATTTGGTTGACGAAAAAACCGACTCAGTGCAGGTTTGTCCACATCTGTGGATAATTGTGTGGAAACACAGCCCAGGTGGCATATTCGTAGCCTGTTACGGGGTTCTCACCCCGGGTGGTAATCCACCGAATCATTCGACGCCGCAGCCATACGCTCGGCAGCTGCAGCACACCCACTGTCGGCGAAACACGGGAAGGAACCACGTGAACGACGATCCCAACGCGCTCGCACGGGTCTGGGTCGACGTGGTTGCAGAACTCACGAGTGATGACCCCGGAAGTAATCTTCCGGCTTTGAGCAGCAAGCAGAAGGCGTTTGTCCGTCTGGTGAGGCCTCTCACACTTGCTCAGGGTTTTGCACTCCTCTCGGTTCCATCGCCATTTGCTCAAGAAACGATCGAGCGCGATCTACGCGAGCCGATCCTGCAGGCACTCGGACGCCATCTCGGCGGTCAGGTCGAAGGACTCGGTGTCCGCATCGCACTCGAAGACGATGCCGACGCACCCGCCGAACCGGTCGAGGAGCGCACGGGCAGCCGTCAGTTCGAGTCGGTCAACAGCTCGGGCGCATACCGTCGTCGCAGATTCACCGAAGGCGACGGCGAACCGTCGGACTCCGAGACTGCCGAGACCGAAGAAGTCGACGACGACCGCGAAGCACTCGCGAGCGTTCACGAATCGTGGCCGTCGTACTTCACGAAGCCGCCCGCTACTCCTTCTGCTTCGGGGTCCGGCGCCAACAGCCTCAACGCGAAGTACACCTTCGACACTTTTGTGATCGGTTCGTCCAACCGATTCGCTCATGCCGCTGCCGTCGCGATCGCGGAGGCGCCGGCGCGTGCCTACAACCCCTTGTTCATCTGGGGAGCTTCGGGACTGGGCAAGACGCATCTTCTTCACGCCGCCGGCCACTACGCACAGCGCCTGTTCCCTGGCATGAGGGTCAAGTACGTCTCGACCGAAGAATTCACCAACGACTTCATCAACAGTCTTCGTGACGACCGCAAGGTCGCGTTCAAGCGTCGCTACCGAGAAACGGATGTCCTGCTGGTCGACGACATCCAGTTCATCGAGGGCAAGGAAGGTATTCAGGAGGAGTTCTTCCATACCTTCAACACCTTGCACAACGCGAACAAGCAGATCGTCGTTTCCTCGGACCGCCCGCCCAAGCAGTTGGCAACTCTCGAGGAGCGTCTGCGGACGCGCTTCGAATGGGGCCTGATCACCGACGTTCAGCCGCCTGAGCTCGAGACGCGTATCGCGATTCTGAGCAAGAAGGCGCGGATGGATCGCCTCGAGGTCCCGCACGACGTCCTCGAGCTGATTGCCAGCCGTATCGAGCGCAACATTCGTGAACTCGAGGGCGCGTTGATCCGCGTCACCGCTTTTGCCTCGCTCAACCGTCAGCCGTTGGATCTGACGTTGGCCGAGGTGGTCCTGCGAGATCTGATGCCCGATTCGTCGAGCCTCGAGATCAACGCGGCGACGATCATGGCGGTGACGGCCGAATACTTCAACATGTCGATCGACGACCTGTGTGGGCCGGGTAAGGCCCGGCCGCTCGCTCAGGCCCGCCAGATCTCGATGTATCTGTGCCGTGAGCTCACTGATTTGTCATTGCCGAAGATCGGTCAGACGTTCGGCCGTGACCACACCACGGTCATGTACGCCGACAAGAAGATCCGTAAGGAAATGACGGAACGCCGCAAGGTGTACGACCAGGTTCAGGAGTTGACCGCAAGGATCAAGCAGCGCTCCAAGCGTTGACCTGCACTTATTTCGATCGATGCCGCTCGAGGCAGAGGTTTCCCTCGAGCGGCATCGGTGTATTCGAAGGGTTCCACGTGCGGTCCCCTCGAGGGCGGTTGTCCTCCTCGAGAGACGACACGCCGGAGTCAGACACGCCGATGAGAACAAACTCTTCGTTTCTTGTGAAAAGTATTCACATCTGTGGATAACTGTGTTGATAACTCTGGAAGTCTGTGGAGTTCTCGAGGAGGAATCCGAAAACTTTCAGAGAGTGCACAGAGGGGGTCGATTGGTCCTCGAGTCTGTCCTCGAGAAGTGCACAGGTCCTCGAGGGGACCTACCAGCGTCGACAACCGTTGCTCCACAGATTGCACAGGACTTATTACTACTACTGAGAATTTCCTAGGAAAAGCTCTTTGAAAATAGTTCTGGGGACAACTCCTGTTGAGAACCTCGCCTCAGGCTGCGCTCGTCCCGGCTTCGGCTTTCCACTTGCGCCCTCGAGGGCATACGGTGGGCATCGCTTGGTCTGTGTCAGACTTCAAGTGAGCTGATGCAGATCCGCAGCAGACGAACATGCCTACCGAGAGGAATAACCCGGCGATGGAGCTTGGAAGCCTGAAGTTTCGCGTTTCCCGGGAAGAGTTCGCTGATTCAGTAGCGTGGGTTGCTCGTAGCCTGCCCTCGAGGCCGCCCGTGCCGGTTCTCGGCGGAGTTCTTCTCGACGCAACCGAAGCCGGGCTCACCGTTTCCGGGTTCGACTACGAGGTATCCGCGCAGGTCCGCGTCTCGGCAGATGTCACCACTGCAGGTCAGGCACTCGTCTCCGGTCGCCTCCTTGCCGATATCACCAAGTCGCTTCCCAACAAGCCGGTCGATGTGACCCTCGAGGGCACTCGCGTGCTCATCTCGTGCGGAAGCGCCAAGTTCTCCCTGCCCACGATGCCGGTCGAGGACTACCCCCAGCTTCCGACGCTTCCGCAGCAGTCCGGGTCCATTCCCGTCGACCTGTTCTCCGAAGCCATCAGCCAGGTAGCCGTTGCAGCCGGCAAGGACGACACCCTTCCGATGCTCACGGGTATCCGTGTCGAGATCGAACAGAATTCGATCGTCCTCGCCGCTACCGACCGCTTCCGTCTCGCCGTGCGTGAACTCGAGTGGACTCCAGCAAACCCGGACGTCCAGGCAGCTGTTCTCATCCCGGCCAAGACTCTGTCCGAGTCCGCGAAAACGCTTGCCGGCAATGCAAATTCGCCGGTCGAGTTGGCTCTCGGTTCCGGTACGACCATCGGAAACGACGGACTCCTCGGCATCGTCAACGACGGACGCCGCACCACGACGCGTCTCCTCGACGCCGAGTTCCCGAAGTTCCGTCAGTTGCTTCCCGCTCAGCACACCGCGATGGCAACGGTCGAGGTCACGCCTCTCATCGAGGCCATCAAGCGTGTAGCACTCGTCGCCGAGCGTGGCGCACAGGTTCGCATGCAGTTCTCCGCTGACGGCCTGCTCCTCTCCGCTGGTGGCGACGACGCCGGTCGCGCGGAAGAAACGCTCAACGCGTCGTTCCAGGGCGAAGCACTCACCATTGCGTTCAACCCCGGTTACCTGATCGACGGGTTGAACTCGCTTCACAGCGAGAACGTTCTGTTCGGCTTCACCACTCCCAGCCGTCCGGCTGTTCTTCGCCCCGCGGCTGAGGAAGAGCCCACGGCGGACGAGTCCGGTAACTTCGCTGCGCCCTCGAGCGAATACACGTACCTGCTGATGCCGGTTCGCCTTCCGGGCTGAGTGGTACCCCGCACTTCAGTTCGCGCCTGACCAGGGAGAACAGTATGAAGATCGGACTCGTAGGTCTCGGCAAGATGGGTTTCAACATGCGTGAGCGCTTGCGCGCGCATGGCCTCGAGGTGATCGGATACGACCCTCGACCAGAAGTCACCGATGTCGGGTCACTTACCGAACTCGCTGCTTCCCTCGAGGGACCTCGAGTCGTCTGGGTGATGGTTCCGGCTGGTGACATCACCCAGAGCACCATTGCCGAACTGGCGGATGCCCTCGAGGGCGGCGATCTGGTCATCGACGGTGGAAACTCTCGCTACACCGACGACGCTGTCCATGCTGAGCTGTTGGGCGCCCGTGGGATCGGTTTCCTCGACTGCGGTGTCTCCGGTGGCATCTGGGGCCGTGAGAACGGCTACGGCCTGATGGTGGGCGGATCCAAGCCCGACGTGGCGAAGGCAATGCCGATCTTCGACGCTCTTCGCCCCGACGGCGACGCTGCAGACGGCTTTGTCCACGCAGGCCCGGTCGGTGCTGGTCATTACGCGAAGATGGTGCACAACGGCATCGAATACGGCCTGATGCAGGCGTATGCCGAAGGGTACGAGCTCCTCGAGGCGGAAAGCCTGATCGCGGACGTTCCCGGTGTGCTCCGAGCCTGGTCGAAGGGAACCGTTGTACGTTCGTGGTTGCTCGATCTGCTTGTCGACGCCCTCGAGGAGGATCCGGAGCTTGCGCAGATCACGGGCTATACCGAGGATTCCGGTGAGGGCCGCTGGACGGTAGAGGAAGCCATCAAGCACGCGGTCCCCGCTCCTGTCATCTCTGCTGCGCTGTTCGCGAGATTTGCTTCGCGACAGGATGATTCACCGGCCATGAAGGCAGTGTCGGCCTTGCGCAATCAGTTCGGTGGTCACGCGGTCAAGAGCGCTTCGCCCAAGAATTCGGCTTCTGGAAGCTAAGTGTTCGTTCGTAGATTTTCGCTGCGTGACTTCCGATCCTGGGATTCGCTGACGCTCGACCTCACGCCGGGAACAACCGTGTTCCTCGGTTCGAACGGGCACGGAAAAACAAACGTCCTCGAGTCGCTCGGGTATCTGTCGACGCTGTCGTCACATCGAGTGTCCGCGGATGCACCGATGATCCGCAGCGGTTCCGCCAGTGCCTTCGCCGGTGCAACGGTGGTCAACAACGGGCGCGAACTGACCATCGATGTCGAACTGATCGAGGGAAAGTCCAACCGCGCCAGGATAAATCAGTCTCCGACGCGTCGTCCGCGTGAAGTTCTGGGGATTCTGCAGTCGGTGATGTTCGCGCCGGAGGATTTGTCGTTGGTACGCGGCGATCCTGGTGATCGTCGACGCTATCTCGACGAGTTGTTGACGTCCCGGATTCCCCGAATGGCCTCTGTCCGTGCGGATTACGACAAGGTGCTACGCCAGCGTTCGGCGCTACTCAAAACTGCCGGCGCGGCTTTGCGTCGCGGTTCCCGTGGTGGCGAGTCCGACAACGTTCTCTCCACCCTCGAGGTGTGGGACGGGCATCTGGCCGCTCACGGCGCACAATTGTTGGCCGGGCGCCTCGAGTTGGTCCACGATCTGGCGCCGCATCTGGCAGAGTCGTATCGTTCCATCGCACCCGAATCCCGGCCGGCGTCGATTCGATACAAGAGCAGCCTGGGTGCGTCGTTGGATCCCGAATTCACCGACCCCGCAAGGATTTCCGGTATCGATGACGTTCCGTACCTCGAGGAGCGATTTCATCTCGAGTTGGCGCAGATGCGGTCGAAGGAAATCGATCGTGGAGTGTGTCTGGTCGGTCCGCATCGGGATGATCTGGAGCTGATTCTCGGCGACAGTCCGGCGAAAGGCTTTGCCAGCCATGGTGAATCGTGGTCTTTTGCGCTTTCGCTGAGACTGGCAGGTTTTGCCCTACTGCGGGCAGACGGCAGCGACCCGGTCCTGATGCTGGACGACGTCTTCGCGGAATTGGACAGGCGTCGCCGTCGTGCGCTCGCCACTGTTGCCGCCACCGCAGAACAGGTACTGATCACGGCTGCGGTTCCCGAAGATGTGCCGGACGAACTCGAGGCGGCCAAGTTCGGCGTCGAAGCCTCAGATACCGGAGACGGTCGGATATCCCGGATAGTGCCCGTAGGCTCGACAGATCAGGAGGTCGAGTTCGATGACTGAAGACAGCAGCGCGGCTCCGGAGCCCGAGCTCAAAGGGATCGATCTGGCGCGCCGCGCCCTCGAGGAGGCGCGTGCGACGGCCAAGGCCAATGGCAAGGCCGTTGGGCAGGGACGTTCGTCGCCCAAATACGGAAGCGGCCGCCCGCGTCGGCGCAGCGGTTGGTCGGGCCCTGGCCCGGATGCGCGGGACCCTCAGCCGTTCGGTGCTCTCACCAGTGCGATCTCCAAGTCGCGTGGGTGGTCCCCCAAGGTGTCCGAGGGCACGGTCCTCGGACGGTGGCCGCAGGTCGTCGGTGAAGACATCTCTGCCCATGCCGAGCCGATTTCCCTGAAAGAAGGTGTACTCAGCATCTCCGCCGAGTCGACGGCGTGGGCGACCCAGCTGCGCATGATGCAGTCGCAGATCCTGGCAAAAATTGCCGCTGCCGTGGGTGACGGTGTCGTGAAGACGCTGCGCATCACCGGACCGAGCGCGCCGAGCTGGCGCAAGGGTGAAAGGCATGTGAAAGGCCGCGGACCTCGCGATACGTACGGCTGAGGAAAACTCAACCAGGCTCTGGTTCTACCTATTACTTCGTGTTACAGTTAAAACTCGCTAGTGAGTGAACTGTGTCACAAGGCTGTCGTTCCCCACCGTTCGGCAGGCATGAAGGAGTAGCCAGATGTCGCAGAAGATATCGACACCCGCTTCGTCGTTCGCCGAGCCGGATCACATCCTGTTGCAGGCTCGCAATGTCGAGTTCGACTGGTCCGATCTGCCCATGCACTGGATTCCGGGCGATCCGTTCAGCACACACGTTCTCAACGTGCTTCACCTTCTCCTCCCTGCCGGTGAGGAATGGTTTGTCGAGACCTTCAAGGAAGCTCTTCCTCTCATCGAGGACGAGAAGCTCCGCGAGGACGTCGTCGGATTCATCGGCCAAGAGGCGATGCACTCCAACGCGCACTCGGGCGTGCTGGTCCATCTCAGGGAGAACGGGCTCGATCCGACGCCGTACACGCAGCAGATGGAGTGGACCTTCTCGAAACTGCTCGGTCCGCGCCCGATGACAGGACTGCGTGCCGAGAATCACCTGGTGGAGCGCTTGGCGATCATCGCGGCCATCGAACACATCACGGCTTTCCTCGGTGACTGGGTGCTCAACGCCAAGGGACTCGACAAAGCCGGCATGCACCCGACCATGCTCGATCTGCTCCGCTGGCACGGCGCCGAAGAGGTCGAACACCGCTCCGTTGCTTACGACGTGATGCGTTACTTCGACAAGCGCGAGACACGCCGCATCCGAACGCAGATCGTCGTCACGCCGGTACTGGTGTGGCTGTGGATTCGTGGCACCAGGTTCCTCATGCGCAACGATCCCGAACTTGCCGCTCAGGCTCCCAGCCGTCGACGCCCTCACCTGTCCGATTTCATCGCGGCGGGTAAGCGAGGCACAGTTCCCACGTCGTTCGAGCTGGCCAAGCGGATGTCGACCTACTTCAGCAAGTCGTACCACCCCAGCAAAGAGGGCTCGACCGCCCAGGCGGTGCAATACCTGGCGTCGTCACCCGCAGCCCAGGCGGCCGCACGGTGATTTCACTCTCGAGGGTCAAGGACGTAATCTCCGGTCACGACGGGTTGCCGCGGTTTCCGGCGCCACCCGATCTGTCCGGCAAGAACCGTCCCGACCGCGCCATGCGTATCACGGAGTTGTTGGCGGACAAGTACCTTCGGGTGTTGACGGCCTACGACTACAACCCCGAGATCGCGGGCCACAACCCCGACACGGCCATGAACATGGTGGTCAGCACACGTGAGGTGGTGGCCACCGACGAGAACGTCGTTCGCCTGCGCTTCGAATCCGCCGACGGCTCTCCGATTCCGCCGTGGCATCCGGGTTCGCACCTGGATTTCCATCTACCTTCGGGTCTGCGGCGTCAGTATTCGCTGTGCGGCGATCCCGCTGATCGCACGGGATACAGCGTCGCGGTGCGCCGGATCCCCGACGGCGGTGGCGGTTCCATCGAGATGCACGCTCTCCAACCTGGTGAGCACGTCACTGTTCGCGGACCTCGCAACGGCTTCCCCTTTGTGGGCGAAGGCAGCGCGTTGTTTGTTGCCGGCGGTATCGGCATCACACCGATCATCGCAATGGTCCGTGCGGCAAGAGAATTGGGGATGGACTGGTACTTCGTGTACTCCGGCCGCTCCCGTGAATCCATGCCATTCCTCGACGAGATCGCAACCTGGGATCCCGAGCGTGTCTTCGTGCGTCCGGACGACGAGTTCGGATTGCCCACCACCGCAGACCTTCTCGGGCGAGCACCGGTCGGCGGCGCCGTGTACTGCTGTGGCCCGACGCCGATGCTCGACGCCGTCCGCCGCGGATTCCGCGATACGCCTTCTGCCGCTTTGCATTTCGAGCGGTTCGGGGCTCCGCCGGTGATCGACGGCAAAGAATTCGAAGTGCAGCTGGTCAATTCGGGTCAGGTGCTCACCGTGCCTGCCGACGAGTCCACACTCGACGTCATCAAGAAGACGTTGCCCGGGGTGGGGTACTCGTGTCAGCAGGGTTTCTGCGGAACCTGTCGTGTGAAGGTGCTCGCGGGTAAACCCGATCACCGCGAAAGGCGTCTGACCGACACCGAGCAGGAAACGGAGATGCTCATCTGCGTATCCCGTTCCGACGGTGGACGTCTCGTTCTCGATCTCTAGATTTCTCAGTCCGAAGGATTCACAGCCGAAGGGTCAGTCAATGTCCAAACACTCTCCTGTCCATGCCGTGACCGCGCGTCGGGTGACCAACAGTTCCGTCAGCCTGGCCGTGTTCGAGCAGGGCAAAGCGGACGGTGAGACCATCGTCCTGGTGCATGGTTGGCCCGACACCCATGAATTGTGGAACCGCGTCGTGCCTTTGCTCGCAGATGACTTCCGCGTCGTCAGCTACGACAGCCGCGGGGCCGGCGAGAGCACGATCCCCTCGAGGGTGCAGGACTACCAACTGAGCGCACTGGCCGGCGATCTGTTTGCCGTCATCGACGCGGTCAGCCCGGGTAAGCCGGTGCACGTTCTGGCACACGACTGGGGATCCGTCGAAACCTGGGAGGCAGTCTGCGAGCCGGGTGCCGAAGAGAAGATCGCGTCGTTCTCTTCCATCTCGGGCCCGAATCTCGATCATCTCGGTAAGTGGATCCGGGCGAGCGCGTCCAAGCGTCGTTTCCTCGGCCCGGCGGCGCAGGGAATTGCGTCGGCCTACACCGTTCTGTTCCAGATTCCCGGCCTGTGCACCCTTCCGTTGCGTCTGTGGTTCTCCAAGCACTGGCCGGCATTTCTGGGGTTCTTCGACGGTCTGGACCCCCGTGTGGTCAACACCGCGCCCACCATCGCCGACGACATGGTGAACGGACTCAAGCTTTATCGCGCGAACATCCGGCCGTCTCTCGGCAAGCCGCGGGATCGGTACACGGACGTGCCCGTTCAGCTCATTCTGAACAAGTACGACAAAGCCGTTCGTCCGGTGGGATACGAGGACGCCGAAAAATGGGTCTCCGACCTGCAGCGACGTGAAATTCCCGCGGGACACTGGTCGCCGTTTTCACATCCTGGCGAGGTTGCCGAACATGCGCGGGCATTTATCGCGAGCCTGAGAGAGCGTCGCTTGGAGAAGCAAACTTCCTAGCGTTTCACCTTCCGGGGATCGTAAAAATTCGTCTGCGGCGCAGCCAGGGGTGTCATTGGCCGCTTCTAGTCGGTGCTTACCAGTAAGATGGTCAACGGTAACTAGCGGCAACATTCTCGAACCCGCTCCGACGACACCCGCAAGGGCTTGCTGACGGCTGCGCTCGAGTATTGACGGAGAAGGAGAGCTACCCACCCGTGGCTGCCCAGAAGTCAGATACAAGCACTTCCAGCAAGGACTACAACGCGTCGTCCATCACCGTCCTCGAAGGACTCGAGGCGGTACGTAAGCGTCCAGGCATGTACATCGGTTCCACCGGTGAACGCGGCCTGCACCACCTCATTTGGGAGGTCGTCGACAACTCGGTCGACGAGGCGATGGCCGGACACGCCACCAAGGTCGAGGTCACTCTCCTCGAAGACGGCGGAATCCGCGTCATCGACGACGGCCGTGGCATCCCGGTCGGCATGCATGCCTCCGGAGTTCCCACCGTCGAGGTCGTGCTGACCCAGCTGCACGCCGGCGGCAAGTTCGACTCCGACTCCTACGCCGTCTCCGGTGGTCTGCACGGCGTCGGTATCTCGGTGGTCAACGCGCTCTCCACCCGGCTCGACGTCGACATCAAGGTCGACGGCTACCGGTGGCAGCAGACGTACACCGATTCCAAGCCGGGAGAGCTCGTACAGGGCGATCCGACGAAGGAGACCGGCACCACCGTCAGTTTCTGGGCCGATCCCGAGATCTTCGAGACCACCCGCTACAACTTCGAGACCGTTGCGCGTCGTCTGCAGGAAATGGCCTTCCTCAACAAGGGCCTGACCATCACGCTGACCGACGAGCGCGCCGAGGTCATCGACGACGAAGCTGCCGAGGTAGCCGAGGCTCCCAAGTCTGCTGCCGAAGAAGCCGAAGAAGCTGCTCAGGCAGCGCCGCGTAAGTCCAAGACCCGCATCTACCACTACCCCGGTGGACTCGAGGACTACGTCCGGCACATCAACAAGAGCAAGACCCCGATCCACAACTCGGTCGTCGGATTCACCGCCAAGGGCACCGGCCACGAGCTCGAGGTCGCAATGCAGTGGAACTCCGGTTACTCGGAGTCCGTCCACACCTTCGCCAACACCATCAACACCCACGAGGGTGGTACCCACGAAGAGGGCTTCCGCGCCGCACTGACCGCAACGGTCAACAAGTACGCGCTCGAAAAGAAGCTGCTCAAGGACAAGGACCCCAAGCTCACCGGTGACGACATCCGTGAAGGACTCGCGGCCATCATCTCGGTGAAGGTCGGTGAGCCCCAGTTCGAGGGTCAGACCAAGACCAAGCTCGGCAACACCGAGGTCAAGTCCTTCGTCCAGAAGGCGTGCAACGAGCACCTCGCGCACTGGTTCGAGGCGAACCCCGCCGACGCGAAAACCATTGTGAACAAGGCTGTTTCGTCGGCACAGGCCCGCGTTGCCGCACGTAAGGCACGTGAGCTGGTCCGTCGTAAGAGCGCGACCGACCTCGGTGGCCTGCCCGGCAAGCTCGCCGACTGCCGCTCCAACGATCCGGAGAAGTCCGAGATCTACATTGTGGAGGGCGACTCCGCAGGCGGCTCGGCCAAGTCCGGCCGAGACTCGATGTACCAGGCGATCCTCCCGCTTCGCGGAAAGATCATCAACGTCGAGAAGGCGCGTATCGATCGCGTCCTCAAGAACACCGAAGTCCAGTCGATCATCACCGCGTTCGGCACGGGCATCCACGACGAGTTCGACATCGCCAAGCTGCGCTATCACAAGATCGTGCTCATGGCCGACGCCGACGTCGACGGTCAGCACATCGCAACGCTGCTGCTCACGCTGCTGTTCCGCTTCATGCGGCCGCTCGTCGAGCACGGCAAGGTCTACCTCGCGCAGCCGCCGCTGTACAAACTCAAATGGCAGAAGGGTGCGCAGCCGGAATTCGCGTATTCCGACCGCGAGCGCGACGCGATGGTCAAGGCCGGCCTCGAGTCCGGCAAGAAGATCAACAAGGACGACGGCATCCAGCGCTACAAAGGCCTCGGCGAGATGAACGCCAAGGAGCTGTGGGAAACCACGATGGACCCGACGGTGCGCGTTCTGCGTCTCGTCACGCTCGACGACGCGGCTGCTGCCGACGAGCTGTTCAGCGTGCTGATGGGCGAAGACGTCGAAGCACGACGCAGCTTCATCACCCGCAATGCCCGGGACGTTCGTTTCCTCGACGTGTAGGGCCTGCGGCCCTGTGCGCGGTTGAGGAGTCCTCGGACTCCTTTTCCGCACACAAGGCGCCCTCGCCCCTTCGTTCTTCTTAAGAAAGTGAGCTCATGACCGACACCACGTTGCCACCGGACGGTCCGCAACACGACCGGATCGAACCGGTCGACATCCAGCAGGAAATGCAGAACAGCTACATCGACTACGCAATGAGCGTCATCGTCGGTCGCGCTCTGCCGGATGTCCGCGACGGACTCAAGCCGGTGCACCGCCGCGTGCTCTACGCGATGTACGACAACGGATATCGCCCCGACCGCGGATACGTGAAGTCTGCCCGACCGGTCGCCGAGACCATGGGTAACTACCACCCCCACGGCGACTCCTCGATCTACGACACGTTGGTCCGTATGGCCCAGCCGTGGTCGCTGCGTTACCCGCTCGTCGACGGTCAGGGAAACTTCGGCTCCCGCGGCAACGACGGCGCAGCCGCCATGCGTTACACCGAGTGCAGGCTCACGCCGCTCGCGATGGAAATGCTGCGCGAAATCGACCACGAGACAGTCGATTTCACCCCGAACTACGACGGCAAGACGCAGGAACCGACGGTTCTGCCCAGCCGCATCCCGAACCTTCTGATCAACGGTTCCAACGGCATCGCCGTCGGTATGGCCACCAACATTCCGCCGCACAATCTGCGTGAAGTTGCCGAGGCCATCTACTGGGCGCTCGAGAACTTCGAGGCGGACGAGGAAGCCACCCTCGCTGCCGTCATGGAGCGCATCAAGGGACCCGACTTCCCGACACACGGGCTCATCGTCGGTGGACAGGGCATCCAGGACGCCTACACCACCGGCCGTGGCTCCGTTCGTATGCGCGGCGTCGTCGAGATCGAAGAAGATGCCAAGGGCCGCACCACGATCGTCATCACGGAGCTGCCCTACCAGGTCAACCCGGACAACCTGATCACTTCCATCGCGGAGCAGGTTCGTGACGCCAAGATCGGTGGCATCTCCGACATCCACGATGAGTCCTCGGACCGCGTCGGCATGCGCATCGTCGTCACCGTCAAGCGTGACGCCGTTGCCAAGGTCGTGCTGAACAACCTTTACAAGCACACCCAGCTGCAGACCAGCTTCGGCTGCAACATGCTCTCCATCGTCGACGGAGTGCCGCGCACGCTGCGCCTCGACCAGATGATCCGTCTGTACACGACGCATCAGCTCGAGGTCATCGTTCGTCGTACCAGGTACCTGCTTCGCAAGGCACAGGAGCGCGCCCACATCCTGCGTGGTCTGGTCAAGGCGCTCGACGCTCTGGACGAGGTCATCGCCTTGATCCGTGCGTCGCAGACCGTCGACATCGCTCGCGCCGGATTGATGGAACTGCTCGACGTCGACGAGATCCAGGCCGACGCCATCCTCGGCATGCAGTTGCGTCGTCTGGCCGCCCTCGAGCGTCAGAAGATCGTCGACGAATTGGCCGAGATCGAACTCGAAATCGCGGACCTCGAAGACATTCTGGCTCGCCCGGAGCGTCAGCGCGCGATCGTTCGTGACGAGCTCAAGGAAATCGTCGACAAGTACGGCGACGACCGTCGTACCCGCATCATCGCCGCCGACGGAGACGTCAACGACGAGGATCTGATCGCCCGTGAAGACGTCGTCGTCACGATCACCGAGACCGGCTACGCCAAGCGCACCAAGACCGATCTCTACCGATCGCAGAAGCGCGGCGGCAAGGGTGTTCAGGGTGCCGGCCTCAAGCAGGACGACATCGTCTCGCACTTCTTCGTCACCTCGACGCACGACTGGCTGCTGTTCTTCACCACGAAGGGCCGCGTCTACCGCGCCAAGGCTTACGAACTGCCCGAGGCGAGCCGTACTGCTCGCGGTCAGCACGTGGCGAACCTGCTGGCCTTCCAACCGGACGAGCGCATCCAGTCCGTCATCCAGATCAAGACGTACGAAGACGCGCCATACCTGGTGCTCGCCACTCGCAACGGTCTGGTCAAGAAGTCCAAGCTCACCGACTTCGACTCCAACCGCAGCGGTGGCATCGTCGCCATCAACCTGCGCGGTGAAGACGAACTGGTCGGCGCTGTTCTCTGCTCCGCCGACGACGACCTGCTTCTCGTCTCGGCACAGGGCCAGTCGATCCGCTTCTCGGCCACCGACGAGGCACTGCGTCCGATGGGCCGCGCCACTTCCGGTGTCCAGGGCATGCGTTTCAACGGTGACGACGAGCTGCTCTCGCTCAACGTCGTTCGTGAAGGCACGTTCCTCCTGGTCGCCACCTCGGGCGGTTACTCCAAGCGAACCGGCATGGAGGACTACCCGGTGCAGGGTCGAGGCGGCAAGGGCGTGCTCACGATTCAGTACGACAAGAAACGTGGCACTCTGGTCGGTGCGCTCATCGTCGACGACGACGACGAGCTGTACGCGATCACCTCGGGCGGCGGCGTCATCAGAACGGCTGCCAAGCAGGTTCGTAAGGCGGGACGCCAGACCAAGGGCGTGCGTCTGATGAACCTCGGCGAAGGCGACACACTGCTCGCGATTGCGCGCAATGCCGACGAGCCCGAAGAGCTCGCTGCAGAGACCACCGACAACGCAGACAATGCCGATGGAGCTAAGGAGTCCTAGTGAGCACTCCCAACCAGCCGGGCAGTGACCAGAAGAGCGAAAGCCCTTCAGGTTCGACGCCACCGAAGCCGGAGCAGGCAGCTGCTCCGGCGGGGCCGCAGACCTCGAAACCTGCAGCTCCAGCGGACGGCGGACCCAAAGCTTCCGAGGCAGCTCCGGCGCCCAAGGCACCTGAGCCGCCTCGTGGCCCGTCGGCTCAGAAGCCGGCAGGTGGAGGTTCCGACGCTGCGGGTGCGGCCAAGGGTCAGGCTCCTTCCGCTCCTTCTGTGGCTCCGGCTGCGCCGGTAACCCCGGCGAAGGGTGACGGTCAGGCTCCGCCGCAACCGGTTGCCAATCAGGCTCGTGGCAGCCAGGCACCGCCGTGGCAGCGCGGACCCCAGCCGTCAGGTCAGCCGCAGGGGAAGCCAGCTCAGAATCCGGCTGCTCAGAATCCGGCGTCGAAGGCCCCGGCGTCGAAGGCTCAGCCACTGCAGAATCAGGCTCCGCAAAGTCAGCCGCAGACCAACATCACGCGACCAGTTGGTGCTTCTGCGGGTCGACCGGCAGGTCCTGCCGGGGGTAAGCCACCTGCCGGTCCGCAGCGTCCTGCAGCGGCCGGCCCTGCACAGGGTGGCCCGGCCAAATCTCCCGCACCGAAGGGACAGCCTCAGGCGGATCGTCCTACGGGTGCACAGGCAGGTCGCCCTGCCGGCAACCCTTCGTCCCGTCCCGTCGTGACGGGAACGGCGGCGGCCGCAGCTACCGGTGGCGTCGCTGGTGCGGCAGCAGCCAAGAGCAACGCACCGACCGTCGCAGCCAAGGCAGTTGCACCCCCGGGCGCAAATCCGAAGGCTGCAAATCCCACCGTCGCAAATCCGAAAGCAAAAGCTGCCGCGATCGACGGGCCCACTCGGCACATCGATCGCAAGGATCTGCCGAAGGACATGCCTGACCTCTCCGAGGCCAAGCATCCGTTGCCTGCTGCAGTGAAGGGTGAGAAAACTCACGCCGTATCGGCTTCGGTCGTCGACGGTGCGCCGCTGCGCGCAACGGTTCAGATCCGTCGCATCGACCCGTGGTCCACGCTCAAGATCACGTCCGTGATCTCGGTGTCGCTGTTCTTCGTGTGGATGGTGGCCGTAGGGCTGCTCTACGTCGTCCTCGACGGTATGGGCGTCTGGGATCGCCTGAACAACGCGTTCACCGACATCGTTGCCGACGGCGGCTCCGACGGTCTGGTGACGGCGGGCCAGGTATTCGGCTACGCCGCGCTGATCGGCATCGCGAACATGGTGCTTTTCACGGCACTCGTCACGATCGGATCGTTCATCTACAACCTCTGCAGCGACCTGGTTGGCGGCGTAGAGGTAACTCTCGCCGACCGCGACTGACCTGCGAAAACATTGCTCCGCCGGGCCCGTTTTGGTGTCAGCGGCCCGGTGGGGTAATCTTTGGAATCGGTTCAGGGGCCTATAGCTCAGGTGGTTAGAGCGCTTTACTGATAATGAAGAGGTCGGAGGTTCAAGTCCTCCTAGGCCCACTCCCATGTGCCGAAGAAGGGTTGCTGGAATGAAGGTTTTCCTGCTTGTCGGGGCCGGAATTCTGGTAGCTCTCGGGGTCACCAAGCTGATCAAAAGTCAGCGCGGAGACAAGGTTTGGCACGATTTGGAAACAGGATAGAACCTAGGTACTCTGACTCCGGTCAGAAAACCGAACGGGGCCTTAGCTCAGTTGGTAGAGCGCTGCCTTTGCAAGGCAGATGTCAGGAGTTCGAATCTCCTAGGCTCCACAGTAAGAAAACACCCTCCCGGGATCCGGGAGGGTGTTTTTGTATGCCGATGTCCGGCCAGCCGGTGCCCGACTCGTGGCCCTCCCCTTATGAGCGAACGGTACTTTCGGCGCACTGAAGGCGATGAACGTGCCGTTCGCTCGGAGTGGGGTGGCCAGAACCGCGCCCACTATGGCCCGTTCGTCCCGAATTCTCCGGAAAGTCTAGTGGTCATAACCAGCCGGGCGTAGCGTGAGGAGAACCCAATTTCAGGAGGTTCGTAGTGCTTCACAACGACATTCCCAGCCACGGTGAAATTGCCGCACTCGCGGAGGTGGAAGGGCCCACCTGCATCACCATCGTGACTCCGACTGAAGATGCGCCGCAGGATTACGACAAAGCCCGCATAGCCTTCAAGGACCAGGTCCGCTCGGCACTCGCATCGGTGGAGGATCCCGCCGAGCGCAAGCAGTTCGAGGCCGAATACGCAGAGCTCGACGATGACGACGATTTCTGGCGCTTCCAGTCGCGCTCATTGGTCACGTACGCGACGCCGGAGCGTCTGGTGACCTTCCGCCTCCCCAACCGTCTGCAGGCGCTCGAAACGGTCAGCGATCGGTTCCATCTCAAGCCACTGCTCCGTTCGGTGACGTTCCCCCAGACGGCGTTTGTTCTCGCTCTGGCAGAGGGTTCGGTGCGACTGATCGAGATCGCTGCCGATCAGCCGGCCGACGAGGTTCGTGTTCAGGGAATGCCGAAGAATGCTGCGGATCACGCGGGCAAGTCGTCGATCAACAGCCGTACCGAGGCGGGTCGGTTGTCGGGGTCGGACAGCCGAAAGTTGCGCGTCAATCAGTACGCCCGTGCAGTCGATCACGAGGTCCGCGGTGTCCTCGCGGGCCGTGACGTCCCCTTGATCCTGGCTGCTGCCGAACCCATCGCGTCGGTGTATCGCTCCGTGAATTCGTACCGCCACCTGGTCGACAAAACCGTCGAGGGAAACCCGGAAGCCTTGTCGACGCAGGAAGTGGCGGACGGTTCGCGGCCGGCGCTCGACGATTTCCACGCCGAGCAGTTGGCGGCGGTGCGTGAGACCTTCAATGTGCGCACGGAACAGGGGCGCACTCAGACGGACGTCGCCGACGTGGCAACAGCCGCGACGTACGGACAGGTCGACACCGTTTTCATCGACATCGATTCCGTCGTACCCGGAAGTCTCGATCCCCAGACGGGCGCTCTCACGACCGGTGAGTCGACTAACGGAAGCACCTACGGTGTCGTCGACGAGATCGCTCGTCGTTCGCTTTTGACGGGCGCTCGGGTGCTCGCTGTACGTGCGGAGGACATTCCGGGCGGCGGCGCAGTTGCCGCGATTTTGCGCTTCGCTCCGTAAACAGGCTGGACGCGTGTGCGCCTCGTGACCTGATTCGGTCACGGGGCGCATACGATTCCGGCATGAAACGTGTGTGGGAACGGCTGCGCCTCTATTGCAAGACGCTGCACCCGGTCGGGCTTGCCTTTGCTCTGGTCTTCTTCACCTGGTCGATGAGTCCGTCCCTGTTGCCGCGCGCGTGGTACCTGCAGGGCGTTGCGACGGGCATCTCGCTCGCGATGGGATACGGCGTCGGCGTGACGGTTGCCTGGATGATCCGCAAGTGCGGGGTGGAGCCGCAGTGGTCGGATCGCACCAAGAAGATCGGCTGGCGAATCCTGTTGGTCGCGGCCGTCATTCTTGTTCCGACGTTCTTGGTTCTCGGTTCGTGGTGGCAGCAGATCGTTCGTGACCTAGTCGAGGTTCCCCGCACCAATCAGGCGAATTACCTTCTGGTGCTAATTATTTCGCTCGGTATCTGGTTCATCCTGCTCGAGGCCGGTCGCGGTCTTCGATTCACCACCAACAAGCTCACCACAGTCGCACTTCGGTTCGTTCCCCTCGAGGCGGCGAAGGTCGGCAGCTTGATCGTCATCTTCGCTCTCGGCATCTTCATCGTGAACGGCGCGCTGTATAACGGGCTGATCGCCTTCGCGAACTGGAGTTTCTCCGGTGCCGATCACGAGACACCGGACGGCATCGAACAACCCATGATCGCTGAGCGGAGTGGTTCACCGATGTCTGCCGAAGCCTGGGATTCGCTCGGCCAGGAGGGTCGCACCTTCATGGGCAGTGGTCCCACCGCAGCCGAGATTTCTGCGCTGACCGGACGTGAAGCGAAGCAACCGATCCGGGTGTACGCCGGACGTGAATCCTCGGACTCGATCAACGGTGTCGCACAGCGGGTCGTCGACGAGTTGGAGCGCACCGGCGGATTCGACCGCGGAACCCTCGCAGTCGTGACGACCACCGGCCGCGGTTGGGTGAACGAGGACGTCGCGTCGGCGTTCGAGTACGTCGAGAGCGGGGACACGGCGATCGCGTCGATGCAGTATTCGTTCCTTCCGAGTCCGTTGGCCTTCATCGCCGACCGCGAGACACCGATGATTGCCGGTCGCGCACTGTTCAACGCGGTGTACGCCAAGTGGATCGACCTGCCCGTGGAGACGCGACCCGAGCTGGTCGTCTTCGGTGAGAGCCTCGGCTCTTACGGTGGCCAGGCCGCATTTGCCGGCGCTCAGGACATGATGACGCGCGTCGACGGCGCACTGTGGGTCGGAACCCCCAATTTCACTGCTCAATGGCAGGAAATCACGGACAGTCGTGACTCGGGCTCACCGGAGATCCTGCCGGTGATCGACGGCGGCCAGGCAATTCGGTTTGCCGGTGATCCGGAGGATCTGGAGCTGAAGTCCGACTGGGACGACGACCGGATCGTGTACTGGCAGCACGCCAGCGACCCGATCACATGGTGGTCCTTCGACCTGCTGCTCAACAAGCCGGATTGGCTCAAGGAACCGCTGGGTCGCGACGTGGATCCGGGAATGACGTGGGTGCCTCTCGTGACCTTCTGGCAGGTAACCCTCGACATGGTCTTCTCGGCTGACGTCCCGTCCGGGCACGGTCATAATTACGGCGAGGATGCGGCGGACATGTGGGCCAAGATCCTGCACCCCGAGGCGTGGACCTCGGCTGATACCGACAAGCTTCGTTCGCTGCTGACCTCCAATTTGGAGCCCACGAAGTAGTCGTAAACGGTTGTAATTCAGCATGTTAAGGCAAAAACCTCACAAGAAAGTGTTACGTGAGGTATGTGTTACTCTGCGTTCGCTGTGTGCCAAGCCACAGCGCAAGCGAGCGTGGGGAGATCGAAACGTGAAGAGCAGAGCATGGTGGGCGGCCGGGGTCTCCGTCGCAGCACTGGTCATGGGTGCTGTGACGGCCCCCGCCGCAATGGCTGAACCTGCGGATTTCTACACACCGCCGTCCGAGATTCCGGCAGGTGCCAACGGAGATCTCATCAAGAGTGAGCCGTCACCACTGCTGCTGAGCGTGCCCGGATCGAACGGTCCGTGGCCGGCAACCGCCACCAAGATCATGTACCGAAGCGAGGACGCCAAGGGTGCTCCCGTTGCCGTGACGGGCACCTATCTCGAACCGTCGAATCCGTGGACCGGGCAGGGGGCGCGTCCACTGGTTGCCGCAGCGGTGGGAACGCATGGACAGGGCGATCAGTGCGCACCGTCCAAGCTGTTCAACACCGGTATCGAGTACCAGTTCCCGACGGACGTCATGGTCGGTTACGAGTCCATCTGGGTGAACACGTTGCTGCTCAACGGCATTGCCGTCGTCGTCACCGACTACGAGGGTCTCGGAACTCCGGGCGATCACACCTACGTCAACCGTGAAGCCGAAGCGCACGCCGTTCTGGACTCGGTGCGCGCCGCTCAGAAACTCCCGAACACAAGCATTCCCGCCGACGGACCCGTCGGACTGTGGGGTTACTCGCAAGGCGGTGGAGCTGCCGCTGCGGCAACGGAATTGAAGCCGTCGTACGCTCCCGAACTTGATCTCAAGGGCACATACGCAGGCGCACCGCCCGCTGATCTGGCGGCGACGCTGCAGCAGGTCGACGGCACGTTCCTCACCGGAGTGATCGGCTACGCGCTCAACGGCATCGTCGCGCAGTACCCCGAGGTCCAGCCGTTGCTCGACGCCGAGATCAACGATCGTGGCCGACAGATGTTGGCCGCCACCAAGAACCAGTGCGTCGCCGAAAGTGGTATGCAGTTCGGCTTCCAGCAGTCGTCGAGCTTCACCAATTCCGGTGAATCGCTCTCCGCAGTTCTGGCCCGCCTACCCATGGCGCAGGCGATCCTCGACGAACAGAAGATCGGCAAGCTGACGCCGGAGTCGCCCGTGTTGATCCAGCACGGCCGCTCAGATGACATCGTTCCGTTCGGCCAGGGACAGCAACTGGCTCGTGACTGGTGCGGCAAGGGTGCGACGGTGCAGTTCTCCGTCAACGAACTGCCCCCGATCATTCCGGGACTGGCAATCAATCACGCGACGCCGTATCTGGTGGGTACCCCCGAATCCGTCGGGTACATGATCGATCGCTTCAACAACGTCCCGGCACCGTCCAACTGCTGACCTCCAGGCATCGAAAAGCCCCGGAACATAATCTGTTCCGGGGCTTTGTATGTCGACTACGCGGTCTTCTCCGCCGAGTTCTCCTCGAGGCGAGGGGGTGCGGAAGCGACCGGCGGATGCTCGCGTCGGCGGCTCTTGAAGAACACCGCACCGCCGATCACCGCAACACCGGCGATGACGAACACCGTGACGCGCTTGCGGCCACGAGGCTTCTCGGTGCGTTCCGCGGACTTTGCGGGGATGGCCTTCGCGCGCTCGACGCCCTTCTTGGCGAGGACTTTGCCCTGACGACCCAGGAACAACCCGACCTGCCCGGCGCCGCGAGCGACCGACGTCGCGACCACCGCGGCGATGCGGCGAGCGTTGTCGACTGCCTCGGACTCCTTGATACGAGCCGCTGTCTCTTCGAGGTAGGCGGCAGTCTCGTCGAAGGTGTCCTCGACGCGGGCGCGCGCGTGATCGAAGGTGTCGGGCAACTGCGTGCTGAGGGACTCGGTCACTCGTGTCATGACTTCACTGTGCCATAACAGCGAGGCGAGGACAGGGAGACTTTTGCGGGGCGACATCCGCGAGAACGTCGGCAATGGCACGATGGTGGTGTGACTTCAACTCATCAGACCGCAACCGCAACGCTGCACACGAACCGCGGCGACATCAAGATCGCTCTGTTCGGCAACCATGCGCCGAAGACCGTCGAGAACTTCGTCGGCCTCGCCGACGGCTCGAAGGAGTACACCACCGCAAACGCCGCCGGCACCAAGACCGGCCCGTTCTACGACGGTGCCATCTTCCACCGCGTCATCGACGGCTTCATGATCCAGGGTGGCGACCCCACCGGAACGGGCACCGGCGGCCCGGGCTACAAGTTCGGTGACGAGTTCCACCCGGAACTGCAGTTCGACCGTTCCTACCTGCTGGCCATGGCCAACGCAGGCCCGGGAACCAACGGCTCGCAGTTCTTCATCACCACCGGCCCGACGCCGCACCTGAACCGTCGCCACACCATCTTCGGTGAGGTTCTCGACGACGATTCCAAGAAGGTTGTCGACGCTATCTCCTCCACCGCCGTCGATCGTGGCGATCGTCCGGTCGAGCCCGTCGTGATCAACAGCATCACCATCTCCTGAACAGGTAAAATAAGCAGATGACGAACCCCGGTTGGGGCGGCGGTGCGAGTGAGGGCATCCCGCCCCAACCGCGGTGCGTCCGCCATCCAGATCGACCTACCGCACTTTCCTGCAATCGTTGTGGACGCCCGGCGTGCCCGGACTGTCTCCGCGAGGCGGCGGTGGGATACCAATGTGTCGACTGTGTAGCTGCCGGTCAGCGTGATGTCCGTCCCGTTCGGGGCGTCGCCGGAAACACGGTGAGCCCCACCCGTGCGGTCCCGGTCGTGACGTACACCTTGATGGGGCTCAACGTCCTGGCGTTCCTCGCGACCTTCGCGCAGTCGCGAAGCATCATGAACAACCAGGTCGGCTCGTCGATCTTCGCGAACTGGGCACTCAATCCAGGTTTGGTTGCCAGCGGTGATTGGTTCCGGCTCATCGGCTCCGGGTTCCTGCACTTCGGCATCTTGCACCTCGCGGTCAACATGTACGCCCTCTACATCCTGGGGCGCGATACCGAAATCGTGATGGGCCGCTCGCGGTACATCGGCATCTACCTGGTTTCGCTCCTCGGCGGTTCCGCGTCGGTGATGGCGTTCCAGCCGGTGTTCTCTTCGCTCACGGCCCTGTCCTGGACTGCCGGGGCGTCGGGCGCGATCTTCGGCATCATGGGCGCACAGGCCGTACTTCTGCTGCGTTTGCGTCGAAGTCCGGTCCCGATCATCTCGGTGATCGCGATCAATGTGATCATCAGCATTTCGCTGCCCGGGATCTCGTTCTGGGGCCACGCGGGAGGTCTGGTGGCAGGTGCCGCAACGGCCGCTGCCTTCCTGTACACCCCACAGTGGTTGGGCGCCGGTGATAACCGTGTGAAAGCCGTACGTATCGGGTGGATCGCTTTTGGTGCCGTCACCGTGGTGACGTTGGGAGTCATCGTGCTGCGCGTCGTCCAACTTCGCGAACAGCTGGGAATCAGTTAGCGAGCAATCCCCATCGGGTCGCCAGTGCTGCCGCGGCGGTTCGATTGGGGACGCCTACTTTCCGAATCACGCGTTCGACATGTGTAGCAATCGTTGCTGCTCCGATTCCCAGACGTGCACCGATGGCCGTGTTCGAATCCCCGGTCGGTATCAGTGCCAGCACTTCCAGTTCGCGTCGAGTCAACCCCATCGGGGGCTCGATCGAATGCCATTTGACGACGGCCAGGCCCCCGCGGGTCGGCGTTACCTCCAGACGAATTACCGAAGTCCCGTCAAGTGACAGGTAAGCGGCCGGGGCGCCCGTTCGAGCACAGTCGGCGCCGGTGGTGCGCACAGCCACTGGTAGTTCGATAGGGCCGTCGGCGACGGTGCCGTCCGGAGTGATCAGAGCTGTCGGCCGTGAATCGCGCAGCGCCGTCCGGTCGGGCTCGTAAGGGTCGAGGGTGGATGCCAACGACGCTGCCAGTAGAGCGATTGTCACTTTCGATTGCTCGTCGAGATAGTGCCCGGGTGTTGTACTCGCGTTGAACATTCCGAGATAGCGACCGTCGCCCGCGAACAGACACTGGCTGATGCCGTCGCTGTAGAACGGTGCGATGACGGTATCGAACAGAGCTCCGGTCCGTAGGTGATCGTCGACGTCGTGCAGAACGATCGGCAGCCGCTGCGCCTGAAGCTGTTCGAATACGGGATGCGCTGCCATTTGAGTGTTGACGACGTCGAGGGATGCCGCCGGGTATCCCAGGCTCGCGACTGTCCGGTGGGTGCGTTCGGACGGATCCCACCGCGACAGTCCGGCGTGGTGGTACGGCACTGCTTCCTGCAATTCGAAGAGGGCGCGCGCCGGATCCATCACGGGTAAGGCGTCACGCAGCCTCAGCGCGGCAGCCAAGCGTCTCGAGGTCGGATCAGCCATCCCTGAATTATGCCTTGGGTCACAGCACGAGTCAGCTGTCTCCGCATCCCCTGATCGACGGACTCGTCCGAGCGCACCTGCTCCTAGGTTCTCCTCCATCACTGGACCTCGAGCACTTGGAGCACGACGATGGATGTTTCGGATTACACAGCCTGCGATGCGACTGAGCTTGCCTCACTGATTGCAAGTGGGCAGGTGAGCGCCTCTCAGGTGCAGTCTGCGGCAGCAACTGCGCTGGATCAGGTGGACGGTGAACTCGCAGCAGTGGTCGGTGACCGATTCGACCCCTTGGACTACAACGCCGACGGGCCATTTTCCGGAGTGCCATTCGCGATCAAAGATCTGATCATTCACGCTGCCGGTGTCCCGCAGCGCAACGGCAGCAGGTTGTTCGGAGACGGCGTCACGTATCCGTACGACAGTCATTTGATGGCGCGCTTTCGGCGGGCCGGTCTTGCAACCATCGCGGTGACGACGTCACCCGAGATGGGATTCAACGCGACAACGGAGGCAAAGGCCTACGGCAAGCCGACGCGCAATCCCTGGGATACCACCCGCAGCCCCGGAGGATCCAGTGGCGGATCCGCGGCTCTTGTTGCGGCAGGCGCACTTCCGATGGCTCACGCGAACGACGGCGGAGGTTCCATTCGCATTCCAGCGGCGGCGTGCGGACTCGTCGGACTCAAGCCGAGTCGCGGACGAGTAAGCCCTGGCCCCGACTACTCGGATCCACTGCTGGGCATGGGAATCGAGTTTGCGGTCACCAGAACCGTGCGTGACTGCGCTTCGTTGTTCGACGCCGTCGCGGGGACGGAGCCGGGCGACAAGTATCTGTTTCCGAGTGAGGTCGACTCGTTCGCGGAGAGTGCTGCAAGGGGATCGAGACAGCTTCGAGTTGCCGTCTCCGTGGATTCCGGTGATCCACGACGGCCGGTCGATCAGCAGTGCGTACGGTCGGTGAAGGTCGTTGCCGCACAACTGGAAGCGATGGGTCACCTCGTCGAGTGCGCGGCGCCATCGATCGACATGGAGATGTTCAATCGTGCGAACCTCGATGCGTGGTGCAGTTTTCTTGCGCAGGCTGTGGCAGGTGCGGGTGAACAACTGGGATTCACTCCCGGCACGGATCACCTCGAAGCGACCACTCTCGCGTGTGCCGAATACGGCGCGAAACTCGGTGCGCGGGACGTTTTTGCGGTGGAGAACGTGTTCAACACCGTCCGACGCGAATATGCGCGGTTCCTGGGGTCCTATGACGTGATCTTGACGCCGACGACCAGCTCGCCGAATACTGCGTTGGGGCATCTCGACGCAGACGACGATGCATTGGACGCACAAGGTTGGGCGGACAAGATATTCGAGTTCGGATCGTTCACCGCAATCTCGAACGCGACTGGCAATCCTGCCATCTCGTTGCCGCTCGGTACCTCGGCCGAAGGCTGGCCGATCGGGATTCAGTTCATCGGTGCCTACGGAGACGAGGCGACACTCCTCGCGTTGGCGGGTGACCTCGAGAAGGCTATGCCTTGGGCACATCGCAGGCCGACACTGTTTGCGCGATAGTTGTGGAGCTTTCCTCCACGTTGCGCTCCAACTCATGGGTGAACTTCACATAGGTTGAGGTCAGCGGTGCTTCTACTGTGGCTTGAGTCACTTCGTAGATAGCACCGCTGACCTTTTCCGAGGAGTACCCCTGCCATGACCTCCACCGATAGCACCACCACTGACGGTGGGGTTGCGCCGAGCGAGATCGAATCTCGCGTGGTGAAGAAGGTAGCGCGACGGCTGATCCCCTTTCTGATCCTGCTCTATTTCGTGAACTATCTGGATCGTACGAACATCGCTTTCGCGAAGCTCACCATGAGCGCCGACCTCGGGATGACCGAGACGATGTTCGGGCTCGCCTCCGGACTCTTCTTTGTCGGCTATCTGCTGTTCGAGGTGCCGAGCAACCTGGCCCTGCACCGCTTCGGTGCCCGGTTGTGGATCGCGCGCATCATGCTCACCTGGGGCATCCTGGCTGCTGCGCTGGCATTCGTGCCCAACGTGGGCAGCCTTTATTTCCTCCGCATTCTGCTGGGAATCGCGGAGGCCGGCTTCTTCCCCGGAGTTCTTCTCTACCTGACCTTCTGGTTCCCGAAGAAGTATCGCGTACGCCTGATGGGCCTGTTCCTGCTGACGCTTCCGCTTTCGTCGGCGCTCGGCGCCCCACTCTCGGCCGCCATCATCCAGTACGGCGACGGTCTGTTCGGCCTGGCCGGATGGCGCGTGATGTACCTGATCGAGGGTCTGCCGGCCGTGATCTTGGCGTTTGTCGTCTGGTTCTACCTCACCGACCGTCCCGCCGACGCCAAGTGGTTGACCTTCGAGGAGCGCACGTGGCTGATGAAGTCCATGGCGGACGAGGAAAAAGAACTCGGCGACGCCGGTCACCAGTCGGCCGGCAAGACCCTGCGCGACCCCCGTGTCATCGGCTTCGGTCTGGTCTACTTCGGAATCACCTACGGCCTTTACGCTTTGAGCTTCTTCCTGCCGAGCATCGTCGCGGGATTCAAGCAGACGTTCAACACCGACTTTTCGCTCGTCGAGACCGGCCTGATCGTGGCCGTCCCCTACGCGATCGGCGCCGTCGCGATGGTGCTGTGGAGCCGCCATTCCGACAAGACCGGTGAACGAATGTGGCACGTCGCAGCGCCGACGCTCTTGGGTGCGGTATCCATTCCGATTGCGCTCTACCTGGATTCACCGTTCACCGTCATGATCGCCGTCTCGCTCACCGCCGTCGGCGTGCTGTGTGCACTCCCCGTCTTTTGGTACCTGCCCACCACGTTCCTGACGGGCGCCAGTGCGGCCGCCGGTATCGCGATGATCAACTCGATCGGCAACGCGTCGGGCTTCGGCGCTCCGTACATCACCGGCTGGCTCACCGATGTGACCGGAAATGCCAAGGCAGGTTTGTGGGTGGTGGGCGCCGTGATGCTCTGTGCCGCAATCCTTGTAGTGGTTCTGGCAAAGCGATCGAGCAAGCCTGCTCAGATCTGACCGAGTTTCCCCGCACTGGCACGTAGCCGGATCAGGAGCGCAAGATCGAGCGCCTGGTCCGGCTGCCGCCACTGTGTACCGATCAACCGGTCGATCGACTCGAGGCGTTGGTAGAGAGTGTTGGCGTGAATCGCGAGCGCTGCGGCGGTCGCGGAGTGCTTGCAATTGTGCGACAGGTACGACGCGAGGGTGTCCAATAGCGGAACGCCGCGTCGCTGCTCCTCCTCGAGGAGTGGGCCGAGGGACCGCTGCGTCAGCGCTTCCAGTTCGTCGCGGCCGGTGCGGCTGAGGAGAATTCGGTAGATACCGAGTGAACTTGCCGGTTCCACGTGTGAGGCCCGCCCGAGCGTCTCGAGGACATCGACAGTGTGCTGCGCCTCGACATAGGCTCGCGCCAGACCTTCCGCTCCAACGGCGGGATCGGCGATTCCGACGGTCGGGTTCTCCGCCGGCTGCACCCACGCCGCCGCAACCTCTGCCGGTGACATTCCGGGAATCAATGCAATTACTCGTGAACCATGCTCGGCAACAACAGTTCCCGAGGGAAATGCAATCTCCTCGATGCTGCGACGAGTACGGTCGACGGCGTCTGCCGGGCGGGCCACCACGACGGTGTACGAGCGGTCAGGATTGAGCCCGGCCAGGCGGAACTGGCCGGTGACTTCGGCCGGCGTCGGCGCAGGCCTGGTGATCAGATCGACCAAGAACGCGTCGCGTGCTCGGCGGGTGGCTTCCCTGGCCGCCCGTTCGCCGACCAGTGCCAGCGCAATGGCAGGGGCAGACCTTTCGAGTGCCAACCTCATGGCGGCGGTGGGTTCCTGGCGTGCGAGCAGGAACAGAACTCCGAGTTGGTCACCGGCACTGCGTACTTCGGTGGCGAACAGGAACTGCTCACCGACGATGAGCGTCACTTCCTGCTCGCGTCGGTCTGCGGCGAAGATGTCGAAAACTCGACGAACACTCTCGCTCACCCGTTGCAATCCCGGTGGAATCTCGGATGTTCCGGTCACGAAGAACACCGGCGAACCCGTCGACGCGGAGGTTTCTTCCACGAGTTCACGGACTCCACCGCCGCGTAGAACCACCTGTGTGAGCGCTCGGTCCCAGGTCAGGGTCTGTTCGAGAAGTGCTGTGCGCTCCGCAAGTTCGGTGTTCGCTGCATTCACTTCTGCAACCGTCGCGCGATAGCGTTCGAGAGAGCGGGCATTCTCGATCGCCACCGAGGCATGAGCTGCGAGAGCGGACAGCAACGCAACTTCCTCGTTGCCGAAACGCCGCTCCTGACGTTTGCACGCGCAGAGTGCACCCAGGATCTTGCCGTTCAACGTCAGTGGCACGGCCAACAGGCCGCGCATGTTCTCGGCCCGCGCTGCGTCGTCCGCCGGCCCGATGTGTGCAAACGATGGATCGTTGCGATAGTCCGAAGACCAAGCAGGAGAGGAGTTCTCGACTACTCGACCGATCAGACCTTCGCGGAACGGAACCGTGAGTCCGAGCAGCTGCGACGTATACGCCCCGCTCGTGACTTCGATGATCAAGATGTCGTCATGAATGAGAGCAAGGTACGAAAGGTCGACGCCGAGTAGTCGTTTGGCCTGATCCACGATCTCCTGTAGGAGGGCGTGGTGATCGTGCATCGTGGTGAGCAGCGACGCGATGTCGTTGAGCGCCCCCAGTTCGGTGGCGCGCTGTCGGCGCTGAGCCAGGAGACTTCGTAGTTGAAGCGCCGATCGGGCTTCTCGCTCGATCTCGGCAGCGGCCTCCGGAGCTGACCCGGCGGCCAACTGATCGCGATGCTCGATCAGTTCCTCGGTGGATGCCTCGGCCAGGAGAAGCTGTAGCCAGTTCTCGTGCATCGGCACTCCCTTGTCAGACCAATGGTGAGTATGGAGAGAATGTCCATACGGTTTCCGGTTTCTCGGAGTAAATCTACATGGGGTGGTGTAGCCGCCGTCACTATCGTGGAGGCATGACACTCCTCGAGGCGCTCGGCTCGCAGATCGATGCGGATCGACTGATCACCGACCCCGACATCATGGCGAGCTACATCCACGACGACGCCGAGTGGGCTCCGTACGAGATGCCCGTAGCGGTGGTCCGTCCGCGCACAGCCGAGCAGGTACAGACAGTTGTGCAGGCGTGCATTGCCCACGGTGCGCCCGTCGTCACGCGCGGCGCCGGCACCGGTCTGTCGGGTGGAGCCAACGCGGTTGCCGGCGGCGTCGTGATCGCCTTCGACGCGATGAACGCCATCAAGGAGATCAACACCCTCGAGCGTTTGGCCGTGGTCGAACCCGGAGTGGTCAATGACCACCTCCGCGACGCCTGCGCCGAGCACGGTCTCTGGTATCCGCCCGACCCGGCCAGCGCGCCTTGGTCGACGATCGGCGGCAACGTCGCGACCAACGCTGGTGGCCTGTGCTGCGTCAAGTACGGCGTCACCAAGGACTACGTGCTGGGCATGCAGGTGGTCACCGGAACCGGTGAGCTGGTTCGGCTCGGGCGTCGAACTGCCAAGGGAGTGGCTGGGTTTGATCTCTCGGCGCTCATGGTCGGCTCCGAGGGCACTCTCGGCGTGATCACCGAGGTGACCGTCAAGCTTCGTCCTCAGCGCGATCCTGAACGCACCATCGTCGGATACTTCGACTCCATCGTCGCTGCGGGCAAGGCCGTCGAAGCTGTAGCTGCCGACGGTCTCACGCCGTCGGCCCTCGAGCTGATCGATCGACAGTGCCTGCTTGCCGTCGATGCCTGGAAGAACATGGGCCTCTCAGCCGACGCCGAGGTGGTCCTGCTCGGCCGCATCGACACACCGGGCGAGATCGGCGACGCCGAAGCCGAGCGAATGTTGGCCTGTTTCAATCGCTCCGGAGCCACCTGGAGTGCCAGGTCCACCGACCAGGAGGAAGCCGACGCACTGTTCTCCGCCAGGCGTCTGGCGTACCCCGCCCTTGAGCGGCTCGGCCCGGTGCTGACCGAGGACATCTGTGTTCCCAAGGCGGCGGTTCCGGAAATGTTGGCGCGCATCGAGGCCATCTCGGCCCGGCACGACACGCACATCGCGAACATCGCGCATGCGGGTGACGGCAACCTGCATCCGCTGCTGATCACGCCACACGACGACGAAGCGGCGCGGAGGCGTGCTCAGGCCGCTTTTGCCGAGATCATCGACAACGCCCTCGAGTTGGGTGGAACCGTCACCGGTGAACACGGCGTCGGCCTGTTGAAGATGGGCGGCCTGGCGCAGGAACTGTCACCGGCGGTTGTTGCGATGCATCACGCGATCAAGGGCGCACTCGACCCGCACGGAATCATGAACCCCGGCAAGGTGATTTGAAAGGCAGGGTGATCTGAAGAGCCAGCTCCGTAACCGAATCGGTTTCCGGAGTTACACCGCCGAAACGGCGAGTCCCTACGCTGAGTTGAACCACTTGGTTCAACTCGATGTAAGGAGTCGCGGATGTTCTCTTCCGACTTGACGCAGGCAAGTGTTGTTCCCCGGCGCGTGGATACGGTGGCAGCGGTTCGGGCCGCGATCGCACTGGACGGCGCCGCGGTTTTCGGCGGGCTGCACACCGAGGGCGATGCGATTGCCTTTGCGTCGAAGTTGCTTGGTGAGAAGTACATTCGCGTCGGACGACAGTTCGAGGCGAGCGCAAAAAGTCAGGACGCCGAGGCCGCCGTCGTCGACACCCAACCGGTGGACGAACGCGGCAGGAAGCGCTCGTTCGGCATCTCCGGCGAGCGGATGACTGCCCACAACGACGGTTTTGCGTTCGGTGACTACGCGCCCGACTATCTTTTTCTGTGGTGCAAGCGCCCGGCGTACCCGAGTGGCGGTGACTCGTTCCTCATCGACGCGGTCAAGCTCACGCGGTTGCTCGCCTTCGATCCCGCAACCGCTGAATTGGCCGAATTCTGTTGGAGCACAGACATCGACCATTCGGAGCCGAACTTCCCGCAGAACTCCTTTGCGCCGATCGCCAGGACGGTCCCGAGTGGACGCAACCAGGTTCGGCATCACCCGTATCTCGCGCCGATCGCCGGTGAATCGGAAGTAGCGCAGTGGCCGCTGGTGAAGCAGTGGAGTGAGGCTGTGATTCACGTGCGCGACAGCGGTCCGATGTTCCGCGCCGAAGCCGGCGAGATGATCTGCATCGACAACTACCGGGTACTGCACGGCCGCGACGGATACACCGACCCCGGCCGTGAGCTGTACTCGATCTGGGGATGGTCGAGTGACGCCGTGGCAGTGCCGCAGCAGGCTCTCGACATCGTGCAACCAGACCTGGCGGCGCTCGCTATGTAATCGGCCTCGCCGCAGAATGCACGTTGGCAACAATCGATTCCGTCAGATGCCGGGCGGCACGGTCGACCACTGCGCGGTCGCCGCCACCGATCAGCGTCATCTGGAAACCGCGCCAGGCGGCAACGATCTCGTGTCCAAGAGTTTCGGCAAGCTCGGCGTCGACGCCGGTTTCGGCTATGGCGCGGGCAGTTTCGTCGGCCCATTCGTTGGCAACGCCCTCGAGGAGAGGGCGGTACTGCTCCGAGTCGAATGCGGCCACACCGAAGAGTTCGAAGAAGAGTCGATGGTAGGCAACAAGTTCGGGGTCGGCGAGGATGCCCCACGCGTCGTGTAGGCGGTCCGCGATGGGGATCTCGGAATCGCGGATCAGATCGAGGAGGTGGGTGATCCCGGGAAAGCGAAGCCCGGCGCGGCGCAGTGCCTCGAGGAGCAGTCCGGCCTTGCTTCCGAAGTAGTACAGAAGCATGCGATTGTTGGAGCCGAGTGCGCGGCTGAGCCCCCGAAGCGTTGCCGAGGAGACACCGAACTCGAGGACGTAGTCGGCGGCGAGGTCGAGAAGGCGGCCGCGCTCCGCGCGCTCTGAACCGCGCTCTGAAACTTCTGGACTACTCACCGCTCGACCCTACTTCTCGGGCGGCACCAATCCGTGGACAGCGAGCACGTCGAGGACGTCCTCTGGCGACGTACCGAGATCCCAGCGTCCGAAGATCAACAGCTTCTCCGTGTCGGTGGGCCGGTCGACGATGTCGATCTCGAGCATCGGGACGCGTCGACCCAGACGCGGGTAGCGGACAAGCCGCACGCGGTCGATCTGTTCGCGGGTGAACGTGTGCCGGGCGCGCAATCGCTGCACCGCGATCGACTTGGTTCCCGCGTCTTCGATCACCGCCAGGCGGGGACGCTGACGCAGGGCGAGTCCGCCCATCACGAACAGCCCGATCACCGCGAGGGCGAGCAGGAAGCGTCCGGCAGGCTCCGTGGGCGCGAGGATCGAGGCGATCGCGAGGGCAATTCCGCCGCCGAACATCGCGTAGACAACACCCATCGGAGTGGCCCAAGAGACGACCTCTGTGGCGTTGTCACGAGGCTGTGGATGAAATTCATCCTCGAGCATGTGGATAACTTCCTAGGTTGTCCACAGGAGTTATCCACAATGGGGATGAATGACACCCATGTAATTGAGAGACGGTCACGATCCGAGCCGAATCAGATAATCGCTGGTCAGCGCCATCTCATGGTCATTACAAGGCCCACAACCATGAAACCGAAGCCGACGAGGAAGTTATAGTTTCCCAAGTCGTTCATCCACGTGATCGAATCCGCGGCCAAGTAGTACACAATCAGCCACGCCAGGCCGACAAGCATGAATCCGAGCATCACGGAGACGTACAACGTGCTCGACGGACCCATCTTCACCTTCACCGGAGTGCGGTTTGCTGGGTTGACTGTGTAGTCGTTCTTCTTACGGACCTTCGACTTGGGCATGGCGTCCTCGCTCTACGGTGTGACCTGCATGTGTTACCTACACGCTAACGTAGCTGTGTCCAGTTGGTCACCGGCCGACCTGCACAATCCGGGAGGAGCCACGTGTCTTCGGGTGAATCTTCACGAACTGTTTGGCACATCGGTGTACTTGCCGTCTGCCTGGTAGCCGGTCTGATGGTCGCCACGGCGCAGAGATCCGCCGAGGAAAATCAGCTCCAGGTCACCGAAAGCACCAGGCTTTCCGATCTGGTCCGCAGCGCCCAGGCCAATGCCGAAAAAGTTTCGGCCGACCGGGACGAACTTGCCGCTCAGCTCGATTCGCTGCAGGAAGACGCCGCTCGGTCCGACGCCGGCGTGGCAGCGGCTCTCGGTGACATCAAGAACATCTCCGCAGATGCAGGACTGACGGAGATGACCGGCCCCGGCGTCGTGGTCACCATGACGGACGCCCCGCGCAACGCCGACGGCAAGTATCCGGTCGACGCCACCCCGGACGACCTCGTCGTGCATCAGCAGGACGTCCAGAGCGTCCTGAACGCACTGTGGGCCGGCGGGGCCGAAGCGGTGGGCATGCAGGACCAACGGATCATCAGTACGTCGGCGCCGCGGTGCATCGGAAACACCCTCCTTCTTCACGGCCGTACATACAGCCCGCCGTACGTGATGAGCGCGATCGGCGATGTTGCGCGCCTCGAGGCGGCACTCGCTGCCGAACCGGGCATTCGGATCTACAAGCAGTACGCGACCCGCTTCGGCCTCGGGTACACGCAGGCGACGCCGTCGCAGATCACGGTCCCCGCCTATACCGGCGGATAGCACGGGCGTTTACCCTGCTCTCATGAGGATTCTCGTCGTCGACAACTACGACAGCTTTGTGTTCAACCTGGTGCAGTACCTCGGCCAGCTCGGAACCGAAGCCGTGGTCTGGCGCAACGACGATCCACAACTGACGGCAGACCTCGAGGGTGCAGTAGCGCAGTTCGACGGCATTCTCCTGAGCCCTGGCCCCGGAACTCCGCAGCGCGCGGGAGCGACGATGGATCTGGTGAAGGTCTGCGCCGACACCAAGACCCCGCTGCTCGGCGTCTGCCTCGGACACCAGGCGATCGGTGCGGCTTTCGGCGGAACCGTCGACCGCGCTCCCGAACTGCTTCACGGCAAGACGAGTCTGGTTCACCACAAGGACGTCGGCGTCCTGGCCGGGCTGCCCGATCCGTTCACCGCTACCCGCTACCACTCGCTGACGGTTCTCGAGGACACCATTCCCGAGGAACTCGAGGTGACCGCACACACCGAGAGCGGCGTCGTGATGGCGATGCGTCACCGCGAACTGCCGATTCACGGCGTCCAGTTCCACCCCGAGTCCGTACTCACTCAGGGTGGGCACCGGATGCTCGCGAACTGGCTCGCAGTCTGCGGTGAGGCGCCCCCGGAAGGACTCGTTGCAGCCCTCGAGGCCGAGGTCGCGTCGGCGCTCGGTGGAGCCCTGCCCGCAATTCTCTGACACCTGTCCACAAAAAAGTGCCTCCCGGAAATCTCCGGGAGGCACTTTTATTCGCTCGCTCTAGCGGCCGGGGATTCCGAGCGCTCCGACGCTGACGGTGATGACCGCGTCCTTGGAGATCTCCGAGCCCGGAGGCTGCGTCTGCGAGACGATCTTGCCCACCATTTCCGGGGTGAGCGTCGTGCTCTGGTTCTGCACCAGCTGCGACGCGGTTCCCGCCCAACCGGCTGCGCGAAGCGTGGTCAACGCCTCGGACACCGTCTTGTTGGTCAGATCAGGCATCGCGACCTGGTTGCCGTTGGACACTCGCAGCGTCACGGTCGAACCCTTGGTGGCCGACGTGCCACCGGTCGGGTCGGTCGAAACGACCTGTCCCTTCGGCAGTCCCGAATCGATCTCCGTGATCTGGACGACGAACCCGGCACCTTCGATGTTGGGCCTCGCCACCTCTTCACGCTGACCGGTCACATCCGGGACACGAACCTGCTCCGGACCGGTGCCGACGGTGATCGAGACCGCGGAATCGAGAACAACCGACACTCCGACGGCCGGGTCCTGATTGACGATCTTGTCGACCTCGGCAATGGTCGACGCCGCCTTGCCGATTGTCGGATCGAGTCGGAGACCAACGGAGTTGAGCTTCTTCTCGGCGTCGTCCTGGCTCAGGCCGGTCAGGCGCGGGATCGCGACCTGCTCGGGTCCGGTGGACACGTCGATGGTGACGGTGCTGCCCTTCTCGATGCGCACCCCGGCAACCGGACGCGTCGTGATGACGTTTCCGGCGGCGATGACCTTGTCCGTCTTCTGCTGACGCTCCACCTGGAATCCGGCGTTGGTCAGCGTCGCCTCGGCGACGTCAGCGGGCTGGTTGGTGAGGTCACCCGGAACGGTCACCATCTCGACCTTCGGCGAGTTCACCCGAATGAGGAAGAACGTCACCAGTCCGATCACCAGAAGCGCCGCGATGCCCATCAGGGCGTAGCGTCCGCCCTTCTTCTTGGCAGGCGGCTCGGCAGCGCGAGTTGTCCGTGCAGGAACCGGCTCGACCGGATCAGGAGCAGTGCGGTAGTTCCCGGTGTCGGAGCCGACGGCGCCGAGGATGGTGGTGCGGTCCTCGTCGTTCATCACCATCGGCGCACTCGGACGCTGACCGCCCAGGACGCGTACCAAGTCGCTGCGCATGTCGCCGGCGCTCTGGTAGCGGTTGGCCGGGTTCTTGCTCATCGCCTTGAGAATGATCGAATCCAGCTCGCGCGGAATGTCGGGATTGATCTCCGACGGCGTCTGCGGATCTTCACGAACGTGCTGGTACGCCACGGCGACCGGTGAATCACCCTTGAACGGCGGCTCGCCCGTCAGAATCTCGAACAGCACACAACCGAGCGAGTAGACGTCCGAACGTGCGTCCACCTGCTCACCTCGCGCCTGTTCCGGCGAGAGGTACTGAGCGGTGCCGATCACGGCAGCCGTCTGCGTCATCGGGCTCGACGCGTCGGAGATCGCGCGGGCGATGCCGAAGTCCATCACCTTCACGGCACCGGCACGGTTGATCATGATGTTGGCGGGCTTGACGTCGCGGTGCACGATGCCGTTGCGGTGGCTGAAGTCCAAAGCGGCACAGACGTCCGCGATCACTTCCATCGCCTTGCGCGGAGACATCGGCCCGGTGCTGCGCACGATGTCACGCAACGTGTCGCCGTCGACGTACTCCATGACGATGTACGGCAGCGGCCCGGCGTCGGTCTCGGCTTCACCGGTGTCGTAGACGGCCACGATCGCCGGATGGTTCAGCGCGGCAGCGTTCTGCGCCTCACGACGGAACCGCAAGTAAAACGTGGGATCGCGCGCGAGGTCTGCACGCAGCACCTTGATCGCGACGTCGCGGCTGAGTCGGAGGTCGCGCGCCAGGTGAACCTCGGACATTCCGCCGAAGCCGAGAATCTCACCCAGCTCGTAGCGGGAGGAGAGATTGCGGGGTGTCGTCATTGGTCTTGTCCTAGCGGTTCTTCAGCGTCTCCGGGATCCGCCAACGGCTCAGTGGTCGTTGTGGTCGTCGTTGTCGTCGTGGTGGTGGTTGTGGTCGTCGGAGTGGTTGTTGTCGTGGTCGGCGTTGTTGTGGTGGTTGTCGGCTCGGTCGTGGTTGTCGTCGGCCGAGTCGTCGTGGTGGTCGGCTCGGTGGTCGTCGTCGTCGGCCGAGTTGTTGTCGTGGTGGGCTTGGTCGTCGTCGTGGTCGGCAACGTCGTGGACGTGACGACGGGCGGTGTCGGGTCGCTGGGACCGTCGGTCGCGATCCAGACTCCGCCGATGATCAACGCCAACAAGATCAATCCGCCGCCGGCCCATGCCACGGCCTTCTGCCCACTGGTCATTCCGCCGACCGCCGCGTCGTCCGCAGCAGCTGCGCCTGTCGCCGGACCCGCGTACGTCGGCGGCATGACCTGCGTGGCACCCGTAGCCGGCGACGCGCTGGCGGCACCGGTGGCGAGCAGACCGGGCGGCGGTGGACGCCTACCCGCCCGAACGGCTGCAACGGCGTCGGCGAACTCGCCGCCACTGGCGTAGCGTCCGGCCGGATCCTTGGTCAACGTGATGTCGATGAGCTCGCGGATGTTCGGCGGCAGGTCGGCCGGCATCGGCGCCGGGGTTTCCTGCACGTGCTTCATCGCGACGGTGAGCGCGCCGTCACCGGTGAACGGGCGTCGACCCGAAAGTGCTTCGTATCCGACGATTCCCAACGAGTACACGTCACTCGCCGCGGTCGCATCCTGACCGAGAGCCTGCTCGGGCGCGATGTACTGGGCGGTGCCCATCACCATTCCCGTACGCGTGACAGGGGAGTTCTCGACGGCCTTGGCGATGCCGAAGTCCGTGATCTTCACCTGGCCCGTCGGCGTGATGAGGATGTTGCCCGGCTTCACGTCGCGGTGCACGACACCGGCGTCGTGTGCGACCTGCAGGGCGCGGCCGGTCTGCTCGAGCATGTCGAGGGCATGCGGAACCGCGAGGCGACCGACGCGCGCCAGGACGGCGTTGAGCGGCTCGCCGTTGACGAGTTCCATCACCAGGTACGCCGTGGAATCGCCCGAGCTGTCGCGGGTCTCGCCGTAGTCGTAGATTCCGGCGATACCGGGATGGTTGAGCTGCGCGGTGGTGCGGGCCTCGAAGCGGAAGCGCTCCAAGAACTCCGGATCGGAAGAGAACTCGGACTTGAGTACCTTGACGGCGACGCGACGGTTGAGCCGGGAGTCGGTGGCTTCCCACACCTGACCCATCCCACCAGTGGCGATGAGACGGATCAATCGGTAACGATCGGCGATCAAAGCGCCGTTGTTCAACGCCACGGTTCAGCCCCCTTGGATTCCGGCTGCGATGACTGCACGACCGATCGGCGCAGCAACCGAGCCACCGGTAGCGGCAAGTCCGCGGTCACCACCGTTCTCGACTATGACGGCCACGGCGACCGTCGGATTCTGCGCCGGTGCAAAAGCGATGTACCAGGCGTGCGGCGGGGTTTCCCGCGGGTTCACGCCGTGCTCGGCGGTACCGGTCTTGGACGCGATCTGAACCCCGGGGATCTTGCCGTCGCCGCCGGTGAAGTTCTCCGAGCCGATCATCAGATCGGTCAGCGTTGCCGCCACTGCCGGCGAGATCGCCTGACCCATCGACACCGGTGACGGCGTACTGAGATCGGTCAGATCGGGTGCCTGCAACTGGGAGATCAGGTTGGGCTGCATCCGCACACCACCGTTTGCGACGGTAGCGGCGATCACTGCATTCTCGAGCGGGGTCACCGCGACGTCGCGCTGGCCGATGCTGGTCTGGCCGAGAGCCGCGTCGTCGGAGATGTCGCCGACGGTGCTGTCCGCAACCGGGAGCGGGATCGCGGGAGTGTTGGGTCCGATGCCGAAAGCGCTGGCTTCATCCTTGATGGCGTCGGCGCCGTCCTTGATGCCCAGTTCGACGAAAGCCGTGTTGCACGAGCGCGCAAACGCTTCACGCAACGACGCCGTCGGGTTGGGGCCGCACGTGCTGCCGTTGTAGTTCTCGAGGGTCGTGCTCGTGCCGGGCAGCGTGATCTGCGGAGCCGCGGTCAGCTGGTCGTCCGGGGTCGCACCGTTGCCAAGAGCTGCGGCCGTGGTGAGCACCTTGAACGTCGAGCCGGGCGGGTAGGTCTGCGAGATCGCACGGTTGACCAGCGGATCGTTGGGATCGGCATTGAGCTCGTCCCACGCCTGCGTGGTTTCGGCGCCGTCGTGACTGGCAAGCAGGTTCGGGTCGTAGCTCGGCGTGCTGACCATCGTCAGAATGCGTCCGGTGCTCGGCTCGATGGCGACGACGGAACCGGTGTAACCCTTGCTGGTCAACTGGTCGTACGCCACCTGCTGCATGGCCGGATTGAGCGTCGTGACCACGTTGCCGCCGCGCGGATCGCGTCCGGAGACCAGATCGAAGAAGCGCTGACTGAACAACCGGTTGTCCGAGCCGTTGAGAATCGGATCCTCGGTGCGCTCGAGGCCGGCGCTGCCGTACTGCATCGAGTAGAAGCCCGTGACCGGTGCGTACGGGTACGGATTCGGATACTGGCGCAGGTACTTGTACCGGTCGTCGGTGGCCTGGGAGGCCGCTAGTACCTGTCCGGCCGCCGAGATCTGACCTCGCTGGCGTGAGTACTCGTCGAGCAGCACCCGCGAGTTGCGCGGGTCGGCTCGCAGGTCGTCAGCCTTGATGACCTGTACGTACGTGGCGTTGGCGAGGAGCGCGACGACCATCACCATGACGGCCATCGCGACGCGGCGCAGTGGAGTGTTCATACGCGCGGCATCATCTCGGTATTGGCGTCAGCGATTGGGGGCGGACCTTTCTTCTTCGTCACTACCGGCGCACGAGCCGCGTCCGAGATCCGGACGAGGATGGCCAGCAGTAGGTAGTTCGCGAGCAGCGACGAGCCGCCGTACGACATGAACGGTGTTGTCAGACCCGTCAGCGGGATCAGCTTGGTGACGCCGCCGACGACGACAAAAATCTGGATCGCGATGGTGAACGACAGACCGGCGGCCAGCAGTTTGCCGAAGCTGTCGCGCACTGCCAATGCCGTACGCAGGCCGCGCACGATGAGAAGCAGGAACAGCATCAGCACAGCGGCCAGGCCGATCAGACCGAGCTCTTCGCCGATGGTCGCGATGATGAAGTCCGTCTTCGCGAACGGCACCTGGTTGGGTCGGCCACTGCCCAGACCTGTTCCGGCGATACCACCGGTGGCCAGGCCGAACAGTGACTGCGAGATTTGATAGCCGGTATTGGCGTAGTCGCCGAGCGGGTCCAGCCAGGTGTCGACGCGAACGCGTACGTGTCCGAACATCTTGTAGGCGAAGAAGAATCCGATGGCCAGCAGTCCGCCGCCGATCACCAGCCAGCCCACACGCTCGGTCGCGATGTAGAGCATCACCAGCACGGTGCTGAAGAGCAGCAGCGACGTACCGAGGTCGGTTTCGAAGACGAGAACGCCTACCGAGACGATCCAGGCGAGCAGAATCGGACCGAGATCGCGGGCACGCGGAAAGTCCATGCCCAGGAAGTGTTTACCGGCCGAGGTGAACAGGTCGCGCTTGGCGACGAGCACGGACGCGAAGAAGATGATGAGCAGGATCTTTGCGAACTCACCTGGCTGAATGCTGAATCCGGGCAGACGAATCCAGATCTTCGCGCCGTTCACGCTCGAGAACTTCGCCGGCAGGATCGCGGGAATCGCCAAGAACACCAGACCTGCGAGGCCGAGGGTGTAGCTGAACCGCGCCATCAGGCGGTAGTCCTTCAAGAACACCAGCAGCAGCACGAAACCGGTGATCGCCAGTGCAGTCCACATGACCTGCTGGTTCGCATCCGGTGACGGTGCCTCGACGCCGTTGTAGAGCGCTGTCTGTTCGTCGGCGAGGTCGAGTCGGTGGATGAGCACCAACCCCAGGCCGTTGAGCAGGGCGACGATCGGCAGCAACAGCGGATCGGCGTACGGCGCATACCGCCGAATTGCCAAGTGCGCGATCAGGAACAAGCCCGTGTACGCGAGCGCGTACTTGGCCAGATCGAGAGTGATCTTCTGTTCCTGGCTCGCCTCGACGAGCAGAAGCGAGACCGTCGTGATGATGACGGCAAAGCCCAGGAGCAGCAGCTCCATGTTTCGACGGGTCGACTGGACCGGCGCCGGGGCAAAACCTCCAGGCGGACTCGGAAAGGCCGTCCCCGCAGCTGCGTTGGACGACATCAGTTGACCGTCCTGCAAGTCTGACCGGGCACTTCGGTCGGCGTAGGTGTAGTCGTGGGTGCCGCCGTCGTCGGCGCAGCAGGCTCCGCGGGCGGTGCGGGGGGCGGCGTGGTCTCCGGTGCCGGCGGGGGAGTGGGCGCGGCCGTCGTTGTCGGAACCGGCTCACAACGAGGAAGCAGATCGCCGCCGATGAGACGGATCATCTGGCTCTGCGCATCTTCACGCTTGCCGGACGGCAGCCCGGCGCGCACCTGCTCCTGCGCCGACGGCTGCAGATCCGTCACCTCGAGGATGTTGCAGTTGCTGGGAATCGCGTCGGGGGAGACGAGGGTCAGGACGTCGTCGTCGCCGACGCAACCCACCAGATCCGCGTCTTGCAGCGAGTAGCCGAGCACCGAACCGGGGATGCCGCGCAGCACCGTCACGCGGCCGTTGTCTTCGCCGACGTAGTAGTTGTTGCGGATGACGGCGCGGCCGATCACGGCGCCGACGCCGACCAGCGCGATCAGCACCACAGCGAGGACCACCCACCACAACCGGTTCCGCTTCTTCTTCGGTTCCGGTTCGGGTTGGGAGACAACTCGCTTGGGCGTCGCGCGCGGCGGACGCATGGCAGCGGCGCGGCCGGCAGCGGTGTTGGGGGGAGGGGAGTCCTCTTCCTCTTCCGTCGACGCGGCACCCGCGACGATGGGATGCGACTGGCCGTAGTCGAGGTCGATGACATCGGCGACGACGACGGTGACGTTGTCGGGACCGCCGCTGCGCAGCGCCAATTCGATGAGACGGTCGGCGCACTGCTCCTGCGAGCCTTCGCGCATCGTGTTCTCGATGGTCTCGTCGCTGACCACGTCGGAGAGGCCGTCGGAGCAGAGCAGGTAACGATCGCCGGCGCGGGCTTCGCGCACGGTGAGCGTCGGCTCGATCTCGTTGCCGGTCAACGCCCGCATGATCAGGGATCGCTGCGGGTGCGTGTGTGCCTGTTCGGCGGTGATCCTGCCCTCGTCGACCAGCGACTGAACGAACGTGTCGTCGCGGGTGATCTGCGTCAGGTGGTCGTCGCGCAGCAGGTAGGCGCGCGAGTCGCCGATGTGCACGAGGCCGAGCTTGCTGCCGGAGAAGAGGATTGCGGTGAGCGTGGTGCCCATGCCGTCGAGTTCGGGCTCTTCCTCGACGTGATCGGCGATGGAATCGTTGCCCTCGCGGGTGGCTGCCTCGAGCTTGCCGAGCAGATCCTCGCCGGGCTCGTCGTCGTCGAGATGCGCCAGAGCGGCAATCATCAACTGCGACGCGACCTCACCGGCCGCGTGGCCGCCCATACCGTCGGCCAAAGCCAGCAGACGGGCACCGGCGTACACGGAATCTTCGTTGTTGGAGCGCACGAGACCGCGGTCGCTGCGCGCCGCGTAGCGGAGAACAAGGGTCACGGGCGTAGCTCGATTACCGTCTTGCCGACGCGAACCGGGGTGCCCAGCGGGACGCGCACCGCAGTGGTGACCTTGGCGCGGTCCAGATAGGTGCCGTTGGTCGAACCGAGATCCTCGACGTACCAGTCGGCGCCGCGCTGCGAGAGCCGTGCATGGCGCGTCGACGCGTAATCGTCGGTGAGAACGAGCGTCGAATCGTCGGCGCGACCGATCATGACCGGCTGTGAACCCAGGGTGATGCGGGTGCCGGCGAGGGCGCCCTGCGTGACCACCAGGTACCGAGGCACCTTCGCCTTGCCCAGCGAGGGCAGGACCTTTCCGGCGCGGGTGTACCGCGGCGGAACCCTGACCCCGGAGCCGGCATAGATGTCGGAGCGGAGAGTGCGGAGGACTGCCCAGACGAACAGCCACAGTAGGAGCAGGAAGCCCGCCCGTGTGAGTTGCAGAATCAGGCCCTGCACGGCTGTCCACCTCCTTCTATGGCTCGAGCCCCGCCGCAGCGGGGTTCGAGCATTGTCGACTGGCAGCATCATAGGGGGCTCTGGGCCCCGAAGATCACGATACTGACAGCCGCGTGACGGCGGCGCGCCGACGGACCGCCGAATGTTCGATTGTTATCGGAAAAATCCTGGCGTCCGTTTCTCAGCTCAGAGAATGCGAACCAGAATCTCCGAGTGACCTGCGCGAATAATGTCGCCGTCCGCCAGCTGCCAGTCCTGCACCGGTGCTCCGTTGACGGTGGTGCCGTTCGTGGATCCCAGATCGGACAGCATCGCGGTGCGGCCGTCCCAACGGATGTCGATGTGGCGACGTGAGACGCCGGTGTCCGGGAGGCGGAACTGAGCTTCCTGGCCGCGGCCGATGACATTGCTGCCGTCGCGAAGCTGGAAGTGGCGTCCGCTGCCGTCCTCGAGCTGCAGGGTTGCCGTCAGGCTCTGGGCCGTCGGTGCGTAACCGCCCTGCGGCTGGGCGTAGCCCTGCTGCGGGTAGGCCTGGGTCTGCTCGAAGTTGCCGCCCTGCTCGTAGCCGGCCTGCTCGTACGGCTGCTGTGTGTACGCCTGCTGGTCGTAGCCGCCCTGCTGGTAGCTCTGCTGGTCGTAGCCCGGCTGATCGTAGGACTGGCCGTTGTACGGCTGCTGCTGGTAGCCCTGCTGGTCGTAACCGCCGCCCTGCTGGTAGCCCTGTTGGTCGTACCCACCCTGGTACGCCTGCTGGCCGTAGCCCTGCTGGTCGTACGGCTGCTGCTGGTAACCCTGCTGGTCGTAGCCGCCGCCCTGCTGGTCATAGCCCTGCTGGTCGTAACCGGCCTGCTCGTACGGCTGCTGCTGGTTCGGGTACGCCTGCTGGTCGTAGCCACCCTGCTGCTGGTTGTAGCCCTGCTGGTCGTCGCCCGTGCGGTAACCGTCGCCGCGGTCGTAACCGTTCTGGTACGGCGCTTCCTGGCCCTGTGGAGCGGCGTAGCCGCCGTCGTCGTGGGAGTACCCGTTCCGTGCCGGCTGCTGCGGTTCGGGCTGGCGACCCGCCGGTTCGCGGCTTGGTTCGTAGCCTGAGTTCTGCGTCATGGGGCCGGCTCCTGGTTGTGACGGGACTGGATTGGAAACAGGGGGAACAATCGGTGCGGGTCGCTGAGGCGGCCGTTGTGGAGGCCGCGACGAAACCTGCGGAACATGCGACGGCGGCGATGCCTGCTCGGCGTCACCATCCGGGTCGACGGTTCCGCGGGTGCGGAACTGACCGGTGTGGAGCGTAGGCGAAGGCTCGAAAGTGACCGAGATGTCGCCGTACGTCTGCCAACCCTGATCGCGGATGAAATCCTGCAGGTGTCGGCTGAAAGCTTTGGTCGTCAGTTCGCGGTCTGCTGCCAATTCTTCGTGATCGGAGTTGTTGATGGTGATCACGTAGTTGTTGGGGGCGAGAAGAATTCCGCCGCCGAGGTGCTCGACGCGGTCACGTGCCTCCTGCTGGAGCGCCGCCTCTACTTCCTGCGGCACAACACCACCACCGAAGACCCGCGCGAATGCGTCGCCGACAGCTCCTTGGAGCTTTCGTTCGAATCGCTGCACGATGCCCATCGGGCCCTCCTCTCGCCTCGCATCTACGACGGCAAAATGCTCGGCAAGTAGCGCCGGCACCGCCTTGTCGCGTGTCGTCCAAACTGCTGTACAGGTTCCACGGTACTGTCAAATGTCGCTTCGGCAGTACCTGGCCGCTGTTTCAGCATGGTATCGGTTCTGGGCTTTCGGGTGCTCGGTGTTCATCGATTCGTGCCCTGATCTGCACGAATAGAACTTTCAAAGTTTGTCGTGATAATGTTTCGGCGTTGCTCGGGCGAGTGGCGGAATGGCAGACGCGCTGGCTTCAGGTGCCAGTGTCCTTCGGGACGTGGGGGTTCAAGTCCCCCTTCGCCCACCACAAGACGAGGCCACGAACTCACAAGAGTTGGTGGCCTCGTTTTTTGTTGTCGGCTATCTGGCCGCAGCCTGAATGAAGCTCAGAACGAAGTCCAATGCGGTGCCCCCAAACGGGTTGCCGACTGGTTGAGTGGCCGCGGCGGGCGCAGTGATCTGAGGGTTCATCATCCCTGGCGGCAGTGTGCCGGGTGGGAGATTGATGACGGCGTTGATGTCGTAGATGGTGTTGTCGGGACCGTTGGTCACCGAGAACGAGATACTGCCGAAGTCGACGACTGGACTATCGGCTGATGCAGTACCAACTGCACTGCCGAAGGTGATCGCGGCAGCGAGCGCGCCGACACCGAGGGCCGCGGTGGTCCGGGACAAACGAGTAGGCGTTTCGAGTCCATTCACAGATGTGCTCCCTTTCGTGGTGACAGCATCCGTGCGCGGGATGCCAAGCAGCCAGGAGATTGCAACCACTATCGAGGAAGATAACGGACATTCCCGCCATGGCGGGGTGGTTCGGCACGAAGTGCTTCGTCGTTCCCAACAGCCAGAGACTTGGGAGTTGCCCGGGTGACTGCCCAGGAGATTCTTGTCGTCTTGGTTGAACGTCGGTTGGCCGACGAAACTCTCAGTAACCGGGTGAAACGTGACGTTCTCGCTCGACGCTGACCCTTCGTATTTACGTATATCCGTAGATGCGGACATACGCGAAAGCTAATGGAGCCCCACCGGGAGGCAACCCGGCGAGGCTCCAGACCGGGACCTCTGGAAGGAAAAACCTGATCATGACCGACTTTTAGCCTCCGGGCAGCTCGTATTCAGCTAGGCGCTTTGCTCGCCGCACTCGCACTCGCGATTGTCATTGTGCTCGGCGGAGAACCCGAAACATTTATCAATCGTTCTTGGTCTCAACAGGTCAACGCATCGCCAACATTACGGTGATACCCGAAAGAGTCACGCCGGTCGGTTAGTGTTGACGGTGGAACACTATGCGGAGGTTGCTGTGAGAATTTGGAACTGGTTGATGCTCAAAATTTCTTCAATCGGCGGGTCGCCGAGGTTTCGGAAGGTAGTCGATAGCCCGATTTGGGCGGGCAGCGAAGGTAACCGATAGCCCGATTTGGGCGGGCAGCAACGACAACAAGCTCTGACTGGGCAGGCGCCAGATTCTCCAGTTTGCTATTTGCTTTAGATGGCGCCGAGCACCTGCTCTTCTTTTCGCCGTGGACTCTCCCAGTCAAGCACTCGACGAGGTCGATCGTTGAGCTTGGCTGCGATCGCATCCAGTCCATCTTGGTTGAAAGTGCGCAGGTCAGCGTTCTTGCGCAGATACTGACGCAGCAGCCCATTCGTATTTTCGTTCGTCCCGCGTTGCCACGGATGATGCGGAGCGCAGAAGTAGACGGGCATGTCGAGAGCTGCGGTGATGCGCTCGTGCTCGGCCATTTCCCTTCCTCGGTCCCAGGTCAGCGACCTACGCAGATGGGCAGGTAGCGAGCCCAGGCAGGTGATTAGCGCGTCCGCGACCGTCTCAGCTCGGTAGCCGTCCGGCAATGCCACCACACGGGTAACGCGTGATTGCCGATCCACCAATGTCGCCACCGCTGACGGCCGGATGCCGAACACGAGATCGCCTTCCAAATGGCCGGGCTCGCTACGATCGTTTGCCGCAGCTCCTCGAAGATCGATGGAGACCATATTTCGTATCCGCCCACGACCGTGGGAGCGTTTCTTTCCCCTCGGTCGACGAATCGGCCGATCGGTGCGGAGTTCGTGAAATGCAGTGCTGTCGAATACTTTCCGTGACGGTATGTAGAGGCAACGGTAGATCGTCTCGTGCGAGACCCACATCTGCGGATCGTCCGGGTGCTCGCGTCGGAGCCAGACTGAGATCTGCTGAGGCGACCACTGCTCGTGAAGCTTCGCGGTGACGGTTTCCCGCAGAATCGGCCGCATAGACAGCGTCGGTAATTTAGGCCGGCGCGCGCGGACGTACGCCGCTGCATCCGCCTCGACCGCCCGGTAGGCAACACGGCCACCGTTGCGGGCAATCTCGCGTGCAATCGTGGACGGGGATCTTCCCAGTTTCTCGGCGATGGTCCGAGCGCTGTCGCCGGCGGCGATTCCTCGCGAGACCTCTTCTCGTTCGCCGGCGGTGATGTGGCCGCGTCTTCGTGCTCGTGGGACCGGTCGGATACCGCCGGACTCACGTAGGAAACGACGAATTCGGGGCATCGTTACTCCGAGGATCCGCTCGATTTCTCCTAGTGATTCTCCGCGGCGGTGGAGATCCCAGATCAGGTTCTCCTGCTCCACAGTGAATCCCAATGCCTTGCTGCCCACCCACGCCTCCACGGCCACGCATCATCTCACCAGTAGTGATGCGTTGACCTGTTGAGAGCAAGTTCGTTTCTCGGACATGAAACGGACGGCGATGATCAGACAAAGCGACCAGCCAGAGGAGTTTTGCAAAAACCCGTCCCATTGCATTTGTCCCGAAACGTCGCCTGTCGGTGAGTTCTGCAACACTGTGCCTTGTGGGCGACTTTTTGGGCTACGCCAGGGTTTCAACAACCACCGTTGTCGCGGCATTGGTGTGTGTGATTCGGGGCGTGTCCTGATTCGCGTGACTCGGACGAGTCCGGGATGATCACTCCTGCAAGATCGGCAAGCAGGACCCACCGCCAGGCAACGCAGCCTGTAGGTCGTCTGTCATTCGATCGTTTTAGACCACCTATCGTGTGACCGAGCGGTCCGGTGGTCGTAATTCACGCCGGGCCGAGCAACCACTAGGCGCTTGCGGATACCCTCGCTCCGTGCCTGCTTCTTTTACCTGGATGGGACTTCTATCCCTCGTCGTAGCAATAACCTCGCTCGCCGTTACGCTCGCTATCTTCGCGCTAGGTCGGCGCTTGTCCTTTCGACAGCAGCGCGAGCGCGCGCGCGAACTCGAAAACGACGCATGGAAGATACTCGGACCGATTCGCACCCAAGGCATAAATAGCAAAGTCATCGTGATGAATGTTGCGCGCTACCAGCGTGGATACGACGGTAGCAACGCAATGACTTGGCGGGGTCATGCCTTCACCGGACCGGAACTAATCGAGATTGTTCACAGCGGTGTAGTAGTCATCGAAACAGCAATTGCGAGCTACTACGACGGTGGCCGTCGGACGCTAACCGAAACCAACGATCCAGCCCCAGCTGTTTTGAAGTGCGGTCACATTCCCTGGGATTGGATCGAGCACATCGAACCATCAGGTGATGAGTTCGACGGGTCTCCAATCTTCTTCGTCCGCCACCGAGCTAGCGGGAGAAATCCATACGACCACAGCACATTTCGAGAGAGTATTCCCGTCCCATTCGGGCCGAACGAACGTGACTACTACCGGCCGATTCCTGAGCTAGGGACGCGGAGGCCCCGCGCCCTCCACGATTGGTGGACATTCATTCAGGATCTTCGAACGAGTCGATCGATGGAGGAGTCATCTTCCTTGCATCAGCATCGGCGCGCTGGTAGCCGCTCCTAGTCCCGTTCCCGGATGTGATCACGTTCCACCAGTGCTCGCCAACCATGTGTCGATGACTCGTTTCAATATCTCGGGCCGAAGGCGTTTGGTCTTTTCGATCGCAACGACGCGGTCCTTGACCTTCGCAACCCACTCGGACGGAAAGTTGTACGGCAAGCGTTCGCTGGTCCGAGGAACCCGCACCGGGGTCTTGCGTAGTTCACTGGCCGGGAAGGAATCAATCAGCGACAACATCTGGCGGGGGGTCGGCGCTAGAGGCTTCCCAGCGATTCCCCAGTTCAGAACCTTATTCCCAGCACTTTCATCGCACAGTCCGTCCTTGTGGGCGAAGTCGTGCCGGATCTGACACAACTCGTAGAAGAACTCCGACTGCACATCGTTCTTGCGCCACGGTTCGCCATCGTTATCGACTCCATGAGCAGTTGCTAATCGCTCCCGATACACGTCCTCCCACAGCGCGGCCACAGTGCCGAACCACTGGCCATATGCCATGCGATACAGCGGCGGAGGAGTGCCGCCGCTGAACATCTCCGCAAACATGGCGGCTTCATTACCTGGAGTCATGATGGAAGGGGGAGCAGTCATCAAGCTAGATAGCATCGACATAGGAACTGTGCCAGCGGCATTCGTGTCGACGAGCTTCATCGTTGACACGGACAGATGGTCACCGGGGGCCTTGCCGTCGTCTTTGGAGTCGCGCCACCCAACCACCCTGGTCGACAGTGAGTGACACGCGGTCAGCGTGAGAAGCAGAGCTACCCGATAGCTTTCAGCGAACTCGTCGATCACCTCGTCGACCGACTGAACTCGTAAGGCTGGATCGGTATCCAATGTTACCGCTACCAATTCCGCTGCATCGCGCAACTCGCCTAGTACATCTCGCAGTTCGCCATTGGACTTCGGGAGTTCGGGATTTCCGAGAGCATCAAATTTGCGGAGCGCAGCCTCGAGCGGCGCAACTGCTACAGCTAGCTCTCCTTCGGGTGTGTCGCCGTCCAGTGCTTCAACCTGGTCTCCGAAAACCCCTTGCAGAGTTCCAACGATGCTGGACATGTGGATGACTGCGTCCCTGTCCACAGGTAGGCCGCCGCCTGTCAGCAGTCCATCCGTCGTCATGTGAACGGAGCGGGCATTCGCGAGCCACCGCTCGCGGCGATCATGTAGTGCCATTCGTACAGAATAGGGAAGCGACTCATTCTGCATAGTTATGCACTGCTGGGTGTCGTCTCTCCTTCGATCGTTTCTCAGCCACGAAAAAACGCCGACTCAGCCTCAGAGACAACTTCGCCCACCATTCGCCCGTGCGCTCCCTGGTGATCCTGATCTTCGCCGTGAACGGACCCAAGCCCGAGTTTGTGCTCCGGGACGGCGCCAACAACGACATCGAGATTGTCCGGAACGGCATAGTTTTGCGGTACTTCGGGTCGTCTCTCATTCGTTCGTTTTCGATCGTGGGTCGATCACGATTCGTCCGCTTGGTCGCTCTCTAGGTTCGAAGACTGAGAGGGAGACTCTGTCCTGGCATCGGGGATGACACGCTTGCCGAGTCCCGTGACCATGCTCGGATCGATGGTGACGCTTTTGCCCAGCCCAGAGACCATGCTCGGATCGATGGTGACGCTTTTGCCCAGCCCAGAGACCATGCTCGGATCGATGGTGACGCTTTTGCCCAGCCCAGAGACCATGCTCGGATCGATGGTGACGCTTTTGCCCAGCCCAGAAACAAGATCAGGATTAATGGTGACGCTTTTGCCCAGCCCAGAAACAAGATCAGGATTAATGGTGACGCTTTTGCCCAGCCCAGAAACAAGATCAGGATTAATGGTGAAACTCTTGCCCAGCCCAGAAACAAGATCAGGATTAATGGTGAAACTCTTACCCAGCCCAGAAACAAGATCAGGATTAATGGTGAAACTCTTACCCAACCCAGAAACGACGGCTGATTCATTGAGACGACGTTCAGCACGGGCGGTCCTTCGCTCTGCTCGTTCTTGAGCTTCGTCACCAGGCAGAGCGATAGCAGACACGATTGACAGAGCTGTGGGTGTCCCATCCGCCTCTACGGTCACAACCCCCGAGATATTGAGCGTCTTCGTGAACTCATTCGTGGTCGCTGACTCGATGGTAGAAATATCGACTTCGATCGGAACGATGAATTTGGCAGTCCACCTTTTCTCGCCACGGCCAGCTGCTTCGTGAAATGACCAGCCGTCGAGTTGAGCTGCGGCACCGATAATGTGAGCACGAATTACGCTGTCGGACATCCCTGTCTGGTCGGGGTCCAGGGGGAAACCGACCAACGTGCGACTCAGCGACTCTGAGAGAATTGACATGCTGAGCATTTCGCTCCGCGCTGCAAGCTCAGCGGAATCGATCGGCTCCCACTCGCTAGCAAAATGCTGCTCAAGTGCGAAAAGATCGGTAGAGTAACGGACTCTCCCTGTGAGCCCACGCTCGGTGAGTTCCTGGAGGAGCCCTACCGTGAAACGGTCGTTTCTGCTCGATTGCGTAGCTTTGTGGCCGAAGTCTTTATGGTTTTCACTCAGGAACCACACGACATCGTCCGGGTTGCTTTCTGCGACATCTAACACAGTCAGCCAAATCAGAGTGTCTCGATAATTTTCCTTGGAAGATTTCGGAAGGTACGGTGCTACCGATTCAGATGCGCGACGTGCAATCTCAATATGGGGCACATCCGGGACCGGGACAATATCAAATCCAAGCGTGCTCAAACGTAACCGAAGATCGTTCTCGTAACTCGCGATCTTCGCGCTCACTGCGGAAGTGACCGCCTCGAGCTCGTTTGCGATACCGCAGGCATTGATGCGGAATCCTGAAACTTTGCCCAACTCCTCCTCCCAAGTCCTTCGAACTACGTTGACCGTCTCCATTACGACGACTTCGGGAACTACAACCTTGATTCGACGCTCGACGGCGTGGTCCGAGAAAGATTGGAGGGCCTCAGCTTGAAGAAAGGGCGTATTGCACAGGATGTTGGAATCAAGCACAACGATATTCTGCTTCTCAGTCACGGGACCAATTGTGGCCTTCCGCACCGACATGACGTCAACCAGCCCCCCGATCGGACGACAATCCATTCAAGTTCCGACCACCTAGGATCGTGTAGAGCTCGGACTTGGCCTACCAAGTCTGCCGTGTCGACTTAGCGGTCACGCTCGCGTCGTGCATTCTCGGCGTGAATCGCAGCGGCCCGCTCTTCCGAATCGATGCGCATCGGGTACCCACGCCGAGACCATTAATAAGGTTCGCGGGGAAGGACCACGGTTTCCCGGTGGATCCCTTAGTCCGACATTCGATCGATATTCGGCATCTGGTCAGCCGTGGCGATTGCGCAGGTGGGGTGTGTCGAAAACCCGCGTCGACAATCAACGTCGAATCGCTGCGGGCGTCCGGGTTTCCGACGAGATTGAAGGGATCGAACGCCGTTGATTGCAGATCGGTTCGCATGTCAGCGCACAGGTGGTGTGCAGAGATGGACAGACACGGTTGGTGAGCGGTCATCCTCCACCTGAATATTCGAGTGGCCATGGTGACGGAGGGCGGCTCAAACTTCTTGATCCGATTCGATCATTGTGAAGGTGCGAAATTTCGTATCCATCTGGACCGCGGCGAAGCCATTACTCGGCGGCAGACACGGCAGGGTTGAACCGAGCTGAGAACCTGGGAAGCGCATCGGGGATCAGGAGTTCGCTCCGTACAAACCTTGATGTCGATGGCATCGCGAGTTTCCAATTCGTCGATGTGGGCCAATGCCAGTAGTTTCTCGCCAGCGGTCGCTACGCCGGGCTCGATCTGAAGCGACGCAGCCAGCGCGCAAACAGGGTCAGTTCAACCTCTTGTTCAGAGGCGCGGCCGGAACCCAGGCGCACTTGAGTTACGGCCCGTATTTGTGTTTCGGGCGTGTCCGACAGAAGTTCTCCGTTTTCCTTGGATAGCGACGATTGGTTCACGTATGTCCGAAATGTCGTCCCCATCGGGGACGCTCAACCCCGAGACTTCAGCGCCGCCCGCGCAGCATTGAACCCACCCATCCCGTGGACCCCGCCGCCCGGGGGCGTCGCGGACGAGCAGAGGTAGACGCCCTCAACCCCAGTGGCATAGGGGTCGAGCCCGAATCGGGGGCGCGCGATGATCTGCCGCGCAGTGTTCGCCCCCGCGGAGATGTCGCCGCCCACGTAGTTGGGGTTGTACGCCTGCATCTGCGGCACATTGCGCACGTGGATGCCCACGATCCGGTCCCGGAATCCCGGCGCAAACCGCTCGATCTGACGCGTGATCGCGTCGGTCGCGTCACCCGGATAGCCGTGCGGCACATGCGCATACGCCCACACGGGATGGATGTCTCCCACAGATCGGGAGGGGTCGGCCAAGAATTGCTGGCCCAACAGAATGAAAGGCTTGTCCGGCATCTGACCCCGCACGGTCTGACGTTCGGCGGCAGCAGTTTGCGAAATCGTCCCGGACAGATGCAGGGTGCCGGCCTTGCGGGCGTGCGGATTCGTCCACGGCACGACGCTTCCGTCGGAATCACCACGCACGGCGTAGTCGACCTTGTACGCGGCGGTGCCGTAGCGGAATTTGCGGTAGGCCCGGGCAATGCGGTCGGGCTGCCGACCGTCGAGCAGACGACCGGCCGCATCGGGAGCGATGTCGAGCATCACGATGTCGTAGTCGGCGATCTGGGAGTGGTTGGTAACCCAGTTTCCGGTTTCGATGGTGCCACCGAGGCTGCGCAGGATCGAGGCGAGCGCCTCCGCAATTGATCCTGAACCACCTTGCGCCACAGGCCAACCGTGAGCATGGGCTCCAGCAGTGAGCATCGAGCCGACAGCACTGGAGAGTGGAAGGGTCAGCGTCCCGAACATGTGCGCCGCGACGCCACCGAACAGTGCCCGGGCTTGTGGGGTCTTGAACATCCGAGCGAAACCCGTCGCGGGAAGCAGAGCGCCCGTCCCGAAACGGGCGAGCATCAGCGGGTGCTTCGGAACGTGCACGATCGGCTGGAAGACGTCCTGCACCAACTCGTCGAAGTTCTCGGAGAGGTATTCGAAGACGTCGAGCCACCTCTTACCGTCGACACCCAATCCCTCAGCGGTCCGGTTGATATCGCGCCACAGAACCCCGGCGGTGCCGTCGTCGAGTGGGTGGACCAGATCGATCTCGGGCCACAGCCACGTCAGGCCGTGCTTGGCGAGCCCGAATTCGCGGTCGAGTGCCTTGAAGTAGGGAGACGCCAAGGCCGTGGGATGGAAGGCGGAGCAATCGTCGTGGACGAGTCCGTCGACTATGTATTCGCTGCTGCGGGTGCCGCCGCCGATCTTGTCCGCACCCTCGATGACATGGACGTCGATTCCTGCGCGGGCGAGTTCGATCGCCGCTGCGAGGCCGTTGGGGCCACTGCCCACCACTACTGCTGTTGTCATTTGCTCTTCGCCACCCGTCTTCTCAAGGGTGAGCCTACGGAAATTACAGCGATGGCATTCTGCGAGCAAACAATTCAGGCCTAGACCTTGGTTGATCGATCAACTTTTGTTACAGTTCGAGGCGCACTGGCCGCAGCTGATTCTTATCGCTGCGGCCAGTTGTTGCATTCATCGCCCATCGCGCCTGTTTCCTGCGGATTCGGTATCCTGTGAATCGGAACTTCTCTGCACAGACGCAGCTCCGAAATCTGTCGAGGGGCCTTCTGGCTCCCTGCATCGCCGCAGTTCAGAGCAATTATAGGGCTACCTTAGTTGCGCCCGTGCCGGGGTTCTGAATTATCGTTTTCGTTACACGGTTGACTCACAAAAGTTTCAACCGACCGAAGACTCACGTCGCCGGGTGCCAGAACGCACACCATCGCGTCTGCGCAGGGCGGCTACTTCGGTGGTACCGAACACATCGTCGTGTCGGTGCTTTGAAGGACTTGCATTGCAAGTTGATGGCCATCAGCGCTGCTGGTCGTCGGTGCATCTTTATGGCATACGAAGGCTGGGTATGAAGCAACTTCCAGGCCCCCAGGGCCTCTATCACCCGTCCAATGAGCACGACTCCTGTGGAGTCGCATTTGTTGTCGACATGCATGGTCGCCGCAGCAGGGACATCGTCGAAAAGGCGATCACCGCTCTGGTCAACCTCGAGCATCGCGGCGCTGCCGGATCAGAACCCAACACGGGTGACGGTGCGGGCATTCTGCTGCAGGTTCCCGACAAGTTCTTCCGAGCTGTCGTGGACTTCGCGCTGCCCGCCGAAGGCGCGTACGCAACCGGTATCGCATTCCTCCCGCAGGGCGACGCCGATGCACACGAGGCTGCTGCTGCAGTCGAGAAGATCGTCGTCGAAGAGGGCCTGAAGGTTCTCGGCTGGCGCGAGGTCGGAACCGACGACTCCTCGCTTGGCGCATTGGCGCGCGACGCGATGCCGACGTTCCGTCAGATCTTCATCGGCTCCGAGGGTGACAAGTACACCGGCATGGATCTCGAGCGTCGTGCATACGTGGTGCGTAAGCGCACCGAGCACGAACTCGGCTCCGAAGGCGCCGGCAAGGGTGGCCCGGGTAGCGAGACCGTGTACTTTCCCAGCCTGTCCGGCCAGACGTTCGTCTACAAGGGCATGCTCACCACCCCGCAGCTCAAGGGTTTCTACCTCGATCTGCAGGACGATCGTGTCGAGAGCGCACTTGGCCTGGTCCACTCGCGCTTCTCCACCAACACGTTCCCGTCGTGGCCGCTGGCGCACCCGTTCCGCCGGGTCGCTCACAACGGTGAGATCAACACCGTCACCGGCAACGAGAACTGGATGCGCGCTCGCGAGTCCCTCATCGACAGCGACGTCTTCGGTGGCCGCGAGAACCTGGACAAGATCTTCCCGATCTGCACCCAGGGCGCCAGCGACACCGCTCGTTTCGACGAGGTGCTCGAGATGCTGCACCTCGCCGGCCGCAGCCTGCCGCACGCAGTTCTCATGATGATCCCGGAAGCCTGGGAGAAGCACGAGAGCATGGACCCCGCTCGTCGGGCGTTCTACGAGTACCACTCGGCTCTCATGGAGCCCTGGGACGGACCGGCGTCGGTGTGCTTCACCGACGGCACCGTCATCGGCGCCGTGCTGGACCGCAACGGTCTGCGTCCGTCGCGTCTGTGGATCACCGAAGACGGCCTCGTCGTCATGGCGTCGGAGGTCGGCGTTCTGCCGATCGATCCGTCCACCGTGGTCCGCAAGGTCCGCCTCCAGCCCGGCCGCATGTTCCTCGTGGACACCGCGCAGGGCCGGGTCATCAGCGACGACGAACTCAAGTCCGAACTCGCTGCCGAGCACCCGTACCAGCAGTGGATCGACGAAGGTCTGATCCACATGGACGACCTGCCGGACCGCCCGTACACGTACATGTCGCACGAGCGCGTCGTTCTGCGTCAGCAGCTCTTCGGTTTCACCAGCGAAGAGGTCAACCTGCTGGTCAAGCCGATGGCACTCTCCGGTGCCGAGGCACTGGGCTCGATGGGTACCGACACTCCGATCGCCGTGCTCTCGTCACGTCCCCGGATGCTGTTCGACTACTTCTCGCAGCTCTTCGCTCAGGTCACCAACCCGCCTCTCGACGCGATTCGTGAAGAGGTTGTCACCAGCCTCGGCGCGACCATCGGCCCCGAGGGTGACCTGCTGCACCCGAATGCGGACTCCTGCAAGCAGATTGCGCTCCCGCAGCCGATCCTGCACAACGACGACCTGTCGAAGCTCGTTCACGTCAACGACGACGGCGAATTCCCGGGCTTCCGCAGCGTCGTGATCCGCGGCCTGTACCCAGTCAAGGAAGGCGGCGACGGTATCCGTCGTGCGCTCGAGGGCATCAAGTACCAGGTCTCGCAGGCAATCGAGGGTGGCGCACGCATCGTCGTGCTCTCGGACCGCGAGTCCACCGAGGATTACGCGCCGATCCCGTCGCTGCTCCTCACCTCAGCCGTGCACCACCACCTGGTTCGTGAGAAGTCGCGCACCAAGGTCGGTCTCATCGTCGAAGCCGGCGACGCCCGCGAGGTGCACCACATGGCGCTCCTCATCGGCTTCGGTGCCGCAGCGGTCAACCCGTACATGGCTTTCGAGACCATCGACGAGTTCCTGCAGAACGGTGAGCTCGAGGGTCTGACCCTCGAGAAGGGCATCGCGAACTACATCAAGGCAGCCGGCAAGGGTGTCCTGAAGGTGATGTCCAAGATGGGCATCTCGACGCTCGCGTCGTACACCGGTGCTCAGCTGTTCCAGGTCATCGGCCTCTCGCAGGAGCTGACGGACGAGTACTTCACCGGTCTGCAGTCGCAGCTCGGTGGCATCGGCCTCGACCAGATCGCAGCCGACGTCGAAGCACGTCACCGCATCGCGTACCTCGATCGCCCCGAAGAGCGCGCTCACCGCGAGCTCGAGGTCGGCGGCGAGTACCAGTGGCGTCGTGAAGGCGAGTACCACCTGTTCAACCCGGACACGGTCTTCAAGCTCCAGCACGCAACTCGCACAGGTCAGTACGAGGTGTTCAAGGAGTACACGACCCTGGTCAACGACCAGTCGGAGCGCCTTGCCGCTCTGCGTGGTCTGTTCGACTTCAACATCGGCAAGCGGCCGTCGATCTCGATCGACGAGGTCGAGCCGGCCAGCGAGATCGTCAAGCGTTTCTCGACGGGTGCGATGAGCTACGGCTCCATCTCCGCCGAGGCTCACGAGACTCTCGCCATCGCGATGAACCGTCTGGGCGCCCGCTCCAATTCCGGTGAGGGCGGCGAACATCCGTCGCGCTTCACGCCGGACGAGAACGGCGATCTGCGTCGCAGCGCCATCAAGCAGGTCGCGTCGGGACGCTTCGGTGTCACCTCGCACTACCTGAGCAACTGCACCGACATCCAGATCAAGATGGCGCAGGGAGCCAAGCCCGGTGAGGGCGGCCAGCTTCCGGCTCACAAGGTGTACCCGTGGGTGGCCGAGGTTCGGCACTCCACGCCTGGCGTCGGCCTGATTTCGCCGCCGCCGCACCACGACATCTACTCGATCGAGGATCTCGCTCAGCTGATCCACGACCTGAAGAACGCCAACCCGCAGGCCCGCATCCACGTGAAGCTGGTCTCCGAGGTCGGCGTCGGAACCGTCGCGGCCGGTGTCTCCAAGGCACATGCCGACGTCGTTCTGATCTCCGGTCACGACGGTGGCACCGGTGCCACCCCGCTGACCTCCGTCAAGCACGCGGGCGCACCGTGGGAGCTCGGCCTCGCCGAGACCCAGCAGACGTTGCTGCTCAACGGTCTCCGTGACCGCATCGTCGTGCAGGTCGACGGCCAGCTCAAGACGGGTCGCGACGTCGTCGTTGCTGCCCTGCTCGGCGGCGAGGAGTTCGGTTTCGCCACCGCACCGCTGGTGGTCTCGGGCTGCATCATGATGCGCGTCTGCCATCTCGACACCTGCCCCGTCGGTGTCGCGACGCAGAACCCGTTGCTGCGTCAGCGTTTCAGTGGCAAGCCGGAATTCGTCGAGAACTTCTTCATGTTCATCGCCGAAGAGGTTCGCGAGCTTCTCGCGGAACTCGGTTTCCGCACGCTGCTCGAAGCCGTCGGTCAGGTCGACATGCTGGACACCACGCGCGCTCTCGATCACTGGAAGGGAAGCAAGGCAGGCAATCTCGATCTGTCGCCGATCCTCACCCAGGTCGAGTCCGCGTTCATGGACCAGGACGTCCACTGCACCGGCACGCAGGATCACGGTCTCGACAAGGCGCTCGATCAGCAGTTGATCGTCTCGGCCCGCAACGCACTCGACAAGGGTGAGGCGGTCTCCTTCGAGTCCGCGATCACCAACGTCAACCGCACGGTCGGCACCATGCTCGGCCACGAGGTCACCAAGGCGTTCGGTGGAGAGGGCTTGCCCGAGGGCACCATCGACATCACGTTCACCGGTTCCGCCGGTAACAGCTTCGGTGCTTTCGTGCCCAGCGGTATGACCCTGCGCCTGCACGGCGACGCCAACGACTTCGTCGGCAAGGGCCTCTCGGGTGGACGCATCGTCGTACGCCCGCCGCTCGATGCAGCGGAAGGCTTTGTCGCCGAGGACAACATCATCGGTGGCAACGTCATCCTGTTCGGCGCCACCAGCGGCGAGGCTCTGCTTCGCGGTGTCGTCGGCGAACGTTTCGCAGTCCGTAACTCCGGCGCCACTGCCGTCGTCGAGGGTGTGGGCGATCATGGTTGCGAGTACATGACGGGTGGAAAGGTGGTCATCCTCGGAGCCACCGGACGTAACTTCGGCGCCGGCATGTCCGGTGGCGTCGCGTACATCTACAACCCCGACAAGGCATTCGAGAAGAACCTCAACACCGAACTGGTGGACCTCGAGGATCTTTCGGGCGACGACTTCACCTGGTTGAAGAGCGTCATCGAACGTCATCGCGACGAAACCGGCTCCGAGGTTGCCACGCGCATCCTCGGCGACTGGTCGCAGCAGGTGGGTCACTTCGCAAAGGTGATGCCCCGCGACTACAAGAAGGTTCTTTTGGCCATCGCGGCCGCAGAGAAGGATGGCAAGAACGTGGACGAGGCAGTTATGGAGGCAGCTCGTGGGTGATCCAAGCGGCTTCCTGAAGCACACGTCGCGCGAACTTCCGGTTCGCCGGCCGGTGCCGTTGCGCCTGCTCGACTGGAAAGAGGTCTACGAGGAGTTCCCGAACGAAACCCTCAAGACTCAGGCCAGCCGTTGCATGGACTGCGGAATTCCTTTCTGCCACAACGGTTGCCCTCTCGGAAACTTGATTCCCGAGTGGAACGACCTGGTCTACAAGGACCACTGGCACGACGCCATCGAGCGTCTGCACGCGACCAACAACTTCCCGGAGTTCACCGGTCGTCTGTGCCCCGCACCCTGTGAGGCGTCCTGTGTCCTGGGCATCAACCAGGATCCGGTCACCATCAAGCAGGTCGAGGTCGAGATCATCGACAAGGCCTTCGACGAAGGGTGGGTCAAGCCGGTTCGCGCCGCGCACGCCACCAACAAGAAGGTCGCAGTTGTCGGCAGTGGTCCGGCCGGTCTGGCTGCAGCGCAGCAGCTGACCCGTGCCGGTCACGCAGTGACGGTCTTCGAGCGGGCAGACCGCATCGGCGGCCTGCTGCGCTACGGCATCCCCGAGTTCAAGATGGAGAAGCGGCACATCGACCGCCGTCTCGAGCAGATGGAAGCCGAAGGCACCGTCTTCAAGACCAACGTCAATGTCGGCGTGGACATCACCGCGGACGAGCTGCGCGAGCAGTTCGATGCAGTGGTTCTGGCCGGCGGCGCCACCGCAGCTCGCGATCTGCCGATCCCGGGTCGCGAACTGGACGGCATCCATCAGGCGATGGAGTTCCTGCCGATCGCCAACCGCGTGCAGTTGGGTGACCTCGACGCTCCCACCATCACCGCTGAGGGCAAGAAGGTTGTCATCATCGGCGGCGGCGACACCGGTGCGGACTGCCTCGGCACCTCGCACCGTCAGGGCGCGGCCAGTGTCCACCAGTTCGAGATCATGCCGCGTCCGCCGGAGACTCGCGCGGAGCAGACTCCGTGGCCGACGTACCCGCTCATGTTCCGCGTGGCTTCCGCTCACGAGGAAGGCGGCGAGCGTCTGTTCTCCGTCAACACCGAGAACTTCGTCGGTGAAAACGGCAAGGTCACCGGTCTCAAGGCTCACGAGGTCGAGATGAAGTCGGGTCGCTTCGAGAAGGTCGAGGGCTCGGACTTCGAGCTCGAAGCCGATCTCGTGCTCCTGGCCATGGGCTTCGTCGGTCCCGAGAAGCCGGGTCTGCTCACCGATCTCGGTGTCGACTTGAACGAGCGTGGCAACGTCGCCCGCACGTCGAAGTGGAACACCAACGTCGACGGTGTGTTCGTGGCCGGCGACATGGGCCGCGGTCAGTCCCTGATCGTCTGGGCCATCGCCGAGGGACGTTCCGCAGCAGCTGCTGTGGACACCTACCTCGAGGGTGTCACGGCCCTTCCGTCACCGATCCACCCGACAGCGGCTCCGCAGCGCTAGAGGCTCTTGCACAGCCGCACCCCACCGCATTCGGTGGGGTGCGGCTGTGTTTCTGCAAGTAATTCGCACGATCTGTAACAAACATTCATCGATCGTGCATCGGACAGACACAACGCCCAGACAGTATGATTCCTGAGCATCGATAGTGGTGTATGGGTTGCTGAAGGTAAATCAGGGGAGTTTCATGCGTGCGAGGCGTCTCGTTGCGGTGTTGTCGGCACTAGCTGCGGCAGTAGTGGTACCGGTTGTCAGTGCTCCCGTGGCGTCGGCTGATCCCTGCCCCAGCCTGTACGTCGTGGCCATCCCGGGAACGTGGGAGCCCTCGGGCACCAGGCCCGGCGCCGGCATGCTCGCCCCGGTGACCAACGGGCTTCCGGGCTCCGTGCGCACCGATTACGTCACCTACTCGGCGACGGCGTTCCCCTGGGAATCCAACGTCTACGCCAAGTCGAAGCAGCAGGCCGTCGACAATGCCCGCGGCATGATCGGCGCCATGGCAGCCTCGTGCGGTGACACTCGCTTCGCCATCGTCGGATACAGCCAGGGTGCCGACGCGGCAGGCGATCTCGCCGCCGAGATCGGAACGGGCATCGGCGTTGTTCCCCCGACTCGGGTGGAGGGCGTCGGCTTGCTGTCCGATCCCCGTCGTTCCGAGTCCGACGTCCTGATCGGCCCCGCTGTCGGCGGTAACGGTGCCAGTGGCCCGCGCATCGGTGGATTCGGTTGGCTGTCAGGCAAAACGGTGACGCTGTGCGCGGTCGGTGACCTGTACTGCTCGACGCCCAAGGACGATTTTGTGATGCGTCTGGCCGGATTCATGGCTCAGGCGTCCGATCCCACTCCCGCCAGTGCGCTCGCGCTGCGCGACGAGGCCGCCGTGATCGTCAATGATCTGGTGACAGCCGGCGGGCTCCCCGCACTGATCGCTCAGCTCGATCCGGGCGCGAATTCGCGGCGCGTCGATCAGTTGGTCGACTTCTACGGCTCGCAAGTCCACACCGACTACACGCGTTACGTCGTTGACGGCGCGGGCAATTCGGCGACATCCTGGCTGCACGGCTGGTTGGCCGGCAAGGCCTGATCACATCGCTCGTCAGCAGTATGTCTGCTGCGCGGTGTCGACGTAGATCTCGGCGATTCGCTGCGAGGACATCGGCGTGATCTGTGAGTACACCTCGCCCACGGAGTCGAACTCCGCCAGCACCTCGGACCGAGGCATGCCGTCGGCAAGAGCCTTGCACGTGCCGTCGGCGTAAAGAATTTCTGCGGAATCCATTCCGGCGGGAGGGATCCCGGCCAGGCGCAGAGCGGCGATGTACCGCTGTCCCTTCTCACCCGCGTTCGCGACGATCTCTTCCGGTGACCGGGCGTCGATCGGTGCGTTTGGCTGTGGCACTGAGTTTGCCGGTGGCGCTACCGGTAGTGACACCGGTGGAGGCGTCGATTCGACCACGCTCGGCGCGGCTTCCGGAGTTGCGGCGGGTGGGCTGGTCGCCAGCGCCGACAGGGACTCGGGGGCAGCTGAACTCGACGTCGCCGCCACCGTGGTGCTGGTGGCAGCAGATGTGGATTCTGCTGCATCGCGGTCGGATTGGTTGCTGCAGCCGCTGAGGAGTAGGCCCGTTGCCGCGACGCAGAGGACCAGTCTGTTCGTGTTCATCACCCGTGAGTGTTACACACCGTACCGCTTAGTTTGTCCGTTTTAAGGAAACTCCCTTTTGCCCTGTTTTTAAGTCGAAGTCCTGTGATATACATCTGTTCAGTTGTTACTTGTGAGTAGGAGCACACCGCAAGACCTTGTCGGCGGCGGTCGAAACACAAGCAATAACTGCGAGTTTCGTCCCCCATCACATAAAAGGCAGGGAGAAATCAGTGCAGACATCTCACAAGAACGGCATCAGACGTCTCGGCACGCGCGTGGCCGTTATTGCAGGTACCGCAGGTGCAGTGCTGGCTTTTGCAGCGCCGATGGCCTCGGCTCAGGACCCGGTGGACAATTCGGTACCGGGCGCCGCAGTGTGTCCGGCTACTGCCGAATCCTGTGTGTCGGTAGTGGTTCAGAGCGGAACCTTCGACAACAACGGCTTCAACCTTCCGATCGGAAAAGGCGACATGATCATTGCCGCCGAGGCCGGCTCCGGTGAAGGTGAGTCCACCGTTCTTCTCCCGCGGGACGACGGACACAACGGTGTCTACTCCAAGCCGCTGACGGTTCCCGGCGGCGTTCTGGGAATCGATTTTCCGTTCGGCAATCTCTTCGGCCTGGCCGCAGTAACGGCCGAGGTGGAGGCAACGGCTGCGCCGACGCTCAACGGCATCATCACCGACATGGATCTGAGCATCCCGGTGCGGATGAAGATCAACAACGCGTTCCTCGGTGACAACTGCTACCTGGGTTCCGCGGCGGCGCCGGTGAATCTCCGTCTCTCGCCTGACCCGTCGGTGGTCCCGACCTACACGGTGCTCCCGGACAATGCGCTGAAAGTGAGCCCGGTCGGGAACGAGGCCACCGGCTTCGCGCTGCCCACCGCCAGTGGCTGCGGACCGTTCGGAGTACTGAATCCGATCGTCAACTGGCGCGCAAAGGTACCGGCCACTTCCGGAACCTCGCTCAGCACGATCTCCGACGCCTACCTGTACCCGGGCGGGCTCACCGGTAGCGATCCTCTCGACGATCTCGGTGGCGGAACAGGATCCAGCGGCTCGAGCGGTTCGTCCGGAAGCTCCGGTTCCTAGAAATTCGGATGCCCAGGCGCAGCGGTGGTGACGGAATGTCACCACCGCTGCGGCGTCCGACCTGTAATAACCTGTGCCTCAGGGTGGGCGAAGGCGGCACTCCATCAGGAGGACCTGCGCGGCCACGAAATCACAGGGGAGTCCTCAAATATGTTTCGAGACAGCGTTCTTGCGAGTCCGGTTCTACGTCGGGGTGTGACGGCCCTGGCCGTGGTGGCGGCAGCCACGATGTTTGTCGGTACTGCGGCAACGGCGGAGCCGGCGGCAGCCGTTGGTGAGGTGTCCGCGGACTCCATTGCGTCAGCCCGTGCGCAGGCCATCGGAACGACGGTCACCGTCGTGGGAACCGCGACTACGCCGTCCGGAGTGTTCGAATCCAGCTTCTACGACAAGGGCTTTGGTCTCCAGAGTGGCAATTCAGGCATCTACATCAGCGATCCGAACAACTCCGGGATTACTCTCGGCGATCAGGTTCGGGTCATCGGCGTCCTCGCGGACCAGGAGGGCCTGCTTGTCGTCCGCCCGACTGCCGTCGAGGTAATCGGCACGACCTCCCAGATCAGCCCGGCGCGACTGCCCCTCAATGCAATCGGTGAGGGCAGCGAGGGTCGTCTCGTGACGGTGTCCGGAATCGTGAGCGGACCCGTCGTCGACGACCTTCCCTACGGTCACAAGATCCTGGTCTCGGGTGTCGAAGGAAACACCGTCATCTTCGTCAACACCCAGACCGGAATCGACGTCGACGCCGTCGAGGTAGGACGCCCGATCACCGTCACCGGTTTCAGTGGCCAGTACGCCAGCACCTACGAGGTTCTTCCCCGTTCGGAAGCCGATGTGCTGCAGGGTTTCACGGGCAGTCTGAGCTTCGGCAGCTGACCTAGATCTCGAACCGAGCTCCGACGCGCATCGATCCGGGCGACAACCGGCTGATTGTGCGCCCGAGCTTGGCTTCGACGGTGACGGGTACGACGGCTTTGTTCGTGCGAACTGCTTTCACGATGGCGCTGGCCACTCGATCGGGCGTGAAGTTTCGCTTCCGGTAGAAGTTGTCGACCTTGGTCTGGTTCTCGAGCTGCTCCTCGGCGGTGGTCCCGGCGAACTCGGTGGTCTTGAGGATGTTCGTGTGCACGAGGCCGGGGCAGATGGTGCTGACGCCGATGCCGTGTGGAAGCAGTTCTGCCCGTAGGCAATCCGACAGCATGAATACCGCTGCCTTGCTGGTCGAATACGCGGTGAGGGCCTTCTGAGGCGTGTACGCGGCGGCCGAGGACAGATTGACGACGTGCCCGCCGGTTCCTCGGTCGATCATCATCGGGGTGAAGGCGCGGCAGCCGTAGACAACTCCCCAGAAGTTGATGTCCATGACGTGCTCGAACTGGCGTTGCTCGGTGTCGGCGAACGTTCCGGAGAACCCGATTCCGGCGTTGTTGACGACGATGTCCGGCACGCCGTGATGTGCCGCGACGATCTCTGCGAACCGGATCACTGCCTGTTCGTCGGACACGTCGACCTGGTAGGCGTGGGAACCGCCACCGAACACCGCTTCGGCTCCGCTGGCCTGAGTGGGTGTGTTGATGAGCGCCGCAGTGTCCTGCGCGCTTTCGAGGTTGATGTCGGAGACGACGACGATAGCTCCCTGGGCCGCGAAGGCGAGGGCCGTTTCACGCCCGATGCCGCTGCCCGCACCGGTGATCACCACCAGCGTGCCGGTGAGATCGCGCAGTCGACGCTGCAACTTCGTTCCGCGTCGCCAGCCGGTGACGTCCTTCAGTAGCCCCATTGGTTGCCCTTTTCGTGTGTACGTTTGTGGCGTGTGTCTCTAGCTGACTTCCCCTCTGCGAAAGGTATCCGATGAGCGAGCTTCGTGTAGTTGCAACCATCCCGGCAAAGTCCGGTTCCGAGGACGACGTCCGATCGGCTCTGACAACTCTCGCGGAGGCGAGTCGGTCCGAGGACGGCTGCGTGTCGTACGAGTTGTTCGAGTCAGCGGCTGCGCCCGGCACGTTCGTCACGATCGAAACTTGGCGCGGGCAGGAGGAGTTGGACGCTCACATGCAGTCCCCGCATTTGCAGGCTGCGCTGGCCGCTGCCGGTCCGCTCCTCGACGGCGCCCCGGCGATTCATCCGTTGAAAGGCGCCTGAATCAGAACGAATTCCTGTCCTTCGCTAAGGGTCTGACCTGCGAATGTCGCTCGAAAACTGACCAATCGTCGCGCTTCATTCCACTGAGCGGGACCTACGACTAATACCTGTGCCTTAAGTCACAAACTGTCTCGACAATGCTTCACATCACAGTTTCTGACCTGGAGGTTTTGAATGAGTCGCAGTTCTCGGCGCGGTCACCGCAAGGTTGCCGCCGTCGCGCTGGCTGTCTCCGCCGGCCTGTTCGTCTCGTCGTGCGCTGACAGCGGGAACGGGGGTGGAAGCGGCGACGCACCGGATTCCGGTTCAGGGTTGTCCATCGGCCCGGTCAACGAGCAATCCGGCGAGGGTGACGCGGTCAAGGGTGGCACGCTCACGTTCAGCGGGTACTCCGCCGTCACGAATCTCGATCCCGCGAAGACGCAGATCGCCGGTTCGGTCGCCGGTTCGGAGTTGGGCGCCATCTACGACACGCTCTTGCGATACGACCCGGCGTCCAAGGAATTTGTTCCGAAGCTCGCAGAGTCGATGGAGCCGAGTTCGGACTTCAAGACGTGGACTCTCGAGCTGCGCGACGGTGTGAAGTTCAGTGACGGCACTCCGGTGGATTCGGCGGCCGTCTCGGCGAGCCTCAATCGCTACGTCACCAACAAGGGACCGCAGTCGAGTCTGTACGCATCGAAGGTCGCGTCGGTCGACACTCCGGATCCATCGACGGTCGTCTTCAATCTCGTCGACCCCTGGACCGGTATCGAGTCACTGCTCTCCACCGGCCCCGGCATGATCGTCGCGCCGAGCGCCCAGCAGGGCGATCAGTTCACCCCGATCGGCGCCGGTGCGTTCACCCTCGAGAAGTTCGCTCCCAACGAGGAATTGATCCTCGACGCTCGGGAAGACTACTTCGACGGTGCCCCGAACGTGGACAAGCTGCGGTTGATCAGCATCGTCGGTTCGCAGTCCACCACCGAATCGCTCGAAAGCGGCGGCACCGACGTCGCGTACATGCGTTCGCTTCCGAACGTGTTGGATCTGATCGACTCCGGCTACCCGGGCTTCGTCGACATTCCGTCGCTGTCGTACCTCTCGCTCGTCAACACGGCTCCCGGTCGTCCCGGTGCCGACGTGCGGGTACGTCAGGCATTGGCGCTCGCAACCGATCCCGTCGCTCTCGACAACCGGCTCAACGAAGGTAAAGGCCTCCCCGGGCAGGTCGTCTTCCAGGACACCTCTCGCTGGCACAACGACGTAGCTCCGATCGGCGTCGACACCGCCAAGGCGAAGCAGCTTCTCGACGAGGCCAAGGCCGACGGTTTCGACGGCAAGATCACGTACCTGACGCTCCAAGAGAATTCGGCGCAGGCGATGGCTCTGGCACTGCAGTCGATGGCCAACGCCGTCGGATTCGACTTCCAGATCGAGTACGTCAATTCGGTTGCCGACGTCGTCAAGCGTTTGTACGCCGACCGCGACTTCGACATGGCAACAGGTTCGGCCAACCTCGCGGAAGCCGATCCGTTCGAGCGTCTGTACTCGAATCTCAAGTCGGGTGGACGAAACAACGCCACGAGCTTCTCCGACCCCGAGATCGATTCGTTGCTCGACCAGTTGGGTGTAGCGACGTCGAACGACGCGAAGATCGAGGTGCTCGCCAAGATTCAGGAGCGCGCCAATGAGGTTGTGCCGTGGCAGGTTTACGGCAACACTCCCTGGCTCGGTGTGTGGGGACAGAACGTCCACGGCATTCAGCAGAGCCTCGACGGAATCATGTTCTTCGACAAGGCCTGGAAGAACTAGACACCTGAAGAACTGACCAGACCCGAGAAGCGTTCCCCACGGGGGACGCTTCTCGGCATCAGAGAGTGTGATTGATCAAGAAGTGAGATCGAGGGCGGCGCGGACGATGCTGTCGGAGTCGAGGCCGTGGTACCGGTAGACGTCCTCGAGCGAACCGACCTGACCGAACCGGCTCACTCCGAGCGCAGCGCCCGGGACGTTGTTGATTCCCGTCAGGAACGCGAGGGTGTGCGGGTGTCCGTCGAGAACGGTCACCATCGGCGCGGAACGGCTGCTCGGAAAGACCTGATCCAGGATCCACGACGGGCAGTCCGCGAGGCCGCGCCGAGACTGGAGTGCTTCGAAGAGCAAGCCCGGACTGGTCACGCACACGACGTCCGCGGAAACACCTTGTTCGCCGAGTCTTTCTGCGGCGACCAGTGTTTCGGTGACGGTGGCACCCATACCGACCAGAGTGACGGCAGGATCAGGATTGTGCCGCAGCGTGTAAGCCCCGGCGACCACCTGACGTCGACGGCGTTCTCGCGCAGCCGGATCGGTCGGTACCGCGGCCAGGGCCTGATCGACCGGACGAGTCGACAGACGCAGATACGACGAGCTCCCGTCGGGGCGGCCCAGGCGTCCGATGCTGTCGAGGAGCGTCCACTCCACGTCGACGGCAAACGCCGGTTCGAAACTGACGCACCCCGGCTGTTCCAGACCGATGGACGGGGTCTTGATCGACTGGTGCGCACCACCTTCGGCAGCCAAGGTGACGCCCGACGGAGTGCCGACCATGATCGACTGTCCACCGGCGTAGATGCCGTACGACCACGGTTCGAGAGCCCGCTCGATGAAGGGGTCGTACATCACGCCGATGGGGAAGAGTGGCTGGCCCCAACGACTCCAGGTCGCTCCGAGTTCGCCCATCAGCCCGACTAGGTTGGTCTCGGCGATGCCGAGTTCCATGTGCTGACCGGTGGGCTTCTCACGCCAGTGCATGATCGTTTCGGCGTCGTCGGCAAACCAGTTGTGCCGCTCGTTGGGGGACCACACCCCGACCTTGTTCAGCCAGCCTGCCAGGTTCGTGGTGGAACTGACGTCCGGGCTCAGTGTGACAACACGTTTCGCGGCGTCCGGCGCTTCGCGGCTGAGGTCGAGCAGCGCCCGACCGAGAGCTGCCTGAGTGGTGGATGTGCCGGAGGGAGTGCGGCCGATATCTTTCGGAACCGCCGGAGGCACCAGATGCTCCACCTTCGGGCGAGCCAGGCGCCCAGCGGTTTCGGCGCAGATGCGGCCCGCCGGGCTGTCGGTCTCGAACCGTTCCCAGGGCTTCGACGGATCCATACCGAGTTCCGCCGCCAGGTGCTTGTACTGCTCGATGGTGAGCAGCGACGAATGGTTCTGCGGATGACCCTGCGTCGGCAGGCCCCGGCCCTTGATCGTGTACGCGATGATCACGGTGGGACGGGTGTCGTCGATCTGCGCGTACGCCTCTCGCAGAGCGTCGAGGTCGTGGCCACCGAGATTGCGGATGGCCTCGAGCACCGTGGCGTCGTCGAGGTCGTTGATCAGCGACGTGATCGCGTCGGCGTCCGCCGCGTCGCCAGGCAGTCTCAGACGCACCTCGTCAGCCGTGCATCGCAGCAGACGCTGGTACTCCGGATTCGGCATGTCCAGGATTCGTTCGCGCAACGCGGTGCCGCCGGGCCGGGCGAACAGTGATTCCAGCAGTGCGCCGAACTTCACGGTGATGACCTGCCAGCCGGCGCCTGAGAACATGCGCTCCAGGCGGGTTGCCGCGATGTTCGGGACCACCCGGTCGAGTGATTGCCGGTTGAGGTCGACGATCCACACGATCTCACCCAGTTCGGCAACCGAATGATCGAGAACTGCTTCCCACACAGCGCCCTCGTCGAGTTCGGCGTCACCGACAAGGGAGTACTGACGCCCGGTTCCGGCGCCGCCGAGGGAGGCGTCGACGTATCGGCGTGCGATGGCGCCCCAGATGGGAGCCGTCGCGCCGATGCCCACCGAACCGGTCGAGTAATCCACCGGATCAGGATCTTTCGATCGACTCGGGTAGCTCTGGAGGCCCCCGAATTCGCGCAGAGTCGTCAAGTAGGACTCGTCGAGTTCACCGAGCAGATAGTTGATGCCGTGGAGCACCGGCGCCGCATGCGGCTTGACGGAAACCCGGTCGCCGGAACGAAGTTGGCCGAACCACAGCGACGTCATGATCGAGACCATCGACGCGCAGGAGGCCTGATGGCCGCCGACCTTGAGCCCGCTGGGGTTCGGCCGAACACGGTTGGCGTGATGGATCATCGCGGTCGACAACCACAGAACGCGCTTCTCGATCTCCGCCAGTGACTCGGGAGCGTTCTGGTTGATGCTGGGGCTGTTCACGGCCGGTCCTGCCTTCAGTAGTGGACATCGATCACCGCACCGCCTGGACCCCAGATCGTGGGGCCGACGATGTGGTTGTGATGTTTGGCAGGACTTCCTGAGGCCGAACCGTTCGGTGCGGCAAAGTCCATCCGCACCTGTTGATCTGTTGTGCAGATTCTGCGTCAAAGTCCATCATCGGCATACAGATTGGGCAATAGCTACCCAGTGGATTGAGCAATGTGCGCAACGCCGAGGGCTGTGCGCCGTGGCAGGTGGGCACTATGCGCAGTGCACTGGGAGTCGCGCGCCGTCAGTCCATCAGGTCGTGGACGTAGCACCAGCGCCAGGATTCGCCGGGCTCGTGTGAGCGCATGACCGGGTGCCCGGTGTCGCGGTAGTGGTTGGTGGCGTGTTGATGAGGGCTGGAATCGCAGCATCCGACGTGGCCGCAGGACAGGCACATGCGCAGGTGAGACCAGTTATCCTCGCCCAACGCGGCGCACTCCTGGCAGACGCCGGGTGTCAGCGCCGCCGGGTCCGTGTCGGGCACATTGGTTAGTTCCTCGCAACCTGTCGGAGCGGGCGCGGGCTGCTGTGTGCGAGCTGCTGCTCGCTTCAGGATTTTCTTCATCGCCTTCCATACTGCATGCTGCCAGGGTGAACGGCATATTACTGGGGGTTGTAGTAGCGGCGTTGCTGGTGGCGGCGGTCGCGCGAAGGTTCGGATTGTCTTCGCCGCTGATCCTTGTCCTGGTCGGTTTGATCGCCTGTCAGATACCGGGTGTTCCGGAATTGGAACTCGATCCCGACCTCGTACTGTTCGTCGTGTTGCCTCCACTTCTGTACTCGGCAGCACTGGACAGTTCATATCTGGCACTGCGTTCCAATCTGCGTCCGATCGGATTTCTCGCAGTGGGGCTGCCCCTGGCGACGACGGCAGCGGTGGGCTTTGTCGCCTACCTGATCGTGCCGGAGTTCTCGATTGCAGCGGCACTGGTTCTCGGCGCCATCGTGGCGCCGCCGGACGCGGTGTCCGCGAGCGCAATCGGACGCAAGCTCGGTCTGCCGCGCCGAATCATGACCCTGCTGGGCGGGGAGAGCCTGCTCAACGACGCCACCGCTCTGACGGCGTACAAGGTTGCTCTCGCCGCCGCCGTGGGTACTGGTGCGACGCTGATCGGCGGCTTCGAGACCTTCCTCGTCGCAGCGGTTGGTGGAACGGTGATCGGACTTGCGGTGGGCTTTGTCATCTCGAAGGTTCGCGGCAAACTCCAGGATCCGGTGATGGAGAGTGGAATCGGATTGGTGGTGCCGTTCTTCACCTATCTGGCTGCAGAAGAGGTCCACGCGTCGGGCGTCATCGCCGTCGTCGTGGCCGGATTGTTCCTCGGCCAGCGCTCCACCCGCGCGAGTTATGCGACGCGCTTGCAGGACACGGCAGTGTGGAAGGCCGTCGACCTGATCCTGGAGTCGTTCGTCTTCCTGTTGATCGGGCTCCAATTGCCCAGCGTTGTCAACGGATTGCAGGGGTACAGCACCTCGATCGTCGTCTGGGCGTCGGTTGCCGTTCTCGTGACTGTCGTAGTGGTGCGGATCGCCTGGGTGTTCCCGTTCACGTATGTACCGCGTTGGCTGTCTCCCCGCATCAGGGCGAGGGAACCGGAGATTTCGGCTCGGGCGGTGTTCGTCGTGTCGTGGGCCGGTATGCGAGGGGTCGTGTCACTGGCGGCTGCCTTCGCGATTCCGTTGACGGTCAACAGTGGGGAGGACTTCCCCGGCCGTTCGCTGATTCTCTTCCTGACATTTGTCGTTGTGGTCGGCACGCTACTGCTGCACGGCCTGACGCTGCCGTGGGTCATCCGTGTCCTCGGCGTGCAGGGCAACGAAGCGCAGTCCGACGCACGCGCTGAGGCGGCAGCACAGGACAAGGCTGCGCGGGCCGCTGCGGCGCGGCTGGACGAGTTGGTCGGAGCCGACGCCGACGACGTTCCTCAGGTCCGGAATCGTGCCGCAGACATCTTGCGAAGCTGGAACACCCACCGCGCGAACTCGGCGTGGGAGCGACTGGGGCGCAGCGACGAGGATCTGGGGGAGAGCCCGTCGAATGCCTTCCGCTCGCTGCGCCTCGAGATGATCGATGCCGAGCGAGGTGTCTTCATCGCCGAGCGCGATGCCGGCCGGATCGACGACGAGGTTCTCCGAAAGGTACTTCGAGAGCTCGATCTCGAGGAAGCGACGCTGGATCGAGACTAGATCTGGACTAGACCGCCTGGTCTGATCTCGGCGAGGGTATTTGCTGGCCAGGGTCGGTTTACCCGACCGTTGAGGCCTGCAACTTAACCGATTCCACTGAGCGAGACTCGATCCGATTTTCTGTGCCTCCCATCACAGACTGTTTCGTGTTCCACATCACGTCATGGTCTTACCCCGCCTTGGAGGCATTCGAATGAGTCGTAGTTCCCGCCGCGGAAGTCGCAGATTGGCTGCGGCTGCGCTGGCGATCACCGCAAGTATGTTCCTGACGTCGTGCGCCGACAATGGCTCGAGCAATGGCGGCGGCGAATCCGCTGATTCCGGTTCCTCGCTGAAGATCGGCATGGTCAACGAGCAGGCCGACCCCGGCACTCCCACCAAGGGCGGCACGCTGACGTTCAGCGGCTACTCGGCGGTCACGACTCTCGATCCCGCGAAGGCTCAGGTTGCCGGCGCTACCGGTGGCAGCGAGCTCAGCGCCATCTACGACGTGCTCATGCGTTACGACCCCATCGGGCAGAAGTTCGAGCCCAAGCTCGCCCAGTCGCTCGAAGCGAGTTCGGACAGCAAGACCTGGACGCTGAAGTTGCGCGACGGTGTGAAGTTCAGCGACGGAACAGCTTTCGATTCCAAAGCAGTGGCGGACAGCATCAACCGCTACGTCACCAACAAGGGACCTCAGTCGAGCCTCTGGGCTTCCAAGGTTGCCTCGATCGACACCCCGGACGCGACGACGGTTGTCTTCAACCTCGTTGATCCGTGGACGGGCATCCAGTCGATGCTCGCCACCGGACCCGGCATGATCGTCGCCCCGAGCGCCCAGCAGGCTGACCAGTTCACCCCGATCGGTGCCGGCGCCTTCACTCTCGAGAAGTTCGCTCCCAACGAGGAACTTCTGTTGGCTGCTCGCCCCGACTACTACGACGGCGCACCGAACATCGACAAGCTCAAGCTGATCAGCATCGTCGGCGCTCAGCCCACCGCCGAAGCCCTCGAGACCGGCGGCATCGATGCCGCGTACATGCGTACGCTCACCCCGATCCTGGATCTGATCGAGTCGGGCTACCCCGGCTTCGTCGACATCCCGTCGCTCGGCTACATCGCGAACGTGAACATGGCCCCGGGCCGCCCGGGCTCGGATGTTCGTGTCCGCCAGGCGATGGCGCTGGCCGTCGATCCGGAGACGCTCAACACCCGCGTCAACAACGGCAAGGGACTGCCCGGCCAGGAGATCTTCCAGGACACCTCGCGTTGGCACAACGACGTCGCACCGATCGGCGTCGACCCCGCCAAGGCGAAGGAACTGCTCGATCAGGCCAAGGCCGACGGCTACGACGGAAAGATCACGTTCCTCTCCATCCAGGAACCGTCCGCGCAGGCGACCGCTCTGGCCATCCAGGCGATGCTCAACGCAGTCGGATTCGACGCTCAGATCGAATACGTCACCGGTGCAGGTGATCTGGTCAAGCGGATGTACGCCGATCACGACTACGACATGAGCACCGCAGCATTGAGCCTTGCCGAGGCCGATCCCTACGAGCGTCTGTACACGGGCATCAAGTCCGGCGGCCGTAACAACGCGACCGGCTACTCCGACGCCGAAATGGACGCTCTACTGGACAAGTTGGGCGTCGCAACCACCGACGACGACAAGAAGGCAGTCCTGGCACAGATCCAGGAACGCGCCAACGAGACCGTCCCGTGGCAGGTGTGGGGCAACGTCGCCGCACTCGACGTCTGGAACCAGAATGTTCACGGTCTCGAGCAGAGCCTCGACGGAATCGTGCTCTTCGACGGAGCCTGGAAGTCCTAGAGAGCCTGAAGTCCTAGAGAGCTTGAAGTTCACGGCCGGCCCCGCGCCGATATTGCAGCGGATCGGGGCCGGCCGCGAACGAAGACCTGAAATCAGAGGAACTGCTGTGTATTGCGAGCTCGCTGTCCGAAGGAGACGAAATCGATGAACATCGGCGCAATAAGTAAGAAATTGGGCCAGCTCGTCATTGTGATCCTGATCGTCAGCTTCGGAACCTTCGTGCTGGCATCACTGATCCCCGGCGATCCTGCTGTCTCCGTTCTCGGTGAAGGCCGCACGCCCGCCGAGTACGAGGAAGTTCGGCAGCAGCTCGGGCTCAACGACCCACTCCTGGTTCGCTATTGGGACTGGCTGACCAGCGCTCTGCAAGGCGACCTCGGCAACTCGCTTGTTCCCCCGCAGCAGGACGTCCTCACCGCGATCAGTTCCGCTCTCCCCGTCAGCGTTCAGTTGGCAGTGATGGGTCTGGTCATCGCACTCGTCGTCGCCGTGCCGCTCGCACTCTGGTCGGCGCACCACGAAGGCGGCGTCATCGACCGCGTCATCAGCGCCGCGACGTTCGGTGTTCTTTCCGTCCCGAGCTTCCTCGCCGGTCTGTTGCTGATCATGGTCACCGTCAACTGGCTCGGCTGGTTCCCGCGATCACAGTGGGTGCGCATCGGCGACAGCCTCTCCGGAAACCTCTCACACGCAATACTTCCCGCAATCACCATCAGCCTCCTCGAGATGGCGATGTTCACTCGCGTTCTCCGATCCGACCTGGTGACGACGCTCCGTGAGGATTACATCCTCGCGTCGAAGGCCAAGGGAATGCCCACGCTGCGAGTACTTTTCAGTGACGCGCTTCGGCCGTCGTCGTTCTCGCTCATCACGATGATGGGTCTGGCTCTCGGCGGCATGATCGGCAGCACCGTGATCGTCGAGACGCTCTTCTCGTTGCCCGGAATGGGCACGCTCATCGTCCGCGCAGCGCAGCAAGGTGATTCGCCGATGCTGCTGGGCGCGGTGGTCGTGATCGCCGTCATCTACGTCCTCGTCAACAGTGCGATCGATGTTCTGTACACCTATCTTGACCCGAGGAGTCGTCGTGTCCATGTCTGAAGTGACGCCAGACGGAGCGGCCCCGTCACCGGCCCCGTCCGAGGTGATGACATACCGGCAGCAGACAGTCCTGCTGGCTCCCGGTCCCGTCGAGACGTTGGAACAGCCCAAGAATCTGGTCCTGATCGGATCGATTCTCACAGTGGTCGGCGTTGCGCTTCTCGGCACCGCGCTCTTCGGTTCGGCCATCATGATGACCGTCCGCATCGTGCTCGCGCTCGTTGCCCTGGTTTTCCTCTTCAAGGGTCTCGGCAAACTCGGTACGTCCAAGTGGGGCAGTCAGTTCGATCTGTCGTACTGGTTGGCGTGCATCTGGCTGGTCGCGCTGATCCTGGCCGCGATCTTCGCGCCGCTGCTGCCGCTCGGTGAGTACAAGGACACGGTCAAGACCTTGGCCGAGCCGGGCTTCTCCTCGCCGAGTCTGCTGTCCGATCACCCGTTGGGTACCAACAACTTCGGTCTCGACCTCCTCGCCCGCGCCCTGTTCGGGGCTCGAGCATCCTTGACCGTGGCCATCTGCGCCGTACTGATCGGGATGATCATCGGTGGCACCATCGGCGTCATGGCCGGTTACTTCCGCGGCAAGGTCGACGCCGTCGTCGGAATCCTGACCAACTCGCTGCTGGCCATTCCTTCCCTGGTCCTGCTGATCGCACTGGCCGCAGTGCTCACGTCGAACCTGCGCAACATCACGCTCGCACTCTCGATTCTCTGTATTCCCAGCATGGTTCGAATCGCGAGGGCCAACACCATCGTTGTCGCCCAACGGGAGTTCGTGCTTGCCGCCCGTGCCATGGGCGCCACCAAATGGCGTGTCATCTGGCGCGAGTTGGTTCCCAACGTCCTCGTTCCCGTCGCCGCGCTCGGCTTGGTGGCCGTCTCCGGTCTGATCGTCGCGGAAGCCTCACTGAGCTTCCTCGGACTCGGTATCGCACAACCCGATCCGACCTGGGGCAACATGATTGCCGAAGGTCAGGGCGGGATCGTGGAGAAGCATCCGTTCATCGTCCTGGTACCAGGCGTCTTCCTCTTCCTGACGGTGTTCTCCTTCAACCTCATCGGCGAGAAGTATCGGAGTAAGCTGTGACCACTTCAGCTCAGAACGGCGTTCCGCTGCTGCAGGCGGACAACATCAGAACCGTATTCGCCACTCCGCGTGGCCAGTTGCGAGCAGTCGACGGTGTCTCGATCCACGTCTCGGCCGGTGAAACTCTCGGCATCGTCGGCGAATCCGGTTCCGGCAAGTCGGTTCTCGGGCGCACCATCATGGGTCTGCTCCAGAAGGGTCCGGCCCTCGGCATCAGCGGGACGGTGACATTTGCCGGCCGCGACATGTCGACGATGAAGAAGTCGGAGATGAAGCACTTCTGGGGACCCGAGATCGCCATGGTCTTCCAGGATCCGATGACCTCGCTCAATCCGTTCAAGCGCATCGGCACCCACATCACCGAATCCTTGAAGTTCCACCTGGGTCTGAAGAAGGACGCGGCCCGCGATCGCGCTGCGGAACTCCTGTCGATGGTGGGTATCCCCGAGCCCAAGCGTCGGCTCGATCAGTACCCGCACGAACTGTCGGGCGGTATGCGGCAGCGCGTGGTCATCGCGATGGCCCTGGCCTGCGAGCCGAAACTGCTGATCGCGGACGAGCCGACGACCGCTCTCGACGTGACGGTACAGAAGCAGATCCTCGATCTGCTCGCCTCACTCAACGACAAGCTCAACATGGCCGTCATCCTGATCAGCCACGACCTCGGTGTGGTGTCGGGTCGATCGGATCGTGTCGCCGTCATGTACGCCGGTTCCGTCGTGGAAACGTCGGCGACTGAAGAGTTGTTCACTCGTCCGTGTCACCCGTACACCGAAGCGCTGATGGCCGCGATTCCGCGACTCGAATCGCCGACGCACACAGTGCTGCAGACAATTCCGGGTGGGCTCCCGGACATGACGAAGCCGATCACCGGTTGCCGCTTCGCCGCTCGCTGCCGGTACGCCCAGGACGACTGCCTGACCGGCGACCCGGCTCTGGCTCCCGGCGGCCCTGGGGACAACACAACCGAAAGTCATACGTTCGCGTGCCACTACCCGGTCGATACCCCGGAAGGCACAACGGCATTGGTCGCCAACGAGAAGGCCGGCACGACCGCAGCGGGTCTGACGCTCGCGGTGAAGGAGATGGTCTGATGACTGCATCAGTGGATACCAGAAAGCCCGAGACGGTGGACGCGGCCTTGACGGTCGAGGACCTGGTCGTCGAATTCAACGTCGGCAAGGGTCAGACGGTTCATGCTGTATCCGGGATCAGCTTCACCGTCGCCCCGGGTGAAACCTTGGGTGTGGTCGGTGAATCCGGCTGCGGCAAGTCCACGGCGGGCCGGGCGATCATGCAGTTGCCTTCGCCGACGTCGGGTTCCATTCGCCTGGGACGGACGGAGATGACGGCACTGGGCGCGGAGGAGTTGCGTCGCAGCCGCACCCAGTTGCAGATGATCTTTCAGGATCCGATCTCCTCGCTGAACCCGCGACGCAAGGTCAAGGCTCTCATCACCGAGGGTCCGTCGATCTGGGGCGGAAAAGACAAGGCCGCCATCGAAGCTCGGGCGCGCGAGGTTCTGGCCGAGGTCGGGTTGGACCCGGACATGGTGTGGGACCGGACCCCGCGCGAGCTCTCGGGCGGACAGTGTCAGCGCGTGTGCATCGCCCGCGCGTTGATGCTCGACCCCAAGGTCCTGATCTGTGACGAGCCGGTCTCGAGCCTCGACGTGTCCGTGCAGGCGCAGATTCTGAACCTGCTCGAGGACGCGAAGAAGCGTCACGGGCTGTCTTTGCTGTTCATCGCGCACAACATGGCCGTCGTGAAGAACATCAGTGACCGCGTGATGATCATGTATCTGGGTCGCGTCTGCGAAATCGTTCCCGCAGAAGACATGCAGAACCGTGCGCTGCACCCGTATACGCAGCTACTGCTGGCTTCGATTCCCGATCCCGACGCCACCGTGACCGCGGCGCAGAACGTCGAGCAGAAGGTCATCGAACTGCCGTCGCCGCTCAATCCGCCCAGTGGCTGCCGGTTTCGTACCCGGTGCCCGCTGGCCACGGATCTCTGTGCGGAGGAAGTTCCCGAACTCCGTCTCGTCGAGGGTGGACACCAGGTGGCGTGCCACAACGTGTGAGTTGAGCTAGACGCGCAACATGTTTCGCACGTGACCGGTTTCGTTGATCGACCCGACCCTGCGGCTTCCATTACGGGAAACAAGAATTCGCGTCACGGAGACGTACTCGATCGGGAAGGTCAACGGACGCTGCAGCCCGAGTAGTTCCTGCAAAACGATGTTGACGACGCCGCCGTGGCAGAAGATCGCGACGGTGGCGTCGTTGTCGGTTGCCGCGACTATCTCGTCGATCGCACCGAGTACGCGCTCACGAAAAGCGTCGCCGTCCACCGACTCGGGTAGCCAGCCGGCCTTGATGCGCGCATACGTTTCCGGTGCGCGTTCCAAGACCTCGTGCATCGGGATGTAGTGCGGTTGCTCGTAGTCGTATTCCGCCAGACCCTCGAGCTGGGTGACTGGAAGATCCAACACCTCCGATACCGGGGCCGCGGTCTCGAGCGCACGCTTCTGCGGGCTGCTGAAGAGCCCGGTGATCCGGTACGGCGCCAGTGCTGCGGGCAGCCGTAGTGCCTGAGCGTGGCCTTCGTCGGTCAGCGAGGGATCGGCGCGGCCTTCGGTGACCTCGGCCAGTTCGGGGAGCGCGTGTCGGATCAGAAGTAGTTGCACCTACGTCACCTTGCCATGTAGAGATCGAACGCCACCACGAGGTTTCGGCCGTCGCGTTTTGCCTGGTACATCGCGTTGTCGGCGATGTCGAGCAGAGTCTCCATGCCCGGCATCGCACGATCGACCCAGGCGACGCCGATACTGACCGTTCCCGCGAAACCGCGAATGGATCGCGCGTGAGCCTCCTGGGTCTGCCGAATCCGCTCCGCGAGCTGGATGGCTTCCTCGAAGGTGCAGTCGCCTATCGCGACGGCAAATTCTTCACCACCCAGTCGACCGGACAGTCCCAGTCCTTCGGTAGTGGCGAGGAGGGTGTTTCCGAATTGTTCGAGGACCGAATCGCCGGTGAGATGACCGAGGTTGTCGTTGATGGATTTGAAGTGGTCGAGATCGAGCATCATGACGGCGATCGGTCGTTGCGCCGCGTGCTGGGCGTCGAGGAGTTCCTGCGATTGGGTCCAGAACGCGTGGCGACTCAGCGTTCCGGTCAAAGCGTCGCATTCGGCGATTCGTTGGAGTTCTCGCTCAGCGCGTCGCTGTGCGCCCGTCGCGACGGCCACGGCGATGGGGGAGAGTGCCATCAAGATGACGGAGATTCTGGTGGTCACGCCTTCGCTCAGCAGGTGAATCGGATCTGCCAGTGCCAGTCGCCCCTTGCCCGCCATGACCAGTGCCCAGGCACTCCATCCGGCTGCCAGTAGCGAAGTGCTGAACAGTGAGACGCGCATCGCGCACCACAGGAGCGCCGGCATCGGGAGCAGTAGCGCAAGAGCACCCTGCACCTCCAAGGCGAACGGCAGACAGACCAGGAGTGCGGCTAGCGGCGCAAGGATCTGTGTGAGCCGCCTCACGCGCAGACTCTGCCGCACAGACGGCCCGAAGGTTCTACGAATGTGTTCGAGCGTCGGTGCCGACAGAACGATCGGCAGCACGATCAGATACGTACACAGGTCGGCGAAGAACCACCCCACCAATTCCGTTGCCGCACCGCTTCCTTCGTGGAGTTGAGTGCGGAGTGCGCTGGCGGACCCGGCCGTCAGAGATGCCAGAACCGAAACGAGAAAGACTCTGGTGGTGTACTTCGCTTCGGAGACTCGCTGTGGAAAGCAGCCGAGCAAGTTCGCGGCGATCAATCCCGTCGTGACTCCGATCAGGTTGATCGCATTCAGTTCGAAGGCCCGCTGCACGGGGCTTCCGGTCGCAAGATCCGCTGTCATCAGCGCGGCGCCGCCGACAGCCAGTCCGATCGGCGCAAACGAGCGAGGGTTACGAAGGAGAATGCCCAGAAGGATCGCGTTGGCGGGCCAGAAGGTCGAGAGAAACCCGGGCGGACGGGCGGCGATGCCCGCCAGGGCGACAACGAGGATCGCCACGAAAATCAGGCACGAGCGCACCTGACGTGTCGAACGGTCCATGGTCAGCCTGTCGTAGAAAGCAGAAGCTGTCCGAGACTAGCAATGATCCGGCTACTGTCCGAGTTGTAACTTTAGGTGTCACTCTCGACGGTTCGGCTGCGTGAGGCGCCGGATCAATTCCGCCAACTCCTCGGGCTGATCGATCATGGCGTGGTGATGCGCCGGGCGTAGTACGTGAAAGCTTCCGCCGAGGTAGGTGGCGAGTTTCTGCTGTTTCGCCATCCAGGCGATGGACCAGGGGGTGGTGTGGCCCGTGTGCGCGGCGACGACGCTACGGTCGATGTCGGGTAGGGGGTGCGTGCTCGACCGTCGTAAAGCGGTGAGCTCCAACGCCATATCGGTGTATGCGACGTATTCGACCATCGCCGCTTCCAGATAATGAGGCTCGCGGTAGATCTTCCGGACCCATTCGAGCGTCGCGTCCGAGGAGCCGCTCGGCGGCACGGACTGGTTGAGGATCTTGCGCGTCGTGGTGCCGAGGAGACGTTGCAGCCCGGTGGTGCTGAACGAGGCCGCGGCGGCCCGGGAGGCGATCAGCAGTAGGTCGCGGGGGAAAAGACGTTTCGGTTCTTTCTCGGCACTGGAATCGAGGAGGAGCATTCCCGCCGCGCGATCGGGGAAGAGGCGTGCAAAGCCTTCGACGTAGAAGCCGGCGATGGAGTGGCCGACCACCACCGCCGGCCCCGCCAACCCCAGAGCGTCGAGAACATCGAGGATCCGCTGAGCTTCACCGCGCACGGTCGGCACTTCGGAAGTCGGCTCACTGAGTCCGAAACCCGGGCGATCGAACCGGACGACGGTGTGGTCCGACTGGAGATGACGTGCGCAGTCATCCCAGTCGAACCAGTTGCCTGCCAGCCCGCCGCACAGGACGACGACGGGGCCGTCGCCTTCGGCCAGAACATGCAGCCGGTTCTCGCCGACCTGCAAGATTTCGCCCGGTGGTTTCACGTGGAACAATTCCGGCACGCGAGAATCCGGACTACTGACGCGGTTTCGCGAGGGGGAAGGCCAGCGTCTCGCGGATGCTGCCACCCGTGATCAGCATGACGATTCGGTCGACGCCCATCCCGAGACCACCCGTCGGCGGCATCGCGTGTTCGAGGGCTTGGAGGAAGTCCTCGTCCAATTCCATCGCTTCTGGGTCGCCGCCGGCCGCGAGCATCGACTGCTCGGTGAGCCGGTTGCGTTGATCCACGGGGTCCGTCAGCTCGCTGTACGCGGTTCCGAGTTCGACGCCCCACGCCACCAGGTCCCACTTCTCGGCGACGCCGGGGATGCTGCGGTGCGGCCGGGTGAGCGGCGACATCGAGGTGGGGAAGTTGGTGTAGAACGTCGGGAACTCGGTGTAGTCCTCGACCAGGTGCTCGTACATTTCCTGCGCAATGGCGCCGGTATCCCAGCTGGACTGGTACGGAATCTCGTTGGCGTCGCACAGCTTCTGCAGGTCTTCGAGATTCGTCTCGGGGGAGACGTCGACGCCAAGTTTTTCGGCGACGGCGCCGTGCATCGTTTTCACCGGCCACTCGCCGGAGATGTCGACCTCGACCAGTTCGCCGTCCGGGCCGGGTCGCATGATGATCTCGCGACCGAACGCTGCGACGGCCGCCGCCTGGATCAGCTCGCGGCACATCCGCATCATGCCCTCGTAGTCACTGTGCGCCTCGTACGCCTCGAGGATCGTGAACTCGGGATTGTGTTTGAAGTCGACGCCCTCGTTGCGGAACACGCGGCCGATCTCGAACACCTTTTCCATACCCGCGACGCACAAACGCTTCAGGTACAGCTCGGGTGCGATGCGGAGATAGAGGTCGAGGTTGTACGCGTTGATGTGTGTCAGGAACGGTGCGGCGTTCGCGCCGCCGTGCACCTGCTGCAGGATCGGCGTCTCGACTTCGAGGTATCCGCGACCACCGAGTGAATCGCGCAGCGACTTCACGACGGCGCTTCGGGCCTCGAGCAGTTCGCGGGCCTTCGGGTTGAGAGCGATGTCGAGGTATCGCTGGCGGACACGGGTCTCGGGATCCGAGAGGCCCTTCCACTTGTCCGGCAGCGGGTGCAGGCACTTGCCGTTCATGCGCCATTCGGCGGCGATGAGCGATAGTTCGCCCTTGCGGCTGCGGCCGATGGTTCCGCTGACCTCGATAAGGTCACCGAGATCGAACTCGGCGGCGAACTCCGCCAATTTCTCGCGGCCGACGTTGTCCTGGTCGACCAGGACCTGAATGTCGCCGGACCAATCGCGCACGTCCGTGAACACCACTCCGCCGTAGTCGCGGACCCGCAGGAGGCGTCCCGCGATTCGCACGCGGGTGCCCTCCGGTGACTTCGCTGCCGCCGCGATCGTGTGCGTCGGCGGATAGGCGACGGGGTACGCGGCGATTCCTTCGTCGGCCAGTTGCGCGAGCTTGTTCATGCGCACCCGAACCTGCTCGGGTCGACGCGGGCCGTTGGTCGTGAACGACGGCGCCGAGTCCGGCGGACTGCCGTCGGCGTGCAGTCCTTCGGACGTCACCAGAGCGGCGGGCACCGCCACATGCGTGCCGGTGTGTTTGACGACCTGGCTCGACTTGCGCCCGAAACTGGGCAGCACCACAAAGCCTTCGGCGATGGCCGACGCGAATCCGACGCGCGGCAGTTCGCGGTTGTCTTCGAAGCAGAGGAAGCGTGGCTCCCAATCAGGCTGGTACTTCACATTCGAGCGGTACAGGGCTTCGAGCTGCCACCAGCGCGAGAAGAAGACGAGCACCGAGCGCCAAATGCGGAGGATCGGGCCGGCGCCGATGCGCGAACCTTCCTCGAATACCGAGCGGAACACGGCGAAGTTGAGCGAGACCCGTACGACCCCGATCTCGTCCGAACGTGTGGCCAACTCCGCGACCATCAGTTCGACGACTCCGTTGGGCGCAGTCGGCTTGCGGCGCATCAGGTCGAGCGACACGCCGTTCGGACCCCACGGCACGAGCGAGAGCATGCCGACGACGCTTTCGTCCTCGGTGCCTTCACCCATGACGGCCTCGACGAGGAGGCAGTCGCCGTCGAGGTGATCGCCCAATCGGCCGAGCGCCATGGAGAAGCCGCGCTCGGTGTCGGTGTCGCGCCAGTCGTCGGCGCGGATGATGACGGCCGCCATGTCCTCGGGCGGGATGTCGCGATGGCGTCGCATCCGGACGGTGACGCCGTGGCGTCTCACACGGGTGACGGCCTGACGGACCGGACGCATATCGCGTCCGTTGAGATTGAACTCGCGGGTACGCAGGATCGCTTCGTCGCCGAGTTGCAGGACGCTCAAGCCCGCCTTCTTGTACGCCGTCGCTCCGGTTTCGCTGGCGCCCATGACGGCCGTCGCCCAGCCGTACTGCGACGCGAGTCCCTGCCAGGCTTCGATGGCGTGCGGCCAGGCTTCGGGATCGCCGATCGGGTCACCACTGGCGAGGCAGACGCCGATTTCGACGCGATACGTGATCGCGGCCTTGCCGCTCGGCGCGAAGATGACCGCCTTGTCGCGTCGGGTGGCGAAGTAGGCGAGTGAGTCGTCGGCGCCGAAGTTCTGGATCAGCCCGCGGATCGCGGACTCGTCGTTTCCGGTGAGGGCGTTGTTGGAGCGTTGGGCGCGGAAGAGCGTCATGACGGCGGCGAGTAGTGCGATGGCGCCGAGGAGACCGAGGATCGTGTTGACGAAGACGCGTGGATGACCGTCGAACACCTCGTTGTCGACCGAAGCCGCGGCGGTGACGCGGTTCAGTGCCCACAGGAATCGTTGGTTCTGCGGCAGGTCACCTGGGAAGAGTTCGACCAGGCCCCAACCGATCACGGTCGCTACAGCCATGCCGCCGATCAGCACGCCGAGAGCTTTCCAGCCGGCGCCGCGTCGTACGCGTGTGTAGAACTCGGGCCTCGCGGCGATCAGGATTCCGATCACGATCAGCAGAACGACAACGGCCACGGCGTTGTTCGGGTTCTTGTCGACGATCGCTGAGGCGATGTTGGTGAGGGTGATCAGTGACAGGTAGATCGTCAACAGCCACCAGGCGATGCGCTTGCGGCTCGCGAGGGCCGCGGCGAGCAGGGCGACGACGAGCGCCCACGACAGGCTCGTATCCGGTGCGTCGAAGTAGTAATTGTCGATGTATTCGCGCGGAACCCGAACGATGTGACGCAGTACCGGCGAGATGCTCCACAGGAACACCAGTACCGAGAAGACTCCGAGGATCAGTCCCGAGATATGGGGAACCTGGCTGAACCGCCCTTTGCGGAATCGACGCGCCTGGCGCGGATTTTCGGGTGGCGATTCCACCAACTCTGCAGTGGTGTCCGATACCTCGGTCAATGGTGCCATCGAGCTTCCTCTCCTACCGGTCGATCAGATCCTCACGCTAAGTGTGGTCTGTCGTGTCCAGTTTTGTGGGAGGAGGAAGATGATTGACATGACCGACAACATTCCAGCAGTACCCATCCGCGACGAAATGATTCGGCTCGGTCAGTTTCTCAAGCTCGCGAACCTCATCGAATCGGGCGCGGAGGCCAAGGAAGTGATCGCCGACGGCATGGTGTCGGTCAACGGTGAGGTCGAAGATCGCCGTGGCCGTCAGCTTCGTGACGGCGATGTCGTCGAGATCGGCGGGATGGCCGCCAAAGTGGAAGCCCCCGCCTGATCCCGCGATTTCTGACTAGCTTTCGCGAACGACGACGCCGTCCTGGTCGCTGTAGACGATCTCGCCGGGGTTGAAGGTGACGCCGCCGATTTCGATCGGCACGTTCTTCTCACCCGAACCGGTCTGAGTGCTCTTTCGCGGGTTAGTACCCAAAGCCTTGACGCCGATGTCGAGGGTGCGCAGGATCGCCGAGTCGCGGACAGCTCCGTTGACGATGACGCCGGCCCAGCCGTTGTCGACGCCGCGGCCGGCGATGATGTCGCCGACCAGCGCGGTGTGGATGCTCGCGTCGCCGTCGACGACGAGGACTCCGCCGTTGCCCGGTTCGCTGAGCGTCTGCTTCACGAGCAGGTTGTCCTGGAAGCACTTGATGGTGGTGATGGGGCCGGCAAAGACCTCACGTCCACCGAACTGGGTGAACTGCGTGTCGCAGCTGCGGATGTCGGGTCCGATCTCGTCGGCAAGGTCAGCGGTCGCTACAGGCTCGGTCATGCCCCACAGGATAGTCGGCAGCGAGCCGACCACGGGTTCCCAGACCTATGCCGCATCCGGTAGACATCGACGGTGGACACATCGCGCTGGTACCGATCGTTCGCGGAAGTGGAGGCTCGAGGGAACTCAGCGACCTACGAGGAATGGGGCCTCGGCGTATCGGAGGATCCAGCAGTCCTCGCTCTGATCGATCGACTTCCAGAACCCCGCAGGCAACCCAACCTGATATTCGGGGCGAGCCGTCACCTCGGTGCCCCGGTCGCGCCGTATGCGTCGTTTCGCCGGTGGCTGAGGGAGAACTGGTCCGAGGTGGAACAACTCGCGCGGATCCGGACTACGCAGACCAATGAAGCCGGCCGCGCCGCCGTCCTGGTTCCCGTCCTCGGATTGTTGAAAGGGCCGCTCTCACTTATCGAAGTCGGTGCCTCGGCGGGCCTGTGCCTCTATCCGGACCGCTACAGCTATCTCTATGGCAGGGAAAGGTACCTGCATCCAGTAGAAGGTCCGTCCACTGTGTTGCTCAAGTGCGCGACGACTGGCAATCCGCCGATTCCGGAGAAAGTCCCAGACGTGGTCTACCGGGCGGGTATCGACCTCAATCCACTCGATGTAAGCGATACCGACGACATGGGATGGTTGGAGAGTCTTGTGTGGCCGGAACAGGACCATCGCCGTCAGCGATTGCGCCACGCTGCTGCCCTCGCGCGTGCGGATCCGCCTCGTCTGGTTCGCGGAGATCTCACGTCGGCTGTTGCCGCTCTCGTCGAGCGTGCGCCACTCGACACCACGATCGTCGTCTTTCACAGCGCAGTCCTCAACTATCTGATCCCCACTGCCAGAATGGAATTCACAGAAGTTGTTCGCGCTTTGCCATGTCACTGGATCGCCAACGAAGGTATTGGAGTTCTGTCTGAAGTCGACGCCAAGCTGACCGTGGCACCCGAGGAATGTCGCGGCAAATTTGTTGTCTCTCTTGACGGCACACCCCAGGGACTAGCCGGTGGCCATGGGCAGTTCCTCGACTGGGTAGGCCAAACCAGTACGGCGCCAGTGGATTAGCAACCGGGGAGTATGCCGTTCAGCACTATGTCGGCGAGTGAGTCGGCGAACGGCCCCGGGTCTGGGACGTCCCGAACCGACATCGCGAAGATGGCCGCGCCCGCCATGATGTCGAGAAGAGCGTCGGCGTCGACACCGCTTCGGATGTCGCCGCGCTCCCTCGCCGCTTCCAGTCGACGGTTCAGTTCGACGCGGACTCCGGCCAGTTGCCGCACCACCAGAACCTCACGCAATTCCGCGTTTGTTCGCACCTCGCTCATCAGCCCGGGTGCAGCGGCTCGCGTGGCAGGAGCTGCGAACAGTGCAACCGCGCCGTGCACCAGCGCGCGGATCTGATCCGCGATCGTGCCTTCGGTGCCGAGTTCGGTGTCGATGTCCGCGCCCTGTTCGACGTCGAGCACCGGATAGATCGCGTCGTTGACGATGTGCGCCTTCGACGGCCACCGACGGTAGATCGCCGGGCGCCCCACTCCCGCACGGGTGGCGATGGCGTCGATGGACGTGCCTGCATACCCCTTTTCTTCCAGCAGTTGCCTGGTCGCGTCCAGTACTGCGCCGTCGATCGCAGGGTTTCGCTGCGGGCCCAGGCGGTGCTGAGTTTCGGAATCTTTGGACATTTTGGGCAAATCCCTTGCGGTATCGCTGTGATGGCCGTTACATTCTGTCACGGCTTTAGTCGATACATATTGTATCGACTATCGGCACGTGCGCATCGGCGCCACCGAACCACGAGGAGTGGTGATGAACCTTCGAACCGAAACAGAAACCTCAGGCGAAGATCCCGACTACGCCGAATTCGCCAGACCCGGCGAATCCCGCAACGACCCGGCCGAAATGCGGCGCAGCCTCGAAGGCTGGCTCGCGACCGTGCTGTGGCGAGGCTCGAAACCCTCCGTGACCTCGGTCGAGATACCGGCCGCGAACGGCATGTCCAACGAAACTGTGCTTTTCGACGCGACGTGGATCGAGGACGGGATTCGAGCCGAGCATCGCCTGGTCGCCCGCATCGCCCCGCGAGACAGTGCGGTACCGATCTTCCCGACGTACAACCTGGACCAGCAGTTTCGGGTCATGAGCGCCGTCGCAGCTCACACGTCGGTGCCAGTTCCGCGGGTGTACTGGTCCGAGAGCAACCCGGACGCGCTCGGCGGCGAGTTCTTCGTGATGGAACGGCGTGACGGCGAAATCCCGCCGGACGTCATGCCGTACACGTTCGGATCCTGGCTCTCGGAGGCTTCAGTCGACGACTGTTCTCGACTCCAGCAGTCATCGGTCCGGGTGCTCACGGAGTTGCACGCTATGGCCGATCCACACCTGGCTCTCCCCGAACTGTGCCGCGACGGTGCCGAACCGACTGGGGCAGAAGCACTTCGCACGCACCTCGAGGAACAGCGACGCTATTACGAGTGGGCAACAGCCGACGGCCCAGGATCTCCGTTGATCGAGCGTGGTTTCGACTGGATCGAAGCGAACTTCCCCACCGATGCCGGTTCCGCAGTGCTGTGCTGGGGAGACTCGCGGATCGGAAACGTCATCTACCGCGACTTCGAGCCGGCGGCGGTCCTCGACTGGGAGATGGCTGCACTGGGGCCGCGTGAGCTGGACCTCGGCTGGATGATCTTCCAGCACAGGTTCTTCGAGGATCTCGCTGCCATGGCAGGCCTCCCCGGAATGCCGGACTTCCTGCGTCGCGAGGACGTGGCAGACGCCTACCGCTCGCTGTCCGGCCACCAGGTATCGGATCTCGATTTCTACATCGTGTACGCCGCGTTGCGGCATGCGGTGATCATGTTCCGAGTCCAAAGCCGCGCAGTGGCTTTCGGTCAGGCCGAATTCCCCGACAACCCGGACGAGATGATCCTGCACCACAAGACACTCGAAGCCATGCTCGACGGCACTTATTGGGAATTGCTCGCTACAGCCCCGGTTACAACAGGAGATGCACGATGACACTGTCCCCGCTCGACGACTACCCCGTACATCAGATCGCCGAGACCATCCGCCACGTGGGCACCTCGGATCGAAACTTCTACGACCGCTACTACTTCAACTGCCATGCAGGAGTCGACGGCGACACCGAGCCGCTATTTCTCATCATCGGTCTCGGCCAGTACCCCAATCTCGGTGTGTGCGATGGCTTTGCGGTTCTTCGGCGCGGCGAAGACCACATAGTCTTCCGGGCATCCCGAGCCTTGGGCGACGACCGAATGGACCTGTCAGTAGGCCCGTTGAGGATTGAGATCATCGAGGGTCTGCACCGTCTGCGGGTGATGTTGGACCCGAGTCCCGAAGCGCCGGACCTGAGCTTCGACCTCACATTCGAGTCCGACGGCCCCGCCAATCTCGAGGCCAGGCATTTTCACCGTCAGCTGGAACGAGTCACCTTCGACACTCAACGATTCGTGCAGACCGGAACATGGTCCGGATCCCTGACCGTCGACGGCGACGTCATCCCGGTCACCCCGGAGACGTGGCGGGGTAATCGCGACCGATCCTGGGGTGTTCGACCGGTCGGCGAAGCGGAACCTCCTGGACGCAAGGCGGATCCGTCGATCGCCGGTAGTCAGAACTTCTTCTGGATCTACTCGATCATGCAATTCGGGGACTTCACCGTCGTCACGGTCGTTCAAGAAGATCAGCAGGGACGCCGAATCCTCGAGGATGCGACACGCGTCTGGGCGGACCGTTCGCGGGAGCCGGAGTGGTTGGGTCGACCCGACCACCAACTCACCTTCATTTCCGGTACCCGCGAGGTGAAGAGCGGAACTCTGTACTTCCGGCGCCCCGGTGCACCAGGCGAATCCGACCACCTCCTGGAGATCACCTGCGAACCAATACTGCCCAATTACATCGGTGTCGGCACGGGCTACGGACTCGAGCAGGATTGGCGCCACGGGATGTGGCAGGGCGAACTGGTGGTTCAAGGCCTGCGAGAGAAGGTTTCGGACATCGAACCGTGGAAGAAGATGCTGTGCCCAGTCGACAATTTGGCCCGGTTCACCCTCGTCGAGGACGGCGTAACGCGCACCGGGACAGGCCTGTTCGAGGTAGCAGTGATCGGACCTCACCAGCGATACGGATTCACCGGAATCGGTGACGTCGCACCGTAACCACAGCTCACCAAACCACAAAGAGAGGTACTGCCGCATGTCCACACGATCACGAATGTTGTTCGCTCGCACTGCGAAGGCCGCCGCCCTTGTTGTCGCCGGAGGTCTGTTGTTTGCCGCTCCCGCCACGGCCATCCCGCTCGACCTGGGTTCTCTGAACACGGGATCGCTCGGATCGGTCGATCTCGGCTCGCTCGATCCTGTGCTCGCGCCGACACCGAACTTGGCCTCCGTGGCCAATTTTCGCGACATCGCCGGTAACGACGGTAAGGGATACGCCACCGTCGACGGCTCACGCCTCAAGCGCGGTGTCATCTACCGGTCCAATGCGCTGACCGCGACCAGCGACGCAGACAAGACGACGCTCGCCGGCCTCGGACTTGCCGACGCCTATGACCTGCGCGGCGCAACCGAGATCTCCAACCCGTTCATCGGTGGCGCGGACAAGCTCCCGGACGGCGTTTCGTACACGAATATCCCGATCGAGTTCAAGGATCTCACCCAGCTCGCGACAACGATCAAGTCGCCGGAGGAGGCCAAGCAGTTCTTGGTCGATACCAACCGTAGTTTTGTCACCGATCCCGTGCGCCGGGCCGGCTTCAAGCAGGTTCTTTCGGACATCGCTGCGAGTGACGGTGTGCAGTTGTTCCATTGCACCTCGGGTAAGGACCGCACGGGTTGGACCGCGATGTTGCTGCAGTCCATCGCCGGTGTTCCCGCACAGACGATCATGGAGGACTATCTGTTGAGCAACACCTACCTTCAGGCGACCAACGAGAAGATCCTTGCGCAGATCTCTCAGGCCCTGAGCCCGCAGGTAGCGACCAATCTCGAGCCGGCCCTCGGTGTCGATGCGTCGTACTTGGAAGCTGGACTCGCGCAGATAGTCAGCGATTACGGAACCGTCGACGGTTATCTCACCGAAGGTCTCGGACTCACTCCGGACACGATCGTGCTTCTGAAGGCCAAGCTGGTCGGCTAGTTTCACGCTGTTAAAACGCTTGAACGAACGTGTACCAGTCGCCGTCGAACTCCTGGTAACCGATCTCGCCGACGCGGCGGGGCTTGCCGAGATATGGTGCGCCGTCAGGTAAGTACGCCAATCCGATCGAATCGATCAGACCGCCCTCGATGTGGAAGCGGCACCCGTTGCCGACGGGCCAGATCTGTAAGACCCGATAGACGCCAATTGTTTGGTTGTCCATCGACTTCTGGCAATCCGCGGCGACTGCTTCGAGGGAATCTTTCGACAATGCAAACGCAACATGCGAAGGGACGGACAACGTCACGAGCGCGCCGGTGACGAGGACTATCACCGGCGCGATTGTGCTCAAACGCAGTGTCTTGTACTTCATCCAACCAATCAGGCTGAGTATCAACCACACTCCACCCAAACCGAGCAATACTGAGGTGGCGAGCGCAAAGAACGGAAAGTACACAACCGGCGGCATGAAGGACCACACGATGACCCCGCACGTGAGGGCGACAAGCACTGCGGTGACAATCGCTGTCACCTTCCACCAAGATGCCGGGCCTCCACCGTCGGTCATCGGATCGCCGCTAGTCATCGGATAACCCTTGCACAACGCAGTAACTGCGGAGCTGCAATGAATGGAATTGTTCCACTGATATACGGCGGAGTCGTCGTGCGTAGATCCGAGAATTGAACATTTCCGGCGCCGGCCAGTCCTCTATCGCCTGAGGGTATGGTCGGATTGTGAACCAGGATCTGATCATTCGCCGCTACCAGCCCTCGGATGAGGACGTGGTCGTCGACCTGTGGTCTCGTGCAGCCCGCGGAGCCCACCCGTTCCTTGCGGGTGAGGGGACCGGTGAACGGGAGCAGAAGATGCGAGAGGTTTATCTGATTCAGGCCGACAATTGGGTGGCTGAACACAAGTCCGAAGTCGTTGGCCTGTTGGGAATGATCGGCTCCGAAATCGGGGGACTGTTCGTCGCGCCGTCATCACAAGGGTTGGGTGTCGGGCGGGCGTTGGTCGAACACGCTTCCACCATGCACGGCGAGGTGACACTCGAGGTTTACACCCTCAACGATCGCGCCCGCAGGTTCTATGAGCTGATGGAGTTCGAAGAAGAGGGGCGTCGACTCGACGCCGAGACGAACCACGAATTGATCACCCTGCGTCGCACGGGTCGAGACTCATCCTTCGCGCCGGCATGAGAGATACGGATCAGCCCAGCACGGGCCTGACATTGTGCACCGATCTGACGGCTACCGATTGGCTGGTCGATCAGGATTTGCCTTGGTATCAATTGGCAGGGCGCGGCCCGATCGGATTTCCGAAGTATGCGCGCTTGCGGTTCATCCCCGATCCGAGCTTTCCCGGTCAGAAATCCAATGATGTCGATTTCGATCAAACCGGGCCGGAAGAGAAAGTGCTGATCGGCTATGCCCTGGATGTGTTGTCCAGTTACACAACCACACCTGACGAGTGCTATTTCTGTATGTGGACCGGGTGGGAGTCGGCGGTCGGTGATGACGTTCCGCGGTTCGAGATCCCCAATCGCGACTACTGGCTCTTTCGTGGAACGCTTGCCGACTACGCCGATTGGAGCGTGGAAAACTCAGCTCGTTGGCCGTGGGGTTCTTCCCCTGATCCGGCCTTCATCTGGCCGGCTGATCATGCCTGGTGCATTACCAATGATGTCGATCCACATTTCGCGATCATCGCCGCCCCCGAGGAAGCGATCACACGAATTGTGGCCGATACGCGGATCGACGCCGTGCTCGACGACCCGGATATCGTCCCGCCGTACTGGTACTGACGCCAGATCGCTGACAGTTGTCGAGTTCTGTCAGCAGGGTGTCCTAGCGCGATTACGCTTTGGCCTGCTGGTCTGCCTGGAGGTGCTTGACCGGACATCCGGCGGGGAAGGTGCCGAGGTCTTCGACCTTGTATCCGCTCGGGTAGCTGCGGATGTTGGGCAGCTCGCGGGCGAATTTCCGCTTCGTGCGTACCGGGAAGAAGCGCAGCAGACGCGCACGGACCTTCAGCGCACCGCGTGAGACGACGCGCATCGCAGTGCTCGGGTGCTTGTAGTGGAAGGCGTCGAGTAGGTGATCGTCCATGAGGGCGAACGCGAATCCCTTGACCAGAGCCTTCGGCGCCAGGTTGTTGGGCGGGAAGGTGCACATCAGGTCGAGGGTGGAATCAGCGACGGCCCGGGCGCCGGGATCGAATGAAAAGTGTTCGCGCTCATAGTCGTCGAGAAGTTTGACGAATCCTGCGTAGGTGTCAGGAGTGTCTTTGATGTTCATGTACCTGCCCAAGTGGCGGTAATAGTTCGTCGACCCGACGATCTCGTTCTCGGTCATTTTTCGCCAGCCGTACTCGTCGAGCCATCTGACCGGCGTGACGACGAAGGTGGCCAGGACGTAGAGCATGTCGTCGTTGGAGATGTCGTACGAGCCGTGCATCTGATTCATTCGACGGACGCTCTTGCGGCCTTCGGTGCTGCTGAGGCCGTGCTCGAGGATGGCGTCGAGGATCAGGCTGGTGTCGTCGTAGCGTTTCTGAACCTTGTCGGTGAACTCGCCCGTGGAGAAAAGGAGCTTGCCGATGGAGGGGACTGCGTACGTACGAAACAGCGCGAAGCTGAGCGCTTGATTGATGTCCCAGGGAAACTCCTGCGCCGCGAGGATGCGCGACATCTCTTCGTAATCGGTTTCGGGATCGAGTCGATCCGTGCGACTGCGGAGGTCGTAGCGCTTCATCTGAACACTCCCTGAGACTGGTCTGCGCGCGGCAGAGGTAGGTGTGAGCTGCACCACCGACTGTAGTTCTGACAACACGCGTTGTCTAGGGGGTGTGAATAGTCGTCTTTCCTTCGTTTCGGGCGTTGTACCAGGGGTATCCGGAAAGTGTTGTCGACCCGAGGAGCAGCTATGAGCGTCACACGCACGGCCGGGGTTTTTGCGGCCATCGGACTACCGATTGCCGCGAGCGTCATGTTCGCCGGAGTCGCCTCGGCTGATCCGCCCCATCCTTTCGGCGGCGCCGCCGTCACCATCGGGTGTCCGAATCAGGGGTCGCTGGCTTCGTTGACCGGTCTCACCGGCCAGTCCGGACCAGAGGCCAATCCGCCCATTGCCAAGGGCGACATTCGCTTCGATTCGTTCCCGGCAGCTGCGCCTATCCCGGCGGCCGGTCAGGTCACTGTTGCGTGGGTTAACACAGACACCGGCAAGTCCGGAATCGTCGACCTGGTAGGGACGTACCCGTATCTGTCCGCGACGGTGAATACCGGCGTCGGCAATGTCGTTGCGACGGCGTTCGGTTCGATCAACTGGGGCAGTAGTCCGATCTGCCAGTCGAATCCGACTATCGGCAGGTTCATAGCCTGATCGTCACAGCCCGAACAGGCAAGGGTTGGCGGTATCGCGTGATTATCTGTCATCTCGGAGATACCGCCGTGCCCGTCCCATCCCATATTCTGAAACATGTTAGGTGAAGGCATATTTCAGGGATGGAAAAGGTGGCGACGTGGACGGGTCGAGCGCGCGTCAGTTGATGAGCCAGATGCTCGTCGAGAAACGAAACAGTCTTGCGCCCGAAAAGGTCGGCATGCGCTGCGAGGGTTCTCGCCGCATGCACGGCCTCAGTCGGCGTGATGTCGCACAGATCGCCGACATCAGTTTCAATCACTATCAGCGGCTGGAACAGGGTACGTCCGTTGGTGTTTCGGCTCCGGTCATCGTACGTATCTGCGACGCCTTGTTGATGGAAGACGACGAGAAGGCGCGCATGCTGGCGTTGCACCAGGCATGGGCGCGCCCTCGTCGACCTCGGTCCGGACCTCAGGCCGCCGGTGAAATCTCCGGTAGGCAGCGGGCCAGTTCGTCCGGCGTGTAGAAGAAACTCCCGGCGCTCGCCGGAGCGCACGGGGCCGCAAATGCTGTCTCGCGCTCGTTGTAGGGCATTCGGACCACGCGCTTACCGTCCGGTCCGCCGAACACGTCCCACTGCACGTTGGCGGCCATCGGGCTGACATTCGCTCCGCGCCAGAGATTGTTCGCGTAGGTGTAGAGATCGCCCTCGGCTTGTGAGACGGTGATTCCCGGTAATTTCAAGAGCGCCGCGAAGGGGATGATCGTTTCTGCGTGTGCAAACCGGAAGTCCGCTCCCGGGACGGCGGCGTCGCCGGTGCAACATCGCCGGCGACGGCTGGAAACGCACCGGTCAGGCCCTGAGCGAAGTTCTCAGCGCTGTCCACAGCACGGTCGACACCCGACGAGGTCAACGTGATGGCTCCCTGTTGCGCTGCGATGGCGTCGAACAGTTGGGGGAGGCGTTCGGTGACCCGCGCCCTGAGCTGCCGGTGTTCGGTGACCCCGAGCCCGCTGAGGTTGCCGTATCCGAGCTTTTTGTTGGCGGCCATGAGATCACGAAGCGCCGGACCGAACTCCTTGCCGACGGGAGTCAATGCGTTCTCGGCTTCTGCGATTTCCCACAGCTGCAGACTCAGGTCGTCGTACTTCAGGCTCGACAGCGCCCGGGAACCTTGGCGTGCAACGCTTTCCGTGTACACCGGGGAGTATCCCGTCGGGGGGCCTGATAGTCGGCGACGCGTTGGCCGGGGGAGTGCGGCGTCTTGGACGTGAAGCCGCCGTCGGTCGACGCCGGAGTCTCGGCCGGGCCGGAACTCGAATCAGCGTCGAGCGAGCCCAAGGGTGACGCCGTGGCGATGGACTGAGCGCCACAGGTGACAAGCACGAGTCCGAGCGCGCCGGCAGCCGCCAGCAAACCGAAGCGTGAGCTTCGCATGGTGTGTGAGTCCTCTGCGTCGGTGCCGAGGTGGCACGACGGAAGGAAAGTTAGAACAGCTAAGCGTCCGAATTGCACCTATTTGCCTTTGCCCATGTGTGGATGGACGCGGGGTTACAAGTTTCGGATCCGAGGAGCTCAGGAAGGTTTGGCAGCAATCCCGATCGACACGGACAGCGACAACGCGATGAGTGTCATGGCCAGCCACTGGTAGCTCTTGGGCGTCGGCTGCTTCTTACGTCCGAACTTGCTCACTGATGTCTCCCGTTTCTCCGTGGGTACTCAGCACATATTACTGTTCCATTACCCCGATGGCGCGGTCGACCGGGAACTGTGCGCGATCAGACAGCAGGCGGACCGAAAGAGGCCCGCCTGCCGTTGTCGATCAGGAGGTCGTGCGCAATTCCCGTCGCAGGATCTTGCCGGTGACGGTCTTGGGCAGTTCCTCCACGAGCACCACGGATCGTGGGTATTTGTACGCCGCCATCCGTTGCTTGCAGTGATCGATCAGTTCGTCCGGCGTCACCGAGGCCTCCGCGACGAGGCTGACGAACGCCTTCACGGTCTCACCGCGGTATTCGTCGGCGATCCCGACGACGGCCGCCTCCCGGACTGCGGGGTGCTCGGCAAGGACGTCCTCGACCTCGCGTGGCCACACCTTGTAGCCGGACGCGATGATCATGTCCTTCTTACGGTCGACGACGTAGAACCAACCCGCTTCGTCCATGAACCCAACGTCGCCGGTGTGGAACCACCCGTCGCGAATGGCCGACGCACTCTCCTCCGGCTTGTTCCAGTAACCGCGCACAACCTGTGGACCACGGACGACCAGTTCGCCGATCTCTCCGATCGGCAGGACCGCACCGCCCTCGTCTTCGATGCGGACGACGGTGTTCGGCACCGGAACGCCGACGGACAGTGCGCCGGACGTGGGATCGACCGGAGTATCCGCGCCGACGGGAACGGCATGGGTCGGCGACGTCGTCTCGGTCAGCCCGTAGATGTTGTGCAGCGCAGCACCGGTCATGGCTCGGACGGCCTCAGCGGCTGTCGGCGAGATGGGTGCGCCGCCGGAATACAGCAACCGCATGGAGGTGAAGTCTTCCGGCGCGCAACCCGGAGTGTTGAGCAGTGCGGTGAACGCGGTGATCGCGCCGACTGTGAATGTCGGGCGGTGCTCACGAATCGCGTCGAGCATTACCTCGGGCTGGAAGCGGTAGGCCAGCACCAGCGGCATTCTCGCCAGCACCGACACCGCGATGTGACCGATCAACCCAGTGATGTGGAAGAGCGGTGCGACGCCGAGAACCGTGTCTTTCGGGGTGAGCCCTAGCCAGTCACGGTAGACCTGGGCGTTGAAAGTCATGTTCGCATGAGAGGTCATCGCTCCCTTCGGCGGACCTGTGGTTCCCGACGTATATGTCAGTACCGCAATGTCTTCCGGTGCAGCGTCGGTAGTGATCGGATCGCCGAGACGATGCTCGTCGATCAGTGTCGCGAGATCGTCGGTACCGAGATCCTTCTTCACGATTCCGTCGAAAATCCTCGGATCGTTGCGACTTTGGTACTCGAGTTCCGAGGTGGTGATGACTCGCCTGACCGGCGAGTCGGCGACGACATTGCGGCCGACGGACTCGTAGAGCCCCTCGAGAGCGATCAGAACCGCTGCTCCGGAATCTTCGAGTTGGTATCCCAGTTCTCGTTCACGGCTCATGGGATTGATCGAGACTGCGACGCCGCCGGCTTTCCAGATCCCGGCGAGGGCGAGTACGAATTGCGGAACGTTCTGCAGGAAGAGCGCGACACGGTCTCCCTTCGCCAGGCCACCTGCTCGGAGTGCGCGGGCCAGGGCGTCACTCTGCTGATCCAGTTCGGCGAAACTGAGTTGACCGTCGAAGTACTTCACGGCCGTGGCGTCCGGATCAAAGCGAACCGTGGCCGCCAACATTTCGAGCATTGTGGGATGTTCGACGTCGATGTCGGGGGGAACGTCGTTGCGGTACAACGCCAACCAAGGGCGATCTTCGTATGTCATTTGATGGCAACCGGATTCACGGGAGAGCCGCTGGCCTTGGCAACCTTGAGCGGTGCGGCGACGTACAAGAACGTGTATTGGCCGTCGGATGCGCAGTCTGCAGCCAGCTTCTCCAGATCGCAGATCTCGGTGAAAACCACGCCGAGATTGCGCATCAATGCGTTGTGGAGAACCAGTGCCACACCGTTTTCGGGGTCGGTGGTGACCTCGTTGGCAATGGTGTCGGTGACCAGGTTCGGAATCTCCATGTCTTGGAACCACTGGACGAGTTCGGGGCTGTAGATCAAGCCGGGCTCGCAGAAGCCCTCGTAGAAGGCTTCGCCCTGGTCGAAGAACAGCTTGAGGAAGTTGGTACGTATGACGAGGATGTCACGCTTCTCGATAGTCACGCCCTGCGACTTTGCGCACGCCAAAAGGTCATGGTGCGTGAAGGTTTCGGCCTTGTCGAGGTTTTCCTTGCCGCGGAACTTCGCCATGTCGAGCAGTACCGCCCGCCCGACGACGCCGCGGTCGGCAATCGGTTCGACGCTGGCCTTCTCCAGGCCGCCGACAGTGGTATCAGCCGAGTATCCGTTCCACAGGGCACCGTCGTACCAGACGTGGCCGAGTGCGTCGTACTGCGTCGAGCCCTGCAGGAACGCATCGATCTTGTCGTCCGCGTAATGCAGACCGCCGGGGAAGTTGGGGGCGTCGTCGCCGTCCCAGCTGCTCTCGTCGAAGATCTGTGTGCGCTCGGCGGGGCTGCGTCCCGGCCACACCGGATCACCCTTGGGATCGCCGATAAGACGTTGGAGTGTGAACACGGAACCCTGCTTGATGGTTCCGACGCCACGAAGAACCTGTCCGGCGTCGAGGTAGTTCAGTGAACCGACCTCGTCGGACTCTCCCCACTTGCCCCAGTTGCTGGGTGCGTCGCGCAGGAGTTCTCCAAGATATGGCGCCTCGGTCATGGTGATTCGATCCTCTCGCTACCGACACCGAACGATCGCTCGGGCGGACCTGGGTTTTTGTGATTGACATCATGTTCAGGCCGATAATCAGTAGTCAACAGGATCGACGATTGCCGTGGTCATCGCATTGTTGGGAATCCTATGTTCGGGAATACTGAACACTATGACCGAATTCGAGAACGCCGTCCTGATCGGGGCGTCGATCCGGCAAGCGCGGCGTCACAGCGGGCTCTCGCTGCGCGAATTGGCCAGGCGTCTCGATGTCAGCCCGGCGACGCTCAGTGCTGTCGAGACCGGAAAGACCAGAGTCAGCGTCGACAGGTTGGCGGCAATCGGAGGGATCCTGGGAGTGCGTTTCGACGCTCTGCTTCCGGCTGCGATAGTGCGCCCCGCAGAGCAGCCGCGATGGGGAGGCGACGACGCCGACCCGGATGCACATTTTCGCCCGAACGAGTGGCGAAGGTTCGGCCCGAGTTCGTTCGATCCGGTGTTGGCGGCGGCGCTCGCGGAGATGGTGAAGACCGGGTATCACGGCGCTGCGATGCGTGAGATCGCCAAACGTGCGCAGATGAGTGTTCCGGGTCTGTATCACCACTATTCGAGTAAGCAACAGATGTTGGCCGAGATTCTCGAGCTCACCATGGCCGAGCTCAACACGAGATCGTTGGCGGCTATCGACGAGGGTGGTAGTCCCGACGAAAGGCTGGCTTTCCTTGTCGAATGTGTGACCTTGTTCCATATCTATCGCCGCGATCAAGGATTCCTCGGTGCCAGCGAAATGCGCAGTCTCACAGACGAGAACAGGTTGCGCATCACGGAATCACGCAACTACCAGCAATGGTTGATGACGAAGCAAGTCGACGACGGAATTGCCGCGGGTGTGTTCGGGACGGATCGACCGCGACAGGCTGCGCGTGCAATCGTCGTGATGTGTGTCTCTGTTGCGCAATGGTATCGGCCGAGCGGACCGCAAACGCCCGAGGAAATTGCACGCGACTATGCGCGTTTTGCGCTCGATCTGGTGCGCTGCGATCGACCGTGACGGACGTCATCCGTTCGAGTAAGGAACGAAACGCGATGTCTTCCAAGCTGTCTCACAAGGACTACGTGATCGGTGCCGGCATCACCATCATGGACCTGGACATGCATGGAGAGAATGGCGGCGAATCTGCCGCTACCGCCCAGCGTCAGTACGGCGATCGCGAGCTAGGCGACGACGCGGGCTTCGTCAACCGGTTCCGTCCCGGCGAGAACGATTACAAGCACATGCAATTCGACAACAACGATCGATACCTGTTGGCGAAGCTGATGAGCTTCGCCGGCACATGAACCGAATGATTCTCGAGTTCAGTCGCATTCAGACTCTCGCGGGTATCATCAGGTCCGCGTACAACCAGTACACCCCGATCGCAGAAGACATGAGAAACCCACCGAGTGCGCTGCTGTGGAAGCAGGCCACCGAGCATTTCCACGATCTCGGGAATCCTGACAAGTTCGTCGGGGACCGGGCGCAGAGTGAGTGGACCAGCTTCACTGTCACCACGTCGTCACACGAGCTCATCAACGAGATGTCCCGAATCACCAAGCAGCTCCCCGGAAATGCGCTCAACAAGTTCGTGGACTCGAACGTGCTTCTGTCGATCGTGGTCCACCATCAGCCGCACTACCACGCGCAGACAAGAGATCATGGACAGCGTCGTTAATTCGATTCCCAGCCACATGCCTTACGCCTGGCGTTCATCAGTTAGTTCGCGGAGCTGCCGTTCGACATGGTGTTCACCGAGCAGCACTCGGTGCGCTGTGCTCAGGTGGCCGTTTACAAGTTCCTGGGAATTCCGGAAGACAAGCTCACCAAGATGCATCACTACGAGAAGGACCCGAAGGTATCTCGCCAAGGCCGCAGTGACGATGTTCCGCTGAGGTGTGCTCAGCGACCGTGCCGCTTCTCGTAGTCCTCGCGAGTGCGATCGACGCGGCGCTGGGCCTTCTCGTCGAGCAGTTCGGGATCGAGTCCGTGGCTCAGCAGGCGGTGGCGGCGGTAGATGGTGCCGAGCGCCACGACGAAGTACGCGAGCGGGATGAGCAACAAGGCCATCATGGCCAAGGGAATCCAGATCGGTCCCGGAATCAACAGGAACAAGAGCAGGATCAGCGTGGCCGGCACGGTGAAACGAATGATGTAGCGAGCCTGCGCGCCCGGTCCGACCAGATCGTTTCGCACCCAGTCCTGGTACCGGTCGGGGAGTGTCTTTCCCAGGAGGTATCCGCAGTACTGGGGAAAGTTCGGGCGAGTCTGTTCGGCCATGGCCTCCAGGATAGTGCCTGGTACTGCCGCTTACACCGGTGCCTTGAATGTGCGTCGGTAGGCGCTCGGTGAAACGCCGAGGGCCTCGTTCATGTGTTGACGCATGGATGTCGCAGTCCCGAAGCCGGTTCGAGCAGCAATCGCATCGATCGACAGGTCGGATTCCTCCAGGAGTTCCCGCGCCCGATCGACGCGTCTGCTGGTCAACCAGCGGTTCGGTGTCGTTCCGACTTCGTCGCGGAATCGACGGCTGAACGTACGGACACTCATGTTGGCGCACGCCGCCAGGTCCGCCAGCGTGATCGGGTCGTCGAGATGTTCGAGGGCCCAGTGCCGAGCGTCGGCAGTCGATTCCGAAGGCTTGTCGGCCAGTGGGCGGCGGATGTACTGCGCTTGGCCACCGTCGCGCCACGGCGGTACGACGCAACGCCTCGCGACGGTGTTCGCCACTTCCATGCCGTGGTCGCGCCTGACGATGTGTAGACAGAGATCGACGCCTGACGCCACGCCGGCCGAGGTCAGGATGTGGCCTTCGTCGACGAACAGCACGTCGGGGTCCACGTTCACCTTGGGGTAGACGCGCTGGAAATGGTCGGTGTTGCGCCAGTGCGTGGTGGCGCGGAGTCCGTCGAGCAAACCCGCCGCGGCGAGGATGTACGAACCGGTGCAGATCGAGACCAGTCGAGTGCCCGGGCGGATGTGTTGGAACGCTGCGGCCAACTCGGGGGAGAGGTAGCCGTCTTCGTACGCCGGGCCTAGTTCGTATGACGCGGGGATGACGACGGTGTCGGCGGTGGCGAGCAGCTCCTTCCCGTGGTCGACCGAGATGCTGAAGTCTGCGTCTGTCTGCACGGGATTGCCGTCGACGGTGCACGTCAGGATCTCGTACAGCGGCCGATCCTCGACGTCGAGGGCGCGCCCGAAGATGCGCGCGGGGATCCCGAGTTCGAAGGGGATGACTCCGTTCAGCGCCAGTACGACGACGCGATGTGGACCAGACATGGCTCGATTCTTTCATATATTGGCAATCCGGCCACTGTTCTCGATCGAATCCGAACTGCAGAATCTTCTCTGTGACTTCTGAGACCGCTCTCCCCGAATCGGGCCCACAGCAGGTAAGCACGCCGCGCTTTCACCGCGCCTGGTCCGTCGCGATCGTGGCGTTCCTGGCATTGGTCGGTGCAGCGAGCTTCCGCGCCGCCCCATCGGTGCTGATCGATCCGCTGCACGAGGATTTCGGTTGGTCGCGCGCCAGCATCTCCGCCGCAGTCTCGGTCAACCTGATTCTGTACGGGCTGACCTCGCCGTTCGCCGCTGCCCTGATGGAAAGGTTCGGTATCCGGGCGGTTGTCACTTCGGCGTTGGCGCTCATCTCGCTCGGCAGTGGTCTCACGATATTCATGACCTCGAGTTGGCAGCTCATTCTGTTGTGGGGTGTCTTCGTCGGCCTCGGTACGGGTTCGATGGCGCTGGCGTTTGTCGCCACCGTCGTCGATCGCTGGTTCGTCGAAAAGCGTGGTCTCGTGACCGGCATTCTGACGGCCGGTGGCGCGGCCGGTCAGCTGGTGTTCCTGCCAGTCCTGGCCAAGATCGCGGAAACGTACGACTGGAAGAGCGTCGCATTCACGGTCTCGTTCGCCGCACTGGCCGTCGTGCCGTTCGTTCTGCTGTTCCTGCGTAACTATCCGTCAGACGTGGGTACGACGCCTTACGGCGCCCCCGCCGACTACGCCCCACCCGCCAAGCCTGTCTACCAGCGCGGCGGCGCCGGAGGCCGGGCGATCTCGGTGCTGGTGATGGCGTCGAAGACCAAGGTGTTCTGGCTTCTCGCCGGTACCTTCGCGATCTGCGGCGCGAGCACCAACGGCCTGATCGGAACGCACTTCGTTCCGGCGTCGCACGATCACGGAATGCCGATCACCACGGCCGCGTCACTGTTGGCGTTGATCGGAATCCTCGACATGGTCGGCACCATCGCTTCGGGTTGGTTCACCGACCGCATGGACTCGCGAAAACTTCTCGGCATCTACTACCTGTTCCGCGGAATCTCACTGCTGTTTCTGCCGTTGTTGCTCGCCAACACCGTTAATCCGCCGATGATCGCGTTTGTCATCTTCTACGGGCTCGATTGGGTGGCGACGGTTCCACCGACCGTCGCGCTGTGCCGTCAGCACTTCGGTGCCGACGCTCCCATCGTGTTCGGTTGGGTGCTGGCATCGCACCAGATCGGTGCGGGTCTGGTGGCCTTCTTGGCCGGCCTCGTTCGTGATCAGATCGGCTCGTACGACGCCGCCTTCTTCGTGGCCGGCGCACTGTGTGCGATCGCTGCAGTCATGTCGTTGTTGATCGCAAAACGTCCGAAAGAGGCAGTATTGGTTGACTCTGTCTGATTCGGCACTGTGATCGGTACCACCGACGGGGTAAGTTGTGTGTAACTCCAAGAACTACTCACCAGTAGGGGTACTGAAATGCCTGCTCCGTCCGCTGCGACCTTCTCGCGGCTCGCCGATCTGATCGCCATCGACAATGTTGCCGATCGCCCGACGAAGTCCATCACCGAGGTGTTCACCGGCAAGGAGCTGGCGACCATCCCCGTCGGCACCGCCGACGACGCACTTGCGGCCATCGCCCGTGCGCGCGTCGCCCAGAAGGAATGGGCCAAGCGCTCCGTCCTCGATCGCGCTGCCGTCTTCCACCGCTACCGCGACCTCATCCTCGAGAACCGCGACGCACTCATGGACATGGCCCAGGCCGAGACCGGAAAGTCGCGTACCGCAGCTCAGGAAGAAGTCCTCGACATCTCGATGACGTCGCGTCATTACGCACGCGTGGCGCCGAAGCTGCTGCGTCCGCGTCGCGTCTCCGGCATGCTTCCGGGCCTGACGAAGACCGTCGTCCGATACCAGCCCAAGGGTGTCGTCGGCGTCATCTCGCCGTGGAACTACCCGATGACGCTGGCCGTGTCCGACGCCATCGCCGCGCTGCTCGCCGGTAACGCTGTTGTCCTCAAGCCGGACAGCCAGACGCCGTACTGCGCGCTCGCCTGCGTCGAACTGCTCTACAAGGCGGGGCTGCCCCGGGACCTTTTCGCCGTGGTTCCCGGACCGGGCTCCGTCGTCGGTACCGCCCTGGTCGAGAACACCGATTACCTCATGTTCACCGGTTCCACCGCGACCGGTCAGCTCCTCGCCGAGCAGGCCGGTCGTCGACTGATCGGCTTCTCCGCCGAACTCGGTGGCAAGAACCCGATGATCGTCGCCGCCGGCGCAGACTTGCGCGAGGTCACCGACGCAGCTGTACGTGCGTGCTTCTCCAACTCCGGTCAGCTGTGCATCTCCATCGAGCGCATCTACGTCGAAGAGTCCATCGCTCCCGAGTTCATCCGCATGTTCGGTGATCGCGTCAAGAAGATGAACCTCGCCGCCGGTTACGAATTCGGAATCGAGATGGGCAGTCTCGTCTCCGAGGCGCAGGTCAAGGCAATCTCCGCTCATGTCGACGACGCAGTCGTCAAGGGCGCCACCGTCATTGCCGGCGGCAAGGCCCGCCCGGACATCGGACCGCTGTTCTACGAGCCCACCCTGCTGACCGGGGTTCCCGAGGACGCCGAGTGCTACCGCGACGAGACCTTCGGGCCGCTCGTCTCGATCTACCCGGTCAAGGACGTCGAGGAGGCCATCGCTCAGGCCAACGACACCGAATACGGCCTCAATGCCAGTGTGTGGGCGGGAAGCAAGGCCGCCGGTGAAGCTATCGCAGCGCGTATCCACGCCGGCACCGTCAACGTCGACGAGGGTTACGCTCCCACCTGGGGCAGCACCGCTGCACCGATGGGCGGCATGGGTGTCTCGGGCGTCGGTCGTCGTCACGGCGCCGAGGGTCTGATCAAGTACACCGAACCGCAGACCGTTGCTACCACTCGCGTCATGAATCTCGGTGGACCGCGCGGACTTCCGGCCAAGGTGTGGGCAAAGCTCATGCCTCACGCCATTAAGATCATGTCCTGGGTTCCGGGCCGGTAACGGGTGGAAACCGCCAGCGCGTACATCGAGGCAACGCCGGTATCGGTGTGGAAGGTTGTCAGCGACATCGAGGGTATGGGTCGCTTCAGTCCTGAAAACACCGGTGGAACATGGACTTCCGGAACTCCGGGCACAGTGGGTGCAAAGTTCAAGGGCACCAACAAGCACGGCCTGATTCGGTGGAGCACGCACTGCACGGTGATCGACGTGGTCGACTGCCGGAAGTTCTCCTTCGAATCGGACGAGCCGAAGGCTCGGTGGACGTACGTGCTCGAGCCTTCGGGAACGGGCACTGTGCTTACCGAGACTCGTGAAATCTATGCCACGCCTGCGCTTTACGTCCGCATGATGTCGGGTAGCGGCCTGCTCGGTCGGGGTCGAGATCAGCTGATGCAGACCGGAATGGAAACCACGCTGGCGCGCATCAAGGCGTTTCTGGAGAGCTAGAAACTTACACAAGTGGGGCTGCACTCGATTCGAGTGCAGCCCCACTTGTGTTGCTGCGGATCAGTTTGCAGTGGTGACAAGCGCGGCGTCGACGAGCGCGGTGTAGACACGCTCCGGTTCTTCGGCGATGCGATTGAGTACGTACAGCCACCACTGTGTTCCGAAGATGACGTATTCGCGTGTGGTGAAGCCCGCGGCTCGGAGGGCGTCCAGTTGCTCGGTACCGAGACCAAGCAGCATCTCGAACTCGATGTGCTCGCCTCTGAGCTTCGAATCATGCTCGGCGCGTAATGCTTCGAGGATGTCGCGGTCATGCGTCGCGATGGAAACCTGGTGACCCGATTCGACAATTCGGGCTGCGTAGTCGAGATACGCGCGTCGCAGCTCGGCACTACCGCGCGGGTAGGCGACGGATTCGGCTTCGAGGAAGGCGCCCTTCACGAGACGGATGCGGCCGGGTCGGTCCAGCAGAGCGGCGAGATCCTTTGCGGTCCGGTGCAGTCGGGCCTGAATGGTGATCCCCACGTGAGTGAAGCGCTCGGCCAGCCGCGCGTGCATGTCGAGGACCAGGTCGGTGCGATCGGACGCTTCGGCGGAGATGATCAGCTCGGCACCTGCGCGTTCCGTGGCCTCGGCCAGGCGCACGACATTGCGAAAGCACTGCTCCGGATCGATTACCAAGCCGATGTGCGAGAGGTCGAACGACACGGTGCTCTCGACACCCGACGTGCCGATTCGTTCCGCGAGTTCCACGAAAACATCGGTTTCGGCGTTCGCGAGCTCGGGATCCCGGACGCTTTCCCCGGTGTATTCGATGCTCGCCTTGTGTCCTCGCGCGAAGATCGAGGGGAGGCGGTCGAAAGCGTCGTCGATGGTTTCGCCGCCGATGTAGCGAGCGGCGACTTTCCGTGCGAGTGCTGCCGTCGCAGCGTCCGCCATGGTGCGTTCTTTCAGGGATTCGTCGAGTGCGAGGCGGCGTAGGACGTCTGCGGCCTGGGCTTGTAGATCCGTGTTCACGGCTTCAGAGTATCCGGACGAGGGTGCGGGAATTATTCTCCGGAACCTTGCGTTCGATCTATTGTCGATATATCGTCGATACGTCAAACAAACACAGACAGTCCAGGAGGACAACATGTACGCCCCACACAACAACCCAGAAATGCACGAACGTCGCGAGCATGGCCGCCGAGGCCCGCATCGTGGACACGGTTTCCGTCGAGGATTCGATGCCGAGCGACCCGAGGGTCGCTTCGAAGACCGAGCAGAAGGACGCCCCGAAGGCCGACGCGGTCGCGAGGGTCAGCGCGGATTTGGCCGGCCCGACCAGCGCGGATTTGGTCGACCTGACCAGCGCGGACACGGCCGCCCTCACTTCGGTGAAGCCGGCGCAGCGCTCCGTCCCGCGATGGGTCTACTCCGAGGTGCCGCTGTCGCGGTAGCCGCAGGTGGGACCGCTGAGCAGGTCGCCAAGGCAGAGGCAATCCTTGCCGAGGCACGCCGAGCACTGTTCGAGATGCTGGCGGAAAAGCCGGCCGATGTAGAACCGACTGACGCAGAAGCTACAGCCGCAGAATCTACCGACACACTGCCGGCAGAGTGATCACGGCGCTCAGGCGCCGACGGTGACTTCCTCGCTGTTCATGCCGGAAACGTGGCCGTCGGCGCCCTCTCGCCAGTACCCGACAACATTGTGCTTGTCGCGAGCGATTCCTCGAACTTCCCTCAGATGCTTACGAATACGACGGCTGGTTGCGCTTTCGCACGCCACCCACGCGTAGACGTCGGCCGATTCGGATTCGGGAAACTCGACCTTCTCCACAGCCTCGAACAGCGCGCTCGGCGCCTTTCCGAGACCACTCCCCACGAGCCACGTGTATGTGACGTCGCCGCGAGTGACAAATTCCTGTCGATCCTCTTCGGTTTCGACCTCGATGATCGCTTGTGCGACATCGCCTTCACGAAGTTCTTCGACAATCCTGCCCAGTCCGGGGAGACCCGTGGCGTCTGCGACCAGCAGCTGCCAGCGAGGACCCGCCGGAGCCTGGTAATGGGAACGAGAACTGTCCGACCAGAAGACGCCGAGTAGGTGACCTGGTTCGGCCCGCAGGGCCCAATCCGCTGCAATACCGCCAGGGTGCACGACGAAGTCGATGTCCAGACGTCGGCCGCCGTCGTGCACCTTGCGCACGGTGTAGTGCCGCCACGGTGGCTCGGTTCCGAGATCGGCCTTGCCGTAGTCGGGATTGTTGAAGTAGTCGTATTCTGCTTCTGTTTCACCGGGTTTCGGGAACGCGATGTCGATGCGCTCGTCGCCCTGTCCGCCTGTCGGCCAATGCCAGTCGCCTTCTGCTTCGATGCTGATTCGCCGCATGTGCGGGGTCAGGGACGTGACGGTGACGACGCGGGCGGGTTCGCAGAAAGACATGCCTCGACCCTATTGGTCCTGCGTGTCGAAGTGGAGACAGATGCTGTCGCAAGACGGACATCGAAAGCAGCTGAAAACGCCAGCGTATGCCCCGAGGCATGGTTTCTTCCCCGGTGCATACGCTGGCATTTTCAGTTATGCCCGTTCAGGCGGCTGTCGGTGGGCTGTTCCCGCCGATCGGCTGCTGATACGGATCGATCGACATCGGTGGATAGAACACCGTCTTTCGATCGGGGCCGATTTCCACTCTCCACTCGGTGTGGTGCAGCGTCCGATGATGATGACCGCACAACAAGATCAGATTGTCGAGATCTGTTGGGCCACCATCATTCCAATGAACGATATGGTGAGCGTCGCACCACCCTGATGGTGTCCCGCACCCTGGAAACGCACAACCGCCATCGCGTACCGCCAACGCTCGCCGCTGCGGAACCGTCGCCGTTCTCGCTTCCTTACCGCACTCGAGCGGAACACCATTCTCGTCCAACAAGATCCGCGTCACGGTGCAGTCGCAGGCGAGCATCCGTGCGGTGTCGATACTGATCGGGCCCACCCAGTCCGTCCATGCGAACCCGAGTTCCTCCGTGGACGGCAACAGATCTTTCAATGCTTTGAGGTCGGTCATGTCTTTGGCGCTGGCGGTGACCGTGATGTGCGGTTTCACCCCACCCTCGATCGGACCCAACCCTGCCCGCTCGTACCGGCGCAGTAGTTCACAAAACCCGTCGGCCCGCCGCAATGCCGGCGTGCGGGTGTCTTTGACGCCATCCTTCTCCGGCGTCGGACCGGACAGGCTCGAGAGCAGCGTGATCAACCGCGCCCCGTTCACCGCATCCAGATCGCCCTTGACTGTGACCCGCCCGTACAGGCCTTTCGAGGCGTAGAACTCATTCCGCTCAGAGTCTTCCCCGACCGGAACACCGTCCTCACGCTTGCCGTACTGCTTCTCGATCCTCCGGATCGCCGCCCGCACCGCATCACAATCCGCAATATTCTTCGACGCCAACGACAACAAGATCCCGCGAGCTTTGTCCACCTCCGCCAGGGTCATGTTCTTCGGCGGATGCTGACAAAACGACGCCACCTGCCGCGCCTTCAATGCATCAACATCGCCCCGGTGAAACGCATCCGCGACAACAGGTTCGAGCATCAACAACCGCGCCAGGCCGACCAGCAGACTGCACTCACCGATCTCCAGATTCGTCGAACCATGCAACCACTGCGCGATCGCCCGAAAACCCTTCCCACCGAGAACCTCACGGGAAAACATCTCCACGATCAGCAGCACCATCCGCGACTGCAACTCGTGCCGGACACGCACCAGATCGAGAACCTCACTCTTGAGGTCCTCGCCATCCAGTTGCCACGCATCCCGACTGTTCATGAAGCAATCATATTCGAACAGAGTTTCGAATACAAGAGAATTGCAAGCGAAAATTCTTGCTGTACAGCTACTTTCGACAATTCGGACAAACCTCAGATCGAACCCAACTCCCGCGCACGGGCGACGGCCGACGTCCTCGACTTCACTCCCAACTTGCCGAAGATGTGGACCAGATGCGATTTGACCGTGGTCTCACTGAGGAACAGTTCTTTACCGATCTCTCGGTTGGACCGACCCGCTGCGACCAGCTTCAGCACTTCGATTTCCCTTGGGCTGAGGCTGGTTTCGGGCTTACGTACGCGAGTCATGAGCTTCGACGCGATGGCAGGGGAGAGAACGCTGTCCCCGCTCGCAGCGGCGCGGACGGCAGACAGCAACTCGACCGGGGGTGTGTCCTTGAGCAGATAGCCGCTGGCTCCAGCTTCGACGGCGCTCAAGATATCGGCGTCCGTGTCGTAGTTGGTCACGACGAGCACGTGCGGCGGATTCGGCAGCGCGCATACCGCGCGGGTGGCGTCGACCCCCGTCTTGCCTGGCCCGAACCGCAGGTCCATGAGCACGAGGTCGACCGGCGTGGTGGCGCAGAAAGCTATGGCTTCCTCGGCGGTCCCTGCTTCGCCGACCACCTCGATGTCGGATTCGCTTTCGAGTAGCGCTCGTAGCCCGGCGCGCACGATCGCGTGATCGTCGGCGAGCAGCAGGCGGATCACTGTTCACCGACATCGAGGGGAAACGTCACTGCGACGGCCGTGTGTCCCGCCTCGGACTCGATGGAGAACGTTCCGCCCTGCAGTTCGACGCGTCGACGAATTGCATTGAGGCCAAAAGATTCCGCCGGCCCACGTTCGAGAACTGCCACGTCGAAGCCGTGACCGTTATCGACCACGTCGAGGCTGACGGTGTCGTCGGAATACGTCAGTGTCACAGCCATTCTGGTTGCATCCGCATGGCGGAGAACATTGGACACCGCGCCCTGAGCGATACGCACCAATGTTGCTTCGAGGGGCATCGGCAGCCGGACCGCCTCGCCTTCGACCAGGGATCGCGCTTCCAGTTCAGGGCTGCTCGCGCGTTCGCAGATTCGACGAAGCGCGTCGGCGAGCGACTGACCGTCCAAGGCTGCGGGTGTCAATTCGGCTATGAGTTGGCGGGTTTCGGCAAGACTGTCTGCGGCAGTTTCGCGCGCGAGGCTGATCTGTCGGATGGCCGGGCTGTCCGGATCGGCACGCTCGGCAGCGTGAAGGAGCATCTGGATGCTCGAAAGTCCTTGGGCCACGGTGTCGTGAATCTCGGCCGCGAGCCTTTCGCGTTCTGCGAACTTTCCCGCATCGCGGGACGTCGACGCCAATTCTTCACGGGTATTCATCAATTCGTCGATGAGACGTCCGCGCTCAGCTGCCTCGCGGTACAGCGCTTGATATCCGAGACCGATTGCAACCGCTACGGCAGCGCCGATGATCGGACCGACGGCGCCGGCAATCGTCCATCCACGATGGAGTCCGGTGCCGATCACGGCGACAGCCGTTGCCGCGGTGACCGCAAGAAGGCTCCAGGGGCGTCGCAGAAGATGGAGATAGAGGAAGAAGAGTCCGAACGCGAGGTAGGCGGCGTCGGCGGATACCGCCATCGTCGCGATCCACACGAGGGTCAGCGCGGCTAACCACCAGCGGGCAGCATTGCCGCGCAGCCTTTTGGCGACCCCGAACAGATAGACGGCAACAAAGATCACGGACAGCGCGGTGATGGTTGCGGTCAGGTCGGATTCGTCGATCAGCGCTCGGAGAAACACGACCCCGGCCAGCGCCATGACAAGGACATGCAGACCCAGTTGTAGGCCGGCGAAGACAGGCGTGAGCGGAGATCTGTGCATCTCGCCCAGCTTAGCGAGGTTCGGCCTCGGATCATCCATCAAAAGTTGTAAACCGGGATGGTTCTTTCGAGCGCTGGAAAGTCGATCCGAGGTGCGATGGAAAGAGTCTGCATCCGCGGGAGCGTAGAGGCAAGCACAGGAAAGGAATTCACAGTGTTTGTCGCAATGAGGGACTTACGGGCAGCGCGAGGTCGATTCGCGTTGATCTCCGTCGTGGTTCTGTTGGTTGCACTTCTGGTCAGTTTTCTCAGCGGTTTGACTGCGGGGCTTCGCCATCAGAACGTGTCAGCCATCGAGGCCATGAATGCCGACACGGTCGTGTTCGCCGACACCGGAGCAGGTGCGTCGTTCGACGAGTCGGCGCTCACGCAGGACCAGGTCAACGCCTGGACCTCCACGTCGAAGGACGTCGATCCCATCGGAATCGGTCGCGGGAAAGCAGGATTGGCCGGCGGAAATCAGAAGTCGGTCGCCCTGTTCGGTGCTGACGGCGGTTTCGGGGACGTGACGCCGTCGGCGTCAGGCACGGTGGTGTTGAGCGAAGGTGCCGCCCGCGATCTGGCGGCGAGCGCCGGCGATCAGGTGAGCGTCGGTACGCAGCAGTTCACCGTCAGCGCCGTTCGGGGTGACGACTGGTACAGCCATTCGCCCGTCGTCTGGATGACACTTGACGACTGGCAGGCGGCCAACCCGCGCGGCGGAGTCGCGACGGTGCTGGCTGTCAGCGGAGCCTCTGACGCTTCCGCAACCGACAAGTCGGCTGCGACGACGTCGACTACGGTCAGCGGTTCGCTCGACGCGATCGGTTCGTACAAGTCGGAGAACGGGTCTCTGACGTTGATGACGCTCATGCTGTTCGCGATCTCGGCCCTGGTGATCGGTGCGTTCTTCACGGTGTGGACGATCCAGCGAACCCCGGACATCGCGACGCTGAAAGCACTGGGCGCGACTACCGGTTCGCTGGTGCGCGACGCATTGGGCCAGGCACTCATCGTACTGATCGCCGGAGTCACCGTCGGGATCGGACTGACAGCGGTGGCCGGTTCGCTGATCGGTGACGCAATGCCGTTCGTCCTGGACGCATCTACGACCGTCGTACCTGCCGTGGCATTGATCGGACTCGGTCTGCTCGGCGCGGCCTTTGCACTTCGATTCCTCTCGACCACCGATCCACTCACAGCATTGGGGAGCGCACGATGACCATGACTACCGGCACCACAGTTCTCGATATCCAGAACGTCGACCTGACGTTTCCCGACGGACAATCGCGGGTGACGGCGCTGGACGACGTTTCCCTGCGGCTGCACCGCGGCGAGATCGCCGCGATCACCGGGCCCTCGGGTTCAGGTAAGTCCAGCCTGTTGGCGGTGGCGTCGACCCTGATCCGTCCGGATTCCGGGCACGTCTACCTCCGGACGCCGGAGGGCAGCACCGACATCGCGGCGCTGAGTCGGCGGGCGGCGTCGGAGCTGCGACGCTCGTCCATCGGGATCGTCTTTCAGCAGTCCAACCTGGTGTCGTCGTTGACGGCACTGGAGCAGCTCGAGGTGATGGCGCATCTGGGGCAGTCCGTGTTCACGTCGTGGGCCCGTCGCAAGGCCGTGAAATCAAAAGCGATGGATTTGCTGGACGCTGTCGGACTGGCGGATCAGAGCGGAAAACGGCCGTCCCAGCTGTCGGGCGGGCAGCGGCAGCGGGTCAATCTCGCGCGGTCATTGATGAACGATCCGCAGCTTCTGGTGGTCGACGAGCCCACCAGCGCGCTCGATCAGGAGCGCGGTGCTGCCGTCATGGATCTGATCATCGGGGTGGTGCGGGAACACGAGGCGGCAACCCTTCTCGTGACACACGACCGAAGTCACCTGTATCGGATGGATACTGTCTATCGTGTTGTTGACGGTTCCTTGGCGGAGGACCAGGAGGCGCTCGCGGCGTAACTCAGGCGGGCACGATTCGGGCATTCGTCACTGCATCCGGGCGGGAAGTCAACCCGCGATTTGCTGGGCAGTTAGACTGTTGTCGACTCGGGCAACTTGAGAGGACGTGTTATGGAACGCCGCCGCAACGTTGCGCAGCCGCCACGATCGCCGATTGCGGATCTGGAGCAGATGCCTGCCCTGATTCTCCTCGACAGGCTTCCGGTGCCGGTCATGGCCGTTCACCGCGACGGCAGCATCGTTTTTGCCAATCCGTCCTTCGCTGACATGCTGGGATACCCCAAGAAGGCCGTCTCGGCGTTGCGTTTGCAGGACATTCTTTACGACAAGGATGCCGACGACGTCAGTGCCGAGCAGGCCCATCGCGAACTGAGTTCCGAACCGGGCTCGGTCAAGGAGTTCGTGCACTCCGACAGCACTTTGGTGCGGGCCACGGTCAGCCAGTCGCTGCTTCGCCGTGACGACGACACGATCACCCTTGCCGTCCTCCACGATCTGACGGAGCGCCTGTGGAACAACCCACGGCACATCGACGACAAGCCCACCAAGTAGTTCGAGTTACTTCCTGGATGTGACGGTTCGGTCCAGGCCGAGCGTGGCGGCAAGGGTGTTGACCACCCATTCTTCGTACTGTTGGCCGGTCCAACCCGCGCCGACCACGAGGTCTGTGTACGTCTCGGGACTGAGCAGCGTGAGTGACACGTTCACGGCTGTTTCGAGGTCGACCGTCGGCGCTTTTTCGACAATGCCGACCATCAGATGTTCCTGCACCGTGCGTCGCTGCGTGCGGTTGATTTGCCACAAGCGGGCGGCGTCGTCGTCCGCGGAAGCGGCGGCCCGCAGTGCCAGCAGGATGTCTGCGGTGCGCTCGAGGATGAGTCGTCCGTGGTGAACCTGAATCCGGAGTTGCCCGAGGGGATGTGGGGCGCCGAGTGCTGCCGCCACCCACGGTCGGTCCAGAGTTGCTGTCTTTTCCTCGTCGCCCGCAACGGCCACGTCGAGTAGTGCTGACAGCACGCTCGGCTTGTTGCCGAACACGAAATAGACACTCTGCACCGACACGCCCGCCGCCGCGGCAAGCTGTTTGATCGTGGCGGCCGCGTAGCCGGGATCGACAAAGACTTCACGCGCTGCCGCGATGATCTTGCGCCGCGCCGACGTGTCTTCCCGAAGAACCTCAATCATGATTAGAGTTTAACTCTAGAGTCGAACTCTAGCGACTCGGGAGGTGAAATAATGGCGAAGGTACTTGTACTCGGTGGCTACGGTGCCGTCGGGATTCCCCTGATGAAACAACTCGCGAAGGTCCCCGAAATCTCCGCGTACTCCGCCGGCCGTGATCCTGCCCGCGCGGACGTCGTCGTTGATCTTAAAGAACCAGGCGGGTATTCGACTGTCGTTCGAGACTTCGATGTCGTGGTGAATGCGTCGGGTTTCGAGGACGTTCGCCTGGCCGACGAAGCGGTACGCGGTGGGGCGGCATTCGTCGACATCACGGCGACCTCGAGCTACTGCGAAGAATTGGAAGCGGTCGACGGACCCGTTCTGATGGGCGTCGGGTTGGCGCCGGGATTGACCAGTGTCCTTGCAACCGAGGCGCATCGACTCGGCGACGGACCCGTGAACATCCTGATCGGCCTCGGCGGTGGAGAACTACACGGGCCGGCCGCAACGGCGTGGACGTACGGGATGTTGGGCACGAGGTTTCCTGATCCCGACGGACGATCGATCCGCAACTACACCGGGATGAAGACGTTTCGAATGCCGGCCGATGCGATCGGATACCGCACCGGTCCTGCTGTGCGGGCCGACTTTTCGGACCAGCATGCGTTGACGCGAGACCTCGGTGTTCCGGTCAGGACGTACCTGCGATTGGACACGTCCACCGCGACGCTCGGACTTGCGGCCATGACGTGGGCACCCGCGCTCCAGAAGGTAGTACCGAAGAAGCTGTGGGGCTCGGATCGTTGGGTCGCGATGGCCAGAACGGATACCGTTCCGGCGCTCTGGGTTTCGGGACGGAGCCAGTCGGCTGCGACGGCAACCATCGCCGCACGAGCCGTGCAGGTGCTTCGAGACGCCGCGATCTCGAAGCCGACGTGGTTCCACTCGGTGGAGACCGCGGAGTCGTTGCAAGCTGCTGTTCCCGAACTGTCAGTGCGGCAATGGGATGGTGCGAGCAGCGCGTCCGGCAAGACTGTCGACTAGTCGGGACGAGCCGAGAAACGGTAATCCGGCGGCCGCATTGGTGAGACAACCGGGAACGACGACGCGGACGACGTGCAGGCCGGCGTGGAGAACATCAGTTGTGGTGAGATCGACCCATGCCGGCCTGAAACCGGCTGCCGTCAGAGCGCTTTCGGTGCCGGCGGCTGATGTTAGAGAGTCGAGTCCCACCTCGCCGACGACGGCACCGACCAGCTCACTCTCGAATCGTGCTTGGATCTCCGGGTCCAGGTGAAGTTGCAAGTGGCATCCGTAGTCCATCACGTCGGCAAAATCCGGTCGGTAGGCGCCTGCATAGCTTCGGTCAGCTCGCCAAGGCGCAAGCGGACTGGTCGGGGAGGCCGCGGCTCGACCGATGCCGCTCTCCGGGTTGTCGTAGTCGGCGGAAAGCAGCTGCAGCTGAAGCGCTTCGCCGAGTGACTTGAACGCAGCCGTCTGCGCTTCTTCGTGGCAGGCGGTACCGATGGTCGAGTATCCGGTGAGTCCGTCGTGGACGAGGGCGCCGAGCACCGGGATCCCGAAATCGCTGTCGAATGACAACCACCTGGTCGAGAGGGTGCCGTGATTCCCCAGTCGCCGAAGCACCTCGGGAATGCCGGTGACGACCCGAACACCACGCCGCCCGGTCCAGGACAGCGTCATCGCGTCTCGTTCGACTATCTCGCGCAAGGCATTGTCGATTGCGAACTTCACCGAGGGCCCGGCGGCGAGACCCGCCTGAGCCACCGGAGAGATCGCCGGACCCGTCCGGGCGACGAAATGAGGATACGAACCCCAGACGAGTTCGGCCGGTACCCAGATATCCGAACCCGTGATCAGGTCGGCTCCGCGAGTCCAGTCCATCTCCAGATCGTCGGTTGGTTCGACGAACGGGAACTGGGGCCGCGCGTACTGGGCAGTGTCGAAACGCGCGAGTTGTGACAGGTCGATGCTTGCTCCGATCAACGCTTCGGCGGACTCGCGGACGATCGGTTTGGCGACGATGTTGCCGCAATACCGTTCCACCGCTTCGCCTATCGCAGCTGCGGTAGGCCGCGCACGGTCACCCAGATCGAAGCAATATCCGGCGCCCGCCGAGTCGCTGGACCAGGGCGAAAAGCGCGCCGAATCGCAGACATACGAATGAATCAGCTTGAACTCGGGCGGAAAGTGCAGGGGAACAACGGCGTCGACCAGCTCTCGAATGATCCCAGTTCGGCGGTCAACGAGCGAAGATGTCATGCGAGGGGGACCGGCAGATGCAGATGGGTGGTTGATGCGCTGGTCAATCTGCTACCTCCAAGAAGGGGAAAGGCTGCCGGGGCGTTGTTGTACAGGCCCGGAGTCAGGACGCGGACGACGTGCAACCCGGCAATCGAGATGTCGCGGGTGGTGAGATCGACGGAAATCGGCTGGTGCCCTCGAGACGTCAGAAGCGCTACGAGAGAATCCAGATTCAACGGCGCTTCATCGGGAATCTCTGATACCGAGCGTATTTCGGTGTAGTCGAAAAGATGCTCTTCCGCCGCGCTAGCCATCACGGGGTCGAGATAGAGTTGGGCGACGGTCGGCAGATCGACGACGTCCTTCCATTGCGGATCGAACTCGTCTCGGTAACGACGGTCGGCCCGAAAGGGTTTGTACAGGTGCGCCGGCAGCGTTCCGTCAGCCACGCTGCGCCAGGTCGGCCCGTCGGGGTCGGCGAGGTCGATGGTGATGGCCAGTACCGCGTACGCCTCGACAAGAGCCTTCGACACGGCCGCTTCTATCGTTGGTCGACAAGCGGTGCCCAGGGCGACCAATCCACGTCGGTCATCCCGGATCCACACTGCGGCGACAGGAATGTCGAAGGGGGAAGGAAGCAGCAGCACTCGAACGCTCCGGGTCTCGCTCTCCAGGTCCCCGAGGTGGCGGTGCGCGGGCAACCGCTCCCAGTCGGAAAGTTCGATTGCCGGCTGTGACCGGTCTCCGCACCACCACAGTGCGGTGGCATCGCGTTCGAGAAGTTCCAGCAGAGCTGACATCTCGGCTTCGGCGCGTGAGCGCCCAGCAGCGATTCCGGCGTACTGCAACGACGCGATCGGTGGTTCGTGGCGACGGGTGCCCGTGTAGTACCCGAGATAGGTCAGGGCGGCCGGCACATAGGTGGGCACTCCCTCGTCCATAGTGTGACCCAGTGCCCAGCGGACATCCAGAGCAGAGGTGAAGGGGACGAAGGGGAATCCGGGAAGGCGGTACTGGTCCTCGCTGTACAGCGCGAAACTCGCCGGATCGACGACCCATGAGCCGGCCAGTGCCAGCGCTGATGCACTGCTGTGGACCAGATCTTCGGGGACCACGTTGCCGCAGTATCTTTCGGCGGCCTCACCGGTTGCCGCCCCGCGTGCCGCGGCATCGTCGCGTATCGAAGCCCCGAATCCGTAGGGGTCGGCGCGAAACCGCGAACCACTCCCGCCGAAGTTGCGGGTGTCGGCCACCTTCGCGGCCCACCCGACCCAGCCTGTCGGCATGTCCGAGCGAATGTGTGGTTCCAGTGAGGTCAGTACGCCGCTCCGGGCGTCGACGAGCACGTCATTCATCGTCGGTTCCTCCGAGCATCGGCAGGGTCAGCGACCCGGAAAATGATTGGTGCAGTGCGATACTGCGTGTTCCTCGATAGCGATCGCCGTCTCCGAGATTGCGTGCGAGCCGTGGGAAGTCCGCACCCGAGATCCGCAGTGACAGAACGTCACCGGGGAGCACGGTGTGGAGCACAGGATCGAGATCGATGGTCTGCGTGCCGGATCGAAGGCTGACGCCAGCGCCGCGTGCGATCGACCTGGTGACTCCAGCGGTATCGACGACGCTCAGCTCGACGATCCAATCGGCTTCGCCCTCGGGTGAGTGCACTTTCAGCTCCACCGAAGGTGTTCCGGACAGCACACACTCGAGCTGCATGTCGAAAGTCCAGACAACACAGTCGTTTCGGTTGTCCACCGCGTCGTACCAGAAACTGTACGGAGCGCTCGCCAGGTCTGGTTCCAGACGAACGCGATTCGCACCCGTGACATACGGCTCGGTCGACCATTCGCCCACACCCCGGTCGAACACCCGATTGACAGTCAGGGGCCGCGCCGAGAATATCGATTCCATCCACTCGACCTGAAGGCCGCCGAAACTTGTCTCGCCGACCATTCCAGGGCGGAGGTCATGCGCCCAGGGGCCCACGATCAAACTTTGTGGCCCGCGCCCCACGGATGCGAAGTGTCGTAGCGTCTCCCGAATCATCGCATCGTCCCAGCCTCCGATGTGCAGTCCGGCGACATCGAGCTCGGACAATTCGTCTGCGGAGACGAGATCGTCGCTGCCGTACAGTTCGCGTTCACGAGCCCGGCTGATCGGCGTCACCCAACCTGGTGAATCGGAAGTGAGGCCGACTTTCTCGATCATCGACTGCACCGGGAGATGTTCCAGCAAAGATGAATTCGAACGCATCAGGGCAGGGATGAAACCTTCACGGGACGAAGCCGAATCTCCGTGCTCGCCCCACCACGCCAGATGCTCGGCGAGGAGAAGTATCCCCGAGGGATCACGTTTGACGCGATCGCTTCCGATGGTCGGCACTTTGGAGACGACGCCGCCAACGTGAAAGGGCCGATCGGCGCTGTTGGTCTCGGCAGCAAACGCCCAGGCAGTTCCTGCCGCGTATGAAGCCCCGCTTGCGATGACGCAGTTCGGGGTCCACGGCTGATCCTGCAGCCACTCGGCGAGGGCAGCACTGTCCTCGCGCTCGTGGACGTACGGTTCCCAAGAACCGGCGGAATCGTGCCGTCCACGTACGTCCTGACAGATGAATGCAATTCCTCGCGCTCGCCATTCGATTCCCTCGGCCAGATGCCACCCGCGCCCGTACGGGGTGCGGATCACGATCAGACCTCGAGGTGAAGACTCTGGTGGGAGAAGAACATCCGTAGCCAACGAAGATCCGTCTGCCGCTGGGATCGCCACTCCGAGTGAGATCACCGGAGCGTCGGCGAAGGTTCGAGAACGCCGCCTGGCAGAGGTAGCACGGGATGGCGAATCATCATGAGGGTTCGCGGATTCACCCGGATCTGGTGATGAAGGTGTGATGGCGGTGCGCCACGGGTACCAGCCACGACGTCCGAACATGCGAGCGCACTGGCCATTGCGGCTGTGGTGGGTGAAAGTTCAAGCGGGCGAGGTTCGCTGCCGGCGAGGTGATTCCACAGCGCCTGCAGATGATCCGGGACACGCGACGCGGCAAGCCGTCGACCGCAGACGTCCCGGTAGCTTGCGCTGTCGATACCGTCGAAGAAGGGCCCGATGCAGATCTCACCCAGCTCCGCGTGGACGCGTTGCCACGGTGTTCGGTTTCGGCGGCACCAGGTATCGAGTTCCGACCACTCGTCATGAGGAGGAGCGTCGGCCACCGAGAATACGAGGTCTGAAGATGCCACGTCGTTTTCGTCAGGCGCAGTGGTGGATACGACTTCGAGATCCGGAAGAGCCTTGGAGAGCAGAGCGATGCAGGCATCGACTACGGGTCCGATACCGTCCATCAGCACACGCTGTGGACCCGGAATCTCCGGCGCTCGACCTGGAACAGCCAGCACGCCGCGAGCGACGAGAGCGTCGGCGATCTCGCTCGCTCCGGCACCGAGCAGCGAACTCGACCGCCGGAGGAAGTTGTCGAGTTCTGCGAGATCTTCGGCAGGAGCACCGATCGTGACTGCGTTCTCGTCCGGTGTCAGGTAGTGCCAAATACCGTCCGGTGTGGGATACAGCTGGTGTCCGTCGGCGAGGGCGTACACGGATCTCCTTGTCGGTGCCCGCACCCGACGAGTCGGATGCGGGCGGGGTCATCGGCAGATCAGGCTGTCGAAACAGTCTGGATCAGGAAAGGTTTCAGCTCTGGAAGCTGAACGGGTTGTCGACGAGGGCGTTGGTGCCCACACCCTGCAGAGCGTGTGCGGACGTTGCCTCGGCAACCGGCTCGAAGGTGAACGGGTTGTCGACGAGAGCGTTGGTGCCGACGCCCTGGAGTGCATTGGCCGGAGCCGAGTTGGAGACGCTGTCGAACGAAATGTTGCTCATTGTCATCCCTTCCGTAATGGAAACCATTTCCATTACGATGCCACCGTACGAAAGATCGCGACGGAGAGCAACAGGTACAAGAGAGTGCATACATGAGCGAGACCCCGACGACGGGATCCGTCGAAGCGCAACCACATGTCTTTCGGGACAGATCGTTTCGATTGTTCTTCACCGCCCGCACGATTGCCGTAGCCGGTGCGGCGGTCACCGGAGTGGCCATGCCGATCCTGGTGTTCGACATCAGTCGGTCTCCGTTTCTCACCTCGCTCGCGGCTGCGGGGACGGTACTGCCGTACCTCGTGTTCGGCTTGTTTGCCGGCGCCGTGGCAGACCGAGTCAACCGGCGGACGGTCATCCTGTGTGCGCAGGCCGTTGCTGCTCTCGCCTTGGCGAGTATTCCGGCAGCGCAGGCGCTAGGCGTATTGACGGCGTGGCATGCCGTCGGCGTATCGATGTGCATCGGAACGTGTTTCGTGTGGTTCGACGGCGCTGCTTTCGGAGCGCTGCCTGCTCTGGTCGGCCGGCAGAGGATACCGGCCGCGAACAGTGCGCTGTGGACGTCCAGCACGCTGATCGATGTTGTCTTTCCGGCGATAGCCGGCGTGCTTGTGGCCTCGATCGGCCCGGCCTACGCATTAGGCGCTGATGCGCTGGCGTACGTAGTGGCCGGACTGGCCATGGCGTCGATCGGAGCCTCGTTCTCGGTTGCCCCTGCAGCGGCGCCGCGGTCGGAACCCGGAATTGCGCGTGACATACGCGAAGGCCTCAGCTTCCTTTGGCAGTCGCCGCTTCTGAGAGCCTTGACCGGCGTCGGCTTCGTCAATTCGCTGACGCAGGGTGCAGTTACGGCTCTCCTCGTGGTGTACGCGTCCGAGAGGCTGGGGATTTCGACGTCGAGTCCGATGATCGGCGCCGTGTGGACGGCGGTCTCCGTGGGTGGAGTGGTCGGCGCTCTCGTGCTTCCACGGCTGCCGGCGCGGTGGCCGGTGGGGGCGATCACGATCGGTGCGCTGACCATCGCCCCGGTGGTGCTGTTCGTCGTTGCGACAACCGGCAACACCGGCGCCGCGATCACGGCACTCGCTGTCTACTCCGGCTGTGCGACCGTCACCATCCTCAACGGCATCGGTGCACGTCAGCGTCTGACTCCGGATCGTCTTCAGGGCCGGGTGAACACTACGGCGAGGATGGTCGCCTGGGGTGGTTCGCCGGTCGGCGCGTTGCTTGCGGGGGTAATCGCAGGACGCTGGGACATCGGCACCGCCTACCTCGTTGCGTGCATCTCTGCGCTGGTCGGGGCGCTCTTCGCGTGGGCGAGTGCGCTGCGGACCGACCCTTACCCGCACAGATGAGCATGTGACTATTAATGAAAACGACTGTCGTTATGGTTAGATCCACCTGTTCATGACTGCGAACCCCACCTACTCAGGAGTGCGATGACGCTGACCAGCGAGGCAGCACCACGAGTGCCGTCGCGCGCGCATCCCGTCGGCGAGCGCGGGTACGTCCCGTTTCTGTTGGCCACGGCGGTTGTGCTTGCCGCGGTCTCCACCGTCGCGGTGTGGTCGGGTGCCGCGTCGGTGTCCTTTGCCGACGTATTCGCGGTGTTGTACGCGCACGTCGGCGGTCCGCTGGTCGACCCGCTGCTCGATCGGATCGTGTGGGGATTGCGGGTACCGCGCATTCTGATTGCGGCATTGGCGGGCGCCGGGTTGTCGTTGGCCGGCGCCGTGCTGCAAGCGTTGGTGCGCAACCCGATTGCCGATCCATACATTCTGGGCGTGGGTTCCGGAGCATCCTTCGGCGCAGTACTGATCATGACGACCGGCATCGGAACCGGTCTGTCGATCGGCGTCCCCGTGGCAGCGTTCCTGGGAGCCATGGTCTCCCTGATCGCGGTTCTCGTCCTGGGAAGGCGAGAGGGAATGCTTGTCCCGCTGCGCATGGTCCTGGCGGGAGTTGCCATCGGCTATCTGCTCTCGGCTGCAACAAGTTTTGTCCAGTTGCGCGCCGATCCGAGCCAGCTTTCGGGAGTGCTCTTCTGGTTGCTGGGCTCGGTAAGCGGGGCAAGTTGGTCGGATCTCGGTGTGCCCGCCGCGGTGATCACCATGTGTGCTGCGGTGCTGTTGACGCAATCACGCCAACTCAACGCGCTGGCTATGGGAGACGAGAGCGCGCAATCGGTAGGCGTCGACGTGCGTCGGACCAGGTTGCTACTACTGGTGATTGCGTCGTTGTTGACCGCGGTTGTTGTATCCGTTGCCGGCGGAATCGGTTTCGTGGGATTGCTCGTGCCGCACGCCGTACGACTTCTGGTCGGATCCGATCACGGCAAGCTGCTCCCCGCGACCGCGCTGGTTGGAGCCACCTTCCTGGTGATCGTGGATCTTGCAGCTCGAATGCTGGATGCGCCCAACGAATTGCCACTCGGGATCATCACCGCCGGATTGGGCGCTCCGTTCTTTCTCTGGTTGCTTCGACGGGACGGCGGTGCGCAGTCGTGAGATTGTCGGCCAGCGGAATTCAGGTCGTTCGGGGCGGGCGCCCGGTGGTTTCGGGTGTGGATCTGGAAGCACCGGAGGGAAGTGTGGTCGGGCTCGTCGGACCGAACGGCAGTGGAAAGTCCTCCCTCCTGCGCGCGTTGTACCGCTCGATGAAGCCGCAAAGCGGAATCGTGAAGGTGGACGAGGTGAACGTGTGGGATGATCTCTCGCCACGATCGGCAGCACGCATCATCGGTGTTGTGGGGCAGGAGCATTCATCCGATTTCTCTTTCAGTGTCCGCGAGGTTGTTGCAACGGGCCGGACGCCGCATCACAGCGCATTTTCTCGACTCGGTGAGATCGACCGGGACATCGTCAGCGCAGCACTGGCACGAACCGGCATGCAGGGCTTTGGATCACGACTCTTCGCCGAATTGTCGGGCGGTGAGAAGCAGCGTGTGATGTTGGCCAGGGCGATCGCCCAGCAGCCGTCGGTGTTGGTCCTGGACGAGCCCACCAACCACCTCGACATCCGTGCTCAGCTCGAATTGATGGAACTGGTCACTGAACTCGGCACCACGACGGTGGTTGCGATCCACGAACTTGCGCTGGCCGCCGCATATTGCGACTACGTGTGCCTGCTTTCAGAGGGTGCAGTTGTCGCATCGGGACCCACCGGCGAGGTCCTGACCGAGGATCTGCTGTCCGAAGTCTTCGGGGTTCAGGTGCATCTCGGCACTCATCCGTTGACCGGGCGCCCCTTGCTCTCGTTCGCCCCTCCTCTCCTACCTACGAAAGAAGTAGTGTCTTGAAAACCTCGATACGTACTGCCGCGCTGTTCTGCTCGGCCGTGGCCGCCACCGCCGTACTGACCGCATGCGGGAACTCCACTGACGATTCGGCTGCGGCCTCGTCCGAGAAGATCACGGTCACCAATTGTGATCGCGACATCACGTTGCCCAAGACGGCCGAAAGGATAGTCTCGCTGTATCCGTCGATGACGGAGCTTCTCATTCAGCTCGGTGCCGCCGACCGCATTGTCGGACAATCGAATACCGATCTCTCGCCACCGAGCCCCGAACTCGCGCAACAGTTCGCCGCCGTGCCGGTACTGAGTACCGGAGTTCCCGCGAAAGAAGCACTGCTCGACGCCCGTCCAGATCTGATCGTCTCCGACGGCGAGTACTGGTTCGACGGTGAGCGATTGCAGAGCATGGACGAATTGCGCGACCTCGGCATCCCGATCTTCGTGAACAGCGGGTATTGCCACAAGGCAGTCACCGAGGGGCGGATCGACGACGTCTGGTCCGACATCGACGGTCTCGGTACCCTGACCGGAACACGTGACGAGGCAGCAACTCTCCTGGTAGACGGCAAGAAGTCGCTCGCAGCAACCGAGGCATCTGTCGCCGGGAAAGAGCCGGTTCCCACTGTGATGGTTCAGGTTTCGGAGGGGCAGTCCTACGCTCTGGCGAGGGGCCTCTACAGCAGCGTGCTCGAGGCGGCCGGGGGAAAGAACCTCTACGAGAGCGACCTTCCGGATGGGAAGTACTTCGGCCAGGTAGCCACCGAATCGATACTCGCGAAGTCGCCGCAGGCAATTCTTGTCGTTTACTCCACCGAGTCGGCTCGGGAATCCACACTCGACGCTGCTCGCACGGCATTTGCCGGGACGCCTGCCGCGACGTCGAATGCGATCTTTGCCGTCCCGGAGGCGTGGTTCGCCGGTGAATTGGTGTCGATCGACGGAGCTGCCGAGGTATCTCGCCTGCTGCACCCGGGTTCGTGAGGTCTTGACCGCCCTCGAGCGGGTCGAGGCCGTCGTATCGCTGCATGCTGCGCTTGACCGGACGGTGGCTCCGTCGGAGCTACCGTTCGACGAGGGCGCACTGCCGCCGGTGACGTCTGAGTTCGTTGAATTACCGGCGCCGACGCCACTGCCGGCCCAGGACTTTCCGGATATCTTGCAGGCACGACGGAGCCACTACAACCCAGCGCAAGATGCTTTGGGAATCGATGAACTTTCAAATGTGCTGCACCACAGTCTGGTCAGCAGCCCGACGGCCGGTGGGATGCGCGAACTGAGGCTGTCGTTTGTTGTCAGCCAACCCGGACACTCGCTTGGAGCCGGGGTGTACCGGTACATCCAGGAAGGCCGTGCTGAGGCCGTCCGGCCGGGTGACGTACAAGGAAACCTTCGAGCGAGCCTGCTCCAGCCCGAGTTCGTCGACGTGTTCCCGGTTCTTTTGTTTGTGGTCGCCGACGTGGAAGCGCCGCTCGAGAAGTACGCGATGCGCCACTACCGCACGATGCACGTGGATGCCGGTGTGCTGGTTCAGAATCTGTACCTTGTGACCGAGGCGATGGGACTTGTGGGCTGCGCCATCGCAGGATTCACGGATGCGCGAGTGGCATCTCTGTTGAATCTCGCGACGACGCAGCTTCCCGTAATGGCTTTTGCACTCGGGCGGCCCAGCTAGTTCAGCCGAGGATGCGCGCCTTCTGGGTCTCGAACTCGGCCTCCGTCAATACGCCGGCATTCTTGAGTTCGCCCAGCTTGGTGAGCTGTTCGAGCTTAGCGTCCATCGACACTTCCGATTCTGCCGGAGCTGCCTGCGGCGGGAGGGGTGGTAGATCGGGAATCGGCGGCACCGGCTGGACCTGCGCTGCGCGGGCCTGATCTTCGGCGGCCCAACGGGTCCGCTGACGGCGCTGAACATTGCCGTGAATGGAGCTTGCGACGGCTACCCGGCCGGCTCGCCTCAAGAAACTCATGCGTCCTTCTCCGTGGTATCCGGTGCGGTGTTGTCCAGTGCAGCAGCCAGTTCGTCCACGCTCAGGTGACCTTCGGTGACAACCTTTGCGCCGCTGCGGGTCCAAGCATCGATCGCCGGAAGTATGGCCAGTTCCTCGTAGACGAGCACGGCGGCAACACTTCCGGCGGCCAACTCGTCACCAACGGCAGCGATGTCGCCGGCGTCGAGCAGTCCGGAGGCAGCGCCGTCGAACTGCGCCAGATCGAAGTCTGCGAGTTCGAAGGTGGACGCGGGTACGACGGATGCCGTTCCGTCGGCGGCTTTGGTGACGAACTCGAGGTCGAGGATGCGGATCACTCCGGTGTCGACGCGAGTGAGCAGCTGCTCGAATCCCGCGGAGGTCAGTGCACCGCCGGGAAACTCGACGGCAACGTATTCGATCGGACCGAATTGGTCTTGGTTGGACATCGGTTACTTCTTGCCCTTCGTGGGTTGCGGTTCTTCCAGAGCAGGTACTTCGTTGGGCATGCGCCCGGCCGGAATGATGGCGAGCAGAGAGAGCCCGGCGAGTACGAGCAGCGAGGTTCGCAGTGCGCGCAGGCGCGCTTCGGTGTTGATCCGGATGGCTTCATCGATCTGTGCTTGTGTCGCGGAGGTGCTTTCGAGCGTCACGACGAGTTGATCGTTGGGGACGAAGTTGACCTGGTCGAGATTGATCCCTGACTCGACCTTGAGCGATGCCGGGATGGTGGGGTTGTCGATCAGCTGCGAGCTGACGAGGGTACCGAGGATTCCGACGGCGAACACGCTGGCCACCGCGATGCCGACGCTGCCGGACATGTTGTGTACCAGTCCTCGCCAGGCACCGACGTCACCGGCCAGTTCCTTGGGGGCTGCTGTGAGGAGGGTGTTGAACACCAGCGCAACGATGGCGCCCTGCCCGAGGCCGAGGGTGATCAGGCCGATGACAACAAAGATCTGATGCCAGTCACCACGAATAGTGAAGGCCAACAGGATGAGTCCAGCGGCAACAACGACGAACCCGGTTCGTGCGATCAGACGCGGGGAGTACGTCTTGTAGAGGCGCGCGACGACGGTGCTCGCGATGAAGATCGAGAGTGTGTACGGGATGATCGAGAATGACGTCTGCAAGCTGGTGCGGCCCTGGATGATCTGCATGTACAGCGGAATGAGGAAGTTGGCCGCGGTTCCCACGAACATCATCGTGGCCATGCAGATCGTGGTGGCGCGCTCGGCGCCGGTCTTGAGGACGTCGAGGTTGAAGAGCTGAGGCTTGTTCTGCGCCTTGCGGCTTCGCGTCCACTGGAAGAACCCCTGCGCGCAGATGGTGCCGAGGACGATCAGGATGGCCGCGGGTGAAACACCGATGACCGAGAACGGCGCAGCGTCGGTGGCCAGGATGACGCCCCACGAGTTCAGGCCGCTGAAACCGAAGCTGAGCAGGATGACGGCAACGGCAGCCAGTGCGGCGCCGGCCCAATCGATGGTGATGTCCTTCTGCGGGGGAACAGGTTTGACACGGAAACTCAGGACCAGGTTGACCACGGCGAGCGCCACGACGAGGGCGAAGGAGTAACGCCACCCGATCGTCGTCGCAAAGGAACCGGCGATCAGCAGTGCCAGCACACCGGCTGCGGGGATTGCTGCTGCCAGGTAACCGATGGCCTTTGCCTGCTGATCGCCACTGAAGTTCGTGGCGATGAAAACCGTCAACGCGGGGGCGATGAGAGCGATCACAGCGCCGGACGCAGCTTGCGCGATGAACAGCATGGCCGGGCTCTGGCTCAGAGCGACCGCCGCCATCGCGAGGCCGTGAATCGCAACGGCAATCTGGAAGACCAAACGCGTTCCGTAGCGAGCGCCGATCTTGGCTCCCAACAGAATGAAGGCCGCCATGGCGAAGGTGCCCGCGGTGATCGCGGTGCCGACACTTGTTGCGGGCGTGTCGAGATCGGTGGTGATGCCGGCCATCGAGACGGTCAGGGCGTTGACGGCGAACGACGCCTGAATCTGGGTGAGGACTACCACGATGAGTGGCAGCCAGGAGGCGGTGCTCACGGCGGCCGATGTGGCGGCCGCGCCAGGCTTTACGGACATGATGGGTCACGCCTTCCTCGACACTGCGTGTACTCGCGACGTGCCCGGATCAGCCACGCACGGTTACATTAGCCGGAATTGTGCTGAATGGTCGCCTGCGGGCGGTTGGTTTCTTCGCGGTAGACCACCATCTCCCGTTGCAGGGCGCGTCGGAAGCGTGGTTGGTCGGCCAGGAGTACCGCCAGGACGGTCAGCAACAGCCAGGACGCCGCCGCGCTCGCGAGGAGCAACAGGACCGGAATCCACGGCCCGCCCATCTGCTCGAGCAGCGTCGTCTTTGCCCAGACTCGCCAGTAGAGCATCAGATTGACGATCAGTCCGACACCGTACGAGATGACAAAAGACAGGAGGAACTGCTTCCACGTCCCGTCGTGGCGCCGCGCTGTCATCGGTTCGGCCCGCAGCGGCAGGCTCACCGACATCACGTTGGCGACCCCCAACCAGAGCAGGATCATGGTCAGCACCTGGCCGCAGGCCTTGACCAGATCGGTACTGCTTCCGGACCGCCACGCGAGGATGACGCTGAGCAGGAACCCGGCGCTGCCGACGAGGAGCAGCATCACCGCGTTCTTCGCGACGAGCACGTGCCAGAGCCTCGTTCCACCGGACAGCGCAGCGCGGACCCGACCGGCGTCGAAGCTGAGCGCGTTGGTGCACACGACACTTCCGACGACCCCCGAGAGTGCGTACAGCGCCAAGTAGGGCAGGCGATCTTCCTTTGCGTCCCACTGGAAGAGGCGGATGAATGCCAGGTACGCCAAGCCCATTCCGAGGCTAAGGCCCAGGCGAAAGGCGATCGACCGGGGCTTCCCGCCGACGACGTGCTTTGCTTCCTCGCGGATGCGCGAGGAGAGATCCTGCAGATGCCGGACGAAGGGGTTGCCGGAGTTCAACGGGACGTAGCCGCGAATCGCAGCGGCGACGGTATCCGTGTCACCGGCGTCGAGAGCGGCGACACGTGCTTCGAGAACTGCAAGGTGGGCGGCGCGCAAGGCTATCCGTGCGGTGGTCACCGCGGCGACGGCGTCGGCCTCGGCCTGAGCAGCGGTGCTGATGCTGGCGTCGGCGGGCAGTGGAGGCTGCAACGTCGTGATCAGTTCGAGTTGGCGAGCCATGTGCGGCGACGGCGACAACCCGCTGTACGACGGTCGGCTCAGCGCTGATCGTTCGTCGTCGAGCGAATCACGGACGGCCGCGGCAGCCTTGCGGACGGCTGCCGGGTTGTGCCAACGCACTGACCTGGCGTCACGTTCGGCGGCGACGGCCCGGGAGGCAACTTCGGTCAGATCCTCCACCGCTGTCAATGTGTGCTCCACTCGGTTTAGGTTGGTTTCATGACCACCAACTCGGAAAAGGAAGATCTCCAGCGGTACCTGCAGGCAGCACGCGACGTGCTCGTCTGGAAGCTCGACGGGCTGTCGGAGTATGACATTCGGCGTCCGATGACTCGGACAGGGACCAACTTGTTGGGTCTGGTCAAGCACATGATCGGCGTCGAGCTCGGGTATTTCGGTCCGACGTTCGGCCGACGTGTTCCCGATCTACCTGCGTGGTTGCGTTCGGAGGAACTCAACGTCGACATGTGGGCCCGCGCCGATGAGTCCAGGGCCGACATCGTCGAAACCTATCGCCGCACCTGGGCTTTCGCCGACGTCACGATCGAAGAGCACGATCTGGATTCGCCTGGATTCGTGAAGCCGTGGCCGGAGGATCGGCGCGACGTCACGCTGCATCAGATACTTGTTCACGTTGTCGCCGAGACCCATCGGCACGCTGGTCACGCGGACATCGTGCGGGAACTGATCGACGGCGCCGCGGGGATGAAGGCGGGTGACAACAATCTGGCTCCCGGTGATCAGGCGTGGTGGGCCGAGTACAACGACCGTCTCGAGACGGCGGCACGCGAAGCCCACCACGCCTGAACTATTCGAATACTGCTGCCGCGCCGATCACCACGACGACGATCACGAAGTTGATCAGCAGGAGTGGCCAGACGAAGCGTAGGAACTTGTCGTAGCCCACCTTCGCCATCGCCAGCCCGCCGACAACGACGACGTTGGTCGGGGCGACCATCAGCATCAGGCCGTGGCCCATCTGGAAGGCGGTGATGACGAGGGCGCGGCTGACTCCGGCGAAGTCGCCCAGCGGGGCGAGCAGCGGCATCGCCAGGGTGGCGTGTCCGGAGCTGGACGGGATCAGGAACGCCAGCGGAATGTTGACGAGCATCACGAGGATCGCGAATACTCCGGCCGAAGCGCCGCTGACCAACTGCTCCATCGCGTTGAGGATGGTGTCGAGGGTTTCGGTGTTGGTCATGATCACCGAGACGCCGCGAGCGAGCAGGATGACGATCGCCGGGCCCACCATGTCGCCGGCTCCACGCGTGATCAGGGAGACGATTTTCTTCTCACCCATCTTCGCGACTATGCCGACGAGAACGGCGGCGAGGATGAACAGCATCGCCAATTGCGGGAACCACCAGTTCAACTCGAACCAGTAGGGCTCGGTTGCCGTGACGTGGTACGCGTCGTACTCGGCCGGACCGGTGGTGGAGCCGAAGATGCTCGACCATGGGATGACGGAGAAGATCATCAGTCCGAAGGTGAGTCCGGTGATGAGCAGTACCAGTTTCTGAGTTCCGGTGAGCTTGCCGTCGATGTCCACCGGCTCGGCCGGTTCCTCGTCTTCGTCGTCCTCGATGTCGAAACCGACAAGCGACTTGGACGGATCTTTCTTCACCTTTGCGGCGTAGCGGAGAACGAATACCACTGCCACTGCGGTCAATACGATCCACAGGATCACGCGCAGCACGATGCCGTCACCGATGGACACGCCTGCCTCACCGGAGGCAACGCCGATCGAGAACGGATTGACGGTCGACGCCATGTTTCCGACCAGAGCGCCGAGGATGATCATCGTCGCCGCGACCATGCGGTCGTAACCCAGTGCCGTCATCAGCGGTATGAGCAGGGCGTAGAAACCGAACGTCTCGACCGAGAAGCCCATCGTCGAACCGAGCAGCGAGAACAGCACCATGATGACGGTGATGAGCAACCAGCCCTTGTCGCTGAGCTTGGTAGCGAGTTGGGAGACAGCGGTTTCCAGGCTGCGGGTGGCAAAGCTGACCGAGATGAACGCACCGAGCGCCATGATGAAGAGGACTACGCCGACCGAACCGAAGAGCCGTCCGATGTTGTCGGTGTCGACAAACCCGGTGATCGAATCCTGTACGCCGTACAGGCCGTTCACGGGGGAGAGGATCAGTTGCTGGATTCGTTCCCAGAACGAGAGCGGAGACGTGACGGTCTCGAAGCTACCCGGAACGGGTGAGCCGTCCACGTCGACGCCGAAGCGTCCGGACGGAATGAACAGTGCCGCAACCCAGACCAGAATGGTGACGATCGCGAGCATCGTGACCGCACCGGGGAACTCGAACTTCTTCTTGGCCGGCGTTTGCGCGGATTCCGTGTCGGTGTCGGTGCTCATTTCTTCCCCTCGAAGGTGTCGGCATACTCCTGGAAGAACAGTGCTTTGGCGACGACGGCCTTCTCGAGCTCGTCGAGCAGGACGCGTTCATTGGGGCCGTGGATGTTCGCGTAACCGTCGGTGGCGCCGAACAACAGCTTCTCGGCAGTGGGCACTGCTGTATCCAAGGCCATCACGAGGGGGATCGAGCCGCCGCCTGCCATCAGCCCGGCCGGTTCACCCCACGATTGCGATAGTGCAGACAGTGCCGCGTCGAAGGCCGGTCCACTTTCGGCTGCCGCGAATCCGTCGCCGGTTTCTCCCGCGGTGACGGTCAGTTGCAAACCGAAGGGGCGCAGGGCTTCCAGGTGCCGTACCAGGGCAGCTTGTGCCTCCACTGCCGGTTGACGCGGATGCACACGCAGATTGATCACAGCGCGGGAGGTGCTGGCGACGGCGTTGACCGCACCATCCACAGGGGGAGCGTCGATACCGGTCACGGTGATGGCCGGGCCCGACCAGATGCGTTCGCCGATGCCGCCGGTTCCGAGCAGGGGGAGCCCGTCGCGGATCTCGGCGAGGGTGCGGAACTCTTCCTCGGTGTACGAACTACCGTTCCACGGTTCGCGTAGGAGGCCGTCGACTGCCACGTCCCCGTTGTCGTCGTGCAGCGACGCCAGTGCGCGGATGAGCGCGAGGCGGGCGTCCGGTGCGGCGCCGCCGTAGAGGCCGTTGTGCTTGTCGGCGCCGAGAGTGGTGAGTTCGACGATCACCTGGGCGGATCCGCGCAGTGCGACGGTCAGGGTCGGTGATCCGGGGCGAACGCTGCCGACGTCGGCGATAACCATTGCGTCGGCCGCAAACAATTCGGGGGCTTCCGGCGGATAGTTGTCGAAGGGGCTGCCGAATTCTTCCTGGCCCTCGATGACGAGCTTGACCGTTACCGGCGGCTTTCCGTCGAAGACTCGAAGTGCGCCGATCATGCCGATGACATTTGCCTTCGAATCTGCCGTACCGCGGCCGTAAATCGCGCCGTCACGCTTGGTCGGTTCGAAAGGTGGAGAATCCCAGAGTTCGACGTCGTCGGCGGGAACGACGTCGTAATGCGAATACATCAATACCGTCGGGGATCCGGCGGGGCCGGGAACTGTTGCAATGATGACGGGCGCGGTTTTACCTGTTATTTCGAGTTTCTCCATCTTCGTGACTCCGGATTTTTCCAGTAGAGAAACGATCAGATCGTGAGCCTCGAAGAGGGGTTCGCTGGGGAAACCCTCGGTCGCTATCGACGGGATGCGAACGAGTTCGACTAGTTCCGACTCCAGAGTCGGCATCAAACCGGCAACTGTTTCCTTGATTGTGGAATAGGAGGGTGACGCGGATTCTTCCGGCACGGAACTGACTCCTTCTGGGAAAGGCGAAAAACATTAGAGGCAGAGTCTTACACCCGATATATGGGCTGTGAAAGGGCAACCCGAACAAAAAGTCGAAGTGGGGCGTCGGTCCGACGATTCTTGACATTGACGTCAACGTCAACACACACTGTGATGGTGACCACCAGCGAAACGCAGGAGCGAGCGCGGACAGCCCGCAAGCTCGGGGACGGTCCACGTCGGGCCGGCCTGCTCGACACCGCTGCCCTCTGTTTCGGCGAACTCGGATACGACGCCGTGACGGTCGAGACGATCACCACCAGGGCTGATGTGTCCCGAGCGACCTTCTACGCGTACTTCTCGTCCAAGGACGAGGTCTTCCGCGCCGTCGCCGAAATGATGTGCGGACGGTTTCTCGACGCCCAGCACATGGAGGGGCCAGCGGCCGAGGATCTACGCGAAGTTCTCAGAACGACCACGTCGGCGTTCATCACGGCCGTGTACACCTATGGGGACCTGCTCGCGGTCATCGAGCACCGGGCGCGGGTGGATTCCGAGGTCGAGCGCAGTTGGTCGGCGGTCCGCGGAAAGCTCGTGAGCCGCTACGTGCGCTTTGTCGAACGTATTCGACAGGTTCACGACGTAGATCCCTGCGTTTCGCCCCCGGTGCTCGTGCAGATGATCTCGGACGCGCAGATGGCCGGTGGAGCACGATTGAGCAAAGCGAGTGCTGACGAGCAGAACCAGTTCATCGCAGATATGACGACGATGTCCGAGCGGTTGATCGGGTTCGAAGAGTCGAAATAGATTTCTTTTACGAATGGAGTGATCGGTGGCAGAACAAGACGTGCTCGAAGCGGCTCTGGCGGAAATCTCTGCGCTGCAACAAGCGCATTGGCCCGCCGGCATTCCCCGTGCCGTCGAGTATCCGCTCGAAGGCGGGGGACTTGTCGACTACTTGCGGCATTGGGCGGAAGAGCGGCCGGATACTCCCGCAATCGTCTTCTACGGCAGGGTCATCACGTATTCCGAATACGACGAGCTTTCGGATCGTTTTGCCGGATGGCTGCTTTCGCTCGGCGTCAAACGCGGCGATCGCGTCGGCGTACACCTGGTCAATTGCCCGCAGTTCCATATCGCGATGCTCGGCATTCTGAAGGTCGGTGCGGTTCACGTGCCGATCAATCCGCTCTTCCGTGAACACGAATTGATTCACGAACTCAACGATGCGGGCGTCAGGGTTCTTCTGACGCAGAACACTTTTTCGAAGTTGGTGAAGAAGGTTCGCTCACAGACTCCACTCGAACACGTCGCGAAGACCGCAGTATCGGACATGCTGACCGCGATCCCGACTGTCGAACTGCCCTTCGAGGTGGACGATCCGCGCCTGAGCGACTGGCAGTCGATCATCACCAGTGAGCGGGCGACTCCGGTTGCCACCGATCTCGATTCCCTTGCTGCTCTGAACTACACGGGCGGAACGACGGGAATGCCCAAGGGCTGTGAGCATACTCAGCGCCACATGGTCTACACCGCGGCCACGGCGACGCTTGCCGGCGGTGACCAGGTGGGCGCCAATCCGCCGGTGTCCCTTGTGTTTCTGCCGATCTTCTGGATCGCGGGTGAGGACTTCGGCATCCTGGTTCCGCTCGTCAACGGCGGAACCGTTGTCTTGCTGAATCGTTGGGATGCGGAAACCACGCTCGACGCGGTCGAGACCTACGGCGTGACCTCACTGGTCGGAACCGTCGACAATTACGTCGAACTGATGGACACACCAGGATTCGCGGAGCGAAATCTCTCGACACTCCAGAACGCCATGGCAGTCTCGTTTGTTCTCAAACTCGATCCGGCCACGCGCCAGCGGTGGCGCGAGGCTACCGGCGGTGTTCTGCGCGAAGCGAGCTACGGCATGACCGAAACCCACACCGCGGACACGATCACCCTCGGTTTCCAGGACGGCGACTACGACCTGAAGAGCGAGCCGGTGTTCTGCGGAATTCCGGTGCCCGGCACCGACGTTCTGATCGTCGATCACGACGGCAGGCCGGTTCCCGTCGGCGAGCACGGACAGATCATCGTGCGCAGTCCGTCGATCCTTTCCGCGTACTACCACAACGAGGCGGCCACCGCCGACGCCATCCGTGACGGCTGGCTGCAGACCGGCGACGTCGGAAAGTTCAGTGAGCGTGGTGGTTTGCACTACCTGGCGCGAAACAAGGAAATGATCAAGACCAACGGCATGAGTGTCTTTCCCTCCGAGGTGGAAGCGCTGCTCATGCTGCACCCGGCGATCGAAAAGGCTGCGGTGGTACCGAAACCGGACCCGGACAAGGGGCAGGTGGCTTTTGCGTTTGTCCAGCTGGTTGAGGGTTCCGACACCGCGGCCGACGAGATCGTCTCGTGGGCGAAGGAGAACATGGCCACGTACAAGGTGCCCGAAGTGGAAGTGCTCGAGGCGCTTCCGATGACTGCGACAGGAAAGGTGCGCAAGGGCGATCTGTTCGAGCGCACTCAGGGGGACAAGTGAGATTGCTGATTGCAAACCGCGGCGAGATTGCGCTGCGGATCATTCGAACTGCCCGTGAACTCGGGATCGAGACGGTGTCGGTCTACGCCGAGGACGACGCGTCCAGTCCGCACGTTGCGGCGGCCACGGAGTCGGTACCGCTCGGAGCTTCGGGAGCTTCCGCGTATCTCGATCAGGGCCGCTTGCTGAAGATCGCGGCCGAAACGGGCGCCACGCACGTGCACCCCGGCTACGGATTCCTCAGTGAAAACGCTGAATTCGCGCAGGCGTGCACAGAGGCAGGCATCGTCTTCGTCGGTCCGGACGCTCAGGTCCTCCGGACTTTCGGAGACAAAGCCAGTGCCCGTACTGCGGCTGTCGACTCCGGCGTACCGGTGCTGCCGTCGACATCGGCGAACGCCGCCCTCGACGAGGTACGCGAATTCTTCGAGCGCAACCCCCGCGGCATCATGATCAAGGCGCTCAGCGGCGGCGGTGGCCGCGGCATGCGCGCAGTGCGTGACCCGAAAGCACTCGACGACGCGTACCGTGTGTGTGCGGCCGAAGCCCAGTCGGGATTCGGCAGTTCGGCACTGTTCGCCGAGGTACTCAGTGAGCACGCTCGCCACATCGAAGTGCAGATCGTGGCGGCACCGGGGCGCGGCGGAACCCATGCGCTCGCTCTGGGTGACCGTGATTGCAGCGTCCAACGTCGGCATCAGAAGTTGATCGAGGTAGCGCCCGCGCAGGGGCTGTCGGGGGCCCTGCGCGGGCGTCTGCACGCCGCGGCCGCGAGGCTGTGCGCCGAGGTCGGCTACCGCGGAATCGCGACGGTCGAGTTCCTCGTAGAGGAACGCGGCTTCGTATTCCTCGAAGTCAATCCGCGAATTCAGGTGGAGCACACGGTAACCGAGGAGGTCGCCGGAGTAGATCTCGTCGCCGTGCAGCTCGCGATCGCGAACGGAGTTCCGTTCGAGAACCTGGACCTACCAACCGGAATCACCGCTGTGGAGAAGGACTCGGAGACAGTCGGATCCGTGGCAATCGCATCGGGAATCGCGATCCAGGCCCGCGTCAACATGGAAACCATGACGCCGGACGGCAATGCGTTGCCGTCGTCGGGCACGCTCGACAACTTCACTCCTCCGGGCGGGCCCGGTGTGCGAGTGGACACCTTCGGCGCTGTCGGGCTCTCGCCGAGTGCACGTTACGATTCGCTGCTGGCGAAGGTGATCACCCACACGCGTCGCTCGGATTTCCCTGCCGCGGTGCGCAAGTCGATTGCTGCTTTGAGTGAGTTCGCCATCGACGGCGTAGCGACCAACATCGAGTTCCTGCAGGCAATTCTGTCCGACAAGGACTTCCGTGACGGCTTGGTCGACGTCGATTGGTTGGGTTCGCGGTTGGCGGACCTCGTTCCCGAAGCCGGCCCACAAACGCCCTCCTCGGCTGTGGACGTGGCACCGGACGAGGATGTGGTTCGTGCGCAGATGGCGGGCATCGTCGTCGAACTCGCCGCCGTCGGTGACGGTGTCCATGCGGGCGGCCAGGTTGCCGTCCTCGAGGCGATGAAGATGCAGCATGTACTTTCGGCGCCCGGTGACCTCGAAGTGGTCCGAGTGTTGTCGTCACCGGGACGATCGGTCGGAGCGGGCGAACCATTGCTCGTCGTTCGTAGCGCAAGCGCGGGCTCGAAGCTCGCCGAGGTCGACGAGGTGGACCTCGACGACGTCCGTCCCGATCTCGCGGAGATCATCGCTCGCCACGAGGTGACCTTGGACGCGGCGCGGCCCGCAGCTGTGGCCAAGCGCCACAAGCTGGGACGCCGGACTGCTCGCGAGAACGTCTACGACCTGGTCGACGACGACAGCCTGGTCGAGTACGGCGCTCTCGCGCTGGCAGCGCAGCGCAGTCGACGCAGCGAGGAAGACCTGATCGCCAACACTCCGGCTGACGGACTGATCGGCGGAGTGGCGACCATCAGCGGCGGCGAGAGCGTCGTGATCTCGTACGACTACTCGGTGCTCGCCGGTACCCAGGGCATGCGTAATCACGCCAAGACCGACCGCCTGCTCGAGATCGCCGACCGAAAGCGAGTTCCGGTAGTGCTGTTCGCCGAAGGCGGCGGCGGGCGTCCGGGTGACACCGATGCGGGCGCCGGGGCGGGTCTCGAACTGGGAACCTTCCGCGCCATGGCGGCGCTGAGCGGCCGGGTGCCCATGGTCGCAGTCGTGTCCGGTCGTTGTTTCGCGGGCAACGCGGCCCTGGCCGGCGCTTGTGACGTGCTGATCGCAACACCGGACGCCAATATCGGCATGGGAGGACCGGCGATGGTCGAGGGCGGCGGCCTCGGAAACTTCCGTCCCGAGGACATCGGCCCCATCGACGTGCAGCGCCGCAACGGCGTCGTACACCTGGTGGCTGACGACGACGCTCACGCGGTGGCCCTGGCCAAGCAGTACCTCGGCTATTTCCAGGGTGCGAGCCCGGACTGGACGGCTCCGGATCCGCGGCTCTCCCGGCACGTGGTGCCGGAGAATCGACTGCGCTCGTACGACGTTCGTGGAGCAATCGACGCGATCGCGGACGTCGACAGCGTCCTGGAATTGCGTCGAGATTACGGACGCGGTGTAGTCACTGCACTCGTTCGCGTCGAAGGAGTTCCGTACGGTGTGCTGGCCAACAGCAGCGAGCATCTCGGCGGAGCGATCGACGCGGAAGCCTCTGACAAGGCCTCGGACTTCCTGGAACTCCTCGAAGCGCACCGAATCCCTCTGGTGACCCTCTGCGACACACCGGGTTTCATGGTGGGTCCGGATTCGGAGGAGGAGGCGACGGTCCGAAGGTTCGGCAGATTCTTCGTTGCCGGTGCTCGCCTCACCGTGCCGTTCGGAACGGTCATCCTGCGTAAGGGTTACGGGTTGGGCGCCATGGCGATGGCCGGTGGTTCCTTCCACGCACCCGAGTTCACGGTGGCGTGGCCGACCGGAGAGATCGGGCCGATGGGTCTGGAAGGTGCCGTGCGCCTCGGTTTCCGTAAGGAACTCGAATCCGTCGAAGACCCGGAGGCTCGGGAAACTCTGTTCGGTCAGTTCGTGGAACTGGCCTACGCACAGGGCAAGGCATTGATGGCGGCTACCACGTTCGAACTGGACGATGTCATCGATCCCGCCGACACCCGCGCCTGGATCAGGCAGCTCGGCAGAAACAGTTGAGATCCTGCTGATTCGAGCTGTTGCCGCACGTGGGCAGGGCAACTAGCCTTGCCCACGTGTCGGCTGCGCGAGATAACGTCCTGATCATTCATTGGCACGACCTGGGCCGACACCTCGCGAGTTACGGTGTCGCCGGGGTCAACAGCCCCAACCTGGACCGGCTGGCGGCAGAGGGCATCCGGTTCACCGACGCACACGCGACGGCGCCGCTGTGCTCACCTTCGCGCGGTTCTCTCTTCTCGGGCAGGTATCCGCACAACAACGGTCTGATCGGGTTGGCGCACCACGGCTGGGAGTACCACGCTGAGGTGCAGACGCTTCCGCAGATCCTCTCCGACAACGGTTGGTACACCTCGCTCTTCGGCATGCAGCACGAGACTGCGTACCCGAAGCGACTCGGCTATCACGAGTACGACGTCACGAACTCGTTCTGCGACTACGTGGTTCCGCGTGCCCAGAACTGGTTACGACGCTTCCCGCCCGAGCCTTTCCTTCTCACCACGGGGTTCTTCGAAACGCATCGGCCGTACCCGGCCGATCGCTATACCCCGGCGGACACCGCAGCGCTGGAGGTTCCCGGATACCTTCCCGACGTGCCGCAGGTACGCGAGGATCTGGCCGAATTCCACGGCAGCGTAGAGGTAGCGGACGCCGCGGTGGGTGATCTGCTCGGGACGCTCGAGGAAGAGGGGCTCGACGAGAACACGTGGGTCTTCTTCCTCACCGATCACGGCGCCGCGTTCCCACGTGCCAAGTCGACGCTCTACGCACCGGGCACCGGGATTGCGTTGATCGCTCGGCCTCCGGCTCGGTATCGCAGTGGCGGAAAGGAATACGAGACACTGTTCAGCGGTGTGGATCTTGTTCCGACCATTCTCGATCTCCTCGGTATCGATGTCCCCACCGAGGTGGAAGGGCGCTCGCACGCCGATGCCCTCGTCGATCGTGGAACCGAGCCGTCCGAACCTGTCCGAACCTCCTTGTTCACGGAGAAGACCTTTCACGACAGTTTCGATCCCATTCGCGCGGTGCGCACCAAGGACTACAGCTACATCGAGAACTACGCCGTCCGCCCCGCTCTGGATCTACCGCTCGACATCGAGGACAGTCTTTCCGGAAAGGCGCTCGGCACCGAGCATCTGGCGGTACGCGCACCCCGGGAGCTGTACGACCTTCGTGCCGACCCCGACGAGAAGATAAATCTGATCGATCGACCGGAAGTCTCGGCAGTACAGGCGGAATTGTCCTCGCAGCTTCACACGTGGCGCGCCGAAACGGATGATCGTCTCCCGGACGAGGCATTGGGAAGCGCGATGGCGGTGCATCGCATGGCGGCGTACCTCGAGAAGATCGGTGTCCGACCCAACGTGCGGTCCGCCTACAGCGCGGACCGCGGTTACCTCGAGTCGGACACCGAAAACCCCTAAGGCCTGGCGGCTTCGCGCTCCTCCAACAATGCGACGACCCGCTCGACCAGTTCGTTGATGTTGGCGCCGGTTGTGTCGAAAGCCAGGTCCGGGTTCTCCGGAGTCTCGTACGGTGCGTCGATTCCGGTGAGCCCCTTCAGTTCACCGGCCCGCGCACGCGCGTACAGGCCCTTGGGATCTCGGCGTTCGCATTCTTCGACGGGAGTGGTGACTGCAACTTCGAGGAAGGTGAGCCCGGCAGCTTCGTTGAGAGCACGCGCAATTGCCCGATCCGAACGCAGCGGCGAGACCATCGACGCGATGGCCACGACGCCGGCGTCGGCGAACAGTCGAGTGAGATGTCCGACGCGCCGGATGTTCTCGGCCCGGTCTCCCGGCGAGAACCCGAGATCGTCGGAGATACCGTGGCGGACGTTGTCACCGTCCAGGAGATACGCGGTGCGTCCCGCGTCGACCAGCGCACGTTCGACAGCCACAGCGACGGTGGATTTTCCGGAGGCAGGAAGGCCGGTCAGCCAGATCGTCGCGCCCTTCTGGGTGGTAGACGCCCACCGCCGCTGACGTTCGAGTGAAGACGGATGCCACTTGATGTCGTTGCGGGTCTGCTCACCGGGAACAACGACGCGGGGTTCGAGAATGGTGCCGGCGCCGACGGTGTCGTTGCTCTGCTCGTCGATCAGGATGAAGGCGCCAGAGTCCCGATTGTGGTCGTAGGTGTCGGCGACCACCACGGAACTGGTTCGGAGCGTGACCGTTCCGATGTCGTTGAGCCCCAGCTCCACCGGGCTGTCCTGCTCGTCGAGTGTCTCGGGGTCGAGTCGGGTGTGCAACTCTTGAACCGTAGCTCGCACGGTCCGGGACGTATGTTTGAGTGCTATCCGGTCACCGGCGCGCAACGGGGTATTGGACAACCAGCAGATCGTGGCGTCCAGTTCTCGGGCCAGGACCGGCAAATGAGCCTGTGTGCCGCCATTGACAAGAACGTCGCCGCGTCCGACGTCGATGTCGTCGGCCAGTTCCACCGAAACCGACAGTGGTGCAACGGCAATACTGCGGTTGTCGTCGAGAGTGTCCAGACTGATCACGGTGCTCTTCGATCCGGACGGCAGTACCACTACCTCGTCCCCGACGCTCAGTGTGCCTGCCGAAATTCGGCCGGTGTACCGGCGACGATTCTGCGGATCGGGGCGCGAAACCCATTGCACGGGAAGCCGAAGTTCCTCGATGTGTGTCGCGGGCGCATGGAGTTCGACGCCTTCGAGATATTCGAGAAGTGTCGGCCCGTTGTACCACTCGGTGTTCTCCGAGCGGGTCACGACATTGTCGCCGGCTTTCGCGGAGACGGGGATGGTAAGTACGTCGCCTCGCCCGAGCTGGCGTGCCAATACCCGCAATTCTTCCTGTACCTGAGCGAATCTCGTTTCGTCGAAGCCCACCAGATCAATCTTGTTCACCACGGCCACAATGTTCGGAACACCCAGTAGCGCTGCGATTCTGGCGTGTCGACGCGTCTGACGCAGCACGCCGGTCCTCGCGTCGACCAGCAGGACCGCAACGTGAGCGTTGGATGCTCCGGTGAACATGTTGCGCGTGTAGCGCCCGTGCCCCGGAGTGTCGGCGAGTACGTAACTTCTTGTGGGAGTGGAGAAGAACCGGTAGGCAACGTCGATCGTGATTCCCTGTTCACGCTCGGCGCGCAGTCCGTCGGAGAGTGCAGCCAGGTCGGCGACACCGTGCTCGTCGGTGACGGAATCGAGGTGATCGGTTGGCAGACTGTCGGTGTCATGCAACAGTCGGCCGATCAGCGTGCTCTTGCCGTCGTCGACGCTACCCGCCGTGGCCAGCCGCAGGAGTTGGCGAGTGATGGTGGTGGTCATCAGAAGTAGCCCTCACGCTTTCGGTCTTCCATCGCGGCGACCGACGTTCGGTCGTCTGCGCGAGTCTCGCCTCGTTCGGAAACCGTCGCGGCCGAGATCTCGGTGACGACGTCGTCGATGGTGGTGGCGTGCGATCGAACGGCGCCGGTGATGGTCAGATCGCCGACGGTTCGATATCGCACCCACTCGGTCGTTGCCGCGGCGTTTTCGGCGTCGGTGCTGAATTCCGAAGCAGCGAGGAGCATTCCGTCGCGCTCGAATACCCGCCGTTCGTGCGCGAAATAGATGGGCGGCAGTTCCAGTTCCTCCTGGGCTATGTAGCGCCAGATGTCGAGTTCTGTCCAGTTGCTCAGCGGGAAGACACGAACGGACTCTCCGCGTCTGATCCGACCGTTGTAGAGCGACCACGGTTCGGCCCGTTGCGCCCGAGGGTCCCACTGGCCGAACTCGTCACGGAAGCTGAGGACTCGTTCCTTGGCTCGCGCGCGTTCCTCGTCCCGGCGGGCGCCGCCGAATGCGGCGTCGAATCGCCCGCCTTCGAGAGCGTCGAGCAGAGTTCTGGTCTGCAGGCGGTTTCGCGATCCGCTGGTCTCGGTCGACTCCTGCACTCTGCCCTGGTCGATCGAATCCTGAACGGAGGCAACCAGAAGTGGGTGTCCGCCCTCCTTGATTCGACGGTCGCGAAATTCGATGACCTCCTCGAAATTGTGACCGGTGTCGACGTGCAGCACCGGGAAGGGGAGCGGCGATGGTCGAAACGCCTTCTCGGCCAGCCGAAGCAGGACTATCGAGTCCTTGCCCGCCGAGAAGAGCAGTACCGGTCTTTCGAGCTCTGCCACCACCTCTCGAATGATGTGAACCGCTTCGGATTCGAGAACTCGGAGTTCGTCGACGACATCGGTGACGGTGCTCATGTGACGGGATATCCGTTCTGTTCGGCGTCGATGCGATAACGCTGCACCCATTCGCGGGATCGTCCGTCGCTCTGACGACGCAGCGGCGGTGGCGGGGCCAGTTGTCCGTCGAGGCCGAGGGAGATGAGGGTTTTTGCGACCACGGACTGCGGGTCTTCGGTGAGATCGCGGAACCCGACTTCGATGGGAGAGATGTCCTCTTCCTCGAACCATCGCTTCCATTGGCGTTCCTGCTCACCGAGAATCGTCACCAGGTGCGCGATTCCGACTGCGTTGTACTGCGCACCGTCCGAGAGATTCGGTGGAGTCGCGTCGTCGCGCCAGACCTGTGTCTGCACGGCGCGCCACATCGACACAGCCTGAGCGACGACATCTTCTCGATAGACGTGGATGAACTGCAGGTCGTGATCGAGGGTGTCGTGGAGTGCGGAACGTAGGTCCGTCCCACTGCGCCAGGGCAATCCGGCCGCGCGATCGAGTAGAAGCGGCGTCTGGTTCCACATCAGCTTGCCACCCCAGACTCCGTTGGGGGTTCGGCCGAGTTCGAGAAGTTGTGTGCGCCACTGTTCGGAGGTGCGAGTGTCCGGCGTGCCCGGGTGGAACGGGGCGAGCAGACCCAGGACGGACTCGTCCGTGACGTCTTCGAACCACTGTCTCGGTTGCGGCGATCGCGAGGTCTCGGGGAGGTACTGGAAGAACTCTTCCGGCTCACCCGCAACCCCGGTTGCTCGCAGGGATTCGACCAGCAAAGTACTGCCGCTGCGCTGCGAAGCGCAGACGAGAAACGAGCGTTGGGCCTCCGTCATGCGAGCAACGCTAAGGGGGGCCGGAAACCGCCGCAAGCTGGGAAAATAAACTCACGTAGAGGTTAAATCTCGACGTGAAACGTTAAATGTGCGGGTCACGAAATCTTGCGCTGAAGCACGTCTTACGCAGTTGTCGCAAGGGCCGCGGCAAGCCCGAATGCGATGGCCATGAAGACGACTTCACCGGTGGCGCGGCGCAGAGATCCGTCCGCGCTGATGCGGTGTGCAGCGCTCGCGACCACCCACGTCCGGCGCCACCACCATCCCAAGGCGACGAGCAGTGCGATCACCACGATCTTGGCGAGGATCACCCGGCCGTATGCGGTGTCGTAGAAGGCGGAGAGCGAGTCGAGTCGCACGACGGCGTTGACGATACCGGTGACGACCAACGCGAGGACGCATCGCCAGGCGAGGGCGGAGTACTTGGGCAACCAGATCGCCCAGGCACCGCGCGACGGTACGGCAAGCGCGAGTGCGGCGAGCACGCCGAACCACAAGGCCGCCGCGAGGACGTGAACGGCGTCGAGGATGGATCCGAAGCTCTGCTGCGCCATGTGCCCGGTGATCGGGCGGGCAGCGAGCGCCAACGCGGAGACGACCAATGCCGGTGCGACGGGAACGGTCTCGGGATTGGTGAATCCGTAGATGCCGTAACAGACGACGGCAAGCGCGCACGCGATGATCGCGACGCCGACGCGGCCGACGTTGACCTCGGAGACGAATGCGCCGAAGTGCCCGATGGTCAGCGAGGTGACCGGGGCGCCGTCGGCCGCTGCGGCATTGAGCACGAGGAGCGTGATCTCGGCGACGAGCCAGACCGCTGCCGCCGCGGTGAGCTGAGTCCACATGACGGCGGGGGTTGTTGCCGGGCGGCGTTCACTGCGGCCCATCCAGGCAAGCGCCGCGATGCCGAGCGTCAACGAGCCGCATCCGATCGCGAGAACGCGGACCGTGCTCGACGATTCGGGTCCTGACGGACTCGCGAGCCCCCAGGCGATCAGTACTCCCAGCAGGGCTGTGGGTACGGCAAACAGCAACCACCACCTGTTTGCCGTACCCGTCACGCGATCAGCTCGACTTCGGCTTACGGAGCACGAAGAACAGCGCACCGCCGAACACGACGACGCCGGCGACGATGAAGATCCACACCGGCATGCTGCCGGACTCCGACTCGCCCGTACTCGACGCGGCGGCAGCACCGGGAGTGCCCGACCCCGCCTCGGTGAGGGTGAACGTCAGGGTTCCGTTGACGGGGTGACCGTCAGCGGAGGTGACGCGGTACGCGATCGTGTAGACGCCGGTCGGCCCGAGATCGCCGAGGTCTGCACTGACAGTGGGACCTTCGACGGACGGATCGCTCTTGGTCCAGAGGTTGCCGTCGGGACCGGTGACGGTCAGTGCCGCGAACTGCGCCTGTAGAGCCTCGTTGAACGTGACCGAAACCTTTTCAGGCGCAACCTGAATGGACGCACCGTTTTCGGGGTTGGAGCCGACCACCGCGGAGTGCGCGCTGGCCGTGCCCATTCCGAGCATCGTGGCCAGCATCGCGAGCATGCCGACGGCGATGACCTTGATCCGGGTACTCATCGGCGCTTGCTCCTGACCAGCGCGCCGAGGCCGAGTGCAGCGCCCAACGCGCCGAGCACCAGGCCGATGCCGCCGAGCCAGCGGGCGGTGTTGTCCGACGAAGAAGATTCGGATGCAGCGGACGTCTCGGCAGCAGGCGCTCCGTGGGCGTCACCGGTGGACGCGGCGAGAGTCAGCGTCGGGGCGGGCTTGTCCGGCTCACTGCCGTCGGCAAGCTCTTCCTGATCCCAGTTGACGACGTTGCCGTCGCTGTACGTCTGGACGGCCTTGAACTCGACCTCTTCCTGCTCCGGCAGCGGGCCGGCAGAAAGGACGAACTGCTGGAACTGGCCGGGGGCGATGCCGACGCCGGGATCGGCCGTCCAGGTCACGGACTTCGCGACCAGCGAGGTGGGGTCCTTCTCCACGACAGCGGTCCAGCCGGGCATCGGTTCGGTACGTGCCGACTTGAGGTCGGGAAGCGCCACCGTCAGCTTGGTGGTCGAAGCGGTGTCGGATTCGGTGGGCACGCGGAACGTGAGAACGGAATATCCGCCCTGCGTAGCTCCTGGTGCGACGACGCTGACGTGTGCTGAAGCAATTCCGGCGGCCAGCAGCACGGCGCTGCCGGTAGCGACGGTCGTGACAACCGCACGCGAAATCAGGGTGTTCTTCATGTCGGGAAGTGTCCTCTTGGTCTGGTGAAGGGGTGGGGAGTTCTACGAATCTTCAGACCAGGGCAGGAGGACCGCGCCGCGAGATGCTGGCGCGAAGCAGAGCGTCGACAGGTCCGTGATGGATTCCGGTCGAGACGGTGTGGCCGCGGGAAGTGACGGCGGCGGGCGCCAGGGACGCCAGGACGACGTGAAGAGCGTGAGTGACAACCCGGTAGAGGCGCTCGGCAGCCAGGACCGCCAGCGCACAGGCGACGGTGGCACCGGCGTGAGCACCGAGCATCACCAATCCCGGAGCGGGCGAATGAGCGTGCTCGGAGAGCGTCATGGTGGTGTGCGCGGCGAGCTGACCCAGGCCCAGAGCCACGATCAGGGCGGCGGGCCCCCGCGAGAAGGCGGGGAGGGTGGCTGTGACAGCACCGACGGTTGCGCAGACTGCGAGCAGCAGTGTAAGCGAAGACGACTGTGGCAGCTCACCTCCACCGATTCCGTGCGCAGCGACAGCGAGAGCAGCCGACGCGGAACCGACAGCTGTCCCCCGGAGGGTCGCGGTCTGCTCGGCTGCTCTCACTGTCTTTCTCAGGTCTAGCGCACGCCGAGGCGTGCGAGCAGATCTGCTTCGACGCCGTCGAGTTCGGAAGAAATTGCCTGATGAGCTGCCTTTCGGCGAGCCTGCGGCATCTGCTCGGCAGCACGAACTGCCGTGCTGAGGTCGCCGAGGCGCTCACGGATGGCGGCAGCGAAACGCTGCGTCTCCGCGTCGTCGGGCTTGCGGCTGAGGATCTCGGTGACCGAGCTCTCGGCACCGGCGATACGAGCGCTCAACTTCGCGCCGTGACCGGTGTAGTCGCCGAGCTGGTCGACGGCGATGCCCATCTTCTGTGCGCGCGTGGTGTCGAGCTGGGCGCGAACTGCCGTAGCCGCGCGGTACGCGATCGGCAGGAGAACAGGGGCGAGCAGACGTGCCACGCCCAGGTACTTGCGTACCTTGGCGACGGTCAGGCCCTGATTCGCAGCAGCCTTCTCCTGCGCCTTCAGGGTCGCGATCTGCGCCTTTTCGATCTTGTGCTGTGACTCGATCTCGGCTTTCTCCAGCTTCTTGAGCGACTTGGTCTCGACCTTGTCGCGCTTACGCTGGCTCTTGGCGTTGAGCTTCGCCTCGACCTCAGCCTTGTGCTTGAGAGCCTTTGCCTCCGCCTTGCGGGTGGCACGAGACTTTCGCTTCTTGAACAACCCCATCGAAAAGGACCCCGTTTCCAGGTGTTTGTGTGTTGCCAGGTACCTGCGCTTCGGCTTCAGCCTAGGGGAGCACATAATCTTCGTCATCGTGTGTTCCGTTAACAACCCCGCGCCCCAGCTCCCGATCATCGATTCGGGGGCGTTGACCCGATGCCGTCATCGGGTGCGCCTGGACGGGTTGTTTCCCGGGAAATCGGCTTCGGAACCCGTCGACACCGGCGTCAAGCAGCGCCAGGATGCCGCGATCGCGAAGCGCGCGGAGATCGCCGAACTGGTGATCGGCGCTGCTCCCGAGCGTTGGGTGAAGATCAACCCCGATCAATCGGCGTCGGCTCAGGCTCGCGACACACTTGCTGCCTGTGAGGCCGGCGCGGACCGGATCTGGGGCGCGGTCTTGCCGGTCGAGCGCGACACCGGACGCAAGGGCCGCTGCGAAATGCTCATCCGTGACGACGAGGGCGGCGGGTACATCCCCGTCATTGTCGTCAATCACAAGGTGACCGATCCCGGCCAGGGCGCGATCACCTCGGGGCTCTTCGACTGGGAGCCCGCGGTCGATCCCAAACGCAAGGTCCGCAGTCAGGTCCGCGATCAGATGCGCGTCGCGCAGGTCTATCGGATGCTCGAGCGTCGTGGGCTCGCTAGCCCGTCTCTGACAGCCGGCGCGATCGGTTACAACGGCGACTGCATCCTCGTCCACGACCTCAGCGCGATTCTCGACGATTACGACGAGCGTTTCGCCGACCGCATCGCTGTTGCCCGCGGTGAGGTGCTGACGTCCCCGTCACAGGTGAGTGAGTGCAAATCGTGCCCGTGGTGGACCGAATGCAAGCAGGAGTTGCTCCGCAACCGTGACGTCAGCCTCGTCGCCGTCGGATCGCGAGCGGAGCTTCTGCGCGACGTCGGCTGCAACACGATCGATCAGCTGGCCGCCTGGGAAGGTGAGCCGCTCGAGGATTGGCCGCACGGAAATTTCGACGACGCAGTGGTGATCGCTAAGGCGTGGTTGGTGGATGCTCCGTTGGTGCGGCGGTTCGAGAAGATCTCGGTGACTCGGGCGGACATCGAGATCGACGTCGACATGGAGAGCTATCAGGAGCACGGCGCCTACCTGTGGGGGACACTGCTCAATGTCGGTGGCTTCTCGATGTATCGAGGATTTGCGACGTGGGATCCGTTGCCGACAGGTGACGAGGCGCGGTCGTTCGCGGAGTTCTGGGGCTGGCTGATGGCGGAACGTGCCGCGGCCGCTGCTTCGGGTAAAACCTTTGCCGCATACTGCTATTCACGCTCGGCCGAGGACAAGTGGTTGTTGGACTCGGCTCGCAGGTTTGCCGGTGAACCTGGGATTCCGAGCAAAGACGAGATCCGCGAGTTCATCGACAGTCCGCAGTGGGTCGACATCTATCAAGCGGTCAGTGATCAGTTCATCTGCCCGAACGGCAAGGGACTCAAGAAGATTGCCCCCGTCGCCGGATTCAACTGGCGTGACGCCGAAGCCGGTGGTGAAGCGTCGATGGCGTGGTATCGCGAGGCGGTCGGCTACGACGGTGAACCGGACGAGACGCAGCGGACACGCATCCTGCAATACAACGAGGACGACGTCATTGCCACCAGGGTCCTACGTGAGTGGATGACGGACCGCGCAGAGAAGGAAATTCCACTCGCCTCGGACCTGTAAGCCGGCGACCTCGACGTATACTTGGTCGAGGTGGCGAAGGCGCTCGTAATGCAATCGTTGGCAGAAGGCGTTGAGACGGCTCTTGCGCAGCGCCGGTTGCGAATTGGTTCAAGATTACTGCATCAGTCGGCCGATACCTGCGACGGAAGTGACCGAATATCTAAGCGCAACTGCACAATCCAACGATGGGTACTTTCATTCGTTCTGACAACTGTGCGCCTTTATCAACCGCGGGCGGTCAATAAAGGCGCACAGCAGGCAAGTTAGCGCGGCGCCATGCGCAGGGCGCCGTCCATGCGGATGGTCTCGCCGTTGAGGTAGTCGTGCTCGACGATCATCTGTGCGAGCTGCGCGTACTCGGACGGCTGGCCCAGACGCGACGGGAACGGGACGCCGGCCTCGAGGCCCTTGCGGTACTCGTCGGTGACTCCCGCGAGCATCGGGGTGTCGATGATGCCGGGGGCGATGGTGTTGACGCGGATGCCGAACTGCGCGAGGTCACGGGCAGCCGGAACAGTCATGCCGTGCACGCCACCCTTGGAAGCGGAGTACGCGATCTGGCCGATCTGTCCTTCGAAGGCAGCAACGGAAGCGGTGTTGATGACAACGCCGCGCTGGCCCGACTCGTCGACGGCTTCGGTCTTGGCGATGGCGTCGGCGGCCAAGCGCATGACGTTGAAGGTGCCGAGCAGGTTGACGGTGATGACCGTGCGGAACAGCTCGAGGTCGTGCGGACCCTTCTTGGACAGGATGCGTCCGGCCCAGCCGACACCGGCACAGTTGACGACGATGCGCAGCGGGGAGCCCGACTCGACGATCTGGTTGATCGCTGCTTCGACCTCTTCACCGCTGGTCACGTCGGTGGGGATGAGGGTGACGCCGGCGGGGACGTTGTCGCCAGCGCGCTCGATCGACGCGGGCAGATCCAGGCCGAAGACGGTAGCGCCGGCGTCGGCGAGGCGCTTGGCTGTCGCGGCGCCGAGGCCTGATGCCGCTCCGGTGACCAGTGCTGCGGTTCCCTTGATTTCCACTTCGTGTGCTCCTCGAGTTAGCGATCGGTAAGGCGGTGGTACGTGTCGAGAACCATAACGCGAGGGTGTATGTGAGGGCGAACGCGCGAGGCCTGCGAAGGGCTGGGTACCTTGGACGCGAGGTCTGAGAGCAAAGCACCGGACGAGAGGGGACCTGCGTGAGCAAGGCGCCTGTGCGTCCCGCCGCTTCTGTCGAGAATTTCGAGCGGTTGCAGCGCGACCCGCTCTTCGAAGATCTTGCAGAGTTGATCGCCGAGGTTCTCTCCTACGCGTTCGACGCTCCGGCCGCCGTCGAGATCGAACAGTGGACGATCAGTTGCCTGCCTTCGACCAACCGATCGGCGGAGCGCCATCGCTTGTTCACTCTCAATATCGGTCCGATGGAGATTTTGAGCGTCGAGTGTCACCTCGTCGGCGGTGAGCCGATCGAGCACGTCATGTCCGTGTACGTATCCAGTTCGGCGCTGGAATCGCGAACCGGCTGCAGCATCGAAGAACTCGATGCCAAGCACGATCTGGTCGCCATCAGACGCACCGAGTTGGCGTCCGCCGACGGCGACGGGACCGTGATCGACTGCAGTCTCGAGGACTCGGATGCGTTGGAGCAGTTTGCTCAACTGCCCGTCGACATGACGACGGTTCGTCCGCTCGCGGAGCATCTTGTTGCCAAGGGCAAGGGCCCATTTCGGCAATATCACAACTCCGGGTTCGCCAAATATGTACTGGAAAGGTCGCTCGACCATGGTTGATCAGTTGCCCATCCGACTCCCGCGTGTGCTGCGAGACGGGGACGATGACGGCGCGGTCGACGTGCTGCAGGAATACTTCACGAGGCCGCTCCGAAAGACCGGTTATCTCCGAACCGGTGCGTTGTGGGATTCCTGGGATCCCAGTGGCAATCGCGATCGTGATGCGAACATCTTCACCGCGGAAGATCTTGTTGCGGTGACGCTTCTGTCGGTTCAGGTTCCGGCGCAAGGAGCCTTCTTCCTACTCGGGGAGAACAATGCCGAACTGAACCGACTCCTGGCCGACGTGGGCCCGGATCGCGATCTGTCGAAGGAACCCGAGCCCTTCACTCCGGAATCTCCGGTGTGGCGGTTGGAGACGGCGCTTCGAGAGATTCACGGCGTCGGGCGAACCATGGCGTCCAAACTGATCGCGCGCAAGCGTCCGCGACTCTTCCCGATCTACGACGACGTCATCGGGCGGGAGTTGGGAACGAAGGCTGCCCACCTGGAGCCCGTTCGCGCAGCCATGCAGGAAGGCGAGTTGCAGAGTCGACTCCTCGACCTACGTGCACGTGCAGGTCTCGACGAATCCGTTCCGGTCATCAGGGTGTTGGACGTGCTGGCGTGGATGCAGGGTAAGGGATACAAACCGGCACTCTAGCTTTCTTGTCGGTGGGCGGGTCTAGTGTCGAATGTATGTTCGATAATGGATTGACGAGCGGTGTGGGGACATCCGTCGATGACGGCCGTCCTGTCGTTGATCCACTCGTGCTGCCGGACATGCTCTTTGCAACGGCGCAGAGTGAGAACATGCTTGCCGTGCAAAAGGTGCTCGGTGCATCCATGTTGTCGGAGTCGAGATTCAATGCCGAACTCGACGTGTCCGGTGATGTCGACAAGGCGTGGCGGATTGCGTGCAACGAGATCGCTGTGATGCTCACATGCTCACGTCGTACTGCCGAAGTCCACATCGAGATCGGTGACGCCCTACGGGAGTTCCTTCCGCTCACCAAGGCCGCCTTCGCTGCCGGCGAGCTGGACTATGCGCGTGTGCGCAAGATTGTCGACGGACTCACCGGTGCCGGCCCGGAGGCGATCGCGGCGCTCGAGCGTCGTGTACTTGCCTCCGCGCATCGCCTTCCGCCCGGGCAACTCGAGCGCGACATCGAACGTCAGCTTTTTGCCTACGATCCGGATGCGGCTGCCGAACGTCGCCGGAAGATGTTGGAGCACCGCGATGTTCGCACGCGTGCAGACCGTCACGGACTCGCCCAGTTGCAGGCAACACTCAGCGCGAACGAGGCCGTCGAAGCGCTTGGCCTGATCAACGAGGCCGCCGGAAGCGTCTGCAACCACGATCCACGAAATGCCTCGACGCGCCGGGCCGACGCGCTGGTTGCTCTCCTGCACGGTGAGAACGGGCTAACTTGCCAGTGTGGCAGTGAAACGTGCGAGGCTGCATCCACGGCAGCCCAATCAATTACGTCCTCACGTCGGAAGCCGTTGCTGCACATCGTGTGTGACCTGGCGACGCTCCTCGGATTGACGTCAGATCCCGCGAGCATCGACGGGTACGGACCGATCGATCCTGATTTTGCTCGCGAGCTTGCTGCTGATTCCACCTGGCAGGCTTTGTTTGTAGATTTCCGCGCCCAGGCCGCCGAGAATCGATCGCGTCGGCAACATGCTTCGACTGTCCTGCCGCTTGTCACCCGACGCGATCGCCTAAGTCGCGAACCGAAAGGCTGCGGAGATCGGATTCGGGCAATGCAACGGTTGGTCGCGCGTGTCCCGGACATAGTTCGAAGATTGGATGGGCATGGCGCTGAGCCCGATCCGCCTCCCGGCGCGCTGACCTATGCTCCGGGAGCGGCTCTGGCCGCGCTGGTGCGGGCCGTCGACGGTCACTGCCGGTTCCCTGGATGTTCGGTGCCCGCGAACAGGTGCCAACTCGACCACATCACCGAATTTGATCCTTCCGCTCCGAGACGTGGAGGGTGGACCATTGCTGGAAACCTCCAATGCCTGTGTCGTCATCACCATCAGGTGAAGACATACAGGTTGTGGACGCCGGTAATGCTGGAGGATCGTGCCATTCACTGGACCGACAACACCAGCGGGTTGACGGCTGTCACAGTTCCGGAGAGGATCTGACCTGTGCCGGAAGGACAATGCGCGGGAATCGTCGGCGGGGGAATCGGCGGACTGACGGCTGCCATCGCGCTCCGCCAAGCTGGCTGGGATGTCACCGTGTACGAGCGTGCGTCCGAGTTCACGGAGGTAGGTGCCGCCGTCGTGTTGTTTCCCAACGCGCTGGCAGCGTTGGACGAAATCGGTGTAGGCGAACAGGTCAGGGCGAATTCCCTTCCGTACAGCTCGGGCGCGATCAGGAATCTGCGCGGGCAAAATCTGGTGACGCGCAGAATTGGTGACCTCGCGGGCGGCCGCGATCTGGTGACAATCCACCGCGCCGATCTGATCGAGGTGTTGGTTCGCGCAATCCCCGCCGAGTGTCTACGCACCGGAACCAGGGTGACGGGTGTGGGCTGCGGAGATCATGGCCGCGGCGAGATAGTCACCGACGGTGGTACCGATCGATCTGACGTCGCTCGATACGACCTAGTCGTTGCCGCGGATGGTGTGCACAGTGTTGTGCGGCAGCAGATCTGGCCGGGCGAGGGGACAGTGGTGCATACCGGAGTGTCTGCCTGGCGCTGGATCATCGATGAGCCGCCGCCGGATTTTGTCGGGCAGGTGTGGGGGATTCGAGGAGAGTTCGGCATTCTCCCCTTGGCAGGTGATCGCACCTATGCCTTCGCAGGTGCTCAACGCGGCGTCGACAGTCTCGAGCATTTTGCTGACTGGCCCGAACCGGTGTCGCAACTGGTCGCGAACGCTGATCCGGCTCGCATCATCGAGAACGAGGTGCTCGAGATTCGGACCCCGAAGTTGTTGACACGCGGCAAAGTTGCGTTGATCGGTGATGCCGCTCATGCCATGCGCCCCCACCTCGGGCTAGGCGCGGCTTTGGCGATCGAGGACGCCGTTACTCTCGCCGCTTATGGGCACGACCTTGCAGGCTACACGAAGGCTCGGCGTCGTAGAGTTCTAGCTGTTCAATGGATTTCGCGGCACATGTCAACCGTCGTGATGCCGGCGAGTCGCCCGCTGGCGGCGGTGCGTGATGTTGCTGTGCGGTTGACTCCCGACATTCTTACCTTGTCGGTATTCGGTGTGATCAATCGCTGGCGGCCTCGGCCGATCGAGAGGCACTGACTTCGAAGATGGTTTCCAGACCGTCTTCTTCGTCCCACTGCTCACCGGCTTCGTGGAAACCGTTTTGGCTGAGCAGATTTCGCGACGCATGTCCCTGTCGTAGAAACGCCGGGTCGATGCGATATCCCATCTCGACCATCCCACGCGCTGTCGAGTGGGTTCCCAGTTATCTGCTTGCTCCGGTAGCACCACAAGCCCTGGCATTCTTCGCCGAGGAGATACGCGGATCAGTTGAAGTCCGCGTCCGTCGAGTGTTCAGGGTGTTTCGGTAATTGTCACAGGTCGGCGATCGGGGTCGACAGCGTTATATCCACACCGATGCTCCGAAGATTCCCGTCCAGAACTTGCCAGATGGAGCGTTCGAGGAATTCGGCCAATTCCGTGCTGGTCACGTCGGAACCTGGTTGGCTGAGCCAACGGTTGACGCTGACGTCGACCAAGCCGATCACGCCGAAAGCCAAGGGCTCCGCCATCTTCGACGGTTTGCCGCGGCTGGTGAGGATCGCGCCCAAGAGGTTTCCCAACTGGACGGCGATGGCCGTCTTGGTTCCGGTCACCACTTTCGAACCGGTGGCCCGCGTACTCGGCGAGCCCTTGCCTAAAAAGTGGTGCAGTCGTGGGTATTTCACAATCCAGCGAAGGTACGTGTCGACGGCCCGTGAGATGGCCTCGCCGACGGTGCCCTGTGGAGTCAGGGTAGGGGCCAGGTCGGTCATCATCATCTCGAGGATGCGGACTCGCAGCTGCTCGTCGAGGTCGGCTCGATCCTTGAAGATCCGGTAGACAACGGAACGGGGGACGTCGGCGCGCTCGGCGATCTGCTGGACGCCGACGTCGGCGCCACCTTCGTTGACTGCATCGAGTGCTGCGTCGAGGATCCGCGCTTTGCGCTGCTCCTTGTGATCGTTCCAGCGAGTGCTGCGCCCGTCGGGCTGCGCCGACTCGGCTGTTTTTGTCATAAATCGAACGATACTCACCCCGCCATTGACTGGACAAGATGTCTCACATACTTTGGTGGGACAGCGTGTCACACACAGATACCGTTCTCTTCAGGAGTGGCAATGAGTAACAGGGTTTTTGTCGTCGGCGTCGGCATGACGAAATTCGAGAAGCCGGGATCCCGCGAGTGGGACTACCCCGACATGGCACGCGAGTCGGGTACCAAGGCGCTCGAAGACGCAGGTATCGACTACTCCGAGGTCGAGCAGGCATACGTCGGCTACGTCTACGGTGAGTCCACTGCAGGTCAGCGCGCTGTCTACGAGCTCGGTCTGACTGGCATCCCCATCGTCAACGTCAACAACAACTGTTCGACGGGATCGACCGCGCTCTACCTCGCCACGCAGGCAGTCAAGAGTGGTCAGGCCGACTGCGCCTTGGCGCTGGGCTTCGAGAAGATGCAGTCCGGGTCCCTCGGATCCACCTACGACGACCGTGAACAGCCACTCATGCGGCACCTCCTCGCTCTCGCCGAGCTGCAGGAGTTCGCGATGCCGCCTGCTCCGTACATGTTCGGTGCTGCCGGCGTCGAGCACATGGAACGCTTCGGAACCACTGCAGAGCAGTTCGCGAAGATCGCCGTCAAGAACCACAAGCACTCACTGAACAACCCGTACGCCCAGTTCCAGGACGAGTACACCCTCGAGCAGATCCTCGAAGCACGCCAGATTCACGGGCCACTCACCAAGCTCCAGTGCTCGCCCACGTCCGACGGATCCGGCGCGGCGATCATCGCCAGCGAAGCATTCGTCGAGAAGCACGGGCTCGCTGCTCAGGCGATCGAGATCGTCGGGCAGGCCATGGTCACCGACATGAACAGCACCTTCGAGGACAAGAGCGCCATCAGCCTCGTCGGCGCGGACATGACTCGTAAGGCCGCTGAGAAGGTATACGCTCAGGCCGGGATCACCGCCGACGACGTCGACGTCATCGAACTCCACGACTGCTTCTCCACCAACGAGTTGCTGACCTACGAGGCACTCGGACTGTGCGCCGAAGGTGACGGCGGCAAGCTCGTCGACGCCGACGACACCACCTACGGCGGACGCTGGGTGGTCAACCCGTCCGGCGGCCTCATCTCCAAGGGCCACCCCCTCGGTGCAACCGGCCTCGCACAGTGCGCCGAACTCACCTGGCAGCTTCGCGGAACCGCCGACAAGCGTCAGGTCGACGGCGCAAAGGTCGCGCTCCAGCACAACATCGGACTCGGCGGCGCAGTTGTCGTGACCGCATACAAGCCCTACGCACGCTGAATCACACCCACAACCCGCTAGCTACCCACTAGGAGTTTCATCATGGCTTCCGTTTCCGTCTCTGCCGTACTGCCCGCGTCCCCCGAGAAGACCTGGGATGCGCTCTCCGACCTGTCTCGCTGGGAAGAGTGGCTCACCATTCACCAGGGCTGGAAGAGTGAACTCCCCACCGAAGTTGCGTTGGGCGCCAAGTTCACCGAGGTCGTCTCCGTGATGGGTATGGCAAACAAGATCGAGTGGACCGTCGAAGAGGTCGAGGTTCCGAAGATGGTCAAGATTGCCGGTACCGGAATGGCCGGCGTCACCGTCGAATTCGTTCTCTCGGTCGAGGCCGACGGTGCCGGTTCGAAGGCAACCGTCGACGCCAGCTTCAAGGGCACCATGATCGTCGGGCCGATCGGCAAGGCAGTTGCCAAGAACGCCAAGGCTGACCTCGAGGCCTCGCTGGCCAAGTTCGCCGAGCTGGTCGGGTAACGGCTCGATGACAACACCGAAGACCAACGCGGTCGAATTCGATACGTCCGGGCTGGACGTATGGACCGACCCGGAGCACTTCGAGGTGACAGCCGAGCGCATCGCTGAATACGCCGCTGCCACCAACGATCCCATCGAGCGACACCTGAAGGGCGAGATCGCTCCACCGGTCTTCGCGGTGGTACCCGTCTTCATGTCGATGGCACCGGCTGCCCTGTCGGTGGCACCGGTGGAACTGCTGATGAAGCTCGTTCACGGTGAGCAGGATTTCCTGTTCCACCGTCCGATCTTCCCCGGTGACCACCTTGTCGCTCGTGCCAAGCCCATCGGATTCGAGGGCCGGGACAACGGATCCACCGTAGTCATCTACATCGAAACCAAAACCGACAAGGGCGAATTGGTCAACGAGCAGTGGATGACGGCGTTCTTCCGCAAGGTCGACGCGGGCCCCGGCCTGGGTGAGAAGGCTCCAGAACACCGATTCGACGACGCTCTTCGCGCGGGTAGTCCGGCAGCGATTGTGAATCAGCACATCGACGAGGACCAGACGTTCCGGTACTCACCGGCATCCGGCGATCCGATGCCGATCCACCTCGACGAAGAGATCGCTCGAATGTCCGGGCTCCCCGGAATCATCAACCACGGACTGTGCACGATGGCGTTCACGTCGTGGGGAGCCCTGACCGAACTGGCCGGCGGCGAGACCGAGCGGTTGCGCCGTCTCGCAGTGCGATTCGCGAAGCCTGTGCTCCCGACCCAAGACATCGAGACGGTGTTCTACAAGTCGAGTTCGGCAGACGGAGCCACGTCGTACTCGTACGAAACCAGCGCGGTCGGCGATCTCGTCATCAAGGACGGCCTTGCTGTCATCTCCGACAAATGAGTCTTTATGTCCGACAACTGAACTGATGGGAATCTGAACTGATGGGAAGTCTCGACGGTCGCGTAGCGATCATCACCGGAGCAGGACGCGGCATCGGCCGTGAGCATGCGCTGCTCTTCGCTCGTGAGGGTGCGAGCGTCGTGGTCAACGATCTCGGCGGTGCAAACGACGGTTCCGGTGCAGATGCCGGCCCCGCGCAGCAGGTAGTCGACGAGATCGTCGCTGCAGGCGGCAAGGCCGTCGCCAACACCGACAACATCGCCACCTGGGACGGCGCCGAGGGCCTCGTCAAGCAGGCCGTCAGCGAGTTCGGCCGACTCGACGTACTGGTCAACAACGCCGGCATCCTTCGTGACGCGTTCATCGCGGGTATGGACGAGAGTCAGTGGGACTCAGTCATTGCTGTGCACCTCAAGGGGCACGCAGCGACGCTGCACCACGCCGCCGCGTACTGGAAGGACCAGAGCAAGGCAGGCGAGACCGTCAACGCTTCGGTCATCAACACCGCCTCGGCTTCGGGTACCTTCATGCCGAATGCGGGCCAGGGCAACTACGGCGCCGCCAAGGCGGGCATCGCAGCCCTGACTCTGGTGGCCGCTGACGAGCTCGATCGATACGGCGTGCGTGTCAACGCTATTGCGCCGATCGCGCGTACTCGGCTGACGCTGGCGACACCCGGTATGGGCGCGTTGTTCGCCGCCGAGGTCCCCGAGGGTGAATTCGACGCGTTTGCGCCGTCCAACATCTCCCCGTTGGTGGCCTATCTTGCGGCAGCGGATTGCAAGCTCACCGGCAAGGTGTACGCCGTTCAGGGTGGGGCCATCACGGAACTCGCCGGCTGGCACGGCGTCAACACCATCGAGAGCGAGGGTCCCTGGACCACCGCCGACCTCGCAGAACGTCTGTAAGCGCATGGCACGCAACGCATACGAACTCGGCCTCGGGCTGAACGAGGAGCACACCGCACTCGCAGATTCGGTGCGCTCCTTCGCCGAGCACACCATCACCACCGAGCAGGTGCGCTCGGCGGTGGAGTCGCGGACCGAGGACAAGTTCCCCGAGTTCTGGACGGCACTGGTCGGACAAGACCTTCTCGGACTCGCGGTTCCTGAAGAGCAGGGTGGTCACGGCGCCGGTCTGCTGACCTTGGCGGTGGCACTGGAAGCATTGGGCCGCACTGTCTCTCCCGGCCCGTTTGTTCCGACGGTATTGGCAAGCGCCGTTCTCGGCGCCGCTGATTCCAAGGCGGGACCTGAGTTCCTGCCCGGTCTGATCGACGGAAGTCGTACGGCAGCAGTCGCCTTGGGTGCGCCGTTGGCGGCCGAGTCATCGGACGGCGGGTACACGATCACGGGTGCACTCGACGGTGTGCTCGGTGGTGAACACGCCGACGTGCTGTTGGTCCCGATCCAGTTGCCCGAGGGTGTTCGCTATGCGGTGCTCGAGAGCAGCGCGGTCTCGATCACCGTGCAGGACAGCATCGACGTACTGCGCGGGAGTGCGCGTATCGAAGCTGCTGGAGCGCAGATCAGCGCCGAACGGGTACTCGACGGTCTCACCGAGGCGCGGGTACGGTCCATTGCCGCAGTCGTTCTCGGTGCCGAAGACGTCGGCGTCATGTCCTGGTGTGTTTCCACCGCGTCGGAGTACGCCAAGACCCGTGTGCAGTTCGGGCGACCGATCGGTCAGTTCCAGGGCGTCAAGCACAAGTGCGCGCAGATGGGCATTGCACTCGAGCAGGCACGCGCCGTTGTGTGGGATGCGGCAAGCGCATTGGACAAGGGCGACGACACGGCAGATTTTGCCGCCGACATCGCCGCAGTCATCGTGCCGGACGCCGCAGTGCAGGTAGCGCAGGACTGTGTGCAGGTCCACGGCGGCATCGGATTCACGTGGGAGCACGACGCCCACCTGTACTACCGCCGCGCGCTCTCGATCCGCGGCATTCTCGGTACTCGCGAGGACCGTGCCAACCGTGTTGCGCAGCAGGCACTCGACGGTGTCAGCCGGGCTTCCGTTCTCGAACTGCCGCCCGAGGCAGAGGAGATCCGCGGCGACATCGCGGCCGAGCTTGCCAAGTTGGTCGAGCTCGACGAGGACGACCAGCTGATCGCGCTCGGCGACGGCGGCTGGGTTCAGCCTCACCTGCCGAAGCCGTACGGGCGCAGCGCCGCTCCGCTAGAGCAGATCGTCATCTCCCAGGAGATCAAGGCTGCGGGTATCTCGATGCCGCAGCTCCTGATGGGAACTTGGGCCGTGCAGGCCGTCGTGGCGCATGGTTCGGACAAGCAGAAGCAGGAACTGGCAGTACCGACCCTGCAGGGTGAGCTGGTGTGGTGCCAGCTCTTCAGTGAGCCCGGTGCTGGTTCCGACCTCGCATCACTGTCGACGAAGGCCGAAAAGGTCGACGGCGGTTGGAAGATCACCGGTCAGAAGATCTGGACCACGGTCGCTCAGTTCTCCGACTGGGCAATGCTGATCGCCCGTACGGACGCCACCAAGCCGAAGCATCAGGGCATCACGTACTTCGTCCTGGACATGTCTACGCCGGGCATCACCGTCCGACCTCTGCGTGAGATGACGGGCTCGGCGCTGTTCAACGAGGTGTTCCTCGACGACGTGTTCATCCCCGACGAGAACGTGGTCGGCGAGGTCAACGACGGTTGGAACGTCGCACGTACGACGCTGGCGGGCGAGCGCGTCGCGCTGAGCCAGAAGATGGAGGCGTACGCCTCGGACTCTGATCTGCTGAAGTTCGCGAAGTCGGCGGACATGAGCCCGATCGGTCGCTACCGCGTCGGCGAGCTGGTGGCCGAGAGCCAGGCGATCGACCTCATCGGCTCTCGCGTTGTGCTCAAGCAACTTTCGGGCATCGACGTGAGCACAACGTCGAGCGTCGGCAAGCTGTTGGCGATGAAGATCAGCCAGTCGATCGCCGAGTTCGTCGTCGCCGAACTGGGTGCTGCCGGAGCGGTCAGTATCCCAGGTCAGCCCAGCGACAAGGCGATGGAGCAGCTCATTTCGGGACGTGCCACCACCATTTACGGCGGCACAACCGAGGTGCAGCTCAACGTGATCGGTGAGCGCATGCTCGGGTTGCCGCGCGACTGACAGTATTGACCGGGTGGGGCTCAGTCCTGGATTCTTCTCCAGGGCTGAGCCTCTTCCAGTTCGAAGGCCAATTCGAGGAGCGTGCGCTCGTCGCCGAGATCGGCGGAGAAATGCGAAGCCAACGGCAAACCGTTGCTGGTCTGATGCAGCGGTAGCGAAATCGCGGGGCCGCCGGAGATGTTGTTGAGCGGGGTGAACGACGTGTACGCGATCAACTTGTCGAAGAGTTCCTCGAAAGGCTGAGCGGGGGAGAGGTATCCGAGCTCGGGGGTGGTGTGCCCCAGAGCCGGCGAAAGCACGACGTCGTACTTCAAGAACATGGCGCTGTACTGCTGCTGGAGGCGTCGCAGGCGGTAGAGCACGCGCGGCGTCTTCACCAGGTTCTTCCGGTACAGCGAGTACAGGCCCTTGGTGAGGTTGTCGGTGCCGGACTTGTCGAAGTCGGGTCCGAGCATCTGTTTGCCACCGGTGGAGATGGCAAACGACAGGAATCCCCAGTAGATACTGAAATCTTCGATGAATTCCGGGCCGACGGGCAATGCCGCGTCTTCGACGTGATGGCCGAGGCCGGCAAGGAGTTCGGCCGTGGCTTCTACGGACTTGCGTGTCTCGTCGTCGGTCTTGGTGACTGTCACGGAATCGGTGATCACGCCGACGCGCAGGCGGGTTGAGCTGGGTCCTTCGATCAGGCGAACCGGTGCGAGTCGTGGATTGCGGTAGTAACTTTCGGCCGCTGACATCCATCGTGCAGTGTCGCGAACCGTGCGGGTGACGGCGCCCTGAGCGATCAACCGGATCGGCATCGACTTGTCGGCGGGGTCGGCGACAGTACGACCGCGAGTGGGTTTGAGTCCGACCAGGCCGCAGGCAGCGGCGGGAATGCGAATCGATCCACCGCCGTCGTTGGCGTGCGCGATCGGGAGTACGCCGGCAGCAACAAGCGCGGCCGCGCCTCCCGAGGAAGCGCCCGACGAGTACGCCGGATTCCACGGGTTGTGGACGGGTTCTTCCGTCATGTATTCGGTGGATGCACTGAACCCGAATTCGGGTAGTCGAGTCTTGCCGATCGAAATGGCCCCGGTGGAGAGGAACTGCTTCGCGAAATCGCTGTAAGCCTTGGCGGGGACTGCGGTGAAGGCGGTGCTGCCCTGCTGGGTGGGAAGGCCGGCGCTGTCGGTGTTGTCCTTGATCGCGGTCGGAACTCCGGCGAAGACGCCCGTCGCCGGCCGGTTGCTCCTGGCGAGGGCGCGATCGAAATCTGTGCAGGCCAGACCGTTCAATTGCCCCTGCACTGCCTCGGCGCGCGCGATCGACGCCTCCATGACTTCCCGCGCGGTCACCTCGCCCGATTCGATCCGGGCGGCGATGCCGGTGGCGTCGAGATCGCCCAGGGCGTCGTCGGTGAAGGCGTGGACGGGGGTGTTCGCGGTCATGGGGATCCTTGTCAGGCGGAGGCACTCAGGTCGTCCGTCCAGCATATTGGACGGACGACCCCTGAGTGGCGCTATCTGTGGATTGCGGTATCAGCTACCGAAAATCGTCACAGCCTGCTCGGCTGCTTGCGGCGCCTGCTGGAACACGCCCTGCGGAATGAACTGCTGGGGGATGAACTGCTGAGGGCCCAACTGCTGGAAGTTCGTGACCATCGGGTGAATGACGTTGTTGAATACATCGTTGAACATGTGTTGTGTCCTTCGGTTACAGCGTTTTTCGAACTTCTGACTCCACCGACACTAAGCACGGTTCTGGCGAGTTTCAACGAAAATCACTGATACACAGTCACGTTCAAGTTCATTGCCAGCTGGGGGCCAGGAATCGACGTTTGTTCACAGCTTCGACGCGGTGCCGTGCAGGTTCTTGGCCGTCGGGGATGTCTCGACGGATTTGGGGTCGGGATACGTGCCCAGTACGCGATCGGCCGTTCCCGCGGTGGTGACGGTGAACCAGTAGTGTTCGTTCTTGAAGTGATGGTTGCGATGGTTGCGCCAAACCGACCGGTAGAGAGCAGTTTTCGGCTTGTAGTCACTGTGGATGAGGAAGTGGGTCCACTCGTAGCCGAGGCCGAGGACGGAAATGCAGGTCAGGAACGTCAGGCCGAGTTCGACGCGGGGAAATGCCAGGAGGGCGATGGCCGTCAGGACAGGAATCACGATCAGGAGCGTCTGCCACGGAATGAAGATGAGTGAGACGGTTCGCGGGGCGAAATGGTGCTCCCGATGGCTGCGCGCCAGGCGTGAATCGAGGGTGACGCCGGCAATGGTCCGCGGCTTCCAATGTAGAACGAACACGTGAATAACCCACTCCACGAAGGGGAATGCGGCAAGCATCACGAGTGGAACCAGTGCGTCGGTGATCTGCCAGTCGCCCAGCGTGAAGCGCGCTGCCACGGCGACCACCAACATCGTGCCGATCATCCACGGCGTCGGTGACTTGCGGAACGTCCGTGCTGCGTCGGCCAGAGTGAGAGGCTTGCTCATGGTTTAAGTCCTTCCAGGAAGGTGAGAGCATCGCTGATTGCTGTCGTGCCGGCGTGAAGGAGCTGTGCGGCTGACGCCTCGGCGGTTGACTCGTCGTGTGAAGTGATGGCGGAGGCCAGTTTTCGATACATGTCGGTCTGGCCGACTTCGGCGACCATGACGGAGGCAAGTGCCGTCATGGCCGGCTCGTATGCAGCGCGAAGGCTGTTGAAGATCAAACGGAAGGCAATGGAATCCGCGCTGTCGACGACGACGTCCCAGAACGCCAGAGCGCGGTCTTGCAGCTCTACCGGATCTTCGGTGGCGCCTAGTTGATCCACGGCCGTGTCGAGTTCTCGGGCAGATTCTGCGGAGATGCGACGGGCGGCCAGCACCGCGATCTGCGGTCCCATCAACTCGCGAGTTTCCAGGACGCTGCGCACCACGGCCAGGTCGGGGACGCCGTCTCGAACCAGCAACTGGGAGAGAAGTTCAGGCCCGGCCTGGCGCCGGAAATCTCGCACGGACGTGGACTCGCCCTGGCGGACCTCGACGAGTCCGGCCTGGGCGAGCTTCTGAATTGCCTCGCGGACTGCGGGCCGCGAGACGCCGAATGCCTCGGCGAGCTTGCGCTCGCTGGGTAGCGCCTCACCCGCGGCCAACTCTCCGGCCAGCACTTTCACCGAAATCTGGTCGAACACTGCGCCGGAAGCGGAGGTACGTGCAACGGGTTGGAACATGTACCGACCGTAAACGCTAACTGGTGAGAGGTCAAGTGGTATGACCAGTTACGTCACTGCAGGTTGCGAGTGGTGTCCGCCAACTTGTTCAGGAAGTCCGTGTAGGTGAGTGCGAATCCGACTTTGTCGTCGTAGTCGAGCGGTGCGACATTGCCGGCGACCACGGCTGGAACACGATCCCACGCAGGGTTGCCCGGCCAGGAGTCGAGGTTCTGGGCGACGACGACATCGGCGTCGGCGAGCACATCCGCATTCTCCCAACCGAATTCAGCGCTGTAGCCGCCGATCGCGGCCGACTGGGCGGCGGTGATCGTGTCGTTGGACAAGATCGTGTAGCCGAGTGACGACGCTACGTCGACGGTCAGGTTGTTCGGGGTGTTGAACACGAAGAACTTGTCCTCGATCAGCGATACGAAGGCGATCGTCTTGGTCTGCGCGACGGAACCGACGTCGTCGCGGGCAGTGGCGAGAGCGTCTTCGTACCGCGCCTGTGCTGCCGAGGCGGCGTCGGTCTTGCCCAGTAGTGCCAGTTGCTCGCCCATGAATCCCATAGGCCCGCCGAGTGATTCGGTCTCCTTGTCGGGCGAGCTGCCGTCCTGGATCACCAGAACCGGTGCGATGTCCTCGAAAGTGAGGTTCTGCGACTTGTAGCTCTCGTACCAGCCGACGGAGATGAGGATCAGGTCCGGGTTGTAGCTCAGCACGTCCTCCTTACTGAGATTGCCGCCCAGATGCCCCGCATCGGCAGGGACCTTGGATGCGAGATGGCTCGACTCGTCGTAATCGAGGGCGACGATCGGGTAATCGGCGAGAAGTGCGAACTCGAGGGACGTCCGGGAGTCGATGACAACTACTCGCTGCGGGTCGGCAGGTATCTGGGCGGAGTACCCCGCGAAGCTGTAGGCGATGGTCTCGGCCGAAGGCGAGGGCTGGTCGTCGGACGAGCTGCACGAGGCGAGCGTGCCGATCAGGATCGCGCCGACCGCGAGCGCGATAGACCTGGCAAAAAGGCGGCGGTGGTGCATCTGTGGTGTTCTCCAACGTGTTCGGGAAACATGGTTTGCCTTGCCTAACAACGCTAACGTGTCACCCGTGCGGGTTTGGTGCCATTCTGATGCGGTTTCATGACAGGTGAGAACGAGCGGAAGTACGCGGCGGGGGTGTGGCCGATGACCTGCCTGAACAGATCGATGAACGTTCCAGGGTTGGCATACCCGAGGCCGCGGGCCACGGCGACGACGGGTTTGCCTGCGGCAATCTCGATCAATGCAACGCGGACGCGCACCAGAATTCGCCATTGAGTGAGCGTCGTGCCGGTGTCGGCCTGGAAGCGGCGCATCAAGGTTCGGCCACTCACGCCGATGGTGCGAGCCCAGTCGGAAGTGGTGCGGTCGTCCGCCGGATCGGCGATGATCTGCTGGGCAATCGAAAGCAGGTCAGGTGTTCTCGGCAACGGAATGTCGAGACTCGCGGCCTGAACGGGATGGATGAGGTCGATTGCCACCTGCTGTAGCCGTAGTCGCTTCGGGTCGGGCATGGCGTTGTTCTCGTTGTGTAACAACACCTCCCGAAGTGCACCGGTCATGGGTATGCCGACCACTGTCGTCCAGTCGGCCTCGACATGATCCGGATTCAGGTACGTCGCGAAGATGACGGCGCCGTGGTCGGAGCGAACTCGATGTGGCGTGCCCGCGGGTATCCAGATGCCGAGCATCGGCGGAACCATCCAGAGGTGTTCGGACGCTTCGAGTGTGACGGTCCCACCCGCCGACCACAGCAGTTCATGTTCGTGGTGAGTATGGAAATCCCAGACGCCCGTTGCCGTGCTCTTGAAACGGATCGTGCTGACGGACCACGGCTCCGCGACGATCCGATCCGGGGTGGACACCGGCTCGTTCCACATCGACGGTTCCAGGGTCGGCGCTCCCCACAACATGATGCCGGAGAAGTCCTGTCGCGATGGCGTCACGAACCAAGAACGTACCGGCTTCCGGCCGTCGGACGAGGGGGCGCGCGTATCCATGGCTCGAACGAAACAGTGGTTGGCCATGTCGCTTCACCGTAACCGTGCAGGTGAGGGTAATTTTAGGTAGCCCTAATTCGGATAACCGTCAGGAAACCCATGACACCTCTCCTGTTGCCGACGCCAGACACCGATGCACAATTCGCTCGCATCACTGCTGCCTTGACTCGTCGCGGCTTTCTCGGCGGAAGCGCCGCCGCACTGTCCATGCTCGAGCTTGCCGGATGTAGTACTGGGGACGTCGGTGACGGTGCGGACGGCGCAACTCGGACCGTGCAGACGCACTACGGGTCCGTGGACGTCCCCGTCGATCCACAGCGCATCGTCGCCGTCTCCTACAACACCCCGTGGCAGTTGCAAGCCGTCGGCGCCCAACCCGTGGCGACGCTCGACCACAGCGCGTACATCGACCAGTTCACCCCGACGCAGCAGAAGTTCATCGAAGGCTTGTCTACGGTGGGGGTTTTCCTCCAGGTCAACCGCGAAGCCGTCGTGGCTGCCGCGCCTGATCTCATCGTCGGCGATGTGTACGAGATTGACGAGGACATGTTCCGCGAGCTCTCGAAAATTGCTCCGACAGCGGTCTATTCGGGCACAAACCGGTCTGACTGGCGTTCGGTGTCGGAAGGCGCAGCGGACGCGGTCAACAAAGGCTCGGCATTGACGTCGAACCGTGAAAAATACACAGCGATGCAGGCGCGTATCCGCACCGATTACGCCGCGCAGCTCGCCGACCTGAACGTGACCCGCGGCGAGTTCATCCCGGATCTGCGCCCATCCACCGGGTTCGAAGCCTTCCCACTCGAACAACTCGAAATGCTGCGGGACGTCACCGTCGTCATCTACCCGAAGCAGCCGAACGGAACTGATTCTGCAGGAATGAAATCCGTCTTCGCCAGCCCGCTGTGGAACCGCATTCCCGCGGTCGCATCCGGGCGCTCGTTCGGAATCAGCACTCAGGTCACCGACTACGGCACGGCAATCAACTGGCTCAATGAACTCGAAACCGGCGCCTTGGAGGCACTTTCATGACATCACTTCTCTTGCCTACCGCTGATACCGATGCCGAGTTCGCTCGCATCACCGCAGCACTTACCCGACGCGGTTTCCTCGGGGCCGGTGCCTTGGCGGGGATCGGATTGCTCACGGCCTGTGGAACCAGCTCCAGTGAATCGGCCGAGGGCCCGATGCGCACCATCAACACGGCCCTGGGGCAGGTGGAGGTTCCCACCAACCCGCAGCGAGTGGTCAGCGCCGATTACTACACGGGCCCCGCGATGTTCGACGCCGGATTCACGCCCGTCGGACTGCCGGTCGACTACGAGAACGCCGACGGTGTCCCGGAACCGTATGCGTCTGCGCTGCGGTCCCTCCCGAAGGTGGGGCGTTGGTACGAGCCGAACGCCGAGGCGATTGCGGCTTTGTCTCCCGACTTGATCGTGATGACCAACCTGCTGTCGGAGAACAACCCGGATCTCTACGAGCAGATCCGGTCGATCGCCCCGACCGCGGTTTTTGCCGAAGACGGGCAGTACGCGTGGAAGGCGCGCGCCCTCGGAGTCGCGGACGCGCTCAACCAGAGCGCGAAGGTTCAGGAGTTGGCAGATCGTTACCAGGCGCGGATCGCCAAGTTCCGCAGCGACAACGCTGATGTGTTGAGCAAGGTGAAGGTCGTCTACACCACGTACTTCGAGGAAAGTGGCTTCTCGCTGTACTCGCCGACCAAGTATCAGACGACGGTCATCAGCGAAGCCGGGTTCCAGTTCAACGACCGCTCACTCGCAATCCCTGCCGGCAGCAACGAGTGGTTCCCGAAGGAGCAGTTGGAGCTGCTCGACGAGGCCGACGTCATCATCACCAACAGTGGCAAGGGCCCCATCAACGAGAAGTTGGCGAACGACACCATCTTCCAGCGTCTGCGCGCCGTCAAGAACGATCAGGTGTACTCGTTCGACTACGAGGGCGTCGCGTCGTTCGGTTGGGCCTTGACGTTCCTCGAGCAGTTCCAGCCGATTGCTGAGGAGATCAGAGCCAAGCTCTGATCTCCTCAGCGATCAAGAGGAAGCCGGCGTCACCACATCCAGCCTCGGTTGATGCTGGTCGGTGTATGCCCACGGGCGGATCTTCTCCAGTGCTTTGCCGATCCGGAACACGGTCGGTTCGTCGTACGTATGGCCGACCATCTGGACGCCCGTGGGAACGCCGTTGTGTGCGTGTCCACTGGGCACCGCTAGTACGGGACACCGATTGGCGACGTTGAACGGCAACGTGAGAAGTGCTTCGGCGGTGGTGTTCACGTGCTGGCCCGCAACTGTGAGGCCGTCGAGCAAAGACTCGCCTGCCGGGAAGGCGATGGTGCCCGAAGTCGGGCAGATCAGCGCATCGAATGGAGCCATCGCCTCGGCGAGCTCTCGTTGCATCTGGGTTTCTTTGCGAAGGCCGTCCAGAAATGACATTTCCGCAGCGCCCTTCGACGTGATCGCGACGTTGTCGAGCGTGTAGTCGGCAAGAAGATCACCGTGGGCGCGAGCAACTTCCGCGACGGATGCCCCCATGATCGTTCCGAAATGCACTTTCACCGCTGCCGCCATCGAATCGCGAGTCCACGGCAGTTCGATCTCCTCGACGATCGCTCCTGCGTCGACCAACGACTGCGCGAGCGCCCGTGTATTCGCCTCGATGTCAGGTTCGATGGGGAAGTCACCGAGCCGCAGGCACAGGGCAATGCGCATTCCCTCGACCGACGGGTACTCGTGCGGCAGCGTGATCGCCGGCCTCAGCGAAGAATGATCACGCGGGTCCGGCCCGATCAGAACGTTGGCCAACAGAATCGCGTCGTCGACAGTTCTGGCCATGGGACCGTCGCCGCGGTAGGAATCCATGGAGAGCGGGGCGACCCCGGGAATGCGTCCGTACGACGCTTTGAGGCCGACGGTGCCGGTGAAACCCGCCGGGCCTCGAGTCGACCCACCGATATCGGATGCTGTTGCCAGAGTGGTACTTCCGGCGGCCAGCGCGGCGCCCGCTCCTCCGGAGGAGCCGCCAGGGCTGTACTCGAGGTTCCAGGGATTACGAGTCACCCCCCACAGTGGAGAGTGGGTGAACGCCGCAACGCAGAACTCCGGCGTCGTCGTGCGGGCATGGATCAGGCCGCCTGCTGCCAGAACTCGATCGATCACCGGTGCGTTCTCGCGGGCGATGTTTCCGCGCGCCGCCAGCGAACCTTCGGTCAGAGACTTTCCGGCAATAGCGTGTTTTTCCTTGGCAGCTACCGGAATTCCCTCCAACGGTCGCGGGTCGGGTCCGTGGCCGAGATACCGCCTTTCGGTATCCCGAGCGCCTGCGAGGGCTTCGTCGAACATCTCGGAATCACGCGCTTCGCGCAAGGGCGCCCAGTGCGGCCGCGGTCATGGCCGTGACACCTTCGGGTAGGGCCGCGACGGGATCCGGGGCGAAGCGCGGTGAATGATTGGAGGGCGTGCCGGGTGGTATCCGTCCCTCGGCGAGCGCAGCGAGAGCAGTTTCGCTGAAACTCTGCAGCGCGGTCCCGCCGAAATGCCAGAATACGGAGGGGCATTGGGCAGCAGTGCCGAAGACTCCGAAGTCCTCGCTACCCGAAAGTGGTTGTGACAGAGTATGCATTCCCAAGCCGGCCTGTCGCAGGTCGGACATCACCGTGGACGTGGCGTCCGGAGTGTTGACCGTGGCCGGAAAGCCGTTGTACGCATGAACGTCCGGCGGTTCGGTGGCGCCTGCCCCGTCAGCTTCTGCGCGAGCGATCCGGCCTACAGATTCGAGCATGTGTTCTCTCGACGATGCACTGAAAGTTCGCAGACTGAGTAGTAGTTCGGCGTCGTCGGCAATGATGTTCGCAGCTGTGCCGGCGTGCAAGGCTCCCACCGTGAGCACAGGTGCTGTCGGGGTTGCCGCTTCATGAGCCACCAGACTTTGAATGCGCAGCGCGAAAGACGCTGCCATCAACAAAGGGTCGATGCATGCGTACGGTGATGACGCATGTCCACCACGGCCGTGAAAGACCACTCGAATCGTGTCGGATGCTGCCATCAAGATGTCGGGTCTGCTGACCAACATCCCAGCAGGAGTCGGGCCTACGTGTTGCCCCAGGCAAAGGCCCGGTCGGGGGAAGCGGTCGAAGATTCCGTCGTCGACCATCGCACGAGCGCCGGAGCCGGTCTCCTCAGCAGGTTGGAAGACCGCGACAACAGTGCCGGTGATCGCCGTCGGATCCGCGGAAAGTGCTGCGCACGTGGCAAGTAGCGCGGTTACGTGGACGTCGTGGCCACACGCATGCATGACTCCATCATTTTTGGAGGCGTAGGACAGACCGGTGTCTTCTGCCACCGGCAACGCGTCCATGTCAGCGCGTAGCAGGACCACCGGACCGCTGCTCCCTTCGAGAACGCCGACGACACCCGTACCGCCGACTCCGACCGTGACGTCCCAGCCGCCGATTCGCCGAAGTTCTTCGGCAACGATTGCAGCAGTGCGAGTTTCGTCGCCGGATAACTCGGGGTGTGCGTGCAGGTCCCGGTACAGATCGAACCAGTGCGGCTCGACGGTTCGCAACCGCGACGGGTCTCCGAATTCAAGATTCGAAAGCAGTTGGTTCATGGTCGATCTTCTTTCGGTTGGTGGCGTTCAGTTGGCGGTTTTCAGTTGCACCAGGTTCAGCATCTTTTCTCGGGTTTGTGGTGCTGCCATTACCGCGGCGATCGCCACGACGGGCCCGAGCGCGAGCGACACAAACGCCGCTGACCAGGAGAGATGGTCCACGATGAATCCGAACACAAGCGGTGCGACTATTCCGGCGACCATGCCGCCGAAAATGATCATCGACGAGGCGGCCCCGACCACCGAAGAAGGAAGAGCTCGCAGGGGCAGTGCAAAACACGGCATGAAAGCGAAAGAGGCAGCGGCAGATCCGAGGGTGACGAGAACGACGAACAAGGCCGTGTTGGAGACGAAAGGAATGGAAACGAGCATCACGATGCACGCGAGCATGGACGGCACCACGACGATACGGCTGTTGCCTGCCAGTCGATCCGAGATTCGGCCGCCGATGACGGTGGTCACGGCGGCCACCACGGTTGCCGGGATGAGAAGGAGGCTCGCACTCGAGAGGGCGATTCCACGTTCGTCATGGAGGTAGGACGGAACCCAGGACGACATCCCCCAGATCACGAAGTCGTAGCCGAAGAACATCAAGGCGAAGAGCCACATCGCGCGGGAGCGAAGTACGGTGCGCATGTTGTCCCAGGAGGAATCCGGACCGTGGTCGATCTCCGCCGGAAGTGCGGGAGGGAGCCACAACTTGATGCTGACGAGCGAGAGTACTCCGAGCGCAGCGACGGCCAGAAACATCCCACGCCAGCCGATCAACGGGAGAAGAGCTGCCGCAACAACAATGGCGAGAAGCGTGCCTACGGCATTGGAGCTGTTCATCCAGCCCGTGGCAGTGGCACGTTGCTCCGGGATGCTGCGCTCGGCGACGAGCTTTACTGCGGCTGCCGGAAACACGCCCTGCGCGAAACCGAAGAGAAAGCGAACAACGAGAAGCGTCCCGAACGACCACGCAAGCGCAGTGAGGCCGGTGAAGACACTCCACGCCACCAACCCGATGAGGGCCATCCGGACTGCGCCGTATCGATCGGCCAGCAGTCCACCAGGCAGTTGGGCCAGCGTGTAGGCGATGAAGAACGTGGAAATGATCAACCCACGCTGGGAGTAGTCGAGATCGAACTCCTCACCGAGCAGGGGGAGGGCGAGGTTGATCGCGAGCCGATCTATGTAGTCGATCGCGTAGGCGACGAACAGCAGCGCGACCGTGACTTTGGTGGAGCGAAGCACTGGGCCTCCAAGTGGTGAAACTGTGAAGTGATTCACACATCTTTGGCAAATTTGCAGTGATCGCCAGCCAGAATGCAGCAATCCGGCAATAATTGACTGATGAAGCCGGAATCCGACGCATTTGTCATTGCGGAATCTGATCTGGAGATCATCAATGCACTCCAACTCAACCCCCGCGCGTCGTGGACACAGTTGTCGTCGGTGCTCGACATGGATTCGACGACGATCGCCCGCCGGTGGCGTCGACTCGTCTCGAACGGTCATTCGTGGGTCAACGCGGTCGCAATCGGTCGAACCCACATATTCGGCTATCTCCTGATCAGGACCACTCAGGATGCGGTTGCCGACGTGGGGGAGCGGTTACGTGAGCTGGCCTGCGCTTATCTTTTGGCCAGGACGGAAGGTGAGTACGAGTACTTCGTCGGAGTTGTGGCCGCCGACCAGAAGAGTTTGGACGCCTTGGTGTGTGAGCACCTTGCTGCCGATCCTGGAATCTTGTCGATCAGAAGCCGGGTCGGGGTGAAGGTGTACCGAGACGGCTTCAGTTGGGAGCCGGGCGCTCTGGGGCAAGCAGGTCGCGCTCAGCTGGCAACCGCTGCGGCGCCGGCAGATCCGACAGTGTTCCGTGAGTCCGACGGTGCCCTGTTGGAGGCGCTCGGCCGTGACGGACGTGCCAGCTATGCGCGTCTCGCCGCGATTTGTGGAACGAACGAGACTGCGATTCGACGGCGCTTGGCCCAGCTGACTGCCTCGCAGCAATTGATCTTTCGCTGCGATGTCTCGCAACAGGCTGTCGGTTCACCGTTCGAAGTGATCTTCGATGTCGCTGTGGACGGTTCCACCGACGAACTCGGCCAACTCGTGTCGAGTTGGCCGGAGACCCGATTGTCGGTGGCGACTTCCGGAACAGCGAACATGTTGATCAGCGTGTGGCTGAGCAGCCTCGCGCAGAGTCTTGTCGTCGAGGATCGACTCCGCCGAATCGGTAGTGTGCGGATCCTCGATCGACGTGTCTCGCTGTACCCGATGAAGCGGTTCGGGCAGCTACTCGGACCGAGCGGAGTGGCAGAAGGTCATGTCCCGGTCGCGATTTGGGGCGCCGGCGACGTTATTCGTTGAGCGTCAGTCGATCGGCGTCCGATTGTCATCGACGAGGTGCGTAGCGGAGTCGGTCGCACGGGAGCGCTTCCAGATCATCCGAGCCAGTGCGCCCAGCACGGACACGGCCAGGACAACGCCACCGCCGATGATGCCGGCCGACGAGTCGGGGAAGATGCCCTCGAGCAGTAGCCAGACACCGAAGACGAAGAACAGCACCGCGGCGCCGATCTTGATGAATCCGTCCGGGAGGTGCTTGCCCAGTACCGAGCCGACGATGATGGCGAGAGCGTCGGCCGCCACCATGCCTACCGTCGACCCGATCCAGACGCCGATCCAGTCGTTGTCTGTCGCAAGGGTGATGGTGGCGAGCATGGTCTTGTCGCCGAGTTCTGCCAGGAAGAAGGCCGACGCGACGGCGATGAAGGCGGATCGCGTGACGCGACCGGCCTTGTTCTGCTCGTCGTCGGTGAGATCGTCACCGCGCAGGGTCCAGAGGCCGAAGATCAGGAACGCGATACCGCCGACGATGGAAATTGCCGCGGTGGGGAGTGCGACGCCCAGGTAGTGGCCGACGGCGACAGAGACGAGGTGAACAAGGGTGGTGGCGACGGTGATTCCGCCGAGAACGACCCACCAGCGATAGCGCAAGGCAAACGTCATTGCCATCAGTTGCGACTTGTCGCCGAGTTCTGCGACAAAGATGACGCCGAAACTCAAAAGTATTGCGGCAAGCAAGATTTACTCCTCCGGTCGGTGTAGGTCGGAGGAAAAATGCGAGCCTCCGGCCTGGGCAGGCGCAGCGGGTGCGCATGTCCGGCCGAAGGTCTCGCCCACCGAGGCCACAGGACCTTCGGTTCGCCAGGCCGGGTGCTTCGCGATCCGCACATGACGGGGCGCGTCGAACCAGTATGTCGACACAGGCGATTGGGGGCTACTCCCCTTCGTTGCTACCCACGTTAGCGCGGTCGAAACGAATTGGCAAAGCGCACAGCAAGTTTGGGAGTCCGAACTTATCGCTTACCGGGGCCGTCACGAGGCGAGGAGCATGGCCAAAACAGCGGTGTCGGGATCGCTGATCGGATCGATGCCGACACGGCTGATCATGGAGACGACTGTGCCGTCCGGCTCTGCCTCGACCCAAGCCGCACGATGCTCCAAACCCAAGTAGGGAAGGCCGGGCAGTAGTACGCACCCCGACGCGCTGCCCTCGCATTCCGGCAGGCTGGACGTGGTTTCCGACGGCGGGTGCAGCATGATCAGGGCTGGTGGCTGGTGATCGGAGAAACGACCGGGTGTCAGGGCGAAATCGCCCAGCACTGGACCTTCGGCAACCACCAGACCGACAGTGCCCGGCTGCGGATCCTCGGGAACGTCCTCACGAACCCCGAAGACCGTCGTCGTCGGCAACAAACCCGGCATCGAGGCCACTCGGACAGCCAGGGCGAGAAGCTGCGCCCACTCCTGGGTGGTGTCCGGCCAACGCCCGGAGATGACGAACCCCTGCAAAGACCCGGCGGCTTGGAACGGAGAAATGCCTATAGCTTCGTTTCTGTTCATTTCTGTTCCTCCCTCGGTGCTGGGGCAAATCTCGGGCAGACGCACATGCGTCGGTCCGGCACACCTCGTTGGGTAATCGAAATATGCACCCATTCGGTACTGGCACACAAGACGGGGAGAGTGCCAGCCAGGTTTGCGCTGGTGAGGGCGGTGGTATGCGCAGGCATGACTCTGTCGAAGAACCGTTCTCGGCTGGAAGACCTGGCAACGCAGGCGTGGATCTTCGGATATCCACTGTTGATTGCGGCGGTATCGCGTGACGTCATGACGGCGGTGCCGACCCCGGTGGCGATGAAAGCCCCGCTCAACCAGTTCGCTTATGCGCGTACAACGCCCGACGCGACCTTCACCGATGTCGTCTCACCCAACGCGGACACTCTCTACTCGTCGGGGTGGCTGGACGTGTCGACGGAACCACAGGTGCTCTCATTGCCGGACTTCGGTACGCGGTACTGGCTGGTCCCCATCCTCGACGCGTGGAGCGACGTCTTCACGGTGCCGGGATCTCGGACGGTGGGGCGCACCGGGGGGCCGTATCTGGTGGCCGGGCCGAATTGGAAAGGCAACGTACCCAAAGGTTTGACGCTGCTGCGTTCTCCGACGGCAATGAATTGGATAGTCGCGCGTTATGCGACGTCGGGGGGAACGGACCTGGCTGAAGTGCACACCCTGCAGGACCGGACGCGACTGACACCACTGTCGGAGTGGACGGGTGACCCGCAGGACTACACGCCCGGTGAAGTTCCGGTGAACGCTGCCGTCGACACCCGGACGCCGCCGGTGGACCAGGTGGCCGCCATGGACGGCGAGGCCTTCTTCACCACCCTCGACGCACTTCTCGACGACAATCCTCCCCGCCCGGAGGATACCGAGATGATGAAACAGCTGTCCGACATCGGAATCGGCTCCTCGTTGCCCTGGAAGTCGCGTCCGCAAGAGGTGCGTGATGCCCTCGACCGAGCTGCGCGGACCGGAATGGACGTGCTGAGCGAGATCGCCAAAGAGGCCGAGGGTAGTCCGAAGAACGGCTGGACGATGCACCGCGGCTTGGGGCATTACGGAACTCATTACGCTCAGCGGGCTTTGATCGTCTGGCTCGGTTTCGGGGCGAACCTTGACGCCGATGCCGTGTACCCGCACGCCACCACGGATGTCGACGGGAAGCCGCTGACCGGGGCGAAGAAGTACGTTCTGCACTTCGAGAAGGACGAGCTACCGCCGGTCGAAGGCTTCTGGTCGCTCACGATGATGAACGAGCGGCAGTTCTTCGTGGACAACCCGATCGACCGATACGCGATCGGCGATCGAAGCGATCTGGCGTTTGCCGCCGACGGTTCCCTCGACATCTATCTCCAGCACGAATCCCCTGGTGGTGAGAAGGAGCGGAACTGGCTGCCGGCTCCGTCCGGAGACTTCAACGTTTTTCTGCGCCTGTACTGGCCGAAGGCTGCGGTGCTTTCGGGATCGTGGACCGCGCCCGGTATTCGGGAAGCAAGTATTCGGGAAGCAAGCTGAAGGTCCCCTCGCTCCGCGCCCGTAGAGCACAACTCGGTATCAGCCGCGCGTTTCGATGGGCGGAAAGGCCACGATAGCCATACGATCTGTCGGTATTGCCCTGTTTGAAGAGCTGTTGAATCGGTCAGAGACACCCGCTTGCTTCGGAGGCTACTGATGGTCACGCAGAACCCGTTCGTGCAGTACGGCAAAGAGATCTGGTGGATGATCCTGATCCGCGGAATCTTCGGCGTGATCTTCGGAATCATCGCACTGGTGTGGCCGGGAATTACCGTGGTGGCCTTGGTTTTCCTGTTCGGTATCTACTCCATTGCCGACGGCTTGATCACGATCGTTCGAGCCATCCGGGACCGCGAACACCTGAGTTCTTGGGGATGGTGGGTGTTCACAGGCGTCGTTTCGGTGGGAGCCGGTGTGGTCGCTCTGGTCTGGCCAGGCATCACGGCGCTGGTGCTGCTGTACATAATTGCCTTCTACGCCATCATGTTCGGAATCTTCGGAATCGTCGGCGCCTTCAAGATGAAGACGCTGCCCGGATCCAGTTGGGGATGGTTGCTCGCAGCCTCGGTGCTTGCTGTCATCTTCGGCATCATTCTTCTCGTCGCGCCCGGCGAAGGCATCATCAGCCTCATCTGGTTGTTGGGTTGGTACGCAATCTTGTTCGGCCTCTTCATGATTGTGGGAGCATTCCAGATCAGGAGCCGGGCAAAGGAAGTCGGTGTTCTCTAAGAAGGGAAAGGCGGCCGTCGCGGCTCCCGCTCCGATCCCCACGGTGTCCGGTAGCGAGAACTGGTCGATCCCTCGCGGTTTGATCGTCCTGCTGGGTCTTGCGGCCACCGTGGTTGCCGTCGGCGGAATGAAGGTGTTCGGAGGCATCCTCGGGCCCGTGTTCCTCGCCCTGGTGCTGACGATTGCCGTTCAACCCATTCAGGATTGGTCGCAGCGAAGAGGGTGGCCCAAGTGGGTCGGGATGTTGGGCTCGCTGGTCACCGTCTATCTGATTCTGCTCGGACTGGCCGCGTCGTTGATCGTGTCGACGGCCCAGTTGGCGACGATCCTGCCGCAGTACTCCGAGGAGATGGCCAACCTCCTCAATGAGGGCCGCGACAAGTTGGCCGACTTCGGAGTGAGCACCGAACAGATCCAAAGCACGCTCAGCAGTATCGATCTCACGAAGGTAGTGGGTGTGCTCGAAAGCGGGCTGGAGGGTCTGCTCGGCATTCTGTCGGATCTGGTGTTCATTCTCGCGCTGTTGCTGTTCATGGCCTTCGACGGCATGAGTATCCGCTCGCGGTTACACGTGCTGGCCGAGCAGCGCCCCGAAATCTCCTACGCGCTCTCCACTTTTGCCGCAGGGACTCGCAAATACCTGGTGGTCTCGACGGTATTCGGCCTCATCGTGGCGGTACTCGACGGTGGCGCGCTGTGGCTGATGGGCATTCAGCTACCCGTTCTGTGGGCGCTGCTGTCCTTCATCACCAACTACATCCCCAACATCGGGTTTGTCATCGGTGTCATCCCGCCGGCACTTCTTGGGCTCTTGCAGGGCGGACCATGGCTGATGCTCTGGGTGATCGTCGTGTACTCCGTCATCAACTTCGTGATCCAGTCCATCATCCAACCCAAGTTCGTCGGCGACGCCGTCGGACTGTCGGTGACGATGACGTTCCTCTCACTTGTCTTCTGGTCGTGGGTACTCGGGGCGCTCGGAGCGCTGCTGGCGATCCCGCTCTCATTGTTGGTGAAGGCTGTCCTGCTCGACATCGACCCAGCCACACGCTGGGCTGACATCCTGATCAGCGGGCCTCGAGCCGAACCGGATGAAGACCCTAAAGAAGAAGCGAAACCTGCGCCGGCACCGACCTAGAACTTCTCAGTGTTTCTACAAGTTGTTGCTTTATCGTCTCGCCCATGAGTGCCGAGAACACCACCGAAAACTCCCACCGCCAGCCGTCACGCCTCGGTCGACGGCTGGCAGTGGGTGGCGTGGCCGCGATTGTCACGGCTGCGGTGGCGGGGATCGGGTTCGTGATCTTCGCGGGCGGTGCCGACACCTCGAACACCGTCGCGATCGTGAACGCCGACGCGGGAACCACGCTCGACGGCAAGGAACTTCGGGCCGGCGACACGCTGGTGGACACGTTGGGCAAGAACGAAGACTTCGACTTCCAGGTAGTTGACAACCCCGGCGGGAACTACTTCGCGACGTTGACGGTGCCGGAAGACTTCAGCGAAAACGTCGCGTCGATGTTCGGCACGGACCCCCGCCAGGCGAGCGTCGAGCTGGCGGTGAAGGGCTCGGATTCGGACAAGTCGGCCGAGTTGACTCGGGCCGTATCGGCGCAGGTCGGCGCGGACGGAATCAAGGGCCTGCTGGCTCAGACGTCGGCCGCCAGGCGATCGATAGATCAAAACCTCACCACCGCACAGATTCTGGTCGCCGGAACCAACGAGGCCGGAAAGTCCATCGATCAAGTGAAGGCAGGCGCCGGCACACTGCTGCCGTATCTCGAGACCGCACGGTCCGGGGCGTTGGAGCTGATGAGCGTGGCGGACCAGGTATCCGGCGTGGTCGATCAGGCGTCGGGGTCGGCGGAAGAGCTGGCCACGCGCGCTGACTCACTGGGCCTGACGCTGGGGGAGGCGTCGTCGTCGACCGCAGAATTGAAGACACGGATCGACACGTTGCAAACTGCGTTGAACGGCCTTCCGATCCCGCCCGACGTGACAGCGCAACTGGCCGGTGTGAGTTCGGATCTCGGTGCGCTGAATGCGCAATTGGGCACCGTTCCGGCGCTGTTGGGTGGCTCGGTCGGACCCGATACGGAGCTCGGTGATCTAGTCCGCACCGCCGTCGGGCAGCTGCAAGGGGCGAGCGATCAACTGAGCAGTGCTGCCGGACAATTGAACGACGGACTCATCCCCATCGCCGATCAAGCGCCGCAGATGCTCGGTGACGTGACCGACCAGATCACTCAGGGATTCACGACGCTGCAAGGGATCGCCAAGTCATTGGTCACGGGCCTCGACGGCGCAAAATCCGGTATTCCCGCGATGACCACTCCGCAGCAGGTTCAGCTGACCTCGGTGCTGTCGGATCCGGTGGCCGTCAATCAGACCACCGTGAGCAGCGGTGACTCCGGAACTCGCACACTGGCATTGGTCTTCGGAGCTACGACGGTCCTGCTCGGTGGTGCTCTGCTGACACGAACGGCGGCACCCCTGGTGAGGCGCCGCCGTTCGCGAGAAGAGCGTGACTAGACGATCAGACCTGCGGTCTGGGTACGTGCACGGTCGAAGCGAGCCGAAACGTCGTTCCAGTTGACGATGTTCCAGAATGCCTTGACGTAGTCGCCCTTGACGTTCTGGTAGTCGAGGTAGAAGGCGTGCTCCCACATGTCGAGGAGCAGCAGCGGCGTGAGGCCGATGGAGATGTTGCCCTGCTGATCGTAGAGCTGGACGATGATCAGACGCTGTCCGATCGAGTCCCACGCGAGGATGGACCAGCCGGAGCCCTGGATGGCGTTGGCGTTCGCGGAGAAGTGAGCGCGGAAGAGATCGAACGAACCGAAGTTGTCGTCGATCGCTGCGGCGAGTTCGCCTTCGGGCTTGTCGCCACCGTCAGCGCTGAGGTTGTTCCAGAAAACGGTGTGGTTGGTGTGGCCACCGAGGTGGAACGCCAGGTTCTTCTCGAGCAGGTTGGCCTGCGCTGCGATGGTGTCGTTCTCACGAGCCTCGGCCAGCTTCTCGAGTGCAGCGTTGGCACCGGCAACATAAGCCGCGTGGTGCTTGTCGTGATGCAGCTCCATGATCTTGCCCGAGATGTGCGGCTCGAGGGCTGCGTAGTCGTAGGGGAGTTCCGGCAGCGTGTAAACAGACACGAGGGTCCCTTCTTTGCGGGCTGGTGAGCCCTGGTGCTTTAGAGTGCGTCGATCACCGGTCACGGCGTGACGTCACTCGCGTATGTGCAAATCATTCTTCGGGTTTCCACCCAATAACATTCGTACACCGTCCGCAACAGTCCGGCTCAGGTAGTAATCACCAAAGAATAAAGTTTGGGAAACCGAACTTGCTCCGGCCTAAGGGTAAGCTAATATGCGCAAATTCGTCGTAAAGGTGAACGGAACCTTAAACTTGCGCGATGCCCGCACCAGTTTTCCTCCCGGAATCACCAGAGGCGGCCGCGCCTCGGGTGAATCTTCCGGGCGCTGACCTGCTGCGAGCCCTGGCGGTTGCCGCCGTGATCTACTCCCACATCTCTTTTTACGTCATCGACGATCTCGGCTCGGGTTGGTGGGTGATCGACATCGTCTACGGCGTTTTGATCGAGCCGGCCGAACTCAACCAGCACCTCTCTTTTGTCGGTGTCGCCGTATTCATGATGCTTACCGGCGCTCTGGTGACGCGGTCCGCGATTCGCGACGGCCCCGGAAAGTTCTTGACCAACCGATTCAGTCGCCTGCTGCCCGCATTCTGGGTAGCGACCGCGATCGCCATTCTTCTGGTCCGCCTCGGAATCAACGGAATGTTCAGCGGTCAGGAAGGTATTTCCGATACCGAAGCGTTGATGAGCTTTTTTCTCGGCGGATTCTTTCTCAAGCCCGAGGTGGCAGTTCTCGGAGTGACCTGGACACTCACCGTCCAATTCCTCTTCTATCTCGCGTGCGTCGCGGCTCGCCCGATACTGCGGCTTCGGCCGATCGTCATGCCGCTCGCTGGTGGTGCGCTGTGCTCACTGGTTCTGCTCTACAACGTCTACGCGCCGCTGCCGTACACCGTGCCGATGCTGTCCAAGATCGCCGCGACACTGCCGGCGGTCTTCCTCGGCCAGATCATGTACCTCGCGTGGGCGAAGCTCGCTCCCGGCCGCTGGCTGATCGCGGCCGTCCTCGTCCAGATGCACGTCATCATCGTGGCTACCCAGTTCCGCGTGTACTGGGCCGGCGAGCACTACCTGTGGACCATTTCGGTAGTCGCCGCAGCGGTTGTCCTCATCGGCCGTTACGACGGCGTCCCGACGCGCTGGTCAGTCGTGAAGTGGCTCTCGACGCGCAGTTACGTCATCTATCTCGTGCACACCCTGATCCTGTACCGCGTTGTCGAGAACACCGTTTTGTACGTGGGACCGACGCTGGCTTTCGCACTGTTCCTTCTGGTCACGGCTGCGGTAGCAGAAGTCGGCTACCGCTGGGTGGAGCTGCCGGGAGCCCGCGCGGTCACGGCGTGGCGAAACAGCCGCTCGCGCGTAGCATCGAAGCATGAGCTGGTACGACGACATTCTGGGACGAGCGTCCGCAAAATCCACGCTGATCGCGCCTGAGGACGCCCTCCCCGGGCGAGAGCAGAAAATGCCGGTACCTACCGCGCACTACGTCAACGGGCATCCGTTGACGCCGCCGTTTCCGGCCGAAATGCAGACCGTCGTCGTAGGTATGGGTTGTTTCTGGGGCGCCGAGAAGGAGTTCTGGCAGCTTCCCGGTGTGTACACGACCGCTGCGGGTTACGCGGGCGGCTTCACTCCCAATCCGACGTACGAAGAGACGTGCTCCGGCCGTACCGGTCACACCGAAGTAGTGCTGGTCGTCTTCGATCCCGCAGTGATCTCCTACGAGCAGGTCCTGGCGCACTTCTGGGAGAACCACGATCCGACGCAGGGAATGCGTCAGGGCAACGACCAGGGCTCGCAGTACCGTTCGGCGATCTTCACGACGTCCGCGCAGCAGGAAGAAATCGCTCATGCGTCGGCCGTCGCATTCGGTGAAAGGCTTGCCGAAGCGGGATACGGCGCGATCACCACCGAAATCGGTCCGCTGCGCGACTTCTTCTATGCGGAGGATTACCACCAGCAGTATTTGGCGAAGAACCCCGGCGGCTACTGCCCGGTGCATGCCACCGGCGTCAGTTGCCCGGTCGGATTGCTCCGTCAGGATCAGGTTCCGGCGCAGACGGACATCCTTCCGCCGAGTGAATAACCGGACAGGTGTTGGAGGACACATGTGATTCAGCTCGTTAACACTTGCAACTAGATCGAAACAAAGGGAATCTCGATGTAAGAGTGTGTCGTCGAGAGAACTGAGCTCACAATGTCAGGTAGTACGCGAGGAACTGCGTCGCTGCTCCGACGCACCATTCATGTAGGCCACGATCCGATGGTTCGCCGCAGTGATCGGATCGAAGGGTTCATGTCCTTCGGTCTGATCATTTTCGCGATTCTTCTGCTGCCTCTCGCGGTATGGGCAGGGGCTGCGACGGCTTCGAGCCAGAACGCACTGATCGCCAAACAATCCGCCGAATTACACAGCATTTCGGCGACGACAACGGCAGATTCGAAGCAAACCACCGCCTCGACAGCCGATTACATTGCGCCGACCACCGAAATGGCCAGCGCGCAGTGGAACTGGAACGGCCAGGTTCACACGGGTGATGTCACTGTCGACTCGGCGACGCCCGCCGGCACCGAGGTCCCCATCTACGTCAATGATCACGGCGACAAGACCGTAGCTCCGATCACTCAGAGTGCTGCCGACGTCGCAGCCGTGGTGACCGGGGTGTTCACCTGGTTCAGCGTGATGTCCCTGCTGGTCATCGCGTTCATGCTGGTGCGGGTTTTTCTCGACCGTTCCCGCTCGGCCCAGTGGGACCGAGACCTACGCGCGTTCCTCGACGCGAACGCGCTGTAGATCCCGGCCCATTCTTTACCGCAGTTGGGGCATGACCTCGCTTGCGACGAGTTCGAGATGATCCAGATCGGCGAGATCGAGAGTCTGCAGATACACACGCTGTGAACCGGCTTCGGCGAATGTTCCGATCTTGTCGACCAGTTCCGAAGGTGTTCCCGCCAGACCGTTCTCACGTAGCTCGTCCACGTCGCGTCCGATGGCCTCGGAGCGTTTCTTGATCTCCGCCTCGTCGCGGCCGCAGCAGAGAACAAGAGCGTTGGAGTACACCAATTCGTTCGGATCCCGCTCGATGTCTACGCAAGCCTGACGAACCCGCGCAAAGATGTCCTTGGTCTCCTCGATGGACTTGAACGGGATGTTGAACTCGTTCGCGAACCGAGCGGCGAGTGCCGGAGTCTTCTTCTTGCCCGTGCCACCGATCAGGATCGGCGGACCGTCGACCTGGTGCGGTTTGGGAAGCGCGGGAGAGTTCTTGATCTGCACGTGCTTACCGTCGTAGTCGAACGTGTCGCCGACCGGAGTACGCCACAGACCGGTCACGACGTCGAGAGTTTCCTCGAGCAGTTCGAAGCGATCCTTGAGCGCAGGGAACGGGATCCCGTACGCCTGATGCTCTTCCTCGTACCAACCGGCACCGATGCCGAGGTCCACGCGGCCACCACTCATCTGATCGACCTGCGCGACCGAGATGGCCAGCGGGCCGGCGTGACGGAACGTAGCCGACGTCACGAGGGTGCCGAGGCGGATGGTGGACGTTTCGCGGGCAATTCCGGCGAGCGTGATCCACGCGTCGGTAGGTCCGGGAAGGCCGTCGGTATTCATGGCGAGATAGTGGTCCGAGCGGAAAAATGCGCCGTAGCCGAGTTTTTCGGCGGTCTGGGCAACAGTCAGTAGTTGTTCGTAGGTAGCGCCCTGCTGGGGTTCGGTGAATATACGCAGCTCCATGACTTCTACTCTGCCACTATTTTGCGGAGGTCGGGACGACGGCACCGACTTGTCCACCGCCGAAACACAGGGTCAGTCCCGGCGTTGTCGGCGTGATCTTCACGCTGTTTCCGTGGCCGACCAGGCGCACGAATGCCGAGTGCAAACCCTGCGTCACGGGTACTGATACGGCGTCGCCGGACTCCAACGCGACGTCGATCGTTCCGTCGGTGCTCGCGAGGTAATTGAGCTGAACCGTCCATTCCCAGCCGGCCAGGGGGCCGTCGAGTGGGAGTTCGGTAGGGCCTTCGGCGCGGGCGCCGCAGTTCGGTGTCGACCCTTCGGGAATCCTTCTCGTCCAGGTCACTTCGGCATCGACAATCTGTCCGCTGTCATCGATCGTGCGCAGAATCGGAGTGCTGGAAGAGAATTCGGGTCGATCAGACAGCGGCGCGAGAACATTGCTTGCCAAATTGTTCGGAAAGGCGACGGGAAGAAGTACCTGGATCGCGACGGGTTGCTCGAGCAGTGGAGCGTCCTGATTCTGGGACAACGACATTCGTGCGTTGGCGAGGTAGTCGCGAGTCGGGTTCTCGCGCCAGATGTCGACGAACGTGACAGTCGAGACGAGCGAACTGACAACGAAGAGCATCGACAGCCCGGCGGCGACTGCGACGGGCATGCGGGCCGGACGTCGCCGAGGCGAGGCGAGAATCAGGGCGGCGGAGAGGGCGAACACCGTCGCTGAATCCGTGAAGTAGCGCAAGGTCTGCGCCAATTCGTAGGTGGTGTCGGCGTCGGATCGGGTCGCGGTCATCGCCACGACGGAGGCCAGGAAGTACAGCGCCGCGGCGGCCCAGATCCAGGCGGCGCCGCGTCTGGCACGCACTGTCATCACGACCGTCGTCAGCAGTGCGGCCCAGGCCGCGACCACCAATACCGTCGGCGGATCGGCCCATGCGGGGCTGGGGATCCACCGCTCCCATTGCCAGGGACCGCCGAGAAGAGTGGGAAGCATCCCCAAAGACGTGCCGTGATGCAGCAGTTCGGTGGACATCGAACGGCCGTAGCCGGTGATCGGAGATTCGACAGTTGTCAGATACACCGGAATCCAGATCGCGAGCACGGCGGCGCAGGCCGTCCACAGGGGTCGGCACTTCGTGACCGCACTTCGTATCGGCGTTCCCTCACCTTGTGTGCGCAAGTACAGCACCAGAAAAGCGAGTGCCGCGAACGGAACGAGGACCGCCTTCTCGAAGAACAGCAAGGAGACGACAAAAACCGCGGTGCCCGAGAACACGTAGCGCACATGCCCGGTGCGGTACAGCTTGATTGCGTCGCCGCATGCCCAGGCCAGCGCGATCTGGAGCGGCAAGGCGTTGAGCGCGGCCGCCCACCACGAGAACGCCGGAAGCGTCAGCGGGACGAAGAGATACAGGATCAGCGGAATCAACAGCGCCGGTCGCCAGCCGAGGACCAACCGAAGAGTGCGCAGAAGCGCCAACGACGCAGCGGCCTGGCCGATGACGAGCAGCGTTGCCGACAGCGCCCAGTTGTACGGCGCGATGCGGGTGATCAGCCCGGTGGCGAAGAAAGCCGCGGGCATGAAGTGACCGTCGTGGTCGTAGAGCAGGAGTTCGCTCGAGAAGAGAGGGAAGCGTCCTCCGCGGCCCATCAGGATGAGGTCGTCCCAGTAGAAGTAATTGCTCGCGGCGACCCAGGCGCGAATGACGAGCTGACATCCGATCAACACGAACGCTAGCTGCGTGACCCGTTTCGGGGTGAACGTCAGAGTTGTCTCGGGCTGTGGAGAAGTCATCGACGGTCATGCTTCCAGGTGTGTCAAAAACCGACTTCCCACAAAAAGGGGATAACGGTCTTTTCTGTCTTTTCGGGAGCAATTTCTGAATGGATTGTGAACTTTGCCGGGATAAATGACGCCGACGCCCAAAAGTTCACTGACCTGCGGTGTCAAATTCATCCTCGAGCCTGTGCATCGTTCGCTAACACCTGTCAGCAAATTCTCAGGGTCTTGCCCGTGACCTGTGGATAAAGCCCGATTCATTCATCCAGAACTGTGGATGAACCTGTGGAAACTGTGGATAACTCGAGTTTTTAAGTGGCGGAGGTCACATTATTCGAACAATGCAGGTGAACGCGGTGGAGGTTCGATCACAAATCGGGAGTGAATCCATTTGCTGCCGTTACCGATACGGCGTGACAGAATCGAAGTTGTGAGTGTCGTTCAGGTCTGCGCCCGGTGCGCCGCACGATGGCCTGTCGTCGGCGGCCCAACGCAGCGCAACGGAGTCGGTGGCCCGACTCAGTGGTGCCCGCGCTGCAGCGGCGTCCTCCTCATCCCCACCCGCACCGAGATCTACCAAGCGCCCAGCCGTCGTGGCTTCCGCTGGATCGCGCGCTCACCGTCCGACCCACGCGGCGTGGGGGACGCACCAGTGCGTCGTAGCGTCGCCACCCCGCGCTACGACGCCGTCCCGCAGTGGGGGCTCCAGGACATCGTCGACACCTCACCGGTGCCGCCCTCGCGAGCGGACCGGATGGCTGACCGAGTCGGGCCGTTGCTGACACTCGCGACGATCCTCTACGGACTCGCTGTGTTCGCCGAACTGGGCAGATACGCGATCCTGGTGCGTAACCGCACCACGCTGATCCCGCAGTGGCTGCTCACGGTCTCCGACGCCGCCGTGTACTTCACTCAGTTGGGTGGACTGCTGGTCTCCGTCCTCGCTGCCGTCGCCGCTGTGTGCTGGCTGCTTCGTCGGCGTCGTGAACACTTCGCACGTGCCCGGGAATCCGATCCGCGTACCGCCTCGGAAGTGGTCGTCGGCTGCGCTGTGCCGATCCTCAACCTCGTGATGCCAGCTGTTTATCTCTTCGAGCTGGTTCGCCGTGATCCGCGCGGAATCCTGCTGGTCAAGATCTGGTGGGGCTTCTGGGGATTCAGCGCTCTGCTACTGGTGGTCAACGCGTACTGGCGATCACGCCCGGGGATTCAGGCAATGGCCGACGGGGTTCTGCTGAACGCATTCATAGCGCTGATCGCTGCCGTCACCGCCGCGTTGACGCTCATCGTGATCCGACGGATCGAGCGCAAGAGTTGGCGCGGCGAGCCCGAATCGGAAACCCGGTGGGTGCCGGTGCCACGCTCGGTGTTGGAAGAGAAGACGGTGCTCGAAGAAAAGACGGTGTCGGAAGAGAAGGAAACCGCAGCCCTGTGAGCCCAGATCGCCGAGGTCCACTCGTCGTTGCGCACCGAGGTGCGTCGGCTGCGCGGCCGGAGCACACCCTCGCCGCCTACGAACTAGCTCTCGAGGAGGGTGCGGACGGGCTCGAATGCGACGTTCGGCTCACCCGCGACGGACACCTGGTCTGCGTTCACGACCGCAAGGTCGACCGCACTTCCAGCGGGACGGGGATCGTCAGCGAGATGACTCTCGATTCGCTGAACGCTCTGGACTACGGGTCGACGAGCGAACCGGCCGAACTTCTGACTCTCTCCGATCTCATCACCCTCGCCCTGGATTTTGCGCGCCCCGTGAAGCTGTTCATCGAGACCAAGCACCCCGTGCGGTTCGGCGGATTGGTCGAGGCCAAACTTATGGCGGAACTGCACCGCTTCGGGATCGCGTCGCCGCCGTCGGCCGACCACTCGCGTGCAGTGGTCATGTCTTTCTCGGCGAGTGCGGTGTGGAGAGTGCGTCGTTCGGCACCGCTGCTGCCGACTGTCCTGCTCGGTGACGCGTCGCGGTACCTCGGCGGCGGTGCGTCGACGGCTGTGGGCGCCACGGCGATCGGGCCGTCGATCAAGGCGCTGCGCGAACATGCCGATCTGGTCGATCGGGCTGCTGCGGCGGGTCGTGCGACGTACTGCTGGACCGTCGACGACAAGGCGGATGTGGACCTGTGTCGTGAGCTCGGGGTCAGTTGGGTTGCCACCAACCATCCCGGGCGCACGAAGCAATGGCTGGGCAGCGTGTAGATTTTGCCCTCGTGGCCAAGAAGAGCAAAAGAAACAGTGGACCGAAGCAGGGCAGCGCACGCGCAGAGAAGCTGGCGGCACGCCAAGCAGAGCGTGAAGCCGCTGCCGGCGTAGTGAACCGCCCGTTCGAGGGCCTTGCCGCCGAGTGCGATCTGGTCGCGCTGCGTGAATTCGTTCCGTCCGCCACGGCTCCGTTGCCGGTCATCGGCTCCGACCGTCCCGTCACGTTGGCGACGGTCCTCCCCGGCGCTGTTGCCGCACTCGTCCGCGACGAGGGAAAGACGGCCACTGGATTTGTCGGTGTCCAGGTTCAGGCGCACTCGGCCGACCTCGGCGCAGACCTCGCCGCTTCGGTGAACTGGATCAAGGATGCGGCCCCCGGCGACGCGCTTTCTGCCGCGAACCCCAATTCCGAGACTCCCGCAGTCACCGCTGTCGTCGATCCGTCGGCGCTGCTCGACATCACCGTGCACCAGGACTTCAACTGGTGGATTCCGGAAGGCGTCGAAACCGACCCCGAGGTTGCCGCCACCGTGCAGCACGCCAACTCGGCGATCATGCCCTCTGCACGCCTCGAAGGCGACGGCCTCGTTGCCGCGTGGTGGGTCGACGCAGGCGAGAAGGCGCACCTGCGTTGGGTTCGTCCCGAGAGCGAAGACGACCTGATGCTCGCGCTGGCGCGCGTGCACGCGACCGGTGGACTGCACCTGGGTGAGGGCTCGCGTTACGCAGGCTCGTTCCGCACCCACGGCCTGTTGGTTCCCGTCTTCGACCTCGACCGCGAAAAGCATGCAAACGAGTGGGTAGCGGCCACCGTCGAGCTCGGTGAGCGTCTTGCCGAGGCTCTGACCGTCGATGCTCCGTTGACCTCGGCCGAGCTGCGCTCGCGCGACGGACTTCGTGGTCGTCAGGTCACGCTGCGCTGATTTTTTCGCCCGAACTATAGGCGTTACGCAAAGTTACGGTTAATGTTGGCGACATGACCTTGTCGCATGACATCTCCGGTAGCGGTCCCACGCTTGTGCTCGTCCATGGCATCGTCCATCGACGGCAGGCGTGGGATTCGCTTTTGGACCAGCTGACGCCGTACCGCCGCGTCGTCACCGTCGACCTGCCGGGTCACGGAGAGTCACTGTTGCCCGAACTCGGTCCGGACGTCATGGGACAGCTGATCGACGATGTCAGCGAGTTCGTCAAGGAAGTGACTCCGGCAGGGGAGCGCGCCCACGTCGCCGGAAACTCCCTCGGCGGCTGGATTGCACTCTCGCTGGCGGCGCGCGGAGATGTCGCGTCGGCGACAGCTCTTTCGCCGGCCGGGTTCTTTGTCAATCACCTCGATCAGGTGCGAGCGATCAATACGTTCCGTGCACTGCGCGGCACGGCCAAGCTCATGGGCGACGGATTGCCACGCGCATTGCGGTACAAGCTGATTCGCTATCCGGCGCTCGCCGCGTTCTTCGCTCATCCGAGTCATGTCGGGTATGCGGCGGCCTTGGCCGACTGCCGTTCGCTCGTGTCCAACGAGCTCGTCGACCTGGGTCTAGAGATGGACTTCGTGCTGCCGCCCATCGTGGATCCCACTGTGCCGGTGACGGTTGCGTGGGGTCGACGCGATCTCATCCTGCCCGTGTATCAGGCGCAGCGCGTGAAAAAGCCGTTCCCGCAGGCAAAGTTGATGGTTCTGCCCGGCCTGGGGCACGTACCGATGACAGATGCCCCCGAGCTGATCAGTTCGATCCTGCTGGCAGGAAGCGAACCGCTCGGCTCGAGGGCAAAATCTGTGAGTGCTGCAGGCTAGATGGTTCCGCCCGCTGCGTTCGGTGCACCGGTGGTGTCACCGACGGTGCTCATCTCGCGGGACACGAAGTCTTCGAGGTCGAACAGGTTGGCGCCCGCGCGATCCGCGATGGTGAGAAGTGTTGTCATGCTTGCCACTTCCTCGACCTGCTCCTTGAGGAACCACTGCATGAACTGCTCGCCGAGGTAGTCGCCTTCTTCGCGGGCAGTGCTCGCGAGTTGGACGATCTGCTCGGTGACCGTCTTCTCCTGAGTCAGCGCGAGAGCGATGGGCTCGCGGGCATCCTTGAAGTCGGCCTTCGCAGCGTCGACGCCGGTCAGTTCGACGTTGATGTCGCGATCGAGGAAATACTGAACGATCATCATGGCGTGGTTACGCTCTTCCACAGCCTGCTTGTAGAAATGCTTTGCCAGCTGCGGCAGATCCGCATTGTCGAAGTAAACCGCTGTCGCGATGTACTGATGCGAAGCGTTGAACTCGTTGCGAATCTGGTCTCGGAGTAGTGCGTGGAATTTGGTCATGTGAGTCTCCCCAGAAGTCATGAATTCCAAGATAGTGCAGGTCAGAGGCACTGTCATCCCAGTCTGACCTTATTGTGGTAAGCGTTCCCAAACTAAAGAAGACCTAATTTTTCTTCGAATTCGGTGAGGTTATCGAGCCCGGTGAAATCGAATGTTTCATTTAGGAATGTCCATTTCACCAGGCGAGTTCCGCGCATTTACCGTCACTTCCCTGTAGTTCCACCTGTACGGTGGCGTGCTCGAGTTCGAAGGCCTCGGAAAGCAAGGTTTGGGTGGCCGCGAGCACCGTTGTGGGATCGGCGTCACTTGCCGCGGTGACGTGAACGGAAGCAACTTCCATCCCCGAGGTGAGCGTCCAAACGTGTAGATCATGCGCGTCGACGACGCCCGGGAGGGCATTGATCTTCTCGATGATCGAGGTGACGTCGATGCGATCGGGAGCCTGCTGGAGCAGGATGCGGACGGCATGGCGGCCCAGGTTGAAGGCGCGCGGCAAGACGAAAAGGCCGATGGCTACGCCTATGACGGGGTCGGCGTAGCGCCAACCGAACGCGAGCGTGACCAAGCCGCTGACGAGGACGCCGATGGACCCGACCATGTCCGCCATGACTTCGAGGTAGGCGCCGCGGATGTTGATACTTTCCTTCGCGCCGCTGCGCAGCATCAGGAAGGCGATGACGTTCATCGCCAATCCGACGACGGCGACTATCGCGACGGGGAGGCCGGGAACCTCGGGCGGATCCGAGAATCGGCTGGCAGCCTCGTAGAGTACCCATCCGGCCACCGCGAAGAGCAGGATCGCATTGGCCAGTGCTGCAAACACTTCCGTGCGGTACATGCCGAAGGTACGGTCGGGGCGCCGGGCGGCACGCTGTGCGACGAGGATCGCGGCGAGCGCCATGAAGATGCCGAAGATGTCGGTGAACACGTGTGCCGAGTCCGAAAGCAGCGCCAGCGACGAGGTGAAAAGTCCGACTGTCACCTGCAGTACGAACGTCACCAACCCGAGGCCGGCGGCGATCCACAGTTTATTGACATGCTTGCCGCTGTTGCTGGTCGCAGCCTCGGCGGGGGAGATTCCGTGCCCGTGTCCGTGTGACATCGAAGATCCTTTCGTCGACGTCAGCTTAGACACATATGCATATATGCGCAATAGTGCATGTCTTAAAAACTATGCAACATAGTTGTAGGGTTGCGGCGTAGACCTTCATTTGTCATCGACGCGAGGACCGAGAAGTGGGACGACATCGAAAAGCCGAGCCGATCAGACCCGGCGGGCGCATAGCCGCGGTTTCCGTGGCGACGGGCGCAATCCTGGCGTCCGGCACTTCCATCGGGCACGCATCGCCGCCGCCGGTTGCGGTGGGAAATACGGTGTCGGTGCCGGAGATCCTCGACCGTGTTCGAACGACGGATCTTGCCGGAATAGCCGAACAACTCGGCAAGACGCGACAACTCGAATCCGAACGAGCGGCGCTGGCGTACGAGGCAGAGAAGTCACAGGTGATGGCCCCTGTCAGCGGGACGATGACGTCCAACTTCGGTCCACGGTGGGGAACCACCCACTACGGTCTCGACATCGCGAACGCGATCGGTACGCCCATCGTGTCGACGACCGACGGTGTTGTGCTCGAATCCGGTCCCGCCGCGGGATTCGGGCTCTGGGTCCGCATCCAGCAGGATGACGGGACCGTCGGCGTCTACGGACACATCAACGAGGCGCTCGTGGTTGCGGGTCAGAAGGTGCGGGCGGGTGAGCTGATCGCGACCGTCGGCAATCGTGGACAATCGACAGGACCACACCTGCACTACGAGGTGTGGCAATCTGACGGACAGAAGACCGATCCGCTCGCGTATCTGAATTCCCGGGGCGTGTCGTTCGGGGAGAAGACCACGGGCGACTGAAGTTCTGACACGACGCGATGGAGGAGCAATGCAGGGGCTGGGCGGACTCGAAGCCGAGGTCATGGATGTGCTCTGGCAGTCCGACGACGCGCTCTCGGTCAAGGATCTGGTCGAGATCTTGGGCGAGCGTCGACAGCTCGCGTACACCACCATCCTGACCGTCGTGACGCATCTCTACGACAAGGGTTGGGTGAGTCGCGAGAAGAAGAGTCGCGCCTACTTCTATCGGCCGAGCCGCAGCCGTGAAGAAGCCACCTCCAGGGCTCTGCGCGAATTGTTGGACAGCAGTTCTGATTCCGCTGCCGTGCTGTTGCACTTCGCCAGGACCATGACGGACGCCGAGAACGAGGCCCTGCGCCGAGGTCTTTCCGGGGAAGGTGCGCAATGACATTGGCGTTGCCGATGCTTCTCGGTGCGGTACTCGTGGGATTCTTGGTTCCGAGAGTGTTGCGAGTTGTTTCCTCGGCGTTGTCTCCGACGGTGCTGCTCGCGGCGTGGCTCGGCAGTATGGCGTCGGCTCTGTATCTCGCTCTCTCCGCGGTCTTGGTTCTGGTCTGGCCGAGCCACGCGCCGGTCGAGGGGCTGGTCGACGGTATCGCTCGGTGTTTCAGCGCCTTCGCGCACGGTACGAGTTCGTGGGTGGGTGAACTGATCACCGGCACAGCCGTTGCTGTGGTGGGTTTGATCGCCGTTCGGATCGTGCTGGCTGGGCGCAAGCAGGCACGTGAGCACGCGAGAGTCCGAGATTTCCATCGTGATGTTCTCTCGATCGTCGCGCGCCGCGACAACTCGGAGTCCGACGTGTTGTGGTTGGATCATCCGCTGCCGATGGCGTACAGCGTCGCCGGAAAGCCTGGATTTGTTGTTGCGACGCAAGGCTTGTCATCCGCTCTTACCGGAGGCGAGCGTGACGCGGTCCTCGCGCACGAGCGTGCGCACCTGAGCGGCGGTCATCACCGAATCGTCGGTGCGTGCGAAGTCTTGGCCGCTGTTCTGCCGCGAGTGCCGTTGTTCGCGGCGGCACCTGCTGCCGTCGGCGCGATCGTGGAACTGTCGGCGGACCGGCACGCCGCTCGCGTCACCAGCCCGGCTGCGGTGCGTTCCGCTCTTGCCGTGGTGTCGAAATCGACGCTTCCTCAGCCGGACTGGAGCTTGGGCGATCGCGGCGGCGCGACCGCAGTGCGATTGCGTTCCCTGGTCGACGGCGACGTGGCGTCGCCCCGGCGACTGACCTGCGCGGCGGCGGCTTGTGTGCCGGCGGCTGTCACGACGGCCGTTGCCGCAGCCGTGACGGTAGCCGTCTCCGCGGGTATCTGCGCTGTTCTGACCTGATCATTCTCGCAAAGCCGAGTCGATCTGGGCTTTCAGATCTTCGTAGGTCGGCATCGGGGCCAGTTTCACATCGTTCAGAAAGAGGGTCGGCGTGCCCTGGACGCCGAGGCGTCGACCTTCTTCGAAGTCGCGCTCGACCCGCTCACGGACGCCGCGGCTGCCGAGGTCGGTTTCGAATCGGGTCATGTCCAGGCCGAGATCTTGTGCGTAGGAGCGGAACAGCGCCTCCTGCGATTCGGCAGATTCACCCCACTGCGACTGAGTCTCGTACATCCGTTGATACATCTCGACGAACTTGCCCTGGCGAGATGCGGATTCGACGACCTGCGCCGCGAGAGTGCTGTTGGTGTGACTCGGAATCGGAAAGTATCTGATGCCGAACGTGATCCGATCCTCGTACTCGGCTCTGATTCGCTCCATCGTCGGGTACAGCGCGCGGCAAGCCTCGCATTCGAAGTCGAGGAACTCGACCAGGTTCACCTTGCCGTCGGCGGCCGAGGTCAATCGGTACGCGTCGTCGGTGAGGACGGCGCTGGATTGTGCTGCCCGATCGGTGCTCTCGTTGTCCGCCCTGACCGGATCGATGGTGATGAACGTGATCAGTGCTACCGCGAACACCGCGATCAGGGCGGCGGATATCTTCATGCTTCTGGACACTGCTGTGCACCTGGACCTTCCGTCGAATTCCTAAATACTATCCAACATAGTAGTTAGGTGTAGAGTCGACGGTACCCGCATGGAGACGAAGGAGGGCCCGCCGGTGAAGCGTTCGTGAATGACACGCCGCCGCCGTCGATCGGGCAGATGCTGGAGTGGGATACCTCATCCCTCCCGCTTCTTCCTGCGCTGGGAGTTGTTCTTGCACTCTGGTATTGGACTGGCGCTCAGCGAGTTCGCGCGAGTGGGCGACCATGGCCGTGGCATCGGACAGCGTGCTTCCTGGGTGGGTGCCTGCTACTGATCGCGGTAACCGGACTGAAGGTCGAGAGCTACGGCTACGAACTCTTCAGCGTCTGGATGTTCCAACACCTGACGCTCTCGATGGCGATCCCGCCGCTCTGGGTACTGGGCTCGCCGGGACTGCTGCTACTACGTTCGACGCCGCACCGAGGGATGGGAAAAGGCATTCTCGCGCTTGCCCTCTCGGCATTGCGTAGCCTGCCGGCGCGGTGGATGCTGCACCCCGGGTTCACGATCCCGGTATTTCTGTTCAGTTACTACGGGATCTACCTGTCGCCGATCTTCGACACCGTCTCGGCGTTACCGGCTGGACACGTCTCGCTCGAGATCTTCTTTCTCGCCAGCGGTCTGCTCTTCATCATGCCGGTGCTCGCCACCGGCCCACTGCCGGTGCGACAGAGCTACCTCAGCCGGTGTTTCGACCTGTTCGTGGAGATGCCGCTGCACGTGTTCATCGGCGTCGTACTCATGATGGCGACAAAGCCGCTGCTGGCCACGTTCGTGGATCCGCCTCCGGAGTGGGGCGTGGACGTGATGCAGGATCAGCAGCTGGCGGGTGCCCTCGCGTGGTCGTACGGAGAGCCCGTTGCGCTGGTGGTGGTCGTGATCTTCGCGATGCGCTGGAACCGGGACGACAAACGGATGAATGCCGCCCAGGACCGCCGCGCCGAGATCGACGGCGACAGTGATCTGGAGGCGTACAACAACTTCCTCAGATCACTGAGCGCCGCCGAGCGGCCTGAGACTCGGTAGGCCGGTGGCCCTCAGACGCCGCCGCCGGCGGGCGTCGGCGCCATTGCGTCGGCAGCGGCCGGGGCGTTCATCTCGCGTGCGACAAACGTTTCGAGGTGGAACAGGTTGTCGCCGGCGCGGTCGACGATGGTGAGAAGTGTTGTCATGCTTGCTACTTCCTCGACCTGCTCCTTGAGGAACCACTGCATGAACTGCTCGCCCAGGTAGTCGCCGGTATCGCGCGCGGTGCGTGCCAGCTGTGTCACCTGCTCGGTGACCGTCTTCTCCTGCTCGAGTGCCAATTCGACCGGAGCCCGGACACTGTCGAACTTCGTCACGACGTCGTCGATGCCGGGTACGTCCACGTCGAGGTCGTTGTCGAGCAGGTACTGGATCATCATCATCGCGTGACCGCGTTCCTCGGTGGCCTGGCTGTAGAAGCGCGCGGCCATCTGCGGAAGATCGTGTGCATCGAAGTACACCGCTACCGCGATGTACTGCTGCGATGCAGTGAACTCGTTACGGATCTGCTGACGCAGCAGAGTGGTGAATTCGCTCGAGTTCTTCGCCTGTGTCATCCCAACAGGTTACTGGGTCGTCGCCGCTGAGAGGGAGCTACTTCTTGTCGAGCTGATCGATGATGAAGCCGAGAGATTCCGGTCGGTACCCGTAGACGAACGAGTCCTTTTCGCCGACGTACCAGTCGCCGCACTGGAACGAGCTGCTCTTTTCGATTCCCGCCGGCCACCACTGAGCGGACAGAGACGCCGGGCGTGTTTCGACTGTGGGAAGTGCTGTGCAGATGTTGTGATCGATCTCCGAGACGTTCGCTTTCATTCGCAGGATTCGTTCGTTGCCGGTGGTGCGGATGATCTCGTCGATATCCGTCGCGCCGGCCGGTACCCAACTCGGCAGCGTGTCGATTCCGTTGGATGTTCGTGCAAAAGAGAAGGTTTCGGTCTTCTTGTACGCCTTGGAGTCGTCGAACTTGTCGAAGGTCCCGGAGCAGGACGTCACGAGTGCAGCAGCTCCGACGCCTGCGGCAACGACGGCGAGAGTTCGGTACCTGTGGTGTGTTTTGTTCATACCTTCACGGTATTTTTCGGCCGCCGATTCCGCGTCCTGCCGGAAAGCGATTTGTTCGCCGGGCCTGTCCTCCCGCGGTACTACCGGAACTCAGGGCGATTACCCCGTGGTGATCAAATCCTGTGGAATCTGCTGATCGTTGGCCAGGGCGTCGAAGAACTGCGAAGCGCGCGCCTTGTCCCACAACAACACGTTGCCCGAACCGTCCACGTCCTCGAAACCGGCGACCGGAACCGTCGTGGTGGTCATCCCGCCGCGAAGCGCCCAGGCGAGTGAGGCCAGATTCCAGATGTGATCGCCTTCGTCGACCTGTAGAGACTTGGCGGTATCGGAGACGAGTGGCCACAACCGGAACGGATTGAGGAACGTGGTCGGACTCGTCGCCTTCGACAGCAACGCCGACATGAACTGGCGCTGGTTGTTCATGCGGTCGAGGTCGGCGAGCGCCGTCGCGCGAGTTCGCACGAACCCGAGTGCGTCCGAACCCTTCAAGTCCTGACATCCGGCTGGGAGGTTGATCCCGGCCAGCGGGTCGTCGATCGGCTGTGCGAGGCATACGTTGACGCCACCGACGGCGTCGACGATGCCGGCGAACCCGCTGAATCCGATCTCGGCGTAGTGGTCGATGCGAAGCCCCGTTGCCTCCTCGACGGTCTGCACCAACAAGGGAGCACCCCCGAAGGCGAAGGCGGCGTTGATCTTGTCCGAGCCGTAGCCGGGGATCGGAACGTACGAATCGCGCGGGATGCTGACCATCGTCGTCTTCCCGCTCTTGGGGACGTGGACCAAGATGACCGTGTCAGTGCGCTTAGGGCCGGTGTCACCGCCCGTCGCGAGAGCTTGCTCCTGCTCGGGGGTGAGCCCCTCACGACTGTCGGAGCCGACGATCAACCAGTTCGTGCCCGGAGTATCGGCGACGCGTCCCGCGTAGTCGGGCAGCGCGTCGATTCGATTGAGCGAACTGTCGACGTAATAAACCGCACCGGCCAATGCGAGCAGCAACACCAACAACGTGATGCCGATACGTTTACCCCAGCTACGACGCTTACGTGGGCGTCGCTGCTTCGGAGGTTCTGGAGGGCGCGGCGGGGCGTTCGGTGGGGTTCGGCGCGGCGGAGCGGGTGCGTACTTGGCCTGACGCTGCGGATCCTGACGCTGCCCACCCTGACGGCGGGGATCGTCCTGGAACGGCTGCGGGCGCTGGGTCGGTGCCCAGTCCTCGCGCCTGGGTTGTTGCGGCGCTTGTTGTGGGGCCTGTGACCAGGCCTGATTGGCCGGATTCTGCTGCGGCGGGCGTCCGTCGCGGCGGATGACTGTCGGACCTTCCGGCGGCATCGGTGGACGCCGCTGCGGGGGTGGGCCCTGACGGGGTGGATTCTGGCGTGGAGGGTTCTGCCTCGGAGGCATCGGTCCACGCGGAGGTGGCCCTGGCGGCTGGCGCCGCGGAGGGCGCTGAGGATATTCGGAGTCGCCGGTCACCAGTTCACGGTACCGGTCACGGCAGCCAGGAGACGTGATCGCGCAGGAGGGCGTAACCGATGAACGCCACCATGTCGATGAGAGCGTGGGCGATGACCAGTGGCCAGAGTTTCCCGGTGCGCTGCCAGTATCGGCCGAACACGAGCCCCATGATCACGTTTCCGACGCCGCCGCCGAACCCCTGATAGAGGTGGTAACTGCCGCGCAGAAGTGACGATGCGAGCAGTGACTTGTTCTCGCTCCAGCCCAGCGTTCGCAGGCGAGTGATCAGGTAGGCGACGACCAGCACCTCTTCGGCGCCGGAGTTCGCGATTGCGGACAGTACGAGGATCGGTACCCGCCACCAGTGGTCGTCGAGCGCGCTGGCCTGGACGGTGAGGTTGACGCTGAGCGCCTGAGCCACGAGGTAGAACAGCAGGCCGGGGAGACCGATCACGGTGGCCAAGCCGAATCCCGGGGCTATGTCGCGCCGGAATCGAGGTTTGGGAGTCAGTCCCGCAGCACGCGGACCGATCCCCGAACGCCACAGTAGATAGAGCCCCAGTGCTGCCCATGCGAGAAGCTTTGCGACGCCCAGTAATTGGCGCGCCAGGTCGATCCAGTCGATGGCGGCCCGCGACGGATTGAGTGCAACCGTCTGATCCGAGAGCGCAACCGGCGTCGCCAAGGATTCGGCGAGCGAGAGGATCCCGGACAATCCGCTGAGTCCGAAGGTGACCAGCAGGACGATCGTGATCTCGATCCAGACTCCGCGTCTGGCGGCCGGATCGAGCGCCGGGCCGGCCGGGACGGGAGACGGCGGTCGTAACCACGTGCGGACGGTCTCGCGGGCATTCACCCGCGCAACGCTAGCCGTTGGAGGCGCCGCCTGATCGGAGGCCGTTGAGGAAAGGGCACCCGACCAGCATGCGGATGGCGCGGCTCAATGCGGGAGCGTCGTCGACCGGGTTGGCGAACGGCATCCACACGTCGCGGTCACCGGTGTGATCCTCGACCCGCAGGCGCAGGCCGTAGCGATCGATGCCGAGTGGCCGAACGCGTCCGGTGCGCATGTACGGGGGAAGCTTGCGCACGAGCAGGTCCACGAGGTCGCGGTGGTCTTCGTCGAGATGCTGCAGCCACGCCGTTTCCATTTCCCAGAAGGGATCAGGGCTGGCGTTCAGCAGTTCGTCCACGGCGACGGGTTCTGCTCCCGTCGAATCAGCGACTACAGCCGAGGCCAGGCTCAAGCGAAGAAGGACCGAGGTGTGGCCGATGTCGAGAAGTCCCGGGTGGGGATGTTCGGATGCGACGTCGTCGGCGAGGACGCGTGCCTCGTAGTCGGGCACCGCGTGCAACGTGCCGCGAAGCCACACGAGGGAACGTACGGGCTCGCGCAGTCGCAGTGGTGCGTGATCGGTGATCTCGAGGACGGCGGGCAAGCCGCCGCTGCCGGAGTTCCAGGCCAAAGCCGCAGCTGCGGAGGCATGTGGGACTGCAACGACGACGTCACCGTTCGAACGCAGGTGATGCACCGACGTGACGGTGGGATCGCTGCCTTCGATGGCGAGCACTGCATCCTGCGCGCGCACACAGGCGCTGCGGACGCGTTCGGCGGTGGACGGGCCGGTGCTGGTCTTCGTTGCCATGCTGCCCCCTTGGCGGGTGTTCTCTCGAACTTCATCGGATGATGAGGTAACCCTAACCTAAGGTGCTGCGGTGTGAATCGCAAGACTTTTACGCAACTCGCGTGGAATCCGTCGAGTTCGCCGGGGTTACGGTTTGTCCGTGGCCATTCCTCTCTCACTCGGGCTGCCCGCCCCGAGAAACTCGCGCGGACTCCTCGAAGCACTCTTTCCCCCGGTCGTTCCGGCGTCTGCCCTGATCGGCGCCGAAGCCGCGGGCCGGGTTGTCGTCCTTCTCGACATCGATCCCGAGAAACTACGTGCGGACACCGGTGCGTCGTACGAGGCCGTGCGTTTCGACCTCGACGTCACCACCGACCAGATCGACGACGCGATCGCCCTGCGTCTGCCCGCTCCGCTCGCGGTGTACGTCGACGGCGGTGAAGAGGATCTGACGCCTGCTGAAACGGCAATGCGACTGTGCGAAGGTGGCCGGATCCCCGGACTCGCCGCCGGTCGTACTCCCATCGAAGTGGCCGATTTCCTGGCGGTACTCGCGCACGAGTCCGTCGGTTTCGTAGCCCGCGCAGCCGACGCCGACGAAGTGATCGCCCTGCTGTGTGGCACCGTCGCCGCACTGCGCGGCGATGACGTGCGCGCCGCGATAGTCGATCCGAAGCCGGAAAAACTCACTGCTCTGATCCCGGAAGCCGCGTCCGCGATGCGCGAGGTGCTGCTCACGATCGAGGTCGCGGATCCGCAGGCGGTGGAAACCGCTCTGCGTGCCGCGGGTTTGCAGTGACCGGCGCGAGTCGGTGCGTAATCTCGTAGGCGTGCCAAGAATCGCGTATTTCGGTCCGTCGGGAACCTTCACGGAGATAGCTCTCGCTCAGTTGGAGGCTGAGGGCGCGTTCGGCGAAACCGTCGAGCGAGTACCGGCAGGCAGTCCGCCGGCGACGCTCGACATGGTTCGCGACGGTTCAGTCGACGGAGCCGTGGTTCCCTTCGAGAACTCGGTGGAAGGCGGCGTAGCTCCGACGCTCGATTCACTGGCCCTCGGTTCGCCGCTGCAGATCGTGGCCGAAACCGATCTGGACGTGAGCTTCTCCATCCTGGTTCGGGCCGGGACTACCGCAGATCAGGTCCGCACGATCGGAGCCTACCCACATGCGGGCGCACAGGTCCGCGGATGGATCGCCGAGAACCTTCCACGGGCCGAGGTGGTGCTGGCCTCGTCCAATGCCGGTGCGGCCCTGGATGTGCAGGCGGGAACCGTCGACGCCGGTGTGTCCACGGCGCTGGCCGGTAAGATGCTCGAACTCGACAGCCTGGCGGACAACGTCGCCGACGTGGGCGGCGCCCGCACACGCTTCGTGCTGGTCACCAAACCGGCCCCGGTTCCGCCGCGGACCGGCGCCGATCGCACCGCGTTGGTGCTTCACCTCGACAACGCTCCGGGCTCCCTGGTACGTGCACTCTCCGAATTCGCAGCTCGCGGCATCGATCTGACTCGGATCGAATCGCGGCCGATGCGAACGGAATTGGGTACTTATCGCTTCTTCGTGGACTGCGTCGGGCACATCGAGGACTCGTTGGTGGCCGAAGCGATGCGTGCACTGCATCGCACATCCGGAGTCCGCTTCCTCGGATCGTGGGCAACAGCGAATTCAACCGGGCCGCAACCACCTTCGGACGAACAAGCAATCAACTGGATCGACGAGCTCAAGCGGGGAGAGGGAGAACGATGACCGGAAGGCTCATCCTCGTTCGGCACGGTCAGACGGAGGCGAATGTCGCCAAGCGTCTCGACACCGCCTTGCCTGGAGCAAAACTCACGCCGGCAGGGTTGGCGCAGGCCGAAACGTTGGGCGTCGGCCTGGCTTCGGCGCCGCCGCTGGCACTCGTATCGTCGTTGGCGTTGCGTGCCCGGCAGACAGCAGGTTTCGTGGAGCAGGCAGCGGGCGTCTCCCTGGATGTGCGGGACGGACTGCACGAAGTGCAGGCCGGGGATCTCGAGGATCGCACCGACGAAGCCGCGCACCGACTGTTCATGGAGACGTTCCATCACTGGCACACCGGCAACCTCGGCGCTCGCATCCCGGGCGGTGAAACGGGATACGACGTCCTGGAACGGTACGTTCCCGTGGTCAATTCGTTGCGCGAAGAATTTCTCGAAGGCTCACGAGACGGCGGCGACATCGTCGTGGTCAGTCATGGTGCGGCGATCCGTCTTGTCGCCGCTCAACTTGCCGGTGTCCCCGGCCTGTTCGCCGCCAACAACCACCTGGCCAACACCGAGACCGTCGAACTGTTGCCCTCGGTCGACGGAGGCTGGGAGTGCCTGCGGTGGGGAACGGTGAACCCACCGTTCGAGCATCGGCTCATCCCCGGTGCCGACGACGTGATGGGCTGACCACCTGCTTCACCACCAACCGGTCTGGACGCTCAGTTGGCGCCCGAGTTCGGTGGAGAGGGTGCTCACGTAACTGGCGGTCAGGTGGTGGGAATCGTGATACACCAACACATTTCCTTCCACGACCCGGCACAACTCCGGTCCGCACACGCCGTCGCTGAGGTCGAGTAGCCGGACGTTGGTCAGATCGGCAATTGCCGACGGCGCCGGATTGACGTCGCTGAGCATTTCCGACCGTGGCATCGCGCAGTGATCGGGTGAGGTGGTGGTCGCCAGACAGTCGATCGCGCGGTAGGCGACGCCGTCGTGGTGCAACCACGGGGTATCGCGAATGGCGAGTACGTCGATACCGTCGCGTCCCAGCTCCTCCCACACGTGCACGTACGACTCGGGCGTCACGTCGCCAGGGCCGTCGGAACTCGGCCTGGTTGCCGTCGTGAACACGAAATCGGGTGAGGCGACGGCCAACTCGGTCAGCACTCCACGCGACCAGTCGACGCAATCCGGATAGTCGTTGTCCGACAACGTCTGCATGGAGTCGATGGTGAGCGGGCAGCCCATCTTCAGATACGTGTCGACGCGGAACCCGTGGCTCTTGCCGAGTTCGTCGAGCGCAGTGAGCCAGTGTTCGGAGTGCGAACCGCCCGCGAGAGCGATGGTTCTGTCGGCATCGGCGTCGCCGTAGGTGCAGTGGACGACGTCCCGCTCGAGAAAATCGCCGATACAACCGTCGAGCGTGCTGGCCGGAAGGTCCAGCGGCGCATCGAAGATCGAGGGAACCATCGACGCCTTGAGTACATCGGCACCGTCCGTGAGCGCGAGTGCGCCGGGATGGGTAGGGAGGTCGAGGGAGTCGACCGCCCGTTGGCCCGTCGTTTGGCTGCTCGCGTACGACTGCCACGCGACCGAAGCAGCGAGGACCACGGCAGCGGTGATGACGCAAGCCAGAACGGTGTATCGACGCGAGCGGCCTCCGCGCTCCACCGGAACCTCGACCAGGCGTCGGAGTGCGAGCGCCCCCGCGACGGAGAGGGCGATGATCAGTGCCCCGCCGAGCAGGCCGGCTTCGGGGCGTCCGGAGATCACGAGTGCAAACACCAGAATCGGCCAGTGAATCAGGTACAGCGCGAATGCGAACGAGCCGAGCCACGTCAGTGCCGGATGGGCGAGCGTCTTCGACGTCCAAGGTGTGTCGTCGCCGACTCCGGACAGTATCAACGCAAGAGTGGCCAGCACCGGTACCAGCGCCCACGGGCCGGGGAACTGCTGGGCGCCGTCGAGCACTATGCCGCACAACAGGATCGACGAAAGACCCGCCCAGCCGATCGTCGCTCTGACCGAGAACGGCAGGGATGCGATCTGCCGACTGCGCGTGCTGGTCATCAGAACGGCCAGCAGACCACCGAGGGCCAATTCCCACAACCTGGCGCCGGAGTCGTAGTACGCCCAGGCTTGGTGACGCGAAGATTTGGCGAGTGCGTAGAGAAAAGATCCTGCGGTCAGAACCAGAAGGGTGACCGCGAGTGCCGGGCGGAAATAGTTGGGATTCACGCGTGAAGCCACATAAGCGATCACGGAGACGAGTGCGATGGCCAGGAGATAGAACTGACCTTGCACGGCCATCGACCACAGGTGCTGCAGGGGAGTGACCGAGCCGTCGGCGGCCAGGTAGTCGCTTGCGGTGCTGGCGAGCTGCCAGTTCTGGAAGAACCCGAGCACCGCGATCAGTTGATCACCCAGATCGGCCCAGCGTGTGCGTGGCAGCAGCAACGCGGTCCCCAGTGCGGTCAAAATGCTGACCACCGCGATCAGGGGGAACAGCCGCAGAAACACCCGCCGCAGTGCCGGGACCGGGTTGAGTGAACCCCCGGCTTCGGCGCGTCGAACCAGTGAGCCGACGAAGAAGTATCCGGACAGAACCAGGAAGACGTCCACCCCGCCCGATACCCGTCCGAACCACACGTGGAATACGACCACCAAACCGATGGCGAGGCCACGCAGTCCGTTCAGGTCTTGTCGGTGCGGTGTTGTTGCCCGTTCTTCGTTCGGCCGGTCGATCGTGGCGACCGAGCCTTGTTCGCCCGGTGACGACGGTTGACGCGAGAACTGCATGCTGAAGTAAGGCTCCGGGCGTTGAAGGGACGCCCCGAGGTTACCCGGAAGTCTCCGGCGTCGATTCCTCGAGTTCGGTTACCAGCGCGTTCACGGCTTGTCGCAGGCGATGGAGTGTTCCGGAACCGATGGACGTCCATTCCGTGCCGTCGGCAGCCCGAGTGGTCGAACCCACGAGCCGACCCGCCAAGGTGTCGTACACAGTCACTGCGCCGGCCATGAGCGTCGTCGCTCCCAAACTGTGTGGTATTCCGACCAATTCGGCGAAGGCGGTACAGGTGACGATTGCCCTACCCAGTTGGCGCGCGCCGTCTTCGGGTATCCCGGCGTTGATCATTGCCGAGGTCACGCTTTCTGCATCCGGGCCGGCGCCGAATGCCAGGCTCAGAATTTCTGTCGGTGCGTTGATCACGGCGATCGGCATTGCTTCGGCGCTGCCGAGCGCGGTGACAACGGGTACGGCCGGTTCGGACGTGACACTGCGTAGTGCGAATGAAGATTCGGTTGAAGTTGCTTCGACACAAAGGAATTCGCCCTGCGCGATGCAGAGGCGTGAAATGCTTCCGCCGACATGCCGACGCAGCGCCAACTCCCACTTGGGGTGAGTCAGGACGCGCAGGCGGGCACTGAGTTCGTGATGGATCTCCCCGCCGGGGAGGAGATCGCGCTCGGAGAGTGAATCTGCCGCGGACTGCATCGCCGTATGTTGAGCGCTCGCACTGCCGTGAACCGTCGCGCCACCGAGAACCACGGGAAGCGCATCGAGCCCGAGTCGCTCACGTACATAGTCGATTTCGTCCTGTGGCAGGGCGACGACAGGCGAATTCCTCCCATCTGGCGAGGTGCCGAGGTCCACCATCAACGCTCTGCAGTTTCGAGTGCGCCACCGATCACGGACGGGATGACTGTGCGACCGTCGGCGAAATGCTCGAAGTGCTTCAGATAATCGGGTGTGTCGTGCTCGGTCTCGTCTTCAGATTGGGCGGCATGACGGCCGCCGGCGATCGGCGCAGATCCGCCTGCGGTTCGGGCCGGATCCACTTTGACGGTATCTGCGGTGCCCTGAACCGGCGAGGTCACGTGATTCTGGCGTGCGGTGCTCTGGCCGGTGGAGGGATCAGGAAGAGCGTGCCAGCCGGTGTGGCCGCTCGACGACGAGCCTGCACTTGTTCCGGCTCCGGTGGTCACGGATGCTGCGCTGACCTGTGCCGGTGCCCGACTTGCCGACGGAGTGCCGAACATTGATGGTGTGGAAGCGCCGAGTCTTGCGCCGCCGAGTCCTGCTCCTGCCGTCGCGAGAGCTGATGCGGCACTGGTGGCGCTCGTGACTGCGGTGGTGGTGGCACCGGCTGCGGTGGCAGCTCCACCGGAGATGGCACCGGCCTGTGAGGCAGCGGCGGCAAATACCGGGTTGGAAACTACGGATGCGACAGCAGCGGTTGCGGTGCGCACGGGATCCGCGATTGCGTCAGCGAGCGTTGATGCCGCTTGCACGACGGACTGTCGTGAGGCGCTGCCTGGGGCCGAAGCGGATGCCCCAGCTGTGGGTTCCGCGATGGACGGTGGTGAGTCGAAGTTCTGCTGCACGGCCAGATGAGCCGTTGCGGCGTCGTACGTTTCCATCGTTACCGCCGCTCTAATTTTGAGAGCTTCTTCGGCAGCCTCGGCGGCAGCGGCACCGCCGACCAGGGCACCGCCGATGGAGTACGCGGCGACCTTGGCCGCTTGAATTGCTGCAATCTCGGCCAGGGACGGCATGGCGAGGGTGGCAACCGTGTACGAGCCGGACTGCACCTGGGCCTTACCTGCGGTTTCTCCCGCGAGCAACGCGGCCGCAGCAGCCCATTCCTGGAACGGTGCGAACTTGCTCAATGCGGCATCCGCTGCTTCTCCGGACCACCCGGTGCGAAGATCCGCCATCACGCGAGAGATGGACGCAGCGGTGTCGGTCAGTCCGGACGACACGGTGGACCAGGCCCCGGCCGCCACGCCGAGAGGGACCGGCCCGGCTCCGGCGACCAGTGCTGCGGAGTTGGGTGCTGCGCCCCGTGGATACCAGATGACGCCGGTGATGCCGACCATTGTTCTTCCCCCCAGGAAGTGTGACTGTGTTGTCGCGCTCGAAGTTGTCGCGTTCGATTTCTGTCGATCAGATCGGTGCGGCGGCCAGACTGGTCTTTGTGAGCTGGTCTTCGAGCTCGTAGGCAGCTGCATTCTTGCGCAGAGCTGCCGCGGCCGAGGTGAGCTCCTCGATTGCCCGATCGGTGGACGAGGCAAGGCTGTCAGAGATGGTGTTGAAATAGTTTGCCGCGCTGCCGGACACTTCTTCGGATCCCGCTGGGAGAACGCGTAGCGTCGGCTGCGCAGTAGAGACGATTCCGCGCAATCGCGTCGCCGCAGACTCGAGTTCCATTGCGGCGGCAACTAGGGCTTGAGGGTCGACGTGCATAGTGCCGAACTCCTTCCTGACCAGTGCGGATAAGTGGTCGGGAGGTCGTGCGCACAGCCGTCGAAATCCCCCCGCACCTAGTTTGATGCGTGCCGCCCGCTTTTGGTTCCCCCCGAAATCGGACGACTTTGCCCTCAGCCCCAGCCGAGTTCGTGCAATCTGTCTTCTTCGATGCCGAAGTAGTGCGCGATCTCGTGGATGACGGTCACGGCAACCTCGTGAACAACCTCGTCCTCGGATGCGCAGATGTCGAGTATCGAATCGCGGAAAATAGTGACCGTGTCCGGCAGGTACCCACCGTAATGAGAATCCCGCTCGGTCAGAGCGACGCCCTGATACAAACCGAGCAGCCCCGGTTCTTCCTCGTCGCGTGCTTCGACCAGCACCACGACATTGTCGATTGCCTTGGCAAGTTCGGGCGGAATCAGATCGAGCGCCTCGCCGACCAGTTCCTCGAACCGGTCGGGCGTCATAGTTACCGTCATGGCTTACGACGGCGGAGCTGCGCCGGGCAACGGCGTCGGCAACGACCGACCTTCCGGTGCAGCGGGTGGCGGAACCGGAGCGGCGCCGTTGATCAGGATCTCGCCCTTGGCGCTTCCGGTGATCGCGGCAAACCCGCCGGTTTCGACCTCTTTGCCGATCGAACAATTGACTCGGCGACTACCGGCCAACCAGCTTTCCAGTGAAATGTTGTCCCAGAACAGCGTCAGCGTCTTGTCGCGAAGTGCGTCTGCGGAACCCAGGTACTCGTTGGATGCCTGAGTGCAGACGCCTTCGAGATAGCGGTCCTGATCTTCCACCGACGGCATCGCGCCGGGGAACTGAGTGCCGAGGTCGATCACCGAAATAACTTCGTATGCATGCGGTTTCGCACAGTCGACCGGATCGGTCGGGAGGTTCTGGTTGATGCCGATGCACGTGCCGACGTCCCACACGTTCGACTGGTCCTGATCCGCCACGCGGCCCGCGAACGGTTGTAGTTCGCCGGTCGTCGTCGAGAACTGCAAGCCGCAACGCAGTGCGCGCTCGCCCGAGGCCCAACCAGATTCGCTCGGGAACATCAGGCCGACGCTGAACTTGCCCTTGGGATCGAATTTCGAACCGAGGTAGGACATGACGATGGGTGTGCAGTGCTCGTCGCGGAGTTCGGCGAATCGAAGGGCACCCGGGTACCTGGAGCCGGGGCCGAACTCGGCGCCGGGGAACACCGACAGGTCGAGTGGACCGGCGACCTCGAAGCGATGCTCACTTCCGCACTGAACCTTCGACATGTCCGTGCGGTCCCCGCCCGACTCGGTCGCGGGTGTCCAGTTGAGGCAGTCGCCGGCCGCAGCCGCGGTGAAAGCGTCGTCGCGAGCAGAGCCCGTCGCTGCTGGACCCCCGCCACTGACACTGACCGAGGACGAGTCGTCCTTGTTCAATCCACCGGAAATCGCGATCGTTGCGATCGCGGCGACCACCGCACCCACCGCGACAGCAGCCAGAACCCGACGGGTGCGGCTCGCGGAGACAGTTTTCTTCGCCGGCGCCCCCTGGGGATCTGCCGGATCTGGCGACTTCTCGATCTTGTCTTCGGACATCGATTCCATCATGCCTGTTGCCGTGGCGATATCGAACCTTCACTACAAAACTCACAATCGCGTCTGTGAGTATTTTGTAGTCATGAGCGAAAACACCCCACTCGATCCCGAAGCTGTCGAGCTGGCGGGCCGGCTCTTCGGCATGGCACGAACCGGCGACGCAGCCGGGCTGGCGTCGTACGTCGATGCCGGAGTTCCCGTCAATCTGACCAACGAGAGTGGCGACACGCTCGTCATGTTGGCTGCGTATCACGGTCACGCTGACGCCGTCGTTGCCTTGATCGATCGCGGCGCCGACGTCAACCGACCCAACGACAAGAATCAGACACCACTCGCCGGAGCCGTCTTCAAGGGCGAGGATGCGGTGGTGAAAGCGCTGGTGAACGGGGGAGCCGACCCGAAAGGTGGACACCCGACTGCCGTCGACGCGGCTCGGATGTTCGGACGCGAGGATTACCTGAGTCTGCTCGAATCGTGATCTCCCCCTCTCCGACGTGGACGTGACCGTCGGCGAGCTGCGGTGAGTGGGTAAAGTTCGAAGTCGTGATTGACCTCAAGTTTCTCCGTGAGAACCCCGAAATCGTCCGCGAGTCGCAGCGCACCCGTGGAGAAGATCCAGGACTGGTCGACGCTCTGCTCGAAGCCGACGCGTCCCGACGCGCTGCCGTCCTGACCGGAGACAACCTCCGCGCAGAGCAGAAGGCCTTCGGCAAGAAGGTCGGACAGGCATCTCCGGAGGAGCGCCCCGCGCTGCTCGAGGGTTCCAAGGAACTTGCGGCAAAGGTCAAGGAAGCCGAGGCCGCGCAGCACGAGGCGCAGGCTGCGCTCGACGCCGCACACCGCGCGATTTCCAACGTCGTACAAGAAGGTGCGCCGGCCGGTGGCGAGGACGATTACATCGTGCTCGAACACGTCGGTGAGATTCCGAAGTTCGACTTCGAGCCGAAGGATCACCTCGAACTGGGTGAGTCGCTCGGCCTGATCGATATGGAACGCGGCGCCAAGGTTTCGGGTTCGCGCTTCTACTTCATGACCGGCTACGGAGCCATGCTCCAGCTCGGACTGCTGCAGTTGGCCGCGCAGAAGGCGATCGCCAACGGCTTCACGATGATGATTCCGCCTGTACTCGTACGCCCGGAAATCATGGCGGGTACCGGCTTCCTCGGCGCTCACTCGGACGAGATCTATCACCTGCAGGATGACGACCTGTACCTCGTCGGAACTTCCGAGGTGCCGATGGCCGGCTACCACTCGGGCGAGATCCTGGAACTGAACGAAGGCCCGAAGCGCTACGCCGGTTGGTCCTCGTGCTTCCGCCGCGAGGCCGGCAGCTACGGCAAGGACACCCGCGGCATCATCCGTGTCCATCAGTTCGACAAGGTCGAGATGTTCACGTACTGCCGTCCCGAGGATGCCGACGCCGAACACCAGCGTCTCCTCGGCTGGGAGCGAGACATGTTGGCCGCCATCGACGTTCCGTACCGCGTGATCGACGTCGCAGGCGGAGATCTCGGTTCCTCGGCCGCGCGTAAGTTCGACTGCGAAGCGTGGGTTCCGACACAGGGCACCTACCGCGAGCTGACATCGACGTCCAACTGCACGACCTTCCAGGCTCGTCGCCTCGGAGTTCGGTACCGCGACGAGAACGGCAAGCCGCAGACGGCTGCCACTCTCAACGGCACCTTGGCTACGACGCGCTGGATCGTGTCGATTCTCGAGAACCATCAGCAGGCCGACGGCTCGGTGCGAGTGCCCGAGGCATTGGTGCCGTTTGTCGGCACGGATGTGCTTCGCTGACACGCTGAACCAACACAATCAGGGCCGCGACGTACTTCGTCGCGGCCCTGATTCGTACTTTCGGACTGGTAGGTTTGGAACTTTTTCTGAACTGACGGAATATCAACTTTTTCCCGCCGATCGACGAGTTGACCACCAAAAGCGTTGTCGATAGACCGCTTTGGCGATAGTTTTGCGTTCAATCGGGCCTCTAGGCCCTGCTTTTCCAATCGGTGTCCGCCGGGGCGAGGGTGAGTCCGGGGTGAATTGGACAAGTGTCTTGCCAAAAGTAGTACACGTACTAGTTTTTTCGCTATGTTGTGACGGCGCGCACACGTTTTGTCCGAATCCACTGCTCATGTTTGCCCTTCCGAAGGAAGTGCCCATGCCCCAAATCTCTCAGTTGCGGCGATTCGCCGTGCCCATAACCGGAACCGCCATGGTCGCCGGAATGCTGCTGATCGGGTCCCCAGCCTCGGCAGTTCAAAGCCAATTCAACTTCTCCACCTCATGCCAGGCGAAAGCACTCATCACTGTCGACAAAGTGACTACGAGTTCTGTCACCGTGGATGCCCCCACATCAGTTGCTCCGGGTGAAACCTTTACCATCCGAATGCAATCCAATGGCCAGTCGTTTCCGAACTCGGATTCGGGCGCCACAACAACCAATTTGTCGCGCTTGAAGAACGATTTCGATGTCCCGGCAAATGCCACCTTCGTCAGCGCGGCGATCGTGCCCGGAACCTCGTTCAACTTGGAGAACGTTGCCCCCAGTGTCATCCGCATCAACGAGGCTGGAAGCCCTGACGCGGCGGGTCCATATCTCCGAATCTCGGGTAACAACGAGGTGATCGGAAACAGTCCCAGTACCAGCACGAACAGTGAGGGTGGTATCCGCGCACCCAAGACGAAAAAGAACCTCGACGGGAGCACCAACACCAACGGTGACAGTTGGTTCAGGATGCCTGCAATCGATATTACGATGATCGCCGGCGCATCCGGTGTGATTCAGCCGAAGGTCAGAACTGCCGGTGACGCTGCTACATACGGCAACGACAAAAATTTCAGTACTCAGCTTGCAAAAGCGAGTCTCTTCGGCACGCAATGGGCCCCGACCAGATGCACGCCTCGAGATGCGAAGGGTAGCGCTCTCAACGCTGGTGCAGGTCCACTCGCGACAATCAGCATTGCTTCGGCTCCGGTGGATGTGGAGACGACGACGTCGTTGTCGGTTCCGGCTACGGCGATTACGGGTACGGCGGTTGATTTGACGACGGTGGCTCCGAACGGCGCTGTGGGCACTATTGCAGTTCAAGTCGAACGGTGCGGCGATCGGCTCGCCAGTGACAGTTCCGGTGGGACCGCGACTCTGTCGCATTCCTTCGATGTTGCTGGTGCTCAGGGCACGGCTGATTTCCTGCTGGCGCTGGGTTTGTCAGTTCGTCGGCGTCGGCTCAGACGGTGACGGTGTCTGATCCGGCTCCGGTGGATGTGCTGACGTCGTTGTCGGTTTATTGTTGTTACCGGAACAGCAGGCGGTGACGGCGGTGGCGCCGACGACGCTGTGGGCTTGCGCGTTAAGTCCGAACGGCGGCGTCGGCTCGCCGTGACGGTTTGATGAACGCGGCGCGCATTCGCTGGAACGTGGCTGTTGCTCAAAATTAATGCGGCACAGTTGCTGGCCATCGGTACGGCGGTCGTCGGCGCGTCTGGCTGGACAATGACGATATCGTCGACATCCGGTGATGTCGGCGCGTTGTCGTTGTCGGTTCCGGCTACGGCGATGCGATCGCGGGTACGGCCAGCGGTTGATTTGACGGCGACGGTGGCTCCGAACGACGCTGTGGGCACTGTGCAGTTCAAGTCGAACGGTGCGGCGATCGGCTCGCCGACGGTTCCCAGGACCGCGACTCTGTCGCATTCCTTCGATGTTGCTGGTGCTCAGAGTGTTACGGCTGATTTCACTGCTGGCGCTGGCTTTTGTCAGTTCGTCGGCGTCGGTAGACGGTGACGGTGTCTGATCCGGCTCCGGTGGATGTGGGAGACGACGACGTCATCCGGTTCCGGCTACGGCGCAATTACGGTACGGCGGTTGATTTGACGGCGACGGTGGCTCGAACGACGCTGTGGGCACTGTACGGATTCAAGTCGAACGGTGCGGCGATCGGCTCGCCGGTGACGGTTTCCGGTAGGACGAGCTCTGTCACGTTTCCGATGTTGCTGGTGCTCAGAGTGTTACGGCTGATTTCACTGCTGGCGCTGGCTTTGTCAGTTCGTCGGCGTCGGCTCAGACGGTGACGGTGTCTGATCCGGCTCCGGTGGATGTGGAGACGACGACGTCGCTCTCCGGTTCCCGCGACGGCAATCACGGGTACGGCGGTTGATTTGACGGCGACGGTGGCTCCGAAACAACGCTGTCGGTACGGTGCAGTTCAAGTCGAACGGCACTGCGATCGGTTCACCGGTGACGGTTTCCGGTGGGACCGCGACTCTGTCGTATGCGTTCGATGCTGCTGGCGCACAGGGTGTTACCGCGGACTTCACTGCCGGTGCTGGCTGTCAGTTCGTCGGCGTCAGCTCCAGACGGTGACGGTGTCGGATCCGGCTCCGGTGGATGTCGAACCACGTCGCTCTCGGTTCCCGCGACGGCAATCACGGAGCGGTTGATCTGACGGCAGCCGTGGCTCGAACAACGCTGTCGGCACTGTGCAGTTCAAGTCGAACGGCGCTGCGATCGATTCGCCGAGCAGATCACGTCGGGTGTTGCGACGCTGTCGCACGCGTTCGATGCTGCTGGCGCGCAGAGCGTTACGGCTGACTTCACCGCTGGTGCAGGGTTTGTCAGTTCGTCGGCGTCGGCTCAGACGGTGACGGTGTCCGTCCGGCTCGGTCGACAAGGCGACGAAGACGGTTCTGAGCGTTCAGGGTGAAGCCAAGGTCGGACTGCGGTGATCTCTTCGCGACAGTGTCCGAATCCTCGGACGCCCTGGTGCCGTCCGGCGGAACGGTTCAGTTCAAGATCGGTGGAGTCGATCAGGGTGCCCCGGTCGCGGTTGTTGACAGGTGCCAAGCTGCACGTGTTCGGAGCAGAAGGCACCTTTGAGTCTCGGCTGTTTCCAGTGGCTCCGGCATTCACGTCGTCCACCGCGGAATCCGTCGACGTCAATGTCACGGTTCCGACCCGTCGGATGTCGAAAGCTCTACGTCGTTGTGGCTCCGTCTTCGGCAAGGTCGGCACGTCGGTGCAACTGAAGGCTGTGGTCAGTTCTTCGGCGCGACGTCGTAGGTCGTCCAGTTCTATTTCGATGGAACGACTCCGATCGGAACGGCCGTCGATGTTGTCGGTGGGCAGGCTGTGTTGAGCCACCTTCACCACGACCGGCAACCATTCGATCTACCTGCCGGTCAGCGGAGCCCAGGGGCGTCACGGGTTCCACGTCGACTGCATCGGTTGTGAACGTCAGTAACGGGGGCGGTGACTTCAGTTCGCTCGGATCGTTGTCGCTGCCGTTCGGGTCTGAATTCTCCGATGATGTGATGCCCCTTGCGCCCGACAGGTGCAAGAGTCTCTGCGCGAATCGATGATTGGTCGTTAGCAGAACTATCAGCAGATTCGTGAATGTTGTCTGAAATAACTGATACATAAATTACTACTTTCGACAGGTACTGTACGAGCGTCCAGCTCCATTCTATTTCCGCTCTGTTCGAGTGACCTCCTTCCGTGCGGTTCGATCCACGTCTGTTGCTAGCGAAGTTCGTGTTGGTGAAGAAGTTCCGCGGTTGTGGTGGCGGCGTTGGTCAGTGGCGTGCTGGGCGCGGAAGTAGTGTTGCTTCGGCCTCCGACGTCATCTCCACGCGGTGGAGAACACGATCCGGGTTCAAACTGGGTTGCGATGGTTACGAGCACCTGGCTTGGGCAACATCTCCGTAATTCCACCTCCACAGGCGTGACCATCTCAGCTCCGGAGAAGGTCGCGGCGGGGTCGAGCGTTCACCTACCGAGTCCAGCCAGGTGCGATGACTGTTCCCACAGTGGTCATGCGGGGCGTTCGGCGATCAGAGTGGACACGGATGAAGTACGACTTCGACATTCCTGCGGGGGTGTCGTTGGTCGATGCTCAGGTAGTGGCGGTACGTCGTCGAATTTGTCGAATACGCGCCCTCGGTAATTCAGATCAGCGTGTAGTTCGCCGGATGCTGCGGGCACTCACTTGCGTATTTCAGGGAACAATCAGACTGCTGACTCCAATGGCGGTGGTGGAAACGGTCAGAGTACAAGTAAAGAACGATGATGGCGGAATCGGCGCGGGGGCTGGAAAAGACTTTCCGGTTGCCGGCGATCGATGTGACGATTGCGGGTGGTGCGGGTAGCACTGTGCAGCCGAAGTTAAGGAGTGACGGATTCGGGATCCTTTGATTCTCGAAAAATGCCTTCACCTTCTTGCAGCGCGAGAAGGACGTCTTCACCGTCATATGCCGGGAGAGGTACAACTGCTCTCTCCGCATGACTCACGCGGCGCGGGATTGAATGCGGGTGGTCAGGCATTAATACCGTCAACGTCGTCTCGCAGGTGTGACCACGACCGCAGTGACGTCCGGCGCGTCGGCAGCGATCGGTCAATCGACGGATTTGATTGCGGAACCGGCGGTGCCGACAGGCGGCACCGTTCAGTTCAAGGATGGCGGGACTGACATCGGCACGGTGGCCGTCGTCAATGGCGTTGCCACACTGCCGCTACATTCACCGCGGCGGGAGATCCACCGCTGTGTACGACGGGTTCTCGAGTTTCTGACATCCATGACCACCGGCGCGCACAGTGGGCGTGGCCGCTGCCGATGTACAGACGACTGCGTCGTTGACAGTCCCAGTAGTGCCGTCGAGCAAACCTCGGTCGCGCTGACGCAAGCATCTCACCGGCAGCCAGCAGTGGAACGGTTCAGTTCAAGGACAGGGTGGTATCGACATCGGCGGACCCATCGCGGTGACTGCCGGGCGGCGACACTGGATCACGTTCACCACGGCGGGTTCACACTCGATCACGCGATCTATTCAGGCACTGCGGGTTTCAGCCGCTCAAGCTCAGGCCATCGAGATCGCCGACTCCGTGCTGAGTACGACTACAACGCTTCAAGTTCCGGCTGCTGCGATCACGGGTTCTGCGGTTGATCCTGACTGCGGCGAACAATGCGGTGGGCACGGTGCAGTTCAAGTCGAACGGCACGGCGATCAGCACTCCATTGGCAGTCTCCGCGGGTGTTGCGACGCTGTCGCACGCGTTCAATGCTGCTGGTGCTCAGAGTGTTACGGCGGACTTCTGCCGGTGCAGGGTTTGTGAGTTCGTCGGCGTCGGCTCAGACGGTGGCGGTGTCCGATCCGGCTCCAGTGGATATCGACGCGTCGCTCTCGGTTCCCGCTACGGCAATCAGAGGTTCTGCGGTTGATCTGACTGCGACGGTGCTGCTCCGAACAATGCGGTGGGCACGGTGCAGTTCAAGTCGAACAGTGCTGCGATCAGCACTCGAGCGGTGGCTGCTGGCGTTGCGACATTGAGCATGCGTTCGATGCTGCTGGTGCTCAGAGCGTTACGGCGGACTTCAAGGCTGGATGCAGGGTTTGTGAGTTCGTCGGCGTCGGCTCAGACGGTGACGGTGTCTGATCCGGCTCCGGTGGATGTGGAGACGACGACGTCGCTCTCGGTTCCGGCTACGGCGATCGCGGGTTCTGCGGTTGATCTGACGGCGACGGTTGCTCCGAACACTGCGGTCGGCACTGCAGTTCAAGTCGAACGGCGCGGCGATCGGCTCGCCGGTGACAGTCCGCGGGTGTTGCGACTCTGTCGCTGCGTTTGATGTTGCTGGTGCTCCAGGTGTTACGGCGGACTTGCTGGCGCGGGGTTTGTGAGTTCGTCGGCGTCCGGCTCAGACGGTGACGGTCTCGGATCCGGCTCCGGTGGATGTGGAGACGACGACGTCGTTGTCGGTTCCAGCGACGGCGATTACGGGTTCTGCGGTTGATCTGACTGCGACGGTTGCTCCGAACAATGCGGTGGGCACTGTGCAGTTCAAGTCGAACGGCACGGCGATCAGTTCCCGGTGACGGTTTCCAGGTGGGACCGCGACTCATCCGCATTTCTTCGATGCTGCTGGTGCTCAGAGCGTTGCGGCTGACTTCGCCGCTGGTGCGGGTTTGTCAGTTCGTCGGCATCTCCAGACGGTGACCGGTGTCGGATCCGGCTCCCGGTGGATGTCGAACCCGACAATGCTCGGTTCCCGCGACGGCGGTCACGGGCAGCGCAGTTGATCTGACCGCGACCGTGGCTCCAGACGACGCTGTGGGCACGGTGCAGTTCAAGTCGAACGGCACGGCCATTGGTTCACCGGTGACAGTCACGTCGGGTGTTGCGGCGCTGTCGCACGCGTTCGATGCTGCTGGTGCTCAGAGCATTACCGCTGACTTCACCGCGCGCTGTCCAGTTCAAGAACTCGGTTGCGAGTGCGAAGTCCAGTTCCAGGTCAGTGTTGCCGACCGGGAATCGTAGTCAGACTCAATATCCCCACCGACGCCAAAACTGGTGTGGCGACTGACTTGTGGGCAATCGTCCGAACGTCGTCGGATGACACTGTCGGCGTCGGTACCGTGCAGTTCTACGATGGTGGCGTCGCGATCGGCGGTCCTGAAGCGGTGACGGCCGGCGCTGCCGGCCTAACATTCGTTTACCTCTGCGGGTGCGCACGGCCGGCGGTCTACTCGGGAGGAGTCGGTGTAGTCGGATCTTCAGCCCCAGGCGCGGACGGTGAATGTAACGGACCCTGCGCCTTCGGATGTCACAACGGAGACTGCGGTGACGGTGCCTGCCGATGCCGTCGTGAACAAGTCGGTGACCCTGTCCGGCGACTGTTCGATTGCAGAACGGTGGAACCGTGCAGTTCATGGATAGAACTTCCCGATCGGCGACGCGCTGTTGCGGTGGTTAACGGGATCGCGGCGCTCAACCACGTTCACGACAACCGGCACGCACTCGATCACGGCAATTACAGCGGGGCAACCAGTTCACGAGGCTCGACCTCGACGGCCCCGCAATTCAGATCAAGGCTGCAGCCGGCGGTGGCACGGGCATCAGTTCAGGCAGCACTGGCTCGAGCGATTTCCTTCCGTTCGGTTCCTGATCCGGAACAGTTCAGGTCGCGGCCCCGAGAGCAGCCATCCCTCGGCCGATCGACAGGGTGAACTGCATCGAGCGTGAGTTACCGGTTCCGTCGCTGACGGGCAGGGTGACACGGACGTAGTCGCCGCGAACCGGAGTGACTGTTGCAGCTTCGGCATCAAATGACTTGATACCCGCCAGCTGATTCGGATCGAGCTTGAGTGGCGGCTGGCCGGTGGCGCCGGCGCCGTCCGGATCCCACGGGCTGTTGCCTGGGCAGATCAGCGGATAGAACGTCTCGACGTCACGGGTGTTGACCGGCCGTCCCGTTGCGCGCGAGAGAAATCTGACGACTGCATGGGATGCGTCAGCCGGGGTGTAGAAATTGGATTGCCCCGCAGGGAAGACGAACGGGCACGCATATCCGGAGGCGATCTCCGAGCGCTTGGCGGCGACGGAGAGTCCGCCGCCACTCCACGCGACCGCGTACTGCCCGTCGATACCTGGTGCTGAGATGGCTGTCAGGATGGCGGGCACGTCCGAATATCGGTCGGCGACCGTGGTCGGCGGCATCGTCCAGCACGCGTTCGTGAGCCCGTTCACGTCCAAGGACACCAGGTCCGTCGCCCAGGCCGCCAAGGCCGGCGCAGCGGCCGGATTGCCGGGCACGTCACCAACCGGCGGCACCACGACAGCTGCTGTGGGCACAGTCGTCGTCGTGGGCGCGAGAGTGGTTGTCGTAGTGGTTTCCGTCGTCGGAGGCGACGGTTCGTCGGTCAGGATTCCCGTCCGTCCATCGTCCTCACATGCGGTTATCGCCAATGTCATGGCGAGTGCGACTGCCCCCGCTGCCGCTCGTCCTGCCGACTTCATTCGTTCGTACGCCCCTTTTGCGACATTCTGACCAACATCCACCCCAGAACTGCTGCGGGTCAGATCACGGATTCCCGTCTACGCTAGCGAACTGTGGATCCCGTTTACAGAACAGTCATCGGCATCGCCCGTACCGTCTTCGCTTTCGAGGGCCTGAAGTTCTCCGTCAAGGGAGAGCAGAACATCCCGGCGTCCGGTGGCGCCGTGATCGCGATCAACCACACCGGATACATGGACTTCACGTATGCGGGACTGCCGGCGCGGACCCCGAAGCGCTACATCCGGTTCATGGCCAAGAAGGAAGTCTTCGACAACAAGATCTCCGGACCGATCATGCGGGCCCTCAAGCACATCCCGGTCGATCGCGGGGCCGGGGCCGACTCCTACAAGGCAGCCGTCGATTTCCTGAAGCGTGGCGAATTGGTGGGCGTGTACCCCGAAGCCACGATCAGTCGGAGCTTCGAGATCAAGGAATTCAAGTCCGGCGCCGCGCGGATGGCGATCGAGGCCGGCGTCCCGATCGTTCCCGTCGTCATCTGGGGCGCTCAGCGCGTCTGGACGAAGGGTTATCCGAAGCGTTTGGGCCGTACCAACACTCCTATCTCCATCGCAGTCGGCGAGCCGATCGCACCTTTCGAGCCGGCGAGTGAGCTGACGGCGAAGCTGCACTCGACAATGCAGGAGTTGCTGCTCGATCTGCAGAAGAACTACGACCACCCGGCAGGTGAGTACTGGGTGCCTGCCCGCCTCGGTGGCAGCGCCCCGACGCTCGAGCAGGCGGACAAGATGGACGCCGACGAGGCCGCGGCAAAGGCCAAGGCTCGCGAGGCGCGGAAGTCCGAAGGCTGACCGATGTCCTTCGAACCCGTTTACACCGCCGTCGAGGTAGTCGCGCGTGGTCTGAGCGGTTTCCAGGGTGTGAAGGTCACCCGCACCGGGACTGAAAACGTCCCGGTGTCCGGTGGAGCGGTCATCGCGATCAACCACACGAGCTACCTCGATTTCATCCCGGCCGCTCTGGCGGTCGGCACCGCAAAACGCAAGCTCAGGGTGATGGCCAAGGCCGAGTTGGCGGACAACAAGGTACTCGGCTTCCTCATGCGTGGATGCGGCGTCATCGAAGTCGATCGCTCTGCCGGAGCGCAGGCGTATCGAGCCGGAGTCGACGCCCTGAAGCGGGGCGAGTTGGTGGGCGTCTACCCGGAGGCGACGATCAGCCGGAGCTTCGAGATCAAGGAAATGAAATCCGGGGCAGCTCGGATGGCCATCGACGCCGGCGTTCCGATCATTCCGCTGATCGTCTGGGGCGCACAGCGGATCGTCACCAAGGGCGGACCGAAGAATCTGGGCCGCAATCGCTTCCCGATCTCGGTGGAAGTGGGCGCACCGATCGATCCGGTCGAGCCCGCCGAAGTATTGAGCGAGATCCTGCGCATCGAGATGGATGCGATCCTGCGCCACGTGCAGGACGGGTTCGTGCACGAGCCCGGGGCGTACTGGGTGCCGCGCCGACTCGGCGGTGGCGCACCGACCCCGGAGGAAGCCACGGCAATGGACGCACAGGAACGCGCGAAGCGAGCGCGTTGAGAGAAGGGCGCTGCGCGCTGATGCGTCAGTACACGGCGTTAGCTCCGTACTCGGCCTGCGCACTCGTAAAGCCTTCGTATTCGAGCTGCTCGATCAGTCCGGACCTGGAGAACGACGTCATCTCGAGGTACTGCTCGGCGCTCAGAGCAGCCTGCTTGTTCCAGTCGGCATTCAAATTGTCCACCGCGTACGTCGCATCTTCGGTGGAGAACCCTTCGTACTCGAGCTGTTCGATCAGTCCGCTGCGGGAGAAGGCAGTCATGTCGATGTACTGCTGGGCAGAGCGGACGGCGTTCCGCTGACCGGAACTGACCTGCGGCCTGGCCGGGGCAGGCGCAACTGTCGGAGTGACCACAGGTGCAGGCGCCTGGTAAGTGGTCGTCGTGGGCGCCGCCACCTTGCTGGATGACGGGGCGGGAGCAGCCGGTGGCGCACTGACGATCGGTGCGACAGCTGCAGGCGTCGTAGCGGCAGTGGTAGTCGGTGCAGCTGTGGTGGTCGGTACAGCGGTGGTGGTCGGTGCAGCGGTGGACTTCGAGTCGTCCTTGTCTCGTCCACCGAGGATGCCTGCGACGACAAGCAATACGACGACTCCACCGGCAATCCACGGCCACTTCTTCGACTTCTTCTCAGATTGCGGTTGCGGCGGAGGCACCTGGAATTGAGGCTGGGAGTTCCCGTAAGGCTGGGAGTTCCCATAGGGCGGCGGGGGCAGATCGGGCGGCACGGACATGGGTGTTTCTCCCTTTGTGAAAGTCTTGTTCTCCCGCAATAGATACCAGACCGGTCGGACTGAAATGCGATTTGTGCGAATCTCTCGAGGTTTCGCGATGTCCGGTGCGGTGGCGGACGCGCGAAGCGGGCGCGCTGAGCGAGACCGTCGCACCGGACAGGCACAATGGCGGTGTGAGCCCAGACCGTCGTATCAGCCCTGACCGCCCGACCTTGGTCGCCTCCGATGTCGACGGCACCCTCATCGATCACGACGAGTTGGTCAGCGCCCGCACCCGCGCCGTCGTGCATGCCGTCGTCGAATCCGGCACGCCGTTCCTACTGGCAACCGGGCGCCCTCCGCGTTGGATTTCGCCCGTCGTCGAAGGCTTGGGGTACGCGCCACTCGCGGTCTGCGCCAACGGAGCCGTTGTCTACGACAGCTTCGCCGACCGCGTACTCAGCGCCGCGACCTTGTCGGTGGACGCACTCACCGAACTCTCCGAACTGGCTCTGGTTGCACTCCCCGGGTCGGGATTGGCCGCGGAACGGGTGGGGGAGAGCGCACACGACGCCGCCACCCCGCAGTTCGTCAGCTCGCCGGATTACGAACACGCCTGGCTCAATCCGGACAACACCGAGATGTCCGAGGACGAAGTGCTTGCGGCGCCTGCCGTCAAACTCCTGATTCGTCGTCCGGGCATGACCAGCACGGCGATGTACGACACGCTCGCGCCGCACGTCGGTGCGCTCGCCGACATGACGTACTCCACCGAGAACGGACTGATCGAACTTTCGGCGCCGGGAATCACGAAGGCGTCGGGGCTGGTTGCCGCCGCGGAGCGGTTCGGTTTCGACCTGTCGGGTCTGGTTGCCTTCGGGGACATGCCCAACGACATCCCGATGCTGGGGATGGCACGCCTCGGCGTGGCCATGGGGAACGCTCACCCCGAAGCCAAAGCCGCAGCCGACGAGGTCACTGACACCAATTCGGAGAACGGGGTCGCAAAAGTCCTCGAGCGCTGGTGGTCGTAGAACCCACCAGCGCCCGAGGACGTGTACTGCTCGACTGTCAGCCGACAGGCGCGCTGTTGGCCATTTCCTGGGCAAAGGTTTCGTTGTAGGTCTTGAGGACCTTTGTGACCATGCCGGTGATCTGGTTGAAGATCAGAGAACCGTTCTCGAAGTCGCTGCGCAGGCCGTCCGGGATCGAGTACTCGTCCGAGATCGGCAATCCGAGTTCACCCGCGTCGGAACCGAAGCTCTGCCACGACTTGAAGATCTCGCCGAGCACGGTGAACACTCCGCCGTTGGGGGAGGTGTAAACAGCGCCGTTCTGGAACAACGCACCCTGGTTGCCGAGTTTCGCCTGCAGGATTCCGGACAGTGCCTGGCCGAGGCGTCCGAGGTCACCACCCTCGGCGATCCACTTCTGCGCGAGCGGTGAATTGTCGGTGATCTTCAGAATCTGAGTGACCAGATCCGGGATCGACGATCCGGTGCCACCGGTGACCGTGTCGACCGGAGTGGTCGGCTTGGGCGCAGGCGTCGACGGATTGGAGGGGTTCGACGGGTTCAAGGATCCCCCGATGTTCGCGGCGGCGATGTTCCGGATGTCGTTCATGTGTGCGTACGCGGCATCACCAGGGCAAGCCGTGTTTCCGACGTCGCGGTGGGCGAAGATGATCGGGAGATCCACTGCTGCGCCCTGCGGGTACGGAGTGAACTCTGTGCCCTCGGAGTACATCGTCGTTCGGCCCTTCGGGTCGAGGCCGGCCAGGCCGAGCTTCCAACCGAGGAACTTGCCGACGGCGTTGAGCGTCGCCTGCGAAGGCTCGACAGTGGAGTAGTCACCCATCATCGCGATACCGGTGGTGTTCTCGTTGAAGCCGCCGGCGTGCGCGCCCTGAACTGCCTTGTCGAGTCCGCCTGCGCGGCCTTCGAACGTCTGACCGTACTTGTCGACGAGGACGTTGTATCCGACGTCGCACCAGCCGAGAGTCCGTGCGTGGTAGGCGTAGATCGAGCGGACGATGCCGGCCGATTCTTCCTTGGTGTAGTTGTTGCTGCCCGCGGTGTGATGGACAGTTGCTCCACCGGTGAAGTCGTCGTACGTGGGGGAGTCGCATCGAAGTGACTCGTCTGCTCCCCACTGTGCGCGGGTGATGACTGACGGTCCGCTGCCGCCGAGCGGCGCTGCGACGGCCTGCAGATTGCTGTCTGCCTCGCTGGCACCCGGGTCGATCAGCACGGCGGTGACGGCGTCTGCTGCGGTCGTCACCTGGCGAAGCGGCTTGGACACCGAAGCGGGGGTGTACCCGAGTTCGCCGGTGGCTGCGGGTGCTTCAGCAGGCGCAGGCGCTTCAGCGGGTGCGGCTTCCGGAGCGGGCGCGGGGACAGCTTCCGGCAGGGGTGCGGCTTCCGGAGCCGGAGCCGGCACAGTCTCGGCTGCGGGGGCAGCGGCACCCTGCGGGGTGAGGATCTGGATGGACTTGGTGGCGCCGACGAAGACCGGTTCGGTGGCGGTACCGGAGTTGGTGGCCTGATCCGAGCGGGCGGAGTCGATGGCGTCAGGGGTGAACCACGGGCCCCAGGTGCCGTCTTCGGCGAGGGCACGGACCTTGGACTGCGCCGAGGCGATCGTGTCCGAGGTCAACGCGACCATGCTGAACGGAGTGTCGCGGGTGACTTCCTTGACCACAGCGCCTGGCTCTTCCTCGGAAGGAACCGGAGCGGTCTCGGTCGGGCCGCCGGGAGCAGCGGGTGCCGGGAACAGCTCGGTCGGCAGCGTGATCCCGGGAGGTAGCGGGATTTCGGTCGGGAGCTTGAGGTTTCTCAGATCACCGAGGTTGATGTCGGGGAGATCGAGACCGGTCAGCTCCTTGACCGGAATGATGATGTCGGGCACCGACGCGAGGAGCACCTCTGCGATCTGGGTCGGCACTGCTACTGACGTCGTTTCGTTCGCGGAACGTACATCGGACGTAGTGCTCGTGAAGCCGTAGACCGCAAAAGGACTTGCGACAGCCACTGCGGCTACAGCCCCGAGTACGAGCGAGGGCTTCGGTCGACGGTGTGGCAAGGGATTACTCCTCGGTTGTAGTTACTTGCGAGCGAACTTCAGGGCCGATGACGGCCGTGAACGGAATCCTTCAAAACCGGATCCGAGCAGGTCGGATGCCATGTTCTGGGGTTGAACTCCAGTTTTCGGACGCGTACGTCTGCAACTCGTGATGCTGGTGTGACTCGTGTGACTGGTGTTGCTAACTCCAAACACTCTTGCCACACTAGTCACAAAAGTCCATAACGCTCAACCTTAGGGTGAGACTTTAGTTAAATCGTTGTGGACTGGCCTGCGCGCGGAGTACCGACTTCGCGGACTCGTGAGGCCGGTAGCGATGAGGAGAGCATTGATGGCGAGAAGCGGAAGAAGCGGAATTGCAGGTAAGAAGCCTGCGTCCGGTCGCGCAGGTCGCTTTCTGGTGGGCGGACCCGGGAGGCGAACCTCGCTGATGCGGGTCTCGGTCCTCGGTCTCGTTCCGGCTCTTGCGCTCGGCGTCGCGATCGGAGGTTTCACGCAAATCCGCGCTGACGAGCCGTCGATCCTGCACGCCGTCGCCGCCGATACACAATTCACGCTCTCCGGTCATGGCAACGGACACGGCCGCGGAATGGGGCAGTGGGGCGCTTACGGCTACGCCAAGAACGACGGCTGGTCCGGCGAGCGAATCCTCAGTCACTACTACGGCGGAACTGTCCTGGACTCGATGCCGCCCGCCCAGATGAGTGTGCGGCTCACAGCCCAGGACAACTCGACGCTCGACGTCTACTCCGACGCCGGCCTCGTGGTCAACGGTCAGCGCACCGCGCCCGGCGAGGCTGCCCATCTCACTGCACTGCCCGGTGGCGGTGCGCAGGTGGTTGTCACCAGCGGGTGTGGTGGCGGGGTCGTCTGGGAAGCGGTCACCGAGCATCCGTGGGTGGATCCGGTGGATCTCAGTCCCGATCGACCCGCCGACCAGTTCCTGAAGCTGTGCGACAATGACGCGCCCTACCGCGGTGCCCTCGGCGTAGTGCTTGACAACGGCTCGGCGCGGACGGTGAATCTTCTCGATATGGAGGACTACCTGCTCGGCGTGGTGCCGGTCGAGGCCAAGGCGGAATGGGCCGATTCCGGTGGGGCCGAAGCACTACGGGCGCAAGCGGTGGCAGCACGTTCGTACGCTGCAACCGAACATCGGTCTTCGTACGCCGACACCTGCGACACGCAGGACTGCCAGGTGTACGGCGGGGCGGGCAAGGAAGATCCCCGCACCACCGAGGCGGTTCGCTCCACCGCCGGCGCGGTTCTGTCACGGGACGGCAAGATTGTGGCCACTGAATTCTCCTCGTCCACAGGAGGTTACAGCTCCGGCGGTGAGTTCCCGGCCGTCGAAGATCTTGGCGACGCACTGTCTCCCAATCACGATTGGACCGTGAATCTGACCGCAGGGCAGATTGCGGACGCCTTCGGTGTCGGCGAGCTGCAATCGCTCAAGATTCTCTCGCGCAACGGATTCGGTACCGACGGCGGGCGAGTGACGGCAGTCGAGGTGGTCGGTACAGGCGGCACGGTCGGTGCGACCGGAATGCAGTTCCGTCAGAAACTCGGCCTGAAATCGGACTGGTTCACCATCGGCGACGGCGCCGGTGTGGTAGTGGCACCGGATTCGGAATCGACAGTGCCGGAATCCAATTCGCCATCCGACGATCCATCGGGTACGGTTACGGAGACGCAGATCGAGAAGAAGTATCGGGAGCTCGGCGGTGAAAGCGGCTCTCTCGGTGCTCCTGCCGGCCCGGAGATGCAGTTGCCCTCCGAAGCAGGCACTTTCCGTGTCTACGAAAACGGAACCATCATCTGGACAAAGGTTTTGGGTGCGCAGGTAGTTGATGCCAACGTGCTCCGCGAGTGGATACCGACGGGCGGAAGCTAGGGGAAGGTCGGTCGGTAGCGACTCGCACGTATCGACTCTGAAGGGTCTCCGCCGCAATCCGGTGGGGGCCCTTCAGGTCGTTCAGGGCTCATTGGTTGTCGGTCAGATGGTCGGAGCGTCGCCGAGCAAGCGGTACTCGAGCCACAACTCCGCACGTTCCGTGGGGGAGCCGAGGTCCAGCTGGAGAAGGCTCTCGATCCGAGCGAGTCTGCTGCGCAACGTATGCCGATGAATATTCAGCGCTGTGGCTGCGGCGTCGCCCACACCGTTGTGTGCCAACCACATGGCCAAGGTTCGGTAGAGATCGCTACCGCCCTTCGCTTCCAGGAGTGGGCGCAAGTGTGCCGCCGCGAATGCCGTCGAGCGATCCTGATCGAGAAACGCGGACAATCCGCTCTCCGAGAGTTCGGCGAACCGCATCGAGGGTAGGTTGCGTGCGCCGGCCTCGGCTGCTGCCTGCGCGGCTTGGCGTCTGGCGCGCGAGAGATCGTCCCACCACAACATGTCCGACACGCCGACGGTTACGTCGATTTCGTTGACACGGGCGAGAATTCGACCGCTGTCCGTGGCAGAGACGACGGCGATCAGTGCGCCGTCCGTGATGCCGAATGCCAGATCGCGGCTGAGGCCGTCGAGCAGTGAGACGGACACGCTCTCGAGCAGACCGCTGGGACCCGCTACGTGGAAGACCTGGAAAGGCTCGACTGGAAATCCTCCCCACAATTCCCCGGAGATGTTGCGGGCGAGCGCATTCTGGCCTTCGAAGAGCTGATGCATCGCAACGGTGCGCAGATGGTTCATCGTCAGCTGCGCGTCTCGGGTTCGAGCCGTCATCAAGGTGAGCAGAGACGCGGCTGCGATGACGATGCCCTGATTCAGAGAACCGACGGCGCCGGGGCAGCCGGCAACGAGGTATCCCATCAGCTTCCCCCTCGACGTCAGCAGAGGGTGGGAGATGACGTCCTCGTTCTCGCTCGTGAGGAAACTGACTTCCATCGGGCGGGCGTCGCGCTCGGGGGCCGTTCGCTCGATTCCTGCGGCCGCGGCGGTGTGTGAGATCTCGACGGTATGGCCGGCGGAGTCCAGCAGGGCCGCCCATCCGCCGATCAATTCCGCCACCCGTCGTACGACCGCCCGGGTGCCGTTGACCGTCACCGCAGCTTGAAGCAGTCGCCGCAGGCTTTGGTAATTGCTGCGCAGCGCTTTCATGTCGTCGTCGGATTGCGCCTTCGACACTGCTTTGGTCAGGGCGATGAAAGGTGTTCGCAATGGAACGTCGAGGAGGGGCACACTGAAACGGGTGGCCGCATCCACCAGAGTCTGTGGCGCCTGCTCGTATCCGAGGCCGGTTCCGAAACCGATTCCGGCAATTCCGGCCGCCACCAGGGTCCGTACGAATCGGGTCGTTTCCGAGGCCGTCGTCGGTAGTGACACCCCGGTGATGAGCAGTAGTTCGCCGCCGTCGAGGAAGGGCGTCGGATCAGGAAGTTCGGAGACATGTGCCCAGCTCAGGGTGCGATCGAGCTGATCGTGCCCCGCCAGGACGCGAAGGCCGAACTGTTCGGTCGCACAGAGTTGGCGGAGCGTGATGGGCATGGGTCCAGTCTGACACCCTGGACTCGCCACTTTGTAGTGCCTGCGGTCACGTTTGTACAAAGTGGAGCCTGACGCGAGCTTGCCGAAGGTCCGACACTGGCGCTATCGAAAATGCGCTCCAGCAGAGCGTCACCGAGATCCACGTCCCGAACAGCCCACAAGGAGTACTGATGTCCAGTACAGACCAGCCGGCACTTCAGCACACGCTGAAGAAGCGGCATCTGTCGATGATTGCGATCGCGGGCGTCATCGGCGCCGGACTGTTCGTCGGCTCCGGTGTGGCAATTCAGGAGACGGGCCCAGGCGTCCTGGTCTCCTACGCACTTGCCGGTGTCGTCGTCATCCTCGTGATGCGCATGCTCGGTGAGATGTCGGCAGCGTCGCCGGAAACCGGCTCGTTCTCGTCGTACGCCGACAAGGCCATCGGCCGCTGGGCGGGCTTCTCGATCGGCTGGCTGTACGCGTGGTTCTGGATCATCGTGCTCGGCATCGAGGCCACTGCCGGTGCCCTCATCATGAATCGCTGGGTTCCCGGCGTTCCCCAGTGGACCTGGGCATTGATTCTGATGATCGTGCTGACGCTGACCAACATCATCTCGGTCAAATCCTTCGGTGAGTTCGAGTTCTGGTTCGCGTCCATCAAGGTCGTCGCCATCATCGCGTTCCTCGGCATGGGTGTCGTGGCGATCTGCGGATGGATGCCGGGCGTCGAAGCACCCGGAATGACCAACCTGACCGGTCACGGCGGTTTCCTGCCGAACGGAACAGGAGCCATGCTCGCCGCAGTCCTTGTGGTCGTGTTCTCGTTCTTCGGCGCCGAAATCGCCACCATCGCCGCCGGTGAATCGGCCAACCCGCTCGAAGCTGTTCGTGCAGCCGTCAAGTCCGTCGTCTGGCGAATCCTCATCTTCTACATCGGCTCGATCGCGGTGGTCGTCACGCTGCTTCCCTGGGACAGCGCATCGGTCGCGCTCAGCCCGTACGTCGCCGTCATGGACTCCTACGGCATTCCGGCCGCAGGCAACATCATGGACGTCGTCGTTCTCACGTCGGTGCTGTCTTGCCTCAACTCCGGTCTCTACACCGCGAGCCGCATGATCTTCTCCCTCGCCGGTCGCGGCGACGCCCCCAAGTCGCTCTCACGTATCGAGAAGACCGGCGTCCCGATGCGTGCCGTCCTCGTCTCGACGATCGTCGGCTTCCTGACCGTCGGCATGAACTACCTCTCCCCGGACAAGGTTTTCCTGTTCCTGGTCAACTCCTCCGGAGCGATCGCACTGTTCGTCTGGCTCGTCATCTCGGTGTCCCAGCTGCGTACCCGCCGCAAGCTCGAAGCTTCGGGCCAGGAGCTGGAACTCAAGATGTGGTTCTTCCCGTACCTCACCTACGCGACGATCGCTGCCATCATCGCGCTCTGCATCGGCATGCTCACCCTGGACTCGACTCGCAGTCAGATGTTCGTGTCCCTGGGGCTCGCAGCGATCCTCGTGGGCATCGGGCTCTACCGCTACCGGAATTACAAAGACACCGAAGCCGCCGACGCCGAGGTCGCGCCGGTAGCCGAGAGCGCTCCCACACCCTGACACCAACGTCCCCATCTGCGAGATACTTCGATGTCCTAGTATCGGCCACGGACAGAGAAATCGACGTGAGCACAGCAGATGGGGACAATCATGACCACACCCGAACCGATCGTCATCGTCGACGGGGCCAGGACCCCAGTCGGTAGCTTCGGCGGCGTCTTCAAGGACGTACCCGCACACGAGCTGGGTGCCACAGCAGCCAAGGCCGCGCTGAGCCGCGCCGGCGTTGCACCCGAAGACATCGACGAGGTCGTCATGGGCTGCATCGGCCAGGTCGGCCCAGACGCCTACAACGCACGCCGCGTGGGCATCGCCGCCGGACTGCCCGAGAACGTTCCCGCCTACACCGTCAACCGCCTCTGTGGCAGCGGCCTGCAGGCCGTGTGGTCGGCGGCGATGCAGATGCGCTGGGGCGCAGCTGCCATCACCCTCGCCGGCGGCGACGAGAGCATGTCCCGCATGCCCTTCTACGACTTCGCAGCCCGCTCGGGCTACAAGCTCGGCGATCGCAGCCTCGTCGACGGCACCGTCGCCATGCTCACCGACCCGTTCAGCAAGGCTCATATGGGCCGCACCGCCGAAGCCGTCGCCCGCAAGTACGGCGTCAGCCGCGAGCAGCAGGACGAGTTCGCCGTCGAATCTCAGCGCCGCGCTGCTACCGACGCAGCCAAGGCAGCATTCGCCGAGGAAATCACTCCCGTCGAGACCGGTGGTCGACGCTCGGTCACCATCACCGAGGACGAGCATCCCAAGCCCGGAACCACTGTCGAAACCCTCGCCAAGCTGCGCCCCGCATTCGAAGAAGGCGGATCCGTCACCGCCGGTAACGCGTCGGGCATCAACGACGGCGCCGGCGCACTCGTCCTCGCGACAGGCACCGAGGCAGCCAAGCGCGGCCTCACCGGACTCGTCACGCTCGAAACCGTCACGACGGCAGCCATGGAGCCCGGCCTGATGGGCTACGCTCCCGTGCTCGCTCTCGAAAAGCTTTTTGCGCAAACAGGATTGAAGCCGTCCGACATCGGCACCGCCGAGGTCAACGAGGCCTTTGCTTCGCAGGCCATCGCCGTCATCCGCGACAGCGGGTTGGATCCGGAGAAGACCAACCCGTACGGCGGAGCCATCGCCCTCGGGCACCCCGTCGGCGCCACCGGAGCCATCCTGACCCTGCGCGCGGCCCGCGACATGGTCCGTCGCGACCTCGAATTCGGCATCGTCACCATGTGCATCGGCGGCGGTCAAGCACTCGCTGCCCTGCTGAAGCGGGTCTGATCATGGCGACCAAGCGCAAGCCGTCGTGGCACGACGAAGAGATCACCGCAGTAGCCGAACTGGCCCGTGGTTTCTTCGATCGTGAACTGATCGCCAAGCGTGAGCAGTGGGACGCTCAGCATCGCGTCGACCGATCCGTGTGGCTCGAAGCCGGCAAGCTCGGCCTGCTGTGCTGCTCGATTCCCGAGGAATACGGCGGGGGCGGTGGAACTTTCGCGCACGATCTCGCTGTCTTCGAGGCGCAGGGCTACTGCGGTGACTATGCACTCGGCAACTCGGTGCACAGTGGCATCGTCGCCCACTACGTCCTCGAGTACGGCAACGAAGAGCAGAAGAAGGCCTGGCTGCCCGGCATGGCGACGGGTGAAATCCTCGGCGCCATCGGAATGACCGAGCCGGGAACAGGTTCCGACCTCAAGGCCATCACCACCTCCGCGATCCGCGACGGTGACCACTACGTCGTGAACGGGTCGAAGACCTTCATCACCAACGGTGGCAGCGCCGACATGATCGTGCTCGCCGTCAAGACCGATCCCAAGGCCGGAGCCAAGGGAGTCTCGCTCTTAATCGTGGATCTTCGTGACTGCGAAGGCTTTGCTGTCGGCCGCGTGCTCGACAAGGTCGGTCAGCACGGCGCCGATACGTCCGAGCTGTCCTTCACCGACGTTCGCGTTCCGGTGTCGAACCTCCTCGGTGAGTCCGAAGGGCTCGGCTTCGGTCAGCTGATGGCGCAACTGGTGCAGGAACGCCTCATCATCGGCGCGCAGGCCATCGGCACCATCGAGCGTGCAGTCGAGGAGACCGTCGCGTACACCAAGGCGCGTCAAGCGTTCGGGCACAGCCTCTTCGAGTTCCAGAACACCGCCTTCGAGCTCGCCGAGTGCCAGACGATCGCACGCACCTGTCGCGTGTTCCTCGACAATTGCATCGAGGATCACCTCAACGGCGAGCTGGACGGCGCCGACGCCGCCATGGTCAAGTACTGGCTCACCGAGCAGCAATGCGCCGTCGTCGACCGGTGCGTGCAGCTTTACGGCGGGTACGGCTACATGCGTGAATACCCGATCGCGCGCATGTACGAGGACTCCCGCGTGCAGAAGATCTACGCCGGTGCCAACGAAGTGATGAAGGGCATCATCGCGAAGAGTCTTTGATCACCGGCGTCGAAAACCATTGACACCGACCGGGCACCCACCGAGCATTTCGGTGGGTGCCCTTTGTGTGCCTACAAGTGGTATCGAGCTGTTCGGAAGGCAAACACTGATGAGCTTCACCATCGACGTCGGATCGGCGCGCGTCACACAACTGACCGAACTGGCCCATTGGCCGTTTCCACCGCGAGAGCTTTTTCCGCACGCGGGTGAGACGGAGATCGAGGAAGCGTCGGCACGGCTGACACCGGAGTTCTTCGAGGCGGAAAGCGGCGACCTCGTACTTGCCATCCACACCTACCTGGTGGAGATCGGCGGTAAGGCCATCGTCGTCGACACCGGCAACGGCAACAGCAAGCACCGACCGAACCTCTTGCCGCACCACATGTTCGGTACCGACTACCTCTCACGCTTCACGGCCACCGGCGTCGCCGTGGACGACGTCGATATGGTGGTCAGCACACATCTGCACCCCGATCACTGTGGTTGGAACACCAACCTCGACGCCGAAACCTGGCGGCCCACCTTTCCCCTCGCGACCTACATTTTCGACCGCACCGAACTGACTGCGCTCGAACAACTCGCCGCCGACGGCCCACACGAAGGAGTGGTCTCGGATCTCGCGCAGACCTTCGAGGACAGCGTCCGTCCCGTTCTGGACGGGGCGAAGTGGGCGGCGGTCGGCGACGGTCACGTCCTGGCCGCATCGGCAGGCACAAGCGTCGTCGTGCGCAGCGCGCCCGGTCACACACCGGGCCACATCGTGATCGAGATTCGCACTGCTGACGGTGGCGCCGTCATCTCCGGCGACGTGATCCACCATCCGATTCAGTTTCTGTACCCGGACCTCAGCCAGGGCGGTGACGCTGACCCCGACATCGCCAGGGTCACTCGCCGCGCACTTCTCGAACGCTGCGCGTCGGAGGGACTCCTTCTACTTCCCGCGCACTTTCCGGTCGACGAACCGATCACCATCGGTTTCGATACGGCGGGTGTGCCGAGTGCGGCGGGTCTGATTGGTCCCGCAGCGTCCTGACTTGCCGCATCGGCCCTGGTGACGCATCCAACCCTCGGCTTCCGAACAGGTCCGATACCCTGGTTCATCGTGACCGCTGCAAATTCAGAGACCGCCCGTGCCCAGTACGACCTGATCGTCGTCGGTTCGGGATTCTTCGGGCTGACCATCGCCGAGCGTGCCGCTACCCAACTGGGTAAGCGCGTGCTGGTGCTGGATCGCCGTCACCACCTGGGGGGGAACGCATACTCGGAGGCAGAGCCGGAGACCGGCATCGAGGTCCACAAGTACGGTGCCCACCTGTTCCACACCTCGAACAAGAAGGTCTGGGACTACGTCACCCAGTTCACGGAGTTCACGAGCTACCAGCACCGCGTGTTCGCGCTGCACAAGGGGCAGGCGTACCAGTTCCCGATGGGACTCGGCCTCGTGTCGCAGTTCTTCGGTCGGTACTTCACGCCCGAAGAAGCTCGCGCCCTCATCGCCGAGCAGTCCAGCGAGATCGACTCTAAGGATGCCTCCAACCTCGAAGAGAAGGCGATCTCCCTGATCGGGCGCCCACTCTACGAAGCATTTGTGCGTGACTACACCGCAAAGCAGTGGCAGACCGACCCCACCGAGCTGCCCGCGGCGAACATCAGCCGCCTGCCCGTCCGCTACAACTTCGACAACCGCTACTTCAACGACACCTACGAGGGCCTACCCGTCGACGGCTACACGGCGTGGCTCGAGAACATGGCTAAGGATCCGAAGATCGAGGTCCGCCTCGACACCGATTACTTCGACGTCCGCGACGAACTGCGCACCGCCAGCCCTGACGCACCTGTCATCTACACGGGCCCCCTCGACCGCTACTTCGACTACTCCGAAGGTTCGCTCGGATGGCGCACCCTCGACTTCGAGACCGAGGTTCTGCCCACCGGAGACTTCCAGGGCACCCCCGTCATGAACTACAACGACGCGGACGTCCCGTTCACCCGCATCCACGAGTTCCGTCACTTCCATCCGGAGCGCGAGTACCCGACCGACAAGACCGTCATCATGCGTGAGTTCTCACGTGCCGCCGAGTCGACGGACGAGCCGTACTACCCGATCAACACTCCCGAGGATCGCGAGAAGCTCTCCGCGTACCGCTCACGCGCCAAGAAGGAGACCGCGGAGAACAAGGTCCTCTTCGGTGGGCGCCTCGGCACCTACCAGTACCTGGACATGCACATGGCAATCGCCAGCGCGCTGACCATGTTCGAGAACACCCTGCGCCCGCATCTCGAATCGGGTGCGGAATTGGCAGGGGAGAGCGAATGAACGCACGTCATCTACTCGAAGGCGAAGATGCCGTCAGCGGCGACGAAGTGACTTACCTCGGTAAGTCCCTGCTCCAGCGGATCATCCTGCCCCGCGCCGGTGAGCCGCTCGACGTCCGCACGTTGTACTTGGAAGAGTCCTGGTCCAACAGTCGGCGGGCGCACTCCACCTCGCGCACGTCGGTAGCGCTAGGCGCCGAGACCGAGGTCTCGTTCGCCACCTACTTCAACGCGTTCCCCGCCAGCTACTGGCGGCGCTGGTCCATTCTGAAATCTGTGGTCCTGCGTCTGGAACTGTCCGGACACGGCCGCGTCGACATCTACCGTTCCAAGGCGGATTCCTCGCGAATTCACGTGGAAGGCAAGGAATTTGCCGACGGCGATGCCGCGCTCGAGTTCGAGGTGGAACTGGCGCCGTTCGAGGACGGTGGCTGGATCTGGTTCGACATCACCACCGATACGGCCGTGGTCGTCGAGAGCGGTGGCTGGTACGCGCCCGTCGAAGCACCCGGCGAAGCGACTGTCGCCGTTGGCATTCCGACGTTCAACCGTCCGACGGACGCGGTCAAGGCGCTTGCTGCACTGGCTTCGGATCCGCTGGTGTCGGACGTGATCAAGGCCGTCATCATGCCGGATCAGGGCACCCGCAAGGTGCGTGACGAACCCGGATTCGCCGAAGCTGCTGCAGCGCTCGGTGATCGGCTCGCCATTCACGATCAGGGCAACCTCGGCGGTTCGGGCGGATACAGCCGAATCATGTACGAGGCACTCAAGACCACGCAGTGTCAGCACATTCTGTTCATGGACGACGACATCGAGATCGAACCCGACTCGATTCTGCGTGCGCTTTCGTTCTCACGTTTCGCGAAGTCGCCGATGCTGGTGGGTGGGCAGATGCTCAACCTGCAGGAACGCAGCCACCTCCACGTGATGGGTGAAGTGGTCAACCGCGGCACCTTCATGTGGTCCGCGGCGCCGAACGTCGAATACGACCACGACTTCTCGAAGAAACCGCTGCGCGAATCGAAGCTCCTGCACCGCCGCATCGACGTCGACTTCAATGGCTGGTGGATGTGCATGATCCCGCGTCAGGTCGCGGAAGAGCTCAAGCAGCCTCTCCCGCTGTTCATCAAGTGGGACGACTGCGAATACGGTTTGCGCGCAAAGAAAGCCGGATATCCGACCGTCACGTTGCCCGGTGCCGCGATCTGGCACATGGCATGGAGTGACAAGGACGACGCCATCGACTGGCAGGCGTACTTCCACCTCCGCAACCGTCTGGTGGTGGCCGCGCTCCACATGCCGGGCAAGGGCCGCGGCCTCGTCGTCAACACGGTGAAAGCAACCCTGAAGCACCTGCTGTGCCTCGAGTACTCCACCGTCGCGATCCAGAACAAGGCCATCGCGGACTTCCTCGCCGGACCCGAGCACGTCGCGAACATGCTGCCGACAGCACTCGGTGAGGTCCACGCCCAGCGCAAGGAATTCTCCGACGCCGTCGTACTGCCGTCGTCGACTGCGCTTCCGCTGCCCTCGGGTGCGGATGTCGGGGACGTGAGCCTGCCGTTGTCGACCGTCGCGAAGATCACCCGGGTCCTCAAGGCCGGAGTGCACAACGTGAAGCCGGCCAAGCCGGAACACCTCGAGCGCCCTCAGCTCAACGTGCCGACCATCGACGCCCGTTGGTTCCTGCTCTCACAGGTCGACGGTGTCACCGTCACCACGGCTGACGGTCGCGGCGTCGTCTACCGCAAGCGAAACCCGAAGCTTGCACTCGAACTCCTCAAGGAAGCCACACGGTTGCGCCGCGAACTCGCCGCGCGTTTCCCTGAGCTCAAGAAGCAGTACCAGGACGCCGTTCCTTCACTGACCAGCACGGAAAGGTGGGAACGTGTCTTCGGCATCTCCTGAAGTACGGATTCTGGCCGGAATTCAATCGACCGTCGGGCAGTTGCCGGGAGCCGTGAAGGTCGCCCGCGGCATGTCGCACTTCGGTGAGCACTCCCTCGGGTGGATCGCGATCGCAGCCGTCGGAGCCGCCGTGGACAAGCCGCGTCGACGCGAATGGGCCGGAGCGGCCGTCGGAGCGTTCGGTGCACACGCCGCCTCCGTGGTGATCAAACGAGTTGTCAGGCGCAAGCGACCTTCGGATCCGTCGGTGCAGGTCAACGTCTCGACGCCGAGCAAGCTCAGCTTCCCGTCGTCACACGCGACGTCGACGACGGCGGCGGCTGTGCTGATCGGTCGACTCACCGGGCTACCCTTACCGGCGTTGCTGGTGCCCCCGATGATGCTCTCGCGTCTGGTCCTGGGAGTTCACTACCCGACCGACGTACTCGCCGGAGCGGCACTGGGAGCCGCATCCGCGGCGGTAGTTCGCCGGGTCGAAGAAGCCAGAGCCGAACAGAAATGTGGAGATAAATGAGCGAGGAACCGGCTACGGTCAGCGGACCCCCGAAGTCCCTGCCCGCCGGCATCGTCAAGGCGCTTCGCCCACGTCAGTGGGTCAAGAACGTCCTTGTGCTGGCAGCGCCCATCGCGGCCGGAACCGCCACCGAAGGCGACGTGCTCCTGCCCGTCGCGCTGGCGTTCGTCGTGTTCTGCATGGCGGCATCGGGCATCTACCTCGTCAATGACGCGATGGACGTCGAAGCCGACCGTGCTCACCCCACGAAGCGATTCCGTCCCATCGCGGCCGGAGTTCTGCCCGTCAACATCGCCTACGGCATGGCAGTCGTACTGCTGTCCGCTGCGATCGGCCTGTCCTTCCTGGCCAACTGGCAACTCGCCGTGGTCATGGGCGTGTACATCGTCATCCAGCTCGCGTACTGCTTCGGCCTCAAGCATCAGGCCGTCATCGACATTTGCATCGTCTCGTCCGGCTTCCTGCTTCGGGCGATCGCCGGTGGCGTTGCCGCCGAGATCGATCTCTCGCAGTGGTTCCTGCTGATGATGGCTTTCGGTTCGCTCTTCATGGCCGCAGGCAAGCGTTACGCCGAACTGCAGTTGGCCGAGAAGACCGGCGCGAAGATCCGTAAGTCCCTCGAGAGCTACACGATGACGTACCTGCGTTTCGTGTGGACGATGGCAGCGACGACGCTGGTCCTCTGCTACGGACTGTGGGCGTTCCAACAGGACGCCATCAAGGGCACCAACTGGTACGCCATCTCGATGGTGCCGTTCACCATCGCGGTGCTGCGATACGCGGTGGACGTCGACGGCGGCGAAGCCGGAGAGCCTGAGGAGATCGCGCTCGGTGACCGGGTGTTGCAACTCCTCGCGATTGCGTGGATCGGAGTAGTGGGTGTCGCTGTCTACCTCGTCTGAGCCACGCACCGAGGCCGACCCGCACGTCGACACTGCGGCGAACCGCACCACCCTCAGTCGAGGAGTTTTTCTCGGCGGGGTGGTGCTTGCTGCTGCCCTCATGTTCTGGGGCGCGTGGGAGCGTCGCTGGATCGCCGACGACGGACTCATCGTCTTGCGAACCGTCCGCAATCTGCTGGCGGGGAACGGCCCGGTCTTCAATGCGGGTGAACGTGTCGAGGCGAACACGAGTACCGCGTGGACGTACATCGTCTACGCATTCAGCTGGCTCACGCAGATCCGCCTCGAATACGTCGTCCTGACGATCGCGCTCGTACTCTCGACTGCTGCTGTCGTGTTGGCGATGCTCGGCACCGGTCGTTTGTACCGCGGCGTGCGGCGGTCGGCGGGCGGAACGATCCTGCTGGTTCCGGCAGGTGTTCTCGTCTACATCGCTGTTCCGCCTGCGAGAGATTTCGCCACGTCCGGGCTCGAAACGTGCCTGGTGATCTTCTGGATCGCGCTCCTGTGGCTATTGCTCGTTCGGTGGGCGCAGGCGTCGACGCCGTCCACAGCGTCAATCCTGACTCTCTCGTTCGTGGCCGGCCTCGGACCACTGGTTCGACCCGAGATGGCGATTCCCGGTGCTGCCGCGTTGATGATGATCGTTCTCTCCGCCGGCCTGACCTGGAAGATTCGCACACTGATCGTGGTCGTCGCGGGACTTGTCCCGGTGGGCTATCAGATCTGGCGAATGGGCTATTACGCCTTGCCGTACCCGAACACCGCGGTGTCGAAGGACGCCGGTGGCGCGAAGTGGGCGCAGGGTTTTGCGTACCTGTGGAACCTCGTCGGGCCCTACCTGCTCTGGTTGCCGTTGCTGTTCCTGCTCATCGGTGCGCTGCTGCTCGTGTGGCGAAGCCGAGCGGACGCACCAGTCACCGCCACCGATCAACCGGCACGCCCGCTGTGGCAGCGCTTTCAGCAGTTCCTGCGCACCCCGCGGGCGGTTGTCACCTTCATTCTCGGCAGTGGGCTGATCCTCGGGATCTACTCGCTGCGCGTCGGCGGCGACTTCATGCACGGCCGCGTCCTGTTGCCGGTGCTATTCTGCCTGCTCATCCCGGTCGCGGTCATTCCGTTGCGGGTACCTGCCAGGTCAGCGTTCGGCAGCAACCGAGACACCGCAATCTTCGGTGTCTCAGCGGTGCTGTGGATCGGCACGATCATCTGGGCTTTCTTCGCCGCCAACACGACGGGGATGCCGGAAGGCTCCGTGGTGGGACGCTCGGGAATCGTCGACGAGCGCGCGTTCTACGCACTCAACACCGGTCACAAGCACCCGATCCTCGCTGAGGACTACCTCGACTATCCGCGGATGCGTGCCATGGTCGAGACCATTGCGCGGACCCCGGAGGGTGGGCTGCTGCTGCCGTCGGCGAGCTACGACTCCTGGTTCGTCGTCCCGCCGCCCGGACCGCTCGCAGAGCCGGCCGAGCACGTCGTCTTCTTCCTCAACCTCGGAATGACGAGCATGAACGTCGGCCTCGACGTCCGGGTGCTCGATCAGATGGGCCTGGCGTACCCGCTGGCAGCTCACACCGAGCGACTCGAGGACGGCCGGATCGGGCACGACAAGAATCTCTATCCGGACTGGGTGGTCGCGGACACGGGAATGATCGACGTTCGCCCGTGGCTGCCGTTCTTCCTCGACGAGGACTGGGTTGCGGACGCGAAGCTGGCCATCACCTGCCCGGAAACGCAGGAGCTGCTGACGTCGTACCGCTCCGAGCTGACCTGGGCCAGATTCAAACAGAACTTCCAGCAGGCATTCGACTTCGCGAAGTACCGATTCGACCGGGTTCCGGCCTACGAATTGGAACGCTGCGGGCTCGTGTCGCCAGAGCCACCCAGGTGATGTGATCAGCATCACCGACGGTTGAGGGTTTGAATATTTCGATTCAGTAACACCGAATCGATTGGCCACGATGTACTCGAAGACGATTCACCTAACCTGAATCGCCCCCAGGGGTGACGACGGTGTCGCTCGCGGACTGGGACGTAACGATCTGTCTATTTGTCACAGCTGAACCTGTGACATAAAGTCCAGCGAGCGCAGTGTGACTTGGAAGAGGTCCGCTGCCGACCTGAACTTGTTCGGGCTGGCAGAAAAGCCTGTTCCCCGACGGAATCCGCCGGAACCACTCACCGAGTGGGTGCCGCAGACGAAGAGAGAGAGCAGTATCCATGCGTTTTGCCAGAAAGAGGCTGACCCAGCGCCTCAAGCACCGAGCGTTGGCCATCGGTGCCGCAGCACTTGTGCTTCCCCTTGCTGCAGGTGTTGCCGGTAGTGCTGTCGCCTCTGCTGCGCCCGCGCACACTGCTCCCAGCCGCACCGTCCAGTCGGGCGGATACGACGAGCTGTGGGTGCCCTCCTCGATGGGCAACATCAAGGTCCAGGTCCAGTGGGCCGCTCGCGGCGGAAACGCTGCCCTCTACCTCCTCGACGGTCTGCGTGCGCGTAACGACGCCAACGCGTGGAGCTTCGAGACCAATGCGATGGACCAGTACCGCAACGACAACATCACCCTCGTGATGCCCGTCGGTGGCGAGTCCAGCTTCTACAGCGACTGGTATGCACCGTCGAACTTCAACGGCCAGCAGATCACGTACAAGTGGGAAACATTCCTCACGCAGGAACTCCCCAACTTCCTCGCGAACTACGGCGTTTCGCCCACCAACAACGCGGTCCTCGGCCTCTCGATGGGTGGCAGCGCTGCTCTGACGCTGGCTGCTTACCACCGAGACCAGTTCAAGTTCGCCGGCTCGCTGTCGGGCTACCTGAACATCTCGGCTCCCGGTATGCGCGAGGCAATCCGCGTCGCAATGCTCGATGCCGGTCGCTTCAACGTCGACTCCATGTGGGGACCGCCGTGGAGCCCGTCCTGGCTGCGAAACGACCCGTTCGTCTTCGCCCCGCGTCTGCAGGGCCTGTCGATGTACATCTCGTCGGCAAGCGGCCTGCCCGGTGAATACGACCACCCGCGCGCACCGATCGACTACTACAACACGGCTAACGGCATGGGCCTCGAAGCTCTCGCCCTGGTCAACACCCGTGCATTCCAGATCCGCATGAACTCGCTGGGTATCCCGGCCACCTACAGCTTCCCGTCCAACGGCACGCACTCGTGGCCGTACTGGTCGGCAGAGCTGTGGAAGGCTCGCGGCCAGATCCTCGACACCATGAACGCTTGGTGATCGTGCGCGATCCCGTGACCTAGTCACTTCACCAGTGCCGTTCCGGACTCCTCGAAGGAGAACCGGGACGGCACTGGTGTATTCAGGTGCTGCACGAGCGCCAGATGTCAGTAACAATTGCACCACCAGTAACAGCGCGGCTACCCCAAGCAGGGATCGTTTGCGTGTAGAAATAGTTTCAACGGGGGTCTGGCTGCTCAGGCGGCTCCACGATCGACGCGCGGACCGAACGTAAGGAAAGAGAGTGAGCTCATGCGAGTAGGCCTTGCCAGGGAGGACCGTCGCCGGTCCCGGGCAACCTTCCGGACAAAGGTCGTCGGCGCACTGGCAGCGATGCTGGTTTTGCCGATCGCCGCGGGCTTGACGACTGCCGGAACCGCGGCAGCCGCGCCGGCACCTGCTCAGGCCGCACCGGCCGTGACCCAGAACCCCACCGGAGCAGCGGTCACGAAGGTCGACTGGCTCAGTGAGCGTCGCGTCGCACTGTGGGTGAACTCTCCCGCGATGGGCACCCCGATTCAGGTGCAGATCCTCTTGGCCCGGGATTGGAACGTCAATCCTTCGGCCAGCTTCCCCTCGGTCTGGATGCTCGACGGTCTTCGCGCGACCGACAACGAGAACGCCTGGACCTACGAAACCGACGCAGAGTCCTTCTACGCCGACAAGAACGTCAACGTCATTCTTCCCGTCGGCGGTCAATCCAGCTTCTACTCCGACTGGCTCCAGCCCGACAACGGCAAGAACTACCAGTGGGAGACGTTCCTGACCAAGGAACTGCCCTCCATCCTCGAAAAGGACTGGCGCACCACGCAGACGCGCGGAGTCGTCGGACTGTCGATGGGCGGAACGTCCGCGATGTTCCTCACGGCGCGTAACCCAGGCTTCTTCAAGTTCGCGGCTTCGCTGTCCGGCATCCTCACCACCACTTCGCTCGGCATGCCTCAGGCAATCCAGTTCGCGATGACCGACGCCGGTGGATACAACTCCGCCGCGATGTGGGGACCGCCGTCCAACGCGCAGTGGGCTGCACACGATCCGTACGCGCTCGCCGAGAAGCTCAAGGGCGTCAGCCTGTACGTCTCGAGTGGTAGCGGTACGACAGGCCCGTACGACCAGCCGTCGGGAATTCCCGGCGTGAGCACAAACTACGCAGGCATGGGCCTCGAGATCCTCGCTCGCCTGACCTCGCAGACCTTCGCGACCAAGCTGAACCAGCTGGGAATCCCCGCGCAGGTCAACTACCGCCCGTCCGGTACCCACTCGTGGCCGTACTGGCAGTTCGAGCTCCATCAGCTGTGGCCGCAGTTGGCCAACGCTATCGGCGTCGAGGTCGAGAAGCCGGCTTGCGGCACGTCGGGTGAGATCGGTGCGACGGCTGCAGCCAACGGTTGGATCGGCGACTGCATCACGCCCGAGTACAGCGTCGCGGGTGGCCTGGCTCAGGACTTCCGCAACGGTCGCATCTACTTCACCAGTGGAACGGGTGCTCAGCCTGTCGCCGGCCGTATCGCCGGCGCGTACATGAACACCGGAGCAGCGGCGGGCCCGCTCGGCTTCCCGCGTACTCCCGAACTCGGTACGCCCGACGGACGCGGACGCTTCAACCACTTCCAGAACGGCTCCGTCTACTGGACCCCGCAGACCGGCGCTCACCCCGTCAGCGGCGACATCCTCGCCGAGTGGTCCGCACAGGGATGGGAAGGTGGCCCGCTCGGCTACCCGACCGCAGACGAGATCGCGACCCCCGGCAAGCCAGGCAAGGTCCAGGGATTCGAGATCGGCGCGATGTACAGCAGCGCCAACGGAACTCACGCGGTTCTCGGAATGATCATGGGCAAGTACGGCGAACTCGGCTGGGAAAACGGCTGGCTCGGATTCCCGAAGTCGAACGAGGTTCCGATCAAGGACAACGGACGCTTCACCGAGTTCGAGGGCGGCAACATCTACTGGAGCCCCGGCAGCGGTGCTTGGTCCGTCGAGAACGGCCCGCTCTTCGACGGTTGGAAGAGTGTCGGTTACGAAGGTGGACGACTCGGATTCCCGATCAGTGACAAATTCGACATTCCCGGTGGTGTCCAGCAGAACTTCCAGTTCGGCTACATCACGGTGATCGGTGACAAGACAGAAGTTCACTAACTCACAGTGGTGCACGACGGGCGGGCCCGATCACGGATCGGTGCCCGCCCGCGTGCGTTGCGTAACCTGTTGATGGACTTTCGACTGAAGGCAAGGACGGACATTGATGTCGCTTTTCTCGGGTAACCGAAACACTTGTGCACGCGCGATCGCGGTCGGCGCCCTGGCGCTCGCCACCGGTGGCGCACTTGTCGCGTGCGGTAGTGACGACTCCACTGCAACCTCCAATCCGGTCACCACGACGTCCGCTGCGGCTTCGTCCTCGAGCGGATCGGCGTCCGCGTCCGCCTCGGCGACCACGACGGCTTCGGCTGCGCCCACCAGTCCAGGAGCCGCGGCCACCGCGCCGCCGGAGCAGCCGCAGAGCATCGAAGGCTTCCCGGGGCCCACAGTCGTCGAGGTCAGCCCCGAGGCGCAGAAGTTCCTGGACGGGCTGAAGGCGAAGGGCATCACCCCGGCCGGTGACGGAAGCATCGCCGTCAACACGGCCAATTACATCTGCGCTGCCGGTCCTCAGACCGACGACGAGGTCCTGACCTTCGTGACCGCCTTCGTCGGCCAGGAAGCGTCGGCGGAAGGCAAGCAGATCACTCCCGATCAGGCAGGTGCGAACGCTCAGATCTACATCGACGTCGCCAACGCCACCTACTGCAAGTAGGAGCGGGAAATGGCGAGGTCTGGAAAGCGTCGTGGGTGCCTGATCCCGCTGCTGATCATTCTTGTGGTCGCAGCGGTCGTGATCGGCGGTTGGTACATCCTGGCCGGGCGGGTGCCCTCGCCGACTCCGATCCCGCCGAGCCCGGAGCCGCCGGTGACTCAGCCGGCCAGTTGCCCCGATGTCCAGGTAGTAGCCATACCGGGTACGTGGGAGTCGAGCGCTACCGACGACCCGTACAACCCGACGGCCAATCCGGCGTCGTTGATGCTGAACGTGACCCGCCCTCTGCAGGAGAAGTTCGATACTTCACGGGCCGACGTCTACACCGTTCCGTACGTCGCACAGTTTTCGAATCCGGTTGCGATCCCGCCGGACGGACAGCAGTCCTACAACAACAGTCGGGCCGCGGGAACTGCTGCCACTAACGACTTTCTGATGAAGCGGCACGCCGAGTGCCCGCTCACGAGCTACGTCCTGACCGGATTCTCCCAGGGTGCGGTGATCGCGGGTGACGTCGCAGCGAGTATCGGCGACGGCAGCGGCGCGGTGCCAGCCGATCTGGTTCTGGGCGTCGGCCTGATCGCCGACGGTCGGCGCGATCCGGCGTTCGGGAACACCGTTGGCCCAAGCGTTGCCGGTGTCGGCGCCGAGCTGTCGCTGAACGGGCTGAAGCTTCCCGGTCTCACGATGACCGGCCCGAGGCCTGGCGGTTTCGGTGACCTCAACGACCGGACCTATCAGATCTGCGCGCCCAGCGACGGTATCTGTGACGCTCCGGCCGCCGCTCTCAACCCGACCAACTGGCTGAGTTCGGCGCCGCGACTGCTCGAGTACTACAACAACCCTGTGCACGCGATGTACAACTCCTTCCAGGTCGATCCGAACGGCACGACGGCCACCCAGTGGATGGCACAGTGGGCTGCGGAGAAGATCGACGCCGCGCCGACGCCGCCCCACAGTTGAGACGCCGCCGCACTGTTGATTCGTCACAATCGGGCGTCTCGGGAGTTCGCTCGCGGGTAATCTGCTCGTTTGGTCCCGGTAGAGTGCTGCACGGTCCGGGGGCTTCCTCTACAGTGCTGTCACGTAAGTGACTGGCGAGTAGGTTCGGTTTGTCCGAGTTTGTAGTCCGAGTACGACGTACGTGTCCATCACAGGAGATCGATATATGAGTTCCACCCACGGCAGCGATGCCCGACGCAAATTTCGGTTTGCGGCCGGTGGCGAGGGCAACGCCGAAGAGGGTGGTGCGCGACGCTTCGTCAAGCTTGCGCAAAAGGCCGAGGAACTCGGTTACGACTCGTTCATGATTCCGGACCACCTGGGTAATCAGGTCGGCCCGATCGCCGCTCTCGGAGCGCTCGCGGTGGCCACGGACAAGATTCGTCTCGGCACCGCCGTGTTGGCCAACGGCTTCCGACATCCTGCTGTGCTGGCGAAGGACGCGGCGACCATCGACGTACTGTCCGGCGGTCGACTCGAACTCGGAATCGGCGCAGGCTGGATGAAGGAAGAGTTCGACAAGGGCGGCATCGCCTACGAAAGCCCGGGCGTTCGCATCGAGAAGCTCGAGGAGTCCCTGCAGATTCTCGACGTTCTGCTGCGCGGACAGGAATGCACTTTCGAAGGCAAGCACTATCAGGTGCGCGGGCTCAAGGGCAGCCCACGACCACGGCAGGGCCCGCGGCCGCCGATCATCGTGGGCGGCGGCGGACCGAAGATGCTCGCTCTCGCGGCGAAGTACGCGGACATCATCTCGGTCGCCACACCGACCAACCGTGACGGGCGACTTCTGCTCTCCGGAATCACGATGGAAAAGACCATCGAACGTGTCGAGCGGATCCGCGAAGCTGCCGGCGAGCGTTTCGATGAGATCGAACTCAACTGGACCATCACCATGATCATGATCACCGACGATCGAGAGCAGGCTGCCGAGATGGCAATCGCCGCTCTGGACCAAGGTTTTCCGCCGAACATCGAAGTGGATCGTAAGCTGAGCGTGGAGGAGCTGTTGAACTCTCCCTACCTGGCTGTGGGCACTTTCGAGGAAATCGCAGACCAGATTCGACTGGTCCGTGAGAAGACGTCGATGTCGTACGTCGGGGTCTTCCCGACGCAGATGGAAGCGTTCGCCCCGATCATCCCGTTACTGGCGGGCGAGTAGGCCGGAGAATACGGACGATGCGAATCTGTAACATATCGATGGTTTGGGATCGATGAAGTGATTCAGGTGAGTTGCGCACAAAGTGCGATTCGATTGATCGAAGATGGACCCGAGAGAGCGAAGGAAGTCTGGGGCGCAAGCATGAAAGACAGTGCTTGTGTGATCGCTTCGGAGGAGATGGAATGAACGCGCTGTTCGATGGCTTTCTCGACGAGAAGGGCCAGATCCGCCTGCAACCAGGCTTCACGCTGGTCGACTACGTCGAGCAACACTCGCGTGTCAACGCGGACGAGCTCGCGTATCGGTACATCGATTACTCACGCGAGCGTGACGGTGAAGCCCTGGAGCTGACCTGGGAGCAGTTCGGCGTGCGTCTGCGGGCTGTTGCAGCCCGTCTGCAGCAGGTCACCAAGCGTGGCGACCGCGTTGCGATTCTTGCTCCGCAGGGGCTCGACTACGTCATCTCGTTCTTCGCGGCCATTCAGGCCGGTTCCATCGCGGTGCCGCTCTTCGATCCGGACGAGCCCGGTCACACCGATCGTCTCCACGCTGTTCTCGGTGACTGCAAGCCGACCGCGATTCTGACTGCCGCATCGTCGGCAGCCGGCGTTCGTCAGTTGTTCCGCTCGCTTCCCGCTGCCGAGCGTCCGCGCATCATTGCCGTCGACGCGATTCCCGACACTGTCGGTGAAACGTGGGTTCGCCCCGACATCGAGCTCGACGACATCGCTTACCTGCAGTACACCTCCGGTTCGACCCGAGTTCCCGCCGGTGTGGAGATCACCCACCGCGCTGTGGGAACGAACGCGCTCCAGATGGTCGACTCCATCGAGCTCAACGAGGACTCACGCGGCGTCACGTGGCTGCCGCTGTTCCACGACATGGGCCTGCTGACGGTCATCCTGCCTGCCCTCGGCGGCAAGTACATCACCATCATGAGCCCGCGTGCGTTCGTACAGCGTCCGTACCGGTGGATCAAGGAACTGGCTGCGGTTTCCGACGGCGCCGGCACCTTTGCTGCTGCTCCCAACTTCGCGTTCGAGCATGCTGCCGCGCGCGGTTTGCCGAAGGACGGCGAGACCCTCGACCTGAGCAACGTCATCGGACTGATCAACGGCAGTGAGCCGGTCACGACGTCGTCGATGCGCAAGTTCAACGAGGCTTTTGCTCAGTACGGTCTGCCAAAGACTGCGATCAAGCCGTCGTACGGCATGGCCGAAGCGACGCTCTTCGTCTCCTCGACCAAGCATTCCGACGAGGCCAAGGTCATCTACGTCGACCGCACGGAACTCAACAAGGGCCGCATGGTCATCGTCGATCAGTACTCCGAGAACGCCATCGCACAGGTCTCCTGTGGGTACGTCTCGCGCAGTCAGTGGGCGGCGATCGTCGATCCCGAGACGCTGACCGAGGTCCCCGACAATCACGTCGGCGAGATCTGGTTGCACGGCGAGAACATCGGCATCGGCTACTGGGGACGCCCCGACGAGACGGCCGAGACCTTCCACAACAAGCTGGACAATCGGTTGAGCGAAGACAGCCACACCGAGGGCACACCGGCGGATGCCAACTGGATGCGCACCGGCGACTTCGGTGTTTACGTCGACGGTGAGCTTTACATCACCGGGCGCGTCAAGGACCTCGTGATCGTCGACGGCCGCAATCATTACCCGCAGGACCTCGAGTCTTCGGCTCAGGAAGCCAGCCCCGCTCTGCGTCCCGGATTCATCGCTGCGTTTGCCGTGCCGGCCAATCAGTTGCCTTCTGTCGTGTTCTCCAACACGCATTCGGGTCTGAAGTTCGACGACGACGATTCCTCGGAGCAGTTGGTCATCGTGGCCGAGCGTGCTCCCGGTGCAGGCAAGGCGGATCCGCAGCCGATCGCGGATACCGTGCGTGCGGCGATTTCTTCCCGTCACGGCGTTACGGCCCGAGACATCCTGCTCGTTCCTGCCGGTTCGATTCCGCGTACGTCCAGCGGCAAGATCGCTCGCCGCGCGTGTAAAGCGAGCTATATCGAGGGAACGTTGCGAGGCGGCTATCAGCAGACCGCATTCCCCGATAGCGTTTGAGGAGCAGTCCCTTCATGATCGGTGGCTTGGTGAGTTGATGGTTGAACAAGATGGTGCGCAGAGCAAAGACGTTGTGAGCGAGATGAGCGTCGCGCAGTTGCGTGAGTGGCTTCGCAACTGGATCGCCGACGCGACCGGTCAGCCGGTGTCGACGATCACGGACGACCGCCCGATGGACGAGTTCGGACTCGCCTCGCGCGACGCAGTTGCGCTGAGCGGCGACATCGAGGATCTGCTCGGCGTCACGCTGACCGCCACGGTTGCCTATCAACACCCCACCATCGCTTCGCTGGCGACTCGGATCATCGAAGGTGAGCCCGAGGCGCCGGAGGAGACCATCGACGCGTCGTACTACGTCTCAGGCGCCGCGACGGACGCTCACGACATCGCCATCGTCGGTCTGTCCACACGATTCCCCGGTGCCGGGCACACGCCTTCGGACATGTGGGAAATGCTGGCGGCCGGACGCGACGGCATCAGCGACCTCCCCGAGGACCGCTGGGCCGAGTTCATGTCCGACCCCGCCATCAAGGCCGCGGTCGAGAACGCCAACACCAAGGGCGGGTACCTCGACGACGTCAAGGGCTTCGACGCCGAGTTCTTCGCGATGTCTCCGCTCGAGGTCGTCAACGTCGATCCGCAGCAGCGCCTCGCACTCGAACTCGCGTGGGAAGCCCTCGAGCACGCGCGCATTCCGGCAAGTGGGCTCAAGGGCAAGCAGGTCGGTGTTTTCATCGGCAGTTCCGCCAACGATTACCAGTTGCTCGCTGTCAATGATCCGACGACGGCGCATCCGTACGCACTGACCGGAACGTCGACGGCCATCGTCGCGAACCGGGTCTCGTACTTCTTCGACTTCCGTGGACCGTCCATCGCTCTGGACACCGCGTGCTCGTCTTCGCTGGTTGCCGTTCACGAGGCTGTGCGCTCGCTGCGCAGCGGTGATTCCAACATCGCACTGGCCGGTGGCGTCAACATGCTGCTGGCCCCTCCCGGAACCCTCGGTTTCGATCAGATCGGGATGCTCGCTCCCGACGGCAAACTGCGTGCCTTCTCCGCACAGGCTCAGGGCATCGTTCGCAGTGAGGGTGGTGGACTCGTTGTGCTCAAGCGTCTCGAAGACGCCGAGCGTGACGGCGATTCGATCCTCGCGGTGATCGCCGGATCCGCGATCAATCAGGACGGCCGTTCCAACGGTCTACTCGCACCCAACCCCGATGCCCAGGCCGACGTGTTGCGTTTCGCGTACCGCGACGCCGGCATCGTGCCGACCACCGTGGACTACATCGAGGCACACGGGACGGGTACCGATCTCGGTGATCCCATCGAGGCCGACGCGCTCAGCCGGGTCGTCGGTCGTGGCCGTGACGACGACAAGCCGGCACTGCTCGGCAGCGCGAAGACCAACTTCGGGCACCTGGAAGCAGCTGCTGGCGCCGCCGGCCTGATCAAGGTCGTTCTGGCGATGCAGGAAAACAAGATTCCCGCGACGATCAACTACCTGGGCCCCAACCCGCACATCGACTTCGAGAAGGCGCACCTGCAGGTGACGCCCGAGGCCACCGACTGGCCGCGTTACACCGGCAAGGCCGTCGCCGGTGTTTCCGGTTTCGGTTTCGGCGGAACCAACGCGCACGTCGTGGTCAAGGAATACGTGCCTGCCGACGCTGTAGTCGAGGAACCAGTTGTGGATGCCCCGGTTGTGGATGAACCGGCAGCAGAGGACGAGATCACGGTTGTGCTGGCCGTTTCCGGCGCGCTGCCTTCGCGTCGTCGCCGCGCAGCCGCCGATCTGGCCGACTGGCTCGAGACCGAAGAGGGAAGCAAGACGCCCCTCGCCGACGTCGCCCGCACACTCGCGCGTCGCAACCACGGACGCTCGCGCGCCGCTGTTGTGGCGAAGACGCGGTCCGAGGCCATCAGCTCGTTGCGCGCTGTCGCCGCGGGCAAGCCGGCCCAGGGCGTCTTCTCGGCCGACTCACCGTCGCCCAAGGGCGCGGTGTGGGTGTTCTCGGGCTTCGGCTCGCAGCACCGCAAGATGGCCAAGCAGCTTTACACGGAGAACTCGGCCTTCAAGGCAGCCGTCGACGAGGTCGACGCGCTGATCCAGGACGAGGCAGGCTACTCGATGGTCGAGATGTTCCTCGACGATTCGATCGAGTACAACGTCGAGACCGCACAGGTGGGAATTTTCGCCATCCAGGTCGGTTTGGCTGCGTTGCTGCGCCACCACGGGGCCGAGGCCGAAGCCGTGGTTCCGCACTCGATGGGTGAAGCCGCTGCCGCGTACGTTTCCGGCGGTCTGAACCTGGAAGACGCTGTCCGCGTGATCTGTTCACGTTCACGGCTGATGGGTGAGGCCGAGGGCGCACTTGTCGGTGACGACATCCGTCTGATGGCACTGCTCGAGTACAGCGCATCCGAGATCGAGGCGCTGCTGCCCACCTACCCCAAGCTCGAGGTCTGCGTTTACGCAGCTCCGACGCATACGGTGATCGGTGGACCGCAGCCGGACATCGAGGCGATCGTCGCTGCCGCCGAGGCCGACGGCAAGATGGCGCGTGTCCTGCAGACCAAGGGCGCCAGCCATACTTCGCAGGTAGATCCGTTGCTCGGCGAGCTCGCCGCGGAGTTGGCCGGTATCGAGCCGACCACGTTGAAGCTCGGCGTCTACTCGTCCGTCGACAAGGACACCTTCTACCGTCCCGGTCACGAGCCGATCCACCAAGAGGCGTACTGGGTCAAGGGTCTTCGCCACAGTGTGTACTTCACCAATGCGGTGCGCGGTGCAGTTGCCCACGGCCACACCACTTTTGTCGAGCTTGCACCCAACCCGGTGACGCTGATGTCGGTGGCGGCCACCGCTTTCGATTCGGGTCTGCACGACATGGAACTCATCCAGACGCTCAAGCGTAAGGAAGACGAGTCCGCGGGTGTGATTGCCGCTCTCGCGCAGCTGTACGTGCACGGTCATGCCGTGAACCTCGAGTCCTTACTTCCCGCAGGCGATTTCGCTTCGGTTCCGCGTACTGCGTTCCTGCGTAAGCCGTACTGGCTCGACATTCGTGTCAGTGCCGGTGGTTCGGCTCGCGTTCCCGGTTCGCACGTTGCCCTGCCCGACGGCCGCCACGTGTGGGAGGTCGACGCATCCGCGGTCACCGACCTGGCAGTGCTCGTGAGCGCTGCTGCCGGACAGGTGCTCTCGGATGTCGCTCTCACCGCTGCGGTTCCGCACGGTGAGCTGGCCGGTGCTGCGACGTTGACGACAACTCTCAACCCGCATCCAGGTGGAGCGTCGGTGCAGGTGCACGCTCGTGAAGGCGCTACGTTCCGTCTGCTCTTCGACTCCGTCGTCACGTCCGGTGAGCCGCTGCCCGAGCTGGTCGTCAGTGCGCCGGTCAAGACCAGTGCGCCGATGGAGACCCTGGCCGAGGTCGTCGAAGACGCCGGAGACAAGTGGGATCCGAACGGTTCGCAGAGCCTCGACGACCGCCTCAAGATCGTTGTGGCCGAGTCGATGGGGTACTCGCCGGAAGATCTTCCGGCCGAGGTTCCGCTCATCGAACTGGGTCTCGACTCGCTCATGGCGATGCGCATCAAGAACCGCGTCGAGTACGAGTTCGACATTCCGCAGCTCCAGCTCCAGGCAGTCAAGGACGCGAGCCTCAACGAGGTCAACAAGTACCTGCGTTACGCGATCGACAATCGCGAAGAGGTTCAAGCGATGGCCGACAAGCAGGCCGCGGAGAAGTTGGCGGCCGATGCTGCCGACGAGGACGTTGCTCCCGCCGAGGTGGCGGTGGAACTACCTGCCACTGCTCCCGTTGTGGCTGCTGCCGCGCCCGCTGATCCTTCGCGTGCCGGAACTGCCGACGACGCCGGCTCCGACGTTCCGCCGCGAGATGCGGCCGAGCGCTTGACGTTCGCGACGTGGGCCGTCGTCACCGGGAAGTCCGCCAAGGGTATCTTCAACGATCTGCCGATCGTCGGTGACGAGGTCGCCGAGAAGCTGGCGGCTCGGCTTTCCGAGCGTGCGCGCGGCGAGATCACTCTCGACGACGTTCTCGATTCCACCACCATCGAAGAGCTTGCGGACGTCGTTCGCCAGTACCTCGAGGACGACGGCAAGATCGACGGGCTCGTTCGTACTCTGCGTGCCCGTCCCGAAGGCTCCACTGCCGTACCGGTATTCGTCTTCCACGCTGCCGGTGGTTCGACGGTGACGTACGAGCCTTTGCTCAAGCGCCTGCCCGCCGGCACACCGATGTACGGGTTCGAGCGGGTCGAGGGCTCACTCGAAACCCGCGCTGCTGCTTACGTTCCGTTGCTGCGTGAGATCCAGGGCGACGGGCCGTACGTGCTGTGTGGCTGGTCGTTCGGCGGCGTGATGTCGTATGCGGTCGCGAAGTTGCTGCGCGAGCAGGGCGCCGACGTTCGTGTGGTCGGGTTGCTCGACACCGTGATGGCCGGCGAGGTCGTGCCGGATACCGAGGCGGAACGGCGCAAGCGTTGGGAGCGCTACGGCAAGTTCGCCAAGCGAACCTACAACCTGGATGTTCCGCTGCCGCTTGACGTTCTGGCCGCCACTGAGTCGGACGAGGACCAAATCCAGATCTTGATGGATTTGATCAAGATGAGCGGTGTGAAGATTCCCGGCGGCATCATCGAACATCAGCGGACGTCCTGGTTGGACGACCGTGCCATCCAGACGGCCGAGTTCAGCAGCTACGACGGCGACGTCGTGCTCTATATGGCCGACAAGTACCACGACGAGCTGATGACGCTCGAGCCTGCATTCAAGACCCGCAAGGCAGATGGTGGTTGGGGTGACTACGTGAAGAACCTCGAGGTCGTCTACATCGGCGGGGATCACCTGCAGATCGTCGACGAGCCGTACATCGCGAAGGTCGCGGCAGACCTCACCACAAAGCTGGCCCAGATCGAGACAGCCCAGACCAAAGTATCGGAAACCGGAGTTCAGAAGTGACGACAACCACCGCGGAGAAGCTCGCTGAACTCCGCGAAAAGTTGGAGAAGGCAAAGGAACCCGGCTCGGCTCGGGCCATTGCCAAGCGCGATGCAGCAGGGCACAGTACGCCGCGCCAGCGCATCGACATGTTGCTCGATCCCGGTAGCTTCATCGAGATCGGCGCCCTGGTGAAGATGGCGGGCGAGGACAACCCGTACAGCGACGGCGTCATGACCGGTCACGGAACCGTCGACGGGCGTCCGGTTGCCGTGTTCGCGCACGATCAGACTGTGTTCGGCGGTGCCGCCGGAGAGATGTTCGGCCGTAAGGTCGCAGCTGTCAACGATTTCGCGCTGAAGGTTGGTTGCCCGGTCGTCGGTATCAACGATTCCGGTGGAGCTCGCATCCAGGACGCTGTTTCCTCGCTGGCCTGGTACGCCAACATGGGTTCACGTCAGGAGCCCTTGTCGGGCCTGTGCCCGCAGATCTCGGTCATCCTCGGTAAGTGCGCCGGCGGTGCCGTGTACGCACCGATCAACACCGACGTCGTGGTCGCGACCGAAGAGTCGTACATGTTCGTCACCGGGCCCGACGTCATCAAGTCGGTCACCGGCGAAGAGGTCAGCCTCGAGGATCTGGGCGGAGCACGCAAGCAGGCGGAGTACGGAAACATCCATCACGTCGCTCCCGACGAGAAGGCGGCTTTCGACTGGGTGCGTGAGTACCTGAGCTTCATGCCGTCCTCGTGCCAGGAGAAGGCTCCGCTGATCAACCCGGGTCTCGAACCCGAGATCACCGAGTCGGATCTCGAACTCAACGCCTTCATGCCGGATGCCGACAATGCCGGCTACGACATGCACGACATCATTCTGCGGATCTTCGACGACGGCACTTTCCACGAAATCGGAGCCCAGGTCGCGCACAATGTGATCACCGGATTCTCCCGCGTCGACGGCCTGCCCGTCGGTGTAGTGGCCAACCAGCCCACGTACCTCAGTGGCGCCCTCGACGCGGACAGCTCCGACAAGGCCGCCCACTTCGTGCGCCTGTGCGACGCTTTCAACATCCCGCTCGTCTTCGTCGTCGACACACCCGGTTTCCTTCCCGGCGTCGATCAGGAAAAGGTCGGCGTCATCAAGCGCGGCGGGCGTTTCCTGTTCTCGTACATCGAGGCCACTGTGCCGAAGGTGACTGTGGTGGTTCGTAAGGCGTACGGCGGCGGTTATGCCGTCATGGGCTGCAAGCAGCTCGGTGCCGACATCAACCTTGCGTGGCCGACGGCACGTATTGCCGTGATGGGTGCCGAGGGCGCCGTCAACATCATGGGTCGGCGTCAGCTCGCCGAGGCCGGCGAGAACGCACCCGCGGTGCGTGCCCAGCTGATCAACTTCTACAACGAGTTCGTCGCAACGCCGTACATCGCGGCTGAGCGCGGATACATCGACGCGGTGATCGAGCCTTCGCAGACGCGTCTCGAAATCCGCAAGGCTCTGAAGTTGCTCAAGGACAAGACGATCTACAAGAACCCGCGCAAGCACAACTTGCTGCCGCTCTAGTACCTGAGAGGTACTGAATGGAGGGTTCGGTCTGGGGTTGGCTCAATAGATGAGGTTGAGTTCTAGCCCCGAATCAGAATTGTCCGATTCGGCACGTATCCCGTGACCGGCCGAGCGAACGAGGATCTGGGTGCGGTCGGCTCGGAACAGGTCATTCGAGCATTCGATGATTGTGCCGGCCGCGTCCCGCGCAGTTCGCTGAATTGAAATGAGTGGCGCGTCGGTGTGGACGGAAAGCAATCGAGCCTCTTCCGGTGTCGCCGAGGCTACTTCGAGTCTTTCCTCGCTGCTCACGACCTCGACTTGGTACTCACTTCGTAGAAGTTCGTAGACGGAGCCACCCAATGGCCGCTCCAGTAGCCCGGGGAAGCGTTGAGCAGGGAGCCATGCCTGCTCTATGGACAATGGAGTTCCGTCGGCGAAACGCAATCGGATGATGCTGAACGCCAGCGAGGCTTCGTCGTCGAGGCCGAGTCGGATTCGAACCGACTGTTCAGGGTTTTGCAAGACGGCCGACAGCACCTGTGACCCGGATGTCATCCCCTGCCTCGCGAGATAGGACGGCAACCCGTCAACTCGATCAAGGTCGCGCTCGAACTTCCGCTGCGCGATGAACGTGCCTCCAGCCCGGCCTGGTAGGCGATGCGTGATTCCTGCCTGGCACAGACCTGTCAGAACGCCCCGCAATGTGGATCGGCTCACTTGGAAGTGCTCGGCCAGTTCTCGCTCGCTCGGGAGACGATCCCCAGGTTTGAGAATCCCGGAACTGATGTCGCTCAGAATCTTTCGGCGAACCTGCTCGGCTACCGGCCCACCCATGCCAGTCGTCATCGGAATCGCCTCCCGCCCCGGCGCCGGAGTGCGGCACGTCCAACACCCATTCGCCAATCCCGCACACTGCTGGAGCCGCTGCGGTCTGTTTCGGCAGCTTATCGCATGGTGGGCGGTTGATCGGAGCTTCTAGCGTCTTGGCGGGGTCGAATGGTTGACCCTTCTGGGTGAGTGCTGAGAGAGGTGGACCAAACGCTGAATATTCTCAACCATCGGACATACCAAATTTCGATCCAATTGATATAACCGCAGTACATAGCCATGTAAAAGGTCTAAACAGGTCTTGTTTTGGTATGTTACGTGTGTCACACTCAGTCGATCGCAAGGTGCGCTGCGGCGACAGGTCGCAGTTCGAGTCGTCGAATCTGTTCGGCAAATACTGAGAGGACCTTCGTCGTGACCGATGTATCCGAGGCCGACGGTGCGGCCGCCGCCGGTGAGAACAAGTCTGGTCAGCCAGTCCAACGTCTGAAGAAGAATTCAGTCGGCCTCGCAGGTGTGGTTTTCATGGCTGTGGCGACCGCTGCGCCGATTACTGCCATGGTCGGGAATGTTCCGATTGCTATCGGCTTCGGCAACGGCAGTGGCGCTCCGGCGGGGTATCTGGTCGCGACCATCGTGCTTGGCCTCTTCGGAGTCGGATATGCAGCGATGGCACGCCATATCACCGCGACCGGGGCGTTTTACGGATTCATCAGTCATGGGCTGGGACGGGTACTCGGGATGGCCTCGGGGACGATCATCACGATGGCCTACGTGGTGTTCGAGGCATCTCTCGTCGGCATCTTCAGCTTCTTCTCGCACAGCACGGTGGAGAAGTATACCGGCATCTCCGTTCCGTGGATCGTGTTCGCTTTGGTGATGCTCGCGGCCAACGCGATCCTCTCTTACTTCGATATCAATTTGGCTGCAAAGGTTTTGGGAGCCTTTCTGGTAACGGAAATCTTGATGTTGGGACTGATGGCCGTTGCAGTGCTCGTTCACGGCGGTGGTCCGGACGGGTTCGCGGTGTCTTCGATCAACCCGGTGAATGCGTTCGAGCCTGCGGCAGGCGTCGGCGGTGCAGTGGCAGGTATCGGACTGTTCTTCGCCTTCTGGTCGTGGGTAGGCTTCGAGTCGACGGCAATGTACGGCGAGGAGTCGCGCGACCCCAAACGAATCATTCCGCGTGCAATTCTCCTGTCGGTTCTGGGAATTGGACTGTTCTACGTATTCGTTTCCTGGATGGCCATCGCCGGTACCGGTCCTGCCCGGGCCATCGAGTTGGCGCAGGATTCCTCGACTTCCAGTGAAATATTCTTCGGTCCGACACGTGATTTCGTCGGTGGTTGGGCCGTAACTGTCTTCGAGGTACTACTCATTTCAGGGTCATTTGCATGCGGAATGGCCTTCCATCAGTGCGCATCTCGATACATCTATGCGCTGGGGCGTGAAGGGCTGATTCCCGGTTCCGAAGGCTCCGTCGGTCGAACCCACCCCGTGCACGGGTCGCCACACATCGCGTCATTCGTCCAGACCGTCATGGCCACTGCGATTGTGATCGCCTTCGCGGTTGCCGGGATGGATCCGTACATCCACCTATTCGGGTTGTTGGCGATTCTCGGTACGATGGCAATCCTGATTGTTCAGTCGCTCTGCGCTTTTGCAGTCATCGGCTATTTCCATGTTTCCAGGAACCATCCGGAAACGGCCAACTGGTTTCGAACTCTTCTGGCTCCCCTCCTCGGAGGGTTGGGAATGCTGTACGTGGTGTACCTCTTGTGGGAGAACCGCAGTTTCGCGGCGGGTGCTGCTGCGGATACCCTGCTTTTCCGCTTGAGTCCGTACATCGTGGGCGGACTGTTTCTTTTCGGAATGCTCGTCGCAGTTTGGTACAAGTACCGAGCTCCTGAGCGATACGCCCGAATCGGGCGCATCGTCTTGGACGACGCACCCGAATCGGAACCGGAAGCGGAACCTTCGATCAACTGATCTTCATTTGGTATGACCAAATATGGCACGGCGGGCATGTTTTGTTGCGGGAAAGCCAGCTGACGTTCGAATTGTTATGTTGTGCAGCTTTATTGAGTCGTGCGATCAGAGGATTCAACTTTTTCTTGCCCATGCCATTGACTTTATTGGTCCGACCATTAATGATTTACATGTACACAGAGAGTCGAAAGCCCGAACGAATCGGGCCCGAGTCAGGACAGGTGGGATATGTACGACTACGGCTCATTCAGCTTCGATTCCAAGAGCGAAGTGCTGGAGAAGGCCAAACGGTACTGGAACCCCGACAAGACTCAGTTCTGGACCGACAGTGGCATCGATCTGGTCATCGGCCGACGCGAGGGTTACGTGCTGTGGGATATGGAGGGCCGCCGCCTCATCGACCTTCATTTGAATGGCGGAACCTACAACCTCGGGCATCGAAATCCGGAGGTAGTGGCGGCAGTTGCCGAGGGACTCGAGCTGTTCGACATCGGAAACCACCACTTTCCCTCGGTCGCGCGCACCGCACTCGCTGAAGCATTGGTCCAGACGGCTCCTGCAGGTCTGACGAAGGTTGCGTTCGCGTCCGGAGGTGGAGAGGCGATCGATATCGCGCTCAAAAGTGCTCGGCATGCAACGCAGAAGCGAAAGATCGTATCGATCGTGAAGGCTTATCACGGTCATACCGGACTTGCGGTAGGCACCGGTGACGATCGGTTCGCGAAGCTCTTCCTCGCGGATCGACCGGACGAGTTCATTCAAGTGCCGTTCGGTGATCTGGATGCAATGGACAAGGCCTTGTCTGGCCGTGACGTTGCGGCGGTGATCATGGAAACGATTCCGGCGACGTACGGATTTCCACTACCGGAGCCGGGCTACCTCGAAGCGGTCAAAGCGATGACAGAAGCGTACGACGCTCTGTACATCGCAGACGAGGTGCAGACAGGACTGATGCGTACCGGTGAACTGTGGGGTATCACCAAGCACGGGATCGATCCCGACATCATGGTGACCGGTAAGGGAATTTCAGGCGGTATCTACCCGATCGCGGCTGTGCTGCTCAGTGATCGGGCGGGGCAGTGGCTCGAGCAGGATGGCTTCGGCCATATCTCGACGTTCGGTGGCGCCGAACTCGGTTGTGTCGCAGCGCTTAAGACACTCGAGATCACCACCCGCCCACAGGTGAGATCGATGGTGCATTACATATCCGAACTCATGGGTGCCGGGCTTCGCAGAATTCAAGATCAATACCCCGGGTGGTTCGCCGAGATTCGTCAGAACGGAGTGATCCTCGGTTTGCGATTCGATCACCCCGAAGGGGCGAAGTTCGTGATGCGCCAGTTGTACGAACTGGGAGTATGGGCAATCTTTTCGACCTTGGATCCGCGTGTGCTGCAGTTCAAACCAGGCATTCTGATGTCGCGTGAGCTATGCGAAGACGTCCTCGATCGCGTTGAAGTTGCTGTCGGACGAGCACGCGACGACGTTCACAACTCTGACCGGAGGGCAATCTGATGAGTACGGCTTTTGCCGGACATATGCTCGAACGCGCCGTTTGGGCCGCCGAGTCATTTGCCACCTACGACGCCGACTCGGTGGGTCGTATTGCGCAGGCGGTAGCCGACGCGGCATACGAAGCGTCTGGGCACTATGCCGAATGGGCGGTTCGCGAGACGGGGATGGGCGTGGTTGCAGACAAGGTTCGGAAGAATCAGGCCTGCTCACGCGGAATCCTCGAGTTCTACCGTGGGCAAGATTTTGTCAGCCCCAGGGTGGGCGAGCTCGACAAGATAGTCGAGATTCCGCGCCCTGCCGGTGTCGTGCTTGCTCTCACTCCTACTACCAATCCTGTTTCGTCGGTGTACTTCAAAGTGCTGATCGCGATGTTGACCCGAAATGCCATCGTGGTTGCACCACATCCGAGGGCAAAGCTGTCGTGTGCGGATGCGGCGCACATGCTCAGTGCTGCAGCGGTGGCAGCGGGCGCACCGGACGGCATCATTCAGGTGGTCGACGAGCCGACGATTCCGTTGATGGAAGCGCTGATGTCGGACGATCGAACCGACGTCATCGTGGCAACGGGTGGGTCCAGCGTTGTCCGCGCGGCTTACTCGTCGGGCAATCCGGCTCTAGGGGTGGGTCCGGGCAATGTCCCTGTGTTCGTGGACGCCACCGCGGATGTGCGTTTGGCCGCACAACGAATCGTCGACAGCAAGGCTTTCGACAATTCTCTTCTGTGCACCAACGAATCCGTACTCATCGCCGAGGATTCAGTTGCGGATGGTTTGGCGCGCGAGATGCAGCGTGCGGGGGCTTACTTCCTGGATGTCGACGATGTGAATCGACTGCGCGAGTACATGTTTCCCGACGGCCACCTCAACGCGGACGTCGTCGGCAAGGATGCAGTGTGGATCGCGGACAAGATCGGACTGAGACTGACCGCGAAAACCAGACTGCTCGTAGCTCCGTTCGATGTTGTTCGCTCGGAAGAGGTTCTGGCGCACGAGAAACTGTCACCGGTGATCGGGATGGTGCGGGTCCCTGACGCTGATCGAGGTGTACGAGCTGCGCGGGCAGTGGTCCGTATCGCCGGCGCCGGTCATTCTGCGGCAATTCACAGCGAGAATTCGCACACGATCATGAACTATGCGGCGCTGGTGCCGGTGCTGCGTATTTCGGTGAACGTCGGGAACAGTACGGGTAGCGCGGGACTCGACACGAATCTGGCTCCATCGATGACGATCGGTACCGGATTCGCCGGGCGCAGTTCGATCGGTGACAATCTCGAGCCGAAGCATCTACTGAACTGGGCTCGCGTCGCCTACAACTCGGACGAAAGTGTCCGCATGGCGAATCTTTCGGGTGTCGAAATCTGGCAGGTGCCGGCCGGCGCCGTGCCGGTTTACCCCATCGCTTCGAATGCTGCCCCCGGGTCGGGAGTGGCTGTGCCGAAATCGGTTCCGCAGACAATCCGCGCTGACTCGCCTGTTCGAGGTTCGTCGAGAGATGCGGATCGACTCCGTGCAGAGCTCCGTCGGATAGTCGTCGAAGAACTCTCCCAACTGAACAAGAGGTGACCCATGGCTGAACTTCGATCGTTCATTTTCATTGACAGGCTGCAACCACAGACGATGTCCTATCTGGGTACCTTCATTCGTGGAACGCTTCCGCGGGCCGATTCTGCCGCTCAGATTATCGAGGTTGCGCCAGGACTCGATATCGAAGGCATTACCGACGTTGCCCTCAAACACGCTGATGTGCAGGCTGGCGTCTTGGTTGTCGAAAGGCAATTCGGGTACTTGGAATTTCACGGTGAAACAGGGGCGGTGACGTCTGCCGCAGACGCGGCGCTGGACGCACTCGAGGCGACCAGATCTTCTGCGATCTCGCCGACAATTCTCGCTTCGAAGATCATTTCCAGTATCGAACCGCAGCATGCGTTCCTGATCAATCGCAACAAGATCGGATCGATGGTGCTGGCTGGAGATTCGCTGTTCGTTCTGGAAGTTCAGCCTGCCTCATACGCGATCCTGGCCACGAACGAGGCAGAGAAGGCAGCCGACGTCAAGGTGGTCGACTTTCGCATGATGGGTGCAACTGGTCGAGTGTATCTATCGGGTAGTGAAGCAGATGTGCGGCAGGCCGCCGAGGCAGCTCAGAGTGCTCTGGGAGGTGAATTCTGATGAAATTGCCTCCGCCCGAAGAGCTTCGGACTATGATTCGAGAGATCGTCCGGGAAGTCGCACCTGAGATCCCGAATAAGCTCACTCCGAGTAAACCCGCCCCGAGCAAGCCCGCCTCACCTCAGCTTGCTCCGGCGCCGACTGGTCCGATGGCTGCCTCTCATCGAAACAAGACTGAAGCAGTGCGGCTGAGCACCAGCGCCGAACTGCAGACCTTCGTGTTCAAGCTGCTGGAATTGTTCGAGAATCCGAAATCGCGGCAAGACCTGCGGGCCGGCCGATTGAAATTCACACTCGCCCCCGGCTCGAAGGCAGCGGGACCAACATCGGCAGTTCACCGTATCGACGAGGGTGTGGTGACCGAGCGGCACATAGCTCGCTTTGCAGAATCCGGTGCGCGCCTTGTTCTCGGGCGCAAAGCAGTGATAACCCCGCTGGCTCGCGAGAAGGCACGCGCACTCGGGGTCTCATTCGAAAAGGAGCGCTGATGATTGCCGCAGTTGTCACGGGAAACATCTGGTCGTCGCGACGCATCGACGGACTGCCGAACGGCGCGCTTCTGCGCGTCGAGGCTCTGGAGTCGGGCGACCGATTCATCGCGTTCGATGTACTGGGTTCAGGTGTCGGCGAGCACGTCCTCGTTGCGCAGGGCTCCGTCGCATCCAACTGGTTCCCCGGCACACCACCACCTGTGGACGCTCTCGTCATCGGATCGATCGATCGAGACGCCACACCCGAAGTTCCCCCGAACTCCGGTCACTGACCGGATCGTGATCCTCCTGTCTGCGTACCTCGCGACAGAACCGTCAACAAAGGAGTCGACAAATGTCCAGCACAGCAATCGGAATGATCGAGACCAAGGGATTCGTTGCAGCGTTGGCGGCCGCCGATGCAATGGTCAAGGCAGCAAACGTCACCATCACGGATCGGCAAGAGGTCGGCGACGGATTGGTAGCGGTCATCGTCACCGGTGAAGTAGGGGCGGTGAAGGCCGCCACGGAGGCCGGCGCTGAAACAGCCTCTCAGATAGGCGAATTGGTGAGCGTCCATGTGATTCCGCGTCCGCATGCCGAACTAGGTGCGCACTTCTCGGTGGTCTCCAAGTAGCTCGGTCGCATCCGTTAGGCCCAGCAGGATCAACGTCCTGGCAGGATCAAAGTCTGAGGAGGAGGCACCTCGGTGTCCGCACAAGTGCAATCAACAACGGATATCCGCGTCTACCTGATGGTGCATGACCTGCAACGTCAGTTTGCGGCGTACATGGGTACACCCACTCGCGCGCGTGGGTACCCGCCGTATGAGCACGATTACGCACTCATCGTCGAGGTGTCACCAGCTCTGGCGATCGAACGCGTGATGGACCTCGCGCTGAGGGCGGTTCCTTCCGTCGAGCCCGGGATACTTTACGTGGAAAGGCAATTCGGAGTTCTCGAGATTCATGCGAACAACCTCGCCGATGTGGAACGTGCGGGTCAGGCGATCTTGGACGGCACTGGTAGCGAGGCAGCTGATCAGTTGCGACCGAAGGTGCTCTACCACGACGTGATCGAGGACATCACGGATCAGCATGCGGTGATCATCAATCGGAACAGACAGGCATCGATGGTGATGCCTGGGCAGTCACTGCTCGTGTACGAAATGACCCCGGCGCTGTTCGCGACGGTGGCTGCCAACGAGGCCGAACGCGCAGCTCCGGGAATCACTCTCGTAGACGTGCAGATGATCGGTGCAGCCGGACGGCTGTATATCGCAGGATCGACCGAAGAGGTGACGTCGGCCCGAGACAGGATCACGGACGTCTTGGCAGGTATCGAAGGCCGCGAACACGGCTGAGTCAGTTTCTGAGAGGAGAGGAGGACCACCTGATGTTTGTCGAAGGTGCGGGATCGGCCGAAGATCTGGTCGCAGATCGTGCGATCAAAGAGTACACGTTCTCGCGAGATGCGCAGTGGCGCATGATCAATTTGTCGGAAAATGCGACCTACCTGGTCGAAGACCCGGGGACAGACTCGGGTGGAATCCTCCGCGTGCATCGGGAGGGTTACCACGATGCGCAGGCGATCGAGTCAGAACTGGATTGGCTCGATGCCCTCCACGAGGAGAACATCGTTGATGCCTCCAAAGTGATTCGAACATCGGACGGGCGTCGAATCGTGACGACGGAAGTTTCCGGACGAACGCGGCATGCCGTCCTTTTCGAGACGATGGGTGGCTTGGAGCCGGATGAAGCGGGAATTTGTGCGAACGACTTTCATACTCTCGGAGCGGTGACAGCGAGACTTCATTCTCATTCGAAGCGTTGGCGCAAGCCGGCGGGTTTCGCTCGCTTCTCCTGGGATTGGACCAATACACTCGGCGAGGCACCGCGGTGGGGGCGCTGGCAAGATGCCGTCGGCATCGGGACCAACGAGATTGCGACGTTGGAGCCTGCCGTGGAATTGATTCACCGGAGGTTGGAACGATACGGGCAGGGCCCGGACCGATTCGGTCTGGTGCACGCAGACCTCCGACTGGCGAATCTTCTCGTTGATGCAGATCAGGTCAACGTGATCGATTTCGACGATTGTGGTTTCGGCTGGTTCCTGTACGACTTCGGTACCGCCGTGTCTTTCATCGAGCACGACCCGGCATTGCCGCGTTGGCAGGAAGCGTGGTTGTCCGGGTACCGAACCGTCGCGGAATTGTCCGACGAGGACGAAGACATGCTCGCTACATTCGTCATGTTGCGCAGGATGCTCCTGGTGGCCTGGATGGGTTCCCACTCGCATTCCCAAGAGTCGCGCACCAAGAGTTCGAGTTATGCAGCGGGAACGTGCGATCTGGCGACCAGATACCTCGATTCCGCCGGTTCCTCACTCGAACGAACCGGTTCTGTTTGCTGACCGACTAGTCCCGATCAATCAACTCTGATGAGGTCCAAATGTTCAACTCCATTGAAGGTCGTTCGGTCGTCGTCACCGGCGGTAGCAAGGGCATCGGCTTGGGAATGGTCCGGGTGTTCGCGCGCGCAGGGGCCAATGTGCTCATGACCGCGCGAGACGCTCCGACTCTCGAACGTGCGGCGGAGGGTTTGAACGATCTTCCTGGCACCGTCTCCACACTTCAAGTCGACGTCACGAATCCTGACTCCTTGGCCGGTATGGCAGAAGTTGCGGCTGAGCGACACGGGGGAATCGACGTGTTGTGCGCGAACGCTGGGATTTTCCCGTCGAAGCGGCTGGGGGAGATGACCTCGGAGGACATGGACAGCGTATTCGGTGTCAACGTCAAGGGCACCATCCACGCCGTGCAAGCGTGCATGCCGTGGCTCGAAACTTCCGGGCATGGAAGGGTCGTCGTGACATCTTCGATCACCGGACCCGTGACCGGTTATCCGGGATGGTCGCACTACGGGGCAAGCAAGGCCGCGCAGATGGGCTTCATCCGAACCGCTGCCATTGAGCTGGCCCCGAAGAAGATCACGATCAACGCCGTCTTACCCGGCAATGTGATCACCGAGGGACTCGACGGTTTGGGACAGCAGTATCTGGACGAAATGGCGTCCAGTGTCCCGGCCGGCAGTCTGGGCAGCGTCGAGGATATCGCCAATGCCGCACTGTTCTTTGCCCTGGACGAAGCCGCGTACATCACCGGTCAGTCGTTGATCGTGGATGGGGGACAGGTCCTTCCGGAGTCGGCGATGGCGCTCGGCGAAATGTAAGACAAGCGACGACGGATTCACCTGTCCCCGGTGAATCCGTCGTCGGCGCGCACGGCTATTATTTGGTCAGACCGAATACCCGCCATGTTCAGGAGGCTGCCCCATGGGTGCGCAAACTGAGGAGGTTCGGCGGCGTATCGTGGCCGAGATCAATTCCGGAGCATTGCCTCCCGGGTCGCGGCTCGGGAGCGAGCGGGAACTGGCAGAACACTACGGAGTCAGCCGCTCGAGTCTTCGGCAGGTTCTTGCTGCATTGGAGGAAGCCGGGGTCGTTCGTCGAGCGATCGGGCGTTCCGGCGGGACGTTCATCAGTCATGCAACGGTCGAGCGAGATCTCTCCGGTGTCATCGGGTTACCCGCGTATCTGGCGAGCCAAGGATACGTGGCCGGCAGTAGAATCCTGTCCACTCAAATGACCGTTCCCGACCGAAGCGCGCGAGATGCGCTGGATTTGGGCGAGGACGAGTTCGTGATCGATATTCGGCGCATTCGGCTCGCCGACGGGTCTCCCATCTCGTTGGAACACGTACAACTCCCGGCTGGTAGGTTTCCGGGCCTATTGGAGCGTCCTCTCGGCGGCTCGCTCTACGAATTGATGGAGCAGGCATACGGTTTGGTTCCCGGTGCGGCCGAGGAGCAAATCGAAGCTGTCAACGCCACCACGACTGAGGCGTCGGTACTCGGCACCCGCGTTGATGCTGCTCTGTTGTTGATCACGCGCACCACCCGAGACCAGTCGGGCATTCCGTTCGAATACTCACGTGACCTGTTTCGCGCTGATCGAACTCGAATCTCGGTCACTGCCCGGGGATCGGCTGGACGAACAGAGGCAACAACCACCGTCCTGGAAGTTCGAACCGACTCCGAATCCTGAGTTCTGTTGTAATAGAACGAGATAGCGTCGGATTGCGTGATCCGGCTGCCGGTCGGTACCGAAGCCCTGGTGGATCCACGTGGGGGCTGCGTGTCGGACAATCCAGGGATCCGTTGTTTGACGGATGAACGTGTCCCGTTAGGTGCACATCTGGGGTCGAGTTGCTGATGTTGCGTGACCTTGTTCACATCTAGTCTTTGTCTACTCGCGGCGAATCTGCTGCCGCAGTAAGTATTCCGTCTACGAATGCACGGGACTCTTTCTGGTTCAAGTCGATTCACTTACATTCCAGGAGCACATGGTGAGCAATCCCACGGAGTTGTCCGAACCCTCATCCGAAATGGCAGCGAAACGTCGCGCGTTCGACGCTGTCGATGCGTTGGCTGAGGACATGGTCACAGTGTTGTCGGAGATCATCGCTATTCCCAGCGTGAATCCGAAATATCCCGGCCAGAGCTACGACCAAGTCGTAGGTCTGGAGGGCAAAGTCAGCAACGTGCTGTCCGAGATCTATCAGGACAGTGGCGCCGATGTGGAGAGATGGGAAGTCGAGGCCAAGCGGACCAACGCTGTGGGGACTGTTTCCGGCTCCGGTGGCGGGCGTTCGTTGATCTACAACGGGCACGTGGACGTCGTACCTCCGGGAAATGTTGCGCGGTGGGAATCTGGAGACCCGTTCTCTGGCCGAGTCGACGGTGACCGAGTGTGGGGGCGCGGCGCAAGCGATATGAAAGCAGGGCTGGTCGCACAGGCTTTTGCGGTCAAGGCACTGCAACGTGCCGGCATCGCACTTCGTGGCGATCTGATCATTCAGGCGGTTGTCGGGGAAGAGGTCATGGACCACGAGTGCGGGATCTCGTCGACCCTGGAACGCGGGTATCGGGCTGATGCTGCTGTCGTGGCCGAACCGAGCGGTCCGACTCAACTCGGCGTAATCCCGGTGACCCCAGGTCTGCTCTGGTTCTCGGTGACAGTGGCAGGTAAAGCTACTCACTCGTCGATGCGTGGTCAGACGATCAGAGCCGGCGGTGGCGGGTCAAAGGTCGGCGTCAACGCAATCGACAAGGGGTTTCTCGTCTTTCAGGCACTCCAACGCCTCGAGGAAGAATGGGCATTCACGAAGACACACCCGCTCTTCGCTCCCGGGCATTTCTCGATTCATCCCGGTGTGGTGACGGGTGGTCCACACGGAGTGCTTGTGCCGTTCATCCTTTCGGAATACATGACCATCGAGTACTGCGTTTGGTACCCACCTCAGGACGACCCTGAAACAGTCAAGCAGGAGATCGAGGCGCAAATCGAGTCGATAGCGCGGACCGACGGCTGGCTGCGGGACAATCCGCCGACCGTCGAATGGAAACTCAGTTGGCCGGCGAACGACCCGGGAGAGTCGGCAGCTGAGATCACCCAAGCGATCTCCCAGGCACACATCGCTGCCGCGGGTGGGACACGGTTTGGCGGTGCGCCAACCGTTGCCGGGTTCTGTGCGGTTGAGGATACTTCTTTTCTCACAATGGCAGGCGTTCCCGCGATCAGCTACGGCCCCGGCGACTTGCGGGTGTCTCATGCAGATGACGAGTACTGTCTGATTGACGAAATTCAGACTGCTGCCAGAACTTTCGCCGCCCTCGCGATCGACTGGTGCGGACTCGAGGAGCAGGCAGAATGAAAGAGTTCATTCGGCAACTCGAGCCGCGAACAATTCATGTGACATTCGGTTTCCTTTACGGCATAAGCCTTCTGCTTGCGCTGTTTCCTCCGTTGTATCTCGCAGCAAGTGGCGTCTCGACACGAATCTTGGGGCTGCCGTTCAGTATCTTCTACTGGCTCTTCGACGGGTTGTTGGTCGGGCTGAGTCTGTGGGCGCTCTATCTGGTCGAAGGCATCAGGGGCGAGCTGGACGAGGACTTCGCTGTGGTATCCGGCCCCTCCGTTGGGTCACAGAGTTCGCCGACTGGAGAATGACATGTTGATCATGCTCGGAATGTTGACAGTCTTCTATGCTGTCGTCGTCTATATCCTTTACGCCACCAAGCGCAGCGAAGCGCCGTCCTTCACCGAGTATTCGGTGGGTGGTCGCAGCTATGGTCCATGGTTCGTCGCGATGTCCTACGTCAACTCTTGGTGGCCGGGTGCGGTTTTCATCGCCTTCTTCGGTTTGGCGGCTGGTGCCGGAGTATTCGGATTTTACGGACTGGCCTACTCGGGGCTCGGCGTCGCGATGATGTATTTCATGGCCACGAAGGCCTGGCGATGGGGAGCTCGATACGAATTACGTTCACAACCAGACCTTCTCGGACTGCGGTTCGATTCGACATTGGTCAAGAAGATTGCCAGTGTGATCGGCGTGGTGTCGTTGTTCCCGTGGGTGGTGCTCGGAATGCAAGCGCTGGGACAACTTCTCGAAGTTGCAAGCGAAGGCAAATGGTCCGTCACAACCTGCCTGTTGGTCGGCTTGGCGCTCATCGTCGTTCGCCAGATCTGGACAGTCAAGATGGGCATGCGGGGGCTTATCATGACCGACCTGTTCCAAGGGATAGTCGCTTACGTAGTTGCCGGATTGGTGTGTCTGCTCATGCTCGTCGGATTTGGTGGATCACCCATCAGCTTCGGGGCGTTGGCGGAACTGCCGGTGGAGATGTTGCGGGTACCAGGCGACGGCGACGCATACGGGCCCTTCTACCTGTTTGCACTGATCTTCACTGGCGTTGTCGGATCACTTTGTTGGCCAACAAGTTTCCAGCGTATCTACACGGCATCCGGAGTGCGAGCAGTCAAGGCGGGCACAATCCGCACCGTCTTGATCTCGGGGGTCTTCTACAGCTTGTTGATGCTTGTGGGACTCGCTGCGTCGACCATTGTAGAAGTGCACGAGGTGCCGCAGAATGGTTGGTTCACCCTGATGTACCAATACGGTGGAACATGGATGCTGGGACTGGCGGTCACGATTGTTTTCGCAGCATCGATGGGGCATATCGACGGCAGCGTCCAGGTGTGCGGTCTTCAGATTGCAAACGACATCATCAATTCGGAAAAGCGTCCGCTCTCAGATCGACAGCTGACGGCAGTTGCAAAGTCCAGCATGGTCGTATTCATGGCGGTCGCCGGCGTCGTCGCGTATCTCACGTTCGACATGGCTCGTTTGCAGCTCCTTGCTCAGATCTCTTACCAGGGGATCGTGCAATTGTCGATTCCTCTGTTTCTGGGACTCTTCTGGCGCGGTGGTAACAAGCACGGTGCAGTTGCCGGCATGCTCTCCGGGTTCAGCGTCGCGGTGATTTTGACCTGGATCTACCCTGACGACATTGCGGGCCTTGGCGGGCTCACCGCAGGTATAGTCGGAATGGCAGTGAACCTCGTTGTCTTCCTGTCGGTCTCGGCGATCACTGGTCGGACCGACGCAGATCGTCGTCGCGTCGATACCCTTTTCGAGGCCGGTCGGAGCCCGGTCCGTGTGCGACAGGACGGGGCACTGCGAGCGTCCTGACTGCATGCCGTTCGCACAGGCATCGCCTAGTTCTCACTATTCGGTCGGAGTCGCTGTTCGGAGTCCGTTTCGCGGAATCCTCGGGCAGCGGCTCCGGCCGAGTGCGAGTGATCTGTTGATGACCGCCCCTGCGAAGCAGCCCACTGTCTCGGCAAAGCGGTTATTGTCACCCGAAAAGCATGGTTCCGCGGTATCCTACCGTGCTATCAGCCGATGAATTTTCGGATGAATCCCGTGGAAAAGTCTTGATGCGCTTCAATTTTCGATAGGGATCGTGCACGAGAAACCGACTGGTCGATTGTCGCCATGTGGCGCGCATCGATCGAAGTGAGGATGACGACATGGCGCTCACTCATCACACGCTCGCCACTGTGGCGGACATCGCGTCGATATGCATAGAAAATGCACCTGTCGGCCAGAGAGCATCCGCGGTCATGGATCGGCTGAACGAGGAGATACCCTTCGAGGCCGCATCGATCGCGAGTTACGACATGGGAAAGCAGCGTCACTTCACCGTTGCAGCATCGGAATACCCGGGAGAAGTGAGTTCGTATCTCAATCAGGGGTTCACCGTCGACGACCCCGCCTTTCTCGCTATGCGATTTCGACGTTCGAGGCCGCTGCGCTGGTGCGATATTCCGAATTACGCAGACAACTTCAGTGCGCGAGAGGTCTTTCAACCTTCCGGTTTCAACGAAGGAGTCACGACTTGTCTGTTCACACGGGACGGTCGATATACAGGCTCACTTCATCTGAGCACAACATTTCCTGTTCCATTGAGTGACGCGGCCGTCGACTGTTTGATCGCTGTTCAGCCCCTCATCGCGACGCTGACCGACGGTTTGCGGGCAAACGACGGGGGCAGTTGGGAACTGTTGGTCGATGGTTCGGAAGAAACTGCATTCTTGACCGACGAAGGATCGGTGTCCGATGTTCAGGGCACGGCCCGTGGAGACCATCTCCACGAGGATGGTGCGCTGTACCAACAAATGCGTATTGCAGTTGCCCTCGGCGGCCCTCGAAGTCTCTATTGGGTTTCGCCCGACGGACATACGATGCGTATGTCCGTTACGCCCGTAGCTGCTGGATCGCTGGTGACGCTTCGTCACGAAAAGGCGCCCCGGAATCTGACGGCTCGGGAACTCGAGGTACTCACGTATCTCGCCCGCGGGCTCAGTAACGCCGAAATCGGCAGAGAATTACATGCGAGTCATCGTACTGTTGCAACACATGTCGAACGCATACTCGACAAACTCGACTGCCACTCACGAGTGGCGGCGGCGGGAATCGCGACAGCTGAGGGCATTGTCCTGCCGCTGCGGTGACAACGAACCGGTCTCGGCGTCGCTCGACACCGAGACCGCCCGACGATTTTGCTACTGTACGCCCGTCGGAGTGCCGATGGTCCAACCCCCATCGACGAGGATATTTTCTCCGACAACATGATCGGAGAGATCGGATGCCAGGAACAAAGTAGCGTTCGCAATATCTTTCGGAGTGGCCCACTGCCCCCTCGGGGTTTGGCCGGTCAATATCTCGCGTGTTGGTTGGTCGTAGGAATCCGTCATCGCAGTCGTCACGAATCCGGGGGCTACAGCGTTGACGTTGATGCCGAAAGGTGCGTAGTCGAGCGCTACCTGTCGTGTGAAGTTGACGATCGCACCCTTCGAGGCGCAGTAGGCCGCGAAGCCGGGGTTTCCTCGAAACCCGCTGATGGAACTGATGTTCACGATCTTTCCACCTCGATTGATTGCGCGAAGCTGTCGGATCATCTCCCTGGTGCAATAGAACGTGCCGTCAACATTGATCGACATCTGTCGACGCCACAGGTCGTCGTCGGTTTCGAGGACAGTCCCGGCGACGAGAATGCCGGCGTTATTCACGAGTATGTCTATTCCGTTGTTTCGCTGAGAGGTCTCGGCGAAGACCTTTGTCACTTCTGTGCTGTCCGAGACGTCGAGGTGGACGTGCTCGGACACTCCTCCACGCGATTCGAGCAACTCCGTAGTCGTGGGTCCACCCTCTCGCGGTTGTTCGGAAAGATCGGCGACCACGATTCGTGCACCCGCTGCCGACAGTGTTTCAGCGATAGCCCTGCCGATACCCGAAGAGCCCCCCGTTACGAGTGCAACTTTGCCGGTCAGATCGATCATGATGCTCCTGGTACTCGAAGGGGTGGATAACTCCGAGCCTAAAAGGCATGTATGACAAAGGGTATCGGTCGGTTGGCCCTCAAACATCATGCTGTTGGCCGGCGGTGTCCGTCATTCGACGGAACGGGTTGGCGAAGTGATCGCTGAGGTTCATCCCAGAAGATCGAACTGGCGGCGTAGCGCTTCTATCGCCGCCAGGACGGCGGGCTTTTCGCTGTCGGTCCGCCAGGCGAGGTAAATGTCTCGGCCCAGCGGCGGGACCGTGTCGAGCATCCGAACACCTTCCGGTGGTACAACTCTCGCCAGGCGTGGGATCAATGCGACGGCAAGGCCCTGGGCGACGAATTCGACCTGGGTGGGAAACTCGGCGACCTCGTATTCGATTCGTGGGTCGAACCCCTGCGCGCGTAGGGTCCTGACGGTGAAGGTGTGAAAATCCGTTCCCCGTGTCCACGTCGCCCAGGCATGGTCGGACAGTTCGCTGAGCGCGACAACCTTGTTCTCCGCCAGCGGATGTGACGCGGGGAGAGCGAGCAGGGCCACGTCGTCGTACACGGGAGTGAAGGAGAGTCCGTCGGGAAGCTCGACGGGCAGAGTGCTCCAGCTGTCGACCACCACGACGTCGAGGTCGCGGCGGATCAGTGCGGGGAGCAGTTCTTCGGATTCGCCTTCGTTGAAGGTGATTTCGAGCTGGGGGTGCGCGTGCTTGATCTCGGCGATGGCTCGCGGCAGCACCGTCCTGCTGGGGGAGACCAGGGCGCCGATACGCACGCGGCCCGTCACCTCGCTCTGCAGCGACGCGATTTCCGCCTCGGCCTGAGCGAGCGTCGAGAGAACCTCAGCGGTTCGGCGCGCGAGGATCCGGCCGGCTTCGGTGAGTCGTACACCGCGTCCCTGCGGTTCGAGGAGTGGAACACCGACCTCGCGCTCGAGTTTGTTCAACTGCTGCGAAATTCCGGAGGGTGTGACATGCAAGGTGCGGGCGGCTGCCGCCACTGATCCGTTCTCGGCGACAGCGTGCAGGGCGCGGAGTCTCTCGAGGTTCAACACAGTAGTAATACTACTGAGTACACGGTCTGAACATTTGCTTGTGCTGAATAGTTAGCGGCAGGAACATTGTCGGGTGACCACTCTGACCTCCGCGACCACGCACACACCGACCCGTACCCGAACTTCTCAGGGGCGCATCGACCCTCGATTGCTGGTCGTCGGAGGCGCGGCCGCGATCTCGATCAGTTCGATCCTGATCAAATTGGCTGATGTCGGGCCCTCGACGGCCGTGTTCTTCCGTTGCTTCCTGGCGTTGCCGCCCCTCGCGTGGTTGGCGTGGCGGGAGTACCGCCGGGTGGGCAAGCCGAGCAGGCGGGCGGTCGTTCTGCAGGTGCTCGGCGGTCTGCTGCTCGGGCTGGATTTTGCGTTGTGGTCGCAGTCGATTCTCATGATCGGCGCGGGTATGGCGAGCGTCGTCGTGAACGTGCAGGTGGTTGTGGTGCCCGCGCTGTCCTGGTTGGTGTTCGGCAATCGGGTTCCGATGCGCTTCGTGTTCGCCCTACCGTTCATGTTCACGGGAATTGCCTTGGCGGGCGGCGTGTTCGGGGGTGGGGGAACCGGCGACGAGCTGCTGTGGGGAACGGCGCTCTCGCTCGTCTCCGGAATCGCTTACGGCGGCTACATCTTCGTGGTCGGCCGTACGGGCGAGGCGGATCGGGCAGCGAGCCAGGTGTTGATCTCGACGACGTCCGCGGGCATCGCCGGGTCCGTCATCGGATCACTCTGGGGCCGGATCGATTTCGTCCCGGGTTGGGAAGCGTTCGGCTGGCTCGCGGCACTGGCGCTGATCGGCCAGGTGTTCGGCTGGATGCTGATGGGGCACTCGCTCCCTCGGCTTCCCGCGGAGGTGGGCGCGACGCTCCTGCTCATGCAACCGGTACTCGCCGTACTGCTTGCGGTTGTGCTGCTCGGCGAACGGCCCGGTATCGGGCAGCTACTCGGGTGCGTCGTCGTTGTCGGAGCGGTCTCGGCCGTCTCCGTACGTCGCACCCGAGTAGTTCCCCGGGTTGGCAGTGCAGGCTAGTGCACCCGCATCTCGCCGGGCATCCACATGCCCGAGCGGGTTGCGGTCCCCGTCTCCACTTCTGCCGGAACAGCATTCGGGAAGTACCGGTCGTAGCGCTCGAGTGAGCCCCAGTCTCGTGCCCAGTCGTTCTTCAGGTACGTCGGAACCGTCGTCGCACCGGCGATGACCTCGGTGAATCCGAGCGGGCCACCGTTGTCCGCGGACTGCCAGGTGTCGGTGGAGCTGACGGCCAGGGGACGGTCCGGGAGGATACGGAAGTTCGGCATCTCGGCCACACCGTTCTGATGTGTGAACGGACGTTGGCACGGGAACTGAAGGCCGACAGCCCAGTCCAGGAGAACCGGCTGTTCGTTGCCGATGTACGAGTTCAAGGTCTCGAGCTTGGGCACGCGCGGCGGCGTGAATGCCATCCACTGATCGCCCGTGAGGTTGGGATCGAACGCGACCACCCGAACGGCGTCGGCGTCTGGCGCGAGTTCGTCGATGGGGATGCGGACGTTGCGCCACGACGGTGCGGGTCCGATGTCTCGCGGCATGTACGAACCCTGAACCTGTACGGTTCCGTCGGGCTGAGTCTTGCCGTACTCGACCAGCAGCGACTGGCCGTACGTGATGGCACCCGTGTTGTCGACGGACCACACGCGCCCGGCGACGGACATGACCACCAACGGTGATTCCTCACTGCGAGTGGGCAATCCGTACCAACTCGAGATGAGGGAAGCGGGTTCCTGCACGCCGGGCTGGTAGCTGCCCATGACCGGTGTCTTCGAAGGATCGAGACCGAAGGGGAGCTTGGCCGTGCTGCCGTTGACGCCGACGTTGCCGGTGCCACCGCTGGTTCCGGCACCGGAGCCGGTGGCGAAGCTGGGGCCGACACTCTGGTTGTCGGTGTTACCCATGCCCTGCTTGACCTCGATGTAATCCGCAGTCAGATCACTGGGAACCCCATTGGGGGAGAAGCCCTTCGAATCAACTCCGGACAGCGGATCCTCGGCGTTGAACCCGGGTGCGGTCAGTGGCGGCAGATTCCCGGAATTGACGTCGGTCTCCACCAGTACGTCCTCGGCCATGCCGCAGGTCTTGCCCGCGAGTGCCTCGATGTTGCTTCGACCCAGCGAGTACGCCGGGTACTGCGACACTGCGCCCTTGAGTAGGGAGAGCACCTCGAAGAGGACCATCAGGCCGGCAATCACGGTGAGTGGAGCAGCTGCGAACTTGCGAATTCGTCTGCCCTTGGCCGTGTTCGGCTTCTCGGGCGGGGCTGCAAATCCCTCACGCAGGTACTGCCACGCGGCAAAAGCCAAGGCGAGAGCAAAGAGTGCGAGGAACAGGGTGTTGGATTCACGGCCGTTGTAGGAGATGGTCTTGTCGAACCAGGGTACGCCGTAACTCGAGACGTACCAGTAGCCGTTGATGCCGGCGAACGTCAACGCCAGCATCAGGAGCAGTCCGGCCACGAACACCGATCGGTTACGCCGCGAGCGCAGGGCCGACGCGGACACAGCGACGGCGGTCAGCGCGGCGAGAGAACCGGCGATGCCCGCGTACGCACCGAAGTGGTGAGTCCACTTGGTTGGGTTGAACATCATCAGGAACATCGTGCCGAAGACGACGCCGACAAGGCGCCACGACGGACCGGTTGCGGCGCCGGGGACGCGGCCGCGGCGTAGCAACACGAAGAGCGTCGTGAAGAGGCACAGGATCATCGTCAAGAACGCGAAGCGTCGGGCAACCGAGCCGTCGACCGTCTGGACGAAGAGGTAGTAGTAGCGCAGGAAGTCCTGGTACCAATCGAGATTGGGGCCGATGATCGTTCGGACGCGGGTGGCTTCCATGACGCCGGCGAAGGTCTGATCGGCGAAGATGACCACCAGCACGATGGTTCCGGCGGCGGCGATCGGAGCGAGAAGCGGCAGTGTGCCGACCAGCCGGTGACGCTTGACGACAATGCGCACCAGCGGGCGGACACCGGCGAGAAGGGCAGCGATACACATCAATCCGGTGGGCGCGGCGGCAAGAGTGAAGGCGCCGATCAAGATCGCGGTCGCCGCAGGGAAAAGGCGTCCGGTGGCGATGGCGCGCTCGATGGAGCACCAGGTGAGCAGTGCGCCGAGAGCCACGATGGGCTCGGGGCGAAGACCGTTGTTGTACGCCAGCCAGAAGGACAGGAACACCAGCCCGCCGGTCCAGAGGGCGACGTTGCTCCGGCGAACCGCCCGGCCGAGACGCGGGACGACCTCGCGGCTGATGACCATCCAGCACAGGATTCCGGCGAGCAGAGCGGGCAGACGCATGAACGGACTCGCGGTCGAGATCTTCGCCATCACTGCCAGCACTTCGTAGTACCAACCGAACGGGGCCTCGGGAACGCCGAACCAACGGAAGTAGTTGGCCATGTATCCCGCGTCCGGCGAGACTCGGGCCATGGTGAGGAGATACCCGTCGTCGGCGGTGTTCGCGCCGATGAAGTGCCAGACGACCAGCGTTCCGACCACAACTCCGTCGATACCGGAGAACTTCCACCAGCGTTCGGGAAGGAAGCGTCGGTGCTTGCGGCCGTCGGTGCCGTCGAGGCGGGCCAAGGCGACCAGAGCGACGATGGTCGAGAGGACGGCCACGATCATCGCGACCAGCTTCAATACGCTGGGGCTCGACGAGAAACGTGAGTCGATCGTCATCGAGAAGCCGAGGCCCTCGGGGGCAGCGCCGTCGGGCAGGTCGCTGAAGACACCGACCACCTGAGGGCGGAAGTCACCGTCGAGTTGACCACGAATCGGGTTGCCGTCGGGATAGGTCAGTCCGACGAACTCTGCCGTGGTCCGGTTGACGTCAGAGCTGAAAGCGATGGCGCCGCAGCGACTCGACTCGACGTCCTCGCGCGCCGCCGAAGCGACGACGACGTTGCGATCGAGCACGTCGACGCTGGTCGCGGACACCCGGACGAACATCGATGACAGTGCCGCGCCGTCGCCCTGTGCAGGCGCCGTCGACAGCAAGATGCCGCCGCCCTCGGGCAGTGAGCTGACCGCGGTGCAAGGGATCGACGCGTTGACGTCGATGGGAACCTGCGCCATCAGAGGTGCCTCGACGTCGCCGATCATGCCGTTCTGCGGCCAGTTGACCGTCGCCGTCGTCTGCACGACGGGAAGCAGCGGAGTTGCCAGTGCGAGCACGAAGCCGAGCAAGCCGGCGATGATCGCAACCCATCGAGTGCGATGGAAACGCTCGCGGGCATCCTGACCAGCAGGAGGCGGCGAACTCGAAGTCTGAGGTGAAGCTGTCACGGCGTCGGGCACGGCTACCGATGGTATGTCAGGGCTGAGCGTGGACCTACCGTGCCCGGGTGGTTGGTAGGTCCACGCGTAACAGTTACGACTGGTAACGAATCGGGCCCGGTGTCCAGGTGCCCGAACGGGTCTCGGTGGTGACGTTCATTTGCGCGGGAATCGCGTCCGGATCGAGCGGTGTGTACTGCTCGAGCGAACCCCAGTCTCGATCCCAGTCGTTGTCCAGGTAGGTGGGCAATGCCCTGGCCGAGAGCAGTTCGCTGGTCCAACCGAGCGGTCCGCCGCCGTAGTGGTCCTGCCAGGCGTTGGTGGACTCCGCGCCGATGCGGTCAGGCAGAATGCGCCACTCGGGGATCTCGGCGACGCCGTACAGATGATCGACCGGGCGTTGGCACGGGAAGGCGAGACCGACGGCCCAGTCCATCAGCACCGGATCGGTGGATCCGACGACGTCCTGCAGCGTGCGCATGGTCGGCACTCGCGGCGGTGTCACCGCCAGCCACTGGTCGGCACTGATGTCGGTGTCACTGGCCACCAGACGCACGGTGTCGGCGTCGGCGGGCAGTTGATCCATCGGAACGCGCAGGTTGCGCCACGACGGCGACGGGCCGATGTCGATCGGATCGACACGTCCCAGTGCGTCGACGCTTCCGTCGGCCTGCTTCTTGCCGTACTCGACCTGCAGGACCGCACCGGGGGTGACGATGCCGTCGGAGTTGACGTAGCGGATTCGTCCGGCCGCGGCGACCGTGAGGAGCGGTGCGGCGTCGTTGCGCTCGGGAAGTGAGTACCAACCGGTGGTCAGCGACGCGTTCTGGGGTGCTCCGTAACTGCCGAGCACCGGCGTTTTTGCGGGGTCGAGCCCGAACGGGAGCGCGACATTGCTGCCGTTGACGCCTGAGGTCGACTGCGAGCCGCCAGCCGTTCCGGATCCGGTTCCCGGCGTGGTGGTGCCGGACTGAGAGGTCGTGGTGTCGAGGCTGTTTGCACTGCCCGCCGTCGAATCTTCTGCGTCTGCGGTGAGGTCGCCCGCGACTCCGTCCGGCGAGAAACCGGTTGATTCGCTCGCACCGAACGCACCCGCGCCGGCGAGATCGGTGGGCCGATCCGTCAATTGCAGAACGCCGGCGTTCGGATCGGACTCGACGAGTACCTCGCCGGCGAGACCGCAGCTTCCGCCGAAGACCGATTCGATGTTGGACTTGCCGATCGAATACGCGGGGTACTGCGCGACCGCTCCCTTGAGTAGGGACAGCACCTCGAACAGCACGACGGCTCCGGCCGCGATGGTCAACGGCGACGGGGCGAGAAGGCGAAGTCGCCTGGTCTTCTTGACGCTGTCCTCCGCACCGTTTCGCTCGCGCGGCTCCATGACGTGGTACCACGCGGCCAACAGCAGCGCGAGGATCGTCAGACCGAGGAAGGCCGTCGAGAATCCCTTGCCGGCGATTGACGGCGGCTTGTCCCACCACGGCACGCCGTAACTCGAGACGTACCACCAGCCGTTGGAGCTGGTGAACGCCACAGCGAGGATGAACAGGATGCCCGCGGCGAACAGCGCGCGGTTTCGTTTCGAACGCATGCTCGACGCACTCACGCCGACGGCGGCGAGCACGGCAACCGTGGCGGCCAGACCGGCGTACACACCGAAGTGGTGAGTCCACTTGGTGGGGGTGAACTGCATCAGGAGCAGCGACGCGAACACGATGCCAAGGATTCGGCGCGAGGGCCCGATCGCGGTACCGGGGATCCGGCCCTTGCGCAGGATCATCATGACGCAGAAGACGAGTCCGACGATCATGACGAACATGCCGAAGCGGCGTGCGAGTGAGCCGTCGGGGGAGATGGTCATCAGTGCATCCCAACGCAACCGTTCCTCGAACCACGGAACGTTCGGCCCCACGGCCGTTCGCACCCTGGTCGATTCGAGAACTGTCGCGAGGGTTTGATCTGCGAAGACCGCTACAAGCACCACGGTTCCGGCCGCGAGGATCGGCATGACCTGAGACAGGAAGCCGACGCGTTTGCCACGGGCGATCAGGATCTGCAGGATCGGCCGGGCGCCGGCGATCAACGCGCCGATCGCGATCAGACCCGAAGGCCCGGCGGCCAACGAGAATGCGGCGATCAGCACGGCCATCGCGGCGGGCAACAGACGTCCGGTGGCGATGGCGCGTTCGATGGAACACCAGGTGAGCAGAGCGCCGAGGGCGATGATGGGCTCGGGACGCAAGCCGTTGTTGTACGGCAACCAGAAGGCAAGGAACACGAGCCCGCCCGTCCAGATGGCAACCTTGTTGCGGCGCACCGCAACACCGAGTCGCGGTATCACCTCACGGCTGATGACCATCCAGCACAGGATTCCGGCGATCAACGCGGGCAGGCGCATCCACATGCTCGCGGTGCTGACCTTCGCGAACAGCGCCAGCACGTCGTAGTACCAACCGAACGGTGCTTCGGGGACTCCGAACCAGCGGAAGTAATTGGCCATGTACCCGGAGTGCTCCGAGACTCGGGCCATGCCGAGCAGATAACCGTCGTCGGAAGTGTTGGCGCCGAACACATGCCAGAGCGCCAGCGTGCCGATCACCAGGGCGTCGATGCCGGTGAACTTCCACCACCGTGCCGGAAGGAACCGCCGGGCACGACGGCCGTCGACGCCGTCGATCCGGTGCAGTGCGTACAGCGAGACGATGGTCGAGAGTGCCGCGACGATCATCGCGAACAGTTTGAGAAGTGCGGGGCTGGACGAGAACCGCGAGTCGACGTCCATGTGGGCGGACAGTCCGGCGGGCGCTGCGCCCTGCAGGTCGGTGAAGATGCCGACAACCTGTGGGCGGTAGTCACCGGTCAGGGTGGTGCCGACGCCGTCGACTCCGGTGACCGCCGCGACGGTCTGCTCGGAGTTGGTCGTGATGGTGATCGCCGTGCACCCGCTCAGTTGATCGAGCGGAGCCGAGATCAGCACCGAATCGCGGGTGAGTGCTTCGATTCGGTCGGCAGTGGTGCGGACGGTGAGGCCGCGGGCGTTTCGGTCCGGCGCACCGTTCGGCATGGTCGAGAGCAGTGTGCCGCCGCGCTCGCCCAATTGGTCCAGGGTCGAACAGGGGATGCTGATGTCCAGCGATGTGGGCGAGTAGGAGATCAGCGGCGACGAGACGCTGTTGACGGTCCCACCCTGCGGCCAGTCGATGCTCGCGGCTTCCTGCTTGACGGGCAGGAAGGGCGTCGCGAGTGCAAGTAGCAAGCCCAGAAGGCCGGTGACTATCGCGATGAGTCGTGCCGTCCGGACTCTCTGGGAATCCGATTCTCGGGGAGCGTCGGGGCCAGTGGGAACGGGTTTCGGGGGCACTACTACTTCAGACGGCACAAGGAACGATGTTAGGCGAGTGCGGGCCCGCACATCCTGAGAGAACTACTCAGGATGCAACTTCCTGTTCGGATTGTGGTGTTTCAAGTGTTCGGGCGATGGTGTCGAGTGAAATACCCAACACTTCCGCGACCGCGCTGATGGTGAAGAAGGCGGGTGTCGCGATGCGTCCGGTTTCGATCTTGCGCAGAGTTTCGACGGAGATCCCGGCGTCGAGCGCTACTTGAACCATGCTTCGGTCCCCCCGCGCAGACCGCAGGAGTTCACCCAGTCGTAGTCCTCGTTCGAGTTCTTCCGCCGTCAGCGGCACGCGCACCATGCGCTTATAGTAATACCGGTATAGTTATTCGACAAGGAAGGTGTTCGAGATGGTCGAAATCAAGACCGCAGGCGAAATCGAGGCGATGGCGGCGGCGGGGAGAATCACGGCGCAGGCTCTGACTGCGGCGCGTGAGGCGGCGAGCGCCGGAGTGACGTTGCTCGAATTGGACGCCGTTGCCGCGGAGGTCATTTCGGCTGCCGGCGCCTCGGCGCTGTTCTTGAATTACCGGCCGGCGACGGCACCGATACCCTTTCCCGGTGTCGCCTGCATAAGCGTGAACGATGCTGTGGTGCACGGTATCCCGAATGGGTACCGACTCCGTGACGGTGACCTGGTCAGTATCGACTGCGGTGCGAGACTCGACGGCTGGTGCGGCGACTCCGCCATCAGCTTCACCGTCGGACAGGGAAGTAGTGAGGATCAGGCACTGATCGACGCGACCGATCAGGCACTTGCCCGTGGCATTGCCGCCGCCCAGCCCGGAAACAGATTGGGCGACATCGGTGCCGCGATCGGACAGTACGCGCGCGGCCGCGGGTACGGCATGCTCGCCGATCACGGTGGGCACGGCATCGGCCGCGAGATGCACGAAGGGCCGGATGTGCCCAACGAAGGTCGAGCAGGCAAAGGCTTCCGGTTACGGCCCGGCCTGGTCATCGCCATCGAACCGATGCTCATCGCCGACGGAACCGACGACTACCGGCACGACGCCGACGGGTGGACCCTTCGCACCGTTTCGGGTGCCAGGGCTGCGCACAGTGAGCACACGGTCGCGATCACCGAAGACGGTCCGGTGATCATGACCCGCTGATCAACCCGTTCAACTCTGGTTGGAGGTCTTGCCGCTCACGAGGTCTCGTACGTCCCATACCCACACGTCGTCGGCGCGCTTGGCATCGAAGCCGACCAGTTCGTCGACCGTGTGGCGCAGGGCGTCGTCGCCGGAGAATCGGGGAAGCACCAGTACGTCGGCGTGCCAGTACCGCAGGTCGGTCAGTGCGTTGGCTCTGGTGCCCACGTCGATCAACGGGACCTTGCCGGTTTGTTTGGCATTGACCAGCAGGGTCGAGGTGGGCCGGGACTCGGCGCCGTAGATTCCGGCGCGGGTCTTCGAATCCGGGCCGACGAAGTACCCGCCGGCGATGGGGAAGCCGAAGTCGGCGTCGACCTGCCAGCTCAGTGCGCGGGCGTCTTCCGCGCTCGCGACGGGGACCGTCACCAGGGTGCCGTCGCTGACGTAGTTCTCCCACGAGCCGCTGGTGATGAATTCGGGCGTCGCAGATCGTTGATCGGCGTCGATGGGCGTCGGGATGAGAGGAATCATCGCGACGGCGAGTGTCACCAGCCAGACACCGGCAGCAGTGCGGCGCGGTCCACGAAGTTCGACAAAAGCGCGGTAGGTGCCGAGGGTGAGCAGCAGTCCGATCGCGGGAATCGCGCCCATGGCGAATCGGGATTCGAGCACCGATTCGAACAACGGTAGGTCGGCGAGAAGTTTCCACGGCAGCGTGATGCCGGTCCTGTCGCCGTCGATGATCAGTTCGGAACCGAGCGAGAGCACACCCATGACCACGATCACGGCAGCGGCAGCGCGGGTCAGGCGGATGCGCCACAACCATACCGTGGCACCGAGGAGCAGGATCACCAGCGGCCAGCCGAAGTACGCGTTCTCCTCGGTGGGGTTCATCCGGAACTCGGCGCCCTCGGGGTCGCCCGCAACCGATTCGGTCGGGAACGTGGTGAGGGCAGCGGTGTCGTTGCCGGCCTGACCGTGTGAGACGCCGTCGTAGCTCGCTGGGCCGAAGAACTGCGACCACAGCGGCACGGCGGTGATCAGGAGTGTGACTGCGCCGCCGATCACGAGACCGGGCATCGCGCGCTTGATCGCCTGGCGTGACTTGGCCAGGTCGGGCAGGGCGTATGCGGCGCCGAACACCATGGCCGACATCGTGAAGATGAGGAGCGGCTCTTCGCCGAGGAAGATCTGCCACGCGACGAGGAGGCCGAGAACGATTCCATCGCGAACTGGGCGCTTGCCGTTCGAGATGCGCACTACCTGCAAGAAGATGAACGGAAGGACGAAGAACGCGACGAAGTTCGGATGGCCGTTGGCGTGCGAGATCATGGCCGGGGCAAATCCGCAGAACCCCGCGCCGACGGCGGCGGCAACCTTGGAGCGGACCGAAACGCCGGTCAGTACGTGCCTCGAGAAGGCCCAGTACCAAGCGATGGCGGTGCCGCCGAGCCCGGCGGTCAGCCCGATTGCATACGTGGCCGTCGGTCCGAAGATAAGCGTGATCGGGGCCAGCGGAATGCTGATGCCGAACATCGCGGTATTGGCCATCAGGTTCACGCCGAGCGGGTAATTCTGCAGGTCACTGAACAGCGGGCTGCGGAACTGGGCGAGGGCATGGGCGGTATCGGCGAAGAACCATTCCCACATCGCCTGGTCGCGGCCCGCATTGAACAGATAGCCGGACTGCAGATCGCTCCACAGGTTCGACATCACGTAGATCGCCGCGACGGTGAACGTCGCCATGATCGCGAGATCGACCAGACGCCCGCGCTGGACGACCGAGCGCCTGACTAGTGAACGGACTCGCCCCGGACGTGCTTCTTCGAGCAGTTGGACGTCGGGCAAGGTCTCGGTCATGCAGTCGGTGCCTTTCGGTTCTGGCGCCCATCCCTGAAGTGGCGATCTCAGAAGTTCGGGGTGGCCTCTTTAGGTCTCGATTCGATAACTTCCACTGTCAGAGTAACGAACAAAACGGTTCGCGTCCGCGAGCGGGTGCAGTCATCGGGACAAACCGGTCCACCCGACTTGTCCGGAAAGTAATGCTTCTTGCACCGTTTGACAGGTTCGTGACCGGGGTATCGCAACAAGGATCTTGCTCGCGTTTGTTCAGGCAGCCCCGACGAATCCCATCCTCGACGAAGAGTTGGAACCTACGTCCGGGGCCTATACCGGATGGGATGGTGCTTGTGCATGTCGAAGACAGCAGTTCGTAGTAGCGCAGTGGGGGCAGTGGCCTTGTTAGCCGTTGTCTTGGGGGGTGGGACGGCGTCGGCGGGCGTCGACAACACCAGTTCGATAACCGACGTCAAAGGAAATCGGATAGAAGTCTTTCAAGCGGACACCGCTATCCATGTCTTTCCACCGCTCGACAGCTCACCGCTGAGTGTCGAGTTCTTTCACGACGGGGTTGCCGGCGTGAAGATAGACGGGCCGGATGCAGCAAGTTTCACCGGAACGAAGCTGACGATCGGCTATCAGATCGGTTACCCGATCGCGTTGACCGGCGCCACGGTCGTTCTCAACAGTCCCGGTCTCGACTGGGCTGTCGAGAGTGGAACCAACCTCGGTATCGGCTTGGTTCCGGACTTCGAACTGGGACTGGATATTTCGAACGGGTTCGCCATCGGCGGTGACATCATTCCGTCCCAGGAACTCGATGTCGATCTGGCGCCGGGTGGTATCACCGACGTCGCGCTGCTCGAGGATCAGGAATTCGACGGTCCCGAAGCGGCCGTTCGACTTTCCGGAGTTCACGGATACGTACAGGGAGCAATCGGTCCGGTGACTATCAGGCCGTACGCGAAGGCCGTTACTTCGAATGGCGATACTGTCGTCACTTACGGTGTACCGCAGAGGCTTTAGCGGAAGCGGGTGCCCCCCACCGTCACGCTGCAACAGCGTGACGGTGGGGGTTTTCCGCGTTGCGTGTGGTCGCTTCGGTGCCGCGAATAGGCGAAGCGTCTGCCCAATGGGCACTGCGGGAAACACTGACGAGTTTCGCGACCAGTCGCGCCGCGATCCACACGAGGTACACGGCGGTGATCAGAAGCAGAAGTGCCCAGTCGTGCGCGAAGAATCCGACTATCCCGCCGACCGTGAACGCGAGGGCGACAAAGACGACGCGTCCGCCCATGTCGGTCTCGACCAGGTACTCAGGCTCGATCGGATCGTCGGGTTCGCTCGATTCATCGATGTCCCCAGCCGATTCGGCCTTGGACTTCTCGTGGTGTTCGGTCGGGATCTCGAGTAGCTCACCCCATTCGAGCACCGCAACGGTGTGCGCGGTGTCGGTCGGGATCGTGCGGTAGTCGCGAGACTCGGAAACGTCGATGAGAGCCCTTGCCAGAGTGAGGACTTCGATGCGGTTGCGAATCGCGACGCTCAGCACTTCGTGAAAGGCCTGCTCGCGCCCGAACGGTTTGCCGCGTGCAATGACCAGAACATGCTCTGCGGAATCGAGAACTGCACGATGCGGTACTAGCTCGCGGCTTTGCGCAACAAGTTCGCTCACTGTCATCACCTACCCCGCCGGTGGTTGATGCGGCCGTTTGCTCGACTGCGCTTGGAGGGGCTGAGTACCCCGGCAGTTTCGGAAACAAACTCGCCGGGTGGCGTGTCAGATTTGCGCAGCCGGTGCCGAGAGTGCTCCGAGGCAACTTTCGATCAGGTCGGCAGCGATCACGTGAGCCCGATCTCGGCTGTCGACGCGACCCTCCCACGTGGCAAACGTGACGACGGTGAGCACGGTCAGAGTTCCCGCTCGAAGTTCGGCGATGTCTGTCGGCAATGGCGAAGCGGCGATGATCCGCCGCTGAACTTCGCGGAAGCTCTCGGCCTGCATGTGATCGCGGATGGTCGACGACATGGCCGGGTCGAAGATCGACTGCACCAGGAACCGTGCGTACAACGTGCCCTCGCGGTAGATGGTCTGTTCTGCCAACGGCAGGACAAGAGCCTCGACGAGGACACGCATCGTCGGCGGATTCGGATCGAGATCGATCATGTCGAGAAACTCACGCCGACGCTCAGCGGCAGGGCGCATTCTGGACTCGACAACTGCCGCCAGCAAACCCTCACGTGAACCGAAGTGATACTGCGCGGCCGACTTGTTGGCCTGCCCGGCTTCGGTCTGAACGTCACGAAGCGTCAGAGCGGCCAGGCCACGTTCGGCAACCAGACGCTCGGCCGCATCGATCATTGCCGCTCGGGCATCGGTTCGGGTCACGGTATGAAGTTAGGGGTGCGTCGGGGTCGCGTCAACGACCCCGACGGTAAGCCTTTTGTGACGTATCTCCTGGTTACTTCGCGTCAGAGCGGGTAACGACCACAAACGGACCCTGCTCTGTGACGGTGAAACGAGGATCGTCGAACAGTTCCTTGGGGAACGTGACCGTGTAGCGGCGGACGTTCGGGTCGTTGGGATAGACGTCCTCGGCCAACCGCAGTGTGTACCCGTCGGCGCCCTGGCGGAAGACGAAGGCGTCGGGGCTGCGCCACGGCGCCGAGTCCAGCGCAGCTATCAGTTCGTCAGCGGTCTTCAGTTCCGACCACTGCTCGATCAGCGCGGCGCGCGCACGGAAATCGGCGAGGGGGTTTGCGTAGTGCGACGTCAGCCCTTGGAAACCGAAGTACGGGTAGAAACTCAGGAAGCCGATGTCGGCGGTGAGCACCACCGTGTCATGGGGTTCGCGTCCCAACTGCTCGCGGATGATCCGGTCGATGTCGGCGTAATTGGCTTCGGCACCCGGGGGTCGCTTGTCACCGCGCTCACCGTTGCCGTCGGTATCGCTGTATGCCACAGCGATATCCGGCGCCAGCACCTGCGGGATGTTCTGCGCAAAAGCGATGGCTCCGATGACGCCGAGTGCAACTAGTACCGCTTTGACTCGGGGATTCTCGCTGGTGGCCAGCACGATCCAGCCCGCGAACTCGAAGAAACCGAACACACCGGCGGCGGCAAGCAGTCCGATCAGAACCGGCTCCAGTCGGAAACCGAGGAGCGTACTGCCGGCAACGGTGAACGTCATGGACAGCAGTGCCCACAGGTACACGGCGATGACGCCGATACCGAGTGCTCGGGCGCGGCGGGAGAACAGGAACCGCGAAATCAGCCAGACCGTGCCGAGCAGGCACAGGCCGCCGACGAGCGTGAAACTCAGCATCGGGAAGGGCAGCACCGCGCCGGAGTCGGGGAGGTAGTGGAACGCTGTGCCGGACTCTGCGGTGGCACCGGAGAGTGCCTTCAGCAGGTACGGCGTCCAGACGGTCAGAGCGACCAGACCCGAGATGATTGCAATTGCTGCAAGTCGAATGAGGGGTCCCAGTGCGGCTTTCCACGTGTTCTGAGCGCGGGCGGCAAGTACTGCGGCAACGACGGCCATCAAAGTGACTGAGAAGGCGGCAAAGGCGAGGTACAGCGTGTAGACGGTTGCGGCAAAACCGAGGAACAGGCCCGTCCCGAGAATCGCGCCGGCTCCGGCAAATCGAGAAGCACCCGGACGATCGAGCGCACCCCACGCCAGGATCATCACCGGCGGAATCAGGAGGTTGATGACGGCGCCGTATGCCTCGGGGGAGTTGTACGCCAACACGACGGCAGTGACGGCCAATGCTGCGACGACGGCCCAATCGCGTCGAATCAGCTTGGTCCACAACACGAGTGCAACGACGGCGACGACCGCCAGGGAGCCGATCGCGTAGGGCTTGAAGGCTTCCCAACCGTCCATGCCCAGCAGGTTCGCGACGCGTCCACCGACCCAGAACCAACCGGCCGGGTAGAACGGCGGCAGATCCACGTACGTCATGTCCTGCAGCGCAGCCGAATCCGTCAACCGGGTCAGGTACTCGGTGCGGAACTGCTGATCGACCGAGACGCCGTGCAGATACAGGCTCGTCGCGGCCAGGGGAAGTCCGAGCGTCGTGGTGACGAAGCCGGAGAGCCCGGCCCACGAGAGGAGTTTTGCGACCCGCTCGGCCTTGTGGGCACGGAACATCAGAACCGCAACACCGACCACTGCGATGCAGAGCACCTGCAGCACCGTCGTGACTGCCTGCGTGACGTTGGAAGAGGTGAACGCCGGCCACTGGACTCGGCCGAAAGCAAAGAGCCCGACAGCGGCTACAACAGCGGCGACCAGCGCTCCGAGCGCCATTTCCACCACCGTCGCCGCGGCATTACGCCACGGCGACGGGGTCGAAAGGTCTGTACTCGGAGCAGTTGTTGTTTCTGGCACGGGAGGAGCTTAAACCGGCAACTTCCGGAAGATCGGGCGCGGCACGTGGCGCAGACCCATCATGACGAAGCGCCAGGGGCCGGGAGTCCAGACGATTTCCTTGCCCTTGTCCGAGGCGGCAACGGCGAGCTTCGCGACGATGTCCTTGTTGACCGTCAGCGGGGCTTCCTTGACGTGGGCACTGAACTGGGTGCGCACCATGCCGGGGCGAACGACGGTCACCTGCGGTCCGAATTCCGCGAGAGCCTCGCCGAGCCCGAGGTAGAAGCCGTCGAGGCCCGCCTTGGTGGAGCCGTAGACGAAGTTGGCACGCTTGACGCGTTCGCCGGCTACGGACGACATCGCGATGATCTTGCCGAAGCCCTGAGCCTTCATCTTCTCGCCGAGGAGAACGCCGACCGAGACGGAAGCGGTGTAGTTGACGTTTGCCACCAGAACAGCCTTGCGCTGGTTCTGCCACAGCTCTTCGGAGTCACCGTCCAACGCAAAAGCGACGATGGCGACGTCGACGTCACCGTTCGAGAACGCCTGGTCGATCACCTTCGGGTGCGATTCGAAATCAACGGCGTCGAAGTCGATGAGCTCCACCGAGGTGGCGCCCTTCGCTTCGAGCTGCTTGACCGCAGCTTCGCGTCCCGGGTCGCCGGGAAGAGCCGCCAGAATGACGCGGAGCGGCGCCTTCTTCAGGTATTCCTCACAGATGGCGAGGCCGATCTCGGAGGTTCCACCGAGAAGCAAAACGGTTTGCGGGTTACCTACAGCGTTGATCACAGTTCCAGCCTTCTGGACATATCGGAGGCGAAAACGCCTGTGGGGTCGTACTTGCGGCGCGTCGCGATCCACTCGTCGATGCGCGGGTACATGGCGTGGAAGGTTTCCGCGGACGTTCGCGAATCCTTGGCCGTGTAGAGGCGTCCACCGAATTCGAGGACACGCTTGTCGAGTTCGGTGACGAACTCGTTCAGGCCAGGCTTGATACGGAAGTCCACGCAGATGTTCCAGCCCGGGATCGGGAAGCTCAGCGGCGCCTGGTTGCCCTCGCCGAAGAGCTTGAACACGTTGAGGAACGAGTAATGCCCGCTGCGCTGGATGTCGACGATGATCTTCTTGAACTCGTCGACGGCCTCCGGCGGAACCACGAACTGGTACTGCAGGAATCCGTTGGATCCGTACGCGCGGTTCCACTCACCGAACATGTCGAGGGGGTGGTAGAACTGCGTCAGATTCTGGACCTTGCCGCGGTACTTGCCGGACTTACGGAACCAGACCTCACCGATGGCGGTGAAGTTGAACTTGTTGGCCAGCCCGTTCGGGAAGACGTCGGGGAACGTCAGGAGCTGCGGTGCATCGAACGCGAGCGGGTTCTTCTGCAGCTTGGCCGGAAGCTGATCGAGCTTCGCCAACGATCCGCGCGAGACTGCCGCACGACCGAGCTTCGGGGGCGCGGAAATCGCGTCGAACCAGGCGCTCGAGTACTCGTAGTTGGCCTCGCTGCCGTCGCTGTGCAGCGCGATGGTCTCGTCGAGGCTGTTGGTGACGTCGCCGTCGGCGATGAAGTACGCCGTCTCGGTCGGTGTCATCTTGATGGTGGCGCGCAGGATGATGCCCGTCAGGCCCATGCCGCCGATCGTGGCCCAGAACAGCGCGGCCTTCGGGTCGTTGCGCCCGCCCTTGGGGGTTAGCGTGCGAACCTTGCCGTCGGCCGTCAGCAGATCCAATGACACAACGTGGTTGCCGAAGCTGCCTGCGCTGTGGTGGTTCTTGCCGTGGATGTCCGAGCCGATGGCGCCGCCGATCGTGACCTGGCGAGTACCCGGCAGGACCGGGACCCACAGGCCGAACGGCAGAGCAGCCTTCATCAGCTGATCCAGATTCACGCCGGCATCGACGTCCACCAGAGCGGTGTCGCGATCGATGCGATGAATGCGGTCGAGTGCATTCATGTCGATGACCAGCCCGCCGGCGTTCTGCGCCGGGTCACCGTACGAGCGGCCGAGGCCGCGCGCGATGACGCCGCGTCGCAGATGCGAGGGCTTGGAATCGTTCTGTTCCGCAACCTGGGCGACCGCGTTCGCGATCACTTCCACGTCGGGGGTGGACAGCACCTGTGCGGTGGTGGCGGCGGTGCGTCCCCAACCGGTGAGGGTGCGGGCTTGGGTGTGGAGAGCCGGCTTCGGCGTCTCTTCTGCTGTCGTGGACATCAAGGTAGAGGTTACCTGGGAGTAGTGCCGACGGCTCCGACTCGAGTGGTTACTCTCGTCGTCGTGCCCGAAACACCTGCAAGTCACCAGCACGAACCCCACGTCCCGCTGCCCGTCGAGATTCCTGTCACGACGGACATCGCCGACGACGCGATGGACCTGAAAACGCAGATCGTCCGGTTCGTCGCGACGGGTGGGCTGTCGGCGGTCGTGGACTACGGGCTGTACGTGCTGCTCTTTGCGTTGGGATTGCCTCGCGTCGCCGCAAAATCGCTGAGCTTCGTCGCGGGCACCACGACGGCGTATCTCATCAATCGTCGGTGGACGTTCAAGGCCGAGCCTTCGCGCGCCCGCTTCATCGCGGTTGTTGCGCTGTATGCGATCACTTTTGCGGTTCAGGTCGGACTCAACGAAGTGATGGTCCATGTCTTCGATGAACATTGGTGGCGGACACCGCTGGCCTTCGTCATCGCGCAGGGCACCGCGACGGTTATCAACTTCATCGTTCAGCGGGCAGTGATCTTCAAGATCAAGTAACGGTTCGGGGTGGATTAGCGCATTCGTCCGGTTTCTCGAGAGAGAATCGAGCCCATGATCATCGTTCTCGATTCTTCGGCCCTGACCAGGGGTGCACGGTTCGACACCGCCATCGCCGACGCTCGCGCACTCGGACACCGCGTCGTCGTGCCGCGATTGGTCGTACTCGAGGTTGCGAGTCGCTACCGCGAGGAATCGGCGGAGATGATCGCGGCCCTGAGCGTCCAGGCGCGCATGTACGACCGACTGGGGCTGCGGCGCGACCTCACGAGGTTCGTCGACGCGGCTCACGACAAGGCCGACGGCTACGTCGACGACGTGATCGAAGACCTCGTGGCGATCGGTGTCGAAGTGGTCGATCCAGTTGACGTTTCGCATCTCGAGGTGGTCGAGAGGGCGATCTCGCTGCGTCGGCCCTATACCGACAAGAAGAAACGTGACGGCTACCCGGCGACGCTGAACTGGCTGACCGTGCTCGATCTCGCCGACCGCAACCCGGAGGTCGACGTCATCTGGGTCAGTTCCGACGCACGGGCATACGGCGACGGCGAAGACGGGGTCTGGCATGCGGATCTCGCACGTGAACTGGCGTCGCGCGGCCTCGAGTATCGGGTCCGCTGGGCGTCGGACATCCCGGTGATCGACGGACCGGTGCAGGTGGAGGAAGTCGCTGTGCCGACCTCCGAGGCCCAGGTTGTTCAGGGTTTTGTGGAGCCGGAAGCGGTGGTTCCAGCAGAGGTTCCCGAACCCGTGGCTCCCGCAGAGGTTCCCGAACCCGCGGCACCGGCAGTAGCTCCCGCACCCAAGCCCGTTCAGCGCGCAGCGCGGACGAGAGTTGCGCCTCAGCGCATCGAACCCGCCCCGAAAGCTCAGTCCGGTGGACTGCGCGGTCTGGGCAAGGTCATCGGCGGGCGGAAACGAAAGGTCACGATCGTCGACGATCTCGACGAAGTCGACCTCTTCGGTGCCTGATCGCTTCTAATCTGGACAGATGTCTCTGTTGCCGACTGTCAGTCGTAGGACCGGAACTCGATACGGCAGGCCGAGTATCGAATCACAGGTCCTCTACAACGCGTGCCGATGGATGCTTCGGCCCGTAGTCGGGATCGCCCCGCTGACGCCTGGCGCCATGCGCCGCGCCGCAGTTCTGGACTCGGCCGCAGGTGTACGCATTCCGTCCGGGATCGATCGGGAGGCGATTCGTTTTCCGGGATTCAACGGTGAACTCGTGCGCACGGCAGGCTCGACGGCTGATCTGCGCGACGGTGTCGTTCTCTACCTGCACGGCGGCGGGTTCATGTGCTGCGGGCTCAACACGCATCGGCCGGTGGTTGCCAGCATCGCCAAGCGAACCGGCCTTCCGGTCCTGCACGTCGCGTATCGGCAGTTGCCGAGCACGAGTATCAGCGGGTCCGTCGACGACTGCCTGGGTGCGTACCGGTGGCTCCTGGAACAGGGATCTTTGCCGGAAAAGGTTGTCTTCGTGGGTGATTCGGCCGGAGGTTTCCTGGTTTTCGCGACGGCGCTTGCTGCTGTGTCCGCCGGACTCGAGGTTCCGGCCGGCCTTGTCGGACTCTCACCGCTCCTCGATCTCGACTGCAGCACCAAATCGGTTCACGCCAACGCTCGACGTGACGTGATCGCCCCGGTGTCGGCCTTGATGGCGATCGGAAAGCTTGGCGGACAGACGAACTCGCCCGTCGACGGCGATCTGGCCGGGATGCCGCCGTCGTTGCTGATCGCCGCCGAATCCGAGGTGCTCAGAGTTGATTCGGAGGTGATGGCGCAGCGGCTCGCCGCCGCGGGGGCGGCATGCTCGCTGCAGATCTGGAACGGCCAGGTTCACGCGTTTCCTGCCGTCTGGCCTGGCTTGCCGGAGAGCCGGGCGGCGCTACGTGACGTTGCCGGGTTCATTCGCACCAGGCTAGATGCTGTCCCGCCCCAGGCTGCGGGCGAAAGTTGTTCGGGAAGTTGAACTTCCGTTCCGGCTATGGACTCTCGTGCGCTCGGGCATAGATCGATTCGAGTTCGGTTACCGCTGAACGTCGATCGACGTTGTCGGGATCGAGGCGATGTTGGAGGTTGATCCCGAGAGTGCCGGCTAGAAGGGTGATGGCAACCAACTCCGGATTGGCGACCGGGGTGTCGATCGAACGCAGGTAGTCCGCGTACAGCGTGCGCATTGCGACGTACTGCTCTGCGTAGGTCTCACGGATGGTGGATCCGGGAATCACGGCTTCGATCAGGATCGTCGAGAAAATTCGCGCTTCGGGGTACGACATCAGCACGAAGTTGGCTTCGATCAGTGCTTCGATTCCAGTTGCCGAGGATGATGCCAACTCTGCGCGCAACTTCTCCATGCCCCACCGGAATGCGTCCTCGACGACGGCTCGTAGAAGCCCGTCTTTCGACCCGAAGTGCCAGGCCACGGACCCTCGGCTGATGCCGGATCTTTCCGCCACGGCTTGTACGGACATGGCGGCCGACCCGCCTTCCGCAGCCAGTTCGGCCGCAGCCTTCACCAGTCGCCGTCTGGTTTCCTCGGAGATCTCCTGCTTGCGTGTCGACGCCATTCGGTGTTCCTGCCTTCTTTCGTTCTCGAGTGCAGCCAATTCCGGTACGCGGTGACGTCGACGTGCCCGTCGGGGCCGAGACCTGCGTACCGGCACTCATGCTACGAGGCCGTCCATCGCACGGTCGTTTCCCTTCGAAAGAACCTCTTGCCTATGTTGATCGTCCGGTTCTATGCTGAGCGTCCAATAACTTAGCGAATGGGCGGACATGGAACTCATCGATTTGACTAGAACTCTCGATCCAGCCGATCGGGAACTACTCCCCGAGGGCCTGCAGGCGTTGGCCTCCGTCGTTGCCCCCTCCGTGACCTACTCGCACCCCACAGGTGCCGGGCGCGACGAGTTCGCGGCAGCAATGCAGTGCGGAGTTCATGATCTTCCGGACGGTGAAGGGTGGGGATCGGAGATGTTGAGTGAGTTCAACAGTCATCTGGGAACCCACGTCGACGCACCGTTGCACTACGGATCGACCTCCGAGGGCAAGCCGGCTCGCACGATCACAGACATCGCGCTGGATGAATTGTTCTGCGAGGCAGTGGTACTCGATCTGCGCGGCCGATGCAAGGCGAACCAGCCGATCTCGCTGGACGCTTTGAAGGCTGCCCTCGCGGACAATGGTGCGCCCGTCCCCCAAGGCGGTGCAGTGTTGCTTCGGACCGGACAAGAGAGCTTCACCTTGGCCGATCCAGGGTTCTTTCAGTATCCAGGGATGAGTCGCGAAGGCACGCTGTTTCTCGCCGAGCAAGGCGCAAAGGTGTTGGGCACCGACGCTGCCGGCTGGGACTTGAGCTTTGCAGTCATGGCGCAGAAGTTTCGTGAGACCGGGGACAACTCGGTTCTCTGGGACGGACACCGGGCCGGACGCGAACGTGAAGTATTCATCGTTCAGCAGCTGGCGAACCTCGCGGCGCTTCCGCCATCGGGATTTCACGTGGCGTTCTTTCCGATCAAGCTTGCGCGTGCCAGCGCTGCCCCGGCTCGTGTGGTCGCGTTCGTCTGAGCCGAATTCCCACCTCACGCACCGAACAATTCAGTGAAAGGTATTGATTCACAGTGAAACTTGCGACCGTCGAATACGAAAAGACCCAGCAAACGGCTCTGGTGACGGGCAGCGGCGAGCAGCTGTTGTTACTCGAGCGAGCTCATCAAAGTGTGACGGGAAGACTGGCTCCCGAACTGGAAACCATGCAAACCATCATCGAAGGTGGTCCGGCGGCACGGGAGATCCTGGATCGGCTCGCAGACGAGTTGCCGGCAAGTGCGATCGTCGACTCGGGTGATGTGCGCTGGATGTCGCCGCTTCCTCAGCCGGTCCAGATCCGAGACTTCGGCTGCTTCATGGATCACTTCCGCAACGCTCGCGCCCGAATTCAAGGGGTCGAGCTCGAGGGCGTCGAGCTGCCGAAGATCCAGTTGGAGCGCCCGCTGTATTACATAGCGAACCGATTGGCTGTGACCGGGCACGAATCTGACGTCGTGTGGCCTGAGTACTCGAGCTTGCGCGACTACGAACTCGAATTCGCCTGTGTACTGGGGCGCGGTGGTACCGACATCTCACGCGCGGACGCACCCGCGCACATTTTCGGCTACACCATCTTCAACGATTTCAGCGCCCGCGATACTCAGCTCGAGGAGATCTCCACCGGACTCGGTCTCAGTAAGAGCAAGGACTTTTCGAACGCAAATGTCCTCGGGCCCTGGATCGTGACCGCCGACGAAGTCGGTGACCCCTATCAGCTCGAGATGACCGCGAGAATCAACGGCGAAGAGGTGAGCCGAGGAACCAGCGCCGATATGGACCATCGTTTCGAGGACGTGATTTCGTTTGCCTCGACCTCCACGCGGTTGTACCCGGGTGAGGTCTTCTGTTCCGGCACTGTGCCGAGTGGATGTGGCTTGGAGCACGGGCGGTTCCTCGAGCCGGGAGACGTAGTCGAACTCGAGGTCACAGGCCTCGGTGTATTGAGGAATCGAGTAGTGGCGTGAGCGGCGAAGTCATGGTTCTCGGTGTCGGCGCGACCCCCTTTGGGCGGCACGCGGATACCTCGGCCTCGGAATTGGCGGGGCGTGCGGCGATCGATGCCGTCGAAGACGCGGGCCTGACCCGCGGTGACGTCGGTGCGGTCTTCTATGCGACAGTCAGCCAGAAGGCGATCGACCGGCAGCACATGATCCCAGGCCAGATTGCCTTGAGGCCATACGGTTTCGGGGGAGTCCCGGTCGTCAATGTCGAAAATGCCTGCGCCGGCGGCGCAACTGCACTCTGGCTGGCGATCGCCCACGTTCGCGCCGGTCTGTCCGAGGTCGCGTTGGCGGTCGGGGTGGACAAGCTGGTGTGCTCGGATCCGGCTCGAAGTCTGGAGGTGTTCGACGGTGCACTCGACGTTGCGCATCGCGACGAGACGCTCGCGGGCCTTGCCTCCCTGTCCGCTTCGCTGCCGGATGCACTCGGATCGCAGGGTGAGCGGTCGGTGTTCATGGAGATCTACGCTTCTCTTGCCCGGGCGCACATGGAGAGATTCGGAACTACCGAGTTCGAGCTCGCGTCCGTAGCAGCCAAAAATCATGCGCATTCCGTGCACAATCCGCGGTCGCACTTTCGCAAACCCTTCAGCGTCGAAGAGGTGCTTGCTGCAAGGCGAGTCGCGTGGCCTCTGACCGTTCCGATGTGCTCGCCCGTCAGTGACGGTGCAGCGGCGGTCATTGTGACCAGTGCGGACTTTGCGCGAAGGCACGATTTCTCTCGGCGGGCGGCGCAGGTACTCGGTTGCAGCTTGGTGTCAGGCACGGATCGGGCCGCAGATGATGTGGAGAGTCACATCGGCCGCCGCGCAGCAATGAGCGCATACGAGGAAGCCGGACTCGGGCCAGGCGATGTGGATGTGGCAGAGGTCCACGACGCCACGGCCTTCGGTGAAGTACAGCAGGTCGAGAATTTGGGGTTCTGCCCGATCGGTGAGGGCGGCGCGTGGTCTGCGTCCGGTGCGAGTTCATTGGGAGGCGTCCGTCCGGTGAATCCGTCAGGTGGGCTCGAATCCCGTGGTCATCCGGTCTCGGCAACGGGACTGGCACAGGTCTTCGAACTTGTCACGCAGTTGCGTGGACAAGCAGGGCGGCGACAAGTTCCGGGTGCTCGAATCGCGGTCGCAGAGAACGGCGGAGGTCTCTACGGCATCGAGGAAGCCGTCGCCGCGGTCACGATCTTGGGAGGACCACGATGAACGCGAACATGATGACGCCGGAAACGATGAACGAGGAACCGACGACGCCAGGCTTGCACGCGCAAGCGGGATATGCGGATCTGATTCTGTCGGCGCTGCGGCGCCGACCAGACCACATCGCGTTTCGATTCACGGATCGGAACGGTGATCGGGCCGAGCTGACGTATCGGCAGACCGCGGAACAGATCGAGCGGATTGCAGGTGTCTTCAGTAGCCTCGCTATGCCGGACGGAGGCGGGGTCGCCCTGCTTGCGGGTCCGTGTCCTGAAGCATTCACGGTCATGGCGGCAGCGTGTCTGGCAGGCGTGCGCTACACGGCACTCCATCCGCTCGCGACCGAAGAGAACGACAGAATGGTGCTGAAAGACAGTGGTACCGATCTCCTGTTGGTTGCCGACGGACAGTTCCAGGCGCGCGCCGAAGCGGCGCAGACTCGAGTGATGTCACTGTCAGCTCTCGAATCGGCATGTGAATTGGCTGCGGCAGGAACAGGTTCGGGATTCGGCGGTCACGGTCGAGCTTTGTATCTCTTCTACACCGGTGGGACTACCGGTGAGCCGAAAGGCGTCATGCTGAGAGACCGATCCTTGGTCGCCAATGCCTGGGCCTGCACCACGTGGGAGTGGCCCTCGAATACCAACATGCTGCTTACTACGCCGATGTCTCATGCTGCCGGTCTGCTCGTCGCGCCTGGGCTGATGCGAGGTGCAAGCTTCGAGCTGCACAGGTCGTTCGACCCGGACAGGGTTGTCGACGCAATTGAAAATGACAGAGTCACAGCTACATTCGTGGTTCCTACGATGCTCTACGCCTTGCTCGATCATCCACGCCTGTCAGATGCGAATCTGTCCGGGCTGAACTGGATGCTTTACGGTGCTGCACCCATCGACCCCACCAGGCTCGCGCAGGCAGGGGCGGTGTTCGGGCCGATCCTGAGTCAGCACTACGGTCAAGCCGAAGCACCGAATGCGTTGACGGTACTCGATATACGTGAGCACGGGGACGATCCCGTAGTTCTGGGGAGTTGTGGGCGCGCGATGCCAGGTGTCGAAGTGGTGTTGCTTGACGAGCAGGGAAACGAGACGGCGACGGGGGTACCCGGGGAGCTTTGTGTGCGAGGTCCGCTCGTGATGGACGGCTATTGGAACAAACCCGAACAAACCGCTGCAGCGCTCGCGAATGGGTGGTTGCACACCGGCGACGTTGCTCGGACCGACGAAAGTGGGCTCATCTCGATCGTCGACCGCATCAAGGACACGATCATCAGTGGTGGATTCAACGTCTATCCGCGCGAAGTCGAGGACTCACTCGGACATCATCCCGCGGTGGCCGCATGTGCAGTATTCGGTGTCCCCGACCCTCAATGGGGAGAAGCGGTTACCGCCGCAGTCGTGCTGAAGACGGGATGGTCGGTCACACCCGAGCAGCTCATCGCACACGTGAGATCGCACAAGGGCCCGATCTGGGCGCCCAAGGAGATTTCGATTCTGGAAGCGCTGCCGCTCACTGCTTTGGGGAAGATCGACAAGAAGGCACTCCGAGGCGCGTCACAGACCTAGTGACGCGACAACTGCCCGTGCGAGGGCGTCGGCAGATCCAGGGGCGAATGGCAGAAAGAGTTCGGGCTCGATCAGTTCCACTTCCATGAGCAGTGGCTGATCCACCGGTCCCACGACGTCTACACGCGCATAAAGCAATTCGCCGGGGCCGCACGGAGCTGCGGCCAGTGCCGCATCCGCCACCGCGAGTTCGGCGGCGGACGGTTCGTGGAGGTGGTTGGTTCCGCCGTGGTATTCCTGCACACGGAAGTCGTTGGCGGCCGGGATCTTCCGTACAGCGTGCGAGTAGCGTCCGCCGATGTGGATGATCGAGCGCTCGCCGTCGACGACGTCCGTGATGAATGGCTGGACCAATGCGTCGTTGCCACTCTCGAGGATGGAGCTGAGGTGAGCGTGGGCCTGCGCAGACCCGGAGGCAAATTTTCCGACTCCGACAGCGCCCGCGGACACCGCAGGCTTGACGATGACGTCGGCACTCTCGAACGAAGGGAGGGTGAGTGTTTCGCTCTTTCCGGCGGTGAGCACAGCGGTGGGGACGATGGGTACCCCTGCTACTGCAAGTTCGGTCAGGTATCCCTTGTGGGCGTTCCACTTGACGATCGCGAGGGGATTGGCGATCGGAACGGTCAGCTGATCGAGAACGGTGAGAAACTCCTCGAGACGCTGCGTGTAGTCCCATGTAGACCGGATCAGAACCAGGTCGGCGTCGATGTCGCGGAGGGACGGACTCGACCACGGCGCCATTGTCGACGCAATGCCGTAGGTGGTGAGAGCTTCCATGACGAGTTTGCTTTCGACATCCGCCTCGCGGGCGGCGCCGTCACAGGTGAGGAGAAGAACCGTGGTCATGCGACGATGCTTTCACGGCTAGAGCTTTTCGAGGCTAGCGAGGTGGTCCCTCGTCGAGAACCAAGGACCCGGCCCCGGGCTGCCCCGTCGCGTCTACCCACGTCAGCGCGACGGTGTCGCCGGGGCGGCGTGAGCTCATCGCCGCATTGAGGTCCGCGGACGACGCGATCCGGCTGCCCCCGAACTCCGTGATGACCGCGCCTTTGGTGAGCCCCACCCGTTCGGCCGGCGAATCGAAGCTCACGGCAACAACTTCGGCGCCGGGCGGCATTTCTGCGTGGTCCTTCACCGCGACGCCGAGTACGGGCGTCGGTCCCACGCGCACGGCCTCGGAGGAGCGGCCACCGAGCACCTGCTCGACGATCGGTAGTGCCGTGTCGATCGGTATCGCGTAGGACTGAGGGGCCGGTGAGGTTTCGGTGCGTTCGGTGACGGCGTTGCCCGCGCTGCTGACGCCGATCAGCTCTCCAACGGCGTTGACCAGGGGGCCACCGGAATCGCCAGGCCGGATGTCCGCGTCCACCTCGATGAGGCCCTTCAACTGGTTTCGCGATCCGTCGGACACGTTACGGGTGTTGACGGTGACACCGAGGTTGGTGATGACGCCGGGAGCCGGGACGGGTACTCCGCCGCCTTCGGCATTTCCGATTGCGGTGACGGCATCCCCACGAGCGGCTTCCACGGACTTGCCGACCACTGCCACCGGCAGATCGGTGGCGCCCGCGAGGCGCAGGACGGCAAGGTCGCTGACACTGTCGTAACCGAGGATCTCGGCGTCGTAGATCAGTCCGTTGGACATGCTGACGGCAGTGACGTCCGAGGCTCCGCTGATGACGTGGTGATTCGTGAGCACCACCCCGTCAGGGGAGAGCACGATCCCGGTTCCTGCGGTGGTGGTGAATCCGGCCGGCGCGGTGATGGTGACGATGGTGGGGACCACCCGGGCCGCGAGCTCCTCCGGGGAGAGCGGAACAACCGGCGCGGGTGGGGTGGTCGTGATGACCGTGACCGGTGCGGACTCGATCGTGCCTGGAGTCAGAGGCGGTGCGACCAGTGCGAGGGCGCCGAGTCCGGCTGCGAGAACGACGGCCGTCCACAGGCCGCGTCTGCTCGCACGTTTGGTCATCCAGCCGTCCGTCCCGCCGGTCGTCATCCCATCGAGTCGTGAAAGGTGAAGATTACCGATTCGGCGAATCTTCGGCCACAAAACCGGGCAACAGGCCGTCTGCGCGGAGCGTCGACAGGGACGGTGCGGCGGCGTCCTTTGCGGAGAGCTCGTAGGTCAGGGGGTTGCCGTTACGGTCTGTCTTCGGCCATTCGATCGCGAGTTCCGGATCGAAGGGATCGAGGTCGCGGTCCAGGTGGGGGGAGTATTCGATGCTGCACAGGTACATCACTGTCGATCCGTCTTCGAGTGAAAGGATCGCGTGGCCGAGGCCTTCCGCCAGGAACACCGCTCGTCGATCGACGTCGTCGATCACCACCGCATCCCACTCGCCGAAGGTCGGTGATCCGACGCGCAGGTCTACGACAACGTCGAGGAAGGCACCTTTCACGCAGGTGATGTATTTCGCCTGTCCGGGCGGATTGTCGGTGAAGTGGATCCCACGGAGGCTACCGGCTTCGGAAACCGAGCAGTTGGCCTGCGCGAGATCGAGAGTGCGGCCGGTCGCGGCGGTGAAGGCGGAGCTTTTGAACCATTCGAGAAAGACACCACGGTTGTCGCCGAACTGCTTCGGCGTAATTTCCCAAGCTCCGGCGATCTTCAGTGGACGAATTTCCACGTCACCATTCCTTGCCGTGCTCGAGCAGCTCGAGTAGGTAGTTGCCGTACCCGGATTTGCCCAATGTTTCTGCCTGAGTGCGTAATTGGTCGGAGGTGATGAATCCTTGACGCCACGCGACCTCTTCAGGTGAACCGATCTTGAGACCCTGGCGGTGTTCGATGGTCCTCACGTAGTTTGCAGCCTCGAGCAAGGAATCGGGTGTGCCGGTGTCGAGCCACGCGGTTCCGCGGGGGAGGACGTCGACAGAGAGTTTGCCTGCTTCGAGATAGCGCTGGTTGATATCGCTGATTTCGTATTCGCCACGCGCAGAGGGCTTCAGCGTGCGTGCGATGTCCACGACGTCGCTGTCGTAGAAGTAGAGGCCGGGGACTGCGTAATTGGATTTCGGTGACGTCGGTTTTTCCTCGATGGACACCGCGCGACCCGAGTCGTCGAATTCGACGACGCCGTAGGCGGTCGGATTCGAGACCCAGTAAGCGAATACGGCTCCGCCGTCGATGTCGGAGAAACGCCTGAGTTGGGTTCCGAGGCCGGGGCCGTAGAAGATGTTGTCGCCGAGGACGAGCGCCACGGAGTCGGATCCGATGTGCTCTGCGCCGAGGGTGAATGCCGTTGCGAGGCCGTTCGGTTCGTGTTGCACCGCATACGTGAGGTTGACGCCGAATTGTGAGCCGTCGCCGAGAACCCGGCGGAACTGTTCGGCGTCGTGTGGGGTCGTGATGATCAAGATGTCGCGAATGTCGGCGAGCATGAGAGTGGAGAGCGGGTAGTAGATCATCGGCTTGTCGTAGACAGGCAAGAGTTGCTTGCTCACTCCGAGGGTGATCGGGTGCAACCGCGACCCGGTGCCACCGGCCAGAATGATTCCGCGCATGCGTGCAGTGTCCTGCACTCCTGCCTGCCGACGCAAACGGACATGACACGCCCGGCCGCTAAAGTGGGGGTTCGTCCGATGAGCCTGAGGAGATGAAGTGCGACTACTGGTCACCGGGGGTGCCGGCTTCATCGGTGCCAATTTCGTTCATCAGACGGTGTCGACTCGTCCCGACGTGGAAGTCACGGTTCTCGACGCTCTGACCTACGCCGGAAATCGCCAGTCCCTGGCGTCGGTCGAGGACCGGATCACGTTCGTTCACGGCGACGTGGCCGACGAGCCACTGGTCGACGATCTTGTCTCGCGCTCCGACGCAGTTGTGCACTTTGCTGCCGAAAGCCACAACGACAATTCCCTCGCCGACCCCGAACCGTTTCTGCGCACCAACGTCATGGGTACGTTCTCGCTCCTGCAGGCAGTGCGTTCACACGGGGTCCGCTATCACCACATTTCCACCGACGAGGTGTACGGAGACCTCGAACTGGATGATCCGACGAAGTTCACGGAGACGACACCGTACAACCCGTCGAGTCCCTACTCGGCGTCCAAAGCGTCGAGTGATCTGTTCGTGCGCGCCTGGGTGCGCTCGTTCGGGATCGCGGCAACCATCTCGAACTGCTCCAACAATTACGGCCCGTACCAGCATGTGGAGAAGTTCATTCCACGCCAGATCACCAATCTGATCGACGGGGTACGTCCTCGGTTGTACGGGGAAGGTCGCAACGTCCGCGATTGGATTCACGTCGAGGACCACAACCGCGCCGTCTGGGACATCCTTGACCGCGGAAAGTCCGGTGAGACGTATCTGATCGGCGCTGACGGTGAAACCGACAACCGAACGGTGATTGCGACTCTGCTCGAAATTTTCGGACGCAAGCCGGACGATTTCGACTTCGTCACCGACCGCCCTGGTCACGATTTGCGGTATGCGATCGATTCGACGCGACTGCAGCAGGAACTTGGGTGGAAGCCGCAGTACCGAGATTTCCGAAGCGGACTGGAAGCCACCATCGAGTGGTATCGCGACAACGAACAGTGGTGGCGTCCGCAGAAGGCCGGCGTCGAGACGCAGTATTCCGCGTCCGAGAAAGTGGTCTGACCGAACGTCAGGCTTTGGTGGGGTCCGGCACTCGGGAACGTTCGTGCACGAGTGCATTGCGCAGGCCTCGTGATCCCGACAGTGCAGCCACGACGCCGGCAAAGACTTCACAGAGGGTGAACAGCAGCCTCGACGCCAGTGCGAGGCCTAGCGCGACGCCGGCATCCATGAACGGTGAAAGCGCGGCGACGATGACGGCTTCGCGGACACCGATTCCGGACGGGACGACGAACACGAGGACGCCCGCGCACATACCGAGGGCGAGAGCGCCGATGCATTGGACGAGCCCACGGATTTCGAAGCCGGCCGAACTGGACGCGAGTAGCCACAACTGGATGCCGTAGAGCACCCAGCTTGCTGCGCACCAGCCCAATGCGAGCGCAATCTTGTGCATCGTGAGCGGCTTGTGCAGCGGCGTGCGGCGGAGCAGTTTCAGCGCGAGGTTCACCAGGCGAGTGAGCACCGGAGGGTAGGCGCAGACCAATGCGATCGGTACCAGGATGATCACGCCGACCGCTGCCGCTGTGCTGACCTCGAACAGGGCAGGTAGACCGAAGAGGCCGACGACCAGCGCCGAAGTTGTGCTCAATCCCACCGTGACCAGCACTGCGACAAAGCCTGCGGCTCGGGACACACCGGCGCGCCTCACGAGTTCCGTTTGCAGAACGAAGGCCCAGACACTGCCGGGAAGGTACTTGCCGAGTTGGCCGACCAGATAAGCGCGAGCGGCGTCGAAGGCCGGGATCGGTTGTTCGAGGGCGCCGAGTGCGTGTTGCCAGGCCCGCACTGCGGCACCCATACCGAGGAAGATGAACACCGACGAGGCGGCAAGCGTCCACCAGTTCAGCTCGGTGATCGTGTTCTTGACCTCGGACCACTGGGACTTCACCGCGAAGATGATCGCGACGACGATCGCGAGGGTGACGAGGACCTTGAATCCGTTGACGAGAAGGCCGCGTAGAGCGTTCGGCTCTGCTGCCGGTTCGACGTCTTCGACCGGTTGTTCAGATTCGGGAGAGGTACTCACGCGCCTGCATCCCGCCCGTTCGTCATTTCGCAGACGATACCAACCAGGATTTGTCTCGCTAAACCACGAGCGGTTTGTCGGCGCGTTCCCGCCACCAGGTGAAGGCTTCCGAGAGCGAGTCCGGAATGGCCGGTGACGTGCCGAAGCTGCCGGCGGTGTAGAGATCTTCGATCGCGGAAATATCCGCGTCCGCGATACCTGATCGGCTCATTCCGATTCGGTTGACACCGTGCAACGACACCGGATTGCCGAATGCCTTGGCGAAGGGCGGGACGTCCTTGACCACGACGGTTCCCATCCCGATCATGGATCCGGAGCCGATGACGCGTCGTTGGTGCGCGACAGTGTGCATGCCCAGGTTGACGCCGTCTCCGACGCTGACGTGCCCGGCAAGTGTCGTACCGGAGGACACGACGCAGCGGTCACCGATCTGCACGTCGTGCTCGATTCCCACTCTGTTCATCACGAAGCAGTCTTCGCCGATTTCTGTGCGGCGTTCGCTTCCCTGATGGACTGTGCTCAATTCGCGAATCGTCGTTCGAGCACCGATTCGAATTCCCAGACCGGCGCTGACGGACCAGGACGTCGGATGTAGCGCGCCGAGGATCTCGGGGGGAGCTCCCAAGACCGCTCCCGAGCCGATCCAGCAGTCGTCGCCGATCTCGAGTGGGCCGGTGAGTACCGCGTTCGGTCCGATCGTGACTCCCGCCCCGATCAGTACGTCGGCGCCGATCACGGCGGTCGGATGGATGTGGCAGTCGGCTCGTTCAGACATGCAGGTTCCGGAATCCTCTCGAAGTATCGAATCGTGTTTCGATACGCTTCCTGGGTTGTCGGGGTATTTCGTTCCGACGACGGTCGGATGAATCTATCGGAGGTAACTCAGTGATCGCGATATCCAGTATCTCGTTCGGGGAAGAAGTCGAGCGCGAGGTGCTGGACACTCTGCGATCGGGGATCGTCGCGCAGGGGCCGAAGGTGAAGCGGCTCGAGGACGAGTTCGCGGCGCTGGTCGGGACGCGACAGGCAGTGGCGGTGAACAACGGCACGACCGCATTGATCGCGGCGCTTCAGGTCCAGGATCTTCAGCCGGGTGACGAGGTTCTGACCACGCCGTTCACGTTCGTGGCCACGCTCAATGCAATTCTCGAGGCAGGCGCGACCGCGAGGTTTGCCGATATCTCCGAGTCCGACTTCAATATCGACCCCGCTGTCGCTGCCGAGCGAATCGGTGAGCGCACGAAGGTTCTGATGCCTGTTCATCTGTACGGCCAGTCGGCGGACATGGGTGCCTTGATGCCGCTGGCATCGAAGAACGGTCTGACTGTCGTCGAGGACGCTGCTCAGGCCCATGGAGCGACGTTCGACGGGCGAGGCGCCGGCAGTTTCGGTGTGGGTTGCTTCTCGTTCTATGCAACGAAGAACCTCACGACCGCCGAGGGCGGAATGATCACGACCGACGACGACGCGATCGCCGATCGTCTTCGGGTCCTGCGCAACCAGGGGATGCGGGCGCGCTACCAGTACGAGATGGTCGGCCAGAACTACCGGATGACCGACCTTCAGGCGAGCTTGGCGCTGCCCCAGATGGCGACGTACATGCAGCAGGTCGAGGCGCGCCGCCGGAATGCGGAGGCCTTGCGTGTCGGCCTGAAGGACGTCGAAGGACTGATCTTGCCGAGCGAACTGTCCGGTCGTGGACATGTCTGGCATCAGTTCACCTTGCTGCTGGCCGAGGACGCGCCGATCACTCGCGACCAGTTGAGTGAGCGTCTGGCCGCGAAGGATATCGGTAGCGGCATCTACTACCCGAAGGCCGTCTACGACTACGAGTGCTACCGCGAACATCCGCGGGTCGTCATCGACGAGACGCCGGTGGCCACTTCGGTGGCGTCGCGGTGCCTGAGCATCCCTGTCCACGCTGCGTTGTCCGCCGGCGACGTCGATCAGATCGTTGCCGCGGTACGCGGCGCCATGGAGGCCTGAAAAATGACTGCTAGCAAGCCACGTATCGCTCTTGTCGGATCCGGTCAGATGGGCTCGCTGCATGCGCGGGTCATCGCGCAGTCGGCGCTGTGCGAGTTGGATCTGCTGATCGAGCCGCGCGAGGAGCAGGGCAAAGCTGTTGCTGCGCGTTTCGATACGCGTTGGGCCGCAGATTTCGACTCGCTCGACGGTATCGACGCCGTCGTGATCGCCGCCGCTACGCCGGCGCACTACGAGTTGGCCGGGCGGGTTCTCGATCTGGGTAAGCCTGTCCTGGTGGAGAAGCCGTTGGCTGCGACGTACGAGCAGAGCGTCGATCTGGTCGATCGTTCACGCGCGTCCGGTGTTCCACTGATGTGTGGACTGCTCGAACGCTTCAATCCTGCTGTTCGCACCGCCCGCGAGTTCTCCGGCGATGTGTGGCAGGTGAACGGTATCCGTCACTCTCCGTTCGTTTCCCGCATTCCGACGGGTGTCGCGACGGACCTGCTGATTCACGATATCGACCTTGCCATCGGATTTGCCGGCTCGGAACCCAGTTTGGCAAAAGGGGAGTTCGGCTACTTCCACCCGACGTCCGTGCAGAACCGGTCGGAAGATTGCGCCGACGCCGTATTGCGCTTCGGATCAGGTGCTGTTGCAACGATTTCCGCGAGTCGAATCAGTCAGCGCAAGATTCGCCAGCTGTCGTTGCTCGAGGCCGATCGACTCATCGAGATCGATCTCTTGCGTCGCGACATCACGATCTACCGGCACATCGACGACAACATGCCTACCGATCGGGACGGCTACCAGCAGCAGACGGTCATCGAAATTCCGACGATCCGTTACAGCGAGGAACCGCTTGCCGCGCAGCTGACGCATTTCCTCGGGTTGGTGCAGGGCACCGGTGACGCAGACGGTGAGCGGGCGTCGATTCTGCCCGCTCACCGCGCGGTTCACGAGGTGACGGAATCTGCTTTGGCTGCAGCGTTGTCGTCCTGACCGCTGCGTCGGCGTCGGAAGGTCCAGGCTCCTTGCGACAGCGCCAGGAGTAGTCCGACGCCGGCGACAGTCCATCCGAAAGTGTTTCCGGGCGGACTGAATTCGATGGTGAGGGCAGACCCGGACGTGGCACTCGGCGGTAGATCGACCTGCAACAACCCGCCGGGGCTCGCCTTCGTTTCGACGGTCTGACCATCTACATTCGCCGTCCAGCCCGGCCAGGCCAGCAGGGCGAATGTGACCGTGCCGGACCCGGTGTACTCGACGGTTTCCCGGGTGTCCGTAGCGGCAGAATCGCCACGCACGTCGAGACCCGGTGTCGTTGCGGATACGCGACCGTCGGGCCATTGATGCTCGGTGGTGCGATGGCCGACCGTGACCACCCGATCCGGCGATACGGTCCACTCGCCCTCGGGTAGGGCGTCGAGCGCGCGTTTTCCGCCGTACGGTCCGGAATTCTGAACGACAACCGTATCGATTCGCATCGCGTCGAGCCAGGACGCGCCCGTTCCCGGCGATTCGGCGAGCAGTCGGTCGACGCCGTCCGGACACTGGACGCCGCCGTAGTAGTTCAAGCACAGCGCTTGGACGAAATCGTTGTAGCTGATTCCGGCGTAGCTGTTGACGGCGTTGACTCCAGCGGGCTGCCAGGCGTTGCCGAACAGGAGGTCACCCCACTGTCCGGTTTCGTTGTCCGGCGGGATGTTGACGGGGTCGGCGATCGCGAAAGTGGTTCCCTGGTAACGGTCCTCGAACTTGGACTCCAGGAATGCCACCTGCCGGGGGAACTTCCACGGTGTCACATTGTAGTTTCCGGTGAACCAGAAGTTGGTCTGAGCACTGAGCACGACGACGATGCCGACAGCGAGGGCGCCGGCGAGGTAACGCGGCCTTCGGTAGGCCACGACCAACGCGAAAACGGTGAGAACCACGGTGATGATCAGTGATGCCGAGTGAATGCCGATGTCTTCCGGGACATTCGACCAGGCAAGATAGAACTGAAGTGCCAACAATCCCGCAGTGATGATTGCTCTTGCCTGGATTCGATCACGATGCAGTCCTGCAGAGAGTGCGACCGCCGTGACCACGATGGCAGGCAGTTGACCGTACTCGAGCAATCGCGCGGGCCAACGGAACAGCCACAGATTCGACGGTCCCAGAAGTAGTACGACGTAGATTCCGCCGAAGACGAACAGCGAGACGCTGTGGCGGCCCAACTTCTTCAGTGACTTCCACTGAATCCACGGTGCGAGCGGTATGAGGAACCAGGCCAGGTAGACCAGCGGAATCGTCATGGCGGGCAAAGCGAAAGCGGTGACATACGGCTGGTTCGACGGACCGGAGAGGTTGAGCAGATCACCGAGATCGGGGCGAAGCGAACCGTCGTTCGCGATTCCGGACTGGGTTCGCACCGACACGCCGGTGGTGAACAGCAACGGTAGGTACACGATCAGCGACATCATGATGATCGCTGCCGCGCTGATCATCAGTGACTTTATGCTGCCTGCACGTTTGACAGCGATGCATTCCGCGATGACAGCGAGGTAGACGACCGCGACACCGACAGCGCCGTACGGATTGCCGGTGGTCATGGCGAGGTAGCCGAAAACGATCGGTACCAGGGGGTTCACCCGGCCAAGGGCGCTGGCGCGGGTTGACCACCAGACATGGGGGATCCAGGCGAAGGCGATCAGCCCGGACGCCCAACTGGAGGCGTCGAAATAGAGCGTGTATCCGGCGAACGGCATGGCAAATCCGGCGATGAAAGCCATCGACCGATTGGCGCCGTACTGGCGGGCCACCAGGTAAACGCCGACCGCGAGAATCGCCATGAATTGCATCTTGACCAGGGTGATTCCGATTCCCAGGTTCGGAATGAGTGCAATGGCAACCGAATCCAGCAGGATTACGGGATTGTATGTCCCGTAAAGGGCTTCGGCTGTGACGTTGCCGCCGGCCCACAATTCGGGAATGAGCGTCGGCCACGAACCGGACAGGATTCGCTCGCCGATCGTGTGCCAAACAGGCGTGAAAGCTGCTGCGCTGTCGTCCCAGTAGTAGAACCACCGGTTGGAGATCAGTGGGATGGCGGCGACGATCGACACCAGGGCGGCGAGAAGAATCGGCGGCACCACGCGTTGTGCGAGCGGTAAGTCAGATTTCACGATGTGCTTTCGTCTTCGAGTCGATGGCAGTTGTTCGGAGCCTGGGTCGTGCTCTTTTTCTCGGAGCCTGGGCTGCGCCTTGTTTCTCGGAGCGTAGTATTCCGACGAGTTCGAACTGCAGTCGGGGAAGTAAGGAGATCGGGACGTGGCGACATCGCGGACGGAACCCGTTCGTGGGGAACCAGCTACGCCGGAACTCTCGGTGATCATCCCCGCATACAACTCAGGCGAGGTGTTGGAGTCGACGGTGCGTCAATTCGCCGAGTACTTCACCACCCGCCCTGCCGAGAGCGCCGGTCAGGTCGAGATCATCGTCGTGGAGAACGGTTCGACGGACAACACTGCTGATGTGTGTGCTGCGCTGGCGGCTTCCTGGTCGTGGCCTGGAGTGACTTTCCTTCCGATGAGCAGCGACAAAGGGATGGGTGCAGCGCTTCGCGCCGGGACACTTGCTTCTCGTGGACGACGCGTGTTGCTCACCGCGGACGATCTTCCGTTCGGTTTCGGTGACATCGAAGGCGCCGACCGCGTGATGGCGGATCTAGGTTCCGTCCCGCCGGTGGTCATCGGTTCGAAGGCCCATTCGGAATCAGAGGTGGAACGTGGCCTGCTGCGTTCGGTGATGACGGGTGGATTCGCGACGCTACGACGGGTGGTGCTGGGCACCCGCACGGGCGACCCCCAGGGGACATTCATCGTCGACGGCGTTTTGCTGCGTCGAATCGCACCCTCGCTGACCGAGCGTGGATTCCTTTTCACCACCGAATTGGACTACGCGCTCGAATTGGCTGGGGTGCGCCCGGTCGAGGTCCCGATCCGACTCAGCGACGATCATCTGGCGCACGCGAGCCGTATCTCGCCCAAGGACGTGATCCAGATGGCGAAGGGTTTGTTGTCACTTCGTCGGCGAAAGACCGAGCTGCGCTCCGCCGCTGCAGTGAGTAATCACGGGTAATCGTGGGTAGACCTGGTGTGACTCGGTGCCCGGGGCGCCGAGGTGCGGATTCGCGATACCCTGCGGGGCGTGGATACCGTGAACACGACCGATGACCAGTCCGATTCCGGAGTCGAGTTGATCGAACGCAGCGCGACGTCAGATCGACTGCTGGCGCAGCGGACGTTGTTCACCGGAACTTCGCCCGTCGCCAGTGACGAACTGTATGCGGTGACCAAGGTCGGTATGTCGACGCGATCGCGGTTCGAGTTGCGGCTTCAGCCGGGCGCGGTCGCGCACACCAATACCTTCTTCGGTCGTTTTCCGGCCAGCTACTGGCAGCGCTGGACCAATGTCACCGAGGTCACCGTCACTGCACATGTCGTGGCCGATACCGCTTGCCGCATCCAGATCCAGGCCTCGGACATCGGTGGCCACCGTCGTATCGTGACGAACGTCGTCGTGACCGGCGAAGAGCGAGTGTCCATGACCGCCCCGCTCGATACTTTCGTCGACGGTGGTGCGCTGTGGCTGCAGTTCGAAGCGCAGGGCGGCGACGCAGTGGTCGACGATGTGGAATGGACCGTCGTCTCGCCGGAGTCGATTCGCCCGGTAGCCGTGGCGATCTGCACGTTCAATCGCGCGGACGACTGTGCACGCACGGTCGAGGCCCTCGCGTCCGACGAGCGTGTACTCGCGTTGCTCGACGCTCTGTACGTCGTCGATCAGGGAACGGATCCGGTAGAGAGCCGTGAGCTGTTCCAGGAAGTGTCGAAGAAGTTCGGTTCGCGGTTGCAATATCTGCGGCAGGCGAATCTGGGTGGTGCCGGCGGATTCACCCGGGGCCTGTACGAGGCTTCGGCGGCCGGACCGCACGCCGACGTGATCTTGATGGACGACGACATTCTGTGCGAACCCGAATCGGTTCTTCGACTGAGCGCGTTTGCGAACATGACGACTGAACCGGCGTTGATCGGTGCCCAGATGCTGTTCCTGTTCAACCCCGACTACCTGTTGGCTTCAGGTGAACGCGTCGATCTGGGCACGCTTCAGCGTGGTGTGCCGACCGATGAGCACGGTGTTCGCAACCGGAGTGTGCTCGAGAAGCTGCCGGAACGTCGCGTGGACGCCGAATACAACGGCTGGTGGTCTTGCCTGATCCCTGCTGAAGCCATCGAGCGGATCGGCTTGCCACTGCCGGTCTTCTTCCAGTGGGACGACGTCGAGTACAGCTTGCGGGCCGGGCGGGCCGGGATTCCCACCATCACGTTGCCGTCGGCTGCTGTGTGGCATGCGGACTTCTATTGGAAGGACGTCGACGGTTTTGCGCACTACTTCAGTACGCGCAACGGACTGATCACCGCTTCGCTCGACCCAGGGTTTGCACCCAAAACTCTCGCGAAGCAACTCTCCCGCGACATTTCGCATTCGATCGTCGGTTTGCAGTACGGCCTTGCACACACGCAACTCCGGGCGATCGAGGGATTCCTCGAGGGGCCGGAAGGTTTGGCGGACGGTGGACAGGAGGCGCTTGCCGCGATAAACCAGGAACGTAAGCGCTTCCCCGAGACGGTAACTCGCCCGGCGTCGGAGTTGCCGGGAAGGCTGCCGATCCGTCGCGTTGCGCCCAGCCCGAAACCCGGTTTGTGGACAGACCTGGTTCTCGCGAAACGTGCTGTGATGCAGGCACGCAATCATCTCGAGCGGGGTCCGGTGGCGATCTCGTACGAGGATGCGCAGTGGTGGCACGTCGGACGTTTCGATCACGTCTTCGTCACCGATGCTTCGCAGGGTGGCGTGCGTGAACGCCGCTTCGACAGCGAGAAGGCCGCCGAGATGAGCGGCCGCCTCGCCGGCGTGATGAAGAGGTTCCTCGCCGAAGCGCCAAGTGTTGCTGAGGCATTCGCTCGAGAGTTCCCGCAGCTCACCAGCCGCGAGAACTGGGCCCGCCTGTACGAGAAGTGAGCGTTAGCGCACTATCTTGGCGATGACCTGCTCGTTGTCGACGGTGTACCCGAGGTATTCGAACGAGATGCCGGTGCGTGTGACGAACTCCGTCCACGCCCGGTACTCGTGCTGCTGCCACCCGGGATAGTTGAAGAACTCGTCGAAGACGACGATCGACCCGGGTACCAGTCGGTCGCCGAGGAGATCGAGTACCGTCTTGGTGGACGAGTAGAGGTCGGCGTCGAGGTGCAGGAACGCAACAGGGCCGGGTTCGTCGTTCAGAAACGAGGGCAATGTGTGCTCGAAGAGGCCCGGAACAAGTTGCGCCCCTGGGACTTCGGGGATAGATTCCTGAGCGAACTCGCCGGCCGGGAACCCGGTACGCCAGGTCTCCGGAAGACCGGAGAACACGTCGAAACCTGCGACGGTCCCCTCACGTTCGGTGAATGCCTCCGCGACGATCCTGAGTGTGGTTCCGCTGGCGACGCCGAATTCGAGTGCCATGCCGGGTATTTCGATCAAGCCCAATGCGTGGCGCAGCGTGTCGTGCGGGTGGCCGAATGTCTCCGCGACTCGAAGGTGTTCGAGGATGAACTCGGCAGTCGACGCTGTCGCTTCCAGATCTACGGCGTAGGCCAGATCCCGACGCTGGCGAAATTCCAGTTCGTCGATCCTGGACCGGAGGCCCGCGATGTCACCGCGGGCCTCGGCCAGTTCGTCACGTGAGAGTGCCAGCGCGTCGAGGATCTGTTGCGTGCGATCTGCGTTGCGCCGGTCGGCGGCCTCGACCACCTCGGATACCGCACGCTGAAGCTTGGTTCTGGCGCTGGAACGGAACTGCTCGAACATGGCAACCTCTCGTCGGGATCACTCCCATGCTGCCAGGCTTTCTACGCTACCGGTCCCGACCGCGGTAGTGACTCTTGAGCTGTCTGGAGATCACCTCGATCTCCCGCGTCCTCTCTGCCTGCAGACGAGCATCGCTTCGCGCGGCGTTCCATGCGTTCTCTCGCTGTAGTTTCCGGTAGCTCGCAAGTCTCCGTTCGTCGATATCACCGCGCCCGAGTGCGCTCAGGACTGCGCATCCCGGCTCGGAGTTGTGTGCGCAATCGGAGAACCGGCATTCTGCAATCAGCTCCTCGATCTCGGGGAACGCCTTGTCGATCCCCTCCGCCGCGTTCCACATGCCGACCCCTCGCAGACCGGGTGTGTCGATCAGCGTCCGGCCGCCGGAGAAGGGAATCAGTTCTCTCGTGACGGTGGTGTGGCGTCCCTTTCCGTCGCCGGCCCGAACGCGACCGGTCTCGAGTCGGTTGTTGCCGGTGGTCTCTGCGAGGAGGGCGTTCGCAAGCGTCGACTTGCCGGCGCCGGATGGACCGAGTATCGCCACGGTGCCGTCCAGAACTGCATCGAGTACATCCATTCCTTCGTTGGTCTCGGCACTGACAGCCAGCACTGTTGCGCCGGGCGCAATGGCGGAGACTTCGGCGAGAGTGTCGGAGATATATTGAGCTGCATCGGATTTGGTGAGTGCGACGACAGGTGTTGCGCCGCTCTCCCAGGTGAGTGCGAGTAGACGCTCGATGCGCCCGAGATCGACATCGCCGTCCGAAGCCGTGGCAATGACGACGGTGTCGACATTCGCGGCCAGGGTCTGGCCTTCCGATTTTCCGGACGCCGAGGACCGAACGATGCTGCTCGATCGGGGGAGTATCGAAGTGACCGTGTGCATCTCGGGTTCGCGTGAGTCCCGTATCTCGGCAACGGTCACCCAGTCGCCCGTGCAGAGCGGATCGCTGCCGGTGAGTGTGCGAACTGTGCCTTCGGCGACGGCCACGTCGCACCGGCCGCGGTCGACGCGAAGAACGCGCCCGGGTGCGGAGTCCGGTGGGGCCAGGGTAGTGAATATGTTCGAGAGTGTTGCGTTCCAACCGTATTCGGTCAGGGGCGTGCTGTTTTCCGGCATGGTGATTGTGTCCTCGAGTACGAAGAAGTGTGAATGTTGACGGTGCTGAAACTGCGGAACACGACAGTCATCAATACTCACTCCTCGAAAATCTCAGGACGCACCATGCGTCGGATCAGAATCGTCTCAGCCGCAGACGTGACTGTGCAACTGATTTAACTCGGACGTTCGAACTTCTCTTCCCGGCCGAGTTTGCGCAGTCGCATCCACTCGCGCAGTCCGGCCGGATCACGGCGGGTGATCAGGAAGTACCAGCCGAACCGAACCCATTCCTGCGGAAGCAGTTTCCGCATTCCCGGTTGGGAGAGGATGTATCCACGGTTGCGGTACGTGAAGTACCGCTTCGTGTCGTTGTCGGGGTACTGCGTGTGCATGCGTCCGCCGAGAATCGGCTTGAACTCGTCCGCGCCGTTGGGGTGGACGTAAGCAGTTTGCAGGCAGGTACCGAACTTCAGGCCGGAGCGCACGAGGCGACGATGTACCTCGACCTCGTCGCCGCGGACGAACAGGCGTAGATCCGGAACTCCGACGGCATCGATCGCGTCGGCGGTGAACAGTGCGCCGTTGAAGAGAGACGCGATGCCTGGCAGGAGATCCTCGTCGCCGAGCTCGGAACGCAACCGTCGCCACGACGTACCGCGGCGCAGTGGGAAAGCAAGGCGGTCGGGGTTGTCGATGTCGCAGACAACGGGAGAGACCTCGGCCAGCTCGTTCCGAATTGCACAGTCGAGCAGTGTTTCCAGGACCTCGGGGCCCTCCGGGCGGCCGTCGTCGTCGGCGAGCCAGACGCGGTCGGCGCCGAGCGAAAGTGCGTAGAGAATGCCCAGGGCAAATCCTCCGGCACCGCCGAGATTGTGCTGAGAACCGATGTAACTGGTCGGCAGTGGAGCGTTTTCGACGAGCTCTTTCACATCGGATTCGTCGGCATTGTCGACGACAACCAGATGATCGAGCGGCCGCGACTGGGTGCTGAGAACCTTCAAGGATTCGGCCAGCAGTTCACGACGCTTGTGCGTGACGACAACTCCGATAATTTTCTCGGGTGCCCTCACGGGGTGTTCTCCCGTTCCATCTCCTTGATGACGTGGCGCACGTGTTCGGCGGCGTCGTCGCCTTCGTAGGCGCGCACGACGTCTTCGATGTCGCCTTGCATGCGGATCTGTCCGTGGTCGATCCACATGGCGCTGTTGCAGAGCTGGGCGAGGAATTCGTTGGAGTGGCTGGCGAACACCAGGATGCCGGAGCGTTCCACCAGCTTCTGCAGCCGGATACGAGCCTTCTTCATGAATTCCGCGTCGACGGCACCGATGCCCTCGTCGAGAAGCAGGATCTCGGGATCGATGCTGGTGACGACGCCCATGGCAACGCGCACGCGCATGCCGGTGGAGTAGGTGCGCAACGGCATCGAGAGGTATTCACCGAGCTCGGTGAATTCGGCGATCTCGTCCATCTTCGCGAGCATCTGCTTGCGGGTCTGACCGAGGAACAGGCCGCGGATGATGATGTTCTCGTACCCCGAGATTTCCGGGTCCATGCCGACGCCGAGATCGAAGACTGGTGCGACGCGCCCGCGAATGCTGGCGGATCCCCGGGTGGGTTCGTAGATTCCTGAGAGCAGGCGCAGCAGGGTGGATTTGCCGGCGCCGTTGTGGCCGACGAGCCCGATGCGGTCGCCTTCTTTGAGCGTCATCGTGATGTCGCGGAGCGCTTCGACGACGACGACATCGGAGTCGTTGCGGCCGATGGATCCTCCGGCCTTGCCGAGGAAGGCCTTCTTGAGCGAGCGGGATTTCGCGTCGAAGATCGGGAAGTCGACGCACGCGTTCTGCGTGTGGATGCTGACTGGCTGACTCATGTGTTTCCTCTAGACCCAGTAGGGCACGCGTGCCCGGTACTTGCGGAGTGCCAGAATCGCGACGGCCCAGCCGACGACGGTGAAGGCGATGACGATGTACCAGTGGTATGCCTGCTGGTCGGCCCCGATGAGTGGTGCTCGGATGATCTCGAGGTAGTGGTACAGCGGATTGAGCTCGGCAAGCCGGACTCGCTCGCTGGCTTGCCCGCCCTGGTCCTTGAGGGCCTGAGTTGTCCACATGATCGGCGTCAGCACGAACAGCAGGAGCGTCATGCTTCCCAGGATGGGGGCGATGTCGCGGTATCGGGTGGAGAAGATGCCGAAGACGATCGAGACCCACAGCGTGTTCGCCACGATCAGCAGGAATGCCGGTATCGCCGCCAGCGCAGTCCAGCTCATGTTTTGCCAGATGCTGAACGCGAACAGCAGAACTATGTAGATCGCAAAGTTGTGCGCGAAGAACAGCACCTGACGCCACACCAGGCGATATACGTGCACGCTCAACGCCGACGGCAACTGCTTGATCAGGCCCTCGTTGGCGATGAAGACCTCGGAGCCTTCGAGGATGCCTGCACTGATCAGGTTCCACACGATCAGGCCGACCGTGACGTACGGCAGGAACTCCTTGAGCGGAATGTTCAGCAGCGCAGAGTACAGAAGACCCATCGCGCCGGCCTGGACGCCGGTGGCGATCGTGATCCAGAACGGACCGATCACCGACCGGCGGTAGCGCTGTTTGATGTCCTGCCAGCCGAGGCTGAGCCACAACTCACGCTGATTCAGACCGTCGCGAAGGTCTTTGAACGCACGACGGAACGTCTGGGAGTCGGACACGGGCGCAGGTGCGCCCGGCGTCTCGGATTCGATTGCGGATGCTGACACGGAGGTCGAGCCTACCGGCCTGGCGTCGGCGCCGGATTTCCCGCGGACTTCGTGGTGGTCCGGGTTACAGATACTGGCCGGTTCCTGGGCTCTGTTGGTCCGGATGTGCAGGTGAATGCGGAGCCCCGATGCTCATGCCGGGAGGCAGTGCGCCCTGCCGCATTTGTTCGAGCTGAGCGCGCGCTGCCATCTGCTGGGCGAACAGTGCGGTCTGAATTCCGTGGAACAGTCCTTCGAGCCAGCCGACGAGTTGCGCCTGTGCGATGCGCAGTTCGGCGTCCGAGGGAATGGAGTCGTCGGTGAACGGGAGGCTCAGTCGCTCGAGTTCCTCACGGAGTTCGGGTGCCAGACCCTGTTCCAGTTCGCGGATGGACGACGTGTGGATGTCCTTGAGGCGCTTGCGGCTGGCGTCGTCGAGCGGCGCGGCGCGCACTTCCTCCAAGAGTTGTTTGATCATCGTGCCGATTCGCATGACCTTGGCCGGCTGCTCGACCATCTCGGCGACGGACTCGGCTTCTGTTTCCGCGCCTTCGGCCGCGCCGGAGGCGGCGGCCTCTGCCTCGGCCGCCGGCATCGCGGCGGGTCGACCGTCGGGTCCGATAACGAGTACCTGCTCTTTGTCGGGGTTCGTCATGCTTCCATCTTGTCGTGTGTGGGCGACAAACGCCGCTTAACCCCCAAAAAGTTAGCTATCGAATAACTGTACCGGCGGGTAATTGGGTGACTGCCTTCGACTAAGCGGGCGTCTGCACCTAGAGTGTCGAGCATGGCTTACGACGTTGCCCGCGTACGGGGGTTGATTCCCTCACTCGGTGACGGCTGGATCCACCTCGATCCGCAGGCCGGAATGCAGATCCCGGACGCCGTTTCGCGGACGGTCTCCACCGCGTTCCGTGCCTCTGCGTCTTCTTCCTCCGGTCGCCACGTCTCGAACCGTCGTAGTGCTGCCATCCTCGAGAGTGCGCGCACCGCGGTCGCCGATCTGGTCGGCGGAGATCCTGCGGGAGTCGTTCTCGGAGCGGACCGAGCGGTGTTGTTGGCTTGGCTCGCCGAGTCGCTCAGTTCGCGGCTCGGCCTCGGAACTGGTCTCGTACTCTCGCGCCTCGACGAAGAGGCGAACGTCGCGCCCTGGCTCCGCGTGGCCAGTCGCTACGGCGCTCAGGTGCGATGGGCAGAGGTCGAAATCGAAACGTGTGAGCTCCCGAGTTGGCAGTTCAACGATCTCATCAGCTCGACCACACGGTTGGTGGCCTTGACGGCCGCGTCGCCGATCGTCGGTTCGGCTCCGAATGTCCGTGCCGCAGCTGATCGTCTGCACGAATTCGGTGGACTGATGGTGGTCGACGCCGTCGGCGCAGCGCCATATGCGCATGTGAACATGGCTGATCTCGGAGCGGACATCGTCGCCGTCAGTGCACCGTCGTGGGGCGGTCCACAGGTCGGTGCGCTCGTCTTCCGAGATCCCGGATTGCTCGACCGAATTCCTGCCGTGTCTCTCAATCCGTATGCCCGTGGCGCCGAGCGTCTCGAGGTGGGCGGTCACCAGTTCGCGCTGCTGTCCGGGCTCACGTCGTCGATCGATTTCCTGGCCGGGTTGGACGAATCGGCAACCGGAACCCGGCGCGAGCGACTGGAAACCTCGATCAGCTCGCTGCAGGACTACCAGGACGGTCTGTTCGATCACCTCATGCGTTCGCTCGCAGCCCTACCCAACGTGATGGTGATCGGCGGCGCACCCACGCGGGTGCCGACTCTCAGCTTCACGCTCGAGGGCATGGCGGCAGACAAGGTCGCCGCGCATCTGGCCGACAAGCGCATCGCGACGGTCAGCGGTACGCACGGCGGTTCCAGGCTGCTCGACGCACTCGGAGTCAACGACGAAGGTGGCGCGGTCACCGTCGGCCTTGCGCCATACACGACGCGGTACGAGATCAATCAGTTGGTCGCCGAACTCGGCGCCCTGGGCTGATCGACCCCGTTCGGCTCACTTCACGGTGAGGATGACCTTGCCTACGGTTTCCGGCGAATCCAGCAATTGATGGGCTAATGGTGCCTCGGTGATCGGAAGTTCGGTCGACACGATCGGTTGAACCGATCCGTCTGCGATCAGCGGCCACAGCTTCGCGCGGACGTCGGCGACGATGTCCGCTTTACCGCCAGGACCGGTGAGCGGACGACCGCGCAGGCCTGTGGACGTGATGTTTCCGCGCTTGCCCATCAGCTTGGCGATGTCGACTTCGCCCTTGCGGCCACCCTGCATTCCGATGATCACGACGTGGCCGTCCATGGCGAGTGCGTCGACGTTGCGTCCGAGGTACGACGCTCCCATGTTGTCCAGAATCACGTCGGCGCCATGGTTGTCGGTGGCTTCGGCGAGTGATGCTACGAAGTCGCTGTCGCGGTAGTTGATCAGAATGTCCGCGCCCAATTCGCGGCAGCGGTTCAATTTATCCTCCGAGCCCGCGGTAACTGCGACGCGGGCGCCGAGGGCTTTGCCGACCTGAATGGCGTGGGTGCCGATTCCGCCGCCACCGCCATGGACGAGGAGGACCTGTCCGCGTCGTAAGCCGCCGCGCATCACGACGTTGGACCACACCGTGCACGCAACTTCCGGCAGCGACGCTGCGACGCGGAGATCGACGCCCGCGGGAACCGGGAGAAGTTGTGTTGCAGGGACCGCAACCTTCTCGGCGTAACCGCCGCCGGCCAGCAGTGCGCAGACTTCGTCGCCGACGGACCAACCGGTGACGTCTTCGCCGAGTTCGACGATCACGCCCGAGCATTCGAGGCCGAGGATGTCACTCGCGCCGGGCGGCGGCGGGTAGAAGCCTTGACGTTGGAGCAGGTCGGCGCGGTTGACGGCGGTCGCGGCGACCTCGACGAGTACGTGCCCGCGAGGTAGTTCGGGATCGGGCTGCTGCGCCCATTTCATGACCTCGGGACCGCCGGGCTGATCGATCGTTATGGCGTACATGGATACGACGCTAGCGAATCTCCCCGCTGACGGGTGTTTTGCCGCTACCGTCGCGGACGTGACTTACTTCGGGAACATGCAGAACGAGATCTATCTGACGGGACTGAGCGGCGCGAAGCCGGCTTTGCCGATGACTGCGGCGGGCTTGGAAGATGCCGCGCGCGAGCAACTCTCACCGGAGGCTTTCGGGTACATCGCCGGTAGCGCGTCGACCGAACGGACCGCGGTGTCGAATCTGCGTGCGTTCGACAAGCATGCGATCGTGCCGCGGATGTTGCGGGGGACTGCGGCGCCCGACGCACGCGACCTGAGCGTCGAGGTGTTGGGGACGCGATTGGCCGCACCGATCCTGACGGCTCCGGTGGGCGTGCTCGGCTTGGTCCACGACGACGCCGAGGTTGCGGTCGGTTCGGTCACTGCCGAGTTGGGGATCGGATCGATTCTCTCGACGGCGGCATCCTCGACCATCGAAGATGTAGCGGCGGCCTCCGGCGAGAACTGGTGGTACCAGCTGTACTGGCCGGCCGACGACGAGCTTGCCGAGTCGTTTGTCCGCCGAGCGGAGACGGCGGGCGCGAAGGCTATCGTCCTGACTGCCGACACTCCCGGTATGGGTTGGCGTCCAAGGGATCTCGAACTCGGTCACCTTCCGTTCCTGCAGGCGAAGGGCATTGCCAACTACCTGTCGGATCCGGTGTTCCGCGCAAAACTGGCGACGCCTCCCGAGGAGAGCGCAGAAGCTCTGCAGATCGCGGTTTTGACGTGGGTGTCGTTGTTCGGCAATCACGCGGTGCGGATCGCTGATATTGCGAAACTTCGCCAGTGGACGACACTTCCGATCGCGGTGAAGGGAATTGTCCATCCCGACGACGCACGTGAGGCCGTTGCGGCCGGCGCCAACGGCATCGTCGTGAGCAACCATGGTGGGCGTCAGGTCGACGGGTCGATTTCGGCACTCGACGCTCTCGGTCCTGTCGCTGATGCGGTGGGGCATGAGGTGGACATCCTGATGGACTCCGGAATTCGTTGTGGCGCAGACGTAATCAAGGCTCTGGCCTTGGGCGCCGATGCAGTGCTGTACGGGCGGCCGTGGGTGTACGGGTTGGGATTGGCCGGAGCGGACGGAGTGCGTCATGCGCTCCGGAGTCTCCTGGCCGACCTGGATCTCACGATGGGGTTGGCGGGCCTGGCATCGGTCGCCGAAATCGATCGCTCGATCCTGATGTCCAATTCGTGACTTTAGGGTGAGTCTTACTGTGACGGGCGGACACAGGTCTAAACTTGGAACCTGTGACAGCTGAAGCGACAACCGAGGAGACATCGCAGGCGGCGCACGGTGAGACACCGTGGCTGACGCCGTGCGAGATGCGTGCATGGCGCGGCTACATGGACGGTAATCAGCGCCTCATGGAGGTTCTCAACCGCGAACTGCAGGATTCACACGACCTGTCGTTGGCTGATTACCGCATTTTGGTCATGCTCTCGGAGTCAGCTGACGGGTCGTTGCGGATGAGTGACCTGGCAGATGGCGTGCTGTCTTCGCGGAGTCGCCTCACACACCAGATCAGGCGGATGGAATCCCAGGGCATAGTCGTGCGAGACACCTGCGTCGAAGATGGTCGCGGCGTGCTCGCTCGGATCACGGAAGAGGGTAGGCGTCGCCTCGCCGAGGCAGCGCCTACTCACGTGGCCGGCGTGCGGAACAATCTGGTCGATCTGCTGACTCCCCAGGAACTGGACGTGCTCGCAGACGTCTTCGAGAAGGTCGACAAAGCCATCGCCGAGCGCTGACTCTGGAGCCGTTTTCGCGGTACGCGGGATCACCCGATAGGATCGCCCACGGAAGCGTGGCAGAGCGGCCGAATGCACTCGCCTTGAAAGCGAGCGTGGCGTTAAACCCACCGGGGGTTCAAATCCCTCCGCTTCCGCAGATGCCCCTCACTTGTCCATACAGGTGAGGGGCCTTTTCGTGTCCGATCGTGCCAAGATCGTCGTCGACGAGGTCCGCGGCGGCGTCGAGCGACGTCGGTGCAGTTCCTTCGAGAGCTGGATCCAGTCTTTGACGGCGGCATGATCGTTCTTGTCGGGGACTTCCCGCCATCTCGCAACCACTCCACCGCCCCAGCTCCTTCCGAAATGAATGACTAGCCATGCCCCTCAAAAAAGGGACTCAGGCGGCGTTACGCATTCACTGAATCTCTGATTGCGGTGCGCTCCACGTGTCGCAGGAGCTGAGTCCCTCCTGCATTCCTCGGTTGAACCACATTCTGTTGTTGGCCTGACTCGGGTGGGTGTCTTCGGGGTCTTCGCCAGGGATGTTGATGTCGTCTTCTTGTACGGACAGTTCGGCGAGGTAGGGCAGGATGTGGTTGGCGCTGACGCCGGAGAGGCATTCAGCTTGAGCTTCCAGGCGTTTGGTCATCAACATCACCTCGCGGTGATCGTTTTCCCGCGCGGCCAATGACGACAGCTGCGATTCGATCCCCATCGCTTCCTGAAGGTGATGTCCGTATTCGTGGGTGGCGACTCTGACGAGGTCGAGTTCGTTGAAACTGTCGTACGTCCAGATGCGGATGGTCTGGTTTCGGGGGCAGTAGAAACTGATCCCGTACACGTCTGCGCCTTCTCCGCAGAGGAGGGGTGCATCGTCGCCTTCGAGGCGCATGTCGACGTGAGGTGTCACGAGGTTGCCGCCTCTGAGTTCTCCGTCGACAGCGGGGCTCCACATCTCGTCCAGGCAGGCCATCACCCCTTCCGCATACCTCTTCTGACGGGTGATGTCGCCGCGCCATTCGACTGGCGTGCAGTCGATCTCCGGGAACTGCATATCCGTGTCGGTCAATCGCTGGCTGGTTTCGGCGACCGCTTCATATGACGGCAGCACCCGTTTCACCACGGAGGCGGCGAGATTGACCCCGACCACCAGGACGACGACCAGCCCGACCGCGGTGGCGGTTACGATGATCGCTATCTCTTTTCGGGTCCAGCTCATTCGTTCGCCTCAGGGGTCGGTGGTGGATGCGTTATTACGCAGCGGCACAGGGAATTTCCCGCACGCATCGGTGCCCGTTTGCGGTCCTCGCAAAAGTCGTTCGGGATAACGTCGCCTGTTCAACACTCGGCGACGAACATGGCCACGGGAAATGAAAAATGCTTCGCCCCGCCACAGGAAGAGCGAAGCATCAATTCGACGGCGGAGGGTATTACCAGTTCTGAATGAAGAAGAACTGCTGTGAACCCCTCGCCGGGTTGAGTACGCCGAGAGAAATTTCTCCACCACGGGAGGCTGCTTCGTTGGCGAACTGGTCGAGACGTCCCCAGACGACGTTGGGGCCGCTCTCGAAGCGTGATCCTGGTGCGAGGCGCACGCCGATCTGGTTGGAGTTAGTGATGCTTTCGATCGCAGCGCCGGCATTGAGCTGGCCGAACAATGCCGTCTCACCCTGGTTCAGTTGCACGCCGATGCGCCCGTTGTCGGCGATCGGAGTAACAGCTGATGCTGCGCCCGCGCCGCTGAGTGCGATGGCTGCGATACCGGCAGGTATCAATGCGGCCGCGGTAATCATCTTGCGTAGGTGCGTCATTCGGCTTCTCCCTCGTCGGTGGCCCACTCGAGTTGGCGCCTCCACGGGCCACTTTGTCTGATCCTTCCGGTAACAGTCAACGACATGTCGCAAACAATGAGCAATCCATTGGGTTGGTTTGAGATGCAGCTCACTGCTGTAAATCCGTTGAATAATAAACTGTTTCAGTGAAACTGCTGGTCAAGATCGTGAATGCCGGAGAAGCGCGCGGGCTGTCGTTACGGTTCCGTTACTGCTCAGTCTGGCTGCGAGAAGGGCACGCGCTCGGTCACCCAGAAACGCTGCGGCACAGGAAATGTCAGAGCAAGAACCCGCGCAGAGGGTCCTCCGCAGTTAAGCTCCACTGTCAAGCGGTCTTTCATTCTTCGAGAGCGCGCTGCTTCGGCAGTGGGCTCTCGACTGTCAGAACCGCACGGTGAACACCACGTGGTGACGCTCTCGGGCCGCGCGCTGGAAAAAGTCCGCCACTTCCTGCAACCAACCCCAGGCGTACCGGCGCTCGTCGGAGCCGTACTCCGGGTTGCGGTCGTCGAGCGGCATCGCGTCGTAGCGCACACCGAACTCGGATTCGGTGATTTCCGCCAGGTACGAGGAGACTTCGGCGACCCGATCGGGTGCCAGATAGGTGACGAGTTGGTCGTCAGTGTCGGTGTTGAGGTCTTCGTCCCCCAAGATCACGCCGTAGGCCGGCCAGTTCTCGGACACGCGCTCGTACCCCGTGCTGGAGAGGGCGCACAGAATCGGATCCCACGCCTTGTCCGTGTCGCACGAGAACTCGGATCGGCCCGTCTCCTCGATGTCCTCGACCACAGCGCCGAGTTTGTCGTCGTCGCCGCGCGCGTCCAGAAGTTCCGCTGCCAAGCTGTCTGACAGCGCGAAATGCACCCCAAGTTCCATGGCGTGATGCTAACGGCCGACCTTGCCGGCGTCCCGCCGTCACTACGGGACGAATCGCCTCAGGTAACGATCCTGCTCTAACTCCGACCGAAGTTACCCATGGTGGGCCGGCTGTCGTACATACTTCATCGGTGATTCCGACAAAACGGACCGGCCTTTCTGCTGTATCGCTGGTGATCCTCGTCGTCGCGGGGTTGCTGGTCGCAGCCCCTGCCAGCAGCGCCGCGCCGCCGCCTGACTGGAAATACACAATGGTGGCGTTCAGCAATGCCAGCGACCGTGACATGGATGTCTACGAGTCGGCCGACGGCACCGGCTTTCAACTCGTCCAGCAGTCGGCGTACAGGCCGCCGTCTGGGCTCGTGCGTGATCCGAGCATCTTCCGGAACACGGACGGGTTGTACTACCTCACCTACACGACGGGTGGTGGGGCGAACATCGGGTTCGCACGCAGCAGCGACCGCATCAACTGGACGCCGCTGGGGAACTATCCGGTTCCGTTTTGCTGCGCCTTCATGCCTGGCACGGGAGATGGCACCGGTTCTGCGAGCCCGCCGGGCTTCTCGGGTTCGGCCGGTTTCAGCGACGGACCGTCGCTGTCACCATTCGTCACCAAGGCCTGGGCGCCTGAATGGTTTGTGGACGGCGATCGCGTCAACGTCATCCTGTCGATGTCGACAGGTGGAGGATTTGTGCCGTATCTGATGACGGCGTTGGAACCGTCGCTCCGGTTGTGGAGCCCGCCTGTTCCACTCGCCGGGATCGGTGCGGACCACATCGACACCACCGTGGTCAAAGTCGGATCGACCTATCATGCGTTCACCAAGAACGAGACGAGCAAGGTCGTCGAGCATGCGGTCGCTCCTTCGGTGACGGGACCTTATTCGTTTGTCCCGCCCGGGAATTGGGGTTCGCTTGTCGAAGGTCCGGCCGTGGTTCAGTTGCCGAGCGGCGACTGGCGGATCTATCTCGACGCCTATACCGAAGGAAAGTATCTCTACTCCGACAGCACGGACGGGCTGAACACCTGGTCTCCGGTGCAAGAGGTTCCTGGGGTGTCCGGGACTGCACGGCATCTCGGCATCATGAGAGAACCGGCATAACTTTCGACCCCGAGTTGGTAGGGCTCTGATCAAGGACTCCGGTCTTGGTCAGAGCCTTTTCTCGTACTTGCGTACTACTTGTGTGCGTCGTCTGCGCGAATCAGTGATTGACAAGCTAACGATGCGATGCCAGTGGGTTCTACGATTTCGCGCCGACCACGAAGTGAGTATCTCCGCGTGAGCTGTGCAGAGTTGCGCTCCCAGGCCCCGCTCGGGCGCCGTACTTCACGATTGATTGCCAAGTAATGCCTGTTAGTTTCATATTCAAGTACGCGCACTGGCTTGATGCCCGGACTTTCGGCCTTCAGCTGCACTGAGGACCGCGAAATGTGGGTTCAGTCCGGTTTGCCACACCGTTTCCAAGGGATCTTCTTGCCTTTAAACCGTGACCTTGCTCATAGTGGGACCTAGGTCCTTTTCGCTGCTGATAAGCCTGTCGATATATATCTGTTACCGAAAGTTCACCCTAAATCCAGGATGGGGGAGATGGCGCGCTGGCGGGCAAACAGGACGATTGGTACCGTCCGGTAACTAATTCAGTTAGTTGTCGGCTACCGCTCTGGTTGCTGTGTCACGTGGAGGAGCAGTTCATGTCGATCGAATCGCAAAACGGCGTATCCCATCGTCGATCGAGGGCCGCGGTAGGGCTCGCGGCGTGTGCGGTTGCCGCGCTGTCGTCTGGTGTGGTCTTCGCAGGGAGCGCATCGGCAACGCCAACGGCGTTGTCGGACAAATTCGCGAGCACGATCACCGATGACGGCTGGTCGTTGGATCTTGCCGCCACGAAACTGTCGGCGAACCCGGTGCCGAATCTGGCGACGACGGCGTTCACCCGTGAGGGGTTCGTGTCGGCGAAGGTGACCGGCACGATCGGTGGTGCGGGCGATTCGGCAGTGAAGACCGGTTATGTCGAGCAGGGGTTGCAGATCGGCTGCCAGATCGATGTCTCCTCCGGACTTGGATTGGGGCTTGGTTTTTCGCTCGGCCCGTCTGTCGGTGTGAGTATTTCGGGTGTCCCGTCGGCGAACGTGGGTGTGAATGCGTCGGTAAATCCGAGTATTCAGTCGACGATTGCGCCGGGCACGATCACGACGATTCCGTTGGGGAAGAAGGATCTCGAGTCGTCGAAGGCGTCGATCACCGCGGAGAACGTGCACGTGAAGGTTGATGCGTGCATGGGGCCGGTGACGATCCGCTCGTACGCACAACTCTCGGTGTCGACGGCGACGTCCGACAACACGTTGTTCGTGTACTCCGATCCCACCTGGCTCTAACCCACGCAGCCGTCGTCAGCGCTGCTGGCGACTATTCCCGATCCGCCCAGTCCAGGGGTGGTTACTCATCACGCCCACAAAGGAGAAATCATGAAGATTCGTACCTTGACCACTGCCGGAACTCTCACCGCAGGTATCGCCCTGATCGGTGTTCTCGGCGCCGGCGTGGCATCGGCCGCAACCCCCCTTGTCGAACCCGAGTTTGGCCGGATCGGATTGTCACTCTCGAACGCCGAAACGGCGGCGTTGGCGGCGAGCCCCATCCCCGACGCAATCTCCGACATCGTCCCCGGCTCGCAGCGATGGATTGATCTGGCACCAGGGTCGGCGCTCACCGTCGCCCCGGACGGCAAGCTCAGCGCCCCCGACCGGGTCGTGATCGGTGAAGCCGCCGCCCATCCAGGCGGCTACGTCGACGTTTACCTTGCTGACCCGAATCACCCAGTCAATGCCGGATTCATCGTCCAGACCTACCAGCACTGGAACTGATACCGCGCCCAGTACCGGCGGCCCGTTATCCCCGCTCTCCCTTCCTATTTGGAGTTCCAGCCATGACCGTCAACAACGCCGAACGTCGCAGTGTCCAGCCGGAACCCGCTGCCGTCGACAGCAAAGACGTTGCAGACGTTGATGACTGGGATCCGGACAGCGAACTCAGTCCACTCTCCAAAGCTGTGATTGCTACAGCAGTTGGACTGGGGTTGCTGATCGCGGCATTTGCGGTGATCGGGAAGCTCGCCGGCTGGGCGAACGACTACGGGACGATCCTGGTTTACCTGGCATTCTTCTTGTGGATGTCGATCTCCGGACGGTTGTTCTGGTGGGGCGCAGACAAACTCATCGCGCTACTCCGAACGAAGAAGAGTGACAATCGTGGTGCGCACCGGTGAAGTCCGGTAGACGACTTCGCCGGACTCTCGCGGGAGTGCTTGCCGCCGGGGCGCTGTTGACCGGAGCGGCCGGAGCGATCGGTGCGGGAATCGCACTCTCCGCCGCTCCGGCGAACGCGACGCCGGAAGAAGACTGCGCGGCGGTGCGGGCACGTGATCATCAGATCTACCTGAATCTCATTGCGTCGCTGCCACCTGGTGCACCCATCCCGCCAGAGATCATCAACCCGTGCCTGAGTGCGCCGTCCACGACGGCGACAGTTGCGCCGACGACCGCTGTCGGGCTCCCTGGTGCGCAAGCTCCAGGCGGTGGCCCGAATGTCGGGGCCAATGCCCCGACGAACTTTCCCACCTACAACGGCACCCCCATCGTCCCGGTTCCGACGATCGAGGTTCCGCCTATTGCTTCCGAGGCCCCGGCCTCGGAAACTGGTGTCGGTGCATTCCCCAATGCATCGGCATCAGCGGTTCCCTCACCCACCCCCACCCCCACCCCGGGTGAGGGAACCACCACCGATCGTGGTCCCGGACCGATCCCCGCGGATTTGGATTCGAATATCGCACCGGCCCAAAGGGTTCCGGACCCGGCAGCAGATGTTTCCACAACTGTGGAGGACTCGGGCCGTGACCGGTATCTCGAACTGGTCCTCGTCGGGGCCGCGGCGTTCACCGCTGCGGGTATGGGAGTGAGGGGGCGGCCGGGACCGTTCAGTGCGCGTGTGAGCGCGCGCCCGTGGGAGTCGGTTCTCTCCCAGGTAGTCGGTACGGTCGCGAAACCGTTCATGCCGTATTTCGTCGGCGGTCAGGACGTCGTGGTCATCCCCGACCCAGGTGGCGGACAACGCACCATCTTCCTCATTCACGACGAAACCTCCTCGCATGAAGCTCAAATGGTGGTCGACGTACCACCCGGCGGACACATGAGCATCAACGACGACGGGTCCGTCGGTGTCTACGACGCGAACGGAGACTTGCAGGGCACCGTTGCCGCTGCGTGGGCGTACGACGTCAACGGCGATCCGGTTCCCACCTACTACGAGATCCGTGACGGCAAGCTCTACCAAGTCGTTATCCCGACCCGGGCGTCATCTACCCGGTCACCGCTGACGGCCCCTACGGCGGCAGCGACCCGGTCACCGGACGAGACATCACCGCTACACCCCTTCAAGGGGGCGGTGAGGTCGTCAACCAGTCCGGCGGACCGGTCATGGTCAACGTCCCGACAGACTCCCCCTACAACGACGTCGGCGGGATCGACCCACTGGGCAATCTCGACATGGATCCGCCGACGCAGCCGGCACCGACAACGCCTCTGCCGTTCGATATCGGATCGCCGACCGACTCGGGCACCGATACGAGCGAGCCTCCGTGGAACCCACTCGACAACCTCGACATGGAAACGCAGACGCAGCCAGATCCTCCAATGGAACTACCATTCGGGATCTTTGACTCTGATCCCAACAACGGTTTGATCAGCCCCGCGCAGAGGGCCGCGAACCAACGGGCGCTCGCCCATGGCGACGTACCTGCTGACTTCCCTGGCAACGTCCCTCTGACCGCACAGCAACAACTTGACGACCTGCAATGGCAGGTGGATCAGATGCGAGACCGCGGCTATACAGATTCCGAGATCGCGACTGTCTTGAGTAAAGGCAGCACCGCGCTCGGTGGCCCCGCCTCGGGCTTGCAATCTGCGGGCACCCTTGCGAACACTGGTGTGCATCATGCTGGTTCGCTTCCGAGCGCTGCGCAGGCCGGTCGGTCGGCGGCGGTGGGTACTGTTTTAAGCAGATTATCGGTGGCAGCTGAGGTTGCCTCGGGTGTCATCAAGTGGCGCGAAGGCGCGCCAAGTGGCGAAACTGTGGGAAATTCCGGTGGCGCAATCGCATTGGGATGGGCAGGCGGCAAAGGTGGCGCCGCACTCGGCGGGTTTCTCGGCGGCCCGATAGGTGCCGCAGTCGGGGGCGGAATCGGTGCAATCGGAGGATCGCTACTCGGGGCATACTTGGGTACCCGGGCAGGCCGATCATTTGATTGAAGCCTTAGACAATGATCGATCGCTCCAAGAGAAGGGACTGAGACCGTGCATTACCTGCTGATCGCTGCCATTGCGTTCTGCCTAGCCTCGGGGGTGCTGTCGGCGCTTGATGCCGCAGCAGGCAATCCGATGCGGGGCGCGATAACCTTGGCCGTTTCGTTGACGGCTGCGAGTGGGATGGTCTTCCTCGTGACAGACAATTCGACCACCCGGATCGGCGCTGTCGCGGGCACTGCGGCGGTCCTCGTTTTGCGTTTTCTCCCGAAGAGTTCTATATACCGACGACACACCGTTCCTCAAGCGGAATCGGCACCATGACCACCTTTTATGCGATTTGTGCGATTACCGCAGGGGCTGTGGCGTTGATCGTATCCACGCCCTACGTGATGTACCGCAGTCATGCGAGAACGATCTACTGGAGTTCGTCGGTCCTTACCATCGTTTTCGCTTGGCTCACCGCTCCACAGCGGTCGATTCTCGGACCTGTCCTCTTGTGCGGTTTCGCTGCTGTGTTCGTGGCGTGGTGGTGGACCCCCTTCCTCACGCGAAGGCATCCCACCGGATTCAACGATGTTTTCGGTGCTTGGCTGACACGGGCGCTCTACCGCGAGCAGAAGGATGCACCTCCGGTAAACAGGTACGACAAATTGCACTACAAAGACACTGACCGCCAAGCACGAGATACCGATTCTGACGGAAATCAGGTCAACACCTGAGCCGGCGCGTAGAGCGCTTTGACGTGATGTCCTCAATACCACCCTCGCGCGTACCCGAACAGCTTGTAGTGAGATGCCATGGGAAACAGTACTTTCCACATGGCGGCGTACACCTGCCCGGTTTGCGCAAGCTGTACAGCAACCAGGATGATCAATGGCTCGAAGCTGCTCTTCGCGTAGCCCAATTCAGTAGCTGTCAGCGCCATCGCGAGCGGTAGTCCTCTTCCCCTAGTCCCTGCAGCTCATCCCATTTTTCGAGCATCCGCCTCGTCTGGACAGTTAATGATATCTAATATATTGAATGGAGTTCAGTAGTGGATCTGGTCAAGATTTCGCGGTATGTCGACTCGCCCGTGCTTGTGGAGATTGACGACTTGACACCACTTGAACGTATGGCGCTTCCGAATTATTGGTTGGATGCACTAAATGGTGACGTTGCAGCTCGAATTTCTGGGATATTGGACCAATGGGACGTATTTGGGCGACCGATATTGGGCGACACTTACAGAAACATTAAAGATAATCTATCTGATGTTCGGTTGCTCAGGTCTGAAAATAGGTTCTTTCTTCTATATGAAATTAAAATGGCAGACGGGACCGATCTCTACTATTTGGGTACGCCACCGGTGGTGGATGGTGATGAACTTTCAGGGTATTGGAATAAAATCCCCTCCAGTCTAAAGAATCTTTATTCAAATTTGCACAACGGTTGGTACTATATTGCCGGTAAGACTGTCGGGCCACTCCCTCTTGAAGATATGTTTCGAATTGACAGCTTTGAATGGTCTATTCTGGACGGGCTGTCCCCTGAAGAGTACCCAGATCCGGCTCGTTGCATCGCGACATTCAGATCGGGCGGCGGCGGTTATCTTTGCTTGTACTTTGGTGAGGAATCGACAAGGGGTGTTGTGTGGTCATCGACGGAACCCCCTGAACTGGTCGATTACTCCACTTACCTTGATATCTGGACCAACGTCGGACTCGGTGCCTAGAGCCTGCGCCTTGGATAGCCAGACCGGAGACAGACTGAGCAATCTGTGTGCGGTCTTGCCCCACGTGGCACGTGCCTCGGATCCAGTCTCCAAAGAGCAGATGATCAATTTGTCTGACCAGAAGGGATCTCGAGGTCATGATCGGTTTCGGGGGGTACCTCACGCACCGACTCGTTCTCCTGCACCTTTGCCGACGAATCGCTGATTGCGCTGGCGTTAAGGTCGTACAGGGGCTGGCCGATATCTGGGACTCTCGTGTCACCGTGCTCTACCACCGGACCGAATCATTGCCTCAGCGCAACGTACCCGGCGACGCGATCGTGGGCAGTTGCACCTACTTCGGCCTTGAGTTGCTGATCGACGAAACACAACTCCCACCCCAGGGTGGAGGCTTTTCCGTACAGGAACAGAACGATCGTCATCCAGCGTGATCCAAGCGCCCTGTGGGCCGCCGACGATATCCGAAGCATCCGCGCTGCAGCAGGATTGCCGACCGGAACGACCGGAGGTGCGTCTACCCAAGGTTCACGAGGGCTCTGGCACCCTAGACGTGACACCAGGCGTTCCCGCCCAGCTCACGAATGTGATGGCGTCTCCATCTTCCTCTGACGTGGTGACGACCGCCGAGCGTGGGCTCCTAAGTTCAATGGTTGGAAAGGGCGGGGCGATGAGCTTTTTCGGACGGCGGCCAACAGTGGGCGGCTATTGGGGCACGCGGGTGCAATCGAGTCAGGAGGTGGCGCTGACGATGCGGGCTTTCCTCGACGACCTGGCGGCGATCGGTCCGGAGTTGGCGTTGCCGTGGGTCTCGACTGCCGAGTTCGACAAGGTGCCAGCAGATCTCAGCGTGGACGGGTTGGTGCGAATCTTCGAGCATTCCCGCTCGAACGAGATGGGGTATTCGGACACCCCGGGACCGGGGTACAGCATCGGTTTGTCGCCCGAGGACGGGACCGCGCGGCGGATCATCGCCAGGGTCGGCGGCTTAGAAACCAGCGCCCCCAACAGCGTCCGGGTGTCGTTGCCGACGGAGACGCAGCTCACCGACAGTACCCGGCAGCTGCTCGACCCTGACATCGGAGACGCGATCATGAAAGTGATCGTCAAGCATTGGAAACCGGATCGAGTTCGGTGGATCATCGGCGACTACCTCGATCTGCAACCGCGAGTTAGAGGCCAGATCCAGGTGGGATGGGAAACATATTTCCATTCCGGGATCACGTTCGATCACAGCGCGCTGCCCCAATCTGCGGTAGTAGAGGAACTGTCCACTGGCACGTTGATTCGGTTGGGGGACAAGCCTATGCAGGTCGATGCCGCCGACATCGTGGCGGTGCGGGCGGCGTTGGGTTACCCGGTGTAGGCCCCGCAATGGGTCTGGAGTTCACCATTGCATCAGACGTCGAGAAATGTGTTAACCGGATGGCCTGCTTCGCCTTTCGGTAGTATCGCCAGATGGCACCCCGAACCGACTTGCTCGCGTGGCTCCTCGATTCGGATCCAGCGATTCGGTGGCAGGTGGAGCGCGACCTGCTGAACGAAGCACCCACTGTGTGGGCGCCAACGCGCGCGTCGATCACTACCAAAGGATTTGGTGCACGCCTGCTTTCATTGCAGGATCGAGACGGCCAATGGGCGGGTGGGGCGTTCTTCCCGGCAGAATTCGACTTCGCGGGACCCGAAGCAGCTGAACAAGGTTCGCAACCCTGGACGGCAACAACCTGGACGCTCAACTCCTTGCGTGAGTGGGGCCTCGACGCCAGTGTTCTGCGGGAGCGTCGTACCGCAGAACTGCTCGCGGAGAACTGTCGCTGGGAGTACGAGGGCCGGCCGTACTGGGACGGTGAGGTCGATTGCTGCATCAACGCCTGGACGGTGGCAAACGGTGTGTGGCTCGACATGCGTGTTGATGAACTGGCTGATTGGTTTGTGCAGCATCAACTTCCGGATGGCGGGTGGAACTGCGAGTGGATCGAAGGTTCGACGCGATCGTCGTTTCATTCGACCCTCAATTCACTCAAAGGGCTTCTCGCGTACGAGATCGCGACCGGGGGAACAGATGAGACGCGCGCGGCTCGACGATCCGGTGAGGAATTCTTGCTGCGGCGCGGTCTGTTCCGGAGACTTTCGACCGGGGAACCGGTGGGGCCCTGGGTCGGCCGGTTCGCGTACCCGTTCCGGTGGCGTTACAACGTGCTCAACGCGGCTGAATACTTCCGTGAAGCGTCGTTGTCGGATGGAAATGAGCCTGATCCGCGAATGGCGGACGCGATCGAGATGATCAGGGCTGCTCGAGCCTCGGATGGGACGTGGCTCCAAGCCGGTCGCCAACCGGGGCGGGTGTGGTTCGAGGTCGACACAGAGGCGGGGGAGCCGTCGAAGTGGCTTACTTTGTCCGGCATCCGAGTGCTCGCCTGGTGGGATCAATCCTCCCCTCTAGGTTCTGCATAACAAAAGAGTTACAGCGAACGTTATTTCACCTTCAAAGGTTATCGAAAGGTGATCTTCGACTTTCCAGTCGAAATATCCAGTACGGATGAAGAACATATTAACGGCAGGATTGCCCTCGGTGCTGTGAAGGTTAATCATCTGAACAGGTGAGAAGATGTTCGGTGAGGTTACCTACCTGATTGGATAGGTGGGTCACCGACGTTGGTAATCGAATAAGGCGCTCGCCGCTCTCTTGGTTAGGGAGCTAAGTCCCGAGCTGGCAACAGCATTTCTGCTACGAAAGTGGTGCTCACCTGCGGCTACTTTCCCAATTTCGCAAGACTTAAACCAATTTCGGCGAGATTTAATCCCGCAATTGTAGGTTGTGGAGCGTCCGCAATGTTTAGGCAAAGTCCTATCTTTTCCCAGAGCAATGCTCTACTAAACGTGAAAACCGGATGTTCCCCCGATTTTGCTGAGAAGGTGCAACTATGGGGCGTAGCGTAACTGTCGCAGCGAACCGGAACATCGCGAATTGCTGCTCTAACCAATGACTTTGTTCAGATCCGAATATTGCTCGGAGGTCGTCGATGTCGATGGAAATAGTGTTAGCCGAAGCAGTGATAGACAGCGGGGACACGGCGTGGGTGCTGATCTCCGCGGGCCTGGTTCTGTTCATGGTTCCCGGACTCGCCTTCTTCTACGCCGGTCTGGTGCGCGGTAGCAGTGCGCTCGTCATGTTGCAGCAGAACCTCGTCCCACTCGGACTCGTCTCGATTACCTGGGTCGTGTTCGGATACAGCTTCGCGTTCAGTGAGACTGGGGTTCCGGCTTCCTCGGTGACCTCAAATTGTTCGGCTTGCAGGACATACACACAGCCGCCGCCCCGGGCTTCCACCTGATCGAAGGTGCAGTCGCGGTACCGACTCTGGCGTTCGTGGTCTATCAGATGATGTTCGCGATCATCACGCCCGCGCTGATCACCGGTGCGACCGCAAACCGGCTCAAGCCCTTGGGCTGGGCCGTTCTGCTCGTGCTGTGGTCGATCATCGTCTACCCCCCGATTGCGCACTGGCTCTTCAACCCCGAAGGCTGGTTGGCGCTCCGCGGAGCTCAGGACTGGGCCGGCGGAATTGTTGTCCACGCATCCGCCGGTGCCGCCGCCCTGGCAATCTTGCTGGTGGTCGGTAAACGTCCGGGATGGCCCAACGCCGAGGCGGTCCCTCACTCGGTGCCTTTGGCGTTGATCGGCGCGGGCATCCTGTGGTTCGGCTGGTTCGGATTCAACGCAGGCGACGGTCTGGCTGCCAATGGCGTTGCAGCGCAGGCACTGATGAATACGCACATCGCGGCAGCGGGCGGCATGGTCGTCTGGCTCGTCATCGAGAGGTATACCGAAGGCAAGGCCACGGCGATCGGCGGAATCACCGGTGCAGTAGCGGGTCTGGCGACCATCACCCCATGTGCCGGCTTCGTCAGCACCTTCTCCGCGTTGGCGATCGGCGCGCTTGCCGGACTGGTCTGCCACTTCGCGCTCGCGCTCAAGTCGATCTTCAAGTTCGACGACGCGCTCGACGTCATCGCGGTCCACTTCATCGGCGGCATCCTCGGTTCACTCCTTCTCGGTTTGTTCGGCGAAAAGGCGATCAATTCGATAGGCCGCGACGGACTCTTCTTCGGCGGCGGCGTAGGACTACTCGGCGAGCAGGCGCTGGCGTTAATCGTCGTCATCGCATTCTCGTTCGTGGTGACCTGGCTGATCGCCATGGGCATCGAGAAGACCATCGGTCTCAAGCTGGCTCCGAAAGACCAGGTGGACATCGACCGTCGTCAGCAAGGCATGGACGCGTACCGCTACAACGCCGCATTCGTCGACGCGGGTGGTGCGCCGCAGACCAGCGGGTTCGACTCGGGGGTCCTGGTCGAGGGGGCAAAACTTGTTCCGAACCTCGACGCCCCGAAGCACGAACTCATCACCGCGGTGTTGCAGACCATCGAGTCCGAGAAGCTACGGGAGGCGCTGCTGGCCGCTGGAGCGGAGTCGATAGTCGTATCGGAAGCGCATGTCTCCGCCAGCGACTCGGCCTCACTCAAGTTCCGCGGGCAACGCAACGACGTCGTGTTCACCGAGCGGTTGCGTGTCGAGGTGCTGGTCGCCTCGGAACATGCCCAGGCGGTCCTGGACGCGATCAACGAGTACTCGGGCGGCAGGAGGAGCGGTTTCGTCCAGCAAGCGGCCGAACCACTCACCGAAGCGACGGAACAGGGGAGCTGACATGTATTCGACGACAGGGAGTTACCGCATGATCGACAAGGAGCGTTCGGAATGCATCTGACACCGCGAGAACTCGACAAGCTGACAATTCTCATGTTGGCGGATGTCGCTCTGAGACGAAAGGCCAAGGGACTCAAACTCAACCACCCGGAGTCCGTCGCGGTCATCACGGCGGCCGCGCTGGAGGGAGCTCGGGAGGGTAAGACGCTCGAGGAGGTCATGGCCGACGCATCGCACGCCTTGACGGTCGACGACGTGATGGAAGGCGTCGCGGAGATGATCCCGCGCGTGCAGGTCGAAGCGGTGTTCCTCGACGGTAGTCGACTCGTCACCGTGCACTCTCCGATCCAGTAGCCCGTCCGAGATGTCAGGAGTACTCCAAGATGGCAAGCAAATCGACGAAGAAGGATTCCGGCGGCGAGAAGAAAGTGCCGGTCGGCGGATACGTGTTGCGGGACGAGCCGATCGAACTGAACGAGGGTCGTCCTCGTTTGAAGCTGCGAGTCCGAAATACCGGTGACCGTCCCATCCAGGTGGGTTCGCACTACCACTTCATGGAAGTCAATCGCGCGTTGTCGTTCGATCGTGAACAGTCCTTCGGCTGGCGCCTCGACATTCCAGCGGGCACGGCGGTCAGATTCGAGCCGGGCGACGAGAAGGAAGTGACATTGGTGCCGTTCGGCGGCAAGCAACGGGTTCAAGGCTTCAACGGACTTGTCGACGGTTGGGCGCCGACCCACGCCGCCTACCGCCCTCGGCTTCCCGGAGCCGTCCAGCGTGCCGAAGAACTCGGCTTCCTGTCCGAACCTCAAACCGACTGATTCTCGTTCACGGCGGACGAAGGAGAACAACACCCATGACAAGCATTTCGAGACAAGAGTATTCGGGCCTGTTCGGGGTCACCACGGGTGACCAGATCAGGCTCGGCAACACCGACCTGTACATCGAGGTCGAGGAAGATCTTCGAACCATCGGAGACGAGTCGATCTACGGTGGCGGCAAGACGCTGCGCGACGGCATGGGCCAGGATCCGGAGTCGTGCAGCATCGACGGAGCCCTCGACCTCGTGATCACCAACGTGGTCATCGTCGATGCGACCATCGGCGTCGTCAAAGCGGACGTGGGAATCAAGGACGGGAAGATCGTCGGCTGGGGAAAGGCGGGAAACTCCAGCACGATGGAAGGCGTCACCCCAGGGCTGACGACCGGTCCGGCGACCGACGCGATCTCCGGTGAGCAGATGATTCTCACTGCCGCCGGCATCGATCCACACGTGCACCTCGTGTCGCCGCAGCAGGCGTATCACGCGCTCAGCGGGGGAGTGACCACGCTGATCGGTGGCGGCATCGGCCCGACCGACGGCACCAACGGCACCACGATCACTTCCGGTATCTGGAACATGGAGATGATGCTCAAGGCCAACGAGGGTTTGCCGGTCAACGTCTGCATGCTGGGCAAGGGCAACTCGTCCGGGCATCAGTCGCTGGTCGAACAGATCAAGGCCGGTGCGGCCGGTCTGAAGGTCCACGAGGACTGGGGCGCAACCCCGGCCGCGATTCGTGAGTCTCTGCGGGTGGCAGACGAAATGGATGTCCAAGTCGCCATTCACACGGATACGCTCAACGAGGCCGGCTACGTCGAGGACACCATCGCGGCCTTCGAAGGACGCACGATTCACACCTATCACAGCGAGGGTGCGGGCGGCGGTCACGCACCCGACATTCTGCGGGTGACGGGAGAGGACAACGTACTTCCCGCGTCGACCAACCCGACGCTGCCGTACGGCATCAACACTCAGGCCGAGCTCTTCGACATGATCATGGTCTGTCACAACCTCAATCCCAAAGTGCCCTCCGATGTTTCATTCGCCGAGTCCCGCGTTCGCGCTGAGACGATCGGTGCCGAGAACGTACTCCAGGACATGGGCGTCATCTCGATGTTCTCGAGTGACTCTCAGGCGATGGGCCGCGTCGGAGAAAACTGGCTACGCGCGATCCAAACTGCGGACTGCATGAAGCGGTCCCGCGGAAAGTTGCCCGAGGACTCGCCGACGCACGACAACTTCCGTGTGTTGCGTTACGTCGCGAAGGTCACGATCAATCCTGCGCTGACGTTTGGTCTTTCGCATGTGGTTGGGTCGATCGGTGTCGGGAAGATGGCCGATCTTGTTCTCTGGGAGCCCGCATTCTTCGGGGCGAAGCCGAAGACGATCATCAAGAACGGTCTGATCAGCTGGCACGCCATGGGAGATCCGAATGCGTCGCTCCCGACGCCACAACCGGTGATCTACCGGCCGATGTTCGGTGGATTCGGCAAGGCGTTGCCGCAGAGTTCGGTCTCGTTCGTCTCGCGAGCGGCACTCGACGACAGCATCAAGGATCGGCTCGGTCTCGAACGTCAGGTTGTTGCTGTCGAGGGAACCAGAACAGTCACCAAGCGTGATTTGGTTCGTAACTCGGCCACTCCGGAAATCAAGGTCGACCCGGAGACATTCGCGGTGACCGCGGACGGTGTTCACGCTTACGTCGAACCTGCCGAATCCATTCGCTTGAACCAACTTTACTTCTTCAGTTAGGGGTCTCCTGTGTCGGGAACAATCACACACACGCACGGCGCCGATGCGACGCCACACACGCACGGTGAGATGACAGCGCCAAGCGGCAAGCCGACGCGAGTCGACGCGCTACTCGGGAAGGAGACCGACGAGGAGTGGGCCGGTCGACTCGAAAAGGCTGTAGTGGACGTCTTGTCGCTCGATCAGTGGGAAGCGCAGAAGAGTCGATTGCGACGCACCACGATCGGTGGCCGTGAACTGGCCGTCTCGCTCGATCGCGGTATCCAGTTGCAGGACGGCGACATTCTGCTGTGGGACGAGCCGGAGAACACCGTCGTCGTGGCCAGAATCAACCTCAAGGACGTGTTGGAGATCGACCTGAGCGCACTGGTCGACGTCACGCCCGAGAAGATGATTCAGACGTGCCTGGAGTTGGGACATGCCGTGGGTAACCAGCACTGGCCTGCGGTGGTGAAGGGAATGAAGGTCTACGTTCCGTTGACCGTCGACAAGGCGGTCATGGGCTCGGTGATGCGCACGCATGCTTTCGAGGGCATCGAGTACACCTTCATCCCGGGCGCCGAGGTCATTCCCTACATCGCTCCACACGAGGCACGCCGCTTGTTCGGTGCGGCCGCGCGTGAGGGCGAGGGGCATACCCATGACCCTCTCGTCTGAGGGGTCTGGGCTCAGCATCAACCGCGCGATGCGGATGATGCAGTTTTCCGATTCCATGTTCCCGGTCGGTTCCTTCTCGTTCTCCAACGGTTTGGAATCGGCCGTGGCACAGGGAATTGTCACGGGCGGTCCGTCGCTGCGGGAGTTTGTGCTCTCGGCCACCCATCAGGGTGCGACGTGCGACGGTATCGCCGTACTCGCGGCGCACCGGGGCGCGACCGCCGGTGACTTCTCGGCGATCCTCGCGGCCGATCATGCGGTGATCGAACGCAAACTCAACGAAGAAGCACGCACGATGAGTACCCGGATGGGTAAGAAGTTGGCTGAGCTCGGCGGGCGCTTGGCCGGGGAGACCCTGTTCAACAAGTGGTTGGCCGCGGTCGCGTCGGGAGAGACGCCGGGAACCTACCCCGTCGGCCTCGGAATTGCCTTCGCGGAGATGGATTCTCCGGAGGAGGATGCTTTCACGGTCAATCAGTACGGTGTCGCGATGACCTTGCTCGGCGCTGCCCTGCGCATCGTCCGAGTAGATCACCTTGCGACGCAGGAGATTCTGTTCGAGGTCAATCAGACCGCCGGCCGTGAGTACGCCGCAGTGCGTGACTACGGACTCGACGACATGTCCAATTTCGCCCCGATGATCGACATTCTGGCTGCGGTGCACGTCAAGGCGCACGTCCGAATGTTCATGAACTAGAAGGAGAACGATGAAGAAGACAACTCGCATCGGAATCGGCGGACCCGTGGGTTCGGGTAAAACCGCGCTCATCGAGGCGATTACGCCGGAGTTCATCAAGCGGGGCACCAGCGTTCTGATCATCACCAACGACGTGGTCACCACCGAAGACGCCAAGCATGTGCGCAAGGCTCTCAAAGGTGTTCTCGTGGAGGAACGCATCGTGGGCGTCGAGACGGGTGCCTGCCCACACACTGCCGTTCGTGAAGACCCGAGTATGAACCTCGCGGCCGTCGAGGACATGGAGAAGACATTCCCTGACACCGACGTGGTGTTCATCGAAAGTGGTGGCGACAACCTCACGCTGACGTTCAGCCCGGCTCTCGTCGACTTCTTCATCTACGTCATCGATGTAGCCGCGGGCGACAAGATTCCGCGCAAGAACGGTCCGGGAATCTCGCAGTCCGACATCCTGGTCATCAACAAGACCGATCTCGCACCGTACGTCAACGCCGATCTCGGAGTCATGGATCGCGACTCGAAGGGGATGCGGGGAGACAAGCCGTTCGTCTTCACCAATTGCATGACCGGGGAAGGCATCAAGGAAGTGGTGGACCTCATCGTGCACGGAGTCCTCTTCGACGAAGAGGAAGTGGGAGCGAGCGCACAGTGAGTGCGCCGCCCGTCCCGGGAGCATCGCGGTCGCTCCCGGGTCCGATCCCGACCATCCCGGAACTCGATCAGTACCAGGACCAACCGAAGCAGGCCCCGGCCGGCAAGGTCGGAAAGACCGGTGTTCTCGAGATGCGATTTGTCGACCGCGGCGACAAGACGATTCTGCGGGACATGTACCGCAAGACACCGCTGCTGGTTCAGCAGGCGTTGTACTGGGACGAAGCGTTGCCGACCATGCCGTGCGTCTACATGATCTCCACGTCCGGCAGTGTGTTGCAAGGTGATCGACTGTTCCTGACCATCGAGATGGAGTCGGGTTCCCTCGCGCACGTGACCACTCAGTCGGCCACGAAGGTCCACCGGATGGATGCCAATCACGCGTCGCAACTCCAGAAAGTGGTGCTCGCGGAGAATTCGTATCTCGAACTGATGCCGGGGGTGACGATCCCACACCGCAACGCGAGGTACTACGCGCGCACCGACATCACGGTGGATCCGACTGCAACGCTGTTGTTCTCGGAGATCGTGATGCCAGGACGCAAGTACCACGACGGCGGAGAGATGTTCGTCTACGATCTGTACTCCACGTTGATCAAGGCGAAGCGCCCGGACGGGAAGAACCTTTTCACCGAGAAGTTGGTGATCGAACCGGCACGCTATCCCGTGCGATACGGCGGAATCATGGGCGACCACGACGTGTTCGGCAATGTCATCCTGTTGACACCGAAGGACCATGCCGACGCGATTCTCGAAGAGATAGTTCCGGGCCGTGACGGCAAGGTCGTTTCCGGAGCGAGTCGGCTACCGAACGACGCCGGGCTCATCTTCAAAGTCCTCGGTCCGGAGAGCGAACCCGTCAAGGCGAAGGTCCGTGATTTCTGGGCTCTGGTGCGAAAGGCAGTTCTGGACACCACCATTCCGCCTGTCCCACTCTGGGGATGACGCGGATCGCCGGAGAAGGATCGAGGGACGTGCGATGACCACCATCACCAAACCTTGGGACGACGTCGCGGACAAGAACGTCGTGCTCAGATTCATCGACACGAATCTCAAAGGCTCCGGACAAGTGATGTTTCAGGGCAATGCGCTGACCGGCCTGCTGTTTCTGGTCGGCATCTTCTGGGGCGCGATAGCCGCGGACACGATCACCGTCGCGATCGGTGCCGTGGTGGGTCTGGTGGTATCCACCGTCACCGGCATAATGCTGCACTCCGACGACGATTCGATGCGTATCGGACTGTACGGATACAACGGAATTCTTGTGGGGGCTGCCTTTCCGACGTTCCTTGCCGGCGGCGTGATGCTGTGGATCTACCTCGTGGTGGGGGCTGCCGCGTCGACCATCGCGTTCCTGGCTGTCGCCAATGTCTTCAAGACCTGGGGCGTACCGGCGCTGACCTTTCCGTTCAACCTCGTCAACTGGTTCTTCCTCCTCGCGGCGTTCCAGTTCCTGCGGATCGAAACGTCGGACCTCAGCGCCGGCCAGTTTCCCCAGCACATCGGGGACGCGTCGGCTCATGCCGACATCACTTTCAGCTTCCTGTGGGACACGCTGTTCCGCAACGTCTCCCAGATATTCCTGATCAACAACACCATTACCGGAATCATCTTCGTGATCGCGCTGCTGGTCGCGTCGCGTTGGGCGGCGGTGTTCGCGCTCATCGGTTCGGCGATAGCAATGGGTTCGGTGCTCGCGCTCGGCGCCAACACCGTCGACATCGGCAATGGTCTGTACGGGCTCAGTTCGGTGCTGACGGCAATCGCCCTGGGCTCGGTGTTCTACAACCCGTCGTGGCGTGTATTCGTCTACACAGTCTTCGGAGTGCTGGTGAGTGTTGTTATCCACGGCACCCTGGTATCTGCCTTCGCTCCGATCGGTCTGCCGGCGGGCACCGGTCCCTTTGTCTTCGCGACGTGGCTGTTCCTGCTGCCGAAGAAGAAGTTCGTTCCTGTCCAGCACGACACCATCGAGGGTGGAGCGGCCGAGGGCAGGGATTCGATCGCAAAGGCGAACGGCTAGAGCGGCCGAATTGGCGAGGCGCCCGTACGCTGGGAAACACCGATGAGTTGATCCGATCGCCCCGCCACTCTCGAAGGAACGCACCTACATGACAGCCTCCAGCGACCCTCGCATCCATCTCGGCCCCGTCGAGGATCCGCACATTGCCGACGGAATTCGCGGAGTCGGTGGGGTTCTCGTTCCACTCGCCGAGGCAGAGGGCGTCGTCTGGGTGCATGGTCCGGACACGTTCCCGTCGTCGCTACCTGACTCGGTTCGCTGGGTGCAATTGCCCTTCGCCGGGATCGAGCCATGGTTCGATGCCGACGTGATCGACGACAAGCGGGTCTGGACGTCCGCTGCCGGGGCTTATGCGGGCAATGTTGCCGAACATGCGATGATGCTCCTCCTCGCCGGAGTGCGCTCTCTCCCCGAACAGTTGGCGGCGCAGTCGTGGCGCAAGGAAGAGTTCGACCCGCGAGTGGGCACCTTGCAGGGCTCGACCGTGGCGATCATCGGTTGCGGCGGAATCGGCCGTGCGCTGATCCCGTACCTCGCCGCGTCCAAGGTCAAGGTCATCGCCGTCACCCGCTCGGGAACCCCCGTCGAGGGTGCCTCCGAAACGCTCTCGGCCGATCGAACCGGTGAAATCTGGTCCACGGCAGATCACTTCGTGATCGCAGCACCGTCGACGTCCGCGACGCGGCATCTGGTCGGTAAGGCCGAACTGGACCAGATGTCGGAGTCGAGCTGGATCGTGAACATCGCACGCGGCAACCTCGTCGACACGGACGCGCTGGTCGATGCTCTCGAAGCTGGTTCGATCGGCGGTGCGGCACTGGACGTCACGGATCCCGAGCCGCTGCCGGACGGGCACCGGTTGTGGAAGCTCCCCAACGCGATCATCACTCCCCACGTCGCCAACCCGGCCACGACGCTCACACGTGCGCTGGCAGATCACGTGGCCGCCAACGTCGCTCGATTCGCTGCGGGTGAGGACCTTGCTGCGGTAATCGATCCGTCGGCGGGCTACTGAACCGACAGAACGCGCAGATCCTCGAGACCGTCCAAGACGGGAACTCTCCACGACGCAAGCTCTTCCGGCCCCTGTTCGTCCCACAGCTCGAATAGTTCCGAATCGGTCGATGCGATGGTGCGCTCCACCATCTCGATCAGCCAGGTGATCCGCTCGCTGGTCAGGGCCGCGGTGAAGGAATCGAGATCGAGGTCTTGGGTGGCAGGGTCGCGCTTGCGATCGGCGCGCACGATCAGGACCAATTCGAGCAAGGCGACGGCGATTTGGCCGCCGTCCACCTCGAGGTAGTCGTCCTCGAATGCCCACTCCACCGATTCGAAGGTGAAGTCACCGTGTCCGATGGATGCGATCAAATCCCCTGCACCGTCGTTCTCGAACGGTCCCGATCCCCACGCGCCCACTGTCTGCTCTTTTCCGATTGCCGTCTCAGCGCGCTTCGAGCGCGATCTTCGCTCCGAATCCTAGAAGAACTGTTCCGGTTATGCGCTCGAGTGCCTGTCGCACTCGGGGCTTCTCGAAGGTGCTACGCGCCCGCGAGAGAAGGATCACGTAGCAACTGAGCCAGATGATGGTGATGGCTGCGTGGATGAGCACGAGCAGTGCAAGCGACGGTCCCGTCGGCCACCCGGCCGGAACCAACTGTGGCAACAGCCCGGTGTAGAAGACGGCGATCTTGGGGTTGAGCAGGTTGGTGGTGAAGCCCGTCTTCCAGGTTCCGGCGTTCTGCGACCGAGGAGTGCCGACATTGTGTTGCAAGCGCGATGAGCGACTCTCCCACAGTGCTCGTACCCCGAGATAGATCAGATAGGCGGCGCCCGCGAGCTTGACGACGGTGTAAGCCTCGGCGGATGCGGCCAGGATCGCCGACAGCCCGAGAACGGTCAGCAGCCCCCACACGAGGAGGCCGGAGACTATGCCGGCCGCAACCCGGAATCCGGCGGATCTTCCGGCGCCGAGCGCAGCCTGCGTCACGACGGCCATGTCCGGCCCGGGGACCATAGTCAGTAGGGCGAGCACAGCTGTGGCAGCGAGCAGAGCGGTCAGCATGCAACAAGTATGAAGTCGGGGTGGGGAGCGTTGTCGGCCGGTGGTGTCGTGCCTGTGAACAAAGAATGGCGTGACGGTGTGAACTGCGTGGACACGCCCGGAAACCGGCGTCTCGCGAGCCCTGTTCGACAAAGTTATGCACACTGTGGGTAAACGGATCGTTGCAGGTAGGAGGAATAACTCTATTGTAATTCATCCTTTTGTCCACAGGTTATGCACAACTGGGAAGTGTATGTGAATGAAGTTATCCACACCTGTGTGTGCATCGGTGGAGAACTGTCCAACTCCATTGGATACCCGCGAGTAATAAATCCCAACCAGTGGGTTGACCCCGGGACGTTCGTCCTGTCCAATCGAGGGTTAGCGGTAGTCGTGCGATGCTCAGGGGGCGCTTGACGGATGCGGAGATTTGGGTTTGTCGGAATTGTGTTGGTCGTGCTCGCGCTTGTTGTGGGCGGAGTGGCGTATGCCGAACCGGCGCCTGAAAATCCACCAGGAGATCTGGCCGGTCAGACCGGCGCCCACATCAATCGCATAGAGCGGTTGTCGCCCACTCGCAGTGCCGTGTTCGTCGATTCGCCGGCGATGCGACGCGAGGTGCAAGTGCAGGTTCTGCATCCCGCGACCGACGCCGGCGCGCGTCCGTCCTTCTACCTACTCGACGGCGTCAGCGCCGGTTCGGAATCCGGATACTCCGAGAGCACTTGGACCCAGAAGACCGACATCGAAACATTCTTTGCCGACAAGAACGTCAACGTCGTTCTCCCCGTGGGCGGTACCGGCAGTTTCTACACCAACTGGAAGAACGACGATCCGAATCTCGGTGTGAACAAGTGGGAATCGTTTCTCGCCGAGGAGCTTCCGGCATTGATCGATTCGGCGTTCTCCGGAAACGGGACGAACGTGGTCGGTGGGGTGTCCATGGGTGCACTCGGCGCGGCCAACCTCATCACACATCACCCGAAGCTCTACACCGGATTAGCTTCGTACAGTGGCTGTCTCGACAACTCCGAGTCGTCCTCGCAGGATTCCGTGCGGCTCACCGTGGCCAGCAAAGCCGGCGACGCCACCAACATGTGGGGCCCGGCATCGGACCCCGATTGGCAAAAGCACGACCCGTCCACCAACGCGGAAACGCTGCGTGGGAAGACGATCTATGTCTCCTCGGGCACGGGTGCGCCCGGAGACTACGACAACATCTTCACTCCGAGCGGACTGCAGACTGCCATCGAAGGCGGACCGCTCGAGGCGCTCGCGAACACCTGTACGCAACTGTTCGAAGCGAAGTTGGGGGAACTGTCGATTCCCGCAGTGTTCGCGTATCGGAACGACGGCACCCATTCATGGCCGTACTGGCAAGACGCGCTTCACGATTCCTGGCCGACAGTGAAGACGGCGCTGGGAATGTGAACTGAGAGTTACTCGGCCAGTGCCAGTTCGAGCAACTGGAGCGCGCCGTCACGGGTCTGCGCAGCCGCGATGAATCCGGCCTTGTGGCAAAACACCGAACTGTCGACGCCCGTCTCGGCGGCAAGATCCGAGCCGTTGAGGCCGCGCCACTGCTCCGGCAGCAGCTTTCGTGAACCGAACTTGGAGTCGGCGGGCTTCACTGTCTGAATCGACCAGCCGCCGTTGGTGTTCGGGAAGATCGTGAACAGCAATTCCGGTTGGGCCGATGCGGCGCGGCCGTGGGGAACGAAGCGTTCCAACACGACGAAGCGCGGATCCGTTGCCTTCTCGTAGGTCTCGGTGAACTCGCGTTCGGCTGCCGCGTCGCCGGCGTACTTGGCGCGCAGGCGAATCAAGACCTGAGTTGCAAGAACTACTGCCAGCTCGAACTGGGTGTCGAACTCCTCGTCGGTGGACGAGATCGGATTGAACAGGTCCAGCACGGACGACAGATCAAAAGGCTTGGTGCCGAAATCGTTGAGGGTGTAGATCTCCTGGCCGTTGTCGACGGCGTCGATGCCCTCGACCAGCCGGCTGTCGATCCGTCGGAACACGGACGCGTCGCCCTCGCAGAACTTCAAGCCGTATTCCTGCCAGAGCAGACCGAAGGCGGAGTACAGAATGCCGTTGCTGCGCTCGCCGGCATCACGCTGGTGGTGGTCGAAGCGGCCCTCGGCCGGGTTGTAGCGACCGCCGACGTCGAGCACGATGTCCGCGCTGTCGAGGACGTCCTCGTCACGGCTGCGAACGACGGTGGCGTCGGGGTACAGCTGCTTGAGCAGCGATACGCCGAAGACGTCGTCTGCATGGAACTTGCCGTTATGGGTCGCGATGATCACCCGTCGAGACTAGGCAATCGAGCGCGGGGATGCCTATTCAGCCGATGGTGCGGATGCGGTCGGTGGCAGGTGGCGAGACCGGTGACCCGGCTGCGAACAGGGCGGTCAAGGCGTCGAGGTCGTTCCCCGCACCGGTCATCTGAGTGGAGTTCTTCAGCGCGGTGAAGCCGTCCCCGCCCTCGGCGAGGAACTTGTTCACCACGATGCTGTAGACGGCGTCGGGTGCGATGTCCTGCCCGTTCAGGCGCATTTCCGAGATGCGCGCGCCCGGCGCTGCCTGCCGGTCCAGGGTGTAGGTGAAGCCCGCGGACGGTGAGAGGATGCGCTCGGTACCGGTGCCGTCGACGTCGATCTGGAATTGCTGTTCGAGAGCGTCCTTCAGCATCGCTCCTGTGACGGAGAGCACCTCGAGACTGTTGCCGAAGGGTTGCACTCCGTAGGCCTGGCGGTAGGTGATCTGGCCGGAAGTGCCGAAGTCCAAGTCCTCGCGCATGCCGCCGGGGTTCGTCAACGCGAGTTGAGCGCCTCGTGTCGATCCGGCTGCGAGTTGAGCGTCGGCGACCAGGTTGCCGAGTGTGGATTCGCCGCTGGGTACCCGGTCCCGTGTCAGATCGGCGGTGATGGTCCCCACCGGTCGCTGAGCGCTTTCCGAGGCCTCCGACCATGCACGATCGGCGAGAGCCTGAATATCGGGATCCGGCGAAATATCGTGTGTCACTATCTGATTGAAAGCGGACGTCTGATCACGGATGACCTCGCGGGTGTTGCGATCGATCGTCACGTCTGCGACGGACACGATCCGGCCGTGCGAAGCGCCCTGCATCACGACTCTGGGATTTCCTGCGGGATCAGGGAATTCGCAGTTGTACTGCTGGTGGCTGTCGGCGGTGAAGATGACGTCCACCTTGGGCGATGCGCGTAAGGCGATGTCGCGGGCAGGCCCGGATTCGACGTTGCAGTCGTTCGGCCCGCCCTCGACAGCAGGTTCGTCCCCACGGTGCAGGAGGACGGTGATGGCTTTGACACCGAAGAAGTCGAGGACGTCGGCTGTGCGGTTGATCGCTTCGATCTCGTCGCCGAACTGCAGATCAGCGATCCCGCCAGGGGTGACGATCTGCGACGTGTTGGCCGGGGAAATCGCGATGACTCCGAGCGGAATGCCGTCGACCATGTTCACGGTGAACGGCAGCGTGGCCGGAGCGCCGTTGGTGTACGTCATGTTCGCGGCCATCAGTGGGAAGTTGGCGCCGCTGAAGGAAGGGCTGAACGTGCACGCGTCGACGGCGGAGCAACCACCGGACTGCATGCGACGGAACTCGGCGAGCCCCTTATCCAGTTCGTGGTTGCCGATCGCGGAAGCGTCGATCTTCATTCGGTTCAGGAGTTCGACCGTCGGTTCGTCGTTGAACATCGCCGACTCGAGCGCCGACGATCCCCAGTTGTCACCGACCGAATACAGCAGCGAGTTCGTGGCCTGGCTGCGAAGCTGCGTCACGTAGGCCGCGAGATACGCCGCGCCACCGGCCGGGGTGAGCGAACCGTCGGCCTGCCTGATCTCGCTGCGGACACCTTCCGGCGGGCGGAGGCTGCCGTGCAGATCGTTGAAGGCCAACAAGCGGACCGACACCGTGTCCTGCGACTGGGCGGAGGCGACGCCACTCAGGGAGGTCGCGGTGGTGGCGAGAAGGGTCGTTGCGAGCACGGCACACGTTCGTGTCATGCGTCGCGTCATGCGTCGTGCTCCCTCGCTCGGACCGGCCTCGAACCTTCCTGAGTGTGCCTGTCCGCAGAAACGAATTCCAGTCCTCGGCGTAACAGTTATGTATCGAGTGTCACGCGGTGATGCCGATGCCCGCAGCCCGCTTCGCGACGTCGGTGTTCGCGAAAGCGAGGAACGCGTCGTTCTCGTGCGGATCGCCGATGGTCATCCGGACGCCCTCGACGCCGTACTGACGGATCAGAATGCTCGCTTCGGTACTTGCCCCGGCGAAACCGGGAGAGAGCTCTCCGAGGGGGAGATAGACGAAGTTCGCCGACGACTCGGGGACGGTGTAGCCGGCTTCGATCAGTGCGGTCCGAACTCGGGTCCGCTCAGCGATGACGCCCTCCGTGCGGGCAAGCAGTTCGTCTGCGGCAGCCAGGGAGGCGATCGCGGCGGCCTGGGCAACGGCGCTCACGGTGAACGGGGTGTGCACCTTGCCGAGGGCCACGATGATCTCCGGATCCGCGACCGCGTAACCCACGCGGATTCCCGCGAGGCCGTACGCCTTCGAGAAGGTGCGCAGAACAACCACGTTGGGGCGGCTGCGGAACAGTTCGATGCCGTCGGCGTCCGAGCGTGAGTATTCGAAGTACGCCTCGTCGAGTGCGACGACGACGTGAGCCGGGACCGCGTCGAGGAAGCTTTCGAGTTCCGCCTTCGACAGCGCGTTGCCGGTCGGGTTGTTGGGGTTGCAGACGAAGATCAACCGCGTGCGATCGGTGATCGCGGCCAGCATCGCGTCGAGGTCGTGGCCGAAGTCCTCGGTCAGCGGAACCTTGACCGAGACGGCGTGGCCGACCTGGGTGACCACGGGGTACGCCTCGAACGAACGCCACGCGTAGATGACCTCGTCACCCTGATCGCACGTGATCTGCACGAGTTCCTGGCACAGCGTCACGGAGCCACAACCAGCGGCGACGTTTGCAGGCTCGACTTTCAAGAAGGTGGCCAGCGCATCGATAAGGGCGACCGCAGCGTTGTCCGGGTAGCGGTTGGCATTGGCGACTGCGTCGGCGACGGCGTCACGCACACCGGGCAACGGCCCCACGGTCGTTTCGTTGCTCGCCAGTTTGATCGCACCCGGGAAATTGCGTCCAGGAACGTAGGCGGGGATGGAGGCGAGGTCAGGGCGAATGTGTGCGGTCACGAGTCGATTATGCGCGCACTGATGTGGTGCGTTGCGGCCGTCTGCGTGTCACAGTTGAAAGATGTCGGAAATCTTCCGGGCCACCGCATATCTGCGCGGAGCCGAAGGGGAGGTCGCCACGGCTGTTCCACTGACGGTGGTGGAGTCGGACGGCCCGACACGAGGCGGAATCGTCGTGCTGCACGAAGCCCGGCAGTTCAGCCCGGCTCTGCTCAATCTGATGTGCGCACTCGCCGGCGAAGGTTGGGTGAGCGTCGCACCTCACCTGTTCCATCGCGAACCCGAACACATGCAGGGCGAGGTGTTCGGTGACAATCTCTTCGCCGACTTCGACGCAACCCTCGACTGGCTCGTCGGGCGCGAAGTTCTCGCCGACACCATCGGGGTGCTCGGATTCGACGACGCCGGAACCGCCGCAATGCTCGTGGCCACCAACCGTCCCGTCGGCGCCGCGGTGAGTGTCGCCGCCCGGGGAATCGTCGAAGCGCTGTCGGCGGATGCTCAGGCGCTCGTCGACGCGGCCACTTCCCTGCAGGCGCCGTGGTTGGCGCTGTACGGCGAGGACGATCCCAGCACGCCTCGCGAACACGTGACTCTGCTCCGGGAAGCGACCGCGAAGGCCGACGTCGCGACACTGGTCGTCAGTTATGCCGGACTGGCTCACCGGGCCGACGAGCCGCCTCAGCTGTCCGAGGACGCCGACGTCGACGACCCGGGTTCGGCCTCGATCATCGAAGCTCAGACGCGGATCTTCGACTGGTTCGACAGCCACCTGCGGTAAGTCCACAAAACAGCCCGCTGACCACGCGTTTTGCCTTTGGTGGCGAAGGGTGTGTAATCTTTCGATCCGGCGGTCCGAAAGGATCGGAACCCCCAGGGAGGCGTGCCAGAGCGGCCGAATGGGACTCACTGCTAATGAGTTGTCCCTTTTACGAGGGACCGGAGGTTCAAATCCTCTCGCCTCCGCCAAGCCGGTGATTTTGACCGGCGGGTTAGAAATGATAGAAATTACGACGGCAGGAAACGCAAGACCTGCTAGACAACAGAACATGCGCCCGTAGCTCAACGGATAGAGCACTTGACTACGGATCAAGAGGTTAGGGGTTCGAATCCCTTCGGGCGCACAACAGAAAGCCCCTCACCAGCAGAGATGCCGGTGAGGGGCTTTCTTGTATGCGAATTTTCTTTCATGGCGACGTTGGTCACATCTTGACCTGTTGGCGGCTGACCAACCTCGAGCCTGCGAGACAAGAGGCGTACCGCAAGCACCTGTACTGAACGCAGATTTGTCACCTATATCCGATAATGATCCGTGCCTTCAATTGCCTCCTCGCTGTTCTGGATCGCGCTGATCGCGGCCATCGCGCCGATAGTCGCGGGCCTGATCCCGCGGCGGCTGGTTCCGGAAGTGGTGTTGCTACTAGTCGCGGGCGCAGTGGTCGGGCCGTTCGCCCTCAACATCGCAGCTGACAGCGAAGCGATCGGCATCCTGCGCGAGCTCGGCCTCGGCATGCTGTTCCTCCTCGCCGGCTACGAGATCGACCGACAAGAACTCAGTGGGCGCGGCGGACGTCGAGCCCTCTACACGTGGCTGTTCTGTCTCGCCCTGGCATTTGCGGTAGTCGCGTTGCTCGGGGTGAGGAACGTGATCTCCGCCGAAGCCGCTGTTGCCATCGCGATGACGTCGACCGCACTGGGCACGCTGCTGCCGATCCTCAAGGACAACAAACTCCTCGACACGCGCTTGGGCAAGACCGTCCTCAACCACGGGGCCGTCGGCGAGCTCGGGCCGGTCGTTGCGATGGCGGTTTTGCTGAGTGCCCGCGGTGCCGTCCTGTCGCTGATCGTTCTTGCCGTCTTCGCCTTGATCGCTGTCATCTTGGCGGTGCTGCCCGGCAAGCTGATTCATGAAGGCTCGTGGACACATCGACTGGTGCGGGCAGGGGCGGACACCACAGCGCAGACGACAGTCCGCCTCACGGTGCTGTTGTTGGTCAGCCTCGGAGTGCTGTCGGCGGTGTTCTCACTCGACGTCATTCTCGGTGCATTTGCCGCCGGGTTCATTTTGCGTCGACTGATGCCCGAAGGCGATGAGCGCCTCGAGATCAAGCTCGACGGAATCGCCTTCGGGTTCCTCATCCCGATTTTCTTCATCACGTCAGGGATGGCGATCGACGTCTCGGCGGTCGCCGCGAGTCCCGGCATACTGATTGCGTTTTTGATCCTGATTGTTGTCGTCCGCGGCGTGCCAGTGTTCTTCGTGACCAAGTTCGAGAAGGTCGAGCCACCCTTCACCACGCGTGAAAGTGCGCAGGTCGCGCTGTACGGAGCTACCGGTCTGCCGATGATCGTGGCCGTCACGGGCGCTGCCGTCGACGCGCATCAGATGTCGTCGGACAACGCGTCGATTCTTGTCGCGGCCGGGGCGATCACTGTTCTACTGCTGCCGATGATTGCCACTCTATTGACGAAAAAAGAGAAAGTGTCCTGATTCAGAGATCCAACTGCTCGTCGAGCCAGTCGAACATCCGCTGATCCGTCAGACGCCTCGCCATGGGCTGACAGTGGAAGTTCGCGCCCTCGGCAGCGGTGAAGGGGACAACTGTCGTCGGTCCGCCGGAGAGGGCGGCAAGCCGCTTGGATTGACCCGGCCAGAACTGCTCGCCTTCCGGATCGGTGATGAGCAGGGGAGTGGAGATCGAACCGGCGACGTGTTCGAGGTGGCACTTCCGAACGGCGGTGAGGGTGTTGTAGTAGCCGTCGGTGAGGTACGGACGCGCTCGGAAACGCCAGATCCGGGCGGTGTCCTTGGAGAATTTCATCCCCATCGCCATGTCACGGTCGAAGGCCTCCGACTTCTCCTCGTCGAGCAGCTTCTGCATGTTCTTGGGGATATGGGCGAGCCACGACGCGGCCACGTCCACGACCCCCGGATCGGCGATCGCTGCCGCGATCCGATGCTCGAACGCCAACGACTGCGGCACCCAGTAACCGCCCTGACTTATCCCGTACATCGCCAGCTTCGACGCATCGATGTCCGGCCGGTCAACGAGATAGTCGACGACGGGCGTGATGACGGCTTCCCAGTCGTGACGGAACGGGATGTTGCGCTCGAAGAGCATCGACTGCTGGCCCGGACCGTCGAACATCAACACGTTGTAGCCCCGCTCGAGGGCCCCGGCCCCGCCGCTGCCCCACAGCCCGCTGATCGGGCCGTCGCTGCCGTTCACCATGATCAGCGTCGGACGACGTACGTCTCCGGGCGGCCGGAAGAAGTACCCGGGCAGATAGGTGTCCTCGTAAGGGATCCGGACGCGCTCGACCGGCTGGGCAGTGGTGTCGACGAAGCGGTCCCACGCTTGTCGGTGGCGTTTGAAAGTGGGGACCAGAACAGAATCGTCGCTGAGACCGTCGACGGCGTTGATCGCCACACCGAAGTACGACGCCGCCCGCAGATATGCGTTGGACGCGCTTCGCGAATGCCCGGCCACGACTGCCTCATCGGCCTGCCCGAATACCCGTGTGCCGAGGTCGAACCAGGCCTCGTACCAGCCCTCGAGGTCCTTCTCGCCGACGTGAGCGATGGCCGAGAGCACTTCGCCGGTGTCTGCCGCGCCGAAGGTGGCTTGCCCGAGAACGACTCGTAGCTCGAAGTCGAAGGATTCGTTGCGATAGAAACCAGCAGTGAACGCCTGGTGCGGATGGGCGAAGAACGACGACGCGAGAGACATGGGCACACCTTCGCTAGTTCGGGGCAGCCATTTTCAGTTGTAGTTCCAGGATCGCCCGAATCGGTTGCCGGAAAACCTGTCAGCGCGGCGACGCCGGGAGCCCGGTGGATGGCGGCCGCGACATCGCAAATGCCAGGGTGCACAACCACAACGACATTCCCAGCACCTGCGCACGTTGAGCGATACCCAGTCCGAGATTACCGCCGCCGGAGACTGCGATGCTGTTGGTCGTCAACATCCACACCGTCGCAAGGGAAGTCAGGATCAGAATGGTCAGACCCGTCGTCCGCAAAGAAGGGTGCTCGCGATATCTGAACGCTCCCACGGTGAATGCGATCATCGCGGTGAAGATCGCGAAGACCGCCACGCTGCTCGTCAACGCGTGAACATGGTGGAGCTGCGGAAGTAGACCGTCGGGTGCGCTCGACGGGCAACCCTCGCCCGAGCATTCGAGAGGGAACGACGCGTCGGCGATGGTCGCGATGCCGAACACCGCCAGCGCAATCCAGCCCGTGACGTAGAGCCTTCGCCGGGGCGTGATCAGCAGGCCCAGCGCTCCGGAGATCAACATCAAGATTGCGGACAGGACATCGGCGTTACCGAAGACATCGCGGTATTTCTGGTTCTCGGCATCGAGTTCGCTGAGGAACGATGTCACTGGGTCGAGGCCGGTGTCCAGGAAGAATTCGAGAATCCACGACGAGTAGACGATTCCGCCCAGAGCCAGCGCAGCCACCAAACCCCACCGCGCAACGTTGCGTTCCTTCACGGAATCGAGCTTACGGACCGAGCAGGGCTTTCTGGACGCGTTCGGCTGCTACCAGCGGATCTTCGTGCTCCCAGATGCGGATGACGGTCCAACCCTGCTCTGCCAGACGTGCATCGGTGTCGCGGTCTCGAACCACGTTGGCGGCCAACTTGTCCGTCCACCACTGCGCGTTGTTCTTGGGAAACGTCGCATGCTGCGGGCAGCTGTGCCAGAAGCATCCGTCCACGAACACCGCGACTTTGCGGCGCGGAAATACCAGATCAGCCCGTCGGCGAACACCTTTGATCGGCGCCCGATCCACGAAGTACCGGAGTCCGCGCCGATGAAGCTCGCGTCGAAGTGCGATTTCGGGTTTGGTGTCGCGCCGACGCTGAGCGCTCATCCGAGCGCTGGTGGCAGGATCCGTCGCAGGCACCGTGGTTCTCTCAGCCGTCGGAATCGTCGCTGTCTTCGGGATCCGACCAGGTGGGCGCAAACCTGTTGCGACGCTCCACTTCACCGTGCACGACGGTCACGAAGTCGGTGAACGAGAGCGTCTGAGCTTCGGTGGGGCGGCCGTTGCGCGGCGGCGGTTCGTCGACATCGAAGAACCGAACCGCACCATCGGGTTCGTAGAGTCCGATGTAGACCTTCTCGAAGAGGTCGTAGCGGGTGTCCTCGGCGCCGAGATCCACCCAGGCCTTTCCTGGAACGCCGACCACCGCGCGCTTGCCCCGACCCGAGCGCTTCGAGAGCGTTGTGACGTGGTGTGCAAAAGAGGATTTGCCGGTGTCGCTGGTCTTGGTCGGGTCGCCGTCGTCGCAGGTGGCGTACGGCTCGAACATGACGGCCACCAACACGCTGTACGGCTGCCGCTGATGCAGAACCATTGCCTCGCCGCGCAATTCGTGGTCATTGCGGACGATGTTCTTGGTCCACCGTCCTAGCTTGCCGCTGCGCGGACTGTAGTCCTGGAAGTTGTAGGTCTTGATGGAGACGCAGAGGATCAGGCCGAGAGTGGGGTCGAGTGCCTTGACGTCCAAGCGCTTTCGGCCCTTGGCGACATCGACGGTTGCCTCCTGGCCTTCGCCGGACGCAGTCGGGGTGATGTTGGGGTACAACGGACGCAGAGCATCGGCGACCGTCTGTGCCAGTTGATTGGACAGTCGTTGTGCGTAGTTCTTCTTCTCGCCGCGATCGGCATCGGCCGGGGGCTTGTCACCCGCGAGTTGCAGTGCGCTCCACAGTGGTTCGTGTTCGGGCTCGGAAAACAGCGTTTCAGGTTCGGGGAACAGCGATTCCGTCATGCCGCGGCCTCGGGGTATCCACCCATCCGCTCGAGATGGCTTTCGACGTCCTCGATGAAACCGGGAATGAACCGAAGATTGCCCATGCGGGCGCGCTTGAGGAAGCCGGCCGTCGCCCGTGCCGACAGCAACCGCGTGTCTTCGAGGAATCCGCTCAGATCTTCGTAGTCGTGCTGCACCGGCCACGTCGACGTGTGCACGCGGAAGGCCTGGCGGTTACGGCCCCACGCCGCGCTCGGCCAGGCGTCGCCCGGTTCGAGTGGCGTCTCGCCCGCGGCGTCGTATTCGATGGGATCGCTCAACCGGCCACCGACCCACGACGCCATCCGCACGCTCACGGCATTGCCGACGAGCTTCCATCGGTGGCTGTGGCGAAGGCCGGGGACCTCGACGGACGGCAGCGTCCAGTCGGGATCGAAACCCTGTAAGCGTTCGGCGTCGACGAGGCCGGGGGTGACGATCTCACCGGACGGCAACCGGACTGCCGGTTGGCTGGGGATGCCGACGGACGAGCCGCCCTTGAGCGTCGGAACGGCGTTGACGGCCCATCCGAGTCCGCGGGTGCCTTCGGTCCAGTAGAAGCCGCACGGGTAGTCCGCGGGATCGCCGCCCAGGCGCTCGCCAGCGTCCTGGCCGAACAGGATTTCGCGGGGATCATCCGTACGCGAGGCGAGCATGATGACCCGCTGGCGACGCTGGGGGAGTCCGAAGGCGCGGGCGTCGACCACCCGGTACGCCCACGTGTATCCGAGGTCTTCGAGCGCGTCGGTGATGTGCCGCATGGCAGCGCCCTTGCCGAGTTGCAGCATGAACGGAACATTCTCGATCAACAGCCAGCGCGGGCCCTTCTTGCGCTTGACCAGACGGAACACCTCGTCCACCAGGCCCGAACGCGCGCCGGTGATGCCTGCGGTCTTGCCGGCCTGCGAGAGGTCCTGGCAGGGGAAACCGGCCGCAACCAATTCGATGTCACTGGGTAGCGCACGCAGTTTGGTGACGTCACCGTGCAACGGCACGTCAGCGAAACGCGAACGGAGAACTGCCTGGGCGCCGGGATCGATTTCACACAGCAGTTCGGTGTTCCACCCATGTTCCGAGAGCCCCAACTCGAGCCCACCGATACCGGCAAACAAACCCACCATGCTCCGCGACGACGTCACAGCACCCTTCCTCACGAACCGACCTAGAAGCACGGTACTCGAGAACTCCGACACCGTTTGCCAACTATTCGGTCCGCGGCGTGCTCCTTACCGAAGAACCGTTGTGAAACGCCTTACATCGAGATCTTCGGGGCCGATCGAAGTCCCTGAAAGGTCCCTGATCCGAGCAATAACCCGAACCAGCGGTGCTCCGCGCCCGTTCGTCCATTACCGTGGTCGGGTGAGCATCCAACCTTCCGGTGACGCGTCCTGGCCCGCGGTATTGACCTGGCAGGCCCACAACGCTCCTCGTATGGAGTCTGTTCGTGTGCAGCTGAACGGAAATCGCATCAAGGCTTCCGGCCGAATCATCGGTGGAGCCTGCAGCGAGCACCCGGCATTCAGCGCGTCATACGACCTGGTCACCGACGAGGCCGGCATCACTCGCAGGCTCTCCGTGCGGACCGCCTTGGCCGCCGGTGAGCGTCAGATGTCGATCAGCCGGGACGAGGAAGGTACCTGGATGGTCGAGAACGGCGCCAGCCATCAGCGCTCGGCGTTCGACGGTGCACTCGACGTCGACGTGATCCTCAGTCCGTTCTTCAACACGCTGCCCATCCGCCGCGTCGGTTTGCAGAACGACATCGAAGACGCCGAGGTTCCGGTCGTCTACGTCAACCTTCTCGACCTGCGCGTCGAGGGTGCGACCATCACGTACAGCTCCGGCACCGACGGAATCAGTGTGCTGTCCCCGGTGTCCAGCTCGACGCTGTCCGTCGACACCGAAGGCTTTGTCCTCGACTACCCGGGTCTGGCAACTCGTATCTAGGTTTCGTATTTCTAGGTTTCGGATCGCCGGATGACGCCGCCGCGTCGACCGGCGTCTCGCATCCGGTCGATCCAGTCGGGTTCTCCGACCTGAACGTCTTCGATGTCCCACCGCTCGTGTGACTCGTAAGCGCCGCGCGCCGCGAACCCTGCGTCCACCAATCGTGCCGTCGAGCCGTTGTCGAGCAGATCGGTACGTGCGCCCTGCAGAAGGTCGAGCGCTTCGTCCAGCGCGACCACCAGGGCGTCGCGGTTGCCCTCACACATCGCCCGCACCAGGCCGGGTGCGCTTCCGGCCACGCGAGTGCCATCGCGAAATGATCCGGCAGCCAGCCCGAGTGCCAGTTCGCCGCCGGCCGCTCCCGTGATCGCAAGTGTTTCCGCGAGCAGGTGGGGCAAGTGCGAGATACGCGCGACTGCTCGGTCGTGCTCCAGAGATTCGGCAGGCACGACCACCGAGCCGCAGTCGAGCGCGAGATCGGCGACCTGCGTCCACACGTCTGCGTCGACGCCGTTGTCGGTGGCAACGACCCATACCGCGTCGACGAACAGATCGGCATCCCCGACCGCCCAACCCGAAGCTGACGTCCCCGTCATCGGATGACCGCCCACGAACTTGGCGCTCAAGCCCGCTCGTTCGACCGCGGCCTTCACTTCACCCTTGACACTGACGACGTCCGTGATCGGATTGTTCGGTGCATGCGCGGCGATTGCCTCCAAGGTGGCGTCGACGGCAGGCATCGGCACGGCGACCACGATGATCGCGCCGCTCTCGTTCGCTCTCTGCAGCACTGAAACTAGATCGGTGTCGGCGTCGAAACCGTCGGCTCGGGCCGCGTCGGCGGACTCACTGGAACGGTTGTAACCCCACGCCTGACGGCCGGATCGGACGGCGGCACGAAGTAGCGAACCGCCGATCAATCCGAGGCCGAGAACGCAGACTGGTGGGGCGGAATCGATCGCAGACACGAGTTCAGGTTGGCACATCGATGCTCGGACTTCACTCACTGGCACCAGGCGGGCTACCGTTGCGCCATGGGTGCACAGCGCGCGGGTAACAAGAGCGCCTCTTCGAACCAGTCGGAGGAGCTTGAAGGCTTCGGTGTCGCGGTGGTCCGTGAAGAGGGGCGTTGGACGGTCAAGGCACTGACGCCCGACGCGTTGACCTCGCTCTCGGCCGCCGAAACGCAGCTGCGTGAGCTGCGAAGTTCGGGTGCCGTCTTCGGTCTTCTCGACGTCGACGACGAGTTCTTCATCGTGTTGCGTCCGGCCCCGTCGGGCACGCAGTTGTTGATTTCCGACGCGACTGCCGCCATCGACTACGACATCGCAGCCGACGTCCTCGACGCCTTGCACATCGAGATCCCCGATATCGACCCGGACGACCTCGACGATGTCGAACCCTGGGAAGAGGGCGATCTGTCCGTCCTCACCGATCTGGGCCTGCCGGAACCCGTACTCGCCGTCATCGCGGCCGAGACCGATCTCTATCCGGACGAGCAGTTGGGGATGATCGCGCAGCGACTCGGGTTCGCGTCCGAGTTCGGCGCAGCGCTCGACAAGCTCCCGCGCTAGATGACTCTCGCTGACGATCAGCGCATGATCCGTGCGGCCATCGTGGCTGCGCGCTCCGCTTCCGACGCCGACGTCCCGGTCGGCGCCGTGGTGTTCGACGGCGACGGCGTCGAAGTTGCTCGCGCCGCCAATGCCAGGGAAGCGTCGTCCGATCCGACCGCGCATGCCGAGATCGTCGCGTTGCGTGCTGCCGCAAAAATCTACGGCGACGGTTGGCGACTGGAAGGCGCGACGCTGGCCGTCACCCTCGAGCCCTGCACGATGTGCGCGGGCGCGCTGGTCCTCGCCCGGGTTTCCAGAGTCGTTTTCGGGGCGTGGGAGCCGAAAACCGGTGCCGTCGGATCTTTATGGGACGTAGTTCGAGATAAAAGATTGACCTACCGGCCGCAGGTGCGCGGCGGGGTCCTCGAGGACGAATGCGCTGGGCTTTTGGAAGATTTCTTCCGTGAGCAGCGAGCCTGAAATCGGTATTCCCCATCGAGAGTGATCGCACACTCGGGTAGCCGGAACCGGTGAACGAGGGCATGGTGGAGGCAGATGTCGTCAGGGCATCGGCGGATCGTCGGAAGGCGATTCGTTCGCGTTCACAGAGGAGTACTCATGGGAATCGCAGACAAGGCTCAGAACAAGGCCGAGGACCTCGGGGGCAAGGCCAAGGAAGCTGCTGGCAGCGCTACCGGTGACCGGGACCTCGAAAACGAAGGCAAAGGCGACCAGGTGAAATCGGCCGTCAAGGATGCAGGCGAGAAGGTCAAGGACGCCGCGTCCAGCATCAAGGACAAGCTCACATAATACCGCTCCACCTGGCGATTTCGGCCACGGGCACTCCATCCGGTAAAGTCACCAACGGTGGCGTGTCCGAGCGGCCTAAGGAGCACGCCTCGAAAGCGTGTGACGGGTAACCCCCGTCCGAGGGTTCAAATCCCTCCGCCACCGCCAAAGCTCCCCACCTGTTCACGCAGGTGGGGAGCTTTTTTGTTCGTAGACCTCGATGCGAGCGCTGCCGACTGTCGGGGACGGACACGCTCCGGCTGAACTATCGGGCGACCGGCCAGGTCGAAGCCCGTGTCCATGTGTGTCGAAGCCAAAGTGAGTTCGACACGCAGACCTGATCAGCCGCCGGGCGGATCCGTCGCTCCGAACGTATTTCGTAATCAAGGAACAAACATTCGGATTGGGCAGAAATCCGCCATTCGGACGAAGGTGGCTCCCGACCTCGGGGGAGATCGGGAGCCACACTCGTTCTTATAGGGGAGGGACGCCCTCCGGTGACATTCCCAGGTTGACGAGGTTTCAGGAGCGGCGGGCGATCCACTCCGCAGCGGCGGCATCGATGTCCTGCTTCAGCTTTTCGAAGAATGACGGTGACGGGGTAGGGATCAAATCGGCTGCGGCAGTCAGTGATTGACTGAGGGCGATTCGGCGCTCACGCAACTCGTCGTCGCTCAGGAGGCTCAGGTCCGGCATCGCGAGCCCCCTCGTCCAGTGTGATACGTGTTTCGGCAGACCGTGCGCATCGGGATCGATGCATGATTCGACGCGCACGGCCGGTGCATTCCAGGCTGGGGGCCGGAATGCAAAATCTACTTTACCAAATGATTACTAATCGTTGCGGACAGCACCCTCGTCTTCAGTTGCTGCGGAGAGCTTTCACAGCGTTCTCCCAGGTGTTAAGTCCTGACAACCGTTGAAGCTGCAACTATCGTCGAACCCATGAAAAAGATCTGGTGGATCGGTGGAGCAGTGGTTGTGGTCGTACTCGCCCTGCTCGTGGGGCCGTGGGCGTACGGGAAGTTCATCGCTGAGGACGATGCACCGGCGGCCGTAGTGTCCACTCAGGGCGCAGAGGCGGCGTCCGGATCCATCGACGGACAGTGGACCGTCGTCGCAGGCCAGGGAGACAACCAGACGGCAGCCGGGTACACCGTGCACGAGATTCTCAACGGATCGAGTGTGACCGTCGTCGGAACCACCGGCGAGGTGAGCGGAAACGCCACCGTCGAGGGCGAGAAGCTCACGGCCGGCGAAGTGACCGTGCAGGTGGCAGGCATCAAGACCGACTCGGATCGGCGCGATGGCCAGTTCACTGGCAATGTGATGGATACCAGCACCTACCCGACGGCGACGTTCACGATCGACTCGCCGGTGGACCTGTCGGCCGTGCCGGCCGACGGCACAACTGCAACGGTCACGGTGTCGGGAACCTTGACACTCAAAGGCCAATCCAAGCCGGTATCGGTCGACATGACTGTGCTGCACTCGGGGGATTCTCTGATTGCTTCGGGCTCGATTCCGGTCACCTGGACCGATTTCGGTGTCGAACCCCCGTCGCTCGGCTTTGTCACCGTCGACGGCAGTGGCTCGGTGGACTTCCTGGTCTCGCTCGCCGCGAACTGAATTACGTCCACCCGATTCGCACTCCTTCGGGGCGGGTAGGGAAGATTAAGGACATGACCTTCCTTTCTTGTTGTCCGTTCCGAAGGCTGCGGGCGAATTCTGCCGGGACGGAATGAATAGGTGATGCCCCGATGGAGGCCGTTCCGAACGGGTGAAGACCCCGATCCACGGTTCACCCTCGCCAACGAGCGGACATATCTGGCCTGGATCCGCACAGCGACGGCCTTTGTCGCGTCGGGCGTCGGACTCGAGGCCTTCGGCGGCGACATCCTCAACCCGACGGTTCGCGTCGGCTTGGCCGCGTTGCTGCTCGTCGGCGGCGCTCTGATCGCCATCACTTCTTTTGTCCACTGGATCAGTGCCGAGCGAGCGCTCCGTGCCGAGCGCTCGTTGCCGGTGCCGCTGATGGCGCCGGTGGTCGGCATCGTGCTGGTGATCTGCGCGACAGTCCTGGTGGTCGAGGTTGTGAACTGATTGACCGCGCTGGAACCTTCGGAAGGACTCACGCCGCCAGATAGGGGCCTACAGTCCGAGCGCACATCGCTCTCGCTCGTGCGGACGAGTCTGTCGATCCTCGGCTTGTCCGCCGCCTGCCTGAGGTGGTTGCCGCCGTTCGGTTCGTTGGCCCTGATCGGGCCGTCCCTCGCTGCGATGCTTGTCGTTGCGGTGATGGTTTACGAACGTCGGTCGCGGCCCAGACGGTTGGCCCAGTTCTCAGCTGAAAAGGCAACGCCTGCTTTGGGTATGGGAGCAGCGCTCGCGCTGAGTCTTCTGTTGCTCAGTGCGACGGGGCTGTGGATTCTGTTGACGTGACTGCAGCTTTCGGCGCCCAGCCCGGAGGGCCGAATACGTAGCCTGCTCGCTGCCGCCACGAGGTCGACGCCTTCCAATCACGGGCGATGGCAGCGTATTCGCGCGTTTGGAGCTTCCAGATGTTGTACGTTCCCACCGGTGTCGTGAGTCCGTAGGTGGGCCTGTGGGTTTCGGCCGCAAATGTGCCGAACATCCGGTCCCAGATGATGAGGATCCCGGCGTAGTTGCGGTCAAGGTACTCGGCGTCGGAACCGTGGTGGACGCGATGATGTGAGGGTGTGTTGAAGATGAATTCGATCGGGCGCCAGAGCTTTCCGACACGCTCGGTGTGGACGAAGAACTGGTAGACGAGGCTGACGGAGAAGCCGACGAACACCATCCACGGCGGAATCCCGAGGAACGGTAGTGGCAGCCACATGATGATCTCGCCGCTGTTGTTCCACTTCTGCCGCAGCGCGGTGCTGAAATTGAAGTACTCGCTCGAATGGTGAGCCTGGTGCGTAGCCCAGACGACTCGAACTCGGTGCGCGATGCGGTGATACGCGTAGTAGAGGACGTCGATTCCGAGCAGCAGGATTACCCAGGTGTACCAGGCGGTGGGCGACAGATGCCACGGCGCGAGGTACACCCAGATCGCCGAATAGCCGATCAGGGCCAGCGCTTTCCAGAACGTGCTGGTGGCGATCGACACCAATCCGAGGAGGATGCTGGTCCGAGCGTCGATGTGGCGGTATCCACCCTGCGCGGGCTGTGCGCGTCCGTCGGCATCGTCCGGATGATCTTCGAGTGCGCGGGCGGCGAACCACTCGATGCCGAGGAAGATGACAAACGCGGGGATTGCGAGCGTGACCGGGTCATGGAGTGGTTCGAGCAGTGACCGCCATGACTCGACGAGGGTTTCCCACACGCTATTTGTCCTATTCTCTCGCTCTGGTCGTTACATCATGCATCAATGTGTAACATCGCGGAACCTTTTGCGAGAAGTATCTTGCGGGTTTGTTGCGACTTTCCATAGAACAATGGTAGGAATTGCCGGTGCATATCACCGCGAAGGTGGACTACGCCGTGCGGACTCTGGTCGAGCTTGCGGCAGTCGGTCCGGACCCGGCCAAGGCCGAGTTTCTCGCCAAATCCCAGGTCATACCCCACAAGTTCCTGGAAGCGGTGCTCTCTGACTTGCGGCGCGGCGGCCTCGTCAACAGCCGCCGCGGCCCGGACGGCGGGTACTGGCTCGCTCGGTCCGCGGACGAGATCACGATTGCCGACGTCATCCGCGCTGTCGAAGGACCGCTTGCCTCGATTCGGGGCCAGCGACCGGAAGACGTCGACTACGGGGGACCGGCAACACCGCTCAAAGAGGTGTGGATTGCAGTACGCGTCAACCTTCGCGCCGTGCTCGAAAATGTCAGCCTCACCGATGTCGCAGGCGGTGAATTGCCCGACTTCATTCACGAACTGACGGCAGATCCCGAAGCGTGGAATCGGCGCTGATGCAGCGCGATTTTCAGACTGTCCGCCTGGGACGCGGAACAGTCGTAGGCGCAGTGTTGGCCGCGTTGCCGCCCGCGGCTTTCGCCTCGTACATCAGATGATCGGCCGCAATGATCGCTCGGGAGAACTCGTTGTAGTCGAATTCCTCCTGGTGCGGGATGAAAGGTAGCGTCGCTGCTCCGACGCTGACTGTGGACAGCGGACTGTCAGAAGTGCTCACTACTGCTTTGGGTAGGGTTGCGATTCGTTTGCGCAATCCGTACGGGGTGCCGATCATCACGACGGTGAACTCCTCGCCGCCCGTGCGCGCGGCGTAACCGAAACCGTTCACATGCTCCTGAAGGCGCGTTCCCGTCCGGATGATGACGGCGTCACCGACCTCATGACCGAACGTGTCGTTCACCGCCTTGAACTTGTCGATGTCGACAACGGCAACAGCGATGTCGGCACGATTCACCGACGCGACCGACCAGATATGCTCTGACATCTCCCACAGTCCGCGTCGGTTCAGGAGACCAGTGAGTGCGTCTACTTTGGATCCCGTTGCGCGCGAAAGTAATTGTCGCCAGCTCAACTGAATCGTGGCCGGAATGAAGATCACGGCACACAGTACGATGTCGGTGCGCGCGATCACGCTGGTTGCCGAGTACTCGTTGTTCGTCAATCCGAGAACGGTCAGGGCGATGACAAACGTCGTGGTGAAGGCCAGGTGGAAGGTCAGCCAGCGATAGTCGAGGAAATACGTGAAGTAGGCGCCGGTGGCGACAAAAAGGACTGCGCCGAACAGCGCGGTGTTGGGACTGGAGTATGCGATGACAGTGGAGGCGGTGCCGATATCCGCCCACAGTCCGTAGAGCTTGAGCGCGCGTCCCCCTTTGATTCGGCCGGCGAACCAAAGGAAAGTCGGAATCAAGTTGATCGTCGCGACGCCGACCAACCAGGCGCGCGCAAATGGTCCCTCGGGGCCTTCTGTGCTGAAGAAAAAGAGGTAAGCCACGAGCGAGAAATTGAGGGAGCAGAATCCGATGGTGAGGTGCGCGAGACGCAGGACCGTGCCGCGTCCGGTCTTGGAGCCCCACACCATGACCGAGGATGAAACCGGCCAGGTATGCAGGAGCGGATCCATCAGCTTCCTTCATCGAACTCGTTGTGGTTAATGATTAGCAAAGTATGTCAGCCTCTGTTGATATGCGTGTCAACTTGAGTCGTGATGTCATGCAGTGTGTCGGGTCGGAAACTTCTCCGGTCGTCTTGTCCAGGCATTTGGCGAGTAGGGGTGTGAGCCACACCTCGATGTTCCGGGTGGTGTGTTCGATTGCACAATCTTGCAGAGCTCTGCAAAGTTGCAGAGGTCTGCAAGATTGGTACCGTGTTGGAGTGATCATCGAACCAGGCCTGCGCGACCGCAAGAAGGCAGCAACCCGTGCCGCACTCAGCGGTGCGGCGGCGCGGCTGGCTCGCGCGCTGGGAATCGAATGCGTCACCGCTGACGCAATCGCATCCGAGGCCGGAGTGTCGACGAGGACATTCCACAACTACTTCTCCAGCAAGGAAGAGGCAGTGCTCGCCAGTTTCGAGGAATCGGTGACTTTGTGGATCGAGGCGCTTGCAGCCCGGCCCGCCGACGAACCTATCCTCGACGTGCTCGAAAACCTTGTGGTCGAAATCGTGAACGACTCAGGTCCGAGTGGGAGTGAGAAGGCGAGTATCTGGCTGCTGTCGGATTCGAGTCCCGCGCTCTATCGGGATGCCGCAGACATGCATCAGCGGATCAACCGTGCAGTCGTTCAGGCCTTGGCGGAACGTACCGGTACGGACGCCGAACGGGACCTCTACCCGACTCTCCTCCTTGGAGCGGTGGGTGGAGCCGCTAAATCGGTAATCGACATCTGGACTGGCGGAAAGTCGGAGGCCTCCAGTCCGGAAGAACTGGTCCACGACGCTTTTCGGCAGATTCGTGCGGGATTGCCCGCACCGCCACCGCGTCTCGGAGGCACCGCTTCTGAGATCCACTCGTAAAACCTGTCCACGTACACGCACCGAAACAGCAAGGAGCCCGTCGTGGCCACGTATCTTTATCGGATCGGCAAGTTCGCCTATCGGCGAAAGGGCGCGGTCCTCAGTGTTTGGCTGATAATCCTGGTCCTGATGGGTGTCGGGGCGGCAACGCTGTCCGGCCCCACCAAAGATTCCTTCTCCATTCCGGGAACGCCGGCGCAGCAGGCCCAGGACTTGATGGCTGAGCGGTTCCCCGGTGCTCCCAATCCGATGGATTCGCTGAGCGCCCGATACGTCGTCGAGGCTCCGGCAGGTACAACCCTGGCTGACCCGGCGAACGTCAAGGCCATGGACGAGATGCTCACGAGTATCCGCGGCATCGACAAGGTCGCCGACTCTGCCAAGGTGGACCCGGCAACTGCCACTCCGGAACAGGCCGCGAAGGCGCTGGTCAATCCGGTTGCCGGCAACGACTCCATGGTTGCGATGTTCAAGGAAAAGGCAGCTGCCGCTGGAACTTCCGAGACGCAGGCCGTGGACGACGCGCGTGCGTTGTCCCCGCTCAGTGCCGATGGAACGGTCGGGTACGTCGAGGTTCCGTTCAGCGGTGACTTCGCCGATCTCGACCAAGCCTTGCGTGATTCGATCAACTCCGCAGCCGATGTCGGGCGAGCTGCGGGGCTCAATGTCCAGGTCAGTGGTTCGGCTGCGCAGGAAGCGGAGATGCCCGGTGGTGTCACCGAGCTGATCGGCATCGCCGTTGCCGCCGTCGTTCTAGCCATCACGTTCGGTTCGCTTGTGGCCGCGGGGCTTCCGCTCCTCACCGCAATCATCGGTATCGCTATCGGCAGCCTCGGAATCACTGTCGCCACCGGGTTCATGGATCTCAGTTCCATGACTCCGACCCTGGCGATCATGATCGGCCTGGCGGTAGCGATCGACTACTCGCTGTTCATCATGTCCCGGTTCAGGCATGAGCTCACGCTCACCGACAACCGTGCCGAAGCAGCTGGCCGCGCTGTCGGAACTGCCGGTTCCGCAGTCGTATTCGCCGGTTTGACGGTCATCATCGCGCTGGTCGCGTTGCGTGTCGTCGGTATCCCGTTCCTCTCGGACATGGGTGCGGCAGCAGCCTTCACCGTGCTGATCGCGGTCCTGATCGCTTTGACCTTGCTGCCCGCGATCCTGGGTATGTTCGGGCGCAAGGCTTTTGCCGGCAAGATCCCCTTCCTCAGCAAGCGTGCTGAGGAGTCTGAAGACCAGGATTCGGGCAAGCCGAAGTTGGCCCTGCGATTCATCAACGCCGTCGTCCGTCGTCCGCTCGTTCCGCTGATCGGTGGTGTAGTCCTTCTGGGTGCATTGGCTCTACCCGCAACAGGATTGAGCCTCGCGTTGCCGTCGGAGGCCACCGGTGACCCGGCTACGAGTGCGCGTCAGGCATACGACCTCATCGACGAGGGCTTCGGTGACGGCCGAAACGGACCGCTGATCGCCGTCGTCGACGCCAAGGATGCCAGTGTTTCTGCCGAAGAGGCGTTCGCGGAGGTTGTCTCGACCATCTCGAGCTTCAGTGACGTCCAGAACGCACAGGTCATCGGGGTCAACGACGCCGGCACTACCGCACAGGTACTGATCACTCCGAAGAGTGGTCCGACAGATCCGGCAACCATGGACCTGGTGTCCAGCCTCCGCGGAGCCGAATCAGGACTCAACGATTCGATCGGCGTCAGCTACGGCATCACCGGTCAGACCGCACTCGAAGGCGACGTCTCGGACACGCTGAAGGATGCACTGGTGCCCTACCTTGCCGTAGTGGTCGGCCTTGCATTCATCTTGTTGCTCTTGGTGTTCCGCTCGATCCTGGTTCCACTGACTGCGACGCTCGGCTTCCTGCTCAGCGTGCTCGCGACATTCGGTGCGACGGTGGCGATCTTCCAGCACGGTTGGTTGGGCATCATCTCGAACCCGCAACCGCTCGTGAGTTTCATGCCGATCTTCCTGATCGGCGTGGTGTTCGGGTTGGCGATGGACTACCAGGTGTTCCTCGTGACGCGTATGCGTGAGGAGTACGTCCACGGTGCAACCGCGAAGGAGGCCGTGACCATCGGCTTCAACCACGGTGCCCGAGTGGTCAGTGCGGCCGCGGTCATCATGATCTCCGTGTTCGGCGCCTTCATCGCAGAACCGAACTCGTTCATCAAGTCGATCGGATTCGCGCTCGCTGCGGCAGTGTTCTTCGACGCCTTCATCGTGCGAATGGTGATCATCCCGTCCGTCATGGCACTGCTCGGCGACAAGGCGTGGTGGCTGCCGAAGTGGCTGGACAAGATTTTGCCGAACGTCGACATCGAGGGCGAGAAGCTCAGCAAGGCCCTCCGTGACGAGAAGGAAGCGGAACTGCAGTCCACATCCGCTTGACCGCTTGACCGCTGTGCGCCTTTATTAACCCCCCGCGGTTAATAAAGGCGCACAGCTGTTTTCCCGGTATCGAAATATCCAGCGGCACATGTCGGCCAGGATTGGTAACCTTCGCTCACTATGCTGATCAGGCTGCTGCGCACTTATCTGACGCCGTACCGGGGTGAACTCACGGGCGTTGTCGTCCTGCAGTTTATTTCGACTATGGCGGCTCTTTACCTTCCGAGTCTCAACGCCGACATCATCGACAACGGCGTGACCAAAGGCGACACCGGCTACATCCTCTCCACCGGCGGGATGATGCTCATGGTCACGCTGACGCAGATCCTGTGCTCGGTGGGTGCCGTCTTCTTCGGTGCGCGAGTCGCCATGGGCGTCGGACGCGATCTCCGGGCTTCGGTGCTGCATCAGGTCGGGACATTTTCGGCCCGAGAGGTCGGGCACTTCGGTGCGCCTTCGCTGATCACCCGCAACACCAACGACGTCCAGCAAGTGCAGATGATGGTCGTGATGAGTTGCACCATCCTCGTCATGGCGCCGATCATGTGTATCGGCGGCATCATCATGGCTCTGCGCCAGGACCTGAATCTTTCCTGGATCCTCGGGATCAGCGTCCCGCTCCTCGTAGTCTCGATGGGTTTCCTGATCGCCCGGATGGTCCCCGGATTCCGGGTCATGCAGGGCCGCCTCGACGCCGTCAACCGTGTTCTTCGCGAACAGATCACGGGCATCCGCGTCGTCCGAGCGTTTGTACGGGAACCGTACGAGGTAGAGCGTTTCGGCGACGCCAACCGCGAACTGACGGAGACTGCACTCGGCGTCGGCCGCCTCATGGCACTGATGTTCCCGCTCGTGATGCTGATCAGCAATGTCACCAGCGTCGCGGTCATCTGGTTCGGTGGCCATCAGATCAACGAGGGCTCGATGCAGATCGGCTCGCTCACCGCGATGCTCAGCTACATCATGCAGATCCTGATGGCCGTCATGATGGCCACCTTCATGGCGGTGATGCTGCCGCGTGCGTCGGTGTGCGCCGAACGTATCTCCGAGGTGCTCGACACGGATTCGTCGGTGATTCCGCCCGAGAATCCGGTCCGAGAACTGAAGGACCCGGGAGTCGTCGAACTTCGTGGAGCTCAGTTCCAGTTCCCCGGAGCCGAGGAGCCAGTGTTGCGCGACATCACCTTCCGCGCCGAACCAGGCAAGACGACGGCGATCATCGGCGGCACCGGTTCGGGAAAGACCACTCTGCTCAACCTGATTCCGCGTTTGATCGACTCCACCTCCGGATCGGTATCGGTGGGCGGCGTCGACGTCCGCGACATCGACACGGAGCTGCTCTGTTCGGTGATCGGTCTGGTCCCGCAGAAGCCGTATCTGTTCTCCGGCACTGTCGCCACCAATCTCCGCTACGGAAACCCCGAAGCTACCGACGAATGGCTGTGGGAGTGCCTCGAGATCGCCCAAGCTGCCGACTTCATCCGCGCCATGCCCGAAGGCCTGGACACACCGGTGGCACAAGGCGGTACGACGGTATCGGGCGGTCAGCGTCAGAGACTCGCCATCGCCAGAGCGTTGGTGCGTAAGCCACAGATCTATCTGTTCGACGATTCCTTCTCGGCACTCGACCTCACTACTGATGCGAGGCTGCGTGCGGCGCTCCGGCCGGTCACGCAAGACGCCTGCATCGTCGTTGTCGCGCAGCGTATTTCCACCATCGTGGAAGCCGATCAGATCATCGTGCTCGACGACGGCGCCATCGTGGGGATCGGCACGCACGACGAACTCGTGGTCAGTTGTCCCACCTACGGCGAAATTGTCGCCTCTCAGCTAGCCGTACAGGACGCATCATGAGCAATCGACCGACTTCCTCGCCTCCCATCGGCCCGCCCGGCGGCGGCGATCCCACAAAGAAGGCCATGAACTTCGGCCCTTCGCTCAAACGTCTCCTTGGACGCTTGAGCCCCGACAAGCCGATCGTCGTCCTGATCTTCGCTTTGGTGACCGCAAGCGTCGTACTTTCCTCGATCGCTCCGAAGATCCTGGGAAACGCCACCAACCTGATCTTCGACGGAATCGTCAGCAAGCAACTCCAGCCGGGGACGACAAAGGAACAGGCTGTCGAAGGATTGCGCGCTTCGGGGCAGGGTCAGCTCGCCGACATGGTGTCCGGCATGGCAGTTGTGCCTGGAACCGGAATCGATTTCGACGCCGTCGGCAAGGTCTTGATGATCGTGCTGCTGCTGTTCGTCTGCGCGTCGCTGTTCAGTTGGCTGCAGGCGTATCTGCTCAACATCGTGGTCCAGCGAACCGTTCGTCGTCTGCGTGAGGACGTCGAGCAGAAGATTCACCGACTTCCCTTGCGGTACTTCGATACCCATGCCCGCGGTGATGTTCTCTCACGCGTGACCAATGACATCGACAACGTCGCGCAGAGCTTGCAGCAGACGCTCAGCCAGTTGGTCATGTCGGTGATGACCGTCCTGGGCATTCTGGTGATGATGCTGTGGATCTCACCGCTGCTCGCCTTGATCGCGGTGGCAACTGTTCCGCTGTCGATCATGGTCACGGCGTTCATCGCGAAACGTTCGCAGAAGCACTTCGTCGCGCAGTGGAAGAGCACCGGCGGAATCAATGCACAGGTCGAGGAAGCATTCAGCGGTCACGAGTTGGTCAAGGTGTTCGGCCGCCAGCACGAGGTCGAGGAGCGCTTCCGCAAGCAGAACGAGGATCTGTACGAGTCGAGCTTCAAGGCGCAGTTCATCTCCGGTCTGGTCATGCCGGCCGTGATGTTCCTCGGCAACCTCAATTACGTTGCCATCGCAGTGGTGGGTGGCATGCGCGTCGCATCCGGAACGATGACGCTCGGCGACGTGCAGGCGTTCATCCAGTACTCGCGTCAGTTCACCCAGCCGCTCACGCAGATCGCGTCGATGACAAATCTGCTGCAGTCCGGTGTCGCTTCGGCCGAGCGTGTTTTTGCGCTGCTCGACCAAGACGAGCAGTCGGAGGACCCGAAGGGCGCGAAGTCGCCCACGGTTGACAAGGGCCGCGTCAAGTTCGAGAACGTCACCTTCAGTTACAAGCCGGAACAGCCGCTGATCGAGGACCTGTCCCTGACCGCCGAGCCTGGCCAGATGGTTGCCATCGTCGGCCCAACCGGGGCAGGCAAGACCACCCTCGTCAACCTCATCCTGCGGTTCTACGAACTCAATTCGGGCCGAATCACTTTGGACGGCATCGATATCGCCGACATGACGCGAGACGATCTGCGTTCACGCATCGGCATGGTTCTGCAGGACGCGTGGCTGTTCGGTGGAACCATCCGCGAGAACATCGCGTACGGCAAGCCCGGTGCCACCGACGAGGAGATTCGTCGCGCGGCCGAGATGAGCTACGTCGACAAGTTCGTGCACTCTCTGCCTGAGGGTTACGACACGGTCATCGACGAGGAAGGCAGCAACGTCAGTGCCGGCGAGAAGCAGCTCATCACCATCGCCCGCGCCTTCATCTCGCAGCCGTCTATTCTGATCCTCGACGAGGCGACCAGTTCGGTGGACACACGCACCGAACTACTGGTTCAGAGCGCCACCGCGGTTCTGCGCAGTGACCGCACCAGTTTTGTCATCGCGCACCGTCTTTCGACAATTCGTGATGCGAACCTGATCGTGGTGATGGAGGAAGGCCGGATCGTGGAGCAGGGGAGCCATGAGGCTCTGCTCGAATCCCGCGGCGCGTACTTCCGTCTGTACAACAGCCAATTCGTGGGCGCGGAGATCTGATGCCTCAGTAGACTGGAGCAGACTTGGTCCGCTGGGTGGACCACATTCTGTGTACTGGAGGCGCTCGGCGATGCATTCGTTGCTGGGGAAAGCGCGCCTGATACTCGATTCCTTCGATGCGGATTCGGGTGCGCTGTCGCTGACCGAACTTGCGAATCGGAGTGGTGTTGCGAAGGCGACGGTGCATCGAATAGCCGGTGAACTGGTGTCTCTTGGTCTACTGGAACGGGTCGGAACCAAGTACAGGTTGGGGTTACGGCTCTTCGAACTGGGGCAGTTGGTTCCTCGTCAACGTATTCTGCGCGAGGTGTCCTTGACGTATGTGCAGGATCTTCACGCGGCGACCCGGGAGACGGTTCACCTCGCGATTCGCGACGGCCTCGATGTTCTGTACATCGACAAGATCTCCGGTCATCACGGGGTGGACCTGCCGTCGCGGGTGGCTGGCCGGCTGCCGATGTATGCCACGGCAACCGGCAAAGCAATACTCGCGTACTCACCGGATTCCGTTTTTCGAGCGGTGACAGGCAACGGATTTGTCGAGTTCACCGATCGGACGGTGAACTCGGAAGACGGGTTACGTAGGCAACTCGACGCTGTTCGTTCGCAGCAGTTGGCGGTCGAGACCGAAGAGGTTCGCCTGGGAACATCGAGTATCGCTGCCCCGATCTTCGGTGGACTTGGTGAAGCAGTTGCCGCGATCGGTGTGTCGAGTCCGCGGTATCGAATGGATACCGAGCGTTTTGCCGAACCGTTGCGCGCGGCGGCCGAAGGGATCAGCCGGAAGGTATCGGTTCTCGAACGCTCGGCATAACCGTTTTATCGACGCACGCAGAGCAGCGCGATCACGCCGAGAACCGAAGCCCCGGTCATGGAGATGGCCACGGCAAGACTGGTGTTGCCGAGAAGGCCGACGATGGGCGCAACCACAGCGGCAGCGCCGAACTGCGCAAATCCGATCAGCGCGGCTGCTGAGCCTGCGGCTTCTCCGTGACGGGACAGTGCAACCGCCGGTGCGTTGGGCATGACAAAACCCGTTGCGCAGAGCATCAGCAGGATGGGGACGGCAAACCCGACGAATCCCCACGAGTCGGTGGCGGCAACAACAACAAATGCAGCGCCGACGGCACTACTGCCCCACATTGCCCAGATCGTGATGGAATTCGGCGACCACCGGCCGAGAAGCACGACGTTGAGCTGGGACGAACCGATCAAAACGACGGCGCCGCCGGCAAAGGCAAATCCGTATGCGGTGGCGCTCAGTCCGAACTGTTCCTGCATCACGTAGGACGACGCGGCGATGTACGACCACAAAACGCCGCGGCCGAGACCGCACACGAGCACCAACACCATGAAGTGGGCATCCTTGCCGAGCGCAATGTAGTTTCGCGCGATGGCGCCGATGCCCTTGCCCGACCGATTCTCGGGTGGAAGTGTTTCCGGCAGCGATACTGCCGCGAGTGCGATCATCGCGATGCCCAGGATGAAGAGAGCGAGAAAGACTCCGCGCCAATGTGTTACGGACATCAGTGCCCCGCCGATGGAGGGGGCCAGGATGGGCGCTACGCCCATGACCAACATCAGCCGCGAAAGTACAACTGCCGCATCGTGTCCGGTGAATAGATCACGAACGATTGCCATCGCGATCACGCCTGTCGCGGCGGCGCCGAAACCTTGAAGGGTTCGCAGCGCAGTGAGGACTTCGATGGACGGAGCAAAGAAGCAGGCCAACGACGCGCCGACGTGAATTACTGTGCCCACGAGCAGGGGACGTCGACGTCCGTAGATGTCGGACAGTGGGCCGATGAGCAACTGGCCGAAAGCCAGACCCAGCAGTGTGCCCGTCAGGGTCAGCTGAACCATCGTGTCCGAAGTGCCGAATTCCTGCGTGATCTGTGGCAGCGCAGGAAGATACATGTCGACGGTGAACGGCCCGAGGGCGGTGAGAATTCCGAGAAGCAGTACCAATCGGATCCGTGCACCGCCCGTCGGGGCGATCACCGTTCGTTCAGTTGTGCTGTTGGTCAAGGAAACCCGAAACTACACTGTAGTAGTCGTATGGTCGTTCTTCCTGAAGATGATGCGACGCCTTGTCCATGATGTAGAGATGGCCATGGGGAATCATCCGCGCCAGCATGAGCGGGTAGTCCGGGGTGAGGAATGCGTCGTGCATGCCCCAGGCGAAGAGCGTCGGCGCCTGGATCTGGCCGAGTTCAGCTGTGAGATCCTGCCAATCGCCACGAGGTGAGTCCGCCGAGGCAGCCAGGGCCATTTCTTCGGGGTCGAGACTTTGCTCGTATCGCATCTGGAGGGTTTCGGCGGGCAACTTCGATCCGTCGAACCATTCGAGACTGGTGATCAAGGTGCGGAGTTTTTCGAGGGTGGGACCGGTGCCGCCGTAGTAGAGGTCGCGGGCGTTGCGGCCACGCCGGCCATCCTCGGGGAGCGGCGCGAGTGGACCGTAGAAGACGGGCATGCTGCCCGTGATCACCAGGGAGCGAACGCGTTCCGGGTACTTTGCCGCAAGATTGAGCGCTATGGTGCCGCCCCACGAGTTGCAGACGAAGTCTGCGCGTTCGATTCCGAGTTCGTCGAGCAGGGCAACCATCTTGGCGGCGTGGAAGTCCCACATTGGGCCGGCGATGGTGCACTTGTCGGACCGACCGTATTGCAGCAGATCAACGAGAATCGCTCGTCGATCCGAGGCGAAGAGCGGTGCCACCGGCCCGAAGTCGGACCACGCAGTGCAGCCGGGGCCGCCTCCGTGCAGGAAAATCGTGGGGTCGCCCTCGCCGAGGTCGTAGTAATGGAATGTGACGCCATCTGCTTTGGCGTACAAGCTCTTCGGTTGATCAGCCATGGCTATACCTGACCTCGAGGTGAGCGGTATGGGAAGTATCGCGGTCCGGCAGGCGAACCCGGTTCGTGGCTGTGAGACTTCCGAATGCCTAGCGTGCTGGCATGAGAACAGAACTCGAGCACGCGCGTGATCGCGCGGAGGCGATGATCGGTACGCGGGAAACGCGAGAGTTGGGAACGGTGCGTCCGGCGGAGTCGGTTGCGTTTGCGGTTGCCACCGCCGAGACGGACCCCCGGTTTCTCGACCCGGAGCACCCGGCATTTGCCGTCCATCCGATGTATCTGCCTTCGCTTTTGCGAGGACCGCAAGGTGGCTCCGATCGAGAGTACCGAGCAGACGGCATGTTCCGTGACGAAGTGCCGGGCACAGACGGTATCGACGTGCGCTTGATGGCCGGCGGGCAGAGTGTGACTTTCTTGCGACCGGCCCCGCTGGGTGAGGCTGTCGTCGTAGGGCGAGTACTCGATACCGTGACGACCAAGGGCCGGGCTCCGGACGAGTTTCTGCTGCTCTCGGTCACCAAGACTTACCAGGGTGCGCAGTCCGGCTCATTTGCCGAGGTCGTCGAGAAGTTCATCGTCCGATGACCGAAACAGTAGTCGTGGGCACGTCGATCGAATCGGTGACCTTGGTCTGCGATCCGGTTCGGATCCTTCGATTCGGGGCGTCGACGCACAATTCGCACCGTATTCACTACGACGCCTCCTATGCGCAGACGGAGGGGTTGTCCGCACCGGTGGTCATGGCCCAGTTGCAGGGCACGCTGTTCTTTCGTGCCGCGTCACACTTTGCCGGTGGATACGAAGGAGTTGTGTCCGTCTCCTGGCAGAATCGTGCGCCCGCGCCCGTCGGAACCACACTCGAGGTGTCGGGTGAAGTGTCCCAAATCGACAGTGACCAACTAACTTTGGCATTGCGGGAGCATTCGGACAATGGCGTGCTGTGTGCCGTCGGAACCGCTGTGGTGGTCCGGGTCTGCTGAGCGAACCGAATCCATTGGCGTAGACCGCAATCTCACCCAAGATCTGTTTCATTCAAACGTTCAGTGTCGAGAGGACTTCACATGACTGGTGTCGAGGCGTCGGAAGCCACGTTCGCGCTGCCCGAGCGGCCACGAGCGGCCGGTCGGCAGGATTGGACGGCATGGCCGGGTTACAACGCAGCCGGCAGCGGATACCGCGGTTACTGGTACCCGGTCACGTGGTCGAACCACATCACCAAAGACCCCAAGAGCTTCACCATCTGTGGTGAAAAGCTGGCGATCATCCGCGACGCAGGCAAGGCATATGCCCTGCACGATCGGTGCCCGCACCGCGGCGTTCCGTTGTCCGAGGGCGATCAGCAGTTCCCGGGAACCGTCAGCTGCCCGTACCACGGCTGGACGTACCGGCTCACCGACGGCAAGCTGGCCGCGGTCATCACCGACGGTCCGGATTCCAAGATCTGCGGCAAGCTGAACGTCCAGACCTATGCGATCGAGGAGCGACTCGGTCTGGTGTGGGTGTACATCCCGATCGCCAACGAGCCGGCGCCGTCCATCGACGACCAGTTGCCGCGTGAGCTGGTGGAGAACAAGGGTATCGTCGGTGGTCGGATTCAGCCCCGAGAAGGCAACTGGCGCTTCGCATGTGAGAACGGTTTCGACGAGGGACATGCGAAGTACCTGCACCGCACCGCATTGTGGCGTCTGTTCAAGCCGATGCCCACGTGGAACATCACGAGCATCGTTCCGGAGGGACGCTGGATCTACCGCGTGCAGGAAGAGGTGTACTGGGAGGCGGAATTCCCGGGCGTGGGAACCTGGACGAACAAGCGGTGGTGGAAGAAGAAGCCGGACGAGACCCAGATTTCGCAGATCGGAAACGTCGGCGCCGGCCTGGATGTCAATCCTGTGATCGCAGCTCAGAACTTCCCCGGTTTTGCTTCACTGTCCATGCCGGGTGTCCTGCGCATCGCGTACCCCAAGTTCATTCACTACGAGTTCTACGTCCCGGTGGACGAAGACAACCACAAGTACGTCGGCCTCATGGTCAACTTCGTCTCCGGCGCAGCAAAATTGGGCTTCTACGCCAAGTACCTCGGCGCGATCCGCTGGCTGTTCCACGGTCAGTTCTCGGGTCAGGATGCGTGGATGGTCGAGGTCACCGACGCGCCGCCGGAGAAGCTGTACCGACCGGACGTGTCGCTGACGACGTGGCGAAATCTGGCAGAGGAAGAGTACGCCGAGAAGATCGCCGACGCGGCCAAGCACACCCCCAAGGCGCCGGTCAGGCCCACCCGAGAGCGCCGGACGCCAACGTCCCGCTCGGCCCCTGTCGCCGACGCTCAGATTCCCACCGGCACCAGCGAATAGGAGAGATACATGTTCAAGATTCTGACGGCTGTCGCTATCGGTGCCGCTGTTGCAGTGGCAATTCCCAAGCTGTGGCAGCTGGCCGGCGAGCGCAGCAATACTCAGGTACATCAGGTCAATCCATGACCACTGCGAGGGCCGACGCTCTCGCAGGCCTAGGCGACGAGCGCCGGGAATGGGTCGAGCGAGCCTACGCCCATGTCGATCGTGCGCGATTGCGAGATCTCGCCACTTCGGTGGTGAACATTCCCAGTCCGACGGGTGACGAAGCACCGCTGGCCCGCCACATCACGGCGGTCCTGGCAGCGTCGGGCATCGAGGCCCACACAATGGATCTCGATGATCGGCAAGCGAACTCGTGGGGAAGGCTCCGCGGTGACGGGTCCGGACCGGACCTGTTGCTGTATGCGCCGATCGACACCGTCACGACGGGCGATCCGGCGGAAGACCTGCCGTGGGTGGGAAAAGAGCTGCGAGCGGATCTGACGCCGCACGCCCAGTTCGACGAGAACTACGTGATCGGATTAGGTGCGTCGAACCCCAAAGGCCACGCCGTCTGCATCGTCGCAGCGGCCGAAGCAATTGCCGCAGCTGGCATTCCGCTCCGCGGTGACCTGGTACTCGGATTCGGCGCCGGCGGTATGCCGACCAATGCCCGGCCCGGTGTCGGAAACCCCCGACACAACACCGGCCAAGGCGTCGGCTGCTCGTTCCTCCTGGAACAGGGAGTGTGGGCGGACTGCGCGCTGATCGCCAAGCCCGGCTGGACGGTTTCCTGGGAAGAAGTGGGCCTGGCCTGGTTCGAGATCACGGTGCACGGTCTGCACACCTACGTCGGCTCGCGCCACCGCTTGCCGTACCGCAACGCGATTACCGCCGCCGGCGAGGTGGTCGCCAAGTTGGAGGAATGGTTCCCGAAGTACTCGGCGGCGCATCAGGACGGTTTGGTTGCGCCCCAGGGGATCGTCGCCAACATCCGCGGCGGGTGGGAGCGAACAGCGTCGTTCACCCCCGAGCAGGTGCGCCTTACCGTTGATCTGCGGCTCAGCCCGCGGACGACGCCCACCGCAGCCAAGCGTGAACTCAAAGCTGTCGTGGCGGAGATCGCACAATCGCTGGATCTACAGATCGACGTCGAACAGGTTCTTGCCATCCCCGGTGAGGGTTCCGACCCTCGAATGTGGTTGCGCCGCGCCGCAGTCGACGCGTGGGAGGCTGCCGAAGGAGAGCCGCATCAGGACTTCTTCGACGCCAGTGGAGCCACCGACGCAAACATCCTGCGCAGCCGCGGCATCCCGACGATTCGGGTGGGTATGCCCAAGGTGGTCGACGCACCCTTCGAGGTGGACTTCGCGATGGGGATGAACACTGTGGATCTCGCTGCGGCGGAGAGATTTACGAAGTATCTGATCCGAGTGGCCCTCGACACCGTCACCCGCTCGCTCGAGGAAGTAGGAATCGACTGATGGCGAAGATAGTTCTGGGTATCGGTGCCTCCCACAGCACCTTGATGAACACCCATTGGGAAGAGACGACGCACAAGGCGGAGGCCGAACGCTTCCGGGACGCGCTGTATCTGAGCCGGGAGAAGATCGCGGCGTCGAAACCCGATGTTGTCTTGATTCTCGGCTCCAACCACTTTCGCGGTTTCTGGCTGGATCTGATTCCGGCGTTCACTCTCGGCGTCGGAGAGTGCATTTCCAGTGGCGAGTCAGGAACACCCAAGGGGCCGCAACGGGTCGACGTGGAGTTCGCCAGGCACCTTGCAAACGAGCTGATCGAAGGTGGCCGGTTCGATCTTGCCTACTCGGCGCGATTGCAGATCGATCATGGTCAGTCTCACGCGATTCAGTACCTTCTCGACGGAATCGATGTTCCGATAGTTCCGTTGGTGGTCAACGTATTCGCGCCGCCCCTCCCGACGTTCAAGCGATGTGAGGAAGTGGCGAAGGCCCTGCGGGATGCCGTTGCGTCGTATCCGGCGGATACCCGGGTCGTGGTGATCGCGTCCGGTGGATTGTCTCATCGTCTGCCCTGGCCGGACTGGCGTGATCCGCACGGTGAGGACGAGGATTTCATGGTTCAAGCCTGGCTGGACGGCCGGGAGAACTGGTCCGACTACGACGTCCGGCGACGCCAGATCATCCGCGCAGCCGATGCCGCGATCACTCCGGAGTTCGATGACCGAATTCTTGATCTGTTTGCCAGCGGCAAGGCAAGTGAGCTTGCCGAGTTCACGACGCAGCAGATCGAAGACGAGGCGGGCAACGGTGCGCAGGAGTTGCGGACCTGGCTCATGATGGCCGCGATGGTCGACTACGTTCCGGGTGAACGCCTTGCCTACGAAGCGATTCCCGAGTGGCTCACCGGTATGGGTGTCACGATTCTCGATCCAGCTGGAACAGACAGCGCAACAACATAATCTGCACCTTCAGTAAAGGAAGTTTCTCTGATGACAATCTGGAACGAACTTGCCGGGCTCGATTTCGAGTTGACGACCGTCGACGCCGGCGGTGTGCCCACGCGCTCTCTGCAGGCAGGATCCGGTGACGAGGCCGTGATCTTCCTGCACGGCACCAGCGGACACCTCGAGGCATTTGCACGCAATATTGCACCGCACGCCGAGTCTTACCGGGTTCACGCGATCGACATGCTCGGCCATGGTTACACCGGCAAGCCTGACTACCCGTACGAGATTCCGCGCTACGTCGAGCATTTGGTGAACTACCTCGACGCGGTCGGACTGGACCGTGTGCACTTGGTGGGTGAAAGCCTCGGTGGTTGGGTCGCTGCCTACCTGGCCAGCGAGCAGCCCGAACGTGTTCTGTCGCTGCAGTTGCTGGCAGCAGGCGGAACAGTCGCGAACCCAGTAGTCATGGAGCGCATCAAGACGTCGACCGCGAAGGCCGTCCAGAGCGACGACATCGAATTGACCCGCGCACGTATGCAGTTGCTCATGCACGATCCCGCCGATGCAACCGAGGAATTGGTTCAGGCTCGTCACCGGATCTACCATCAGCCTGATTTTGTCGCCAACATCCACAACCTCCTTTCCTTGCAGGAGATGGAGGTTCGCCAGCGGAACCTGCTGCGCCCGGATCGAATGGCACTCATCAAGGCGCCGACTCTTGTGGTCTGGGGTCAGGAAAATCCGTTCGGTGATGTTCCGGAAGCGAAGAAGATGGCCGAGGATATTCCGGGCGCTCAGCTCGAACTCTACTCGGAGTGCGGTCACTGGCCGCAGCACGAGCAGGCAGCGAAGTACAACCCGCTGAGCCTCGAGTTCTTGGCAAAGGCATCAGCCAGCGCGAAGGCAGCTATCTGAGAAGTTCCTGCCAAATATACTGCTGCGTAATGGAGCCGGTCTCTCGATTGGGAGGCCGGCTTCCGCGTTTTCGAAGGTACAGTCATCGTCTTACAGCGAAGGAGTTCTCGTGAAGAAAGTACTTCTGCTGACGGCCGACGCCGACAACGGACTCGGTACCGCAATCCGTGACGCCGTCAGGGGTGAGGCGGAGGTAGTTCGATTACCTGAGCGCACCACGGGGGCGCTCCGTGCGGAGTTGCCGACATGCGACGTCGTGGTGGGGGACTGGAGTGGTGATCTGCCACTGGGCAAGGAGGAAGCAGAGCTCGGCCGGAATGTGCTCCTCGTCCAACAGCCTGGTGCCGGAACCAATTTCATCGATGCCGAAGCCTGGCGCGCCGCCGGAGTTCCGGTGGCGAATACTCCCGGTGCAAACGCGAATTCGGTTGCGGAGTGGGCAGTGCTCGCGGCAGGTGTGTTGTGCCGCTCCATGTTCTGGGCGCACAACGAGGTTACCGATGGTCGATGGCCACAGGAATCCATCCTGACGCGCGATTGCCGCGATCTGGCGCAGCGCCGGGTCGGCGTCGTAGGTGTCGGTTCGATCGGCCGCCGGTGTGCAGAATTGTTTGCCGCCTTCGGTTGCGACGTCTACGTCACCGCGCGTTCGAGACCGCGTGACACTGTGGCTGCGACGTTTGTGTCACTCGACGAGCTACTGCCTCTCGCGGATGTCCTGGTGCTGGCCGTCCCGCTTACGGAATCAACTCGGGGACTGATCAATTCCCATCGAGTTGCGCAGTTGCCCACCGGAGCGATCGTGGTCAATGTGGCGCGCGGCGCTGTCGTCGACGACGCGGCATTGGCGCGTGCCTTGCGTTCCAGGCATGTCGGCGGCGCTGCCCTCGATGTGTTCGACGTTGAACCACTACCGATTTCGAGCCCGCTCCGTGGATTCGATTCGACCCTCCTGAGCCCGCACGTCGCCGGCGGCAGCGCCGGAGCGCGTGCGTCGATCTATTCGATGACGGCGCAGAATGTCGCCAGTGCGCTGCGCTCGCAGACAATTCGGTGGACATTGTGATTCGGTGGACATTGTGATCGAGGGCCGTGTTACCGAAGTATTTCGGTCCGCACGTTCCTCCAGGTGCAGTGTTTCGCCGAGGTAAGTTCCTGTCCCCGGTCCGCACGGTGGACCCGGTTGGTTCTCGGGTGTAGGTACACACAGCTAGGTTTGCTCTCCACGACCCGCAACTGCGGCACAGATCACAAACAAAGGTGTGAGTAGATGGCCTCGCTGTCAAAGTTTGGAAGGACTGCTCTTGTTTCGGCTGCGCTGCTGCTGACCGTTGCAACCGGCGCATGCAGCCGCCCGGCGACGCAAAGCACAGCTGATTCCGCCGGAAGTGGACCACTGCGTATCGCAGTCGGAATCGATGCTTCCTACGCTCCGTTCTTCGTAGCGGATCAGGAAGGCATGTTCGACGCTGCCGGTTTGGACGTCGAACTCGTCCAGTTCGGTCGTGGTGGCGAGGCCGTCGACGCACTCTCGACCGGGCAGGTCCAGATCGCCGGTAGCTCCGATACGACAACGATCGCCCAGTTGCGTCAGAATCCGTCGTTGCGCGCGATGTACTCGTACGAGGCGTCGGGTGACTACATCAAGGTCGTGCTGCGTAACGGTGTCGACTCACCGGCTGCGATCAAGAAGATGGGCATCGTCCCGGGTCTCAGCCAGATTTCGACGGACAAGTACCTCGCTGCCAACTCCATTGCCCCCGGTTCGGTCGAGATGATCTCGGCGACCCCGACGGACATGCCCGCACTGCTCAGTCGCGGCGACATCGACGGGTTTGTCCTGTGGGAGCCGTGGCCGGCCACCGCCCTGGATCAGGGAACCGGCCACGTGGTGGCAGTAACCGGAGACTACGGCTGGTTCTATCATCATTGGGCGATCACGACGGCTCCGTGGTTGTCGGCCAACGAAGAGACAGCGCGAACCGTCGCGAAGGTGCTCGACGAGGCAACGCGCAAGGTCGAGTCGGATCCGGGCGTGGCAGCGTCCGCGACCAAGGCGGCTGTGAACGTCAGCGAGGATCAGACTATTGCCGCGGTGGACGAGATCGACTTCGCCGTGGTGAATCTCGAAGCTGCGGATGTCGGGTCGGCTCAGTCGATCGTAGATTTCTACAAGTCGATCGGTGTTCTCAGCGACCAGCCGGATCTCGAATCGGCAATGCTTCTGGATTGGTACAAGGATGGTGCACAGTGAGTATCGCAACAAGTGGTTCAACGACCAGCTCGACGAATAGCGCGGGGACAGCCGGCCCCGGCAAGAAGAACACCGGTGTTGCCATCGACGTGGTCGACCTCGGAATCAGCTTCGGCGCGGCGGAGATCGTCGCCGGAATCGGCATGCACGTGCAGCCAGGTGAATTCGTCTGTCTGCTCGGTCCGAGTGGCTGCGGCAAGTCGACGCTGCTGTCGTCCATGGCCGGCTTCGTGGAACCCAGCGCCGGCGAGATCGTGTGCGACGGAGATGTCGTCGCCGGCAGTAACCGCCACGCCGGCATGGTGTTTCAGAGCTCCGAAGCGTTGTTCGAATGGATGACCGTGAGCCAGAACGTGGCCTACGGCCCCAGGATGCGTGGAGCGAACCGCAGCGAGCAGGCGAGTATCGCGGCCGAGTACCTCGCGATGGTCGGCTTGCCCCACGCGGGTGCGAAGTTCCCCTCGCAGCTGTCCGGCGGTATGCGGCAACGTGTTCAGATCGCACGAGTTCTTGCCAACCAGCCGTCGTTGGTTCTCATGGACGAGCCGTTCGGTGCGTTGGACGCTCAGACTCGTCAGGTTCTGCAGACCGAACTCGACCGTATCTGGCGGCACACCCGCTGCACCGTGGTATTCGTGACTCACGATATCGACGAGGCACTGACGTTGGCTGACCGTGTGATCGTGATGTCGGCCGGCCCGCGGGCCCGGATCAAGAGCGTCTACGAGGTCAATTCGGCTCGTCCGCGAGACCGCAACGATCCCGAGGTGATCGAGCTCTACGAGAAGCTGCGGGACGACATTCGGGCAGAAGTGGTTGCGTCGCTGCGGAACCAAGGCATTGAGGAGGACGAGCTGTGACGGCTGTAGTGACCGGTGGTTCAGCCGGTGTGAGAACAGCGAAGGTGGCGCAGACAAAAAAGCGTTCGTCGGCGCGGCGATCCAAGATTGTCAAAGCGACGCTGATGTATGCAGCCTCAGCGGCAATCGGTTTGGGCATCTGGTCGTTCCTGGCGTGGTGGTACGGGCCGACCACCATTGCATCACCGGCCGAAGTATGGTCGGCGGCACAGGAACTGTGGGAGAGCGGCGTTCTGTGGTCGTCGATCACCGCATCGGGTCAGCGAATTCTCATCGGCTGGTTCCTGGGTGTCGTGATCGGTGCTCCCGTCGGAATTCTGATGGGCCGCATTTCCATCGTGCGACAGCTCCTCGATCCGTACATCGAGTTCTTCCGGTTCATTCCGCCTATTGCGTTTGTCACTCTCGCCGTCGTCTGGTTCGGCATCGGTGAGACGTCGAAGGTTGTTCTGATCTTCTACACCTCGGTATTCATCGTCACGGTCAGCACGATTGCCGCGACTGTAGCGATCAGCGAGAACAAACTGCAGGCAGCGGCAAATCTTGGTGCCAACAAACTTCAGATCATGAAGACGGTGGTCTTGCCGTCGTCGATCCCCGGCATCGTCACGGGCGCTCGCCTGGCGATGGGCAACAGCTTCCTCACCATCGTGTCGGCGGAGATCGTCGCCGCCGACCAGGGTATCGGTTCGATGATCTGGCAGGCTCGAAACTACGGCCGGATCGACTGGACGTTCGTCGGCATCATCGTCCTGGGCATCATGGGCTTCATCTTCGACCGGATTCTCCGCATTCTGTCCTCGCGGTACCTCGCCCGTTACGGCGTCAAATAGTCAGGAGCGCAGCATGAATCACCCGCTGAGCATTGCCGAGCAGGCCGGAATTCCGGGACCGCCCGAGTTCACCGATATCGAGAGTGATCGGCGTCGTCGCAAGACCGCTGTCATCGGCGGGTATCGGATTTTGTCGAAATTCGGTTTGGACGAGGGAATCTCGGGACATATCACCGCCCGAGACCCAGAGGATCCGGAGACTTTCTGGACTGCGCCGTTCGGGCGGCACTTCTCCCAGGTTCAGCCGGAGGAATTGCTGCATGTGGCGTCGGACGGCACGGTCATTTCCGGAGACGGACCGCTCAACCGAGCAGCGTTTGTCATCCACAGCAAGGTTCACGAGGCTCGTCCCGACGTCATCGGAGCTGTTCACGCTCACGGTTTGAACGGTAAGGCGTTCTCCTCGCTGCACACCCGCCTCACGCCGATCACTCAGGACGCGTGCGCCTTTCACGAGGATCACTCGATCTACGAGGAGTATCACGGGGTGGCGCTGGACGAAGAGGAGGGGATTCGCATCGCGGATGCCCTCGGATCGAACAAGGCCGTGATCCTCACCAACCACGGTCATCTGACCGTCGGAACTTCCGTGGAGAGCGCAGTGTGGTGGTATGTGTCGATGGAGCGGTCGATGCAGGCGGAGCTGACGGCGCGAGCCGCCGGTGATCCGGTTGTCCTGCACGAGAAGATCGCGGCGCAGACCTACGAGGCAGTCGGCACCGAGAAGGTGGGGTGGTTTGCGTACTCGACCATCATCCAGAAGATCGCAGCAGACGAACCCGAGGTATTCGCGCACTGAATTCTTCGCGCACTGAATTCTTGCGAGCATTGGGCCCGTAGACCGAGAGGTCGGCGGGCCCTTTTCGTGGTGTCCCGCAACTGTTACCGAGGTCTGTTGAGCGGACCGGTTTCATTTGCGGGAGTCCGTCAGCGCAATACCGTATCGAGCGTGAACACAACGTCTTCCACGGCGACCGACAACGAGATCGGCGTCGATATTCTGATCATTGGTGCAGGCCCCGCCGGGCTATACGGCGCGTACTACGCAGGCTTCCGCGGCCTCTCGGTTGCCGTGATCGATGCCCTTGCGGAACCGGGGGGACAGGTTAGTGCGATGTACCCGGAGAAGGCGATCCTCGACATCGCAGGATTCCCTTCGGTCAAGGGACGCAACCTGATCGAGGGTTTGATGGCGCAGGCTGCCCCGTTCGATCCGGTGTACCTTATGGGCATGCAGGCTCGTGAGCTGTCGCATGACGACGACGGCCGGGTGCGGATCACCACCAGCACGGGCCAGGTCGTGGTGGCCGGCGCGGTTGTCATCACCGGCGGCATCGGAACCTTCACCCCGCGTCCGTTGGCGAAGGGTTCGGAGTTCATGGATCGGGGGCTGAGTTACTTCGTCCCGGATTTGTCGGCGCACACCGGGAAAGACGTTGTCATCGTCGGTGGCGGCGACAGCGCGTTCGACTGGGCCGTTCACCTGGAACCGATTGCCAAGTCCGTCACCCTGGTTCACCGGCGAGATCGTTTCCGCGCGCACAAATCCACAGTCGCCAAGGTGCAGGAAAGCAGTGTCCAGGTTCTCGTCAACGCCGATGTCTCGGCGGTACGTGGAAACGGGTGGATCGGCGAGGTCGACATCACCCACAAACAAGACAAGAGCACGTCCACGCTGCCCGCTCAATCCGTCATCGCTGCATTGGGATTCACGGCCGACCTCGGGCCGATGATGGAGTGGGGAATCGAGATCGACAATCGCCACATCGCGGTGAACACACGGATGGAGACGAATGTTCCGCGTGTGTATGCCGCCGGGGACATCACGGACTATCCCGGCAAGGTCCGCTTGATCGCCGTCGGTTTCGGCGAGGCCGCGACTGCGGTGAACAACGCTGCGGCAGTGCTGGATCCGGAAGCAGAAATCTTCCCTGGACACTCCACCGAACAGGAGAGCTAGGCAATGGCATTTGTCATCGGTGAAGCATGCATCGACTACACGGACCGATCGTGCATGGAAGAATGCCCCGTGGATTGCATCTACGAGGGTGATCGCAAGCTCTACATCAACCCGAACGAATGCATCGATTGCGGCGCTTGCGAATTGGCCTGCCCGGTGGAGGCGATCACCGTCGACCGGAAAGCAGACCCGGATTTCAAGGAAGACAACAAGCGCTTCTTCCTCGAGGTCTTGCCTACCCGTAGCGAGCCCGTCGGAAATCCGGGTGGTTCGGCAAAGATCGACATCGTCGGCGTCGATACCCCGATGGTTGCGGCGTTCTGATGGCTGGCGGCCTGCAACTCGGATACGTGGATTCGTCTTTCGGGCAATTGCATTACGCGCAGCAAGGTTCGGGTGAGGCGATTCTCCTGCTTCATCAGGCGCCCCGGTCGTGGGACGAGTTCCGCGAGTTCATTCCACTCCTTGCCGACGACTTCCGCGTTGTCGCGATGGACATGCCGGGGTACGGCAACAGTGCTCCGGTGCCCGGCCCGCAGACCATCGAGACCTATGCGCGAGGCGCGTGGGAATTGCTCGACACCCTGGGCGTCGATCGAGTCACGGTCATCGGTCACCACACCGGTGCGGCAGTGGCGCTCGAGATGGCGGCATCACGCCCCGAGAGGGTGCACGCTGCCGTGCTCTCGTCGTGCCCGTGGACCGACCGCAACTACCGCGAGGGGCACTCGGGACCCGGTGGGATCGACTGCGTCGACCGGGCCGCAGACGGTAGCCATCTCACCAGGCTGTGGGAGATGCGTCGCCCCTACTACCCCGAACCAGGCACCGCACTGCTCGACAGGTTCATCCGAGACGCGCTTGCCTACCGGGTAGATCCGGCGGAGGGGCACAAAGCCTGCGCCCGCTACGTCATGGAGGCGAGAGTCGGTTCGGTGACTGCGCCGGTTTTGCTGATCGGCGCGCAGAAGGATCCCTTCTCGATGCCTAACATTGCGCCGTTGCGTGCACACCTGACGGGTGCGGCAGTGGTGGAAACGGAGATCGTCGAATCGGGGACCGTCGCACTCGTCGAGGAGCACGCTCCGCAGATTGCATCCGCCGTCCGCATGTTTCTGGAGAATTACGCAGGTAGGCGCCCCGTGTAAACTCTGCGGGACGGGTTCACTGAGCGGACCGTGTGGCGTGCGTCTCATCGTGTCGTCACCATAGTGTCAGTCTCGAAGCACCTGCACCTAACGAGGGCCCCGACCGATCTCGGTCGTTGTGGCACTCGGTCTCGGCAGGCTGTCACAGATCGTTCAGGAGGACACTCATGGCCGCTCCACAACAATCCGTCGGGTTCGGATCCGTACTACCCATCGCGTCGGAAACGACCGCTGCATCGCAGCCTGCAGGTGAACTGTCCTCGGTCCTGGGCAAGGCTCGAATGATCTTGGACGCTTTCGACACCGACCACAGTGACCTGTCTCTGACGGAGCTCACCCGGCGCAGTGGGGTCGCGAAAGCGACGGTTCACCGGTTGGCCGGCGAGCTGGTCGAGTGGGGATTGCTCGAGCGCGCGGGTACCAAGTACCGGCTCGGCCTGCGATTGTTCGAGCTGGGCCAATTGGTGCCGCGTCAGCGGATTCTGCGCGACGCGGCGCTGCCGTACATGGAGGACCTACTGCTGGCGACGCAGGAGACGGTTCACTTTGCGGTTCGTGACGGCATCGACGTCCTCTACATCGAGAAGATCATCGGACACCGCGGGCTCAATCAGCAGTCGCGGGTGGCCGGTCGGCTCCCGCTGTACTGCACCGCCACCGGCAAGATCATCCTTGCCTTCTCCCCGCAATCGGTCTTCGACGAGGTAGTCGAGCAGGGTTTCACCGCCTTGACCAGTCGAACGACGATGTCCGTCAGCGTGCTGCGCCAGCAAACCGAGCGGATGCGTAAGGAACAACTCGCGGTGGAGGTCGAGGAGACACGGCTCGGGTACATGAGCGTCGCAGTGCCGGTGTTCAGCGGCCCGCGCACTCTGGCCGGCGCGTTGTCTGTGACAGCGCCGACGGCTCGCCTCAACGTCAGCCGCATCACCGGGGCCCTGCGCACTGCCGGCGCCGGAATCACCCGAAAACTTCATGCCATGAAGTGCACACATTCGCCGAGCGACCCGCTGGCTCTGCGCACGATCTGCAGTCCGGTGATGTGTTCGTTCAACGGTTGCGGCAAGTAGCGAGGCGCGGTCTATCGCCGGGCGCGGAACACGCTCTTCTCGCAGTCCCAGGTGTGTGGGCCGACGCCCCTCTCACGTAGCACTGCTTTCTGTACCTTGCCGGTTTCGGTGAGTGGCAACGTGTCCACGACGTCGATGTACCGGGGAAGTGCAAAGTACGGCAGCTGTTGCTGGGAGAACTCCAGAATCGAAATGGGGTCGAAAGATACTCCGGGGCGCAGTATTACAGTTGCCATGACGTCGTCCTCGGCCAGATCCGACGGTACCGGGAAGACGGCAACCTGACCGACCGACGGATGCAACGCCAGAACGGTTTCCACTTCGGCCCCGGAAATATTTTCACCGCGGCGCCGAATCACGTCTTTGATGCGATCGACAAATCGGAACCAGCCGTCTGCTTCCCGAATCACCCTGTCACCGGTCTGTATCCAACTCTCCGTCGCCGGAATCTCCTCGCCCAGATAGCCCAGTGAACAGGCGCCGGGGATCGTGCTGCGGACCACCAGTTCGCCGGGCTCCCCGTCTGCGGCAGCAGTACCGTCGTTGACGACTGCGGCGTCGTAGCCACTCATCACCCGCCCCATGTACCCGGCCCGCCGATCTCCCGGAAGTGTGCCGATCACGAGATTGGTTTCGGTACTTCCGAATCCGTCCACGAGTTCTACACCGAATCTCTGGGCAAACGGTTCGATCAGATGAGCCGGCGTTGCGGGGGCAAGTGCCACGTGGACGCTGTGCTGTCGGTCTTGCGGCGATGGGTCCGCGTTCATCAACATGGCCACCATCGCACCCAGCAGGTAGTCGACAGTTGCGCCGATCTCGCGAACTTCGCGCCAATGATTGCGGACCGAAAAGCGTTGTCCCAGGAAAAAAGTAGACCCGGCCCAAAGGGACTGAACAAAGGCATTGAGAGCATTGGTGTGAAACAGCGGCAGGCAGTTGTACAGCACATCGTCCCCGGTGAGCCCGAGTGAGGCGCCGACGCCTTTGCCCCACTGCAGGAACTGCGCGTGCGGGCATCGGACGCCTCGGGGCAGACCGGTGGTGCCGGAGGTGAAGAGTATCGCGGCCAGGTCGAGCGGATCGAGGGTCTCGGGCTCACAACCCGGATGCGAACCGGCAGTGGGGACGCACTGTTCACCCATGACCCACACGGTGCCGTCGAATCCGGCTACAGCGCCTGAGTATTCGGGTGAAACCAGGATCCGTTGTACACCAGCCTGTTCGAGTGCGCTGGCAACACTGTCGGCTCGGAGGGCCGTATTGAGTGGGACGACAACCGCACCGATCCACGCGCATCCGAGAACAAGGTCTGCCAGTTCGATCCTGTTGCCGGACAGTGCCGCCACGCGCTCCCCACGGCCGACACCGTGATTACGGAGATCCGCCCCCATCGACGCTGCACGATCCCGCAATTCGCGGTAGGTGACCGTGATCCCGTCGACGACGAGCGCCGGGTGCTCCGGACGCTCCAAAGCTCGCCTCCGGATCAAATCCGGAAGCGAGCGCGGAATGGCATGTGCGTCGTGGGGCATGGGTAATTGTATCCCTCAGGGTACGACGACGGCCCGGCCGGCAACCTTGCCCTCACCCATCAACTGCAGTGCCGTTGCGATGTCATCCAGCGGAAACTCCTGCACTGCAACGGAAATCTTGCCTTCGATGAGCAGCCGGATCATTTCAGGTGCCAGTTCGGCTTGCCGGGCAGTCTTGCGAATCATGTTGACGGGCAGGATCCGGACATCGCTGAGCAACCAGTTCGGCAAGTCCAGGGTGAGGCTCTTACCCAAGGTATATCCGATCAGGGCAGCCCGGCCACCGGGGATAACACTCGCCAGAAGGTGCGGCAAGCCGTCGCCGCCAAGCGTGTCGATCACGGCGTCGACGGAAGGCTCGGATCCCAGCACCCCGGCAAGTTCGTCGCCTTGCCCGACGACGGGACGCACACCCTCCGGAAGCAAGGCAGCCTGATCTTCGCGCGGTACAACACCGATTACCTCGGACGCTCCGGCAAGCAGAGCGAACTGTGCTGCCATCGATCCGACAGCGCCGGATGCTCCGGCGACAACAACTCGTTCGCCGGGAGCGACGGCTGCAATGTCGTTGACGGCAACATAGCCGGTTGTGCTAGGCAGGAAGAAGGTTGCGGCGACGGCCGGCGACAGTGCGGGATCAAAGGGTGTGAACGCCTTGTCTGCCGCTACCAGATACTCAGCCCAGCAACCGTTCTTGAACAGGCCGACTCCGCCGCCTCGGACCAGAAGGCGGGTGCCAGGCTCATAGGTGTCGGATTCGATTACCGTCGCCGCTCCGTCTGTTCCACCGATATGTGGCAGGTTCGGCTTGACTCCGAAGTTTCCGCTCGCGACGGTGATGTCGAGATGGCCGAGCGCGGCAGCGTCGATGCGCACGAGCGTCTGACCGGATTCACGTGTGGGAATGTCGATGTCGTCGATGACCGGTGAAGTGCCGAACTGATGGAGTCGGGCCGCGCGCATTGTGTCTCCTAGGAGCGATCTGTGAATGGATGTACTGAATATGAGTGCGGTCAGGACAGGATCGACTGGTCGCGAAGTCCGGCGATCAGTTCGTCGCTGTATCCGAGCACCGACTCGAGGACGTCGTCGGTGTCCGCGCCCAGCACCGGCGCAGCGCGTCGGATCGAGCCGGGTTCGGAGTTCCGGCGAACGGGGATGCCTTCGTGGAGGAATGTTCCGGCGAGGGGATGTTCCTGTGCCGAATAGAAACTGCGTGCCCGAAGATGTGGATCGCTCTCGACCAGGTCGCGTCCGTCCTGGACGGTGCCGGCCGCGATACCCGCCGATTGCAAGCGTTCCATGACGGTTTCGGGTGACAGAGTCCTGGTCCAGTCGGCGATGGCGTCGTCGATATGTTCGTGATCGGCTTGGCGGCTTTCTGCACTCGCGAAGTCAGGATTGCCGATCCATTTCTCTGCTTCGATGATGCGGCACAATGCATTCCATTCCGTGGTATCGCGAACGGCAATCGAGCACCACCGGTCGCTGCCGAGGCACGGGTACACGCCGTGTGGTGCCAGTTCGTGATGGCTGTTGCCGATCGGATCGGGGGACTGTGACCGGGCGGCTCGGAGAACGCTGGTACCCATGTGCGCTGCCATGGCTTCGAGTTGTGACAGGTCTACGTGCTGTCCCCGGCCGGTCCGGTCGCGGTAGTCGAGGGCTGCCAGCATCGCGACGCCGGCTTGCAGTCCGGCGACGATGTCGCCATGGCCGTAGATGACTCCGACAACGTCATCGGCGTTCCAGCCGGTCAGTGCGGTCAAACCGGTACTTGCCGAAACGATGTCGGCATACGACACCCAGTCCTTGCGAGGACCGGTGTGACCCATCCCGGACATCGACACGTAGATGATGTCCGGGTTGAGCTCCCGGAGTTGTTCGTAGCCGAGCCCCATCTTGTCCATGACCGACGAGCTGAAATTCTCGACCACGACGTCGGAGTTCCTGATCAGGTCGCGCAGTACCGAAAGGCCCTCTGCGGATCGGGTATCGAGTGTGATGCTGCGCTTGTTGCGGTTGACGTCGTTGAAGTACCCGCTGGTGTTCGGATTGTCGTGCGGTCCTCGCGAGAGATGCATGAACGGTGCAAAGCGAGTCGGGTCCGGGCGTCCGATCGATTCGACCTTGATGACATCGGCACCGTGGTCGGCAAGGATTCTGGTGCCGTACGGGCCCGCCAACACCCACGTGAGATCCAGGACGCGGACACCTTCGAGGCTGGGCGTGCTGCCACCGCTGAACTCGTGGGTTTCGTTCACTGCCACAGGCGAGGTGGCCTTCAAGAGTTCCTGATGCTGGCCCAACCTGGCAGCCTCGAGCGTTCCGGTGCGCCGGCCTTCGGGGAAAGCGAAGCCGAACCCGAGATCGCGGTAGGTACCGTGATCTCCGGTCACGTCGGTGAAGAAGTCCCGGTCGTTGAGTTGCGGGTTACGCAGCAGTTCTTCGGGCCGGTCGACCGCTGCCCACGGCAACTTGCGTGACTGCGCGCTGACCGCGAATTCTTCCTTCGGCCACTTCGCGATGAAGGCGGACAGAACGTCGAAAATGTGTTCCTGATGCGTCTTTCGGTAGACCGCGTCGGACCACTCCGGTTGATCGAGATCGTCCTGAGCATCGTTGTCGATCAGCCAGGCCAACATGCCGTCCCACATGCGGGGGCTACCGCCGAGGCCGCCACCGACGTAACCGTCGGCGGCCTGGAACAGTCCGTGCGGAACGAGCGGATGTACCCGGCCCGGACGCGGTGGTACGCGGTCCTCGTGAATGTAGGCAAGAGTGCCCGCTTCCAGCGCGGCGGCAACACATTCCTGAGCGCTGATCTCCAGCAACGGGTTGTGGCCCTTGGATCGCGAACGCAGTCCGAGAAGCACGCCGATTGCGGCATTGATTCCGGCGAGCTGCTCAGCCTGGAGTTCGGGGAGCAGCAGTGGAGGGTGCTCGGGATCGCCGACCTGGGCCATCATCCCGCCGAGTGCCGCGACGGTCAGATTTGTTGCCTTCCAGTCACTTCGCGGTCCGGTTGTGCCGAAGGGTGTCACTCGTACGTGAACGAGAGATCCTCGGTTGTCGCGTAGAGCGCCGGTCGCGCTGCCGTCGAGCAGGACGTCGGCACTGCGCAGCAGTGCTTCGAAAGCGAGGCGATCGTTGCTGTCGTCGATATCGAGGACAACGGACTTCTTGCCCGCATGCCAATGCAAGTACGAATCACCCTGGGACTCGGTGCGACTGGGATCACCGGTGGGTGGTTCTACCAGAATGACCTCGAAACCCAGCCCGACCAGGATGCGCCCGGCGAATCGCGCAAACGGACTGGAAATCTCTACGACCCGTACCGGGGGATGCACCACAACTACTCCGTTTCAATCGAAAGATATCGCCGAACCGACTGGTGTCGAACGTAGTTCTGCGGGCCGGTGGGCGACATGATTTCGGTCTGCCCACCGGACCCGTTCTCACTCTCCGCTCAGGCTGCGTTCTGCTCGAACCATCCCGAGAGGAGGACAGCGGACGGATCGATGTCCGCGGAGATCTTGCCCTGCTCGCGGAAGAATGCAACAAGTTCGTTTGCGCGCTCCACGTCGTCCTCGGTGAATCCGCGTCCACCGAAATCGATTTGGGTCACCCGGTCTGCGGCCTCGGCCGGGTCCATCTGGATAGACGCGGCAATTGCGGTTGCAGCCCGATCCGGATCCGAGTTCACGATTGCCGACGCTTCCGAGATCACCTTGAACACCTTGCCTGCGGTTTCTTCGTTCGCGGACAACCAGTTGTCCGAAGCGATGATCCATTGGGCGTACTTGGCGCCGAAGTCGCCGGTCGTGGCAACAACGCGCCCGCCGGTATTGACACTCTGCGTCACCCAGGGGTCGAAGGACAGGAAGCCGTCGATGTCACCGCGCGCCAGCAAAGCAGGCTGTTCGGGCGGGCTTGTGCTCACGAGTGTGACCGTCGTGGGGTCGATGCCGAGACTGGCCAGGTACTGGTTCGTGAAGTAGAGGCCGATGCCGGGGAAGACGCCCATGGTCTTGATCGACTTCGGCTCGACGCCATTCCTCAGTACAACCTGGAAGTATCGGTCGGATTCCTGAAATACGCCCAGCGCCCGCAGGCTCGGATTGGCGGCCATGACGGACAGTGCCGTCGAGTCGGCATTGCCGGAGAGTTCCGAAGTTCCGGCTACGACGTTCTGGGCGCCCGCCGCCCCGCCTTCCGTCTGGATGACCTGGACGTCGAGGCCGGCGGCCTCGAACATGCCCTCGTGGTCGGCCAGGAAAATCGGGGCGTACGACGGGTCTACACCCACCGCGATCCGTACCAGGCCACCACTTTCCGCGGAGTTGTCGGTAGCGGGCCGGGTGCATCCGCTGACCGCGATCGTCAGGGCGGCGAGAGTAGCGACTGCGCCCACCCATTTCTTCTGAAATTTGTTGAGCATGATGGCCTCTCGGTAAATGGGAGCTGTCAGCGTCCCGTGAAGGTGGGGGACCGCTTGTCGAGGAATGACTGAAGTCCCTCAGCAGCGTCGTCCGTCTTGATCAGGTCGAGCACTGCCTCGAATTCGAGATCCAGCGCTTGATCGAGCGGCAACGACATGCCCTCGTCGACAATGCGTTTGATCATTCCGATGGTGGCAGTGGGTTTCGTCGCGAGTTCGCGTGCGAGGTCAGCGCAATGCGCATCGAGGTCGGCGTCCGCAACGACGGTGTCGACCAGGCCGATATCGAGTGCATGCTCGGCGCTGAGGCGCTTGCCTTCGATCATGAGCACTTTGGCTCGGTGAGCGCCGATGAGGCGTGGAAGTCGCTGGCTGCCACCGGCACCCGGAAAAAGCCCAAGTCCGATCTCGGGGAAGCCGATGGTCGCCGACTGCGCCATGATGCGGAAGTCGCAGGCCAACGTCAGTTCTGCTCCGCCGCCGAGTGCGTGCCCGTTGATCTTCGCGACGACAGGTTTGGGAGCCGACTCGAGGATCCGCTGTACGTCGACCCACGGGCGCATCGCGCGCTGAGTTTCTTCCGTCAGCTCGCGCATCACGGTAATGTCCGCGCCGGCGACGAAGAACCGGCCCGTACCCGTGATGACGATGGCACGGACGCTTTGATCCGACGCGAGTGTCGGCAGTAAATCCAGAAGCTCGGCGATCAGGTTGGGATTGAACGCGTTGGCGGGAGGTTTGTCGATGACGACGGTGGCAATCGAGTCTGTGACGTCGACGGTGACGAAGTTGTAGGTCTGTCTCGTCAAGTGAGCTCCTGTCAGCGGGATGGCGGTGTACACCGGTCGAGTCGGAGGTGTGCCCAGGGAAGTATGGAGCGGGACTCTCACACGGCGATACTGCTCGGGTTCGTTCAGTAGACCGATGCCGAACAGTGATCGCGCGGGACGTTTCGCTTGCTGTGATCATGGCGGTACTCAGGGGCTGTGACAGGATTGAACCCGTGACTTCTGCAGTACCGACACCGCCCGAGCCCGTCGTAGACAAGCGTCCCGAGTCGATTTTCACGATAGGGACCAGGCTCGAAGACCGGCTCGGACGAACCGGCACCATCCACACACCGCACGGTGACATCGCGACGCCGTCGTTTGTGGCCGTCGGAACCAAGGCCACGGTCAAGGCCGTGCTGCCCGAGTCCATGAAGGAACTCGGTGCGCAGTCGTTGCTCGCCAACGCGTACCACCTGTACCTGCAGCCGGGACCCGACATCGTCGACGAGGCCGGCGGGCTGGGCAAGTTCATGAACTGGGACGGGCCCACCTTCACCGACAGCGGTGGCTTCCAGGTCATGTCGCTTGGTGTCGGGTTCAAGAAGGTGCTCGCGATGGAGGCCGTCGGCGTGCAGTCCGACGACGTCATCGCGAAGGGCAAGGAGCGTCTCGCGACGGTCGACGACGAGGGCGTGACGTTCAAATCGCACCTCGACGGCAGTAAGCATCGCTTCACCCCTGAGGTGTCGATGCAGATCCAGCATCAGCTGGGCGCCGACATCATGTTCGCGTTCGACGAGCTCACCACGCTGCTCAACACCCGCGGCTACCAGGAGCGATCGGTCGAGCGCACGCAGGCGTGGGCGATCCGCTGCATCAACGAGCACGAGAAGCTCACCGCCGAACGCGCCGACAAGCCCTATCAGGCGCTCTTCGGCGTCATCCAAGGCGCGCAGTACGAGGATCTGCGTCGTCAGGCCTGTCGCGGCCTCGAGTCGATCGAAGGCGAGAACGGATACGGCTTCGACGGGTACGGCATCGGCGGTGCTTTGGAGAAGCAGAACCTCGGAACGATCGTGCGCTGGTGCAACGAGGAGCTACCCGAGAACAAACCGCGTCACATGCTCGGTATCAGTGAACCGGACGACTTCTTCGTCGCAATCGAGAACGGTGCGGACACCTTCGACTGCGTCAACCCGTCGCGTGTTGCTCGCAATGCCGCGATCTACGTCCGCTCCGGCCGGTTCAACATCAACACCAGCCGATTCCGTCGTGACTTCACGCCTATCGACGACGAGTGCGACTGCTACACCTGCGCCAACTACACCCGCGCGTACATCCATCACCTCTTCAAGGCGAAGGAAATGCTCGCGTCGACGCTCTGCACCATCCACAACGAGCGATTCACCGTGAAGTTGGTCGACGACATCCGAGCCAGCATCGAAGGCGGGTACTTCCACGACTTCAAAGCGGACATGCTCGGAAAGTTCTACGCGGCGAAGACGCCTGCACCTCAGGCGTAGGTCGGTTCGCGCTTCTTCACGTAGGCGATGACGCGGTAGGTGATCGGCATGACCAGTACCTCGACAAGCGTCTTCCACAGGAAGCCGACCAGCACGTAGTTGATGAAGTCTTCCCACGTGCTGATGCCGATGACACCGGCCGCGATGGAACAGAAGATCAGGGTATCGGCGAATTCGCCGACGACGGTCGAGCCGATCAGCCGCGCCCACAGGTGCTTCTCCTGCATGCGCTTCTTCATCATGACAAGCACTAGGGAGTTCAAGAGCTGGCCGACGAGGTAGGCGGCCAAGCCTGCGACCAGTAGCCGGGGAATGACGCCCACTACGGTTTCGAGGGCGGCCTGGTTCTCGTAGAACGCCGCCGACGGTAGCTGCACGGCAATCCAGAAGCACGCGGCAGCAAGGATCAGTGCGCCGAAGCCCAGGTAGATCGCGCGTCGGGTCGCTTTGAAGCCGTAGACCTCGCTGAGCACGTCACCGAGGACATAGGCGAGCGGGAACAAGAAGAAGCCGCCGTCGGTGATGATGGGCAGAATCTGCAAGGGACCGAGCGAGAACACGGAATCCGCGAAGAAGGCGACCCCTTTGGTCGCCGCAACATTCGAGATCAGCAGCGTCGCGGTGAACAGCGCGACGATCGTCGGGTAATAACCCCGGCTGACGTGCGCAAATTTGGTTTCGTGGGTCGATTCGTCTTGCTGATCCTGAGCTGTCACGTCCGTCATCCAAGCACCACAAGGCGCTCGGATGCGAGTTGGCGACCGTCCAGTTGCGCAGAACACACCGAAGGCCCTGCGGTTTCACGTGGAACCGCAGGGCCTTCAGTAATGGGATGAAGCCTGATCAGAGTGCTGCTACGAAGCGTCCTGTGATGACGCGATACGCGTAGGTGCCTGCGATGAGAGTGACCGGTCCGGTGACCAGCAATCCGAGACCGCAGAGCAGTGCGCCAACGAGATTGATGCCGATTGCCGCGAGTGCCAGGAGAAGCAGCGGGCCGACATTCTTGGAGATGACGCTGGCGCTCGACTTGATTGCGGTGACGGGATCCTGATCCTGATCTATAACGAACTGCAACGTGAAGTAGGTCAGGAACGCGATGACGATGCCCGGAATGATCAGCAGGACGAGGCCGATCGCTACCGCGAACCCTACCAAGATGCTCGCCAGAATAACGGCGCCGATGTTCGAGAACTGGAAGAAGGAACCGAAAGCAGGCTTGTTGCCGTCGACTTCATGGAGGGCACCTCGAACGTAGGCAGCCTGGATCAGAATGCTGACGACGATCGAGACCAATCCGCCGATGATGCTCAACGCCGACACCGAAGTCGAACCGTCTGTCGAGAAGTCGAAGCCACCGAACAACAGGTTGATGCCAAAGGAAATCAAGCCCGCGACAACAGTGATACCGATCCACGTCAACGCATTGTTCTTGAAGCGTTCCCAGCCGTAATTCAGCGCGGCACCCACGGAAAGCTGCGGTCCACCGAATCCTGCGCCGTAGTCATTGGCGGGCGGCGGCGGGAAGTTGCCGCCTCCGGGAGGTGGCGGGTAACCGCCGGGCGGCGGGTAGTTTCCGCCGGGAGGGGGATAGCTTCCACCCTGAGGGGGCGGAGGGAAGTTGCCCTGTGGGGGCGGCGGGTAGCCGCCGGGCGGGGGATAACTTCCACCCTGCGGAGGACCGGCCGGTGGAGGGTAACTTCCGGGAGGAGGTGTTCCCTGTTGGCCATATGGATCCTGGGGTGGGAATTGCTTCCCGCCTTCTGGATTCTGGTTGGGGTCGTACCCGCCGGTTGTCATGTGTTCCCCTCAGTCGTAAATATCGCGCTCGAGTGTGACAGTGGATATGACCCTACTGGGATCAAAGAGCTATGTGGATGACATCTGCTCACTTGGATTCGGAGGTCACCTGTGGTTTAGGCTGCGTTGTATGACGAGTTCCGGGGGCAACAACGACGATTCTTCGAGTGATTACCAGGCAAAACCTGGATACGGAGAATTTCCGAGCATGCCTCCCGAGGGGTACGGCGTGTCCCCGTCCGAAACGCAGTCTTCACCTGAAGTTCCCGGATATACCACTCCCAACGAGCAGTACCCGGGTTATCCGCCGCCGTCGTACAACCCGCCCGGTAATACGCCTCAGCCGGGTGGGATTGGTGAACCCAACCCATACCTGCCGCCGCAGAGTTTCGGACCGCCGAATCAATATCAGCAGAATCAATATCAGCAACCCGGACAATACGGACAGGCTCAGTACGGACAAGCTCAATACGGCCAACCTCCGAACCCGTACGGTCAACCGAATCAATTCACGGGTGGGTACGCACCGCCGATGCAGCCGGTCGGCACCAATGGTCTCGCAATTGCATCGCTGGTTGTATCGCTTGCAGGCGGTTGCTTCTACAGCGTCGGCGGAATCGTCGGAATCATCTTGGGAATTGTCGCGCTCAATCAGATCAAGCAGACAGGTCAAGAGGGACGCGGGCTTGCGATTGCCGGAATTGCGGTCGGAGCGGCTTTCTTGGCGATTTTTGCCGTGATTCTCGTAGTCGCACTCATAGCGAGTGCATCGTCGTCGTACTGAAGTGGCGTCGTACTGAAGTGCCTGGCACTCACACGGAAGTGACGATGGACGACGCAGGAAGTGGCTTCCCGAAGTAATAGCCCTGGCCCATGTCGCAGCCGGCGCGCAGGACGTTGGCTGCGTGTTCGGCGGTTTCTACGCCCTCGGCTATCGAATCAAGACCGAGCTTCCGAGCGATGTCGGTGATGGACTCCATGACCATGAAGGCGCGATCTCCAGCACGACCCGCTGCGCTGACGGCCCAGGTCAACGATTGGTCGATCTTGAGAATGTCGAGCGGCAATTCCGATAACGCGGAGAACGATGCGAAGCCCGCCCCGAAATCATCGAGGGCAATTCGAATTCCTTCGTTGTGCAGGATGTGAAGAGTCTCGGCGGCATGCTGACCCACGACGCCGAGTTCGGTGACTTCCACGATAATTCTGCTCAGTGGGGTTTCAGAACTGTCGAGCGCTCCGAGGATCTCGTGAGCTGCGTGCGGGGTAGCGAGTTGGCGAGGCGAAAAGTTGACCGCGACCATCATGTGCTCGGGCCACGACGCTGTTTGGGCGCAAATCATGTCCAGAGCTTGTAATCCGATGGGAATGATGAGCCCGGAAGACTCGGCGGAGCGCATGAAATCTTGAGGCTCGATCAACCCTCGAAGTGGATGGCGCCACCGCAGCAGGGCTTCATAGCTGATAATTGCTGACGAGTTCAGATTGACCTGGGGTTGATACAACACCTCGAATTGATGGTCGTCGAGTGCCTCGCGAAGCTCGCGGACCATGCGTATTCCTTTTCGTCCTGAGTCTCCCGTGCCGGACGTGCGTGTCAGCGTGGATGCTGCAAGTGGGTCCTGCGGTCGGATTCCAGGTTCAGATCCCGGCCGTAGTTTTGCAGGGACCACTCGCCCTTAAATGCCTTCGCCAGTCTCGACCGTACTTCACTATTGGAGAATTGCCAACGAATAGCTATTGCGGACGGCTTGCTCATATCGGACAATCGACCCTTTGCTCCGTCGAGGTGCAAATTGATCCTTCGCTTACTTCGCCGGGAAAATCCACGGGGTCCGGGGGATCTTCCGAGAATCGAATCGATCCGCCAATAGTGGTGGTGTGACAACTTCGCCGGGTTCGGCGAGGCCGATGCTCGACGCGATCATCGTCAGAACCTGTTCGGCACTGCGTCCGGCCTCGAGTTGATCTGCAAGAGTCACGGCGCCGTCGCGCTTCGCGAGTCGTTTGCCTTCACTGTTCACCGCGAGAGGAACGTGCGCGTACGACGGTGGTTCGATGTCGAGCAGTCGAGCAAGGTAGGCCTGGCGTGGAGCCGAGGTCAGGAGGTCGTCGCCGCGGACCACCTGGTCGATGTTCTGGGCGCCGTCGTCGACGACAACGGCGAGGTTGTAGGCGGGTACCCCGTCACCGCGGAGCAGGACGACGTCGTCGACTTGTCCCGTCACTTCGCCGAACAGTTCGTCGTGCACGGTGAACGAGTCGATGCCGGCCCGTAGCCTCAGTGCGGGGGATCGGCCGATTGCTGATTTCTCGGCGCGTTCGGCCTCCGACAGGTTTCGACACGTGCCGGGGTAGGCGCCGTCGGGAGCATGGGGAGCGGACGGTGCCTGCAGAATCTCCTTGCGTGTGCAGAAGCAAGGATAGGTCAGGTCACGCTCGCGTAATAGTTCGATGGCCTTGTGGTACAAGGGAAGACGGTGTGACTGTAGGACGACCGGGCCGTCCCAGGTGAGGCCGAGCACCCGCAGATCGTCGAGTTGCCGTTCCATCGCGCCGGGTCGGACACGGTCGAGATCCTCGACCCGAATGAGGAAGTCGCGCCCGCTGGTGCGGGCGAACAACCAGGCCAAGAGGGCGGTTCGGAGGTTTCCCAGATGGAGATCGCCGGACGGGCTCGGCGCGAAGCGCCCTGCTCCTGCCACGTCAGCTGGCGAGCCCGACGGAGGCGAGCGGGTTCTCGGCGTCGTGCAGGGTGAGGCGGATTGCGGTTTCCAAAGCGTGATCGAGGTACTGCGGCGGATACATGGCGGGGCTTCCGAGTGCGTCGAGTGCCAACCCGTTTACGGTTGAAAGTAGGAGTGCTGCTCTGGTTTCCGCTTCCGGGGTTCCGATCCCGATCAGGACCGTCGAGATGCCGGTGCGGATTGTGAACAGAGTTGTCCGGCGGATTTCGGAGAGTGACTCGCTGGTCGCGGCACGCACGGCAAATGCGGCGAGCACATGTGCCTCGCGCGTGCGTTGTTCGTCGAGGGGCAGCAGTTGCGAGAGTGCCTGGAACAGAGAGGTATGCGGATCCGCGTCGGCGGACGACTCGGCCAGTCTTGTCAACAATCGATCGACGAGTGTTCGCAGTGCGAATGCGAACATCTCGTCCTTGGTCGAGAAATGATGTTGCACTGCGCCGATCGAGACGCCCGCTCGTTTTGCGACCTCGCGGACGCTGGCGTTTTCCAGTCCGGATTCCGCGGCGACGTCGAACAATGCCGCCGCAAGCAGGTCTGGACTCGTGGAGGATTTTCGACGCTCTGGCATACCGCGACATTACATGTGTATGGAAGTAATGCGCACGTCAGGGGTGCTTTTTCACGCTTTCCGGCCGAGGAAGGCAAGGAGTTTCGTCGCTTTGTCAGCGTTGTCCGGAACCTGTATTTCCGGGCCGCATACGCCGCTCATGCGGATCGAGTCGCCCAGGCCCGCGGCGATCTCCGACACCCAGTCCACGTCCGCGTCTCGCATCGCCGTATCGGTACCGGTTGCGGCTGCGAGGTCCCAACCGTGGATGACCAGATCGAAACACAAGAACCCTTCGACCGTGGCCCCGAGGTTGGTCCTGCCGAAGTGCCCGTCGTATTCGAGAGTGGACTTTTCTGGATCGTCCAGAATTTCCTGCATCGAATCGCGGACGGCCGCCCAGGCTGCGGACGGGTCGTCGTCAACCGACGGGCCCGAGGCCAATTCCAGGCCGACTACCTTGACCATGTCTCGTTCGCTGTCGAGCACGTGTCTCACCACGTCGCGGGCGGTCCAGCCCTCGCAGGGGGAATCGTTGTCCCAGCGATCTGCGGGTACGGCGTCGATCCGCGCCGTGAATTCGGCGGCCAGATCCCGATAGCGTTGGGCGGGGGAGTTCTCTGTTGAAGTCATGACGTCGATCCTTCTCCGCCGCGGAGCATCATGATTGATTATTTCGGACATTCACTCGATTTCCGGAGCGTCCGCCCAGATATCCATCGGTACGACACCGGCACTCTTTCCTTCGTCATCGAGAAGTCGGCCGACCCTTTTCATGGATCTCAGCACCACCGATCTGTTCAGCACCACCAGACCCGGCGCCTCTTGGGCGAGTTGTACCTCGGTAATGGGGGTTTCACGAAGGGAATGGGCGGCGATCGCGAGCAATGTGTTGGCGCGGCCTCCGGATATCCGCATGCAAACGCGCATGCCTGGCACTCGTTCCACCAGCGCACGAATCGTCGACCGGTCCGTGGGATCGACATATCCCCACACCCAGGTCACGAAAGGCCAACCGGACAACGGCAGTGACACGTCGCAGCGGAACACGATCTGGTTGCGCGACGTCAGTTCGGCAAGGCGCCGCCTGACCGTACTTTCGCTGAGGCCAGTACCGACCGTGAGCTCTGCAATCGATGATCGACCGTCCTCGCCCAGCTTCAAGATCAATCGGCGATCGACCGCGTCGAACGTCTTCCCGTGATGGCGCTGATCCGTCGGTGCATATCTGTAGCGCACAGGCCGGTCTGTCATCACCGCCCGCTGCGTGGCATCGAGTACCTGCAACTTCCAGTCGTCTCCGATCGCGAAGACTTCGGTGACGAGATGTGCACGCGAACTGACGATTCCGGGCACCGACGCCAGCGAGCGAAGCATGAAGCGCGACAGGAAAGCCATGTCTCTGACTTCGACGAGAAGAGTCAAGTCGCCTGGGCCGCTTGTGTGTTCGACGCTCAGCACTTGCGGCCAGAGGGCGAGTCGTTCGGCAATCGCCAAGGCGTGCGAAGTCGTGCAGTCGACTTCCACGAATGCCAGACACGATTCCGGACGGCCGTGGCCGGTTGCCCTCGCGGAGACCCAGGCTGTGCCGGAGTCCTGTAGTCGCTGCCAGCGCCGCGCGACGGTGACCGGATCGACTTTGAGCGCGTCACCAACCGTGCGCCACGACGCTCGCGGGTTGAGTTGCAGGCAATTGATCAGGGCGAGGTCAACGTCGTCGAGCACGGCGGAATCCTGCGTTTGTTCGATCATCATGCAAGTATCGTGCATCTTCATTGTGTCTGGGATCACTTCATTCATGCTCGAAGGGCAGAACGCGGCGGCGAGTGCCCGCCGTGTTCCTGCTGTGAGAGGAGAATCCTGATGCCGTCCACCACGTTGTCCGCCGTTCCGACCGAGAGAAGCCTCGAGTGGGTGAAGCGCCTTATCGGTATCGATACGACGAGTGCCCTGAGCAATCGACCGTTGATCGATCTCGTCGCTGCGGAACTACGTCGCCACGGCGTTGAGCCGATACTTGTTCCCGATGACGGGGGAACGAAGCTCAACTTGTTGGCCACGTTCACGCCTCCTGACGGAAGTACTTCCGGTGGTGTGATGTTCTCCGGCCACACAGACGTTGTGCCGGTCGACGATCAAGACTGGAGCAGCGACCCTTTCGCCCCCGAAATTCGCGACGGAAGTCTGTACGGACGCGGCACGTGCGACATGAAGTCGTTCATCGGGATCGTTGTCGCGGCGATCCCCGACATCGTTGCTCGGCCGCTGGCGAAGCCGATTCACTTCGCATTCTCCTACGACGAGGAAGTCGGCTGCATCGGTGCTGACGGATTGGTCGAGGAGATCGGTACCCGGGGCCTGCGACCTGAGGTGTGCATTGTCGGAGAGCCGTCGGAGATGCGAGTCATTCGCGCGCACAAGTCGATGAACGTCATACGTGTTGATCTGCAGGGCGTTTCGGCTCACTCGTCGCTCACTCCACAAGGAGTGAACGCAATCGAATACGGCGCCGAGTTGATTCGATTCGTCAGAAGCGTGGCCGACGAGCTCCGTGCGTCCGGCCCGTACGACGACGCATTCGACGTGGCCTGGACAACATGCTCGGTCAATCTCGTATCCGGCGGAATAGCAGTCAACACAGTGCCCGAGGATTGCTCCATCACTTTCGAGTTCAGGAGTATCAGCACAGCAGGAGCCGAGGATCTGCTCGAACGCTTTGCCGCCGAGGCTAATCGGATCGAAACATTGATGCGGGAAGAAAATCCGTCGGCCTCCGTGACGATGCACGTCTCGGCCTCGGTTCCTCCGCTGGAGACGGATGCGAATGCTTCGGCGGCTGCACTGGTAGAACAATGGGGCGGTCGGCCCACGGACGAAAAGGTCGCCTACGCCACCGAGGCCGGCATGTTCGCGAGTATCGGTGTCCCTACGGTTGTGTGCGGTCCGGGAAGTATCACGCAGGCTCATGCACCCGACGAGTACGTGACACTTGACCAATTGGCACAGTGCGAGCAGTTCGTTCGGAGCGTCATCGCTCACGCCCGCGCCTGATCCACCCCCTAATCCCCTAAGGAAACCTATGTCCACGGCAACTACGCCAACCTCCGGAACTGTCACTCCGGAACGCCTGGCCGCTGCTCGCAAGGCGGTGATCAGCAGCTCACTCGGCGCCGCGCTCGAGTGGTTCGACGTCATCGTCTACGCGTCATTCGCAGTGGTCATCGCCCATAACTTCTTTCCCGGTGGCGACAACACACTCGGATTGATACTGACGTTTGCGACGTTCGCAATCTCGTACGTCATCCGGCCACTGGGCGGGATGGTTCTCGGCAGCTACGCCGACCGTCGCGGGCGCAAGAACGCCTTGACGTTGACGATGATGCTGATGATGATCGGCACGCTCATCATGGCCGTGGCGCCGACGACCTCGATGATCGGTCCGTGGGCCGGCGTCGTCATCCTGGTTTCACGGCTCATTCAAGGATTCTCCGCCGGTGGCGAATTCGGTACTGCCACAACATTCCTCGTGGAAACTGCGCCACACAAGAAGGCGTTCTACTCTTCCTGGCAGGTAGCGAGCCAAGGTGCCTCGGTGTTCCTGGCATCGTTGTTCGGATACGTGCTCAACACCCATCTCTCGCATGAAGCGCTTTACTCGTGGGGCTGGCGCGTTCCGTTCTTCTTCGGCATCATCGTCGGCCCGGTCGGTCTCTACATCCGTGCCAAGCTCGACGAAACGGACGATTTCAAGACGAGCGTCCCGGATAGAGCCCCCCTGAAGACGACGCTGACCAGGCATCTCGGCCGGGTGCTCACCGGTGCCGCAGTAGTCGGCGTCGCGACTATCTCGATCTATCTCATCTTGTACATGCCGACGTTTGCCGTGAAGAATCTCGGAGTATCCGCCTCTGCCGGCTATCTCGGCGGTATCGTCGCCGGACTGGTCACCTTGATCACTGTGCCGTTGATCGGTCATCTTGCAGACCGGGTCGGGCCTGCGAGAGTCATGACCTGGGCCGCCGTCGCGGCAATCGTCTTGGCCTGGCCGCTCTTCAAATTGATGGTCGATCACCCGTCGACTCTGACGCTCGTCCTGGTTGTTTCAGTCCTGGGCGTCATCATGGCGTTCGCCTTCGGCCCGTTGCCTGCCTTGATGAGTTCGCTGTTTCCTGCGGAGATTCGCGCTACCGGGATGTCTTTGTCGTACAACCTCGGCGTGACCCTGCTCGGCGGAATCGCGCCGTTGGTCTTGACCTGGTTGATCAGTACAACAGGCTCGCTCGACGCTCCGAGCTACTACTACATGACGGTCGCAGTTCTTTCCCTCGGCGGCCTGTGGTCGGCCAGGACACTTTTCAGTCAAAAGTGACGGCCAGGGGACGACGGTCGCGACTATGCGACCGCGTCTCCCTCGGCCAGCGCGACGACGGTATCCGACCCGTGCCAGTCGGGGGCTTGGGTTCGGAGCAGAGCCGCCGGGGTCAGCGACGAGATTCGGCGGCATTCACGCGTCAAGTGGGCCTGATCGCTGAATCCGCAGTGGGCAGCGGATTCAGCGAGTCCCAACGCGGGTCGACTGCGAGCGAGTGCCATGAAGCGCTGGAGACGCAAGATCGCGCGCAGAGTCGCAGGACCGTATCCGAAGGCGTCGTTGCAACGACGCTGGAGTTGGCGTGACGTCAGTGCGGCGGCGTCGGCGAGAGAGCTGACATTCCACGAATGTTCGGACAGTGCGGTGCGAACATGGTTGATCACCGGATCGTGACGGAAACTCGAATTTGCCCAACTTCGAACAGCATCTTCGAGGATGGAGACCTGTTCGTGGTCTTCGGAATTTTCCAAGCGGTTCAACAGTATTCGTTCTGTACGTGCGTCGGTTACATTGCTGAGGTCCGCGCGAGAGTCCCGAAGCTCGGACGCCGAAGTTCGCAGCATGGGCGAGGCTGATCCAGGGCGGAATCGAACACCCACGGAGCGTGTTCCCGGCGGAAGAGTGAACGACCACGCAGCGGTTTCCGGGCCGCAGACGCGGATGCCGACGCCACGTATCCACAGCACGTCCATGCAGGCATCGGGCACGAGGAGGTGCTCGCCTTCTGCACACGCCGTCCAGCCGCACACCAGGATGTCGGAGAGATCCGGGGCGACCGATTGTGGTGTGTACCAACCCATGACAAGAGCTTATCGAGCGTCACCGACACGAAGGCGAGTTCAGTCGACCGGGCCGAAGCGGTATCCGAACCCCCGGATGGTTTTGATGTATTTCGGTTTCGCGGGATCGGATTCGAGTTTGGACCGCAGGCTGAGAATCGTCGCGTCGACCGCACGCGTCTTTTCGTGGGCGGAACCCCAGACGCTTCGGATCAGGTGATCACGCGAGTACACACGCCCAGGCTCGCTCGACAGTTCCAGGAGTACTCGCCATTCGGTCCGACTGAGGACCAGCAGCTTTCCGCCCATCGTCGCCGTCATCGCACGTCGATCGAGGAGCAAATCACCGTGACGTTGGTGTTTGCCGGCACTCGGATGTGCGGTTTCGCGAAGGATCGCGGTGACCCGAAGATCGAGCGCCTGAGAATCGATCGGACTCAGTACAAAGTCCGAGACGGCGCGGTGTGGTGCTTCGTCGATGTCCTCACGGCTGTCCACCAACATCATGATCGGCATCGAACTGCGCAGGCGGATCTGTCGTGCGATCTCGTAGCCGTCGATGTCCGGCAACAGAAGGTCGATCACGGCAATATCGAAACTATCGGTGTCCAGGTCGTCGAGTAGGCGGCGCCCAGTGCGGACGAGCTGTATCTGGTGCCCGAAATGTACTAATTCGGTACCGAGTGTCTGGACAAGATACGAACGATCGGTAGCTGCAAGTATCAAGCTCACGCGAAATCCTCCCCCCGAAGGTGTTACTAGTCGTAACGGCTTGCATTGTGGCAGATCATCGACCGCGGGACCAGACATAAAGTGGCCGATCGAAAGTTGCGGGAACGAGCGGCGTTCGTCGCTAAACTTTTTTCATGGGCACTCTGTTCGCGAGGTCGCTGCGCTGTTTCAGGGCTCCAAGCACCACGAATTCGAGCAACGGCAGAGTACGTTGATGTATCGCGAGGACGGAACCGACGTTGACCCGCCGTGGGTGTCCGTCGATCCCGAAGCCAACAAGGTGGTTCTCCGTCGACGGAGTTGACAGTCGGGCTCAGGCCCAGTGGCTGGGGCGGGTCAGCGAATCGGGAAGCGTGGTAGCCGAATCGCCGATCGCCGCGTTGATCTGGAACTGAGTGAGAAAGATACTGCCGCGGAGTTTCGCGCCACGAATGTCGGTGCCGCGTAAGTCTGCACCGATCAGATCGGCTCGATCGAGTTCGCAGTCTCGGAGGTCTGCACCGATCAGATAACTCCCGCGAAAGTTGGCACCACGTAGATCGGAACCACGAAACTTGGCTCCGATGAGGTCCGCGCCGCGGTGGTCGAGTTTGCGCCCCTTCTTGCCCGAGACAGGGGAGCGCACAAGGTCACTCGTCTGCAAGAGCAGTGTGTTGACTGCCGCTCGGTGTGCTGAGACGTCGACGGCTTGGATTTGCGAAGGCGTGCCGTTGGTCAGGTTTTCCGTCTCCACGAGTACTGCGTCGAGTTCCTTCCGTATCGAGTGGGTTTGCTTCAGCGAGCGGGCTTCGGCGAGATACCAGAGCAGTTCGTGCAACTGGCGTACGACAGGGAAGGTTTCGAACATGTCTGACGCGGTCTCCGGGGCATCACGCCAGCTGATGCCGTCGTAGGTCTGCTGTGAAACCTTCTGTCCCGCACCGAAACAGTCGTAGACGGTGCAACCGGTGAAGCCCTTCTTTCGCAATCCGGTGTGAATGCCGCAACGGAAATCCTGCTGCAGGTTCTTGCAGGGGTCGCCGGCATTCTTGTTGGTTGCGAAGTCGGAGGACTTGGAAAAGGGGAGTGCGACACAGCACAGGCCGAAGCAACTGCTGCAATCCGCGAGCAGATTGGTCTGGCCGGCAATCACGCGTACTCCCGATTGTTGGGTTGGACGGAGTGTGTCCTCGGGTTCGTGCGTCTGTCAAACGATATTGCGTGGTTCGACAGCAAGAAGCCCAGCGACGCCGAGGTCGTATCCCGCGCATATTGCGGGGTACCAATCCGGCAGGCGTGAGTCCGGACCACGCTCGTGAAGTAGGTCGAAAATCGGATGGATGGCCCAGCTTGCTGCAACCAGTCGCCGTGCGGAACTCGACGTCAGAACAAGTGCGCCGAAAAGGACCGCAAAAGTTGCGGCCACTGCACTCCATTCGCGGGTGGGAATGGAGACGTCGATCGTGCTCCCCAACCGGGCTTGTCCCTGTCGAGCCACTGGATAAACGGCCGCCGCAACAATGAGGCCGGCGGCGTACGACGGCGTTCGGTAGCGAGGCATCCACTTTTTCACGGGTGCGTCGACAAGTGCACTCAGCGCAAGGCCGGTACCTGCTGCGATGACGCGGCCAGTCGTCGAGGGAGGCATTTGGCGACAGTAGCGCGGCTTGGCGATGCTTCGCGGCAAAGAAAAAGTCCCCGACCAAAACTGGTCGGGGACTTCCCTGGCGGAGGATAGGGGATTTGAACCCCTGAGGGCGTTAACCCAACCCGCGTTCCAGGCGAGCGCCATAGGCCACTAGGCGAATCCTCCGTGGAGCAGCATACCCAATCGCGAGCGTGAAGCGTTAAACGGGTACCTGACCTGCGAAGAACTGGTGGATCCCAGGGTTTGCATCTCCACCCCGGTAGGTGGTGTGCAGCGGCCGACGAAAGCCGTCTACACTGTTCATTGGATCCCGCGCGGCGCGCATCCTGTGAACTCCCCCAGGGCCGGAAGGCAGCAAGGGTCAACGGGCTCTGCCGGGTGCGCGGGGTCCTCTATTTTTTCACATACCCGACCCCGCCTCGTCGGTGAAAGGCCGCTCCGGATGCCTATCCAAACCCAGATCGGGTTGATGAGCCATGAAGAACTCACCTCCGAGCATGAGAGCCAGAGCGCGAAGTACACGCAGCTCCAGGCGCAGAAGCTCGCACTCGATCTGACCCGCGGTAAGCCTTCCCCGGAACAACTCGACCTTTCCGCAGAGCTGCTGACGCTGCCCGGCGACGGTGATTTTCGAGACGGAAGCGGAACCGACTGCCGTAACTACGGTGGACTCACCGGTTTGCCGGAACTGCGCGCCATCTTCGGCGAGCTGCTGGGTATCCCCGTTGCGAACCTTCTCGCCGGCAACAACGCGAGCCTCGAGATCATGCACGACAACGTCGTGTTCTCACTGCTTCATGGCACACCGGATTCGGCCCGGCCGTGGGCACAGGAAGAGAAGATCAAGTTTCTCTGCCCCGCACCGGGCTATGACCGCCACTTCGCGATCACCGAGTCCCTCGGCATCGAGATGATCGCGGTACCGATGAACCACGACGGCCCGGATGTCGTCAAGATCGCCGAACTTGTTGCGTCAGATCCGCAGATCAAGGGCATGTGGGCGGTTCCGGTTTACGCGAACCCCACCGGCGCCGTGTACTCCGAAGAAATTGTCCGGACGCTCGCGTCGATGCCGGCCGCCGCGCCCGACTTCCGCCTGTACTGGGACAACGCGTATGCCGTGCATCCGCTTGTCGGCGAGACCGCGCCTTCCTACGACATTCTCTCGATGGCAGCGGAGGCCGGACACCCCAACCGTCCGCTCGTGTTCGCGTCGACGTCCAAGATCACTTTTGCCGGCGCGGGTGTGAGCTTCTTCGGTAGCTCGGCGGAAAACCTTGCCTGGTACCAGAAGTTCCTCGGCAAGAAAAGCATTGGACCGGACAAGGTCAATCAGCTTCGCCACCTGCGTTTCTTCGGCAATGCAGACGGGGTTCGTGCGCACATGGAGAAGCATCGCGCGTTCCTGGCGCCCAAGTTCGAGCTCGTACTGAGGATCCTCGAGGATCGTCTCGGTGCGTCGAAGGTCGCCTCCTGGACCGAGCCGAAGGGCGGATACTTCATCAGCCTCGACGTGGTCGACGGCACGGCCAAGCGGGTCATCGAACTGGCGAAGAACGCGGGTATCGCCCTCACCGCTGCCGGTTCGGCTTTCCCGTACAGCACGGATCCGGATGACCGGAACATCCGGTTGGCCCCCAGCTTCCCGTCCACGGCTGAACTCGAAGTCGCCATGGACGGCGTGGCTACGTGTGTCCTGCTCGCAGCCACCGAATCGCGTCTCTCCGAGATCTGAGTTCTCGAAGTGGCGTGCCCGGTCGGTACTTGTGGTCTCGTCTTGTACCGTTCGGAGCATCAATTCCCGACATAGGGTGTAAATCCCGGAGGTTGTAATGGCGGGCGCGATCAACGCTTCGGATGGGCCTTCTTTCGAGGCGCACACCGTGAATTCAGGGTCGGTCATCGAAACACCCATTCCGCGACGCAGCCTCCGTGTCGGTGTTCTCGGATTTTCTGTGCTCGGTGTCCTGGCCGTCGCATCCGTTCTGATGGTTCTGTTTGCTGTCCCGATGAACACGCGGTACTGGGGAATCTTCGAAAACTTCCTCGACCTCGACGTCTACCGTCATGGCGGCAGTGTCGTGGTTCAGGGCCTTCCGTTGTACGACGGACCGGTTCTGCAAGGAATGATGTTCACGTACACCCCGTTTGCGGCTTTGCTGTTCACGGTGTGGGCGGTGCTCTCGCTCAAACAGGCGATTGTCGTCTGGACGGGTTTGAACATCGCGGCATTGTTCACCGTGATCGTGTTGTGCTGGAAGTACCTCGGCTATCGACTCGACGCGAAGGCGTACGCCGTGAGTGCGTTGGCGACCACGATCTTCCTGTTCATGGAACCGATACGTACGACGCTCTGGCTCGGGCAGATCAACATCTTCCTGCTGCTGCTGATCGTGTGGGACCTCGGCCGGGACGAGAAGAGTCGCCTCCGAGGAATCGGAGCCGGCATTGCCGCCGGTGTGAAGCTGACTCCGGCCTTCTTCTGGGCATACCTGTTCATCACTCGTCAATGGCGTGCGTTGGTGACGGCCGTCGTGACGTTCGCAGCGACCGTTGCGATCGGCTTCGTCGTGATCTACAACGACGCATACAAGTACTGGACCGGCACTCTTGTCGACAGCGAACGCGTCGGACCGACGGATGCCCCGAGCAACCAGTCCGTGTCCGGTTTGATCGCTCAGCTCTCTCACACTCCGACGCCGTCGCGGGTCCTGGTCCTCGTCTTCAGTGCGCTGGCAGTATGCCTCGGACTCGGTGCCGCGTGGATTGCTCACCGGCACGGCCAGAAATTGCTCGGCCTCACCATGACGGGGTTGACTGCGACCACTGTCTCGCCGTTCTCGTGGGGTCATCACTGGGTGTGGTTCGTCCCGCTGGTCGTCCTCGCCGCGCACTACGCGATGGTGTCGAAGAAGCGCTGGGCGTGGGTGGCGCCGTTCGTTTTCCTGCTCCCAGTCTTGAACTGGTCTCACACTTGGTGGGACCCGTCGGTCATTCCGGGTACGGATCGCTTTGTCGGAATGGGCCTGTTCATGTTCGTGCCGCCCGATTTTCTGCGGATTCCGACCGTCGGCGTCTACCTCTGGGTCTTCACGCTTGCCGCGGTGTCGACGTTGGTTCTGTTCGGCTGGAAGAAGTGGAAGATTCCGGCGCAGGATGCCCCGGCGTCGGTCACAACTGCTGCCTGACGTGGCAGTATCGGACTCATGGCACTTCATCTGAACCTTGTCGGTGACCCCGAAGCTGATGCCCTCCTGGCCGAGGACCCGTTGGCGTTGTTGATCGGAATGCTTCTCGATCAACAGGTTCCGATGGAAACCGCCTTCCTCGGTCCGAAGAAGCTGGCGGATCGGCTCGGCGGCATCGATGTCAGGCGATTCGCCGACATGGACACCGACGAGTTCATCGCGATCTGTGCGGAGCCCCCGGCTGTGCACCGATTCCCCAAGTCGATGGGCGAGCGTATCCAGCTTATGTGCCAGTTCATCGTCGAGAACTACGATGGCGACACCGCGGCGATCTGGACTGCGGGAAACCCTGATGGCAAGGAAGTGCTGAAGCGGCTCAAGGCTCTGCCCGGTTACGGGGATCAGAAGGCCCGGATCTTCGTTGCATTGCTCGGCAAGCAGATCGGCGTCGAGCCGAAGGGTTGGCGCGAAGCGGCCGGCGACTACGGGCTCGAGGGCTCCAGGCGGTCCATCGCGGACGTCGTCGATGAGCAATCTCTGCTCGAGGTCCGCGAGTTCAAGAAGGCAGCAAAGGCTGCGGCGAAGGCGAAATAGATCACCGGTCTTCGCGTTCGCGCTTTTCGCGATCCTCACGCTGACGCTGGAGGAACGGGCTCGGGTTCTGTCCGCCGATCGGACCGTGGCCGAGGACTCCGTGCTCGTAGGCGGACTCCGCGTGCAGGGCAACGTCGATTCCGCGGGCCTCGTCTTCACGCGAAATGCGGAAGCCGAAGGTCTTGTCGATGAGCTTTCCGAGACCGTAGGTCACTCCGAAGGCATAGAGAGCGACCACAACGACACCGACGAACTGCTTACCTAACTGAGCGAACCCACCGCCGAAGAACAAGCCTTCCGGACCGCCCGTCATCACGGCTGTCGCGAGGAGTCCGATCAGCAACGAGCCGACGATTCCACCGACGAGGTGCACGCCGACGACGTCGAGGGAGTCGTCGTAGCCGAGCTTGTGCTTCCATCCCACGGCGTACGAGCAGACGATGCCCGCGATCAGGCCGATGACCAGCGCGCCGAACATGTTCACCGTTCCACACGACGGGGTGATCGCGACCAGACCGGCGACGACGCCCGAGGCCGCGCCGAACGTTGTGGGGTGTCCGTCACGGTTCTGTTCGACGAACAGCCAGCCGAGTAGTCCGGTGCAACCGGCGACGAGGGTGTTGAGGAAGATCTGCGAGGCCATACCGTCGGCCGCAAGGGCCGACCCGGCGTTGAATCCGAACCAACCGAACCAGAGCAGGCCGACGCCGAGCAGGACGAACGGCAGATTGTGCGGACGCATCGACTCGGCCTTGAAACCCATCCGCTGGCCGAGGACCAGGGCCAATGCCAGACCCGACGCTCCGGACACGATCTCGACCACGAGGCCACCGGCATAGTCGAGTGCTCCCATCTGGGCGAGCCATCCCTGCGGATTCCACACCCAGTGAGCGACGGGGACGTAGACGAGCAAGGACCAGATGGGGACGAAGATCATCCAGGCGGAGAACTTCGCTCGGTCGGCGATCGCACCACTGATGAGTGCTGCAGTAAGGATCGCGAACGTCAATTGGAAGGTTGCGAACAACACTTCCGGAACGTTCCCGTGCACGGTCGACGGGTCGATGCCCGCCATTCCGACGTGCTCGAGTCCACCGATGATGCCGCCGTGATCGTCGCCGAAGACGAGGCTGTAACCCACGAACAACCAGGCAACAGTGACGAGCGCGATCGAGACGAAGCTCATCATGATCATGTTGAGGACGCCGGTCGAGCGGACCATGCCGCCGTAGAACAGTGCGAGTCCTGGCGTCATCAGAAGTACCAGTGCAGTACTGACGAGCAACCAGGCAGTTGCTCCGGCATCGATGGTGGCGGGCACAGTTTTCTCCTCACGCACACGGACCAGCCCGCATGCACGGAACCCACGATGCGTGCGTGCGGTTTCCTACGCACTGCGATTGTGTTGCGAACATGTTTCGGGAGAACTCGGCGTTGCACCCGCACCGGACCACCTGTCGTGGGTCGCCGGTAGTCTTTGCGCGTGGCCCTGTACCGGAAGTATCGACCCGCGTCCTTCGCCGAGGTGGTGGGGCAGGAGCATGTCACCGCACCGCTCAGCACGGCTCTCGACACCGGACGCATCAACCATGCCTATCTCTTTTCCGGCCCACGTGGCTGTGGAAAGACGTCGTCGGCGCGCATCCTTGCGCGTTCGCTGAACTGTGAGCAGGGCCCGACGTCGACGCCGTGCAATGTGTGCGACTCGTGCGTTTCGCTGGGCCCGGGCGGTACAGGCAACCTGGACGTGACCGAACTCGACGCCGCAAGTCACGGTGGTGTCGACGACACGCGAGAACTCCGAGACAAGGCGTTCCACGCACCCGCCGCTTCTCGCTACCGCGTCTTCATCATCGACGAGGCGCACATGGTGACGGCGGCGGGCTTCAACGCGCTGCTCAAGATCGTCGAAGAGCCGCCGGAACACCTCATCTTCATCTTTGCGACGACGGAACCCGAAAAGGTTCTCCCCACCATTCGCTCGCGTACGCACCATTACCCGTTCCGCCTGTTGGCGCCGTCGACCATGCGCGGACTCCTTGAGAAGATCTGCGCCCAAGAGGGCGTACCGGTCGAGCCCGCCGTATATCCGCTGGTCATCAAGGCCGGCGGCGGTTCGCCTCGTGACTCGTTGAGTGTCCTCGATCAGCTGCTCGCGGGAGCCGGCGAAGAAGGTGTCACGTACCCGCGCGCGCTCTCTCTTCTCGGAGTCACCGACGTCGCGCTCATCGACGAAGCAGTCGATGCTCTGTCCGCCAGTGACGGAGCCGCCTTGTTCGGCACCGTCGACCGCGTGATGGACGCCGGTCACGACCCACGCCGATTCGCGCTCGATCTGCTCGAACGTCTGCGTGATCTCATATTGATGCAGGCGGTTTCCGACGCCAGCGAACGAGGGTTGGTCGACGCACCCGAGGCGGAGCTGGTCACGATGCGTGAGCAGATTCAGCGAGTCGGTCCGGCCACGCTCACCCGTTTCGCCGAGACCGTCCATGCCGGTCTCAGTGAAATGCGTGGGGCGACGGCGCCGCGGCTGCTGCTCGAAGTGATGTGCGCGCGAATGCTGCTTCCCTCTGCCTCGGACACCGAGTCGGCTGTGCTGCAGCGGCTCGAGCGCCTGGAACAGGGTATTCCGGCTGCCGGAGTCTCGACTGCCCCTGCTGCACGGGCCGCAGTAGCGTCGGCGCCGACCGTGCCGCCGCTCGAACCGGAGATTGCTTCCAAGTTCCAACGGCCCTCCCAACGTAAGGCCGAGCCCGAGGCACAACCAGAACCAGCCGCCACTGCTCCCGCGGCGGCGCCGCCGGTTGTCGAGGCCCCTGTCGTCGAACCTTCGGTGGCGGAAGTTCCAGTCGTCGAGCCTCCCGCTGTCGAGATCGTGGCGCCGCCCGTTGCCGAACCGCCGGTCGTTGAATCGCCCGTTGCCGAACCGCCGGTCGTCGAAGCTCGAGTGGTCGAAGCTCCAGTGGTTGAACTACCGGCTCCAGCTCCTGTCGAAGCGGAAGAGCTGATCGGACCTTCCGAGCCGGAACCCGACTACGAGCCCGAGCCCGAGTACGAGGAGCCGGCGGCTGCAGAAGTTGCGCCGGCCTCGGCCGGCCCTACGGTCGAGACACTTCGTGAATCGTGGAACACCTTGCGCAACAAGGTCGGTGAGCGAAACAAGGTTCTTCCGGCCATGCTGTCCGCTGCGACGGTTCACGACGTGCGTGGTCATGTCGTGGTCATCGCTCACGGCTCACCGGTTCTGGGTGCTCGTGTGACGCAACCGCACAACGCGGCGGTCATCTGCGAGGTCCTTGCCGAGATGTTCGGTGGCACTTGGCAAGTCGAGTACCAGGAAGGTGCGCCGCCCGCGCCTGCCGGGTCGAGCGCGCCCAAGGCGTCAGAGGCTCCGACTCGCCCTGCCGCTGCGCCGCGGTTCTCGCGCCCCAGTCAGGAACGCGCAGCGCAGCAGCCCAAGGCTCCGCAGCCCCAGCGTGGAGATTCGGACGACATTCCGCCGCCCGAGGCTCCTGACTACCCGGAAGACCCTGGACCGGCCCCCGCTCCCGAGGTCGACTACGAGGCAACTCCTCCGCCTGCGACACGTGAGGACGAGGACGAAATGTTCGCGGAGGCGGCTGAGCCCGCCGATCCGACGGCCAGACGTGACCCGGAAGACGTGGCTAAAGAGCTGCTCAAGGACGTTCTCGGGGCTCGCCGCCTCGAAAGCTGAGCCCGACAAGTGGGATACGTGTGGCAACGCCCCTACTTGATCACGAAGATCACGACATGATGCTGCCCTGTCGCATCGTGCCGTGAGCGCTGACGGAAGCGCACTCGAAATGAACCGAAACGGGCAGGCGTTCGCGCGCCGGATCACCTTGGTCACCTAGCAGGATCGCTTCGGTCCTTCCCATGAATTTGGAACACGTTCTACAGTGAAGGGGCTGAGGTCTGTACCTCGGCCATGCGCCACCACCGAAGGTGGCGCGGACGATCTGCAGACCGGTTCGACGAATTACACGGAAGGAACACCTCACAGTGACCACAGAGGCATTCATTTATGAAGCCATCCGTACCCCGCGAGGCCGCGGCAAGAAGACCGGGTCGTTGCACTCGGTCAAGCCGATCTCGCTGGTCACGGGTCTGATCCAGGAACTGCGCGTGCGCTTTCCCGACCTCGACGAGGATCGGATCTCCGACCTCATCCTGGGCGTGGTCACCCCCGTTGGCGATCAGGGAATGGACATCGCCCGCGTTGCAGTCAACGATGCGGGACTGCCGGACACCGTCGGCGGCGTTCAGCTCAACCGTTTCTGCGCTTCCGGTCTCGAAGCCGTGAACATGGCTGCTCAGAAGGTCCGGTCCGGCTGGGACGAACTGGTGATCGCCGGTGGCGTCGAGTCGATGTCCCGCGTTCCGATGGGATCCGACGGTGGACCGTGGGCGCTCGACCCCGCCACCAACTACGACAACTACTTCGTCCCGCAGGGCGTCGGCGCAGACCTCATCGCCACCATCGAGGGCTTCTCGCGTGACGACGTCGACGCATACGCCGTGCGCTCGCAGGACCTCGCTGCCAAGGCGTGGACCGGCGGATACTTCGCCAAGTCGGTAGTACCGGTCAAGGACATCAACGGCATCACCATCCTCGACAACGACGAGCACATGCGTCCGGGCACCACGGCCGAGAACCTCGCCGGCCTGGCTTCCGCATTCGGTGTGATCGGTGAAATCGGCGGATTCGACGCCGTGTCGCTGCAGAAGTACCACTGGGTCGAGAAGATCAACCACGTTCACCACGGTGGCAACAGCTCGGGAATCGTCGACGGCGCTGCGCTCGTGCTTGTCGGTAGCGAGCAGGCCGGCAAGGACATGGGTCTGACGCCGCGCGCTCGCGTCGTCGCCACCGCCACCAGCGGAGCCGACTCCACCATCATGCTCACCGGCCCGACGCCGGCGTCGAAGAAGGTTCTGGCTGCTGCCGGCCTGACCGTCGACGACATCGACCTCTTCGAGATCAACGAGGCGTTCGCCTCCGTCGTCCTGAAGTTCCAGAAGGACCTGAACATCCCGGACGAGAAGCTCAACGTCAACGGCGGCGCAATCGCCATGGGCCACCCCCTCGGAGCAACCGGCGCGATGATCACCGGAACGATGGTCGACGAGCTCGAGCGTCGTGGCGGCAAGCGCGCCCTCATCACCCTGTGCATCGGCGGCGGTATGGGCGTTGCCACCATCATCGAGCGCGTCTGACGCGGCGTCCGTCCTTCCAACGAGGCTTACCAGGAGTCAATCAAAGTGACTGATCAGAACATCATCAACTGGGACCAGGACGCCGACGGCATCGTCGTGCTCACCATCAACGATCCCAACCAGGGCGCAAACACCATGAACGACGCGTACATCGCGTCGATGAAGGCCACCGTCGACCGTCTGGTCGCCGAGAAGGACTCCATCACCGGTGCCGTCATCACCTCCGGCAAGAAGACCTTCTTCGCAGGTGGTGACCTCAAGAACATGATCAAGGTCGGCCCCGAGCAGGCCGAGGAGATCTACAACCACAGCGTCGAGATCAAGGCAGACCTGCGTCGCCTCGAAACTCTCGGCAAGCCGGTAGTCGCCGCCATCAACGGCGCGGCACTCGGCGGCGGCCTCGAGATCGCTCTCGCGACCCACCACCGCATCGCGGCGGACGTCAAGGGCGTCAAGATCGGCCTGCCCGAGGTCACCCTCGGCCTGCTGCCAGGCGGCGGCGGCGTCGTTCGCACCGTGCGGATGCTCGGCCTGCAGAACGCGCTCATGGGCGTCCTGCTCCAGGGACAGCAGCGTGGACCCGTCCAGGCCAAGGAAGTCGGCCTCATCGACGAGGTCGTAGGCTCGGTCGAGGAACTGGTTCCGGCCGCGAAGGCATGGATCAAGGCCAACCCCGAAGGCGGCGTTCAGCCGTGGGATGTCAAGGGCTACAAGATCCCTGGCGGAACCCCGTCCACTCCGGCATTCGCTGCCAACCTTCCGGCATTCCCCGCGAACCTGCGCAAGCAGCTCAAGGGTGCTCCGATGCCGGCTCCGCGCGCCATCATGGCCGCAGCCGTCGAGGGCTCGCAGGTCGACATCGACAACGCGCTGCTCATCGAGGCTCGTTACTTCACCTCTCTCGTGACCGGCCGCGTCGCGAAGAACATGATTCAGGCGTTCTTCTTCGACCTGCAGTCGATCAACGGCGGCGGTTCACGTCCGGCAGGCATCGAGAAGTCCACCATCAAGAAGGTCGGCGTCATCGGCGCAGGCATGATGGGCGCGGGCATCGCGTACGTCTCCGCCAAGGCAGGCTTCGACGTCGTCCTCAAGGACGTCACCATCGAGGCTGCGAACAAGGGCAAGGCGTACTCCGAAGGCATTGAGGCCAAGGCACTCTCGCGTGGCAAGACCACGCAGGAGAAGTCCGACGCACTCCTCGCCAAGATCACCCCGACGGCTGACCCGGCCGATTTCGCCGGCGTCGACTTCGTCATCGAAGCCGTCTTCGAGAGCCAGGAACTCAAGCACAAGGTGTTCCAAGAGATCGAGGACATCGTCGATCCCAAAGCACTGCTGGGCTCGAACACCTCCACGCTGCCCATCACGGGTCTCGCCACCGGCGTGAAGCGTCAGGAAGACTTCATCGGCATCCACTTCTTCTCGCCCGTCGACAAGATGCCGCTGGTGGAGATCATCCGCGGTGAGAAGACCTCCGACGAGACTCTGGCTCGCGTGTTCGACTACGTCCAGGCAATCCGCAAGACGCCGATCGTGGTCAACGACTCGCGTGGCTTCTTCACCTCACGTGTCATCGGAACCTTCATCAACGAGGCCATCGGCATGCTCGCCGAGGGCGTCGAGCCTGCCACCATCGAGCAGGCAGGTATGCAGGCTGGTTACCCGGCTGCGCCGCTTCAGCTTTCGGACGAGCTCAACCTCACCCTCATGCAGAAGATCCGCAAGGAATCTGCCGAGGCGGCCAAGGCCGAAGGCAAGGAACTGCCGGCAGATCCGGCCGGCGAGGTCATCAACACCCTCGTCGAGAAGTTCGATCGTAAGGGCAAGCTCGGTGGAGCAGGCTTCTACGATTACACAGAGGGCAAGCGCACCGGCCTGTGGTCCGGACTCCGCGAGAACTTCAACTCCGGAACCTCCGACGCCCCGATCCAGGACCTCATCGACCGCATGCTGTTCATCGAGGCGATCGAGACGCAGAAGTGCTTCGACGAGAACGTCCTGATCACCACGGCGGACGCCAACATCGGCTCCATCATGGGCATCGGGTTCCCGGCCTGGACCGGTGGCGTTCACCAGTTCATCGTCGGCTACGAGGGCGGCACTGCCGGCTTCGTTGCTCGCGCAAAGGAACTCGCTGCGCAGTACGGCCCGCGGTTCAACCCGCCGGCTTCGCTAGAGGCATAGCCCCCCCGTGCGCCTTTTTGGTAGTTGCTGCTACCAAAAAGGCGCACAGGGGTTTTCCCCAATTTGTGAGTTATCCACAGACGAACTTCGACAGCGAATTTCACGTCAGTCCTGTCGGAGTTCGACCTGACGCTTGGTGCCATGACTACGTCCCATGGTGGAAGCGAGTTTCTCCGGATTCTCGATGCGCAATCCGGTCTGATACGGCAACAGCAACTCTCGTCATTCGGGTACAACCGAGGCACGCTGCGGAACTTCCTGGACCGCGGCGAATGGCAGCGCGTCCTACAAGGCGTGTATGCAGTGACCGCTGGCCCGCTGACCAGAGAAATGATCCTGAACGCCGCTTGGCTTTACGGTGGCCCGCAGGCGATTCTGAGCCACGACACTGCAGCTGAGGAATGGGGAATGCGTCGCATCGACGCAGACAAGCCAGTCCATGTCACCGTGCCCTATGGCAAGTCCGCTCGCTGTCAGTCCGCGACAATCCGTCGAGTTCCAGCGCGAACGTCAGGAGCGCTTGTCAGAGTGGGCGGCGTGGTTCACCCCGGGGTAGTCGTCCACCGATCCCGAGCTCACCGATACATCGGTGTGCCGTCAGTCATACCTCGAACGTCGCGGGCTGATACCGCGATTGATCTTGCGACTGCCGAATCCACAGCGCGAAGCGCCTATGTTTCGCTCATCACCACAGTGACAAATGCGCGAATTCCGTTGAACGATGTGCGCCGTCGGATTGACGAACGAACACCGCATCGATTCAAGAGTGCGCTTTCCGATGCGGTACGACTCCTGGCAGACGGGGTGCAGTCATCGCTCGAATATCACTATGCGGTCGATGTGGAGCAGGCACACGGGTTGCCGTCGTCCAGACGCCAATCACCGGTTCGCGTCGACGGTCGCACGCTGTACGAGGATTGCGATTACAGCGAAGTGGGTGTGCCGCTGATCGTGCGTCTCGACGGTCGGTGGGCGCATTCCATGGCCGAGGTGGCATTCCGTGATCGCCGCCGTGACAATGCGGCAGAGCTGGCAGGTCGTCCGCGGTTGGTCTACGGATTCGACGAGGTGATGAAGACTCCATGCGAGGTTGCACACGAAGTGGAGACGGTCTTGCGGCGGGGAGGCTGGGTGAGGACGCAGTCGGGTGCATGCGGCACCTGTGCGCCTTTTTGGTAGTGCCGACTACCAAAAAGGCGCACAGGGGCTGTGCCCCTAGGCCTTCCACCACGGGCGAAGCGGCACATGCGCCTCACCCTTGGGGCCAAGCTTGACAGCCAGAACCTGGTGCAGCTGAACGACATTGCGCTCGAACCCGAGCCGTGAGCCGGCCATGTACAGGCCCCAGACGCGAGCGGTTCCCTCGCCGACCTCGGCGACGCAGGCGTCCCAGTTGTCGACGAGATTCTGGCACCATCCGGCGAGTGTCAGTGCGTAGTGCTCGCGCAGGTTCTCCTCATGCCGCACCTCGAGACCGACGTTCTGGATCTCGGAGATGATGCGACCCGATCCGGTGAGCTCCCCGTCGGGGAAGACGTACCGGTCGATGAATCCGCCTGCCTTGGCGCCGCTTCGGTTGTCCGGACGGGTGATGCAGTGGTTGAGCAGACGCCCACCCTCGCGCAACTTGCCCTTGAGGAACTCGAAGTACGCCGGGTAGTTGCCGACGCCGATGTGTTCGGTCAGACCGATCGAGGACACAGCGTCGAATCCGGTCTCCGCGACGTCGCGGTAGTCGGAGAAGCGGACCTGCGCGAGATCGGCAAGACCTTCGTCTTCAATGGCCTTCTGTGCCCAATCTGCCTGTTCGCGTGAGAGAGTCACGCCGATTACCTTGACGCCGCGCCTGGCCGCGTAGCGAACCATCGAGCCCCAGCCGCAGCCGATGTCGAGAAGTCGATCACCCTTCTGAAGTCCGAGCTTCTCGAACACCAGGCGGTACTTGTTCTCCTGGGCTTCTTCGAGGGTCTGCTCCGCATTGTCATAGGCGGCGCAGGTGTACGTCATGGACGGGCCGAGGACGTACTCGTAGAAGGTGTTGGAGACGTCGTAGTGATGGTGGATGACCTCGGCGTCACGAGTCTTGGAGTGACGCAGTCCTTCTGCAACGCGACGCCAGCGAGGGAGATGTTCCTGGGGCGGCGGGGCGATGGGCCGCAACAGATCCCAGCCCAGCGAGCGCGTGATGCTGGCGAGAGTCAGTGCCGACGGGCGCTTGAGGTGGAGTTCGTCGCCCATGATGCGCAGAATCTCGTACGGATCACCGGGGTGGACACCCTCGGCTTCGAGATCGCCGGAGACGTACGCGCGGGCCATGCCGAGGTCGCCGGGAGCCGTTGCGAGATAAGTGGTTCCGCGAGTCGACTTGAGGTGCAGTCCGTAGTCGGCATCTTCGGGGCCGGCGGTGCTGCCGTCGTACGCGGTGAATCCTAGCGGCAGCATGCCGTCGGAAAGCGTCTCGAGAATCTCTGCGATGGAGAGCTTGTCCTGGCTTTTGGAGTCTTTAAACGTGGTCATTTACGTTGCACCGCCTTAGAGAATAGATCCAATAAACGGGATTTCGGGTCGTAGCGTTCCTTGAGTCCGATGTACCGGTCGCCGCCGTAGTACAGCTCCTCGAAGTCTTCCTTCGAGTAGTAGGAGTCGGAGTAGAGCGATTTGTGTCCGTCGAAATCGCTGACCTTTTCTTCGATCAGTCGATTTGCTGCCCCCTCGCGCTCGCCGGGAACGATCGGCACCGAAGACCAGAAGCCGATGTTGACGTAGGTGCGCTTGGGTTCGAGGGGGTAGAGGGGCCACGGCCGCGATGCGGAGGCAGCGGCCGGGCTGGGCTCACGTAGGCGCAACGGGCACAACCACAGTGGTTCGATCGGAATTTCCTCGAGGAACCACGAGACGAAGTCCGCGGTTCGTTCGATGGGTACCTCGACGTCCTGGACGACGCGTTCGCGCGGGGGCTTTCCCTTGCGCTTTTCGAGGCGATCTCCGATGTCGTACTTGTGGTCGAGGGCGATCAGCTTCCAGTAGAAGCTGCTGCGCAGGTACTGCTTGGGCCAGAAGCGCCTGACCTTGGGGTTCTGTGCACCGAAAGCCCGTGAGCACCAGAACCAGTCGGTGTCCCAGCGCCACAGGTAGTCCCGAATGGTCAAGCGGTCCGTCTTGGGCTGTGTGAGTGACGGATGCTGGATCGACCGGTAGAAGATGTCCTGGTCGGTGTAGTCGCTGACCGGGCCTTCCTCGTCGGTTTGCGCGCCGAGTGTGAGGTAGCTCTCGGAATCGGTGAAGACCACCCCGTCGAGGTAGTCGACGGCGATCCCGTCGTACTCGCGCTCGGTGACGATGCGATCCATCGTTTCTTCGAGCTTCTTCAGCGAATCGAAGCGCACGTGACGCAAGGCGACGTACTTCTCGACGGGTTCGAGTGCGATCTTCAGTCGCGTCGAATAGCCAAGGGTGCCATAGGAATTGGGGAAACCGAAGAAAAGCTCGGCGTGTTCACCGTCCGGCGTTGCGGTGATGATCTCGCCGCTTCCGGTCAGTACGTCGATTTCGAGTACCGACTCGTGCGGTAAGCCGTTGCGGAAGGAGGTGGACTCGATGCCCAGGCCTGTCACCGCACCGCCCAGGGTGATGGTCTTGAGCTGAGGCACGACCAACGGCGCCAGCCCGTAGGGCAGCGTCGCGTCGACGAGGTCCTCGTACGTGCACATGCCGGCGACGTCGGCGGTGCGCGCCTGCGCATCGACGGCGATGACACCGGCCAGACCGCTGACGTCGAGGCCGGGGGCCGACGTCTTGGCGCGAGCGCGGAACAAATTGGATGTCTTCTTTGCCAGGCGTACAGAAGCATCGGCGGGAATGGCGCGGTATGACGCGAGTAGGCGTTCGACGCCTTCTCTGTGCTGCTCGAACCCCATTTCACGCGCAGCATCGGAACCCGGGCCTTGCTTTGTCCGGATTCGATCTAACTTCTGAACTACCCCATTGAACGAGAGAGTCACACCCTGACGCTATCGGTAGTTGCGTGTGCAAGCTATCCGGAGGGGTATTAATGCCCGAATTTGATCGAGTTGTTGCAATCGAACTCGGTAAATGCTCCGAGTGGTGAACCAGCTCACATGGAATGGGTAGATGGTCGAGATACCCGGGCGCAGCAGGCAGTATGGAAAGGAATATCTGCGCAGTTCGAGGTGCGGATTCGGGTAGTCATTCGCGGCATCGAGCCGCGTTGGTCGAGCAAGGAGACGTAGGGCATATGGGTCAGGTCAATGCAATGAGTTCGATAGTCGTCACAGCAGCACCCGACAAGGTGCTCGCGGCGCTCGCGGACTACGAGACGGTTCGCCCGCGGATCCTGTCCGAGCAGTACCTCGACTACAAGGTTGTCGAAGGCGGCCAGGGTGACGGCACCGTCGCGCAGTGGACGCTCAAGGCGACGGAAAAGCGCTCGCGCAACGTCAAGGCCACAGTGACGGTCGACGGCAACGTCATCACCGAGAAGGACGCCAACTCCAGTCTCGTCACCACCTGGACCGTTGCCCCCAACGGCACCGGAACGACGGTGACGACGCTCACCCAGTGGCAGGGTGCCACCGGAATCGGCGGGTTCTTCGAGCGCACCTTCGCTCCGAAGGGTCTGCAGCGCATCCAGGCCCAGGTCCTGGACAACCTCAAGCGCGAACTGGTCTGACTGACTCTGCATCTCGAAAGACGGCGTCGTACCTTCACCGGTGCGGCGCCATCTTTCATGCGCCGGTAATGATCTGCCCCAACTCGGTGAGTGCGGGGTTTCCGCTTTCCCAGTAATCGCTGTGAACTCCGAAACCAGGCTCCCCGGGTGATCCGGTGAATACCTGCGCGCCGAATTCCGGATCCGACGGGTCGAATCCGTGGACTCCGAGGATCTTAGGTATTAATTGGACCGGATCCCAGAAGGCCGTCGTCGAATGAACACGACGCGATATCTCGGAGGAGTCGACGCCGTCCAGGCTCAGTTCGTTCACACGCTCGGCATCGACTCCCGGGCTTGCGACAAATACCAGTTCGTCGACGTCGAGAGAAGCGCCACGGGTAGTCGCGGCACCGACGACGGTGCTGCCGTAGGAATGGCCGATCACCACGTTGTGCGACGGCGGACCGTCATGCGAGCTGCGTAAGCCGTCCTGGAAGCTGTCCAGCCTCGGCGCCGCGGAGTTGGCGTAGCGATCCGAGGCTGCGTCGGGAATGCCTGGGGGAGCGTCGTATCCGGACCACAGGATCACTGATGTGGCTTCCGTTGGTGCCGCCCTGACCGCCGCGTCGTACATGGCCTTGGCTCGTTGCAGATCGCCGCCGACGCCCGATAGCCCGGAGCCGGTTCCGGGGACCAGTGTTGCGACGTTGCCGGCGGCATCGGGATTACCGACTGCCACGACGGCGTGCGCATCCGTGACGGAGAGAAGGAACGTGTCCGGTCGAAGTTCGCCGCGCACGGCCGCATATTCGGCGGCTACGGTTCGATCCGGCAACTGCTCGAGCGCAGCGAGGTACCGCCGGTTGTAGTAGTCCCGGTCGAGAGCGGGAAGGCCGTCGTGGCTCCCGATGGACGGATCCCACCTCGCCAACGCGTCTTTCTCGTCGGGAGTGAGCGATTCCCAGAGTCGATGTAGCTCCGTTGATGTCCTGGGGAGTGTCGACCTCCCATCGAGGATATCGACGACAGTGCGGTTGAGGCGATCAGGCCGATTGCCAAGGAGCGATCCGATCTCTCGGAATGCCTCACCCAGAGCAGTCGCGGCCCGGTTGTCTTCGTCGTCGAGTGCCGTCAATGCAGTGGAAATCTTCTGCTGGAAAATCTCTGCAGCCGTGTCGTTTTCGGAATCTTGCATGACGTCGGCCAGATTCCACGGCTGCTTCGTCTCAGGCGCCGATACCGCTCCACTGTCTGACACCGTCAAGCCGTGTTCGAGAGTCGCCTCCTCGACCAGGTCCAGAATTGATTTTCGCGCCAAACCAATCGTATTGGCTGCTCCGCCATACAGATCCGCAACTACGCGAACCGCAATCGACAGCCGAGCCGAGGAAAGCGAGATGTCCGACCACTGCACTGCCGCCGCGCTCGACGCTTGTCCCAGCCAGGATTCGCGGACGGCGTCGATGCTGTGTCCGGCGTCATTGCCGAGAACTTCGATCTGCCGGTCGATGTCGATCAGTCTCGAAGCGCAGGCACGTAGTTGCTCCGGTGACCACGCGCGAAGTTGAGAGATGTTGGGCCGCATCAGTGGTCGCCGCGCAGTTCGGACGCAACTTCGCCCTCAGCAGTGTCGTACAGACGTGCTGCGGCAGCGGTTCCCGACGCCATGAGTCCCAACTGCGTAGCCAGGTACCGGTAGGCGTCGGCGATCACGCTGGCATGCTCCGTCGATACAGCCATGACAGCGGACGAATCCAGGCTCGTCGCGGCTTCGAAAATCGGGCCAGCGGAGTCGATCCCTGAAATCTGATCCGCAATTCGAGACAGATCAGCCGAAAGTTGCTGCAACGCAGCGATGTCTACCTGAAGTATCGGCCCCATGGCTGAACCGTAGCCAGGCGAACTGGCTATTGGGGCCGTGCCGGCTTTCCTGTGGACAAGCGGAACTTCTCCACAGAAGCCGGATCAGGGGGTTGTCAGGAAGGCTGTGACTCCGCTGGTGACGGCGGACGCATAGTCCTGCTGACCGTCCGGGCTCGTCATGCGCGCTGCCTCGTCGGCATTACGCATATTGCCGAGTTCGACCAGAATCGACGGCCGCTGCGACAGGTTGAGTCCCGTCAGATCGGCGCGTGGCGCCAACCCGTCGTCACCGATGTATGTCGACGGGGTGAGCCCGGCGGTGACGAGTGAGTCGCGCATGGTTTCGGCAAAGGCGACGGACGGGCCGGCCTGCACCGTGTTCAGCGGGGGCGCGGAGTAGCAGACGTGGAAGCCTTCGGCCCCGGCTGCTGCGCCGTCCGCGTGAATGCTCACCACCACGTCGGCGCCGGAGGAATTGGCGGCCTCGGCACGTGCGTCGACGCAAGATCCGACGCTGACGTCATCGGGTCGACTCAGGACGACAGTTGCGCCTTGGCCTTCGAGCTCGCTCTTGACCAGGCTAGCGACTTCCCAGTTGAAAGTGTGCTCGGGGAACCCGGCATCGGTATTGGTGCCGGTGGTCTGGCAGTTCTTGGTGCCGCCGCGGCCCGTGGGGACCTGGGTGTTGATGCTGTCGTCGTTCGCCCCGCTGTGCCCGGGATCGAGGAAGACGACCTTGCCGGTGAGCGCTGCGGGGATGTCAGCGGCGACAGTGCTGAGCGGAGACACCTCGACCGAAGTCGTGGCCTCGGGCGCCGTGGCGTCGGCAGTCTCGGTGGGAATCGTGCACGCGGCGCTCAGAAGCCCGGCCCCGACTACGGCAATGAGGGCGGTCGAGCGGAACACACGTGATGCCATGTTTGACCCTCTTGACGGTTTTACGGTGTCTGACTGGTTCCGGCGCACCCGCTCACGGTAGCGCGCACCGACTACGCTGGTGGGGATAACTCTGTAGAAAGGACCGCTCGTGCAACCAGGTGGAGCACCCGACATGTCTGCTCTGTTGGCTCAGGCTCAGCAGATGCAGCAGCAATTGATGGCGGCGCAGCAGGAAATGGCTCAGGCCGAAGTGACCGGTCAGGCCGGTGGCGGACTGGTTGTCGCCACGGTCAAGGGCACCGGCGAGGTTGTCGGTCTGCAGATCGATCCCAAGGTCGTCGACCCCGAAGATGTCGAGACGCTGCAGGATCTGGTGATCGGCGCGATCGAGGACGCTTCGCGCAAGGCACAGGAAGTCGCTGCTGAGAAGCTCGGCCCGTTGGCCGGCGGACTCGGCGGAGGCCTTCCCGGTCTCCCCGGCTTCTAGAAACGAGAACGCGTGTACGAAGGTCCGGTTCAGGATCTGATCGACGAACTCGGGAAGCTTCCCGGAGTCGGGCCGAAGAGCGCTCAACGCATCGCTTTTCACCTGCTCTCCGTGGAGCCTCCCGAGATCGACCGTTTGAAAAATGCATTGCAGCGCATCCGTGACGGCGTTCAGTTCTGCACGGTGTGCGGAACTGTGTCCGATCAGGAGAAGTGCCGCATCTGCGCCGACGCACGACGCGATCGCACGGTGATCTGCGTCGTGGAGGAACCGAAGGACGTCCAGGCTGTCGAGCGCACCCGTGAGTTCAAAGGTCGCTATCACGTGCTCGGCGGTGCGCTCAATCCACTCTCGGGGATCGGGCCGGACCAGTTGCGTATCCGGGAGTTGTTGGCTCGCATCGCAAACCAGGAGGACGGCGTCGACGTGTCCGAGGTCATCATCGCCACCGATCCCAACACGGAGGGTGAGGCGACAGCTACCTATCTCGTTCGCATGATGAGAGACATTCCGGGGCTCACGGTGTCTCGGTTGGCTTCGGGTCTTCCGATGGGTGGCGATCTCGAATTCGCCGACGAGTTGACGTTGGGTCGCGCATTGTCCGGCCGTCGCGAATTGTCGCGGAACGCTTGATGGGCGGCACGGAGCAAGGTCAGCAGGTGCGTCGTACGTCCGAGCAGACGCGTGCGCAGATCATCGCGTCGGCCGGGAAAGCATTCGCGACTCGGCCGTACCGCGAAATCACGCTCAAGGACATCGCCGAAGACGCAGGCGTCAGCGCTCCGCTGATCATCAAGTACTTCGGTTCCAAAGAGCAGTTGTACGACGAGTTGGTCGACTTCCGGGCAGCGGCGGTCACGGTCTTCGACGCACCGAACGACTCGCTCGGCGAGCGCATGGTCTCGCTGTTCACCAAGCCGCTGGAGTCGTACAAGCCGCTGTCCATGAGCTTGTTGTTCATGAGCGGCGTCAGTGAAGAGAGCAACCGCAAGCTGCGCGAGAACTATTCGACGCAGATGATCGACACCCTCGCCGCTCGTCTGTCCGGCCCCGACGCGAGATTGCGCGCGGAACTGGCGATGTCGATGGTGGTCGGAGTGGCGATCATGCGCCGACGGATGATGGCCGGCCATGCCACCGGCACCCAGGACGAGGTGGTTGCGCTGTACGCACCGCTGGTGCAAAAGCTGCTCGACGGGTGAGCGGCGTCACAATTCTTGCTAGGTAAATATCCGTTCACCTAATGTAGGTGAACGGATATTTACCTAGTGAGAACAGGCGGTGTGGGGTGACGACGCTCGACCGTCCGCCGGGCACGCCTGCAGTCACCACCTCCGACGCGGGACTCGCGCAGCCGCGCTCCCGCTTCCTGTTCCCCATCGTTGTCGCCGCCGCAGTGTTCCAGGCTGTTCTGCAGACGGTCATCGTTCCACTGCTGCCGGAGTTGCCGCACTTCACAGGCGCTGGACGTACGGCCGTGTCCTGGCTGGTGACCGTCACGTTGCTGGTCGGCGCGGTGGTCACCCCCATCTTCGGCCGGCTCGCCGACATGTTCGGCAAGAAGAAGATGCTTCTCGTTGCCTTCTCGATGATGACTCTCGGCTCGATGTTGTGTGCGCTGTCGTCGGACATCGCAGTCCTCATCTTCGCGAGAGCGTTGCAGGGGGCCGGGTCGGCGGTCATCCCCATCGGAATCTCCATGCTGCGTGACGAATTGCCACGCAACAAGGTCAACGGCGCAGTGGCCATGATGAGTTCGACGCTCGGCGTCGGAACCGCTTTGGGCATACCGTTTTCCGCGATGATCGCGCAGTACTCGAATTGGCACGTCCTGTTCTGGGTAACCACCGCCATCGGGCTGTCCGTGACTCTTGCTGCGGTGCTGTTCATTCGAGAGTCCGAGCCGAATCCGTCGGGAAGATTCGACGGAGTCGGGGCTGTCGGTCTGAGCGCCGCGATGATCGCGTTACTGGTGCCGATCACTCAGGGATCGAGTTGGGGATGGACCAGTGGAGCGGTGATCTCCATGCTGGCTGCGTCGGCGGTGCTGTTCACGCTCTGGGTAATTCAACAGCGGCGCAACGTCAATCCGCTGGTCGACGTCCGTGCTCTCGTGAAACGTGCGGTGTTGATCCCGCATCTGGCGGCTCTGCTGGTCGGGTTCGCATTTTTCGGGAATACACTGATCACCACGCAACTGCTGCAGGGGATGAAGGGGCCGGGCGCCGGGTACGGGCTGTCGATCATCGCGGCGGCGCTCTGCCAGATTCCGGCGAGTATCGCGATGGTGCTGTTCTCGCCGGTTGCGGTGCGGATCACCGACCGCTTCGGTTCACGGACCGCGATGTTGACCGGTGCCGTGTTCCTTGCCGGAGGGTACGGGATTCACGCAGTTGCCGGTAAGCCGCTGTGGGGAGTGGTTGCGGCACTGGGTATCACAGCAGTCGGGACCGCCATCGTGTACAGCACACTCTCGCTGCTGATTCTGGTTGCCGTGCCTCGTCAGCGACTGGCGGCAGCCAACGGGGTGAACTCACTTCTGCGGACGTCCGGAAGCACGATCTGCAGTGCGACGGTGGCAACCATCCTCGCGGCATTCGTGATCAGCGGTTCGGAACATTCCACGTCGTGGACCGGATTCTCCGTCGCCTACCTGGTGTGCGCCGGTTGCGCGGTGGTCGTGTTCGCAGTGTCGATCCTGTTGCCGCAGGGGCTAACCCCGAAACACATTGATCTGCCGGATCTCGTCACGCGACCCTGAATCCCGAGAGGAAGAGCGTGATCATCAGATCCGCGAACTCTTCGGTGGTGTACTTCTGGCGGTCCGGCCAATGCGTTGTCGACCACAGGGTGTCGCGTACCGATCGATAGAAAATCTCCGGGGCCACGTCTTTGCGGAAGATTCCCTGATCGACACCTTCGGCAATCGCTTTCATCCAATGCTCGCGGACCTGGCGGGAAGGCCCGTCGACGGATTGCAGGAGATCGTTGTCGCGTAGGTAGGCCCGATCGTTCTGGTAGATCGCCGTCGGGTGCGGGTGCAGTTCGATGACGATCAGCGTCTCGCGGATCAGGCCGCGCAGGACGTCCTCGGGGCCGGTTGCCGTCTTCACCACCTGATCGAAGCGGAGCTGGATGTCGGTGATGAAGCCGCGCATGAGCTCGGCAACTATCGCGTTCTTCGACTTGAAGTAGTGGTAGAGGCTGCCCGAGAACACTCCAGCGGCATCGCCGATCTCGCGAACGGTCGTGGTCGCGACACCCTTCCTGGCAAACAGCTCGGCTGAGCTCTCCAGGATTTTCTCCCGACGATCTGGTGATGCCACTGAAATCTCCGCTGGTTGTCGGTCCTGCTCAGGGCAGGGTTTCACGGGTGCCGGGCTTCCGGCGTCGAACGTAGCGCAATCCTGCCTGATGGCTCCGGCTCGAACCAATTCGTCGGTGAGATCGCGTGTTTCCACTTCCGGATTCCTATGCTAGCTTCAGAATCAAGCGCTTGCTCAACTTTCGTTCACGGAGGATTTCAGTGCAGAGCCTGCAGACGCAATTTCCGAATTTCATCGGCGCAGAGGCCGAACCAGCCCGGGTCGCCCGCTACGCGGTCAACGAGGCGATGATCCGCAACTGGGTCGAGGCGCACGACGACCGCAACCCGATCTACGTCGACGCCGAGGCCGCCCGCAGTACCGGCCGTCGAGACGTCGTCTGTCCGCCTGCCATGATTTCGACCTGGGTGATGGCGGGTTACCGACGTTATCGGCAGGTCCAGCAACTTCGTGCCGACGGAGCCTGCGAGGACTTCGCCTATTCACGACTGCTGGCGTTGTTGGACGAGGCCGGATACACGTCCGTTGTCGCGACCAACGTCGAGCAGGAGTATTTCGCGGAGCTGAGCCCCGGAGATCGCGTCACCGCACATTTCACCATCGAAGCGATCTCGCCGTTCAAACAAACTGCCCTCGGTCACGGGTGCTTCATCACTCTGTTCAAGAAGTACGTCGACCAGGGCGGAAAGACGCTGGTCGAAGAGCGTTTTCGATTGCTCAGGTTCAAACCAGATGCCCAGCCGGACACCCAGGAGGTAATCGCATGAGCGAGACTGGCTCCCGCAACACCGCTGTTCCGAGACTCACCGTCACCGACGACAACGATTTCTTCTTCGCTGCGGCCAAAGAGGGTCGCCTTGAGATCCAACGGTGTGCGGATTGCAAGACACTGCGCCACCCACCCGCGCCCGCGTGCCCGGAATGCCGCTCGTTCAGTTGGGACACAGTCGAATCCACGCGGCAATGCATGTTGCACAGCTTCACGGTCATCCATCACCCACAGGATCCTGCTTTCGAGTATCCGCTCGCCGTCGGACTCGTCGATCTCGAAGAAGGCACGCGACTTGTTGCCGACATCGCGGGGATCGATCACGAGGAACTCGAATTCGGCATGGAACTCGAAGTGACCTTCTCCGAGCACGCTCACGGCGAGATGCTGCCGCAACTGAGGCGACGGGGTTCGGTGGAATGACGAAACTGATTGACTGCGAGGTGGGTTCGGTTCTCCCCAGCCTCGAATTGCCGTTGGACCGAACGCTGATCGTGGCCACGGCGATCTCTTCTCAGGATTTCGAGGACGTGCATCACGATCCGGGTAAGGCGCAGGATCGCGGAACTCCCGACATCTTCATGAGCATCAACACCACCAACGGGCTCATCGACCGCTACATCACCGACTGGTCCGGCCCGGCATCACGGATCGTCAAAACATCACTACGGCTTGGTGTTCCGAACTTCCCCGGAGACACCATGACATTCACCGGCAAGGTCACCGCCATAGACGGCCAGGCCCTCACCGTGACGGTTCTCGGGAAAAACGCCCGCGGAACACACGTGACGGCCGACGTGACTCTCGAACCGGTGGAAAGGGTAATCGCATGACACGAGGATTTTCGAGGCAAGCAGCCATCGCCGGGATCGGCGCCACTGAGTTCTCCAAGAACTCCGGCCGCAGCGAATGGCAGTTGGCGTGCGAATCCGTGATCGCCGCACTCGACGACGCTCACATCGAGGCAGAAGAGGTGAACGGATTTGCGCTGTTCACCATGGAGAACAATCCCGAGATTGCGGTCGCACGCGCCCTGGGGATACCGGAACTGACGTTCTTCAGTCGTATTCCACATGGTGGCGGCGGTGCCTGTGCACCGGTTCAACAAGCAGCGCTTGCCGTCTCCAGCGGAGTTGCCGACGTTGTGGTCGTCTACCGTGCCTTCAACGAAAGATCAGGTCACCGATTCGGCGCCGGGCCACCACCTTTTGCGTACAACGCGTCGACGGACCAGGAGTATCGGAACTGGATCAACCCGTACGGGCTTCTGACGCCGGCGCAGCAGGAAGCCTTCCTGGCCAAGCTGTACATGCACAAGTACGGGGCAACCAGCGCCGACTTCGGCCAGATCTCGGTTCTCTCGCGCAAGCATGCGGCGAACAACCCGAAGGCCTGGTTCTACGAACGCCCGATCACCATCGAGGATCATCAGAACTCGCGCATGATCGCCGACCCCATCCGCCTGCTCGACTGCTGCCAGGAAAGTGACGGCGGACAGGCACTGGTCATCGTCAGCGCGGAGCGCGCCCGCGATCTCCCGCATAAACCTGCGATCATCAGCGGTGCCGCGCAAGGTGTAGGTCCGCAACAGATTTCGATGAGCAGCTACTACCGAGACGACATCGACAGTATGCCGGAAGTCGAACTGGTCGCGCGCCAACTGTGGGACCAGGCCGGTATCGGGCCAGACGACATCGATGCCGCAATTCTCTACGATGCTTTCACCCCGATGGTTCTGCTTCAACTCGAGGAGTACGGATTTTGCGGTCGGGGCGAGGCAAAAGACTTCATCGCTGACGGCAATCTCGAGCTGGACGGTCGCCTGCCGATCAACACCCACGGTGGTCAACTCGGTGAGGGATACATCCACGGCGTCAACGGTATTGCCGAAGGTGTTCGCCTGATCCGCGGCGCCTCCACCAACCAACCCACGAAAACTCTGGACAACGTGCTCGTGACCGGCGGCTCTCCCGTCCCGCACAGTGCGCTCGTCCTCTCGGCAGATCGCTGAATCTGCCGCCCATTCGAGAAAGCAGGAACAAGATGAGCGAGCGGATCACCTACGCCAGAGCCACCCACGGCGAGGAAGAAATACAGGCGGTTGTCGACGTCTTGCGCAGCGGGCATCAAGGATTGCGCATCGGCAAGAACGTCTTCGAGATGGAAGAACGTATCGCGGCGTTGGCAGGCAAGAAGTTCGGCGTCATGTGCAACTCGGGATCCTCGGGTCTGTACTTGGCTGTCGAGCTGCTCGGACTGCCTGCGGGCAGCGAGGTCATCACATCGCCGTTGACGTTCTCCACCGACATCGCGCCGATCGTGCGTGCCGGTCTGGTGCCGGTGTTCGTGGACGTGGAACCCAACACATTCAACGTCGACGTCACCAAGATCGAGGCCATGGTCAGCGAGAAGACCGGTGCGATCCTGATGCCGAACCTGGCCGGCAACTGCCCGGACTGGGACGCCATCCGCGACATTGCAGATCGCCACGGACTGAAGGTGATCGAAGATTCGTGTGACGCGATCGGCGCCACGCTCCGCGGCACTCCGACCGGCTCCCGGGCGGACATCGTTGTCACCAGTTTCTCGATGGCACACATCATCACGTGCGCGGGAACCGGTGGAATGGTGTGCGTAGACGACGAAGCCAGCCGTGACAAGGCTCTACTGCTCCGCCGCTGGGGTCGTCGTAGTGAGCCGAACCTGTTCGGTAGCAACAAGTCCGGCCGAGTTTTCCGCGAAGAACTCGACGGTGTCGACTACGACAACGATTTCATCTTCGAGCTCATGTCGTGGAACTTCGAGCCCTCTGAACTCGGCGCAGCCTACGGCGTCGTGCAGCTCGACAAGCTGGAGGAGAACTACAAGACACGCAAGGCCACGTTTGCTGCCTTTACGGCGGCGTACGGCGCCCACCCCGAATTCTTCACGACGCCGGTAGAACTCGACGGGCTCGATACCGCGTGGCTGTGCTACCCGGTGATGATCAACGAGAATGCACCCTTCACACGCAGCGACCTACAGGAAGCCCTCGAAGCCGACGGCATCGACACACGAACTGTGTGGAGCGGCAACGTCACTCGTCACCCGATGATGAACAACATCGAATTCCGTCAGCCAGCCGAAGGTTTGCCGGAAGCCGACGCGGTTTTTGCCCGCGGCATGACGCTCGGCATGAGCCATGGCCTGCGCGAAGACGAAGTTGCTCGGATTGCGGAGAGCATCAATCGATTTGCCTCGAAGTGGAAGTAGCATGACCAATCGCTTCGAAGGACGCCGAGCGCTTGTCACCGGTTCCAGCCGCGGAATCGGTGCAGGCGTCGCAGAGAGGCTGGCAGCGGAAGGTGCCGACGTCGCTCTCGTGGCCCGGACGCTCGGCGCGCATGCAACCCTGCCGGGCAGTCTCGAAGAGACTGCGGCTCGAATTGCCAAGTACGGAACCAAAGTCGAGATAGTTGTCGCAGATCTGACTGACGAGCAGCAGCGCGACACCGTTGTGCCGCTGGCGATCGAGAAGCTTGGCGGGACTATCGACATCCTGGTGAACAACGCGGCAGCGGCGATCTATCAACCGCTGTCGGATTACCCACTCCGTCGGCGACGTCTGATGTTCGACGCAAATGTCCACGCACCGCTGGATCTGATGCAAGCCGTGGTGCCGGGGATGGTGGCAAACGGATACGGCTGGATCGTGAACGTGTCCAGCGGCACCGTCAAACCGTGGCAGGGTCCGCCGTTCACGTGGGTCGAACCGGGATCCGCGATGACCGTGTACGGCGCGTCCAAAGCAGCGCTCAACAGGATCAGCAACGGCATGGGCGTGGAACTCTACGGCCAGGGGGTGCGTGTCAACACGGTTCAACCGCGGGCGGCGGTGCTCAGCGAGGGCGCAAGAGTCCTGGTCGGTGAGACTATCCGGCCGGATCAGGTCGAATCTATGGAAGAAATGGTGGAAGCGGTCACAGCGCTGTGTGATTGCGACGCCGAGTTCACCGCGCGCTCGAGCGTCAGCTTGGACCTGATCGACGAGTGGTCCCTGACCGTACGCGGTCTGGACGGAACGGCACTACGAACCGAGGAGTTGGCATGAAGCCCGTCATCGTGGACGCAGCACGAACGCCGTTCGGCAAGCGTCAGGGATGGCTGTCCGGAGTCCACGCGGCCGAACTGTTGGGTTACGCGCAGAAAGGCGTGCTGGATCGGGTCGGCGTGGATCCTGGCGCAGTCGACCAGGTCATCGGCGGCTGTGTGACGCCTCTCGGTGAGCAGTTCGGAAACATCGTGCGTACGTCCTGGATGCATGCGGGCCTTCCGTTGAAAGCGGGCTGCACCACGATCGACGCGCAGTGCGGCACAGCGCAGCAATCGGTGCAGTTGATTGCCGGGCAGATTGCCATCGGTGCAGTCGACGTGGGTGTGGCGTGCGGTGTCGAATTAATGTCCCGCGCTCCGTTGACGTACAAGGTGGGTACCGGCCTGGGAACACCACGTCCGGAGTCGTGGTCACTCGATACCGTCGACCAGTACACCGCGGCCGATCGGATTGCTGTCAAGCGCAGTTTCAGCCGCGAGGATCTCGACGCCTTCGGGCTGCGCTCGCAGCAGCGAGCCGCAGCAGCCTGGGAGGCAGGACGTTTCGACTCGCACATCATCGATGTGGTGGTTCCAGGGTCGGACACTCCGGTTCACCGTGATCAGGGTCTGCGCGAATCGAGTCTCGAAGGGCTCGCGAAGCTGCGTACCGTTCAAGAAGGCGGATTGCACACCGCTGGAACGTCTTCGCAGGTCTCGGACGGTGCGAGTGCAGCTCTGCTGATGTCAGAGGATCGAGCCAAGGCACTCGGCGTGCGGCCACGGGCAAAGATACTGGCGCAGTGCGTCATCGGCGGGGGACACCGAGTTCATGCTCGACGGTCCCGTCGACGCGGCAAACATCGTGCTCGGACGCACCGGTCTGACGATCGACGACATCGATCTGTTCGAGGTCAACGAGGCATTTGCTTCGGTACCGATGTCGTTCGCGCAGGTTCACGGCGTCGATCCCGAATTGCTGAACGTCAACGGCGGCGCGATCGCACTGGGCCACCCGGCCGGTGCAACCGGAATCAGACTGTTGGCCAATGTCATCGACGAATTGGAGCGCCGGGACAAGTCCATCGCACTGATCGCGATCTGCGCGTCCGCCGCAACCACCTGCCTGATTCTCGAACGCATCTGACAAGAACCGAAGATTGAGGAACCTGCCATGGCACTACCCCTGCTCGAAGATCACCGTGACCTGGCCGAAGCGGTGGACGCATTCGCGAACCGCTTCGGTGGCATCGCCGATACGCGGAGCAACGTCAAGAGGTACGGCGCCGGTGATCGGCCGGACTCGTGGGATGGGTTGGTCCGTCAGGGCCTGCACGCAGTGCACCTGCCGGAGCAGTACGGTGGTGACGGGGCGGGTCTTGCCGAACTTGCAGTGGTAGTCGAGCAATTGGGTGATGCGCTCTATCCGGGACCGTACGTTCCGACGGTCATCGCGAGTGGGATTCTCGCAACAGCCGCAGGCTCGGCTGCGGAAGCAATGCTGACCGAATTGGCCACCGGTGCAACCGGAGCAGTCTGTACGGGCGCGGGATTGCGCGCGGCTCGAAGCGACGATGGGTGGACGGTGAGCGGTTCTGCCGACCCAGCTCTAGGTCTACCCGGAGCTGATGTCGTTCTCGTGCGGGCGAACAGCGAAGACGGCGAGTTGTGGTTCCGGCTCGAACCGTTGCCTTCCGCTGCGGTGGAGGTCGAAGACGGAGTGGATCTGACACGATCGATCGGAACACTGACCTTGACCGATCACCAGGTCGATGACGGGCTGACCGTCGACGGTCTCGAGGCCCACCGAGTCGAACTGATCGTCAACACGGTGTTGGCTGCGGAGGCGAGCGGTATCGCCGGGTGGGCGCTACGCACCGCGGTCGACTATGTGAAGTCCCGTCAGCAGTTCGGCCGTCCGGTCGGAAGCTTCCAGGCAGTCCAGCACAAGGCAGCCATGATGCTGGTCCGCTCCGAGATTGCCTGTGCCGCAGCATGGGATGCGGCTCGATCCGAGGACCACGACGAGGATCAGCAGAAACTTGTCTCGGCTCAAGCTGCGTTGGCTGCACTGCCGGTCGGCATCGAGAATGCCCTCGAATGTGTGACGTTGCTCGGCGGAATCGGATTCACCTGGGAGCACGACGCGCATCTGTACTGGCGCCGGGCGATCAGTATCGCGGCGGTGGCAGGATCCGAGGTGAAGTGGGCACACGCCTTGGGAGGCCGGTCTGCCGATTCGGTCCGCGACTTCTCCTTTGTCGACCCGGACATGCTGCCGGAGCTACGTGAGCAGGTTCGTAGGGTTCTGGACGAGGTTGCGCTGCTGCCGGACGACGGAACCACCAGCGCGAGTTGGGCTCCGGCCAAAGGCAGTGCTCGACGCGCACGATTTGCCGACGCCAAACTGGTTGCCCCGCACTATCGGGCGCCGTACGGGCTGGGAGCAGGACCGAGAGAACAGGCCGTCATCGCACACGAATTCGCGATGCGAGGTTGGGCTCAACCGTCCACGGTGATCGGGGAATGGGTACTGCCCACGATTCTCGAACACGGCAACACCGAGCAGCAGGACAGGTTTATCGAGCCTTCGCTGCGAGCCGAAATCATCTGGTGCCAGCTCTTCAGTGAGCCGGGCGCGGGATCAGACCTGGCCGGTCTGAGCACGAAAGCGCGCAAGGTCGACGGTGGCTGGGTCCTGTCGGGTCAGAAAGTGTGGAACTCGGGTGCGCACGAGGCAGATTGGGGAGTATGCCTGGCGCGTTCCGACGCGGACGCTCCGAAACATCGTGGGCTGTCGTACTTCCTGGTCGACATGACCTCGAAGGGCATCGACGTACGTCCGCTGAAGCAAGCCACCGGCAAGTCGGAATTCAACGAGGTATTCCTCGACGACGTCTTCGTCCCGGACGACTGCCTGGTGGCCGAACCTGGGCAAGGGTGGAAACTTGCTGCGACAACGCTGTCCAACGAACGCTTGAGCATGGGCAGCACGCTGCACCATGGTTCGAGTCGGTTGTTCCGTCAGGTGATTGCCGACGCGAGCCACGACTGCCCTCGCGAAGATGCAGTGGAAGCCCTCGGCCGCAGTCTCTCTCGTGAGTTGGCACTGTCCGCGATGAATCTGCGCGGAGTGTCGGCGCGACTGGCGGGTCAGGAACCGGGCGCCGAGATCAGCGTGTCGAAGGTGTACAACGCCCTGGCGCAGCGCGAGGGCTCGCGGGACCTGTTGCGACTGCTCGGACCGCGCGCCGCAGTTGTCGACCCGGCGGCGAACTACGCAATAGACCACATCGGACTTCCCTCGATTCTGTTCGGCGGCGGAACCGTCGAAATCCAACTCAACGTCATCGCGCAGCGCGTACTCGGCCTGCCGCGTTCGTAGATCTTAGGAGCTTCACCATGTACTTGGATTTGTCGGAGGAGTCGAAGACTCTGCGCAAGGAATTGCGCGCATACTTCGCAGAGATCATCAACGTCGAAGACCGCCGTGCTCTCGTGGATCAGACCGAAGGCGGCCCCGTCTTCGATCGCATCCTGCGCCGGATGGGTAAAGACGGTTGGCTGGGCTTGGGGTGGCCGGAGGAATTCGGCGGTCGGGGTGAGAACCCCGAAGCTCTGTATGTGTTCTACGACGAGGTGATTCGCGCGAATGCGCCGCTGTCACTGGTCACGCTGAACACCGTCGGACCCGCTCTGATCAAGCACGGGACGCAAGCTCAGAAGGACTTCTTCCTGCGTCCGATCCTGGCGGGTGAATTGATCTTTGCCATCGGCTACACCGAACCCAATGCGGGCACCGATCTCGCGGCACTCGAAACACGCGCCCGCATCGAGGGCGACGAGCTTGTCATCAACGGCAACAAGATCTTCACCAGCGCCGGTGTGTTTGCCGACTGGGTCTGGCTTGCCGTTCGCACCGATCCTGACGCGCCGACGCATCAGGGCATTTCCGTGGTCCTGGTACCGACCAATTCGCGGGGGTTCTCGGTCACCGAAATTCACACCGTGGGCGGAATCAGCACTTCGGCAACCTATTACGAAGATGTTCGGGTGCCGATCAGCAATGTCGTCGGTGAGCTCAATCAGGGGTGGAAGCTCATCACCAACCAGCTCAACCACGAACGTGTTGCCCTGGCAGCACGCGGCGGCATCGCCAACGAGCTCTTCGCCGAGGTGGTCGAGTGGGCAAAGACAGAACCCGCCGGTGACGGCCACGTCTACGACATCGGCTGGGTACGTGAGAAATTGGCGGAAGTCTACGCGCTGCTCAGCGCCGCCGACCTGATGAACCTGCGACTGGTGGCGGACGTCGCCGCCAACACCTTGGGCGGCGGGGATTCGGCCGCGGCCAAGATCTTCGGTACCGAAGCCGTCGTCAGTGCGTACGGCATGCTGCAGGAAGTGCTGGGCGCCAAAGGCTTACTGCGCCCCGGTACACCCGGAGCGGTGCTGGAAGGACGGGTCGAGAACCTGGGTCGACGCGCACAGAACAACACCTTCGGTGGCGGTACCAACGAAGTGATGCGTGAAATCGTCGCCGCAAAATGCCTGGGCATGACGCTTGCTGCGCGTCGTCGAGCCGCGACCGCACAGAACGAAAAGAGCTGACATGGAATTCGAATTCGACGACAACTTGTCCGCCGTACGGGAACTGAGTGAATCGATCTTTGTGGCGAAGTCCGGTGTAGACCGACTCCGGGAAGTGGAGAGCGCCGGCGGTTTCGACGCGGAACTGTGGAAGCTCCTTGCCGACTCCGACGTGCTGGGAATTGCTCTGCCGGAAGAGGTCGGGGGAGCGGGCCTCGGAATGCTCGGTCTGGCAGCGGTGCTGGAACAACAGGGCCGCCGGGTCGCCCAGGTACCGCTCTGGTCGGTGGTTTCCACGGCGGCGCTGCCGATCGTGGAGTTCGGCAGCCCCGATCAGGTTCAGTCCTGGCTTCCCGGTCTGCTCGACGGCTCGGTCATCGTCACCGGTGCATTCGACACCGGCTACAACGCCGAGACGGCGGTTCGCGCCGAGCCCGCGCCGGACGGTTGGGTTCTGTCCGGACGCGTCGACTCCATCCCGGCCGCCGAGTTCGCTGCCGCACTGGTTGTTCCGGTGACGATGCCGGACGGCAGTGTCACCGTCATGATCGTGCCGACGGACCGGGACGCGCTGGTGCGTACACCGCTTCAGGTGACGAACCGCGAGAGCAACAGCGCTGTGCAGTTCGACGGGGTTGCGGTTACCACAGCCGACGCACTTCCCGCAGACGGCACGGTAGTTCGAGACTGGACGTTGCGGCGCGCACGGGTCGCGCTGGCGGCCCTGGCTACCGGCGTCTGCGAGGAAGCGCTGGCGATGACGGCGAAATACACCTCGGAGCGAGTGCAGTTCGGTCGCCCGCTCTCGACCAATCAGGCAGTGGCAGTCCGGGCCGCCGACGCGTACCTCGACACCGAGAGCACAAGATTGACCACGCATCGCGCTGCCTGGCTGATGGACAGCGGAGTCGAGAGTGAAGCGGAAGCAGCGGCGCTGGTCGCCAAATGGTGGGCGTCTCGCGGTGGCCTGCGCGTGGTGCACGCGACCCAGCACCTGCACGGCGGGATGGGCGCGGATATCGACTACCCGATTCACCGCTACTTCCTGTGGGGACGCCAGATCGCCTTCACCTTGGGGAGCGCGGGGGCGATAGGCGCCGAACTCGCCGATCAGCTGGAAATCCGCGCTCAGATCGGGGCGTCGGCGTGAATATCTGAGACGGCAGGTTTCAGTCACAGGCAGCGCGTCGGCAATCATCGCGCTACTCTGCCCTTCGTGAATCGCACCAGTTCGTTCATCAGGCCGTTGGTTCCTCGGGATCCGCACGAGCCGCATCGGGTGGCGACGCCGCTCGAGCTGCTCACCGACCTCTGCTTCGTCGTGGCGGTCGCTCAAGCGGCCACCGGTCTGCACCATGCGATCAGCGAAGGGCACGCGGCCTCGGGCGTCGGACACTTCGCGATGGCGTTCTTCGCGATCTGGTGGACGTGGCTGAACTTCACGTGGTTCACCTCGGCGTACGACAACGACGACGGAATCGCCCGCCTGCTGACCATCTTCCAGATCCTCGGGTCTCTGGTTCTGGCCGCCGGCATCGTCCGCTTCTTCAACGACGACGCCCTGCTGATCATCGTCGGCTACGTCATCATGCGAATAGCCCTGGTCATCCAATGGCTCAGGGTTTCGCGGAATGACCCGGAACACGCGCTGACAGCTCGTCGATACGCTCTCGGAATCGTTCTGGTCCAGATGGGTTGGATCGGTTTCTACTTCGTGCCGTCCGCGATCTACGTCCCGACGTTCTTGGCGTTGGTTCTGTGCGAGTTCGCGGTTCCGATCTGGTCCGAGAAGCAGGGCATGACGCCGTGGCACCCGCATCACATCGCTGAGCGGTACTCGTTGTTCTTCATCATCGTTCTGGGCGAGACGATCCTCTCGACCACCATCGCAATTCAGGACGCCGTGGACGGTGAGCATCCGGCAGCGCAGGTCACCTATGTCGTGATCGGCGGCATCCTGATCGTGTTCAGCCTGTGGTGGCTGTACTTCCAACGCAATGCCGGCGAAGTGATCGGTGGTGACAACGTCTCCCCCTTCGTCTGGGGTTTCGGTCACTACTTCATCTTCGCCGCCGCTGCCGCCATCGGTGCCGGGTTGGCCTCGCGCGTCGACTTCTGGACTCATCACGGTGACGGCAGCGCATTGGTGACGGGTGCTGCAGTCACCGTGCCGGTCGCGGTCATCCTCGCAGCCTTGTGGTTCATTCACATTCGACTGCACGACTCCTCGGTACGAACCCTCGTGCCGTTCTCGGTCGCGATAGCCGTCGTGCTCGGTGGTACCTACACCGCAGTGCCCGAACTGGTCGCGGGACTGGCCTGCGCCGCCCTGCTGGCAGTGGAATTGGTCCTGACCGAAGAGAAATCCGAGACGGTCTGAGCCGGCTCAACGAATCGCGAGTCGCTCCTTGCGGAGCTTGTCGACCTCGGGTAGGTGCAGGGGTTCGAGCTCGTCGACGCCCAATGCCCGCATGAGCAGGAGGTCCGCGAGTTCCGGATTCCGGGCCAGGGCGGGTCCGTGCATGTACGTCCCGATCACCGAACCCTGTACGACGCCTTCGAATCCGTCGCCGACGCCGTTTCCGACACCATGGGTGACCCGTGCAAATCCGGAGGCCGAGCTGCCCAGAGTTGTTCCGCCGCGGTGGTTCTCGAACCCGGAGAGGGGTGCGGTGAGTCCGTCGATCAGCGGCTTCGTGATGACTTCGCCGATGGAGCGCTTCTCTTGCGGTGAGGTCGTGACGTCGAGCATCGAGACACCTTCGACGCGTTCGCCGCTGGAGGTTTCGTACCAGTTGCCGAGCACCTGAATGGCAGCGCAGATCGCCAGAATCGGTGCGCCACGCTCGGCGGCGCGTTGCAGGCCAGGGTATTTCGCGAGGTGACGCGTTGCGAGGCGCTGAGCGGAATCCTCGGCGCCACCCAACGTGTACACGTCGAGCGAATCGGGGACCGGATCGCTGAGGGTAATGTCCACGATTTCAGCGTCGTAGCCGCGCATCCGCAGACGCTGACGCAGGATCAGGGCATTGCCGCCGTCACCGTAGGTACCCATCACGTCGGGGAGTACCAGACCGATGCGAACTGTCGAGTCAGACATTGCGAGACTCCTTCGCGATGGCGGTGTTGAGATCGCGGAAGGCTGTGTAGTTCGCCAGTACCTCCACACGTCCGGGAGGGCAGGAAGCGATGGCGCGCAACGGATCCGGATCGAGGGTGTGCTCTACGCCAGCGTACGTGAGGCGAACTGCTAGATCAGTTCCGCGTTCGCCGGCGGCCACTACCTTGACGCCTTCGAAGTGCTCGAACTTCACGTCCCACAGCCAGGAGAGGTCCTCGCCGTCCGGCACCTGACCGTTCACTGCGATCACGAGTCCGTCCACCGTGGGATCGATCATCGACAGCGCTTCCTGCCAACCAGCGGGATTTTTCGCGAGCAGCATGTGAACGGAGTGCGGTCCGACCTCGACGGTGCTGTATCGACCGGCGACTTCTTGGACCGTCGACGCGGCGGCAACTGCCCCGACCGGATCTGCGCCCAAAGCTGCTGCTGCCGCTACTGCCTGAGCTGCGTTACCGCGGTTGGCTTTTCCGGGGAGAGTCAACGTCATCGGAATCTTCAGGCCGTCGGGGCCGTAGAGATTGTCGTCGTCGAGCCACCAGGTCGGCTCAGGCCGCGCGAAGTCGGAACCGGTACTGCGCCAGTGCTTTCCCTCCCACACGATGGGTTCGCCGGTGCGCGGGCAGCTGACGGAATCGCCGGCCCAGCCGCCGCCGGCAGCAACCCACACTACGTTGGTGGCGTCGTATGCCACGGAGGTGACAAGTACGTCATCGCAGTTGGCGACGATCACCGCGTTCGGATGAGCATTGACGCACGCGCGGAGCTTCCGCTCGATCATGTTGATCTCGCCGACTCGGTCGAGCTGATCGCGGCTGAGGTTGAGCAGCACGATCACTTCCGGGTTCACGGCGTCGGCTACGTGGGGGACGTGCAGTTCGTCGACCTCGAGTGCTGCCAGCGTCGCGTCCGTGCGCGCGGCCAGAGCGGCCACGATCCCGGCATCCATGTTTGCGCCGTCGGCCTGCGTGGCGACGTCACCGAGTGTCGCGAGCGCTGCGGCGGTCATACGCGTGGTCGTAGACTTGCCGTTGGTGCCGGTGACCACGACGGTGCGCTTGCCGCGTCCGAGCTGAGTCATGAGCGTCGGGTCGATCTTGAGGGCGATCAACCCGCCGATCATCGAGCCCTTGCCGCGACCGGCTTTCTGCGATGCCCAAGATGCTGCTGCGGCAGCTCGCATGGCGAGCTTTCCGCGCGCTGTGATCGATAGTCCAGTTCCCACGGCCCGAGTTTGGCACAGGGCGTCGTCAGACGCCGAGTCGCGCCGGTGGTGAGGCTGCAGGTGTGTCAGAGAAAACAGTGTTCGTGGGCTTACGCCTCATCTGTGCGGCACTCGCTCCGGCGATCACGATGACCGCCCCGACCAGTGACAACGGGCTCGGATCCTCGTGCAGGAACAGCCAGGACGCGCCGATTCCCACTACCGGCACCAGCAAGGAGAGCGGCGCCACCATGCCGGCGGGATAGCGGCCCATGAGCATCGTCCAGAGCCCGGATCCGGCGATGGTGCCGAGCACGATGATGTAGGCCAGCCCGACCAGCGACGGCCAGGCGTCGGCGCTGAATGCGGTGCCGAGTGCGTGCCAGCCGACGGTTGGGCCTTCGACCACGGCTGACAGTGCGAGCATCGGCAACGGCGGGATGACACACATCCACAACATCAAACGCATAGGTGCAGGCTCGCCGACGGTGTTCGCCGCGGCCAAGCGGCTGCCGAGATTGCCGAACGCCCAGGACAGACCGCCGAGGAGCGTGAGGATCACGGGCAACAGTGCCGCATGGTGCGAGCGGTCCCAGCCGATCAAGGACATACCGGCGACGGCGACGGCGATCCCGGAGACCTGCCAGACGCTGAGCTTCTCGCGGAGCAGAAACGCGCCGAGTATGACGGTGAACGGCGCGGACGACTGCAGAACCAGTGATGCAAGACCCGTCGGCATCCCCGAATGCATCGCCCAGAAGAGGAAGACGAACTGGCCGAATCCGAAACCGAATCCATACAGCAACAGCCAACGGAGGGGTACCTGCGGACGCGGTACGAAGATGACGACCGGAATCGCGATGATCAGAAACCGCAGCGCAGCGAAGAAGAACGGCGGGAAATGATCCAGGCCGACGCGAATGGCCAGGAAGTTCAGACCCCACAAGACGATCACGGTCAGGCCGAGGAGACGGTCGCGGGGAGTCATGACGTTCATCGTGAGCCGTACAAAGCATCAGAACAAGCGAATATAGATGCACTATCCATGTAGTTTTGCTACATGGATTCAGGGCGCTACAGAGAAGCTGGTCACTAAGATGGACGCCACACGCTTGCGAATCCTCCGCGAGCTCGCCGATCGAGGAACTGTCGGCGCCACTGCTCTCGCTCTGTCGATGACGCCGTCAGCCGTCTCGCAACAACTCAAGATTCTCGGACGAGAAGCGGGGGTCTCGCTCCTCGAGCCGGACGGGCGCACGCTGCGCCTCACCGACGCGGGTCGAGCGCTGGTGCTCCGCGCCGATGACGTGGTGGCGGCGCTCGACCGGGCAGCAGAGGAGATGGCGTCGTACCGAGGCTCGCCGCGGGGAAAGGTGCGAGTCGCGTTCTTTCCTTCCGGCGCGGCTCTCCTGCTGCCCGGTGTCCTGACGGCTCTGAAGAACTCGGACGTGGATATCGACGCCTACGACGTCGACAAACCGGCGTCGGCCGTCCCTGGGCTGTTGGCCGATCATGATGTGATCCTCACTCACCGTGACGAACGCGGAGCCGAGACGTCGTTTCCCCGGGTCAGCGTGCAACCGCTGATGCGTGAACCGATCGATCTGGTGCTGCGGCCTGATCATCCACTCGCCGAGCAGGATTCGGTTCGGTTGGAACAATTGGCCGATGAGAACTGGATAAGCGTGCGCGGCGGATTTCCGGTCGACGACGTTCTGTTGTCGGTCGCCTCCGTCACGGGGGTTCAGCCTCGCGTCGCTCATCGGATAAACGATTTCCGGGTGATCGAAGAGTTGGTGGCGGCGGGTCATGGCGTGGCTTTGATGCCGCGTTACGCCATCACGCACCCCGGAGTGTCGCGGAAACCGGTCGCGGGAGTGCGCGCTGCACGCGTTTATGAATTGGCAACTCGATTACATTCTGACCGCAGCCCGGCAATCGGAGTGGTTCTCGACGCCTTTCGTGACGTCGCACGTGCTGTTGGTGAATGAACGGCGGTTGGTGAATGAACACAAAACGGGAGCGACACGATTAGTGTCGCTCCCGTTTCGGTAGTGCAATCCTCACGGATTAGTGAGGGCCGCTTAGTGAGGGCCGGTATCAGGCGAGAGCCTTGGCCTTCAGTGCTGCGAATTCTTCTTCGCTGATGGTGCCGGCGTCGAGAAGAGCCTTTGCATCTGCGATGGATTCGGCCGGGGACTTTCCGGCAACCTCACGGATGTAGCTGTCCTGCGCGTTCTTGACCTGCTGCGCAGCCTCGAGGGACCGCTGTGCCATTCCGTCACTGCGAACGATCAGGTAGACGAGCGAGGTGAGCAGCGGAATGAAGAACAGGAAGACGATCCAGATTGCCTTCACCCATCCGGAGGTCTTGTGATCGCGGAACAGGTCGGTGATGATCGAGAAGAGCAGGATCAAGTATGCGATGAACGCGAAGCTGATGATGATCAGCCAGAGGAAGTCCCAAAAGGAATCCATTGTCGAGCTCCATTTCACAAGTCGGATTTGTCTGAGCTGACTATCTCACGCGCACGTGCGGTCTGCATCATCCTCGATGGGTGAATTCTTTTTGTTAACGTCGCTAACCGACTCTTTCGGGACCAATGTCATGCCGAATCGAAAACATGGACCGAAAATCTTCAGTGCCCTGAAAACGACCCTGGTCCCACCCGAAAATCGGGTGAGACCAGGGATTGTTCACGAGTCAGGAGCTGAGTGTCAGCTGGCGCGGTTCACTGCCGAGACCACAGCGCGCAGCGAGGCCGTCGTGATCGACGTGGCGATACCCACACCCCAGACGACGGTGCTCTGACCCTCCGGGCTCGTCACTGCGCACTCGACGTAGGCCGCGGCCTGGGCGTCGTCACCGGCGGACATCGCGTGCTCGGAGTAGTCGAGGACACGAACGTCGAAGTTGATGCTCCCCAGCGCGTCGACGAAGGCAGCGAGCGGGCCGTTGCCGGTGCCCGAGATCTCCTGCTCCTTGCCGTTCACCTTGACGATCGCGGTGATCGCATCGGTGCCGCCGTCTTCCTCGGACGCGGTGACCTTCTGCTTCATGCGCTCGAGCGGGGTGATGGGAGCGAGGTACTCCTCGTGGAAGACGTCCCACATTTCCTTCGGCGAAACCTCGCCGCCCTCACCGTCGGTGATCTTCTGAACCGACTGCGAGAACTCGACCTGCAGACGACGCGGCAGCACCAGACCGTGATCGGCCTTCATGATGTACGCGACGCCGCCCTTGCCGGACTGCGAGTTCACGCGGATGACTGCCTCGTAGCTGCGGCCGACGTCCTTCGGGTCGATCGGCAGGTAGGGGACCTGCCAGAGAATGTCGTCGACGTCGGAGTTCTGGCTGTCGGCGTCGACCTTCATGGCGTCGAGGCCCTTGTTGATGGCGTCCTGGTGGCTGCCGGAGAATGCGGTGTAGACCAGGTCGCCGCCGTACGGATGACGCTCGTGGACGGGCAGCTGGTTGCAGTACTCGACCGTGCGACGGATTTCGTCGATGTTCGAGAAATCGATCTGCGGGTCGACGCCGCGCGTGAACATGTTCAGAGCGAGGGTCACCAGGCAGACGTTGCCGGTGCGCTCACCGTTGCCGAACAGGCAGCCTTCGATGCGGTCTGCGCCGGCCTGGTAGCCCAGCTCGGCTGCAGCGACGCCGGTGCCGCGGTCGTTGTGGGGGTGCAGCGACAGGATGACCGAATCGCGGCGAGCCAGGTTGCGGTGCATCCACTCGATGGAGTCGGCGTACACGTTGGGCGTAGCCATCTCGACGGTGGCAGGCAGGTTCAGGATGACCGGGTTGGCAGGCGTCGCACCCAGGGTTTCGGTGACTGCGTCACATACTTCCTTGGCGTACTCGAGCTCGGTGCCGGTGTAGGACTCGGGGGAGTACTCCCAGCGCCAGTTCGTGTCCGGGTACTTCTTGGACTCGGCCAGGACCAGCTCGGCGGCGTCGGTGGCGATCTTCTTGATCGTGTCCTTGTCGGCGCGGAACACGACGCGGCGCTGCAGGATCGAGGTGGAGTTGTAGAAGTGCACGATCGCGTTCTCGGCACCTTCACAAGCCTCGAACGTGCGCTTGATCAGCTCGGGACGCGACTGCGTCAGCACCTGGATGGTGACATCGGACGGGATGGCGCCGTCCTCGATGATCTCGCGAACGAAATCGAAGTCCGTCTGGCTCGCGGACGGGAAGCCGACCTCGATCTCCTTGTAGCCCATGCGAACCAGGAGATCGAACATACGACGCTTGCGCGCCGGGCTCATCGGATCGATCAGCGCCTGGTTGCCGTCGCGCAGGTCAACGGCACACCACTGGGGTGCTCGGTCGATGATCTTGTCCGGCCAGGTGCGGTCGGGCAGCGTGACTGTCTCGACCTCTTCGGCGAACGGGCGGTAGCGGAATGTCGGCATCGACGAGTTCTTCTGCGTGTTCCACGCAGGCTGGTCGGAAGGTGCCGGCTTCGTGGGCGGGGTGATGGTGCGAGTGCCGGTGGTGAATGCGTCAGCGGGGGACATGGGTGTGATCTCCAGGATTGTGGACCCGGCCTGATGACCTGTTGGTCAAGACCATGAGTCCGGAAGGCTTGGTCGACCGGCGCACAAAAACCCCGCGGCGGGAGGCCAGTCTGGATCAGACCCCGTCGCGGCAACCAAGAAGGAGTGCGCGCTGCATGCACAGCACTCTACTCCTGGATTTCGCGAGAAATCGGTGGGGTTCGCCCTCATGTCCAATTTGTCGCCGAATTGTGCTGCCGTTTCGGCCCCGAAAATGGTGGACTGTCGTCCATGGATCCCCGAATCGCCGTGGCGAGCACGTACCTCGACGCGCTCCGCAGTCACGATGGTAGTTCCGTACCGCTGGCTCCGGACGCGGTACGTCACGAGGTCGGGTTGAAGACCGGATTTTCGGGGAATCATTTGCGGCGCAGCCTTTCCCGAGGTCCTCAGTATCGCGTGATCCGCGACATTCGTGTGGTGGAGTGGACGGTCGACGGGGATGACCTGACGGCTGACTACCTCCTTGACGCCGGGTTGTTCGGGCGCAACCTGATGACCGTTCGGGTTACCGAGACTTTCCGGATACCCGCTGACGATCACCGCATTCACCACATCACCGCGAAGATTCGACCGGCGCGCGCCAAGCTCGCGTGATGCGCTCGATCCGCTGGATCGTCTGTTCACTGCTGATCGTTCTCGCTGGTCTCGGTTCTGCCTGCTCGGTGGTTGCGCTGTTCGTTCACACCCAGGTGAACGACACCGACAGCTATGTCGACACGGTTGCCCCGTTGGCTTCCGAGCCTGCTGTCCAAACGGCGGTCGTTGACCGGCTGACCGAGGAATTGACGCAGCGGTTGGATGGGTTTCCGCAGGTGGTGACGAGACAGGCCGAGAGACTCGTTCGCGAGGCGGCTCAGTCGTTGGTTCAGAGCGACCAGTTTGCGACGCTTTGGACTGCGGCCAACCGTCAAGCGCACGCGCAACTTGCTGCGATGGTGACCGGCCGAGCCGCCGACGGCATCGTTCGGTCCGACGACAGCGGAACAGTCACCTTGTCCCTCGAGCCGATCATGACAGAACTGCGGACGAACCTCCGCGATCGCGGATTCACCGTCGTCGATCGCCTCCCGAAACTCGATCCGCAGTTCGAGATCCTGCAGTCCGACGAGCTGGTGCGGGCCCGGGACCTCTCGAACACTCTCGACCGAGCGGCGGTCTGGCTGCCGTGGGTGTCGGTGTCCTGTGCGATCGCGGCCGTCGCAGTTGCGCCGAGGCGAATGCGCGGGCTGTCCCTGCTCGGGCTGGCGACGGCGGTGGCGATGATCGCCCTGCTGGTGGCGCTGGCCGTCGTGCGGCGGGTCTATTTACAGAATTCAGACATACCGTCATCTGACGCGGCAGTCGAGGTGTACGACGCGCTGGCAGTTTCGCTGGTCAGCAGTATCCGCGTGCTTCTCGCCTGCGGAGTTGCCGTCGCGGTGGTCGGTTACGTTGCCGGTGGTTCGCGTTCTGCGACGTTGATGCGAGCGCGGATCTCGCAACTGATCCCGCGCGGATCTGAGGCGAACAGCAGTACGCATCGGGAAGTCCCAGGACCACCTCGGTAAGCTCGACCTCTGGTATCTGTAAACAATTTCGACCTGGAGGTAGAAACGCGTGGCTCTCGTCGTCCAGAAGTACGGCGGATCCTCGGTGGCAACCGCCGAGCGCATCCGACGAGTCGCTGAACGGATCGTCGAGACCAAGAAGGCCGGCAATGATGTCGTCGTCGTGGTGTCAGCGATGGGCGATACCACCGATGAGCTGCTCGACCTGGCTCAGCAGGTGTGCCCTTCCCCGCCGGCCCGTGAAATGGACATGCTGCTGACTTCGGGTGAGCGCATCTCCAACTCCTTGGTAGCGATGGCAATTCACTCCCTCGGCGCCGAAGCTCGTTCGTTCTCGGGCTCACAAGCCGGAGTTATCACGACCGGCAGCCACGGAAACGCCAAGATCATCGACGTCACGCCGGGCCGTGTTCGCACTGCGCTGGACGAAGGCTCGATCGTTCTGGTCGCCGGGTTCCAAGGCGTCAGCCAGGACAGCAAGGACATCACGACGCTCGGACGCGGTGGCTCCGACACCACTGCCGTGGCGTTGGCAGCTGCACTCAACGCTGACGTCTGCGAGATCTACACCGACGTCGACGGCGTCTTCTCCGCTGATCCGCGCATCGTCCCCGACGCTCACCGCCTCGAGACGGTTTCCTTCGAGGAAATGCTCGAACTCGCAGCATGCGGCGCCAAGGTGCTCATGCTCCGGTGCGTCGAGTACGCCCGTCGTTACAACGTGCCAGTGCACGTCCGTTCGTCATACACCACCAAGCCCGGAACAATCGTGTCCGGATCGATGGAGGACATTCCTGTGGAAGAGGCCCTGATCACCGGAGTCGCGCACGATCGCGGCGAAGCCAAGATCACCGTTGTCGGATTGCCGGACACACCGGGACACGCTGCCAAGGTGTTCCGCGCAGTCTCCGATGCCGAGATCAACATCGACATGGTGCTGCAGAACATCTCCAAGGTGGAGACCAACAAGACGGACATCACCTTCACGCTGCCGACCGCCGACGGCCCCCGCGCCGTCGAAATGCTGACCAAGCGTCAGGAAGACATCGGCTTCACGCAGATCTTGTTCGACGACCACATCGGCAAGGTTTCCCTGGTCGGCGCCGGAATGCGGAGCCACCCGGGCGTCACCGCCACGTTCTGCGAGGCGCTGGCCAAGGCAGACATCAACATCGACCTCATCTCGACCTCTGAGATTCGCATCTCAGTGCTGGTCAAGGACACCGAATTGGACGACGCTGTACGTGTCATCCACGACGCTTTCGGGCTCGGTGGCGAAGAAGAAGCAGTAGTACACGCTGGAACGGGACGGTAATTTCTCATGACGACTATCGCTGTTGTCGGTGCGACCGGTCAGGTCGGCATCGTCATGCGCACTTTGCTCGAAGAGCGGAACTTCCCCGCGGACAAGGTGCGGTTCTTCGCATCTGCACGCTCCGCCGGTAAGAAGCTGCCCTTCCGCGGCGAAGAGATCATCGTCGAGGATGCGGCCGCCACATCGGATGAGGACCTGAAGGGCATCGACATCGCCCTCTTCTCAGCTGGCGCGACGCTCTCGCGCGCCCAGGCTCCGCGTTTCGCCGCTGCCGGAGCAACGGTTGTCGACAACTCTTCGGCATGGCGTAAGGATCCCGAGGTTCCCCTCGTGGTCAGCGAGGTCAACCCGCAGGACACGAAGAACTTGGTCAAGGGCATTATCGCGAACCCCAACTGCACCACCATGGCAGCGATGCCGGTGCTGAAGGTTCTGCACGACGAAGCCGGTCTGCAGCGACTGATCGTCTCCAGCTACCAGGCCGTGTCCGGTAGCGGCATCGCCGGCGTCGAGGAACTCCTCGGCCAGGTGCGCGCCGTAGTCGGCGACGCGGAGAAGCTGGTTCACGACGGCAGCGCTGTCGACTTCCCGGCCCCGAACAACTACGTCGCCCCCATCGCGTTCAACGTCCTGCCTCTCGCAGGTTCGCTGGTCGACGACGGAAGCGGCGAGACCGACGAGGATCAGAAGCTCCGCAACGAGAGCCGCAAGATCCTCGGACTTCCCGATCTGTTGGTTTCGGGCACCTGCGTGCGCGTTCCCGTCGTGACCGGGCACTCGCTCGCGATCAACGCAGAGTTCGCGAACCCGCTCTCGGTCGCTCGTGCGAAGGAAATCCTCGCCGACGCTCCTGGTGTGGAGTTGGTCGAGGTTCCGACGCCGCTGGCCGCTGCCGGTGGCAACGCGTCGCTGGTCGGTCGTATCCGTCAGGATCCGGGTGTCCCGGAGGGACGCGGACTCGCGCTCTTCGTTTCGGGTGACAACCTGCGTAAGGGCGCCGCTCTCAACACGATTCAGATTGCCGAGCTGTTGGTCGGCTAGATTTTCGATTGGTACCGGCCCCGCACCTAGGTGTGGGGCCGGTGTCGTCTTACTGGTGAGTTTCAGTCGAGTTCGGAGATTGCGACCAGGCCGCCTAGGTAGTCGGCATCCGAATGCGCTTTGGCGAGAAGCACTCCGAGTTCGCCGAGAGCTTCGTTGTCGCCGCCGTAGGCAACAAACATGCCGGCCTCAGGATCGGTGCCGAATCGGCCTTCCAGATGCGGTGCATCGCGGCCTACCACTGCGTGGGCGACCGAAGCCCAGTCGTAGCCGGAGCCTTCGAAACCCTCTACCTGCTCGAATACTGCTGCCACCTTGCCGAAATGCTGGTCGGTGAGCATCAGTGACCAGTTTCCCGGAGACGTTTCGAAAAGCTGCAGCGGTTCGATCGATGGTGATGTCATGTGTGTATTGAAGCAGATCCGACCGACAGGTTTCAGTCGTCTTCTAGCGACCTACCGACTGAGCGAGAGCCACGGCGAAGCTGGAAAGCCGTTCTCGGGTATAGGTTTCGGGGTCGCTGACCGCCAACCGCCCGAGCATTTCGGCAAACGACAGCATCGTGTGGGCGAGGAGAACCGGATCCAGACCTTCGAGTTTCGGTTCGATGGCAATTCCGGCGCGGGCAAGTTCTTCGGCGCGAGCGAAAACGGCTCCGCGTGAGAGCTTCAACAGACCGTGATACTCACTGGGTGCGTTCTCGACAGATGTGAGAATCAGGCGCCAGCGCGTCGGGTTCGCGAGTACGGCGTCGACGAAGGCTCCAACGGTCCCGGTGTACGACGCGGCTGGGCCGAGTTCGCTCAGATCTGTCGGCATGGTTTCGAGCACCTGAGCGATGGCTCGCTCGTGCTCGCGGCGCAGGAGTGCGGCGACGAGATCGGTCCTCGTGTCAAAAATTGTGTAGAGGACGGGCTTGCCGACGCCGGCTTCGGCGGCGACTGATTCCATGCTGAGGTTGTGCAGGCCAACGCGGCCGGTGACCTCGAATGCTGCGTCGAGGAGCTGTTCGCGACGTTGCTCAGGCGCCATGCGCGGAGCGTACTTTCGACGCGGTGTGTCCGTTGTGTCTGCCTGTGACCTGGTCATCGTGTGCCTCACCTCCGCTCCCACCCTAATCTGCCCGCCACTTCTCCCTGAATAATACGCAACCGTTGTATTCGGCGTCTGCAATTGTTACGGTGGCGTTGTATTCGAAGGGGTGCTCAGTGAGGCGCCTCTGCCGAGATCTCGAGGAGAACAACCGCTATGACAGCGCCGAATGATCTGTTGCTCCATCCCTTCACGTACGATCGGCCAGAGTGCGACGCGACCACGCGGAGACTGCTGGGCGCGACCGTCGACTGGTTCGAGGCGCGTGGAAAGAATCGACTCCTGGCCGACTATCACGATAAGACCTTCTACTCCGACTTCCTCGACTTCGCGGCAAAGGAAGGCCTGTTCGCCACATTTCTGACGCCCGCCCGCGACAGCGGTGGTGACTCCGACAAGCGCTGGGATACCAGTCGTATCGCCGCGCTGTCCGAGATCCTCGGCTTCTACGGACTCAACTACTGGTACCCGTGGCAGGTGACCATTCTCGGTCTCGGGCCGGTGTGGCAGAGCGACAACGAGACGGCAAGGGCGCGAGCAGCTTCCGCGTTGAATTCCGGAGGTGTTGCGGCATTCGGATTGTCCGAGAAAGAGCACGGCGCCGACGTCTACTCCACCGACATGGTCTTGACGCCGAACGGCAGTGGCGGCTACCTGGCCAGCGGTTCCAAGTACTACATCGGAAATGGCAACTGTGCCAACACTATTTCCGTCTTCGGTCGCGTCGACGGGGTGGACGGTGCTGATCAGTACGTCTTCTTCTACGCCGACTCGGACCATCCGGCATTCACCGTGGTGAAGAACATCGTTCCGGCGCAGATGTACGTAGCGGAGTTCTCGCTCGCCGACTATCCCGTTGCGGCAGAGGATATTCTGCATACCGGCGAGGCAGCATTCAGTGCCGCACTCAACACTGTGAACATCGGAAAATTCAACCTGTGTTTCGGCGGAATCGGTATGTCGACACATGCGTTGTACGAGACGATCACCCACGCGCACAATCGAATTCTGTTCGGCAATCGCGTCACGGCCTTCCCACACGTCCGACGTGAATTCGTCGACGCGTACGCGCGCCTGCTGGCGATGAGGCTTTTCTCGGATCGAGCGGTGGACTATTTCCGTACTGCATCGCCCGAAGACCGCCGCTATCTCTTGTTCAACCCCGTCACCAAGATGAAGGTGACAACCGAAGCGCAGAAAGTGATCGGACTGCTCTCCGATATCGCTGCGGCAAAGGGTTTCGAGAAGGACAGCTACCTCGCGGTGGCCAAGATGGATGTCGACGGGTTGCCCAAACTGGAGGGAACCGTCGCCGTCAATCTCGCCCTGATCGCCAAGTTCATGCCCGCGTACCTCTTTGCCCCCGAGTCATTTCCGGCGATTCCGACGCGTAACGACGCAGCCGACGACGAGTTCCTGTTCCGTCAGGGCCCGGCGCGGGGGTTGTCCAAGGTTCGATTCGACGATTGGCGAGCGGTGTACGCGAAGTTTGCGGATGTCCCCAACGTCGCGCTGTTCGTGGAGCAGGCCGAAGCGCTCGTGACCCTTCTTGCCGAAGCTGCACCGGATGCGGCGCAGCAGGTCGACTTGGACTTCGGCCTGGCGATCACCGAACTCTTCACCCTCGTCGTCTACGGCCAGTTGATTCTCGAACAGGCCGAGCTCTTGGGATTGGACGAGGGGCAGCGCGACGGTGGAGTGGTGGATCAGATCTTCGATGTCTTGGTTCGCGACTTCAGTGCTGCGGCGGTGGAGTTGTACGGCAAGCCCAGCGCCAGTGAAGATCAACAACGATTGGCTCTCGCATCCGTTCGGCGCCCCGCGTTTGCGGCCGAGCGATTCGAGTACGTCTGGCAGCAGGTTGTGGCCCTGTCTGATGCATACGAAATGAACGGTGCTCGCGAAACAAACGGGGAGGTATGAAATGTCTGAACTGACGATGAATCGACCGCGTGAGGATTACGGCTTCTTCGGCCCAGGATCACCCAGTTGGAAAATATGGGCGGCTCCGACGGCATTGATCGGTTTCCAGCGGTCAGTGGTGCTCGAGCACTTCGACCCTTTCCTTGCTGCCGCAGTGGCAGACATGAGCGGGATCTACAGCGATCCGGCCGGACGACTCGACCGAACCTTGGCCTATTTCCTGACCGTCGCCACTGCCGACGGGCGGACGGCGCTGGCCTTGTCCGACCATCTCATGACGGTTCACGCTCAGGCCACGGGCATCGAACCGATCACCGGAACTCGTTACAGTGCAAACAATCCGGCGTCGCAACTCTGGATCCACGTGACGGGTTGGCATTCGGTGCTCAAGTGCTACGAGATGTATGGGCCGGGCCCGCTCTCGGCTGTCGAAGAGCAGCGGTACTGGGAAGAATGCGTGATCGCTGCCGAACTGCAGACATGCAAAGCGTCCGACGTTCCGCGCTCGCGAGATGAGGTACGGGAGTACTTCGCTGAAGTCAGGCCCAGATTGTGTACCTCCGAGCGTGCCAACCGGGCGATGCACTACTTGCTGAGAACACCAAGAGCGCAGGGGAAGACGAAGTTCGCGACATTCAGCCGATTGGTCGCGCCGGCCACTATCGCGACTTTGCCCGGTTGGATGCGAACGATGGGTGGGTTCGATCAGCCCGCGTTGTTGGACAGAGCACTTGCGCCCGCGGTGCGAACGGCAGTCCGGGTGGGCAGTTCACCGAAGAACATGACCACTGCTCTGAAAGTCATTGCGCCGATGACGGGCAAGGTGTTGGAGCGCCACCTGCGTGACGAGCAACCCCTCGACCCGAGGGTTGTTACCCCAGCGGAGATTCGGGAGCGATTCCCACGCACCACCAAAGTTCCGCAGGCAGTCTGACGGAATTCACGGCTTTCGGCACCGCATCGAGGTTTCTTTGATGCGGTGCAGGGCCGTGTTCTGTTGTGCCTGAGGTTCGTCGTCAGGTTTTGAATGTGGTGTTCGCGGGCCGTGGGTGCTGGCCGGGGTCGATCGAGGGCGGTGGGATGAACCACAGTTTGTTGTCGACGCCGATCCGAATCGACCACTTGCCCACGAACCCCGATTTGCGGTGCATCAGCCGGTGATGTGAACGGCACAGCAGGACAAGGTTGCTCATCACCGTCGGGCCGCCGTTCGCCCAGTGCCTAATGTGGTGCGCATCCGTCCACGCCGGAACACATGAACACCCCGGGAACGCGCAGCCCTTGTCTCGGGCGATCAACGCTACGCGCTGTTCGGCGGTGACCAATCGCTTCCCGGGTTTCGCATCGAGCGGCGCGCCATGATCGTCCAGCAACACCGTCGACAGGAAACAATCACACCCCAGAAGCCTGGTCTGCGAGACGGACAGTGGCCCGAGCCACGGCATGTGTCCGACGTTGAGATCCGACAGATCCACATCGAGATCAGACGGGGACTCTCCACCATCAGACGGTGCAGCGGCGCAGTTCCGATGCTCAGCCAGATCCCGAGCGTTGATGTGCACGTTCACGTGTGGGCGTTGCCCGCCGTCGGTGCCGGTTTTGGCGCAGTCGAGGTAGCGGCGGATCAGTTCGGTGAATCCGTCCGCTGTGCGTTTCGCCGCGGACCGGGCGTCGGGAGTGCCGTCCGGTGCCGGGGTCGGCATCGTCAGATTCGACAGGGCGGACAGCAGCATTTCTCCGGTGAGGGCGTCGAAATCGCCTCGCACCACCACCCGACCGTTCAAGGTCGAGGCTATCCGCAACTCGTTGCGGTCGACATCTTCGGCGGGTGGAATCTCATCGGACTCGAAAACGCGCTCCAAGGTCGCGATCACGTTCCGCACTTTCGTGGTCGTCGCCTCAACTCCGGAAGCAGCAGCCAACAGTAGGTCGATACAGCGAGGGAGCGCCTCCTCCGGCATCCCCTTCGGTGGTGATTCGCAGAACGCCACGATCAAGACGGCATGTTCGAACGAGCAATCCCCACAATCAAATCTCGCTGCCACCGCTGGGAACGGGCGTAGCGCAGCACCCAGGGCGGCGATCTTCTTCCCGTCCCGAACCTGCAGCATCGTGTTGGCCGCCAACCACGCACCGACACCGCGGCTGGCGATCACCTGATCGTCGGGACGCATCGACAGCTCGTCCACCACGGCCACCCGAACGGCTTCCAGGCGAAGAATCTCCGCACTCGCCTCGATAGCGGCCGTGCGCAACTCGGCAGCAGACAACCGCCACAGGCGTCCACGCAACCCCACCGCAGAACCAGACACCACGTCCGACAAATAGACACTCATTGAATCCCCCGATCCCCTGTCTCAATCATACTCGAACATGCGTTCGAGTCAAGGCCCTTTTTGATTCCTCGACTTCTCGCAACGATTCAAGAGTGCATCCGTTGTCCGCGAATGTGTTTCGTCGGGACCGAGGCCGTCATCGTGTATGACGACGGATGGGCTGGGGTATAGGCCACCGATTCTCAAACCATGGATGGAGAAGGTGGTCGGTGTTTGACCGCGCGAGCACACGGGTAACCCGCTCCGGATGCCGTCAGCGTGAGGGGGCCGTGAGTGGACGAGTCACACAAGATACGTCGACGATCGTTTGTTCAAGGGCTTGGCCTGCTGGCCGGCCTGAGTGCATTGTCCGCTGGATCAGCGACGGCTCGACCCCCTGACATCGATCCGCTGCGCCCATTCCAACTTCCGTCACCCCGGCTGGAACCGTTTCGGGAGACCCTTCCTGTCCTGCCGGCCATTTCGGGTGACAATCTGGAACTTCGCGCGGCCTCGTCGATGCACCGTTTCCACCCGGACCTACCGCCGTCGCCGTCGCTGGGTTACGGCGGAATGGATTATCTGGGCCCCACCATCGAAGCTCACGTCGATCAGCTCGTGACAGTGCGATACGCGAATGATATTTCTGCGTATCCGCTTGCCGCCGATGTCGATCCGGGTCTGCACGGTGTGAGCGACCTCGACCGCACACAAGTCCCCACCTCGCTTCACCTGCACGGAGGAGTTACTGCACCGCAGTTCGATGGGCATCCGGAGCTGATCCAGCGTCCGGGCGAAGGTTTGGTCCACGAATACACGAATGGTCGTGCGGCCGGAAATCTCTGGTATCACGATCACGCCATGGGGATGACGCGCCTCAATGTCTACGCCGGGTTGGTCGGGATGTATTTTCTCCGTGACGACGCAGATACGGGCGCCACCGGGAATTCGCTCGGCCTTCCGTCCGGCGAGTTCGAAATCCCGATGATTCTGCAGGACAAGGTATTCACCTCCGACGGCCAACAGAGCGTCCGTTCCACGTGGCTCACTCCGCAGGGTTCCTGGGATCCGGCGACTCCCGGTGACGTTGGCGTGGTGAACGGCGTCGTGTGGCCGAAAGTGGAGGTGGCTCGCGGACTGTATCGGTTGCGACTGCTCAACGCCGCAACTTACTCGGTGTGGAATCTGCACTTCGCAAATCGTATGCGGTTCTGGGTGATCGGATCCGAAGGCGGTTTGCTGGCCGCTCCGGCGCCGACGGATCACGTTCGGTTGAGTCCGGGTGAGCGCGCTGATCTGCTTGTCGACTTCAGTATGCTCGAGCCGGGCACGACGGTGGAATTGCGCAACGACGAACCGGTACCCCTTGCGGTGGCTCAACGCGGCACGCAGGTGATGCCGGTGTTCTGCCGATTCGACGTTGGCAGCGCAAAGGGGCTCACCGGATCGATCCCGCAGCAGCTGAATTCCGTTGCCGCCGAACCAGCGTCCCCGGATGTGGTGCGAAACCTCACGATCATGCAGCTGTCGCGTCCCTCGGATTATCCGTCGATCACTATGTCGCTCAACAATTTGAGGTTCACCGATTCTGATATCGAACTGCCGCGCCAGGGGACCGTCGAACAATGGAATCTGATCAACATCACCACGGAACCGCATCCGATTCATCTGCATCTGGTGGCGTTCCGCGTTATGGGGCGCCAGAACATCGACACTGCAGCGCTGATGCAGCGGTATCCGGTACCTGACCTGGGGGTCAGGTGGACGCCGTCGGCAGAGGAATTCGTGACCTCTTCGCTGCGGCCTCCCGAAGTGTGGGAAGCGGGGGAGAAGGACACGGTCATCGTGGATGCCAACTCGATCACCCGCGTGATCGTGCGCTTTCCGACGGCCGACGAGTTGGGCTTCGATCCGGATGCAACTTTCGCGAGAGGTTCCATGGCAGATCACTCGGCACACGGAGAAGCTGGCATGGGGGACCTGCAGGGGTACGTCTGGCACTGCCACATGCTCGATCACGAAGACCACGACATGATGTTGCGATATCGGGTGGTGACGTAGCCTTCAAAGGGAGAAAAGTTCCCAGAGGAGGCAGCTGTGTCGGAAGGTGCGCCCACCGGGCCCCTGGACGGATATCGGGTGATTGAACTTGGAACCTTGATCGCCGGCCCCTTCGCCGGGAAATTGCTCGGCGACATGGGAGCCGATGTGATCAAGATCGAATCACCGGACCGCCCAGACCCGCTTCGTACCTGGGGTCAGGCTGAGCAGGACGGTCATCGATTCTTCTGGACGGTTCACGCGCGCAACAAGCGGTGTGTGACGTTGGATCTTCGTGTCGACGCGGGCCGAGACCTGTTTCTGAATCTGGTCGAACATGCGGACGTGGTGGTCGAGAACTTCCGGCCTGGCACGCTCGAGAAATGGGGTCTGGGATTCGACGTTCTCAGCGCGCGCAATCCGAAGTTGGTGTTGGCCAGGGTATCCGGCTACGGGCAGAGCGGACCGCAGGCTAAGAGCGCCGGCTACGCCTCGGTGGCTGAGGCAGTCAGCGGATTTCGGCATCTGAACGGTTATCCAGGGCAGGCACCTCCGCGTATTGCCCTTTCGCTCGGAGATTCTCTCGGCGGGATGTTCGCCGTTCAGGGAGTGCTGGCGGCGTTGCTCTCGCGAGAGCGGACCGGCCGTGGTCAGGTGGTCGACGTTGCCCTCACGGAATCCTGTCTGGCGGTGCAGGAATCCACGATCCCGGATTACGATCGGGGCGGGATCATCCGGCAGCCCTCGGGAACGAGGTTGGAGGGTATCGCGCCCTCCAACATCTACCAGACCTCTGAAGGAAACTGGGTGGTGATCGCGGCCAATCAGGACACGCTCTTCGTGCGTCTGTGCACCATCATGGGCCGACCGGAACTGGCGCATGACGACCGATTCTCCAATCATGTTGCGCGTGGCAAACATCAGGACGAGCTCGACGAAATGATCAGCGCCTGGGTCGCGCTCCAAGATCCCACCAGCCTGGTGGAGCGCCTCACCGAAGTGGGGGTTGTTGCCGGGCCGATTAACACGGTCGAAGACGTTGTCAAGGATCCGCAGTTGATCGAACGGGGAATGCTGGTCGACCACTACGACGAGCGGATCGGGGAAAACGTGCTCGGCTTGGGTGTCGTGCCTACCTTCAGCGAGACCCCTGGATCCGTGCGCAACGCGGGAGCGTCGGCGCCTGGTCACGACAACTCCTCCGTCTGGGGCGGGCTCCTCGGACTCTCGGACGAGGAGCAGGCAGAACTGAAGACGAAGGGTGTGATCTGACATGTCGGTCCCCGAAGTGGGTATTCCTGCAGTCAGGATTCGTGAAGTCGGGCCACGGGACGGGTTACAGATCGAAGACCCGGTGTCGCTGGCGGAGAAACTTCGCCTTGTCGAAGCTCTGGCTGCGACGGGTGTTTCGCGTATCGAGGCGACGTCGTTCGTCTCACCGCGCGCTGTGCCGGCATTGGCCGACGCGGAGTTGTTGGCCGCAGAACTGCACCAGTGGCCCGGCATCGAGTTCTCGGCATTGGTCGCCGGGATCGGTGGAGCGAAACGAGCCGTCGCCGCAGGAATGAAGACCGTCGAATATGTTGTGTCGGCATCGAATGGCCACAGCGAAGCCAACACTCGGTCGACCACGGAGCAAGCGACTGAACGTATCGGAGAGGTCGTCAGTATCGTTCACGACGCCGGTGGACGGGTAGAGGTCATCGTGGCCACAGCCTGGGACTGCCCCTTTGACGGCCCCACCGATCAGGATCGTGTTCTGCGGATTGCGGAGCAGGCCAAGAATTTCAACGCCGATCAGTTCTCGATCGCGGATACCATCGGCACTGCCACGCCGGGGCGGGTCGGACGGTTGATCGACGCTGTGGGCGAAAGAGTGGGTGACTTCGGCTTGGGTGTGCACTTCCACAACACTCGCGGCGCTGGTCTTGCCTGCGCCTTGACGGCTGTGCAGCACGGTGTTCGAAACTTGGACGCGTCCACTGGTGGTCTCGGTGGTTGTCCGTTCGCTCCCGGTGCCAGTGGCAATATCGCGACGGAGGAACTGGTCTACATGCTCGAAGACATGGGCATTGCGACAGGTATCGACCTGGATGCGAGCATTCGTGCCGCTGCCGTTGCAGAGGAGATAGTGGGCCATACGGTTCCCAGTAATCTTCTCCGCGCGGGCGATCGGAAGCGGTAGGGACCGTTACTCTTCTCGATTGGGTGATGTCGACTGCAGTTTGACCAACTGCTCGTGTGCCGCCGGCGGCCAACCGATGCGCTGCTTCTCCAGGTACCAGGCACCGGCGGCAAATATGATCGCGAGGACGATCCGGATCGCGACACTTCCGATCTGGGAGCCCAGGTCGCTCGACTAGGACGCTTCGCCGGTGCTGTAGTCGCATTCCGTTGTGATCGAACTCGATTCGTCGAACGTCTTCAGTGTCGACCAACATCGTGGCCATAGCGGTACGCCGAGGTGGAAGGATTCGAATGGTCACTTCGCCTCGCGTGATCGCGGTGAGTTTCCCGGACGAACCATCGTGACGAGTTCAGTCCCGGGCTACCGACCCGTGGGCTTCCACTAACCCGACACAGCGGTGCGGAGATGCAGTTTGCTCTGTGTCAAGATTTGAAGTCAGCCTGGACTGTTTTACGTTTTGGCTCTACAGTTGTCTTGTGACCGAGACCACTTCTGACGCGAAAGTAGGCCGTACGCAGGCCGAACGAACTGCTGCGATGCGAGGGCGCCTGCTCGACGCCGCTGTCGACTCGCTGGTCGAACTGGGCTACGCACGGACCAGTACGCAAGAGATCGCCCGCCGCGCAGGCGTTTCGCGGGGTACGCAACTGCATCATTTTCCGACCAAGGAATCGCTGGTCGTTGCGGCCGTCGAGTATCTGGTCGACAAGCGACTGGAAGAAATCCTCACCGCTGAAGTGGATCGCGACCTCGGCCTCGAGGTCCTGGCGGACGCGTTTTCCGGGCCGCTGTTCTATGCCGCCCTCGAATTGTGGGTCGCGGCGCGAACCGATCCCGTCCTGCACGCGGCGACGGTACCCCTCGAACGCAAGGTCAATGAGGCACTCGAATTCGGCAGTGCCGAGTTGTTCGGCGATCGCTTCGATTCCGAATCGGTCGAACTCACCATCGAACTCGTTCGTGGGCTTGCCGTCTCAGCCCTTTTCCGTACATCCGAAGCCGACGACGCGCTCAGAGCGCGACTGTTGCCGGCCTGGCAATCCCGAGTGGAGAAGAAGTGAAGCTTCCCGAACATGTCGAAACGTTGATCGTCGGTGCCGGATTCGCCGGTATGGGCTTGGCAGCCAGAATGCTTCGCGACAACCGAGCGGCGGACGTCGTGTTGATCGAGCGCGGAGTTGATATCGGTGGCACCTGGCGCGACAACACCTACCCCGGTTGTGCCTGTGACGTGCCGACGGCGTTGTACTCGTATTCGTTTGCGCCGAGCGCAGATTGGAGTCATACGTTCGCTCGTCAGCCCGAGATTTACGACTACCTGAAGAAAGTGGCTGCAGACACCGGCATCGGGGATCGCGTAGTCCTGAACTGCGAACTCGAAGCTGCTGTCTGGGACGAGGATGCGGCGCTGTGGCGTATTCGAACATCCCGAGGGTCCTTGACGGCCAAGACGTTGGTCGCCGCTACCGGGGCGTTGTCGACACCCAAGATTCCGGACTTTCCCGGGCTCGAACAATTCTCCGGTACCACTTTCCATTCGGCGACGTGGAACCACGAACACGAACTGCGTGGTGAGCGCGTAGCCGTGATCGGAACGGGAGCGTCGGCGGTTCAGTTCGTTCCCGAAATTGCCGATCCGGCGGCCCACGTCACCGTGTTCCAGAGAACTCCGGCCTGGGTGATCCCGCGAATGGACCGCACCCTGCCTGCCGCGCAGAAGGCCGTGTACTCGCGGATTCCCGCTACGCAGAAAGTGGTTCGGGGATGGGTGTACGGCTTCCGTGAGCTACTCGGTGCCGCGATGTCGCACGCGACGTGGGTGCTGCCGGCCTTCGAGGCGGCCGCGCGTCTCCATATGCGGCGACAGGTCAAAGATCCGGAATTGCGCCGGAAGCTGACTCCAGATTTCACGATCGGCTGCAAGCGGATGCTTCTGTCCAACGACTGGTTGCGCACACTTGACCGTGTGGACGTGAGTCTGGTCGACAGTGGGCTCGTCTCGGTAACCGAAAACGGAGTGGTCGACGGACGCGGAGTCGAGCACAAGGTTGACACCATCATCTTCGCCACCGGTTTCACGCCGACGGAACCGCCTGTCGCGCATCTGATCACAGGAAAGCGGGGAGAGACGCTGGCCGCGCATTGGAATGGAAGCCCCCACGCGTACAAAGGCACTGCGGTGAGTGGGTTCCCGAATCTGTTCCTCATGTACGGGCCGAACACCAACCTCGGTCACAGTTCGATCGTGTACATGCTCGAGTCCCAGGCCGAGTATGTCAACGATGCGTTGAACACCATGAAGCGTGAGCGACTGGACGCTCTCGATGTCAACGAGTCGGTACAGGTGCACTACAACAAGGGAATTCAGCACGAGTTGCAGCACACCGTGTGGAACAAGGGCGGATGCTCGAGTTGGTACATCGATCCGGAGGGGCGTAACTCGGTGCAGTGGCCGACGTTCACTTTCAAATTCCGGTCGCTGTTGGAGCATTTCGATCGGGAGAACTACTCGGCTCGCAAGATCGAAAGCGTCGAGGCATGACCACGACGCACTACGACGTGCTGGTGATCGGTTCGGGATTCGGTGGCAGTGTCGCCGCTCTTCGTCTGACGGAGAAGGGTTACCGTGTCGGGGTGCTCGAAGCCGGTCGACGGTTTGCTGACGACGAGTTGCCTGAAACCAGTTGGCGACTGCGAAAGTATCTGTGGGCGCCGTGGATTGGGTGCTATGGCGTGCAGCGCATCCATCTGCTTCCGGATGTGCTGGTGATGGCGGGATCCGGAGTGGGTGGAGGATCGTTGAATTACGCCAACACGTTGTATCAGCCACCCAAGCGGTTCTTCGAAGACCGTCAGTGGGCGCACATCACGGACTGGCACGACGAGCTGGCGCCGTACTACGACCAGGCCAAGCGGATGTTGGGTGTTCGCACCAATCCGTCCTTCACTCCCGCCGATGCGGTGATGAAGGAGGTAGCGGAAGAAATGGGTGTGGGGGAGACCTTCACGTCCACACCCGTCGGCGTCTTCTTCGGGGAGGCAGGAGTTTCCGTGCCGGACCCGTTCTTCGGCGGGAAGGGACCCGAGCGCACCGGCTGCACCGAATGTGGGGGATGCATGACCGGGTGCCGTGTCGGGGCGAAGAACACGCTGGTCAAGAACTACCTCCATCTCGCCGAGCAAGCGGGCGCCAGAGTGCACCCGCTCATGACCGTCACCGATCTGCGGCCGGCGGCAAGCGGTGGTTACCACCTGCTCGCGAGGCGAACGGATAGCGTCCGCCGACGAGAAGTTCGGTTCACCGCCGACCAGGTGGTGGTTGCCGCCGGAACCTACGGAACGGCGAGACTGCTGCTCGGTATGAAGGAATCCGGTGCCCTGCCTGGCCTGTCGGACACGCTGGGCACCGTCGTACGCACCAACTCGGAGGCCGTACTGGCAGCAACGTCGAAGTCGCGTCGACAGAACTTCACGCAGGGCGTCGCGATTACATCGTCATTTCACCCGGATGATCACACGCATATCGAACCGGTGCGATACGGCAAGGGCAGCAATGCAATAGGACTTCTGCAGACCGTCCTGAGTGACGGGGGTGGGCGAACTCCCCGGGTGCTGAAGACTCTGGCGGTCGCGGCCCGGCACCCAGGTGCGTTCCTTCGATCATTGTCGGTGCGGAACTGGTCCGAGCGAACCGTCATCGCGCTGGTGATGCAGACCGACGACAACTCCCTCGAACTTTCCAAGAACACCAAACGATTCGGACGTTCCCTCACCAGTAGGCCGGGGCCGGGTGATCCACCTCCCCCGTGGATTCCGCAGGGGCATAAAGCTATTCGCAAGGTCGCCGAGAAGATCGACGGCGATCCGGGTGGTTCCATCGCCGAGATCGTGAACATCCCGATGACGGCGCACTTTCTGGGTGGCTGCGCGATCGGGGACAGTGCGTCGAGTGGTGTCGTCGATCCGTATCTCCGTGCCTACGGACATGCGGGCCTGCACGTCATGGACGGTTCGGTGGTGAGCGCGAATCTCGGAGTGAATCCTTCCCTGACGATCACCGCGCAAGCGGAACGAGCGTGCGCAATGTGGCCGAACAAAGGTGGCGCAGACGCCCGCCCGAGGACTGGCGAGCCATACGTACGTATCGACCCGACGTTGCCGTCCGATCCGGTGGTGCCGACGCATGCACCAGGCGCTTTGCGGCTTCCCCTGACCATTCGAGCTGAGAAGGTGTCCGATGTGGAGCGTGCCTGAATCGACAAGTGACCGCGTCGACTGGCCGGTGAGTGATCCGCCGCCGTGGCCTGCTCGCGTTCGCGCGACACTGTGGTGGCACCGCAGCACATCGGCGGCGCGCGAGCTCGGCACGGACGGTCGAACGATTCCGGTGACGGTAGCCATGATGGTGGACTACCTCGATTCTCCGGTCGGCCCGTATCGCGAAATCCTCGCCAGTCCGGTCTTGCATGCGCCAGGGAAACGGATCGGGCCTATGCCGCGAATGGCGGTCCCTTTCATCGCGGTGGATTCGGAACCTTCGGTGCACGGCGGACGGTTCCATTGGCAACTACCCAAGGTCCTGGCCGAGTTCGACGGAGACGTGCAGCAGAAATTCACGGCAACCGGCGACGGATGGCGGGTGCGTTCCGACACGCGGATGCTCGGGCCGCGTCTGCCGATTGCCGGGGCGTTGGGGTTTGCACAGCCGGACGTCGGCGGCGGTGTGGCGATCGCGTCGGCCAGGCTGACGGGGTCGTTCCGATACGCGCGCGTGAGCGTCGAGGCAGAGGGACCGACACTGCCGAACTGGTTGGCCGCGGGCACCCATCATGGCGTCGTGATTCTGGGCGGAAAGATGACTACCGGAGCAGCCAAACACCGGTAGCAGGGGTGTGACCTGCGAAAGAACGGCCGAGGCCGCCCATCAGTGATTGGGCGGCCTCGGTAGTGTTGTGTTAAAAGTTAGGTGTCGACGTCCCACAGGCGCCTCTCGGCGGGTGGTCGCTCGCAGCGACAAAAGGGGTGGGGCCCGGGGCTTGTTCGGACGCCGACAGGGTGTTCAACGGTGGTCTGCCCGTATTTGTTCCCGCTCCGCCTATGTGACGCCGGTCTCGATTCAACTTAGGCAATCCTTTTCTTGACTAATTCCAGAAAAGCGGCATACTGGGAAACATGCGAGACGGAGAGCATGACTTCGACCCCCGAGCGCAACTGCGCGCCGTCGGGTTGAGGGTCACTGCTCCGCGCCTCGCCGTGCTGGATGCGGTTACAGCCCAACCGCATTCAGACGCCGATTCTGTTGCAGCACTCGTGCGGCAGCAGCTCGGATCGGTATCCACACAGGCCGTTTACGACGTGCTGAAGGCATGCGTGAACGCAGGATTGCTGCGACGCATCGAGCCGGCGGGTTCACCCGCCCGGTTCGAGACGAGAACTGGTGACAACCACCATCACCTCGTCTGTCGCGGCTGCGGCAAGGTCGTCGACGTCGATTGTGTTGTCGGCCAAGCTCCCTGCCTCGAACCTTCCGATAATCACGGCTTCGAAATCGACGAAGCCGAGGTCGTGTTCTGGGGCCGTTGCCAAGATTGCCTGAAGAATTCTGCCGAATCCGACACCGCGTCGGACACGGTCTCGCAGAATCGAATTGATGCGTCCAGAACCTCCGAGCCAGCCCCTTCGCATGCAGCCCATGCGTTTGGCTCGGATGCAGCCCCGCTCCTCTGACGCCCAGCCCACAACGCTAGGAGGCTTCGCCATGACCAAGCCCACCACCAACAATTTCGGTATCGCGGTCGCAAGTGATGACGAATCGCTGACCGCGGGTATTCAGGGGCCGGTGCTCCTTCATGACCACTACCTGATCGAGAAGCTCGCGCAGTTCAACCGCGAGCGTGTCCCGGAGCGCATCGTCCACGCCAAGGGCGGCGGCGCTTTCGGTGAACTCGTCATCACACACGACGTCAGCAAGTACACCAAGGCCGCGTTCCTGCAGCCGGGTAAGAAGACCGAGTCGCTCGTCCGCTTCTCCACCGTCGCCGGTGAGCAGGGCAGCCCGGACACCTGGCGCGATCCGCGCGGTTTTGCGATGAAGTTCTACACCGAAGAGGGAAACTACGACCTCGTCGGCAACAACACCCCGGTGTTCTTCATCAAGGACGCGATCAAGTTCCCCGACTTCATTCGTTCGCAGAAGCGACTGCCGGGTTCCGGCCTTCGTGACCACGACATGCAGTGGGACTTCTGGACGCTGCGTCCCGAGACTGCTCACCAGGTGACCTGGCTGATGGGTGACCGCGGTATCCCGAAGACCTGGCGCAACATGGACGGTTTCGGATCGCACACCTACCAGTGGGTCAACGCTGCGGGTGAACGCTTCTGGGTGAAGTACCACTTCAAGACCGATCAGGGCATCGAATTCCTGACGCAAGCCGAGGCAGACAGCCTCGCCGGTAGCGATCCCGACTACCACCGTGCGGATCTGTACAACGCCATCGAGGCCGGTAATTTCCCGAGTTGGACCCTCAAGGTCCAGATCATGCCCGTCGACGAGGCCGAAGGCTACCGCTTCAACCCGTTCGACCTCACCAAGGTTTGGTCTCAGAAGGACTACCCGCTGATCGAGGTCGGCAAGTGGACGCTCAACCGCAACCCGGAGAACTTCTTCGCGCAGATCGAGCAGGCGTCGTTCGAGCCGTCGAACGTGGTGCCCGGCATCGGATTCAGCCCGGACAAGATGCTTCTCGGCCGCGTCTTCTCCTACGCCGACGCACATCGTTACCGTATCGGCACCAACTACGCCGACCTGCCGGTCAACGCCCCGAAGAACGAGGTGAACTCCTACTCCAAGGAGGGCGCCATGCGGTACAGCTTCAATTCACCGTCGACGCCGGTGTACGCACCGAACTCGTACGGCGGACCGCATGCCGATCCGTCGGTTGCCGGTGACGAAGGACTGTGGGCGTTCGACGGCAAGGCAGTGCGCGCCGGATACATCGAGCACGCCGAAGACGGCGACTTCACGCAAGCCGGAACGCTGGTACGTGAGGTTCTCGACGACGCTGCTCGTGAGCGCCTGGTGAGCAACATTGTCGGCCACGCTCTTGCGGGCGTCAGTGAAGAAGTTCTGCTGCGTGTCTTCGAATACTGGAAGAACGTCGACGCAGATTTGGGTAAGCGCGTCGAAGAGGGTGTACGCGCAGGTCAGTGACCCGCTGACATGAGCATCGCCTAGGTGTACCGAATGCGGACCGCTGCAAGGGAAATCACTCCCCGCAGCGGTCCGTTTTCGTCTGCCCGACTACAGCAGTGCGAACCAGTAGACGAAGCATGCGAGAAGAAACACAACTACTGACTCCATGACGACACCCCTGTTTCGACGTGCACTTCTGCTGTTCGCACTCTCCATGATCCGCTTCTCGAGCGGAGAATGCTCGGGGCACAAGTTTCGCGAACGGAAGTGTTGGGCAGTCAATTCCCATGGCAATAGGTGCAGTTCTCTTCGACATCGACGGAACGCTCGTCGATTCCAACTATCTGCATGTAGAAGCGTGGTCGCGAGCCTTCTTCGAGGTAGGTCGCCCGGTTGACGCGTGGCGGGTGCACCGCAGCATCGGGATGGACGGCGACCAACTGTTGGAGACGCTGCTCGGCGAAGACATCGACGGGTGCGGGCCGCGGGCCAAAGAACTTCACACCACGTACTACCGGCAGTCGGCCGACCGTCTCCGAGTGCTGCCGGGAGCGCGCGAGTTGATCCGCCGAGTGCACTCGCTCGGACTGCACGTGGTGCTCGCTACCTCGGCGCCTGACGACGAACTGAAGTTGCTGCGCCAGACGCTCGACATCGACGAAATGATCTACGCCGCCACCTCTTCGGAATCCGTCGAGGAGGCCAAACCTGATCCGGACCTGATCGAGGTCGCGCTCGCGAAGGCAGGTGTCGACGCGGGTGAGGCGGTCATGGTCGGGGACGCCGTCTGGGACATGAAGGCGGCGACATGGGCGGGCGTTGTGGCTGTGGGAGTGCGCAGCGGCGGCATGTCGACCGACGAACTCGAAGGCGCGGGTGCGGCGGCCGTGTACGACGACGCCCGCGACCTTCTCGACCACCTCGACGGCAGTGTGATCTCCGAACTCGTTTCAGGCCAAGATACCGGGAGTTGATCAGTGATGGCACGATTCGGCTACACCTTGATGACGGAACAGGCAGGTCCGAAAGAACTGGTTCGCCACGCAGTTCGGGCCGAAGAAGTCGGCTTCGACTTCGAAGTGATGAGTGATCACTACTCGCCGTGGCTGACCGAGCAGGGGCATGCGCCCTACGCCTGGTCGGTGCTGGGGGCAGTCGCCCACGCCACCGAGCGAGTCGGTTTGATGACGTACGTGACTTGTCCGACCGTGAGGTACCACCCCGCCGTCGTCGCTCAGAAAGCTGCGACGATCCAGATCCTCGCGGACGGACGCTTCACCTTGGGGTTGGGAAGTGGCGAGAGCCTGAACGAGCATGTGGTTGGCGAGGGTTGGCCGTCCATCGACACTCGGCAGGACATGCTGCAGGAGGCGGTCAGCATCATTCGTGCACTGCTCGCCGGAGATCTGGTGAGCTGGAAGGGGGAGTACTTCGACGTTCAGTCCGCCAGGATCTGGGATCTCCCGGAGAACCCGGTTCCTCTGGCGCTGGCCATGTCCGGTGACAAGTCTGTCGAGCGTTTCGGTCCGATGGCCGACGATCTGATTGCCGTGCAACCGGATTCGGAACTTGTACACCTCTGGAAGCATGTGCATGGCCGGGCATACGGATTGGCTCCCGCAGGCCGGACCATCGGTCAGATTCCGATCTCGTGGGATCCTGATCGCGACACGGCAATCGCTCGCGCTCATCAGCAGTTCCGGTGGTTCGGCGGAGGATGGTCCGTGAACTCCGAACTGCCGACGCCGGCAAGCTTCTCCGGAGCGACTCAGTTCGTGCGCAAAGAGGATGTAGCTGAAAGCATCCCGTGTGGTCCCGATCTGGATGTGATCGTCGAGGCGGTGAAGGCATACACGGACGCCGGATTCACCGATGTGGCACTGGTACAGATCGGTGGAGATACCCAAGACCGATTCTTCGACGAGGCGGCCAAGCCGCTGCTCGAGGCTCTGCACGTCGAATTGGGTTGATCGAGAAGATCAATCGAGTTCCGCCGAGCGGGCTCTTGTCGAGCCGAGCGCTACCGCCGTGCAGCCGTGCCTGCTGCGCGACGAGGGCCAAACCCAAACCGCTTCCGGCGTCGCCCGCACCGGTACCACGAACAAATCGTTCGAACATCACTTCCCGTTCCGATGGCGCGATCACGGTGCCGTTGTCGTCGACGAATACCGTCGCCGAACCGGTGGCAGCCCCTGATCGGACGGTGATCTCGACTTCGTCGGCATTGCCGTGCCGAACGGAATTGGTGACGGCGTTGGTCAGCACCAGACGGATACCCGCGGGAAAGGCCTGAACCGAAAGTTCTTCCGGTGCTTTCAAACGAACGTCGACCTGAGGGTGCAGACGGCCTGCGTCAGCGACGGCGCGATCGGCAACCTCCACGAGATCGACGTCGGCACAATCCTCTGGATCGGCCACTTCACCCAGGGCGAGCGTCTCGAGATCGGTCAGGGTGCGCTCGATCTGGCGCTGCGCCTCCAATAATTCGCTGGACAGTTCGCGCCGTTGGCTTTCCGTGAGATCCAGTGTCGCGAGAACTTCCAGATCGGTACGCATCGACGTGAGAGGTGTGCGCAGTTCGTGGGCGGAGACGCGAGCGAAATCGCGTGCCGACTTCAACGCCTCCTCAGTGCGGCTTCGATCGCTTTCGATGCGACTGAGCATGCTGTGGATTGCTTCGGACAGTTCTTCGGCTTCGCGCGTGCCACGTACCGACGGTGCCCGGCGCGAGAGTCCTTCGACGTCGAGATTGTTGCCGATCGAACTGGTGGTCTCGGTCAATTGCTGTAGAGGCCGGACGGCACGGCCCGTGAGGAACCAGCCGAGCCCGGCCGCGGCGAGAATGGCCACCACCGCCGCAGCGGCCACCTGGACCTGCTGCTCACGGATTGCCTGGGTCAGTGGGTCTTCGGGGATGCTGACGGCGAGTGCGGCGCCGCTGTCACCGGGCACCAGAACATCCCGACTGCGGACATCAGTGGTAGCCAACGCACTGATGGTCGTGGCATTGAAGCCGGGGTCGACGACAAGTGGTTGTGTTGTTACGGTTGGTGTTTCGATGAATAATGGGCTCGGCGCACTGGCTGCGACGCCCAGGGTGACGGAATCGAGAGTGCGTTCCAGCTGTTCGGATCCGTTGACGCGAAGAAAGACCGCGAACGCAATTCCGATCGCGGCAATCACGATGCCGGCGGCCAGACCCGAGGCGATGGCTACGCGGGTCTGAAGTGACAGCGGCCGCTTCATCGTTCGGCCCTGAGGACGAAGCCCACTCCACGCACCGTGTGGATCACGCGGGGCGCCCCGTCGACTTCGAGTTTCTTGCGTAGATAGGTGACGAAGACGTCGACGACATTGGTGTCGGCAGCGAAGTCGTAACCCCAGACGAGTCGCAGGAGTTGTGCGCGACTGAGTACGACGCCGGCATGCTCGGCGAGTACCGACAACAGGTCGAACTCTCTTTTGGTGAGTTCGATTCGCCTACCGTCGATGTGCGCTCGATGGCCACGGAGATCGACCGTCAGCGGTCCCACCGTGATCGGATGGTCGACCGACGGAGTGGCTCGCGTCGTGCGTCGAAGCAAGGCATTAAGTCTGGCGACAAGCTCCGCCAACTCGAAAGGTTTGGTGAGGTAGTCGTCGGCGCCCGCCTCCAGCCCCGCGATGCGGTCTCCCACGGAACTTCGGGCGCTGAGTACGCAGATGGGAACCTCGTTGCCGATCGCGCGCAGGGCTGTCACGACTCCGACGCCGTCGAGGCCGGGCATGTTGACGTCGAGAACAAGTGCGGCCGGACATTGCTTGTTCACCGATGACAAGGCCGATCGTCCGTCGACGGCCGTCGCCGTGTCGAAGCCCGACAATCGGAGTCCACGTTCGAGCGAATTCAGAACCTTCGCGTCGTCGTCAACGATCAGGATGCGCTCGCGTGTACTCACCCCAGCCATGGTGCCATCGGATTGCGACCTGGGGCCTCGCTCGGAGCGAGGGCCGTCGCATTCTCATCAACTCCTAAGAAACCGACAACAGATCTGCAGTGTTGGCTTCATAACCTCGGGTTTCTCGGATGCGACCGCGCCGAGAATTCGAGAACGTTCGATCAAGGAGAACAACGATGACGCGATTGAAAGTGAACGGCAAGCGGGCCCGCCGGACCGGTGTGGTGGTGGCGTCCGTCGCGGTCCTCGGTATGGCCGTGGCGCCGGGAATCGCCTGGGCTTCGAACCCGATTTCCGACGGGTCGCCGGTGGCGGTGCGATCGATCGCGACCGCTCCGTCCGAGGCTGGTGTGGCACCGGAAGTAGCGTGTGGTGCCGCGACGCCGATTTCCGACGAGGAGCTGCAGAAGCTCATAGACGAGGGCAAGGTCGTGCGCGCGGAGGAGGCCGGTACAGCCGCAATCACGATTGAAGTACCTGGCGACGCCGCGACATTCATTGCGCGTGAAGGGGTGCCGGCGTTGCCGACCGTCGTATGGGCTCCGACCACCGAGGGTGTTCCGGCAGAGGTGCTCGACATGGCAGGCGTCGCTCCGCTGGAGGAAGGCGCTGCCCTGTCATGCACGGTTGCTGCGGGCTGACGAGCGAAAGAAGCTCCGCATGAACCGCTTTGACCTGGAACGGTACGGCCGTACTCGACCTGGTCCGGAGGATGGTCAACCCTGTCGGTAGCACTTGCTACGTTCGGGGCGGTCTCGGCGAGCATGCCGGGACCGTCGCCGACGGCGTCATGTGTGTGGTGTCTCGCAGAGGGTGCGGTACGGCCTGATGTGGGGCGCGTTTCGAAAGGTGTTGTGTTTCATGGTCATGGGCCCCACCCACGCGATGTCCGGTGCTGCTGTGGGGTTGGTGGTTGCAGAGTTGTTGCCTCTCGATTGGGGAGGGCCCACATCCACCGCTGAAACCTTGACCTTTGCCGGTGTGTGCGCCGGAGCCGCCTTGCTTCCCGACCTCGATACCGGTCAGTCGACGGTTTCCCGATCATTCGGTCCTCTCAGCAAAGCGCTGGCCAAGGGTATCGACGCAATTTCGGTGACCTTCTACCACATCACCAAAGGTAAGAAGGACGGCAAGCGTCGTGGTGGGCATCGGACGCTCACGCACACCGCACTGTTTGCCGCCGGTCTGGGGGCCGGGGTCTCCGCGTTGGTTGTTCAGTTCGGGAAGCCCGCCATCATCATCACGCTGTTCTTCTGCCTCGGGCTGGCCATCCGAGGGTTGGCGGGTGAATTGGCCAAGGAGAAGGGGTGGCTCGCGGTTTCCGCCGTTGCGTTGGTGCTCTCTGCCCTCACCTGGCAGTGGTATCCGAGTGAGGCCGGATCTACCGGGCTAGGTGTTGCGGTGGCACTGGGCTGCGCCACGCACTGTCTCGGCGATGCGATCACCAAAGAGGGAGTGCCGTTTCTCGCGCCCCTGATTCCGCTCGGCGGCAAGCGATGGTGGGAACAACGGCTGCCGTCATTTCTGTCCATCCGTGCAGGTGGGAACCTCGAGAAGGTCCTGATCGGGCCGGCGCTGACGGTCCTGACGGCCTGGTTGATCATCAGTGCTTTCGACGGCGCCCCGGAAGCGATCTATGCCGTCTTCGCTCCGATGGTGCAGTGAGCTTCGGAAATCTTTTATTACGGAACCACTGGCATCGTAATCATATTTGTTCTACGTTCGTCCCTGACATGAACCGAGTCGGCTGACGGAGTGAGCAGTGGTGCACCAATCAGAGCGCAAGGCAGAGCACAGCTCGAGAGAAGACGGTGTGAGCCGGCGCGGATTTCTCGCAGCGAGTGCCGGCGCAGCTGCTCTCGCGGGCATTTCCTGGGCACCGGCGGGAGCAGTTCCCTGGGGTTCGGCATCGACCATCGCGCCCCCGCCCGGATTTCCGTCAGACATTCCGTTGTCACAGCAGGCATACGCGAACTGGTCGCGAGAAATCATGCTCGACAGCGTGTGGACAGCGACGGCACGTCACAGCGACGACGTTGTCACCCTCGCCAACTGGGCGTTCGACAATGGGTACACAGTGCGTGCGAAGGGAACGATGCACGGCTGGAGCCCGTTGACGGTGGTGCCCGGCGCGCCTTCGGATCGAGTTCTACTGGTCGATACGATGGCGAACTTGAATTCGGTTGTGGTGCAGCACGGCACACCCGCAACAGTCATGGCGGGCGCCGGCGCCAGTATCGAAGCGATTCTGACAGCACTCGAGCGAGAAGGGCTCGGCTGGGCCAACTCTCCAGCGATCGGTGAGCTGTCCATCGCCGGGGCACTCGCGATCGGTGCTCATGGGGCAACATATCCGGCGGTGGGGGAGACGATCACCCCTGGCCAGTCGTACGGGTCGCTGAGCAACCTGATCGCCGAGATCACGTTGGTGGCGTGGGACGAAGGCAGCAATCGATACGCACTGAAGACCTTTCACCGATCAGACGTCGAGAGCACCGCCTTCCTGACCCATCTGGGTCGAACCTTCGTCACCTCCGTGACGCTGCAGGCCGGCGAGAACTATCGACTTCGATGCCAGAGTTTCACCGACATTCCGTGGCAAGAACTCTTTGCCGCTCCCGGATCGCCAGGGCGCACCTACGAGAGTTTTGTCGCGAAATCCGGAAGGGTGGAGGCGATCTGGTTCCCGTTCACGCAAACACCGTGGCTCAAGGTCTGGACACCGACCCCGGTCAAACCGCCGGAGTCCCGAGAGGTGAGCGGGCCGTACAACTACTTCTTCTCCGACGCGATTCCCGAAGAAGTCACCACCCCGTTGGGGCTGGTGGCTCAGGGTCTTCAAGCTGCGACGCCACTGTTCGGTGCCTCTCAGTTCGGCGCTGTAGCAGCAGGATTGGTGCTGACCGACACCGACGATCTGTGGGGCTGGTCAAAGGATGTTCTGTTCTACCTGCGGCACACGACGTTGCGCGTAGTAGCGGGCGGCGGCGCGGTGATCACCAAGCGGTCAAACATCGGCCGAGTCGTCCACGAGATGACGAATTGGTTGAACGAGCGAATGACGCACTACGCGTCGATGGGGCAGTATCCCGTCAACATGCCGTTCGAAGTGCGTCTCTGCGGTGTCGACGATGACGGCGAGGTGTTGGTCGACAGCGCCGGAGTGCCGGATCTGTCAGCGGTGCGGCCGCGGGCGGATCGTCAGGACTGGGACACGGCGATCTGGATGAACGTGGTCTCGATTCCTGGTACCGCGGGATTGCCCGCGTTCCTTCGCGAAATGGAACGGTGGATGGTCGCGAACTACTCCGGCGATTACGCGACTTTCCGTCCGGAGTGGTCCAAGGGGTGGGCATTTACCGATCAGGTGGCGTACCAGGACGACGAATTCCTCACCAGCACAGTGCCTGCCACCTTCCGTGCCGGTGGCGACGGGAACTGGGACTTCGCTCTCGCCACTCTGGACGAACACGACCCGCACCGCGTATTCAGCAATACGTTCCTCGACCGCGTATTGCCACCCAGCTGAATCTCCTACTGCGGAAGCGGTTTGCGCCAACACACGTCGGTGACACGGATACGCTGATTATTGTCGCCGTTCCAATCGACGCTCAGCCCCTGGGCTCGGAGTGCATCAGCTACCTGGCGCCCGACTGTCTGATCGGTGTGCGCGATCATGTGTGCCTTGGCGGTTTCGTCGCCGCCGAAAGCGGCGGCGATCAGCGCGGGATCGAGATCGTGGGCAGGACGAAACGCACTGTAGGACAAGTAGAGATCGGACGGCTCGTCGCCGAGACGCTCCGCATCTTGCATGTGGAAGAACGTGTACGCCCACTGAGCAAAGGGATACCCGTTCTCGTCGGGTTCGGACGGCGTGCGTTCGTCGTCGATTTCGGTAGTGCCGCACTGCATGCAGCAGGTGAAGTTCATCCGAGCCACGATGCCGTTGCGCTCGAGTTCGGCGAAGGCTGCGGATACGCGCTCGAAGTCGCCGGGAGCCGTCCACTGCATCTGCTCCACAACTCTTTGGTCCCAGACGTCACGCACTACTGCGTCGATATGTCTGCCGAGTTCGTCGTTCTCGAAACCGCCCTCGACACAGTCTCGGGCGGCTTCGCAGATTTCGTCGAACGTCGCGAAACCAGGGACTAGCAGTTCGCGCGCTTGCTCACGGACAGCGACGATGTCAGCCTCACTGAGCGCCGGTGCTGACCGTCGTGACTGTGACTGTGCTGACCGTGACCAGGGCAATCGCATACCGGCACCGTACTGCACCTATCCGGCCGTCAGGCGACGTCGGCTGGTGCTTTCGTTTCCTCCTCGCTTGACGGGGCAGGCTTGTTCGGGATGAGCGCGGTGGCGATCAGGCCCACCACGACAAATCCGGCCGCAAGGTATCCGCCGAGTGTGATGCCGTGAGTCATTGCAGACTGGGCAGCGTCGGCGACGAAAGCGGTGTTAGGTGACTCGGCCAGCGAGTCGATGGCGGCTCCCGCGCTGTCGGTGACTGCCCGCGTCAACTGATCAGCCTGAGCTTGGTCGACACCGGATCCGGTGAGGTCGTTGTTCAGCGTCGAATTGAGAGTGCTGAAGAAGACCGTGGTGAGGACAGCGATGCCCAGTGCGGATCCGAGTTGGCGGAACGCGCTCTGAATGCCGGAGCCTTGACCGGCGCTCTGCTCGGGAATCTCCTCGAGCACGACGTTGGTCACCTGCGCAGTCGCAAAACCGACGCCGATTCCGTAGAAGAACAGCACTGCGGCGATAGTCCACCAGGGGCTGTCTGTCGCAGCGATGAATCCGAGACCGGCGAGACCGAGCGCCTCGAGAGCCAAACCGATACGGACCAAGCCCAACGGCGAGACCTTCGATGCCAGCCCGAAGCTCGCACCACTGGCGACAAAGCTGCCGATGGCAATGGGAACCAGTGCGAGCCCTGCCTGGAGTGCGCTGTATCCGAGCGTGAACTGGAGCCAGAGAGGAAGCACCGCAACGATTCCGAACTCACCGAGTCCGATGATCAGCGTCGCGATGTTGCCATTGCGGAACGACGAGATGGAGAACAACCGTACGTCCATCAGTGCCCGCGACGGATCGTCGCTGCGGGTGAGCATGGTTTGACGGTAGGCGAACGCACCGAGCGACAGAACGGCGAGAACCAACGCCACCAGAACCGGCGACGGTCCGCTGGACCATGACAGACCGAATAGATCGAAGGGTTCCTTCGTGGTCAGCCACCCGTACGTGCGTCCCTCGACGAGGCCGAAGGCCAGCAGTCCGAGCCCGGCGATGGACAGTGCCGCTCCGGTGGCGTCGATACGCCCAGCGGTGCGCGGGGAGGGTGCGATGAACAGCACTGCGCCGATGAGAATGAGCGCAGCCAGCGGAATGTTGATCCCGAATGCCCAACGCCACGAAGCATGTTCGGCAAGCCAGCCACCGAGCAATGGGCCTAGGGCGGAGGCGGCACCGATGGTGGAACCCCAGACTGCGAAGGCCTGGCCGCGGGCTTTGCCAGTGAACATCGCGTTCAGCAGCGACAGTGAGGTGGGCAGGATCATGGCCGCGCCGGCGCCCTGCAGGAAACGCGCCAGGATGAGCAGACCGCCGTTCGGTGCCAGTCCGGCCAGCAGGCTCGTTGCGCCGAAAACGACGACGCCGGCGATGAAGATGCGACGCGCACCGACCAGATCGGCAACTCTGCCGACCAATAGCAGAAGTGCCGCGAACACGATTGCGTAGGACTCTTGGATCCATTGAGCCTGAACGGAATTGATCCCGAGATCTTCGATGATCGAGGGAACTATGACGTTGACGATGGTGGTGTCGACGACGATCAGTGCCACGCCGAGTGCAATGGCGATCAGGCCCAACCACTTGCGGGTGGTGGGTGAGATGTTCACGAATAAACCTCCATTGTGAAGTAACTTCATGATGAAGGTATATTTGAGGCGGTAAGTTGTCAACGTGCGCGCTGGGCTCGACCGGCCGCCGTCTGGCACAGGAAAGGTGGGATCACGGGGTGGAGGCACCGCGCGACATCTCCGTGGAGCGGGAGCGGCTGATGGACGAATTCCGCGCGTACGGTGGCACGTTCACCGAATTCAGCCATCGATTCGCGTCGTGGCTCGGGCTGCATTCCACCGATGCAACTGCCCTGATGGAAATCACCGCAGCCGAGGAGAAAGGTGCGCCGCTCTCACCCGCGCGCCTCGCGGAGCGGATCTCCTTGACGTCGGGCGCAACCACCGCGCTGCTCAATCGTTTGGAGAAGGCGGGACACATCGTAAGGACCCGAGAGAATGCAGACCGTCGCGTGGTCACGCTGCACAGCAGTGCGCATGTGCAGGATCTGGCGGACGAGTTCTTCGGGCCCCTTGCCGTGCGACTCGACGCCATGATGGCGAAGTACCCGCCCGAACTGCTCAGTCGATTCGAGGAATTTCTCGTCGACCTGCACTCGACGATGAACGAACACCTCGAGCAGGACAACCGCTGAACAAAAAACGCCGCTCGACTCCGGAGAGTCGAGCGGCGGTCTTGGCTTCGGTGACGGCTACTTGCCGAGCTTGGCCTGCAGGTCGTCGAGAACCAGGCCGGCACCTGTCGGGCCGAGACCCAGGAACCAGGTCTCGTCGCTGACCTCGGTGGCGCGACCTTCCTTGACTGCGTCCATGCTGGCCCACAGCGGGCCGGCAACGACGGTGGTCTGGCCGGTGTCGGCGGGATTTCCGTAGCTGGAGTAGAAGATTCGGTCACCCTCTGCCTCGGCGATCGTTTCCGGGCTGACCTCGACGGCCAGCTCGTTGATGTCCTGGATCGCCGGGCGGGGCAGGCCGACGTCCTTCAAGATGACGCCGATGAACGACAGGTTGCCGTACAGGCGCAGCTTCCCGGACATGAAGCGAACCAGCGAGATGGTCGGCGAACCGTCAATCGACTCACGGACCTGATCCGCGTGCGTCTGGTAGTCGTTGAGAACCTGCTCAGCCTTGGTCTCTTCGCCGAGTGCGTCACCGGCAAGGAGGAAGTTCTCCTTCCACGGGAAGCCGGGGCGGATGCTGAAGACTGTCGGCGCGATAGCCGCGAGCTGCGGGTAGAGCTTGTCCTGGCGCAACTTGCTACCGAGGATCAGATCGGGCTGCAGTGCGGTGATCGCCTCGAGGTTGAGGTTGTTGGTCGTGCCCACGTCGGGGACTCCGACCAACTTGTCGGCCAGGTACGACGGCTGACCGGCGGCACTTTCCGGGCTGGCGATGCCGACCGGGGTGATCCCGAGAGAAAGAACCTCGTCGAGTTCGCCGCTGTCGAGGACGACGACGCGGGTCGGCTTGGCCTCGAGGATGGTCTCGCCCAGCGCGTGGGTGATCGTGCGAGGGAACTCGCCGGGCGCGACATCGCTGCCGAGCTTCGCGGTTTCCGTGTCGGCAGTGCTGAACAGCTTGCCGCCGGTCGCGACATCGGTATTGCCGTTTGCGTTGCCGCCGGCGTCGGAAGAACCGCAGGCAGTAGCGGCAAAAACAGTCGCCAGGGCAACCATGGCGACCCGGACCGACGTGCGGCTCCGGAGAGTGGTGCGTGAATGCATTAGGCTACCCTACCTTCCGCCTATCGGGCTTGGTCAGGGAGGTATCCGCACCGTCGACACCAGGTGAACGGCGCGTCAGGTCTCGCTCAGCGGGACCTCTACGCAATTCGGACTACCGGGCGCGAGCAACGTGTTAGCTTCGCGAAAGACCTGTGCTGGTAAGTGAAGACGCGTGTAGTGAGGAATTCGATGACCCTGAACATTGCCGATCTGTTCGAGGCCGTCGCCGATGCGATCCCCGATCGAGTTCCATTGATTCTGGAAGATTCGCGGTTGAGCTACGCCGAACTCGAACTGCGATCGAACCGCCTCGCTCATCATCTGCAGTCCGTCGGCGTCGAACCGGGCCAGCATGTCGGTATTCACATGCGTAACTGCGTCGAGTACGTCGAAGCGCTCCTGGCTTGCTTGAAGATCAGAGCGGTACCGATCAACGTCAACTTTCGCTATACCGATGCAGAACTGCTGTACATCTACACCAACTCTCAAATGGTGGCACTGCTGGTCGAAGCAGAATTCGCGCCGACCGCTTTGGCTGTAGTTCCGCAGTGTCCGGAGATCACCCACGTGCTGATCGTCGGCGACGACTACGAGAACGCGCTTGTGGCGCAATCCGATGCCCGCGACTTCGGCCCCCGCAGCAACGACGACCATTTCATCATCTACACCGGCGGTACAACCGGAATGCCCAAGGGCGTGGTGTGGCGGCACGAGGACTTCTTCTTCGCCGCGCTGTCCGGAGCAAACCTCAGCGGGCCACCGCGTCAGAGCCTCGAAGAGGTTGTGGAGGCGGCCGTGGCGAACGCCAGGCCCACTGTGCTGCTACTCATTCCGCCGCTCATGCATGGAGCCGCGATCTATTCACTGCTCACGGCATTTCTCATGGGAGCGCCCCGAGTGTTGACCCGCAGCTTCGATCCGATGGAAGTGCTGCGACTGGTCGAGGCCGAGAAGATCACCGGAATCACGGTCGTCGGCGATGCGATTGCTCGGCCGATCGCGGACGCCATCGCCGCAAGCGAAGGGCGCTACGACCTTTCGACTCTCAAACTGATCGGGTCGGGTGGCGCATTGTTCTCCCCGAACCTGAAGGCAGAACTGACAACCCGATTGCCAGGGTTGGTGATCAAGGATGCCTTCGGTGCTTCGGAATCCGGCAACGACGGCGTCGTCGAATTCGGTGAGGACGGTTCCAAGCGAATTCGCTCCAACCCCAACATGATTCTTGTCGACGGTGAATTTCGTCGTATCGAACCAGGCTCGGACACAGTCGGATTCATCGCCAGGGCCGGCCATGTTCCCGTGGCCTACTTCGACGACCCCGCCAAGACTGCGGCAACTTTTCCCGTCGTCGACGGGGTGCGTCTGGCGGTACTCGGGGACATGGGCACGATGGAAGCCGACGGAACCATCGTGCTGCTCGGGCGCGGTTCGATGTGCATCAACTCCGGCGGCGAGAAGGTTTATCCCGAAGAAGTGGAACAGGCACTCAAAACTCACCCGGCAGTTTTCGACGCCTTGGTAGCGGGAGCGCCCGACGCACGATTCGGTGAGAAGGTCGCCGCTGTGGTGCAGGTTCGACCGGGGTTCGAAGATGTTGCGAAGGAATCATTGTCGGAGCATTGCCGCACCCACGTCGCCGGGTACAAGATCCCCCGCTCGATCGTGCTCGTACCAAGCATCCTCCGCTCGCCCAGCGGTAAGGCCGACTACCGTTGGGCTCGCGAAACCGTAGCGAGAGTCTGAGCATGTAGTGGTTCCGAAACCTGTATTGGCACTAGTGGGGAGTATGCGTGACTGGGAATGATGCAGGTTCTGGGCATGTTTTTGTCGTCCGAGGACGTCTCGAATCAGTGGACTGGGATGCGGCGGTCGTGTCGACGAGCGGTAGCTTCGTGCCGCGTGAGCATTGGTGGCCGGTGCTCGGCCTCACGAGTCCAGTGGAAAGTGCACCTGCAGGGGGCAACCGGGTGCGCTCTTTCCCGAAGGAGGGGCGGCCGGCGTGGCTGTTGAACGTCGCTTCTCGGATATCGGTGTCCTGGCTGGTGGACGGAGTGTACGAGGTCCTCGACGCGATTGCATCTGCCGATATTCAGCCTGGAGGCCGTCGAGTCAAACCGCTCATCGCTTTGCCGACCTTCGGGGTCGGTCTAGGTGGGCAGGGGATGGTTCGTGGTCACGTCATCAAGGCGTTGATCGAGGCTGCGGTGGAATGTGCCGACAAATACGACTTCGATATCGCATTCGTAGTTGCCAATGCTGCCGATTACGCCGCGTATCAATCGATTCGGCGGGGACATCTGTTGAGCGCTGGTATCCCTCCACAGGTCCAGCAATTGGCAGATAGGCTGCAAGCTGGTGAAGCCTCCTTGTTGTTGGGCGCGGGAGTCAGCATCCCCGCCGGATTGCCGTCGTGGGACAGTCTGCTCGAGGCAATTCGGCAGAAGGAACTTCCGGGCGTGAGCAGCGCAGAATTTGCTGAGCTCAATGTCCTCGACCGTGCGCAACTTCTGTCGAAGGAGTTGCAAACGGAGGACGACGGATCGAACGAACTCGGCGAACGCGTTGTTCAGCTGACTGGCCTCGATATCAAACCCACGCTGTCGCATTGTCTTCTGGCGTCTCTGCGAGTCACGAGAGTTGTTACGACCAACTACGATTCGTTGTACGAGCGCGCATTTGAATCAGCGCACGGCGAAAACTCGGTCGCTGTATTGCCGAGAGAAGAAGCTCGCGCGGGGGTTCCATGGGTACTGAAACTGCACGGAGATGTGGCTGACTCGGCCAGCATCGTCTTGAGTCGCCGGGATTTCGTCAGATACGACGCAGAACGACGTCCGTTGGGCTCGATCGTTCAGTCTCTCATGGCAACCGGACATCTGATCGTTGTCGGAGCATCTATGACAGATGACAATGTGCTTCGTCTTGCGCATGAAGTATTGGCGCTCGATGCACGAAACAAGCGCCCACGAATTTTGGGTACCGTGATCACACTGCAGCGAGACGAGATTCGAACTGCTCTGTGGAAGAACGACTTCGATTACGTTGCCGTTTCAGATTCTTTCGATCAGCGTGTGGCTGCACGCGACCTGGAGATATTCCTGGACAAGCTCGCGACCTTAACCAGTGTCGACGCACCATATTTGTTGGATACAAGATACAAGGGGTTGCTCGAAGGGGGAGAAATCGATTTGGCAGAAAATTTGAGGGCGGCCGCCGACGCCATCAGATCTTTGCCGTACGAGCACCGAGAGCGATGGAGCAGCCTGGAAGCAGTTTTCGACGAACTAGGTGCTACTCCGTGGTCGCCATCTACGGAGCAAGATCAGAGGGTTTCCCGATCGTGGTCTCAACGACGTTGAATTCGGCTGTGACAGCTGCGTTGAATTCGGCTGTCACAGCCAGGGCTCGATCGGCTTCTTCACCCACATGATCTTTTCGTCCGGATGCTCACGCCGAGCTTCGGGACGGTCAGGGTTAGCGGCTGCCCACACAGCTTTCTCGTCGAGCAGTCCGGCCGCGATGGTCCAAGTCTCCCGCGTGCTCGGCGGATTGGCGCCCGCCGCCCGCGCGAGTTTGCGCAGCCGATCGTCGGGCATGTCGAGCAACTCTGCACTGCTGATATCGCGATCCCAGGCGAACTTGGCAAGACCGACAGCTTTCTCGCGTCGGCTACGGCTCGCCATGTCGTTATGTGCAAAGTCTGGTTCGGATGCCACGGCTTCACCTTATCGTCAACGAAATCGAGGCCCTGCCGCGTGAGCGGCAGGGCCTCGATTTCTGTTCTTCACTGTCGGGGTGGCGGGATTTGAACCCACGACCTCTTCGTCCCGAACGAAGCGCGCTACCAAGCTGCGCCACACCCCGTGTCGAACCTCGGTTAGCTTACATTACCGAGTCGACTGACATTAAATCCGCAGGTCAGTTGCGTAGAACCGACGCTGGAGACTCTGCGGAACCGTGCGCGGAGACGTGCTCGGGTTCGCGCCTGGTGGCCGGAACCAGAGTGAGCAGAGTTGCCTCGGGGCGGCAGCAGAAGCGTGCCGGCGCCCACGGCGAAGTGCCGATGCCCGCGGAGACGTGCAGCTGGGTGTGCGCGCCCCACTTGGACGGCCCCTTGACCCGGGATCGGTCGATCTGGCAGTTCGTGACCAGCGCGCCGTAGAACGGCAGGCACAGCTGACCACCATGCGTGTGGCCGGCGAGCACGAGGTCGTAGCCGTCGTCGGCGAACCGGTCCAGAACTCGCGGTTCGGGCGAGTGCGTCAGACCGAGCTTGAGCTGGGCGACGGGGTTCGGTGTTCCGGCGACGGTGTCGTAGCGATCGCGCTTCAGGTGCGGATCGTCGACGCCGGCGGCTGCGATGCGAATACCGGCCACTTCGAGTTCGCGGCGCACGTGAGTCATGTCCAGCCATCCACGTTCGGTGAAGGCAGCACGCAGGTCACCCCAGGGGAGGGGATCCCCGGTGATGCGCTTGTCCTTGTTGAAGATGTAGCTCAGTGGGTTCTTCGGTTTCGGGGCGAAGTAGTCGTTGCTGCCGAAGACGAACAGGCCCGGCCGAGCTAACAGATCTCCGAGCGCCTGGACCACTGCCGGAACGCTGCGCTGGTGAGACAAGTTGTCGCCGGTGTTGACCACGAGGTCGGGGTCGAGACCTTCGAGCTCACGCAACCAATTCTGTTTCAACCGTTGGTTCGGCATCATGTGCAAGTCGCTGAGATGGAGGACCCGCAGCGACGACGAACCGGGCGCCAGGACTGGCATCGTCACCTCACGCAGTGCAAATGCATTGCGTTCGATGCCGGATGCGTACCCGATCCCGAGTGCAGCGGCGCCCGCGGCACCAAGTGCGGCGCGGGTCAGGTTGGTGCGGAACTGGTCAGACACCCCTCAAGGATACGGGTGTGGCCTTCTTCTGCGTCGCTCTCGCCGCCTTTTACAGCTATTCCACAGAGAATTGTGTCCGGGCGGAGGTAACTATCGGCACGCTCGAAACGCCGAGCGCGTAGCGTTTCCACCATGTCCGACACGACACCATCGCTCAAAGCCACCCTCCGAACCGACATGGTTGCGTCCATGAAGGCGAAGGATCCGCTACGTACAGCCACCCTTCGGATGCTCATGGCAGCCGTCCAGACCGAAGAGGTGGCCGGTAAGGAAGCGCGCGTCCTCACCGACGAAGAAATCATCAAAGTCCTTGCAAAGGAATCGAAGAAGCGCGGCGAATCGGCCGAGATCTACACCGAGAACGGTCGCGGTGAGCTTGCCGCGAAAGAGCGTGCAGAAGCTCAGATCATCGACGAGTACCTGCCGACGCCGTTGACCGACGCCGAGCTTGTCGACGTCGTCGACACCGCGCTTGCCCAGGTTTCCGAGGAGCTCGGTGAGCGTCCGGGTATGCGTCAGATGGGCCAGGTCATCAAGGCTGCCAACGCGCTGGCCAAGGGCAAGGCCGACGGCGCACGTATCTCTGCAGCAGTGAAGTCCCGCCTGTAGAAGCGCGCCACCAGAAACCGAAAACGGCCGCGATCTCCGAGTCACTCGGAGATCGCGGCCGTTCTTGTTTCATGGCCGTCAGTTCGGCGGGGTCCCCGCAGGCGGTGCGGGTTCACCTCCGGGCGGAGTCGCGTCCGGAGGAGTCGCGCCCGGTGCCGGGGCCGCGGGGGATGCGGGTGCGGCCGGAGCCCTCACGGAACCGTCGCTGATGTAGATCGTGACGGTCGAACCTGGGATCGCGGACCCGGACGGCGAAACTCCGGTGACCGTTCCCGCGCGCGCTCCGGATGCCGTCGTCACGGAATTGACGGTGAAGCCGGACGCCTGAAGCCGGGACGTTGCGGCCGACTGGCTCAGGCCGACAACCTCGGGAACCTGGCCGTTCTGCGATCCCCGTGCGTACTTCTCGTCGATCGGAGGCAGTGAGGTGGGCCCGAAGTTGTTGGCGACCGGGTTCATTGCCGCGAACCAGGATCTCGCCGGTTCGGTACCGCCGTACAGGTTGCCGCTGTAGCAGGGGCGCAGCGGGCTAGAGCAGATCTCGCCGGGCGTCGGGGAGTCGCCGAAGATGTAGACGGCAGCAGCGAGGTTGTTGGTGAAGCCGAGGAACGCCGAGGACTTGTGGGTCTCGGTGGTACCCGTCTTGCCCGACATCGGCAGGCTCCATCCGGCGCTGCTTGCAGCTCCGGCAGACGTACCGGCGCCGACGTCGTCACGGCTCATGGCGTTGGCGAGTGTGTCTGCCAAGCCGGGCTCGACAACCTGCTCACAGCCCTGCTCGGTGACGGCCACCGGCTTGCCGTAGCGGTCGAAGACCGAATCGATGGGACTCGGCGGGCACCACTTGCCGTGCGAGGCGAGAGTGGCCGCGACGTTGGAGAGTTCGAGCGGGTTGATCCAGGTGGGGCCCAGGGTGAACGAACCGAGGTTCTGTTCCTTCTGGAAGTCGGCCATGCTGCGCTCGTCGAAGCCCGAGGTGTTGGGATCAGCGTACGAGCGCATGCCGAGACGGACGGCCATGTCGACGGTCGGCGTGACGCCGGTTGCCTCGATGAGCTTGACGAAAGCGGTGTTGGGGGACTGTGCGAGCGCGTCGGTCACGGACAGCGTCGGCGGGTAGTTGCCGGCGTTCTCCACGCAGTAAGTCGACACCGGGCAACCGGCCGCACCACCGCTACCCATGCCCTTGGCTTCGAATCGCTTGGGCACGTCGAGCGTCGCGTTGATGCCGAGACCCTTCTCCATCGCCGCAGCCGTCGTGAAGATCTTGAAGACGGAGCCCGCACCGTCACCCGCAAGGGAGTACGGCTGTGCCTGGACGGTTTCGTCGGCGTCGGCATTGAGACCGTACGTGCGACTGCTGGCCATCGCGATGACCTTGTGTGAATCCTGGCCCGGCCTGATCACGTTCATCACGTTCGCGATGCCGTCGAGGTTGGCGCTCGCGTTCGCATTCAGGCCGGCTTTGGTGGATGCCTGCACCTGCGGGTCGAGAGTGGTCTTGATGAGGTAACCACCGTCGTTGATCTGGTCACGGGTGATCCCGGCGTCCGAGAGGTACTTCAGTGCGTAGTCGCAGAAGAACCCACGATCTCCCGCGGCGATGCAGCCGCGCGGCAAGTTGTTGGGAGTTTCCAGGACGCCGAGGGGCTCTTCCTTCGCAGCCCGGAACTCGTCGGCACGATCCGGAATGTTCGTGATCATGGTGTCGAGCACGGTGTTACGACGCTCGGTCACGCCCTCGACGTTTGTGTACGGGTTCAGCGCGGAGCTGGACTGAACCATGCCGGCCAGCATCGCGGACTGAGGAACGGTTAGATCTGCGGCATCGACGCCGAAGTAGGTCTGAGCCGCGTCCTGAATGCCGAAGGATCCGTTGCCGAACGGTACGAGGTTCAGGTACCGGGTGAGGATCTCGTCTTTCGTGAGTTCCTTGTCCAGTGTCAGTGCCATCCGGATCTCGCGGATCTTTCGGGCCGGGGTGGTCTCGATGGCAGCGCGGCGCTCGGCATCCGTCTTCGCCACGACCAACAGTTGGTAGTTCTTCACATACTGCTGATCGAGCGTCGACGCGCCCTGCTGCACTTCACCGGTTGTCGTGTTGGTGAGGAAGGCGCGCAGCGTTCCTTGCCAGTCGACGCCCTTGTGGTCGGGGAACCGTCGGTCCTCGATGGAGACGATCGCCAACTTCATGTTGTTGGAGATCTTCTCGCTGGGGACTTCGAAGCGTCGTTGGTCGTAGAGCCAGGCAATGGGATTGCCTTCCGCATCGACCATGGTGGACACCGCAGGGACAGTGCCTTCGACCAGTTCGGCCGAGACGTTGTCGACGGTATCGGCGGCGCGGTTGGACGCGAATCCGAATCCGCCCGCCACTGGGAACATCACCCCTGCGACCAGGACACCCGCCAATGCGGAGCTTCCGGCGAGCTTCGCCACTGTTTTTGCAATCGACACGATCTACAGAGTACGTGTGCCCACCCATTGGAACCGGTTTCAGTGTTTTGGGGGTGTTCAAAACCTCCTGAACACGCGCTTTGTACTGCCGTACCAAAAAATGCCCCCGAGCGTCTTGCGCTAGGGCCGTTCTTTACCTAAATTGTGATCAGTGTGATCGACGTAACACTCGATCACGAATGTGTCTCGGCTTTCACCGTGCTACCGCGGGGACTGCTGAGATGGTGCGCTGCTCGCCCCATGGCGACGGTCAGACTTTGTAGAGGGGACCCAGAATGTACACAGCCACCCCGAGTAGCCGTTTGGACATCGAGCAGGCCGAGGCACGAATTGCCTGGGTAACTCAGGCGCGATGCCGCGAGGTCGACCCCGACCAACTCTTTGTACGTGGCGCCGCGCAGCGCAAGGCGGCCACCATCTGCCGTCACTGCCCGGTCCTCATGCAGTGCGGAGCCGATGCTCTCGACAATCGGGTCGAGTTCGGTGTGTGGGGCGGGATGACCGAGCGTCAGCGCCGTGCACTGCTCAAGCAGCACCCCGACGTCGACTCCTGGTCCGAGTTCTTCGAGGACCAGCGCCAGCATCACTCAGCAGTCTGATCCCGGCCGAACGGGGGATCAGCCCTTCCGAGTGAGCTGATCTCCCACCGCACGCAGCGCCTCGAGGTCCGAGACCTCGAACGGTAGCGACGGAACACCGATCAGCGGCACTCTCGGGTGAGCTGCAGTGAATCGGCTCAGCAAGGCGATTTCTCGCTTCGCGATCACTGCCCGATGGGCATGGATACGGAGAACAGCTGCGGTGAGGGCTTCGGCCTCGGTCGCATTTTCCTTCGCTTCCAGTTTGTCGGCGGCAGTCACCGCATGATCGGCAGGCAAGGCCGTCAATGTCGGGTGAGTGCGGTTGAGAACCAAACCGGCCAACGGCATCGAGTCGCCTGCAAGACGGTCGACAAAGAATGCCGCCTCGCGAAGAGCATCGGGTTCGGCCGCTGCGATCACCAGGAAGTGAGTCCCCGGCTGACGTAGCAACTCGTAGGTCTTCGTGGCGCGTTCACGGAAACCGCCGAACATGGAGTCGAGCGACTGCACGAATGCCGATGCATCCGAAAGCATTTGGCTTCCCACAATGGTCGAGACACCCTTCAGTGCCAACCCCATCGCGCCGGCCACGAGCCTGGTCAGGCCACGGCCGGGTGCAGAGAGCAGCCGGATCATCCGTCCGTCGAGGAACGTTCCGAGCCTCTGAGGAGCGTCGAGGAAGTCGAGCGCATTGCGTGACGGCGGGGTATCGACGATCACCAGATCCCACGCGTCGTTCGACGCCAGCTGTCCCAACTTCTCCATTGCCATGTACTCCTGCGTTCCGGAGAACGATGTGGCAACGGTTTGGTAAAAGGGATTCGCCAGGATCTGCTCGGCCTTCTCAGGGCTCGAATGCTCGATGACCATCTCGTCGAAGGTCCGACGCATGTTCAGCATCATCGCGTGCAGTTCACCCGTGGCCTCGGGACCCAGCTTCACCGGCTGCGGAGTGTTGTCGAGTTCGGCCACACCCAAGGCCTGCGCGAGGCGACGGGCCGGATCGATGGTGAGGACGACTACGCGTCGGCCCTCTTCGGCCGCACGCAATGCCAGCGACGCAGCCGTCGTGGTCTTGCCGACGCCACCCGCGCCGCAACACACCACGATCCGTGCCGTCGGGTCCTTGATGATCGCCGAAATATCGAGGGCAGGAGCTGCGCGTCGGCCGATCCTGGAACTGCCGACCGTCACGTTCTCGGTGGTCTCGGTCATCACACGCCCTGTTCCGTGAGGTATTCGGCCAGCTCGTAGAGCCCACCGAGATCGACGCCGTCGGCGAGTGCGGGAAGTTGCACCCGCGCGCCGTCGATCTCGCGGAGCTTCTCTGCACTGGATTCTTGAGCTTCGAGCACCGAAGCATGTTCGATCGTCTCGGTGAGCAGGCCTGCGAAGTCGTCGTCGGATAGATCGATGCCGACGTCGGAGAGCGTCGACCGGATCGAAGCGGCGTCGATATTGCCGGCCGCGGCACCAGCGAGTTGATCTTCGGGCAAGAACCTCGGGCTGGCGCGATTGACGATGATGGCACCGAGGTTGAGGTCGTCACGCGCCAGTTCTGCGGCGGCGTCGGCAGTTTCCTGAACGGGCAGCGCTTCGAGCAGCGCAACCAGATGTACGACGGTTTCCGGCGAGTGCAGCAGGCGAACGACGCCTTCACTCTGTGAGTGCACCGGGCCGCCCTTGGCGAGATCGGCCATCGCCTTGGTGACGTCGAGGAAGCTGCCGATGCGTCCAGTCGGGGGAGCGTCGACGACAACGGCGTCGTACACGCGCTTGCCGGTTCGATCGGTGCGGATGACGCACTCCTTGATCTTGCCGGTGAGCAGAACGTCGCGAAGACCGGGGGCGATGGTCGTGGCGAATTCGATAGCGCCGAACTTACGCATCGCTCGGCCGGCGAAGCCGAGGTTGTAGAACATCTCGAGGTATTCGAGGAACGCGGTCTCGATGTCGACGGCGAGAGCCATCACTTCACCGCCACCTTCGGCGGCCGCGACCTTGGTCTCCTGCGGTGGAAGCGGCGGTACGTCGAAGAGCTGCGCGATTCCCTGACGGCCCTCGACCTCCACGAGGAGAACGCGCTTGCCGCCTTCGGCCAACGCGAGCGCCAACGCGGCGGCAACCGTGGACTTACCGGTTCCGCCTTTACCCGACACAAAGTGCAGGCGGGCCTTCGTCGCAGACTCGGGCCAGGTCCTGCTCATCTCATCTTGGGATGCAACCACACCGCGAGCCTATAAGTCCGGGGCCGAAGATGTACGCGGGATAGGCTCAGCGCATGAGCGAAATAACTTCCTGGGAATACACCGTGACTCCGTTGCTGGTCCACAATCCGAAGGCAATTCTCGACAACTGGGGCGTCGACGGCTGGGAACTCGTCGCAGTCCTGCCGAGCGCGTCGGGCGAGCAGCACGTCGCGTACATGAAGCGTCCGAAGGGCTGAATCACATGGCAGAGGCAACACAGACCTGGTCGGAGCGTCTCGCCGAACTGGGCATCGCACTTCCCGCCGTCGCGGCACCCGTCGCTGCGTACGTTCCCGCGGTTCGCAGCGGCAACCACGTGTACACGTCGGGCCAGCTCCCGTTCGTCGACGGAAAATTGGCGCTGACCGGCAAGCTCGGCGCGGGCGTGTCGGATGAGGACGCCAAGGCCGCGGCACGTACCTGCGCGCTCAACGCTCTTGCTGCCATTGACGCGCTGGTCGGCATCGACAACGTCGTCCGTGTCGTGAAGGTCGTCGGTTTCGTGGCATCCGCCGAAGGATTCACCGGTCAGCCCGGCGTGATCAACGGCGCTTCCGAATTCCTCGGCGAGGTGCTCGGCGACGCCGGCATCCACGCTCGTTCGGCTGTCGGAGTGGCAGAACTTCCCCTCGGCTCACCCGTCGAGGTGGAACTGATCGTCGAAGTTCGTTGATGTCGACGGTCCATCCCGCCTACGCGCAGCTTCGCCGCGTCACCGACATCGCTTCGGTCGCGCTCGAGAACAATCCGGGCATGATGACGCTGGACGGTACGAACACCTGGATCCTGCATGCTCCCGGCAGCGTCGAGTGTGTTGTCGTCGATCCAGGCGACAACGACGAGGAACACCTGCAACGTGTCGCTGGGGTCGGTCCGGTAGCGCTGACCTTGATCACGCACCGGCATTACGATCATACCGGCGGGGTGGACCGTTTCCACGAATTGACTTCGGCTCCAGTGCGTTCCGTCGACCCCACATTTCTGCGTGGGGGCGGCTCGGCACTTGTCGACGGTGAAGTGATCGAGGTCGCGGGCCTGAAGTTGCGGATCCTCGCGACTCCGGGGCACACCGCCGACTCGGTGTCGATCGTCATCGAGAACGATGCGAGCGTGCTGACTGGCGACACCATTCTCGGCCGTGGCACGGCAGTTCTCGACGATTCCGACGGCGATCTGGGGGATTACCTCACCTCGCTGCGATCTCTGGCCGCGCTCGGCGAAGGATTGACGGTTCTTCCCGGGCACGGTCCGGACCTGCCCGATCTGCAGGCGGTTTCGCAGCAGTACCTGGCTCACCGCGAGGAGCGTCTGGATCAGATACGGGCGGCTCTGACGACGTTGGGGGAGTCGGCAGCGGTCCGCGAGGTTGTCGAGCACGTCTACGCCGACGTGGACCCGAAGCTGTGGCCGGTCGCGGAAAAATCCGTCAACGTGCAGTTGGCGTATCTGCGTCGCTGAGGCGCTCGGCGCCGACATGAGGAGCTGCAGGCGAGTAGCCGAACTGCCGCCACCTATGCCGATCGAGGTATAGCTGGCGGCAGTTTTTGCATTTGTTTGATATGGGTCACGGGCCAATAGTTAGTCCATGACCTCACAATGCGACGGATGGATCCGCAATTACGTGGACGGCTCCTATGTCGAACCCGACGAGTCGTCGAGCTTCGATCAGGTTGACCCCGCAACGGGCCGTGTTCTCGCCCGGGTCCACGAGGCCGACAAGGCCCTGGTCGATCGGGCGGTGACTTCCGCCAGACGTGCTCTGGACAACGGTTGGGCCGATACGCCGGTTCGAGAGCGGACGGCTCTGCTGAGGCGGGCCGCCGACCGGATCGAGGAACGATTCGAAGAGTTCGTCGCCGCAGAAATGGCGGACACCGGTAAGCCGATCACGCAGGCACGAGAACTCGACGTCGCGCGTGCCCTGACGAACTTCCGCACATTCGCCGACATCGTCGCCGCTGCCGGCCAGGAATCGTTTGTCACCGATCTCGCGGGTGGCAAGCAGGCGCTGAACTACGCGATCCGCAAGCCGCTCGGCGTGGTCGCCGTCATCGTTCCGTGGAACCTGCCGCTGCTTCTCCTGACCTGGAAGGTTGCGCCCGCGCTCGCGTGCGGAAACTCCGTGGTGGTCAAGCCTTCCGAGGAGACCCCGGCGACTGCGACGTTGCTGGCCGAGGTGCTCGAAGAGGTCGGCCTGCCTGCCGGCGTCTACAACGTCGTCCACGGATTCGGCGCGAACTCGGCCGGCGAGTTCCTCACCACGCACCCCGGTATCGACGGCGTCACCTTCACAGGATCTTCGGCAACCGGTTCCCATGTCATGAAAACCGTTGCCCCGCGAGTTCGCCCGGTCTCCTTCGAGCTCGGCGGCAAGAATGCCGCGATCGTGTTCGACGACGTCGACATCGACGAAGCGCTGACGGGTCTGACCAAGTCGGTGTTCACCAACACCGGCCAGGTCTGCCTGTGCACCGAGCGGGTATACGTGCACCGCAGCATTTTCGACGACATCGCCGGTGGACTCGTCGAGCGGGCAGCAGGATTGCGTCTGGGCGACCCGACGCTCGATGCGACGACGACCGGTCCGCTCATCTCGCAGGCGCACCGGAAGAAGGTTCTCGACTACTTCGAGATCGCCGAGCAGGATGGCGCGAAAGTACTGACCGGCGGCGGTATTCCGGATCTCGGACAGGAACTGTCGGGCGGATCCTGGATCGAACCCACCCTGTGGACGGGCTTGACCAACAAGGATCGTGCCGTGCGCGAGGAGATCTTCGGACCCGTCGCAGCACTTATTCCGTTCGACACCGAAGCCGAAGCGATCGCCCTGGCGAACGACACCGAGTACGGCCTGGCTGCCTCCGTGTGGACCAACGACCTGCGCCGCGGACACCGCGTCGCTCAGAAGATGAACGTCGGAATCTCCTGGGTCAACACATGGTTCACCCGTGAACTGCGATCTCCGTTCGGCGGCATGGGCCTGTCCGGCATAGGACGTGAGGGCGGCGAGTCCTCGCTGCACTTCTACACCGAACCGACAAACGTGTGTGTGCAACTGTGAACATCGAAACCGCAAAAGTTCTCCAGAAATGAGCGAGGCGTGATGACAGCCCCCGAAGACACCGTATCCGCACTCGCCCGTCGCCTCGACGACGCTCAGCAGAGTCGCACCGACACCCTGAGTCTTGCCGACGATCACACCATCGACATCGACGAGGCCTACCGGATCCAGAACGAACTTCTCGAACGACGCACCCGTCGTGGTGAATCGATTGTGGGCATCAAGCTCGGCTTCACCAGCAAAGCGAAGATGGCGCAGATGGGTGTCTCCGAGGTGATCGTCGGTCAGTTGACCGACGCGATGTGCGTGAGCAACGGCGGCGAAGTCGACCTGACGACGTTCATTCATCCCAAGATCGAACCCGAAGTGGCATACCGCCTGTCGAAGGACATCGATCTCGACGATCCGAATGTTGATATCGAAACCTGCGTCGACGCACTGGCTCCCGCGATGGAGATCATCGACTCGCGCTACCGCGACTTCCGGTTCACCTACACCGACGTGGTCGCTGACAACACCAGCGCCGCCGGGTACGTGATCGGGCGTTGGCTGCCGCTGCAGAACGTCGAGGACCGTTCCGTGCGTATCGAAGTCGGCGGCGAGACGGTAGTCGGTTCCACCTCGGCCATTCTCGGCGACCCGGCACGTGCACTGCATGCACTGCTTGACATCGCTCGTCGACGCCGAATCCCGTTGCGCGCCGGTCAGGTAATTCTGGCCGGTGCCGCCACAGCAGCTGTGCGACTCGACGAGGGCGTCGCGCAGTGCAGCATCGACGGCCTCGGGACTGTCACGGTGAAAGGTGTGAAGCGATGAGTGGTGCGCAGGTCATCGAGAAGCTGGCAAAGCCGCGCGGAAAGTTCCCGCATGTCAAGGTGGTCGGCGACTTCGTCTACGTCTCCGGTACCAGTTCGCGTCGGCCCGACAACACGTTTGTCGGCGTCGAGGTCGACGAGATGGGGACCACGGCGCTCGACATTCGGGCGCAGACCCGTGCCGTCATCGAGAACATTGCGGCGATCCTCGCCGAAGTGGGCGGAGAACTGAGTGATCTGGTTCAGGTCACCTCGTACCTGGTGTCGATGAACGACTTCGGTGGATACAACGAGGTGTATGCCGACCTCTTCGACGAAAACGGTCCGACGAGAACGACCGTGGCTGTTCACCAGCTGCCCCACCCTCACCTGCTCATCGAAATTTCCGGCGTGGCGTACGTGCCCGCCGCCAAGCGCTCAGCGTCCGAAGATTCCAAGCGCTCAGCGTCCGAAGATACGGAGAATGCATCATGACCACGATTCCTCCCGTCATCGACTTCAAGAAGTGGATCGACGACAACCGCCACCTCCTGCAGCCGCCCGTCAACAATCAGACGATGGCGCTCGGAGACGACTTCATCGTGCAGGTCGTCGGCGGCCCCAACCAGCGGACCGACTATCACCTCGATCCGTACGAGGAGTGGTTCTACCAGCTCGAAGGCGACATCCACGTCAACGTCATGACCGAAGGCGGTCCTCAGCGTGTCGACATTCGTGAGGGCGAAACCTGGTTGCTGCCGGGAGACATTCCGCATTCGCCGCAGCGTCCCACCGCGGGCTCGATCGGCCTGGTCATCGAACGCGTCCGCAAGGAAGGCACGCTCGAGAAGTTCCAGTGGTACTGCCTCGAATGCGATCACAAGATTCACGAGGTCGAACTTCAGGTGCGCGACATCGTGGCCGACCTGCCGCCAGTGTTCGTCAAGTTCTACGAGAGCGAAGAAGCCCGCACGTGTGACAAGTGCGGCACGCTCCATCCCGGCAAGGGCTGAGCTATGAGCAACCTGATCGACATCCACACCCATTACGTGCCCAACGGGTGGCCCGATCTGACCGATGACGCGGGACCGCAGGCACCGTGGCTGAAGGTAGAGTCGGAAACCGAAGCCATGATCATGATGGGCACCAAGGAGTTCCGCCGCATCCAGTCCGATGCTTGGGACGCCGAAGTGCGGCTTCGGGACATGGATGCCGACGGCGTGCACACGCAGGTCGTCTCGCCCACTCCGGCGTTTTTCAACTACGGCCGGAGCGGCGAGCAGGCAAGTCGCATTGCACGGATCTTCAACGACCTCGCTCTCGAGATCGTGGAGCCGGCAAAGGATCGGTTGATTCCGTTCTGCCAGGTGCCTTTGCAGGACACCGACGCCGCGTGCCGTGAGCTCGAGCGGTGCATCGCGAACGGGCACCGCGGTGTCGAGATCGGCAATCACGTCGGCGATCTGGACCTCGACAGTGAAGGCGTGGTGACGTTCCTTCAGCACTGTGCGTCGCTGGACGTGCCGGTATTCGTGCATCCGTGGGACATGGCCAACTCGCCGCGCCTCGATCGCTGGATGGCGCAGTGGCTGACCGCGATGCCGGCCGAAACGCATCTGTCGATACTCGCGCTGATTCTCGGTGGTGTGTTCGACAAGATCGACGATCGTCTCAAGATCGGATTTGCGCACGGTGGTGGATCTTTCGCGTTCTGGTTGGGCCGGATGGAAAACGCCTGGCACGGCCGCAACGACATCATCGGTACGTCGGAGTTCCCACCGTCGCATTACCTGGGAAGGTTCTACGTGGATTCCGTCGTCTTCGACGAGCGTGCGCTGCGACTGCTGGTGGACACGGTGGGGGTGGACCGTGTGATGGTGGGTAGTGACTACCCGTACCCCTTGGGGGAGCGTCCGGTCGGTGAGGTGGTTCGCAAGAGTGAGTTCTTGGACGATACTGCGCGCCAACTGATCTCGCGGGGGAACGCCGAACGCTTTCTGGGTCTCGTCTGAGACCCCGGCTATACCCATTCCGGTATGGCGGACGGTGAATTCGGCATTTGTGAGTCATGTCTCGAGCGAGCACAATTCCAAACACAACGATCGACGACGCTCGTGATGCCGACAATCCCGAAGACGGGGTCGGTGACTACAGATTTCATCGTCCGCCTGCCCCATCCAATCGATAGGTTCCGCGATGTCAGACAAGATATCCAACAGTACAACGAGTGACGGAAAGCCGTTGCCGGAGAAAGCTGCCCGTAGCCGAGTTGCCATGGCAACCCTGGCCGGCACAACTCTCGAATGGTACGACTTCTTCCTCTACGGCACGGCCGCCGCGCTGATCTTCAACAAGCAATTCTTTCCGAGCCTGAGCCCCACGGCCGGCACGCTGGCTGCCTTCAGCACCTTCGCCGTCGGATTCATCGCGCGGCCGGTGGGCGGACTCGTGTTCGGGCACTTCGGCGACCGGATCGGGCGCAAGGCCACACTTGTGGTCTCCCTGGTGATGATGGGCGTCGGTTCCACACTCATCGGCCTCATCCCGAATTACGACTCCATCGGATTCTGGGCACCCGTCCTTCTGGTGGCCATGCGCGTCGTTCAGGGCATCGGTCTGGGCGGTGAAGGCGCCGGTGCGACGCTCATGTCGATGGAGCATGCACCGGCCGGGCAGAAGAATCTGTACGCAGGTTTCCCGCAGATGGGCACACCGGCCGGACTTGTTCTGGCCAACGGCATCTTCCTCACGACCAATGCCGTGATGTCGGACTCCGCGTTTGCCTCGTGGGGATGGCGAATCCCGTTCCTGCTCAGCTTCGTTCTGGTGGCGATCGGTCTGGTGATTCGCTTGCGCGTCACCGAGTCGCCGTCCTTCGCCGGGATCATGGAGAAGGGCGAAATAGTCCGGTTCCCGCTGCGTGAATCGCTCAAGGTCGGCTTCCCGCGTTTATCGCTGACGCTGGCCGCGTGCCTGGCGAACTCCGCCGTGGCGTACGCCTTCATGGTGTTCACTCTGTCGTACGGAACTCAACATCTGGGCTACGACAAGCAGTTCCTCGTGCTCAGCGTGACTGCGGCGGCTGTCCTCTGGTTCCTCTCCATCCCGTTCTGGACCAAGATCGCCGACAAGTACGGGCGTCGACACATGTTCATCGGCGGATCCGCCGCAATCTTGTTGTGGTGCATCGTGTTCTTCCCGCTCCTCAACACCGAGAACAAAGTGATCGCTGTCATCGCGTTCTTGGGTATGGGTCTGATCGTGCCGGTCACCCATTGCGTTCAGGGCAGCATCATCGCCGACACGTTCCCGGCCAAGGTCCGCTACTCCGGTTCGTCTCTGATCCTCCAGAGTGGTGCGATTCTCGGCGGTGGCCTGGCGCCGATGATCGCCACTGCGCTGCTGGACGCCACAGGGTCTTCGGTGGGCGTCACCTGGTACCTCGCCTCGATATGCGCGATCAGTCTGGTCGGCGCCATCGCACTGTTCAAGCTTGTTCCCGATTCGTCGCGGGGCTTGGAGAACGAAGAGATTCGCGTCTCCGAAAACGCCTGAGTGCTGGATTGATCCGAATCGGCCCGTTCCCTGTGAGGGAGCGGGCCGATCCGCGTTTCACGGTCGCATGAGCTCGTCTGCAAAGGACTTCAGCGTCGCGATCAACGCCTGCGCGGACGGACTCGACGTGCGAGTCGCCGACGAGGTGATGCCGACGCTGTGCCCGATCGGATCGAGAGTGATGGACAGGGTGGTCAAGCGCGCGTCGTCGCGGGGGATGAGACTCGGTAGTACCGCGATCATGTCGGTCTCGACCAGCAGTTGACGCACGGTGAGGAAAGAGGTTGCCTCGACGCGATTTTCGGGCAACGGCAGGCCGTTGCGGGCGAAGAACTCCTCGAGTTCGCGGCGGAGCACTGTCTCGACACCGGGCAGGATCCAGGGGAAGCCGCGCAGTTCTTCGAGTTGGATGTCCTCGCGGTGGGCGAGTGGATGATCCACGCGCGTGACGAGTTCGACCGACTCCGCGTAGAGGTTTCGCCTGATCGCGGTGTCGTCGGTAGGTGAGGTGAGTCGGCCGACGATCAGGTCGATCCGGCCCGCTTCCAGATCGGTGAGCAATTGCTCGGGTGTGCCTTCGCGAACGATGACGGTGAGCAGGGGGTGCTGGACCTTCAGTCGCGCGATAGCGCCCGGAAGCAGCACGTTGGATCCGGCGAGATGTGTTCCCACGATGACGGTTCCGCGATTGGCGTCGGCAAGCTCGACGACGTGCCGCCCCGCTTCGGTCAGTTGTGCGATCACGGCCCGAGCATGAGTGGTGAATGCCTCACCGAAAATGGTCGGGGTGATTCCGCGCGGGCCGCGGTCGAAGAGCGAGACACCGAGAATGGATTCGATGTCGTGCAGACTGCGGGTCGCGACAGGTTGCGTGATGTGGAGTGCGGCAGCGGCACCGACCACACTGCCCTGACGGCTCAATGCGTCGACGAGCAGGAGATGGCGGAGTTTGAGTCGCCCGTCGAGGAGCTTGGGCATGTCCATGGAGCAATCCTAGTCGGGATTTCTCCTGGTGGGTAGGCGCCCGAAGTTGCTCAGGAGAAGGTGATTCCGATCGGTTGGGCCGATGTGTACTTCTCCCACGATTCGCTGCTGTCCGGACTTCCCGTGTGCGCAAACGACGTCCAGTGCCTGCGCACGCGACGGCCCAGTGCGTCGATGCTCGGCCAGTCGCTGCTGCCCAGCATCGGCGCGTCCTGCCATGACTGCTCGGTTCCCAAGACGAAGGGAAGTTCGATGCAGTGGGTGGCTCCGAAGACGTCGTCGGACGGTGTCCAGTCGAAGCGATACGTGTACACCGACGCACCGGCCTCGGTGAAGGCATCGGCCAGGTCGATCGCAGGTTCGGCAAACATGTTCTGTGTCAGTGCCTTTTCGGCGACACGTTCAAGATCCGGAGAGCCCACCACGCCGCGCAGGAACGCGGATCCCTCGTCGCGGGTGTAGCCCACGATGACGTCCGGCGCTGCCTCGAAAGTAAGGGTCACCGGTTCAAGCCCGGAAATCGGCGCAAATGGCGGTTGAACGACATTGGGAGACCGTCGGCTGAATTCGATTGCCGTGCCGCGGAACGCGTCGAGCACATGAGGGAGCTGCGCGGTTCGAGGATCTCCGTCGAGCAGTCGGGCAAACGTCTCGCCGTTCTCGATTGCCGCGGCCTGCGTGAAGTTGAGGTCCGGTCGTGGGGTGCTCTGCAGAATTGCTCGATGGAACAGAGTTCGAGAGTTGTTACTGCTCAACAGGTTCACGATGGAATGAGCGCCGGCCGACTGGCCGAACACGGTGACCGAATCGGGGTTGCCGCCAAATCCCTCGATGTTCTCGCGCACCCACTCGAGCGCTGCGATCTGATCCTGAACCCCGAGATTGCCTTCACTGACCCCGTCGAGGAGGAGGTATCCGAGCACGCCGACGCGATAGTTGACCGACACCACGACGACGTCGCCCTCGGCTGACAAAGCGCCACCGTCGTACCAAGGGAGGGAGCCGCCTCCACTGGAGTAACCGCCACCGTGCAGCCACACCATCACCGGGCGATGACCGGTCAGCGACGGGGTTGTGACGGTGACGGTGAAGCTGTCCTCGCTCTGCTCCGGTTCGGGGAGTGGCGGTCCCATGATCCGTTCGAGACGTGAAGGTGGTTGGGGGAACACCGTTCCGAGAGCTGTGGCGTCGAGGACGTCGGAGAACGGTTCCACTGGGCGCGGTTTCTCGAAACGCTCCGCGCGGGCGTAGGGGATCGCACCGAAGTAGTAGGAACCGTCACGCTTTCGGCCGCGGATCTTCCCCGAAGCTGTGGATGCGATCACCGTCTGGGACGAGGGCATGGGTTCCTTTCCTCTTGTGCATACCTTTTCGAGCATGCCAGGTGCATGCCGCGGCACAAATGCCTTTGTGGTCGTGCGGTATGCGTTACGGCGAGAGGGCCTGTACCAGTCGATCTTCGAGTCGCGTCGTCACTCGGCTGTATATGGCACCGTCGTCCAGGGCCCGGGACATCACTATTGCGCCTTGGATTCCGGCGACGGCTTCTTCGGCGAGTCCGGTGGAATCTTCGGCGCCGACGAGTGCCGCCTCGAGAGCTGCTGTCCATTCGTCGAAGTAGGTTTGCACCTTGGCGCCGAAGCGGTTTCGCTCTTCACCGAGTGCAAATGCGCCGAACAGGCAAATGCGTTGCCCTGACCGAAAGTAGTCGGCGACGGTAGCGAACATGCTCTGGATGCGCTGCCGCGGTGGAACCGACTCTGCTCGAAGCGGTTCGAAGACTTCGGTGCGAAACCATCCGTCGACCTCGTCGAGTACGGCCTCGGCCATCTCTTCCTTTCCTCGCGGAAAGAAGTTGTAGAGACTGCCTTTGCCCAAACCGGTGTGTTCGGTGATGACGGCCAGTCTTGCTCCGTCGAACCCGTAGGTTCGAAACACGTTCGCGAGGGCGGGGATCGTGTCCGAGCGTTCAGCTACCTGTCTGGCCATGGATTCATCCTTTCATCACAGACCCAACTCGCTCAGGCCCGGATGATCGTGCGGGCGTGGTCCGGTCGAATCCCAGAAGAGCTTTCGCTCGGACTCCGCGATGGGGACGTCGTTGATGCTGGCATGACGGTGGTGCATGAGGCCGTCCGCGTCGAATTCCCAGTTCTCGTTGCCGTAGGAGCGGAACCACTGCCCGTCGTGATCGTGCCACTCGTACGCGAATCGCACGGCGATGCGGTCGTCGCCGTGTGCCCACAACTCTTTGATCAACCGGTAGTCCAGCTCGCGGGTCCACTTCTCGGTCAGAAGTTCGACGATTTCGGATCGGCCGGTGACGAACGTCGACCGGTTGCGCCACCAACTGTCCGGCGTGTAGGCCAGCGACACCTTGTGCGGATCGCGTGAGTTCCATCCGTCCTCGGCGAGACGGACCTTCTGGACGGCGGTTTCGTGGGTGAAGGGCGGAATCGGTGCTCGGACGGTCATTGCGTGGCCTCTCGATCGGATGTGTACCTATCGGTACACACTTTACCGATAGGTACAACAAGAGTCCAGGGAATGACTTCGGCCGCCCCCACCGAAGTGGGAGCGGCCGAAAGAGTCGAGAAGGAAGAAATTAGCGGGCGCGACGAGCCAGACGCTCGGAATCCGAGATCAGAACGCTCTTGCCTTCGAGGCGCAGCCATCCGCGGTGTGCGAAATCAGCGAGCGCCTTGTTGACGGTCTCGCGGGAAGCGCCGACGAGCTGGGCGATCTCTTCCTGCGTGAGGTCGTGAGTGACGCGCAGGGCGCCGCCTTCCTGAGTGCCGAAGCGCTGCGCGAGCTGCAGGAGCGCCTTGGCGACACGGCCGGGAACGTCCGTGAAGATCAGGTCGGCCAGAGTGTTGTTGGTACGACGCAGTCGGCGGGCGAGAACGCGCAGCAGCTGCTCGGCGATCTCCGGGCGCTGCTGGATCCATGCCTTGAGAGCGTCGCGATCCATGCTCACGGCGCGAACCTCGGTGACGGTCGTAGCCGTCGAGGTGCGGGGGCCGGGGTCGAAGATGGACAGTTCGCCGAACATGTCGGACGGGCCCATGATCGTCAGCAGGTTCTCGCGACCGTCGGGTGAGCGTCGACCGATCTTCACCTTGCCGGACACGATGATGTACAGGCGGTCACCGGGTTCACCTTCGTTGAAGATGACATGTCCACGGGGGAAGTCGACGGGCTGCAGCTGCTTTGTCAGCGCCGCTACCGCTGAGGGCTCGACTCCTTGGAAGATGCCGGCTCTTGCCAGGACGTCGTCCACGTGCGCTCCTTGTTGGGATTTGTTCGTTTGTGGTGTCATTTTTGCGCTATCTATCTTTGTACCCGTGCTGCGCACAAACCGTTGTACACAGGTTCACCCCTCATGAGTGAGGCCATGAGTGAGACACTGTGTCCAATGCAATCTGTGTTCAATGCAACAGGTACGGCATCGAAGTCTACGTCCCGATAGCTCGCGACGAGTGATTGATGCCACGTAAGAGCCGAAAATTCTTCCGGAATCCGCTGTGGTGACTACTTTGTATGGCCGTCAACTTGCCCGTTGTGTCCGGATTTCGCCCAGGCTGGCGCTCTCGGGAGCCTCCGACTGACGGCCCTTCCGCTTCCGGTGGAAGCGAGCGAACGCATGGGGAAACCCATCGCTTGCCAGGCGGGCGACGTCGTCGTGACTTGCCTGATCGAGGAAGTCTTCTACTTCGTGCTCTTGAACCGAGAGCCGACGCAATCGCCCTTCGACTCGTTCCATCGCCAGGGCAAAGAGCATCAGCAGTAGCGGAAAGAGAATTACTGCGAGTCCTTGCATAGGGGGAAGTAAACACGTCGAAGGTCTCAGAATCGACACGACGGAGTCTCCACTCATGTCCTATCCGTACAGTTGTCTGAGTGCAGACCACCCCGACAGGCAGTTCAGAGCAGCGGAAGAAACCGCGTTCGGGGGGTGCGCGGAAAGAAGAATCACACCTCGGATTGGTGCGCCGGGCGCGTCGGATGAATCGTGAGCTCGCCGTGGCATTTCCGCACGTGTATTGCGAACTCGACTTCACGACACCGTTGGAGCTGGCTGTGGCTACAATCCTGTCGGCGCAGTGCACGGACGTCCGCGTCAACATGGTCACGCCGGCGCTCTTCGCCCGCTATCCCGCCGCCAAGGCATACGCGGAAGCCGATCGGACCGAACTCGAGGAGTACATCCGCTCCACCGGCTTCTACCGGAACAAGACGACGTCGTTGATCGGACTCGGTCAGGCGCTACTCGAACATTACGACGGTCAAGTCCCGAACAAGCTCGAAGATCTGGTGAAACTCCCCGGCATCGGACGCAAGACTGCGAACGTCGTGCTGGGCAATGCCTTCGACATTCCGGGAATCACCGTCGACACCCACTTCGGTCGGCTCGTGCGTCGGTGGAAGTGGACCGAGGAAGAAGATGCCGTCAAGGTGGAACACGCCGTCGGGGCACTGATCGAACGTAAGGAATGGACTCTGCTCTCGCATCGCGTGATCTTTCACGGCCGACGGGTCTGCCACGCGCGCAAGCCCGCATGCGGTGTGTGTGTTCTGGCCAAGGACTGCCCGTCGTACGGTCTCGGCCCGACCGACAAAACCGAGGCCGCGGCCCTGGTGAAAGGCCCCGAGACCGATCATCTGCTCGCCCTGGCAGGGTTGTGATCGCCGATGACAAGTGCCGGAAGATGGTCTCTCGCTGCGCTCGTGGTCGTCGCGGCTCTCGTCGTGGCGATCTGGCCGCGCGGAGGAGACGACACGACGCCCACCTCGACGGGCCCGTCCTCGTCCGCGTATCAGCCGCCGACGTTCACTCCGTCGTCGGAATCGCTCGATCAACTCCGTAGCCAGGCGGCTCTGGCTTCCTGCCCGACTCCGACCGGCGAAGCGCCTGCCGGCTCGGCTCTCGCCGGAATCACCCTCGACTGCGTCTCCGACGGAGCGCCCGTCGACCTTGCCGCAGCGGTGGGCGGAAAGCCGACTCTGCTCAATCTGTGGGCGTACTGGTGCGCGCCATGCGCCGAAGAGCTTCCGTACCTTCAGGAATTCGCGGAGCGCGCCGACGGCAGCATCAACGTGCTGACCGTGCATTCGGATCCGAATCAGGAGAACGCTTTGACGCGACTCATCGACTACTCGGTGCGTTTGCCCGGCGTCCAGGACGGTGACGGCAAGGTGCGGATCGCAGTGGGCGCACCGCCGGTGCTGCCGGTGTCGGTGCTCGTGCGCGCGGATGGAACAGTCGCCAAGGTCTTGCCCCAACCCTTCCGCAGTGCGGACGAAATCGCCGCCGCTGCGGCGCAATATCTGGGAGTCGTCGTATGAGCACACCGGTTCCCGAGTGGTTGCGCGCTGTCGCCAGCACCGAGCCCACCGATCCCCATCGGATCAACCCCGTCCTCGAGCGTCGCGCGCCGCGCGGCACCGTGACGCGTCCGGCCGCGGTGCTCGTGCTCTTCGGAGGACCGCGTGAGGCAGACCCTCTCGCCGTCAGCGGCTTGCCGGAGGGCGCAGACGTCCTGCTGACCCAACGGGCGTCGACGATGCGTCAGCACAGCGGACAGGTCGCATTCCCCGGCGGCGCCGCCGACCCAGGCGACGACGGTCCCATCGGCACCGCGCTGCGTGAAGCTCAGGAAGAGACCGGGCTCGATCCGAGCGGAGTTCAGCCGCTCACCGTGTTGCCGGAGATCTTCATCCCGCCGTCAGGTTTCGACGTGACTCCGGTGCTCGGCTACTGGGAGCAGCCGACGACGGTGGGCATTCAGGACGAGGGCGAGGTCGGACGGGTGGCCAGGGTGCCACTGCGCACGTTGCTTGACCCGGACAACCGGTTTCAGGTTCGCCATCCCCTCGGATATCAGGGCCCGGCGTTCCGCGCCGACGGCATGCTGGTCTGGGGGTTCACAGCAGGAATCCTCGCGGCGCTGTTCACGGTGTCCGGCTGGGAGATTCCATGGAACTACGAGGACGTGAGAGACCTGGACACAGCGCTGTCCGAGTTCGGTGAAGGTGTCGAGGATTCGGCGGTGCCGCGATGACAGGTTCTCGTTGGGTGGACATCGCCATCGTTCTGGTCGCCCTCATCGCCGCCACGTCCGGATGGCGTCAGGGCGCGGTGGCGTCGGCGTTGGCGTTCGTCGGCGTGATCCTCGGCGCCGTCGCCGGAATTCTGTTGGCGCCACACCTGCTCGTGCACGTCACCGAAGGCAAACTTCGCATCCTCGCGGGCATCTCGCTGATCGTGGTGTTGGTCATCATCGGCGAAGTCGCCGGCATGGTCCTCGGACGCGCAGCGCGCAGCGGAATGCACAGTCCGACGGCGAGATCCGTCGACAGCGTCATCGGTGCGGGTCTACAGGCGGTGGCCGTCGTGGTCGCGGCATGGTTGCTCGCGATTCCGCTCACTTCTTCGTCGCAGCCGAATATCGCCGCAGCTGTTCGTGGTTCGGATGTACTCGCCAGTGTGGACGAAGTGGCGCCGCAGTGGCTGCGCCGCATCCCGACCGAGTTTTCGGCGTTGCTCGACACCTCCGGCCTGCCGGACGTCATCGGCCCGTTCGGGCGCACACCCATCACCGAGGTCGAAGCACCCGACGCGAGCGTTCTGGCCAGTCCGTTGGCGGCGCAGTTGCGTCCGAGTGTTCTACGCATCAACGGCGTCGCACCGAGTTGCCAGCGCGCGCTCGAGGGATCCGGATTCATCGTCGCCCCCGAACGCGTCATGACCAACGCCCACGTGGTGGCCGGAACCGAGAGCATCACGGTGGACACCATGGAGGGCGCACTGCCCGCACAGGTGGTTCTCTTCGACTCCGCTGTCGACATCGCGATTCTGGCGGTTCCCGGATTGGACGCGCCGGTGCTGCCGTTTGCTCCGGAGCAGGCTCGGACCGGTGACAACGCGTTGGTGCTCGGCTACCCCGGTGGTGGTCCGTACACGGCCAGCGCAGCCCGCGTTCGTGAGGTTCTGAACCTGAACGGGCCGGACATCTACAAGGCCGGAACCACCCAGCGCGAGGTCTACACCGTTCGCGGATCCATCCGGCAGGGCAACTCGGGTGGACCGATGGTCGACGATCAGGGACGGGTCCTCGGCGTCGTGTTCGGCGCTGCCGTCGACGACAGCGACACCGGATTCGTCCTCACCGCGCAGGAAGTCTCGCGTCAGTTGAACGCGGCCGCGTCGGCCTCGACGCCCGTGCCGACCGGCGCGTGCATTCTGTAGCGGTCAGGAAGGCTCGTCGGTCAGGAAGTGCAGGAGCGTGCTGTTGACGCGCTCCGGGGCTTCCTGATGTGCGTAATGGCCGACGCCTGCGATGGTGTGGAGTTTCTCGGTGGGTGCCCAGTGCCTGTCGCGACGCACGGTGCGCGTCAGGACGTACGGGTCCAGTTCGCCGTGGATCTGGAGGGTCGGGATGCGAAGCACCTGATCCATCAACTTCATGAAGCGACGCCCTTCGGGGCGGAGCTGGCTGCGGAATGCCCAGCGTTGGTACTCCAACGTGGAATGCGCGACACCCGGGATCCGGATCGCGGATCGCATCTTGCTCATGACGTCCGCGAACTCGGGTTGCTGCGGCCAGGTGGGGCCGGACCTCGAACGAACGAGACGCTCCACCTCGGCGCCCTTGGCGGCCGTCAGCCGTCGCTCCGGGCGAAGCGGTACCTGGTAGGCCAGGAACGAGGGCAACAGTGCCCGCCGCTGATAGGGGTCGCGGACGACGGCTTGCTTGAGCGCCATCGGGTGTGGTGACGAGATAAGCGCGATCGACCGCACCAGGCGTGGATGCAGGAGGGCGGTCGCCCAGCACACCAGACCTCCGTCGGCATGACCGATCAGCGTGGCCTTGCCGTAACCCATCGCACGAATAAGGCCGGCTACGTCACCGGCGAGCGTCCAACCGTCGTAGCCGCGAGGGGGCTTGTCGGAATCGCCGTACCCACGAAGATCCATCGCGACAACGCGGAAGCCCTGCTCGGACAGCGCTGTCAGCTGATGGCGCCAGGACCACCAGAAATCGGCGAATCCGTGCAACAGGACCACCAACGGAGCATCCGGCTCCGCGTCGCCTACCTCGACGACGTGAAACCGGATGCCGTTGGCGTGAATGTCCCGGTGAATCCAGGGGCCGTCGAACCTGACGGTGGATGGATCTGGGGCTGCCACTTTCGATCAGACTCGCTACCGGCGCGCGTTGAAATCGACGGACGGCTTTGCGTCGTCATGGCTGCCGGGGATGACGTTCCTGGCCTGCTTGAGCGATTCGATCGTCTTCTCCGGAGCCCGCAGCTTGCGCACGCGCAGATAACCGAGCAGCGCCAGGATCGCGGTGGTCACCACCATGATCAGGAAGACGATGAGGAACGCCAGCCAGCGCGGCACCCAGGTGTCGAGCATCTCGGCCAGGAAGAAAAAGAAGAAGAACGAGCTGAACAGCAGAACTGTGAAGGCCAGGATGAAGAAGACACTGCCCTGCAGGCCCTTCTTGACCTCGCCCGTGACCTCGGCCTTGGCGAGTTCAACCTCGGCGCGCACGAGGGTGGAGACCTGTGCAGTCGCATCCTTGACGAGGGCCCCGATGGTGGCCTCGCCCGGCGTGCGGGCGTCCACATCGGTGAGAGGGATGGAAGAGACCGTGTTCGGTACTCCATCTCCGGTGAAGCGCTGGCTCTCTCCGTTGGTCAAGCTCACTTGTCGACCTCTCCAGGTAGTTCTCTCGCGTCCGTGGCAATGGCGGTGGAAGCGTCGTCTCGAGCCGCATGCACCCGTCCACGTCGCCACAGCAGCGCTGATCCGATCAGCGATGCCACCAACGATGTCACGAGAACTGCGGCCTTCGCTATCTCGGCCTCGCTGCCATCGCCGACCCCGTCCAATGCGAGGTCTGCTACAAGCAGGCTAACGGTGAACCCGATGCCACCGAGAACTGAGAGGGCAAACATGTCTCTCAATTCCAGTGTCTTGGGTTTGGTTGCTATCCCCAATTTAATCGCGAGCAGGGAAATCCCGAAGATTCCGACGGTTTTGCCGACCAGAAGTCCGACGACAACCGATTGCCCCACTGGGTCGGTGAAAATGTCGCCGAGTACCGCGGCGTTGATCGGAACACCGGAGGCGAACAGTGCGAAGACGGGGACGCAGAATCCTGCGGAGTACGGCTGAATGCGGTGCTCGAGACGGCTGCCCGGCGCGTACTCCTCGTCCGGATCACGCCTGACCCGGGTGAGTAAGCCGAGCGCGACGCCGGCGAGTGTGGCGTGTATCCCCGCTTCGTGCATCGCGTACCAGGTCAATAGTGCCAGCGGGACGTAGAGGAACGGCGTCGTGATGCGTTTGTGTTGGGCGTAGGCGTAGGTAGCCAGGGCTGCGGCCGCGGTCAGCAGCCACAACATCGCGAGGGAACCGGTGAACAGTACGGCGATGAGGATGATCGCGAGCAGATCGTCGACGACGGCCAGGCTGAGCAGGAAAACTCGGGCGCTCGCTGGGATCTTCGAGCCGGTGAGCGCGAGCACGCCGAGGGCAAAAGCGATGTCCGTCGCGACGGGAATAGCCCAGCCCTTGTCCATGCCGGGCGTGCCGAAGCCGATGGATGCCGCGATGATCGCGGGGACCAGGACGCCGCCGCACGCCGCGATGATCGGCAGCATCGCGGCTTTACGGTCCGCGAGCTCGCCGACCACCAGTTCGCGTTTGAGTTCGAGGCCGGCGACGAAGAAGAAGACGGCAAGCAGTCCGTCTTGCGCCCACGTGCCCAGGCTGAGGTCGAGATGGAGTACGGAGGGGCCGATCTGGAAGTCGCGTAGTGCGATGTAGCTCTCACCGAAAGGTGAGTTCACCCAGATCAGAGCGACGGCGGCGGCGATCAGGAGGATCGATCCGCCCACCGTTTCGGTGCGGAGATAGCGGGACAGTTCGGAACGCAGGGTGGAGATCACGCGTGGGGACGACCTTTGTTCGTGCAACCGAATTCGGATGCAACAGACATGAACGTGATCGACGTTGCGACGCATCGAATGCACGTGCCGACCAGACTTCCCGGCTCACCTTTACGGAATTTTATCGCGGATTGCCCGCTGAGCCGAATTCGCGGAGTCGGATTTGCGCAGGAAAACCCCGCGGGTGTTCAATTCCTACCGATTGGGACAGCATCCCACCAATTGGACATCGTTCGTATATCGGCGCAGGAGCATTCTTTGAGCACGTCAGTCAGTGAGAACCCACCCAAGCCTGAGGACGGTGGCGCAGATACCGTCGCCGGAGTGCCACGCAGCCGAATCGTGGTTGCCAGCATGGTGGGTACGTCCATCGAGTTCTACGACTTCTACATCTATGCAACCGCGGCAGTATCGGTGTTCCCGCACCTGTTCTTTCCGAAGGGCAACGACGCCACCGCGCTTCTCGCGTCGTTGGCGACGTTCGGACTCGCGTTTGTCGCCCGCCCCCTCGGCTCGATCCTCTTCGGACACTTCGGGGACCGCGTCGGACGCAAGGCAACCCTGGTCGGCTCGCTGCTGACGATGGGCATCGCGACCTTCCTCATCGGTCTGCTGCCCACCTATCACCAGATCGGTCTGCTGGCCCCGGCGTTGTTGGCGCTCATGCGCTTCTGTCAGGGCCTCGGACTCGGCGGTGAATGGTCGGGTGCTGCTCTACTCGCGACCGAGACCGCCAAGGAAGGCAAGCGGGCCTGGGCGGCGATGTGGCCGCAACTCGGTGCCCCCATCGGCTTCTTCATGGCCAACGGCCTGTTCCTGATCATCACGCTGTTCATGAACCACGACAATTCCAGCCCGGACCTCGAGGGCGCGTTCCTGAGCTGGGGTTGGCGAATTCCGTTCCTGCTCAGCGCAATCATGGTGATGATCGGCCTGTACGTACGGCTCAAGCTCGAGGAAACCCCGGTGTTCGCGCGCGCAGTCGAGCGCGGCGAGAAGGTCAAGACCCCGGTCGCCGAGGTGTTCAAGACCAGCTGGCGCCAGCTGATCATCGGTACGTTCGTGATGCTCGCGACGTACACGCTCTTCTACATCATGACCACCTGGGTGCTCAGTCACGGAACCGGCAAGACGGCGGCAGACGGTGGAACCGGTGCCGGCTTCAAGTACACCGATTTCCTTGTCCTGCAGCTGATCGCAGTCGTGTTCTTCGCTGCCGCCGTGCCGGTCTCGGGTTGGCTCGCCGACCGTTACGGGCGCCGGATCACGCTGCTGATCATCACCGGCCTGATCATGGTGTTCGGCTTGACCTTCGGCGTCTTCCTCGAACCGGACGGAATGAACGACGGACGCATGTTGGCGTTCCTCATCGTGGGCATGCTGCTCATGGGCCTGACCTTCGGTCCGATGAGTGCCGTTCTCCCGGAACTCTTCCCGACCAACGTCCGCTACACGGGCTCGGGAATCGCGTACAACACCGCCAGCATTCTGGGCGCTGCGGTGGCGCCGTTCATCGCCGTCTACCTTGCGAAGAACTACGGCGTCGGCTGGGTCGGCATCTACCTCCTCGTGGCGGCGACACTGACTTTTGTTGCGCTGCTGGTCATGCGTGAGACAAAGGGTGAGTCGCTGGATAATGTAGGGGCATGACCCTGCTGTGCGCCTTTATCAACCCCCGGCGGTTGATAAAGGCGCACAGCAGTTGTCAGGGCTGAGCAGGCAGGACGTGCTCACCGGTCTTGTCGGTGCTCAATGCCAAGGAACTGATGTACTGCTTCTCGCCGTTCGGGCCGGGAACGTTCGACGCGAGCATGTCGGGACGCTCGAACTCGACTCCGCTGACGCAGCACAAAAGCGTTTCGCCGGAGGGGTTTCCGTACTCGTCGAACATCGGTAGATCGATGCCGTCGTCAGTGCGTCGTAGGTAGTACTTGCCCTTGGTGGCGACGGCCAGGACCGGCGGCATCACCAGTGCGATGACGATCGCGACGATCGGGGAGAACGGCTTGATCGCCGAACCGAAAGCGCCGAAGAACACCAGGATCGACACTCCCGCAGCCAGCAGCATCGACACGAAGCCGACGGGGTTGACGTCGTAGAGCATCCCGCGTCGGAACTCGGGGACCTTCGGGGAGAGCTTCAACCAGTACTTGTTGATCGCGATGTCAGAGGCGACAACCACGACCCAGGCGATACCGCAGTTGGCGTAGAAGCCCAGAATCGTGTTGAGGAAGTCGAACATGTTGGCTTCCATCAAGATCAGTGCGATCGCCAGGTTGACCAGTACGAAGATCATGCGTCCCGGGTAGGTCTTGGTGACGCGGGTGTACGAGTTGGTCCAGGCCAGTGAGCCGGAGTACGCGTTGGTGACGTTGATCTTGATCTGGCTGATGACGACGAGGATCACGGCCAGCGTCATGGCCAGCCAGTGCGGCATCATGTCCTGGTAGATCTCGAGGAACTGGTGCACGGGCTGGTTGGCGATCGAGGATCCGTCGACGACGTTCGCGATGATGTACACGGCGAGGAACAGTCCGACGATCTGCTTGAACGCGCCGAAGATGACCCAGCCGGGCCCGGCGAGAATTACTGCAGCCCACCAACGACGGGTGTTCTCCGGTGTCTTGGGCGGCATGAAGCGCAAGTAATCGATCTGCTCGGCGATCTGCGCGATCAGCGACAGACAGACACCCGCGGCCAACATCACCGAACCGAAGTTGACACCCTTGCCGTTTGCGCCGTCCTCACCGCCGAATGCGAAGAACGCGCTCACCGAATCAGGGTGCTTGAACAGCAGATACAGGAACGGCAGCACCATCATGACGAGCCACAAAGGCGTCGTCCACACTTGGAGCTTTGCCAGAGCCTTCATGCCGTAGATGACCAGTGGAATGACCATCAGGGTCGAGACCGCGTAGCCGATCGAGAGCGGGATCCCGAGCCCCAGTTTCAAACCCTGGGCCATGATGGAACCCTCGAGCGCGAAGAAGATGAAAGTGAACGTCGCAAAGATGACGTTGGTGACCACCGAACCGTAGTAGCCGAAACCGCTTCCGCGCGTAATCAAATCGAGGTCGATGTTGTATCGCGCGGCATAGTAGGCGAGTGGGAAGCCGGTGGCCATGATGACGACGGCAAACACGGCGATGCCCAGCAGTGCGTTACCGGTGCCGTACGAGATGCCGATGTTGGCGCCGATCGAGAAGTCTGCGAGATACGCGATTCCGCCGAGCGCGGAGGTCGCGACCACGCCGGTTCCCCATTTGCGGTAACTGCGTGGCGCAAATCGGAGGGTGTAGTCCTCCAGAGTCTCCTTGAGTGCGGCGTTCTCACCGAGTTCTGCCCTGTCCGGCGCGCCGGCGGACACCTGCTCGTTCACTGCTGTCATGACGTCACTTCCCCTGGGTGCCTGTGCATGTGCACTTTGTGGTGCAGGCACCCAACCTAGGGAGGTGGCGTTACGCGGACATGTTTGAAATGTGTCGCCCACGTTGCGGATTCGATCCGCAACGTGAGCGAGCACTCATGGGACTTTCTTTACCTGTATCTGATCACCAACTGCCCGCGCTTGCAAGGCGAGTGGCTGCGTCCCGACCGGCCGAAGGTCGAGAACGGCGGCGGCCACCGGGTCGGCCAAGACGTTTCGGATGGTCCGGCGTAGGCCACGTGCTCCGTACACCGGGTCGAACCCGCGCCGTTGCAACAGGGCGACGGCGCTGTCGTCTACCTCCACGTCGACGCCTCTCCTGGCCAGCCGAGCTGTGATCAGTCCGATTTCGAGCCGAGTGACCTGCTCCGCCGTCCGTTCGTCGAACTCGTCGAGGATCACGGTTTCGTCGATGCGGTTGAAGAACTCGGGGTCGAAGAACTTCTCCAGCGCGCGCTGCACCAGATGATGACCGTGGCGTGGTCGATCGATGCGGACGCGATCGGCGATCTGTCGTAGGCGGGACCGTCGACGTTCCGCCACCGCAGCCGAACCGAGATTCGACGTCAGGAACACGTAGCTGTTGCGAAACGAGATCTTCTGCTGACCGTTCGCCAACCGGAGCTCGCCGTTGTCGAGGACCTGCAGGAGCGCGCGCAGCACGGTGGGGTCGGCCTTCTCCACTTCGTCGAACAGGACGATTCCGGGGGTATACGGATCGCCCTCGACAGTGTTCTTGTCGAACAGTGTGAAGGACTCCTTGCTTCCGGCATATCCAGGCGGAGCCCCGGAAAACGATGCCGCATAGTGCTCTTGTGCTAGAGCATTCATGTCGATGCGGCACAGATCGTCGGGCCCTGACCGTAGTTCCGCGGCCACCCGCCGCACCAGCTCCGTCTTGCCGACGCCGGTGGGGCCGACCAGAAGGATATTGGCGAGCGGACGCGTCGGATCCGTGGCACCGACATGCGCGATCGAAATTGCGCGAACCACAGCGTCGACGGCGGCCTGTTGTCCGACGATCTTGGAACTGAGGGCCTTCGAGAGCTTGTGGGCGTCGAAGGCTCCTACCGGTGCGGGTTCGGTTGGTTCCTCGGCCGGTGGTGGTGCTGCTGCACTGTTCCGGTCATGGAGCATGTCGGTGATATACGGCACGGCAGGAATCCTTACGCTTCGATTGTCTTCTCGACCGGCAGGTTTCCGACGCGGCAATCCACTACACCCACTGTGTCTCGGGTGATGGCCTCGACGCGTTCCTGAGCCTTCTGCGCGTCGGTGACCCACAGCTTGTAGAACTCGAACGGGCAGTCCGCGACGCCCTTGTCTCCGTCACCTGCTGCATGGACGCCGGAGTAGCCGCGGTGGAGGAGCTTGAAGATGTGGTTCTGGGATTGATCGTTCTCGCGCGCATCACGAATGGCCGAGACGGACAGCTGCGCGTACTGGATTCCGTATTCTTCCTCGCCGGTTTCGCCCAGCGTCCGACCGTCGAAACCGATGATCGCCGAGTGTCCGAAGTAGGAGTAGACACCGTCGAATCCGGCCGCATTGGCAACTGCCACATAACAATTGTTGGCCCAGGCCATCGCCTTGGACATCATCACCTGCTGGTCCTTGGCGGGGTACATGTATCCCTGGCAGCGGACGATCAGTTCTGCGCCCTTCATCGCGCAGTCGCGCCAGATCTCCGGATAGTTGCCGTCGTCGCAGATGATCAGCGAAATCTTCAGCCCCTTGGGGCCCTCGGAAACATAGGTGGTGTCACCGGGGTACCACCCTTCGATGGGGCACCAGGGCAGGATCTTTCGGTACTTCTGAACAATCTCGCCCTTGTTGTCGATGAGGATCAACGTGTTGTACGGCGGCTTGTTCGGGTGATCTTCGTGCTGTTCGCCGGTGATGGAGAAGATTCCCCACGTGTCGGCTTCGCGGCATGCGGCGGAGAAGATCGCGGTCTCGTCACCGGGGATGGTGGCCGCTGTCGCGTACATCTCCTCTTCGTCGTACATGATTCCCTGCGTGGAGTATTCGGGGAAGACCACGAGATCCATTCCGGGGAGACCGGTCTTCATGCCGATCATCATGTCGGCGATCTTGCGCGCGTTCTCGAGGACGCCGGCGCGATCGTGCAGGCGGGGCATTTTGTAATTGACCACTGCTACGCCGACTGTGTCGTTGCTCGAGGAGATGTCACCGTGTCGCATTGTCTTTCACTCCTTGGTTGTGTGGATCAGTTGAAGACTGGACGGGATTGGGGTACTGCGGCTTTGGGGGCGGCGAGGATCTTGGCCAGACCCAGGAGAATCAGAAGTGCTCCGGCCCAGCCGGCCGCGACGGCAGGCGTGGTGTGGAAGTTGTCGGTCAGCATCAGGAAGGCGGGAACCGTGCAGGTGGGCTGGCTCAGAAGGACTGCGGCCCAACCGGTGAAGCGGCCGAGATTTTCCCGGCCCAAGCCGAGCACCAGGAAGAACAGCGTCCAGAGTGCTGCCCACGCGAGCCAGATGACGCCGAATACCGGGTCGTTGCTCACCGTGAACGAGAGGAAGGAATACACGAGTGCGGCGCATGCGACGAACAGCGAGAACCACCCGATTCCTTCCGGCTCGAAGCCGGCGAGATTGCTGATGCCTACGTAGAGGTAGGTGAATCCGAACAGGTAGAGCCCCGAGGCCGCCAGGACGGCACTCGAATCTCCCTGTGCCTGAATCAACATGACGGTGGGGACGACGCACTGAAGAGCGCCGACGAAGAGGTTGAGGACCGAGGCGGATCGAACGGGAACTGTGCCGAGCAGCATCAGTCCGTTGACGAAGAGGACGGCTCCCACGTAAAGCAAGCCAACACTGCCCATCGGGCACCTCCGGTTACTTTCGGGACGGGTTACTTTCAAATGAAATGATTCCAAATGAAACTAAGTGATGCGCGCCACAGAAGTCAAGAGGTGAATCTCAGGGAAAGATTTCAGAGGGTGGCGATGATCGAGAAGTCGAGTCCGTCGGCGACGGCAAGCTGAATCTTCTGCCGTGCAACACGATTGCGAAACTCGACGGTCCCGCGAGGTCCGTCGTACGCGGCGCCTTCGACGACGGCGTCCAGGTCGTGCGGTTGTGTGCTGTCGGCGCGTCGAACCAGGGCTGAAAGGGTATGTATCCCTTCGTAACACGACTCGGCAGCATTGTTCAGTGCTGGGGCGTGCGCGCCATGCAGTGCAACGTAGCGTCCCAGCAGGTCCATGGAGTTGCCGTCGACCATCGAACGGAAGTATGCGGCGGAGGCAAACAGGTTTCGGGTTGCCCTAGGCCCGCTCGCGAGCAGCATGTTCTCTTCCATCAACGGGCTGAACCGGATCATCGATTCGTCGAGCCCGCGGCGGGCGAAGGCACGGTTGAAGTCGACGGCGTCCTGCCCGACGAGGAGCATGATCACGCCGTCGCAACTGGAGTTCGAGACGGTCTCGACCAACTGTTTCATGTTGCCGCGCCCCAGGTCGACAAACGAACCACCGACCAGGGTGAGATCGAGTTCGGCCGCGAACTGTCGGACGGCCCCGAGTGAGCTGTGGGGCCAGATGTAGTCGTCGCCCACGACAAACCACTTACGCGCTCCGACGTTGTCACGCAGCCACTTCAGAGCCGGCGCGATCTGCTGCCGTGGTGTCTCGCCCGAGCAGTAGATACCTGGTCTGACCTCGCCACCTTCGTAGAGCGAGGTGTACGAATACGGGATGCGGTCGGCGACCACTGGTGCAAGCGCGTGTCGGACCGAGGAGATGTGCCAGCCGCTGACGGCGTCGATGTCGCCGGCGTCGAGTAGTTGTTGCACGCGGGCGGCGACGGCGCTCGGCGTCGCGCCGCCGTCGATCACTTCGATCTGGACTTCGCGTCCCAGCACGCCACCGGAGTTGTTGAGGTCGCGGGCGGCCAATTCGCTGATTGCTTCGCACGACGGACCGAACAGTCCGGCCGGTCCCTGGAGGGGAACCACCATGCCCAGGCGCCACACCGCGCTGCGCGCGCGTTCGAGCGCGCCGGTAGCGTTCATGCGTCGCCGCCGGAATCGGGAGTCAGCGGCCTGGCCTGGGTTACTATCATTTCATTTGAAAGTATTGCCCGAGAAGTGTGAACTACGCAACAGCGGGGGAGCGATCAGTGGGAAAAAGTGACTCCGGAATTCTCGATGCGTCGCTGACGACCGCGCTGGTCCGAGCAGCACGAATTGCCGCAGCAGCGGCGGAGAAGACGCTGGCGGCAGAGAATCTCACTCTCGATCACTGGATGACGCTCGAAGCCTTGGCGTCGACCGAGGGCTTGACTATGGCTGAGCTGCGCGATCGAACGGGAACACCATCTCCGACGCTGACGCGAGTCGCGGACAAGCTGGTCTCGCTTGCGCTCATCTATCGCGAAGTCGGTGAGGACGACCGCCGGAAGGTGCGCGTGTTTCTCTCCTCGCGCGGAAAGTCCTTGCACAAGCGGGTTGCAGCAGATATTCGCGTGGCCGAGGAGTCCTGGCTGACGTCGAAAGAGGAAGTGAAGCTGCGAGAGGGGCTCCGCCCCTGTGCGCCTTTTAGGTAGTGGGGACTACCAAAAAGGCGCACGGGGGCCGAAGGCCTTACTTGCCGCGGATTGCGTCGAATACCTTGGGGTCGACCAGGGTCGAGGTGTCTCCGAGGTCGCGGCCTTCGGCGACGTCGCGCAGGAGGCGGCGCATGATCTTGCCGGACCGGGTCTTCGGCAGTTCCGGCACGATGGTGATTTGACGTGGTTTGGCGATGGGGCTGATGTCGGTGGAGACCTGCGCCTTGAGTTCGGCGATGAGGACGTCGCCGGTGTTCTCGACGCCTTCACGGAGGATGACGAACGCGACGATGCCCTGTCCGGTGGTCTCATCGGCGGCACCGACGACGGCGGCTTCCGCGACGCCGTGATGGTTCACCAGTGCTGATTCCACTTCGGAGGTGGAGATGCGGTGCCCGGAGACGTTCATGACGTCGTCGACGCGGCCGAGGACCCAGAGTGCGCCGTCGTCGTCGTACTTGGCGCCGTCACCGGCGAAGTACCAGCCTTCTTCGGCGTAGCGTGACCAGTAGGTGTCGCGGTAGCGGTCCATGTCGCCCCAGATGCCGCGCAGCATCGCCGGCCACGGCTCGTCGAGGACGAGGTAGCCGTTGCCGCCGGGGCCGAGGGGCTTGGCGTCGTCGTCGACGATCTTGGCGGAGATGCCGGGCAGGGGTGCCATGGCGGATCCGGGTTTGGTGGCGGTGATACCGGGGAGTGGCGAGATCATGATCGCTCCGGTCTCGGTCTGCCACCAGGTATCGACGATGGGTGCTTTGTTGCCGCCGATGACCTCGCGGAACCAGCGCCACGCTTCGGGGTTGATGGGCTCGCCCACAGAGCCGAGGAGGCGGATCGAGGACAGGTCGTGGGCGTCGGGGATCTCGCGGCCCCACTTCATGAACGTGCGCACGAGGGTGGGTGCGGTGTAGTAGATGGAGACGCCGTACTTCTCGATGATGTCGAAGTGGCGGTGCTCGTTCGGGGAGTTGGGGGTGCCTTCGTAGACGACCTGGGTGACGCCGTTCGAGAGGGGTCCGTAGACGATGTAGGAGTGTCCGGTGACCCAGCCGATGTCTGCGGTGCACCAGTAGACGTCTTGTCCGGCTTTGTGATCGAAGACGTTGTGGTGGGTGTAGGAGGCTTGGGTGAGGTAGCCGCCGGAGGTGTGGATGATGCCCTTGGGCTTACCGGTGGTGCCGGAGGTGTAGAGGATGAACAGGGGATGTTCGGCGTCGAAGGCCTGCGCTTCGTGCTCGGGTGAGGCCTGTGCGACGGTTTCGTGCCACCACAGGTCGCGGCCGTCGGTCCAGTCGACGTTGATGCCGGTCCGGTTGACCACCAACACGTTCTGCACCGATTCGGCGCCGGCGACGGATTCGTCGACCGCGGTCTTGATGGGTGCTGCTGCGCCGCGTCGCCACTGACCGTCGACGGTGACGACGAGTTTGGCTTGGGCGTCGTCGATGCGTGAGCGTAGGGCGGTGGCGGAGAATCCGGCGAAGACGACCGAGTGGGTCAGGCCGAGGCGGGCGCAGGCGAGCATGGTGACGATCGCTTCGGGGATCATCGGCATGTAGATCGCGACGCGGTCACCGGCGACGAGGCCGAGGTCGGTGAAAGTGTTTGCGGCGCGACTGACTTCGGCGAGGAGGTCGTTGTAGGTCAGATCGCGGGAATCGCCTGGTTCGCCTTCGAATGCGATGGCGACGCGGTCGCCGTTGCCGGCGAGGACGTGGCGGTCGACGCAGTTGTAGGCGACGTTGAGTTTTCCGCCGACGAACCACTTGGCGACGGGGGCGTCGGTCCAGTCGAGGACGTCGGTCCATTTTTCGTGCCAGTGAAGGCGCTCAGCTTGATTCGCCCAGAAAGCGAGGCGGTCGGTATCTGCGGCAGCCTGCAACTCCGGTCCCGCGTTGGCGGCCGCAGCGAACTCTGCGCTCGGCGGATATGCCTGGGGGACGTCTGTTTCGGCTGCGCTTGTCATGGCTGACGGCCTTCTTTCCACTTTGATCGACACTTTTCTGACTCCGTGTGAGGGTAGTCACAAGCTCGCGCAAACGCACCGTTGCATCACGTTGCAACCCGTTGTCCTGCGACGATCGGTCGAATTGATGCGACGGGTGGTCGCTTCCGCCGACGAATGAATGTGTGCGAATTCAATTACCCCCAATTTTCCAACAATGGGTGCGGTGCGCGCTTCGAGCTCGATGTGTCTATTGTCAAACCATTATTCGACCGCAACTCGAAGTCACGTTCACTTTCAGTTGTAGGCGACACGACGCCGGCAGTTACGGCTGTCGGCAGGCCGCGAGCATGCTCGGGGTCACTTAGATGTGGAAGGAATTCCTTTGCGTATCTCACGCATAGCGACCGGCGCGGTCGCGCTCGGAATGACGGCAGTGCTGATCACGGCATGTTCGTCCGGCGATTCGTCGGGCGGATCGTCCAGTGGCGTCGTCAACGCCTGGGCGGGCGAGCCTCAGAACCCGTTGATCCCCACGAACACGAGCGAGAACATGGGCGGCCGCGTCCTCGACTCGCTGTTCTCCGGTCTCGTTTCGTACACCGCCGACGGCGGTACGGAGAACGAGGTTGCCGAGTCCATCGAGAGCACCGACGGTCAGAACTTCACCGTCAAGCTCAAGGACGGCTGGACCTTCACGGACGGCACCCCCGTCACCGCGAAGTCCTTCGTCGACGCCTGGAACTACGGCGCCCTCTCCACCAACGCTCAGCTTCAGGCTTCGTTCTTCGACCCGATCAAGGGCTACGACGAAGTTGCCGCCGAGGTACCGACGGCACAGACCATGTCGGGTCTGAAGGTCGTGGACGACTCCACCTTCACCATCGAACTCAAGCAGCCCGAGTCGGCGTTCCCCGATCGCCTCGGCTTCACGGCGTACTACCCGCTGCCGGAGGTCGCGTTCAAGGACATGGCCGCATTCGGTGAGAACCCGATCGGCAACGGCCCGTACAAGCTCGACGGAACCGGCGCATGGCAGCACAACGTCCGCATCGACACCGTCGTGAACCCGGACTACAACGGCAACCGCAAGCCGAAGAACGCCGGCGTCGATTTCATCATGTACAACAGCCTCGACACGGCCTACACCGATCTCCTGGCCAACAACGTCGACGTTCTCGACCAGGTTCCGCCGAGCGCCGTCACGACCTTCGAGTCGGATCTGCCCGGACGCACCGTCAACCAGCCGTCGGCAACCATCGAGACGTTCACGATCCCGGGTCGCCTGCCGCACTTCAGCGGCGAAGAGGGCATGCTCCGCCGTCAGGCGATCTCGATGGCGATCAACCGCGATCAGATCACCCAGCAGATCTTCAACAAGACCAGGACGCCTGCACTCGACTTCACCAGCCCCGCAATCAAGGGCTGGAACGACTCGCTGACCGGCAACAGCAACCTGAAGTTCGATCCCGAGGCAGCCAAGGCCGCTTGGGCGAAGGCCGACGCGATCGCTCCGTGGACCGGCAGCTTCGAGATCGCGTACAACTCGGACGGCGGACACCAGGAATGGGTCGACGCCACGGCGAACAGCATCCGCAACACCCTCGGCATCGACGCAAAGGGCAAGCAGTACGCCACCTTCGCTCAGATCCGCACCGAAGCCACCAACCGCACCATCCAGAGCTCCTTCCGCTCCGGTTGGCAGGGTGACTACCCGCAGCAGTACGGCTTCCTGGCGCAGAACTACCAGACCGGCGGCAGCTCCAACGACGGTGAGTACTCCAACCCCGAGTTCGACCGCCTCCTGCGCGAATCGGCCGGCCAGACCGATCAGGCCAAGGCTCAGGAACTGCTCGATCAGGCTCAGGAAGTCCTGCTCAAAGACCTGCCCGCAGTTCCGACGTGGTACCGCAACGCTGCCAGTGGATGGTCGGAGAACGTCTCCAACGTGACCATCAGCTGGAACGGTGTTCCGGTCTACGAAGACATCGAAAAGAACTGACGCGTAGAACGATCCGCATCTGAAACGTGAGTTCGGGACGGCAGGCGCCCTGCCTGCCGTCCCGAACTCGTGTTCACACCGGACTGTCCGCTGACGTACACGATCATCGACAAGGAGGTGATCCGATGCTCTGGTACATCGGTCGCCGAGTGCTTCAAATGATCCCGGTTTTTCTCGGGGCCACTCTTCTGATCTACGCCATGGTCTTCCTGCTTCCCGGTGATCCGATTGCCGCGTTGGCGGGCGACAAAGCGCTCAGTCCGGCTGTTGCACAGCAGCTTCGGGAGCGCTACCACCTCGACCTCCCCTTCTATCAGCAGTACCTGCTGTACCTGAAGGGCATCTTCACGCTGGACTTCGGCACGTCGTTCTCCGGGCGACCTGTCAGTGAAGTTCTGGCACAGGCATTTCCGATCACGATGAAACTTGCCTTCATGGCACTGATCGTCGAGACGGTCTTCGGTGTCGGCTTCGGCCTCATCGCCGGCCTGCGTAAGGGCGGATTCTTCGACAGCACCGTCCTGCTGTTCAGCCTCGTTCTCATCGCCATCCCGATCTTCGTGATCGGCTTCCTGGCTCAGTTCTTCATCGGCGTCAAATGGGGCATCGTCCCGCCGACGGTCGGTGGCAACACCAGCTTTACCAATCTCCTACTCCCTGCCCTGGTTCTGGGTTCGGTCTCGTTCGCCTACGTACTGCGACTGACCCGAACGTCCGTGGCGGAGAACCTGAGTGCCGACTACGTGCGCACCGCCACCGCCAAGGGACTTTCCCGTGGACGAGTGGTTCGCGTACACGTGTTGCGCAACTCGCTGATCCCCGTGGTCACGTTCCTGGGCGCCGATCTCGCAACGTTGATGGGCGGCGCCATCGTCACCGAGGGCATCTTCAACATCAACGGCGTCGGCGGCACGATCTACCAGGCCGTGACCAGAGGTGAAGCACCGACGGTGGTTTCGTTCGTCACTATCCTGATCGTGATCTACCTGATCGCGAATCTGCTCGTCGACCTCTTGTACGCCGCGCTCGATCCGAGGATCCGCTATGTCTGAGACCGTGAAGACCGGACGTGCAGTCCGGCAAAGTCATTTCGTGGCACCGCCCGAAGTTGCGGCACCGGGGGAGACGGACGCCGTCAAACTCGATCAGGCGCCGACGAGCATGTGGACCGACGCGTGGCGCGATCTGCGCAAGCGTCCCCTGTTCATCATCTCGACGATCATCATCCTCGCGGTCATCGTCATCGCAGCGTTTCCGGGCTTGTTCACGAGTACCGATCCGCGGTTCTGCGACCTGACCTACAGCATGCAGGGACCGACTTCCGGCCACTGGTTCGGATTCGACCGCCAGGGTTGTGACGTCTACTCGCGCACTATCTACGGTGCTCGCGCGTCCGTACTCGTGGGCGTCGGCGTCACTGCGTCGGTGCTGGTGATCGGAGTGATCTTCGGCGCGCTGTCCGGCTTCTACGGCGGCTGGACCGATTCGATTCTTTCCCGCGTGGCCGACATCTTCTTCGGTATCCCGCTGATCCTCGCTGCCATCGTTCTGATGCAGCTGTTCACCGATCGCACCATCTGGACCGTCGTCGGCGTCCTGGCACTCTTCGGTTGGCCGCAGATGGCAAGAATTGCTCGAGGCGCGGTGATCTCGGCGAAGAACAACGATTACGTCATGGCTTCGGAAGCATTGGGTGTTTCGAAGCTCAAGACTCTGATCCGCCACGTCATCCCGAACTCGTTGGCGCCCATCATCGTGGTGGCCACCATCTCGCTCGGCACGTACATCGTTGCCGAGGCGACGCTGTCCTTCCTCGGTATCGGGCTTCCGTCCACCGAGGTTTCGTGGGGTGGCGACATCAGCAACGCTCAGGTGACGCTGCGTCAAGGATCAACGATTTTGTTTTACCCGGCAACGGCTTTGGCGATCACCGTCCTCGGATTCATCATGATGGGTGACGCACTGCGCGACGCCCTCGATCCCAAGTCTCGGAAGCGGTGAGCACGATGACCACCAAGGAAACTCTCACCTCGGAGGAAACTCCGTTGCTCGAGATTCGTGATCTCGAGGTGTCGTTCCAGTCCAATTCCGGTCCGGTTCCGGCAGTTCGAGGCGTCAGCCTGACGGTGTACCCGGGTCAGACGGTCGCCATCGTCGGCGAATCGGGCTCGGGTAAGTCCACCACCGCCCACTCGATCATCAATCTGCTTCCCGGCACCGGCAAGGTGACGGCAGGCGAGATCATCTTCGACGGCAAGGACATCTCGAAGCTTTCGGAGAAGGACTTCGTCCACATCCGGGGCAGCCAGATCGGTTTGGTTCCGCAGGACCCGATGTCGAATCTGAATCCCGTGTGGAAAGTGGGCTTCCAGATCGAGGAAGCACTGGCTGCCAACGGGATCGCCAAGGGTAAAGCTGCCAAGGTTCGCGCCGCCGAATTGCTCGAGGAGGCCGGCCTCGCCGAAGCCGAGAGCCGGTTGGGGCAGTACCCGCACGAGTTCTCGGGCGGTATGCGTCAGCGCGCACTCATCGCGATCGGGTTGTCTGCCCGTCCGAAGCTCCTGATCGCGGACGAGCCGACGTCGGCGCTCGACGTCACCGTCCAGCGTCAGATCCTCGATCACCTGGACGGTCTGACTACGGAACTCGGCACCGCCGTTCTGCTCATCACTCACGATCTGGGCCTGGCCGCCGAGCGCGCCGAGCACTTGATCGTGATGAGCAAGGGGCGCATCGTCGAATCCGGTCCGGCACTGGAGATTCTGAAGCGTCCACAGCATCCGTACACACAGAAGCTGGTCGCTGCTGCGCCGTCGTTGGCGTCGAAGCGACTCAGTTCTTCGGTAGCGCGCGCCGAGATTCGGGAACAGGCGGAAGGGGTCGCCGAAGCGGTCAAAGCCGAGGAAAGTACGGCAGAGTCCTTCGGCAAGGCGACCGACGACGTTCTTGTCGTCGATCATCTGACCAAGGTGTTCAAGCTGCGCAAGGGTTTCCGCAAGACCACTGACTTCACCGCAGTGAACGACGTGTCCTTCAAGGTCCGCCGCGGAACCACAACGGCGATCGTCGGTGAATCGGGTTCCGGTAAGTCGACGGTCGCGCAGATGGTCCTCGGCTTGCTCGAGCCCACGGCGGGCAACGTGGTTTTCGACGGTCAGGACGTGGCGAAACTCGGCGCGAAGGAAACCTTTGCGTTCCGCCGCCGAGTGCAGCCGATCTTCCAGAACCCCTACGGCACGCTCGACCCGATGTACTCGATCTACCGCACGATCGAGGAGCCGCTGCGTACCCACAAGGTCGGGACCAAGGCCGAGCGTGAGGCTCGCGTCCGCGAACTTCTCGACAAGGTCGGTCTGCCCCAGTCGGTCATGCGACGCTTCCCGAACGAGCTCTCCGGTGGACAGCGTCAGCGCGTCGCAATTGCGCGCGCGCTGGCTTTGCAGCCGGAGGTCGTGATCTGCGACGAGGCGGTCTCCGCTCTCGACGTGCTCGTTCAGGATCAGATCTTGACCCTGCTCAACGACCTGCAGGCAGAGTTCGGGTTGACGTACCTCTTCATCACGCACGACCTGGCCGTGGTTCGTCAGATCGCGGACAACGTCTTGGTGATGTCGCGTGGCTCGATCGTCGAATCGGCGCCGATCGACGACGTGTTCGGCAATCCGCAGCAGGACTACACGCGCAAGTTGCTCGACGCGATTCCCGGTGGGTCCATCAAGCTGGGAAGCTGACGCAACAGGTAGGTAGGCAAGTCCGCAGAGGGGCTGCAAGGGTACCGTCGTTGATCGTGACGGACCCCTTGCAGCCCCTCGTCGATCTTCCAGGCGTACGCGCCGCCGCCGATCATGCGCGCGACGCTCTGGGTGAGGTTCATCGGCACAAGACCAACCGTCGCGGTTGGCCCACCACTGCCGCCGAAGCCGCGGTTCGCGCTGCGCGAGCCTCCGCTTCATTGGCCGGTGGCACCACCGAATTGCCGGCCGAGGGCATGGCCGGTGACCCGATTCTCGCGGGTGCTCTGCGGGTAGCTCAGGCTCTGGACGGCGACAGCCTTCCGCTCATGGAGTCGACGTGGAAGCGCGCCCCACTGCAGGCTCTGGCCCGGCTGCACCTGTTGGCCGCGGCGGACCTCGTCGAGGACGCGGATCAACTGGGACGGCCACGGTCGGACCGCGGCGTGGGGGAGCGCTTGGACGCTCTCGCCCAACTCGTCACCGGAGGAACCAGTGCACCGGCGCCGGTTCTGGCAGCCGTCGTACACGGAGAACTCTTGGCGCTGAGCCCGTTCGGCACAGCTGACGGCATCGTCGCCCGCGCGGCCTCACGTCTGGTTGCGGTCTCGTCGGGGTTGGATCCGCACAATCTCGGGGTCCCCGAGGTCAGTTGGCTTCGGCGGCCGCAGGCGTACACGGACGGCGCGGCAGGATTCGCTTCGGGAAACCCGGCCGGCGTCGGCAGTTGGGTGATCCTGTGCTGCGGTGCGCTCGAAGCCGGTGCGCGAGAAGCGACTTCGATTGCCGACGCAGCTACCGGGTAGTCCGGGACAATTGCCCCTGTCGGAACATAACGAACGGGCGGCGCTGCCGATAAATCGACTTCGCCGCCCGTCAGCACGGACTACTCGTTACCAAGCGTGCTCGGTGGGTTGTGTGGGTGGCCTCGGCGAGGGATCGCACTTTCTGAGGTCGTCCCCGCAACCTGTGTGGGGTCCTCGCTCAAATTGAACGAATCTCGCAGGCCCACAACGCTTCTGCCCTTATAGTGGCTTGTGCTCCGCGTGGGTGCCCTAGTGCCCGTGCTAGGAATTTCAGTTGGGGAAACGGTCCTTCTCTTCCGAGCCGTTCCTGGCCTTCCGTTCTTCCGTAACTCCTTTGTACCCTGTGTCCGGGCTCACAGCAAGTACCAATTTTTGTTTGTGGGCCTTGGATTTCAGCGTTTCCGACGTAGTAGCCCGAAGGTCATGGCGCCGGCCACCACAGCTGCGATTCCCACCGCGGCAGTAGTGGCCACCGTCGTCGTGGATTGGGCCGACAGCCGCGCACGAAGTGAGACTGGATTCGAGAAAGTCAGTATGGGCCAACCGTTTACGGCTGCTTCCTTGCGCAATGCGCGATCGGGGTTGACCGCGGTGGGATGTCCGACCGCCTCGAGCATGGGTAAATCGGTCACCGAGTCGGAGTAGGCGTAACTGGCGGCGAGGTCGTAGCCGTCCTCGGCGGCGAGTTTTTCCATCGCCTCGACCTTGCCCGGACCGTAGCAGTAGAAGTCGACCTCGCCGGTGTAGTGGCCGTCTTCTTCCCTCATCGACGTCGCGACGGAATGGGTGGCTCCGAGGGCGCGGGCGATCGGTGCGACGATCTCTTCACCCGAGGCCGACACCACGATGACGTCGTGTCCACGCAGCTTGTGATCTGCGATCAGATCGGCCGCCTCGGCGAAGACGAGTGGGTCGACGATGTCGTGCAGAGTTTCCGCGACGATGGCCTTCACCTGCTCCACGTCCCAACCCGCACACATCGCCGTCAGGTGTTCGCGCATGCGCTCCATCTGATCGTGATCGGCGCCGGACAGTAGGAACAGGAATTGTGCATAGCTGCTCTTGAGAACCGAGCGTCGATTGATCAGACCCTGGGCGAAGAATGGCTTGCTGAACGCCAGGGTGCTCGACTTCGCGATGATCGTTTTGTCCAAATCGAAGAAAGCGGCTGTCCGCCCGGTATTCAGTCCGTTCGAAGGCTTGTCGGTCACAGGAATGAGGATAGTCCGACAGGCGGTTCGGGTGCTCCTCGGCAAGCATCCTCTTTCGGCGAAAAACAGCAGTTCAGTGCAGCTCAGGCTTGCGTTTCTCGCCGATGTCGGGTGTAAGATCGTTGCTGTTCGATTCGTTCGAACTAGTTCAGCCCGACCCCCCGGGGCTGAACTCAGACGGCCCCCGCCTCCTCCCCCCATTGGCGGGGGTCGTCCTCTGTCTCAGGCCCGTTTCTCCACAACTTCGTAGTTGTCCACAGGGTCGTTCACCGCACTGTTTTCGGTGCCCGTGCTCGTTCAGGCTCTGCAGTCATGAACACGACGATCAATTCCCGGGAAACCGGCGCTTGCATTCTGGTTCTCGTCGACGACGCGAAGGTCCTCGCGAGTGTGCGACGCGTCGCTGCCGCGGTGGACCGCCGTCTGGACGAGGCCGAGCATCCCGTGTCCCGGCAACAGTGGAACCGCGCTTCGGCGGTCGTATTGGACGCGTCGGCTGCGCGAGATGCTCTGGCTCGTTCCCCGAGGCGAACGCGAGTGTTCCTCGTATGCGACGGCACACCGACCGTCGACGATTGGAAGAGCGCCACAGCGATCGGAGCCGACAGCGTTCTGTCTCTGCCCGAAGAGGAGAACGCGTTGGTCGCAGTTCTGGCCGACCACGTCGACGTGGGTGGCGACGGCACCGTCGTGAGCGTGGTGGGTGGTTGTGGCGGCGGCGGAGCCTCGGCAACTGCGGCGGCTGTCGCGCTGACGTCGGCGGCGCGTCACGTCCCGACGCTCCTGGTGGACGTCGACGCGCTCGGTTCCGGCGCCGACGTCCTGTTGGGTATCGAGACGGCCCCCGGATTGCGCTGGGGTGCACTGACCGTCGAGGGCGGACGGTTGGCACCGGATGCGCTGCGTGATGCGTTGCCGGCAAAGGGAAAGTTCTTGAGGGTTCTGGCGAGCAGTCGACGTGAGATCGACGGTCCGACGGTGACCGCTGTTCGCGCCGTGCTGGACGCAGGTCGCAGATCCGGCGGACTCGTGGTCTGCGACCTGCCGCGTCACCCCAGCGAAGTCGGCCAGGCTGTACTGGAGATCTCTGATTTTGTCCTCGTCGTGGTTCCGGCCACCGTGGCCGCGTGTGTCGCTGCCGAGAAGGTCGGGGCCTGGGTGATGCGACACAACTCCAACGTCGGACTCGTCGTGCGTGGGCCGGCGCCGGGAGGGCTACGCGGTGCCGATGTGGCAGACATGCTCGGCCTGACCCTGACTGCCGTCATGCGTGGCCACCGTTCGCTGGCACCGATGCTCGAGCGCGGCGGCCTCGAATTGACCCGTGGTTGTCCGTTGAGTGTGGCGGCAGCAGCGGTACTCGATGCCGTTGAATCCGGAGCACGCCCGCGCAGGGCTGCGGCATGAGTGCGTTGGTCACGGCCGAACTGCTCGACCGCGTTCGCGAGCGATTGACGGCGTCGTCGGTCGCCGAGCCGACGGCAGCCACCGTTGCCGATGCCGTACGAGCCGAGTCCTCCGGCGTTCTGGCGGACACCGACCTGTTGGAGGTCGTCAGGGTGCTCCAGACGGAACTGACGGGCGCGGGGCCGCTCGAACCCCTGCTGCACGAACCCGGTGTCGCCGACGTACTGGTGACCGCACCGGATCAGGTCTGGGTGGACCGCGGGGTCGGCCTCGAAAGGTCAGCGGTGCGGTTCACCGACGAGGCAGCTGTGCGTCGACTGGCGCAACGGTTGGCGTTGTCGGCAGGTCGACGCCTCGACGACGCCCAACCGTGGGTCGACGGGCGCCTGCGGGGCGTCGGCGACGGGCACTTCGGGGTGCGACTGCACGCCGTACTGGCACCGGTGGCCCAGGGCGGAACCTGCGTGTCACTGCGAGTGCTGCGGCCGGCGACACAGGGCCTCGACGCGCTGTGCGCTCACGGCGCGGTCGAACCGGACGCGCGCGAACTCCTGAATCACATCATCTCTTCTCGCTTGGCTTTTCTGGTGATCGGCGGGACTGGCGCGGGAAAGACCACGTTGTTGTCCGCAATGCTCGGCGCCGTCGACCCGCGCGAGCGAATTGTCTGCGTCGAGGACGCGGCCGAACTCGCACCGCCGCATCCGCACGTCGTCCGCCTCGTGGCACGAGCTCCCAACGTGGAGGGCGTCGGAGAGGTGACGGTGCGCGATCTGGTTCGGCAGGCTCTGCGGATGCGTCCCGATCGCATCGTCGTCGGTGAGGTCCGCGGCGCGGAGGTGACGGATCTGCTCACGGCGATGAACACCGGCCACGACGGCGGGGCCGGCACCGTCCACGCCAATTCGCCCGAAGAGGTGCCGGCCAGGCTCGAGGCGTTGGCTGCGCTCGGCGGTATGGATCGCCACGCGTTGCACAGTCAACTTGCCGCGGCGGTTCAAGTGATCCTGCACGTCCACCGGTTGTCAGACGGATCGAGGCGTCTCGAACAGATCGGCGTCATCGACCGCAGTGCGGACGGATACGTGCGAATCATGCAGGCGTGGCCGGACGGCGGTTCGGGTCGTGAGCGGCTCGAGCGGATGTTCAGGCTTCGCAATCGGGAGGTCAGAGCGTGACAGTTTCCCTCTTGGTCTTCGCGTTGGCGGTCTCGATTGCGCCGGTGCGGGATTCACGAGCTCGGCTCGCGACATACAACCCGAGTATCCACAAGCCCTCCCGGCAAATTCCATGGGACTTCGTCGCCGCATTTCTCGCGATTTCGGCCGCGTGGGTTCTCGGAGGTCTTTCGGCAGGGTGCGCGGCGGTCGTCCTCGTCGGAACACTGATCTTTCGTGGCCGACGCACGAAGGCGGCCGAAAACCGGGACCTCTCACAGAAGATGCTGCTCGCCGGTTTGGAGGTGCTGATCGCCGAGTTGAGCGTCGGCGCACATCCTGCAGCGGCCAGTTCTGTTGCAGGCGAAGAATGTACCGGCGAAGTGAGCGCGGTGTTCCGGTCCGCTGGGGCGAGGGCGCGTCTCGGCGGTTCTGCCGCAGCGGCCTTCGTGGTACCGGATTCCGGCATCGAGCGTGAGTTCTCCCGCATCGGATCCGTCTGGCGGGTCGCAGACCAACACGGGCTGGCTCTGGCGGAACTACTCGGCGCCGTCCGGACGGACATGTTGGGACGTAGACGCTTTCGTCAACGCACCGAAGCCGGGTTGGCGGGCGCTCGGGCGACCGCTGCGGTGCTGGCCTTTCTCCCGCTGTTGGGGATCGGTCTCGGACAGTTGATGGGTGCGTCGCCGTTGCGCGTGCTGTTCGGAGGCGGGCTCGGCGGAGTACTCCTCGTGATCGGAACCGCTTGTGTCTCAGCTGGTTTGCTCTGGACTGATCAGATAACTGCAAAGGTGACGTCGTGAACTGGGTGTCGGCGGTGATGATCGCATTGGCGCTCGTGGTCGTTCCCGATCGTCGTGGTGCTTCGGCCAGGGTGGCAGGGGTACTCCTCGCGAGCACGACGACGGAACCCGAGGCTCCAGTAGCGGACAAGCTGGATCCACTGGCGGTAGCAGCAAGCCTCGATCTTCTCGGAGCTTGCCTACGCGCTGGGCTTCCCGTCTCCGCCGCGATCACTGCGATGGCGGCGACCGCGCCGAAACCGATGGCCGACTCGCTTCGCCGCGTCGCCGACCTTCTTGCGCTCGGCGCCGATCCCGACGCAGCGTGGAGCGAGTCCGCTCTCGATCCGGATACCGAAGCCCTGGCCAGGATGGCCCGGCGTTCGGCGCGTTCGGGTTCGTCGTTGTCCTCGTCCATGACCGAGCTCGCCGAGCGTAGTCGCGGTGAGGCCGAGGATCTGGCGGCTGCCGCTGCCGAACGCGCGGGAGTGTTGATCAGCGGCCCACTCGGGCTGTGTTTCCTGCCCGCCTTCATCGCCTTGGGCATCGTCCCGGTGGTGATCGGGCTTGCCACGACTGTGCTCGGTAACGGCCTGCTGTGAGCCGGATCCGAGTGAAAGCTCCTGCGGCAGAAGTGCTGCCACAGGTTTCGATTGAAGGGGGAGAAATGATTTCGAAGACGTTGAGGTCGGTGTCAGCCAGATTTGCCCTGTTGGTTGCCGAGGACGACGGCATGTCCACCGCGGAGTACGCGATCGGCACCATCGCTGCCGCGGCGTTCGGAGCCGTCCTGTACACCGTGGTCACCGGTGACTCCATTGTCTCGGCACTGACGGGCATCATCGACAAGGCTCTCAAGACGGCGGTGTGATGTTGTCCACGAGAGGTATTCGGCAAGCCGACGACGGAGCCGTGACGGTGGAGGCCGCGATTGCTCTGGCTTCGATCGTCACTGTGGTCGTGCTGTGTATCGGCGGTGTACTCGCGGTGTCGATGCAGGTTCGGTGTGTTGACGCCGCTCGTGAGGCTGCACGTCTGGTGGCGCGTGGTGATCGTGAGTCTGCGGTTGCCACGGCCCGTCGGATCGCACCCGAAGATGCGTCGATCTCGGTGGAGATCGTGGACGGCTTTGCGGTGGCCGTTGTCAGCGCCGAAAGTACGTTGCTGCCGTTGGTCGACATTTCTTCCGAGGCGGTGGCAGCAGTGGAACCGGGGGTGGAGGAGGGGTGAACCTACGTGACGACGAAGGTGTTGCCACGGTTCTGGCATGCTGCATTCTGGCGGCGATCGTGCTGGTGACCGGCGGGATACTGCATGTCGGGTCCGCGGTGGTGGCCAGGCACACGGCGCAGTCGGCGGCTGATCTTTCGGCCCTTGGCGGGGCGGGCGCCTTGGACGGCGGTGACAAGGCGGCGTGTGAGATGTCCGCGGTGATCGCGGAGCGGATGCGTACGGTGCTCGAGGAGTGCGATGTCCAGGGGTGGGATCTAGTGGTCGAGATACGCGCACCGGTGTTGTTGTCGGGCTTCGGGATCGGCGATGCGCAGGCTTTCGCTCGTGCGGGTCCGGTCGGCTGATCGTGTCTCAGCTGATTGTATCGATGACGGCGGTCAGAACCTTCACCGCGCCGTCTTTGTCGAGTGGGTCGTTTCCGTTGCCGCACTTGGGTGAATAGACGCAGGACGGGCATCCGTGAGCGCACTCGCAGGACAGTATGGCGTCGCGCGTCGCGGTGAGCCACCGTGACAGTTCGCTGTGCCCCCGGTCGGCGAACCCGGCGCCGCCGGCATGACCGTCGTAGACGAAGACCGTCGGGAGTCCGGTGTCCGCGTGCATGGCCGTCGATACTCCGCCGATGTCTCCGCGGTCGCAGATCGCCACCAGTGGCAGAAGTCCGATCGCGGCATGTTCGGCGGCATGCAGTGATCCGGGGAACCGCTCGGGCGGCACCCCGATGGATTCGAGGAGTTCCAGTGTGACCGTGTACATCACTGCCCTGGTGGGCAAAGTGTGTGCGGGCATGTCGAGTTCGATCGAGTCGAGGACTTCACCCGAAGTCAACCGTCGTAGGTACCCGACGACTTGGTGTGTCACCTCGACCTGGACGAGAGCGACGGCGATGTCGCCGTAGTTCTTGTGCTCGAGTTGTTCGGTGATCGTGATTTCGGTGGTCTCGCGGGCCGAGGTGGTCCAGTCAGGATTCTCGGTGTGTACCAGTGCGAGTCCGACGTCGAGGTCCAGTTCGTCGACGACGTAGGTCTCGCCTTGATGGATGTGCACGGCACCAGGATGAACTGTGGCGGGAGCGCGGCCCGCGTCGACAGTGCCCAGCATCCGGCCGGATTCACCGTCGACAATGGCCACTTGAGTTCCGATACCGCCGCGAATGTCCAAAGAGCCGTGGGGGTTCGAATCAGCGGTGACGAACCATCCGTGCTTTCGGCGTCGGATCTTGCCTTCCTCCGACAGTCTGGTCAGAACCTCGAGTGCCCCGAATACGTCCACCTCGGCATCGGAGAGTGGGAGTTCCATTGCTGCGCAGAGAAGTTGTGGTCCCAGAACGTACGGATTTCCGGGATCTGTCACCGTCGCCTCGACGGGTTTGTCCAGTACTGCCGACGGATGATGAACGAGGTAGGTGTCGAGTGGATCGTCGCGGGCGATCAACACGACGAGTGAACCCTCCCCGCGTCGCCCGGAGCGACCGGCCTGCTGCCAGAACGACGCGACGGTGCCCGGGAAGCCTGCCACGACAACGGCGTCGAGGCCTGCGATGTCGACGCCGAGCTCCAGTGCGTTGGTGGTGGCTGCGCCCAGCAGTGTGCCGTCGGCGAGTGCAGCTTCAAGTTCGCGTCGGTCCTCGGCCAGATATCCGGCGCGATACGACGCGACTCGCTCGGCGAGGTCCGGGTCCACCTCGGCGAGTAGACGTTTGGTGGCCATCGCGGTCAGCTCGGCGCCGCGGCGGGAGCGAACGAAGGTGAGAGTGCGGGCGCCCTCGATCATGAGGTCGGCCATGATCCGCGCAGCTTCCGCACCCGCGGGACGTCGTACCGGGCTACCGTTTTCGCCGGTCAATGCTTCGAGCAGCGGCGGTTCCCACAGTGCGACGGTACGTGGGCCGTGCGGCGATCCGTCTTCCGTGACCTCGGTGCAGTGGGCGCCGATCAGTCGCGAGGCTGCCGCGCCGGGATCTGCTGTGGTTGCGCTGGCCAGGATGAAGGTGGGCTCGGCGCCGTAGCGGGCCGCAATCCTGCGCAGTCGCCGGATCACGAGCGCGACGTTCGATCCGAAGACTCCCCTGTAAGAGTGGCATTCGTCGATGATCACGTATTTCAGGTTGCGGAAGAAGTGCGCCCATCGCTGATGGGTCCGGAGCAGTGAAATGTGGATCATGTCGGGGTTGGTGAAGAGCCAGCGCGAGTTCTCGCGCGCCCAGGTGCGGAGTTCTTGCGAGGTGTCGCCGTCGTACGCACTGGCGTTGGTGCTGCGAAGTTCGACGTCGAAGTCGGTGAGGGACAGCACCGCTCGCAGTTGATCCGAGCCCAGCGCTTTGGTGGGGGAGAGGTAGAGGGCTGTTGCGAGCGGATCGGTTGCCATGGCCGTCAGCACCGGGAGTTGGTATGCCAGAGACTTACCCGACGCGGTACCGGTGGCTACGACCACGTGTTTTCCCGCGTACGCGAGGTCGGCGGCCTCACTCTGGTGGATCCACGGGGACCGCACGCTGTGCTCGGCGAGCGCACGTACGACGCTGGGGTGCACCCATTCCGGCCATTCGGTGAACTCGGCTACGCGAGCAGGTAACTGCGCGGTGAACATCAGTGGTTTTTCGCTTCCACTGACCCCGGCGACGACGCGATCGAGCAGCATCTGCCCGTAGGTCTCGCCAGGCTTCCCTCCCGGGGCGGGGATCGGGGAAGGTGCGTTCACGTGACTCTCCGGGCTCGGCGTTGGGGTGTGGCGGCAATCGGAAACTGTCGCTACCTGCAGTTTTGATGATACGCAACGGTCGGCGGTCTTGGTGGAACCGGGTGCTCGGCGCGCAAGCGGGAAACCACGATCGTGGGCTGTTTTTCTCGTAGCGAACTTTTAACGTTTTTAGTTCCCTTTTCGACTGTTGTGCACGCGGAGAACATGGTTGACTGACAATCGGTCGCAGCTTCTGTGTTCGTAGGCTTGAGAAAGTGCACGCTCGCAGGATCGTTGTTGCGGGCGCGGTGCTCTGCCTTTCCTGAGGGGGAAATAAAGACGTACAGCGGTCGGAACCGGCCCGGTGGACTGTAAGGGCTGTTCACCGAATCCGGTGTTAGAAAGAGAAGGAAAAGCATGGCACAGGGCACTGTGAAGTGGTTCAACGCTGAAAAGGGCTTCGGCTTCATCGCTCCCGAAGACGGTTCCGCAGACGTCTTCGTTCACTACTCCGAAATTCAGGGCAACGGCTTCCGTACCCTCGAGGAGAACCAGCGTGTGGAGTTCGAGGTCGGCCAGGGCACCAAGGGTCCCCAGGCTACCGGCGTTCGCGCGGTCTGATTTTTCCGCTCACTTGCTGAGCGAATAGTTCGGACAGTATTTGTCCCCCATTGCATCTGTGCGGTGGGGGACAAATCTTTTCGGTGCACGCAAGTACCTTCTCCACCCGGAGCGAATACACGCAGCTGTTCGACCTCGGCCGGTCGTCTAGGCCGTCACTACCTTCGTGGCTTACGTTTCACTCTGTGAGCCAACTGTCCTTTTTCTCTGCCGAGTCGATTCCACCTGCCGTGACGGACCTTGCCGGAATGCTGGCCGGACCAGGTCAGGTCGTGACCTCGGAGGATCGTGCCCGAATCTCGATCGTCGTGGATCGGGACTGGCGAGCGCAGGCCGTTGCCGAGTTGATCGCGCAGTGCGGACTCGGGGCCGAGGTGACGCGCAGTGAAGAAGGCAGCCCACTGGTCCGCACTCAGTCGACGCCCGCACTCCTTCCGCTGTCCGTGCAGTGGACCAAGGGAGCTGTGAAGGCGGTGCCGGTCGGTTGGGTACCGAACTCTCGCCAACTTCGGGTGTGGGCCGTCGCGGCCGGCAGGCTCGAAGAAGGCGGCGAGCGATTCGTGTTCGGCCTCGACCCCCATGCCAAGGAGACACACGCACCGCTGGCTCAGGCCTTGATGAGGGTTGGTATCGCGCCGACTCAACTGGGTAACCGGACACCGGGTCCGGGGCTCCGTGTGTCGGGAAAGAAGAGACTGACAAAGCTCGTCGAATACCTCGGTGAGGCGCCGAAACACGTCGACACTTCGGTCGCCTGGCCGCACGTCTGACAGTGCTCTTGCCTCGCGTCCGACGGTGCTCATGCCGCGTGTCCGACGGAGCCCATACTGTACTGATCTGCACGAATGTCTTGCGGGTATGTCACTCTGTAAAGAGAGACACGGGGTATAACTTGCTCCACACGTCTAGTTCTGAAGATCTGCCGACGGCAGTGAACGTCCAAAGGAAGGCTCGGGCAGCAGGTGGCTAAAGCGGACAACGGCAGCGGTCAGGGAGCGTCCGGTAACCCTCGTCGCCTCGTGATCGTCGAGTCACCGACCAAGGCGCGCAAAATCGCTCCCTACCTCGGTAAGGACTACGTCGTCGAGGCATCGGTCGGTCACATTCGCGACCTGCCGCGAGGCGCAGCAGACGTTCCGGCCAAGTACAAGGGCGAGTCATGGGCCCGTCTCGGCGTCAACGTCGATCACGACTTCGAGCCGCTCTATGTCGTGAGCCCGGAAAAGAAGGGCAAGGTCGCCGAACTCAAGTCTCTGTTGAAGGACGCCGACGAACTCTTCCTCGCAACTGACCCCGACCGCGAGGGCGAGGCAATCGCCTGGCATCTCCTCGAGACTCTCAAGCCCAAGATTCCGGTTCGTCGAATGGTCTTCCACGAGATCACCGAGCCGGCAATCCGTGCTGCGGCCGAAGACACCCGCGAACTCGACACCGACCTCGTCGATGCTCAGGAAACCCGCCGTATCCTCGACCGTCTCTACGGTTACGAGGTCAGCCCGGTTCTCTGGAAGAAGGTCATGCCGAAGCTCTCGGCCGGCCGCGTCCAGTCGGTGGCCACTCGCGTCATCGTCCAGCGCGAACGCGAGCGCATGGCGTTCAAGTCGGCGTCGTACTGGGATATTTCCGCGACGCTCGACGCCGGTGCAGAGGCCAGTCCGCGCAGTTTCGGCGCACGCCTGGTCTCCGTCGACGGTTCGCGTGTCGCCTCCGGTCGCGATTTCGGAGCTGACGGAAAGCTCAAGGGCAGCGCGGTCACCGTGCTCGACGAGGCGTATGCGCGTCGTCTCGCGGAAGCGTTGCAGGGTGTCGACCTCACGGTGTCGTCCGCCGAGGACAAGCCGTACACCCGTAAGCCGTACCCGCCGTTCATGACGTCGACGCTCCAACAGGAAGCCGGACGCAAGCTTCGTTTCACGTCCGAGCGCGCCATGCGTATCGCGCAGCGTCTGTACGAAAACGGCTACATCACTTACATGCGTACCGACTCGACGACGCTCTCGGAGTCGGCGATCGCTGCCGCTCGAGCGCAGGCCACCGAGTTGTACGGTCCGGAATACGTGCATCCGACGCCGCGTCAGTACACCCGCAAGGTCAAGAACGCGCAGGAAGCGCACGAGGCGATCCGCCCCGCCGGCGACGTGTTCCAGACCCCGGGTCAGCTGCACTCCAAGCTCGATTCCGACGAGTTCAAGCTGTACGAACTGATCTGGCAGCGCACCGTCGCTTCACAGATGGCCGACGCCCGCGGTACGACGTTGACGCTCCGCATCTCCGGCACGGCAGGCACCGGCGAGGACTGCACGTTCTCCGCTTCCGGTCGCACCATCGTGTTCGCCGGCTTCCTCAAGGCTTACGTCGAAAGTGTCGACGAAGAGGCCGGCGGTCAGTCCGACGACGCCGAATCCAGGCTTCCGGTACTGGTCAAAGGCCAGGAAGTCAAGGCCACCAAGCTCGATCCGGACGGGCACAGCACCAACCCGCCCGCTCGCTACACAGAAGCCAGCCTGATCAAGACGCTCGAAGAACTCGGCATCGGCCGTCCTTCGACTTACTCGTCGATCATCAAGACCATTCTCGATCGCGGATACGTCTATAAGCGTGGCAGCGCGCTGGTTCCGTCCTGGGTGGCGTTTGCCGTCATCGGACTGCTCGAGGTGCACTTCGGCCGGCTGGTCGACTTCGACTTCACGGCAGGAATGGAAGACGATCTCGACGCGATCGCCGGCGGCCGCGAGCAGCGTGGCAACTGGCTGAGCAGCTTCTACTTCGGCGGCGAGACAGGCGCAGAAGGTTCGGTGGCCCGCGAGGGCGGGCTGAAGAAGATGGTCGGTGTCAACCTCGAGGAGATCGACGCTCGCGAGGTCAACTCCATCCGTCTCTTCGACGACGCCGAGGGCCGCGAGGTTCACGTGCGCGTCGGCCGGTTCGGCCCGTATCTCGAGCGCATGGTTCAGAATCCGGATGATCCCGAAGGCGATCTGATCTCGCAGCGGGCCAATCTTCCCGATGACCTGCCGCCGGACGAGCTCACCCCCGAGTACGCCGAGAAGCTGTTCTCGACGCCTCAAGAGGGCCGCAAGCTGGGCGTCGACCCACTGACGGGCCACGAGATCGTCGCGAAGGAAGGCCGCTTCGGTCCCTACGTGACCGAGATCCTGCCCGAGCCTCCGGCCGAACCGGAACCGGACATCGTTCCCGTTCCCGAGCCGGAAGAAATCAGTTCGGGCAGTACCAAGACTGCGGTGAAGAAGGCCGCGGCCAAGAAGGCGCCGGCGAAGAAGGCTGCCAAGAAGGTCGCGGGCCCCAAGCCTCGGACGGGGTCGTTGCTCAAGTCCATGGACCTGGCGACGATCACCTTGGAAGATGCGCTTCGTCTGTTGTCGCTTCCTCGCGTCGTGGGTGTCGACCCCGAATCGAAGGAAGAGATCACTGCGCAGAACGGCCGTTACGGTCCGTACCTGAAAAAGGGCACGGACTCGCGCTCGCTCGCCAACGAAGAGCAGATGTTCACCGTCACGCTCGACGAGGCGCTCAAGATCTACGCCGAGCCGAAACGTCGTGGGCGTCAGGCGTCGGCAACGCCTCCGTTGCGTGAGTTGGGTGTCGATCCGGTCAGCGAGAAGCCGATGGTGATCAAGGACGGCCGTTTCGGTCCGTACGTCACCGACGGCGAGACCAACGCCAGCCTTCGCAAGGACGACGACGTCGAATCCATTTCCGATGCTCGTGCGTCGGAGTTGCTGGCTGATCGTCGTGCTCGTGGCCCGGTCAAGAAGAAGGCAGCAGCCAAGAAGGCTCCGGCGAAGAAAGCCGTTGCCAAGAAGACTGCCGCCAAGAAGGCCCCGGCAAAGAAGGCAGCTGCCAAGAAGGCTCCGGCGAAGAAGGACTCGTAGGGCTTCGTCGGTGCCGACGGTTAGGGTTTTTGCATGAGTACTGAAGTGGCCGAACGAGGTGTGTTCGGTCGGCTGGTGGGTCAGCACGACGTCGAGAAAAGTCTGCGTGATGCTGCACTGTCGGCTCGCGGCGATTCCAGCGGCTCGGAAATGACTCACGCGTGGCTGTTCACCGGGCCACCTGGCTCGGGTCGTTCGGTTGCTGCTCTCTGCTTCGCCGCAGCCCTGCAATGCACCTCTGAGGGTGTACCAGGGTGCGGTGAGTGCCATGCGTGTACGACGACGATGGGTGGAACCCACGGTGACGTACGACGGATCATCCCTGACGGCCTGAGCATCAGCGTCAAAGGCATGCGCGAGATAGTCAACATCGCTTCGCGTCGGCCGACGACGGGCCGGTGGCAGGTCATCGTGGTCGAGGATGCCGATCGATTGACCGAGGGCGCGGCCAACGCACTCCTGAAGGTTGTCGAGGAGCCACCGGACCGCACGGTCATCCTGCTCTGTGCGCCTACGACCGATCCGGAAGACATGTCTGTCACCTTGCGCTCGCGGTGCCGGCACATGCCGTTGGTGACGCCGTCCGTCGAATCGATCGCTCAGGTGCTGATCGACCGCGACGGCCTGGATCCGGAGCGGGCGAGAATCGCCGCATCGATAAGCGGCGGACATGTCGGTCGGGCTCGGCGCCTTGCTACTGACGAGAGTGCGCGGGACGAGCGTCAGCGTTCGTTGCGGCTAGCCGCAGACGCGATCGGTGCGTCGACGGCCTACAAGGCCGCCGAGAACCTGGTGAAGTCGATCGAGGCCGACACCAAGGCGTTCTACGCCGAACTCAAGGAACAGGAACTCGAAGAGCTCAAGGTCTCGTTGGGCGGCGGTGGTACCGGCAAGGGAACGGCCGGGACTCTGCGCGGATCGGCTGGTCTGATCAAAGACCTCGAAGCGCGTCAGAAATCGCGTGACACGCGGGCCCGCCGCGATCTCCTCGACCGGACCCTGATCGACTTGGCCGGCATGTACCGGGACGCACTTTCCTATTCACTGGGGTCGACGTCGACGGCGACCCATCCCGACATGGCTCGTCAGGCTGCCGAGTTGGCTGCCCGAACGTCCCCGGAGGGGTTGCTGAAGTGCATCGAAGCCGTGCTCGAATGCCGTGAGGCTGTCGACTTCAACGTCAAGTTGCAGTGGGCGCTCGACGCGATGGTTGCCTCCATCGGAGCCGCTTTCCGACCCCCGTTTTCGCGATCCGGGGGTTGACCAGATAGACTCGCCACCGCCGAAAGGCACGCTGCCTTAGCTCAGTCGGTAGAGCATTTCACTCGTAATGAAAAGGTCGAGAGTTCGATTCTCTCAGGCAGCTCGGCCAAGAGCCCCACACCCGGAAATCCGGATGTGGGGCTCTTGGCGTTTGTTCCCAACTCTTACGTATTTGCGGTTTATCCTGATTCTGGCGAACACGTGCCTGAGCAGGGGAGACTTCGATGTCGGATCAGAACTGGGGATCGGGCCAACCACCGCAGAATCCGCCGCCATACGGGCAGATGCCGCCGATGCCGCCGCAGGGCTATCAGTCACCGACGCCCGCCTATCCGTACGCAACATGGATCTCTCGTGTTCTTGCGTCAATCCTCGATGGCCTTGTCGTTCCGCTTCCGGGCGTCATCCTCGCGATCATCGGGGCGGTGATCGCGTTCTCCGGATCCGAAGTGACCACCTACGACGACGGCAGCGTGAGCGCTGAGGGCGGCAATCCGGTCGGCGTGATCGTCATGGTCGTCGGCATACTGGCCATCTTCTTGATCGAGGTGTGGAATCTCGTCTTCAGACAAGGAAACACCGGACAGACGCTCGGCAAGAAGTGGCTGGGGATCTCTGTGATTCGGGAGTCCGACGGCGTACCTCTCGGGCCGGTGGTGGCGCTGCTTCGTTGGGTCTTGATGGCGATCCTGGGTGGCGCCTGCTTCCTCAACTATCTCTGGCCGCTCTGGGACTCGAAGCACCAGTGCTGGCACGACATGGTGGTTCGATCGGTAGTCGTTCGGGCGAGCTAGTCGTTGCCGGGGTCTCTTACAGTGGGTGCCATGGAGTTGGAAGCGGTGGCAAGTCGACGACGCGCGCTGGTCGCACCCGTCGGTGTCGCCGCCGTGGCCGTGACGGCCGCCGCCGTTCTCCATTTCCGCGATCCCCACAGTGCGGGTAGTTACGGCGTTTGTCCGATGTACGCGTTGACGGGATTGTGGTGCCCGGCGTGTGGCGGCCTTCGTGCGGTCAATGACCTGACTAATCTGGATCTTGGTGCCGCAGTGTCCAGCAACATCTTGATCGTGCCGTTTGTCGCGGTATTGGTGATCGCGTGGATCGGTTGGACAGTGCGCCGCTGGAAAGGCACGCGGGATCGCATGATCGTGCTTCGGCCGACCGTGACGATTGTGGTGCTCGGAGTTCTCGTTGCATTTACGGTTGTTCGAAACACCCCGTGGGGGAGCTGGCTCGCGCCGGCGTGACGGTAAGAGGTCGACATGGCAATGCAGGTTTTTTCGCTCATCGTTCTGCTCGGCGCGCTGATCATTCTGATTCCGACGGCACGACGTGTCTTCGGTAAGAAGGACGACGAGTAGGCCTCGACAACTGGCGCGGCGGGGAACATGCTGGCGGTATGGCGGATTCGTTGAAAGCTCGCGTCAAGGAGAAGCTGCTGCGGCAACTCGCCGAGGACGGTCGGCACCCGATCCAGGAAGCGGAGGGTGACGATCCCCGGTTGGTTTCGATCAACGACGACCTCGAAGCCTTGGAACAGGCCGAAGAAGGCGATCCGATCGTCGAAGAACTGGCCGAGAGGTACTGGGTTCCGTGAAGTTTACCGACTGCAGTGCTCTGACCTGGCGATTTGGTGTTGTGTTGATCTTCGCGTAACTTTGTCCAGGTCAGAGCGACACGGACACCGACTCCCACCTGCGAGGGTGAGTGACACGAGGTTGTACGAAGTGCCTGGCGAACACAATCCAGTTTTTCTTCACGGGGTTCCGGTTTGCGCCGGTGACCTGGTTGGGATAGGCTGGAAAAGTTGCCCCGGAGCGGCGGCCATAGGGTCGTGGTGATGGTGTGTGTGTGTTCTTTGAGAACTCAACAGTGTGTCGATGAATGTCAGTGCCAAAATTTTTTTGGTACTTCACATCCGCGAATGATCAACCGCCTCTTGGGGTTTGGTTGGTTTGTGTGTGGTGTGAGTATTTTTCGTCGGTGATTGTTCATTCTTCCGTCTGAATGGTTGCCGACACATTTTTTGCTAGTTGAGTTTTTTTGCTAGTGATTTGACTCTTTTTGTCTATGACTGATTAGCAGTTTCGGCTGTGAATCTAGAGTCTTCAACGGAGAGTTTGATCCTGGCTCAGGACGAACGCTGGCGGCGTGCTTAACACATGCAAGTCGAGCGGTAAGGCCTTTCGGGGTACACGAGCGGCGAACGGGTGAGTAACACGTGGGTGATCTGCCCTGCACTTCGGGATAAGCCTGGGAAACTGGGTCTAATACCGGATATGACCTCCTATCGCATGGTGGGTGGTGGAAAGATTTATCGGTGCAGGATGGGCCCGCGGCCTATCAGCTTGTTGGTGGGGTAATGGCCTACCAAGGCGACGACGGGTAGCCGACCTGAGAGGGTGACCGGCCACACTGGGACTGAGACACGGCCCAGACTCCTACGGGAGGCAGCAGTGGGGAATATTGCACAATGGGCGAAAGCCTGATGCAGCGACGCCGCGTGAGGGATGACGGCCTTCGGGTTGTAAACCTCTTTCAGCAGGGACGAAGCGCAAGTGACGGTACCTGCAGAAGAAGCACCGGCTAACTACGTGCCAGCAGCCGCGGTAATACGTAGGGTGCAAGCGTTGTCCGGAATTACTGGGCGTAAAGAGTTCGTAGGCGGTTTGTCGCGTCGTTTGTGAAAACCAGCAGCTCAACTGCTGGCTTGCAGGCGATACGGGCAGACTTGAGTACTGCAGGGGAGACTGGAATTCCTGGTGTAGCGGTGAAATGCGCAGATATCAGGAGGAACACCGGTGGCGAAGGCGGGTCTCTGGGCAGTAACTGACGCTGAGGAACGAAAGCGTGGGTAGCGAACAGGATTAGATACCCTGGTAGTCCACGCCGTAAACGGTGGGCGCTAGGTGTGGGTTCCTTCCACGGAATCCGTGCCGTAGCTAACGCATTAAGCGCCCCGCCTGGGGAGTACGGCCGCAAGGCTAAAACTCAAAGGAATTGACGGGGGCCCGCACAAGCGGCGGAGCATGTGGATTAATTCGATGCAACGCGAAGAACCTTACCTGGGTTTGACATATACCGGAAAGCTGCAGAGATGTGGCCCCCCTTGTGGTCGGTATACAGGTGGTGCATGGCTGTCGTCAGCTCGTGTCGTGAGATGTTGGGTTAAGTCCCGCAACGAGCGCAACCCCTATCTTATGTTGCCAGCACGTTATGGTGGGGACTCGTAAGAGACTGCCGGGGTCAACTCGGAGGAAGGTGGGGACGACGTCAAGTCATCATGCCCCTTATGTCCAGGGCTTCACACATGCTACAATGGCCAGTACAGAGGGCTGCGAGACCGTGAGGTGGAGCGAATCCCTTAAAGCTGGTCTCAGTTCGGATCGGGGTCTGCAACTCGACCCCGTGAAGTCGGAGTCGCTAGTAATCGCAGATCAGCAACGCTGCGGTGAATACGTTCCCGGGCCTTGTACACACCGCCCGTCACGTCATGAAAGTCGGTAACACCCGAAGCCGGTGGCTTAACCCCTTGTGGGAGGGAGCCGTCGAAGGTGGGATCGGCGATTGGGACGAAGTCGTAACAAGGTAGCCGTACCGGAAGGTGCGGCTGGATCACCTCCTTTCTAAGGAGCATTCTCCAACACAACGTCCACACAGGTGGATGGTTGGTTGGCAGAGCCTGTTTCGGATCCATTTGTGGTCCGGCGGGAGCTCATGGGTGGACGCTGACAAGCATTCGTTTTCATTACTGCCGGCCTCAGTGCTGGTGGGAGAACAAATTATATCGGCATACTGTTGGGTCCTGAGAGAACACGCGAGTGTTTCTTTCTAGGAAGTAACGACAAATGACTGCTGCAGTCATACCGCAGAGATTATCGCCTTTCGGGGTTGGTGGTTTGTGTTGGTGTCTGCGTGAGGTGGTTGTTTGTGTGTTGTTTGAGAACTGCACAGTGGACGCGAGCATCTTTGTTGTAAGTAATGAAGAGCGTACGGTGGATGCCTTGGCACCAGGAGCCGATGAAGGACGTAGGAGGCTGCGATAAGCCTCGGGGAGCTGTCAACCGAGCTGTGATCCGAGGATGTCCGAATGGGGAAACCCAGCACGAGTGATGTCGTGTTACCCGCGCCTGAATATATAGGGCGTGTGGAGGGAACGTGGGGAAGTGAAACATCTCAGTACCCACAGGAAGAGAAAACAACCGTGATTCCGTGAGTAGTGGCGAGCGAAAGCGGAAGAGGCTAAACCATGTGCATGTGATACCCGGCAGGGGTTGTGTGCGTGGGGTTGTGGGGTTCATTTTGTCAATGCTGCCGTGTTGGCCAACAGTAAGAAATCACTGGGTTAGTGGAAGTGGTCTGGAACGGCCTGTCGTAGAGGGTGAGAATCCCGTACACGAAAACTTTGTGACTGTTGTAATGGAAACCCAAGTAGCACCGGGCCCGTGAAATCTGGTGTGAATCTGTCGGGACCACCCGATAAGCCTGAATACTCCCTGGTGACCGATAGCGGACTAGTACCGTGAGGGAAAGGTGAAAAGTACCCCGGGAGGGGAGTGAAATAGTACCTGAAACCGTGCGCTTACAATCCGTCAGAGCCTTCGAACAGACTTGTCTGTTGGGGGTGATGGCGTGCCTTTTGAAGAATGAGCCTGCGAGTTAGTGGCATGTCGCGAGGTTAACCCGTGTGGGGTAGCCGTAGCGAAAGCGAGTCCGAATAGGGCGATCGTAGTGGCATGCTCTAGACCCGAAGCGGAGTGATCTACCCATGGCCAGGTTGAAGCGACGGTAAGACGTCGTGGAGGACCGAACCCACTTAGGTTGAAAACTGAGGGGATGAGTTGTGGGTAGGGGTGAAAGGCCAATCAAACTCCGTGATAGCTGGTTCTCCCCGAAATGCATTTAGGTGCAGCGTCGCGTGTTTCTCACCGGAGGTAGAGCTACTGGATGGTCTAGGGGGCCCACAAGCTTACCGAAATCAGCCAAACTCCGAATGCCGGTGAGTGAGAGCGCGGCAGTGAGACTGCGGGCGATAAGGTTCGTAGTCGAGAGGGAAACAGCCCAGATCGCCAGCTAAGGTCCCTAAGCGTGTACTAAGTGGAAAAGGATGTGGGGTCGCGAAGACAACCAGGAGGTTGGCTTAGAAGCAGCCACCCTTGAAAGAGTGCGTAATAGCTCACTGGTCAAGTGATCCTGCGCCGACAATGTAGCGGGGCTCAAGTACACCACCGAAGCTGCGGCATTCACACAATAGCCCCCAGTTGATCCAAGGATTTTCTGGCAGGTGTGTGGATGGGTAGGGGAGCGTCGTGTGGCCATGGAAGCGGCAGGGTGACCTAGCCGTGGAGGCCACACGAGTGAGAATGCAGGCATGAGTAGCGAAAGACGAGTGAGAAACTCGTCCGCCGAATGACCAAGGGTTCCTGGGCCAGGTTAATCCGCCCAGGGTGAGTCGGGACCTAAGACGAGGCCGACAGGCGTAGCCGATGGACAACGGGTTGATATTCCCGTACCCGTGTGAACGCGCCCATGGTGAATCAGTGATACTAACCATCCTGAAGCCACGAGAAGACCTTCGGGTCTCGAGTTGGTGGATGCATGGGACCTGATCTGGTAGTAGCCAAGCGATGGGGTGACGCAGGAAGGTAGCTGAGCCAGTCAGTGGTAATACTGGTGTAAGCGTGTAGGGCGTGACCTAGGCAAATCCGGGTCGCACACAAGCCTGAGACGTGATGCGTAGCCGATTGAGGCGAATTCAGTGATCCTATGCTGCCGAGAAAAGCCTCTAGCGAGCTTTCACACGGCCCGTACCCCAAACCGACACAGGTGGTCAGGTAGAGAATACTAAGGCGATCGAGATAACTATGGTTAAGGAACTCGGCAAAATGCCCCCGTAACTTCGGGAGAAGGGGGGCCCTGTCTGGTGACGACATTTACTGTCTGAGCTGGGTGGGGCCGCAGAGACCAGTGAGAAGCGACTGTTTACTAAAAACACAGGTCCGTGCGAAGTCGTAAGACGATGTATACGGACTGACGCCTGCCCGGTGCTGGAAGGTTAAGAGGACCGGTTAGTTCCTTCGGGAGCGAAGCTGAGAATTTAAGCCCCAGTAAACGGCGGTGGTAACTATAACCATCCTAAGGTAGCGAAATTCCTTGTCGGGTAAGTTCCGACCTGCACGAATGGCGTAACGACTTCTCAGCTGTCTCAACCGTAGACTCGGCGAAATTGCATTACGAGTAAAGATGCTCGTTACGCGCGGCAGGACGAAAAGACCCCGGGACCTTCACTACAGCTTGGTATTGGTGTTCGGTTCGGTTTGTGTAGGATAGGTGGGAGACTGTGAAACGGTGACGCCAGTTATCGTGGAGTCGTTGTTGAAATACCACTCTGATCGAATTGGACCTCTAACCTCGGACCATGATCTGGTTCAGGGACAGTGCCTGGTGGGTAGTTTAACTGGGGCGGTTGCCTCCCAAAATGTAACGGAGGCGCCCAAAGGTTCCCTCAGCCTGGTTGGCAATCAGGTGTCGAGTGCAAGTGCACAAGGGAGCTTGACTGTGAGACTGACAGGTCGAGCAGGGACGAAAGTCGGGACTAGTGATCCGGCACCGGCAAGTGGAAGCGGTGTCGCTCAACGGATAAAAGGTACCCCGGGGATAACAGGCTGATCTTCCCCAAGAGTCCATATCGACGGGATGGTTTGGCACCTCGATGTCGGCTCGTCGCATCCTGGGGCTGGAGTAGGTCCCAAGGGTTGGGCTGTTCGCCCATTAAAGCGGCACGCGAGCTGGGTTTAGAACGTCGTGAGACAGTTCGGTCTCTATCCGCCGCGCGCGTTAGAAACTTGAGGAAGGCTGTCCCTAGTACGAGAGGACCGGGACGGACGAACCTCTGGTGTGCCAGTTGTTCCGCCAGGAGCACCGCTGGTTAGCTACGTTCGGAAGGGATAACCGCTGAAAGCATCTAAGCGGGAAGCCTGTTCCAAGATGAGGTTTCTCACCCCCTCGAGGGGGTAAGGCCCCCGGCAGACCACCGGGTTGATAGGCCAGAACTGGAAGTCCGGTAACGGATGCAGGTGACTGGTACTAATAGGCCGAGGACTTACCACAAAGAAGCTACGCGTCCACTGTGCGGTATCTGAAACAACACACAGATACCTTGATTTCGATCATCCATCATCGATCACCCCTGATATTCACGGGTGGTGGGTGTGTGGAGGATCTGGATCACAGGTTGGTTACTGTGACAGTTTCATAGAGTTACGGCGGTCATAGCGAAGGGGAAACGCCCGGTCCCATTCCGAACCCGGAAGCTAAGCCCTTCAGCGCCGATGGTACTGCACTCGACAGGGTGTGGGAGAGTAGGACACCGCCGAACACAATTCAAGAGAAGCCCCCCAACCAGTGATGGTTGGGGGGCTTTCTCGTACCCACAACACCCCCCAAACGACCCGCCGCCGGCACCCCCGCATCGAGCGAACGGCACTTCCGTCGCCTCAGACCGACCCAACGTACCGTTCACCCGAACACTGAAAAGCGTGCGCCCACCGCAAGTCTCGGCAGTCGAGCGCCAATCGCGCCACCAACCTGCCACGGAACCCGTCGAGCGTGGCTAGGCTCGGAAGAGGTGCCCCGTGTGATCGGGCCCACCTCACCTGTGCACGCGTGCTGACTACGGAGGCTTCGATGACCGATATTCTCGACCGCACCAAAATCTATGTTGATGGCGCCTGGATCGAATCCACTGGCAGCGGTCGGATCGACGTTCTCAATCCGGCTACGGAAGAGTTGATAGGAACTGTCGCCGAGGGCACTGTCGAAGATGTCGACGCGGCCGCGAAGGCAGCACGAAATGCTTTCCCCGCTTGGTCTGCACTATCTGGCGGCGAGCGCGCCGAATATCTTTCCAAAGCTGCTGCGATTATTGCCGAACGTACGGATGATCTTGCGGCGCTGGTTTCGCAGGATATGGGCATGCCGATCGGATTCGCCAAGCCCGTACAAATCGGAATGCCGCTGGCGAATTTGAATGCATTTGCTGAATTGGCCCGCACTTATGATTTCGACGCACACGAGGTCGGGAATTCGCTGATTGTTCGCGAACCGGCGGGTGTTGTCGGCGCAATAACTCCGTGGAACTTCCCGCTCCACCAAGTTGTCTTGAAGGTTGGCGGCGCACTCGCCGCAGGCTGCACCGTGGTTCTCAAGCCTACCGAGGTTGCGCCTCTCATCACGTACGCTCTCGCTGACATCTTCGACGAAATCGGTTTGCCTGCAGGTGTATTCAACCTGGTGAGCGGATACGGCCCGGTAGTGGGTGAAGCCATCGCCGGCCACCCCGAGGTCGACATGGTCTCCTTCACCGGATCGACTCGGGCCGGCAAGCGAGTGGCCATCGTGGCTGCAGACACAATCAAGAAGGTCTCGCTTGAACTGGGCGGCAAGTCCGCGAACGTCATTCTCGACGATGCCGACCTCGAAAAGGCTGTCACGGATGGCGTCGCAAAGTGCTTCATCAATTCGGGCCAGACCTGTTCGGCGCTGACGCGTATGTTGGTTCCCGCGGAGAAGGTGGACGAGGCAGCGGCAATTGCTGCTGCGGTGGCCGCTCATTTCCAGGTAGGTGATCCGACTCAGCCGACTTCGGTGCTTGGGCCGCTGGTGAACGCTAATCAGCTGGGACGCGTTCGCGGATACATCGAGAAGGGGGTGGCCGAGGGCGCCACCGCGGTTGTCGACGGTCGCGAAACCGGATTGGCCAGTGGGTATTTCGTCGGGCCGACGGTGTTCGCGAACGTGACTGAGGATATGACCATTGCGCGCGAGGAGATCTTCGGACCGGTCCTCTCGATCATGGGCTACAAGGACGAGGCCGACGCAGTGCGGATTGCCAACGGGACCGAATACGGTTTGGCCGGCGGAGTCTGGTCAGGTGACCCCGATCGCGCGGATCGTGTCGCACGGCAGCTGCGGGCCGGGCAGGTCGAGGTGAATGGCGGTGCGTTCAACACCAATGCGCCGTTCGGTGGGTACAAGCAGTCGGGCGTCGGACGTGAGGCGGGCACGTTCGGGCTCGAAGAGTTCCTCGAGATCAAGGCGATTCAGCGATAGTTTTGTTCGAGAATGGCGATGCTCCCGTACTAAGTACGGGAGCATCGCCATTTTTGTACCCGGATCAGGACTTGGCGGCATCCAAATGCTGAGCCGAGATGTTCGCCAGGTGTGTCAGGTCCGAGGCCACGGTCGCGAAGGTGTAACCCTCCCCAAGCCGTTGTGCCGCAACCTGACCGGAGGGTGTGTGGATTCCCGCGGCCACTCCGCTGAGGGCGGCCAGCTTCGCGCACCCGGGTAAGCGCTGCTTCGAATTCCTCGGACACGTCCGGATCGTTGGAGTGCTTACCGCCGACGGCGATTCGTAGATCGGACGGTCCGACGTACACGCCATCCAATCCGGGTACAGCACAGACCTCTTCGACGTTCTCCAGGCCTTGTGGGGTTTCGATCATCGCGAAGACAACAGTGTCGCGGTTCGCGTCGGCAGGAACGGGGCCGATACGGAGTTGCGAGCGCATGGGCCCGTAAGAGCGGATGCCGAATGGCGGATACTTGGCGGCTGCCACAGCGGCCGCGGCCTCGTCGGCGTTGTTGATCAGTGGAACGATGACGCCGACAGCGCCCGCGTCGAGTGCTCGTCCGATAGGCGTCGGATTGTTTTCCTCGACGCGCACCATCCCGACAGTGGACGGTGACGAGTCGATTGCGGTGAGGCCGGCGACCATTCCCGAATAGCCGATCAGGCCGTGCTGCATGTCGAGGGCGATGTAGTCCCAGCCGACGTGCGCGATCCATTCGGTCGAGATCGGACTGTCGAGGACGGACCAGTATCCGAGAATGCGTTCGCGTCCTCGGATGCGCGCGGCGAATTCCTGTGCTGACATAGTGAAGAACTCCTTCTGATGAAGGTCGGGTGTTTCAGCGGTTGTAGTTGGGCATGGGGCCTCGTAGGGCGGCACCGACGAGGTCACACTCTTCGATGATCGAGGAGTCCAGTGGTCCTCGCCCGATGGCCGCGATATTGGATTCGAGGTGTGCGACTTTGGATCCTCCGAGTAGCACTGACCCAGTTGCAGGTTTACTCACCAGCCAGCGCAACGCAAGCTCGGTCAGGGAAATCCCCGACTGTTCTGTGATTGCCGTCAACTGGGCGATGCGTCGAATATCTGTGTGTTCCAGTACCGTTCCTTGTACATCGACGCAAGGCGGGAGTCACCGAATCGGCCGCCTGAGGGGCTTTCCTCGAAAGTGTGACGCCCGGTCAACAGTCCACCGCCGAGTGGGTTGTAGACCATGGTGGTCAGTCCGGTCACGTCCGCGAATTCTGCGTATTCTTCTTCGATGCGACGCGCGAGCAAGTTGTAGAGCTGTTGTGCGAAGATCGGTCTCGGCGCACCTACTGTGTCTGCGGTGTAGTTGATTTCGCTGATTTGCCAGGCTGCGAAGTTGGAAAGACCGAGAGCGCGAATCTTTCCTTCCGCAACCAGTTCGGCGACGGTAGTGAGTGTTTCGCTCAGCGATACCGCTCGATCCGGCTGATGGAGATAGAACAGGTCGACGTAGTCGGTGTCGAGTCTGCGCAGGCTTGCTTCGATGCTTGCCCTGAGCCCCTTTGCCGAGAGTGGGCTGTTGTCAACGGCATCGGGGTGTGGCATTCCCGCCTTGGTGGCCAGAGTGATGGAATCGCGTCGACCATGAAGGAGTTTTGCCAGCATGCGCTCGGACTCGCCGCCCGCATAGCCGTTGGCCGTGTCGATGTGAGAGATACCGGCGTCCAGTGCTGCGTCAAGCATCGATCCGGCACCCGATATGTCGACCGTATCTCCGAAGGTCATTGTGCCGAGCACCAGTTTCGGTAGCTCGAGTGGGGCGGTCATCAGGCAACTCCTCGTGATTCGGTCTGCTTGGCTAGCAAGTTCTTGGACAGGGCTGCCACCACGTGGCGTGGTTTGATGCCGACCATGGTGGTGGGATCGAGAGCAGCGCCACGTAGTGCGCGGGTGTACGGCTCACGCGGACTGGCGAGAACTGTTTCTGTGGAACCGGATTCGACGATGGTTCCTTTCGACATCACGACTACTGTCTCGCTGACTTCTCGGACGACGCCCAAGTTGTGTGAGATGAAAACGTACGTCAACCCGGTATCGGACTGGATCTCTTGCAGCAGTTCGAGCACCTGCGCTTGGACTGAAACATCCAGGGCGCTGGTGGCTTCGTCGCACACCAACAGTTCGGGTCCGCTGGCCAGGGCCCGAGCAATTCCGATGCGCTGACGTTGGCCTCCTGAGAACTCCGCTGGACGCCGGTGTAGTGCCGAGGTTGGCAAGCCAACGCGATCGACGAGTTCTGCTGCAGCTTTGGCGCGTTCTGACTTGCTTCGAACGCCTTTGAGGCGGAGTGGTTCTCCGATGATGTCCTCGGCAGTGAGATGGGGGTCCAGTGATCCGCACGGATCTTGGAACACCATTTGAACGCGAGAACGGTAGGGGTGCAGTGACTTCTCGGACATCTGTGCGATGTCCTTGCCGTCGACGAGAATGCGTCCACTGGTCGGTGTGAGGAGCCTGACGATAGATCGAGCGATGGTCGACTTGCCACATCCGGATTCGCCGACGATGGCCAGGGTCTTGCCCTTTTCCACAGAGAAGCTCACAGCGTCCACGGCTCGGAAAACTCCGTCGGGAACCGGATACTCGACAACGAGGTCTTCGACGGCGAGAAGTGGCGTTTCGTGGGGGTTCATGCCGAGGCTCCGATCTGTGTTGAACGGGCGGGGTCGCCGTCCCAAGGCCCCAGGTTCGGTATGGCGTCGAGAAGCTTTTGTGTGTAGGCGCTTTGCGGTGAGTCGACGAGGACGTCGGCGCTACCGGTCTCGATGAATCGGCCGTCCTTCATCACGTAGATGCGATCGGAGACCAACCGCGCAACTCCGAGATCATGAGTGATGACCAGCATTCCGATCCCGGTGCGCTCCTGCAACTCGAGCAACAGGTCCAAGATGCCGCCTGGACGGTGACGTCCAGTGCACTGGTGGGCTCGTCGGCGACGATGAGTTCGGGGCCGGCGGCAAGAGCTCCGGCGATCAGGACGCGCTGCAACATTCCGCCCGACAGTTGGTGCGGATACTTGTCGAGCTGTTGCTCCGGGTAGGGAATGCGTACCTGCTCGAGTAGTTCGACGGCTCGATCGACCTGTCGTTTCTTGGTCGTAATCCCACTGTGCCGTATTGCTTCTCGGAGTTGGCTTCCGATGGTGTGGACCGGACTCAGTGCCGTCATCGGGTCCTGGGGGATCAGGGCGATGTGTATGCCACGAATCTCGTTCAAGATCTTCGTTTTTCCGAGAATGTCCCGGCCTTTGAATTCAGCTCTCCCGGAGAGAACGGCAAGATCGTCCGGCAAGAGCCCGAGGATACCCATGGCGGTCGTCGACTTGCCCGAGCCGGATTCACCGATGACGGAGACGGTTTCGCCTGCGTCGATGCAGAAGGAGACGCCGTCGACGGCTCGGATGACGCCATTGGCCGTGACAAGTTCGATCTGGAGGTCGTCGACCCGTAGTAGATTGCCCATGTCTCACGCCTTTGTTTTCTGGGCGTTGCCACGCCCGAACAGGCTTGCGCCCAGTCGTTTCGATCCTGAAGGCCGATCGTGCAGACCGTCGCCGAGTAGGTTCACTCCGACCACCAGCAGCACGATCATCAGGCCCGTCAGAGTCACGATCCACCATGAGGTGGTGATGTAGTCCTGGCCGTCGGCGATGATTCGTCCCCAGGTCGCGAATGGACGTTGCGGTCCGGCGCCGAGGTAGCTCAACGAACTTTCCAGCAGTACGGCCTGCGCGAGCAGCAGCAGGACGACGAGCGATGCCTGCTTGACGATGTTCGGAATGACGTGACGAAGCAGGATGGCCATGCGGGTAAGTCCGAGGACTCGAACTGCAGCTACATAAGGCTTTTCGCGTTCGACGAGTACCAATGAGCGAGTCAACCGCGCGACTTCGGGCCACTGCGCGATCGCGATGACAAACGTGATGACGGGAATGGACGGGCCGAACAGCGCAACAACGAGAAGCAGCATCATCAGCAGAGGCAGAGGCAGAGAAAGCTGTGCTTCGAGTAGGCGGGAGATCACGGTGTCGACCCAGCCACCGAAGTACCCCCCGGCGGATCCGGCGACGATGCCGATGAACCCGGCGACGATTACGGCGAGATACCGATCGTCAGAGACACCTGGCCGCCGTGCAGGATCCGTGAGAGGAGATCTCGTCCCAACTGATCGGTGCCGAACAGATGGCCGTCGGTGAGAGGCGGTAGCCGTCGACTGCTCAGATTGGTCTGGTTCGGATCTGCAAGGGGGAGCAGTCCGGCCAATGCAACGGGAAGAATCACCAGGAGCGCGCAGATCGAGCCGGCCCAGATCTTGACTCGGCTGTCTCGCTTACGGCGCGTGCGAAGTCTGCCTCTGTGACCGCGCTGGCGCGTGGAGTTGTGGGAGGTTCGAACACGGCGCTGTTCTTTCCGTCGATCACACCGGTCGGTACATCGTCACGCGGCCACGGAGTTTCGGGGATGTACACAGTCTTTGCTCCATAACGGAGTTTCTCGCGCACCCCACTTCGGTCGCCGCTCCGGACAGTCCACCTTCAGTGAAACCTTCAGACAACGAGGTCAAGCCAATGTCAATCGAATCCACCCCACTGCCGCTGATCACTGTCACGATGGGCGACGGCGCCGGCGTCGGGCCGGAAGTGATCGTCCCCGCACTCCTCGACGACGAAACGAGAAAGCGTTGCCGCCCGGTCGTTGTCGGCGACGCGAAGCGCCTGCGTCTGGCCGCCGAGGTTCTCGGAATCGACGTCGATGTGGTCGACGTCGAGGAGATCAAGGATGCTGAATTCATCGATGGACGGATCAACGTCATCGATTTGGACTTGCTACCTGAGGATCTCGCGTGGGGTGAACTGTCGGCAGTCGCGGGAGATGCGGCCTATCAGTACATCCGCGTTGCACGCGAACTCGCTGTTCGCGGTGAAGTCCAAGCGATCTGCACAGCGCCGCTGAACAAGGAAGCGCTGCATGCGGCAGGACACATCTATCCCGGACACACGGAATTGCTTGCGCACCTGACCGGTACCGAGGAGGTGTCGATGATGTTGTCGACCCCCAAGCTCAAGGTGATTCACGTGACCACTCACATCGGACTGCTCGACGCGGTCGCCAGGATTGAACCGGGTCTGGTGGAGCGGACCATTCGTCGAAGTCATGAAGCGTTGGTGCGCAAGGGAAATCCGTCTCCGAAGATTGGCGTCTGCGGGATCAACCCGCACGCAGAGGAGGATGGGCTCTTCGGCTACGGGGAGGAAGAGCAGAAGATCATTCCCGCCGTTGAACTGTTGAAGGCAGAAGGAATCGACGTCCACGGTCCTCTGCCGGCGGATACCGCGTTCTTCCTGGCCGGCCGTGGTGACTACGACTTGATCGTCGCGATGTATCACGATCAGGGGCACGGCCCGGTCAAGGTCCTCGGAATCGAGGCCGGGGTCAACATCACTGTGGGCTTGCCGGTCATACGAACCTCCGTCGATCACGGAACCGCATTCGATATTGCAGGTAAGGGCATCGCCGAGGCCGGTAGTATGGTCGAAGCGCTGCGGCAGGCGGCCGAATTGGCAACCAGCACATTCGTTTCCAAGTAAGCACCAGAGTTCGTAGGGGGAGGAGCGATGGCCATCCGGGAGTCGGAGGCGCGGCGGTCTGAAATCGCAAGACTTGCGCGCACGAGTGGTCTGGCCAGCGTCGAGGACCTCTCGGCTCAGTTCGGGGTCACCGCGTCGACTATCCGTCGAGACCTGAGTCAGTTGACTGCTCAGGGACTCATCGCACGCACCTATGGCGGGGCAATTGCAATCAATCCCCATCCGGAATCATCTCTGCGTCAGAGAGCGATGGAGGGATTCGACGCCAAACGGGGGATTGCAGAGTGGGCTGCCGAGCAGGTCCGGCCCGGAGAAACTGTGCTCCTGGATGCAGGCACCACTGTGGGTGCGATGGGTGAGTTCTTACGTCACGTGACGAATTTGACGGTGATTGCTGCAGGGCTGACAGTGCTCGAAGCGCTAGCCGATGCTGATGGTGTCCGAGTCGAATGTCTCGGTGGGACGTTGAGGCCGCTCAGCCAAGGATTTGTCGGACCACTTGCTGAAGCGTCGTTGCAGAGGGTGTCGTTCGACAAGGCATTCCTCGGAGCCGACGCGGTTACCGCTGACCTGGGTATTTGTGAAGCTGAGCTCGATCAGACACGGCTCAAGGAAATGATGATCGAACGTGCCGGCGAGGTCTACATACTCGCGCACTCCGCCAAACTCGGTGAACGTCCTTTCCATGCGTGGGCGCCGATACCGCCGGGGGCTGTGCTGGTCACCGATGCTGCGGTAGGCGCAGGGCAGGTCACGTTGTTCGAGGCCGCCGGAATCCGAGTCCAAGTGGTGTGAGTGTGAGGTCCCGCTGCGTGCCGATTCGGCCACGGTGTCCGGCGTCACATGATGTCGGAATCGGCAAAAATCGGTTGAAACGGACAATCTTGCTGGGGAAATGGATATCTCCGAGCCTCTGACCTGTGGATTTGTCAAAGACTTCAGCGGACGCGTAACTTATTCCAAGTCAGAGCGACACGGACACCGACTCCCGCCTTACGGCGAGTGACACGAGGTTGTACGAAGTCCCTGACCAAATTTCGAAGTAGTTTCCATCATGTATGGTTGTGCTTCACTTCCAGTTCTTCCTCGGATGTTCAGTGGTTTGCGCCGGTGACCTGGTTGGGATAGGCTGGAAAAGTTGCCCCGGAGCGGCGGCCATAGGGTCGTGGTGATGGTGTGTGCGTGTTCTTTGAGAACTCAACAGTGTGTCGATGAATGTCAGTGCCAAATTTTTTTGGTACTTCACATCCGCGAATGATCAACCGCCTTTTGGGGTTTGGTTGGTTTGTGTGTGGTGTGAGTATTTTTCGTCGGTGATTGTTCATTCTTCCGTCTGAATGGTTGCCGACACATTTTTTGCTAGTTGAGTTTTTTTGCTAGTGATTTGACTCTTTTTGTCTATGACTGATTAGCAGTTTCGGCTGTGAATCTAGAGTCTTCAACGGAGAGTTTGATCCTGGCTCAGGACGAACGCTGGCGGCGTGCTTAACACATGCAAGTCGAGCGGTAAGGCCTTTCGGGGTACACGAGCGGCGAACGGGTGAGTAACACGTGGGTGATCTGCCCTGCACTTCGGGATAAGCCTGGGAAACTGGGTCTAATACCGGATATGACCTCCTATCGCATGGTGGGTGGTGGAAAGATTTATCGGTGCAGGATGGGCCCGCGGCCTATCAGCTTGTTGGTGGGGTAATGGCCTACCAAGGCGACGACGGGTAGCCGACCTGAGAGGGTGACCGGCCACACTGGGACTGAGACACGGCCCAGACTCCTACGGGAGGCAGCAGTGGGGAATATTGCACAATGGGCGAAAGCCTGATGCAGCGACGCCGCGTGAGGGATGACGGCCTTCGGGTTGTAAACCTCTTTCAGCAGGGACGAAGCGCAAGTGACGGTACCTGCAGAAGAAGCACCGGCTAACTACGTGCCAGCAGCCGCGGTAATACGTAGGGTGCAAGCGTTGTCCGGAATTACTGGGCGTAAAGAGTTCGTAGGCGGTTTGTCGCGTCGTTTGTGAAAACCAGCAGCTCAACTGCTGGCTTGCAGGCGATACGGGCAGACTTGAGTACTGCAGGGGAGACTGGAATTCCTGGTGTAGCGGTGAAATGCGCAGATATCAGGAGGAACACCGGTGGCGAAGGCGGGTCTCTGGGCAGTAACTGACGCTGAGGAACGAAAGCGTGGGTAGCGAACAGGATTAGATACCCTGGTAGTCCACGCCGTAAACGGTGGGCGCTAGGTGTGGGTTCCTTCCACGGAATCCGTGCCGTAGCTAACGCATTAAGCGCCCCGCCTGGGGAGTACGGCCGCAAGGCTAAAACTCAAAGGAATTGACGGGGGCCCGCACAAGCGGCGGAGCATGTGGATTAATTCGATGCAACGCGAAGAACCTTACCTGGGTTTGACATATACCGGAAAGCTGCAGAGATGTGGCCCCCCTTGTGGTCGGTATACAGGTGGTGCATGGCTGTCGTCAGCTCGTGTCGTGAGATGTTGGGTTAAGTCCCGCAACGAGCGCAACCCCTATCTTATGTTGCCAGCACGTTATGGTGGGGACTCGTAAGAGACTGCCGGGGTCAACTCGGAGGAAGGTGGGGACGACGTCAAGTCATCATGCCCCTTATGTCCAGGGCTTCACACATGCTACAATGGCCAGTACAGAGGGCTGCGAGACCGTGAGGTGGAGCGAATCCCTTAAAGCTGGTCTCAGTTCGGATCGGGGTCTGCAACTCGACCCCGTGAAGTCGGAGTCGCTAGTAATCGCAGATCAGCAACGCTGCGGTGAATACGTTCCCGGGCCTTGTACACACCGCCCGTCACGTCATGAAAGTCGGTAACACCCGAAGCCGGTGGCTTAACCCCTTGTGGGAGGGAGCCGTCGAAGGTGGGATCGGCGATTGGGACGAAGTCGTAACAAGGTAGCCGTACCGGAAGGTGCGGCTGGATCACCTCCTTTCTAAGGAGCATTCTCCAACACAACGTCCACACAGGTGGATGGTTGGTTGGCAGAGCCTGTTTCGGATCCATTTGTGGTCCGGCGGGAGCTCATGGGTGGACGCTGACAAGCATTCGTTTTCATTACTGCCGGCCTCAGTGCTGGTGGGAGAACAAATTATATCGGCATACTGTTGGGTCCTGAGAGAACACGCGAGTGTTTCTTTCTAGGAAGTAACGACAAATGACTGCTGCAGTCATACCGCAGAGATTATCGCCTTTCGGGGTTGGTGGTTTGTGTTGGTGTCTGCGTGAGGTGGTTGTTTGTGTGTTGTTTGAGAACTGCACAGTGGACGCGAGCATCTTTGTTGTAAGTAATGAAGAGCGTACGGTGGATGCCTTGGCACCAGGAGCCGATGAAGGACGTAGGAGGCTGCGATAAGCCTCGGGGAGCTGTCAACCGAGCTGTGATCCGAGGATGTCCGAATGGGGAAACCCAGCACGAGTGATGTCGTGTTACCCGCGCCTGAATATATAGGGCGTGTGGAGGGAACGTGGGGAAGTGAAACATCTCAGTACCCACAGGAAGAGAAAACAACCGTGATTCCGTGAGTAGTGGCGAGCGAAAGCGGAAGAGGCTAAACCATGTGCATGTGATACCCGGCAGGGGTTGTGTGCGTGGGGTTGTGGGGTTCATTTTGTCAATGCTGCCGTGTTGGCCAACAGTAAGAAATCACTGGGTTAGTGGAAGTGGTCTGGAACGGCCTGTCGTAGAGGGTGAGAATCCCGTACACGAAAACTTTGTGACTGTTGTAATGGAAACCCAAGTAGCACCGGGCCCGTGAAATCTGGTGTGAATCTGTCGGGACCACCCGATAAGCCTGAATACTCCCTGGTGACCGATAGCGGACTAGTACCGTGAGGGAAAGGTGAAAAGTACCCCGGGAGGGGAGTGAAATAGTACCTGAAACCGTGCGCTTACAATCCGTCAGAGCCTTCGAACAGACTTGTCTGTTGGGGGTGATGGCGTGCCTTTTGAAGAATGAGCCTGCGAGTTAGTGGCATGTCGCGAGGTTAACCCGTGTGGGGTAGCCGTAGCGAAAGCGAGTCCGAATAGGGCGATCGTAGTGGCATGCTCTAGACCCGAAGCGGAGTGATCTACCCATGGCCAGGTTGAAGCGACGGTAAGACGTCGTGGAGGACCGAACCCACTTAGGTTGAAAACTGAGGGGATGAGTTGTGGGTAGGGGTGAAAGGCCAATCAAACTCCGTGATAGCTGGTTCTCCCCGAAATGCATTTAGGTGCAGCGTCGCGTGTTTCTCACCGGAGGTAGAGCTACTGGATGGTCTAGGGGGCCCACAAGCTTACCGAAATCAGCCAAACTCCGAATGCCGGTGAGTGAGAGCGCGGCAGTGAGACTGCGGGCGATAAGGTTCGTAGTCGAGAGGGAAACAGCCCAGATCGCCAGCTAAGGTCCCTAAGCGTGTACTAAGTGGAAAAGGATGTGGGGTCGCGAAGACAACCAGGAGGTTGGCTTAGAAGCAGCCACCCTTGAAAGAGTGCGTAATAGCTCACTGGTCAAGTGATCCTGCGCCGACAATGTAGCGGGGCTCAAGTACACCACCGAAGCTGCGGCATTCACGCAATAGCCCCCCTTCACTCTGCGGAGTGTTGGGCAGGTGTGTGGATGGGTAGGGGAGCGTCGTGTGGCCATGGAAGCGGCAGGGTGACCTAGCCGTGGAGGCCACACGAGTGAGAATGCAGGCATGAGTAGCGAAAGACGAGTGAGAAACTCGTCCGCCGAATGACCAAGGGTTCCTGGGCCAGGTTAATCCGCCCAGGGTGAGTCGGGACCTAAGACGAGGCCGACAGGCGTAGCCGATGGACAACGGGTTGATATTCCCGTACCCGTGTGAACGCGCCCATGGTGAATCAGTGATACTAACCATCCTGAAGCCACGAGAAGACCTTCGGGTCTCGAGTTGGTGGATGCATGGGACCTGATCTGGTAGTAGCCAAGCGATGGGGTGACGCAGGAAGGTAGCTGAGCCAGTCAGTGGTAATACTGGTGTAAGCGTGTAGGGCGTGACCTAGGCAAATCCGGGTCGCACATAGCCTGAGACGTGATGCGTAGCCGATTGAGGCGAATTCAGTGATCCTATGCTGCCGAGAAAAGCCTCTAGCGAGCTTTCACACGGCCCGTACCCCAAACCGACACAGGTGGTCAGGTAGAGAATACTAAGGCGATCGAGATAACTATGGTTAAGGAACTCGGCAAAATGCCCCCGTAACTTCGGGAGAAGGGGGGCCCTGTCTGGTGACGACATTTACTGTCTGAGCTGGGTGGGGCCGCAGAGACCAGTGAGAAGCGACTGTTTACTAAAAACACAGGTCCGTGCGAAGTCGTAAGACGATGTATACGGACTGACGCCTGCCCGGTGCTGGAAGGTTAAGAGGACCGGTTAGTTCCTTCGGGAGCGAAGCTGAGAATTTAAGCCCCAGTAAACGGCGGTGGTAACTATAACCATCCTAAGGTAGCGAAATTCCTTGTCGGGTAAGTTCCGACCTGCACGAATGGCGTAACGACTTCTCAGCTGTCTCAACCGTAGACTCGGCGAAATTGCATTACGAGTAAAGATGCTCGTTACGCGCGGCAGGACGAAAAGACCCCGGGACCTTCACTACAGCTTGGTATTGGTGTTCGGTTCGGTTTGTGTAGGATAGGTGGGAGACTGTGAAACGGTGACGCCAGTTATCGTGGAGTCGTTGTTGAAATACCACTCTGATCGAATTGGACCTCTAACCTCGGACCATGATCTGGTTCAGGGACAGTGCCTGGTGGGTAGTTTAACTGGGGCGGTTGCCTCCCAAAATGTAACGGAGGCGCCCAAAGGTTCCCTCAGCCTGGTTGGCAATCAGGTGTCGAGTGCAAGTGCACAAGGGAGCTTGACTGTGAGACTGACAGGTCGAGCAGGGACGAAAGTCGGGACTAGTGATCCGGCACCGGCAAGTGGAAGCGGTGTCGCTCAACGGATAAAAGGTACCCCGGGGATAACAGGCTGATCTTCCCCAAGAGTCCATATCGACGGGATGGTTTGGCACCTCGATGTCGGCTCGTCGCATCCTGGGGCTGGAGTAGGTCCCAAGGGTTGGGCTGTTCGCCCATTAAAGCGGCACGCGAGCTGGGTTTAGAACGTCGTGAGACAGTTCGGTCTCTATCCGCCGCGCGCGTTAGAAACTTGAGGAAGGCTGTCCCTAGTACGAGAGGACCGGGACGGACGAACCTCTGGTGTGCCAGTTGTTCCGCCAGGAGCACCGCTGGTTAGCTACGTTCGGAAGGGATAACCGCTGAAAGCATCTAAGCGGGAAGCCTGTTCCAAGATGAGGTTTCTCACCCCCTCGAGGGGGTAAGGCCCCCGGCAGACCACCGGGTTGATAGGCCAGAACTGGAAGTCCGGTAACGGATGCAGGTGACTGGTACTAATAGGCCGAGGACTTACCACAAAGAAGCTACGCGTCCACTGTGCGGTATCTGAAACAACACACAGATACCTTGATTTCGATCATCCATCATCGATCACCCCTGATATTCACGGGTGGTGGGTGTGTGGAGGATCTGGATCACAGGTTGGTTACTGTGACAGTTTCATAGAGTTACGGCGGTCATAGCGAAGGGGAAACGCCCGGTCCCATTCCGAACCCGGAAGCTAAGCCCTTCAGCGCCGATGGTACTGCACTCGACAGGGTGTGGGAGAGTAGGACACCGCCGAACACAATTTAAGAGAAGCCCCCCAACCAGTGATGGTTGGGGGGCTTTCTCGTACCCACAACACCCCCAAACGACCCGCCGCCGGCACCCCCACATCGAGCCAACGGCACTTCCGTCGCCTCAGACCGACCCAACGTACCGTTCACCCGAACAAGGCTGGGCAAAGGCAGACAGAGTGGGGCAGGGAGAACCGGGAAAATCGTGGGCTACTTCCTATCGCAGCGCCGTCTGTAGCACCTCGCAGAGCACATCCAGCGTCCTCGGGTACTGGGACTGCGTCGGCGTGCTGTATCCGACGACGATTCCGTCACCGCCGACTGACGCCACGTCGGGGTGTCGGAAGGTGGACAGTCCTTCGAGGCTGAGATCGCACGTCTGAGCAGCAGTAAGCACGGCTTGTTCGCTGCCGGAAGGCAGTCGGATCACAGCGTGAAGTCCCGCGGAGATCCCCTCGATCCGGACGTGGGGCACTTTCTGAGCGAGCGTCGCAACCAGTTGATCGCGTCGTCGTCGGTAAGTGGCGCGCATCTTCCGAATATGGCTGTCAAATCTTCCGGACTCGATGAAGTCTGCCAACGTCAATTGATCCGTTGAACTGACCCAGCGTTCGTAAGGTCCTTTTGTTGCGAGAACGGGTTCGATCAGCCTGTCCGGCAACACCATCCACCCAATTCGAATCGCCGGCGACAGTGTCTTGCTGACAGTGCCCAGGTAGGCAACCTGCTGCGGCGCGATGCCTTGGAGTGCTCCGACAGGTTTTCTGTCATAACGGAATTCGCCGTCGTAGTCGTCCTCGATGATGACGCTGCCCGTGCTCGAGGCCCATTCGACAGCGGTTGCACGCCTTGCCGGCGTCAGTGGTCCACCGAGGGGGAACTGATGCGTGGGAGTCAGAAGCGCGCTGCGGGTGGACGTTGATCCCAATTCTTCTGTGCAAGTTCCAGATTCGTCGACCGAGATGGGAACAGTTCGTAATCCTTCGTCGACAAGTAGCTGCCGGTGAAGATGAAGGCAGAAAGAATCGACTGCAATCGCTCCGCCGAGGGCACGGGCGAGGAGGGAGATCCCGTGACCCGAGCTGGCGCTGATCACAATGCGGCTCGGGTCGACGCGAACTCCTCTGGCTCGGCTCAGATAGGTGGTGAGGGCGTTTCGGAGTTCGACTCGGCCTCTGGGGTCAGTGGCGGCGAAGGCGTCGTTCGGTGCGGCAGTCAACGCCCGCCTGGCGGATGAAATCCATGCAGCGCGGGGAAACGCCGACGCGTCCGGCGATCCGGGGAGAAGGCTGTAGGTGAAGCGCGGTCTTGTCGGCGACGGATCGGTCCCGCGAATGTGTGCGTCGGCGAGCGAAGCGACTACAGTCCCCGAACCCTGCCGTGTGACGAGCCATCCAGCTGCAGCAAGCTCGGCATAGCAGTCCGCAACGGTGTTTCGTGCGACGCCGAGGTCGAGTGCCAGGGTGCGGGAGGGTGGAAGCCTGGTGCCAGGTTTCAACAGCCCACTGTCGATCGCGTCGCGAAGCGTCTGTAGCAACGCGGCTCGAACCCCAATTCCGTGCGGTAGTTCGACATGCAGATCGAACCCAAGATTGGCCCATGAATTCACCACCGGATTGAACCATGTTTCGGGGTCTTTTCGGGCTTACGGTTTAGGTATGACTACAACAACAGGCCAACGAATCGACATTGCGAAGCTGGCGCCCGAGGTCTACAAGGCGATGATTGCGTTGGATGCCGCTGCGCGTCAGGGGCTGGAGCCGACGCTTGTCGAATTGGTCCTCACCCGCGCGTCGCAGCTGAATCATTGCGCATGGTGCTTGGACATGCACACGCGTGATGCTCGCAAGGTCGGTGTGACGGAGCAGAAGCTCTATCTACTGAACGCGTGGGAAGAAGCGCGAGGGATGTACTCCGATCGCGAACGCGCCGCTCTTGCCTTGACCGAAGCCGTGACAGTCCTTACCGATGGTTTCGTTCCGGACGAGGTGTACAGCGAGGCGGCCGGCGAATTCTCGGACGAGGAACTGGCCCGGCTCATCAGCGTAATATTGACGATCAATGCGTGGAATCGCATCGCCGTGACCACGAGGATGGCGCCTCCGGTCCGAAGCTGATCCGGAACCGAATCCTTCGCGTTCGATCGGGTCCGACTGGCGCAGTCGGCGTTCTAGGTAATTGTCACAATGGGGACCAAAAGATTGGCTTTGGGGCAGCAACGAGCCCGTCGACGTGGACCCCGCAACTCCTGTCGATCAGGTGGGTCACCGGCGCGACTTTGATTACCGGACAAGTCAATTTGACCGGCGAGGCGATCCTCACGTCCGACGCGACCGGCAAGAGCAGGAGGTGGAAGATGGTGTGGAGGAAAGGTCGGCCGGCCCGGAGGCGCCCGCAAGTTGGTGTTGGCGCTGTCCCCGAGTTCTCTTCGTAGAGCTAGAGGACTACATGTTGGATAGTGTCGCAGGCATGGATCTTCACCTCTCTGGGAAACGTGCCATTGTCGCCGGCGGGAGCAAGGGGATCGGTCTTGCGATTGCCAGGGGTCTCGCGGCTGAGGGGGTTGATGTTGCGATACTCGCGCGCACGGAATCGACTGTCGTGAACGTTGCTCGAGACTTGGCTTCGCAGTTCGGAGTCCGAGCAATCGGTATTGCGACCGACACGCGTGACGACGATGCAGTCCAGGTGTCGGTGCGGCGGGTAGTCGAAGAGTTCGGCGGCGTCGACATTCTGGTCAACTCGGCTGCGACGCCGTTCAGTGCGGGTCGATCGTTCGACTTGGAGGCGTCCTCCGATGATGTCGTTCGTGGTGAGATCGACGTCAAAGTGCTGGGGTACCTGCGCACTGCCCGCGCTGTAGCGCCATATCTGATCGATCAGGGCTGGGGCCGGATCATCAACATCAGCGGTTTGGGGGCCAGACAGGCCACCTCGATCGCCCACACGATCCGCAACGTCAGTGTGTCGGCTCTGACCAAGAATCTTGCAGACGACCTGGGTCCCAAGGGAATCAACGTCACCGTCGTCCATCCGGGGGTTACGCGAACCGAAAGGTTGACCGCACGGATCGCGCGCGAGTCGGAAGAATCCGGCCAGTCGCCGGCGCAGGTGGAAGAGGGCATCGCGACGAACTCGATTCATCGGATCATCGACGCCGAAGAGGTAGCGGACGTCGTGACCTTCCTGGCATCGCCGCGGAGCATCGCAATCACCGGCGACGCAGTGGCTGTCGGTGGGGGAGTGCCGGGGCCGGTCTACTATTGATACTTCGCGTGCGGCTACCTGGTCGCGGTGGTGACGATCGTGTGAACGCGTCCGCCGCCGAGTCTCTTGCTTTCGTACATCGCCGAATCAGCGACTTTCTGCATGTCCGTGAATGCCCTCGTACGTTCTTCGCCGGCGACGAATTTGTGGGTGCGTACGGCGATTCCGATGCTTGACGTCGACTGGATCTCGTCGGCATTCGAGTGCATTGCCGGTCCGATCGAGTCGAGCATCGGGCCGATTGCCGGGACCGGAAGTGGTTGTACGAGGACGAATTCGTCGCCACCGACCCGCGCGACAACAGCATCGGCATGTGCCCAGGCGGACAACCGCTGTGAAACCCGGAGAATTATGCGGTCGCCGACGTCGTGGCCGTGGACGTCGTTGATCGTCTTGAACCGGTCGATGTCGATCGCGATCACGAGTAGTGCCGCCGATTCTTGACGCTGGAACCCCTCGAGTACCTTCTCGACGTGGCGGTCGAGGCCACGACGGTTCAAGAGGCCGGTGAGAGGATCGAGGTCGGAACTGGAAGCATCCACGCTGAGCATCGTCAGCACGATCTGCGAGATGAATGCGCAGACCACCAACGCGGTGACGACAACCAGTACTTTCGAAACACCAAGGGCTGGATCTCGATTCGGCCCGAACAGAATTGGCTGCGCAGCCACCGCGATCACAAGAAGCGAAAAAGCTAAGTGTGCGATCTGCAACTTCGGGTTGTGGAAGTAGGCGATGTAAATACCGATCAGGGCAAAAATGACGCAGGTGAGCAATCGTGCCAGCTGGGAGGAATCTCCAACGACGGAGATCGTGACTGCGATGTCGCAGAAGACCACGAAACCGAACGAGCGACGCTTTGTGGGGCCGAAGACCCACCATGAGACTCCGACTATGAAGCACGCGATCACGACAACAGTGTTGAAGAACAGCGCAATCGTGCTTGTCGGACCGGCAGGGCTGAACCTGTTGAGTAGCGCGCACACTCCCAGCCCGATGACAATGATGCCAAGTAGTAACCGGGTGGCAGTAGTGAGGCCGTTGTCGCGAAGATAGCGAGTGAAGCGGTCGTATTGATCGGGAAGAACCAACCACTCGCGGGTCAGCGTCCTCATGGACTTCATCTGCGACGTCATGGGTGCTTCAGTGTGCGATGGCGGGGGTATGCACCGCTCATCGTGAACCGACTCCTCTTCTGTCCCGCACCTTGCAATGCTAACTGGACCGATGCCGCATTGGATTGAGATGTTCGGATCGGTGACCCGAATGTTTGGGTTGAGCCAGCGTGGAGTATAAATACATCTTGTGTCTATGTTGTATTCCGCTTCCGAAACCGTCTTCCGCGAAGTCAAGGAACTGATCTTGTCCGGCGAGCTCGCCGGAGGGGAGTTGATCAGTGAGGGTGACATCGCCGCACGGACCGGTGTGAGCCGAACGCCGGTGCGTGAGGCATTTCTTCGACTCGAAGCGGAAGGCTGGATGCGCCTCTACCCGAAGAAGGGTGCGTTGATCGTCCCGGTCGCGGACGGCGAAGCGGAACAAGTGGTCAGTGCCAGGCAGCTCGTCGAGACTCAGAGCGTTCGAGTGGTATCGGTCCGACCTCACGCACGCGAAGCGCTTGTCGAGGCGTTGCGCGCGAATCTGATAGAGCAACGTGAGATTGCTGATCGCGGGGACGTGGCCGCGTTCAGCGCGAGCGATGCCGACTTTCACAAGATGATCGTCGCGGCGGGTGGGAATCCACTGCTCGACTCGTTCTACGCGAGTCTGCGCGACAGGCAACGACGGATGACAGCCCGGTCGATCTCACGCGACCCCGGCCAACTGTCGCGCATCCTTGCCGATCACACCGCGCTGACCGACCTCGTCGAAACAGGCGATGCCGACGGATACAACGCTGCCGTACTCACACACATGCGCCAGGTGCACGGCCTCGGCTTCGAAGGCGCTCTGTGATGAGCACCCAAACGATGGGCGTTGGGACCGCGGCCGAACATCGTCCAGGCAGTGAACGTGGCACCGGCGGAAAATGGCTGTGGCTGACCGTTGCCGCCAGCATGTTCGCCGCAGCGTGGGGCGGTAACGAGTTCACGCCGCTGCTGGTGATGTACCGACTCGACCACGGCTATTCGCCAGTGATGGTCGACTTCTTCCTCTTCGCCTACGTCGTCGGAATCGTGCCAGCCCTGCTGCTCGGCGGCCCGCTCTCCGATCGATTGGGTCGACGCCCGATCATGCTCCCCGCGCCGATCATCGCGATCGCCGGTTCGACGCTGCTCGCTTTCGGGGCGGACTCCGCCGCTGCTCTCATCCTGGGAAGAATCCTCTGTGGCATCGCCTTGGGGATCGGTATGGCAGTCGGCGGCTCCTGGGTCAAGGAGTTGTCCACGCAACCTTGGGATTCGACGGCTTCGGAAGGCGCAGGTGCTAGGCGAGCGGCGATGAGTCTGACCGCGGGCTTCGCCTTGGGGGCGGGTGCTGCGGGAATCTTGGCGCAATGGGCGCCCATGCCGAGTGTGTTGGCGTACGTGCTGCACATCGTGATCACCGTCCTCGCCGCCGTAGCGCTGTGGCGTGCGCCCGAAACACGACCGGCACAGGCGAAATCCGACCGTCGCAGGTTGATCGACGACCTCAAGATCCCCTCCGCAGGTCATCGCAGATTCCTCTACGTCGTTGTTCCGTTGGCGCCGTGGGTGTTCGGTGCTGCCAGTGTCGCGTATGCAGTTATTCCGGCGCTCATGACCGGGCACAGTGGCGATGCGCCCGTGGCCTTTTCGGCTCTGCTGTGCATGGTCGCGCTGACATGCGGATTCGCGATTCAGTCGTTGGGACGCAAGATCGATACCGACCGCAGTGCGCGCGGCGCCGTTGTGGCTCTGGTGTTTCTGGTGGTCGGTATGGCCGGCGCTGCTCTGGTTGCGTCGACGCTGACCGTGGCGATCGCGATCGTGGCTGCAGCGATCCTCGGTTGCGGGTACGGCATGGCATTGGTGTCCGGGTTGCTGGAGATCCAGCGAATCGCGGGGCCGGACGATCTGGCAGGACTGACTGCGGTGTTCTACTCGATCACCTACATCGGGTTTGCAGTGCCTGCGTTGCTGGCGATGCTGTCGGAAAGTATTCCGGCGCTGAACTATACAGTGACACTTCTGTTCGGGTCCGTGGCCGCGGCTGCTTGCCTTGTGCTGATCCTCTTCAAGTCGCGTTCACATCTTCCGGCTGCCTGATGCCGCCGGTCCGCCGACTCCTGCGAGAGTCCGCGGACCGGGGCGAAATCACGCGTCTACGGTTGCGGAACCGTTTTCCGAACTGTGGACCGAATTGTCTACCGAACCAACCGGAACCGATGCGGTCTTGTTCAGGCCGTTGAGCAATCCGGTGATATCGACGCCTGAGCTTTCGAGAGTTTCGATGACACCGGCAATCACCTGGGGACTGATGCCCAGGATCGAGCCGATCGAACCCTGCGCCCCGTCGCTGCCGCCGACGATGGAGATCCGATCGATGTCGCCGACCGGCTTCGCCGCCGCTGCGGTGGCGTCGACCAGAGCTCCCAGGACGTCGGGCAGAGTGAGCAACTGCGCTGCCTGCGGGGTGTAGGAATTGAGCGCCTCGGCGATCTGACGCTTACCGGCAGCCTCGGCTTCGAGCTTGGCGCGCAAACCATCCGCTTCGGCTTGTTGTTCGGCGCGAACGGCGTCGGCCGCTACCTTGCGGCCGTCGGACTCGGCTTCCAGACGTGCCCGAAGGCCGTCGGCGTCAGCCTGCTGCTCAGAGCGAACGGCGTCGGCGACGAGCTTTCGTGCATCGGCCTGAGCCCCGCCGGCCTGCCTTGCGGACTCGGCCTGTGCCTGGGCCCGCAGGATCGCGGCCTGTCGCTCACCCTCCGCACGTGCGATGGAGGCTTGGCGTTCGGCCTCGGCCGGTGCAATGACATCTGCCTGCAATGCCGCTTCCGATTGCTGGGCGCGACGACGCTCTACCTCGGTGCGAGCTTCGACGCGGGCCGCCTCGGCCTGCTCACGTGCGATTCCGACGGCCTTCTCGGCCGTTGCCTGAGCGAGAGGTCCGGCCTGGTCGGCTTCGGCGTTCTCGGCTTCGGTCTGTGCTCGAAGGCGAGCGAGTTCGACGTCTCGCTTCTGATTTGCACTGGCGATCGCGGTGTCGGCTTCGGCCTGTGCGACGGAGCCTGCCTGACGCGCTTTTGCCGACTGGATCTGCGAATCACGCTCTGCTTCAGCAGTTCCGATCGCGGCATCACGCTTGACCTCGGCGATCCGGCGCTGACCCAGCGATTCGAGATAGCCGTTGAAGTCGGAGATTCCCGCGATCTTGATGACATCGACTTCCATGCCGATGCGCGCGAGGTCGCCGCCTGCCTCCTCGACCACACTGCGCGCGAGCGAATCGCGGTTGGAGTTCAGATCCTCGACCGTCATGGTCGCGGTGATTCCGCGAAGACTGCCCGCGAGGATTTCGTTGATCTGCTGTTGGAGCTCGTCGAGATCGGAGGTCAGGAATCGTTGCACCGCTGTCTGAACCGCTTCGTCGGCCGAACCGATCCGCACCAGGCCCACTGCCTCGACGTTGACCGGAACACCGTCGTTGGAGAGCGCATTCTTGAGGTTGATGCTGACGTTGAACGGCTCGAGCGACATGATGTCGACGCGTTCGATGCCGGGAATCTTGAACCGGGCACCGCCGCGGACGACTTTCGGCTTGCCTCGACCGGTGAAGACCGCCACTTCATTCGGCGGGACCTTGACGTAGTTCTTCACGTAGATCGCGGGGAGAACGATGAAGATGATTACTGCGACTACAACCGCAATGATGATGATTGCCAGCATGTATCGAGTCCTTAGATCGCGTCGTCAACCGTGACGACGTGAAGGTATTGATCGTCTACATCGGCGATGTAGACGGTGGTGCCGGTGGTGAGTGTCATCGGCTGTGCACTGATGGCCTTGGCTTGCACGCGATTGCCTTCGGCGTCGACGAACGAGACTTCTCCCCAACCTTCGGCTGCGATGGTGAGGGTGACCGTGCCCAACAGTCCGGGGTATGAACCTCGCCCGATGTGCGAATTATCTTGTTGTTTAAGGAGATAGGGAAGAAGGAGTCCGCGCGTGACGACAACGAGAACGGCGGCGAGTGCGAGTGCTGCAGTCACCGCTGCCAGCGTCGGAGCGTCCGCCAGAGTGGCAGCTACGCCGCCGGCACCGAAACCGAAAAGTGCTGTGGCCAAAGTTGTCAGGCTCAGAAATGGCAGCCCGTCTGCGTGGCCCCCGCCCAGATCCGCAACCTCGCCGACGGCAAAGGCTCCGATCAGGGCGACAACCCCGATCACGAAACATATTGTGAATGCAACGAACATCGATCCCCCGATCTACCTGTCGAGGAAGTGTGCCCTGAAAATTGTGTTGTCGGGGTCGTCCCTCGGCCCACCTCTATAGTAAAGGTAAGACAAAGCTAATCGGCGCATTCGGAATGTTTCGGCGTGGTGACATCGCAGTGAGAAAGCGTCAGAGACGAGGCAGGGAGCGCTGATTCAGCCACGAGTCCCATAACGGGCGGAGCGGAGTATCGGTGAAACGCGAAGCGAGATCGGTGAATTGCTCGGTGCTGACCGTGCTGTGCCGATGCTTCATGGTCCACTGGCGGATCAGTTCGAAGAACTTCTCGTCTCCGAGAACGCCGCGCAGGGCGTGCAGCGTCAACGCGCCCCGCTTGTAGATTCGATCGTCGAACATCAGGGCAGGTCCGGGATTGGCGACGATCAAGTCCTGAGATTTACGCCCGAGTCCTTGATAGGCGTTGGTCGCGAGTTGGTTCGAGGATGGGCCACCGGAATTCTCAGACCAGATCCACTCCGCGTAACAGGCAAAGCCTTCGTGCAGCCAGATGTCGCACCACTGCCCGAGAGTGAGGCTGTTGCCGAACCATTGATGGGCAAGCTCGTGTGCGACAAGACGTTCGGAACCGCGCCTACCCGTGCAGTGGTTGGCTCCGAAGATCGAGAGTCCCTGCGCTTCGATGGGGATTTCGAGTTCGTCGTCGGTGACCACAGCGGTGTAGTCGGCAAAGGGGTACGGGCCGAACAGCTTTCCGAAGACCTCCAGCATCTGGGGTTGGCGCCCGAAGTCGACGTCGAACGCTGCGCGTAGCCGCGGCGGGTGAACGGCGAAGACCGGTACCGGGCCGGCGCTCACCTGCCGGTGCTCGTACTGACCGATCTGAATGGTGGCGAGGTAGGTTGCCATCGGTTCGGTCTGCTCGTAGACCCACGTCGTCTGACTCGCACGGGTTTGCTTGCGGATCAGCTTGCCGTTGGCGAGGGCATAGAACGGGGAATCGGTGGTGATCGAGATGCGGTACGACGCTTTGGAAACCGGATGGTCGTCGCACGGGAACCAGGACGCCGCGCCGTTGGGCTGACTTGCGACCAAAGTTCCTTCGTCGAGTTCCTCCCAGCCGACGTCGCCCCACAGGCTCTTGATCGGCTCGGGGTTGCCGCTGTACGCGATGGTGACCGACAGGGCGCCGCCCGCGGGGATCTTGGTAGACGGCGTGAGGATCAGCTTGTTGTTCAAGTGCGCGTACTTGGTGCCGCGGGCACCGTTGACGGACACCTTGGACACCTGCAGGTTCTGCGCGAGGTCGAAGCTGAACTTGGATCGGCTCTCGGTGGTCACAGCGGTGATGACGGCTTTGCCGGCGAGACGGTTGCTGAAGACCTTGTACGTCAATTCCAGTTCGTACCGGGACACGCGGTAGCCGCGGTTGCCGTTGAGCGGCAGGTACGGATCGAGCGGCTCCTCGAGCATTCTGTTCGGCTTCACGACGCCACCCACGGTGCAATCGGATTGCCCTGCCAGCGGGTGGAAGGCGGAACGGTGTCACCTCGCATCACCAGAGATGCAGGCCCTACCGTTGCTCCCGCGCCGATCCCGGCTGCGGGTAGCGCGACACAATGCGGTCCCAGCGTTGCTCCTGCTCCCAGAGTGACGGTATCCATGGACATGATCCGATCATGGAAGAGATGAGTTTGCACGACGCACCCCCGTTCCACTGTCGCTCCGTCGCCCAAAGTCACAAGATCTGCCTCGGGTAGCCAGTACGACTCACACCAAACGCCCTTGCCGATCTTGGCCCCGAGTCCACGCAAGAAGATGTTCAGTACGGCAGTACCAGTCGCCGCGCGAGCGAACCACGGCGCCGCGACGGTCTCGACGAACGCGTCGGCCACCTCGTTGCGCCAGACGAACGAACTCCACAACGGATGCTCGACCTTGGCGATGCGTCCGACGACGATCCACTTGGCGGCGATGGTGATCGCGCCCGCCACTGCTCCGGCGACGAGCAGAATTACGCCGCTCAGCAGCGCTGCGAACCAGAATCCGACTGCACCGACCAGTGCTTCGAGTGCAAACAGAACACCGAGACCGATGCCGAACGTGACCATAACGGGGATCAGTCGGCAGGTTTCGACCACTCCGCGGGCGATCTTGAGGCGCATCGGCGGATTGAACGTGCGGGCGGCGTCGGTGTCTCCAGCAGCCCTTCTCAGACGCACCGGTGGACTACCCAGCCACGATGATCCGGACTTCGCTTTGGACGGGGTAGCCGATAGAACCGCGACGAGACCGTTCTTGGGAACGCGTCGACCGGGAGCGGTCATACCGGAGTTGCCGAGGAACGCGCGCTTGCCGATCTTCGCCTGTTCGATGTGCATCCATCCGCCGCCGAGGCCGTAGCTCGCAACCATGGTGTCGTCGGCGAGGAATGCGCCGTCGGCGACCGTCGTGAACTTGGGAAGGAGGAGCACGGTGGATGCTTCGACGTTCTTGCCGATCTTGGCGCCGAGGAGGCGGAGCCATCCCGGCGTCAGCAGGCTCGCGTAGAGCGGGAAGAGGAAGGTTCTGGCCGAGTCGAGCAGGCGTTCGGTCGCCCACACCTGCCAGCCGATGCGGCTGCGGACGGGGTGGTAGCCGGGGGTCAGCCCGATCGAGAGAAGACGAACTGCCACCAGTGTGATGACTGCGAAGACGAGCAAACTCAGGACGGTTGCGACGGGAAGCATGATCAACGATTGGAGCACTGCACTCGCGAGCGTGTCGGTGTCGCGAATCCACCAACCGATCAACGCGATCCCGGCCATCAGAGCAAAGATCGGCATACCGGCCAGGAAGACCGAGGTGACGCCGTATACCGGTACCCAGCCGGGTGCGCGCTTCGGATGTTCAGCAGGCCAAGGATGATTCGCTTTCCCGACCTTGGTGGCGGGGGAGCCGGCCCACTGCTGGTTTGCCTTCACTCGGCCGAACACCGCAGATCCGGGTTCGACGACGGCGTCCCGACCGATACGCGCGCCGGGCAGAAGCGTCGAGCGTGAACCGACGGAAGCGCCGTCGCCGATCTTGATCTCGCCGATGTGAATGACGTCGCCGTCGATCCAGTGGCCGGAGAGGTCGACTTCGGGTTCGACGGAGCAGCCGTCACCGAGCTCGAGCATGCCGGTGATCGGGGGAAGTGTGTGGAGATCGACGCCGCTGCCGATGTCGGCGCCGAGGGCGCGGGCGTAATAGAGCATCCACGGCGCGCCCGAAAGGTTGGCTGCGCCACTGGCTTCGGTGAGTCGCAGCGCTATCCACAGACGCAGATGTTCACTACCACCTCGCGGGTACGTCCCTGGCTTCAACTTGCGTAGGAGCACTCGCGCCCCGACGACGGCGATGGTCATACGGCCGATCGGCGTGATGAACACGATGAACGCCAACAGGATCCACCACCACGAGACAGTGGGCGCCCAGCTGACGTCGACGAACCAGCCGAGGACGTTGTTCGCGATCGCCAGCCACGTCACCCACTGCAGTCCGGTGAGCGTCGTGAGTGGAACGGTGACGGCGATCTGCGTGAGCTGAGTCTTCAAGGGCGTGGGGGCGACGGTGCGCGGCTCGACAGTTTCGGTGGGTGCCAATTCGTCGAGATATTCGGCGAGCGATCCCAACCGTGGATGGTCGTAGAGCTGTGCGACGGTCACTTCGGGGAACCGCTCGCGCAGGGCGGTCACCAACTGAGCAGCAGAGAGGGATCCGCCGCCCACCTCGAAGAAGTCGTCGTCGAGTCCGGTGATCTGCGCGCCCAGGATCGAACCCCACAGACCGGCAACCCAGGCGGCGGTGCCGTCGAGCCCCAACGCAGCCCCGGCATCTTCACCGGCGCCGGGCAATGGCCATGGCAGTGCATTTCGGTCTACCTTGCCTGACGTACGCGTCGGAAGTTCGTCCATCAGGGCCAGACGCGGCACGAGCGCTGCTGGTAGTTGCTCGCTGAGCAGTGCATGAGCGGCCTTGAGATCGAAGTCGGGATCCGTGCTCGCGATGTATCCGACGAGGAGTTGATTGCCGGCCGCCGTCTTCTTCACGGCTGCGGCAGCGCCGCTGACGCCCGGCAGGTTCTGTAAGGCGTTGTCGACCTCACCGAGTTCGATGCGCCTGCCGCCGAGCTTGACCTGATCGTCCGCGCGGCCTTGGAACATCAGGCCGGTGGTCTCGAGTCGGACCAGGTCGCCGCTCCGGTAGGCGCGTTCCCACCCGATCGAAGGCATCGACGCGTACTTCTCGGCGTCCTTCGCGGGATCGAGGTAGCGGGCCAGGCCGACGCCGCCGATCACCAGCTCGCCCACCTCACCGACCGCTACGGGATTGCTCTGGGCGTCGACGACGGCAAGGTCCCAGCCGTCGAGGGGGAGGCCGATGCTGACGGGGCTCTTGCCGTCCATCAGTGCGCCGCAGGCGACGACGGTTGCCTCGGTGGGGCCGTAAGTGTTCCAGACCTCGCGACCCTCGACAGCCAGGCGCTCGGCCAGTTCGGGTGGGCAGGCTTCGCCGCCGAAGATCAGCAGTCGAACGGCTTCGAGAGCTTCGGCCGGCCACAGAGACGCAAGGGTCGGCACGGTGGAGACGATGCTGACGTCACGCGAGACCAGCCACGGGCCGAGGTCCATGCCGCTGCGAACCAGCGAACGAGGTGCCGGGACGAGGCAGGCGCCGTGGCGCCACGCGAGCCACATCTCCTCGCAGGACGCGTCGAATGCCACGGACAACCCCGCAAGGACGCGATCACCAGGTCCGATGGGCTCGTCCTGGAGGAACATGCGCGCTTCGGCGTCGACGAACGCCGCGGCATTGAGGTGAGTGACCGCGACGCCCTTGGGGGTGCCCGTGGATCCTGAGGTGAAGATGATCCAGGCGTCGTCCTCGGGTTCGGGTTCGCGAACCGGTGGATGTTCGAGCCGCTTAGCTGCCGTACCTGGCTGGATACCGTCGCCGGTGATGATCGCCGCTACTTGCGCCTCACCGAAGACCAGCTCGGCGCGCTCTTCCGGATCGTCGGCGTCGACGGGCACGTACGCGGCGCCCGCCGCGAGGATGGACAGGATCGCCACGTACAGCGAACGTGAACCTGACGGCATCCTGATTCCGACGCGGTCACCTGCGCCGACGCCGGCATCACCGAGCCAGCGCGCACCGAGCTCGATCTCGTCGAGCAACTCCGAGTACGACAGTGTGGTGTCGCCGTCGTCGATGGCAGGTGCTTCCGGGTTGGCCTCGGCTGAGGCCCGCACGATGTCGATGAGCGTGCGCGGCGCAGGTGCATGCGCCGACCGTAGGAATACGGACGGTATCCCGAAAGATTGTTCCGTCTCCGACTGCGACTGGAGTGGCAAACCCGTTGGTCCTGTTCTACTCACGAAACTTAGAGTCCTGCGAACTGTCGAGTTGAAAGTCTCATGACAAGTTTGCGAGTTGGTGAACAGATATGCCTAATGCAACATGCCGAACGTGCCGGTCAGTCCGTACTGGCAGCTTGGGCGTGGCCTTCTGCCGAGTCGGCGAACTCGGGTGTGTCGAACACCTCTCCGCCCAGTGGATCGACAACCTTCGATTCCTCGGAGAAGTCGACGGCGCCGGTATCCGGGTCGATATTGACCGCATGGGCGGGAACTTCGTGGACCGCGAAGAGCATGTGGGCGTCGGAGGGTTCCGTCGTGATCCCGTTTTGCGACGGGGTCAGACCGGCGAAGGTCGACGAGATCTTCAGATCGCGGAGCCGCTTTTCGGTGGGTTGTGGAACGTCGGTCGACGCCGGGGTATTAGTCGAAACTCGCAGGTAGCGAGGTGCCGAAGCGACCTCGTACCGGAACGCCTTCAGCATCGACAGGCACGCGAGCACCATGATGACCGAGAACGGCACAGCGGTGGCGATGGCAACGGTCTGCAGCGCGGTCAGCGATCCACTGCCACCCACGATGAGGAGAACCGCGGCGGCGGCACCGGAGAGGAACGTCCAGTAGACACGCGTGATCTTGGAGGTCTCCAAGCTGCCACCGGTCGCAAGGATGTCGATGACGATCGAGCCGGAATCCGCGGACGTGACGAAGAAGAACACGATCACGACGATCGCGAGGACACTCGAAATCGTTCCGAGCGGAAGTCCGTCGAGAAGCGTGAACAGCGACGTGTTGGTGTCCACTGCGCCGGATGCGTCGAGCATCGTGCCCTCGTTGCGCTGACGCAGAATGCCGGAGTTACCGAAGATCGTGAACCACAACGAACCGACCAGCGTCGGGGCCAGCAGTACACCGAAGACGAATTCGCGGATGGTGCGGCCGCGTGAGATGCGCGCGATGAACATGCCGACGAACGGTGCCCAGCTCATCCACCAACCCCAGTAGAAGATGGTCCAGGCGCCCTGCCAGCCGTCTTCGGCGAACGGGGACGTGCGCAGCATCAGTTCGGGCAAGGCCTGGACGTATCCGCCGAGGTTCTGCACCCACGACTGCATGAGGAACAGCGTCGGTCCCAGAATCAGGACGAACAGGGCTAGCGCTGCAGCGAGCATCATGTTGATGTTGGAGAGCCACTTGAGGCCCTTGGTGACGCCGGAGACGACTGAGAAGGTGGCCATACCCGTCACGATGACGATGATGGTGATGACCAACCAGTTGTCGGTCTCCACCCAGCCGAGGTAGTCGAGGCCGGCCGAGATCTGCTGGACACCGAAACCCAGGGACGTGGCGACACCGAAGAGCGTGCCGACGATGGCGACGACGTCGATGGCGTGGCCGATCTTTCCCTCGATGCGAGCACGTCCGAGCAGTGGCTCGAGCAGCCAACGTATCGACAGCGGGCGGCCCTTTCGGTAGGTCATGTACGCCAGACCCAGGCCGACGACGACGTAGATCGCCCATGCATGCAGGCCCCAGTGGAACATCGTCAGTTCCATTGCTTGATTGGCCGCGGCGTCCGTGGATCCGGCGACCTGCCCGGCGACGGGAGGGGTCACGTAGTGCGAAAGCGGTTCGGCTACTCCGTAGAACACGAGGCCGATGCCCATACCGGCACTGAAGAGCATCGCGAACCACGAGAGCATCCCGAATTCGGGCTGCTCGTCGTCACGTCCCAATCGGATGTTGCCGATGCGGCTGATTCCGCAGTACAGAGCAAAAATCACGAAACCGGTCGCGGAGAGGATGTACCACCAGCCGACGCCGTCGCTGATCACGTTGTTGAGTGTTTCGAAAGCATCCGCGGCGGTTCCCGCGTAGATCACGGCAAAGGCGATCAGGGCAAAGATCACTATCGATGCGGGGATGAACACGGGTTTCCGTAGTTCACGCCACGCAGTTTTGACCGCAGTCATTCCACTCCTCGAACATTCAGGCATTCACAGCGCCCATCAGGGCGGCCACGTGTCACGCGTAGGTGGGCGTTTCGCTCACACCATCGCAGGTCAAGACCGGGCTATTGCTTTGGAATTCAACGTAACGTCAAGTTTCGGTCAACTCAACTGGACGAAAGATGCTGTACTGCCGCGAAAATTCCCACTGAATACCGTTGTTCCGGTTGTAAACCATTGGGCAATAGTGGCATTGGGTCACAAGTGGAAGGCTGAACGACGAATTCGATTGGTACGTTGAGTTGAATCGGTCGGGTCGACGCTCACCGATTGATCGCAATTGTCAAACTCGGCGAAACAGCCTGTCTGTCAGGTGGTTAACTCCTGGCGTGCTCGTTCGATCGTGGCGGTAAGGTGTCGATATCTAACTGTGATTGTGATGGTCGCAACTATCAGTGATGCGGGCCCTGTTCGCCCCGCTGGGCGTCGATGAGATCCATCGCATCCTTCAGGCCCAAGCCCGGATGTAGTTCGCGTAGTGCCTTGATTGCCGAAATACGGTCGTCAGTCGACGCGAGTGCGCTACGGACATCGTCGGCGGGTATGTCGGAGGGTGCAGTTGTCCCTTCCCACCACACTGCCTGAGGATTGTTCCTGTTTCGCCAGGCTTGGACGGTGTAGTAAGCAGATCCGACCGTCGCGAAGAGCCAGATCGCGAACCATGTCCAATTCCAAGCTGTGGGTTCTGTGATGACCTTGTCGATGGTGCTTGGGCCGAAGAAAACGAGTAGCCAGGCCAGCACGATCGTCTGCCACCATCGCTCGACGCGCCTGCTCGGTATCCACCACTCGGCCACCGACCGATACTCGCACAGGGCTGCCGTTTCGGTGCGAACATGGTGATCATGGAGATTCGTGATGCGGTGGAGCGACTTCGAGGGGATTCCGGGACCTCGATGATCTTCGGTGAACCGCACCAGTCCAGCGACGGATCAATGATCATCACGGTTTCGCGTCTGCATCGGCGGTGGCGCGGAGACCCCATACCGGTGCCAGTGGGAGTGTTCTCGATCCACGAGGGTGAGCCGTCGTGGTCACCGGCTGTCGATCACACCAGGGTGGCTTTGATGGGGGAGTTCATCGGGTTGGCGGCCGCGGTGATCGCAACTCTGGCCGTTCTACGTCGGCCGCCCTGGCCTGATGTGACGATTCAGAAGGGGTGACTCGGAAGGGGTGACTCAGAAGGGGTGACCCAGAATTACGCCGATCAGCTGGAACGGCATTGCCAGGAACATCGATCCGACGTAGAGCGGATAGCGAACCGGATCGCCGGCGAGGTAACCCTCGGCGAGCCAGGCCATTACGTCTGCTGATCCCATAGTCTTTCGTCCCTTCGCTGTTGTGGTTCAACGACCTTTTCGGTCGTGGGAGTTGTTTTGTTACAAGCGAACTCGAAGGAGGAGTAGATGTGATTGCAGTTTCGACTCAGCAAACGTCGTCAAATGAGATCTTCGGGGGCGGCGGATGACAACGGGCGCGATTACGACTTGCCGGGGCAAACTCCATCGGTGGAGTTTGGATACTTAGCATCGTGCGGTAGTGAAATCTGTGCGTTCTGCGCAGGATCGCCGAGCGTATTCGCGCAGCTCGAGCTCGGTTGGAACCCACAATTGGAACCCGCAAGTGGAACCCACAGTGGAGGCATGGACGCGGGCCGACACGTTTCAGCCTGCCGCCGCGACACGGCCCGCGCCGCTACGAGATTCGAATGGAGAGTTGCTCGAGACTCTCTCGACGTACCTCGACGAAGAATCGTCTCTGGCTCACACCGCAACCCGAATGGGCTTGCACCGCAACACCGTATCGAGTCGAATCGATCGAATTCAGCGCCTTCTCTCGGTGGATCTGGCCGATCCGGAAACCCAGGCTTGCACTCCACCTCGCCTGCCGGGCGATTACGCGGTGAAGACGGCCTTCGCAGCTTCGTCTTGACAAGCACGGGACGTTCCTGCCATCCTCGTTGCCAGGTCACGAGTACCAGTGTTCAGCCCCGGCTTGCTGGTCGGCAACCCTCCTCCGCGGTGGGGTGCTCCGGGTGACGACCCGGCTGCGTTCGAAAACGAATGCGGCAAGCGCGGACTCTTCCGGGGCCATCACCCGACGAACGAGTCCTTGAACGTGAGGATTGTCTTCGATGACTGCTGTATTGAGTGCCGACACCTGCTGCACCACCGCGATTGCCAAGGTTTCGGGTGCTGACCTGCAGGTTCCATTGGTTCAGGGCGGCGAATGCTCCTACGCCAACTTCGACTACGCGGCCAGCGCGCCGGCATTGGCCCAGGTCACCGACCGTATCGCCGAATTGTTGCCCACGTACGCCAGCGTCCACCGCGGTGCCGGCTACGCGTCTCGTATCTCCACTCTCACCTACGAGAACGCTCGTGAATCCGTTGCTCGTTTCGTGAACTGTGCCGACGATCAGGTCGTCGTCTTCACCCGGAACACCACCGATTCGCTGAACTTGCTGGCCCAGTGCGTCCCCGGCAGCACTGTTGTCCTCGACGTCGAGCATCACGCAAACCTGTTGCCGTGGAACGACGCTCGTATCGTCACCGCCGCAGACACCATCGAAGAGACGATCGAGCGTCTGATCGGTGAACTGTGCACCAAGCCTGCTGCGCTGCTCGCAATCACCGGCGCCTCCAACGTAACCGGCGAGATCCTGCCGATTGCACGCTTGGCCGACATCGCGCACCGTTGCGGCGCACGTATTCTCGTCGACGCTGCTCAGTTGGCTCCCCACCGTCGCATCGACCTGCAGGAATGCGGCGTCGACTACGTGGCGTTCTCGGGCCACAAGCTCTACGCGCCGTTCGGCGCCGGCGTACTGGTCGGACGCCGTGACTGGCTCGACGAAGCTCAGCCGTACCTCGCCGGCGGCGGCGCCGTGCGTGAGGTGACCGTCGAGTCCACCGAATGGGCTTGCGCGCCTGCACGTCATGAGGCCGGTTCCCCCAACGTGCTCGGTGCGGCAGCCATCGCGACCGCATGCGAAACCCTGCACGCCCTGGACTTCGACGTCATCGCCGAGCATGAGAAGGCACTCACCGCGCAACTCACCGACGGATTGTCCGCCATCGAGGGCGTCTCGCTCGTGCGACTGTGGAACGACGCACCGGACGCCGTCGGAATCGTCACCTTCACCGTCGACGGATTCGAAGCGGGCGAAATCGCCGCATTCCTCTCCGCAGAACACGGCATCGGAGTTCGCGACGGTCGCTTCTGCGCACATCCGGTTCTCGCACGCCTCGGCCTCTCCGGCGGTGCAGTCCGCGCCAGCCTCGGCCTCGGTAGCAGTTCGGACGACGTGACGCGGTTGGTCGACGCCGTGAACATCCTGGTTTCGAATCAGCGTGATTGGAACTACGCCAAGACTGCCGGTGCGTGGAACCCCGTGCCCGAGACCCGCCCCTTCCTCGGAGCCGCAGACGACAATGCCGGCGCAGCCGAGTGCGTCTGAGCTGAGCTCGGTCCCCGAAAACTCGAACGGACAACTAGCATGGCAGCCATGGCACCAGCGGATTTCCCCGCCACCCCTTCGAGAGTGAGCATCACTCTCGGTCAGTGGTGCCGTCGTCATGTCGATCTGTGCCGTACCTCGTCAGGAATGTGTTCGAGCTGACGATTCGTCTCGCTCATCCCACACTTTTTCTGATTTTCGGAGGTCACACATGTCTTCACTCGCTTCGCATTCTCTGCACGTGGCGGTCGAGTTGACCGGATCCGGTCACCATCCGGCCGCTGAGGGCGCACCAGGAAACCTGCCGATCATCGGCGGCGACTACTGGGTGGACCTCACCGAGAGCGACAGGGCTCTCGATTTAGCTTCATTCCCTACCAATGTGGTTCGGATTCGCGCTGCGGACCTGCGTGAGGCGCAGCTCGAACGCGCACGGATCCGTGCTGCTGTCGCCGAAGAAGGCCGCGATCCCGAGAGTGTCGCAGTACTGGTCGATCTCGAGATTCTGATCGCACCGGAAGCTCGCTCCGCTCGTAAAGAGCTTGCACAGTTGGACAGTGCGTTGACTGCTCCGCGGGTCCCGGTTTCGCTTCACTACGTCGGAACACCCTCCGGGCTCGGCAGTTTGATCGCCGATATCCGAGCTGCCGAGGTCGCCGACGGCGTTACGTTGCTCCCCCTCGCCTTGCCCCGCACGCTCGAACATCTGGTGGACAGCACCATTCCGTGGCTCCAGGATCGCGGACTTGTCACACCGTCCACCGCAGTCGACGAAGTGCTCGGTCGTTTCGGACTGCCGCCCCGTCAGCGCACGCTCGCGTCCTGATCACCGATCGCATCTGCGTACAGGTGGAACAGCGACGGTAATTCGTCTGCACCGTCCACCTGTGCCAGAAGCGCCCAGCACTGTGCCGTGACGAAGCGCGCCCGCGTGCCGATCCAGTTGGTGGGCAGCAGTTCCGGCGGCAGCAGAGGGTCCGGCTCCATGGCTCGCGTGAATTCCGCCGCGAGTTCGATGGTCATAGTGACAGCATCGGTGCCCGGAGTGTTCTGCAGTTTCTCCAGGCGCACAGTCGCTACGTCGAGCAACCGTTCGTATCCGGCTGCGATCTCGTCCAGCGGCCACAACTGTGCGGCAATTTTCACGGGGTCTTCGAGCCTGCCCACTTTCAGATCTCGAGTGCGGAGAGAAGACAGGTGCTGTTCGACGTCGAGTTCGGCGGCCGCATCCAGAACGTACGGTTCCCAGGCGTGCGGCGAGACGTACAGACCGCCCTGGACGAGCGCGCCGCCGAGGTAAACGACCCTGGTGCGCAGCGCATCTCGTGCTTTCCGTGACGACTCCGGAATTGCGAATCCGACAAGATGCCAATACCCGTCCCACGGTGTCGCAGTGTTGCGATCTTGTTGATAGGCCAGCCGAACGAATTCGACGTCGGGTTCCATCTCGCGCACGGCTTTCGGCGTTGCTAGTAGCGTGGCCTGCCGCCCGCGACCTTCCTGAGTGAACTTCCCCTCGGTGACCAACCGTTTGATGCACAGCCGAACCTGTTGATCTGTTTTGTCGAGGGCGTCGGCGGTGGCATAGAGGGTGTGCCCGTCGACAGTTCCGTCCGTGCGCAGTAATCCCTCGATCAAGATCCTCGTGGGTACATCGACGTCCCTGTCGGTCATCGCCATGTCCTTTCCTCGCTTCTCGACATCTTCGCTCATAACTGTACTATCGAATGCAATACGATCGTTTCAAATTCGTACGTTAGGGCGGGAAGATGGCAGCGGAATCGATGAGCGAAAGCAAGAGTAAGCCTCGTTTACGCAGGTGGACGGTTACTTCCCTGGCGGTGGTCGTTGTTCTGATCGTGGGTCTGGTTGGCTGGACGCTGTACCAGAACACCTACGACATCCGTGAGGAAAAAGTGACGATCGCTGGGGGATCGGTGCCGCTCCAGGGAGTCCTTGCACTGCCCGAACACGGTGACGGTCCCTTCGGGCTCGTGGTTTTCGTCCACGGAGACGGCCCGGTCGATGCAACACACGAGACCTTTTACAGGCCGGTCTGGGAGGCGTTCGCCAAGGCCGGGTACGCGTCACTCTCCTGGGACAAGCCGGGGGTGAATGGGGCACCGGGCAATTGGCTCGATCAGAGCATGGACGATCGGGCGGCGGAAACGGAAGCGGCAATCGAGTGGGCACGGGGCCGTTCGGACATCGATCCGTCTCGTATCGGTCTGTGGGGTGCCAGCCAGGCAGGATGGGTGGTGCCCAAGGTGGTGAACCTCGACCCGGACGTCGCGTTCGTCATTGCCGTGGGTCCCGCTATCAACTGGCTCCAACAAGGTGAATTCAACACCCTTGCCGAGCTTTCCGAGAGAAATGCGTCGGCCGACGAGTTCGAGAAAGCGCGGGTCGATCGTGCGAAGAACTTGGATCAGTTGGCCCGTGATGCATCGTTCGACGATCTCGTGGCCTCCGGCGAGGCCGACGGTCTCACCGAAGACCGGTGGAACTTCATTCGAAAGAACTACCGATCGGATGCGCGAGCCGATCTCGAATCCGTGAGGGTTCCGGTGCTCTTGATCATCGGCGGACAAGACGTCAACGTCGACGTGGCCGATACCGAAAGGGTGTACCGCGAATTACTTGACTCGCCAGAGCAACTGGTGGTCAAGAAGTATCCCGACGCCACTCACTCGATTGTGGAGAAGGACCTCGAAGACTCGGAATTGATGTCGGCTCTGGTGGCCGTTCTTGCTCCCCGTTCGATCTTCGCTCCCGGTTATCTAGCGGATCAGACTGCATTTTTGGAGGGAATTCATGGCTGACGGAATCACGGTTGTCGCACTGGGCGGTGCCGGTGCCATGGGCTCGGCAGCAGTTCGTCTGGCCGCAATATTGCCGGGAATCGGCAAGGTAGTAGTCGCGGATCGCGATATCGATGCTGCGAAGCGTCTTTCAGTTGAACTGGCTCAGGCGTCAGCGCAAGTCGAGGCGCGCAGCATCGACGTCACGGACGGTCGCACGCTACGTGAATTGTTGGATGACGCAGACGTGATCATCAATACCGTCGGCCCGTTCTTCCGTTTCGGTGTCGGCGTTCTCCAGGCAGCGATCGAGACCGAGACGCACTATCTCGACATCTGCGACGACTGGGAACCTGCCGTCGACATGCTGGAATTGGACTGTGCTGCCAGGGAAGCCGGAATCTGTGCGGTAGTCGGCATGGGCGCAAGTCCCGGGATGAGTAACCTCCTGGCAGCGATGGCAGTCTCGCGATTGGACGTGGTCGACGATCTGTACACAGCCTGGCCGGTTGATGTCGAGGGCGAGGACGAGTCGGTAGACACACTGAGTGCAGCGGCCGTTCACTGGATGCAGCAGATCAGCGGCACGGTTCCAGTGGTTCGTGCGGGGCGAATCGTCAACGAAGAACCGTTGCGTTCCATCGCACTCGAACTGCCCGGCGGACGTCGGGGGAACGCTTACGTGGTCGGGCATCCGGAGCCGGTGATGTTTCATCGGACCATCAATCCTGCAGGGCATTCGGCAAATCTGATGGTGATCACACCGGAAACCGTGGCGTTTCTCGACGTTCTCCGCTCAGATATCGACAAGGGGAGAATCGATCTCGACTCGGCTGCTGAAGAATTGGGCAAGCCCTCGCTCCGGCGGATGATCCGTGCTGCGCCTCGAATGCTCACGCGTGCCGGTCATGGATCCTTGCCGTTGTTTTTCGCCTCGGCGACCGGGGTGCGCGAAGGTCGAGAGATGCGCGTCGTGGCACGGATCGCTGACGATTCACCGGTATCGGCGTTACTGTCGGACATGGCCGGTGCAACGGGAATCCCCTTGGCGCTGGGCCTTGCTCAGGTGGTTTCCCGGCTGGCCGACGGAACGATTTCGGATCGGGTCGGTGCGCACTCAGCTGAGAGCGCCATCGACCCGGAAGTTCTGTTCACTGCACTGGCGAGGTTGTTCGATCGAACCGACTGGAGCGAGATCGTGACCGTCGAATCCGAGTTCTGCTAGTCAGTTCGCGGCGTGTGATCCGATGCGACTTCGGATTTCGGTCTCGACGCGATCGGCGTCCTTGGGGCTGAACGAAGGCGCTCCGCGGCCGGCGAGGGTGAGTACCACCGCGGTCTCCTTCCATGGACGTGAAAGATCCAGGCTGTACCACGAGCTGAAATCTGTTGTTCCCCAAATTCGTAGGCGTCCGCTCAGCCACGACATGACTCCGAGGTCGACGGATTCGATCTGCGAGTACGGGACGAACTTGCTGACAAACGGGAAGTAGTAGTGGCGGATCGTGACACCCTGATCGTCGATCCGGACGGTTCGGTCTTCGTAGATTGTCGATGTCCCTGCACTCACAGTGATAACCCGGTTCCTGCTGTTCGATGCTCTTGATGGCTGTCTGAAAACCAACCATACAGTCTCTATTGGGACAGGCCGCGAGTCCGGGTGTCAGGCGCTGGTGGGCCTCGAGACGACGAGATCGCTCACCGCGATCTGGGCATTGCCGATTGCCGACTGAACTGTTTCACAACTGCTCGATGCTCTGGCGAGCGCAAGAACTGCGGTGAGCAGGGCGGCGTCGGGTTGTCCTTCAAATGGTCCGCTCTCGACGTCGAATTTTCCAGCGCGCAACTGCTTTCGGGCATTGATTCCAAGTTGTGAAATGACCTCGTCCATCGCGGTCAGACACTGGGCGAGCGCGCCGATCGACCAGTAGAGATCGGCAGCAACGACGGGTGTCTGCGATGCCACGGTGCCGGCGCGGCGCAATCGGTGGTGAGTGTCTCGGAGTATCTCGGGCAGTCTGTGGTCTGCGCAATGTTCCATCCCGCCGCCTCCGTAAGGTGTAAAGTTAGGTTATTCAATTACGGTAGAGCAGGGCGGTAAGGGATGCAAGTAGTTTTAGACGATTACGTCGTCGGTGCGTCGTTCGCGACCGACCTGGTCAACACCTCGCCCCGCGTGTGGGTGGAGGCAGGCGACGCGTTGCGTGATCCTCAGGCGCTTCACGATCTACTGGATGAACATGGACTCTCGCCGGATGCGCTCCGCAACGGGCGTCGGCTTTCCAGCGGTGAACTTGCTGACGTGCAGGCACTCAGAGAGGAGATTCGTTCGATTCTCGATGCTCCGACTTCTGGTGAGCTCGTTGATCGCACTGATCGACTCCTGCAGACTGTCCCGCATCACGTTCGACTCGTGCCTGATGCCCAGTTCGACTATCGATGGAATGCGGTACCGGACAGCAGAATCGACCTCGCCGGTGAACTTACGTTGTTGATCGGCTACTCGTTGCTGGGGACTCTGCGCACATTGGGGTACGAACGATTCCGCCCATGCGCATCGCCGACGTGCAACGGCGTGTTTGTCGATACGAGCAGGGGAGGGCGACGCCGCTACTGCATGCCGGCGTTGTGCGGCAACCGAATCAACGTCGCGAATCACCGTCAACGGCAGCGTCGTACTTAATCGTCAACGATGGCGTCGCACTTAGCGCCTGCGATTGCCCGGTCGATAGTGACAATCGAACAGAGTACGGCCGACTGTATGGGGAACTTCAACGAGATACAGACCACGTCAGTCCCGCACGATTGTCGCCATGGCAACTCCTAGTAGATGGCGGCTCGTATGAAAGCCCGTTCTGTCTCCGCGACAGCAGTTATCAGCGTTGGCGTATTCACCCTGGCCGGGTGTGGCGGCGCATCCAGTTCCGAAGGTTCGGTCGGTGAGTATGCACAGGACGGCAGTTTCACGACTGTCATCAACGCCGATCCCGGAAATCTGCACCCTCTGATCACCAACCTTACGTCGACTCAGATCGTGAACGCGTACTCGTACGATTCGTTGATCGACATCGACGCGCAAACACGCACTGTGCGTCCCTATCTGGCGGAGAGCTGGAGTGAAGAAGGGAACACGCTGAAGTTCGTGCTCAAGAAGGGCATTACTTGTGCCGACGGCACTTCGTTCACCGCACAGACCGCGGCCGATGACATCAACTGGGTCATGGACCCTGAAAACGCTTCACCGCTACGCGGATCCACCGTCCCGTCGTCGACGGTCGCGTCCGCGGACGGTGACGAACTGACGGTCACTACAGCCGAACCGGCACCCTTCTTGCTCTCTCGAATAGGCTCGATGCGGCTTCCGTGCGCTGCGACGCTCGACGACCCGGCCAGTATCCGTTCGAGTAGTAACGGAACGGGTCTGTTCAAGGTCACCGAAGTCGTTCCCAATGATCACATCACGATGGAACGCCGCGACGGCTACACCTGGAGTCCGAACGGCGAGACCACTTCCGACACTCTTGGGGTGCCGAAGACAGTGACGATCAAGATTGTCACCGATCCGAGTACGACGGCGAATCTTGTTCTCACCGGCGGAGTGAATGCCGCGGCGGTGACCGGTTCGGACGAGGAACGAGTCTTGGCAGCGGGTCTGGATTCGAAGACCTACACCACGCTGTCCGGCGAGTTCATCTTCAACCATTTCTCATCTCTACCCACGTCGGACCGTGCTGTGCGGCAGGCGCTCGTTCAAGCAGTCGATCTGGACGACTACACCGAGATCACCACCGGCGGAAAAGGAACCCGCGCACGCGCCCTCGCGGTTTCGGAACCCCTTGCCTGCGACTACAACAGTGTCGAGGGGACGTTCCCCGTTTTCGACGTCGATGCAGCAATGAAAACGCTGTCCGACGCAGGTTGGAAGGCGGGGTCCGACGGCGTCCTGACGAAGGACGGGCGGCCGCTTGCCCTCAACGTAATTTTCAACAACTCGCGCGATACGAACTCTGCCGCCGCGGAATACGTAGCAACACAGTGGGAAGGACTGGGCGCGAAGGTGAAACTGACCGGCGGCGACTACAGTTTCGTCATCGCCAACACATTCAGCAACACCGACCTGTCGTCGTGGGACGTTTCCATCGGTTTGACGCTGGGGAGTGATACGCCGAGCATCTTTGCCAAGTACTTCACCGGCCCGCCCAAACCTGAAGGAGTGAACTTCGCTTCCCTCGACAACAAGAAGTACATCGAATTGTCTACTGAGGCTTCGCTTCTTCCCGGTGACGAGTCCTGCAAGGTCTGGGAGGAAAGTGAGCGCGCATTGTTCAACGACATCGACCTGCTGCCGGTATCCACGACTCCCGCTCACATGTTCTTCAACGGCGCAACGTCGATCTACCCGCCGTCGAGCGGAATCCTTCCGGGCTCGGCGATCCGTGTCCTGAAGTAGGACCCTCGGCAAACGCTCACTTTCGGGTATTGATCATCCGAAGTGCAAACCGAAATACCACTGCAGCACCCGCACCTGCAGCCAGGCCGGCGACGACATCGACAAGAAGAACGCCGACGCCTATGCCCAGGACGGCAGCAGCGGCGACGGCAAGGGCGACGTCAGCACGAGGAGCGGCGATCGCGGCATCCTTTCCCCGAGTATCGAACGAGCACCCATTTCAACGGAGCATTTCACGAAACTGTCGTCTGCAGGTGTATCAACCGCAAAATGTGTGAAACGCGTCGGCCCCGGCGGAGTTCAACTCCGCCGGGGCCGACAATGCGTCTTGCACGCTGGCTCAGTGCGTCGGGACGGGATCCTTCGACGCGGTCGGGGACGTGTCGGTGTGTTCGCTTCCAATCTCCTTGCGGGAGTTGGAGCTGTTGAACCGAGGGAGGAAACCGGCCAGGACGAGTGCGATGACGGCGGATCCGGCAGCGAGGGCCATGACGACGCGGAAAGCGTTCTCCGACGGCAGCGTTGCCCCACCGATGGACATGGTCATCTGGGCGATGACGACTCCCGCGATGGCGCTGGCGAATGATGTACCGAGGGAGCGCATCAGGGTGTTGAAGCTGTTGGCTGCACCGGTCTCGGACGGAGGAACAGCCCCCATGATGAGAGCGGGCATCGCGCCGTAAGCCATACCGGTACCGGCGCCGATGATCACTGCGATCACGATCAGTTCCCAAATCGAGTGCATGGCGAAAATGCCGATGCCGTAGCCGATTGCGACCACAACGGCGCCGAGCATGAGCGTCACCTTGGGGCCGTGTGAATTGGTGATGCGTGAGGACAGCGGAGAGATGAGCATCATGATGATGCCGGAGGGAGCCATGACCAGACCTGCGGTGAGCATCGAACCGCCTAGGCCGTAACCAGTGACTTCAGGCAACTGGACTACCTGGGGAAAGACCATGCTGGCGGCGAACATCGCGAATCCGAACACGATGGATGCGAGGTTGGTGAAGAGCACCTGGCGGCGGATGGATACGCGTAGATCCACCAGCGGCTTGGGGGTGCGTAGTTCCCACCAAGCCCAGAATCCGAACATCAGGATCGCGGCGCCGAACAGGGAAAGCGTGAGCGTGCTTGTCCAACCCCAGTCGCCACCCTTGGAAATGGCCAGTAGTAGAGCGATGAGGGAGGCTGAGAGCGAGATTGCCCCGCCGAAGTCGAACGTGCCACCTGTGCGAACCGTCGATTCGGGGACCAGGACGACAACAAGAACGGCCGCAAGAGCGCCGAGCACGGCTGACGCCCAGAACAGGACGTGCCAGTCGGCGTACTCGGCGATCAAAGCCGCGATCGGAAGCCCCAGAGCGCCACCGACTCCCAGCGAAGCACTCATCATCGCAACAGCGCCGGCGAGCTTCTTGGGCGGAAGCACGTCGCGCATCACGCTGATGCCCAGTGGAATGACGCCGGCCGCAAGGCCCTGCAGGATTCGGCCGGCAACGAGGGGGGTAACGCTCGAACTGAGGGCTCCGACCACCGAACCGGTTACCAACAGCGCCATGCTGATCAGAAGAAGACGCCGTTTGCCGAACATGTCGCCCAAGCGGCCCATGGTTGGGACGGCGACGGCAGCTGCGAGCAGGGTGGCGGTTACCGCCCACGCGGTATCGGACGCGGGAGCGTTCAAGTACTCCGGGAGGTGCGGGATGATCGGGATGACCAGCGTCTGCATGAGCGAGACGACGATGCCGGAGAATGCCAGAACCGCCACCACTGCGGTGGTGGCTGGTGACTTCGAGGTTTGTGGCGGCGTTGTCGGTGGTGGAGAAGTGTTTGACGACATTGCGGTAACTCCATCGGAGGAAGAAAGAAAAGTGATTTAAGTCAGTTGCTTGAACTAAAGTTAAATCAAGTGACTGACTGAACGGAAGGGTGTGCCTTCGATCGTGACGAACATCTCCGGTGCCGAGCAGCTTCGGATGGTCGAGGATGATGGTGTTCATGACTACGAGGACTGAGGATGCGTCGGCCGACGTCGGCGGCGCCGCAAATTCCGCGCGCTCTGCTGCAACCCGAGACCGCATTCTCTCCGTCGCCGAGCAGCTGTTCGCCGAACATGGAGTCTTCGCGGTTTCGAATCGTCAGGTGAGCGAGGCGGCAGGTCAGGGCAACAATGCCGCCGTCGGATATCACTTCGGGACCAAGACCGACCTGGTCCGGGCGATCGTGAACAAGCATTCCCAGCAGGTCGAGAAGAAGCGTGGCGAACTGCTGCGTGAGATCGAAGGGTCCACAAACGTTCGTGACTGGATTTCGTGTCTGGTTCGGGCGTCGACCGATCACTACGCCGAAATGGGTGGCCCGACCTGGTACGCGCGGTTCAGCGCGCAGATTCTCGCCGATCCAGTCCTGCGGAAAATCGTCTACGACGAAGTACTGGCCTCGCCCACCCTGCAGGAGACGCTTCGCGGACTTTCAGCCTGTCTCACTGACATGCCGATGAGTGTTCGACGCGCCCGCGCGGACATCGGACGCAATGCGATCGTGCACATGTTCGCCGAACGTGAGCGCACGCTTGCCGAAGAGGGGCCGGACGCGGTCACGTCATGGGAGGACTTCACGACCGACCTCGTCGACGCGCTGGTCGGACTCTGGACGGCTCCGATCAGCCGCTGACCGGCCGTTTGTCCGCGCTAGCCGCCCGGCCCGGGGCAACCCTGCGCAATGGATCTCGCGTCGGCGGAAGATCCAGGAGCAAGCCGACTCCGGCAAGAATGATGACAAGACCGCCAACGAGCGCGAAGGTAACAGGCTCGTTCAACCACAGCACTCCGATGGCTGATGCCGAAATCGGAACGAGAAGAGTGACGGCCGATGCCGCGACTGGACCCGCCTGACGAATTATCCAGAAGTAGACCAGGTAGCCACCGGCGGTAGCCCCCAGCCCCAGGGCTGCCACGGCGATGAGTGGACCGACGGTTATGGGCCCCGGTGGGGGAGCGACGGCGGACACGGGAACCAATAGGGCAACCGCGGCAAGTTGTTGTCCGAGGGCCAGTGTCATAGGTGGAGTGTCCTGGAACGACTTTCGTGCGTAAACACCTCCGACTGCGTACAGCAGCGCCGCGGTCAAAGATGCGCCAATGGCCAGCATTGCGCGACTGTCGATCGCTGACGGAATTCCACCGACGAGCACCGATACGCCGACGATGCCGATCGCGACCCCCGAGAGTTTTCGCCAGGTGATCTTTTGTCGAAGCCAGAAAGCGGCGACGAATACGGTGAACATCGGCGTCGTGGCATTCAGGATCGACGCCGTCGACGAGTTGAGGCCGACGATCGCAGTTGCGACAAGCGTCAGGGGCCCGGCGACGTTGAGGGCTGCCAGCAGTAGGAATGCAGGAAATCGGTGACCGACCGCGCGCCAAGTCGATCTGCTGGAAGCCGTTATCAGCGCGAGAACCAACGCTGCAACAATGAAGCGGCCGTGCGTCGTGCCGACGGCGCCGAGGGTTGGTGCCGCCGCAGCAACCAGGGGAAACGAGCTTCCCCAGAGCACGCCAACCAACAGCAAAGCTCCAACCACGGCGAATCGGCTGCTACCGATTGCTGTCCAGTTCTTCATTGAGCCTCTTCGTCGAAGACCTCGTGGGTATGGTCTGTGTACTGACCTAACTTATACCCCCTATGGGTATCAATGTCGCATCGTTGTGGCGTCGGAGGCGAGTGAGGGCTGGGTGATCGATTCTTTGCTCTCCTGCAGTGGCTTGCATGATCGAGAGGAGTGAAATGTCGACAGGACTCTCCTATGGTTTCTGGCTCACATACCTATAGGGGGTATGCTTGGAACGTGTGAGCTCGCTTCCCGGGGCACGTCCGCAAGAGAACAGGAATCGCAATGAGTAGCTGTGGCTGTGGCAATACCCCGACGACAGACGACAACGGCGCTGTAGGCGCTGTCGGTACGGCGATGCCACCCGGTGGAGAAGACCTACTCAACTCGGGGAGCAGTGAACTCGTCGAATGTCGAGTCATGCCCGGCAGCGTGATCGAAAAGACGCGTGCCGAGGCCGAGGGCCTGTTTCGTGATTACGAAGGCAACCGGTACTGGTTCTGCTGCAAGGGTTGTGGACCACAGTTCGACGCAAATCCCAGGAAGTATGCCGACGTGAGCTGAGCGAAAAGTGGTGGTGCAGGCGATGTCTGTGCCACCACTTCTTTCGTCAAACTAGTGAATGAGAATGTCTCACCGTCGAGTTCGGTGGTGTATGCCGGCCGATTCAGGCGAGGTCGCGGGCCGGCACGCAAGTTGATATGTCGGCGTGGGGAGCGGCAATCGTGCTGGCTGCCCGGTTGGTAAGTTCAGCGGTCCACGTCGCCTCTGCTATTCCGGTCCTGCGGAAAGTTGTCTACGACGAGGTCCTGGCCTCGCCCCGCGGAAGATTCTTCGCGGGCTTTCAGCCTGTATGACGATATGCCGACGAGTGTTCGCAGAACGCAAACGTGAACGCAAGTGCGTGTTTGCCGAAAAGGGCCGGACGAGGTCACGTCGTGGGAGAGGTGCGCTCGCCGGAAGGGCGGTGGAGGTAGCCTAGTCATCGGCTCGCCATCGCACGCACTTGCAATTGGTCCGCCTGATCACCGCGCCTGTGTATTTCATTGCAAGGCGTGAAATATCAAACAGGCGAGCAACTTTCACTCCGCTCGGTGCCGCCCAAACTGATGTGAGCGGTCGGAATCGAAGCCCCTCGACTGCTCGGGTGGATCATCGGTCAGGCTGCCGACCGACCAGTTCGCATTTGCATCAACACTTTCAGTCCTGGTGCACAGTGGCTTTCGATCATCGAAGCGGAATCGGCGCAGGATTTGACGAGCTCTGCAACCCTCAGTTCTGGATCTACCCCCCGAACACGGCTGGGCACTCGCTGAATTGGGCAATGTCCTTCGAAGTGGCAAGCAGTATGACGCGACGTCGTGGTAGAGCGATCACACGGATCATCCGCGCACTCTGTAGTGATGTGTTGGTTCGATGGTGGGCCCGGACCTGCGGACAGTAAACGGATGTGTCAAATTCTGTTCATCCTGGCGACTGTGTCAGTTCCTTACGGTTCCGGTACCCCTGCCGGCGAACCGACGCGCAATCCGTGAACGGCAAGCACTGCCGGTTTAAGGCGTCTGGAAAGGCCCAAATAGCTCGATCAAAACATCTCAAGTGTCTTGTTAGCGAATATCGGCGACATTGAGCTATTTGGGTGATAGATTCGCCACATGCCTATCAAGACTGGACGGGAGGGGCACCGCAGTCCCCGTGTCCTCGTTACCCTGGCGCTCGCTAAGCGGACAGTGGCGCTCTTCACTCTTCTATTGGCCATGTCATTCGGAGTTTTCGCTCTCCAGTTCGTGGCACCCGGTGGCGTTGTCGGAGCACTGACAGGCGGACGCCCCGTGAGTCAAGCCGTCCTGGATGACTTGCGCCGGCAGCATCACCTCGACGATCCGATCCTCGTCCAGTACTGGGCTTGGCTGCGGCGTGCACTAGGTGGCGACTTCGGCACCTCCTACGTACAGAATGTTCAAGTCGACCAATTGGTCGTTGATCAGGGCCTGTTATCGCTGCAACTGGCGATCTTTGCCTTTGTGATCGCCATGATCGTGGCGATCCCCCTGGCGACAGTCGCTGCGATCCATAAGGGGCGCATCGTGGACCGTCTTGCGTCCAGTACTGCGATCTTGGCGATTTCGGTGCCGTCGTTTGCCGTGGCGCTGTTGCTTTTGTACCTTTTCGGGCTGAAGTGGGACATTCTCCCCGTATTCGGGCCTGGGGCAGGATTTTTCGGAAGACTTCACCATCTTCTGTTGCCGGCGATAGCGCTGGCGCTTGGACAGATCGGTCTGGTCGTCAAAGTCACGAGGTCCGCGCTCAGTAGTGCGCTTTCGCAGGACTATGTGACGTTCGCTCGATCTAGGGGAGTGAGCGGGGGGCGCGTTCTGCTGAGTTACGGGTTCCGCAACAGCATGACGTCGATAACAACGGCGGCCGGGTTGACACTGACCACGCTCATCGTTGGCACGGTCCTCGTGGAGAAGATCTTCGCTCTTCCCGGAGCGGGCAGTTTGCTGATTGCGTCCGTTTCGGCTGGAGATCTACCGGTGGTCCAGGCACTGACCATTGTGTTGGCTGCCTTCATTCTAGTGCTCAATCTCCTCGTCGATGTTGCAAGTACCGCGTTCGATCCGCGAGTCGATCTGAGTGAGGCGGTTTAGATATGACTACGATTCCGAGGACGGCTCGTCGACGACGTCGGCACCGTTCGAGCAAGACAATCTATTTTCTATCGTGCCTGGTCGCAATAGTGTTGCTACTCGCGCTGATTGGCCCTTGGCTCATGCTGCGTCAGGCTGAAGTCCAAGACCTGCTGATCGGAGTTCAGGGCCCAACGCGAGAACATCCCCTTGGCACTGACGATCTGGGACGAGATGTCCTCGCCCAGCTCGTCGCTGGCGGACGCGCGCCGGTAATCGGTGCGTTCCTCATTGCTGCAGGTGCCTTGGTGATCGGAAGTTCGGTCGGGCTGATGTCCGCCCTTGCCGGCGGCTGGGTGGGCGCGGGATTGATGCGATTCGTCGATGCTATCTATGCGCTCCCCGCGCTGTTGGTGGCGCTCGTGCTCGCGGGGATAAGCGGTGGTGGGTACTTTATGGCCGTCGGCCTGATGATGGTGTTGTTCTCGCCATACGACGCTCGACTCGTCCGCAACGCGGCTCTCGTAGAACTCGAGCAGCCCTATATGGATGCGGCCAGATTGATGGGAACGCCGCGATGGCGAATTTTGGTTCTTGAGCTGTGGCCGAACATCAGATCGGTCGAACTCGCTAATGCATGTGTGAATTTTGCTTACGCATTGGTGACATTGTCTGCGCTTACCTTCTTGGGAATCGGGGTTCCCGCCAACTCAATTGACTGGGGTCTGATGCTCGCGAACTCAATCGACTACCTCGGCGCGAATCCTTGGATTGCGCTAGCTCCCGGACTGGCCATCGTCGTTGTTGCTACGTCAGTGGCCCTGCTATCCGACGCAGTTCAGGATTACCGACACGAAAAGGGCAGGACTGCGTAATGACTCGAGACTGGGCCTTGGATGTGAAGCACCTGACTATCGAGACTGACGCAGGCGCGGTGATCGTCGACGACGTCGGACTGCGCGCCCGCGCCGGCGAGACCATCGCAATCGTCGGCGAGTCGGGCAGCGGGAAATCTGTGACAGCCCGCGCAATCACCGGTTTGCTTCCAGCAGGACTGTCCACCAGGGGGCATATTCAAATCGATGGAAGGTCGTTCGAGAACGCTGACGAGAAGACCTGGCGTTCCGCACGAGGATCGGCCATAACCTGGCTGCCTCAAGATCCGTTCACCATGCTCAGCCCATTGCGAAACGTCAAAAGTGCTATCTCTGACGGAACCGGCACCCGTGTACCCCGTCATGAGCTTGTCAAGCGGCTGAACGAAGTAGGAATCAACGACGAGTCCGTAGCACGCAAGTATCCGTTCCAGCTTTCAGGCGGTATTCGGCAGCGAGTTGGAATAGCGTGTGCGCTGTCGTCGGATCCTCGAATTCTTGTCGCCGACGAACCGACGACAGCCCTTGACGTCACATCGCAGCGCAAGGTGCTTAGCCTGATACGTGAAGTTCAGCGCGCGCGGGGACTCGCACTCGTCCTGATCACACATGATTTGCCGGTGGCATTATCCGTCGCTGACCGCATCTATGTGATGTATGCCGGAACCGTAGTTGAGGAATTCGCGCCAGGTGAACTCGCGAACCGGCCCCTGCATCCTTACACACAATCACTCTTGATGGCCGATCCACCCGTCGACAGAAAGGTTGCGCGCCTCGCGTCAGTCGCGGGCGGTGTTCCGACCCCCGGGGATCGACGGCCAGAATGCGTTTTCAAACCGCGATGTGACTACGCAATCGAAGACTGCGCAAATGGGCGACCCCTGTTGGTCGAGGTCGGCAACCGCCGAACGGCGTGTGTCCGCAGCCTTGATCTCACCCTCCCCACTCACAGAGCCTCGGAGTGCGCACGAGATAGAAATAGTGGACCAAATGTGTTATCCGCGTCGCGCATCAAAAAGCGATTCGGAGAGCACGAAGCGCTACGTGGCGTCTCTATTGAAGCCCGACGAGGGCAGATCGTCGGAATCGTTGGAGGATCGGGTAGCGGCAAAACCACGCTCGCGAGAATTATCGCAGGCTTGGAGGTCGCGGACGAAGGTGTCGTCGAGACACCGATGGAGATGAAGGAACGCTGTCGAGCGAAGCCTGTCCAAATGGTTTTCCAGGACCCGTCCGGAACCCTGAATCCCTCCCAGACTGTCGGAAAGATCCTGCGGAACGCTCTTGCTGCGGGAAGTCTGGATTCCAGGCCCAGCGACGCCGTCGCGCTACTAAGCCTTGTTGGTTTGCCGGCATCCTTTGCGGATCGAAAAGCATCGAGTCTGTCGGGTGGACAGAGACAGCGAGTTGCGATCGCCAGAGCATTGGGACCTAAGTCGCAAGTGCTGCTATGTGACGAGCCTACATCCGCCCTTGACGTAATGGTCCAAGCGCAAGTCCTGAACCTACTTCGAGATCTTCGTGACGAGCTTGACGTCGCGATGGTGTTCGTTACCCACGACTTGGGTGTTGCTCGTCAAATGACGGACTACCTTTATGTGCTCAAACATGGCCACTGCGTCGAGCACGGTCCAACCGAGCGGGTATTCGACGACCCTCAGGACGAGTACACGAGAGAACTCCTTCGAGGAGGTCCGACGTATGTCGACGGCCCCATGGCCGGAGTGGCAGCGATGAACCACTAACTGTTGCAAAGAGTTGCAATCATCTCAGTGACGGAACCCGAAGGAGAAATTGTGCAAACAGCACTGCAGTACCAAATCAATCGGCGCACACTCTTGAAGAAGTTGGGCCAGGCGAGCCTGCTAGCGGCAGGGGGGTCGATCTTGGCAGGGTGTGGAGAAGAGTCGACCAGTGCCGGGATGATCAGCGAAAACCTGAGTGGACCTGTGACTTCCACGTCGATCCCTAGCCTCAACTGGTCGATTACCAAAAGTGCGGACAGTCTGGATATCGCTCAGAGTTTTACTTCGCAAACTGGCGTGCTGAGTTCGTTGGGCTACGACACGCTGGTGATTCTCGATCACGAGTTGCAGATCGCGCCCTGGATAGCCACCATGGTCGAGACTTCTCTCGTTGAGTACCGTTTCGACTTGCGTGAGGACGTGAAATTCTGGGATGGGACGCGACTCACTGCTGAAGACGTCGTATGGTCCTACACGCGCCACCTCGATCCTGAATTGTCCTCTGCCGTAATATCATTGCTGGCAAATGTTGAGTCTGTAGAGGCTGTGAGTGACAGCCAAGTCATGATCACCCTGTCGTCGCCGGATCCCACATTCAAGTACGCGGCGTCAATTATTCAGATCTTTGGAAAGGCGCAGGGTATCGAAGCGGGGTCTGCATTTGGATCGCCAACTGCCATCCCTATCGGCACCGGTCAGTACCGGCTCGCGGAGTACACAACCGGTGGCGGTATTACCGGCGAGTTGAACCCGTACTACTGGGGTGTGCCTCCAAGTATTCAGAAGATTTCTGTGAAGGTGGTTGAGAACCCGGAAACGATTCGAGTGGCTACCCAGCAAGGAGCCAACGATGGCATGTTCGACGTACCAGGCGCGCAACTGTCACAATGGAACAAGACCCCCGACGTGCGCGTCGGAACCGCAACAGGCCTGAGCCCACTTTTGCTGCGTTTCCCCATGACCGTGAAGCCCTTTGACGATCTCAAGGTCCGGCAGGCGATTGCTCACTGTATTGATCGGGAAGGCATCGTTAAGTCAGTGCTGGCCGGGGCAGGAGAGCCCGCAGTCGGGCTACCCACTAGAGGACACTGGCAGGGAGTCCTCTCGAATGGCGAGATTGACCTCTTCCTGAATTCATTGCCGGCGTTCAGTTTTGACCTCGATCAGGCCAGGAGTGCGCTCGCAGCCTCATCGGTATCCGGTGGATTCAGCGCCGATATCTATGTCTCGACTGATGCAGACATATCGATAAAGTCGGCCTCATCATTGGCAGCAAATGCTTCCATGATCGGAATCAAACTCGACCTCAAGGTAATCTCGCTGAACGAACTCCAACAGGATTACCTCATCGCGCCGGGCAAGAAACAAGGCCTTGTGCTGAGTTCCACGGCACCGACCTATCCTGATCCTACCGATATGCTCAGTCCGTTCTTCAGTTCTGATCCTGATGTTGGCTATCTCAACGCCTCTGGATTCGCAGATCCGACGGTTCAGTTGCTTCTGCAGCAACAACGTGGTGTAAGAGGCCCGGAACGCGTCGACCTTTTGCAGCAGATTACGAGGATCGGCCAAGAGCAACTGCCAGTCGCGCCAATCGCGTGGATCAATGCGACAGCCGGCATCCGAGGTAACTACAACCTGAACGACTTCGATGCGTTCACCTACTACCGCCCATGGGCGCAGACCATCGGAGTGGCCAACAGCTGATCGCGAAGTCGATCCGCCCGGTTCCACGCGCGCTCGGTGATTCCGCTGGTGGCGCTCAAGAGCTTCGTGACAAGAAGCCGTATTGACTACCACTATGTCCATCAAACCTTGAGAGGTGAACAGAACTTGCGAACGCAGACCGTCGTAGACGCCATCGCGGACGACTATTTTGACCGATACTTGCTCCTGAATCCACTTGCTGCGACGTATCTTGGCGTCGAAGGTACCTACAACAGTTTTCCCGATCTCTCGCCGGATGGGCTTGCAGAGATGTCAGCGTTGCGCCGGCGAACTCTTGCTTCTCTCGAATGGGCGGAAGGTGCCGATAGTGTGGATCGAGTCACGATCGCTGCTCTCAGGGAATCACTTTCTGTCGCAGAGGAGTTGCGCTCCGCGGGCCGCGAGGATTCATTGCTTCGCAACATCGCGTCGCCCGTACAAGAGGTGCGCGAAATCTTCGACCTCATGCCCAAGCAGTCCGCCGATGACTGGTCGGCCATCGCAACACGAATGTCCCGAGTGCCGGAAGTCCTTCATGGCTACGCCAGGTCCCTCCATGAAGCTTCCGATCGCGGCGATATCAGTCCGCGGAGGCAAATAATTGCAGTAGTGAAACAGCTTTCACGCAATGGCGGACAGGGTGGAGTCTTTGCCACCCTTGTCGAATCTGCCCCGCAATCCCTCGCACAATCGTTGCGCACCGACCTTTTGAAAGCTGCTGCGTCCGCGCGTGAGGCGTGCTATGACCTAGCTGAATTTCTGTCGGACAATTTGCTCCCAACTGCGTCTGATCGCGACGCTGTCGGGATTGACGTATACAAGTTGCATTCGCGTGCCTCTCTGGGGACGGTTATTGACCTTGCAGAGACTTACGAATGGGGGCAGGCCGAACTCGCCCGAATCACGGCAGAGATGATTCAACTTGGCGACAAAATCTTGCCGGGGGCCTCACTACGAGAAGTGCACAGCTTCCTCGATGCCGACGAGACCAGACTGATCCGGGGGAGAGGCGCCCTGGTCGAATGGATGCAGTCGAAGACGGACATTGCCGTCGAAGCGTGTGCAGGAACGCACTTCGATATTCCGCATGCGCTTCGTGTCATTGAATGTGGAATAAGTCCCGGAGGTACTGGCGCTATCACGTACACCCCGCCGACTGAGGATTTCGAGCGGCCCGGACGAATGTGGTGGGACTTGCCAGACGGGGTGGATGAATTCTCCACCTGGCGGCAGTTGACCACTGTCTATCATGAAGGTGTCCCAGGTCACCATTTGCAGGCCGCTCACGCCTTGTCGCGGGTTGACGAACTTAACCGTTGGCGCAGAATTGGATCGTGGGTCAGCGGGCATGGGGAAGGCTGGGCGCTCTACGGTGAACAGCTCATGGCTGAGATCGGATTTCTGGGGGATCCAGCCGAAAAGCTAGGAATGCTCGACGGACAGTCCATGCGGGCAGCGCGGGTCGTTCTCGATATCGGAATCCACTGCAACTTTGAAGCACCGGCCGAAATAGGCGGTGGCAGTTGGACCTACGCAAAGGCACACCGATTCCTAGCTGCGCACTGTGCACGGGACTCGAAGACGCTTCAGTTCGAGATCGAGCGATATTTGGGTTGGCCAGGACAGGCTCCCGCCTATTACGTGGGGAAACGCTTGTGGTTGGAGCTGCGCAAAGAATCTGCATTGATGCAGGGATCGAAATTTGAACTCCGAAAGTTCCACAAGACTGCGCTCGATGTCGGGTCGGTTGGCCTGGATGTAATGCGCCAGGCTGTGCTGGAGACGCTCTAAAGACGAAAGTGCGAAATAATATGAGTATCTCAATTCGACCGCTGTCAATCTCTGACGCCGAGGAGTGGCGCGGCTTGTGCCGAGAGGCCTTTGGTAGTTCTACGCTCCAAGGCGACATCGAGGCATCATTTGGTCGACCTGGACAAACAGTGTGGGGCGTCTTCAATCGGTCGGGAATGATAGCAACGGCCTCGGAGCTTGATTTCCAATCTTGGTTCGGCGGATCGGCGCTGGCAACTTCTGGCATCGCAGCCGTGACTGTCCGTGCTGAGCACAGAGGTCAGGGATTACTCCGTCAACTGATGCGCGAGATTTCCGAAGTCGCGCGCATACGTGGCGCGCTCCTCACGAGTCTCTTCCCTACCTCGACGACTGTTTACCGGAGATATGGATACGAGGTGATTGCCGAGCTGCTGACGGTTCGATTTCCGACTCACGAGTTGGCAAGCGCGGGTACCTATTCAAGTGCGCGACGTGCACACCACAGCGATGCAGCCCAAATCTCTGCCGTCTACGATCGCTGGGCGCGGCAGCAGAACGGCCCGCTGACGCGGGTGGGCGCGGCATTCCCAACTGGCTCAAATCCACTCAATCGTCCAGGTTTTCAAGTTACGGTAGTTGATCGCGACGACGGTTCGATCGGCGGCTATGCGATCTGGCGTTGCCCGAGCAATTTTGGCGTAGACAGTGTGCTCGAAATAGATGAATTCGTCGCCGATGATCGCGAGTCCGTCCTCGCGCTAGCCGCGGCACTAGGCTCATTCAGCGCGGTCGCACCGATCGCTCAACTGCGAACGTCGGGTATGGACGTTGTGCGCCTTATTCTGCAGTCATCGCAGTGGGAGGTATTACAATCCGCGCCCTACATGCTTGCGGTTCTCGACCCGCAAGTTTTGGGGCACCTGACATTTCCTTCAGGTATGTCTCTGGCACTGAACTATTCGGTCGCAGGAGTGCAGAACCGCCTGGAGGTCAACAGCGGGGCCGGAGTTTGCACGCAAGCGGAGACCTCCAGTGGCCGTGTTCTCGCACTCGGTGGTCTAGCTCTTACATTGGCTGGTGCGCAATCCAGTGCCAACTTGCGAAGTTTGGATTTCCTGAGCGGTGGAGACGTGAGTTCCGACTTGCAGTGGGACGCGCTGTTCTGTCGTAGGCAGGTCCATATTCGTGATCACTTCTGACCGTGTGAGGACACCAGGTGGGCGGGTGCGTAGATCCTCGACACTTATTGCCCCAGTAGTATTGAAACAGAATCGATTTGGTAAGTAGAGTCAACTAGCGGGCCACTTCCCGCCGTTGTCTAGAGGAACAGGCATGCCGAGATGCAGTGGATGAGGTAGACAGCAGCACAGGCGATTCCGGAATCAATCGGCATCGCTGCGCACCCCACGGGATCCATCCGGGTTCACTGTCGGCGTAGCGATCGTGCGCTGTCAAGTTTCTTGGAGTGCAGCTGTTTTCGACTTTGGTGGGGCGGTGATCGGGAGATGCTCGGGCTGCCGCGGAGACTCGATCTCGCGGGACGATAGGACGAACCGGTGGTACAGCCATGCGCAATTGGGGATGATCTCTTGCGAAAACCGGTAGCCCTTGTACGTCGACGACACCTGCATGTCATCTCAGATCAGGTGGTCTCGTCAACTCGGCAATGCCCTACCGAAGCCTGCGGTCTACATCAATATGGAATGTCCGATATCTGGTAGTCGGGACCCGATCTGCCGTCCTTGACTGTTCCCCGGAGACAGTTCGACAGTTGGGTTCACCATTTGCGCCGATGAGCACGTGTGCTCGAGAGGTAGAGGAGGCAGGGGGGGGCTGAGTGCGATGTTAGGTGACCTGCCATATGCGAGAACTTTTCTGGTGGTTGCTATTTGACGAATCTCGAACGAAGAATTGAACGGGATCGTTCGGTTGGTCAGGCCAGGGTACCGAAAGCGTCCAGAAATTCCAGGGTGTCGTGGTAACCGGCGTGCGTCGTGGGGGAACTCGAGGCCGCCGAGCGCCCGACCGACCTTGTCGATCGGGCGCTCGGTGCATGGTGTGGGAAGAACGTCGACACATTGATCGGACGCCCCTAGCGCCGCATCCACAACGAGATCAGCGCCACGGACTGTGCAAAACTCACGCACCGACGAGTTCAATCCTCGACGCCATTCGGTTATTGCCAGTCGATGGAAACGGACGAAACCGCAACCTTTCAGACGTGGGGCGGTGGTGCCAGGACTGCGGTTGGTGGGGGAGGTAATGCTGCCCGCGCATGTCTGCTTTACGCCTCGTGTGGGAGTTTGAATGGCGCGGTCAGCCCACCGTCGACAGGCAGGACAACTCCGGTTACGTAGCGGGCTTCGTTGGAGGCGAGCCACAGCACAGCGTTGCTGATGTCTTCGGGCTCGACCCACGGGATCGGCATCGCATGCATCGATTTCATCGCCACACTTGCCTGCTCCGCAGTTGCTCCCGGGATTCCGCCGGTGAACAGCTCGTATACTGCAGGATTCTGAATCATCGGGGTGTTCACGTGACTTGGACAGACAACGTTTACGCGGATCTTTTTCGGAGCCAACTCCACCGCGAGGACCTTCATCAGACCGATAAGTCCATGCTTGGCCGCCGTGTAATGTGCCAGGTTCGGGAAGGCGATCATTCCGGCGGCAGAGCTGGTCAAGATGATTGATCCGCCCAGTCCGGCTTCGATCATGGATGGTGCAACAGCCCGCACTGTCTTCCATGCGCCGGTGAGGTTGACGTCGATCATCTCTTGCCAGTCGGTCTCGGATAGCTCGATTGCCGGCCCGTAGCCCGCGATGCCTGCGTTGACGGCAAGGATGTCAATGCCACCGAAGGCTTCGATGCCTCTATCGACGGCCTTCTCGATTTCCGGACTTTGTCGGACATCAGCCACTTCAGCGATGATCCGTCCGCCCGCTGCCTCGACGAGTTTGACGGTATGGTCGAGCTCATCGGTAGTCGATCCGGCATAGGAGACAGTATCGAGATCGCGGCAGATATCGAGCGCGATGATGTTGGCCCCCTCTTCGGCAAGTCGGACGGCATGCGCCCTGCCCTGCCCTCGAGCGGCTCCGGTGATGAATGCGGTCTTTCCCGCCAGTCGTGTCATGGGCTCGGCCCCCTTTGTCAGCGGCCGGTGCGGGCCGGTAGGTGAGCAATAGCGCCGTTGGCCTCGGCGAGATCCCACAGCAAGTCTGCGGTAATGATGCCGGCGACGTTGCCGTCGTCGTCGTACCCGACGATCGGCCCGTGGAAGATCCCCAACATCAACGATTCGGATTCCTGTTTCGGCAGGTGCACGATCCCGGCGGGTTCGTATACGTAACAGTTCGGTCCGATTGGGTCGGCCTCTCCTTCGTATGCCCATGTGCCGAAGATGTTGTAGGCCTCCGCGCCGCCGAGGTGGCGGTGCAACGGCGCCTCAGCCCCTTCGGAGACGTACAGCAAAATGGTGGTGGCGCCAGTCGTCTCATTGATGTTGAGAAGCTTGAACGAGGTTCCAGGCATCGGAAACGGGGTCCACGAAATGTTGTCGCAGTTTGTGACCCGCGAAGCCAGACTGTTGGTAGGTTCGGTCACGGGCCCAACTGCGCGACTGAAGATTTCGGCAACTGGTGGATTCTGTGCCGGGTCGATGTCGGAACCCTCGTTGGGAACCGCCGGTTGGGCCGGGCTGGGGTCCTGATGGGTTCGGGCCTCTGTGCTCAGTGTCATGATTAGTCTCTCTGTGGGGGGTGTCACATTCCACTGACAAACTTGCCTCGGCGCACAGGAGACGTCCATGACCAGAGTTCACAGGGTCGTTAGGTTTCGACTAACGTGCCACTTCAACCGCAGTAGGGGACGATAGCGTGCAATCCATCCCTGACCTCAATACTCGGGTGCTGCGCTACTTCGTTGCTCTCGCCCAGGCCGGCACCTACACACGGGCCGCGGAAATTCTGCGCGTCGCGACGCCGTCACTGTCCCAGCAGATCAGCAAACTAGAGCATGAGATCGGTGTACGACTGTTCGAGCGGGATCATCGCGGTGCGCGGCTTACCGATGCGGGCTCAGAGTTTCTTCCCATGGCCATCAATTTGCTGTCCGTGCATGACCAAGCAATCGGTGTCGTTCGCCGGCATCGCCGCGCTGCACAACAACAGATTCGGATCGGATTCTTTGCCACAGTCGCAGGCTCTCGCACTCGCGAGATTTTGGACAAACTGCGAAATGCTGTGCCCGGTATCAAAATTGAACTCGTCCAAGTGGGTTGGGGTGAACAAGTCCTCGCCATCCTCGACGGCCGCGTCGATGTCGTGTTTGCACGCCCACCATTGGATACGACACACATCCGCGCATTTCCCGTCCTCACCGAACAGCGAGTCCTGGCCATGTCGGCCAATCATCGCCTCGCAGTGAAAAGTGAACTGAAAGCGTCCGATCTGGCCGAGGTTGTTCAGGTTGATACCGATAATGTCCCGGAGGGTTGGCGGCGATGGTGGTCAGTCGATCCACGCCCGGATGGAAGCCCTGTTACCTACGGTCCGCTAGTGCACGGAGTCGAGGAGATGCTCGAAGTCGTCGCGACCAGCGACGTAGTCGCCGTCACCGCCGAAAGCCTCGTCGCCGCATTTTCTCGACAGGACATCGTGTATCGCCCGATCTCCGATATTGACCCGACGCAGATAGTTCTCATCACACCCTTGGAGGAACGGGTAACGATCAACGCACTAGTTCACGCTGTGAGATGATCCGAGCCTCCGGAGAGGGAACGTCGGATGACCACATGACAGATTCGATCGTCGAGCGCAGCACGGACGATGTCGCCCCTATTGGGTCCTAACGCCCTCACCCCGTAGGCACTTGTCCGTACCCGACTGTTCGGCGAAGAGCATGGACCCGATTCTTACAGTTCGGGACGTCGACCATGTCGACCACGAAGCGCGTATGTCTGGACGGATAAGCCCGCGGGAATCTAATGATTCGTTTGCCGGTGAGGGTTAGTCCGTTTATCTTTGTGGCGTGCATTTGTACTTTCTCTGAGACGGCTGAGTAAGGCCTTCCGCGCTCGTCGAGTCATCCGAGCTTGCGGCGGCCGCTCGTTATCGACCCCTGCGTGGGGTCGCCGTCTCGGCGTACCTATTTGCCTTTGGCAGCCGGTGTGCCTTCTCGAAGGATCCGAATGCTCACTTCTACGAACCCTCAATCCGCGCGCCAACGCGCCCAGCTGATCGCCTCTGACGTGTCCGTGACGCGCGGTACGAACCCGGTCCTGAACCACGTCGACCTCAATGTCACTCCCGCATCGCGTATCGCCATCGTGGGAGAGAACGGGCGAGGTAAATCCACCCTCCTGCATGTGCTCGACGGAACCCTCACTCCTGACTCCGGCACGGTGCAGCGCATCGGCACACTAGGCGTCGCAGAGCAGGAGATGCCGGCACACGATGATCGAACTGTCGGTCAAGCCGTCGCGGAGGCGATCGCCGAACCACTCAAGGCGTTGGTGGCACTCGATGCGGCGATGCTTGCTTTGTCCGACGGGACCTTTGACGGTGCTCAGCGATACGCAGCCGCGTTGGAATCCGCTGAAGCGTTGGATGCGTGGGATGCCGAGCGGCGGGTGCAGATCGCCCTGGCAGCGCTCGATGCGGAAACCGACTCTGACCGGTTGCTTGACACTCTCTCCGTGGGGCAGCGGTACCGCGTACGCCTGGCCTGCCTTCTCGGTGCAGATGACGATTTCCTGTTACTCGACGAGCCGACAAACCATCTTGATCGAAGCGGTCTCGAATTCCTGACTGCGCAGCTCCGGGAGCGCCAAGGAGGCGTCGTTGTCGTCACCCACGATCGCGCACTGCTCTCCGATATTGCGGAGACCATCGTGGACGTCGACCCCTCACCCGATGGCCGGATTCGCCTGTACGGCAAAGGTTATACCGGATATCGCGAGGGTCGCCTCGCCGCACGCGCACTCTGGGAGCAGGAGTACAACCAGCAACAGGCCGAGCATGCCCGACTGAAAGACAGTCTCAGCGCGGCCCAGAATCGCCTGCAGTCCGGGTGGCGACCGGAGAAGGGTACGAACAAGCACGGACGCGCGACCCGTGCAGGCGGACTCGTACAGAGCGTTCATCGCCGCCAGGAGCAGCTCGAAGCGCATGCGGTGACGGTGCCGGAACCGCCGCTACATTTCAGATTTCCTGAACTCCTGCCGAATGCCGGTTCCGTGTTGTTGAGCGCAGATCAGATTACCGTTAAGGAACGCGTGACGTGTGAGGTGTCGTTTGCCCTCTCTCGCGGCGACCGGCTCGTGGTGACCGGCCCCAACGGGGCGGGGAAATCGACGCTACTGAGCGTGCTCGCCAGCGAGCTGCAACCGAGTACGGGCTTCGTTCGGAGGCCGCCGGGCGTCCGTCTCGGATTTTTGCGCCAGGAGACCGATCTTCCTTTGGATCGGCGGGCTGGTGAGGCTTTTTCCGCGCACTTCGATGCGCTTGTCACGGCGGGTCTTCTCGATTCGTCGGACGCAATCGGGCTTTCGCACCTCGGTCTTCTTCGTGCGCGTGAATCGAGCAAGCGGATCGGTGAACTGTCGATGGGGCAGCAACGTCGTCTCGACCTCGCGATGATACTGGCGTCCAAGCCGCATGTGCTCCTTCTTGACGAGCCGACCAACCACCTCTCAGTTGCCCTCGTCGACGAACTCACCGAGGCACTGGCCGCAACCAACGCCGCGGTCGTTCTCTCCACGCACGACCGTCAGCTTCTTCGCGACGTCGACGACTGGCCCCCAATGCAATTGATCGAAACAGCCACGAGCGGAGCATCGGAATGAGCAGTAGTCTCGATGCGCTGCGACCTCTGGTACGAGCAATGCATGCAGTCGCTCAATGTGAGTCTTCAATCGACGGGTTTCACCGTCGACTCTTCCGTGGTTTGCTCATGAGATTGACTGTAAAGAAACATTTTTCGGCGGATTGCGGCGCTGGCCTGCAAAGAGTTTGAATCGGCCGTCGCGAATGGCTTCTATCACCTGTCGGATACTCTGTTCTTCCGCTTCGCCAGATGTGTCCAGTACATGAGCGTCGAGCGTGCCGAGGTTGGAGAACTGATCCCGCATCGAGAGAATTGGTCCCTCATCGATCAAGGCGTTTGGCACGGTTTGGGCCTGGGCTCGCTTCAGCGTGATGTCGCGCCGTGGTCTGAGCACGACGTAGTGGACCGTTAGGTCCGGGTGCTGCGTCGAGTGGGTTTCGAAGTGATCGAGCATCCACGGCCCGATGATTCCGTCGATCACCGTGGTGAAGTCGCCGAGCGCGTAGGTATAGGCGGCGCAGGCGATAACATCCATCACAGTCTGGTTCTGTGCATCGGATGCGGGATCGTACGGAGGGATCACACCCGAAACGATGCAGTGCCAGAAGTCATCCGTGTGCAGATGAACGCTTTGTCATAACTGCGGGCAAGTTTCGCAGCAAGGGTCGACTTCCCGGCCCCTGGTGGGCCGCTGAGAATGATCACTTATGCGTTCACACACCACAATCTATCCGCATCTTCGCAACTGAAGCACCTGATTTTCTCCGGCTTGGGTTGAATGCCTCGAAGGCGAGTCTTGTGCGGTCGAACTGGTTGAGAGTGATCAAACGGGTCGTCGGGTCTTGCGGTTATCCACTGATTCGATCTCAGGGTAGCCGGCAGGTGCGTGCAGGAATCGCAACCAGCACGTCGCTGTCGAAACCCATTTTTCGCATAGGTGAGGCGATGCCCGAGTTCGTAGATCGCGTTGACATCGTTTTCGAGCTCTATTGCACGCCCGCAGCATTCTTCCGTTCCAGGTCCTGCTCGAACCTGGTCCCGTCAGCGTCGTTGAGTCTGGACATGCTCGCGATGAATTGCGCTGTCCTCGCGGCAATCATCGGAGCGGTGGGCGGGGAAACAGGCCGCGCACCCCTTCCATCATTTCGACTTTGCGATGATGCGAAATCCAAGACTGTTGTGACTTCTCGAAGAGATACATGGAGAAGTGGGGAGCGGACTTTCGGGGATCATTGGTACCCGACTACTGCCGTGTGGCAACCATCACTGTCAGGAGTTGCCGACAATGACCGCCACATCGAGTGCTGGACAGTCGAATTTCTCTTCAGCAGAATAGTTTTCGATTTCCAGACTCGGCGATGGCGGCCATCGTGCGGTTCGCAGCGCCTCAGCCGCATTTCCTCGTATCGATTGTGGGGCTACCAACCGCGCTCTGCGAGGCGGTGTCCAACCGGCAGGTCGTCGACGTTGATGCCGACCATTGCCTCGCCGAGTCCGCGCGAGACCTTGGCGAGCACGTCCGGGTCGTCGTAGAACGTGGTGGCCTTGACGATGGCCTCGGCGCGCTGCTTCGGGTTGCCGGACTTGAAGATGCCCGATCCGACGAACACGCCTTCGGCGCCGAGCTGCATCATCATCGCAGCGTCTGCCGGGGTGGCGATGCCGCCGGCGGTGAACATGGTGACCGGCAGCTTGCCGGCCTTGGCGACCTCGACGACCAGCTCGTACGGTGCCTGCAGTTCCTTGGCAGCGACGTACAGTTCGTCTTCGCTCAGCGAGGTCAACCGGCGGATCTCGCCGCGGATGGTGCGCATGTGAGTGGTGGCGTTGGAGACGTCTCCGGTACCGGCTTCACCCTTCGAGCGGATCATGGCCGCACCTTCGTTGATGCGACGCAGCGCTTCACCGAGGTTGGTGGCGCCACAGACGAAGGGAGCGGTGAACTTCCACTTGTCGATGTGGTTGGCGTAGTCGGCCGGGGTCAGGACCTCGGACTCGTCGATGTAGTCCACGCCGAGGCTCTGCAGGATCTGCGCTTCGACGAAGTGACCGATGCGTGCCTTTGCCATGACGGGAATGCTGACGGTGGAGATGATGCTGTCGATCATGTCCGGGTCGCTCATGCGCGAGACGCCGCCCTGTGCGCGAATGTCCGCGGGGACCCGCTCGAGTGCCATGACGGCGACGGCGCCTGCGTCTTCGGCGATCTTGGCCTGCTCAGCGGTGACAACGTCCATGATCACACCGCCCTTGAGCATTTCAGCCATGCCGCTCTTGACGCGGGCGGTCCCGAGTGCAGCTGAGGTGGACGGGATATCTGCCAATGAATGCGTCATGTGTTCCCTTTCCTTACATTCCCGTGTAGTGGTGATCGGTCGCTTTGTGCCTATCAACAGGAGTCGCGGCGCAAAGTCGTTCGATCACGTTCAGTGTTATGCGCTCGATCAGTGGGTCGTGGCCGCGAAGGCCGAATGCCCAGTCCGTACATCCGGTGGTGAACACGACGCCGCCCTTGGTGTACATCCCGAGCACTGCGTTTCCGTGGCCCAACCGACGCGCTGCCGACGAGTCGGTGCTCCCGAACAGTCGGTCGGCAAAAAACTCGAGATCGCCTGGTTCGTCCTTCGCCAGGGCTGCGTTGGCAGGAAAATCAGTGAATGATGGTGTGTTAGACCATTGTCGGGCAGGTGAAGTTGCAAGAATCGTGAACGTTTCCGGTGTTCCGTCCTTCGACGTCGGTCTAGGTAACCCATCCTCTCCGAGAACGAACTCGCAGCCGTCTGCCTCGTATCCGACTACGACGTTCTCAGAGCCGACGAGATCACCGTAGCGAAGTCCCGTACCCTCGAAGACCCAGTGATCAGGTCGCCAGACAGAGTAGCCCCCGGTTCCACGCGGAGCTCCGTAGCCGACACGTGCGTACCCCCCACGAGTAAAGCTCACTCCGGTCAGTAGATTCTCCGGACGTCCGATGACAGGGTCAGACCAGCAGCCGGTTAGGAATCTGCGGTTGTCGGTATCTCTCACAGGGTCCTTCGTCAGAGCGTCATACTTATAGGACGTCATGGTGCGGCCATCGTCATCCAGGCGCACCTGCCAGCCCACGCTGTTGCCTGAGAAGAACGCAACATTGCCGCCTTCGGCAATAAATTGTTCGAGCGTGTCACGCATTCCCCACGACCAGTACTCGTCGTGCCCGACGCTCAGGACCAAGTTCTTGCCGTCAAGGACTTCCGGGTGTAACTCCAGGTCGGAACTCACTGCATAGTCGAGTTCGATCGCGTTTTCCTCTGCCCACACGACGAACGGCTCTTCCCAGTTGAACCAGCCTGCGGCGGCGCTCCACCCTGAAACTCGGTGTCGATCAATGTAATCGCGCTGTCGAGCTAACTCGGGATCATAGATTCCATGCGGTGTGGCGGCTCGTAACAGCTCGCCAGGGGGACGGCGAAGCAGTCCAGGCGCGATGGGACGCTCAAATGACACTTGGACTCCACCTGTATACAGGTTGTTCCCACCCCAGTCGTTGTAAGCGCAGTAGGTATTGGTTGTTAGAACAAGGAGAATCTTCGGACTCGTGACGGATTGGGCCGAGCGAAGTACGAAGAATGCAGGTGTCTCGAGGACCTCGTCTCCGTTGGCGCGAAAGAGCACCTCGTAGTATCCCGGTGCCCATTCAGCGGGCAGCGTGAACGAGAGCGTCGCCGACCAATCGCACCCGCGGGCGTAGGCATCTTCTGGAGTCGACTGGTGGATGACTGTCACTTCGTTCTGTGACCAGACCACCTCACGGTTTCGCCCGATGCGGGCGATCTCGACGGTGCAGACGTCAGTTTCGCTTCGAGAACTGAGGTGGAGAGTGAGTTCTTCGCCCGGTTCGTAGCTCAGCTTTCCCGCGTAGCCCTCGATCCGGCCTTGGATCATGTTCGGAGGTGACTGCATTTCACGACACCTCCGGGGCGAGACGACGCGAATCGGCACGTCCGAAAACGGGCGCGATTTCTCCATTGACGAGAGCGTCGTATGTGTAGGGCTTTCGATACGCGTCGCCCCACACTTCACTGGCCCTGAACTTCCTCAGAGCGTTCAGGTCGATATCGGCGTAATAAATACCGGGGCTATCCTCGGCGAGTTGGAGAGTCGGGTCGAGAGGAGTTCGGTCCGGTTCGAAGCAAACTCCGCTGTACACCACCGAGCGCCCGTTAAGGTTCAGCGGATACTCGCGAAGGGCGGCCTCGGGTGTACTGGTGTAATTCGCCATCGCCACCGACATCATGTTCTCGAAAGCGCGGGTTCGGAACTGAGCGATCCGATCGTCCGTGAGGTGACAAGCATTCGGCACCAAGACTAGTTCTGCGCCCTTTGTCATGAGTATCCGCGCAGTCTCGGGGAACTCACGATCGAAGCAAATCATCATCCCGACGGCGACGGGGCCGGCGGCTGTATCCAATTGAACCACCGGCAAATCTTGGCCGGGTGTGAGGGCAGCCTCCATCCAGTAATCGCAGGTGTGAATCTTGGCGTAGGTCGTGAGGATCTGGCCATGACGGTCGATGAGTGTGGCAGCGTTGCGGGGGAGTGGATCCCACTTCTGTAGGTAGGTTGCCACGATAGCGACACCTAGTTCGCGGGCCAAGGTTGCGAAGTGCTGGACGAATTCACCCTGGTCATCGGTCGCCATGGAAATCCATTCCTGGCGTCCGGCATCGTCATCCGGGCAGGCGGTGTATCCGATCTGCCACATTTCTGGGAAGAGGACGATGTCTGCTGCCGCGGCGGCAGCTTGACGGACAGCGATCTCTCCCTCTTGGAGAGCGCGTTTCGGGTCCTGTCCTGGTGTGGGCTGTTGAACCAAGGCAATTTTCAGGTGTCGGGAAGCCACAGGTATTGGTGTAGCGGACGTCATCATGTATCTCCTCAGAATGAGCGGGGGAGGCCGAGAACCCGCTCGGCGATATGAGAGAGGATCAGGTTTGTCGATACTGGTGCAACTTGGTACAGGCGTGCCTCCCGGAACTTGCGCTCGATGTCGTACTCACGAGCCATGCCGTAGCCTCCGTGAGTTTGCATAGCTACGTTGGCTGCTTGCCAAGACGCGTCTGCCGCCAAGAGTTTCGCCATATTTGCTTCCGGCCCGCATGACAGTCCAGCGTCGAAAAGATCGGCCGCTTTCCATCTCATTAGGTCGGCCGCTTCGATATCTATATGGGCTCTCGCAATCGGGAACTGAATACCCTGGTTCATTCCGATGGGTCGATCGAAGACGACACGTTCGTTGGCATAGTTGCGTGACTTCTCGATGAACCATCGACCGTCACCGACACACTCAGCCGCAACGAGAATCCGTTCGGCATTCAGTCCATCGAGAAGATAGCGGAAACCGGCGCCCTCATCGCCAATCAACGAATCTGCAGGGATCACCATGTTGTCGAAGTGGAGTTCGTTCGTATCGTGGTTGACCATTGTCTCGATGGGCGTGACCGAAAGCCCTTCAACTTCGCGCATATCGATCAGAAACAGCGAGAGTCCATCGGTCTTTTTGGTGACCTGGTCGCGTGGCGTCGTTCTGGCGAGAAGCAGAATCAGGTCGCTGTGATTGACCCGTGAAGTCCAGACCTTCTGTCCGGACACCACGTAGTGGTCGCCGTTGCGGACAGCCTTCGTTTTGATGCGCGTCGTTTCGGACCCAGCGTCGGGTTCGGTTACAGCGAATGACTGCAGCCGGACCGTCCCATCTGCGATCGATGGTAGGTACTTGTCCTTCTGTTCGGGGTTGCCGTACTTCAATAGCGGACTCATCGTGTAAAGCTGAGCGTGTACTGGAGTCGCCACGCCGCCACGAAAACTGATTTCCTCCAGGAGAACCGACGCGTCTCCCAAGTCGAGTCCGAGTCCACCGTACTCGGCCGGAATCAGTGCGCTGAGCGCACCTGTCTTGGTGAGATCGTCTACGAATTCTGTTGGGTATTCACTCTTTTCGTCTACTCGTCGCCAATAGTCCGGCGAATAGCGACTTAATACGTGGGCGACGACACTTCGGAAGTCTTCCCGGATTGAATTGTCCTTCCGCCTATTGGTCATACGGTCACCGCCGTATGGCGATCGCTACCGCGCTGCGGTCCCTGCCCGCGCTTGTAGATCATGACGGTGCGTACGTAGGTGACGACCTCGTCGCCCCGCTGGTTGTATCCAGTCGTACTCACCGTGACGATTCCCAGGTTCGGTCGTGATGTGGACTCGCGCACAGCGAGGACCTTGCTCAACGATGAGATGGTGTCGCCCTCGAACACTGGGTTCGGCAGTTGAACCGCATCCCACCCCAAATTCGCGAAAACGTTCTGTGAGATCTCGGCCACGCTCTGGCCTGAAACCAGTGCGAGAGTGAAGGCCGAGTTCATGAGTGGCCGGCCGAACTCTGTCTGTGCGGCGTACTCATGATCGAAATGGAGCGGCGCAGTGTTCTGAGTAAGTAGCGTGAACCAGATGTTGTCGGTGGTGGTGACTGTCCGTCGCGCAGCGTGCTCGATGAGGTCACCGACGACGAAGTCTTCATAGAATCTTCCAGCTGGTGCTTTGTGTAAAGTCATTGTCTCTCCTTGCAATTGGCCGAGTGTGCTCGGCGGCTTGTGACGGCCTGGATCGGATGGCGAGTCAGTGGTGTCAGCCGATGGTGAACGGATCACGACTGGCGCCCTCGAGTTCCACCCAGATCGACTTGTTTTCGGTGTACTCGCGTAGCCCTTCAAGTCCACTTTCGCGCCCCCATCCGCTCTTCTTGAATCCGCCGAACGGAACACCCGGTGCGGACAGCCGATAGCAGTTGACGTAGATGCTTCCTGCGCGCAGCTTCGCTGCGACGCGGTGCGCGCGATGAACGTCCTTGGTCCATACGGCCGCCGCCAGTCCGTATTCGCTGTTGTTGGCTTCGGAAACGGCTTCTTCCTCGGTTTCGAACCGCATGACACTCAACACAGGGCCGAAGGCTTCTTCTCGGGCGATGCGCATAGTGTGTTTGACATCGGTAAGCACGGTCGGCTGGACAAAGAGCCCGCCCAACTTTGGATCCGGACCTCCGCCATAGGCGACGGTTGCGCCCTCGTCCTTCGCGGACTGCAATAAACCGAGCACTGTAGCTAGTTGGTTGGCGTTGGCGACCGGCCCCATCTCAGTTGCCGGCATCTTGGGGTCACCCAACTTGATCGTGCTGGCTCTGTCTACGATGCGTTTGACCAAATCGTCATGAATGCTGCTGTGCACGAGCAACCTTGAACCTGCCATGCAGGTCTGCCCGGTAGCGGCGAACACTCCGGCGATGATGCCACTGGCCGCTGCATCGAGGTCAGCGTCCGGAAAGACTACCTGTGCCGACTTGCCGCCCAGCTCGAGTGACATACGTGTGAGATTCTCGATGGCGCTGTGTCCGACCTGAATTCCGGTAGCAGTGGATCCGGTGAATGCGATCTTGTCGATTCCGGGATGCGATGCAAGGGCTTTGCCGGTCTCGGGACCGAGCCCGGTCACAATGTTGACCACTCCGGGTGGAATGCCGGCTTCAGCAAAACATTTGCCCATCTCCAATGCCGACACGGGAGTGTGTTCCGACGGCTTCAGGACAAACGTGCAACCTGCAGCCAGTGCTGGCGCGAGTTTCCAGGTGGCGAGGAGAAGTGGCGAGTTCCACGGGATGATTGCGCCCACTACGCCGACTGGCTCTGGGCGCGTGTAGACGAAGTAGTTGGGCTTCGCTGATGGGATCGTCGCACCCTCGATCTTGTCTGCCAGGCCAGCGAAGTAGTAGAACCATTGGGGCAGATAAGCTGTCTGCGCTGACATCTCGCGGAGAAGTTTGCCGTTGTCTCGGGTCTCGATCTCGCCGAGTCGGGGCGCTTCTCGCTCGAGGATCGCAGCGAGCTTACGCAACCTTGCCCCACGCTCGGTGGGCCCTATTCGATGCCATTCGCCTTCGAACGCGGCGCGTGCTGAGATGACAGCTCGGTCGACGTCGGCTGCGCCTCCATCCGGCACGATCGCCCAGGGTTTACCCGTCCACGGATCGAGGCTTTCGTACGTCTCTCCCGAAATCGACTGTGTCTCATGGCCGTCGATCAACATGCCGTACTTGTTCATTGCGGTTCCGCTCATCTCTTCTTGCCGTTTCCTCGAAGGTTTCGTTCAGGCGCCGTATGTGGTGAGTTCGGCACCGTCGATTGCAACCCCGGTCCGTACTTCGTTCGCGGCTACTCGAATCGCTTCGACGAATTGCTCGTAGTAGTGCGGTGGCAGTGGGCTCAGGAGAAACTGAAGGCGAGGGGGGCTGACTGCGAGCATTGCCGGCCAGCCGTTGCGCTCGAGCACGTTTGCTACGCGTTCGATCTGGCACTGCGGATCAGTAGAGGTGAACACGATGATTCCGCTCTCATGCGGAGCGACGAGTTCGAATCCATCGATAGTAGATAGCCCTTTCGCGAAAATGTCTGCCCCGGAAACGATCTCCTGGGCGATCTGCTCGTACCCTTCCTGACCAAGGGCGACCAAGGTTGCCCATGCTCCTGCGAGTACGGCACCGGATCGGCTTCCTGTGAAGCCCGTTCGGCGGTAGGGCCTGAAGGGCCAACTCGACGCGACGTCGATGCTGAATGAGTGATGGCGAATAAGTTCGCTCGAATTCACCGAGAGCGTCGAGATTCCTGTGGGAGTGAATCCAAATTTGTGCAGATCTGCTGACACGGACGTCACGCCCGGATAGTCGAATGGTGTCGTTGACGACTCGCCCGCGACTCGCTTCAACGCAGGCAGAAGGCAACCACCCACGCAGGCGTCGATGTGGAACCACAAGTCGTGCGTCTGTGCGAGTGCAGCGAGCTCTTTGACAGGATCTAGGGTTCCATGCGTGTAGTTCGGCGTTGAAGCCACGAGAAGGACGGTGTTCTCGTCGATCTGGTTCGCCATGGCTTCGGGGTCTGCGCGGAATTCGTTTCCTACGGCAATCCGTCGGACGTCGATTCCCAGTTCTTCCGATGCCTTGTCGAAGCTCGGGTGCGCCGTCTCCGGGATCACCATGTTGGGTTGGCCAGGGACTCCACCGTTTTCGCGGGCCTTGAACAGTGCGCCTTTGACTGCCAAAAAATTGCTTTCCGTCCCGCCGACAGTGAGAGTGGTCGCCCCATCTTCTGGGACGCCCAGGTGGTCGCGCACCATCGCCAGCAGTTCGGCTTCGATCACGTTCAGGCTCGACGGTTTTACAAAGCCGTTGAGATGCGCGAATTGGCTCATCGCCGCACGGGAGGCGGACAGGGCCTTGTCGGGAAGTACTGGCCACAAGGTGTCCGGCCAGCCCGTGTGTAGCGGTGGATCGGACGCAAGTAGCTCGTGCAGGCGCTGTTCGATCTCGTACTGCCGCCAGCCGGAAGCAGGCATTCCCGTCAGAGATGGTTTGGGTGTCATGGCTCTCCACTTTCGATTGCGAAGGATTGCTGTGAATGCGGATATGGGCTCGATCAGACGTAGATTCGGCGAATATCGGCTTTGCACACCATAGTACTGGCGTCAATAGCTTGACAAGTGGTCTAGACGAGCCTAAATTCGCTTTCAGTAGAAAACGGCTTCTCGATTGCCTGGGCAGAGATCGAAACAACCGCCGAGCCACCTCGCGTGACAGGACCTCATCGGTCCAGGATTGGATGGGGATCGATCGAATGTGAACAGCAGTCAGAGAAAGAAGGAAAGAATGTTCGAGCTTGAGCACGGGGAAGGCGAGATTGCCCTCGACGAGCAGGATCTGGCCATCATTTCTGGCTTGCAGGAGGACGGGCGTCGCTCGTACGGCCAATTAGCCAAGACTGTAGGACTGTCCGAGACTGCAGTGCGTCGGCGCACTCAACGTCTGATCGACTCGGGAGTCATACGCATCGTTGCGGTATCGGACACGGCGTACCTGCGTAAGACGGTCGGAGCAACGGTCGGAGTGTTCTGCGACGACGATGCGACCGCGGTTATCGAAGCCCTCGATGCGATGCCGGAGGTTGACTACATCGTCTCTACGGCTGGCAAATATCGACTTCTTTTCGAGGCGCAGTGCAAAAGTAACGACGAGTTGTTTCAGCTCACGAACAGAGTCCTCAGCGTTCCTGGAGTGAGCGGTCTCGAGACGCACTACTACATCAAGTATCACAAGCAGACGTACACGTGGCCCCCCGGCGTGGAACGCAGAAACGTACAGGATCAAGTTAATGAGCCAGAGGCGACCATATGAATACCGAACCTGCGTTGAGGTGCTGACCGATGGAACCCGCTGAAGCGTCCGTGTGGAGGAGCGCGACGCCCAACTGGTTGTCCGGACTGACGACCTTTCTCTTCACGCCCGGATCGAGTGAGAAGCTTCTCGCGAAGGCACTACGGTCACCCGCAGACGCTGTGGTCATTGATTGGGAAGATGCTGTCCGCTCCGACGAGAAAGCCAAAGCGCGTGAACTGACGAGCCGAGTCTTGAGCGAACCGCAATCATTTCAAAAACCTTGCCTTGTTCGAGTGAATGCAGTCGACACGCCGGATCATGACGCTGACATTGCCGCGCTTGCCGACGTCGAACCTGACGCCATCGTTTTGCCGAAGGCTTCAGTGTGCGCGTTGGATTCTTTGCACGACAACGGACTTCCAGTGATTGCCATCGTCGAAACTGCGATTGGGCTTCAGGACGTTGAAAGGATTGCCAATCATCGACTGGTCCAGGCGGTGGCCTTCGGGGCTGTCGATTTCGCCGCTGAACTGGGAATCGTTCCATCCGCAAACGGGCTCGAATTCTTGTATGCGCGATCTCGAATCGTGGTCGCGTCTGTGGCGGCTGGACTGCGCTCACCCATCGACACCGCATATGTCGATGTGGCTTGTTCTGAGGGCCTCGAACGTGAGGCCAAGTTTGCCAAATCGCAAGGCTTTGGCGCGAAATTCTGCATCCATCCGGGACAGCTTGACATTGTCGCACGAGCATTTCGGCCGTCCGAGAAGGACCTCGAATGGGCACGACAAGTTTTGGAACACCTTCCGCCCCAACATAATGGCGGGGTTTTTAGAGCAGGAGACACTATGGTGGACGGGCCTGTGTTAACGAGGGCACAGCGCATCCTGCAGCAATGCGAGGAGCAGCAGTGACCGTGGTTAGCAACGACGAAGCAGAATCGAAAGACCGGCCACTGAAGGGGATGAGGGTCGTAGACATCACCGGCTCCATTGCTGGGCCGTTTTGCTCACAGACTCTGTCCGCGCTAGGCGCAGACGTGATCAAGATCGAACACCCCACGCGTGGTGATGACACTCGATCCTGGTCTCCGCCGGACTGGGGAAGTGAGAGTGCAGCCTTCCTTGCCAACAACGCAGGCAAAAGGTCGATCGGAGTAGACCTCAAATCGACTGAGGGCCGCCAAGTGGTGTTGGACCTTGCTTCGCAGTCACACGTCTTCCTCCAAAACCTGAGACCTGGGCTGGTCGACAAGCTTGGGATCGGATTCGGCGACCTTAGCTCCGTCAACGATCGAATCATCTACTGCACGATCAGCGCATTCGGAAACGCAGGAGAGCGATCGTCCGAGCCCGGCTACGATCCATTGATGCAGGCAGCTGCCGGAATAATGAGCGTCACCGGTGAAGCTGGACGTTCACCGGTCCGTGCTGGTGTGTCACTCATCGACCAGGGTTCCGCGTTATGGGCGGTTATTGCGATTTTGTCCGCTTGGTGTACGCGGGAGTCTCGAGACGAGCCACATCTCATCGAAACGTCCCTCTATGAAACTGCCCTCAACTGGATGCCTGTCCACGTCGCGAGCTATCTGGCGAATGGAACGCTGCCGCAACCGATGGGAAGCGGAATGGCAGTAATCGCTCCGTATGAAGCCTACGAAACCGCGAACGGTTCGTGGCTCATGCTTGCTGCCGGAAATGATCGACTTTTCGCCCGAGCCTGTTCCGTTTTGGGCCTCGAAAACCTGCCGACCGACGAGCGATTTCAGACCAATCGTGAACGCGTGCGACACAGGGAAGAATTGGCCGCGATACTTGGTGCCTGTCTATTGGCTCGCCCAGCCAGCGAATGGGTCGCGGAATTCAGGGCCGCTGGAGTCCCGGTATCAATCGTTCAAACGGTCGATCAAGTCGTCAACGATCAACAGACAGAGGCGCTCGAACTTCTGCAGCCGATGGTGCACAAGAGCATTCGAGATTTCCGATCAGTAAGACCACCTCTGACTATCAACGGCACGCGTGTGACTCATCGCTTTGCGCCGCCATTGCTTGGCCAAAACTCCTGCGAGGTACTCCGTGAGATTGGATATAGCGACCAGAAGATATCCGATCTGGAACGCGGTGGAATCATTGCGTAGCGGCCAAACATTTTGATGGTGACGTGTGAGTCATCGGTGACTTGCAATGCGACAGGTCGAGTTGTCTGTCGCGAAAGGTGGTTGTTGTCGGGAATTTTTGACTCGATCTGCATATTCGGTCGGGCACTCATCGGCCACCCACGCGAAGTCGGTGAGTTGTCTTCCAGATTGTGGTACGTCAGACGGTGCGAGCGCAGGCGCACTGGGTCGCGGCCAGGGTGCATTCTCCTTGCGTCGTTTCGTAAGTCGCAACAGCGCTCGATGATGCCGGCGTCTCGGTGCCCGTCTCCCGGGGCCAAAGTGCGAACCCTGCAACGGCTCCCACTGCGGCAAGCGCTGCAAGGATGCTCCAGGTGACCGCAAATCCCGCGCTCGAACCAACCCATCCGGCGATCGGATAGGTGACAAGCCAGGCGAGGTGTGACAGGGAGAACTGGGCTGCGAACACCTCCGGTATACCTGCGGGGTCGACGGAGCGCCGAAGTACTTTTCCTGTCGGAGTGACGATCATGGCCATGCCGGCGCCGACGAGCGCCCACACTGCGGCAGTGAGTATCCAAGTGAATACACCGGCCACGGCAAGGGATGCTGCCGCGCTGGCGCTGAAGACCAGGACAACGGAACCTGCTGTCATCACAGTGCGTTCGGCGGTTCGGTCGAGAACGCGGGGGAGAAGCAGCGCGGTTACCAACGTGCCGGTGCCTGACGCGGCAAGCATCCACGCCACGTCGGATTGGGTTCCACCGAGCTCGTCGCGGACGTAGTTGACGGTGTTGACGACGACGATCGAGCCGGCCGCTGCCACCACGAGATTGAGGGCCATGATGGCGCGCAGTCGCGGCGTGGTCACGAAGATTCGCACTCCCGACGCGATCCGATCCCACGCCTTGCGGTGAGTACTGGGACGAGCGTTGGGGATCCGGGTGGCCAGCACGAGCAGTGCCGAGACCGCAAAGCCCACGGAGGTGGCGACGAACAACAGGTTGAATGTCATGAAGGACAGTGCGACTGCGGCAAGAACAGGGCTGAGCAGGCTTTCCATCGTGTAAGCGACCTGCGATGCCGACAGTGCGCGGGTGAAATCGGCCTCGTCGGTCACGATGTCAGGGATGACCGCTTGGAACGTGGGTGTGAACGCTGCCGACGCAGCTTGGAGAACACCTACCAGCACGTAGATGTGCCAGATCTCGCTGACGAAGGGCAGTGCGATCACGACCGCTGCGCGAATGGCGTCGAGGGCAACGAGGAAAGCCCGTCTCGGCAACCGGTCGACGTACGCCGCTGCGAGTGGAGCGATCACGACGTACAGGGACATCTTGATCGTCAGCGCGGTGGCAAGCACAGCTCCGGCGCTCGGTCCGGCCAGTTCGTAGGCGAGTAGACCCAGCGCAACCGTCGCCAACCCGGTACCGAACAACGCAATGATCTGGGCGCTGAAGAGCAGGCGATAGTCGCGAATCAAGAACAGGTGCATGCTGTTCCGTACCGGTGCGGTCCTAGCGGTCCGGTTCATCTGGTTTCACTCCCGCGACAAGATTGAAAGCTCCGGTCAGAACATTGAGGGCGACGATTCCGACTACGTCAGCGATCTCGCGATCACCGTAGCCGTGCGCTCGAAGGCCCGCGATGTGTTCGTCGGAAATCGAGGCAGGCTCCCGATAGACGCGAAGTCCGAAGTCGATCATTGCCGCGATGGCGGGATCGGCCGATGTGCCCGCGCGGGCACGCTCGATCTCGTCCGCCTCGACGCCGTGGGCGTGCGCGGCGACGACGTGGGCTTCGAGGCAAACAGCGCAACCTTGCTGGACCTGCACGGCGATCGAAATTCGCTCGGTGATCTTGCGGCTGAGTTTCGCTCGCTTCATTGCCCGGCTGAGTTGCAGATAGCCACCCAGCACGGCGGGCGAATGAGCCATCGCCGCGACCATGTCACCGACCTGTCCGTGACGGTTGACGAGTTCGGCGAGAAGGTCTTTCGATGTACCGACAGCTGTGGCGGGAGTGAGAGATGCAAGGCGCGACATAACGAGTCCTGGTGCTTGCCGGTGGTGGGTTCGGCGGTGATCGCCGGCCGAACTCACCACCGGAGTTGGTCAAGAATTGACGGTGGATTGAACGGTTCTAGGATCCTCGACCTTGGTCGACCGCATCACGACAGCGGTGATTGCTGCGCCCACCACTGCGATGGCGGCTGCTCCGAGGAATACGGCGGAGAAACCGTTCGTCAACTCCGTCAGGTCACCGAGTTGATCAGCGCCGAACACTGCTGCGATCGCGGTCATCACCGCGAGGCCGACAGCCGAGCCGACCTGGTAACTGACGTTGACGATGCCGGAGGCCAATCCGCCCTCTTCCGGACGCGCGGCCGAAATCGCCGTACCGAGTGAAGGAATGAACGCCAGCGTCATACCTGCGGCAGCCACCAGAGACGCCGGCAGTACGTCGACCCAGAAGTTGCCGGTGGGCCGGATCAGCGACATCCAACCCAAACCTATTCCCAGTACCAGCAATCCGGTTACGATCATTGCTTTTGCACCGAAGCGCGCCATGGCCCGTGGTGCTACGACGACCATGCCGAGCATGACGAAGATCGTCATCGGCAGCAGCGCCGCGCCGGCCGGGAAGGCGCTGTATCCGAGCACTTGCTGCAGATACAGGTTCAGGAAGAACCACATCGGTATCCAGGCGGCGCCGAGCACGAGCTGAGCGATGTTCGCGGCACCGAGGTTGGGCGCCTTGAAGATTCCCAGACGCACCAGAGGCTCACGACGCTTCGACTGGATCAATACGAATGCACCCAGCAGAGCGGCCGAAACGGCGAGTGCCAGCCACGTCTGCCCGGATCCCCATCCGACGTCAGGTGCCCTGACGATGCCGAAGACTCCGACAGCGAGGCCTGCGGTGACGGCCAGTGCGCCGAGGAAGTCGATCGACCCGGTACGCGCCGGTGCGTTCGGCATCAGGAAGGGCGTGGCGATCAGTGCGATGACAGCGATGGGAATGTTGAGATAGAACACCCAAGGCCAGCTGGTGTATTCGGTGATGACGCCGCCGAGGAACACGCCGGCCGTACCGCCTGCCGGGGCGGCAGCGCCGTAGATGGACAGCGCCTTGGTCATTTCCTTTTGCGTGCTGCCGAACAGCATCATCAGCAGGGTGAGCGCCGAGGGTGCGATGAGTGCGGCGCCTGCGCCCTGAACTGCGCGGCCCGCAAGTTCGACCGCCACGTTACCGGCGGCACCGGCGACAACGGAGCCGATCAGCAGGATCAGCCAACCAGCGGAGAACACTCTGCGGGCGCCGAACAGGTCGGACAGGCGGCCGCCGAGTAGGAGTAGCCCGCCGAACGCGATGACGTACGCATTGAAGACCCAGGTCAGGCCTTCTTGGGAAAAGCCGAGATCGCTCTGCATCTGGGGGAGAGCGACACCGATGATGGAGGTGTCCATGATGACCATGAACTGAGCGGCGGCGATCAACGCCAACGCCCACCACTTACGGGTGGATTTCGGTTGTGTGGACATTCTGAGTTCCTTACCTGTACGGGGTATAGGTGATGCTCGTGTGGTCAGGGGGTGTCGAAAGCGAGCCTGGGCGACATCGGCGCAGCGCTTCGTCGAGGTGCGCGGGGAAATGCTGTTCTTGGAACTCATTCGGCCGGCGCTCTGCGTAGATGCGCATCGGATCTCCTTCGAGTGAATTCAGGGTGTTCGAGTAGTTCGTTGCATACCCTAGGGGGGTATGGTACAAATTGCAACAGGTTCGATTTCAAGGAGTGTCGAACCCGACGCAGACGGCAACGGAAGTGCTGCCGACCCAATCTTTGGAGGGCAAGATGTTCAGCGACAACGGCTACACACTGGAATTGGCAACGTCGGAGGCGGCCGTCGGCAGCCATGTCCCCTTGCAGTTCCGGATCCTGGATTCGGTTGGAACTCCGTTGACCCGGTACACGGACACCCACGACAAGCAGTTGCATCTGATCGTGGTCGGTCTGGACCTGACCGGATTTCAGCACGTGCATCCCGAATTGGACGAGAACGGAAACTGGCGTGTGTCAGTCGATTTCGATCACGTGGGAGACTACCGAGTCTTCGCTGACTTCACCCCGGACGGCGGTGACGGAATGACGCTGAGTGCGGATGTACGCGTCGCCGGCTCCTATGATCCTCGGCCGTTGCCCGCCGCTGGTGCCGCCACGACGGTCGACGGCTATACCGTCTCTCTCGAAGGTGCGGCCCATGCCGGCCAGACATCGAAGCTCACGCTCTCGGTCAGTCGTGACGGAATCCCGGTCACGGACTTGCAGCCCTACCTTGCCGCGTACGGGCACCTGGTCGCGTTGCGTGCCTCTGACCTCGCGTATCTCCATGTGCATCCGGACGGTCATCCCGGTGACGGTGTCACGCCGGCTGGACCGGCAATCACCTTCTATGCGAACATGCCGAGCGCTGAGGACTACCGGTTGTTCCTGGACTTCAAACATGGCGAAGTGGTGCGTACGGCGGAATTCACTCTGACTGCCGACAATGCGACCACGCCTGGGGGCGAACACTCGAGCCACTCGCGCCACGGGCACTGAGACCGAATGAGTCTCGCAGCAACGGGAAAACGGGCATGGGCGATCACCATGCACCCATCTGTTCGTGCAGTAGCGAAGTGCCTGGCGATGTGCGCAGTGATTGCTCTGCAGGACAACGGAAGCCGACGAGTATCCGCACATCGCCCCGGAAACGAGAATTGTTGCGAAGTCACGCGTTGACGAACAGGAGGACATCGAATGTTGGAAGCGACAGAAGTAGGCAGTGCTCCAAGCAGCGCCCCAAGCAGCGATACGGCCGGCGATGCATGCTGCACGAGTGATTCGCACGGCTACATCACCGCCAAGGGCGACTACCTGGGGCGTCTGCGTCGCATAGAGGGTCAAGCTCGCGGCCTGCAGCGCATGGTCGACGAGGACAAATACTGCATCGACATTCTCACGCAGGTCTCGGCGATGACCAAGGCTCTCCACGCGGTGGCTATGGGACTGCTCGAGGACCACATCAGCCATTGCGTCGTCAAAGCTGCCGTTGACGGTGGTCCCGAGGCGGAGGCAAAGGTGAAGGAAGCGACCGACGCGATTGCGAGGCTCGTTCGCTCGTAGAACTGTGCTCGACGAACATTGATACCGTGGTCGTCATGTTCAGCATCGAGATCCGTCGTACATTCGCTGTGAGGCAGGGACTTCCGGCACCGGTGCGGGACGCGAAAGACTTTCCGCCGCTGATGCCTGCCGAGGGATTTCGCGTGACGATGCGAGCGGCATTCTCGTTCGAGGACGACCAACTCGGAGGACGTGGATGGTTTGTCGACACGGACGCTCTGGACGAGTCCGTCGATCGATGTGCCGCGCGATCGGCGAGCGGTGTCTGGCCGGAGGTTTTAGACAATAGGCGTGGCAACGAGATACGTCAGATCGCACTGATCTGACGTATCTCGTTGGGGCACAAGGTTCGGTCGACGGACTACTGGTAGAGACGCAGTGCAGACCCGATGAAGGACTTACCGAATGCGAGTCCGGCCTTGTTGAAGTAGAAGCTCATGTTCGTATTCGCGAACGGCACCGCGGACACCGTCTTGGTGATCTGCGACTCGGCGTCTGCCCACTCTGCGCACGCTGCGTCGCCGGTCAACCCGGAAGCCTTGGCCACCGCTGCTTCGTAGGCGGGGTTGTTGATCGAAGAGAAATTCTTACCGGCTGCCGGAGCAGGTCCGGTGAAGAACGGGGTGAACCCGCTGGGGATCGAATTGTTGATCTGGATCCATGCGATGTCCCACTGATTGTTGTCTTTACCGCTGAGCATGACGTCGACAACTTTGGTCTGGTCGGCTCCCGTCACCTCGACGGTTGCGCCGAGATCCGACCATGCAGATTGAGCGAGTTCGGCTGCTGCGCTGCGAGCTTCTTCGCCTCCTGCGTAGAAGAGGCGGAGCGTCAACGGGTTTCCGTCCCTGCTTCGTTTTCCGTCCGCACCGGCGGTCCAACCGGCCGCATCCAAGGTTGCCTTCGCTGCGCTGACGTCGTAGTCCGGAATGTTGCCGGTGACGGAGTCGTACACGCAGGCGCGGGGCTCTACACCGACGAGACTTGTTGCGCGGGTGCCCTGGCCGGCAGTGATAACTTCTGCCAGATCGTCGAGATTGACTCCCTGGATGAGTGCTTTGCGAACGGCGGGATCGCTGGTGGGATTGTTCGCGATCTGGTTGAAGTACATCTGACCGGATGGCATCGGGCGATTGATCGAGGCGAAATTGGCGGCTTCGATCCGGTCCTTGTCCGGACCGGCGATCGGAGATGCGTTGAGTTCGCCGGAGAGAAGCTGGTTTGCGGCGGTGCTGACATTGGGTGCCATGACAGCGATGACGGTCTTGGGGACACCTGGTGTGTCGGAGGTGGTGTCGTCGGGGCCCCAGTTGTAGCCGTCACGACGCTCGAACGTGTAGTGGTCGTTGGCGGCGACTTCGGTGACTTCGAACATCCCGGAACCGAGAGACTTCTTGTTCGAGGCGGTCGGGTCCGCGAGTCCGGCGTCGCACATGATCGGGAGGCGACTGACCGTGAGGAGGAGGAAGGGGCTCGGCGCCGGAGTGGTGACCGTGATGGTGCGGGTCGCGGGATCGGCAGTGGCCGAAGCGCCTACGGGGACCGTAGTGCCGCGTTGTTGTGAACCGTTGGCCGGATCGGCCACGAAGTTGATGTTGTTCGCGACGGTCTGCGCGTTCAGCGTCGACCCGTCGGTACAGGTCACTCCCTCGCGGATGGTGAAGGATGCGGAGGTCGGCGTCTCTTCCCATTTCTCTGCCAACCACGGTTTGAATTCACTGGTGTCCGGATCCTGGTAGACCAGGGAGTCGTAGGCCAGCCTCGAGATGTCAGCGGTTGCCGCGGAGCCGGACATGATCGGGTTGAGTGCACCCGGATCGGCTTGCAACGCATAACGGAAGGTTCCGTCTGTCAAAGGCTCACCGCCGTCGGAGCCCGAGGACGTGCCTCCCGAGCTGCAAGCCGACAACACGAGTGCGAGCCCCGCTGCCGTTGCAAGTGCCGGATAAGAGCGGTGTTTCATTGTGCCTCCGTGAAGGAGCCAGGGCCCGAGCGAAGTTCGAGAGGGCGCGGTCGAGTGTGACCGCTAAATCTTGGCGTAGGACGTGACGGGCATCTCGGTCGATCTTCACGAAAATCATGCCGATTTTTGTTCGATCTCACGAGAACCGGGGTGATGAACCAGTCTGGCTCGCGGCGGGTTGAGGTTACGTCGATGTGGCCACCTGGTATCGGTCTGCTCGACTGTGTGTTCGAAACTCTGTTGAGTGCTGAACTCCTCGACAGGGATCGCTTTCGCGATGCGGTGCTGCGGAGCGTAAGAGAATCCACAAATCGGATGCCGGAAAGTCTTGGGTTTCCCCCTGGCCCGCGATCTCAGGAATGAGGGAACCTCGAGTCTCGACAGAATGTCGGAGCTGAGTCATCACACGGACTTCAGTTGTAGTCGAACCATCCGATCAGAATTTCGGAAGGCCACTTCGCCGAATCCATGTCGGTTGGTTCGCCCGCAATGTCAATAAATCGTTGGCGGGATCTTGAAAGGAAGACCAGTGGGAAACGAAGATACGAAGAACATGGCGGTGGTTGCGGTGAACCCGCGGAGTTTGGCCGAGCCTGCCGGCCACTTTGATCGAGCGGTTCGAATCGGCGACTTTCTCCACATCTCGGGGACATCGGCGCTCACCAATCTCACTGGCACAGTTGAGGAGCGTACGTTGCCTGAGAGCTTTCGAGAACAGGCTGAGACTACCTTCGACAACATCGAGAAGGTACTGGTCTCTCAGGGCGGGACTCTTGCCGATATCTACGAGATCCGTGTCGCGCTCAGTGATCGCGATCTCTTCGGCCCTCTGAACGAGATCTTGAAAGAACGTATGCCCGCCCGCGGATTCATCGGATCGGGATACGTGGCCGGGTTCATGGCACCGCATATGAAGATCGAGGTCGAGGCTCACGCGTACCTCGGCCTCACCACTGCAGGTTGATAACGCTCCATCCATCGACTCCAAGCTTATCGCGTCGGCTCTTGCGCCGACCCGCCGAAAGGAACATCCTGTGACCGCTTTGTCCTCCTTCGTGAAAAGCATCAGCACTGGCGCAATTGAGGTCGTCGACCTCACCACCCCCCTCCACGCAGGCACTCCAACCGTGCCCGTTCCACCTCCGTTCGCGCCGACCGCCGGATTCTCGATGAATCAGGTCAGCAACTTCGACGAGAACGGACCAGGCTGGGCGTGGAGCGATATCACGTTGGGCGAGCATGTCGGAACTCACGTGGACGCCCCCCGTCACTGGATCAGTGGACGGGATGGATTGTCCGTCGACGAAATTCCCCCGGCACGGCTGGTCGGACCTGTAGCTGTCATCGACAAAACCGAAGAGGTACTGGCGAACCCGACCTTTTTGCTCGAGGCCAAGCATTTCGTCGAGTGGGAGGAAAAGTATGGACCGATCGAGCCAGGGTCGTGGGTCATTTTTCGTTCGGGGTGGAGCGCGTATGGTGATGACCCGCAGCGTTTCTTGAATCCGAATGGCTGGCCTGGTCTTTCGCTCGATGGTGCAAAATGGCTCGCCGAGAATCCCGCGGTCAGCGGGTACGGAGTTGAAGCAGTGGGCATCGACAGCGTCAGTTCCGGCGATGACTCGAAACTGGAACTTCCCGACGAGGACGCAGATCCAGGCGAATTCGGCCCCGGACACTACTACTTGCTCGGCTCCGACAAGTACGGGCTGACCTCACTTCGCAATGTCGACCGGCTCCCGGCGAAGGGCGCCACGATCGTGGTGGCGCCGCTTCCCATCGTCGGAGGCACCGCCGGCCCCGCACGTGTCTTCGCATTCGTCGAGCAGTCGTAGTCAGGCGAGTGATCCCTCGGTCTCGGAGCACGCTCCCGCGGACCGGTTCTGCATGAGGAAAGGACGTCAGTGATCAAACTTGTCTCGATGTGGCGGCACAACCCAGAACTCGGCGCCCAGATGTCGGACGAACACTACTTCCAGCGACACACGCCGATGGCATTGAGTCTGCTCTCCGAGATTCCAGGGTTCCTGAAGTACACACAGAACAGCGTCGTGGCACATTCGGTGCATCGCGAGAACTCTCCCGAACCGGAAGAGCGCGATCCCGAATTCCACACCATGCTGGAGTTGTATTTCACCGACGAGGACGCCGTCAACCAACTGTTCAGCAACCCGGAGATGGCTCGACTGTTCGACGATCACCCGAATTTTCAGGACTACGAAGCGGATCCGAGCATGTCGGTGTATATCGTGAGGGAACGGGTCGCGCTCGAAAGAGGTATCGACGGCTCACTGATGGTTCCAGCTTCGTCGAATTCGACTGCAGGACATTCAGAGTCAGTGTAGGAAAACACGCGTTTTCGAAGTGAAAAGCTTTGGCCCGTCGAAGGGGGGCAGTCACTTTCGGCGGGCCACAGTCATTCCAGTCGATTGAACTTCCGCCCACCAGCAGTTGCCGTTCCGATGAGCACGGGTGCGATGGTGTCGGTGACGTGATTCTGCATCCCGAGTTCGACTGTGATCATCGACCATGGGTGTGAGCGCGCTCCGACGATTCGCTCGGCAAGGCTCAATTCGGCAAAGACGGCTGACCCGTCCGAATGCGTCTACTCACGAATCCCTTCAATTCGGCATCCGATGATCGACCTGGTGAGACCGGAGAAGGTTCGAGGATCAGCACCGGTGAGCTCTTTCCACCTGTTCAGTCGGTAAGCAATCGAATTCGGGTGCAGGTGAAGTTCTTTCGCTGCTTGGGCTTGCGAGAATCCGAATTCTGCGAAGGCGAAAACCGCGGCGGCTAGGTCAGGATGTTCGTGCCTGACTTTTTGCACTGTGTCGAAGAGCAGCGCCAAGCGTGGCTCACTGTCGAGCAAGGTCGATTCCAGCCAGGTGTCGACAAAGAGCGCCGACTGCGCGCCGCGCATCTCGGCGACACGCAGCGTTCGCTCGGCGTCCACGATGCTCCAATGCGCTCCGTGGAGTCCCTCACGACGAAGGCCGATCCCGATGGGCACCTCGGTCCCACTGATTCCGTGCGCCGATCTGACTACTGCGTCCACATCGCTGTCTTGGACCAGCACGTACATTCCGGAAGCGCGCACTCCGCATTGCACGACCCCCGGGAGTCTGCGTGTTGCGCGCTGCAGGCTCTCCACTTCCGCATCGGGCCAGAACGAGCGCGGTGAACAGATGGCTTGAAACTGACCCTGGATGTCGAAGGCCAATGCCCGAGCGGTTTCTGCCACGTACTCGCCGCGGGTTCGATCGCCGAGTTCACCGAAGAAGCGGCGTCGGACTTCCGCCTCTTGGGCATGGGTGGTGGGTGATTCGTCGACGAACGCGTCGACCACCGAGGCGGTCATTGCCTCGGTCCAACGACCCATCGGTTCGACGAGGGCAATAAGCACCGAGTCCGTGGCTTCGGGGGCCGATTGCAGGGCGTTCCAGAGTTCGCGGCTGACGATGTGAAAAGCCTTCAGTACGTCGTATGCCGATACACCCAGTTGTGCTCTGCGGCGTGCAGCCCGGCGGGTGAACTGGAGGGCTTCACCGGACGGCCCGACACCGGCAGCCATCCCTTCGAGAAGCTGACGCGTGAGATCTTGCACGGTCCGCCGGTGCTCGGCATCTGGAAGCTTCGTGTAGGAGGGCAACTCCGCCCGAACTCGAGACGAGAGATCGGGATCGGCATGCGCGAGCCGGTAGGCAACCGCTTCGCACAACGCGCGTGCATCGTCGTGGTTCATCCCCATGGCAAGGAACTGTTCATATGATCGGCGACCTCTCGTGATAGTTCTCCGGCGTGGTGTACAGCGTTCAGCGTTTCAGACAGTCTGGACGTCGTCGAGGTACGGGGAACATGGTTCCGGACGGTCGGTGAAAGCATTCGGTCGATGTGGATTGCGTGCCTGCCACGTGGAACCGCGAGGGGCGGACGAGGTGATTTACACCCATCGTGGCCCCGGCCCGTGAGCCTCGTCGAGAAGTAGCCATGTCGTCGTCGAACGCACTCCTTCAAGATTTTGCAGCTGTTCGAGCACGAGGCGCCTCAAGGTCGAGTTGTCCGGAGCACGGACCAGAATCAAGACGTCGAAGTCAGCGCCGAACAATGCGAAGTGGTCAACCCAGCACAGGCTCCGTAGTTGGTGTGCAAGTCCTCGCCATGACCCTTGCTTGATCGTCAGAGATACGAATGCCGAGGATCCCCAACCAGCCTTGGAGTGCTCGATCTGCGTGGTGAACCCTCTGATCACGCCCTCTCGCTGCAGTCGCTCCACCCGAACGTATGCGTGGGCGCGTGATATGTGAGTCTTCTCGGCCAAAGAGCGCATCGAGATTCGACTGTCGTGGACCAGCACATCGATCAGGCGGGGTCCAGCGCATCGAGTGGATAGTTCGTCTCGTCCCCAGTCCGGGAAGTCATCGGTCTTCCTCATTTCAGCCGCCACTCCGGATCGGAGACGATTTGGGAAGTGGAAGGTTATCAGCGATTGCCGCTGGGGTCACGAGTCTGCTCGCGCTGAAGGTTGAGAGGAAGGTGCACCGCCACAGCGTGATTGGGACTTGATTGGCGAGAGTACCCGTGCCCGAGGGGGTAGTCACAGCAAACTAGGGGCTGAACGAGTGAAATCTACACGGTCTGAAGTTCACCGTGCGGGAGCTTTGGTGAATGCACGAAAAACTCGCGTCTTGCGTTGTCGTTTCCCTGAAGATGTGTGCACGTTCGCATTCTAAGGTTGATGTCGACAGTCAGGCGAGAGGTGTTCCGCGCACGTGCAAGAGGAGCGGTTCGGTGACGTCGCGCGGGACGCGATCATCGCGCTAACGGTGTTCCGGGTCTCAAATATTGCTTTGTTCAACAGAACTCGAGGAATTGTCATGCGGCTTGTGAACTTTGGTCCAGTGGGTATCGAGCAGCCCGGGGTGCTCGTCGACGACGATACGGTAGTTCCGTTGGTGCCGATTCTGGCGCGGGCAGGACTGCGATTGCACGACATGAAGGACATCCTCGCCCTGTGGTCCACCATCCGTACGATCGTCGAGCCTCAGCTGACGCTCGAACGTGACCGTTTTGCCCTATCGGATGTGCGAATTGGCCCTCCCATCCTCAGGCCGAACAAGGTCATTGCCATCGGCTTCAATTACCCGCAGCATTCAACCGAAATCCTCGGTCCGAGTGCAGAAGTCAGAGAACCAGTCATCTTTCTGAAACCGCCGAATTGTGTTTCAGGACCCAATGACCCGGTGGTGAAGCCGTTCGAGACCACTATGCTGGACTACGAAATCGAACTCGGCGTAGTCATCGGCAAAACGGGTCGGAGAATCTCGCAGATCGATGCGCTCGATCATGTGGCGGGTTACGTTGTCGCCAATGACATCACCGCCCGTGACATCGCCCTGGGCGCAGGCCTCGATCATCCACTGCAGTTGCAAATCGCCAGGGGCAAGGGCTACGCGACCTTCTGCCCGCTGGGGCCGTGGTTGGTGACGGCCGACGAGGTGCCGGAGCCCGCCGATCTGCGCCTGACACTCAGCATCAATGGTGTTGTGCGACAAGATGGTAAGACCAGCAGCATGCTCGCATCCATCCCCGAACTCATTGCATCCGTCAGCGCGAGCATGGAGCTCGAGCCGGGTGATGTGATTCTGACCGGCACCCCGGCTGGCTGCGGCTTCCAGCTCGACCCCCCAGCGTATTTGCAGCATGGCGATCGTGTCGAGGCCGGAATTACAGGGCTGGGAGAGATGACGTTCCAGGTTCAAAACGAACAGGTTTGACGGTTTCTCGATACACCGATCCGTGAGGAGCATCAATGGTCAACGTAACGTATGTACTTTTGGACGGATCACATCGATCTGTCGACGGTCAGATAGGGCAATCGGTCATGGAGACCGCTATCGGAGCAGATATCTACGGCATCACCGGCGAGTGTGGCGGCAACGTCATGTGCGCCACATGCCACGTCCATGTGCAGAATGCTGCCGACACCGTGCTGCCGACAATGCAGCCGGAAGAGGAGGAAATGCTGCAGTGCACCACATCTCCTCGCAGCAACGACAGCCGACTCAGCTGCCAGTTGGTTCTCGATGAAACCTTGAACGGACTTGTGGTTCGACTGCCACAGGAGCAGTGATCGGTGTGAGGAAACGGCACACTTCCGTGGTGATCCTGGGAGCCGGCCAGGCCGGGTTCCAAGCTGCCGCCTCTCTGCGGGAGCGCGACTTCGAGGGGCGAATCATTCTCGTCGGTGACGAACCCGGACTGCCGTACCAACGGCCACCATTGTCGAAAGCTGCGCTCCTGACAGCGATCGGTGCGGATATGAGCACGCCCTTTCGGCCCGCCGCCTACTTCACAAAGCACGAGATCGACCTGAAGTACGGAACTGCCGCCCGGATCGATCGTGAAAGTCGCGCCGTCGTTCTCGAGTCAGGTGAACGACTGGAGTTCGACTATCTGATCTTGGCGCTCGGCGCGAGAAACCGCATCCTCACCCTTCCCGGCGCGGATTTGGCCGGCGTACAACAGCTACGAACACTCGACGACGCGGAATGTATCCGCTCTGCTTTGGAAACGGCGACCCAGGTCGTCGCAGTCGGCGCTGGCTTCATCGGCATGGAAATAGCAGCGGCGGCAACGAAATTGGGAAAACAAACGTCAGTCATCGATCCACTCGATCGGCCTATGGCCCGCTCACTGTCGAGGCCAACATCGAATCACTTCGCACGGCTGCACACCGAACGTGGGACGCTACTGCACTTCGGGGAACACTGTTCGTCGTTTCTTGGCAGGGAATCGGTCGAAGGCGTGGAGTTTGCGAATGGTGAATCGGTCGCCGCGGACTTGGTGATCGTCGGCGTGGGAGTCGAACCACGTACCGAACTGGCAGAAGCGGCGGGCTTGGCGGTGGACAACGGGGTTGAGGTCGACGTCTACCTACGGACCAGCGACCCGGTAATCTTCGCAATCGGCGATTGCGCTCGCTTCCCCACTGGGAATGGAAGGGATCGTGTGAGGATCGAATCCGTCCAGAACGCCACGGATCAAGCCCGCTTCGTCGCTGCGCACATCACGGGATCGGCAACGGAATACGCTGCAGTTCCATGGTTCTGGAGTCAGCAGTTCGATTCGAAACTGCAAATTGCGGGACTCTCAACCGGAAGCGACGTGGAACTTGTGCTCGGCGATCAGACATCGTCCGCCTTTTCCGTGCTGAGGTTCCGTGACAGCGAACTGACGTGCGTCGAGTCGGTCAACAAACCGGCGGACCATATCACTGCACGGCGGATACTCGGCCACCCACGAGGGCTGCCCCTGGACGTTGCACGGCAAGGTAACTTCGATCTCAAATCGTATGCCCAGAATATGGTGCCCGCCTGAGTGACCCGGTTCCTCCTTGAGGAGCCGAACTGATTGCGGCAAAGCAGATTCCGTACCACATAAGTCATCTCTTCAGAACGTGAGTACGCTGCCCGGTAAAGCGCAAGGCGCCTTACCGGGCAGTGTTGCATCTCTGCTGCCCGCTGAAGCTCCGGACAGTAGTCGGACAGGGTCAGCGCCGGGCCGCGGACTGTTGAATCACCAAGAAACTCGTACTTCTTTTCAGGGATTACCCGGCGATCGAAAGTCTGCGAATCGATAACCTTGTCCAACATCGTGTGATGCCGGACACATAGGACGCGGCGCGCATGCTCAGAGAGGCCAACTATGCAATCTATCGCCACTTTCGATCCCACGGACCCCGACTTCTTGTCGAACAGGTTCCCGACATATCGCGACCTGCGCGACAATGCCCCAGTCTCACGCACCGTGATCAACGGACAACCCACCGTGATGCTGAGCCGATACAGTGACGTCAGCCGCGTGTTCAAAACCCCGTCGGCCCGAGTGCAACCACATCCCGGCCAATTCCCCGAACATATCGGGTCAGGGCCGGCGTCCCTGTTCTATCGACTATCGATGCCGAGTTTGGACGCACCGTCCCACACGCGCCTGCGCAAACTCGCATCCTCGGCATTTTCCGGCCGGGCGGTAGTCGCTATGCGGCCATGGGTCGAAGAAATCATCGCTGGAGGCCTCGACCGTCTGGCCGATTTCGACACGGATATCGATTTCGTATCGGAGTTTGCGACCAAAGTTCCCGCAGAGATCGCGTGCCGCTTGCTTCATGCACCAGCAGCCGACGCCCACACGGTACTCGAGCGCATGCCAGCCCTCAATGCGGTGCTTGGTCATTCTGAAGTCGACCCCGAACGCCTCGTCGAGGCAGACGCGGCCGCACAGTTCTACTTCGATTACATAGGCGACATCGTAGATTCACTGCGGGGCAAGCTCTCCAGCGACGACGCAGTCGGCGCGCTTCTCGAGGCGGAGGAAGACGGGTCAAAGCTGACCCGGGATGAACTCGTCATCACCCTGGTCGGATTCTTCGTAGCTAGCTACCACACCACGATGGTTGCGATGACCAATGCAGTTCACGCACTCCTGCACAATCGAGATCAATTCCAGAAACTCGCAGGCAACCCGGATCTCGCACCCCACGCGTGGGAAGAAGTCCTTCGGTACAACTCGCCAGTGCACTTCCTCCATAGATATGCCGGCGAGGACATGCACTTTCACGGCGAAGACATCCCAGAAGGTACTCACATGCTCCTCGCCATCGCCGCGGCGAATCGCGACGAACGAGTCTTCGACAACCCCGATACACTCGATATCGAACGGAAATCAAACAGGCACTTGGCTTTTGCTGCCGGAGGGCATTTCTGTCTCGGAGCGCCACTGTCGAGGATTGAAGGGGATATCTTTCTTCGCCTGCTGCCCACCAGGCTCCCGCAGATCGAGCTAGGAGGCACGTCTCCTGCTTGGGGGCGCGACCTCAGCTTTCCTACGCTGCCATCATTGGCAGTGAACGCCACGCGATGACTGTCAGGGGTTGGCGGGCCCGGCTTCGCTGACCGGGGCGGGGGTGGACGCCCGAAATGACTCGGGACTGCTGGCTCCTGTAGTTCGCACGTCGGGGAGCGGAAGTATTCGAATCCTGCTGTACCTGCGCCCTCAACGAGCGCGTTGGATCCCGCGGAGCTAAAAGCGCCTCATTCCGCTTTCGTTACTGTCTTGAGCTTGCAGGGCAGCAGGCGGCGTGGGGACAGGATTTGATGTCCCTTCGTTTCGTGGACGCAGTACGGCGACCGGCATCCTGTGAGCGAGCAAAATTGCATACGCCATCGAGGGGCGACCTTATCGCCCGTGGGGACTAGATCGCTTCGAGCAGATCTTATGCGGGTGGGCAGGCCCGAGAGCCGAAACGCCAGGTGATTACCACTCCCGATGATTCGTCAGGGTCGCGCGCCGGGCACGGTGTACTTCACCACGCACTCGTGGCCACTTCGATTCGCGTCGCCGGACGAAACCCGACGCTCCCCAAACCTCCGATGGATGGTGCGACAAACTTCGAGGTACGCTTAATTATGTTGTGGCGCAATATGATGCAGATTCTTTTTGAGTTATCTCGCGGCGGACGTATTCGATCGTGTGCAGCCAATCTGTTCCTCATTCCGGTTTCAGTGTCGTGGGGATCCAACGCCAGTTATTGAAAGGAAGTCATGCACACTCAACCCGTTCTGGATGCGAATCGATCGCAGACAACGCAGAGTTCGGGATCCCAGCGACGGGCATGGGGGATGACCGGACTGCTTCTGGCTTTGACAGTGATCAATCAAGCCGACCAGGCAGTGTTCGGAATCATCGCGCAGCCAGTGGCCAAAGAACTCGGCCTCAGTTCATCGCAACTGGGATTGGTCGGAAGTCTTTTCTACGCAGCGTTGTCCATCGGCGGCCTGATGGCAGGCGTGATCAACCGCTGGATCTCAGTGAAGTGGGCCCTGGTCATACTCGCGTTGATCTGGTCGATCACCGCGCTACCGCTCGTAGTGTCAGCAAGTCTGGCGACGTTGATCGCATTCCGACTGCTGCTGGGTTTGACCGAGGGGCCGAGCGTTCCCCTCATTTTCACCGCCGTCTACTCGTGGCATCCACCGGTCAGGCGTGGTGTGGCAGGAGCATGCCTACAGGCATCCTCTGCCTTCACGAAATTCGCCGTCATTCCGGCACTCGCCTACGTCAGCGTGACCTGGGGTTGGCGTACAGCGATCCTGTGCATCGCGGTTGCCGCGGTTCTCTGGTGTGGGATCTGGGTCGGCGGTTGGTCAGACGGCCCCCACGGTCACAGCAAATCCTCTGATTCCGTTGAATCGGATATGTTTCCGGCTTCGATCCCTTGGTCGAAGATTCTCTGGAACCGTACCTTCGTCGTCTCCTCCCTTCTCTGCATGAGTGCCTTCGCGCTCGGCGCGACAGTGCTGACATGGTTGCCGTCCTACTTCGAAGTCGGTCTCGGCTACAGCCGGCTGCAAGCGGGAATGATCTTCGGACTCCCCGCGCTGGTCGGACTGGTCATCTCTCTGATCACCTCGGCAGTCAGCGATTTGCTCTTGCGCCGCGGGCACTCCACCCGCCTCGCCCGCATCATCCTGCCCGCAACTGCTTTGGTGGTCAGCGGCATCATCCTCGCGACTATCCCTGCAATCGACACCCCCGCGGTGGCAGTAGCAGCTGTATCGGTCGGTTATGGGTTTTCGATGCCGTGCCTGCCACTCATCGAGGCTGCTATGGCCTCGATATGCCCACCACACCAGACCGCCGGCACACTCGGAGTGCTGGTCGCAGTCTTCACGATTGGCGGCCTGGTCGCGCCCTTCGCGACCGGAGTCATCGCCGATGCGGCCAGCACTCCAGCCGCCGGGTACGCGTCGGCATTTCAGATTTTCGGGTTGGTCGCGATCGGTGCGGGCATCCTCGCTTCGATCATGGCCAATCCGGAGCGCGACAGCCCCGTGAAGGAGCCGAAATATGCTGTCGCTCAGTCGAAATAACGACGGCAGCAAGGGTGCGAAATAACACGGAGAAACAGCTCTCGTCCCACCTCGACAAGCCGAGTTTCGAAAGGCGATGAAGCAACCCGCTTCGGCCCGACCTACAACAGTCTTCACCACCACCAGCACGTCGAAACGCTCAGGAGAACATCCGATGACGGATACGTGGAAATTGACAACAGCAAGCGGAATGACCTTCGACATGCGCGCATGGGGACCGCAGGCTGGACGCCCTGTCCTTGCCCTGCACGGATTTCCACAGGGCGCAGTCAGCTGGGAAGGGTTAGGGCAGCTGTTGGCGAGATCCGGTATCCGCCTGCTCACCTTCGATCAACGCGGCTACTCACCCGGGGCGCGGCCTCCCCTCGAAACCTACACCGTCCCCAACTATGTCGACGATGTGCTCGCGATCGCCGACGCATCGCAACTCGAGTATTTCGATGTGATCGGATTCGGTATGGGCGGACTGCAATCCTGGGCTGTGGCAGCGGTCGCCCCTGAACGCGTGCGATCAGTTACTGCCCTCGTCTTCCCGCATCCGGCCGCATTCGCACACGCCATCGAGACCGTTCCCGCACAAACCGAAGCCTGGAATCGACTGGAGAAGATGAGCCCAGCAGAGCCAGCGGCGCGAGCGCTGCTCGCCGACAACGGAAACGGTCTCCGGACCTTTCTGCTCGACTCCGGAATGCCGGCCCCGGTTGTTGAAGACACCGTGGCGCGCGTCGGGACGGAAGAAGTCCTGGTTCCGGCCATCGCATGGCATCTGGTTCCACTCGACGATATGGCAGCGATAGGTCGCGTCAACGTCCCCTCGCTGTACCTGTGGTCACACAGTCCCGCGTTGGTGCGTTCGACGAGCGAGAGCTGCGGGCAGTGGGTCGACGGTCCCTACCGCAGCATTGAACTCTCGGGCGTCGGGCACTGGATTCTCGAATCCTCCCCGGAATCGGTGGTCGAACCCCTACTCGCGCATCTCGCCTCGGCGCCTGCGGAAGGTGTTGTTTCGTGAAGCTCCAGATTCGCGAATTCGGTCAAGGCGACAAACTGGCCGTGTTGATCCATGGGGGCGCTGTGGACGGTCGCGTCTGGCATGCGGTCGCTCCGGAGTTGAACAGGCGCGGATATCGTGTGCTGGCACCAGATTTGAGAGGACACGGACTCAGCGGCCGCGGCGGTTACACCGACCCCGATGCGTTCGTTGAGGACCTGTGCGACACCCTGCCCGTGGGTGCAGACCTCGCCATCGGCCACTCGCTCGGCGGCCTGTTCCTCTCGCTGGCCAGTGAGCACCTCAAACCACAGAATTTGGTATTGAGTGAACCGGGGTTCGATCAGGAAATTGTGCCCGGAGACTATTTCGACAAGCTGCGAGAGACGTTCCCGCCATCCGCTGCCGCGCTGAGGAAAAACAGCCCCCGCTGGAGCGATCAGGACATCGAGACGGCAGTCGCGGCCGGGCACATGCTCGACCTCGATCTCCTTACCGCGATGAAGCACTTTCGAGGCAGAAACTACCTACCCGAAGCTGCGCACGCTCATGCCCTGCTCCAGCTCGCGGGCCGTGGATCGATGGTCACACCGGAAACCGCCGCGATCCTGGAACAGCGCGGCTTCACCGTACGCGTGGTCGAAAATGCCGGCCATGTTCTGTTCAACGACGACTTCGACGACTTCTTCCGAACCCTCGACGGATTTGTGTGATCGGTTCGGAGGAGTTACATCCGCAGCCTCCCGTCGAAGCGAGGCGTCACGCGATTCGCCGAGCACTACTTGCCAACCCACCTGAAAACTACTTCTAGTGAACTGAGAAGACCATGACAATGGATGTCAGAGATGACGATTCAGTCGGAACACGCGTCTTACCTTCGGAACCATCGAGCCGACGTGCATGGGGCATGACCTCACTGCTCCTTCTCCTCACGATCCTCAATTACTCGGATCAAGCTGTATTCGGAATCATCGCCCAACCGATTGCCGACGAACTGGGCTTGAGTTCGTCTCAGATCGGATTGGTCGGCAGCTTGTTCTATCTGACTCTGACGGCGGGCGGGCTGCTCACCGGACTGTTGAACCGATGGATGTCACTGCGTTGGGCAATGGTGCTCCTCGCGTTCGCGTGGTCTTTCACTGCCGTGCCGCTCATCGCTGCAGCCAGTCTGGCGACACTTATCATCAGTCGGCTCCTGCTCGGACTCGCGGAGGGGCCAAGTGCCCCACTTATTTTCACTGCGACGTATTCCTGGCACCCTGCATCGCGGCGCGGATTCACCGGCGCGGTACTCACCAGTGCTGCCGCGTTTACTCAGTTCGCTGTGATCCCCGCCCTCGCGTTTGTCACCGTGAAGTTCGGCTGGCGAGCAGCACTCGTCTGTTTGGCCGTTGCCACCGCCGTCTGGTGTGTGGTGTGGCTCGCCAGATGGAAAGAGGGTCCGTACCTGGGGAAAGGTGCAGGTGAACCGAATGCTGACAAGGTCGGGACTGAGGAGATCGCGAAAGTGCCCTGGTCCAGGATTTTCCTGACGAAGACCTTTGTCACCAGTGCGGCTCTCGGTATGAGTGTGTTCGCGCTCGGGTCAGCAGTTCTGACATGGCTACCGTCCTACTTCGAGGTGGGATTGGGCTACAGTCGGCTCGAAGCAGGAACGCTGTCCGGACTTCCTGCCATTCTCGGGTTGGCAATCGCGCTGACCACCTCGGTTCTGAGCGATCGCCTGTTCCGCCGCGGTTCCACGACGCGTTTCGTTCGCATCATCATTCCCTCTGTCGGTGTTCTGATCAGTGGCGCTGTCCTGGTATCGATGCCGGCGATCACCACCCCGGCTGTGGCTGTGGCCGCCATTTCACTCGGGTATGGATTCTCCTTGCCGACTTTGCCTTTGGTGCAAGCCGCCATCGTGGAATTGTCTCCACCCAGGCAGACCGCGGGAACTCTCGGGGTACTGATCGCCATATTCACCACCGGTGGACTGATCGCACCGTATGCCACAGGCCTGATCGTCGACGTGGCCAGCACTCCCGCCGCAGGTTATACAGCGTCATTTCAGGTATTCGGGCTGATCGCGGCTGTATGCGCAGTCCTGACGATCAGTTTCGCGAAGCCGGAGAAAGACAGCCCTCGACCGTGAAGTCATCGTGAAGCCGTGTTTGTACGGTTCGCGCCGGCGCTGATCGCCACCACCCGACTGCTGTCGGTCCTGATCGAAAAGCGCAGCGCGCCTTCATTCACCGTGGCCGGGACACACAGAAGGTCGGCCGCCCAACTATTCACGGCGTTGGTCGCCGAGTCGCCGCCAGAGAAGGAGAACGTTCATGGAATTCGGAGTTGCGACGTTTGTGACAGATGAGGGAATTCGCCCCGACGAATTGGCCATTGCGGTCGAAGAGCGGGGCTTCGAATCCCTGCTCATCCCTGAGCATTCGCATATTCCAGTGGAGCGAGCCACACCGTACCCGGGGGGGTGGTCAGCTTCCGCACTCGTATTATCGATCTCTGGATCCGTTCGTCGCGCTCAGTTGCGCCGCCGCCGTTACCCAGCGCATCAGGATCGGTACCGGAATCTGCACAATATTTCAGCGAGACCCGATACATACCGCAAAAGAGGTGGCCACCATTGATGTCCTGAGCAATGGTCGGTTCCTGTTCGGCGTCGGTGCTGGTTGGCTACGCGAGGAAATGAAACAGCACGGAACGGACCCGTCCACGCGGCTGTCGTTGATGGAAGAACGTATCGAGGTGATGAAGCGGTTCTGGACCGAAGAAGTTGCGGAATTTCACGGCAATCACATCGACCTCGCACCTAGCTACATGTGGCCGAAACCTCTGCAACGACCGCACCCCCCGATTCTCGTGGGTGGAATGGGTCCAACCGTGCTCGATCGAGTACTGAAATACGGTGACGCCTGGCTCCCGAACATGATCGGTCAGCAGCCTGCAACGCTTCGCGCAATGCTTGTCCAACTTCAGAACAAGGCAGCCGATGCAGCGCGACCGCCCATTCCCGTCACCGTGCTCGGCGCCCCGACCGATCCGGCGGTGATCGAGTCGTACGAGGCGCTCGGTGTCGAAAGATCGGTGTTCCTGATTCCCACCGTGTCGTCTTCCGAGACCCTTGGAATCTTGGACAAACTGCGATCCTTCACCGAAACCTATTCCTGCTGAGACTTTTTCGACTGTGTCGACCTATGCGAGTCCAATCACTCAACGCACCAACACACGAGGAGATACGAACCTGATGACAAATGAATCATTCGACATGGTCGTGGTGGGCTGCGGGGCCGGAGGCTTGTCAGCAGCCCTCGGCTTCCTCGAAGAATCAGGAGAACGAGGAGTGAGCCCCTCGGTCGCAATCGTCGAGCGCAGTACCGAAGCGGACCGCGGGGGAGCCACGCGGTGGTCCTGGGTCAACGTCATGGTCGACCCCGACGGGACCGTCGACCCTGCCATCATGGAACGAGTCCTGGATTCGGACCCGGCCTACGACCGCGAATACTTCTCAGTACTGCGCAAACTCGGACATGAGTCGGTTGACTGGATGAAGGCCAACGGTGTGAGCGTCTCGCACGCGGCCCCACCGTTCGCCATGGAGTCCAACTACGGCGCCGTCGAGGGCGGAGGGCTCTCACTGATCGAGGCTTTCGCCGCTCGCATCGAAGGGCATCCGGGATCGCGCTTCCTGTACCAAACCGAGGCGGTGCGCCTCACACAAGATGACCAAGGACGCGTCAGCGGGGTCGTGGTGCGAGATGCTGATGGCCTCACGCGAACACTGGCGGCGAAGAAGGTCGTCCTTGCCTCGGGAGGCTTCGAAGGCAACTATGAAATGCTGACTCAATACGTCGGCCCACGGGCGAACGAGATCCGGCCTGTCGCTCCCGGCCTCAAATACAACCGTGGTGACGGACTGCGCATGGTCACCGAAATCGGCGGCAGCACCGCCGGCCAATTCGACATGTTGCACGTCGAATTGGTCGATCCCCGGTCCACGAAGCCCGACCCCGGCGTGTTCGGCGCACCTTATGGGCTCATGATCAACGCAGATGCCGAGCGATTCATCGACGAGGGGAGTCGAACTTTCGAAGGTCTCAACGAGAAACTCGCGTGGACCGTGTGGCGCGATCACGACAACCTCGCCTACTTCGTATACGACGCCGAAACGGAAGCGCTGCCAGGATTCGAGTTCTTGAACCAAACTGACGTACCTCCTTTCGAAGGGGACACCATCGAAGAACTAGGCACGGCGATGAACATCGACGCCGCGAAGTTCTCAGATACCATCCACGAATTCAACAGGGCTGTCCAAGACGGCGGATTCGATCCGTCACGACCAGACGGCAAGCGCACCAACGGTCTTGCCATCGAAAAGTCGAACTGGGCGCGCCCGATACAGCAACCGCCCTTCAAGGCGGTTCCCGGATCCGCAGCGATCACATTCTGTTTCGGCGGTGTCCGCACAGACACGCACGCGCGAGTAGTCACAGGAAACGGCACACCGATCCCGAACCTCTATGCCGCCGGGGTTCTCACCGGGGTCTGGTACCAGGAGTACCCCGGAGCGCTCTCTGTCCTGCGGTCCGTGACGTTCGGCCGAATCGCGGGACGTGATGTGGCCAGCGCACTTTTCGGTAGGCAGACGAATTCTCGGGAATCACAGTCGGAATGAATTGCTGTTTCAGCAAAGATGGTTGCGTGAGTTGTGGAAGGTCGTTCATCCTGGGTGCATGAGCCACGAACACCACAATCACCACGAAAACTCTGAAACCACCGAGAATCCGTACGCCAAGGCGGACGCACAATTCTGGAACTCGCTGTACGAAGAACGCCCAGCGCGGTGGAGCGGAAATCCCAACCCACAGTTGATTGCCGAGGCCTCCGGCCTCGAGCCGGGCACCGCACTGGACGTCGGTTGCGGTGAAGGCGCCGACGCTTTGTGGTTGGCGCGTCGCGGGTGGAAGGTCACCGGCACCGACATCTCGTCGGTGGCGCTCGGTCGCGCCCAGGCACACGTCGAAGGCGAGGGCGTCGACATCGAATGGCTGGAAGCCGACCTGTCGAAGTGGGATCCGCAGGGGCGCTCGTTCGATCTGGTGTCCGCGCAGTTCTTCCACATGCTCGAACCCGCGCGCGGGGAATTGTTCCGTGCTCTCGGAGATCTGGTCGCGCCGGGCGGGCATTTGCTGATCGTGGGCCACTCGCCCCACGAGTCGCCCACCGAACATCATCGGGCCATGCTGCATACCCCGGAATATGTGGAGTCGTTGTTCACCGATGGTTGGAAGGTGCTGGTCTCGGAGTCGCGGGAACGTGATCTTCCCGCGAACCCCGAGATGCATCACACCACGGATACCGTTGTGCTGCTTCAGCGATTGAGTGCGAGCACCGACAGCAACTCGTAAGCGACGTGAGCCGCTGCGATACCGGTGATCTCGGCGTGGTCGTACGCCGGCGCTACCTCGACGATGTCGGCGCCGACCACGTTGAGTCCCACCAACCCGCGCAGTGTGTTCAACAATTCGCGAGAGGTCATGCCGCCCGCTTCGGGTGTTCCGGTACCCGGAGCGTGGGCAGGATCGAGCACGTCGATGTCGACGGAGACGTACACCGGGCCACCGTCGAGGCGCTTACGCATGCGCTCGACGATGCTGGCGACGCCGTCGACCTCGTAGTCGTCACTGCGGATCACCTGGAAGCCGAGGACGCGGTCGTCTTCGAGGTCTTTCTCGCTGTAGAGCGGTCCACGGATGCCGATGTGCTGCGACCGCTCCATATCGATCAGGCCTTCTTCGCTGGCGCGGCGGAAGGGGGTGCCGTGGGTGAAAGGCTGACCGAAGTAGGTGTCCCAGGTGTCGAGGTGAGCGTCGAAGTGCAGGACGGCGATCGGGCCGTGATCGCGGGCCAGTGAGCGCAGGATCGGCAGTGCGATGGTGTGGTCGCCGCCGAGCGTGAGCACGGAGGAACCGTCGGCGCGCAGGTCGGTGACGGCGGACTGAACCGTCGTGAGAGCTTCCTGAATGTCGAAGGGGTTGACGCCGATGTCGCCGAAATCGGCTACCTGCTGGTTGGCGAAGGGCGAGACCTTGAGCGCGGGGTTGTACGGACGCAGCAGCTTCGACGCAGCGCGGATGTGCCCCGGACCGAACCGAGCGCCGGGTCGGTAGCTGACACCCGAATCGAAGGGGATGCCGAGGATTGTCACGTCGGCGCGCGAGACCTCATCGAGGCGCGGCAGACGCGCAAAAGTGGTCGGCTCGGCGTAGCGGGGGACGCGCGTGGCGTCGACGGGTCCGATGAACGATCCGGGTTTGTTGGTAGCCATGTGCAGAGGTCCCTGCTCTCGATTCGGCGCACACCGGGCGCCCTTCAGTGATGTAGCTCTCTGAGCAAGTATGGTTTCTTCAAGAGGCTCGGTTGTCAACCCCTGTTTCCTGAAAGGGACACGGCGGTCGTGAAGGAGTGGGTTCAGTGGCCAAGGCGAAGGAAGCGGTCGAGCCGGTCGGACCGCGCATCGGGGCGAGGCTCAAGGCGGCACGTCAGTCGAAGCGGTTGACCCTCGACGACCTGGCCGAGGCATGTGGTGTGACGAAGGGGTACCTCTCGAAACTCGAGCGCGATCACGTCAACGCGTCGGTGGCGACCCTGATCAAGGTGTGCGCAGTGCTCGAGATCCCCGTCGGATCCCTGTTCGAGAATGCGTCCGCCGGTGAAGTGGTCCGCGCCGACGCCATGCCGCAAATCAGCTTCGGTGGCGAAAAGATGACGGAGTACCTGCTCACGCCTACCAACGAGCGCCGAATTCAGGTGCTGCTCGGCGAGCTGGAACCAGGCGGCGGAAGTGGCCAGGAGTTCTACAGTCTGCCGATCGACGTGAACTTCGTGCACGTGTTGGAGGGCGGCTTGCGGGTCTCGTTCGAGGGCGGTCGGACGGATCCGAACGGTGAGGCCGTCGATGCCGAAGACGTCGTGCTTGCGGCGGGCGATTCCTTTACATTCACGCCGACGCACAACCATAGTTTTCAGGCCGAAGGCTCGGTTCCGGCGAAGGTTCTGTGGGTCTTGAATCCGGCATTGCCGGAAGGGCCACGCGCGTCGCCTTCGTGAGACTCGAATCCGTGAATGTTGATTCTTAGGAAACAAGAGTTGACATGATTGGCGGCACCCGTCACGCTGGTAGTTGTCCCCGTCACACACTCCGTCGAAAATTGGCGTCACGGAACTCCTGAAGGAGCGCACCATGCATGTCGATTCAGTTCGAGTTGGACTGTTCCAAGGTCCGCTCACCACCCCGGACACCTTTGCGTCGGTGGAGTTCAACCTCGCTGCTATCGACACCGCTGCCCGCGAGGCCGCGGCATCCGGTGCGAAGATCCTGGTGACGCCGGAGATGTCCGCAACCGGCTACGACATCGGCGAACTGGTGTCGCTGCGCGCGGAACCGGCCGACGGCCCGATCTTCGATTCCGTCGCCGAGATGGCTCGCAGTGCAGGCATTGCCGTCGTCTACGGTTACCCCGAACTCGACGGGGGAGACGTCTACAACAGCGTGCAGGTGGTGGACCGCGACGGCACTTCGCTTGCGCACTACCGCAAGACGCACCTGTTCGGCACGCTCGACCGCGAATATTTCCGGCCAGGTGAGACCCTGGTGGTCGGGTTCGATTTCGAGGGCATCCGCTGCGGATTGTTGATCTGCTACGACGTGGAATTTCCCGAAGCGGTTCGGGCCCATGCCGACGCCGGTACCGAATGGCTCATCGTGCCGACGGGGTTGATGACTCCGTACGAACACATTGCGCAGCAAGTGGTTCCGGCCCGCGCATACGAGAGTCAGATGTTTGTCACCTACGTCAATCGCTGCGGCGCCGAAACCGAGTTGACCTACTGCGGTCTCTCGTGCGCCATCGCACCCGACGGTGCCGAGTTGGCGCGGGCAGGGGGCGGCCGGGAATTGCTCTTCGCGGATATCGCCGCCGCCACCGTCTCGCAATCTCGCACCCTCAACACGCATCTCGACGATCGACGCCTCGATCTGTATCCAGACCTTTCTGTCACGACTGTCTCCAAGGAGAACCGTAGATGACCATCCCAGTAGCTCCGGACAGTTCCTCGGAACCCGGCAAGCAGCCGCCCCTCACGATGTTCGGACCGGATTTTCCGTTCCCGTACGACGACTACGTTTCCAGTCCGGCGGGACTCGGCTCGGTGCCCGATCTGGCACTGGGTACAGAAGTTGCCGTGATCGGTGGTGGACTCTCCGGCATGATCGCGGCCTACGAGTTGCTCAAGGTCGGTCTCAAGCCGATTGTCTACGAAGCTGATCAGATCGGTGGCCGGATGCGGTCGGTCGAGTTCGACGGGCACCCCGGGGTTGTCGCCGAGATGGGCGCAATGCGTTTCCCACCGTCGTCGACGACGTTGTTCCACTACCTGAACGAACTGGGTCTGCAGACCGAAGAGTTCCCCAATCCCCTTGCCGAGGTCACACCGAGCACGGTCATCGATCTCAAGGGTGAGAGCCACTACGCGCACACTCTCGAGGATCTGCCGCCGATCTACACCGAGGTGGCGCAGGCCTGGCAGCGCACTCTCGAAGAGCATGCCGATCTGATCCCGTTGCAGCAGGCCATTCGTGACCGCGACACCGCAGAAATCAAGCGGATCTGGAACGACCTCGTGGTGCGCTACGACGACCAGACGTTCTACGGATTCCTCGCCGCGTCGAAGCACTTCAAGTCCTTCCACATGCGGGAAGTGTTCGGGCAGGTCGGATTCGGTACGGGTGGTTGGGATACCGACTACCCCAACTCGATTCTCGAAATCCTTCGTGTGGTCATCACGGCCGCCGACGACGACCACCGCGGCATCGTCGGTGGATCGCAGCAGCTGCCGATGCGGTTGTGGAACCGCGCCCCGGCGCACATGGAGCATTGGCCTGCCGGTACGACGGTCGCTTCGCTCAACGACGGCGAGACGCGTCCCCGCGTCACCGAACTCCGCCGTACCGAGCCCGGCAACATCACGGTCACGGACTCCGAAGGTTTCATTCGCACGTATGCGAGTGCCGTTGTGACAGTGCAGAGTTGGATGCTGCTCAACAACATCAGGTGTGACGACGATCTGTTCCCGATCGATCACTGGACTGCGATCGAGCGCACTCACTACATGGGTTCGACCAAGGTGTTCGTTCTCGTCGACCGCCCGTTCTGGAAGGACAAGGACCCCGTGACCGGCCGTGATTCGGTGTCGATGACACTGACCGACCGTATGAGTCGCGGCACCTACCTGCTCGATCAGGGCGAAGGCAAGCCAGGCCTGATCTGCTTGTCGTACACCTGGTCGGACGATTCGCTGAAGCTGCTGGCGCTCGACGCCACCGAGCGCATGAACATCATGCTGCGCTCTCTCGAAGAGATCTACCCAGGCGTGGACTTCCGCAGCCACATCATCTCGAGCCCGGTGACGCTGTCGTGGGAAACCGAGCGCGACTTCATGGGTGCATTCAAGGCGAACCTTCCGGGGCACTACCGGTACCAGGAGCGCCTGTTCTCTCACTTCGTGCAGAATGATCTCGAACCGCGTCATCGGGGAATCTTCCTCGCCGGAGACGACGTGTCGTGGACTGCCGGCTGGGCCGAGGGCGCGATTCAGACCGCGATCAACGCGGTGTGGGGCGTCGTCAACCATCTCGGCGGCGCTGCGCCTACCGAGAATCCCGGACCCGGCGACGTGTTCGAGGAGCTCGCTCCGATCAGGTTGGGCGACTGAGCTCACCGCAACTGCCGAAATGTCGTGCCCGATGGGGGTTGGTACTCCTATCGGGCACGACCTCTTTCCGGTGATCCACGCAACACTGGAAAGTGTTCGGATCCAATAATTTCCAGGAGGGTGTTCAATGGCGAGCACATCATCGGCGACCAAGACCGCAGCTGCAGAATCGAGACCCGCGGGCGGTGATCGATCCGGTGACCCGGCGCTCGAACTGGTCGCCGAATTGGCAGCAGCGGGCCAGCGACTCGTCTTCCGTCAGGGCGACGACTTGAACAGCGATGCCCTGAACAGTGACGATCTGACCTGTGTGGTGCTGTGGCCGTCCGGAGAGCCCTCCCTCTCCGATCTGTGCGAGAATTTCGAGTCCCTCGGACTCCGAGTTTCGACGCACCGCCCGCTTCCGACCGTTCTGGGTTCGGCACACTACTTCACCTTCGAGCCGAGCACCTTCGACGGCAGTGCGCTGGAGAAGATGGCGGACGCCTTCGAAGCCGTCATCGCCGGACAGACCCGGATGGACGCATTCTCCAGTCTGATCGGACGAGCAGACATCACGTGGCGCGACGCAGAGTTGCTGCGCGCTGCGTGCCGTTTCCTCGCTCAGGCTCGTATCGGGTTGTCCGAGAGCTACATCGTCGGAGTGTTGGCAGCGAAGCCGCTCTTCGTACGGCAGGCAATCGAACTCTTCACCGCGCGTTTCGATCCCGCAGTAGCAGGTTCGCGTGAGACGGCCGTGGCCACCGCGGCGGCGGCCATCGACGAATCAGTCGACGGTGCAGACACTCTCGACGAGGATCGCGTCTTGCGCGGTGTGCGTTCATTCTTGCAGGCGACTCTGCGCACCAACTGGTACCTGCGCGGTGAGGCCGGCGAGCCGCTGCCGTACGCGTCGTTCAAGATCGACTCGCAGTTGCTCTCCACCCCACAGAAGACCGTTCCCTTCCGCGAGATCTACGTCAGCGCACCCAATGTCGAAGGCGTGCATCTGCGTAGCTCCTCCGTCGCCCGTGGTGGCCTGCGTTGGTCGGATCGATACGAGGACTACCGCACCGAGGCTCTGAGTCTGATGAAGACCCAGAGCGTGAAGAATTCGCCGATCGTTCCCTCGGGAGCCAAGGGTGCGTTCGTGGTTCGGGGCACGTCGTCACCGACCCCGGCGCAGGTGCAGGAGTCGTACAGCACCTTCATCCGCGGCTTGCTGGACGTGGTGGACAACATCGTCGACGGCGCAGCGGTGCACCCGGCAGAAGTAATCGAGTACGACGGTGAAGACTCCTACCTCGTCGTGGCGGCGGACAAGGGGACCGCACGGTTCTCCGATGTCGCGAACGGCATCGCCGTCGAGCGTGGTTTCTGGCTCGGCGACGCTTTTGCTTCCGGCGGTTCGGCCGGCTACGACCACAAGGCGATGGGCATCACCGCTCGCGGCGCCTGGGTAGCGGTTCGACGCCACTTCGCCGAGCGCGACCTCGACGTCGACACCGATCCGTTCACCGTCGCGGGCATCGGTGACATGTCCGGCGATGTGTTCGGTAACGGAATGTTGCTCTCGCACAAGATCCGTCTAGTCGCGGCATTCGACCACCGCCACATCTTCATCGACCCGAACCCCGACACCGAGACGACGTTTGCCGAACGCGCTCGTCTCTTCACCGTGCCGCGCTCGTCCTGGGACGACTTCGACCGCACCGTGATGTCGCCTGGCGGTGGCGTCTGGCCACGCAGCGCGAAGTCGATCCGTCTTCCGCTCGAGGCGCGTCAGGTCCTCGGTATCGCCGAGGAGAAGCTGACTCCGCAGGAACTGATCCGAGCGATCCTGTGCGCTCCGGTGGACCTGTTGTGGAACGGTGGCGTCGGCACCTACGTGAAGGCATCGACCGAAAGCAACGTCGACGCAGCTGATCCGTCCAACGACGCTGTTCGCGTCAGCGCGGACGAGTTGCGTGCAACCGTCGTGGGTGAGGGCGGCAATCTCGGTTTCACCCAGCGTGCCCGCATCGAATATGCCGCTGGCGGTGGCCGAATCAACGCCGACTTCATCGACAACGCGGCAGGCGTGGCTACCTCGGACCGTGAGGTCAACATCAAGATCGCACTTGCAGAGTTGGACGCGACCTCGCGCAATGAACTACTCGCGGCGGCGCAGGACGAGGTTGCCGCATCAGTACTCGAGGCCAGTGAAGATCAGACCCTCGCGATCAGCCTGGCCGAGCACCGCGCTCCCGCCCTACTCGATCAGCACGAACGGTTGATCGAGAACCTGGTCTCGGCGGGCGCGATGAAGCGCCTCGAAGAATCATTGCCGGACGCCAAGGCGCTGGCGGTCAGGGCTCGAGCCGGGCAGGGTCTCCTGCGACCGGAACTTGCTGTGCTGGTGGCGCAGTCGAAGAACGTGCTGACGGCGGAATTGGGGGCGTCGACCGTCCCGGACAATCAGATCTTCGCCGATCGCCTTCCCCAGTACTTCCCGCTCTCCGTCGTCGAGGCAGCACCGGACGCGGTCCGCGCACATCGGTTGGGCCGCGACATCATCATCACCTCGGTGGTCGACGAACTGGTCAACCGCGTCGGCCCCGGCGTGCTGTTCCGGCTCGAGGAACACCTCGGAGTCCGCAGTCCGGAAGCGGCTCTGGCCTACGCGGTGGTCAGCGAAGTGCTCGGCACCGAGGAACTTCGGCGCGAGATCTTGAACTCGGAGCTCCGCGCCACCGAGCAGTTGCAGGCTCTCGATCGCTTGCAGCAGTTGTTGGAATCCGAGATGAGCTGGGTGTTGCGTCGTCCGGGAGCAGCCGGCCGGTTCACCGTGAACCCGCGAGCCGACATCGATCGATGGGCCGCGCCCGTGCGGGCTCTCACCGAAGGGCTGTCGGCAAGCGACCGCATCGAGGCGTCTTTCGGGGCGCTCGCCCTGGCTGACATTGCGTTGCAGGAGAATACGACGGTTCAGGCCGCGGCCGCGATCTATCGGGAACTCTCCGACACCCTCGATCTGGGCGACGTTCTCGGGGGCGTCGACGTTGCCGTCGGTGCCTCGCATTGGGAGGTCATGGGCAGCGCTGCCGTCCATGCCAGGTTGACGGCGCGTTTCGCGGACCTCGTGTCCGGAGCGCTCGGAGAAGGTATTCCGGAGGTGGTCGAGTTGTGGATCGCCGCCAATCCGCAAGCGGTGCGCCGGTTCACGGCTTTGATGTCGAGCGTGAGCCGCGGTGGAGCGCTGGACACCGCCCGTCTCTGCACGGTCGACGCCGAACTCGAACTACTCGTTCGCGGTGCGTCCAGTTTCGCTTCGGTGCATGCCGCGGAGCGTTCAGCGGCCCTCCCAGGCGAGTAGCGATAGCAGCAGTTCGGCTCTGACCCTGGCCTGTCCGAGGTCGCATTGCAGCAGTTCCTCGATGCGTGCGATGCGACCTCGGAGGGTGTGCCGATGAACACCGAGTTCGGCTGCGGCCGATTCCCATTGGCCGTTTGCCTCGAGATAGGCGCGCAAAGACGCGACCAGCGCGGTCCCGTGTGCCTGGTCGTGTTCCGTCAGCACCGGGATGGTGTCCGCAGCCATTGCGATCAGTGCCTCGCGGGCAGGCTCGGATGCCAGAATCGTCGAACCACTCAGAGCGTCGAACTCGAGAATGCGGGCAGTGGCCGTCGTGAGATTGGCCGCGGCGCGGGCCTGGACGAGTGCGCGCGGTGCGTCCAGAAGACGGTGAGGGGTGCTGATTCCGGCACGCACCGTCTTCGCCTCGGTGGGGGAGAGTTGCGCCAGTAGTGTTTTGGCAGTATCGATTGTGTCGGTTCCGCGAAGGAGGACAGTCAGCGAACCGTCCTCGGATTGCGCGAACAACGGCCGGCCTGCTCGCGCGAGAGCGTTGTCGAGTTCGCGAAGAACGGGGCCGAGTCCGGACCCGCGAACGTGGACGACACGAATGTTGCCGTGCGTGTCGCTCGCTTCGTCCAAGTACGACGGCACACCATCCTCGGGGATTCGACCGTCGAGTAAGAGCCCGAAAGCCATGGCGTTGAGTCGAGTTCGCTCGGCCCGTAGTCGAACCGGTTTCTCGAGTTCGAGCGTGAGCAGCGAGACGGCATGTCCGAGCAGCACCCTGTCGATATTGCTCAGGGGTCCAGCGCCCGCCATGGCGAGGTAGCCGTGCCAACTGTCGGTGACGCCGACCGGGGACAGTGTCAGCGTCCGTTCGGGCGTGCTCTGCGAAATCGACGCCGGAGCATTGGGATCGCGGGTGGTGGTCGCGACTGCGCGAACCTCGGTGATCAGCGACTTCTGGTTTGCCGGATGCACCGCGGTGATCCGATCTCCGACAAACGCCACCGAAGTTTTTGTGGCCGTGGCCAGTTCGCGCACGATGGCCGACACGCCTCCGCGTAGCGCAACCCGGGTGATGCGTGTCTGCACTTCTGCCGCGCGGAGTACCGATTCGTATTCCTGCTGGCTCAGACGGGTCATCACCGCGCGCGTGACCGCCGCGAACGGGGTCGTGAACGGCACTTCCAGCAGGGGGAGTCCCCGGTTGCGGGCAGCGGCAATCAGGTCTGCGGGCACACTCTCGTGGGAAAGGCCGGTCCCGAAACCCAGAGCCGATACTTCTGCGGCGGCTAGACGGTCGATGTACTCGCTGTAGTCGTTGGCGTCCGCGCCCACCAGTGCCAGCCCGGTGGTGAGGACTAATTCGCCGCCGGAAAGCCACGGGGTGGGGTCCGTCAGCTCTGTGGCCTGCGCAAACGTGACGGGGTGGGTGGCAGCTGCTCGGTCGGTGAGCAGAGCCAGTGAGAGGTGTTTCTGGCGCAAGAGCCACGAGATCGGAACCGTCACCCGATCAAGGCTAGCTGTCGTTGCCGATATGGAGTAGTCCCGAACCTTCGGGTATCCATTTCGGCAGTGCTTGCGGTGCTTCGCGCGTCGCATACTCGAATGCAATACACAACCGAGAGGGTGGTCACATGAGTGCAATCGAATACCGGCTTCCGCAGGAGCGTCGCATCGTCACGGAGTTCCCGGGCCCGCGCTCGGCTGCGCTCGCCGAACGGCGTAAGAAGGTCGTCGGCGCAGGCGTCGCATCCACCCTCCCGGTCTACGTCGCCGACGCAGACGGCGGAGTCATCGTCGACGTCGACGGCAACTCGCTGATCGACCTCGGTGCCGGTATCGCGGTGACCAGCGTCGGCGCCTCGAACCCGGCCGTCGTGTCCGCAGTTCAGGATCAGGTCGCACACTTCACCCACACCTGTTTCATGGTCGCTCCGTACGAGGGCTACGTCGAGGTCGCCGAGCGTCTCGCCGAGCTCACCCCCGGTGACCACGAGAAGCGTTCCGTGCTGTTCAACTCCGGCGCAGAAGCCGTCGAGAACGCAGTCAAGATCGCCCGTCACGCGACCGGTCGCGACGCAGTCGTCGTCTTCGACCACGCATACCACGGCCGCACCAACCTCACGATGGCACTGACCTCGAAGTCCATGCCGTACAAGAGTGGCTTCGGTCCGTTCGCCCCCGAGGTCTACCGCGTCCCGATGTCCTACCCGTACCGCGAGGGCCTCAATGTCGACGGCTCCAAGATCACGGGTGAGCAGGCCGCACAGCGCGCCATCACGATGATCGAGAAGCAGGTCGGCGCTGCCAACACGGCCGCCGTCCTCATCGAGCCGATTCAGGGCGAGGGTGGATTCATCGTTCCCGCAGAAGGATTCCTCCCGACGCTCGTCGCGTGGGCCAAGGAGAACGGCGTCGTCTTCATCGCCGACGAGGTTCAGGCAGGCTTCGCGCGTACCGGCGCCTGGTTCGCCAGCGATCACGAGGGCATCGTCCCCGACCTGGTCACGCTCGCCAAGGGAATCGCCGGCGGCATGCCGCTCGCCGCTGTCACGGGCCGCGCCGAGCTCATCGACGCCGTCCACCCCGGCGGCCTCGGTGGCACCTACGGCGGTAACCCCGTCGCCTGCGCCGCTGCATTGGCATCCATCGATCAGATGCGTGAGCTCGACCTTTGCGGCCGTGCGCGCACCATCGAATCGACCGTCGTCGGCCGAATGAACGCACTGGCAAAGGAACTCGACGTCATCGGTGACGTTCGCGGTCGCGGCGCCATGCTCGCCATCGAGCTGGTCAAGCCCGGTGGACAGGAGCCGGACGCCGACATCACCAAGAAGATCGCCGCCGAGTGCCTCGCTGCCGGCGTCGTGATCCTCACCTGCGGTACGTACGGCAACGTCATCCGTCTGCTACCGCCGCTGGTCATCTCCGAGGAGCTGCTCGACGACGCGTTGACCGTCCTCGAGACCGCTATCCGCTCTGCAGCACAGGGGAACTGACATGTCGAACGTCTCGGATCTTCTCGACTCGGTACCCCAGGGTCTCTGGCTCGGCGGCAAGCTCGTCCCGGCCGAGAAGACCTTCGCGGTCTACAACCCGGCGACGGGTGAGGAACTCGCCCAGGTAGCCGACGCCACCGCTGCCGACGGTATCCGCGCGCTCGACCTCGCCGCTGCGGCGCAGGAAGACTGGGCGGCCACTCCGGCACGTGTACGCGGCGAGATCCTGCGCACCGCCTTCGAATTGCTGCACGCCCGGGCCGAGGACTTCGCGCTGATGATGACCCTGGAAATGGGTAAGTCGTTGGCAGAGAGCCGCGGTGAGGTCAACTACGGCGGCGAATTCCTGCGCTGGTTCAGTGAGGAAGCAGTCCGCATCGGTGGCCGTTTCACGCAGGCTCCGGCCGGCAACGGTCGCATCCTGGTCACCAAGGAAGCCGTCGGACCGGTCCTCGCGATCACCCCGTGGAACTTCCCGCTCGCAATGGGCACACGCAAGATCGGACCGGCGCTGGCTGCCGGTTGCACCATCATCGTCAAGCCCGCCGAGGACACGCCGCTGACCATGCAGCTCCTCGGTCAGGTGTTCGCCGATGCTGGTCTGCCCGACGGTGTGCTCTCGATCCTCCCGACGTCCGACGCGGCCTCCATCAGTGGACCGCTGATGGAAGATGCGCGTCTGCGCAAGGTCACCTTCACCGGCTCCACTGGCGTCGGAAAGCTGTTGGTGCGCAATGCTGCTGACAAGCTGCTCCGCACGTCGATGGAACTGGGTGGCAATGCGCCGTTCATCGTCTTCGACGACGCCGACATCGACGCAGCTGTCGACGGCGCAATGCTCGCGAAGATGCGTAACGGCGGCGAGGCCTGCACCGCGGCCAACCGCATCTACGTCGCCAACTCGGTGCGCGAGGAGTTCACCGACAAGTTCACCGCCAAGGTTGCGGCCTTGAAGGTGGGCGCCGGTGACGCCGAGGGCACCAACATCGGCCCGCTGATCAACACCAAGCAACTCGCAACCGTCACCGGACTCGTCGACGACGCCGTGTCCAAGGGCGCTCGCGTTCGCACCGGTGGATCGGCGCCCGAAGGAGCCGGCTTCTTCTTCACCCCGACCGTTCTGGATCAGGTGCCCGCCGATGCGCGCCTGCTGAAGGAAGAGATCTTCGGACCCGTTGCGGCAGTGGTCGGTTTCGACACTGAAGACGAAGCGATCGCGGCTGCGAACAACACCGAATACGGCCTCGTGGCGTACTTCTACACCCGCGACATCGACCGGGCGATGCGCGTCTCGGCCAAGCTGGACACCGGCATGGTCGGCGTCAATCGCGGCGCGATCTCCGATGCTGCGGCGCCGTTCGGTGGTGTCAAGGAATCGGGCTTCGGTCGTGAAGGTGGAACCGAGGGTATCGACGAGTACCTCGATACCAAGTACGTAGCGCTGTAACTTGCTGTGCGCCTTTATTAACCGCGGGCGGTTAATAAAGGCGCACAGTTGTCTATTGACCTAACGGAGTGGGGCGGTAGTACTTGCCCTCGTGGTAGAGCAGCGGTGCGGCAGCGGATTCGTCGTCCTCTTCGGCGTGAACCCGCGTGACGAGTCCGATGACCAGCGTGTGGTCGCCGACAGGGATCAACTGGTCGACCTTGACGCGCATCCAGCTGGGGGTGCCGTGCAGAACCGGCTCCCCGGTGTCGAGCACTGCCCACAGCGACTCGTCTGCAAAACGCTGATCGGCGCTACGCGCAAAGCGCTGGGCCAGATGCTGCTGATGTTCGCCGAGAAGGTGGATAACCAAGGACTCGGCGGCCTTGAGTGCATTGATGCTCGACGACGTCTCCGCGATGTTGAACGAGACGAGCGGCGGCTCGAGGGAGACGGACGAGAACGACGTGGCGGTGAAACCCACCGGGCCGGTACCCGAATCGAGGGTCACGACGGTGACACCGGCGGGGTGGCGGCGAAGCGCTGCGCGGTAGTCGCCGGCGCAGATGCCGGTGGACAACTCGGGCGTCGCCGCTACTTCGGGGACGTCGGGGGTGGTGTGGCTGGAAACGGCATTCGGCTTGTCAGACAACGGGAACTCTCCGGCTGGAACTCGAGGTGTGCGGTGTGGTCGAGGTGACTGCGCTCGGCATACACAGACATGCGTCGGTGCGGCACAGATCTACGTGCCGTCGTCGCCAGTGGTTGCCGGCCGGGGTCCTTGTTGCAGTGCACATGGTGCGTCCAACTATAGGTGGACGCACGTACGAGTGGGTTCGGACCGGCCTGCCCGGGAGCGCTTCAGTCCATGTCGACGGCGAGGCCGGCGGTGATTCGGAGGAGTTCGGAGTACGTCGTGCGAAAGACTGTGTTCGGGTGCCCGGCAGCAGCCCACAACTCGGGGTACTGCTCGAGGGCAGTATCGATGTACGTGGGCAGGTTGGTGGGATGTCCGAGCGGAGCGACCCCACCGATCGGCTGGCCCGTCGCGGACTTCGCCATTTCCAGCGGCGCCCGCGTGAGCTTGCCTTCGAGGCGTTCGCCGGTGGTCTTCAGGTTGACCTGATGTGCGCCGGAGACCAGCAGCAGGACCGGATCGTCGTCGAGAAGGAACACCAGTGACTTGGTGATCGCGCCTACCTCCACCCCGACGGCCGCCGCTGCCTCGGCCGCGGTGTGCGTGGCGTCGGGCTGCGTGACGATGACGCCGTGGTGACCCCGTGAGATCAGTGTTTCGGCGACGTGCGAGGCGTTGGGGTGGAGGAGGCTCGTCATGAGTTCAGACTAGGACTAGTCGGCGTTCGCCACAGCTGGAGTCGGCGTCGTGTCGGTGGACTTTCGGTTACGACGGATCGTGAAGCCGAAGAGCATGACCGCACCGATCAGCGCGTACAGGAAGAGCGTCAGGGCAGGCTGGCCGACGCCGACGTTGTTGAAGTAGACGATGCTCCGGACGCCCTCGGTGCCGGCGCCGGGTGTGATCCATCGGCCGATGGCGGCGTAGAACGAGGGAATCACGTTGGAGCCGAATGCGCCTCCCGCACTGGGATTGCCGAGGATCACGAAGACGGCGATAGCCAACGGGACTGCCAGAACGCCGATGGCGGCACGCAATCCGAGTGTGAACATGGCAGTGCCGAACACCACGGCTGTTCCCAGGATCCAGAGCGGGAACCAGTGGCCCGCGAAAGTTCCGAGCACGTGTGAGGTGATGAGGGCGCCGAGGGCTCCCGAGATGATCGAGTAGATCGCGATCACGCCGGTGTGTGCGCTTGCCTGGCGGAGGGTCTTCGGCGCGCCGATGAACAGTCCGATGGCTGCCGCGAGTAGATAGCCGCCGACGACCCAGCCGACCGAGAGGTAGAAGCCGGAGAGGCCGCGGTTGTCGTGTGCTCCGACGGGGATCTCGTCGCGTACGACGAACTGTCGGTCCTGTGTCGCCTCGACCTTCGTGAAAACCGCTTCGAGTGACGTCGCGATGGAACTGCCGCCCGCGCTCGCGGTGATCAGGGTGTCCGGTCCGGCCGGGTTGATGACAAAGGCGCCCTGGATCTCGCGGTCGTTGATCATGCGGCGAGCGGTCGCCGTGCTGTCGATCACCTGAGCGTCGAGCGGGCTGCCGTCGATGGCGTTGAGTTTGTCGGCGATCTGCTGATCCATGCCGTCGGGTGTGCCCTGATCGGCGATGACCGCGATTTCGATGTCTCGCGGAGTCGGCTGATGGAAGGCGGCGACGTAGCTGAGGATGAAGCCCATCTGCAGCAGGAGCACGCCGACGAACAACGCGGCCATCACCTTGGGTGCGCCGTATTTCACCAGCAGATTGTCGTGGTGGTGTTCGTCGTGGGTGGGGCTGTTGTCTGGTGCGGCGTGTGCCGGATGCGTAGTGGTCACGAAAGAGTCCTGATCTTGTCGAAAGTAAAGAGCTTGTCAATACCCGAGGTATTGAATACTCTAGGTATCGTGACTGAATCTCGTCAACCGGACTGGACTCCGGTAACCCGCCCCGGACGTGACGTGGTGCGGCAAAGACTGCTCGACGCTGCGGCGGAAGAGTTTGCGGAGCGCGGATTCAGTGCTGCACGTCTCACTGAAGTTGCTCGCCGAGCGGGCTTCACCAAGGGGGCTGTCTACTCCAACTTCGAGTCGAAACAAGATCTGTTCGCCGAACTGTTCGCGCAACGGTCTCTCGAACTGGCCGGCCGTGTGCTCGCCGAGATCGCCGGGATGAACCCGTCCGACGCGGCGGGCAAAGGCGGCGAGGCCATTGCAACGTGGATGGTCGACGATCCGGGATGGTCACTGCTCGTTCTCGAATTCGGAGTCCTCGCCGGGCGTGATCCGCAGATCGCTCAGGCATACTTGCGTGAGCGTCGCCACTTGCGCAGTCAGTTGGTGGAGTTGATCGGCGAACGTGCCCGGGAATGGGGAGTGGACGATTCTTTCGATGTGCGAACCACCGCAATCTCGTTGATGGCCTTGATATCCGGGCTCGTCCTCGAGCACTCCGTGGATCCTGAAGAAGTTGACCAGAGCGTGATGGGCGCCGCTGTGACGGCACTCTTCGCCGGTGCAGTCGCACGGGCGGGATTGCCCGCCGTCTGAGTTGCTCGGTTGACAGGCAACAGATTTGAGAACTACCCTCTGGGTGCAGTACCTCGTTAGGTGAGGCTTCTGCACGAACACAGGCCACTGATCTCACGACGTCGAGAGACGCCCAAGGTTAGGACAGATCTCCCCGGCTTAAGGGGTGATCCAAAGTGGCTTCCCGGTTTGGATCGGGACACGTCGTGCAGTGCCAAAACTCGGACGTGGAGGTGTTTTCGCAGCTTGATGCCGGTTTCTTCCGGCGAAGGCGAGAGTACGTCGATATTCGGTTCTCCTGGCGTGTGCTGTGCGCATGCAATCGTGTGGCGTCATCAGACGCCCCGAACTTTCAGGAGGTGACCATCGTGGACGACCCGCCGAGTCGATATTCGACCCAGCCCTCTGCTCTTACCGACGGTGCTCACCCCGGTCTTTCGCTCGTCAGCCTCTGACCTTTTTGCACCCTCGGTTTCATCTGCGCGGCTTTGCCGCGTCCGCTGACGACTTTCGTTGTCGTTCAGCGCATTCTGCTGCCCTGATGCACTGACATGGTCTGATGTGTTCGGGCAGCCGAGGAGATTCGTCATGTCATTTTCCGTTCTCGCATTGCGGCCACGGCCCACGAGAAACAATGCACAACAAACACATTCAACAGTCCTGGCCAAGGAAAGCGCACAGGAATTGGTCGACTACTCGACCGCGGACACCCGCACCGTTCTCGCAGATCTGACCACGACGACCAACGGGCTTCGTGAGGATCAGATCGACGATCTTCGCCGGCAATACGGGCGCAACGACGTCCGCCACGACCGCCCGGCCCCGGCAATCGTGCAGTTCGCGGGGGCGTTCAAGAACCCGTTCATCCTGATCCTGGTGTTCCTCGCCCTGATCATGGTCGCGACCGACGTGGTGTGGGCGGACCCGGAAGACGGACCTTCCTACGAGGGGATCATCACCCTCGGGTTGATGATCTTTGTCAGTGTGTCACTGAGGTTCTGGCAGGAATACCGTTCGAGTCGGGCCGCCGAGGCGCTCAAGGCGATGGTCACGACAACAGTTGCAGCCACCCGCAAGATCAACAACACTGTGGTCACGGCGGAGATTCCGATCGAGCAACTACTGCCAGGTGATGTAGTCCAGCTTGCCGCCGGCGACATGATCCCGGCCGATGTCCGCATCATCCGGGCCAAAGATCTACAGATCAATCAGTCCATGCTCAGCGGTGAATCGATGCCGGCCGAGAAGTCGGCGGAACCATCCTCGGGGATCGACGTCGATCGACTGCTCGAAGCCGAGAACATCGGATTCATGGGTACTTCCGTCGTGTCGGGCAGCGGCACCGCCGTTGCGGTACACACCGGCAAGCGGACTTACTTCGGTGCCATGACAGCACAATTGGCGTCCAAGCGACCCGAAACCAGCTTCGACGTCGGGGTGCGCAGCGTCAGCTACCTGCTGATCAAGTTCATGCTGATCATGGTTCCCGCGGTGTTCATCATCAACGGACTGACCAAGGACTGGAGCCAGGCACTACTCTTCGGCGTCGCCACCGCAGTGGGGTTGACACCGGAAATGTTGCCGCTCATCGTGACTGCGAATCTGGCCAAGGGTGCGCTGCACATGTCGCGCAAGAAGGTGATCGTCAAGCAGATCAACGCGATTCAGAACTTCGGCGCTATGGACGTTCTGTGCACGGACAAGACCGGAACTCTCACCGAGGACCGTATCGTTCTCGGTGAGCATCTCGATACCGCTGGACGTAAGTCCGAGGACGTGTTGCGGCTCGCGGCGGTCAATTCCGTGAATCAGACCGGATTGCGCAGTCTTCTCGACGACGCGGTGATCGAAGCCGCCGGTCCCGAAGTGGTCGAGGAGATCTCGCGTCGGCACGGGTTGGTGGACGAGATTCCCTTCGACTTCAAGCGCCGTCGACTCTCCGTGGTGGTCGACCACGGCGACGCCGATCTGATTGTCACCAAAGGTGCAGTGGAAGAGCTCCTTTCGGTCTGCGAATCGGTGGAACTGGACGGGGTCACCCACCAGTTGACACCGGGATGGCTGGCCCGCGTCGACCGTCTGGTCGCGGAGCTGAACGGTCAGGGCAAGCGAGTGCTTGCGGTGGCAACCAAGGTCGTTGCCGACGAGCAGCGACGGGAATACTCCACTGCCGACGAAGAAGGCATGACCCTGGTCGGGTTGCTTGCCTTCCTCGACCCGCCGAAGGAATCTGCGGCCGGGGCGATCGAAGCGCTCGCGAACCATGGCGTCGCCGTCAAGGTGGTGACGGGTGACAACGAACTGGTAGCCGAAACCGTCTGCGGCAAAGTCGGTATCGATGTGGGAACCGTGGTATCCGGGACTGAGATCGAAGCGTTGAGCGACGAGGCCCTCGACGAGTTGGTGCAACGGACAACTGTCTTCGCAAAGACGGATCCGATGCAGAAAGCACGCATTGTCGAATCGCTACGCCGGGTCGGCCACACGGTCGGCTTCCTCGGCGACGGTGTCAACGACGCACCCGCACTGCGGGCGGCGGATGTCGGCATCTCTGTCGACACCGCAGCGGACATCGCGCGCGAATCCGCGGACATCATCTTGCTGGAGAAGGACCTCGGTGTACTCGAACAGGGAGTCATCGAAGGGCGTCGGACCTTCGGGAACATCCAGAAGTACATCAAGATGACTGCGTCGTCGAACTTCGGGAACGTGTTCTCGGTGCTCGTCGCAAGCGCCTTGCTGCCGTTCATCCCCATGATTCCCGTAGTTCTGTTGTTGCAGAACCTGATCTACGATCTCTCGATGCTCACGATCCCGTGGGACCGCGTCGACGACGACTTCCTCGCGAAGCCGCGGAAGTGGGAGACCAAGAGCCTGCGTCGGTTCATGGTGTTCATCGGCCCGATCAGTTCGATCTTCGACATCTCGACGTTCGCGCTGATGTGGTTCGTGTTCGCCGCCAACTCTCCCGAGCACGCAGCCCTGTTCCAATCGGGTTGGTTCATCGAGTCATTGATCTCGCAGACGCTGATCGTTCACATGATCCGCACCCGCAAGATCCCGTTCATCCAGTCGCGTGCATCGCTGCCGGTACTGCTCAGCACGGGCGCCGCCTGCGTCTTCGCGCTGGTGTTCCCGTTCACGTCCTGGGGTCATTCCCTCGGGTTGGTTTCACTGCCGTGGAACTACTTCCCGTGGCTGGTCCTCACTCTCGCGGCATACTGCGTCGTCACGCAGGTGGCCAAGGGAATGTTCATCCGTCGATTCGCGACCTGGCTCTAGGAGTTCACCGTGGAAATCCACGTCATCCTTGTGCGGATAGCGCTCGGGCTCGTCCTCGGTGCTGCCGTCGGGATCGAAAGGCAATGGCGCGCAAGGATGGCGGGTCTGCGAACCAACGCGTTGGTGAGCTTGGGTGCGACTCTTTTCGTCATCATGGGCGCGTACGGCTTTCAGGGGCCGGACGCTGATCCGACGCGCGTCGCGGCGCAGATCGTCTCGGGGATCGGTTTTCTCGGTGCTGGAGTGATCATGAAGCAGGGGGCCTCGGTCACTGGCCTGAACACCGCCGCAACTCTGTGGGCCACGGCCGCCGTCGGCGCACTGGCCGGCGGCGGAATGTACTGGGTCGCGGTGTTCGGGGCCGGCGCGATCATGTTGGCGAACACACTGTTGAGGCCGTTGGGTCGGATGATGGATCACCAGCCTGCCCGCACCGGACGCGAGGAACCGCCCGCGGACTACACCTTCGAGGTGACCTGCCATGGCGACGCCGAAGCTCACATCAGAGGGCTTACCGTGCAGTCCATTTCGAGGCCGGAGTTCCAACTTCGGTCAGTGCAGTCCTTCGATATCCCGGACAGCGACCGCGTGCGGGTGGTGGCCGAACTGGCTGCTGCGGAGCGTGACGACGGACTCCTGGAATCCGCCGTCAGCCGGTTGAGCCTGGAACCGTTGGTGACTCACGTTCGGTGGGAGGTGGAGCCGTCGAAGTAGATTCGAGGTCTCTGTCAGCTAGCGCGCATGTTCCTGCGGCGCAAGTGAGTTCCCCGGTGCGATGTTCGCGCAGTTGGACGGTGCAGGCTTGCCGTTCAATCGGTCGTCGACCCAGGCGAGCGCACCGGGGAGCCAGAGCATGGCGCCGAGGAAGTGGCTGATGGTGTCGTACTGGTCGTACTGAATCGCCAGGCCGGCGTCGCAGTACTTGCGTGCGAGGGTGCGGACATCGCCCGTGATCATGACGCCGTCTCCTGCTCCGACGCCGGGGCCGCCGGGTTGGGTGCCCTCGATGGTGCCGTTGGCTGCCTGCGCGATGAACATCGGAATGGTCGGTGTCGCCGCGGTGCCCATGTTGATCTTGTTCACGACATCGACGTACTCGGGAACCGTATTGGGATCGGCGTACTCGGGTTTGACCAGATCCTGCCAGGTCAATCCGGGGTATTGCGCCAGCACATTGCCGATGGACGCGTCTTCGAGTCGAGCCATGACGTCGCGTCCACGGTCGCTGAGATACTTTCCGAAATCGATGTCGTACGAACGCGCAACGCCGACGACTGCCATGCCGACAACGCCGCCCCACCCGATGCTTCCGCTCGCGTAGCGAAGGTTGTTGGCCGGATTGACCAGCACGCCGCCCTGCGCGGCACCGATCAAGTTGTCGTTGATCTCCGGTGCATACGCGGGAGCGAGGATCGAAGCCCAGTTGGTGGCGATCGCTCCGCCGGAGTACCCCATCAGTGCGATCTCGGCGTCGTCGGTGATTCCGGTTTCCGGGACATCTCGAGCGGCACGCAGAGCGTCGAGCGTCATCATCCCGTATTCGGGTCCGGCAGCGAAGTTCGCATCCGGGCCTTCGGTGTCCGGGACGACGATCGTGTAGCCCAGCGCGAAGAGCGGCCCGAACAGAGCCGCTTCGATGCTCGTGAAGGTTCCGCCGATGTTGAAGTTGCGTCCACTCGGCGTCCAGTCACCGATCGGGGTGTTACCCGCGATGGCCCGCGACGGACTGTCGTCGGGGTTCAGTGAATCGTAAAAGGATTGGTACGAAACAACTTTGTCCGGTTGAGCGTTGGCCGGGCGCAGGATCGAGGTGACGTTGGCGGACGGCTGTCCCAGGGCGTCGGTTGATCGGTAGAGAACCTGGACTGCCTGTATCGGGGTCGGGATGTTGAGCACGGTGTACGGCACGGTGCGAGTCTCGAGGACTGCGCCGGGAGCGTACGACGAGAGGGGCGTCGTGCCGTCGTAGCTGTAGAAACCGTCATCAGGGGACTGGGCAAGAGCCGGCTGTGCGAGCGCTACCGGTGCGCCGACGCCTGTCAGTGCGACAGCGAGTACTCCGACAACTGTGCGAGACAAGACCCTTGACGACATACTCGTCCTCCACATTGGTGTGCCACGCCCCACCCTGAGATCGCGGTGTGACGACCACCATATATTACTCGCGGGTAATGTGGGGATCTGTCATCTCGGGCGCCGTGTCGAGTTCTCGGCGTAGAAAGATTTCGGAGGGCTCGCCGGGAAGTAGCAAAACTCCTGCGTCGACGTATCCCATTGCGCGATAGAAGTTCTGGGCTGATTCGTCGGCGAGCGTGGAGGTGAGAACCGTCGAATATCCCGCACGGCGCATCTGTGTTTCCCAGTATCTGACCAACGCGCTCCCGATGCCTTGGCCGCGGTTCGAAGACAGGACGGTCAGCATATTCATGAACGGAATCTCGTCCCAGAACAGGCCCCAACGGAGCCATCCGATTGGATTACCGCTGTCCTCGGCGACGAGTATCCGGCCGCGTCGGACCACCGACACGAGTTCCTCGTCTGCGATGTGCGAGTCGTTCTCACGTAAGAACGGCAATTCTGTCTGCGCTGCGACGCGAATGTTCACCACACACATCAGTATTGCCGTTCAAGCTGAGGCGGTTAAGTTCGGCTTGGACAGGTAGGCAACTCCGGGAATGTGACTGGGGTCCGGCGGCAACTGCACGTAACCCGCCCGGGTGTACAGGCGAATGTTCCGCACGCTCTTGCTTCCAGTGAACAACTCGAAACTGGTGATGTGTGCCGGAGCATTCTGTTCCACGTGCTGCAGGAGGCGCCGGCCGAGGCCGTTACCCGCCAAGTCCGGAGCCGCCATGAGACGCCCTATCTGCCAAGCGGTTCCGTCCGCTTTACCTCGAACGGCCCCGACGAGCCGTCCGCTGCGCCGTGCAGTCCAGACGGTCGACTCCTGAACCCAGGCCCGGACCGTGGGAAGGTCCTCGTGGAGTGGGGGAATGTCCATGCTGTTGTTGGAGATTGCTTCCGAAACCCAGCAACAGCGTTGTAGAACAAGGATTTCCGCGGCATCCTCATTCGTTGCGCGTTCAATGACTATCTCGTCCATTGTCAGTCTTCGTTGTCGACTTGTTCGTCGCGAGGGAGATCGGACGCTTTCGGGGCAGCGGGGACCCATTCACGGAGCGGTTGAACGACTTCGGAGTAGAAGGTTTCGGCCGAACTGGTCACACTGTTGATAAAACTCGCAGCAGTACCCGAACGCTTGCTGCCGAGAGTGAAGGACTGCGTCAGTACAAATGAACTGAGTTGGCCGCCTTGACCGTCCGTCAACAGGCGTGGCGTTGTGCGAGCGGATGCAATGGTCTCGCACGTCGACGAGGCCGGGCCGGTGAACAACGCTTCGACCAACAAGTCGGCAGGAGCATTCTTCAACTGACGCAAAGCCCAGGTGACTCGTTTTCCCGAAGTACCTTCGTCGGGTGCAGAAACCGTCGTACTGCAGCTCACTTTGTTGGTTCTCAAATCAGCAGTAACCCGTAGCTCTCCGGCGGCGTCGGGGATTCGGAGGGTGGCGCTGAAGGTGCCGTCGTTCGCCAATTCGTTGACCGTCAGCGCGGTACGCGCATCCGCATCGTTGACTACCCGTCGGGGCAACACGTGTTTGACGACGACACCGAGATCTGCGGTGAACCGCAGCGCGAGGTTCCGCGCGAGCGCGATCCATGACTGAGCAACCGCCGCTGCTTTCGGATCTCCAGGACGGAGCGTTCCGGCACCCACGGAATCGCGTATCGATACCCAGTGCCGACCCATGTCGACGAACTCCGCGGCCCCGGACTTGGGATGTTCGATGTACCGGAGAAACTCGCTGAGAATCCAACCTTGCAGTGGATTGTCGATTCCGCCGTGCGAGAGCACCATCCGTGCCTCGTGGATGACTTCTGCCCAGGAGAGATGCCGTAACGCGACTTTGGTGAGCTTGCGCTTGTCCACCTCGACGGGTAATTCGCCGGCGCCGGCAGGCAAGTCGTTGGACAGGCTGATCACGACGTCGTACTTGTTTTTCTTGGCGACGTCGAGATAGTTCTCGAGCTGCTCTCGGGTGTGGGTGCCTGCTCCAGTCTTTGCCTCGAGCAAGCCGGTCCAGAGTCGACTTCCGCGGGCGATGCGCCACACCGCATCCGGGATCACCCGAGATTCACCTTTGACGTAGGGAACTTCGACGTATCCCTCGAACGAGCCGGCCGGTGCCCCCACACGGGACGAAACTGCCCGCGCAAACATGGGAACCGCTTGCATCGTGGAAACCAATGCCGACGTCGTTCGACGCTCTTGTTCCTCACCGGTTCCGACGCCGATCACAGAGAAGAGTCGTGCAGGTTGCCAGGCCTCGGACTCGGCGTGCTTGAATTCGGGTAGTGGGGCTTTCTTGGGCACGGGCTTCGCTGTTCGAACCCCGCGCTGTCGGACGGGCTTCGTGGGCGTTGAGGGCTCGGTGACTGACGGTTCCCGTTCCGATATCGGTTGGGGTGCCTCCACTTCAGGCGACCCAGCCTCCTCGACGGGTGCGTCCGCGCTCACGTCGACCCCGAAGTCTTCGGCGAGCCCGGCGAGGCCTGAAGCCCAACCTTGGCCGATTGCGCGAAGTTTCCACTTCCCGTTACGTCGATAGACCTGACCGAAGACGAATGCTGTTTCGGTGGACGCGTCGGCGGTGACGTACTCGGCAATAGGAGAGCCGCCGGAATCAACCAGCTGGAGCGCAAGTTTGCCAAGGTCGCCGAAGGAACCGGAGTCGACGCTGCCCACTAAAGCGATCGCGTCGACTTGATCGGGTACAGCAGCGAGGTGGACGAGGAGTCGCTCGTGCGGGCCGGATTCGGCTTCGCGGCGACCGAGGTATCGAACTGAGCCGTCAGCAGATTCCTGTTGGTTGTAGAAGACGAAGTCCGCGTCGGACCTGACTTTTCCGTCGGCGCCCAGAAGCAATGCCGAGGCATCGACACCGAATTCCGAGTTGTCCCAGGTGATCACGATGTCGATCTGATCGAGTTCGTCGGGGAGCTCGATGTTCTGGCCTTTGGACAGAAACTGGTCTTCCACGACTTTCCCCCTCATTACTGTGCACAGTCGGATTTCGCCTCTTGATTGTGCCGGGGTAGGTCGAAAATTGTGCGGTTTCGAATCCGCAGGGCAATTGTTCACCCGCAGGCTGAATTTGGCGCGCGGATGAACAATTGGCGCGCGGCTGTGTATTCGGAAAGTTTCAATTCAGTCATAGCAAACAAAACGCCCGCGACCGGAAAGGGTCGCGGGCGTTTCGAAAAAAGAACGTCAGACAGTTGCCGGAGTGTTCTCGTCCAACTTCGGATCGTCGTTCGCGATTCGCTTGTTGCGAATGAGGCTGCTGATGAAAGCAGCGCCGATCAAGAAGACACCGACCAGGCCGGTGATGATCTCGTTGATGTGAACGCCGATGGACACCATCAAGATGACGGCCAGAGCGCCGATGGCCCAGTGGGCACCGTGCTCGAGGTAAACGTAATCGGAGAGCGTGCCCTTGCGGACCAGGAAGACCGTGATGGAACGGACGAACATCGCGCCGACGAAGCCCAGGCCGAGGGCGATGATGATCGGGTCCGCCGTGATGGCGAATGCGCCGATGACGCCGTCGAAGGAGAAGGACGCGTCGAGGACCTCTAGGTAGAGGAACAGGAAGAAGCCGGCCTTGCCGGTGGCCTTCGCGAATTCGGTGGGACCACCGGACTTGGTGGTCTCCTCTTCTTCGCCTTCTTCCGGCAAGTTGAACAGTTCACCCAATCCATTGACCGCGATGTAGGTGATCATGCCCAGAACGCCCGAGATCATGACGGTCGAAACCTTGTCGTCGGCGGCGAGGAACGAACCACTCAGTACCAGGACGATGCCGGCCACGACGACCGAGAGCTGATCGAGCTTACCGATGCGAGCGAGGGGCTTCTCCAGCCAGGACAACCAGGTGATCTCGCGTTCTTCGAAGATGAAGCCGAGGAAGAGCATCAGCAGGAACATGCCACCGAATGCGGCGATCTGCGGGTGAGCGTCGGTGAGGATGGTTTCGTAGCTCGGCTCGCCGTTGGCGAAGTACGCGGCGTCGTCGGCAGGCGGGTTGAGCGCGAGGTCGAGCGCAGCTACAGGTCCGAGCCCGGAAGCAGCCCAGACGATCACGAGCGGGAACACCAGACGCATACCGAAGACGGCGATGACAATGCCGATGGTAAGGAAGATCTTCTGCCAGAAGTCACTCATTCTTCGCAGAACGGTGGCATTGATGACGGCGTTGTCGAAGGAAAGCGAGATTTCCAGAATCGACAGGATGATGACGAGGAACAGTGCCTCGGGTCCGCCGTAGATGAACGCGACGATCATCGCGATGATGGAGATCGCGATGGATAAACCGAATATTCGCAGTACCACGGAGCGTGGCCCTTTCTAGTTGGTCAATGCAGAGTGGTTACTGCAAGCGGTCTCTCACCGCATCCGAACGTGAAAACGGGGAGGGTTCCACAGACTACTGCGGAACCTTCCCCGAGTCAGCTCGTCGAGAGCGAAGATCAGACGTTGACGCCGTAATCGCGCGCGATGCCGGACAGGCCGGATGCGTAACCCTGGCCGATTGCGCGGAACTTCCACTCTGCACCGTTGCGGTACAGCTCACCGAAGACCATGGCGGTTTCGGTGGAAGCGTCCTCGGAGAGGTCGTAGCGAGCGAGCTCGTTGCCGTTGGCCTTGTCGACGACGCGGATGTACGCGTTGCGGACCTGACCGAAGGACTGCGAGCGAGCCTCTGCGTCGTAGATCGAGACGGGGAAGACAACGCTTTCGATCTCGGCGGGAACCGCTGCGAGGTTCACGTCGATCTGCTCGTCGTCGCCTTCGCCTTCGCCGTCCGTGTTGTCACCCTTGTGCTCGATCGAGCCGTCGGGCGAGCGGAGGTTGTTGAAGAAGATGAAGTGCTGGTCGGAGAGGACCTTCTTGTTCGAGCCTGCGCCGATTGCGCTGGCGTCGAGGTCGAAAGCAGCTCCGGTGGTGGAACGCGCGTCCCAGCCCAGGCCGACGACCACTGCAGTCAGGTTCGGGGCCTCCTTCGTGAGAGAGACATTGCCGCCTTTGGTCAAGCTGACGCCCATTCAGGGGTCCTTTCAAGAGGAGAGACAAGGCCCACTACGACGCGAAGTCGTCTTGGGAGTGTGTTTACCTCCACCACCCTAACCGCAGTTCCGGTGTGTTCGCCGTAACAGCAGAATTACGAACCGAGAAGCGAAGTGCTGGACCCGTAGGATTCAATCGTGGTGGGAAGATGGTCGGAGCGCTTCAATCGGGGGGCAAGAGTGGGGGAGTCGGTCAGTCGTGCGCGGGAGGCGCAGACGGCCATGGTTTCGGCGTTCCTCGACATGGACAAGCGGCAGACCATCGCGTCGGCAGCCGTCGACGCTTCCGCCGAGCTGTATCCCGAGCGAGGGTTGCGCGCTGCGTGGGAACCCGTTCGGGATCGGTGCTTCCAGGCTGCGTCGGACTACCTCGACACCTCCGAGCGCTATGGCAACGATCAGGTACTCCACCAGAACCCGAACGGTGCTCGGGCGGCGTTCGAAAAGTCGGTAGCCGAACTCGTCGAGGCGGCGAAGGGCGTCGACGCCTTCTACAACGGGCATCGTGCGCACCTCGAGCAGGCGACGGTCACGATGTCCGCCATTCCCGTCCTCGGCCAACAGGCCCGAACCCTGGCAAACGCCGTCCGGGAAAAACTGGCTGCCACCGATCAGCGCTATCGCGAGTACCCGTCGGTGGTGACGGCCTCCGAACACCTCGACGACGCGGTTGCAGCGCTCGACAACGCGCGCTCATCCGGTCGCGCCGACGCAGTCCGCACGCGGGCCGAGAGTGTCCGCGAAGCGGTATCGGCGCTCGAGGAAGCATTGGCAGAAGCCCCGTCGACCCAGCACCGTGCCGAGATGACGATCTCCTCGGTCTCGACCAGGTTGTCGGCAGTGCGCACTCGAGTGGACCGCCTCGACCCGGCGTACTCCGCACTGCTGCGCGAGTTCAACGCCGCGAGTTCCGCTGACCTCGTCGACAACAGCAGTCGCAGTCGAGCGCATATCGATCAGGCCGACATCGATCTCAAGGAAGCGAAGCAGTCGCTGGCTGCGGGAAACCCCGAACATGCACTGGCTTTGATGGCCGAAGCCCGCGTGCACCTCGCCGACGCCGAAGCGTGTGCCGACGCCGTGACGGACCGTCTCGCTACTCTGCGTGCAGTTCGGGCAGATCCGAGCCAAAAGGAACGTGAGGTTCGTTTCCGGCTGAAAGACGCCCAGATGTTCGCTGTTAACCAAGGGTTGGTGGCGGAGTGGGGCTCCGTACTCGATGCTCAACTAGCAAGGATCGAGCGAGCGAGTGCGTCACTGTCGGGAACTCATCCGGACTACTGGTCGTATGTACTACAGCTGGACTCGGTATCGACGTTCATCACCGAAGTTGTCGAGAAGATGCGGGCGCGAGCCGGCAAAAACTGAATGGTCGGGCCGATCGGGGGATCGGAGTTGCTCGACGCGTTGTCACAGGGGGTCGTTTCATGGACTTGATTGCGGTTACAGAGAGAAGAGAAATGCAGCACTTTCAACATCTCGAGGATGACGTGCGGGAGCAACTGTTCCTGCATGCGCCTCGATCGTTCGCGGATTCCGACGAGAGGGATCTGCTCGCGATTGCTCTGGGTGCAACTCTCTACGTTCCTGCCACCCGAGCCGGGTTGGCCGACATCGTGGTCAAGCGTGCGTCCGAGGGCGTCAGCTCGATGGTGCTCGATCTCGAGGACGCCGTCGCTGATCACGAGGTCGAATCGGCGCGGGCAAACGCGGTTGACGCTCTCGACAAGATCGCGTCCACCGACGCCGTCGGCATGCTGCTGTTCGTGCGGGTTCGTGAAGTCGCGGACATCCACAAGGTCGCCGCGTCGTTGACCGAGGGGCGCGCCGCGCTCACCGGGTTCGTCATCCCGAAGTTCGGCAGCGAGTCCGGCCCTGTGTTCCTCGACGCCGTCGCGGACGCATCCGAGTTGCTGGGCAAGCATCTCTACGCGATGCCGGTACTCGAATCACCCGCGCTTGTGCACCGCGATACTCGCGATCTCGAATTGCGCACCATCAGTGGGATTCTCGCGCAACACCGCGATCGAATCCTTGCCGTCCGCATCGGCGCCACCGACATGTGCAGCACCTTCGGCATCCGTCGCGACCGCGATCTGACCATCTACGACGTGCGCGTGGTGGTCGATGTCATCGCCGACATCGTCAACTACCTCGGGCGTGCCGACGGTTCAGGTTTTGTCATCACCGGGCCGGTGTGGGAGTACTTCGCCGATCACGAACGCATGTTCCGGCCGATGCTGCGCGCCACCCCGTTCGAGGAACATGACGCCGTCCGGTTCCGTCAGCATCTCGTCAGCCGCGACCTCGACGGCCTGCTCCGTGAGATCGCGCTGGACCGAGCCAACGGAATCCAGGGCAAGACGGTCATCCACCCGTCGCACGTCGCAGCGGTCAATGCTCTCTCCGCGGTCACGCACGAGGAATATCACGATGCCCTCGACATTCTCGGTGCCGACGCCGGGGGAGTTCAGGCCTCCGGCTACCGGAACAAGATGAACGAGATGAAGCCGCACCGCAATTGGGCCCATCAGACTGCGCTCCGCGCTCACGTGTTCGGTGTGACCAACAAGGGGATCACGTTTGTCGAGTTGCTGACGGCGTTGGTCGATCGATGACAGAGGTTGTCCAGTCCCGGGACGTTCCCTGGGCTACAGCAGAATTCGGCTTGGACCTCGTTCACGGTGATTCGTCGCTCGGGCATTCGGTGCCCGATCTGGTGATCCCGGGTCTTCGGCGGAATCCGCGTCGCGCTCACCTGCTGGTGTCCACTGTGCTGGGAAAGCACGTGCCCACCGAGCCGTCCGTGGTCATCGGTGCTGCCGACGACCTCGGCGATCTGGTGCGGACAACCCTCGGTGAGGGTGTCGACGTCGTCGTGCTCGGGTTTGCCGAAACCGCAACAGGTTTGGGTCATTGCGTTGCGGCCCGTCTGCGCGCTCACTGCTACCTGCACTCGACTCGTCGCGACGTGCCAGGTGCTACGACGCTCGCCGGGTTCGAGGAGGGGCACTCGCACGCCACGAGCCATCTGATGCAGCCGACGTCCGCCGAACTGTTCGAGAACGACCTGCCACTGGTCCTCGTCGACGACGAGATCTCCACCGGCGCCACCGCGATCGATGCCATCCGGGCACTGCACGGGCAATGCCCGCGCAGCCGCTATGTCGTGGCCTCGCTGGTGGACATGAGAACCGAGGAACACCGAGCCGCCAGCGAAGCCGCGGCCACGGAACTGGGTGTGCGGATCGATTACGTCTCTCTTGCTTCGGGTTCGACGGTTCTGCCCGACGGCCTGACCGAGCGCGTCACGGCTCTGGATGCTCCGGACCTCAATCCGATCGGTGACCGACGCGGCACGCTGTCCCGGATGGATCTGCCGTGGCCGGCACATGTCCCCGACGGAGGCCGGCACGGCTTTCTCGATGGCGACACCGAGGCATTCGAGTCAGCCGTCGAGGCAGCGGTGTCCATTCTCGGATCGTCGATCGACGCGTCGCGTGCTGTGATCGTGATCGGTCACGAGGAGTTGATGTACCTGCCACTGCGCATCGCCGCGGGCTTGGAAAGCTCTGGGCGAGCGGTTCGGTACCAGACCACGACGCGTTCACCCGCCTACGTCGTCGACGTGCCGGGATACCCGCTGCGTCGCGGGTTCACCTTTCCGGCACCGGAACTGGGCGAGAACGAACCCCGATACGTCTACAACGCGCAGTGGCCTGACGCGGCGGTCGACGCCCTTGCCTTGCTCGTCGTGGACGAGCCCGCCGATACCGATCGGTTGACGGCGATGGACGGGGTGATCGAGGTGCTGCGGAACTCCGGCACCGACGTCCTGGTCGCCACCGTTCGCGGGGCCGATCCGTCGGCGCTGCGAGAATCCAGAGCAGGAGGCTCGTCATGAACGAACCATTGGTCGGGCCCGAATTCGGTTCGTACGCGCCGGGCGAAGTGAAGTGGCTGCTCAAAGATCTTTCGCACGTGGATCTCGAAGCGGATGTATCCGTGCGCGAGAAGCGTATTCAGTCGGGTGAGGCGCACTATGCCGAGTCGCTTCCCATCGAGTACCAACCCGATCAGACATACCGGGATCTGTTCGAGACGGTGCTCGCCGAGAGCGCTCCACGGTTGGCGCGCGCTGTCGGGACCGTGATGGACTTGGTCTTGGCCGAGCGGGGGAGTGACATCACGCTGGTCTCACTCGCCCGGGCCGGAACACCGATCGGGATTCTGATGCGGCGCTGGGCCCAGCAGACCCGCGGGTTGACGTTGCCGCACTACGCGGTGTCCATCGTCCGTGGCAAAGGTATCGATTCCGTCGCACTCGATTATCTTGCGCACCATCACGACTCGGAGAACGTCGTCTTCGTCGACGGCTGGACAGGTAAGGGCGCCATCGCCCGCGAACTCGACGCAGCGTTGACGGAGTACCACGAGGCAGGCGGAGCCAAGTTCGATTCCGATCTGGCTGTTCTCGCAGACCCCGGCCACTGCGTGCGAACGTACGGAACCCGCGACGACTTCCTGATCGCGTCGGCGTGCCTCAATTCGACGGTGTCCGGCTTGGTCTCACGAACTGTCCTCAACGACACCCTTATCGGGCCCGGCGATTTCCACGGCGCCAAGTTCTACGCCGACCTCGCCGACGTCGACGTCTCCAATCGGTTGCTCGACGTGGTCTCGGCCGAGTTCGATTCGGTTCGCGGCGACGCAGCGGATTCTCTTGCTGCAGTGCTCGATTCCGATCGGACGCCGACCTGGGCCGGCTGGGAGTCGGTGGAGAAGGTGCAAGCCGAGTACGGGATCTCGACGGTCAACTTCGTCAAACCAGGTGTCGGAGAAACAACCAGGGTGTTGCTGCGCCGGCTCCCCTGGAAGGTTCTGGTGCGTGAACTCGACGCCCCGGAGCATGCACACATCCGGTTGTTGGCGCAGGCCCGCGGGGTTCCGGTCGAGGTGGTACCCGACCTCGCCTACTCGTGTGTCGGGCTGATCAAGGACATCACGTGAGCCGTGCGGACACCGCTGCGTCCCAGGTCCTGATCGCCACGGATCTGGACCGCACGATGATCTATTCGCAGGCCGCGATCGGCGGCGATCCCAGTGGCTCCGACCTGGATTCGGCGCCGAGCCCGCTGTGCGTCGAGTACTACAACGGCGGTCCGCTCTCGCACATGAGCGTCGAATCGATCGAACTGCTGACCGCGCTGAGCTCGCGGGTTCCGGTGATTCCGACAACCACCAGGACCATTGCGCAGTTCCAGCGGATCGATCTTCCCGGCGGACCGTGGAAGTACGCCATTACGAGCAACGGCGGAAACATCCTGGTGGACGGCGAAGCCGATCGCGAGTGGCGAAACGAGATCGACCGTTCGACCAGCAAGTCCGGCGCCGAGTTGCCGCAGGTTCAGGCCGAACTGGAATCACGGATCGACTCGAGCTGGGTCAGCTCCGTTCGTGTTGCCGACGACCTGTTTCCGTACCTGGTCGTCGATCTGGCCGTGATGCCGAGTGAATTCGAAACCGAATGGAATCACTGGTGCGTGACGCGGGGCTGGAACGTTTCGCGTCAAGGCCGGAAGATCTACACGATGCCCGACGCCGTGTCGAAGTCACGCGCACTGGCAGAGGTGCGCCGCAGACTGGTCGAGTCGGGTGATCTGGATCAATCCGCAGTCGTGATGTCGGCAGGTGACGGCGCGTTGGATGCGGACATGCTCGAATACTCCGATTTCGCGATCCGGCCGAGGCACGGTGAGCTGGAAGAACTGAATTGGCAACGGCCGACCGTTACTGTGACAGAAAGGTCCGGTATCGCAGCGAGCGCGGAGATATTGCGGTGGTTCTCTTCCGCGCTCGGGTAATACACGCTCTCTATGAAGGGGATTTAGTTGTCTGTATCGCTTGCCAAAGGGCAGAACGGCCCGCTGGACGTCTCGGATGTAGTTGTGTCGGTTCAGCTGGCTGCAGCCGCTGACCTGTCTGCACTCCTCGTGACGAGCAACGGAAAAGTTCGTTCCGACGCCGACTTCGTCTTCTTCAACCAGCCGACCGGACCCGGCGTGCAATTGGTGCCCAACCCGGGTGGCATTGCCTCACTCCGAGTCTCGCTCGCCGGCGTCCCTGCCGATATCGAGCAGGTTCGCGCCGTGATCACGCTCGACGACGCTTCGTCGAACTTCGGGCGCAGCGCTGCACCCACCGCTCGGGTCTCCGACGCGGCCGGGAACGTGTTGTACGAGTACGTGATCGACGGTCTCACCACCGAGTCCATCGTCATCGCGCTCGAGGTGTACCGACGCCAGGGTGCGTGGAAGGTGCGCGCCGTCGGCCAGGGGTACGCGGGTGGATTTGCCGCGCTGGTCACCGATCACGGTGTGTCCGTCGACGATGCACCCGCGCCGCCGCCGCCCACTCCGGTCGCGGCTCCGGCTCCGATCACCCCGCCCTCGTCCGTAGCTCCTACTCCGCCGGCGTACAACCAGCCGCCGCAGCAGCAGCCTTCGTACAACGCGCCGCCGGTTCCGCCGGCCCCGCCCGCGTACAACCAGCCGCCTGCCTACAACCAGGGACCGACGCCGCCGGCCTACCCGCCGGCGCAGCAGCCTGCGTACAACCAGCAGCCGACGTACAACCAGGCACCCCCGGCGCCTCCCGTGCAGAACCAGCCGCCGGCGCAGCAGCCCGAGGTGAGCCTGGTCAAGGGACGCCCCGTCAGCCTGACCAAGGGCCAGAAGGTCACGCTCCGCAAGGAGGGCGGCGTCGCGCTCACCATGATCCAGATGGGTCTGGGTTGGGATCCGATCAAGAAGAGCGGCCTGTTCGGAAGCCGTACCGCCGACGTCGACCTCGACGCTTCGGCGCTCCTGTACGCCGACGGCAACCTCGTCGACGTCTGCTACTACGGTCAGCTGACGTCCAAGGACGGCTCGGTCCGTCACATGGGTGACAACCTCACCGGCGACGGAGACGGCGACGACGAGGTCATGCTCGTCGATCTGCAGCGGGTCCCGGCTCACGTGACCACCGTGATCTTCACCGTGACCTCGTACCGCGGACACACGTTCGAGCAGGTCTCCAACGCTTTCTGCCGTCTCGTGGACAGCACCACCAACTCTGAGCTCGCTCGATACACGCTCCAGGGCGGCATGGCTTTCACCGGAATGGTGATGGCAAAGGTGTACCGCGCGAACGGCGAATGGAAGCTGCAGGCCATCGGTGAAGGTATCCAGGCCAAGCACGCAGGAGAAGCTGCGCCGCAGCTGGGACGTTTCCTCACTGCTTGAGTCGAGACTGCATAGTCGAGATGAATCCGGTTCGGCGGTAGGTGGTTTCGATCGCCGTCCGCCGAACCGGACATCGTTGTCCCCTCCGTGCGTTAACCTCATGCGGCATGTCGAGCCGTCAGTCGAGCGGCCGTGCGCGAGAGGACTTGGCACAGTAGATGATCACTCGAGGGAAACTTCTCGGTCGGGCGGCGGCCGTCGCAGGCGTTGTGCTGGCGCTCGTGAGCACCGGAATCGCGCAGGCTTCGGTGCCCCAGTCGGCACCGCCGGCAGGTTTTTCCGAGACCGGGATCAAGTACGTCGCCCTCGGTGACTCCCGCGCCTCCGGTCCAAGGCTGGAACCGATGTACCCCGACGCCTGCTCGCGTTCGTACGAGAACTTCGCGGGCAAAATCTCGCGGGCGCTCGACGTGGCCGAGTTCGCTGATGTCTCTTGCAGCGCGGCACGCGCCGAGAACATCATCGACACCCCACAGCTGATTCCGAACTACTGGCCCGTCCAGCTCGATGCCGTTCACCCGGACACCGACCTGATTACCATCTCGATCGGCGGCAACGACTCCAACAGCATCTTCCTCGGCCCCCTGTGCGTCGCTCCGGGACCAGGAACCGATCGTGGATGCCGGTACGACCCGCTCGCGAATTCCGTCGCCCAGTCCGGAATCGACCGGGCTGCCGGAGAATTGGATCGCATCCTGACCGCGGTCACGCAGCGCGCGCCTAACGCTCGCATCTACCTGATCGGAGAGGGCGGCATGATCTCCTCTCGCGGATGCTGGCCGAACATCCCGTTCTCAGACGCCGACGCAGCCTGGTTCATGGACTACTTCGCTCGCTACAACACGAAGTTCGACGAGGTCGCCCACGCCCACGGTGTGCGCACTGTCGACATTGCGGCGGCGAGCATCGCCGGCGGGCACGACGCGTGCGCGAGTGCAGATCAGCGTTGGTTCGAAGGCCTGTTCTCGGAGTCGACAGCGCAGCGCTTGCACTTCACGGACGCCGGGATGACCGCAGTGGCCGATCTAGTGGTGGCGGACCTGCAAGGCTGACCGAGAGCGCGCGGTCATGGCATAGTTCGCTGCTGTGGGTATGACTTTTGTTCCCGGACAGAACGCGCCGCTGCAGGCGCCCGTGGTGACGTTTCGAGCCGAGAGCCAGACGCCGTTCGACGTGTCGGCGCTGGTAGCGGACGCGAACCTGCGGGCATTGACGTCCGCGGACTTCGTGTTCTACAACCAACCATCCACCGCTGGAGTGCAACTCGACCAGAGCGGCATCCGGGTGGAACTCGATCGACTTCACCCCGATGCCGCGGCCGTGTTGTGCATCGTGAGCGTGGATCCGGCAGCGACGGCTGCGGGAGCCTTTCGCACGGCCGGGCTCTCCGCCACCCTGAGCGATCAATCCGGTTCGGTCCTGGCCGAATTCGCGATCCCCACCGCAGGCACCGAGACAGCGGTCATCTGCTGGGAGCTGTACCGAAAGTCCGGTGCCTGGAAGATTCGGGCCGTAGGGCAGGGCTATGCGGGTGGTCTGGCGGAACTGATCTCGGTGCACGGCGTCGAGGTCGACGACGAGCCGGCACAACCAGCCCCGACGGCTGCGCCCGCGTGGGACTCCGCGGTGGAGCCGTTGGAGGTGGGCCGCGGCCTCGAGCGTGCGTGGATGATCTTCGAGGACGCCTCGCGTTCTGCCGCTTCCTTCGTCTCCAGCAGTGAGTACGCGCTTGCTCGGTTGGACGAAGATCTGACCGCTGCCGTCGCAGATCCGTCGTTGCGGAACTCGGCAGCGGGAGTGGCGGCGCGCGATGCCGCACAGAAGCGTCACGACGACCTCGTCTCACTCGCGCGGGACAATTACGCCCGCGACAGCGCTCAGCTTGCGCACGAACTCGGTGTGATCGACGGCGTGCTCCCACGGTCGATGGCGTCGTGGAAGTCGGTGTCGTGGGCGGGAACAACTGATCCGGCCCAGATCACGGCCGTCAGCGACGGTATGCGTCTTGGCGAGCTGTCGGCTCCGGACCGCGGCACGCTCACCGTTCCCTACTGCGTCCCGCTCCCACTGCGTCGGCCCATCTGGGTGGACAGTACGTCGAGCAAAGCAGCGCTCGGTCTGATCAGTGCCGTCACCGTGCGCGTCATGGCCGCCGGCCCGATGCCGCTACTCGACGTCGTCGATCTGACCGGCTCGCTGACGCCACTGACCGACCGACTGGCACCGATGCTCGCGGGGCCGGTCATCACCGCTCACACCGAGATCTCGGCGCGCTTGCGGGCACTGGCCGAGGCCGTCGACATGGGCGAACTCGCGCGAATGAGTGGTGTCGCAGATGGCCCGAGTTCCCTGCGCCTGTTGATCCTCAGCGATTTCCCGCACGGATACTCCGCCGAAGACGCACAGACCGTCATGTTCCTCGCCGAACGCGGACCGGCAATCGGTTTGTCGATACTGATTGTCGGAGAGGACGAGTCGAACTTCGCGGAAGAATCCGTCGCCGCGCTGTCCGAGGGGTGCCAACATCTTTCGGCAGCAGGGCAGACGGAGGTTCACGATCCGTGGACCCGCACGCAATGGCACTTCACCCCGGACGTGCTCGACCCGATCTCCGAGTCGCGAATTCTGGCAGTGTTCGACCGCACCTAGTGGCCGATGGCGGATTGCCGAGCGCACAGGCAGAGTGGTGGTACGACCACGCGCGGTGTGTGGCGGCAATACTCGAGGAGACTCATGGCATTCTGGGATCAGTTGAAGGCTAAGGCTCAGGAGATGAACGGCCAGCTCAAGACAAAGACCAGCCAGTTCCAGAACAAGGAATTCAAGAACGCGAGCATGGCAATGTGCGCGTTGATCGCCGCCGCAGACGGTTCGATCGATCCGTCGGAGCGTCAGAAGACCGCCGCGCTGATCATGAGCAACGAGTCGCTCGCGGTCTTCCCGCCGGACGAGCTTCGTGAGCAGTTCGACTGGTACTGCAGCAAGCTGTCCTCGGACTACGAGTTCGGCAAGGTCGAGGCAACCGCGACCATCGCCAAGCTCAAGTCGAAGCAGGATCAGGCCCGCGCGGTCATCCAGATCGGCATCATCATCGGCGGCGCCGACGGCAACTTCGACGAGCACGAGCGCGGCGTCGTACGCGACATGTGTTTTGCAGTCGGAATCTCTCCGGCCGAGTTCGACCTCTGATCGATTCAGGGCATGAAAGCGGGTGCGGCGCGAAAGCGCCGCACCCGCTTTTCTTTTCAGTACTCGGGATAACCGTCCTCGGGCCCGAGCATGCGCTCGATTCTCGTCCGCGTGATCTTGGCGAGCTCGTCGACGCAGACCTTGCGCTCGACGGACCGTTCGTTGGACATGCGCTGGCCGATGTTCTCGAGCAGGTCGTCGGCGTCGTGGCCGTGCGAACACCACAGATACCGGAAGCCGAAGTTTCGCTCGTACTCCTCGCCGGCGCGATAGATGGTTGCCATGACGGCGTCGTCCGGAACCCAGATCGAGCATTGCTCGAGGTGGGACGGCACGCTGTTCTTGCGCACGCCTACGGGTGGATGGCACTGCAATGCTCGCTCGACGTCCTCGTCCGAGAGGTTGAGAATCGCGTCCTCGGCTCGCGAGAGGATCTCCGCGTGATCGGCAAACGGCCGCCCGTCGCTGACCCATCCGGCCCACGTCAGAGAGCAGCAGCACTCGAACAATGCGTGAACCGCCTTCTGACGCGGTAGTTCGTTGAAGCGCTCCAACCCGATCGATTGATGTAGCAGCATGTGACCTCCCGGCCCGTTGTGCCTTCAGGCGCGCTCGACATGCCGCGCAGTAACCAGATGCGCGGCCAATTCGATAATCCGCCGCTTCACCTGGGAAAGGAAGGTTTGCTCACCGAGTTTTCAGGTTCTTAACGCGGCGTAACGAGCTGACCCACACAACGCAGGAACCCCACGGGCGGCAACCGGGGCGTATCCAGCTAGGCGCTTTGTTCGCAGCTCTCGCGGTTGCGATTGGCGGCGATTTGTCCCGCTGGTGACATCGATTTGATTCGAAGTCGACCCAGTGGACAGCTGGCCAGGCTCTCTAATCGCGCGCAATTCGGGAGTCAGTGTCAATCTTCGAAGTTCGTGATTTGGCTGTGGAATGTCCAGTTGCCGACGTCTCGGTGTGCACAGAGTTCACTCAGAAGTGAGTGCGTCCGCTAGATGATGTAATTGCCTCCGTGTCTCAGCCTTTCGTGCTGCACGAGACCAAACCTAAGCGCACGGCACTCGTTTCAAGAACCTTCTGCCGATCAGGGAGTTTGGCTGTCCAGGGGAGAAGCCCGAGGTGGCTATCCAGCCCACAACTTCCCGTATTCGCGGCACCCGAAGATAGTCGAACCCGTACGCCGGCGCCGCCGGTTCGCGCAGAATGGAAGTCGGCGCAGACACCGACGAACCACGGGAGCGATGCGATGATCCGACGACGGCTCGGCCAAGCATTGATGGTGATCGCGCTCGCCTCCGCGGCCGTTTCGACCGCGCCCGTCCACGCGCAGGAACCGTCGTCAATCACGACGCCGGGCACAGTGACCGCGGCAACTTCCCTGCCGCACTCCTTCTGGATTCCCGGCGCCGCCAACGCATCAAAGCTCACGTACTGGTCCACGGGTCCGCTGAACCGGCCCGCGTTGAGTACGGGCGCGCTCTTCCTGCCCCCCGGCGATCCACCCGAAGGCGGTTGGCCGGTCATCTCGTGGGCTCACGGCACTGTAGGTATTTCCGACCAGTGCGCTCCTACCGTGACCGGGACCGTCGGCAGTCCATACCTCACGAACTGGCTCTCGCAGGGCTACGCGATCGTCGCGACCGACTACGTGGGGCTTGGCACGCCGGGAATCCACGCGTACCTGGACGGACCGTCGGCGGCGCACAGCGTGATCGACATGGTGCGTGCCGCGCGTGCGGTCGAACCGTCGCTCTCACCGCGGTGGTTGGCACTCGGACAGTCTCAGGGCGGGCAGGCCGCTATGGTCACGGCAGCGATCGCCACACGGTACGCGCCCGAATTGGACTACCGGGGCGCGGTCGCGACCGGGGCGCCGTCCAATCTGGAGAACCTTGCACCACTCGTGGGGCCGGACTTTCCCCGCTTGCCACTGACCGGCAGCACCGTGTTCGTCTCGTACCTCTTGGCCGGACTGCGGGCGGCGCGACCCGATCTCGACATCGATCGCTACCTGACACCGCGCGGCACGGATGCCCTGGCCCGAGCCGAAACCGACTGCTACCAGGACATGGCATCGGGCCTCGGCGACCTCACGATCGGCGATCTGGTGAACCGGCCCCTCGACGATCCCGCGGTGCTGGCTGCTGCTCGCGGCATGCTGGAGATCCCGACGACCGGGTACGACCGGCCAGTGTTCCTCGGGCAGGGGCTGACGGACGAGATGGTACCGGCGCCGCTGGCTTTGAAACTCGCGGCCGAACTCGCCGCCAACCGCCAGCCAGTTACATTCCGAACATATCCGACCGGTCATATCGAGACGATGCGGGCAGCGCTCCCCGAAAGCCTCTCCTTCGCCTCGAACCTCTTCCAGCCGTAGGTTAATTCATGCGTTTGTCGCATGGCTGCAGGGGTAACTGTGCGAGTCACCGATAGCAGCGGAAACAACCTCGTCGAAATCGACATGCTCGTGACCGCGGACGCCATCACCGAATTGCCGGCGACCTAGGGATCCGGCCAAGGCTTCGGGTCAGGTCCGCTTGCCGCTCGCGATCTCGTCGGAGAGCTGCTGCACGTGGGCGGGGTCCGCGTCCCGGGCAAGGGCGACGTAGTGGTCCATGACGGCCGGCCGGTAGCGCACGGGCAACGTCTGTCCTGGGGCGAGTCGTGTCAGCTCGGTGATCGTGAGGTCTTCGTCTGCGATACCGCGGAACGAGATGCCGTCGGCGGTCTCCACGTCGAACATCAGGACGACGCGTGGACTGCCGTCGCTGCTGACCTCTCGCCAGTCGACGAGAACGCCGAGTGCAAGTGCCGCCGTACGCAGTTCGGCATTTCGCTTGCGTGCACCACTGCTCAGGAGAGGATTCGGGGCGACGCCCGGGAAGTCGGGCCCGACGCCGAGCGATTCCCGACTCAGGTCAGGCCGGAGCTTCGACATCACATCGTCGAGCGTCATCTTCGAATCGTGGCGCTTCTTCTTCCAGCCGAACATCCTGCCCTCCCTCACTACGGTGCCGGAATCTCGGCCTGGCGCTTCGCTCTGATCGCGATTGTATGTCGCGGTCATTCCAGATCTCCGTCGCATCGTCCCGTCGCGATGGGGTCGCCGTCTGCGGTCGTGGACGGGCTCGGTCAGTGCACCTGTCTGTCGGACGAGCCACAGACCAGGAACCCTTGTCAGGTGGATCATCTACTGCATCCGCTTGCTCGGCGGTCCGGCCACCTGCGGTGTCCTCGCGGAGAGAAATTCGCCTCGCTCCGCCATGACTTTTCCGCAGCACTGGCAGGCCACGATCGAGCGCTACGGCACCACGCCCGAACAGGCCTGCGCGTGGGCAATTTGGATAAAACTAAGCACCGCAACAAAACCCGACGCCATTCGAGATTCGACCGACTACCAAACCGGTCGCTCCGGAGCGAAAATAACTAGCCAACCTCGACACCGCGAAGTTTCACATCCACTGGAGCCCTTCTGAGACACGTTGCGATTCGGCAACTGTTGAAATCGATTTCGCTCCGGAGCCGTTTTCTGTCGTGGTTGTCGACGCCGTCGAAGTCCCCTATGGCATCTCCGATGGAGATCGTCCAACCCTGGGCCAGCTTCGCCGGAAAGTCGAGTATGGTCCGGTCATGGGCCGACTCACAGAACTACTCAAGTCCGTAAGATCACTCGGATCACGCAAAGACACCGCCGCCAAGCAGGAAAAACGCGCACTGGATCGGTGGGAAAACGAAGGCGGCCCTGTCGCAGAGGATCCACGACAACGCTGACCTCGGACGAGTGCCAGCGCGCCTGGACCGATCAACCCAGCCAGAATGGGCCGCAACTACCCGATCGGCGCCGGCAGCGCAGACCTCTACGCACACGGAAGTGCAACAGACGTTTTCGACGGCTGAGTTCGGTCGCACTACGTCGTGGGCAGTGACGAATCCCCGTGGTGACCAGTGGCTATGACGACCACCTGAACAACAGCGTCTTCAGGCATCTCGGGGTAGTAGTTGACCCGGAGTTGTCTTGCGAAATTCGTCATGTCGGTGCCGGGTGGCTGGCGAGCTGCTAGCGGCGACAGATGAGCGAGATCGTACGTTTCTACAGCAGTGACCTGTCCTGCAAGGGGGCGGGCCGTCGGGTGATTATCGAAGATGAAAATTGCCGGCCCTTCGTGTACGTCTTCGCGCCAGCGGACGGTGGAAACTTTCGCGCCAGAAACCACTGCCGTGTAATGCTTCTGATCAAAGTGCACGGTTTGAGCAGGCGCGCCGGTCGTCATGTTCGTATTCTCCACTAAGCGTCTGCTCCGGACCATAGATCGAACGAAGAATCGCGTTCAACCACTCCCCGCCCGGTAAGCCCGTCCTGCTCCCAACTGCTTGTCGCTGATATTCGCCGACTTCCGAGGCTGCAGATGTTCACCGGATGCGTTCTCGCAGGATGCTCGAACATCGTGGCCGAGGTCGGTTGTTCCCGAAGCAATCAACAATGCTGGCTGTGCGAGCAACGCCGCATCTGTACGCGCGTGGGCGGTCAAGGGGAGTGCCGTGTCAACCGACGTGGACGTGGGGCCGCCTGGACTGGTCGGGTTCCGCGCGGCGAAGGACCTCACGGGTCACGGGAGCGGTTTCGCCCTCACCGATGAAGAGGAATCGGAGCAGGTACATGATCGGATTTCCCTCGGTCCACTCGAAGTAGACGTCGGGAATCACGCCGGTGATGTCTCTCGTCCGCAGGAGAACCGCCGCGATGGTGTTGGGGACGGCAGGGCTGTCGACCCAGAGGATCCGGTGCTCACCGCGCTGTCGGCCGTGGACAAGGAGGTCGGTGCTGAATTCGGAGGAGTCCGTGACGTTTACCTCGATGAAGATGATCGACTCCGCCTCCGGGATATTGCTTTCGGCGCGCTGCTGCGATTCCTTCTGCCGATACTCGTCCTCGTCGAGACGATCGACGTCGTGCGCCACCATCGCGAGGTAGCCCTTCTCGGCCGCCTCGGTGATGAATCGCAGTGCAGTCTCGTCGAATTCGACGGAGGTTGCCCGAAGTTCGAAGGCTCGCGAGATCCGGGAAAGGAAGGACACCACCATGATCGCGGCGATGAAGAACGACGCCACTTTCACACCGTCCGGGCGTTCGAAGATGTTCGCGATCGTCGTGTAGACGAACAGAACTGCAACAAAACTGAACCCTACGAACAGTTTTCGCTGTCCGTGTTTGCGAGCAGACAAGGCAACGGCGACGGTCGCCGACGAGATGAGCACGAGGACACCGGTTGCGTACGCGGAACTCTGAGCGTCGACACCAGCGTCGAAGTAGATCGTGACAGTGATGGCGATGACGCTGAACACGAGGACCAGAGGACGCACGGCGCGGGCCCACGACGGCGCCATGCCGTAGCGGGGGAGATACCTCGGAACAAGATTGAGCAACCCTGCCATTGCCGACGCACCGGCAAACCAGAGGATCAGAATCGTGCTGAGATCGTAGACAGTTCCGAAGATCTCACCCAAATAGTCGTGCGCGAGGAAGGCAAGCGCGCGACCGTTGGCAGCGCCTCCGGGCTGGAACTCGTTTTCTGGGATCAGGATGGTGGTGACCAGGCTCGACGTCAGCAGGAATCCACTCATGATCAGCGCCGCAGTGGTGAGCAGGCGCCGTGCGCCTTTGATTCGGCCGCGCGGATTCTGTTCGGTGTCGTGCGGCTCGCCCTTGATCTGCGGCATGACTGCGACTCCGGTTTCGAAGCCGGACAGGCCGAGCGCCAACTTCGGGAACACGATCAGCGCGATCAGGATCATCATCGCCGGGTTTCCGCGCTCGGTGGTCATGGCGCGCGTCCAGTCGGTGACCAATGACGGCGCGGTTGCGATGTGCCACAAACCTACGGAGATGACCACCACGTTCAAGGCGAGGTAGACGGCGACCAATCCGACCGCGATACCGATAGCTTCGGTGAATCCGCGAAGGAACACCGCGGCGAGGAGCGCGAGCAGAACCAGGGTGACGGCGACGGTGTGTCCGGAGAGAAAGGTTGGAGCAAAAGGATTCTCGACGAGGTGCGCCGTGGCATCCGCAGCCGAGAGCGTCATAGTAATGAGGAAATCGGTGGCTGCGAAGCCGAGAAGTACGAGAACGAAGATCTTGCCGCGCCACTTGGGCAGGAGTTTCTCGAGCATGGCGATCGAACCCTCGCCGTGCGGACTCTCGCGAGCCACTCGCCGGTAGACCGGGAGCGCACCGAACAGCGTCAGCAGGATCAATACGACTGTCGCGATGGGAGCCAACGTGCCGGCCGCCAGTGCCGCGATACCGGGTTGGTAGCCGAGAGTGGAGAAGTAATCGACACCCGTTAGGCACATCACCTTCCACCACGGGTGGCGCTTCTCCTTCTTCGGTGCCATCCGGTGTGGCCCGAGATGTCCGGCGGGTTCCTCGGTGATGTCCGCGAGCAGCCAGGCCTCGGTGCGTTGTTTCACCGACGGAGCCGTGTTTTCGGCCGGGACCTCGTTGTCGGCTGCGGTCACCACGGCGTCACGGCTTCAGATACACATCGTTGAGCGTGACCGTCCGCAGGTTCCGGCTCCGGATGATGTCCACCAGTTGCGGATACACGTGGGTCACGGGCAGATAGTTGAGGTGTCCGATCACTATGGCCCCCGGATTGAAATACTGGTTCGCCATTTGGAGGATGTACTCCTCGGTGATCAATGAAGAATCCGACAGCGACCCGTACCAGAGGGTGGGCACGGTGTAGCCGACGCTCGCGGCCACGGAATCGACTGTCGCGTTGTGCCTTCCGTACGGCGGCCGAAAGTACGGCGCCGCGTCCACGCCGTAGGTGTTGCGCAGGAACGTGCCGTTCTTCGTCAGCTCGTCGGCGATCTGCTGCTTCGACACTGACGTCAGATCCGGGTGCGAGTAGGTGTGATTGCCGAGCTGAATTTGTCCGCTCTCGACCAGCGGTCTCAGAAGTCCGGCGTTTTCGGTCCACGAGTTGTATTGCCCGTTGACGAAGTACGTCAAACGGATGCCGGTGTCTTTTGCGAACTGTGTGTAGAGGCGGACGACTTCGGAACTGGCGCCGTCGTCAACCGTCAGTGCGAGCAGATCTCCGCCACCGGGCAGGGCGGTCAACGATCCGCCGGCGGGCAGCGGCACCCGGGCGGACGGCGGTGGAGGCGGGAACAAGGCAGGCGGGAGATCTGGGACAGGGACGGGGCCCGCCGGTTCGTCGGCTGCGGCGATGGCCGTCCCGACTGAACGTGACGAACAAGCGGTTCCCATGGTCACCGCGGCGGTTCCGGTCAGAGTTGCTGCTGCGAGGGCACTGAGGAAGCGTCGGCGGTCCACAGGGCGGAGCCTAGAGCAGATTCGCCCAATTCGGACTTCATTCTCAGCGTCTTTTCAGCCAATGACCAGCCGTGTCCGGTATCGACAGGTTCTACTCAGGAACGGTGGATAGCGTGTCGGCCGTGGAACCGCGACCTCGACACTCGGCAACCAGGCACAGACGTAGGCGTCCACCGCAGCGGTCGACGCTCTCGGTGGGGCGCAAGCTGGCGGCGGCGTCCTTGTCGACGACGATTTTGGTCGGCGTCGGAATCGGGTGGTACGTGCAGTCGGATCTGACGTCGGGGCTGTACCGATCGGACGCGCTCTCCGCCCTCGGTGACGCCGCCGGCAGCTCGCTCGACGGGGATACCAACATCTTGTTGATCGGGCTCGACAGTCGTAAGGCGATGGACGGCAGCGATCTGCCGGCAGAGTTCGTCACCGACAAGTTGCACGCGGGGGACAGTGACGTGGGTGGGTACAACACGAACACGCTTATCCTGCTCCATGTTCCGGGTGATGGTGGCAAGGCCAGTGCGGTGGCGATCCCACGCGACGATTACGTCGCGGTACCCGGCTACGGGATGGCCAAGATCAAGGAAGCCTACGGAATGGCGAAGGCTGAAGCGGACGCCAAACTCGTAGCGGACGGTGTGACGGATCCTGCTGCACGAGAACAACAAGCACGCGAAGTCGGAAGGCGCTCGACGCTGACCACCGTGCAGAATCTGCTCGAGGTTCCGATCGATCACTTTGCCGAAGTGAACCTGATGGGTTTCTATGATGTCGTCTCGGCTATCGGCCCTGTTCAGGTATGCCTCAACAATCCGGTGCAGGACGACTTCTCGGGCGCCAACTTCCCGGCGGGGGTTCAGACTCTCGATGCGTCACAGGCGCTTTCGTTTGTCCGCCAACGCCACGGTCTGGACAACGGGGACTTGGATCGCACGCACCGGCAACAGGCGTTCATCAGTGCGGTGATCGCCAACTTGAAGGGCTCCGGCGTCATCGGCAACATTCCGAAGATGACGGCACTGGCCGACGTGGTGAAGAAGGACGTGGTGATCGATTCCGCCATGGATCCCGTCCGATTCGCTTCTCAGGCAAGCGCTCTCGCGGGTGGGAACATCGACTTCTACACCCTGCCCATCGAGGGATACGAGACCGTCGACGGCCAGGACGTCAATATGGTCGATCCGACGCGTCTGCGTAGTGAAGTGTCGAGGATCTTCGCGGGAGGTGACTCGGTGTCTGCGCCTGCGATGGACACGGCGATCTCGACCGGGAACGAAGTTGTGGACATCCGCAACGGAACCGCGACGGACGGGTTGGGCGCCGCGTTGGCGTCGGAGATGAAAGCGTCGGGAGTTGAAGTCGGCGAGGTGAGCACCGCATCTCCTACGGCAAAGTCTGTGGTCAGCTATGGGGTCGGCGCCAAAGCTGTCGCAGAGGCGCTGGCCGAGCAGTTGGGTGTGGTCGCAGTACCGAACGAGCAGGCAGCGGCCGAATCGGTGTCCGTATTGATCGGTGAGGACAACGCGCAGACCGTGTTCTCGTCCGCTCCGGCGCAGCCGGACTCGTCGGTATCGGCCGGGACCGTTCCCGACACGGGAGCACAGGGATCGCCTATCCGAGCCGACGCGAATGGCGGCATCCCCTGTGTGGACTAACTCTCAGGTAATTCGCACGAAACTCACGCTGACTTCTTCGGTCTGCGGGTCTACATTGGAGAAGTCGAACTCAGTCGGGTACTTCACCTTTGGGGGTACCTGACTGAGATTGCGTAGTTGAAAGGATCACCGACATGGCTACAACAGCAGCGGTACAGAATCCGACACGCTCACGTGCCAGGACCATGTCCTTGTCCGAGTACGTGGCAGAACATCCCGCGCAGCGCGTTTTCCCGCCGACCAGTGAGCGGGCGGCCAGGATGGCGATGCTCATCATGTTCGCCCTGATGGCCGTCACGCTCGTAGTGCTCGTCCTGGACGAGGCAGGAATCTTCGGATGAAGGCAGCGTCTTCGATAGGGCAGCGCCTTCGATAGGGCAGCGCCTTCGATAGGGCGGGGTCTTCGGCTGAGCTCGACCTTTAGTTACTCTTGAGTAATGACTGAACAGAAGAGCTGGAATGCGTTCACCGTCGAGTGCGAAGACAACATCGCCCAGGTGACGCTGATCGGGCCGAGCAAGGGCAATGCGATGGGGCCGGATTTTTGGAGTGAACTCCCCGAAATCTTCGCCGACCTCGACGCCGATCCCGAGGTGCGTGCAATCGTCATCGCCGGTTCCGGCAAGCACTTCTCGTTCGGCTTGGACCTGCCGGCAATGAGCGGTGAATTCGGTGCCGTCCTCGCAGACAAGGCTCAGGCAGGCCCGCGCACCAAGTTCCACGACATGATCAAGCGCATGCAGTCGGGCATCAATGCCGTCGCAGACTGCCGCAAGCCCGTCGTCGCAGCTGTGCAGGGCTGGTGCATCGGCGGCGGCGTCGACCTCATCACTGCAGCGGACATCCGCTACGCGAGCGCCGACGCCAAGTTCAGCATCCGCGAGGTCAAGGTCGCGATCGTCGCAGACATGGGAAGCCTCGCGCGTCTGCCCGCGATCATCGGCGACGGACACCTGCGTGAATTGGCGCTGACCGGTAAGGACATCGACGCAGTGCGCGCCGAGAAGATCGGGCTCGTCAACGACGTGTTCGAGGATGCCGATGCAGTACTGGCCGCGGCGCGCGAAACCGCGAAGGAGATTGCCCTCAACCCACCACTCGTCGTCCACGGCATCAAGGACGTGCTCGATCACACCCGCAGCGCGAGCGTGAACGACAGCCTTCGCTACGTCGCAGCTTGGAACGCGGCGTTCCTGCCTTCGCAGGATCTGACCGAGGCCATCACCGCCGTCTTCCAGAAGCGCCCACCGGTCTTCCAGGGTGAGTAGGAACTTCCAGGGCGAGTAGGAAACAGCACAAAAAATCCCCGCACATTCTCCGATGTGCGGGGATTTTTTGTAAGGCCTGAGAACTGACGCTCAGTGACCGCCGTTGGCGGCGAGACGCTTGATCGAAGCCTCGATCTCGGCCTCTGCCTCGGCGCGGCCGACCCAGTTGGCAGCCTCGACGTGCTTGTTCGGCTCCAAGTCCTTGTAGTGGACGAAGAAGTGCTTGATCGCGTCGAGCTCGAACTGCGAGATGTCACCCAGATCCTGGATGTGATCCCAGCGGGGGTCACCGGCCGGAACGCAGAGGACCTTGTCGTCTCCGCCGGCCTCGTCGACCATCTTGAACATCGCGACTGCGCGAGCCTCGACGATTACGCCGGGGAAGACCGACTCGGGGAGCAGGACCATGGCGTCGAGCGGATCGCCGTCCTCACCCAGGGTGTTTTCGATGAAGCCGTAGTCGGCCGGGTAGCCGAAAGCTGTGTAGAGGTAGCGATCGAGTTTGACGCGACCGGTTACGTGGTCGACCTCGTACTTGTTGCGCTGACCCTTGGGGATCTCGATGGTGACGTCGAACTCCACGCCGATTCCTCGCTGTCGTGTCGGTAATGATTCGTCGGAAGGATATCGGGTCAAGGATAAGGTTGCCTGACCACCCAGTAGGCAGAGCACAGACGGAGGGGCGTTGGCGGGCCAAGGAAAGAAGAAGATCGGCTCGTTGGAAGAGAGTCGACGGCGCAACTTCCGCATCCTTCTGGCGGTCGGTGCAGTGGTTGTACTGGCCGTCGCCGGAGTTGTCGTCGTGAAACTCGGTACGTCGAACGACACTGCCGGCAGTGCGACCGTGACTACGTCGCCGCAGCCTGCGCTCGTGACACCGTCACCGCAGGTGGTGCCCGTCCCCACGGACGCACCGATTCCGAGCTCGTCGGGAATCGCCGCGGCGATCGGCCCGGCTGTGGCCAACCCGGATCTGGGGAAGTTCACCGGAGTCGTGGCCGATGCATTGACCGGAAACATTCTGTGGAGTGCAGACCCGTCGACGCCGATGACGCCCGCGTCCACGACGAAGGTACTGACCGCATCGGCGGCACTACTGAAGTTGCCGCTCGACCACCGGCTGTCCACGACGGTGGTTCCCGGAGCGAGCCCCGGCCAGGTCATTCTGGTCGGCGGCGGCGATCCGACGCTGACGGCGACGCCGAAGGGGGAGAGCGGGTATTACGCCAATGCTGCTCACATCGCGGATCTCGTCGACCAGATCAAGGCTGCCGGTACACCGGTGACCAGCGTCGTGGTGGACTCGAGCTTGTTCAAGGGCGACAACATGGCCACCGGCTGGTTCCCCGCTGACATCGCGGCTGGCTACATCACCCCGATCGAATCGGTGATGATCGAAGGTGGTCGGTACGACGGCACTCAAGACGAGTCGCCACGGTCGGAGACTCCCGCGTTGGACGCGGGCAAGGTTCTCGCTCGGGCGCTCGGTGTCGATCCCGCCAACGTGAGTCTCGGTGTGGCGCCTGCGGGTGCCAAGCCGATCGCGACAGTTCAGTCGGCACCGCTGAGCGACCGGTTGCTGCAGATGATGGAACATTCCGACAACGTGCTCGCCGAGACCATCGGGCGTGAGGTCGCGATTGCCTCCGGAATCGAAGCGTCGTTCACCGGAGCCGTCGACGCGACCGGCAAGACCCTGCAGGCGGCCGGGTTCGACTACACCGGAGTTTCGCTGCACGATTCCAGCGGGCTGTCCGTCGACGATCTCATTCCCGCTCAGGTACTCGATCGCGTCATGACGGCTGCGGCCGGTGACGGTGATCCGAAACTGCGCCCCTTGCTGGACTACCTTCCGGTGGCCGGCGGAACGGGAAGTTTGTCCGACCGCTACGCGTCCGGGAACCGAACCGGTGCGGGTTGGGTGCGGGCCAAGACGGGAACTCTCTCGACGGCCAGCGCGTTGTCAGGGTTCGTGGTCGATCAGAACGGGCGAGTGCTCACCTTCGCACTGATGTCCAATGACCGGCCGCCAGAAGTGAGCCGTCCTGCCCTGGACGCGATTGCCGGAGCATTGAGGAATTGCGGGTGCCAATAGTGGCCGAAAAGACTCCACAAGATGACGAAGCCTCGGCTCCGCTCGGTGGTGCCGTCGACTGGAGTCTTGCCGCCAAAGCCGGGATAAAACTGGCGCGCGGCGGCCCCGCGATGTCTCGCTACACGGCCGAGACTGCGACATCAGAACTAGCCGAAGCGTCCAAGCGCGCAGAACTGCCGGTTCGTGAAGTGACCGGTTTGGCCGACGGTCTTCCGGTCCCAGCCGCTGACGTGCTGGACCGGGCGGGATGGATTACTGCAGCCTCGCGGTCGATGGCGCATCTCACCGGCGCCGACCCCGACGGCAGTGGCAATCTCATCGTCGGAAAGCCGGCGGGCCTGCAGGCCGGCGCGATGCTGGCGTACCTGTCTTCGGCGATCCTGGGGCAGTACGACCCGTTCACCGGCGAGCACGGCACGCTGCTTCTGGTCACACCGAACATCGTCTCCGTCGAACGGTCCCTTCGGCTGAACCCGAGCGACTTCCGGTTGTGGGTCTGCCTGCACGAGGTCACGCATCGGGTCCAGTTCTCGTCCTCGCCGTGGCTCGCTGACTACATGAAGGAATCCGTCGAAACACTCGGTGCGACGGTGGACGAGTCGATGACCGACGTCGTCGGGCGCCTCGCCGCAGAGCTGCGCTCGCGGAAGGAACCCGATTCGAGTGACGGCGCGACGGCGGGCGGCATCATCGGACTGCTGCGCGCCTCGCAGGCAGAACCCCAGCGTGACGCGCTGGATCGGATGCTCGTACTCGGCACCCTCCTCGAAGGGCATGCAGACCACGTGATGGACGCCGTCGGCCCCGCCGTGGTGCCGTCGGTGGCAACTATCCGCGCGGCCTTCGACAAGCGTCGGCAGCGCAAGTCCAACCCTGTGCAGCGGATCATCAAGATGCTTCTCGGCATGGACGCCAAGATGGCGCAGTACGTACGTGGCAAGGCCTTCGTCGACGCGGTGGTTCTCAAGGTCGGCATGGAGCAGTTCAACGCCATCTGGACCGGGCCGGAAACCCTGCCGTTGCTCGACGAGATCGACAACCCCGACGCGTGGGTGAAGCGCGTTCTCGGATAGATGCTGCTGCCTGAGACGCCTGCCCTACTGGCGCTGCGACAGGCCGTGCGGGCCTGGATGGTTGTATACGAGCCACGACGCCGCGTGGTCGTCGCCCTGTCCGGGGGAGCTGATTCGCTGGCGTTGGCCGCGGTTGCGGTGGTGGAAACCGAATCGGTCGACGCGTTGATCGTGGACCATCGCTTGCAGGATGGCTCGGATACCGTCGCACGCTCGGCCGCAGACCAGGCACTGGCGCTGGGTTGCCGGACCGCGACGGTCCTGACCGTCGACGTAGCCGAAGGTGGGAGTCTCGAGGCCGCAGCGCGTGAGGCTCGGTACTACGCCCTGCGTGGCGCCAGAACTGACCTCCCGGTTCTACTCGGACACACACTCGACGATCAGGCCGAGACCGTGCTTCTCGGACTCTCCCGCGGGTCCGGTGGGCGATCGATTCAAGGTATGACTGCATTCGACGCTCCCTGGGGACGGCCGCTACTCGGCATCCGTCGATCGGTGACCAGGGCGGCCTGCGTCGACCTGGAAATCACGCCGTGGGAGGACCCGCACAACAACAATCCCGAATTCACTCGTGTGCGTCTGCGGCACGAGGCGTTGCCGCTGCTCGAAGAAATTCTCGGCGGGGGAGTTCCGGAGGCGTTGGCCCGAACCGCGACGCAGTTGCGTGAGGACGGCGAAGCGCTCGACGAGTACGCCGAGGCCCTACTCCTGCGGGTTGTCGTCGACGGGGAAGTGGAAGTGGACACACTTGTCGAAGCGCCCACCGCAATCCGTCGACGCGCTCTGCGGGCCTGGCTGCTGCAGGGCGGCGCAAAAGCATTGACGGACAAACAGTTACGCGCAGTCGACTCCCTGGTTGTCGACTGGCGCGGGCAAGGCGGCGTCGCGATCGGCGGCGGAACACCGGAGGCGAGGTTGGTGGCGGCCCGCCGACGTGGCAGGCTGATCCTCGGATTCGAAGACCGACGAAGGGTTTGACGCGTGTACGAGGGCGACATCGCATCGGTACTGATCTCCGAAGAACAGATCCGTGCACGAACGGCGGAACTGGCGCAGGACATCGCCAAGCGTTACCCGACAGGCGCCCCCGAAGGGGATCTCCTGCTGATCGGCGTCCTCAAGGGAGCGGTCTTCTTCATGACCGACTTCGCCCGCGCTCTGCCGATCCCGTCGCAGATGGAATTCATGGCCGTCAGCTCCTACGGATCCTCGACCTCGTCTTCGGGCGTCGTCCGCATCCTCAAGGACCTCGACAAGGACATCGCCGGTCGTCACGTGCTGATCGTCGAGGACATCATCGACTCCGGTCTCACGCTGTCGTGGTTGATGCGCAACCTCAAGACGCGTAACCCCGCTTCGCTCGAGGTCGTCACGCTGCTCCGCAAGCCGGACGCGGTCAAGATCGACGTCGACGTCCGCGACGTGGGCTTCGACATCCCCAACGAGTTCGTCGTCGGTTACGGCCTCGACTACGCCGAGCGGTACCGCGATCTGCCGTACATCGGCACCCTGGACCCCGAGGTCTACGGCGGCTGAGCCTGCCCGCACCTGAGTGAAGCTCAGGTGTGAACCCGACGCTCAGGGTGTCAGCAGTTTCTTCTGCACCTTGCCCATGGCGTTGCGCGGCAAGCTGTCGACCAGACAAACCTGGCGAGGGCGCTTGTGGATCGACAGCGATTCGGCGACGAAGTCCGAAACCACTGCGCAGTCGGCTACCTCCCCGACGATGAACGCGACGATGCGCTGGCCTAGGTCGTCGTCCGGCACGCCGACGACGGCGGCTTCGCGAACACCCGGGTATGCGAGAAGGGCCTGTTCCACCTCGCCGGCGCCGATGCGGTATCCACCGGACTTGATCATGTCGACCGACTCGCGACCGACGATGCGGTGGAATCCGTTTTCGTCGATCACCGCGATGTCACCGGTGCGGAACCAACCGTCATCGGTCATGGATTCCGCTGTCTTCGAGGGGTTCCCGAGGTACTCGTCGAAGAGAACGGCGCCCGCAACTTCCAGTTGTCCTAGCTGCTGTCCGTCGTGCGCCGACAGTTCACCGTTCTCGCCGCGCAACCTCGTCCTGACTCCGGGAACAGCGTGCCCAACCCAACCCGGGCGACGTTCGCCGTCGTGCGTCGTGCTGACGGTGATGAGGGTTTCACTCATTCCGTAGCGCTCGACCGGTGCCAACCCGGTCAGCGATTTGATCCGCTCGAACAATGGAACCGGAAGTGGTGCACTTCCGGACACGAGCAAGCGCGCAGATCGCAATGCTGCTGCCGCCGAGGGATCACCGCACACGCGTGACCAGACGGTCGGAACACCGAAGTACAACGAGCCACCCGCTGCGGCATACGAATCCGGGGTTGGTCTGACGGTATGAATCAGCGGTGAACCCACGCGCAGCGCGCCCAGCACTCCGAGGATCAGTCCGTGGACGTGGAAGAGGGGCAGCCCGTGGACGAGTGTGTCCTCCGGAGTCCAATCCCACACGTGGGCAAGTGCGTCGAGATCTGCTGCGATCGCCGCTCGTGAGAGGACGACGCCTTTCGGAGATCCCGTGGTTCCCGAGGTGTACATGATCAGTGCGGTAGCTGCCGCGCTCGGTTCGGGATAGGGCGTCGCGGATCGCGCGTGAATATCGATGGGAACCAACGGGATACTCGAATCCGACGGTCCTTCTCCGAGTATCAGTTCGGCCTTGGAGTCGGCGATGATGTGCTGACGTTCGAGCGGGCCGGAGTCCGGTGGAATCGGGACAACGGCAACACCGGCGATCAGCGCGCCGGTGACAGCAACCACCGTATCGAGGCCGGCGGCGGCCTGTACAGCCACTCGCTTAGCACCGTGGATTCGATCGGCGACCGCGGTGGCGGCGGCCAACAGGTCGGCGCGAGAGAGGGTTGCGCCTTCGCCGAAGGTGACCGCAGCCTGGTGGTCGTCGAAGATGTGGGGGTCGAGGGAGCGCAGAAGTGCGGATTCGCTGTTCATCTCGAGTTTCCTTTCTCTAACGGAAGATTCAGACGGACCAGGGAACAACGAACAGCAACCAGGCGAGGATCGGCGTCACCACCATGATGGTCATGCCCCACCGCATGGTCAGCCCGAACACCACGTCGCGTTCTTCCGGAGCGGCGTTCGCCACCACCAGCGCGCCGTTGGTCGAGAACGGACTGCAATCGACCAGAGACGAGGAGATCGCCAGCGCGATGACCAGGCCGGTTGCATTGACCTGACCGGTCATGAGGAAGGGAATGGCCAAGGGGATAAGTGCTCCGAGGATTCCCGTGGTGGACGCAAACGCCGAGACGATCGCGCCGATCAGGCAGATCAAGAAGGCTGCGAGAAGTGGAATACCCACGTGTGCAACCGAATCCCCGAGCCACTGGACGGTGTTCTGGTTCTGCAGAAGAGCGACGTACGTGACGATTCCGCCGATGAGGAGCACGGTGCCCCAGCTGATCTTGTCGACGGCCCCGCGGGCGGAGGCCGGGAAGATCAGAGTGAGGAGTACCGCGACGGTCAGTGCGGTGAATCCGACGTCGAGGTCGAAAACCAAGGCGCCGAGTGCAAGCGACGCCAGTCCGAGCAGGGTGAGTCGCCGCTCGAGATTGAGTGCTCCCTCGTGCGGAGCGGTCCCACCGGAGGACTTACCGCCACCCTTCGAGCTGTCACCGGGACCCGAACCGGTGATGGTGTCGCCACCGCCAGACGCGTTGCCGACTGCGTTGACGAGCACGCGTTCGGAGGCGCCGCGCGCAATCAGTGCGCGACCGCCGAACGAGACGTAGGCGATGGCAGCAACAACGGCCGCGGCCGCGAAGGTCGAGACGAACAGCAAGGCCGGGCTCGACGGGAGACCGTTCTGGCGCATGACGTCGTTGGTGATGACACCGAAGATTCCGATGGGGGAGAAGCTGCCCGCAGTTGCGCCCTGGACGACCATGAAGCCCATCAGCATGGGGTGGATCCGGTAGCGGGTGGCGAAGCCCATTGCCACCGGCGCGATGATGGCGACGGCAGCGGGACTGACCGCGCCCATGGCGGTGACGGCCGCGCACACCGCGAACATCGCCCAAGGCACGAGGGCCACTCGTCCTCTGACCGCCCGGACGGCCGCGTGAATGATCCAGTCGACCGTGCCGTTGTTTCTGGCCAGCGCGAACAGGTAGGTGACGCCGACCAGGATGACGAAGAGGCTGGCCGGGAAGCCGTCGAGTATCTCGCTGGTATCGACGGTGAAGACCAGTGTTCCGACGACAAAGGCAGCCACCAGGGCAAGCGCACCCATGTTCACCGACCTCACGGTGGATATGACGAACACCAGGACAAGTACTGACAGGGCTATGACATTTGCCATCGAACTCTCAATCCGTTCGCGACCAGCTTGTGGTCTGCATCACTTGGAATTGGCCTAGCCTCTCTGCCACTGCTCCATTTGTCAAGTACACTCCGAGGCATGAATTCGACGTCATCGCCCGGCTCGCGCTCGGGCCTGCCCGGACGATTGAAGCGTCCGCGTCTGTACGAGCAGCTGGCCGAGCACATTTCGAATTTCATCGAGGCTCAAGGTCTTTCGCCCGGCGATCGCCTTCCTCCCGAACGCAGCCTGGCTGCCGAGCTCGGCGTGAGCCGCGCATCGCTGGCTCAGGCGCTCGTTGCCCTCGAGATTCGGGGCCGAGTCGAAATCCAGCACGGCAACGGAGCGGTGATTCGCGAAGCACCGACGCCCGACGCAGGCCGCTCCACAGACTCAAGCGTGCGGTTGCAGGATCGAACCGTCGACGAACTGACTGCGGCCAGGGAAGCGATCATGGCCGGCCTGGCTCGGGCGGCGGCGTCGAATCCCAACGCTGCGCTGCGGGTCGCGATGCTGACCGACGACGGCACCGCGAGAAACTTCGCCGAGACATGGCGTTGCGTCAGACACCTGGCCGGAGGTGGCTTGTTGGCGGATCTCGACGACACCATCGCCCAGCAGGCGGACGTGCCCGAATCCTCGGCACGGCTGTCTGCGCGACTCGATCAGCTCGCACACCGCATCATCGACGGTGACCCGTCGGGCGCCGCTGACGCTGTTGCGGGAATCCTCTCCGACACGGCCTGACGAATAACGACGGAAGGGCACGGGAAAGCGCACGATAACCACTGTGAGCCTGTTCGCTCACGGGAAACTGTGCTGCGGCGTAGCCCGGGAACCTGATCGGCAATACGCACGTTGAACACAGTGACGACCGTTCCGACCAAGCGGCACGGCTGCTGGCGGGCATCGATGGGGCCGATCGCGGTAACCTGCAGGTGTCCGGTTGGCAGCCGGAAGGCGACCTGGCAGACCCGCACTCTCGAAAGGACCGGCCACATCGGCCGACCTGTATGAACCGTAAGACTGTGTTCCGTAACGTGCTACTCGTAGCCGTCGTGCTGTTGGTGATCTATGCCTTCAGCTACTTCAGCAACGACACCCGCGACTTCAAGACCGTCGACACGTCGGTCGCGATCTCCCAACTCGACGCCAAGAATGTTGCGTCGGCGCAGATCGACGACCGTGAGCAGCAGGTTCGTCTGTGGCTCAAGAATGGCAACGACGCCACCGACGGTAAGACGCAGATCCTGGCGAAGTACCCCGCGAGTGCGTCGGAGCAGATCTTCGACAAGGTCGAAGGCGCCGGTGCGGACAAGTTCAACACTTCGGTCACACAGGAGAGTTGGCTGACGTCGATCCTTCTGTTCGTGCTGCCGATGATCATTCTGTTCGGCATCTTCTTCTTCGTCATGAACCGGATGCAGGGCGGCGGTGGTCGCGGCGGAGTCATGGGATTCGGTAAGTCGAAGGCCAAGCAGCTCACCAAGGACATGCCGAAAACCACGTTCGCCGACGTCGCCGGTGCGGACGAGGCTGTCGAAGAGCTGTACGAGATCAAGGACTTCCTGCAGAACCCAGCTCGCTACCAGGCGCTCGGCGCCAAGATTCCTCGCGGTGTGCTGCTGTACGGCCCTCCCGGAACCGGTAAGACGCTGCTCGCTCGCGCTGTTGCAGGCGAAGCCGGCGTCCCGTTCTTCACCATCTCCGGTTCGGACTTCGTCGAGATGTTCGTCGGTGTCGGTGCTTCGCGTGTTCGCGACATGTTCGAGCAGGCCAAGCAGAACAGCCCCTGCATCATCTTCGTCGACGAGATCGACGCTGTCGGTCGTCAGCGCGGCGCAGGTCTGGGCGGCGGACACGACGAACGTGAGCAGACGCTCAACCAGTTGCTCGTCGAGATGGACGGCTTCGGGGATCGCACCGGCATCATCTTGATCGCCGCAACCAACCGCCCCGACATCCTGGACCCCGCACTGCTGCGTCCGGGACGCTTCGATCGCCAGATTCCGGTCGGCGCCCCCGACCTCGCCGGTCGCCGCGCGATTCTGCGCGTGCACTCGCAGGGCAAGCCGATCGATCCCAACGCCGACCTCGAAGGTCTCGCCAAGCGGACCGTCGGAATGTCGGGCGCCGATCTCGCCAACGTCATCAACGAGGCTGCGCTGCTCACCGCACGCGAAAACGGAACCGTCATCACCGAAGCTTCACTCGAGGAATCGGTGGACCGTGTTGTCGGTGGGCCGCGTCGTAAGAGTCGCATCATCAGCGAGCACGAGAAGAAGATCACGGCCTACCACGAGGGCGGGCATACGCTCGCTGCCTGGGCAATGCCTGACATCGAGCCGGTCTACAAGGTCACGATCCTCGCTCGCGGTCGCACGGGTGGTCACGCGATGACCGTGCCCGAGGACGACAAGGGTTTGATGACGCGTTCCGAGATGATCGCTCGTCTCGTGATGGCAATGGGTGGACGTGCCGCTGAGGAACTGGTGTTCCACGAACCCACCACCGGAGCGTCCTCGGACATCGACATGGCGACAAAGATCGCCCGCGCGATGGTCACCGAATACGGCATGAGTGCCAAGCTCGGCGCGGTTCGCTACGGACAGGAGGGCGGGGATCCGTTCCTCGGCCGTTCGATGGGCGTGCAGTCCGACTACTCACATGAAATCGCTCGGGAAATCGACGAGGAGGTGCGCAACCTCATCGAGGCGGCGCACACCGAAGCGTGGGCAATCCTCAACGAGTACCGCGACGCGCTCGACCTCATCGCGACCGAACTACTCGAACGTGAGACGTTGACTCGCAAGGACCTCGAGAAGATCCTTGCCGGCGTCGAAAAGCGTCCGCGCATCACGGCTTTCAACGATTTCGGTGGGCGCACGCCTTCGGATCGTCCGCCGGTGAAGACTCCGCGCGAACTCGCGATCGAGCGTGGCGAAACTTGGCCGGAGCCCGCTGCCGCACCTGTTCTCGTCAAGGCAGGCGCACCCAACAACGGTGTTCCCAACAACGGCAACCAGGGACCCTCGAACGGCTACGCACAGCCGTCGTACCCGCAGCCGAGTGCTCCGCAGAACGCTCCGCAACCGGGTACACCCGACTACGGAGCGCCCGCCGGATGGTCGGCACCGGGTTGGCCTCCGCGTGAGAACCAGTCGCCGACGTACCCCGGACAGCAGTCGGGTGGATACACCGGTGGACAGAATCCGAACCCGCCACAGGGCCAGTATGGTCAGCCCCAACACGGTCAGCCCCAGCCCGATCAGGGGCAGTACGGTCAGCCGCATCCGGGACAGCAGGCGTACCCGGAGCAGCCGCACCCCGGCCGCCGTTACCCCGCACAGCCCGACTACCCGGTGCAGTACCCGGACAGTGGACCCTTCGCCGATCCGAACCGGGGAAACCCGTCGGGTGAAAACCAGTGGCAGAGCCCCGCACCGGAACAGCCGCAAACTCCTCCGCCGCATCATTCGGCTGAGGACGAGGGACCGAGCACCGTTCGCTGGGACGGACCGGACGGATCTCGCTGACCTTGCGCCACTAGGCTCTGCGGCGGGGGACCTGTGAACAATTCTCGAGGAGAGTTCGGTTGTCGGTGAATGATGTGGCCAGTGAACTGGTGTCGCTCGGAACGGGCCGCCCGTTCGATCAGGCGCGGGCAGAGGCTGCCGTACGGGAATTGTTGATCGCGGTCGGTGAAGATCCCGAGCGCCCAGGCCTGCTCGATACGCCGGCCAGGGTGGCGCGCTCGTACAAGGAGATCTTCGCGGGTCTGTACTCCGAACCCGACGATGCGTTGAACACAACTTTCGACGAGGGGCATCAGGAATTGGTGCTCGTGCGAGACATTCCGATGTTCTCGACGTGCGAGCACCACCTGGTGTCTTTCCACGGTGTTGCCCACGTGGGTTACATCCCGGGAAAGTCCGGCAAGGTCACCGGTTTGTCGAAACTGGCGCGTGTTGTCGACCTGTACGCCAAGCGTCCGCAGGTTCAAGAACGCCTGACCAGTCAGATCGCGGACGCTCTGATGCGCAAGCTCGATCCGCGTGGAGCCATCGTCGTCATCGAAGCCGAGCATCTGTGCATGGCGATGCGCGGTATCCGCAAGCCAGGAGCCAGCACGACCACGTCTGCGGTTCGTGGGCTCCTGCAATCCAGCGCGGCCTCACGGTCCGAAGCGCTGGACCTCATCCTTCGTAAGTGAGCGAGATGTCCGCGGCTCCCGTTGCAGACAGCGATCCGGACCGAATGGTCGTGATGGGGATTCTGAACGTCACCGCCGATTCGTTTTCCGACGGTGGCCAATTCCTCGATCGTGACGCGGCGATCTCTCGTGGGCTCGAACTGCAACGCATAGGCGTCGACATCGTCGACATCGGCGGCGAGTCGACGCGTCCCGGTGCCACTCGAGTGGACCCGAAACTCGAGGCCGATCGTATTGCCCCGGTGATCGAAGAACTGGTTGCTGCGGGAATCCGCGTCAGCGTCGACACGATGCGTGCTTCTGTCGCCGCAGCCGCGATCGAAGCGGGCGCGGGGATCGTCAACGACGTCTCGGGCGGTCGCGCGGACCCCGACATGGCGTCCGTTGTGGCCGACGCCGGAGTGCCCTGGATCCTCATGCATTGGCGCTCGGCCCGCGACTACGTCCATCGTGGCAGTGCCGATCACTACGACGACGTGGTCCGAGACGTCCGCGACGAACTGCTGTCGCAGGTGGACCTGGCCTTGAAGGCGGGCGTTGATTCGTCGTCGATCATCCTCGACCCCGGCCTCGGGTTCGCGAAGAACGCCGACCACAACTGGGCTCTGTTGCGGGCCCTGCCCGAGTTCAACGCACTCGGATTCCCGGTCCTGGTCGGCGCTTCCCGTAAGCGGTTCCTCGGGTCGCTGCTCAGCGATCCGGAAGGCAATCCGCGCCCGCCGGCTGGCCGCGAGACTGCGACGGCCGTGGTCTCCGCCCTTGCGGCGCGCGAAGGCGCCTGGGGCGTTCGGGTGCACGACGCACAAGCCTCGCTCGACGCCATTGCCGTGGTCGACGCCTGGAACCGTGGACGAGAAAGGGCCTGACATGGGGGACCGAATCGAATTGCGCGGGCTGAAGGTTCGCGGCAATCACGGAGTGTTCGACCACGAGAAGCGTGACGGTCAGGACTTCTTCATCGACATCACGGTGTGGATGGACCTGGCGCCCGCGGCGGCGTCGGACGATCTGACCCAGACCCTGCACTACGGCGAGTTGGCGGAAGCCGCCGCAGCCATCGTCGCCGGCCCTTCGCGTGATCTCATCGAGACCGTCGCTGCCGAGATCGCTGACGACGTCATGAAGGATTCGCGAGTCGAGAGCGTCGAGGTCGTGGTGCACAAGCCGTCGGCGCCGATTCCGCTGGTCTTCGCGGACGTCGCCGTCGTCGCACATCGGACCAGAGCGGCATGACGCGCGCTGTTCTGTCGATCGGTTCCAACATCGGCGACAGCGTGGCTCACCTGCAGTCCGTTGTCGACGGGTTGGGCAGCGCCGTCGTTGCTGTCTCACCGGTCTACTCGACGGCGCCGTGGGGTGGCGTCGAGCAACAGGATTTCTACAATGCGGTGGTGGTGGTCGACGACCCCGAGGCCGACAGCGCTGAATGGCTTCGCCGTTCGCAAGCTCTCGAAGAAGCCGCCGACCGGGTGCGCGAACAGCGTTGGGGACCCCGGAGCCTGGATGTGGACGTGGTCGACTGCGAAGGCGTCGTCAGTTCCGATCCTGAACTCACACTTCCGCACCCCCGGGCTCATCTTCGTGCCTTCGTGCTCGTTCCCTGGCTGGACGTCGAGCCTGATGCGACGCTGATCGTCGACGGTCGGAAGTTGTCGGTGGTAGAAATTCTGGACGGCCTCGATCGCAGCGAACGTGAAGGTGTGCGCACTACCGATGTGGTGCTTGCGCGGTGACCGAACAAGACAACGGATTGAAGCCGACCCGGATCAGTGCACTCGCGGTTCTGGCCGCGGTTGCGGCCGTGGCCACCTGGATTCTGATTCGCGTGTTCTACGGTTCGATGCCCCCCATCCCTGTTTATGCGGGAGCGTCGCTGTACTTCGTGGCCGTTGCCGAAGCCGTCTTCGCTTTTGTCATTCGTTCGCGTGTCAAGAATCGTCAGGTCGGCGACGGGCTCAGACAGCTCCATCCGATCACTGCCGCCCGCGCGCTGGCATTGGCAAAAGCATCCGCTTTGGTCGGTTCAGCTACCGTGGGTGTCTGGGTTGGAGTGCTGGTGTATCTCATCCCACAGCGCTCGGTTCTGCAGGCCGCGGCCTCCGACACGCCGGGCGCGTGGGTGGGGTTGGGCGCCGCAATTGCGCTGGTAGCGGCAGCTCTGTGGCTCGAACACTGTTGCAAGACGCCGGAAGATACACCTGACGAGCCGGCGCACTGACAGCCTGGTCGGCAAATCACCCACCGAGGTACGTGGCGACCCCGGTCGCGGCAAGTACCCTGGCAACCATGACAAATTCTGGTCGATCGAAGTCTGCGCGCCGAAGCAAGCGCAGCGCGAGCCAGATGATCATTGCTGCTCTTCTGGCACTTGCTGTCATTGCTTCGCTGTTTTTGATCTTCAGCAACAGCGTTCAGCTTCTTCGGGTGGGACTGGTCGTCGCTCTGTGGGCAGCCACCCTCGGCGCTATCGCCATGACCAAGTATCGGCGAGAGTCGGCACTGGACAAAGCCAAGGTTGCCGATCTGCAGACCGTGTACGAACTGCAGCTCGAACGTGAAATTTCTGCTCGACGCGAGTACGAACTGAGCGTCGAAGGCCGCGTGCGACGTGAGGTGACCGCAGACGCGGAGGAACTGGCCGGGCTGCGCGCCGAATTGGTCGCGCTGCGCCGAAACCTCGAAGCGCTTTTCGAAGGTGGACTTCTGCCCGAACAGACCGCGCTCAAGACCGATTCGACGCGAGTACCGGAACTTGGCGGCAGTTCGTACGGTGCGTACCAGCCGGCACCGTCGGGACTGTACGTTCCCGGCGCCGGCCAGAGCGGGCCCAGCCAACCGGCACCGAACGTCGGCGGGTTGGCTTCGCCCAACGACGATCCGGTGACTGCCGAGACAACCGTCGTGTTCGCCGAGACGTCGTGGCGCGACAGCAGCTTCGTGGCGCCGCGTGTCGTGCCGACCCAGAAGTCTCAAGAGGCGCAGAAGCCCCAGGATCAGACCCGGAACCAGGCTCCGAAGAGTTCTCCGGTGAGTTCTGTGAGTTCCACGCCGACACGAACGGCGAAAGATGTTCCGGTGGAGAAGGATCCGGAGCCGGTCGCGCCGGTCGAGCCTGAAATCAAGGCTCCCGCCCAGGCCCCGAACATCGAGGACGCCGTCATCGAAGACGCCGTCGTCGAAGAGGTGCCCGAGGTTGTTCCCGAGGTTGTTGCGGAAACAGAACCTGAACCCGCCGCTGAGTCCGACGCAGAGCCGCGCCGTCGTCGTCGCGCTGCCCCGGAGGATGCCGCGAGTGGTGCTCATTCCAACGGATTGACCGTCGCCGAAATAATGGCAAATCTGAGTTCGACCAACCCGTCCGAAGGCTCCGGTCGACGTCGTCGCCGAGAGGACTGAGTCGCAGATCACTCGCCCAGCCATGGCATGACGGTTCGGGCGAAGGATATCCTCGGACCCAGAACGTCTGGTACCCGCCGAGCGGGACTGGAACGAACGAGAGGAATCCGGTGACTTCCTTCGGGATCACTAATGGACCTGCACCTGCGCGATTGACGGTAGGAATTGTCTCCGCAGGCCGGGTCGGAACAGCTGTCGGTGCCGCATTGGAGCGAGCCGGTCATGTTGTCAGCGCTTGCTCCGCCGTCTCCAGTGCCTCGGTCGCCCGCGCTGTGAAGCGGCTTCCCGATACCGAAATTCTTCCGGCTGCCGACGTCGCAGCTCGCTCCGAACTGCTGATTCTCGCTGTTCCTGACGACCAGCTTGCTGATCTTGTTCGGGGGCTCGCGGCCACCCACGCCGTCAAGCCGGGCACGCTCGTCGCCCATACGTCCGGTGCCAACGGCATCGCGATCCTGGCCCCGCTGACCGAACTGGGCGCGCTGCCCTTGGCCATCCATCCGGCGATGACGTTCACTGGTCACGACGAGGACACTGCGCGTCTGTCGTCGGCGTGCTTCGGAATCACCGCTGCCGACGACATCGGATACGCGATCGCGCAGTCACTGGTTCTCGAGGTCGGCGGCGAGCCCGTCCGAGTGCGCGAGGAGAACCGCGCGCTCTACCACGCGGCACTGGCGCACGGCAGTAATCACCTGGTCACGCTCGTGGTCGACGCCGTCGAGGCGCTGCGAGCGTCGTTGCAAGGTGACGAGCTGCTCGGTCAGCAGTTGATCGACGGCGATCCGGGTGGAGTGGCCGAGCGTGTCCTGCAACCGCTGTTGTCGGCTGCCCTGGACAACGCACTACGACGCGGTCCCTCGGCGTTGACCGGCCCGGTGGCACGCGGCGATGCCGCTGCCGTCGACACACATTTGCGCGTACTGACAGAACTGGATCCGGAGCTCGCTGCCGGCTATCGAGCGATGTCCTTGCGATCGGCCCAGCGGGTGGGCGCCCCCACCGAATTGTTCGACATCTTGACTGAAACGGGAGGTGACCGTCGTGAGTGATTTGCAGGGCGGATACAAGCGCGGCGAACTGACGGTGCACCACGATCCGGACAAGCTTCGGCGCGTCTCGCGGGCACTGCGTGGAGTCGGGCGTCAGGTGGCTCTCGTTCCGACGATGGGTGCGCTGCATGCGGGCCACATCGAACTGGTTCGTCAGGCCAAGGTCACGGGCGCCGTCGTGATCGTTTCCATCTTCGTGAACCCGCTTCAGTTCGGTGTCGGCGAAGACCTGGACGCGTACCCGCGCACTCTCGATGCCGATCTCGACCTGCTGCGCGCCGAGGGCGTCGAATTGGTGTTCGCGCCGAGCGCCAAGACGATGTACCCGCGGGGCCAGCGCACCACCATCGTGCCGGGTCCGTTGGGTAGCGAACTCGAAGGCGGCTCGCGCCCGACGCACTTCGCGGGAATGCTGACCGTTGTGGCGAAGTTGCTGCAGATCGCGGCACCCAATCACGCGTACTTCGGTGAGAAGGACTACCAGCAGCTGACGCTCATCCGTCAGATGGTGTGGGATCTCAATTTCGACGTACAGATCATCGGAGTTCCGACCGTCCGCGAGTTCGACGGCCTTGCGTTGTCCTCTCGCAATCGCTACCTCGACGAGAGCCAGCGCACCGCAGCGGTCGCGCTGTCCGCAGCTCTGATCGCCGGTGCACACGCGGCGGCCGGGGGAGCGGAAGCAATTCTGGAAACCGCACGCGCTGTCCTGGCAGCTGTTCCGGAAATCGAGGTCGACTACCTCGAGGTTCGGGGCGTCGATCTGGGCCCCGCTCCCGAGCGAGGTGATGGCCGACTGTTGGTGGCCGCCAAGCTCGGAACCACCCGCTTGATCGACAATGTCGGTGTCGCCGTGGGAACCGGCTTCCTCGAGCGTGACACCGATCCATCTGCCGACGCCATCGACGACCTGCTGTCTCACTGAGCACTTTTCACGAGTAAGGACCTGGATATGTTTCGCACAATGATGAAGTCGAAGATCCACCGCGCCACCGTGACTCACGCCGACCTGCATTACGTCGGGTCCGTCACCGTCGACCAGGATCTGATGGACGCAGCAGACCTCCTCGAAGGAGAACAGGTGTGCATCGTCGACATCGACAACGGTGCGCGTCTCGAGACGTACGTCATCGCCGGCGAGCGCGGAACTGGTGTCATCGGAATCAACGGTGCGGCAGCGCATCTGGTCAAGCCGGGCGACCTGGTCATCCTCATCGCCTATGGGGTGATGAACGAGCAGGAAGTCAAGGAGTACTCCCCGCGCGTCGTCTTCGTCGATGCCGACAACAAGCAGATCGAACTCGGCTCCGACCCGGCTCACGCGCCGGAGGGTTCGGGTCTGATCACCCCGCGCATGCTGTCGACACTCGAGGCCTCGCGCGAATCCAGCCTGGTGTAATCCATGCTGCTCACGGTCGACGTGCGGAACACCAATATTGTTCTCGGTCTGTTTTCCGGAACTGGTGAGCATTCGAAGCTATTGCAGGACTGGCGAATGCGAACCGACCCTCGGATGACTGCCGATGAGTTGGCGTTGACCTTCCGTGGGCTGTTGGGTACTCATGTCGATCAGATCGCCGGCGTCGCCGCGCTGTCGACGGTGCCGTCCGTCTTGCGTGAGATCCGCGTCATGCTCGAGCGGTACTGGGGTCATGTTCCCCATGTCGTGGTCGAGCCGGGCGTGCGCACCGGGGTGCCACTGCTGGTGGACAACCCCAAAGAAGTCGGAGCCGACCGGATCGTCAACAGCCTTGCCGCGCACGATCTTTACGAGGGTCCGTGCATCGTCGTGGACTTCGGCACGTCGACCTGCGTCGACGTCGTTTCCGCCAAGGGTGAGTTTCTGGGCGGCTGTATCGCGCCTGGGCTCGAGATCTCGACCGACGCCTTGGCGTCGCAGTCTGCTGCTTTGCGCAAGGTCGAATTGGTGCGTCCGCGTTCGGTGGTCGGGAAGAACACCGTCGAATGCATGCAGTCCGGCGCGGTATTCGGCTTTGCGGGCCTCGTGGACGGACTGGTCAACCGCGTACGCGACGAACTGCCCGAGTTCGGTGGTGACGATGTCTCCGTGATCGCAACCGGGGACAGTGCACCGCTGATCATCCCCGAATCCGACACCATCGATCACTTCGAACGAGACCTCACACTCGAAGGGCTCAGGTTGGTCTTCGAGCGCAATCAGGCGCGTCGCGGATCAGGTCGACGACCGGTCGCCTGATCGATGGTCATGTTCCAGCAGTTTCGCGATCGCGAAAGTTATGCCACAATGGTGCTCGTGAATCGCTGCATGGGTGCTCAGGAGTGTTGTCGAGGCTGACCGCTGCCTTGACCAATTCACACTCCTTGGAGCTAGCTCGTGCTATCCACATATTCTGCAGATCTCTCTGTTTTGGCCCCGACTCTTACCGCTGACCGTGGTGTTTCCGCAGGTCGTGGCATCAATCGCGGGCCCTCCGGACGCCGTCCGAGCGGTGCGTCGTTGCCTACCCGCCTTCGCCCGGCCGATTTGCTGCGACTGACCGACGAGGGAGCGAATGGCGTGCTCGACGGCCGTTTCGATCACCTCATCCCCGACGCCTTCCCGACGCTCGATCGTTGGTCCACCCGCTTGCATGCGGACGACGACGTCGATGTGTGGCTCATCAGCTGGGTGCCCGAACGCAACACCGAATTGCACGACCACGCAGGCTCGTTCGGCGCATTGACCGTCCTCAGTGGTTCGCTCACCGAATTCCGTTGGGCAGGTGACGCCCTGGTGGAACGCCAGCTCGACGCCGGCGATCAGGCTTCGTTCCCGCTCGGGTGGGTTCACGACGTCGTGCGTTCGACGAATGCTCCTGGTGCTCCGGTCGAAATCAGCTCGGATGCACCGACTCTGAGTGTTCATGCCTACTCGCCGCCGCTGACGGCAATGTCCTTCTACGAAGTGACGGATCACCGGACTCTTCGTCGCACCCGTACCGAGCTGACCGACCTGCCCGAGGGGGGCACCAAATGACCATCGACCAAATGCTCGACGACGCTCGCGCACAGATCGATCGCATGTACGTCTTCCAGCTCACAGAAGCTTTTCACCGCGGAGCAATCTTCGTCGACATTCGCCCGCAGGCGCAGCGCGCCATCGAGGGAACTCTTCCCGGCGCACTCGCGATCGAGCGGAACGTTCTCGAGTGGCGACTCGACCCCACCAGCAGCGCACACCTCGCGTTGGCCACCGACCACGACGTCGAGTGGGTGATCGTCTGCTCTGAGGGCTACACCTCGAGCCTGGCCGCAGCGTCGTTGCAGCAGCTCGGCCTGCACAAGGCCACCGATCTGGTGGGCGGGTACCAGGCGATCAAGGCGGCCGGCCTGCTCGGTGCGCTCAGCGGAGTTCGTCATTGCTCCCGCGAGTTGGCGGCTGTTTCCGCTCACTGACCCGTTTGCTGTGCGCCTTTGTCAACCGCGGGCGGTTAACAAAGGCGCACAGCAGGTCTGGCGATAGATCTTCGGACTCACTCCGTGATGGCGTGTGAAGGCCGTCGTGAGGGCGAAGGGGCTCGAGTAGCCGACTTCTCGGGCGATCGACGACACCGTTCGTGCCGGGTCTGCGAGCAGATCCGCGGCCACGGACATGCGCCATTCAGTCAGATAACCAACCGGCCCGATGCCCATGAGGTTGGTGAACCGGCGAGCGAAAGCTGCTCGCGAACTGCCGGCTTCCTGGGCCAAACTCGCGACCGTCCAGGGATGTTCGGGCCGATTGTGTATGAGCCGCAAGGCATACCCGATGGCGGGATCCTCGTATGCCTTGATCCATCGCGGTGATCGATCCGGATTCTCGGCGAACCACGCACGGACCGCCGAGATCAGGACAAGGTCCAGGAGTCGGTCCAACAACACCTCCTGCCCTGGCCCATCGGAGGCGATCTGTTGTTCCAGGAGGTTTGTCATCGGCGCAGTTTCGATGCTGCGTCGGACCACCGCGACGGGTGTCAGGCTGTCGAGGATCTGGCGGCTGACGTAGGAGTCCAAACGATATGTGCCCGTGAGCATGACGGTTTCGCCGCTCGCCGAGTTGCCCCACGTGCGAACCCCGAGCACTGACATGTGCTCGAGCGGTGAGCCGTCGACCGCGGCGCAGTTCTGCGCCTCGTCGATGAGTACGTGAACCGGGGTGCCGGGCTGATCGGCGACCGTATACGGATCCGGACCCCGCAGAAGTGCCACGTCGCCGGCCTCGAGATTCTCGGTCTGGCCGGTGTCGGAGATGACGACTGCGCTGCCGCGAACCAGAATCAGCACGGTGACGGGTGCGTGGTCCTCGATACGTAACGACCACGGCGGATCGAGCAACGAGCGCAACAGAAATGCACCTTCCGCTCGAGACCCGGCCAGCATCATCGACAATGCATCCATATTTCGACGGTAGACGCTGGCGTATGTTTTTGCGACCTTCAGCTATGGATCGTATTGCCGTCGCGCGGTCGAATGAGTTCATGACTTCAACAAGTGAAATTCAGTCGGCGGTAGTGATCGGTGGTACCGGCAAGACCGGTGCGCGCGTTGCACAGAGGCTGACGGCGGAGGGAATCCCTAACCGAATCGCGTCGAGAGCATCCGGGACACTTTTCGACTGGAACGATCAGACGACGTGGCAGCCCGCGATGTCGGGTGTCGAAGCGGCATACGTGACCTATGCGCCGGACCTCGCAGTGCCGGGATCGAGCACGCACATCGAGGAATTCGCGGAGCTTGCGTACAGCGAAGGGGTTCGTCGCATGGTGCTTCTGTCCGGACGGGGTGAACCGGCGGCACAGAAAGCCGAGCAGGTTCTGGCCGACAGCGACCTGGAATGGGCTGTGGTGCGGGCCAGTTGGTTTGCCCAGAATTTCAGCGAAGGGTATCTGCTCGACCCGATTCGAGAAGGCCACCTGGCACTTCCGGTAGGTGGGGTGGGGGAGCCGTTCATCGACGTCGACGATCTCGCTGACGTGGCGGTGGCCGCGTTGACTCGAACCGACCTCCTCGGCCGAGTCCTCGAGGTGACAGGTCCGGAGTTGCTCACTTTCGCGGAGGCAGTGGACACGATTTCGACGGCGTCGGGTCGCGCGGTGGAGTTCGAAAGAATTGGACGGCAACAATTTTCCGACAGCATGACGGAAGTCGGCGTCCCGAGTGACATCGTGGACTTACTGACGTACCTGTTTGCCGAAGTTCTCGACGGACGGAATCAAAGCGTGACCGGCGTGGTCGAAGAGGTCCTGGGACGGCCCGCACGCGATTTCCCTACTTTTGCCGCCGAGGCCGCTCGAACGGGGGTCTGGTCGTGAAGAAATCCGAGATCATTCTGGAGCTGCTGGTCGGCATGACTGCGCTCGGTGCGCTCGTCGCCGGTGGTGCGTTGTTTGCGTTCTCTTCCTTTGTGATGCCCGCCCTTCGGTCGGTGGATGCACATACCGCGATCACGTCGATGCAGGCGATCAACGTCGAAGCGCCGCGCAGTGCGTTGATGCTGCCGCTGGTTGGATCGGCGCTCACCGCGATCGCCGCCGGAATCTGGGCATCGATCTCCAGGCCGGACGGCTGGGTCCTTGCTGTTTTCGGTTGCGTCGGGATACTCGCGTCCTTCGCGGTGACCGCGATCTACCACGTCCCCCACAACGACGCGTTTGCCTCGGTCAGCACTACCGACGCCGCCGCATGGGCGTCGTACGAGGCTGGTTGGACTATGTGGAATCACGTCCGGGTCGGGCTGTACTTGCTGTCGGGAATCGTGCTCGCGGTGGCCGCGGTGCTACCAGCAACAAACGCGGTGGACACGGCCCAGTAGTCTTGTACCCCGTGAGTGATGTAGAAGCCCAGCCAGTCGACGACACCCCCGAGCAGCTCCGTATCCGGCGTGAGAAGCGTGAACGGATCCTCGCGCAGGGCCAGGAGGCGTACCCGGTTTCGGTTGATCGCACCCACACGCTCGCGCAGATCCGCGCGGAGTACCCGGAACTCGAGCCGGACACGGCAACGGGTGTGTTGGTCGGTGTCGTCGGCCGCGTCATCTTCATGCGCAACACCGGAAAGCTGTGCTTCGCGACTCTGCAGGAAGGCGACGGCACCCAGCTGCAGGCCATGATCAGCCTCGCCGGCGTCGGCGAAGAGGCACTGGCTGCCTGGAAGTCCGACGTCGACCTCGGCGACTTCGTGTTCATTCACGGTGAGGTAATCAGCTCCCGTCGCGGCGAGCTCAGTGTGATGGCCGACGCCTGGCAGATCGCATCCAAGTCGCTGCGCCCCCTGCCGGTTGCGCACAAGGAAATGAGCGAAGAGTCCCGGGTGCGTCAGCGCTACGCGGATCTGATCGTTCGCCCCGAGGCTCGTGACAACGCTCGCAAGCGCGTCGCTGTTGTCCGCGCGCTGCGCAATGCGCTCGAGAGCCGCGGTTTCCTCGAGGTCGAGACGCCGATGCTGCAGACGCTGCACGGCGGGGCGGCAGCTCGTCCGTTCGTCACACATTCGAACGCTCTCGACATCGACCTGTACCTGCGTATCGCGCCGGAACTGTTCCTCAAGCGTTGCGTCGTCGGCGGTATCGAGAAGGTCTTCGAGATCAACCGCAACTTCCGCAACGAGGGCGTCGACTCCACTCACTCGCCCGAGTTCGCGATGCTCGAGACGTACGAGGCCTACGGCACGTACGACGATTCCGCGAAGATGATTCGTGAGCTCGTCCAGGAAGTTGCGCAGGAAGCATTCGGCACGCAGGTCCTCACTCTCGCCGACGGTTCCGAGTACGACGTCAGTGGCGAGTGGCAGGTCCTCGAGATGTACCCGTCGTTGTCGGCGGCCATCGGCACCGAGGTCACCCCGGATACGACGGTCGACGAGCTTCTCGCTTTGGCGGAGAAGGTCGGCCTCGAGGTTCCCAAGGACAAGGGTTACGGCCACGGCAAGCTCGTCGAGGAACTGTGGGAGCACCAGTGCGGCGATCAGCTGTACGTGCCGACGTTTGTCCGTGACTTCCCGGTCGAGACGTCGCCCCTGACCCGTGATCACCGCAGCAAGAAGGGTGTCACCGAGAAGTGGGACCTGTACATCCGCGGATTCGAGTTGGCGACCGGCTACTCCGAACTTGTCGACCCGGTGATCCAGCGTGAGCGCTTTGTCGATCAGGCGCGCCTCGCGTCGGCCGGCGATGACGAAGCGATGGTGCTGGACGAGGAGTTCCTCGCCGCGATGGAACAGGGCATGCCGCCTACAACGGGCACCGGCATGGGAATCGATCGACTGCTGATGGCTTTGACCGGCCTCGGTATTCGCGAGACGATCCTGTTCCCGATCGTTCGTCCGTCCGCTCGCTGACTTCACTTCGATCAAGGTTCGGCCGCACATGTTGCGGCCGAACCTTTTTCAGTTGGGACGCTCCCAAGGGATTCGGTACGGTTCGTAGTCTTCGTCCACGTCAGCTATCGGCGGTGCCGAGAACCAGATGAATCTGGGTGAGTCCTTCAGCTCGACCAGTTCAGCGGGGAGCGCTCGAAGTTGGGATTCGATTTGTTCCCAACGACATTCGCCTCCCGCCACCCGCGTTGCATAGTGGCGAAGTTCGGCTGAGGCTTCGGGTCCGCCGGTGAGAAAGTTCAGCAAGTGGTCGGTGACGTCGATCCGGGAGTCCCAGTCCCCGTCCGTGACCCGGTCCAACTTGATCGCTGCATCGTCCACCGCTGCTGCTGCCTTCATGATCTTGTCGTAGCCGCCGCGCAGCTCGGGCGGTACCTCGGAGTCTGTACGGCATCAGCCCATGGATCGCGACCGGTCCCCGGGTTGTAGCCGGTTTTCTGATCATCGAGTTTTCGTTCCAATTACCGCTCAGCGGTGCGATCAGTCGTTCCAACGGGCTCCACCCGGTCACGGTCTTGAATACGTTGTCGACGTCTCCCACCCACCCCTGCAGATTCCGCGATGACCTTTCGGATGTCGTCGGTCGCAGACTGGGGCGGCGGAAAGTCGACGGTGTTTGCCAGCGAACCCCATTTTGTATTCCATCCCTGTCGTAAGTAAATGCAAAGACGTACCCGGCGGTGAGCAGTTCCAATCATCTGGATCAGCCGAGACAGGACGTTTGTCCAGGTGCTATCGTCGCTGCTTATCAAAGGATCTGGGGAGGAATGGTCGTGGTGAAAAAGGTTGTTGTCACGATGGTTGACGATCTGGACAAAAAATCGCCCGCTGACGAAACTGTGGAGTTTTCCGTCGACGGAGTTGCTTACGAAATCGATCTCACCGCCGCCCACGCCGTGGAACTGCGCGATGCACTGAAAAAGTGGATTCCCCATGCGAGAAGGTCGAATTCCGCCAAATCGGTCAACGGGTCGGTGACCAAATCCCGACCGGTTGCCGACCGTGATCAGAGTGCGGCCATCCGCGAATGGGCCAAGGGTGCGGGCTTCGAGATTTCGGCCCGGGGACGCATTTCCACCGAGGTGCGCCGAGCCTACGAAAAGGCTGTCTGAAATGGATCGCAAACGGATTCGGACACATTTCTCCGAAATGGAATGATGACGTGTTCTAGTTTGCTAGCGTCTGCCCGGTTCGCATCTAACGAAGAGGGGTCGGAAGTGCGCAGAATCAGGTTGTTCGGGGGAGCCATTCTTGCCGCGGTGATGCTCGTCGGGTTCACATCGGTGGCGTCGGCTCAGGCTCCTCTGCCCGTTCCCAATGCCTTCCTTGCCGGTGTTCCTCAGGAGTTGGGAAATCCTGGCGGTTCAGCTCCTGGATCCAATGACTTTTCGTGCAGGCCGACTGCTGAACATCCCAATCCGGTTGTGCTCGTTCACGGAACGGGTGGAAACAGGCAGACCAATTGGGCTACCTATGCGCCGTTGCTCGCCAACGAGGGCTACTGCGTCTTCGCGCTGACGTACGGAAACTTCCCCGAGCAGCCGTGGCCGCTGTCGGCCATCGGTGGAATGCAGGAAATTCCTTCCAGCGCAGCACAATTGTCGAATTTCGTCGATCAAGTTCTGGGCGCTACGGGCGCAACGTCGGTGGATCTCGTCGGGCATTCGCAAGGCACGATCATCAACGGGTACTACGCGAAGTTCCTCGGCGGTGCCGACAAAGTGGACAACATCGTTTCGGTGGCATCGCTGTGGAAGGGAACCCTCGGAAACGAGCAGGCAAGTATCGGCCGCAGCCTTCGCGAACTCGGGGTATCCGAGGCAGCACAGGCCGGATTCCCGATCTGCAAGGCGTGCCTGAACATGGGGGCCGGTTCGGAGTTCATCGAAAATCTCCGTGCGGGAGGCGTTTACGCGCCGGGCGTTCACTACACGAACATCACGACCCGCTACGACGAACTGGTGCTGCCGTATACAAATGGGCTGGAGCCCGGGCCGAACGCAACCAACATCGTCGTCCAGGACGGTTGTGAGCAAGACATCTCCGATCATCTCGCCATCGCGGCGTCGCTGCGCGCGGCGACTTTTGCTCTCAATGCACTCGATCCCGCGCATCAGCGGCCGGTACCGTGCAACTCGGTATTGCCCGTCGTGGGTTGATCAATATGTGGAGGCCTTCGGTGGGGATTCGAACATGCGTGGGCGCTCTCGCTCTGGCGGGAGCCGTGGCCGCGACCGCCGCACCTCTTGCGTCGGCGAACGAACCTCTTCCCGTTCCGTCCGGTTTCTTCAGTGGAATCGCCCTCGAAGCGACCAACCCGGGTGGATCGGCCCCTGGCACCAACGACTTCTCGTGCACGCCTTCCGCCGCTCATCCTGATCCCGTCGTTCTGGTGCACGGGACGGCGGCCAACCGTCAGACCAATTGGGGCGTACTCGCACCCGTACTGGCCAACGAGGGGTACTGCGTTTTCGCGCTCACCTTCGGGAATCGAACGGACCAGCCGTGGCCGATTTCTGCAGCCGGCGGTCTCGCGCCGCTCGGAGACAGCGCAGAGCAGTTGGCGGAGTTCGTCGACCAAGTCCTTTTCGCGACCGGTAGCTCGAAGGTTGACCTGATCGGACACTCCCAGGGGACGACGGTCAGTGCCTACTACGCCAAGTTCCTCGGCGGCGACGCGCATGTTTCCAAGATCGTCTCCATCGCTCCGTTGTGGGACGGCTCGGAGGTCGGGCCGCCGGAAGGCGTCGGGGGACCGGATTTCGACAACGCCACCTTCGTGACCGAACTGCGCGACGCGGGTGTCTACTCCGATGACGTCGAGTACACCAACATCGTGACTCGGTTCGATCAAGTGGTCGTTCCGTACAGCAGCGGAATACTGGCCGCGTCGAACGCGTCGAACATAGTTGTTCAGGACGGTTGCGAACAGGACCTGTCGGATCACATCGCGCTGGTGGCGTCGCAGCGAACAGCGACTCTGACGCTCAACGCGCTGGATCCGTCGAATCCGCGTGAGGTGCCGTGCACTCGGGTACTCCCGATATTCGGCTGATCAGGCGTCGAAAATCGCTGTTCGCTTCAGGCGTACAGGAACCGGGAAACGATTCCCTCAGCTGCGACGTTGTGAACGGTAAGCAGTCCGGCTTCCGCCGCCAATCGGGTGGAGGAGCAGCAGGTGGACTTCGCGCCCTCTAGAGTAATAAGTGGGGTCGTGCAACCTTTGTCGATTCGTGGACGTCAGTCCGCTGACCGGCGAGGCGATCAGTCTGTAGTGCCGGAGCGAAACGCGGCGACCAGGGACGAGACATCCGGTCTCGAACCTGCCCGCCGGAGAGTGTGAGGGAGAGCGATGTTCGAGAGGTTCACCGATCGCGCGCGGCGCGTTGTTGTCCTGGCTCAAGAAGAAGCCAGGATGCTCAACCACAACTACATCGGCACGGAGCACATCCTTCTCGGCCTCATTCACGAGGGCGAAGGTGTTGCAGCCAAGTCGTTGGAGTCGTTGGGTATCTCCCTCGAGGGAGTCCGCAGCCAGGTCGAGGAGATCATCGGCCAGGGCCAGCAGGCTCCGTCCGGTCACATCCCCTTCACGCCGCGCGCCAAGAAAGTCCTCGAGCTGAGTCTGCGCGAAGCGCTGCAGCTCGGACACAACTACATCGGTACGGAGCACATCCTGCTCGGTCTCATCCGCGAGGGTGAGGGCGTAGCAGCCCAGGTTCTGGTCAAGCTCGGTGCCGATCTCAACCGCGTCCGCCAGCAGGTCATCCAGCTGCTGTCGGGCTACCAGGGCAAGGAGCCCACCGAAACCGGTGGCACCCGCGGAGAGGCCGGCACGCCGTCCACCTCGCTCGTGCTCGACCAGTTCGGTCGCAACCTGACGCAAGCTGCCCTCGAAGGCAAGCTGGACCCGGTCATCGGCCGCTCGAAGGAAATCGAGCGTGTCATGCAGGTTCTCTCGCGTCGTACCAAGAACAACCCGGTTCTCATCGGTGAACCCGGTGTCGGTAAGACCGCTGTGGTCGAGGGCCTGGCTCAGGCAATCGTCAACGGTGAGGTCCCCGAGACCCTCAAGGACAAGCAGCTGTACACGCTCGACCTCGGGTCGCTCGTGGCCGGCAGCCGTTACCGCGGTGACTTCGAAGAGCGCCTGAAGAAGGTTCTCAAGGAGATCAACACCCGCGGCGACATCATCCTGTTCATCGACGAGCTGCACACTCTCGTGGGTGCGGGCGCGGCCGAGGGCGCTATCGACGCGGCCTCCATCCTCAAGCCCAAGCTTGCCCGCGGTGAGCTGCAGACCATCGGTGCCACCACTCTCGACGAGTACCGCAAGTACATCGAGAAGGATGCCGCTCTCGAGCGTCGTTTCCAGCCCGTCCAGGTGGGCGAGCCGACCGTCGAGCACACCATCGAGATCCTCAAGGGTCTTCGTGACCGCTACGAGGCTCACCACCGTGTTTCCATCACGGACGGTGCTCTCGTGGCAGCTGCGACGCTGGCCGATCGCTACATCAATGACCGCTTCTTGCCGGACAAGGCGATCGACCTCATCGACGAGGCGGGCGCGCGAATGCGTATCCGTCGGATGACCGCACCGCCGGACCTGCGCGAATTCGACGATCGCATCGCCGACGCGCGTCGCGAGAAGGAGTCCGCTATCGACGCGCAGGACTTCGAGAAGGCTGCGAACCTGCGTGACAAGGAGAAGACCCTCGTTGCTCAGCGCGCTGAGCGTGAGAAGCAGTGGCGTGCGGGCGACCTGGACGTCATCGCCGAGGTCGACGACGAGCAGATCGCCGAGGTTCTGGGCAACTGGACCGGTATCCCCGTCTTCAAGCTCACCGAGGAGGAGACCACTCGTCTGCTCCGCATGGAAGAGGAACTGCACAAGCGGATCATCGGGCAGGAAGAGGCAGTCAAGTCCGTCTCGAAGGCGATCCGTCGTACGCGTGCAGGTCTGAAGGATCCCAAGCGTCCCTCGGGCTCGTTCATCTTCGCCGGCCCGTCCGGTGTCGGTAAGACCGAGCTTGCGAAGTCGCTCGCCAACTTCCTGTTCGGCGACGACGACGCTCTGATCCAGATCGACATGGGCGAGTTCCACGACCGCTTCACCGCTTCGCGTCTGTTCGGTGCCCCTCCCGGGTACGTCGGATACGAAGAGGGTGGCCAGCTCACCGAGAAGGTGCGCCGCAAGCCGTTCAGCGTTGTGCTGTTCGACGAGATCGAGAAGGCACACCAGGAGATCTACAACACCCTCCTGCAGGTGCTCGAGGACGGCCGTCTCACCGACGGTCAGGGACGTACCGTCGACTTCAAGAACACGGTGCTGATCTTCACATCCAACCTCGGTACTTCGGACATCTCCAAGGCAGTCGGCCTGGGCTTCAGCTCGGGAACGGGCACGGAGTCGAACTACGAGCGCATGAAGCTCAAGGTTCACGACGAGCTGAAGAAGCACTTCCGTCCCGAGTTCTTGAACCGTATCGACGACATCGTCGTCTTCCATCAGCTCACGAACGAGCAGATCGTTCAGATGGTCGACTTGATGCTCGCTCGCGTCGAGGCAGCGCTCAAGAACAAGGACATGGCCATGGAGGTCACCGACAAGGCCAAGTCGCTTCTGGCCAAGCGCGGATTCGATCCGGTACTGGGTGCACGACCGCTGCGTCGTACCATCCAGCGCGAGATCGAGGACCAGATGTCCGAGAAGATCCTCTTCGGAGAGATCGGACCGGGTCACATCGTGCTCGTCGACGTCGAGAACTGGGACGGCGAAGGTTCGGGCGAGGACGCGAAGTTCACGTTCACGCCCACCAAGAAGCCGATCGACGTGCCGGACGCACCGCCGATCGAGCTGACCAAGGCCGGCGAAAGCGAAAGCGCAGCAGAGTAGTACAGCACAGCAAGTAACGAACGGGCGGCACCTCACCGGTGCCGCCCGTTTCGTGTATCGCGGGAGAGGATGAGCACATGAACGACATCGAACTGGGTCACCTGCGCCGTTGCGTCGAATTGGCTTCGGAGGCATTGGATGCGGGGGACGAACCTTTCGGTTCCGTCCTGGCAGCGGCCGACGGAACTTTTCTGGCGGAGGATCGAAACAGGATTGCGGGCGGCGACAACACTCGCCACCCCGAGTTCGAGCTGGCGCGGTGGGCGGCTCAGTACCTGACGCCGGAAGAGCGCTCCACAGCAACGGTGTTCACCTCGGGCGAGCACTGCGCGATGTGTTCGGCCGCGCACGCATGGGTGGGACTGGGACGTATCGTCTACATCTGTTCTTCGGCCCAACTAGGCGACTGGCTCGAGGAGTGGGGCGTGGTTCCGGCGCCGGTGAAGTCTTTGTCGGTCAACGAGGTTGCGCCGAACATCCCGGTCGAAGGTCCGATTCCGGAGTTGGTTCCGCAGGTGCGGGATCTGCATCGGAAGTTGCATTCGCAGAGTGCTTGAAGGGCACGCACAAACGGGCGGCACCTCGCTGGAGGTGCCGCCCGTTTCATGTCGAGTCAGGAAACTGCGTCGACCGCTCGAACCTTCTCTCGCAGTTCACCCTTGACAACCTTGCCGCTAGCGTTGCGCGGCAGCGCTTCGACGACGACGATGTCCTTCGGGTGCTTGTAGCGCGCGAGACGATCATTGAGGAAGCTGCTCAGCTCCTCGATGGTCAGGTCCACGGCCGAACCTGGCGCCATCGCGACGATCGCTACCGGCACCTCGCCCCACTTGGCGTCGGGGCGACCGACGACGGCCGCTTCAACGATCAATTCGTGTTCGTAGAGAACGTTTTCCACCTCGGCGCAGTAGATGTTCTCTCCGCCGGAGATGATCATGTCCTTCTTGCGATCCACGACGTAGACAAAGCCCTCGTCGTCGACTCGAACGAGGTCGCCGGAGTGGAACCATCCACCGTGGAAGGCGTCAGCGGTGGCGGTGGGGTTGTTCCAGTACTCGCTCATCATCGTGGGCCCGCGGTAGACGATTTCACCGATTTCACCGGGCGCCACGTCGTCCATGTTCTCGTCGACGACCCTGGCCGAAATGGTCGGGATGACCCGACCGACGGATCCGAGCTTACGAATCGCGTCCTCTCCGTCGAGAACGCAAGTGATGGGCGACATCTCGGTCTGACCGAAGACTGCGACATTGAACGCGTCTGGGAAGGTCTCTGCCATCGCCCGCAGGATTGTATCGGACGATGGTGCGGCGCCCCACGAGATGTTCTTCAGTGACAGTGCTCGAGGTTGCGCCTTCTGAACTGCGCACACGGCCTGCCATTGCACGGGCACGAGGAACAAGCTGGTGACCTTCTCGGCTTCGAGAATGTCGAGTAGCTGACCAGGGTCGAATGCGCCGACCGGATGGATCACCGTGGTCGTGCCGAGTTGCAGATTCGGTGCGATGGAACCGAGGGCCGCGATGTGGAACATTGGCGACGCGCAGAAGCCGATGGAATCGGCATTGAACAGGTGGAAGGCCCGGATACAGGTCAATGCTTGCGAAGCCAGGTTCGAGTGGGAGAGCACCGAACCCTTGGGGCGACCGGTGGTTCCCGAGGTGTACATGATGAGTGCAGGAGTATCGTCCGGGATGTCGACGAACGCGTGAGCCTCGCCCTCTTCGCTGACCAGGTCCTCGTAGTTCAGGCTGTCACCCTCGGCGGGGGCGCCCACGGTGATGGAGATGTCGATACCCTCTGACACGGCACGCGCCGCTCCGGCCAGTGGAGCCAATGGTCCCTCGGCGACAATGACTTTGGAGCCGGAGTCGTTGACCAGGTAAGCGACCTCGGGTGGCGTGAGACGGAAGTTCACCGGAACAGCTATCGCGCCCAGTGCGTTGGTCGCGAGCACGATCTCGAGGTATTCGGGGCGATTGAGCATCAGGATGAGCACGCGGTCGCCGAAGCTGACGCCGCGTCGGGCTAGAGCGTCTGCCAGCTTCTCGACGCGCGCGTCGAGGGTGCTCCAGGTGATGGAATCGCCCAAAAATCGCAGCGCGGTGCGATCGGGAATCATCTGCGCATGCCTGGCGATCTGATTGTTCCAGTTGGTGCGGCGTGAACGCTGCGCCTCGGAGACTGCATCGGTGGAGGCCATCGATGGGTTCCTCTCATGCGTGGGTGATTGTGTGACTCAGGCTACAGTGAGCCGTCGATTCTCACAGTGGTTTTGTTAACGAAAATTCGCAATGACTACTTGAAGTGCGGTGTGCGCTTCTGCAGCATCGCCATCGCGCCTTCTTTGAAGTCGTCGCCGGTGAGAAGTTCTGCCTGACCGGTATTTTCGAGCTCCAACGCGGCATCGAGGCGGTCCAGCGTCGCCGCATTGAGTGCGCGCTTGGTGAGTTCGAGGGCGCGTCGGGGAGCCTTCGACGTGCGATCGACGACTGAGTCGATGAGTGCGTCGAACGCGTCGTCTGCGACGGTGCGGGACACGAGCCCGAAACGCTCTGCGTCCTCGGCGGAAACCCGCTCGCCCAGCAATGCCATCTCGGCCGCTCGGGCACGTCCGATAGCTGCCGGTACCAGCGCACTGGCGCCGCCGTCGGGCATCAGGCCGATGTTGACGAACGAGAGGAGGAAATAGGCGCTCGATGCTGCGTACGTCAGGTCCGCGGCTAGAGCGATGGACACTCCGACGCCGGCTGCCGGGCCGTTGACCGCGGCGATCACCGGGACCGGGGCGCTGGTGATGGCGCGAATCAGAGAAGTCGCCGCATCCATGACAACTTTCGGGTCTGCGGGGTTGAGGGCGGCTGCCGCAAGATCGGCTCCGGTGCAGAACGCTCGACCGGATCCGGTGATCACGATGGTACGAACTCTCGGGTCTGCGCCGCCCTCTCTGACGGCGCCTGCGAAAGCAGTCATCGTGGGTAGGTCGATCGCGTTCATCCGCTTCGGGCGGTCGAAGGCCAATCGCAGTACACCGTCGGTGATTTCGGAGCGAAAGCCCGTCTCGGCGGTGGCGGTCATGCCGCACTCACGGCGGTGACGAATCCGGGAAGCCGTGAGGTGATGAGGTGTTCGGCCTCTGCGACCATGCGGTCGATCATGTCGGCGACGGTCGGGATGTCGTTGATCAACCCTTGGCTTTGCCCGGCGGACCAGATGCCTGCATCGAGATCGCCGTCTTCGAAGACCTTGCGCCCGCGTGCCCCGGCGACCAGATGCTGGATGTCGCTGAACTGCGCGTCGCCGCGTGCCTCGATGTCGACGACCTCGGCACTGATCGCATTCGCTGCTACGCGTGCGGTGTTGTGCAGGGTCCGGAAAATCAGCTTGGTGTCACGCTCGGTGTTGGCGACTATCTGGTCTTTAACCGATTGCGCTACAGTAGATTCCACGGTGCACATGAATCGAGTTCCCATGTTGACGCCGTCTGCTCCGAGCGCAAGGGCCGCGACGAGTCCGCGAGAATCTGCGATTCCGCCCGAAGCGATCACCGGAATCGTGAGTTCCTGCGTGGCCGCCGGAATCAGAATCAGCCCTGGTATGTCGTCTTCACCTGGGTGTCCGGCGCATTCGAAGCCGTCGATGCTGACGGCGTCGACGCCCAGTCTCTCGGCCTTGACGGCGTGACGAACTGCAGTGCACTTGTGGATCACCTTCACGCCCGCGTCCTTGAAATGCGGAAGATGATCGATCGGATTGGAACCGGCCGTCTCGACGATCTTGATCCCGGATTCGATGATCGCCTGACGATATTCGGCGTACGGCGGCGGCGTGATCGACGGCAGAATCGTGAGATTGACGCCGAAAGGCTTGTCGGTGAGATCGCGGGTCCGAGCAATTTCCTTGACGAGATCTTCCGGAGTGGGTTGGGTAAGGCCGGTCAGGAACCCCAGGGCGCCGGAATTTGCCGTGGCCGCAACAAGTTCTGCGCGTCCTACCCACATCATGCCGCCCTGCACGATCGGATGGTCTACGCCGAACATCTCGGTGAAGCGAGTGCGAATCATCTGCTCACAACTACTTTCTTACGATCGGTCAATCGGCATCGAACTCTAGTGCAGGCGAAGAAAAATCCTGCGCTGCATGGAACGAGCCCGCCAGCGGACTGCGTGCAAGTTTGTGCGAATCATCACTAACATAACACTGGTGTGAGAGCGGGTGTCAAGACTCTTTTTCCGGAATCCGTCCGCCGTGACAGCCGCGTTGTAGGGTTTCGGGTGAAGCCGTACCGGGCGCGAATTGCGACCTTCGCGACGGTTAACATGGTCCGTTCGGACTCGCGCCCCTAGAAGTGCGGTGCAGCGGACGAAGGCAGTGGAAGAAGGCAACGGAAGTGGAGGGTCAGGTGCCCGGACAGACTCGCGTCTCCGTGAGCGGCAGTGGCTCTGTACCACGAACGCGTCCGAAGAATCGGAAGGCCCAAATCGCGGCCGCTGCTGCGGAGGCATTCAGTGAACGTGGCTACCACGCGGTCGGCATCGACGAGATCGCAGCGAAGGTCGGCATCTCCGGGCCGGCCCTCTATCGTCATTTCCCTACGAAATACGCGCTGTTCGTCTACACCGTGAACAACCTGACGCAGGCGTTGTTGGATGCCAGTGATCCAGCTGTGCACGGAAACGAAAATCCACGCGAGCAGTTGAACTCCACGATGGTGGGTGTCATCCGCGCGACGATCGAGAATCGGCGCAGGGGAGGGCTCTACCGATGGGAGGGCAGGTACCTGGTCGACGAGGATCGTGAGCAACTGCGGGTGGGAATGCGCGCGCTCAATCTTCGGATTGCCGAGCCGCTGGCAGCAGTTCGTCCGGAACTCGACCCGGCCGATGTCGAACTCATCGCGCCCGCCGTGCTCAGTGTGATAGCCAGCATCACCGGGCATCGATCTGCATTGTCCGCCAAGCAGATCGAAGCGCTGATTCTTGCAGCATGCTGGTCCGTCATCGGCGTCGAATTGCCCGTTGGCGAGGAGGACGGTGCGAGGGCAGAGGCGTCCGAACGCAAAACAGGCCTCGTACGGACGTCGAAACGTGAAGTGCTGCTTCAGGAAGCAGTGTTGCTGTTCTATCAGCGCGGCTACCACGACGTGAGCATCGAAGAGATCGGTGCCGCGGCGGGTATCAATGCGTCGAGTGTGTATCGGCACTTCGCGAGCAAAGCCGACCTCCTTGCTGCGGCCTTCCACCGGGCGTCCGATCGTCTGACTATGACGTTGGGCTCGGCGTTGGCGGAGTCGGAGACTCCTCTCGCGGCCGTCGAGACGTTGGCGAAGATGTACGTCGAGGTTTCGTTCGGAACCAGCGAACTGTTGGCCGTGTACTTTGCCGAGATCGGCAGCTTGCCGGATCGATCACGGACCGAGTTGCGCAACATTCAGCGTTTGAACGTCGAGGAGTGGGCGCACCTGTGCGTCGAGGCGCGTCCGGAGTTGACGATCGTCCAAGCGCGGTTCCTCGTCCACGCGGCGCTCGGTCTGGTCTTCGACATCGGCAGAATCGTGCACTTTTCCTCGGAGAACTCCGCGCAGGCACGCGTCGAGAAATTGCTGACCGCGACTCTCCTCGGGTAGCGCGTCCGAAACAGTAGGTGTGACGTCACGTATCGCGGGTAGGTTCGTGATCGCAAGGCGTTCACCGAATCATGTGAAGACGGAAGTAGGGACAGCAATGCCAACTCGTACCGCACGCACCGCCTGGAACGGCACCCTCGAAGCCGGGTCGGGACAGGTCGAACTCACCAGTTCGGGTGCCGCGACCTTCGATGTGTCGTTTCCTAAGCGCGCAGCTGAGGAAGCCGGCGGAACCACCAGCCCCGAGGAACTGATCGCCGCAGCACATTCGTCCTGCTACGCGATGCAGTTGTCGGCGCTGATCGCCGAGGCCGGCGGAACCCCGCAGAGTCTCGACATCACCGCGGACGTGTCGCTGGGCCCCGACACGGTCGGCTTCAAGCTCACCGGAATCAAGCTCACCGTTCGCGCCGAGGTCGACGGCCTCGACGCCGACGGTTTTGCCAAGGTTGCCCAGGCGGCCAAGGAAACCTGCCCGGTCAGCAAGGCACTGACCGGCGTCGACATCACGTTGGATGCGGCACTGGACTGATCACCTCGTGCTCGGGCGCCCCCTCCGGCGCCCGAGTGCGGTTGTGTGTGACGACCAGGTAGCTTGCGAACAATATCGGGAGCACCCACAGATCCGAGGGATCGCGAAAGACCACGATCGGCAAGAGCTCGCCGCGGAATCCTCCTGCGGTCCAGCGGAAAAATCCGATCACCCACTCGTACGCGTCGCCGATCGGCGAGACCGTCTTCACCGCGGCGAAGCCGATGCCCGTGACCGCGATGGACCAGTCGATCGCTGCTCGCCCCGCCAGGCTTCGTCCGAGCACCTCGAGAACCGAGAGAAGAAGCAGGGGAAACAGGAACACGCCGGCGACGTCGGACAGCTTGCCTGTCATCGTGTTCCCGAATGCCCCTTTGAGTACGTGGTCGTTGACCAAGATGACGGCTACCGAGACCAGCGCCCACGGACTCAGCAGCAGATCGCCCGGGCGGTTCACGACAGGTTGATGGTTGCCGAGCCGGACGAGAACAGGTCGCACTTGAACTGAAGGCGAAGACCGGTCGCGGTTTCAGGCACCTCGTAGGCCAATTCGCCTCGCTTGGCAGCGCCCGGCGCAAGTTCTCCGTCGACACTCGACGTGCTGCTGTCGGTGAACGTGATGTTGTACGACTTGTTGGTCGAGTCCTGCAGTTCGAAGCACATCACCGATGACACAGTCGACGGCTTGTCGCTGTTGTTGGTGACCTCGGTGTCGACGACGATGTAGCGATTTCCGGGATCCGCGGTGATGAACTGATTGGTCGAGACATAGGGATCGACAACGCCGTGTACCTGGACGCGCCAGTCGCCCAGTTCGACGACGTCACCGATTCCGAAGGCAGCCGCGGGTGCGGCGGAAGAACCGTTGTCGTCGACCTTCTTCGCTTCGTCGGTCTCGCCCGAGGCGATGGTTGCGAACAGGGCTGCGCCGACGGCGAGGAGGGCGAGGGGAGTGCGGAGTGATCGCATGATGTGCGCCTTTCGAGAGTTGGTATGGCACAAGTCAACGATGTGGGGACCCTCCACCGCTTCAGTCGAAAGATCGGTCCGCCTCATCCTTTCGGTCGGAGCCTGGCGGTTCGTCCACCCGTTCGGCTGATTCGAGGCGTCGGTGGCGGTCGATACGCTTGCTCGGTGATCACCACCAAAGGAACTGTTGTGCGACTACGCGTGTGGACTACCGCCGCCGTTGCGTTCAGCATCTTCTGCTCGATCATGACGGTGACCATCGCCGGTTCGTCGGGAAACATGCCACCGGTGTTGGTCGGTATCGGGTTCGTCCTGGGTGTGGCCGGTGGGATATCGCTTGTCTGGCGCCATCAACATCCCTGGGTGGTTCTGGCGATCACGCTTGTCGGCCCGCTGTTCTTCCCCACTGATGCGACGGCGGCGCTCATCGCGTTGTTCGCCGTTGCTCGGATCGCGCGTGGGCCTAGGCTTGCAGCCGCTGCGGCAGCTGCTTTCGTCGTCTGCGGAATTTCGTTGACCTACGACGCTTTTCGAAATCGTGAGTACTCCGTTCTCACGATGGGCACCGCGAAACCCAAGGACGGTTCGGCGGTTGTTCAATACGACGTCGCCATCTGGATCCCGTGGCTCGTCGCGGCCGTCATGGTCGGCATCGTCGTGGCGCTCTCGCTCCTGATTCGGACCAGAACCGAACTCGTCGAGGCCGAGTACGTACGGGATCTGGCCACTGAGAAAACCGACGTGATGCGCGACGAGATGATTCGCACCGAAGAGCGAACGCGGATCGCTCGAGACATGCACGACACAATCGCGGCCAGTCTGAGCCGGATTTCGTTGTTCGCCGGTGGGTTACAGGTCAGCGCGGCAGACAATCCCGAGAAGGTCGTCAACACCGCTGCGATGATCAGAACCACCGCGCACGAGGCTTTGGACGAATTGAAGGGAATCGTCGGAGTGCTCAGGGGGAGCGGTGATCGCCGCGAACACGGCGGGCATCAGGGGATCGACGCGATCGGCGATCTGGTCAACGGTGCACGCGCCGCCGGCATTCACTGCCGTCTCGAATCGGAGTTGCTCCCGGGTGATGTCGGAATGTTGGCGGGGCACGTCTGTTATCGCGTCGTGCAGGAGTCACTGACCAATGTCCAGAAATACGCGAGCGATCAGATGCTGGTCATTTCGGTGACCGGGTCGCCGCACGACGGAATTCGTATCCTCGCACGCAATAGGCTCAGCGAGCTTGCACCCATGACGTCGATCGGTTCACGGTCCGGCCTACGCGGGTTGGCCGAACAGGCGAGGGAGATCGGCGGCAAGGTCGAGGCAGGCGCGCTGGGGGACGATTTCCTTGTCAGTTGCTGGGTGCCCTGGTCGTCGTAACCCTCCCACCCTCCAACCGTCGGAGGCTCTGGGTAATCTGAGCGCACTATGGACGCTGACTCGCGCATCACAGTTTTGATCGTCGACAACGACGCGTGGGTTCGGCGCGGAATGAAGGACATCTTGGAAGCAGCGCCGGACATCGTGGTGGTTGCCGAGGCCGAGGACGGCGATCAGGTCGCGGCCAAGGTCACTCGTTTTCGTCCCCACGTGGTGCTGATGGATCTGAAGATGGCACGGGTCGGCGGCTTGGAGGCCACGCGTGAATTGATGACCATGAGCAATCCGCCGAAGGTCATTGCTATGACCGCCTTCGACGTCGACGACATGGTTGTGCAGGCAGTCGAGGCGGGCGCGCACAGTTTCCTGAGCAAGGACGCAGCTCCGCAGGCGTTCCAGCAGGCAGTGCGGGTAGTGGCGTCAGACCACTCGTTGTTCAGTTGCGATTCTCTGCGCGCCATCGTGGCCTCGTCGCCGCGTCGGCAAGCGCCTGATCAGACTCCGCTCGCTTCGCTCACCGAGCGTGAGCGTGAAGTGCTGACAATCCTGGCTACAGGCGCGGCCAACAGCGTCATCGCGGAGCGGCTGTACCTCGGTGAGACCACCGTCAAGACGCATATCTCTTCGTTGTTCGCCAAGCTCGGTGTGCCCAACCGGGTGAGTGCGTCGTTGATCGCGTTCCGGTGTGGTCTGGTCACGTGATTCTGTGGCCTAGTGACGTGACTCGGGACTAATCCCGACCCTGTTCGTTGTTGCACCTTCGGTGACTGATCAAATCGTGATTGACCAAGACGTGACCATCGAAGTGTGGTCGGACGTCGCTTGTCCGTGGTGCTACATCGGAAAGACCAGGTTCCTCTCGGCGCTGGATCGTTTCGAGAACAAGGACCGCGTCAACGTCATCTGGCGCTCGTACCAGCTCGCTCCGGAGACCCCAGTGGGAGAGGGCCGAACAGAACTCGACGCCTTGGTCGAGATGAAGGGGATGGCGCCTGATCAGGTACGTCAGATGTTCGCCCACGTCAGCGCGACGGCCGCCGAGGTCGGGTTGACCTTGGACTTCGAAACCGTGATCGCCGCCAATACCTTTGATGCGCACAGGTTGCTGCATCTCGCCGGTGAGCGGCAGAACGAACTCCTCGAAGCGCTGTTCAAAGCGCACTTCAGCGACGGCAAGGTGATCGACGACCGTGAGGTGCTGGTCGAGCTGGCCGTGAGCGTCGGCCTCGACGCCGACGTCGTGCGCGAGCAACTCGACTCCGATGCCGCAGCGGAGGCGGTACGCGAGGATCTGTCCATGGCGCGCCAACTCCAGGTCAGCGGCGTTCCGTTCTTCGTTGCCAACCGTGCGGTCGCAGTATCCGGCGCTCAGCCCGAAGAAGTGTTCTTGCAGTTGCTTACTCAGGCCTCCGAACCGGCCTGAGTAAGGCGAGCGGCACGAACTGCCGGCGCGTTGGAAAACGGCAACAGGTGCGCGCCGTTCACGGGGCAGGACAACGTCACCAGGGCTGCATCGACGAACCGGTACGGCTGCGCTGCAACAACTCCGGCGAGGTTCTTTCGCAGACGCGACATCTCGGCCCGCGCGGTCACCGTGCGGGCCGGGTCGCCGAACAGATCCTGCGCCAACCGAGATGCAGTCAGTCCGCGCCTCTCTGATCCGAGGAGAAACAGAATCTCCGCATGGCGCTGGGTCGGGGAGTACGCCCATTCGCCCAAACCGGACGTCACGGTCACCGACATGTTCTCGGAATCGCGCAGATCGATATGCACGGTGGGAGCGGTGATCTTCTCGCCGGTGGTGACCGGCCGAACCAGCCACCCGCCGGGAAGCGGATCCAGTTCGCACAGGCCCAGGGCGGGGAACCATGTCCTGCCGGGAGTCAAAGCTGCGGGGAGCAGCACGCGCGAGCGATGGGGTAGCGCGTCGACCGCCGCGACCCATCCGTGGGTGTCGATCACCAATGCGGGTGATCCGCTTCGTGCAAGCATCGGCCCTGCAACAGAACGTAGTTGATCGAGATTGTCCCGATGCTTGTCGCGCAGGTGTGATTGCGCGAGGCGTGCGACGGCGTCGACCAGAGCGAGCGTCGTGGGATGGACGGTCTTGGCAGGACCACTGATGTCGACGACGCCGATGACACGGTCGTGCCGCGGATCGCGGATGGGTGCCCCCGCGCACGTCCACGGATGATGGCTGCGCGCATAGTGTTCCGCCGAGAAGATCTGAACTGCCTGTCGTGACACCAATGCCGTTCCGATGGCGTTGGTGCCGACGCTGTCCTCGGCCCAGTTCGCCCCTTCGATAAATCCCAGACGCGCAGCCTGGTCCAGTACGCGATGGGACCCGCTGCGCCACAGTACAGTTCCGCGAAGATCTGCGACGACCATGATGTTCTCACCGCTCGCGGTGACCGATTCGAGCCCACGCGTCACGTCGTCGAGCACGTCGTACAGTCCGGACTCACGACGACGGAGATCGAGTTCGGCTACGTCCATGGACGGTTCGATCCGGTTGTGCTCGGGGTCGATGCCGAGTTCGCGCAGACGCTGCCACGATTGGCGCACCACGTCCCTGGGCCGGGCCGGTGCGCGGTCTCCGGCCATCGTCGCGTCGTACACCGCGGCGAGGGTCCTCGCGTAGTCGCGAGGATCCTCGCCGGGCGGCATCGCGGGCTCGGGCAACCGCTTTTTCAGTGAAGACACCGCTTTCAGTGAAGACACCGCTTTCAGTGAAGACACCGCGGTCAGCGGTAGACGAGGCCGCCGTCGATGAGACCGGCCTGACCGGTCATGTAGTCGGAATCGGGCCCGGCAAGGTACGAGACGAAACCGGCTACATCGTCGGGGGTTTCAGCTCGACCCAGTGCAATTCCGCCGACGAACTTCTCGTAGGTGGCGCCCTCCGGCGCACCGGTCAACTCGGCGAACCTCTTGTCGATCGTCACCCACATGTCGGTGCCCACGACGCCGGGGCAGTACGCGTTGACGGTGATTCCGTCGGATGCGTATTCCTTGGCCGCAGCCTGAGTGAGGGCTCTGACCGCGAATTTTGTTGCGCTGTAAACACCTAACATGGCGAACCCGTCGTGACCGGCGATGGACGACGCGTTGATGATTTTTCCGCGCTGACCGAGCGTCTGGAACTTTGCTGCCGCGGCTTGAATTCCCCACAGGACACCGTCGACGTTGACGCTCCAGATCTTGGAGACCTCTTCCGGCGTCGCATCGGAGATCGGGCCGACGAGAGCGATTCCCGCGTTGTTGACGATGACGTCGAATCCGCTCAACTCACTGTGCGCGTGTTCGACTGCGGCGTGAACCTGCGCGCGATCGCTGACATCGGCGATAAACGTCGTCACACGACGCCCGATCTGTCGAATCTCGTCGGCAACTGAGTCCAACTTGCTCTGGTCGAGGTCGACCAACGCGATGTCGGCGCCGTCGTGGGCCAGGCGGAGAGCGATTCCACGTCCGATACCTTGGCCGGCGCCGGTGACCAGTACTACCTTGCCCGTGATGCTCATGCAGATCTCCTCGTAAGCAGTGAACCAGTCGGTTGTGAACCGGTGAGTGATTTGTATGTGACGGCGACCACAGTCCGGAAGGGTTGCACCGTGTTGCAATTCCGGAGAATGGGGCAGCGGTTGCAACCCTCGGCAACCCTCCCGGTACCCCGCGCGACGGTTCCATAGTTGCGCCACCACTTCGCGAATCATCTTGCGAGACAATCTGGGAGAGGGCACATGACCGCTACAGTCGACACACCCACGGAACCGGCCACGCCGAGCCGACAACCGTCACGCCGCTGGATCGGGTTCGGGATCGCGAACCTCGTGATCGTTCTCGTGCTGGCCGTGGCGAGTTGGTATCTTCTGGCCGATCCGACCACCAGTCCCTGGAGTTTCTATCCTCTGCCGTTCAACGCGGCGCTTTTCTGGGCAATCCTCTTTGTTGTGTTCATCGGCTTCAACTGCGAGTTCGCCGGCTTCGATCGACTCCCGCAGCCGGCGAAAGGCCTGGCGATCATGGTCGCGACCGCGGTCTTCGCCGTCGTCGTGACGTGGCTCCTGGCAAACGGCTTGGGGAGCTTGTACCCGGATTTCGCGGCCGATCGTGAGGGCGGCCTCGGATATTTCGCGGGTGCGCTGTTCGTGCTCTTCGGCTTCGGGACCTGGGTGATGGTGGTCCTGAACTGGCAGCATTGGCCGTGGACTTCCCTAGGGATGAAGCAGCCGTTGGTGGGTTTGTGTGAGATCGCGTTTGTCGCCGTCCCGACGCTGGCGCTGTACTTCGTGTTCGGTCTGCCGTCCGTGTCGCTGTCCGCCACGGATCCGTTGATGACCGTCGACACCGTACTCGGGTGGTTCTACTGCGTCGTGGTGGTCGTGATCCTGACCGGCCAGACGCTCGACAACTGGCCGTGGCGACTGTTCGGCGGCGGCGGAAAGACGGCGCTCGCAGCCACGATCGGTAACTTTGCCGTGGGAACAGGCTTGTACTTCGTGGCACTTCCGGTTGTGAAGGTGCTGGTGGGAAGCGATGCCGTTGCAGAGTTGGGCGGTGTGATCCATCAGTTCCCGGCGCAGCTCGGTGTGTGCTGGGCCTTCTGGATGATCTTCTGGGCCAACGCCTTCGGTAACAAGCCCACGGGCTTTGCGGGCGGGGTCAACCTGGGGATCCGCGCGCTGCTCACGTTTGTGCTCGCGGTGGTCACATTCTTGTTCTATTACCGCTTTGCGGCAGAGCACATTCTTCACGAGCCGGCAGTTGTCGACGGATTGCACGGCAATGCACTGGGTTTCGTGGATTGGGCCGTGTTGTGGACGTTGTTCTACGTCGTAGGATTTCAGTCGCTGGGACTCGGCAAATTCAAGCCTTCGGAGGGGTGAGTCGGTTGCCCGCACATCGGTGCGAGCAACCGGTATCGGACGTCGGCACCGCGCCCGCTGATTGCAACAGACTGCAACGCTTGTGACCGGGGCCACTCATGGGATGTGCTGTGTGTCACATTCACAAACAAGGAGAAGTGATGACGCAAACCATCGATTCCGCAGTCACCCCCGAGGTGAAGTTGACGGCGGTGACACCTCAGGAACGCGTCGACGCCTGGCTGGCGGATTTCGAGTCGGCCCTCGCGGCTCGTGACATCGAGCGTGTGGCAGGCAAATTTGCACTCGACAGCTTCTGGCGAGACTTGGTGTCGTTCACCTGGAACATCAAGACCGTCGAAGGTCGCGAGCAGATTGCCGACATGCTCTCCGAGCGTCTCGACGACACCGATCCTTCGGGATTTCGGACGACCGAGACACCCGACGAAGCCGACGGCGTCACGTCGGCCTGGATCGAATTCGAGACTGCAACCGGTCGCGCGCACGGGCACCTTCGTTTGAAGGGAGATGAAGGTTGGACCCTGCTGACGTCGCTGCAGGAATTGAAGGGACACGAGGAAGGTAAGGGCACTCGCCGGCCTCGTGGAGCGAAGCACGGAGCAGACCCGAACCGCGTCACGTGGGCCGAGCAGAAGGAGATCGAGGATCGCGAACTCGGTTACACCACACAGCCTTACGTCGTGATCGTCGGCGGCGGGCAGGGAGGCATCGCCCTCGGTGCCCGGATGCGCCAACTCGGAGTTCCGGCCATCGTGATCGACAGCCACGAGCGGCCGGGCGACCAGTGGCGCGGACGCTACAAGTCCCTGTGCCTGCACGATCCGGTTTGGTACGACCACCTGCCATACATGCCGTTCCCCGACAACTGGCCGGTGTTCGCGCCCAAGGACAAGATCGGCGACTGGCTCGAGATGTACACCAAGGTCATGGAGGTTCCGTACTGGAGTTCCACGACCTGCACCTCCGCGTCGTTCGACGAGAAGACCCAGGAATGGACAGTCGAGGTCAACCGCAACGGCGAGAAGTTGACGTTGCGTCCCAAGCAGTTGGTGATGGCGACGGGTATGTCCGGCAAGGCCAACGTGCCGACGTTCCCCGGGCAGGACAAATTCCTCGGCGATCAGCACCACTCGAGCAAGCACCCCGGCCCGGATCAGTACGTGGGCAAGAAGGTCGTCGTGATCGGGGCCAATAACTCCTCGCACGACATCTGCGGAGCTCTGTGGGAGAACGGCATCGACGTCACGATGGTGCAGCGCAGCTCGACGCACATCGTGAAGTCGGATTCGCTGATGGATCTGGGCTTGGGTGATCTGTATTCGGAGCGCGCGCTCGCTGCCGGAATGACGACGCACAAGGCCGATCTCACGTTCGGTTCGCTGCCGTACCGGATCATGCACGAGTTCCAGATCCCGGTGTACGACGCAATCCGTGAGCGCGACAAGGACTTCTACGATCGCCTCGAGAAGGCGGGTTTCGAGCACGACTGGGGCGACGATGGTTCGGGCCTGTTCATGAAGTACCTACGACGCGGCTCGGGTTACTACATCGACGTCGGTGCGGCCGAACTGGTTGCCAACGGGGACATCAAGCTCGCGCACGGCAACATTCGTGAGCTGACCGAGAACAGCGTGATCCTCGAAGACGGTACGGAACTGCCTGCCGACGTGGTGGTCTACGCGACCGGCTACGGCTCGATGAACGGCTGGGTGGCGGATCTGATCGGTCAGGACACCGCGGACAAGGTTGGCAAGGTGTGGGGCCTCGGCTCGAACACGACCAAGGATCCGGGACCGTGGGAAGGCGAGCAGCGCAACATGTGGAAGCCGACGCAGCAGGAAGCGCTCTGGTTCCACGGCGGCAATCTGCACCAGTCGCGGCACTACTCGCTGTACCTCGCGCTGCAGTTGAAGGCGCGCTACGAGGGCATTCCGACGCCGGTCTACGGGCTGCAGGAAGTGCATCATCTGAGCTGAAAAAGAACTGCTGTGCGCCTTCGTCAACCGCGGGCGGTTAACAAAGGCGCACAGCAGGTTCAGCGAAGGGCGTACTTCTTTGCCACGTCGGCGTTCTTGGTCGCGCGCTCGGTGAGGAAGGCAAATGCCAATCCGAGTACGAGCCACAGCGTCGCCTGCGTAGCGAGCGAGGAAAGTCGGAACTCCCACAGCAGGTTTGCCGGGAAGTCCTCACCCACCTCGTTGATGCCGGGAAGCGAGAGGTAACCGATCGCGACGATCACCAGGAACGCAGCCACCGGAGCAGCGATGCGCACGCTGAGGAACTCGTGTCCTGAAACTGCCTTTGCCGCCGCTGCGGCCGCTGTGACGGACAGCAGTCCGAGAATCACGGCAGCCAGCCACAGCAGTGTCCGCTGGTTGATGGTGTCCGGGTCTCCGACGGCCGGCGGATTGGCCGGGTACTTGAAGAACGGCACGGCCTCGATGGCCAGCCAACCGCCGACGGCGATGGTGATCGCCAACAACGGCCCGGACATTCCGGTGAGTCGTCGCGCGTAGTTGGCGACAACCGAGAAGATCGCGCCGAGTGCGAGTCCGGCCAGCGCAGTGGCCAGGAACAGCCCGGCGCGCTGCCCGTCGCGGCTCACCAGTGGTTCTTCTTCGTCGCCGTGCGAATGCCCAGCGGCTTCGCCGGCATGCTCACTGGCTGCACTGTTGGCTTCTTCGATCGCAATGGCAGCGTTGACGTGTGGTTCACCCAGCACGAACGCAACACCGCCGGCAAGAATGCCCGCGATCAAACCAGCCAACAATCCACGAATGAGAAGCTTCGTGAAATTGTCGACTAGTGGCACGGCAGGCCCATCAAGTGGCGTCCGTCGTGCATCAATTCATGCATGTACATGCCGGTGCGAGAGACCGCGCCCTGGTCGAATCCGACCAGGTAGAGAGCCAGCATCGCGAACAGAACTACTGCAGCGGCGAGGAAAGCAAGACGAGTCGAATCGATCGACGTATCGGGAGAATAGGCGAGAGCCATCGAAGCCTCCTGGGATTTTCGCGTCCCCTAGGTCCATGCGATGGCCGAAGTGTCTGGCTGTCGAAATAGCCGTACCGAAAAGGCACTTCACCTCGAATTACAGTGGCGCGACCGCTCCGGGGTTGCACCGGATTCCTGTCGGACCATCGCGTTTACAAGCGAACTTTTGCACTACCGCCCGCTCCGTGTCAACGCGCGAACCCGAGATGACCGTCGATTGTGCCCGCACGAGCGGGCACAATCGCTCGCGATCAGCTCTTGGCGGCTACGTCCAGGACAACTTCGAATTCAAGCAACGACGCACCCGAAGCGACGGGCTTCGCTCGTTCGCCGGAGTGTGCTTCGCGGGCGGGGCCGTCACGCCAATCGGCGAACGCCTGTTCGGACTCCCACTGCGTCACCACGAAGTAGCGGCTCTCGCCGGCGGTGGGGCGGAGGAGCTGGAACCCGAGGAAGCCCGGGGAGTTCTCGACTGCGTGAGCGCGTGCTGCGAAGCGCTTCTCCAGTTCGGGGCCGGCGCCCTCGGGGACTTCGATTGCATTGATCTTCACGACTGCCATGCAAGCGACATTACCCGCGTAGCCTCACCGCGTACCGTGACACTCGTGTTGCATGACGAAGGTGGAACGGGCCAACCGATTCTGTTGTTGCACGGCCTCATGGGCAGCTCCCGAACGTGGCGTCGCCATGTTCCGTGGATCCGCGAGTTCGGCCACGTCTACACCTTCGACGCTGCCGGTCACGGCAGGCCGGCGCCGTCAGAGCTGACTACCGAGGCATTCGTCGACGACCTGGCATCGGCCGTTGCCTCCATCGAGGAGCCGATCACCGTGATCGGTCATTCGATGGGGGCTCTGCACGCGTGGTGCTTCGCCGCCGCGCATCCCGAAAAGGTTTGTGCGCTGGTCCTGGAAGACATGGCCCCGGACTTTCGGGGACGCACCGCTGCGGACTGGGCGCAGATGATTTCGGCGTGGCCGCAGCCGTTTGCTTCCGAGGACGCGATGAAGGAATTCTTCGGCCCCGTCGCCGGTCAGTACTTTCTCGACTCCTTCGACCGTCGCGACGACGGGTGGTACCTGCACGGCGACGTGTCGACCTTCCGCGACATCTCCGAGGAATGGGGCACGAGGCATTTCTGGGATCAGTGGAAGGCGATCGAGGCACCGACCTTGCTGATCGAGGGGGAGTTCACCATCACCCCCGAAGGACAGATGCGAGAGATGGCCGAGCGGCCGCAAACCCGGTACGTACGTATTGCCGACGCCGGTCACCTGGTCCACGACGATCAACCGCAGCGTTACCGCGACGTCGTGACGAAGTTCCTTCAGACGGTGAGCTGACTGCGGATCGACGAGCCCACCTGCTCCAGTTCGACGGCTCGTCTGGCCAGAAGTCCGGCAGCGAACTTCGCCTTGTCGCCGCGATGGCGGGGGACGACGTGCAGGTGCGAGTGGAACACGGTCTGGCCCGCGGCGCGACCGTCGTTGACCAGGAAGTTGACGCCGTCTGCGGCGATGTCGCAGCGACGTAGAGCGCCGGCGATGAGCGTCCCGACGCGGAACATCTCTGCGCCCTCATGGCTTTCGAGAGCATCGAGGTTTTCTGCATGGCGCTTGGGGACCACCAGAGTGTGTCCGCGACTCACGGGTCTGGCGTCGAGAAATGCGAGAGTCGTCTCGCTCTCGTGAACGAGAATCGCCGGCTCGGTCAGTGCGACGATCTTGCAGAAGACGCAGGTATCGGTGCTCATGTCTACAGAATGTAGTCCGAATCAGATCCGACCCGGGACTACAGCAGGCGCAGTTGGCGTGCCTTCGTGATCGCTTCGTTTCGATTGTGTACGTCGAGCTTCTTGTAGAGAGTGCGTAGTTGAGTCTTGACGGTGTTGACGGAGACGTACAGTTTGTCCGCCATCGCGGCCGACCCCATTCCGATCGCCAGGAGTGAGAGGACCATCTGTTCGCGTTCGGTCAGCTCCACGATGTGCACGAATTCCGGAAAGGAGTCAGCCCGAGGCGTTTTCGCGAATTCGGCGAGTGCTCGCGAATTCGACTTCGCCATCGATTCGAGTTTCTCGACGTCCGCCGATGAGATGGTCGCGAACGAACGCAGAAGTCCGGTCTGATCCGCGATACTGCAGGCTCTGGACCATTCCTGCGCCGCGAGGCGCGGCTCACCCAATCTGGAGTGTGCAACCGCTTGCACCAGAAGCGATTCCATCTGTGCTCGCGGATACGACTCGCCGGACCAGTCGAACTGGTGGCAGAGGGCGACCGCGGCTTCGTTCTGGCCGATCCGCTGCCGTAGGCGTGCCACCGACGTGAGGGTCCACGGATTGGCGGCAGGATCGATGATCTCCTTGGCCAGTGCTACGGCATTGTTCCCCTGTCCGAGAGCGAGCAGGAGATCGATCTCGGCGGATTGCATCAGTGGGAGTGCGAAAGATGTAGCCGTGTACTGCTTGGAATGTGCTTCGATCGCATTGTGGAGCAACAGTAGTGCCGCAGTGTGGTCGCCGGAGGTCAAGGCGAATTGGCAGTGCGCATAGACGACGAATGCCCACAGTTCCTCGGTGTCGGAAGGAAAACCGAGTTCGGTCAGTGTCCCACGTGCGTCGTCGAAGTCGAGTGTGTCGAGAGCCGTTAGCGCCCGTGCTGTCAGGCCGGCGATCTTGACCACAGGTTCGAGCCAACCGCCAGGATCCGGATGCTTTTGCTCGAGTTCGAACCAGTATGCGGCCTGGCGAGGCTCACCAGCCAGCGCCCAATTCAGTGCGGCACTACCCGCGGAGTTGCGAGCGATGAAGTCGACTCCGTGAGACAGTGCGCCGTGGTATGCCATTCGGGCCTTGATCGTGGATTCGGTGAGCCTGCCGCTCAATTGGAAATTGATCGCCCATTGAAGCCGCATGAGAGGGAGCTGTGCACTGACCGCTTCCGGGTTGTTCTCCAGCGCACTGCGACTGAGGTGAGACAGGCGCCGGGTGGTTTCTGCTGCGAGCCCGTACTCGCCGGCCATCCTGAGCATGATCGATTGAACGCAGGCAATGCTCAAGGCGTCCTTCGCGCCGGCTTCAGCGCCGAGATCCCACAGTTCTGCCGGCGATTCGGGTAGCAAGTCGACTACCGTCGAGCGCTCGCTCGGATGCATCGTGAACAGTGCGCGCCCCGCCTCCACAGCAGAGTGTTTGTCTGCAGCTTCCGCCGGAATCCGTTGGAGGGCAGAGCGAACCGAGTCCAGGCTGTGGACGATCATCGTCACCCAGTGTTGCTCGACGATGTCTACGGCCAGGGTCCAGTTCTGTGCCTCGACAGCGTAGTCCAGTGCCGACGCGTGATGACCGTGGTCGAGTCGGTTGTGCGCGAGGAATGAAAGACGTTGCGCCGGATCGACTCCAGCGCGGGTGTGGCGCGCGAGTATCGATCGACGGATTGCAGGCGGCAACTCCCATGTTTCTTCGGCTTCGGTCTCGACCCGCGACAACAATCCGGCTGTCTCCAGTATCGCCAGGCGCACGCGAACCTGATGAACGGTCTCGGCATCCTCAGGGTGTTGGGACTCGAACAGCATTGCGGCGATGTCGACGGTGATCGATCGCGCAAAGGCCGTCGCGAGCAGGAACTCGAGTTGTTTCACATGATCAGCGGTCGTGAGAACGGATTTGTTCACGTAGTCGTCTATCGCCTGCGCGATGTTCTTCCTGATCATCTGCTCGCGGTTGCGGCTACCCGATGCCTGGACGGCGGGAACGGCGACGCGAACCAGCGCTGGCAGCCCACCCGTCAGGGATGTGATTTGTTCGGCATCACCGTCAGTCGTGTGTACGTCAGCTTGTGCGAGCAAATGGGCGGTATCGGCTTTCGTGAACAACAGCTCACTCGCGCTTATCACCTCGTGGTCGGTGTCGAGCAGGTACGGCTCGCAGAACATGCCGAAGCCCGAGAGCGTGACCACGAGGTCCAGGTTGTGGCAGAGGGTGAGGAGTTCGATCAACTGATCGTCCAACTCTGGTTCCGATATCAGATCCGGCCTGATCAGCACGAGCAGTACGGGGCGGCTGAGGGCGTTCAGTGATTTGGCGACAGCGGTGAAAGGATCGGCGAGATCGTCGACGTCGGGCAGTGCGATTCCGGCAGCGTGGATTCGATCGAGAACAACGGCCCAGAAATCTTCGAGTGTCGACGAGGGCTGTGGGGCCGAGACCCACACGAGTACTCGTTCGGATGCCAGGTGAGCGCGCAGCCACGATGCGATCAATGACGATTTCCCGTGGCCGTTCGGTGCACGGACGATGGTCAGGGCGGCACGTCGGTCAAGTTTTTTGAAGAGCGCTTGCCGGGGAATCGACGTCGCGAGAGTGCGCCTTTCGGGAATAGCTGCCCAGTCGTGGCCGTCCATCCCGAACATCAGCGCGGACCCTTTCTGCTTTCGCGCCCCGCAGTGATTGAAGAGTTTGGGCGGATTGTCTCGATCCATCTATCTACAGGGAGGAGCGTAGCTGGTGCGAATCCAGAGCGTGCCATCCCGGGCAATTCACCCGGGAATTCACCCTGGGTGAGGGAAGTTCACCCACACAATCACGCCGTCACCATTGGCTTTCGAGTCCCTCGAGCGACTTCTATTGAACGTAGCTCGGGATTCGCCAAATGTAGCCGCGAGCGCCTGTCGGGGGCCCCGAGAGTCAGACATCGAAGGAGCGTCGTGAGAACTCGTCTGTCAGAGGTGTGGTCGGAGGGCGTTGTCGTCGGACTCCGGCCGAGAGCGTGGCGCCGAGGTATCGGCATAGTTGTCGTGACCGGAGCCCTGGTGGTCGGCGCTGCTGCGCTCGGCGTGCTTCCGATGCAGTCGGATGTTCGATTGGCGGCTGAGAGAGAGTTCGTGCCTCCCTTCACCGTCGAGCTGACGGCGATTGACGGTGCGCCGCCCTTCGATTCCACTGACGGTCCAGGGCTCGATTCGGGACCGTCCAACGGCATTATCCGAGAGGGTGATCCGGTGACGTATGTCATCGACATCGGTGTCCGGGGCAATCCGCTCTCCGACGTGGTCGTGCAACTTCCGGTGCCTCGAGGTTTCGTTCTGCCGTCCGTGCCTGACTACTGCGGAGACGGCTCGGGTGTCGACGAGTTCGGGTTACATTGCCTGATAGGCAATCTGGAAGCCGACCGGTACTTCACCCGAACGGCGACGATGACTGCGGGAAAGCGGGTAGACGCCGACGGTCTACCGATCGCTGCACTGGTCACCGCAGATCAGGGGGCGGTTCGCGTGCGGTCGGGCGATGTCACCGTGCGGGTGGCGACCACCGCGGGAGTGTGTGATCCACACGGGATTTCTGTCGGTGGTCAGAGAAGCCAGGGGACTGCTGTCTCGGCAGATGGACGAATTTCAGGTCTGGTGACATCGGGCATCTCGGAGGCGGTGGTGATCAACGGCGTCGATCAATGCGGGCACGCGACAGCGCGGACGGTGAAACCATTCGAGGGTCACTTCTCGTTTGTCGGACTACTACCGGGGACGTATCGCGTCACGGTCGACGGCCGAGCGCCGGTGGACGTAGTGCTGGAACCAGGTGCAATGGCGGTCGGTGGCCTGACGTTCTGATACAGCTTCGCAGGAATGGCAACACTCGTAACAGTCAGTAGCAGTCGATGGAGGATCCAGTGCGTGAAAGCCTGGGCGTTGTATTCGAAAATCAGTCAATTTCAACAGCTCTCGTAGATGCGGACACACCCCTTCTGGGCTCGATCGACGAGTTCCGTCACCCCTGGGGTGCAGACGGGACTGTTCCCTCTCCGCAAGCGTCGGCGCGCGCACTCGCCTCCGCCGCCGAGGTCGCTACCGGTCGAGCCCTGCGCTCGAATCTGTGTCCCACGGTCGTCGGAGTGATGTGCGAGCGTGCGGACGTGCGCGAACTTGTCTCGGATTCGTTGTCCTCCAGTCCTTTCGAGAACGTCGAGTTGGTCAACGGTCTCGACGCACGGCTTGCCTACTTGCGGACGGTCGACGCCCTGAATGGTGTTTCGCCGATTCTCGCGTTCTGGCCGGACGGCGGCGAGACCGTGATCGCTGCCGTCGACCCGAGAGCAGGCGTCGTGGACTCGGCGCATCGTTACGACACCGCTGAGTTGCTTGCGGACAGCTCGACATTTGCTGCGACATTGGATCTCCTCGTCGCCGAACGAGACCCTGCGCCCAAGATGCTCGTCGCGATGCTCGTGAAGGAAGACTCTCGACAGCCGTCCGCGGAAGCCGCTGAACTGGCAGGTCTCGGCTTCCTGTTTCTCGGCGAGCGGACCCAACTGGCGATAGGCGCTGCGCTGGTAGCGGCCGATCGCGGAAGCAAAGTTCGGTCCGGTGGCGGCATGGCTGTCCGGCCCGTCAACAGGGTCCGGTGGGCGGCGGCAATAGTACTGCCGCTTCTACTCATGCTGACGGGGTTGCTGATCGCGCTGTCCCCAGACGGGTCGCGCGCGGTGTCCACGGATCGCCCGAACGTCGGCGCCGAGCCGACGACTTCGATCAGTGGGCCTCCCCCCGGCGCTGACCTACAGATTCCGACACTTGCACCTTGCGACCCGGTGGTGCCTGCCGTTCCTGCTGTACTTCGGCGTTCTGATCCGGAAGTCGCACCGCTCCAGACCGACGAACCCACAGCCGAAGAATGCAACCCGCTGCGAGCCGGCTAAGCCGTACCCTCTCCGGCCAGCGCAAACAAGCCGTCATCGGTTTGCTCGACCAGTCCGTCGACCAGCAGTGAATGCAGTGCGCGGTCACGCTGACCCGGATCGGTCGGCCAGACGATGTCGAGTTGCGCGCGCTCGACCGGACGGTGACTCTCGCGAAGAACGGCCATCAATTTTCCACGAACCTGGCGATCGGTGCCCGCGAACTTCTGCACCTTCCTGGGCGGTCCGGTGTGTGCCGGTTTGCCCGACGCGACCCACGCGCAGTTCGGCAAAGGGCAGTTTTCGCAGTTCGGTGTCCGCGCAGTGCAGATCAGTGCGCCGAGTTCCATGAGAGCTGCGCTGTAGGTAGCGGCGCGCGCTCGCGCCTTCGGTAGAAGTGCCGCAACGTCGGCGAGGTCGCGCGTGTTGGATGGATTGCCAGGTTCCGCATTGCCATGTACGGCCCGCGCAACTACGCGTCGTACGTTGGTGTCCACTACCGGTACTCGCTGTCCGTAGGCGAAGCACGCCACGGCGCGGGCGGTGTACGAACCGATTCCCGGCAGCGAGAGCAGGATGTCGACGTCTTCTGGCACCACGTCACCGTGCTCGGACGCCAGGACGCCGGCGCATTCGTGGAGGCGTAACGCGCGTCGCGGGTAACCGAGTTTGCCCCACGCGCGAAGCACTTCTGCCTGACTGGACGCTGCCATCGCCGACGGAACCGGCCAGCGCTCTACCCACTCTTCCCAGATGGGCGCAACGCGCACCACCGGAGTCTGCTGGAGCATGATCTCGCTCATCAGGATCTGCCAGGCACTGACGCCCGCACGTCGCCACGGCAGGTCACGGGCCGTATCGGAGTACCACTTCAGCAGCACCGAAGATTCCACTGCCACCGCTACCGACACACTCCTCGAACCTGCGCTCCCGGCCGACGAAGGACACGTCGACTTGTGGAGGCCACTTTATCGGCAGTCGCCGACACGGCTGTCTTTGACGCCCGACCTCCCGATCACAACAACTGCACGTTGCTCAGTTTCCACTCGCCGTCCTCGCGGACCAGCGAAAGTTGCATGCGGTTGCGGTCGATCCTCGGATCGGGGGAGTTGGTGTTGGTGATCGTTTGATCGAGGAAAACGAGTACTTCGGCGTTGTCGCGGTCACTGCTCGCCAGCCCGGCAGAGATGATCTGCGCGGACGAGGTCGCTTGATACTGCACGATCATGTCCTGCAGGTTGGCTGCCACCTGGGCGTATTGGCCGGCGAACTCTCCGACGGAGTTGTCGCGCACCACGGAGAGATTCTGATCGAGATTCCCGAAGTTGTAGGTCGCGAGGTCGGCGGCGAATTGCTGCCCGCTCTCCAATGCGCTGGTGCGGGCGTCATCGTCGACGGATTTCTGCCAGGTCGCGAATGCACCCCATCCGAGTGCAGCGACCACGACCAGGACTCCGGCAGCGATCAGCATGCTCTGCTTGCGAAGGCGTGTGGGCTTGTCGACGATTGCGGAGGTTTGGGGTTCGGATGGCTCGGTCATTGCGTTCCTTGTACTAGTAGTGCGGCAAACGAGTTGTCGCGGAGAACGGTGTTCTGACCACCGTTGAGGCCCAGACGAATCGATGATCCGTCACCCGTAGCGACTGTGCCGACGGCAGGATCGTATTCAGCGAACCCGTCGATCGTTCCAGTGTTTGCTCCGGTTCCGGTGGGGATGTTCTGCGAACCTCGGTTCTGGATGCGGCCCGACTGGTCCGTGCAGTGTTGGTTCTTGTCGATTGTGGTCGGTGAGGTGTCCTGTACCGATCGCCGGGGTGTGTCGTAGAGGCAGACCGGACCGAGTGCTGTGATCAGATCAAGTTGCGCGCGTCCGTCTTTGACGATGCTTCCGAACTTCTCGAAGCCTTTCGGGACCACCACCAACAGGGCGTCGACGGCAGGCATCCGTGCGGTGACGATCTGCGTGGAGACGAGGGAATTGGCCAACAGCAGACTGAACGGTTCACGGCTCTGCTCGATGAGAGGGAGTAGCTGATTGTCGAGAACGCTCGGGCTTCGATCTAGGAGTGTGCGCAGTTGCGGATCGGAGTTTCGTACCTGATCTGTCAATTGGCGAAGTGTGAGTGCAACTTCGGGAAGAGCGTCGACGTTGTCTTCGTTCGCGGCGAAGAGTGAACGCGAATTCTGTACGAGTGTGTTGACTTGCGGTTGATCGGCTCGGACAGTGCGCGCGAGTACGTCGAAGTTGTCGACGAGCGCCTGCAGATCCGGACCCAATCCGTTCAATCCCTCACCGAGTTCGTGCGAGAGGGTTCGCAGGTCTGCCGGATCGACGGTGTCGGCAGCAGCGTTGAAATTCGCAATCACGGTTCCCAACGCGACCGGGATCGAAGTGCGCTCAGTCGGAACAACCGAACCTTCAACCAGATACGGGCCGCCGTCGGTCTGCGAGGACAACTGAACTTTCATTACCGGAACGGCGGTGTCCTGGCTGATGGCCACATGCGAATCGTTGGGGATCTGTTGGTCGGCGGCGATGCTCAACGTCATCACGACGAGGTCCCGGGCAGAGTCCACCTCCACCGACTCGACGTCGCCGACGGTGACTCCGCGATAGGCCACTTCCGAACCCGGAGCGATTCCGGCTGCGTTCTCCAATTCGACGGTGACCGAGAATGTTCCGGTGAAGGGATCTCCAGCACCTACTTGTCGGAGCACGTACGTAGTGCTGACCACCGCGATGAGGAGAAAGGCGACGATTTCGAAATAGACAGTTCGGTTCTTCATCGTGTGCCTCCTTGCAGGGGTGTCGTGATCGGCAGCTCCCGGTCGGAGGCCGGCCGAGGTGGCAGTGGCGGTGCGGCACCGGGAATGATCTCGTTGAGCACTCCGGTCACGGTTCCCTCGAGATCGACGTCGAGGTCGATGTTCACGTAGTCACCTGGGCTGGCGCGTTCGAGGAGCACTCTCGCGTTGTCCAGGTTGGCCATCGTCTCACCCAGTGTCGGCTCCATCGCCGAGAACTGGTCGAGGATGGGTGAGAGTCGATCGGTGATGTCGGAAATCTGGTCGGCCGACTGATCGAGTACGGAATTGGTTGCGGTACTGAGTCTGTCGGTCTCATCGAGAAGATCCAGCAGTGGTTGCCGTTGGTCGGAGACGACACCCAAGGCAGGGGTGAGTGCGCGCAACCCTTCGTCGATGGTGGCGCTCTCGTCACCGATGAGAGTGCTGAGCCGATTCAGTGAGTCCAGGGCCGAGTTGATCGATTCCTTTCGGTTTTCGAGTGTTCCGAGAAAACCATCGAGGCGTGCAAGCAGATCGCGGATCGTCTCGTCCCTGCCGTCGAGAATCTGATCAGCCTCGCTGACGATGTTCTTGACCTGAGCCAACCCACTGCCGTTCAACAGAGTTCCGACGGCGCCGAGTAGTTGTGCGACGTCGGGCCCGCGCACGGTCTCCGATCGCTTGATGGTGGAACCTGGTTCGAGGATGGGTCCGGTCGCATCGGCCGGAACTTCGAGGTTGACGAATGCATCGCCGATCGGGGTGGACAGCTCGATTCGGGCGCGGGTTCCGATGGGTAGTTCGATGTCGGACTCGATGTCGGTATGGACGACGGCGGCAAAGGTTTCCGCGCTCATCGAGGTGACTTTGCCGACCACGGCCTGCCCGATCCGTACCTCGCCGCCGACGGGAAGTAGTGACGCGTCAACGAATTCCATGTTCAACGGGTACGACTGTCCTGGCAGCCCGCGCCCGAGGGGGAGATGCTGGAAATTGAGACTGCAGCCGGTCAATGGTGCTGCGATGGCAAGTGCCACAACAATGCTCGCCACGGACCTGTTCGACGCCATCAGTTGCCTCCACCCAAGATGCGTGCCAACTCGGAACTGCCTGCGGAAGGGAATTCGATCGGATTGACGATTCCCGGCCCGGTGCACAGTGGAATCGGCATCTTCTCGCACAGTGCTCGCGTCGTGTCGAACTGTGAGAGATCGGTGGCGATGTCCAAGCGGCCGCGTGCTCTGCCGTCTTCGGTGACGAGGTTGGCGACGTTCTCGAATCCCGTTGGTGCCGTTTCGATGATCTCGCGCAGTTGGTCCTGCTTGGTCGCTACTGCTCCGGTCAACTGTGCGAGCGCACCCAGGTCGGCGGTGACTGTCTCGCCGTGTTCGGCGAGTAGCGACGAGACCTGTCCGAGCAACGTGGTCAGGGAATCGAGCGCCCCGCTGATGTCTTCGCGTTGTTCACTGAACGCGCGGGCGGTCACTGTCACCGAGTTCGACAGCGAATCGACCTGGGTCTGGTTGTCCGCGATCAACTGCACAATGGTGTTCAGGTTCTTCACCAGCTCGGAGATGTCAGGACTTGCACCCGCCAGCACCGAGCTTGCCTGTGAGATGGACTGCACGGCATCGTGAAATGCTTGCCCGTTGCCGTGCACCGCGTGGGCGCCTTCTCCGATGAGGTCGCCGATCCCACCGCCGTCGGCGCCGGGGCCGAGCGCGACCGTCAGTTCGTTCACCGAAGCAGTGAGCTGGTCCCACGTCAGAGGAGAGTGAGTGCGTGCGAGAGGGATCACGGCGCCGTTGGTAAGGAACTCACCGTCTTCGTAGCCGGGGCCGAGTTCGATTGTGCGGTCACTGATGACCGAGGGAGAGAGGACCCAGGCCTGCGCGTCGGCTGGCACGCGTGTTCCGGGTGGCAGGCTCAGGGTCACCCGTACCCGGGGCCCGTCCGGTGTGACGCTCTCGACTCTCCCACTGGGAACTCCCAGAATTGTCACCGTGTTGCCGGTGAAGATGGCATCGGTGGAGGTGAATTCGGCAGTGAGAGTGAGTCGGTGCTCGTCACGCGTGACGAACAGGATAGCGCCGATCGCGCAGATCACTATTGCGGCCAGGACAGCGAGTTTCTTGACGGTCATGGTCATCGGCACCCCTGAACAAGCCCTACGACGCACAACCAGTTGTCCGGGATGAGCGTGGAGGGTGAGTTGAGATCGAGCCAGTTGCCGTTGCCGGTCGCGTTGGTGACGTAGCGGACGCTGGGCGCGAAGTTGTCGAGCAGCGTGGTCAGCGATTGTTCGTTCTCGGACAGAACTCCCGTCACCTCGTGGATGTCTCCCATGACCGAGTCGACCAAAGCCTGGTTGTCACCGAGGAACTGGGCAATGGTGGTACTCAACTGATTCAGGTCTTGTACAAGGGCGTTCAACACGTCCCGTCGGTCGGCGATCGTGGCCATCACCAGATCTGCGTTTCCCAGAAGGGTGTGCAGAGTGTCCTTCTGCTCGATGAGGGTTGTCGTGGTCTGCTGCGCCCCGGTGAGAAGGGAGCGCAGTGCATTGTCGTTGTCGTTGACGACCCCGGAGAGTGCGTCGATTCCCTCGAGTGAGCGGCGGATGAGTTCGGGATCGTTCGGTGAGTTGTCGGAGACCACGGTCAGCATGTTTCGCAGTTGTTGCAGATCAAGGTTTTCCGACGTGGATTGTGCGCTGCGTCCGAGATCGTCGAGAGTGAACGGAACACTGGTGTTCGTGATGGGGATGGTCGAACCTGCGGGCAACGAGCGCGATCCGTTCGGAGTGATGTCGAGCGAGCGTCGGCCGAGCAGAGTCGAGATCTTGATGTCCGCACGCGAGTCTTTGCCGAGACTGACGCCGTCGTCGAGTCGGAAAGTGACGTCAACGGAGTTGCCACTGACCGCCAACGAGATGACTACCCCGCTCGGAACTCCTGCGACGTTGACCGTATCGTCCTGCGTCAACCCGGTGGCGTTGGCAAATACGGCGTGATACTCGTTGGTTTTGACCTTCAAGATCAGTTGAGGGACAACAAGTGCGGCCAGGACGACACCGACTCCGACGAGAATGCAGATGATTCCGTTGCGGACCGGGTTCTTGACGGTGAGCCAGTTCATCGACATACCGCCGAGCGCTCAGGACCACCCAGTGACACCGATTGGCCCAATGCACTGAGTTGGAAGTTGCAGATGTAGATGTTCGCCCAACTGCCGTAGCTCATTGCGATTCCCAACTGGGAGAACAGTTGATCGAAGGCGGTGATACCTGTCGCGAGCGAGTCTCGATTGTCGACGACGGCGCGGGCCGACTGATCGATGGACGTCAGTGTTCCCGTCAAGTCAGGCTCGACCCGCGTGACCAAGTCCTGAAGGGAAGAGGTCAGGGCACCTGCGGAATCCACTGCGGCCGAGATATGTTGGCGGTCCTGTGCCAAACCGACCACCAGTGTGTCGAGGGTGTTGATCATCTCGACGAAGTTGGGTCGATTCGTCGTGGTGACGGTCAGTACCCGGTCGAGGTTGGTCAGTAGCTGGTCCAGGATTGCGTCGCAGGACGTCAAGTTCTCGGTGACGGCAACGGTGCGCTCGAGCAGACTTTCGATGGTGGAACCTTGTCCTTGGAATACCTGGACGACGTGTCCGGCAAGCTCGTTGACTTCTGCGGGGTCGAGTGCGTCGAACAGTGGACGGAAGCCGCCGAGGATGTCGGTGAGGTCGATCGCCGGCTGAGTCTGTTCCACCGGAATGGTGGCCCCGGGGGGCAGGTAGTTGCCGGTTGCGGGTTCGCCGGTTGCTCGTTCGTCTGGGCCTGATTCGATTGAAATCGTCCGCGCCCCCAACAGATCCGCATACCTCACCACTGCTCGACCGTCGGTCGGAATGCGTTGTGTGGATTCGAGTTGGAAGCCGACGACGGCTTGATTGTTCACCAACTCGACGCTCTCGACGCGCCCGACTCGGACCCCGGCGATCTGTACGTCGCTGCCCGTGACCAGACCGGAGGCATTGACGAAGACGGCCTGGTACTGCGAACTCGGCCCGGAGACGGGGTTGATCAGGGTGCTCACCACGATCACGGTGGCCAGAATCGACAGTGCAGCAAACATTCCGAATCTGATCAGAGACTTCTTCACGCTCATTCGCCCACCACCGTCGTGCCACGAAGTACCGGCCCGGCCACCAGAGTGTCCAACGCTGTACCGCCCTGAGTGAGAGTTGCGATCAGCGACTGTTCGACGGGACTGCCGACCGGTCCGACTGTTCCACCGAACGCGGCTGCGGCGGCAGGGCAGTTGGGGCCGCGGGCCGCGTCGTATTGTGGGCAGTCGGTTTTGCCGTACGGGTACAGATCTGTGACGGACAGGCGCAGGTCGGTGCTCAGCCATGGGCCCTGCGCCAACGCCGGCGGAAGCTTGATCGTGAGATTGCGCAAGCCGGTGTAGAAGGTGGTGATGTGGTCGGGTCGTGAAGTGATTGCGCCGGTGAGGGAATCGGCGTCGTCGATCACTGTGATCATGCGGTCACGATTGTCACCGATCACAGTCGCGGCAGCAGAACCCGTGCTGGTACCGGCTCGCAGAAGCGACGCCAATCCGTCGGATTTCTCGACGACGGTTTTGGATGTGGTGATGGAGTTCTCGAATGCGGCGAGAATGTCCGGCGCACTCGACGAGAGACTGTCGGCGAGGGTGGCGATGTCGTCGAGGTCGTCACCGAGCCCGTCGATGACCGGCTGCGCACCGACCAACGCGTGGTGAACGGCATCGAGAGATTCACCGATCTGGTTTCCCTTGCCGCTCATCGCGTCCGAGACTGCCGTGAGCGCGACGTTGATGTCGGCGGGGTCGAGGGAAGAAACGAGCGAGTAGATCCGCGAGATCGATTGGTAGAGCTGGACCGCGACCTCGGACTGATCCGAGACCAACTCCGTACCCGGCGCGAGAGCAGGGCCACGGGAGAGTCCGTCGGGTTGAATCAGGTCTACGAAGAAGTCGCCGAAGATGTTGCGGGGCATCAGCCGCACCTGGCTTGTCGACGGTATGTCCTCGAACGCACCCTCGTCGATTGCGAGTGAGACGGTGGACGCGGTGGTGCCAGGCTCGATGTCGGCCACCGAACCGACGACGACGCCGCGGTACTGAACCGAGGATCCGACTCGCAGCGCACCGGCGCTGGCGGGGACGACGGCACTGACCTGCGGTGCGGAGCTGAACGTGTCCGTACCTCTGCTGAACAAGAAGACATAGGCGACGATCAGCGCGGCGACCGCAAGTAAACCACGCAGTGACAACGCAATTCGACTGGTGCCGGTGACGATCATCCGGTCAACCCGGGTACCTGAGGTTTGAGTCCCCACAGCGCGATGGTCATGGCGACGTCGGTGAAGGCCAGGAAGACGATGCTGGTGCGCAGCGCTCGCCCGGCTGCTCGGCCGACGCCTTCAGGTCCACCCGTCGCGGTGTAACCGTAGTAGCAGTGCACGAGGGTCACGACGACCGCGAACACCATGACTTTTATCAAGGACAACCAGATGTCGTTGGGAGAGAGAAAAAGACTGAAGTAGTACCCGTACGTTCCCTCGGACTGACCTTTGACCCGGATCACCGCAAGCGCCGTTGCCATATACGAGGCAAACAGGCCGACGAGGTACAGCGGGACCACCGCGATGAGTGCCGCGATCATTCGGGTGGTGACCAGATACCGGAGTGAGGGAATCGCCATGACCTCGAGAGCGTCGATTTCCTCGGAGATCCGCATGGCGCCGAGTTGCGCGGTGAATCCGGTTCCGACTTTGGCTGCCAAGGTGATTGCGGCAACGAGCGGTGCGACTTCGCGAGTGTTCGCGATGGCGGACATCACCCCCGACAGTGGAGCGAGGCCGACGAGGTTGAGCCCGCGGTAGCCCTCGAGGCCGATCTGGGAACCGGCGAAGAACGAGATCGCGAAGATGACGACGACGCTGCCGCCGCCGGCGAGCAGGGTGCCCGAACCGAATGCCACCTGTGCAACCAGACGGGCAACTTCACGCCAGTAGCGCTTGAGGGTTGCCGGAATCGAGGTGATCACGCGCGCGTGGAAGGTGAACTGATCGCCGAGTCGACTCAATCCGTCGACGGTGCGCGAACTGACCCGCTTGGCACGAATTGCGATGGGAAGGTGCATCAATAGGCACCTTTCACCGAGACGAACAGCGGGTAGAACTGGGTGATCGCGAGGTTGGCGACGAACACGAGGACAAACGAGAGCACCACGGTCTCGTTGACGGCATCGCCGACGCCTTGGGCTCCACGCTTGACGGTCAAGCCCTTGTAGCAGGCCACGATTCCCGAGATGAGAGCAAAGGCAACGGCTTTGATGCCGGAGACGACGAAGTCGCTGGGTTGACTGAATTGGACGAGATTGCGTAGGAAGCTCTGTGCGTTACCGTCGAGTATCAGGACGTGAACGAAGAGACTTGCACCCAAACCGATTACGAGAACTATCGAATTCAGTAGGAGGCAGACGATCGCGATCGCGATCATCCGGGGCACGACCAGGCGTTCGAGCACGGGTAGACCTAGTACTTCGAGCGCATCGATTTCCTCGCGGATCGTTCGCGCGCCCAAGTCTGCGCAGATCGCGGAACCACCGACGCCGGCAATGATCAGGGCGCACACCAGAGGCCCGGCCTGTCCGATGATGAGGAACGCGACCACGGCACCGCTGTACGCACCCGCGCCGATTTGATCTGCCAGCGCACCGATCTGCAGCGCCACTCCCACACCGAGGGGAATCATCACCAGAGCAGACGCGACGGAGGTGACGTGGGCGAGAAACCACATCTGGTCGAGCGCTTCACGCCAGGCGAGGCGCCTGCGTCGCAGGGTCGTGACCGCAGCAACGCACACGCGAACGGTGAAGGTGAACAGCAGTCCGATCTCGGAGAGCAGGTTCGAGAACATGTTCGTCTTGGCGGGGGAGGCAGGTGTTGCGTCCCCGGTTTTTCCAAGTTCGGTGCTCACGCCATCCCCCCTTTCCGGCCGAATCGTTCTGGTCGGGTTTCTTAGATCACACTCGGAAGCTCAAAGTGCTCCAGGTCACGTTCGGAGACGGTATCAGGAAACTGACTCTGAAGTAAGTTCCAATTCGGCTGCTTCATCACAAAGTGTGAATGTCGACGCGGAACTTTCGTTTGCGTCTACGCAACCTTCCCGGCGAGAGTCCGAAATGCAGCGGGTGCACAATGAGTGAATGCCACGATCAAGCCCCATTTCCGCTTGGAAGTCTCTTCGCGAAGGCAACGAGCGATTTGTCAACGACGCATCCATCCATCCCAGCCAGGGAATCGCCGACCGCGCGAAACTCGTCGACGGGCAGCACCCCACAGCGGTGCTGTTCGGTTGCGGTGATTCGCGCGTAGCCGCCGAGATCATCTTCGACCAGGGCCTCGGCGACATGTTCGTCGTGCGTACGGCCGGTCATGTACTCGACGATTCGGTTCTCGGTTCGATCGAGTACGCCGTTCACGTGCTCAACGTGCCGCTCATCGTCGTCCTCGGTCACGACGGTTGCGGTGCCGTGAAGGCAACGCTCGACGCCCTGGACAAGGGTGCGGTTCCCGACGGCTTCATTCGCAGCGTGGTCGAGCGTGTTGCTCCGTCCATCCTGATGGGCCGCAACGAAGGCTTGTCCACCGTCGACGAACTCGAAGGTCGTCACGTCGTGGAGACCGGCTCGTTGATCATGCAGAGGTCCCGGATCATCGCCGACAAGGTGGACAAGGGTGCGTGCGCGATCGTCGGCGTCACGTACACATTGTCCGACGGTCACATGCGTGTTCAGGGCGCTGTCGGCGACATCGGCGAGAGCGTCGAGGGTTAGATCTTCCGGGGCAGTGATCCCTGGTGCCGGACAATGGGTACCGACACGCCGTCTCAGCTGACGGTTAGTCGACCCTGAGCCAACTACCGTTGAGTCCGTGTTGGAACCGAATGGACCACTGCCCCCTGAGATCTACTGGCGTCGCCGGGCGCTGGCCATTGGTGCCGCCGTTATTGCGCTGGCGTTGATCATCTGGGCGGCGTCCGCCCTCTTCGGCGGTGGAAGTGATACCCCGGAGGCCGATTCGGCCGCTGCGAGTTCCTCGCTGACAACAGACGTCTCCTTCACCCCCAACCCCTCCGGATCCAACGCACCGGACGGTGGCGGTGGCTCGGGTGGCGGTGCTGCCGGAGGTTCGGGCGGCTCGGGCACGCAGGCTTCGGGATCTTCGTCGTCGTCGTCTTCGTCGACCACCGGGGCCCCGGTCCCGGCCGGTCAGTGCGCCGACTCTTCGCTGGCGGTCAAGGCAACCGCAGACAAGGCGACCTTTGCTCCCGGCGAAGAGCCGTCGTTCACGATCGTCATCACCAATATCGGGTCGGCACCCTGTGATCGAGATCTGGCGGGCGGCCTTCAGCAGGTGCTCGTCTACAGCATCGACGGCAAGACCCGTCTGTGGTCCAACGTCGACTGCTACCCACAGCCCGCTGCCGACGTGCGCAATCTCGCTCCGGGTGAGCAAGCCGCGTTCAAAGTCGCCTGGTCGGCCACGACGTCGAACCCCGAGTGCGCGACCGCGCAGAATCCCGAGCGCAATCCGGTGGGCGCAGGCGCGTACACGGTTGTCGGTCAGCTCGGCGCATTGCGAAGCTCCCCGGAGCCGTTCAACATCGCGTGAGAGCGAGCCTGACCGGGCCCGCTAGTTGAACGATCCGGTGATCGACGTCTCCGCGAGCCGGGAAAGTCCCTCACGTATGTGACGGGCCCACAGCCCGCCGATGCCCTCGACCGACTGCAGATCGGCAGCCGTAGCGGCCAGCAGCGACTGGAGAGTGCCGAAGGATCCGACCAACCGGTGGATCTGATGGAACTGCAATCGAGGTACACGCATCAGTACGCGGTATCCGCGAGGGGTCATCGGAGTGTCGAGTGCTTCGATCGTGCCCGGATAACCGAGAACCCGCGCAAGAGTCGTGAGATCGAGGAGGTCGGCGTCGGTGACGCGATCGAGTGCGACGAGGACGGTGTCCATCGCCGCGGTGCCGATGGGTTCGGGGCCGGCAAGGTAGTCCCGAACGATCAGTTGACGTGCAATGTCGTTGTCGCCGACCAGTTCCTCGAGCTGCAATGCAAGCTGGCGACCGTCGGTGCCGAGCTCGAGAACGTCCTGCTCGATCTCGATCGACACACGGCGAACCATTTCGAGCCGCTGCACGACTGTCAACGCGTCGCGCAGGGTCACGAAATCCTCGATCTCGACGACCGACAGTTGCCGTGTCACTTCGTCGAGTCGCGCTTTGTATCGTTCGAGCGTGGCGACGGCCTGGTTGGCACGCGAAAGTATGGTGGCCGATCCGTCGATGACATGCCGGATACCGCCGACGTACACACTGACGATCGACATCGACTGGCTGACCGAGACCACGGGATAGCCGGTTTGAATCGCCGTGCGCTCGGCGGCGCGGTGCCTGGTACCGGATTCGACGGTGGGAATCTTGTGATCGGGAACGAGTTGGACATTGGCACGCACGATGCGTGTGCCGTCGGTCGAAAGAACGACCGCGCCGTCCATCTTCGAGAGTTCACGCAAGCGAGTCGGGGCGAACTCCACGTCGAGATTGAATCCGCCGTCACACAGCGCTTCCATCTCCTCGTCGTATCCGAGGACGATCAGCGCGCCGGTACGACCGCGAAGTATGCGTTCGAGCCCGTCTCGCAACGCGGTACCCGGCGCCAACCTGGCGATGGTCTCTCGCAATGCCGACGACGACTGTGTGTCCGCCATCGCACTGATCATTGAGAAACTCCCTGCTGAGGTCGATGTCACTTCGGTCGGGTCCGATGCCTGCGCCGGACTGATCCCCGTTTAGATTACCTATCCATGAGTAGTACCTGGACCCTGCCTGACGACCTGACCCTCCCGGAGCCGACCGAATTCTTTCCGGCCGCCGGCGAGAAGTTGCCTCAGCACTGGTCGAAATGCTTCGGCTGCGGCGACGACCAGCCTGCCGGAATGGCGATGAGTTTCAGGGCCGGTAGCGGGCTGGAAGTGACCGGTCGTCTGGAGGTCGCCAAGAAGTATCAGGGTGGTCCGGGTGTCATTCACGGCGGCATTCTGTCGACGGCTTTCGACGAGGCTCAGGGCATGGCATGCATGGCTCTCGGCTCACCGGTGGTGACCGGGCACCTCGAGATCGACTTCGCCCGGCCGATCCCGTTGGGATCGGTGCTCGAATTCCGGGCTCGTATCGACGGCGTTTTGCGCCGCAAGGTCTACACCAGCGCGGAAGCGGTGATCGTCGAAGGTCCGACAGCGGACCCGGACACGGTGGTGGGAACCTCCCGAGGACTGTTCCTGACCATCACCTCGGAACACTTCGCCAAGACCAAGGAGTTCGTGGACGGCGAACCGACTTCCCCGTTCGGCACCTCCTCGGTCTGACGCGGTAGTCGGCCGGAGGCCGGTCATTTCACCGGAGTGAGCTTGGGGCGAGACGGGGCTTGTTTGCCGCCCATCAATCCGGCATAGGCGAGTGCCTCGGCCAGGTTCGCGACTTCGTTGACGCGCATGCCGGGAATGTTCGGGCCGGAATCGACCGGCACGATGGCGCTGGTGAATCCCAATCGGGCAGCTTCGATCAGCCGCCGGTTGACGCCGGCAACTCGTCGAACCTCTCCGGCGAGTCCGACCTCGCCGAGGATGACGAGCCCCTTGGGGACGGGTTTGGCTTTCACAGCGGAAGCGACCGCTATGGCGAGAGCCAGATCGGCACCCGGCTCGGTCATCCGCATGCCGCCGACGGTCGCGGCGTAGACGTCGGCCTTCGAGATCGACACTCCGACGCGGCGCTCCAACACGGCCAGAACCATGGCCACACGGGCGGTGTCGAGCCCGCTGACGGCTCGGCGAGGTGTCGGTAGAGGCGTGGCGGCGACGAGGGCCTGAACTTCACCGAGTAGAGGTCGCTTACCGTCCATCATCACTGTGACGGCAGTGCCTTCCACGGCTTCTTCACGGTGATGCAGGAACAGGCCGGACGGATCGCTGATCTCGTTGATGCCCTGCTCGCTCAGCTCGAAGCATCCCACCTCGTCGGCCGCACCGAATCTGTTCTTGACACCGCGGACCATGCGCAGGGTGGAGTGCTTGTCACCTTCGAAGTGCAGAACCACGTCCACGAGATGCTCGAGCGAGCGCGGACCGGCGACGGCGCCGTCCTTGGTGACGTGGCCGATCAGAAGCACCGGGATTCCGCTGGCCTTTGCCAGGGAGGTCAGGGCGCTGGTGACGGCCTTGACCTGAGTCACGCCGCCGACGACTCCGTCGACGTCGGCAGCAAGCATGGTCTGCACCGAGTCGACGATGACCAGGGTCGGCTTGACCTGCTCGATGTGGCCGAGGATGGTCGCGAGATCGGATTCGGCCGCCAGATACATCCGTTCGTGGACAGAGTTGGTGCGATCTGCCCGAAGTCGGACCTGACCGGCAGACTCCTCGCCCGTGACGTACAACGCTCGATCATCTTCGCTGCGCATCGCCCAGCGGTAGACGACCTCGAGAAGTAGCGTCGATTTTCCGACACCGGGCTCTCCCGCGAGCAGAACTACGGAACCCGGAACGACACCACCGCCGAGGACGCGGTCCAGTTCGCCGATTCCGGTGGGCTTGGCCTGCGTCGAGGTGCTGTCGATCTGTGTCAACGGGGTGGCCGGCGTCGTGGGTAGTACGGCGCTTGACCCCGCTTTCGCGAGTGAAGCGCCGGCGCGACTGGCGACGGGTGCCACGACGGCGACCTCGGTCATCGAGCCCCACGAGTCGCAGTCCGGACATCTACCGACCCATTTGGGCACTACCGACTGGCATTCGGAGCATCGGTAGTTCGATTTCACTTTGGCCACCGGGACAGACTAGAGGCGGGGTCCGACATGGACCCCGCCTCTAGTGCGATGCTGAAATTGTTCTGCGAGGCGCAGTGTGCGCCTTGGTGATTCGGGGCTCAGTGCCCAGCTTCTGCAACGTCAGGCGACTTGTCCGACTCGTTGCGCTCGAGCTGCGGGCCGGCATCGACAGGCACGTCGACGGTGACCGAACCGGCCTTCTCGAACTTGAAGGTGATCGGGACGGTCAAGCCCGGGCGAACGCCTGCCTTGATGTCCTGCAGAACGACGAGAGTGAGCGCAGCGGGTGCGTCGTCGTTCTCTTCGTTGTTCTTGATCTGGGTCTCGGCCTCGGTCGCGGCGCCTTCGCCGGCGGGCAACTGACCGGCCTGCAATGACGTCTGAGGCTTGATCGTCAAGCCGCCGACCTCTTCACCTGCGATGACGCGTGCTGCGTAATCGGTGGTGATACTGACGAGCTTGTCCGTGGTCTCGGCGCTGTCGTTCACGATGGTGAACGCGAGCACGGCGTTGCCGCCCGGCTCGATGCTGTATTCCTCGGACGAGGGGTAAGCGATGTGCACGTTGCGCAGTGCGATCTCACCGAGGTCGGCGGTGTTGCCGTTCACGGCGGCCTGCTGGACGGCGGTCTGGCTCACCTGTCCGGAACCGCAAGCGGACAGCGCGATGGCTGCGCCTGCAGCCAGTGCAATGGCGGTAGCGACTCGACGAGTCGGCTTACGGATAGCAGTCACGATTTGTCCTCCACGGCGTCAGGTTCGCACTCCACTAGGCAGAGTAGTAGATAAGGTCCTGCAGGCTGGCCGTCGGGTCGCCACAACGGTTGTCTGCGTGGGCTTTCAGTCGGTTACGCAGGGGTGCTCCAGACCAGTTGAATGCACGTACAACAAGCCCTGTCAACCCCTACGCTCGAGCAAGGATGCCCCTGACCTGCACAGTTGATGAGTGGTCGGTTCTTTCACGTGTTAAACTAGTGGAATCGAAAGGGGCACGGGACACATGATTTTCAAGGTCGGAGACACCGTCGTATACCCCCATCACGGTGCGGCGCTGATCGAAGCTATCGAAACCCGCACCATCAAGGGTGAGCAGAGAGAGTACCTGGTTCTGAAGGTCGCTCAAGGCGATCTCACAGTACGGGTTCCTGCAGACAACGCAGAGTACGTCGGAGTTCGTGACGTGGTCGGCCAAGAAGGCCTCGACAAGGTTTTCCAGGTTCTGCGAGCACCGCACACCGAAGAGCCCACCAACTGGTCTCGTCGATACAAGGCAAATCTCGAGAAGCTTGCCTCAGGTGACGTGAACAAGGTTGCAGAAGTTGTTCGTGACCTGTGGCGTCGTGAGCAGGACCGTGGACTTTCCGCTGGTGAGAAGCGCATGCTCGCCAAGGCTCGTCAGATTCTCGTCGGAGAGCTCGCGCTCGCCGAGGGTACTGACACCGAGAAGGCAGATACCATTCTCGACGAGGTCCTCGCGGCCGCGTCCTGACGGTAATACAACCAAAGCTGACAGTGGCAGTAGTAGCCCTGGTACCTGCCGCAGGTCGGGGAGTGCGTTTGGGTGAGAAATTACCCAAGGCATTCGTCGAACTCGGTGGGTGCACCATGCTTGCACGCGCGGTCGATGGACTCCGGAAATCCGGAGCGATCGACCGCGTTGTTGTCATTGTGCCGCCTGAACTGGTCGAATCCGTCGTGGCCGACCTCGGTCGTGCGACGGATGTCGATGTCGTCGGTGGTGGCGCCGAAAGGACCGATTCGGTTCGAGCCGGCCTCAGTGCTGCCGGTGATGCGGATTTTGTACTCGTGCACGACGCTGCACGGGCATTGACGCCGCCGGCGCTGATAGCGCGCGTAGTCGAAACTCTCCAGGCCGGCAGCTCCGCGGTCATTCCGGTACTTCCGGTTACCGACACGATCAAGTCGGTCGACGTACTCGGCGCAGTCACCGGTACGCCTCTGCGTTCGGAGTTGCGTGCGGTCCAAACTCCTCAGGGCTTCTCCACCGACGTCCTGCGGAGTGCGTACGACGCCGGTGATGTCGCCGCGACCGACGATGCCGCTCTGGTCGAGCGTCTCGGTGTTTCGGTGCAGACGATTCCCGGCGACGCTCTCGCCTTCAAGATCACCACTCCGCTCGACCTCGTCCTTGCGCGGGCGCTCCTGATCTCGGAGACAGAGTTGAGTGCGGACTCACGGAACGGAAATTAGATGCGCGTCGGTCTCGGCACGGATGTCCATCCCATCGAGGTGGGCCGACCTTGCTGGATGGCGGGGTTGCTGTTCGAGGAAGCGGACGGGTGCTCAGGGCATTCGGACGGCGACGTCGCCGTCCACGCGCTCTGCGACGCGTTGCTCTCCGCGGCGGGCCTCGGTGACCTCGGTTCGGTTTTCGGCACCGGCAGGCCCGAATGGGACGGTGTGAGCGGCGCTCGAATGTTGGCGGAGGTTCGCCGACTGCTCGAGGAGAACCAGTTCACCGTCGGCAACGCAGCAGTGCAGGTCATCGGTAACCGTCCGAAGATCGGGCCGCGACGCGACGAGGCGCAGAGGGTGCTTTCCGAGATACTGGGCGCGCCTGTTTCGGTGTCCGCGACCACCACGGACGGCCTCGGCTTGACCGGTCGCGGCGAGGGGATCGCCGCGATGGCCACCGCGTTGGTCATGACAACCGAACACGACAGGTAAGATCGCTGGTCGTGACCCTGCGCCTATACGACACCGGTACGCGGGCCCTTCGGGATTTTGTTCCGTTGGCCCCCGGACATGCATCGGTGTACCTGTGTGGGGCGACAGTTCAGGGCGACCCTCACATCGGACACGTTCGCAGCGGTGTCGCTTTTGACGTGCTGCGACGCTGGCTGTTGGCGCACGGCAACGATGTTGCCTTCGTGCGCAACGTGACGGACATCGACGACAAGATCCTCAACAAGGCCGCCGACGCCGGCCGACCTTGGTGGGAGTGGGCGACGACGTTCGAGCGTTCGTTCACGTGGGCGTACGACCAATTGGGTGTGCTGCCGCCGTCCATCGAGCCGCGGGCCACCGGCCACGTGACGCAGATGGTCGAGATGATGGAACGCCTGATCGAGAACGGCCACGCGTACGCGGCGGGCGGTGACGTCTACTTCGACGTGCAGAGCTACCCCGAGTACGGCGCACTGTCCGGCCACAAACTCGACGACGTTCATCAGGGCGAGAGTGCAGCCGAAGGAAAGCGCGATCCACGCGACTTCACTCTGTGGAAGGCCGTCAAGCCCGGTGAGCCCTCTTGGCCCACACCGTGGGGACCCGGCCGTCCGGGCTGGCACCTCGAGTGCTCGGCCATGGCGGAGTTCTACCTCGGCGCGGCATTTGACATCCATTGCGGTGGACGCGATCTCGTCTTCCCTCACCACGAGAACGAAATCGCGCAGGCCAAGTGCGCCGGCGACGATTTCGCTCAGTACTGGCTGCACAACGGCTGGGTCACGATGAGTGGCGAGAAGATGTCCAAGTCGTTGGGAAATGTTCTCTCGGTGCCGAACGTGCTCAAGAAGGTTCGCCCGCAAGAACTTCGGTACTACCTCGGTAGTGCGCACTACCGTTCCAACCTCGAGTACTCGGACGAGGCATTGGACGAAAGTGCGAAGTCCTACCAAGGACTCGAGTCGTTTGTCCTGCGCACACACAAGCGCGCAGGTGGCGTCGAACTCGGTACGTGGACCGAAGGTTTCGCGGCGGCTCTCGACAACGACTTGTCGGTGCCGATCGCGTTGGCCGAGATCCACGGCAAGGCGAGCGAGGGTAATTCCGCGCTCGCTGGGGGTGATCTCGACGCGGCTCGGGTGGCTGCCGGCCAGGTGCGGGCCATGCTCGCGATCCTGGGCGTCGACCCACTCGACGAGCATTGGACGCAGTCCGGTGGCGACACCGAGACGGCAATGGAAGCTTTGGACGTGTTGGTGCGGGCCGATCTCGATCGTCGGCAGCAGGCACGTACGGAAAAGAACTGGGCGGTGGCGGACGAGGTCCGCGATCGCCTCATCAAGGCGGGTATCGAAGTAACCGATACTCCCGACGGACCCGAATGGTCCCTTAAGGCAGGGCAGTAACAATGGCTGGAAACTCGAGCAGGCGCGGCGCAGTCCGTAAGGGCGGCACCAAGAAGGGCCAGGTTGCCGGTTCCGGCGGTAAGCACCGTCGCGGCCTCGAAGGGCGTGGCGCTACGCCGCCCGCCGAGGCACGCACGAAGCATCCCGCGGCAAAGCGTGCAGCGCGCGCCGCACGTGCCGACGAGAAGCAAGGCCGCGGTGGCCGTCCGGGTCCGGGCCGCAAGGTTCTCGACGGTCCCGAGACAGTGCTCGGACGCAACCCGGTGGTCGAGTGCCTACGCGCCGGCGTTCCGGCGACGGCGCTGTGGGTCGCCGTCGGCACCGAGAGCGACGACCGGTTGAAGGAATCCGTTCAGCTCGCTGCGGACGCCGGCATCTCCATCCTCGAGGTGCCCCGCACCGATCTGGATCGCCTCAGCGCCAACGGCCTTCACCAGGGCATCGCCCTGCAGGTTCCGCCGTACCGCTACGCGCACCCGGACGATCTTCTGTCCGAGGCACGTAAGCACGCCGAGCCGCCGCTGCTCGTCGCGCTGGACAACATCACCGATCCCCGCAACCTGGGTGCCGTTGTGCGCTCGGTCGCAGCTTTCGGTGGACACGGCGTCGTGATTCCGGAGCGTCGCAGCGCGAGCGTGAGTGCTGTCGCTTGGCGTACCAGCGCCGGCGCTGCCGCTCGTCTGCCGATCGCTCGGGCCACCAACCTCACTCGCACGCTCAAGGACTGGGCGTCGAAGGGTGTTCAGGTCGTCGGCCTCGACGCCGAAGGTGACACGACCCTCGACGATTTCGACGGCAGCGGTCCCGTGGTGATCGTTGTCGGTTCCGAGGGCAAGGGCCTTTCGCGCCTCGTCCGCGAGAACTGCGACGCGATCCTGTCGATTCCGATGGCCGGTCCGGTCGAGTCGCTCAACGCGTCGGTTGCCGCCGGAGTTGTCCTCGCGGACATCGCCCGCAGGCGTCGTAGCAGCTGAGTTGTAACAGCTTGCAGGTGAGTCTGGCGGGTATCTAGCTCCGTACCGACCAGGCTTCCCACAATGCAGCGTAGGAACCGTCCGCGCCGATCAGTTCGTCATGTGTCCCGCTCTCGACTACGCGGCCACCGCTCATGACGAGTATCCGATCGGCGCGGACTGCTTGGCTCAGGCGGTGTGCGATCACCACGGCAGTCCTGCCGGTGACAGCGAGCTCGGCTGCCTGATCGAGTAGACCGGCTGCGGTGGTTCCGGCTTCGGCAGTCGCCTCGTCGAGGATCACGACTGGCGGATCGAGCAGAGCCAGTCGGACGAGGGCTATGTGCTGTGCCTGCGCCGCCGTTAACTGGTACCCGCCGGCCCCGACCCTGGTCTCGAGCCCGTCCGGAAGCTCGTGAATCCATTGAGCTTTCATTCCTTCGACGGCTTCGGCGATCTTCGCATCGTCCGAATCGGGTGCGCACAACCGGAGATCGTCGGCGATCGTCCCGACGAACACGTGAACTTCCTGGCTGACCAGGACGACTTTGTGCCGAAGTTCGGCATCACTCAGGTCGTCAATCGGTGTGCCGTCGACGGTGATGTGCCCGTCCCCGACGGGAATGATGCCGGCAATCAGTTTGGCAAGCGTGGTCTTTCCGGCACCACTGCTGCCGACGACGGCGATTCGTTCCCCCGGTGCGATGGCGATCGAGATCGAATCGATGACCGGAGTGGAGTTGTTGTACGAGTAAGAAACCCGGTCCACCTCGACGCCGATGGGTTCGGACCGAGCCGAGGGAGGAATGCTCGAAGGACGCCCGGACATCGCGGTGACACCGATCAGGCGAGCCAGGCTGGCACCCGCATCCTGCAATTCGTCGATGTTGGAGAGAAATACCGCGATGGGGCTGAACAGACTGTGGAAGTAGAGCGCGGCGGCGGTAGCGGCGCCGATGGACACCGAGCCCGTGGTCACGAGCCAGTAGCCTACGCTCAGGACTGCGGCCAATCCGAGCAGTTCGGCGCCGTTCAGTTGAGCGAAGAAGTTGGTGCGCAGTCGAACTGCCTGCATGTCGAAGCTGATGGCATGCTCGGAGGTCGCGGCGATTCGGCCGATGTGCTCGTCAGCTCGCCGTAGGGCAGTGACAGTGCCTGCGCCACCGAGAGTTTCGATGAGCTGCTGTCCCCGCCTGGCCTGCGCAGCTCGAGAGCGTCGGTAGACGGGTCCGGAGCGTCGGAGGAAATGACGAAGAGCAAAATAGTGGATCGGCGCGACCGCAACGATGGCCAGGGTGAAGCGCCAGTCGATCACTCCCACACCGACAAGCGTCAATGAAATCATGAACAGGGCAGACACCGTTGCGGGTAGCACCCGAGCGATGACGGTGTTGACCGCTTCGACGTCACCCGAGACTCGGGAAATCAGATCACCGGTTCCGGCTTCCTCGACCAGCGACGACGGCTGTGCGATCGTAGCGGCGAACACGTCCTCACGAAGATCGGCCAGCACGTTCTGCGCGACATTCGCGAGAAGCTGTGTGCTCCACCAAGTCAACGCAACTCCTGCGGCCGCTGCGCCGAGCATGAACGCGGTGATACGTAGAAGTGAGACAAACGGTTTGCCCTCCGTGACCGCATCGACCATGAGTCCGAGCAGCGCGGGGGTGGACAGGCCGCAGGCCGTAGCGGAGAGAAGTACGACGGTCGTGAGTGCGAGCGCTCGCTTGCGTGGCCGAAGCAATGCGATCAATGCGCGGACGGTCTGCTTGGTCGACGCGATCGGCAGGGCCGATGCAGCCGGAACAGCAGATGCATCCGGAAGGGTGGCAGTCACAGCGAGTCTCCGTCCCGAGCGTCGCCGTCGATCGTCACGACACGGTCACACGAATGGAGCAAGGTCGGACTCGAGGTGATCACCACAATGGCCTTGTCAGGAAAGTTTCTCAGTGAGTGTGCAATTCGATGCTCGGTAACAGAATCCACGGAAGTGGTGGGTTCGTGGAGGACCAGGATCGGCTGGGGTTGATGGAGAGCGCGGGCGAGGAGAAGGCGTTGGCGTTGACCCCCGGAGAGCTTCTTTCCTTGCTCACCTACCTCGGAGAGGTGGCCGTCGGGCAGATGCGTCAACACGTCGTCGAGTGCAGATGACGTCATTGCCGACGAGTCGACGCTCGGTGCGGCCAGATTGTCGAAGACGGTGCCGGTGAACACGGTTCCTTCATGGGCGGAGACGAACACCTGATCGCGAACTCCGTCCGGACCGAGTTCGGTTGCATCGGTCCCGAATACGAAGTAGCAGTCGGGGACGAGCGGGGTCTGATAGGCGAGTTGTCGTGCCAGTCGGTGAGCGGAATCGTCCGCGCGCACGCCCACCACCTCGCCGCGGCGAGCCGAGACGACAGTTCCGTTGTCCATCGAAATCAGCAGGGCGTCTTCACTTCTGACCGCGCTGATCGGGGCGGTGGAGGGCGGCGATTCGATCAGGTGCGGCTCGGCCAGGAGTTCGGACAGTCTGCGTGCGGAGCCTCGCTTGGCAGCGAGTTCTGCACCGAAGAACCCCAGAGTTTCCATCGGACCGGCAATGACCCTGCTCAAGCCGACAACGGTGACGAAGTTGCCCACGGTGATCGCGCCTTGATGCGCCATCCACGCGGCTCCAAGTGCGACCGACGCCAGCACCAACGCGGAGACCCCGGAATTGAGCGCGGTCAGACTGGACATTGCTCTGACCGTCCGGATCGCTGCTTTCATCGACTCCCGGCTCGCCTTGACGTATCGCGACAGGGCAGTGGGCTCAGCCCCGAAACCCTTCAGTACTCTTAACCCAAGCGTGAAATCAGTTGCAAGCATGCCTGCCTCGGCTGCCTTCTTCTGCTCTGCATACACACGCTCGTCCAGCGGACCGCTGATCTTGTGGATGAATACGAGCTGCGCAGCAGTGATGAGTACGACGATCAGTGCGAGCGGCCACGATACAAAGGCAAGCGAAATCACTGCCGCGGCAAGCCCCGCAAAAGCTGAGCCCTGTTCGGCGACAACCCAGGAGAAGCCCGATACGTGTGAGGCGTCCGAGGTGGAGATGGTGAGAACTTCACCCGTCGAGCGCTGAGCTTGCATGCCTCTGGCATCGAGTACCCGTCTGGCAGCGTTCAGTCGTAGGTCGTGTTCGCCGTAGACGAAGACCTGTGTGTTCAGACGGACCGCGATGCGCCACGACAGGGCGAGTCCGATGAACAGAGCGCTCATCACCGCCAGCCATACGAGAAGTGCTGTGCTGTCGGACTTTCCGATTGCACGGTCGACGACGGTACCGATCAGCACTGGAATGAGGGCTTGAGCTACCTGATACGACGCCTGGCCGGTGACGGCTGCAACCAGTCGCGGGCCGCGTCCGGAGGAGAACGAACCGGTTCTGATCATCTCCATCGGACCGGAACGAGTTTCGGGCAGCGCTGACACTCGTGAAACTCCTCGCCCAGATCTGAACACTCGTTGTGCAGTTCTACGGTAGAGCCGGAGCGAGTGCGGAAAGTGCTCGCAGATGCCAAGGGCTACGCGGCAGCGGACAGATGGAGTATCGACACCCCATTACCGGGATCAGGTCTCGATATACCTGCCTGGTCGAAACAAGTACGTTTGCGAAGAGAGCTGACAGAAGATGAAAAGCACTACCCGAATAGTGGCTGCGCTGGCCGCGATTGCCCTGCTCGCAGGCTGCCAGAGCAGCACCGAGTCAACAGCGTCGGAGGACACGACGCAGTTGGCCGAGGCCGGTGCGCTGCCGGTCACCGTAGATCACGCGTACGGCTCGACCACCATCGAGACCGAACCTCAGCGGATTGTGACCATCGGCTGGAACAGCCAGGATTCGGTCCTGGCACTGGGCAAGACGCCCGTCGCCATGGAGTCGTTCAGTGGGGCAGGCTTGGAGAACGGAATCCTGCCGTGGGACGAAGAATTGTTGGGCGATACCGTACCCACGTTGCTCGACAGCACTTCCGGTGTGCCGTTCGAGCAGATTCTGGCGTTGGAGCCGGACGTGATCATCGCGGTGGTCTCGGGAATCACCGAAGACGACTATGCACGTCTTTCTCAGATCGCACCCACGATTCCGTTCAAGGAGACCGCATGGGCGACTACGTGGCAGGAGCAGTTGTCGACCATCGGTTCAGTGCTCGGTCAACCGAAGCGGGCGGCTGAGCTGATCGAGGAAACCGACGAATCCATAGCGGACCTGGCTGCGGGCTCCCCGGATCTGAACGGGAAGACCTTGACCTTCCTCTCGGGAAACATCGACGGCCTCACCAATTACTGCGCCGACGACGGCAGAGTCATCCTGATGACCCAGCTCGGACTGAATCAGTCGGCCGGAAGCGCAGAGCTGTGCGGCGACACGCAGGGGTCGGTGACCGCATCGCGCGAACAGTACAACGAACTGGATGCGGACGTTATCGTGCTCAACGATGCGAGCGGGCAGGGACTCCCTGGATTGATGGGGGACAAGTTGTTTGCCGACCTGCCGGCAGTCAAGGACGGCAGGCTGATTCAGCAGCTCGGTCTGGCCCGAGTCATGGCACTGGCTTCACCCACGTCGCTGAGTGTCAAATATGCCTTCGCGGAACTGGTTTCGAAGATGAACGGGTTCTGACCGGCTGATGATTCTGACCAACTGATGCTTCTGACCAGCTAGGCCGACAATTCGCACGCGTCCGAGTAATAGTTCTTCGGTGTCCGTCCGGTGACCTTGCGGAACACGCTGGTGAAGGCGCTGGGGGTTTCGTATCCGACTCGGCGGCTTACCGTCGAAACAGGAACGCCCGCAGCGAGATAGGACATCGCAGCGCGGACGCGAACTTGAATTCTCCACTCGGTGAAGGACATCCCCGTGCCCTGAGAGAACACGCGGCTCAGGGTTCGGGGGCTTCCGCCGACCACATAGGCCCAATCGGCAAGCCCTCGTTGATCGGCGGGGTCGGCGATCAAACGGCGTGCAACGGCAAGGGCCCGGGGGTCGGCGGGCATCGGCACTGCGACATCGGCTGCCTCGATGGGCGCGAGGGTGTCGAAGACTACTGATTCGGCGCGCAAGCGAGCCTCGGTCGGCATATTTCGCTGGTGCAGGTGGATGAGCATCGTTTTGACCACGTCGTCGATGCCGATGATCGCGGGTTTTGTCCACGGGTGGGGGAACGACTCGGGCCGGAAGTAGGTGAAGCGCGCCTCGGTGGATGCGCCGAGCGTGATGCGCCGTGGAGTTCCGGCAGGAATCCACATGCCGACCGTCGGTGGGATCTGCCAACGCACGTCGTCGATGTAGGCGCTCATCTCTCCGGAAGCGCCCCACAGGAGTTCGTGTTCGGGATGGCGGATCTCACGCCACGCACGCTTCTGATCGCGCCCGATGGTGGACGTGGTCATGGAGAAAGGGAGCGGAACGTACCGGCCTGCCGGCACAGCCCAGTACGGAAATCCTGTGGAACTCATCGGTGGATCATACCGCGAACGACTTAGGTAACGCTTTCCTATTTGGCGGGCGGTTGCAAGGGCGATGGAGCGCAATCGCGCAAGCGGATCGCTCGGCTCAGTGGGTGGTGGCCTCGGTTCGCTCAGTGGCCATTGTTGTTCGGTCAGGCGCTTAGCCGAATTCGATGGAAGTGTTGATTTCTTCCACCTGGTTGGACGTCTGCATGTTTGTCGTATCGGTGAACTGGTTTGCGAAGCTGACCAAGTAGACCGGCGAGTTGTCGTCGGCTTGGTAAGCGACGACTGTCATGACGGCGTAGAGCGGAACGCCCAGGTTTGGGGCGGTCCAGGTTCCGGAGAGGCGGAACCCCTGCTGTCCGTCGACGTCGATCTCGGTGTACTTCACTTCGGTCCACCCGTCGAGGGTGGCGATCGTTTCACGCTCAGCGGCAAGAACCTCGTCTTTTGTTGCGGTGCTGTGGTTTTCGACCTTCACGGTGGTGTTCGGCATGAAACCGCTGGGTTCCCGGCTGTTGCTGGACAGCGCATCCGTAACCCCGGCGGGGATGTTCTCGCCTTGGGTCCAACTTGGCGGGAGGCTGACGCTGATGCTCGGCGCTTCGGGGTCGTTGCCGGTCTCGATCGTCGTCCGCTCGCCGATGAACGGTGTCCCGTCCCGCAAAGTCGGCGTCGCGGCAGCGGCCGACGGCGAGGATGCAGAACTTTCGGAAGTGGTTGTTTCGCTGGAGACGGCGTCGCCGCTTTCCGAACTGCTGCATCCGGACAGGACGAGTGCAGCAGTGATCAGTGACGCTATTCCGAGAGCAAGTGTGCTGCTCTTAGGGCTCATAGTGTGACAGTCCTTCAGGTTCTGGCGACGGACGAGCGCCGCCGGCAGCGTTGCTGGCGCGGCTGAGACTATCAGCGCTACGACGGCCGAGTAGTGGCCTTGAAGGTAATGGTGCTGCCGGGCCGCAGCTGTGCCAGCGACGCAATCCCTGCGTCGGAGACGACGGCGACGACGGGGTATCCGCCGGTCACGGGATGGTCGGCGAGAAATACGACGGGCGCTCCGCCTGGTGGCACCTGGATAGACCCCACGACGACGCCTTCGCTCGGCAGTTCCTCCGTGCGCGAGCGGTGCAGAGGCCCTTGGCCCTGTAACCGGACACCGACGCGGTTGGTGTGTTCGGTGACTTTCCATGTGGTGTGCAGGAGCGCCTGAACGGATGCGGCAGTGAACCAGGAATTTCTTGGGCCGAGCGTGATCTCGAGTGGAACTGCGCCGAGTGGAGGGGCCGGCGGTGGAATCAACTCTTCGGTGGGCCACGTCCCTTCCTCGGCCCCGAGGAGGAGGTGATCGCCGACGGCGAGCGGCGGCGGCCCGAGTCCGGAGAGCGTGTCGGTGGATCTGCTGCCGAGTACCTGCGGGACGTCGACGCCACCGCGTGCTGAGATGTACGTTCTCAACCCGGTTGTGCTGTAACCCAATTCGAGAATGCTGCCACCAGCCAGGTGGATGCTCGCGTAGTCAGGTGCAGACTGTCCGTCGACGGCCAGCGGCACCCGCGCGCCTGTCGCTGCCACCGTCATCGAACCGACGGCCCGCATAGCAAAACCCCCAGTGGTGACTTCGATGGTTGCCGCTCGAAAAGTGTTGCCTACAAGTCTGTTAGCGCTGTCGTGCGAGATCATGTCGACGGCGCCGGATCGGCCGACCCCGAGGGCGCCGTAGCCTCTCCGCCCGCGGTCCTGAACTGTGGCGAGCGGGCCGGTACGCACTACCTCGAGCCAGGCCATGAATCCATTGTCCCGCAACAACGCGGTGAAGACACCAAAATTATGCTTGCACCAAAATCATGTACGGACAAAGGTGACCGTGGTGCCGGGTAGAAGCAGTGCCGGCGAGCGGCGCTCGGCGTCCCACACCGACAGTTCCGTCGTTCCGATCAACTGCCAGCCGCCCGGGGAACGCCGCGGGTAGACGCCCGAGAACGGTCCGGCCAACCCGACTGCACCGGCCGGGACCTGCCTGCGCGGGTCCGATCGACGTGGAACCTCGAGCTTTCTCTCGCTGCTGGTCAGATATGCGAACCCCGGAGCGAATCCGATGAACGCGACGGTCCACGACGCAGCCGTGTGAGCATCGATCACACCGTCGACCCCGAGTCCGGTCATCTTGCCCACCTCTACGAGATCGGGGCCGTCGTAGCGGACCGGAATCTCGACAGCAGGTCCGCTCTCGTTTGCTGTGAGTTCGATCGGTACGGCCCCACGGACCCATTTCTCCACGAGTTTGTGCCCGGTGATCGTGTTGTCGTATTCGATCAAGATGGTTCGCGCCGCGGGAATCAGGTCGATCACTCCGGGGATCCGACTGGCGTCGAGAGCCCTGAAGTTGCCCAGCACGCTCGGCAGTTCCTCGTACTCGACGAGGACTGCGGATTCACCGGCGGGCAGGATCGTGATCATGTGAACGGTGTGATCTCGACGCCGGAAGAGTCGAGGAGAGCGCGGATTGCCACGGCCATGTCGACGGCTGCTGGACTGTCACCGTGTACGCACACCGATGCGGCAGCGACTTTCAACGTGCTCCCGTCGACTGCGTCCAACTCGCCGTCGACGACCATTCGCCGAACCCGTTCTGCAACAAGCGTCGGGTCGTGCAGAACGGCGCCCGACTCGGTGCGGGGAACCAGGGTGCCTTCCGCCGTGTACGCGCGATCGGCAAAAACCTCGGCGACGATTTCGAGTCCGGCATCGCGAGCTTCTTCCAGAAACACCGAACCCGGCAGTCCGAGAACAGGTAGCGAACTGTCGTAGGCGACAACAGCGGCGACCACGGCCCGTGCTTGCCGACGGTGATGAACGATCGCGTTGTAGAGCGCGCCGTGGGGTTTGACGTACGTGACCCGCGATCCGGCGACACGAGCCAAACCGTCGAGCGCCCCTATTTGATAAATGACGTCGGCGGTCAGGTCCTTCGGAGAGACGTCGATGAAGCGCCTGCCGAAACCGGCGAGGTCTCGGTACCCCACCTGCGCGCCGATACGTACGCCGCGGGTGGCTGCGGATTCGCAAGTCGCCAACAGTGTCGTCGGATCGCCGGCATGGAATCCACAGGCCATGTTCGCGCTTGTGACAAGTTCGAGCATCGCGTCGTCGTCGCCCAGGGTCCAGGCTCCGAAGCCCTCGCCGAGGTCGCTGTTCAGATCAACGCTGTAGCCCATACTTCGATTCTAGGTACATGAGCTTCGAGATATGCGGGCTCGCGGTGTTCAGGCGTGTGCCGGAATCCGTCCGGCATTCTTGCGACGTGCGGATCCGAAGAGTCGACATATCAGGTAGATCACGAACGAGACCGAGGTGACGAAACTCGAGACGGGAACGCCGGGGGCCAGCGAGAGAAGGATGCCGCCGACGGCCGCCAGTTCGGCGAACACGACGGAGAGAATCGTGGCCTTGAGCGGGCTTGCCGTGACGTACGCGGCGGCCGCTGCGGGAGTGATCAGCAGCGACATCACCAGCAGAGCGCCGACGATCTGCACGCCGAGCGCGGCGGTGATGCCGACCAACACTGCGAACACGATCGACAGTGCCCGAACCGGAACACCGCGAGCTGCAGCAACTTCGGGATCGGTGCTCGCGAACAGCAAAGGGCGGTAGATGAATCCGAGTGTGCCGATCACGATGACCGCACATAGCAGCAGAAGTTCGAGACCGCTGTTTCCCGGTGCCACGATCTGTCCGACCAACAACGAGAAGCTGGTTCCCGTGCGACCGTCGTACGCCCAGAGGAACAATACCGACAGGCCGAGGCCGAAAGCCATGATCACGCCGATCACCGAATCCCGGTCCCGCGCTTTGGCTCCGAGCAGTCCGAACAGCACTGCCGCGACCACGGATCCGACGATGGCGCCGAAGCCGACGCCCACACCGACGAGAAGCGCGGCGGATGCACCCGTCAGTGACAGCTCACTAGTTCCGTGCACCGAGAACGACATTTGGCGGCTCACGATCAGCGGCCCGATGATGCCTGCCAGCAATCCGAGGATGGCGCCCGCGATCAACGCCTGTTGGACGAAGTCGTACTGCAGTAGATCGACGGTGGCGGACACGTCGAACATCCGCGACATCGCATCGGTGAACTTGTTACTCACTGGTGGTGATCCTCATCAGAATGGTGAACGCCTTCGCCTGGACGCAGTCCGCCCGCGCTGCCGAGCGCATCGATGGCATCTCCGGTGCCGATCACGACGAGGCGGCCACGAACCTGCAACACTTCGACGTCGGTGTTGTACAGATCCGAGAGAACCTCGGACGTCATCACTTCGGCCGGCGTCCCGATCCGGAATTTGCCGTCCACCAGATAGAGCACTCGATCCACCAACGGCAGGATCGGATTGATCTCGTGCGTCACGAACAGCACCGCCGTGTCATGGCTGCGTCGACGCTTGTCGATCAGCGTCGAGACCAGGTGCTGGTTGGCGAGGTCGAGGCTGAGCAGCGGCTCGTCGCACAGCAGGATCCGCGGGTCGCCGACCAAAGCCTGAGCGATCCGCAGTCGCTGCTGCTCACCGCCGGACATGGAACCGATGGGGGCGTCGGCAAACGACTGGGCGCTGACCTGCGCGATGGCGTCGTCGACGATCTTGCGTCGACGACCCCGGCGCAGTAGCCCCGTGCCCCACTGGTGACCGTCGACGCCGAGGCCGACCAGGTCGCGGCCGCGGAGCGGGAGGCCGTCGTCGATCGACTTCTGCTGCGGGATGTACCCGACATGTGAGTTACCGGCCCGTGCCGGCGTGCCGACGATCTGAGCACTACCGCCGCTGAGTTGCAGTTGACCCAACAGAATCTTCAGGAGCGAGGTCTTGCCAGACCCGTTCGGTCCGAGCACGGCGATGAACTCACCTGGCTGTACCTCGAGGTCGAGTCCGTCCCAGAGGGTGCGGGCGCCGAAAGATAATCGAGCACCCTTCAGCGTCACAGCGGGCACGGTGTTTCCTGAAGGCGCGGTGTTACCAGAAGGCACGGCGTTACCAGGGGGCACAGGAGTATTCGCGGAAGTTTCTGTCACAAGCCGATCGGTTCTTCTCGGAAATGGTGGGGCAAAAATTACTGGGCAGAGAGGGCGTTTGCGAGCGACTCCGCGGTCTGCGTCTGCCACTGAATGTAGTCCAGGCCCTCAGGCAGAGTCTCCGTAACCTCGACGACGGGCACTCCGGCGGTTTCGGCTGTGGTGCGCATGTCCTGGGTCACTTTGTCCTGCGTCTGGATGTTGTAGACCAGTGCGCGGGCCTGCTTGTCCGAGAGGAGCTGGCGGGTTGCGGCGATTGCGGCCGGTGACGGATCGTTGCCGTCTTCGATGGCGCTGGTGAACTCTTCGGGAGTTGCGTCCTTCAGTTCAGCGGCAACCAGGAGATAGTGCGCGATCGGTTCGGTCTGAGCCACCGGTGCGCCCGCGTGGGCAGCGGCGATGGAGTCGGTGATGGCCGTGACGCCGGCGAGCTTCTGACTGTATGCCTTCGCGTTGTCCTCGTAGGTCGCCGCGTTGTCCGGATCGAGCGCGCTCAGCTGATCGGCAACCGAATGTGCGACGGCGTCGACGGTCGGGATGTCGAACCAGACGTGTTCGTTGACTGCGCCGTGGGTGTGACCGTCATGCGATTCGCCCGCGGTTTCGCCGGCGTGGATGCCACCGTCGAGCAGGTTGTAGGCGTTGACCGTCTTCTGCTCACCCTTGCCTGCGTCGAGGACGTCGGTGATGAACTGGTCGTAGCCGCCGCCGTTGTAGACGACGAGCGATGCGTCGGTGATCTTGGCGGCGTCGGCGGGAGTCGCTTCGAACGAGTGCGGGTCCGCGGACGGCTCGTTGATGATCGACGTCACGGTCAGCTTGTCGCCGGCGACGGCCTGCGCGACGTCGCCCCACACGTTCGTCGATGCGACGACGGTGATGCCTTCGTCTTTCGAAGAGGATGAGCTGCACGCGGTGAGCGCGAATGCTGCGGCGACCGAGACGGCCGCGAGGGCGGTGGCGGTGCGGAATTTCGACGACGAACGCACGTGCTTTTCTCCTGAACAAAGGCTGGGCTAAATGCTATTGGAAACCGTTACCGTTACACATTAGCGCATAGTCGCTGGTAGTTCACCTTCGGTTCAGCCCCAACGCGCCGACTGCGGGCACTACGGCTAACGTCCGTTTATGCCCCGGTCCCGTCAGCCACGCCGTCAAGCCACTTTGGCGTCGCTCGCCGCCGAGCTCAATGTGTCGAGAACTACAGTCTCGAACGCGTACAACCGACCCGATCAGCTCTCCGTCGAGCTGCGGGATCGAGTGCTCCAAGCGGCCAAGCGACGCGGATATCCCGGACCCGATCCGGTCGCTCGTTCCTTGCGAACTCGCAAAGCCGGCGCCGTCGGTCTCCTGCTCACCGAAGCACTCAGTTATTCGTTCCGTGACCCGGCCGCCATGAGCTTCCTCGCCGGTCTCTCGGAATCATGTGAGGATGCCGGCCAGGGCTTGCTGCTCATTCCGGCCGGGCCCGGGCGCGACGAGGTGGATGCTGCGGCCGTGGTCCAGCAGGCGGGCGTCGACGGCTTTGTCGTCTACTCCGTGGCCGACGACGATCCGTATCTCGCTGCTGTGCTCGAGCGTCACATTCCGATCGTCGTGTGCGACCAGCCCCGCGAGATTCCCGGTGCATCCCTCGTGGGCATCGACGACCGCGCTGCCATGCGTAAGGTGGCCGATTACCTCATCGGTCTCGGCCACCGTGACATCGGTGTGCTCTGCATGAGGCTGGGGCGCGACCGGATGGACGGCGTTGTCAGCCAGGAACGACTCAAGTCCCCGCACTTCCACGTCCAGCGTGAGCGGATCGAAGGAGTGCGCGACGCGATGGTGGCGGCCGACATGGACCCGCTGTCACTCACCGTGATCGAGCGGTACGTCCACACATCGCAGTCCGGGCACTCGGCGGCGGCGGAAGCTCTCGCGACCAACCCTGAGATCACCGCACTGGTCTGCACCACTGACGTGCTGGCTCTCGGCGCCTTGGACTGGGCGCGCTGGCAGGGCATAGATGTACCTGGCCAGCTGTCGATCACCGGATTCGACGGCGTCGACGAGGCGCTGCGCGAATCACTGACAACGGTGCGCCAGCCCCAGGAAGAGAAGGGCCGGCGCGCCGGTGCACTCCTGATGTCGCCGTCGGGATCCGGCGTTCCGGTAGTCGAGATGCTCGATACCGAACTACTGGCCGGGCGAACATCAGGTCGGATCCGGGTATAGCTGTCACTGTGTAGCTGTCAGGGTGTAGCTGTCACGCCAGGAGTTGGGCGCAGCGCAGCAATCCTAAATGGCTGTAGGCCTGGGGGTGGTTGCCCAGCGAGCGTTCCGCGATGGGGTCGTACTCTTCCGCGAGTAGTCCGGTGGGGCCGGCGGCCGCGACCAACTGGTCGAACAGTGCCTCTGCTTGCAGGCGTTGCCCGATCAGTAGGTATGCCTCGACGAGCCAGGCTGCACAGAGATGGAATCCGCCTTCGATGCCGGGCAGGCCGTCGTCGTGATGGTAGCGGTATACCGTTGAGCCGCTGCGTAGTTCAGCCTCTGTGGCTACGACGGTTGCGGCGAAGCGTGGATCCGTCGGATCGATCAGTCCCGACAGTCCGATGTGCAGAGTAGCGGCGTCGAGATCGGTACCGTCGTAGGCAGCGGTGTACGACTGTACGTCGTCCTTCCATCCCTTGTGGCGTACTTCGTCGGCGATCTGGTCACGCAGTTCCGCCCACTCGGGAAGAGCCTCACGAGAAAAGCGGGCAGCAAGATCGACAGCGCGGTCGACGGTGACCCAACCCATCACCTTGGAATAGACGTGGTGGCGCGGGTTGTCACGAATTTCCCAGATACCGTGGTCGGGTTCGAACCAGCGTCGCTGTACTGCTTCGACCATGGCGCACACCAGTTCCCAGTCGCGGTCACTCAAAGGGTCAGCAGCACCGGCTTTTTCGCGTGCATTTGCCAGTTCGACGATCAGCTCGACGATCGGGCCGAACACGTCCAGTTGAACCTGCTGATTTGCGGCGTTACCGACGCGGACCGGCCGGGAGCCGGCGTACCCGGGCAGTGAGTCGATGACGGCCTCGGGCGGTAGCGAAGTCCCGTACAGCGTGTAGAGGGGGTGCAGGCGCTCGGGTCCCGGCAGCGTTTCGAGCACGCGGTGGACCCAGTCGAGGTAGTTCTCGGCTTCGTCGGTGGATCCGACGCTCACGAGAGCTGTTGCGGTGAGGGCGGCGTCGCGCAACCAGCAATAGCGGTAGTCCCAGTTGCGGACTCCGCCGATCTCTTCCGGCAGGGATGTAGTCGCGGCGGCCATGATGGAACCGGAATCGGCGTGAACCAGCCCGCGCAAGGTCAGCGCAGAGCGTTTCATCAAGTCCGGCTTCAGCTTCGGCAGTTCGAGCGTCTTGGCCCAATCGGACCAGTACGCCTCCGAAGTCGCTCGGCGTTCGATCTCCGGAATCTCCGAGGGGCCGATTTCTTCTGTTCCGCAGCGCAATTCGAGGACGACGTCACCCTTGGACGGCTCGACGATGGCGTGTGCGGTCTGTTGGTTTCCGTCGGTGGCGATGTTCCACAGCACGCCGGGGGAGCGGAGTACGTATGGCTCGTTGGTGCCGAGGACCCGAATACCCTCGTCGACGACCTCGAGGGTGACTTGGCCTTGGCCGAACTCGGGACGGGGTGCAAACGAGACGATCGCGTCGGCCTGGCCGGAAATGATGCGAGTCAGGTCGGTTCGTCCCTGCGGGACGTCGTGGGGGAGGTAGTCGGTGACGGACAGGCTCGCCCAGCGGGTCTGAACGGTCATCGTGCTGTCGATGTACTTCTGGCTCAGCGGCAAGGCTGTTCGGCGAGGCCCGACCGTGAAATGGCCTGCCCCGGTTCCGCCGAGAAGGTGCGCGAAGACTGCTGCGGAATCCGGTTCCGGGTGACACAACCAGGTCAGCGTCGCATCCGGGGTCACCAAAGCGACGGTGCGCGGACTGGCGAGCATCGAGAGCCGCTCGATGGGCGGAGCGTCGGCACCGGAAAGCCACGTACGACGCTCGTCGAGCAGGAACGCCAGAGCGGCAGCGACATCTTCGGTGCTGTCGACGCGATAGTCGGCGACGGTGTCCCCGCTGCCGACCTTGATTCCGATGTCCGGTCCCTGAAGCCTGCTGAACGCCTTTTCGTCGGTCACGTCGTCCCCGATGAAGACGGCAGCGGTAGCGCCGTCCTGATGGCGGATCAAGTCGAGTGCGTGGCCCTTGTCGGTGGCGATGACCGCCAACTCGACCACCGACTTACCTTCGGTGACCTGAACGCCCGGCCAGAGTGCCGATTCGGTGCGAACGGCGATGAGCGCCTTCTCGGCGTCGTCGGCGCTGCTGTTGCGTACGTGCAGTGCGACGCTGGCGGGCTTCTTTTCCACCGTTGCCCCAGGGGTGTCGGCGGCGATTCGTCCCAACTCGGTGACGATCTCGTCGAGCAGTTTCCTGGCGTCGGCGTCGATCGCGTGAACGAATCCGATGTCGAACTCGGAGCCGTGGCTGCCGACCAATTGCACTTCGGCGGGAAGTCGGGACAGCGCAGCCAGATCCTTGAGGGCGCGGCCCGAGATCACGGCAGCCGTCGTCGACGCCAGGCTGGCGAGGGAGCGGAGCGCACGCACCGTTTCCACGCGTGGATACGCCTTGTCCGGGTTGGCGACTATAGGTGCCATCGTCCCGTCGTAGTCGGAGGCTACGAGCAGACGCGGCGTGCGTGCCACGCCCGACAGCGCTCGGCGAAGTTCGATGGACAGATCTTGTGCGCTCACCTCTTCAAATCTAGGTGATGCAGCGACTCCTGGCTCGATACGTTTCTGTCAGATCAGTGCAAAAATGACAGATGCGACAAAGGACGTCTATTCGGGTTTCCGAGTTCCGTCACCGAGCAGCAGTTCAACCGTCAATTCCAGTCGATTGGCGACATCGGTGGCCGAAGAACGTCGCGTGAGCCATGCCACCAAATTGGACAGCCACACATCGGAGATCACGCGTGCGATCGCCAACTGCTCCTCGGTCGGCTCCTCTTCGGTCATCGCTCGTGCGAAGAGGCGGTCCATCAACTGACCCACCTGATCGACCTCTGCCGCTGCGGAGGCGTCGGCGAACATGAACGCGCGAGTCATGGCTTCGGTCAGGAGTGGATCGCGCTGCATCGCGCGGGTGATGAGGCTGAGGATCAGCTGCATCCGCTCGAGCGGGCTGGTTCCGGGTGGGATCTTGCCCTTGGAATCGATCTTCTCGAATTCGCGTGCCAGAGCGGACACCAACAGGTGAACCTTGGACGGGAAGTAGCGATAGAGCGTTCCGACTGCGACGTCGGCGCGCTCGGCCACGGCGCGCATCTGGACAGCCTCGTAGCCACCCTTGGACGCCAAGGCGAGGGTTGCGTCGAGAATCCGCTTGCGGCGTTCGCGTTGCGCGTTGGAGCTGAGATCGTCGTCCCCGAGCGTTGCAGAAGCAACCGCGTTGGAGCGGGATCGGGATGTTGTGGTCATCGACAAATTCCTTCGCGCCTTGACTCTTGGCCAGGTGTCATATTAGAACACGTTCTAAACAATTGTGTCACTTATCGAGAGGCGGGAACCAGTTGTGACAATCGCCACGACCGATGAACAGCGGGCGGTCCAGGAATCGATAGAGGCCTGGGCTCGCTCGGCCACGCCGATGGACATGGTACGCCGTGGACCAGCAGTTTCGTGGCGGGAGAAATGGTCCGAGTTCGGGTCTCTCGGGATATTTTCGGTCGCCGTTCCCGAATCGGTAGGCGGAGCCGGAGCCGAAATCGTCGATCTCGCAGCAATGCTCGAGCAGGCGGCAATCGAACTCGTGCCGGGTCCTGTTCTCACGACTGCGCTGGCAGCTCTGGTGGTGGGGCGAAGTTCGTCGCCCGCTGCCAAGCGTTGGTCCGAAACGCTCGCCGATGGTGCGTTGCCGTGCGCCGTCGTATTGGACGAAAGTCCAGTTGCGGCAACGGCGAACGCGTCCGGTGGCATCGAGCTTCATGGCGAAGGAGGTTACGCCTGGGGTGGAGATTCGGGCGTATCGGTACTCGTGTCGGTAGACGTGAATTCTGAAGGTGACGGCTCGCGTGTCGTCTGGGCTCTCGTCGACGGCGATTGCGAAGGCGTGACCTACGACGCCGTCGACACGATCGACAAGTCACGACCACTGGCACGGGTCTCGTTCGACCGAGTGACGGTCGACGCCGACCGAATCCTCGATGACATTGCGCCCGGATCGGTTTCCGATCTCGCGGCGGTACTGGGGGCCGCCGAAGCAGCCGGAATTGCGGCGTGGAGTCTGCGTACTGCGGTGGAGTACGCGAAGATTCGCGAACAATTCGGAAAGCCCATCGGTTCGTTCCAGGCGATCAAACACATCTGTGCCGAAATGCTGTGCCGCGTAGAGAATGCCGGAGCGGTTGCCTGGGACGCCGCGGTCGCTGCCGAGTCGGGCGACGAACTTCCGATCGCCGCAGCAGTGGCGGCCGCGGTGTCGCTGGACGCCGCAGTCGACACGGCAAAAGACTGCATTCAGGTGCTCGGTGGAATCGGATTCACCTGGGAGCACGAGGCGCACTTCTACCTTCGTCGAGCACTGTCGCTCCGGCAGATTCTGGGCGGATCGTCTCACTGGCGCGCACGCGTCGCGGAATTGACGATCGGCGGCGCACGGCGTCACCTTCAGATCGACTTGAGTGAGCTCGAATCCGACCGGTCCGACATTCGCGAAGAGGTAGCGCAATTGGTGGCGCTGCCCGAATCCGAACAGCGCAACGCGTTGGCCGAATCGGGCTACCTTGCACCGCACTGGCCCAAGCCGTACGGCCGGGGTGCCAAGGCCGCGCAACAGATTCTGATCGAAGAAGAGTTGGCGGCCGTCGGTATCGGCCGCCCCGATCTGGTGATCGGGTGGTGGGCAGTGCCAACCATCCTCGAGCACGGCAGTCCGGAGCAGATCGAAAGATTCGCGACTCCGACGCTCAAGGGCGAGATCACCTGGTGCCAGCTCTTCAGCGAACCTGGTGCAGGTTCGGATCTTGCAGCACTGCGCACGACCGCGGAAAAGGTCGAAGGCGGTTGGAAGCTGAATGGTCAGAAAGTCTGGACTTCACTTGCACGTGAAGCTGACTGGGCCATCTGCCTTGCCAGGACCGATCGCGATGTTCCCAAGCACAAGGGCATCACGTACTTCCTTCTCGACATGAAGACGGCTGGGATTCGGATCTCACCGCTGCGTGAGATCACCGGAGACGCCCTGTTCAACGAAGTCTTCCTCGACGACGTCTTCGTGCCGGACGAGTGCGTCGTCGGCCAACTCGGTGGAGGCTGGAAGCTGGCCCGCACGACCCTCGCCAACGAGCGAGTCGCGATGAGCGGTGGCTCTTCGCTCGGCGGTGCGATGGAGGAATTGCTCGAGCTGGCAGGCGATCCTGATCCTGTGGTTGCCGACAAGCTCGGTGGGCTGATCGGAACCGCCATGGTCGGCTCGTTGCTGGAATTGCGCACGACACTGCGGCAATTGGATGGTCAGGATCCGGGCCCGGCGTCGAGCGTCCGCAAGCTGGTGGGCGTGCGCCAGCGTCAGAATGTCGCAGAGTTCGCCATGGAATTGGGTGGCTCGGCCGGATGGGTGGAGGGTCCGCTCTCGCGTGAGTTCCTCAACACGCGATGCCTGTCGATTGCCGGCGGAACCACGCAGATTCTGTTGACCGTTGCCGCGGAGAGAATTCTGGGCCTGCCCCGTGATTAGACGGCGTGAGTAGAGGCCTTTAGAAATGTCCACGTTGGTGATACAACTAGAACACGTTCTACATCAGAGACAGGATTGCCAGCGTGGACTTCACTCCCGATGAAACCCAGGAAGCGGTAGCCGAGGTGGCTACCGCGCTCCTTGCCCGCGAACTGGAGCCGGACGCGCTCTGGGCGGCATTCGCCGAAGCCGACCTGCTCACGTTGGCACTGCCCGAGCGTCTGGGCGGCGAGGGCCTCTCGGTCACCGACGTCGGCGCTCTTCTCGTCGAGGTTGGCCGAGCCGCCGCTCCCATTCCGGCTCTCGCGACCCTCGGCTTCGGCGTACTCCCCATCGTTGCTCTGGGGACCGATGCTCAGCAGGACGAATTGCTCGCCGGAGTCGGCGCCGGGCGGGTGTTCACCGCGGCACTCGGTGAGCCGGGGCAGCAGTTCCCGGCGCAGCCGTCGACTACCGCGCAGCAGTCAGGCGACTGGTATCGCGTCAGCGGAACAGTGCTTGCCGTGCCCTTCGCGGCGAGCGCACACAGAATTCTTGTGCCCACCGACGCCGGAGTCGTTCTTGTCGATCCAACTGCCGCCGGCGTCGCACTGACACCGACTCCCAGTTCGTCCGGCAGTCCTGAGTTCGGAGTCACCATGGACGAGGCAGTCGGTGAACTTCTCGGTGCGGGCGAGGAAGCCGTCCAGACGCTGTACCGGATCGCCATGGCGAGTATCGGAGCCGTCGCCGATGGTTTGGTTTCCGGCGCCGTCGATCTCACTGCGACACACGTCGGCTCGCGTGAGCAATTCGGCAAGCCGCTCGCCACGTTCCAGGCAGTCTCACAACAGATAGCCGACGCCTACGTCACCTCCCGGACCCTTCACGTCGCGGCGTTGTCGGCGTCCTGGCGCGTGTCGGAGGGCCTGGATGCCCAGTCGGACCTCGACGTCATGGCGTACTGGATCGCCCAAGAAGTGCCCGCCACGATGCAGGTGCTTCACCACTTGCACGGAGGTCTGGGCGTCGACGTGACTTATCCGCTTCATCGTTACTACTCGACTGCAAAAGACTTGGCGCGCCTGCTCGGCGGCGCTTCGCAGCGACTCGACCTCGTGGGGGCCCGGTGTTCATCGATCTGACCGACAGTCAGCGCGCATTGCAAGCTGAACTTCGACGCTACTTTTCGACGCTGATCTCGCCCGAAGAGGCCAAGATCATGCGTGTGGAGCGGCATGGCCCTACCTATCGTGAGGTCATCCGTCGTATGGGCAAGGACGGCTGGCTCGGCGTCGGCTGGCCGGTGGAGTACGGCGGACGTGGGTTCGGAGAAGTCGAGCAGCAGATCTTTGTCAACGAGGCTGTGCGGGCAGATGTCCCACTGCCTTCGGTCACGTTGCAGACCGTCGGCCCGACTCTGCAGAAATACGGCAGCGAGGAGCAGAAGCAGAAATTCCTGCCCGCGATCCTCGCCGGTGAAGTGCACTTCGCGATCGGTTACACCGAACCGGATGCCGGTACCGACCTTGCAGCACTGCGTACCTCGGCGGCACGCAATGGTGACGAATACGTCGTCAACGGCCAGAAGATCTTCACCACCGGCGGGCATGACGCCGATTACGTGTGGCTCGCCGTACGGACAGGGTCTGCCGATTCACGGCACCGCGGCATCTCCATCCTGATCATGGACACCAAGGATCCCGGCTACACCTGGACCCCGATCATCACCTGCGACGGCGCGCATCACGTCAACGCCACCTACTACGAGGACGTTCGCGTTCCGGCGAACATGCTTGTGGGTGAGGAGAATCAAGGTTGGCGCCTGATCACGACGCAGCTCAACCACGAACGCGTCATGCTCGGCCCGGCAGGTCGGGTCGCAGGGATCTACGACCACGTCTTCGATTGGGCCAAGCGTGAAAACCTGCTTGATCACGTCGACGTACGGCGCGCACTCGGCGAAATTCACGCGACGTACCGGCTCAACGAACTGCTCAACTGGCAAGTGGCGTCGAGTGATTCGGATTCGGTGGACATCGCCGACGCTTCGGCAACCAAAGTGTTTGCGACCGAACGCATCCAGCGAGTCGGTCGACTGGCAGAAGAGATCGTCGGGCAGTACGGGAATCCGATCGATCCCGAAACGGCTGATCTCATGGAGTGGCTGGACATGCAGATCAAGCGCAACCTGGTGATCACCTTCGGCGGTGGAGTCAACGAGGTGATGCGCGAATTGATCGCGACCGCCGGCCTGAAGCTTCCCCGCGTTCCGAGATAGGAAACAAACCGTGTCAGATCCCATTCTCACTGCTGCCGAACGGGTTCGAGAGGACGGGCCAAGCGCTCCTCGCGCCGGCCGGGACCCCGTGAACCTGCCGATGATCCGCAACTGGGTCGAGGCGATCGGAGACGAGAACCCGATCTACGTCGACGAATCGGCTGCCCGCGCCGCCGGACACGACGGCATAGTCGCGCCGCCGGCGATGGCGCAAGTATGGACGATGCGCGGTCTGGGTGCGGTTCGAGAAGCCGACGATCCCTTGGGCCGGATGACGGACATACTCGACGAAGCCGGATTCACGTCCGTCGTCGCGACCAACTGCGATCAGATCTACCACCGCTATCTGAAGCCGGGTGAAGAAGTCACCATCTCGTCGGTGTTGGAAGACGTTGTGGGGCCGAAGAAGACAGGTCTCGGTGAAGGTTGGTTCTTCACTACCCGCAGCTACTGGCGGGTCGGCGAAGAACTGGTCTCGGAGATGATGTTCCGGATCTTGAAGTTTGCGCCGCCAGTCAGCGAGAGTCCCGCCACTGACGTGCCTGCGGACCTGGACGCATCTCGGATGCTGCGCCCGACAGCATCTCTCGACACGCAGTTCTTCTGGGACGGTGTTGCTGCACATGAGTTGCGCATTCAACTGCGTGCGGACGGTTCGGTGCAGCACCCGCCGGTGCCCGCGATCTGGAAGGACAAGTCGCAGCAGACCGACTACGTGGTCGCGTCCGGTAGGGGAACGGTCTTCAGTTTTGTCGTTCACCACGCCCCCAAGGTTCCTGGTCGGTCGTTGCCGTTTGTCGTGGCCCTGGTCGAACTGCCGGAGGGTGTGCGGATGCTCGGCGAATTGCGCGGTGTCGATCCCTCGGACGTATCGATCGGAATGGAGGTGGAGGCGATCTACCTCGACTTCCCTGGCGACGACGAGACCGGCGGCACTCCCTGGACTCTGTACGCCTGGCAGCCGGTTGCTGTGTCTGCGGTTTCTGCTGTGTCTGCGGTGAAGGAGTGATGATGACTTCGACGACGGATATCACTGTGGGAGAGATTCTTCCGCAGCTCTCGATTTACGGCGACCCGACTTTCGTCGTCTCGGCGGCGCTCGCTACCCGAGACTTTCAAGATGTTCACCACGACCGCGACCTCGCACAGAAACGCGGCTCGAAGGACATCTTCGTGAACATCCTCACCGACACCGGCCTGGTGCAGCGATTCGTGACTGACTGGGCAGGACCGCGGGCAGTACTCACGTCGATCAAACTTCGCCTCGGAGTCCCCTGGTACGCCTACGACACGTTGACGCTCTCCGGTACGGTGACCGCCTACGACGAGGATCTCGCTTCGCTCGCGGTGGTCGGCAAGAACAGTCTGGGAGATCACATCACTGCGCAGGTCACACTGGCATTTCCGGCATCGGGCTCGAACGGAGACATTGAATGAGCGCATTGTCCGGCAAGGCCGCGATCGTCGGAATCGGCGCCACGGATTTCTCGAAGGACTCCGGTCGCAGTGAACTGCGACTGGCCGCCGAGGCTGTTCAAGCCGCGTTGGACGACGCCGGTCTGACACCCGCCGACGTCGACGGTCTTACCTCATTCACCATGGACACCAACACCGAAGTGGCGGTGGCTCGTTCGGTGGGTATCCCGAACCTCAAGTTCTTCAGCCGTATCCATTACGGCGGCGGTGCCGCTGCGGCGACGATTCAGCAGGCGGCCATGGCTGTTGCCACTGGCGTCGCGGACGTCGTCGTCGCCTACCGCGCGTTCAACGAGAGGTCGGGTGCGCGTTTCGGTCAGGTGAACTCCGGTCTTGTGGCGCAGGTCAATTCGTCGGGCACGGATAACGCCTTCTCCTATCCTCACGGATTGGGCACGCCCGCATCGTTTGTCGCGATGGTCGCACAGCGATACATGCACGCCTACGGAGCGTCCAGCGAGGACTTCGGCCGAATCGCCGTCGCGGACCGCAAGCATGCAGCCACCAATCCGAAGGCATTCTTCTACGGAAAACCGATCACTCTCGAGGACCATCAGAATTCGCGATTCATCGCCGAACCTTTGCATCTCCTCGATTGCTGCCAGGAGTCCGACGGCGGCATCGCCATCGTCGTCACCTCGGCAGAACGAGCCAAGGATCTGAAGAACACCCCTGCCGTTATCGCAGCCGCCGCACAGGGCAGCGGGGCAGATCAATACATCATGACCAGCTACTACCGCGACGGTTTGACCGGCCTACCGGAGATGCGCCTTGTCGGCGATCAACTCTGGTCACAAAGTGGGCTGCGCCCGACGGACATGCAGACGGCGGTCTTCTACGACCACTTCACGCCCTACGTATTGATGCAACTCGAGGAACTCGGTTTCTGCGGCAGGGGAGAAGCGAAGGACTTCATCGCCGGTGGCGCAATCGAACTCGGCGGCAAGCTTCCGATCAACACCCATGGCGGACAGCTCGGTGAGGCATACATCCACGGGATGAACGGTATCGCCGAGGGTGTTCGGCAGATCCGCGGTACTTCGGTCAACCAGGTCGACTCCGTCGAAAATGTACTCGTGACTGCGGGAACGGGCGTTCCGACATCCGGGCTTGTGCTGACCCGCTGATTGATCGAGGGCACAACTTCATCAACCGTCACGGACGGTTGGCACCGCATCGGGGGATCCCTTCGATGCGGTGCTCGGGCCGTGTTCTGTTGTGCCTGAGAAGCTGTTCTCAGGTTTTGAAGGTTGTGTTCGCCGGCCTGGGGTGCTGCCCGGGGTCGATCGAGGGCGGTGGGATGAACCACGGCTTGTTGTCGACGCCGATGCGGATCACCCATTTTTCGACGAACCCGGTCTTGCGGTGCATCAGCCGGTGATGTGAACGGCACAGCAGGACCAGGTTGTTCATCACCGTCGGGCCGCCGTTAGCCCAGTGCCTAATGTGGTGCGCATCGGTCCACGCCGGAACACACGAACAGCCCGGGAACGCGCAGCCCTTGTCGCGGGCAATCAACGCGACCCGTTGTTCGGCGGTGACCAACCGCTTTCCGGGTTTCGCATCGAGCGGCGCGCCATGATCGTCCAGCAACACCGTCGACAGGAAACAATCACACCCCAACAACCTCGTCTGCGAAACCGACAGCGGCCCGAGCCACGGCATGTGCCGACATCAAGATCGGCGGGGTCCAGAGTACCGCTGGTCACCACTGTTCCCCGAAGACCGTGCGGCGCAGTCCCAAGTTGCTCAGACACGAGCATTGATGTGCACGTTCACCTGCGGACGCTGCCCACCATCGGTACCGGTCTTGGCGCAATCCAGATAGCGCGGATCGTTCGGTGAACCAAGCGTCCGCGGTCCGCTTCGCCGCCGACCGGTATCGGGGAGTGCCGTCCGGCGCCGGGGTGGCATCGTCAAATCGACAACGCCGACAGCAGCATTTCGCCGGTGAGGGCGTCGAAATCTCCGCGGACCACCACCCGACCGTTCAACGTCGAGGTGACGCGATCCGCAACTCGTTCCGGTCGACATCTTCGGCGGGCGGACCATCGGACTTCGAACAACCGCTCCAACGTCGCGATAACATTCCGCACCTTTGTCGTCGTCGCCTCCACACCGACGAAGCCGCCAACAACAAATCGATGTCTTCGATAGCGCTTCCTCCGGCATCCCACTTCGGTGGGGATCTTGTTACTCGCGAACGCCACGATCAAGGCGGCATGATCGAACGACAATCCCCGTCATCGAACGAGCAGCCACAGCCGGGAACGGCCGCAACGGCGCACCCAGGGCGGCGATCTTCTTCCCGTCCACCTGCAGCATCGTGTTGACCAACCACGAACCGACACCGCGACTGGCAATCACCTGATCATCGGAACGCAACGAGAGTTCGTCCACGACCGCCACTCGCGATACGGCTTCCGCCTGCAGCGCTCCGGCGCACTCGCCGACACCGCAGCCTCTCGCAACTCAGCAGCAGACAACCGCCGTCAGACGTCCGCGTAACCCCTACCGCAGAACCCGACACCACGTCCGACAACAAGACACTCATTGAATCCCCGATCCCCACCGTCAACAATACTCGAACATGCGTTCGAGTCAATATGCTTTTCGCGTTTAATTTACGATCGCTGGATGTTCACGTTGACTACCGAACGCCTCGTCCTTCGAGACTTCACATTCGGGGATGAAGATGACGTCCATCAGTACGCATCAGACCCTGCCGTCTGTAGATATGTGGATTGGGGTCCGAACACTCCGGCGGTGACCAGGGCATTCCTGGCCGACGCGGCATTGGAAGCCGCGGGCGTCGAGCGTCGATCATTCACCCTGGCGATCACGTCGAAGGTCGACGGAGCGGTCATCGGTTCAGTAGCTGTGTGGGAAGTATCCGCCGCGCATCGAAGGGCGGAACTCGGTTTCGTCGTGAACCCGAGGTTCCAGGGGCGGGGTTATGCGTCCGAAGCGGGGAGCGCGGTTCTGGAACTCGCCTTTGCTCGCCTTGGAACGCAACGTGTGCAGGCAACGTGTCGTCCGGAGAACGCGGCGTCGGCGTCGGTGCTCACCAAAATGGGAATGGTGGAGGAGGGGCTGATGCGGGCGCACATGGTGATCCGGGGGGCCGCGGTCGATTCGCTGCTTTTTGCCGCCGTACGAGCAGAGATCACGTCATCTGACTTTGCGTGACCTTCCCCGACCCTGGTGCGATACTCGAACCATGTTCGAGGACGCCTTGCTCATCGACGCGGCCGGTCGGCCCACCATGCAGCATCATCAGGCCTTTTCTCAGGACTGGGACCGCATCAAGGAGTGGTCCGACAACATCTACATGCCCTATACGGTGACGCCGATCGGAAGTCGGTTGAAGCCGGCTTCGGACATGTACTCGGCGGCAGTCGGCAAGATCGACGTCACCAGATTCTGTTACGGGATTCCGGTCTCCGTCGGTGAATGTTCGCCTGAAGCCGGAAACATTCTGGTCTTGACGACGATCAGGGGCAACGGTCGACATGCTCTTGGCCGGGGCGTTGCGGCGAATACCGGAGTGGGGGAGACCTTTGTCGCAGACTGTAGCCGGACCGACTACTTCGTCGAATTCGATGAGGATCATCTGCAGCTGAATCTCACTGTGCCGCATCAGCTTGTCGCCGATCACGCCCAGCAGTGGTACGGGGTAGTTCCCGACGACCGCCTGTGGCGGCACAAGTGCACCATCGGCGGGCGGGGTTCGAGTTGGCTCGCATTGATGGACTACGTCGTTCGCGCAATTGCAGAGTCGCCCGACGCGATGTCGGGGGAAAGGCTGGGCGTCAGGGTTCAAGAACTGGTCACGGCTCAGCTTCTCGACGAGTGGGCGACGCAGGCCGGGTTGCAACTCGGCGTCGACGTCGCCTCCGCCGAACCGGCCTACGTGCGATCGGCAGAGGAGTACATCGATACCTTTGCGCGCTCGGTGCCGACGGCGTCGGAGATCGCGGCTGCGGTGGGCGTCAGCGTCCGAGCGCTCACTGCGGGATTTCGACGGTACCGAGACACCACGCCGGGGCAACGACTGCGCACTCGTCGACTGGAGGGAGTACGCAGCGAACTGTTGCGTTCCGATGGGAGAACCGTCTCCGAAATCGCCAACGCCTGGGGTTACGTCAATCTGGGTATGTTTGCGGCGGCATACCGGAAACGGTTCGGCGAGCTACCTTCCGAGACTCGGAACCGACTCTGAGGACAGCTGTTTGAACGGTCATGACGATCGGTTTACGCAGTGGATGAACTGCCTTGATCCGTTGTTTCGTGTCGGAGCGTTCTGCAAGGATTGAATTCGAACGTGACAGCAATCCCACGAGCTAGGAGTACGTCATGGCAACTCGACTCAATCCGTACATCAGCTTCAACGGCAATGCCCGTGAGGCGTTGGAGTTCTACAAAGAAATCTTCGGTGGCACACTGGCGCTGAGCACGTTCGGTGAATTCGGCAATCCCGGTGAAGGCGGCGACAAGATCATGCACGGAATGCTCGAAACCGACCAGGGATACACACTGATGGGTGCCGATACTCCGCCTGGCATGCCGTACAACCCAGGCGACAACATCACGGTCAGCCTCAGCGGCGACGACGGTGACGTGCTGCGCGGGTACTGGGAGCAGTTGTCGGGAACAGGAACGGTGAGCGTTCCACTCGAGAAGCAGATGTGGGGCGACGAATTCGGTTCCTGTACAGACAGATTCGGTATCTCCTGGCTGGTGAACATCGGAGCGCCTCAGAGCTGAAGCGAAGTTTTGCCCGGTTCTGCCGAAAAGAGACAGATCTTCTGCCGTTTCGAGGCAGAACCGGGTGTGTGATCGCCGTTACATTCTGTTCGACAAGACAAGTTGCGAGTCGGATGGAGAAATGCAGTGACGATCGAAGATATTGCGCGGAAACCTCTTTCGAAGGAGCGCCTCGACGACGTGCTGGCGCGAGCAACTCAGGGGGCTGACCGTGTCCCGGGTGTCGTCGCGATGATCACGGATCGAGAAGGCAACATCTACGAGGGTGCAGCCGGTGAGCGGACTCTCGGTCACGCCGAACCGATGACCCTTGATACAACTTTTGCGCTCTTCTCCACGACCAAGGCGATCACCGGTACCGCTGTCCTGCAGTGTGTGGAGGAGGGGTTGCTCGATCTCGATGCGCCCGCTGCGACCTATATTCCCGAAGTCGGTGAGCTGAAGGTCCTGGACGGTTTCGACGCCGGCGGAAACCCCGTTCTTCGGGAACCCAAGCGAGACATCACCACTCGCATGCTTCTTCTTCATACCGCGGGGTTCGGGTACGACTTCTTCAACGAGTCCTACAATCGGCTCTCGCAGGAGCACGGGCAGCCCAGCGTGATCACGTGTAGCAAAGCCGCGCTCACGACGCCGTTGCTCTTCGATCCGGGTGAGAAGTGGGAGTACGGCACCAATATCGACTGGGCAGGTCAGGTCGTCGAGTCGATTCGAGGTCAGCGGCTCGGCGATGTCATGCGCGAGCGCATCTTCGAACCTCTCGAGATGACGGATACGGCATTCACGATGAGCCCGTCGATGAAGGGTCGCCTTGCACCGATCCATCAGCGTGAGAGCGACGGAAGCCTCACTCCGCTCATAGGATTCGAGCTTCCGGCTGAGCCCGAGGTGCACATGGGTGGTCACGGTTTGCACGGCACTGTCGGCGACTACATGAAGTTCATCCGTATGTGGCTGAACGACGGCGCGGGTACTGCGGGCCGCGTGTTGGCGCCTGAGACGGTCGCTGCAGCCGTACGGAACGGACTCGAAGGCCAGCACGTCGGGTTGTTGCCCGGAGTACTTCCAACGCTGTCCAACGATGCGGAATTCTTCCCCGGCTTGCCAAAGGGATGGGCATACTCCTTCATGACAAATGAAGAGGTGGCACCCACCGGCCGGCCGGCCGGATCACTGGCTTGGGCGGGTCTTGCAAACCTCTACTACTGGATCGACCGGCAGACCGGCGTCGGCGGGTTCTGGGCAACACAGATTCTGCCGTTCGCGGACGCTGGATCCATCAACGGATACCTGGAATTCGAGACCTCCGTCTACCAGTGATCGGCTAGATTCCCGCTGTCCGGGATCGACTGTTTCTTTCGGGCGGGTTCGGAGTACGCATGCAGTACAGCGCATGCTGGCATACGACGAACTAGGAGACGGCATGAACAGCCTCGAAGGCAGCTTCGAAGGAAAAGTTGCACTGATCACCGGCGCCGCACGCGGTCAGGGGCGCGCCCACGCTGTCGCATTCGCGGAGCGTGGCGCGGACATCGTGATCTGCGATCGGTGCGAGAACAGTGATGTCGTCGCCTACCCCCTCGCAACTGAAGAAGACCTGAAGGAAACCGTTCGGTTGGTGGAAGCCGCGGGCCGCCGGTGTATTGCAGTCAAGGCTGACACAGCCGATCGGGAGGCGATGGATGCGCTGGTTGCCCACGCTGAAGCCGAGTTCGGCCGCGTCGACATTGCAGTCGCGAATGCCGGTGTCTCCGTGCCCGCTCCGATCACGTCGATGACGTCGGCACAGTGGAACGAAGTCATTTCGTCGAACCTGACCGGTGTGTTCAATACCGTTGCGGCCGTGTCAGGTGGAATGGCGGAACGTGGCTACGGTCGCATCATCACGATCTCCTCGATGATGGGTCGATCCGGTGGCACCCAGATGGCGGCGTACGGCGCCTCCAAATGGGGCGTCATCGGTTTGACGAAGAGCGTCTCACTCGAACTGGCCAACTCGGGTGTGACCGTGAATGCTATTGCACCGGGAAATATCTCGACGCCGATGATTCACAACGACATGATGTACGCAATGATGCGGCCTGACCTCGAATCGCCGACGGCAGACGACGTCGAACCTGTGTACGCGACCCTGCATGCGCAGCCGATCGGTTGGCTGGATCCCTTCGAGATCACGCGAGTAGTCCTGTTCCTCGCCGCCGACGCGAGTGCCCACATGAGTGGCATCGTGGTTCCTGTCGACGCCGGAGTAGCCGCTCGCTCGAACGCTTGACGGACAAGACTGTTCGCGCGAAAGCGCGGACCGGGTGGGTCGTCGGCGTCCTGAGTCTGAGCGGTGTGGTGGTCGCGCTGCAACAGACCCTGGTGGTGCCGGTCCTGCCTGCGTTCGCGACGGCATCGGGAGTTTCGTCGGCCACCGCCTCCTGGCTGGTGACCTCGACGTTGCTGACCGGTGCCGTCGCGACCCCTCTCATCGGCCGGCTTGCCGACATGTTCGGCAAGCGGGCGATGATGCTCGTCTGCCTTGCCGTGATGATCGTCGGCTGCATGGTTGCGGCGCTCAGCCAGAGCTTCTGGTTACTGATCCTCGGACGTTCGTTGCAGGGCTTCGCGACGGCACTTCTGCCCGTCGGAATCAGCATCATGCGCGATGTCCTTCCTCCGGAAAAGCTCAGTGGTGCAGTCGCGCTCATGAGTGCGACCCTGGGTATCGGCGGCATGTTCGGCATGCCGATGGCCGGGGTGATCTCGGCGCATTGGGGATTACCCGCGCTTTTCTGGGTCACTGGTGGATTCGGGGTTGTACTGATAGTCGTCTTGCCGCTGGTGGTGCCGGAATCGGCTGTGAAGAGTCGCGGACGCTTCGACTTTCTGGGAGCCACAGTCCTCACACTCGCCATGACGGCATTGTTGCTGGCTGTCTCGAAGGGAACCGAATGGGGATGGGCAAGCCCCGAGGTTCTGGTTCTGATCGCGTCCGGTGTGGTCTTGCTCTGTGGATGGATTCCGTGGGAACTGCACACGCCGGCACCGTTGGTCGACCTGCGGACTTCCCTTCGTGCTCCGATTCTGGTCTCGAATGTCTGCGCAGTATTACTCGGTTTTGCCATGTTCATCAGCGCGTTGGCGGCAACACAGGAACTTCAGTTGCCCCTGGCGTCGGCGGACGGTCTCGGACTCTCGGCCGCCGAAGCCGGACTCGCGATGATGCCGGGGGGCATCCTGATGATCGGGTTGGCACCGGTGTCGTCGAAAGTGACGAGACGATGGGGAGCGAAGGCTACGTTGGCGTCGGGTGCGATCGTCATTGCAATCGGCTACGTCTTGCGTGTGCTGTTGGCGCCGACGTTGGTCAATATCGTGATCGGCGCTGCCGTGGTATCGGCCGGTGTGGCATTTTCCCTGGCGGCCATGCCGACCTTGATCACCGAATCTGCACCGATCCATCAGACTGCCTCGGCCAACGGATTCAACAGCCTGCTCCGTTCGGTCGGTACCTCCACCGGAAGCGCCGTTGCGGCAGCGGTATTGGCCAGTTCGACGGTTGTGGTCGGTGCGACCGCTGTACCGACTCTGCATTCGTTTGCGGTTTTGTACTGGATCGGAGCGGGCGTATCGGCGCTGGCCGCAGCCGTGACATTGGCAGTGAGGGTGGATCGGGCGGGTGCGGTATCACTGCCCGAGTCACCAACTGCAGCTGAAATCGACGGCGTAACGAAGATCGGGTGAGTCGACGGACTCACTCGATCTTCGTTCCGTCATCGCCTGGAATCGCAGACACAGCAACTGGGGGAGTTCGTCGGCGATTCTGCGAGGTGAAGATTCTTGCAATCAGGGGCGGTGGGCCTGTTTTGCGGTACAGGTTTCCGACTGCTGCGTGAAATTTCCTGGAATGTGTCGGCCCTCTAGGTCACACTGGGGAACGGACTACCGACGGATTACCGATGCGGGAGGGCTCATGACCGAAGCGATTGTAGCCGAGGGGCTGGTCAAGAAGTACGGCGACGTCACGGCATTGGACGGCATCGACCTGGAAGTGCGCGAGGGTTCAGTGATGGCTCTGTTGGGTCCCAACGGTGCCGGAAAAACCACTGCGGTAAGGATATTCACGACGCTGCTCATTCCGGACGGTGGGCGCGCCGAGATCGCCGGGCTGGACGTGGTCAAGGATGCGCGGGCGTTGCGATCCAAGATCGGAGCTTCGGGTCAGTACGCTGCGGTCGACGAGTACCTGACGGGCTACGAGAATCTGGACATGGTCGGGAGGCTTTATCACCTCGGCGCCCGAAGCAGTAAGGCCAGGGCACGAGAATTGCTCGAGCAGTTCGACCTGGTGGAGGCCGGCGATCGGCCGGTCAAGGGCTACTCCGGTGGAATGCGCCGCCGTCTCGATCTCGCCGGCGCATTGGTTGCTCGCCCGCAGGTGTTGTTTCTCGACGAGCCGACCACCGGCCTCGATCCTCGGGCGCGACTCGGTCTCTGGGATGTCATCGAAGGGTTGGTGGCGCAGGGAACCACGCTGTTGCTCACGACGCAATACATGGAAGAAGCAGAGAGGTTGGCCGACCAGATCGCGGTCATCGACCGCGGCTCGGTCATCGCGCGCGGTACTGCAGATCAGTTGAAAGCGCGGGTCGGGGGTGAGCGCATCGAACTGAGTGTGCACGAGGTCGAACATCTCGACATCGTCCGAGAGGAATTGCGCTCGCTTGCAGTGGGGGACATTCAGGTTCAAGAGAATGTCCGTCGCGTCACCGTTCCTGTCGACGACGGCACCGATGCGTTGGTCGCAGCGCTGAATCTCCTGTCGGCACGAGGCATCCGGGTGTTCGACGTCGGTCTGCGCCGGCCCACTCTCGACGATGTCTTTCTCACACTGACCGGGCACCAGGCTGAACTGGAGGATCAGAAATGACCGTGCAGATGGCGCTCGAAGACGGTTTGACCATCGCCAGGCGAAACTTGATCAAGATCAAGCGCGTTCCGGATCTGCTGGTGTTCACCACGTTGTCGCCGATCATGTTCGTGCTGTTGTTCGCCTACGTGTTCGGCAGCGCGATCTCCGTCCCGGGTACGTCCTATCGAGAGTTCCTGATCGCCGGAATTTTCACGCAGACAGTCATATTCGGTGCTACGTGGACTGGCTTGGGAATGGTCGAAGACATCCAGAAAGGAATCATCGACAGATTTCGATCGCTCCCTATGGCTCCGTCCGCCGTGCTGACCGGCCGAACGTCGAGTGACGTGCTGATCAACGTCATCAGTTTGGTCGTCATGTCGTTGACCGGTCTTCTGGTGGGGTGGCGCATTCATTCCAGCTTCCTCGAAGCGGTGGCGGGTTATGCGCTGCTTCTGTTCTTCGCGTACGCGTTGTCCTGGGTCATGGCTGTTGTCGGACTCTGGATCCGGACGCCGGAGGTCTTCAACAACGCGAGCTTCATCGTCATCTTTCCGCTGTCGTTCATCGCGAACACTTTTGTCGAGACCACTAATCTTCCCGGGCCGCTCAAAGTGATCGCCGAATGGAACCCGGTGTCGGCGGTGACTCAGGCGGTGCGTGAATTGTTCGGAAATACCAATCCTGCGATGACGGTTCCGGATGCGTGGCCACTGCAGAACCCGGTCATCGCGTCGTTGTTGTGGACTTTCGGTTTGCTGATCGTCTTCGTGCCGTTCGCTATTCGTCGGTATCAGAAGGCAGTCAGCCGCTGAACCGGCGGTTCCGGTCGGTAGGGTGAGTATGTGCCGGAGCCCGAACGCATCGACAAACGCAGCCTGAGATACGCCGGGCGACGTGAGGAGTTGCTCGACGCGCTGACCCGGTACGTCATCGACAACGGTGTCGGGGAAGTGACGGTGAGGCAGCTGGCCAAGGCTGTAGGTGTGTCGCATGCGTCGTTGCTCAACCATTTCGAGAGCAAGGAGAATCTGCTCTCCGAGGTAATCGAGAACATGCGTAGCGAGTCCATTCCGATTGCGGTCCCGATGGAACCGGGGATCGATCCGGCGACAGTGCTGACCGCGTGGTGGACCGAACGTACGACACCGGAGGTCCTGCCCCGATTCCGAGTGATGGTCGAGATCTACGCCCTCGCACTCGGCGATCGCAAACGCTACGGACGGTTCCTGGACCGTTTCGTGGGCGATTGGATCGAAGCTCTGGAAACCGGACTTCGGCATGCGGGCTGTCCCGAGGAGGATGTTTCGTCGGTCGCTACCTTACTGCTTTCGCAAATGCGGGGTTTGTCGATGGATCTTCTGGCCACTGGGGACCGGGCTCGCGTCGATCGCGCGTTCGGGCTTTTTGTCGACGACTTTGCCGCCCACGCTCGGAAATGGTCCGAGCCTTCATGATCCGATCGCCGTCAATACTGACCGATCACCACGGTTGACGCGGTCTCACTGTAGGTTGCCACACGAGTGAGAAACCCTCCCCGAGTAAATGTTTCGACGGTCATCTCGACCTGCTCCGTGCTCGTCTCGACGAGTAGATGGCCGCCCGGTCGTAGCCACGGCGCAGCATCCGCGATGATTCGACGCTGCAGGTCCAGGCCGTCGGCGCCGCCGTCCAACGAGACTCGCGGTTCGTGAAGTCGCGCTTCGGGCGGCATGAGTCGGATTGAATCGGTGGGGACGTAGGGCGCATTGGCGACGACGACGTCAACACGACCTCGTAACTTCGTCGGCAGTGGGCCGTACAGATCGCCTTCGAGTACACGCTCGGGCGGTGCGACGTTCTGACGAGCGCACCGAACCGCGGCCGGTTCGATGTCCACCGCGTAGAGATCGACAGTATCGGTCTTCGCCTGCACAACAGCCCCGACAGCTCCTGAACCACAACACATGTCGATGACGATGCTTCCCGAGTCGACGAGTGTGCAGGCCTGTCGAGCGAGGAGTTCGGTGCGTCGGCGGGGGACGAATACTCCAGGGTCGATGTGGATGCGCAATCCGCAAAATTCTGCCCACCCGATGACAGGCTCGAGTGGCTCGCCGGCAACTCGTCGATCGATCATCGCGTCGAGTTCGTCGCGCGAGCGTGCGGCATGAAGGAGCAAGCGAGCCTCGTCTTCGGCGAATACACAACCGGCTGCTCGGAGGATCGCGGCCACTGAATTCTGCTGCGACGGGGGGAACGTCGGGAGATCAGGCGCTGACATGAGAGAGCCCTACGGCCTCCTGATCTCGCGGGGGACCTGCATGTATAGAACACCGCCACCTTACCGGAGCAGGCGCGTGACGACGGGGAATGTGCAGCGGGAATCTAGGTTGGCCAATTGGTAAGGCTGTTCTAGGGTCTGAACTCGATCGGCTGATCACCACATACGGCACTGTCAACGCAATCGGTAGGAGAAGGCGCGTGAGCAAGCGGCTGTGTAAGACGCTCGTCGGATTGGGCGCGAGCGCATTGGTGGCGTTGACCGTCACAGCGCCGGCTGCGGCGGAAGATAACGATCTTCCGGGCTCCGTGGTGAGCCACGAGTCGCTCGGCCCCGATCGGGTGATCCCCAGCGCTGTGAGCGCAACAAAGGTGACGTACTGGTCGACGGGCCCGAAGGATGTGCCGATGACGAGTACCGGTGTGGTGTACCGCCCTGAGGGGGCTCCGCCCGAGGGTGGTTGGCCAGTCATTTCCTACGCGCACGGAACGGTGGGTGTCGCGGATCAGTGTGCGCCGAGCAGTAGCGTTCCGCTCGAGCGGAACGCGACGCATCTCGGGCATTGGCTGGAGCAGGGCTATGCGGTGGTGACCACCGACTACGTGGGGCTCGGAACGCCCGGTGTTCACCCGTATCTCGACGGTCGTTCCGCTGCGCACAGCGTTGTCGACATGGTGCGTGCCGCTCGTGCGGTCGACGACGACCTGTCGAGCGCTTGGGTAGCGATGGGGCAGTCGCAGGGTGGACAGGCGACTATGTTCACCGCTTCTCTTGCTGCCGATTACGCGCCGGAGTTGGACTACCGCTCGGTGGCCCCGCTTTCCTGGCTCTTCCACTCAAGGGTACGACGGTCTACATTGCGAACGTTCTTGACGGATTGCGTGCTTCGCGGCCGGACATCGACATCGACTCGTATCTGACCCCGCTCGGAATGACCATCCTCGACGACGTCGAGAACAACATGTGTTACACCGAGGCGCGCACCAAATACGGAACCGTCACGCTCGGTCAGGTGCTGTCGAAGTCGCTGGACAACCCAACGTTCATGGACGCTGCGCGCGAACTGCTCACGGTACCGACCTCGGGATACAACCGCCCGTTCTTCATCGGTCAGGGACTCTCGGACATCGATGTTCCGGCACCACTGACTTTGAAGTTTGCTGCTGACCTCGCTGTCAACGGCGTGGACTTTGCATTCCATACCTATCCCACGGATCACCTGGGAACCGTTCCGGCTTCGGTTCCGGACAGCGCCCCGTTTGTCGCGGCACTGTTCTCTGGTCGACAGCCCTACACCGGAAGCCTCTGCTGACCAGGGTCTTTCAGGTGGCGCCAACGCCGCGCAGGTAGATGTCGATCGGGATCCGAAGTTGCCGAACGGTTTCGGAGGAGCGAGGATCTCGGCTACGCGCTCCGAGGCAATAGTCGAAGATCAAGCCCTCCAGAAGGCTCAGGAAATTTGCGGCAGCGGCGTCAGGGTCGTCTACGCCAACGGTTTCGAAGACGGCTCTTGCCTTCTTCAGCGAAAACAGACTGCCTTCGAGGAGTTGGCGCAATGTCGAATCTCGAGGTATTTCCAGGAGCAGTGCATATCGCGCGATCAATTCGTGTCTGCGGTGCGAAAGAAGATCGTCGAGGTACTCGGCCGTCAGGGCGGCAGGATCGGTGGGCCTCTTGTGGAGTTCGTCGAAAGTCGAACGTGACCGATGCATGATGTGCAATGCGGTTGCTTCGAGAAGTGCCTTGCGAGTTCGGAAATAGTACGACGTCGAACCGGCAGGAAGTTCCAGGGACTGATCAACCGCCCGATGGGTGAGTGCACGCGGGCCCTGCTCGGCGATGATCGTGACGGAGGATGCCGCGATGAGGGCTCTGCGATCAGGCTTCATGTCGTTCCTTGCTGTCGATGTTGCATGCTGCTGATGGTGCGTCGTGAGGGTCACATTGACTCGATTTGCCTTCGATCTCTAGCCTCGACTCTACAGACGTAGAGGAGTCTCATGTTACTGGACGAAGAGCAGTTGGCGGCACGTGAAGCTCTCGATGGCCTGCGAACCCGGATCTCCGGCTGTGAGGTCAGCGGAGGGATCTACCTCTGGGGAAGCGTCGGTCGCGGTAAGACGATGCTCATGGACGAGTTCTACGGCAGCATCCCAGTCGGCAAGCGGCGCATTCACTTTCATCGGTTCTTTGCAGATCTGCACTCCCGGGCGCACGAACTCGGGTCGATGGGCGCGGCACTGGACCACGTGGTGGACGGAATCCGCGTGCTCTGTTTCGACGAGTTTCATATCGACGACGTCGCCGACGCGATGTTCATGGCAAGGGTTCTCGATACAATCGTCGCGAAAGGTGTGACTGTTGTTGTCACGTCCAACGTCCCGCCGACCGAGCTTCTTCCGAATCCGCTCTTTCACGAACAGTTCGTGCCGTCCATCGAGTTGATCGAGCAGACTCTCGAGGTGATCGAGTTGGGTGGCTCCGTCGACTATCGGACAACTGGACAACCAAGTGCCGGGGACTACCGGTTTGCGACAGGGGAATTCCTCGTCGACTCGGAAATCGTCAGGCCCTCGGGTGAGGGTGTCGAATTGACGATCGGCACACGCACATTGGCATGCTCGGCGATTCGAGACGATGTCGTCTGGTTCGACTTCGAGGTGCTGTGCGGCGGTCCGACCTCGGCTTCCGACTACCTCGAACTCGCCTCCCGCTTCGACGACTGGGTGATCTTCGGGGTGCCGGCGCTAGCCGAAGCTTCGGAATTTGCCGTCCGCCGCTTCGGTAACGTCGTCGATGTTCTGTACGACGCCGATGCACGACTGACCGTGTATGCCGCTGCCGGTGTGGAGGAAGTGGCGGGCAGTCTTCGGGACATTCCCGGATTGGCGCGCCTCTACAGCCGACTGTCGCTACTGGCGCGGTCGGAGCTGGACAGCGTCAGTTGAGGCGCAGCGTCAATTCCAGGTGAGATCACCGGTCGCGGCGCTGGGCGTGAGCCCGAACATACTGTGGCAGATACGGTTTAGATGGGCACTGTCGGTGAATCCGGCCTCGTGTGCGCTGGTTGTCAGGCTTGCGCCGCTGCTCAACACTTCCATGGCGCGTCGTAGCCGTAGCCAACGAATGTAGGTCGAAAAGCTCATCCGCAGTTGATCGTTGAAGATTCTCCCCAGCCTGCCGGGCGACATGGAGACCAGCGCAGCGGTGTCCGTCAGCGTTATCGGGCCCGAGATTCGCTCGGGCAGTAGCGTCAGAGCAAGCTCGAGAGCAGGGTGAAGCGTGTCGGTGTTCGACGGCTGTCTGCCCTCGGAGAGTGAATCGAGGAGCCTCGCTGCGTATTCCAGGTCCGAATCAACGCCACGGTCTGTTCTCGCTACTGCTGTCTGCCCGCGAGTCGACCATTCGGCCACGCCGCCGTGGTCGGATTCAGGCGGCCTGATGCGCCGGCCCATTCCGGTGGTGGAATCGACATAGATCGCCCGCCCTCGCGCGCGCTCGGAGGCGGACAACGAGTGCACCGCTCCGGAGGGAACGATCACGGCTCCCACGATTGCACTGTGACCTGTTCCGTCGGTGACCGTGACGGACCCGGCATCGACGATCATGATCTGAACAGCGGCGTGAGCATGCGTGTGCGCCGATCCGACGGCGCCGGAGAACATGAGAATTCCGGGCTGCATGTGGACGTCGCCGGACCAGGTCATGTCAGCGATCATAGTGACGACCCTGACAGACCTCGGGGTCCGGTCATCCTCCGGTAGGACCGAGGTGAGTTCGAAGATCGTGCGCTGGGCCGATGTGTATGTGACGGGTTCGCGAGAGGCTGTACCCATGAACAACGCACAATCACCCGCAGTCCTGTCGGTCCACTCGCTGGGCAAGTCGTACGGCGACGTTCCGGTGCTCCGCGGTGTGTCTCTGGAAGTTCGTGCGGGCACTGCCACGGCGATCATGGGTCCTTCAGGGTCGGGCAAGTCGACTCTGCTGCACTGCATGTCGGGAATCGTGAAGCCTGATTCGGGCGCGATCCTGTTGAGCGGTAGGCATATCGAGAACCTCGGTGAGAACGATCGGAGTCGTCTTCGGCGAGAATCCTACGGTTTCGTCTTTCAATCGGGTCAGCTGTTGCCGGAGCTTCCGGCGATCGAGAACGTTGCTTTACCCTTGGTACTCAACGGGTTGTCCATCGCGGAAGCCAAGCGGACGGCGCACGGTTTCTTCGCGCCTTTGGGGCTGGAGGGATTGCAGGACCGTCGCCCGGGTCAGATGTCGGGTGGGCAGTCGCAACGTGTCGCGATTGCGCGAGCGTTGGTGACCAAACCCGCCGTTCTCTTCGCAGACGAGCCGACCGGTGCCCTCGACGCGCAGACGAGTTGGGAAGTGATGAGGGTGTTGCGTGATTCGGCTCAACAGATCGGTTCTGCGTTGGTCGTCGTCACTCACGATGCCGAAGTCGCTCGCTGGTGTGATCGCACGATGATGATGCAGGCAGGCTCGCTCGTCGGGACACAGGTGGCGGCATGAAAGCCACAGCGCGTGTCGCCCTGATGACGGTGCGAGGTGAAGGCAGAAAGGCGTTGAGTACCTTCGCGCTCCCCGTATCAGCCTTCGCCGCGTCAACCACCCTGTTGCTCACGGTTCTCGGTGGCTACGGTGCCTTTGCGGGCCGATCGAGCGAACCTGAGTCAGAGGCATATCTCGCGCTCGCCGGGGTTGCCTCAGTGTTGATGATCGTCCCGGCAATCACTCTCGGTCTGGCGGCGGCCCGCTTGGGTGCCCGTCGTCGAGACGAACGTCTGGCAGCGCTGCGACTCATCGGATCCACGCCCCGTCAGATTGTTGCGCTGTGCGCTGCCGAATCGGGTGTCCAGGGCTTGGTCGGTGCGTTGATCGGCGCACTGGGGTACTTCCTCGCGTTGCCGCTCGTGGCGCTCTTGCGATTTCAAGGTCGCACTTTCGACTGGGGTGAGCTGTGGGTCGGTGCACTTCCTCTGGTGGGCATCGTATTCGGAATGACCGTACTGGCGGCTTTGACGTCGATGCTCGGGATGCGTCAGGTGTTCGTGAGTCCGTTGGGGGTCACGGCGGGCAATCCGAGTGCCGCGCCGAAGATGATCTTCGCTGTTGCGGGCGTCGGGGTTCTGTTGGGATGGAGTGCATTCGGTGGTGCCGCGGCGAGCATCGCGGCAATTCTGGTGGGACTTGGCCTCTGCTTCGGCGTGGTTGCGCTGCTCGGTCCGTTCGTCATCTCGTTGCTCGGACGGATCATGCTCCGATTCGCGAGGGACGGTGCTTCGTTGATAGCGGCACGTCGGGTCTTGGACAACCCGAAGGCCGTGTGGCGCACGGTCAGCGGTGTGACGATGGCAAGTTTTGTTGCCGCCGGCACGTCTTTGCTCGCCGCAATCGGCAACGGAGAGGGTCAGGAACTGCAACCGGGACAGGAATTCTTGTTCGCCGACATGAGAACCGGTGTGTTGTTCACGCTCGGAGCAACGTTCACGTTGGCAGCTGTCTCGTCTGCACTCACCCAGGTATCCGGGATCCTCGACAACCGCGAGCTCTATCGGAGTCTGGCTCTGGCCGGTACACCTGTCGAGGTGATGGACAGTGCCCGCATGCGCCACGTTCGCACTCCCGTGATCGTAATGGCGCTGGCCGGCGCCGGCGCCGCACTGCTGTTCCTCTTCCCGCTGGCAGGGGCAGTCGTACTGACCACCCCGATGGCACTCGTTCAGTTAGGCCTCACCCTGGCAGCGGGGATTGCGTTGGTGTTGGCCAGTGCATTCGCAGCCAGGCCCGTCATGCGTCGGGTACTCGCCGGCTGAATCTCAACCCGTCGTCCGTCAGGTCTGTCTCCGGAACGGTTCCGCCAACTGGCCGAGATAGCCGTCCGGGTAGTCGGGCTTGGCCGCCATACCGAGATCGTCACTGCTGAATCGCTTTTCCGGATCGAAGGAATAGGTACGGAACAGGTGGTCCCAGATGAGAGTGAACAATCCGAAGTTGACGTCACCGATTCCAGCCCACTTCAGGTGATGGAATCGGTGACCGGTGTTGAGCGCGAGGATCGGACGCAGAGGACCGATTCGGTAGTCGGCATTCGAATGCTGAAGCAAGAGTTGGACAGCGACACAAACGGCGAGTGCCGACGCAACCGGGACGGGCATCCCGAGAAGGATCAGCGGCAGGACGCCGCCTGCGGTTTCGAAAGTCTGATGCACGGGATGTTTCATGAGTCCGTTCATGCCGTAGAACCGCTCGAGGCTGTGATGGACCGCGTGAAAACGCCACAACCATCCAACCTTGTGGCTGATCAGATGCACGACGGTGATACCGAAATCCGCAATCAGTACTGCGAACACAACCTGAACGACAAACGGAAGTCTGCTCGGCCACAACCCGTCGAACGGAATCACCGCTGCCATCAACGGAATGACGGCGACACTCACCAGGATGAGTGATTCGTTGACAAACGCGTGGATTGCGTCGCGAAACCTGTCCGTTCCCGGGGCATTCCACGAAGATTCGTAAGGAAGTGCGCGTTCGGCCGCGAAAGAGCAGACCACGGCGAAGAGAATCAGAGTCACCAGCGACCATTTCGGTGCACCGGATGCCGCGAGCGCAATTGCCGCCCCGTTGATTCCCAAGAGCATGAACGGGACGTACCCGTATCTGACGATGAACGTGAGCATGTATTCGATGGTGCACGGCGCGGGTGGTCCTCGACTTGTACGAATCGGTCGACTTTCAGTCAGTCGAAAACTGCCAGACGTACGTTTGACATGGACATCTGCTGCAGTGCGATCTTCGCGGTGAGCGCACACGCACCGTGGTTCCGGTCGATCCGTACAAACGGCGTGCACTGACGGGGCTGGCAGGCGGAGTCGATCTTTGCCTGTTGCAAAGTGTTCGTTGGTGCAGCTGGTCGTCCAGAATTAGAAGCTTGTTGAGGGGAAGCGGTTCTGAGGCTGCCCCTCAACAGCAGCTAGTGGGCGAAAGCAGTCCTTTGGGGTCGATCGGCGGTGCTCTTACGAAGTTGCTCGACGACTTCGTTGATGGCGGTGGCGAGTTTGTACGCGAGATCCTGGCTGAAACCTTCTCGTAGCACGATCCGCAGGACCGCGACATCTTCGGCGTCGGCGGGCATGGTGTACGCGGGCACTTGGAATCCGCGTGCCCGGAGTTCGTGGGAGATGTCGAAGACCGTGAAGCCTGGGTCGTCGACGACTTCGAAGGACAAGACCGGTATAGCGGTGCCGTCGGTGATGATCGCCATGTTGTCGATCTTGGAGATTGCGGCGGAGAGCATAAGCGCGGTGTCGCGCAGCGATTCCATGATCTGGGTGTATCCGGCGACGCCGAGGCGGATGAAGTTGTAGTACTGCCCGACGACCTGGTTGCCAGATCGAGAGAAGTTGAGGGTGAAGGTCGGCATATCGCCGCCGAGGTAGTTGACCCGGAACACCAAGTCTTCCGGTAGGTGTTCTTTCGAGCGCCAGACGACGAAACCGATGCCAGGATATGTCATGCCGTACTTGTGGCCACTGACGTTGATCGAGACCACACGCGGAACCTTGAAGTCCCACATCAGCTCCGGGTGCAGGAACGGGACGACGAAACCTCCACTGGCAGCGTCGACGTGGAGGGGGACGTCGGGACCACCGTTTGCGGCGATATCGTCGAGGGCTTCGGCGATCTCGGCGACGGGTTCGAGCTCGCCGGTGAATGTAGTGCCCAGGATGGCGACCACGCCGATGGTGTTCTCGTCGACGGCGTCACGGACCTGTTCGGGAGTGATGACGTAGCGGCCCTTTTCCATGGGGAGGTATTTCGGTTCGACGTCGAAGTAGCGGCAAAACTTTTCCCAGACGACCTGGACGTTGCTGCCGAGGATGAGATTGGGCTTCGTGGTGTCTTTACCTTCTTGTTCGCGGCGCTGGCGCCAGCGCCATTTGAGTGCGAGTCCGCCGAGCATCACAGCTTCGGAGGACCCTACCGTCGAGACCCCCGTTGCGGACGCAGGGTCGGAGGTCAGCCCTTCTGCGTGGAAGAGGTCGGCAACCATGTTGACGCACCGAGTTTCGATCTCCGCTGTCGCGGGATACTCGTCTTTGTCGATCATGTTCTTGTCGAATGTCTCGGCCATCAGCTTGTCGGCCTGAGGATCCATCCAGGTGGTGACGAAGGTTGCCAGGTTCAGTCGGGAACTGCCGTCGAGCATCAGTTCGTCGTGGATGAATCGGTACGCCGCTTCGGGATCCGACTCGGCCTTGGGCATTTTGAGAGCTGGAATCGGATCGGTGCCGAGCCGTCCTGTGTACGCCGGTGCGAGGGTTTCGGTGGGAGCTGCGAAGCTGTCTGACATTTTTTCTCCTCCAGTATGCGAGCGTGCGGGGTACGACTCGGACAGTGATTCAAATGTGGTCGACTGTGAAGATGTTGCTGTGCAGTGCTTTACACCTCGATGGACGGGTACAGGCGTTCCATGGTGTAACGCCGGTTGCGGCGTACGGAGAGTGCGCTGATAGTCATCGAGACGAGCAGAATGCCGGTCAGGACGGCGATTGCTGTCCAGAGTCGAGAGTCGACGTGTTCGGCGGTGATGAGTTGCCGGAGGCCATTGACGGTGTATGTCATCGGGTCGAACGGATGAATGTATTGGAAGGGCGTCGCTGTCGTGGGCACTGGGTAGATGCCGCCGGCGGAGACCAGTTGCAGCATCAGGAAGGCCAATGTCACCACTCGGCCGACTGCGACGCCGAAGAGAGCATTGAACATCTGGATCATCGCCAAATACGTCGCCGAGACCAGCATCAGGAACAGGATCGTTCCGGGAACGTGTTTGACGTCCAGGCCGACCCCGATGTGTACCACGGCGTACATCGTGATCACTTGGAGGATGCCGATGAGCAGTGCCGGCCAGTAGGAAGCCAGAACTGTTCGATAGAGGCCGAGGTTACTGACAGTTGCGCGGGATTGTAGCGGGGTCAGCAGCATCCAGGTGATGATGCAGCCGACGAACAGGGCCAAGGAGAGGAAGAACGGCGCGAATCCGGTACCGAAGGTGGGTGCCTCGTTGGTGTAGTCCTGCTTGAGTGCGACTGGGGTGGACAGGGTGTCTGCGGTAGCGGTGCGTTGCGCGTCGGTCCAGCTGGGTACTTGCCCAGCGCCCTGTGCGAGTGCGTCTGCCAGTTCGCCCGAGCCTGATTGCAGCTCGACCATCCCCGAAGCTAACTGATCGGCTCCGCTCGCGAGCTGGGTGCTGCCATCGGTCAACTGGATCAGTCCGGAGTTCAAAGTCGTGGCTCCGGAACTGAGCTGGTCGGCGCCGTCGCGTAGTTGCCGGACGTCTGAGGCGAGCCCGCCGTTTTGCAGCAGTGCGAGTCCGGATTGCAGGGGACTGGATGGATCCGTCAACTGGTATTCGAGCGCGCGCGCATCACCGCTGAGGCGTGCTATCTCCGCTTGTAGTGCGGCAGTGTCACTTTGGGGTTGTGCTGCCACGAGAGGTGTGAGAGCTGCAACGGCCTGTTGTGCGAGCGGATCGGTGCTGGGTCCGAGAAGGTCGAGCACCCGCTGGATTGCCGGGGAGACGGTAACCTGTGGCGGCTGGGGGAGGCGATCCCCGAGGGTGGTGAGGGATTGCCGCAGTTGCGCAGCTTGCGCACCGACGTCGGAGACGGCAGTGGAGTCGAGGGCGTTGAGTAGTGGGTCGGCGACGCCGTCGATGGCTGTGGCGAGTTGCCCGGCGCCGGCCGCGAGCTGCGCGGAACCATCGCGTGCGGTGACCATGTTGGTGGCGAGTTCGCCTGCACCGGAGCTCAGTTGATCGGCCCCACCTTTGGCGGTGTCGATCCCGGCCGCGAGGGTCTTCGCTCCGTCGGCAGCCTGGCCCAGGCCCGAACCGGCGGTCTGTAGGCCCGTCAGCACTTGGCCGACGCCTTGGGCGCCGATGGTCGAGTTGACCTGATTGATGACCTGTTCGGACGCGTCCTGCCCGATGATGGTGGCTAGATAATTATTGGCGTCGTTGAAGGTGAAGGTGAGATCGGCCTTCTCGGGGTTGTCACCGTTGGGTGACTCGACAGCGTCGCTGAAGTTCTCCGGCAAGGTGATGGTGAAATAGTACTTGCCGCTCGAGAGTCCGGCTTGGGCTTCTTGATCCGAGACCTCCGCCAAATCAAGTTGCCCGGAGGCGATGAGCGACTTGACGACCTGATCGCCGGCATCGACTTGTTGGCCTGTCGACGTTCGCCCCGAGTCGTTATTGACAATCGCTGCGGGGATCTTGTTCACCTCGCCGAACGGGTTCCAGAAAGCCCACAAGTACATGGCTCCGTAGAGCAACGGCAACAAGATGATGGTGACGATCGCGATTCGTGGCAGGGTGCCGCGGGAGTAGCGTTTGATATCACTGCCCAGAGATATACCTGCGAGCATCGCTCACCGTCCTTCGGTCATGACGCCGATGTCACCGGCGCCCAGCAGGCCGTGCATGTTCACCACGGCATGGACGCCGCTGTCGGGCGGAAGGTCGTTGACATCGGCGGTGATCACCGACTGGTGCTCTCCCAATTCGACCAGTCGGCGTAACAAGGTTGCCCGCTCGTCGTCGTCGGCGATCTTGTCGACTCGACCCACCACCAGTAGCGGTGGCCTTTTGGTGTTCGCGACGGCGATCCGCAGCAACATTTGCTGGATCTCCGGGAGATCGTCGACGAAGGCGTTGAGCGGCGGAAGATCGACCTCACCAAATGTGTGCGCACACATATCTGCCACTTCGGCCTCGTTCACGCGGGGCACGAATTTGTACCACGGTGAGTTCCATCGCAACTGTTCGGTCACCATGTCCCGCACCGTCACCGATGGGCGAACTTCGTCGAGTTCGTTCAGACATGCGATCGCCGAGACAGCCAGAATTCTCGTGGGTTTCTCGTAGCCCAGCACAGTCAATGACCCGGACGATAATCGCATCCGTCCGCATAGTGCCATCAGCAGGGCTGTGCGCGCGGCACCCGACTGCGCAGCCAGGACGGTCACACCGCCAGCCTCGATGTCGATGTCGAGTGGACCGAACACATGCCCCCACGGCCCGTGGAGTTCGATACCGCGGGCGGACACCAACGACCCCTCGACTCGGTCCTCCGGCAATTCCCAACGCTCGAAACGTGTTTCAACCAACTTGGACTCCCGACTCAGTGGAGCACTAGGACACATCGACCCCCTCAGGTGTTCAGCTCGAATTGGCTGCACGTCTGACGGATCGACGCGATGAAGACGTTGTCACAGTATGTTTTTGACGACCTGACCATTTTTGACAATGACGGAGAGATGTTTGGCCGGATCAGCGAGCAGGCTCAGATCCTCGAGTGGATTGCCGTCGACGAGAAGCACATCTGCCCACGCATCCTTGGTGATCACTCCGAGAGGTGCTTGCCGGTACGGATCGCGTTCGCCGGCAAGACGGAAGAGTTCGGCATTTCCCGACGTGAGCATCCGGAGTGCTTCGGCATTGCTGTAGTGATCACCGAGTCGCGCCGCCATTTCACTCTGCCGCGGCGCAAGCTGAGGCTCGAGCAAAAGATCTGTACCCCACGCTGTTTTGACACCGTGCTTGCGCGCCCAGCTGTACACATCGTCAGTGCCGGTGCAGATTTCGCGATCCTTTTCTGCGCGGCCCGGATCCGGATAGTGGTGATCGCCCAGCGCGAAGGGCTGCATCGAAAGCCAGATGTCCTTCTCAGCCATCAGAGCGATCGTCGCCTCGTCAGCGAGATGACCGTGCTCGATGGATTTCACGCCGGCTTCGATGGCGCGGCGAATGCCGGTGACGTTGTAAACGTGGGTGGCGACGTAGGTGCCGTAGTCGGTGGCCGCGTGCACTGCTGCACGAAGTTCGGGATCGGTGAACTGGACCGTGTAGAGCGGGTCGTACATCGACGCAGCGCCGCCGCCGACCATCATCTTGATCTGAGATGCGCCCTTCTTCAGCTGTTCGCGAACGGCCGCCAGTACCCGGTCAGGGCCATCTGCGACGCGCATGAAACCAATTTCTTCGGCGCGAGACTGTTTGCCTCCCAACGCGGTCGGGCATTCGTAGACAAACCCGAAGTCGCCGTGTCCGCTGGTTTGGGAGATGGCAGCCTGCGAAGGGTAGATGCGCGGCCCCTCGAACAGGCCTCGATCGATCACGGACTTGATGCTGCTTGTGTCACCGGCCATGTCCCGGACCGTGGTGAACCCGCGGTGCAGCATGTTCTTTGCTTCAGCGAGGCCGTTGAGTGCGATGTGTGCTTCACTGCCGGTCACCATGTCGACGTACGAATTCGCGTTACCGACCAGGTGAACGTGGGCATCGCTCATGCCGGGCATGAGTACTCGGTTCCCACCGTCCACGACAGTGGTCTCGCGGCTCGGATCGTCCCCGACAGGCGACTCCGACACCGCGGCGATCGTGGTGCCGTCGATCAGCACATCCCCGGCGACAAGGGACGAGGAGGTGCCGTCGAAGACGCGGACATTGCGAAACAGCAAACGATTTCCAACTCGAGGATTGGCTGTCATGAATCGGACATTAGCACCCAAAGCGGAGTCATACTTCAGTAAAGTAAAAAACAATCAGATGGTTTGAATTTGTCGCTGTGTACCCGCCACGGACGAATCGAAATCAGTGCCTGATGACCTAGGCCCCGTTTGGAGGACTTTTCACACGAAATCCAAGTACACTGCAGCACATGCTGATTCACCCGACCATTCGAATGCAGTCGTGGGGATTCGTGATCGGATCCGCACTCTTCGCGCTCGGGTCGGCACCCTTCCTGTCGGTCTTCTTCGGTGCCGCACTCGCCAACAGCTTCTTCTTCGCGGGCTCGTGGTTCTTTACCTGCGCGGCGTTCGTTCAGTTGGTTCTGGCCGGGCCAGCAACCACCACCGACTCTGGCCGTCCCGCGGTCCGGGCGGTCTGGCTGTCTGCTGCCGTGCAGTTACTCGGGACGATCTTGTTCAACGTCAGCACCGGGGCTGCGCTGCACGCGCTTACGCTACGAGGCGAGATGCACTTGGTCTGGAATCCGAACGCGGAGGGCTCGATAGCCTTCCTCGTCTCGAGCGGACTGGCCGTCCTCATCCTGCTGAGGGAAGGAACTTACTGGGCACCACAATCGAAGGAATGGCAAAGCGTGTGGCTCAATACCTTGGGATCCATCGCATTCGGAGTCTCCGCGATCGGATCGTTCGTCTTGCGAGACGGGAACACGTTGGACCCGAACATGGCTAATATCGGAACCTTTGTCGGCGCAGTATTCTTCCTGCTGGCATCCGCTGTCTTCCTCGGAAGAAGCAGCCTTCCGGCGTCGTCTATGGCAGAAGCAGTCTGAACGCGCCACGTCGCGCGCGCAATATCGAGGAATTCGATGAAGCGGGGGATTTGCCGACCTGAGCTGGCTCTGTATCGCTGGTCTTACTCGATCAAGTTGTCAAACTGCCGGATATTTTCTGAAGAATTAGGTAAGGATATAGGATGCGTTCACTCTGGAGTTGACGTTTCGCGCGCGCGTTTTGCGTAGTACGCGTAGATTATCCGCTGATGAACGGGCAGCAGTCGGATGCTGACGCATTATTTTCACTTGTTTATCATTTTTTACGAGGTGGCAAGCTTGTTGATCGGGTGTTAGGACCAAAGTCGCATGCGACATTCGGCGGAGTTCAGCCAACCCCCTCGTCCGGCCACTTGGCGCCGCCAGCAGATACCAGCCGATCCTCTTCGGCCTCCTTCTTCTGTCTCGCCGGCCAGCGCATGGATGCCCCCACCTTCCGTGCGGGCCAGGCGGTGAGAACGCCCAGTTCGTACCAGGTGACGAGGGCGGATACCGGTGGTTACTCCCGGCAGGTTCCACAGGTGGGCGAGCGGGGCGGCGAGAGTGACCAACAATAGAACAGGACAGAGGGCCCCGGCGAGACTGACTGAACGGAAGCGCGCAGCCGCTGAAGTTGGGGCGAGGCGGTACGCGCGGTCAGAAGCACAGGATTGGTGTGACACGCAGTAACGCATCTGAACCGCATGAGAATGCCTGAGGTTGAAGCGAAATTACCAGGACGGCAGTGCGTGAAGGTCCATTCTTTAGAATGCTAAAGCCGACCATTTAGGCGCCATGCATGTTAGATTTCGGTTAGTCACGTAATCCCAGTTGGTGCCGATCCAGGTTTCAGACATCACCGTAATTGCGGGTACGAAACCACGACCCGGCGAGACACGAAATCTCAGATCCTCGCCGCCTGACGTGAGCAGAACTGGATTGTTGAGGGAGAGCCCGGCATCTCCTCGAACGCAGCACTAGATCGATATCACTCGACAGGGAATGGGGTACCTCCCATGAGTTCGGAAACCCGGAATACAACCGCGCGATCAGTACTCACATCACGTAACACCCTCGCTCTGCTGTTGGTGGTGCTGGCGGTGATCTTCATCCTCCAGAACCGCGCCGCGACCACGATCCAACTGTTCTGGGTCTCCGTGCAGTCCCCACTCTGGCTCATCCTCGTCGTGATACTCGTCCTCGGATGGATCGCTGGCTTGCTGATCAACCGCCGCGCGAAAACCGCTACCTGAATCTCGAGGACGAAGAAAATGATCGCAATCCGGACAGTCAAGGTCCGGAGTATATGCGCTCGGGGATCACCGATCGCGATCCAGGCGGCGTTCGAGAGGTTCGACGTCACGGCGTACGTAGACGGGACACCGAATTATCCGATAGGTGCACACGCGGTGTCTCCGGGCGGCCAACAGCTCAGTCGCTTTCGCAGCCGAAAGATTTTAGCTCACAGCAGATCTCGTCTTCGCTGTCACAGGCGTGCGCCTGTAGCCCGGATGGCCTTTGTGTTCCGTGCAACATCTTGGTTCGCGGTGTCGCTGTAACGCAAATACTTTCGGCGTGACCGAAGGAAAACTACATCACCAAGAGAAAGCTCGGCGTCTATTCCGGTGAATAGTCCTATCGCCGCACCTCTGAATGAGATGGGGAACAATGTATTACAGCAGTGGAAACTACGAAGCGTTCGCGCGGCCACGCAAGCCTGACGGGGTGGACGGCAAGACTGCATGGTTCGTCGGTTCGGGGCTTGCATCGCTTGCCGGCGCGGCATTCATGATCCGCGACGGCCGGATGGCGGGAAACAACATCACCGTCCTGGAGCGGTTGAAATTGCCCGGCGGTGCACTCGACGGAATCAAGGAACCGGAGAAGGGCTTCGTCATTCGCGGTGGCCGCGAGATGGAAGATCACTTCGAATGTCTCTGGGACCTGTTCCGCTCTGTCCCCTCGATCGAGGTCGAAGACGCCAGCGTGCTCGACGAATTCTACTGGCTCAACAAAGACGACCCGAACTATTCGCTGCAGCGCGTCACCGAACGTCAGGGTGAGGATGCGCACACAGACTTCAAGTTCAATCTGAACTCGAAGGCGCAGAAGGACATCATGAAGGTCTTTCTCACTCCGCGTAGCGAACTCGAGAACAAGCGCATCAACGAGGTGTTCGGCAAGGATTTCCTCGCAAGCAATTTCTGGCTGTACTGGCGCACGATGTTCGCGTTCGAGGAATGGCACAGTGCTCTCGAAATCAAGCTGTACCTGCATCGATTCATTCACCATATCAAAGGCCTGCCGGACCTGAGTACCCTCAAGTTCACCAAATACAACCAGTACGAGTCTCTCGTGCTGCCGCTGTACACGTGGCTGCTCGATCAGGGAGTGAATTTTCGGTTCGATACCGAAGTCACCGACATCGACTTCGATATCAAAGGTGAAGTCAAGCGGGCCAAACGAATTCACTGGAAATCCGAGGGTGTTATGGGTGGGGTCGACCTCGATGACGGCGACCTGGTGTTGACTACCATCGGCTCGCTCACCGAGAACTCGAACAACGGAGACCATCACACTCCGGCGAAACTTGACGAGGGCCCCGCTCCAGCGTGGGATTTGTGGCGTCGTATAGCAACGAAAGACCCCGCATTCGGACGACCAGACGTCTTCGGTGGGCACATCGGAGAAACCAAGTGGGAATCAGCGACAGTGACCACATTGGATGCCCGAATCCCAGAATACATCGAAAAGATATGCAAGCGTGACCCATTCAGTGGACGCGTAGTCACCGGCGGCATCGTGACAGCACGAGATTCGAAGTGGTTGATGAGCTGGACCGTAAACCGGCAACCGCACTTCAAACAACAACCCAAGGATCAGATCGTCGTCTGGGTCTACTCACTATTCGTCGACGTCCCAGGTGACTACGTCGACAAGCCGATGCAGGAATGCACCGGCGAGGAAATCACCCAAGAGTGGCTCTATCACATGGGCGTTCCAGTCGAGGACATCCCGGAACTTGCGGCCAATGCGGCGAAGACCGTTCCAGTGATGATGCCCTATGTCACTTCCTTTTTCATGCCCCGTCAGGCCGGTGACCGGCCTGCGGTTGTACCGGATGGTGCCGTCAACTTCGCCTTCCTCGGCCAGTTCGCGGAAACAACGCGCGACTGTATCTTCACGACGGAGTACTCGGTCCGAACCGGGATGGAGGCCGCGTACAGCCTGCTCGGGATCGAGCGAGGAGTCCCGGAGGTTTTCGGCTCCACCTACGACATCCGCAAACTTCTCCAAGCAACCTACTTCCTCAATGACAAGAAGGAGGAGAGCGTGCCGTTGCCGAAGCTGCTTCGCCGCCGACTGGACAAGAAGCTCGACGAGAACGAGATCGGACAGCTGCTGCACGAATACCACATTCTCCCCCGAGAATGACACTGGTTTCTGAATGTCTTTGTCAATGAGGGCTTCTGAGAGGAAATGCCCGTTCGGGTGCGGTCGAAGGGGCGTCTCGGAGCTGAACCTCGGTCTGGACCTCGGGGCTGAACATCGGGCAACTATGAAGCTCTCGAAAAACTACGGAAGGCAAAATCAATGTGTACCAGGGTGATGTGGCCTGATGCGGCCGGATCTGTTCTTGTCGGACGAAATATGGATTACCATCGGGACACCGGTACGAACCTGTGGTCGCTTCCGCGTGGGATCAAACGCGACGACGGCGTAGGCGGTTCTCTGCGTTGGACTGCCGAATACGGCAGTGTCGTGGCCGGCGCTTTCGACATGATGTCGGTCGACGGTATGAACGAAGCGGGATTAGCAGGTCATATTTTATGGCTAGCGGAATCGGATTACGGTACCCACGACACGTCGAGACCGGCTCTGAGCATGGCGGTCTGGCTGCAGTACTTCCTGGACAACTTCTCCACCGTTGCCGATGCCGCCGCGTGGATCAGCGACGTCGACGTTCAGGTTGTCCCACTGGGCGATCCGGCGACCGGCGAAGTGCCTGCAGTTCATCTCGCGTTGGACGATGCGACCGGTGATTCGGCGATCATCGAATACCTGGATGGCAAGGCCACCGTCTGGCACAGCCGCGAACACCTCGTGATGACCAATTCCCCGGCCTACGACAAGCAGATCGAACTTCTCAAAGAGGTCGACGGTTTCGGGGGCGCCAATCCTCTGCCCGGCACCACACTCGCCGCCGACCGGTTCGCCCGCGCCGCATACTACGTAGGCCGACTGCCCCAACCCAAGAGTGAAGTCGAGGCTGTCGCGGGAATGTTCAGTGTCATCCGCAATGCGGCGCAACCTTTCCGCATCCCCGACCCGGACAAACCCTATGCATCGCAGACGATCTGGCAGACGGTGGCAGACTTGACCAACAAGCGGTACGTCTTCGACTCGACCACGCGACCCAATGTCGTCTGGGTGGATCTGGACAAGTTGAACTTCAATGAAGGTGCGCCTGCGGGCAAACTCGATCTGATGGGCGATACATCCCTCGAAGGAGGGCTTGCCGGCAACGTCTCTCGCCGATTCGAGAAGACAGCCGCGATGCAATTCCTGACCCTACCGACCTGATCGAAGCCGGCAGTTCGCAGGGAGGGGGGCCACCCAGTCAGGTGGCCGCCCTCGGCGTCGCTGCTCGTGACCGATATGCCACCGCCGAGACAACTCCGATCCTCCTAGGGGCGCATCATGGATATCGCGGACCCGTTGCCTTCCGCTCCCGTTACAAAAGCGCTTACGAGTGACGCCCGCCCGAGGGTGAGTTGGCTACCGCTGGTACTCGTGTGTTTCACAGGGTTGGTCTCTGTGTTCAACGTGACGGCGCTGCCGATGGCGATCAGCGGCATCGTCGACGGCCTGGACACCACCATCTCGAACGTGCAATTGGCGATCGTCGCTTACGGGGTATTCGTCGCTGCCTTCACGATCACGGGCGGCAAGATCAGCGGCGTGCTCGGTGCCAAGAACGCTCAGCTGCTCGGGCTGGGCATCTATGCGTTCGGCATGCTGTGTTGCGCTCTGGCACAGAATATTTCAATGCTGATTGCCGGCGAGTCGATCGCTGGACTCGGGGGCGCGCTTCTCGTGCCCAACGCGTTGGCGATTCTGGGGCAGGCGTATTCCGGTCCACAGCGAACCGTTGCGGTATCGGTCCTGGCGGGTACGACCGGTATCGGTGCCGCGTTTGCTTTGTTGGTTGGTGGTCTGCTCGTCCAAGCCTGGGGATGGAGGGCGCCCTTCGCGCTCTTGCTCGCTATCACGGCAGGAACAATCGTCATCGCATCACGTATGGCCCTTATCCGGATTCCATTCCGTGGGTCCGTCGACAAGACGAGTATCGTGCTGTCCGCCGTCGGGGTGCTGTTGTTGGTCGCCGCCATCAATCAGATCGGATCATGGGGGCTCGTTCTCGCCGCCGAGTCCGCACCGGTGAGTGTGCTCGGACTCTCGCCTGTGCTCGCATTGTTGGTGATCGGCGGCCTCGTCCTGCATACGTTCGTCGCCCGCCAGCACTTGTTGCTCCGGGGAGAAAGAACACCGCTACTCGAACCTTCGGTGTTCGAGTCTGGTCTCAATCGAGCGTGTTTGAGTGGGTTGGTCGCGATAAACCTGTTGATGGCCGGTGTGAGCTACCTGCTGCCGCTGTACACCCAGATGGTATTGGGCAAGAGCCCTCTGGGCACGGCAATGATACTGATACCTATCTCTTTGGCCGCACTCGTCTCCGCGGCTGCAACACCTGCACTGATGCGACTGCTTGCGTGCCGATGGCTCCTGACAGGGGCGCATGTACTTGCCGCGGCGTCGGCGATTCTGTTGGCACTGACCATCTCGAACCAATGGTCCGGTGTATGGACATTGATCAGCGAAGTTTGCCTGGGTCTCGGCATCGGAGTCGGATTGAGTACGGGCAGTGCGCTTCTCATGGAGACCAACCCTCCAGCTATCGCGGGTGAGATCGGCAGTGCTCGAGGAATGGCGAACTTTCTCGGCCTGTGCACCGGCACCGCCGTTGCCGGGGCGGTCTTGATGTCCGTGCTCGCGCAGTCTGCCTCGGTCCGTATCACGAACAGCCCAGATCTACTGTCCAGCGGCAGTATCGAGGTAACGGCCAGTTCGGTCAGTTTCGTTGCCAACGATGACCTCCGCGCCAGTCTCGCTGGGATGGAACTGACCTCGGCGCAACTCGATCAGGCGGTGGAGATCAACGTCGAATCCAGGCTGATTGCGCTGCGGGCGAGCCTCTCTGTGCTCGGGTTAGCGGCACTCCTCCCGATCGTGACGTTCCGCCACCTGCCGACTCGCCGGAAGGAAGCGGGTTGATGCGATGGCACTCGTCTGTGGCGCCACGCCGATGTTCGGCCTAATAGAGCTTCCAGGCGTCACGATTTCGAATAGTGTTGTAGAGCAATAGATGTAACGCGGGCGTAGTGCACCATGGCCCGCCGCAGGATTCACTACACCTTTTCGACGTCTGCATCATCGTCGTCGTGTAGCGGGAGTCCCACCCGGGTGGTTCCTGCGGAGGTGGTTGCGATGCGTCGACCATGCCCGAGTTGCCCGTGCAGACCTACTTCGTCAGCACGGTGGCGAGCGCAGCGCTCACATACGGAGTGATGTTCTCGACGACCCGCGTCACGATCGCGGTGGCAACGTCAGCGGGTTGCAGTGGAACCGAAGGTGCCTCCGGCAATGCTGGGGGAGCGGGCGGAGCGGGCTGAGACATCATCGGCGTATAGGTGTTGTGCTTCGTGAAGTATCCGAATACCGAGTCGACGAATACCTCGGGGGCATCACGGGGCTTGGGCATGTTGCAGATGCCGTCACCCTCGATGCAGACTTCCTGCACTGCGATGTCACCGAACCCGCCGCGAGCTCCGGACATCGTCGCTCCTGGAACGACATTGGGCACTACGGTTTCGATGCCTCCGGCCGAGTTGCGGGGGTCGGCGTAGAGCACACCTTCGACTTGCGACTGCGGAATGGATCCGTCGCGCGCGATGTCGCCGAGCACGTCGCCGGCAATTCGAGCACCCTGTGAGTACCCGGTGACGACGATCTCGCTGCCGGGGCACTGAGCGTGAAAAGCATTGACTTCGCTGCGTAGCGTCTGGGCGCCCGCGGCAACGCTCTGGTCGTACGTCTGATCGCCGAGCGGCCAGAAGCTCGCCGGGTAGGTCACCGGTTTGGAGGTGTAACCCTGGGCTACGTAGCGGTCGGTGACGGGTTGCGTCGTTTGTCCCGTCGGATCCCACGTCCCCCCAACTGCGAATACCGCACCGGCCGGGCACGACCCACCGTCATTCGGAGCCGCTCCGGCAGGTACCGACATCACTAGAGTCACCCCCGCTGTGACTGCAACCGTGCATGCCACTGACATCGCGTATTTCCTCATCGGGCCTGTCCCCATCTATCTACGTTCTCGTTCATTGGCGAGACAACCCGCGGTCCGACGCGTTTCGTTCGGTACTGAAGAGAATGGTGATGGGGCGATAAGTCCTGGAGGTAATCCGTGCGTAAACAGGAAGTTGCAGGCCGACGCTGTTTTCTACCAGCGTGTGGGGCGTGTCACGGCGTCGGCACCTGCGGTGGGTGATCGGGCTCGAGGAGTGTGCCGATCGCCTTGCCCATCGGCACGGCGTTGTTGAGATCCGCGTTGGTTGTCGGCCCGAGTGTCGCGTAGACGACGATCGTCGTCTTCGAGTCGGGGTAGTAGAGCGCAAGGCCGTTGTAGCCGCCGTACGACGGGTTCATCACCAGCCAACCGTCGAGGTGACCGGTCCCGAAGGAAAAGAACTTGTCGGCCGTCATATTTCCCAAGCCCGCGGTCGTCGGCGCCATCTGTTCTTCGAAAGCCTTGTCGGAGAGTAACTCTCCCGTGCCGAGTGCGCGCACCCACTTTCCGATGTCGGCGACAGGCGCGTTCATGTTTCCGCTGTGCAGGAAAGCCGTCGGATCCCAGAAAGTGGAGTCTTCGAACACTCCGCGTTCATTGGTGTAGCCGTGCAGGATCGGCTCGTCCATCTGCGACGTGAGCACAACGCCGCTGTGATCCATCCCGAGCGGATCGAAGACGCGTTGCTGAAGTAGTTCGCCCAGCGGCTTTCCGGTCGCCTTTTCCATGACGTCGCCGAGCAGCGTCAGGTCGCTGTGCGCATACGCCCAACTGGTGCCGGGTTCGAACAGCGGTGGGCGGGAGTTGGCTAGATCGAGGATCTCCTGAGCAGTCCAGCCCTTCATCGGGTTGTCCGTGAAGAGTTTCAGGAACTGCGGATCGGTCACGTAGTCGGAGATACCCGACGTGCTGTTGGCCAGCATTCGCGGAGTGATCGTATCTGCGCGCGGAAAGTTCGGTTCCCACTCCGCGATCGGTTGATCGAGTGGCAGCGTGCCCTCTTCGTCGAGTTGCAGCAGGACGGTCGAGAGCATCGGCTCCATCGGCTGGCCGACGCGCAACTGCATGTCGGTTGTCGCCGGAACTCCGACAGGGGACTCTCCGACGGCGCCGAGAGCAACTTCGTCGTCGCCTCGCCACACCCCGAACACAGCGGCACTGAGGCCCAAGTCGGCCACCTGACGGCGGACGATATCCGCGATCTCGGTGGATTCCCGACTGCTCGAGGTGCTGGGAGAGGCGCTGCCCGTGTTTGTGGCGGAATCCTCGTCGGAACTGCACGCAGCGGTTGCGACCGCAACAGCCAAGGCGATCGACAGAGCAACTAGCCGCACCCGAGTGCGGTGGTGGGAGGAATTCACGCCTGCGATCCCTTCGACGTGGAAATCGAGCAACCGACGCCTAGCAATGTCCCAATTGGCCGAATTTACCGCAGGTGGAAGAAGGGGGGATCAGATCGACCGTATAGGCGCAACTGCTATTTCCAGCGCAGCCCTCATTCGGGTGCCGCGTCCGGTTCCTCCCGCAGGTCCTGCGCTTGCTGAAGCTCGGCGTTGATGCGACGGGCTTCGGTGAGTTGGTCTTCGAGGATGATGATGCGGCAAGCCGCGTCGAGCGCCGTGCCGTTGGCTACAAGGTCGTGCGCGCGAGCTGCGATGCGAAGCTGGTAGCGGGAGTAGCGGCGGTGCCCGCCCTCGGAGCGTTGCGGGGTGAGCAGTTTCGCGGCGTCGAGGCTGCGAAGAAAAGCTTGTCTGACGCCGAGGATCTCGGCGGCATGTCCCATGCTGTATGCCGGGTAGTTCTCGTCGTCGAATCTGCCGGACGGGTCCCCCGGGGGTGTATCTGCCGAAATGGCTCGCTTCTTTCGCTGAACGGACGGGGCCCCCGGCGCGAGGTGCGCCGGGGGCCGGATGGGGTTGAACTTACTTACATAACTGCATTCTTTCGAACTTCCGGACTCGCACAAGACATCCGGTAGCCGCTTTGAAGGGGGGTGCCGGGTCCGACTACACACTCACACACGAATTCGGCCCCGGCACGTCCCTGCCCTGCGGTACTGCTTGCGGGTAGTTCATCTCTCCCGCATCTCTTGACTCGTTCCTTGCTACGAGAAAAAAGATACAACACCATCGCGAGAATGTCTACCCTGCCCGCTGTAGATATTTTATTGCGAGCTTTCTAGGTATTGCTGTTCGGGAACGGCCTGGTCATCGGGGGTGAGAGCGCTCGGTGTGAGTCGTACGAGGTGGATCTGGGACAATGTTCCGATGCGAAATACCCCGAAGTCCGAGTCGTTGTTGCGTGCCCGCGCGGAGAGGGAGGAGCAAAGCAACACCTCCGAGCACCCCGCAGGAGTTACCTCGAACCACGGAGAGGACTCGGCGTCGTCCGAGCAGGGGGCACGCAGCAGTAGTGCCTCGATTCGGTCTGCTCGGTCAGAGCTCTCAACCCACGCCCGGGCGGTGGAAAGCATGCACGAGGCGATGCATCCAGATCGCGATTGAGTCAGTTCCTTGGTCGAGATGCGGAGGACTCCCTCATGTCCGCCGCTACAACGCACGACGGCCGCCGCACTCCCGAAAGTAAGGGAGTGGCGACGACCGTCGAGTTGTCAGAGTGTGCGCTCAGTACTTGAACCTCAAGGCAGCAACTGGTCCAGGAAGGTGTTGCTGAAGACCTTGTGCGGATCCAACGCGTTGTAGGCGGCGTTGGCGGTGTCCCAGTTGTCGCTCGATGGAACGCCGTCGCGGTAGGTCTGGGGGAGGCCCTGATTGATGATCGGGGTGTCGGTGTACGGCTTGTCTGGGCCGAACGCCCAGCCCTTGGACCACTCGGGGCGGAAGGTGGCGTCGTTGTTGTTGTAGTGATTGCGCATCCACTGTTCCATTTCGCGGTAGAACGCGAACATACCGGGGGTTCCGGGGACGCCGAGGACGTTGAGCCAGATGGCGGTGTCCCATTCCGGATGGTCAGGGCGTGGGCGCATGGCCGAGATGGTGGGGGCGCCTGCCGAGTCGACCTCGACGTCCGATGGTTGATCGAGGCCGCAGCAGCGGATTTCGACGGGGCCGTTGAGGGGGAACTGTCCGATGGAGCGGTAGTACTCCATGCGGCCGTTGAACCACTGGGTGAAGTCGTGGATGACCTGGCCGATGTTGGCGCGAGAGGTGATAACGGCTCCGCCGCCCTCGGTCAGGCGCAGGGTAGTGGCGCGGATGTAGAACTGGACGTCCTTGGACCATCCCCACAGGTCGTTGGAGAAGGTCGCGGCGAGTCCGGCAACGGTGGTGGCGTACATGATCTGCCCGAATGCCGGTGCAATGCCCGGGTTTCCGGCGTTGATCTGGCCGATCATATCGGTCACGGGTTCGGGAAGGTTGTCGGAGAAGATGTAGTTGTACGGCCCGGTCACCTCACGCGCGAACGGCGGCTTGGTGGGGGCAAGTGACCACACCTTCATCCAAGGACGTTCGGTGAAGGGGTACCAGATTGCTTCTGCCCGACCGTTTTCGCGGACAAACTTCTCGAAGGTGCGTCCGGAAGCGCCGCGGGCACCGAAGAGTTCCTGCCAACCGATGTCGGTGTGGCTGACGCAGCGCATGCGGTAGTTGGGGGCGGCCTGCAAGGTGACGGAGGTGAGGAAGGTGCGTCCGAGGTGAGTCAGCAGCGGCTTGATCGCCGCGTCGCTGCGTGCATACGTCTTCAGCGCGTATTCACTACCGTTCCAGACCACTGCGGTCAGGGACGTGACGAGGTTGGAGAGTGAGCCGAAAGTCTGTCCGGGAACATGCGCTTCGCCTTCGGCGGGGAGAGCTGCGCCGTGAGCGTCGACGGCGAGGCAACCGGCGATGGTCAACACGCCTGGTGCCGGCAGGTTCGCGAACCCGAGGCCCTGTGCCTGCAACGCCGTCGTGATGGCGTCGAGGGTCGCGCCGGGTCCTGCGGTGACGGTGGCCGGGCTACCACCCGCATTGACGGAGACGCCGGTGAGATGGACCGTGGTGTCGGCGAGAATGACCTTGTCGATCGGCGCACCGTTGACGATGGTCAGCGGCGTCCAGCCGTGCATGGCACCGCGGGGGCGGATGGTGTAGCCGTTGGCATGGCCCCAGTTGGCGAGGCGGACTACGTCTTCGGGCGTCTTGGGCGAACAGGTCCAGATCGCGTCGAGCATGATCTCTTTGGACCAGTTCTGATACGCCTGCTGGTAGAGGGCGATGCCTTCGGGGAAGGCAGGCGGCGGGGTGAGGGTGGAGACGGGCCCACCCGCGGAGCCGGAGGAGCCGGCGGGGACGGCATAGGCCGGCGTCCAGCCGGCGAATGCGGTCGCTGCCACGGCGCCGGCTCCAGCGGCCATGAAACCTCGTCGGGACAGTCGGAACTTTTCGTCTTGTGCCGTCATCTTCGGGCTACTCCATCGGGTTCGAGAACTACGGTGAGTTCTAACAGGTGGGTATCAGACAGGTTGGTATCAGACAAGAGTGAGAACTACGTCAGCCAGGGCAGGAGCTTCACGCTCGAGTACAGAAGCTGAGATCAGGAGTCGCCCATTGTCTTTCCAGATCTGGATACTCAAGTTCTCGCCGGGAAACACGACCCCGGCAAAGCGGGCCCGAAATCCGGCTACCCGACTGCTGTCGCCGTCGAGCATGGTATCCACTGCGGTCTTGCAGACCATTCCGTAAGTACACAGTCCATGCAGGATAGGCGCTGGAAAGCCTGCCGCGGAGGCGAATTGCGGATCCGAGTGCAACGGATTCCGATCACCGCACATCCGGTAGAGCAAAGCCTGCTGTGGAAGCACAGGCGTCACCACTGTCTCATCTGGTTCTCGATCCGGAAGCGTAATCGACTCCGACGGACCACGTTCACCCCCGAAACCACCCTCGCCGCGGGCGAAAATGGACGAGCGAGCGGTCCACAGCGGGTTGCCGTCGGCGTCGACCGTGACTGATTCCTGCACGATCACCGCGGCCTTGCCCTTGTCCCAGACCTCGGCGATTCGAGTTGTGGTGCGGCCACTTCCACTTGCTGGGATCGGCTGATGGACAGTGACTTCCTGGCTTCCGTGCACCACCTTCGCCAGATCGATTTCGACGCCGGGGAACGACACCTTCGGTGCTTCGGTGGCGTGGAAATTGGCGGCGACGGTGGCAAAGGTGGGTAGTACCTGAGGCTTTTCGTCGTCGAGGTACCGCAGCTCGTTCGGATCGAGCGGACGAGCACCTGCTCCTAGTGCCAAGTGGTAGTGCTGCACGTCCGACGGGGTCCACGAGAATTCTTGTGGCGCAAGCTCGGCGCCGAGTGCGATCTTCGGATCAATTGGCATGGTCGACCGCCGTCTTTTCAGCTGCAGGTGCCTTGGTGGTCTCGGCCTTCTTTGCACGCTCGACGATGTCGAGTACGGACAGGTAACCGAAAGTCATTGCGGGACCGATGGTCGCGCCTGGTCCGGCGTAGGTGTGGCCCATGACCGGAGCGCTCGCGTTGCCAGCGGCGTAGAGGCCGTCGATGACGCTTCCGTCTTCGCGTAGTGCTCGGCCGTTGACGTCGGTGCAGATACCTCCCTTGGTGCCGAGATCGCCCGGAACCATCTTGATGGCGTAGAACGGAGCCTTGCTGATTTCGGCGAGGCTGGGGTTCTTCAGTCGGGGATCGCCGTAGTACGCGTCGTAACCACTGTCGCCGCGTCCGAAGTCCTCGTCCTTGCCGTTGCGCGCGAAGCCGTTGAACCGATCGACGGTTTCGGTCAGCGATGCGACGGGAAGCCCTGTCTTCTCGGCCAATTCGGCGATGGTTCCCGCCTTGACCACGATGCCGGCCTTGAGCCAGCGGCCGGGGAAGGGGGAGCGGGGAGTGATACCGGCAAACGTGTAGCGGTTGCGGTAGCGCTGATCGAGAATCATCCAGGTCGGGATGTTCTCGCCGGGGCCCTCGCCCTGACCGTACTCACCGCCGTACATCGCATGGGTTGCCTCGACGTACGGGGCAGCCTCGTTGCCGAAGCGCTTGCCCGACATGTTGACCATCATGCAGCCCGGGAGGGTGCGCTCGGAGAGAGCGAACCACGGTCCGCCGGTCAGCGGAATGGACGGGCCCCACCAGGCGTCGTCCATGAAATCGACTGCAGCGCCCACTTCTTGGCCTGCGCGGATGCCGTCGCCGGTGTTTGCCTTCGCACCGACGGTCCATTCGGTGCCGATGGGTGCGCGCTGGTACTTCTCACGCATTTCCTTGTTGTGCTCGAATCCGCCCGATCCCAACACGACTCCGTGGCGAGCGCGGATGACCTGCTCCTCGCCGTCGATGAGGACGTTGACGCCGCGAACCGCGCCGTCTTCGGTGTATAGGGAGGTCAGCGGGGTGTTCAGCAGGATAGGCACTCCGGCGGACTGAAGTCCGAGTCGAATACCGGCGACCAGTGCCTGGCCGCGAACCAGCAGATCCTTCTTGGTGGCCTTGGCTGCGAGGAATCGCATGCCGACCTTCATGGCGCGCAGGGGTCCGCGAGGATTGCGCATCAGCAGGTTGAGCCACTTGTAGTCGGCCTGGGTGATGACGAAGTTCTTGGGGGCCTTGACGTAGTCGGGCTCGAGGTTCTTGCGGTCGGCGCCCAACTTGTTGCCGTCGAACGGGGTGGGCTCGACACTGCGGCCACCGAGGCGTCCGCCGGGTGCTTCCGGGTAGTAGTCGGAGTAGCCGGGAACCCACTGCAGTTCGAGAGGGCTGTTCTTCAACACGAACGAGAGCATCTCGGGGCCGCGCTCGAGATAGGTGTCGATGCGTTCGGGAGCGACGACGTCGCCGATGATGCTGTGCAGGTAGGAACGTGCAGCCTCCGGCGTGTCGGTGACACCGTCCGCTTGAAGTGCCTCGTTGTTGGGGATCCAGACCCCACCACCGGAACGGGCGGTAGATCCGCCGTAGTGGGCGGCTTTCTCCACGATGACCACACTCAAGCCCTGGTGGGCTGCGGTCAAGGCCGCTGTCATACCTGCGGCACCACTGCCGACGACGACGATGTCGTATTCCTGCTTGCTCATGTAGAACACGTTATAGAATGATGGGGGTGTCAGTCCATGCTTTCTGCCAGGAAGTATTTCCGGACGTTGTCATTGATAACGAAACACGTTGCAGTGAGATTGAGGATGGTGCGGTGTGACCTGGGATACTTCGGTTGACGTCCTTGTGGTCGGGTTCGGTGTGGCGGGCGCCAGTGCGGCGCTCGAAGCGGTAGCGGCCGGTTCGTCGGTTTTGGCGATCGACCGAGCGCTCGGTGGTGGAGCCAGCACGATTTCCGGAGGAATCTACTACGCCGGCGGCGGCACCGTGATTCAAAAAGAAGCCGGCGTCGAGGACAGTCCCGAAGCCATGCTTGCCTACCTGAACCGCGAGGTCGGTGACGCGGTGACGCCGCAGACCCTGGGCCGGTTCGTCGACGAGAGTCCGGCGTCGATCGATTGGCTGCGCAGTCACGGCGTTCCGTTCGAGGCCTCACTGTGTCCGTACAAGACGTCGTATCCGAGTAACAAGCACTACCTCTACTTCTCGGGTAGCGAATCTGCCGGCGGGTTCCGTGACATCGCGAAACCTGCTCCGCGCGGTCATCGCGCCAAGGGGCGTGGCACGTCGGGAAAGATGCTCTACGGCCCGCTCGCGAAGTCCGCGGAGGCCAAGGGCGTCCAGTTGCTCGGCCAGACGCGAGCTGACCGGCTGATCATCCAGGACGGCCGGGTGATCGGCGTCGAAGCGCTGACGCTTCGTGACGCACCTGCCGGAGTTCGACGCCGGCACGCGACGCTCGGATCCCTGTCCTCCAAGCCCGGCGTCTACGCGCCGCAGTTGCGCACGATTCTCGACGCACTCATCGCAAAGATCGAGAAGAAGCACGCCAAGCGGATTCGCATCCAGGCACGCGGCGGCGTGATCCTCAGCGCCGGCGGCTTCGTATCCAATCGCGAGATGATGCGCACCCATGCCCCCGCCTACAAGGGCGGTATCCCGCTCGGCACCTCCGGGGACGACGGCAAAGGCATCAACCTCGGTATCGAAGCCGGGGGAGCCACCGACAAGCTCGGCAATGTTTCCGCCTGGCGATTCATCGTCCCGCCGAGTGCTTTTCTCGGTTCCGTCCTGGTGGGTGAATCCGGCGAGCGGATCGTCGACGAGTCCCGGTACGGTGCCGCTCTCGGTCAGGCGATGGCAGAGAAGAGCCGCGGAATCGGTTGGCTGCTGGCAGATTCCGAACTCGTTCGCGAAGCGAAATCGCAGATCAGTGACCAGTCGATGTGGTTCCAGCGGGTGCAGACCACCGGAATGATGCGTACTGCAGTGCGTGGCAACACCATTGCCGAGGTCGCCCGCAAAGCGGGGATAGACGTCGCCGGCCTTCAAGCCACCGTCGACGCGCACAACTCCGCTGCCGCTGCCGGACAACCTGATCCGATGGGCAAACCGTCGGACTTCGTCAGGCCTGTACTGTCAGCGCCGTTCACAATGTACGACGTCTCGATCAAGCCCAACATGATGAATCCGTGCCCGATGCTCACGCTCGGTGGATTGGTGGTCGACGAATCGTCCGGCATGGTGAAAAACGAGTCCGGGGAGGGTATCTCAGGTCTGTATGCCGCTGGCCGTACCGCCGTCGGTATCTGTTCCAACTCGTATGTGAGCGGATTGTCGCTCGCCGACTGCGTGTTCTCCGGCCGTCGTGCCGGCCAGCATGCAGCCACATTCGCAACAGTCGGAAAGGCCTGAACGATGCTCTCGACGCAGATCCGCGGCGAACTTGCCGACCATCTCGATTCGGCGGAACGGGACCGCGCTCCGATCAGTCCGCTGATTGCCGCGTATCCGGACATCGACGTCGTCGACGCTTACGAGATCCAGCTCATCAACATCCGGCGTCGTGTTGCCGGTGGCGCAAAGGTGGTCGGACACAAGGTCGGGCTCTCGTCACTGGCCATGCAGCAGATGATGGGCGTCGACGAGCCCGATTACGGTCACCTGCTCGCCGAGATGGAAGAGTTCGAGAACCGTCCGGTCGACACGTCGCGCTTCTGCTTTCCACGCGTCGAGGTGGAGGTTGCCTTCATTCTGGGAGCAGATCTGCCGGGCGCCGGGTGCACCGAACAGGACGTCATCGACGCCACTGTCGCCTACGCGCCGTCCATCGAATTGATCGACAGCCGGATCAAGGACTGGAAGATCGGCCTCTCGGACACCATCGCGGACAACGCCTCCTCTGCGGGGTTCATCCTCGGCAAGGAACGAGTTCGCCCGTCGGACATCGACATCAAAGCGATCGACGCGGTGCTGACCTGCAACGGCGAGCGGATTGCGGAGGGGCGCAGCGATGCGGTTCTCGGGAACCCGGTCACCGCTGTCGCGTGGTTGGCGCAGAAGGTCGACACGTTCGGAGTTCGGCTCAAGGCCGGCGACATCGTTCTGCCGGGTTCGTGCACGCGAGCGATCGACGCTCATCCAGGCGACAACTTCCGAGCCGAGTTCAGCGGCCTCGGCTCCGTCTCTCTTCAGTTCACCTAGGAGTAGTCATGACCAAGGCAAGTGTGGCGATCGTCGGATCGGGAAACATCAGCACCGATCTGTTGTACAAACTGCAGCGCTCCGAGTGGCTCGAGCCGCGATGGATGATCGGAATCGATCCCGAGAGTGAAGGATTGGCTCGCGCTCGCAAGATGGGACTCGAGACCTCCGCCGAGGGCGTCGACTGGTTGCTCAGCCAGGCGGAGAAACCGGACCTGGTCTTCGAGGCGACGTCGGCATACGTGCACCGCGAGGCAGCACCCCGCTACGAGGCCGCCGGTATCCGTGCCGTCGACCTGACTCCGGCCGCGGTCGGCCCGGCTGTGGTTCCGCCCGCGAACCTGCGTGAGCACCTGGACGCGCCCAACGTCAACATGATCACTTGCGGTGGGCAGGCAACCATTCCGATCGTCTACGCGGTGTCGCGTGTCGTCGACGTGGCGTACGCCGAGATCGTCGCCTCTGTTGCATCGTTGTCCGCCGGCCCGGGAACTCGCGCGAACATCGACGAGTTCACCAAGACCACCAGCCGCGGTATCGAGACCATCGGCGGTGCCCAGCGCGGTAAGGCGATCATCATCCTCAACCCCGCAGACCCGCCGATGATCATGCGCGACACCATCTTCTGCGCCATTCCCGAGGACGCCGATCGAGCCGCGATCACCGACTCCATTCACCGCGTCGTCAAGGACATCCAGCAGTACGTGCCGGGTTACCGATTGCTCAACGAACCGCAGTTCGACGAACCGAGTGTCGTTTCCGGTGGCTATGCCACAGTCACCACGTTCGTCGAGGTCGAAGGCGCAGGCGACTTCCTGCCCCCGTACGCGGGCAACCTCGACATCATGACGGCAGCAGCCACCAAGGTGGGCGAGGAAATCGCCCAGAAGCTTCTGAGTGTGAAGGCATGAGCGACATGATTCATTTCGATTCGAGCTGGGACATCCGCGTCACCGACACGTCGCTGCGCGACGGCTCCCACCACAAGCGTCATCAGTTCACCGTCGAAGAAGTACGGGCCATCGTCGGTGCCCTCGACGGAGCCGGAGTGCCGGTCATCGAGGTCACTCACGGCGACGGCCTCGGCGGGTCCTCCTTCAACTACGGCTTCTCGAAGACTCCCGAGCAGGAACTGATCAAAGCTGCAGTCGAGACGGCGACCAACGCGAAGATCGCCTTCCTGATGCTGCCCGGGTTGGGCATCAAGGACGACATCGTCATCGCGCAGGACAACGGTGCGTCCATCTGCCGCATCGCAACTCACTGCACCGAGGCAGACGTATCCATTCAGCACTTCGGCCTCGCGCGTGAGCGTGGACTCGAAACAGTCGGATTCCTCATGATGGCTCACTCGATTCCGCCGGAGAAGCTGGCCAAGCAGGCTCGCATCATGGCCGACGCGGGTTGCCAGTGTGTGTACGTGGTCGACTCGGCAGGCGCGCTGGTACTCGAGCAGGTATCCGATCGCGTCGAGGCACTGGTTCAGGAACTCGGCAGCGATGCTCAGGTCGGCTTCCACGGCCACGAGAACCTGGGCCTGGGCGTCGCCAATTCTATTGCGGCAGTTCGTGCGGGCGCCAAGCAGATCGACGGTAGCACCCGACGTTTCGGTGCGGGTGCCGGCAACGCCCCGGTCGAGGCCTTTGTCGGTGTTTGCGACAAGATCGGAGTCAAGACCGGTATCGACTTCTTCGCGATCGCCGATGCTGCCGAAGACGTTGTGCGCCCGGCAATGCCGCAGGAGTGCCTGCTCGATCGTCAGGCACTGATGATGGGCTACGCCGGCGTGTACTCGAGCTTCCTCAAGCATGCCGAGCGTCAGGCCGAGCGGTACGGAGTGTCGTCCGCGGAGCTGTTGGTGCGCGCAGGCAAGCGCAAGTTGGTCGGCGGCCAGGAAGATCAGTTGATCGACATCGCGCTGGAACTCCAGCGCGAAGCAGCGGCTTCCTAGGCCATGGCAGACGTACTGGCCGGAAAAGTGGCATTGGTGACCGGCGCGTCCTCAGGGTTGGGCCGCGCCGTCACCGAGATCCTCCACCGCAGGGGCGCAAAGGTTTTCGGTGTCGCCCGTGACAAGGAAAAGCTGCGGCAGTCGATGGTCGAGGTGGTCGGCACGGACGGTGAGCGTCGTTACGCAGCGACGGACGTCTCGGATTCTGCTCAGTGTGATGCGGCCGTGCAAGCGTGCGTCGACGAACTCGGTGGTATCGACATCCTCGTCAACGTGGCGGGATCGCACTCGCTTCGTCATACGGCGGATATTGCGGATTCCGAATGGGCACATGACCTTGCGGTCAATCTGAACGGACCGTTCTTCCTTTCCCGCGCAGCACTGCCGCACTTGCTGGAACGAGGCGGCAACATCGTCAACGTCTCCTCGATCGCGGGGCTGGAAGGACAGGCGTACTCGGCTGGATACTGCGCTGCCAAGCACGGACTCATCGGACTGACCCGAGCGATGGCGATGGAGTTCACCGGAAAATCTCTGCGTGTCAACGCAATCTGCCCCGGTGGCATGATGACTCCTCAAGTCACCGGATTCACCTTCCCCGACGGAGTCGACTTCGATCTCGTCATGAAAGTTGCGTCGCCGCGTGGCTTGATGGAAGCCGAGGACGTTGCGAAGATGGTGGCTTTCGTGGCCTCCGACGACGCCTCGGCGATACACGGGGCCGTCTACTCGGTCGACAACGGAAAAATGGCATGAACCCGTTGGTCTCGGGACCGATCTTCCAGATCTGCTGGGTGGTCGAGGACATCGAGGCTGCCGAACAGGAGTTCACTCGGCAGTGGGGAGTGGAGCGGTGGCTGCGTATGCCAGGCATCGTCTTTGGCCCCGAGACCACAACGTATCGCGGGGAGCCCGCGGACTATGTCGTGCACGTGTCGATCGGATATGCGGGCAGCCAACAGCTCGAGCTGATCCAACCAGTGTCCGGACGCAACCTGTACACGGAGTTCCTGGAGACTCACGGCGTCGGAGTTCATCACATGGCCTGGGTTCCAAGCGATTACGAGGCGACGTTGCTCGAGGCCGAGCGTCGCGGAATGTCGGTGGTGCAACAAGGTCGGGTAGAGGGCGCCGGCATGGAGTTCTCCTACCTCGATGCCGGGCCGTTGGGTGGATACGTCGAGTTGATGAAGCTCTCACCGGAGATCCGGTTGATGTTCGCTTCGCTCATTCCTGTTTGACGGCAAACACTTTCGTGAAGTAGTCGGAAACGTTCTCCGGGTGACCACGGAATCCGAGGTAGCCGTCGGGGCGAATGACCAGCGCCGCCGTACCTTCGACCCCGTACGCGGCGCACAGTTGCGAGTCGTTGTCCTCGATGATCGGCACCAACGAATCGACGGTCACGGTTCCCGGTGGCACTATCGCGTAGACGTCCAACATGCGGTGCGCTGATCGAATGGCGGCGTCGGCGACCTTCTCGAGGCTGTTGATGCTCTCTGCGGATCCGTCCGAAGTCAGCAGTAACGTGTGATCGACTCCGGACAGCAAGTCGAACAACCGAATTGGATACTGCACACCGTCTCGGCGCATTCCGCGGGCATCGGGTGCGCGCTCGCCCGGTTGGACGTGTGGACTCGAAGAATCACGCCCGGTGTTCAGCGGACTCTCCGAGTAGTCGATCAACAATTGAGCCTGGCGCCGCATTGCCGTGTCGATGGAGGACTCTCCCGAACCGATTCCTTCTCGAGCATTTCGGACGGTCATCCCGACGACTTCTTCACCGACCGGCCGCCTTTCGGTGTCGTAGGTCTCGAGAAGATCTGCTGTTGCAACGCCTTTGACGGCGAGCGCTATCTTCCATGCGAGATTGTGGGCGTCCTGGATCCCGGTGTTCATGCCTTGCGCGCCAGTCGGGGGATGGATGTGCGCGGCATCGCCGGCGACAAAAACCCGTCCGCGACCGTAAGCGTCGACGATGCGGTGGCTGATGCGGAAGACCGAGGACCATCGCAGCATCGAGGCGGTTGTCGGTTGTGGGGAGAGTCTGTCGAGAACGGCTTGGACGTGATGGAGTTCAGGTGTTTTGCCTGTTGAAAAGCCGTGTTGTACAGAGGCTTTGTTCGACGATTCGTCCGGCATCAAATCGTCCGGAACGAGCATCGACATGCGGTACCGCTTGTGTCCGGGGAGCGGGATGCACACGAGTAGGTCGTCGGTGGTTCCGTCGTCGGCGGTGTGGTTGGCGCGGACGGAGTAGCCGCTGGGGATCGACCAGTCGACTTCGACGTCGCCGAGCATGTAGCTTTCGGCAAACGCGCCGCCCTCGAAGCTCAGGCCAAGCCCTTTGCGGACCACGCTGTGCGCGCCGTCGGAACCCACCAGGTACTGGGTCGTCACGGCGCTGCTGTCGCTGAGGGTGCAGGTGACGGCGTCGTCGGATTGTTCGAATGAGGAGAGGCCGACTCCGCGTTCGACGGTTGTCCCCAGCTCGGCGAGGCGCTCGGTGAGGATGCGCTCCGTCGAGTACTGGGGCAGGCAGAGGAACCAGTAAGGAACGTCCTCGGGGAGGGTGAGGTCGACGCGGCCGACCTCGACGCCGTTCGTGTACATGATTTGACCGCGCATCACTGTCGAGGCGTCGAGTGCCTGGCGGAGCACCCCCATGTTCTCGAAGAGTTCGAGAGTGCGTGGCTGAATCCCGACGGCTTTCGCGTATTGCCGCGGTTCGTCCAGGGGGTCGATTATTCGACATGAGATACCGCGTCTGCGTAGCTCGATCGCGGTGGTCAAACCGATCGGGCCGGCGCCCGCTACCAATACGTCGGTATCCATGAGGACCCACTCACGTCGGGGACAGTCGGTCATTTCAGTATGGGTAAGCGAACTTTTGTTTTGGGGAAATTGACCCAAATCGGAGATCTGGGGGGGTTTTCTGCATGGATCGAAGACGTTGGGATCGTGGGAAGATCGCGAGGTGAGGGCAGACGAGTTGCATCATGAGCCGCCGGGGTACCGCTGCCCGTTCTGTCGCTACGCGCTCGGCGAGTTCGACGAGCACAACGCGTCGACCGACCTCGTCGCCCGAACCGACAACGTAATTGCTCGGATTTCCCCGAAGTGGTGGCCGGGCAACCCTGGCCACGTACTTGTGTCACCGATCGAACACTTCGAGAATCTCTACACTTTGCCCACGAGCGTCGGGCACTCGGTGTTCGACCTGGTTCAGGCTGTGGCTGTTGCAATTCGTGAAGAATACGGCTGTGACGGTGTCTCGACCAGGCAGCACAACGAACCGGCGGGCAACCAGGACGTCTGGCACCACCACGTCCACGTGTTTCCGCGGTACGAAGCCGATCGCCTGTATTCCCGGCACGGCGAAGCGTCGTACGTTTCGCGTGAGGCGCGGGCGCCTTTCGGTGCGCTTTTGCGCCCTCGGTTCCTCGAATTCTGATCTGCTTCCACACCTGCTTGATGTACAAATCGGCATATTTGTAAAAGTTTTACCTTGAAATTCGTTGACAAAACACCATAATTTGTCCACTCTCTATACATAGATGTTGTTCGTGTCGCGGGTTGCCGCGCAGGACGCACTCCCTGATCCGAACGAGAACTGGAGAATTCGATGGCGGCGTTGGTGTACACGGAGCCAGATGGTCGGCTCGCAACTTGGAGAGACCGGAAACGCTACTTATGGCTGTTGGCGCTGATTCCGTCATCGGCAACTTTCATCGCCGTGGGGCTTGTTACCGCCACCGGATGGAATGTTTTCTGGTGGACCGGCCCACTGATTGCTTTTGCCCTCATTCCTGTCATCGACATTCTGGCGGGTGAGGACGGGAAGAATCCGCCCGACGAGGTGATCGACGAACTCGAGAACGACCGCTTCTACCGGTGGTGCACCTACGCCTATCTACCGCTGCAGTACACGGCCTTCTTCCTGTCCTGCTACATCTGGGCGCGTTGGGATTTGAGCGTTCTCTCCAATATCGGACTCGCAGTGACGATCGGTGTGACGGCCGGAATCGGCATCAACACCGCCCATGAACTCGGGCACAAGAAGGAGAGCGTCGAGCGCTGGTTGTCCAAAATCGTTCTCGCGCAAAGTGCTTACGGCCACTTTTACCTCGAACACAACCGTGGCCACCATGTGCGGGTCTCGACTCCGGAAGATCCGGCGACCTCGCGCTTCGGTGAGACCCTCTACGGATTCTGGCCGCGCAGCGTCGGCGGGGGATTGAAGTCGGCCTGGCATCTCGAGAAGACCCGCTTCGAGCGTTTGGGCACCACACACTGGAGCATCAAGAACGACGTGCTCAATGCCTGGCTCATGTCTGTAGTCCTGTTCGGTGTCGCGCTTGCAGTATTCGGGATCGGCATTGCGCCGTACCTCGTGATCCAGGCCTTCATCGGGTTCTCGTTACTCGAAGCGATTAACTACCTCGAGCACTACGGACTCCTGCGTCAGAAAACCGCAAGCGGACGGTACGAGCGATGCACGCCGGCACACAGCTGGAACAGTGATCGCATCTGCACCAACGTCTTTCTCTATCACCTGCAGCGACACAGCGATCATCATGCGAATCCGACACGTCGCTACCAGGCGCTTCGCAGTATGGAAGAGGCCCCTCAGCTCCCGAGCGGCTACGCCAGCATGATCATGCTCGCAACAGTCCCGCCCCTGTGGCGCAAGGTGATGGACCACCGCGTTCTCGAGCACTACCGAGGTGACATCACTCAGGTCAACATCGCGCCGAAGAAGCGCGCCAAGATCCTCGCAGCCTACGGGGTGAATGCATGAACGCCTATATCTGCCCGATCTGCGACTACACGTACACCGAATCGACAGGTGCTGCGCGAGAGGGCTTTCCGCCTGGCACGCCGTGGTCGAGTATCCCGGACGATTGGTGTTGTCCCGACTGCGGCGTCCGCGAGAAGATCGACTTCACTCTCGTCACACAATCCTGATCGAAATACCCACCGGCGAAGGGAAAACCGATGTCCGAGACTGCCACTACATACAAATTGTTCCGCTGCCTCCAGTGCGGGTTCGAATACGACGAAGCGATCGGCTGGCCCGATGACGGTATCGAGCCGGGTACTCGCTGGGACGAGATTCCCGAAGACTGGTCCTGCCCTGATTGTGGTGCTGCCAAAGTCGATTTCGAAATGGTGGAGGTGGACCGCTGATGACAGCGGTCAGCGAGCCCGACACACGCACCGTCGTGATCGTGGGCACGGGCATCGCCGGTTCCGGTGCGGCGCAGGCCCTGCGCAAGGAAGGGTTCGGCGGCAGCATCATTCTGATCGGCAGCGAACCCGAGGAGCCGTACCGACGCCCGGCGTTGTCGAAGGAACTACTGTCCGGGAAAGCGTCGATCGATCGGGTTCGGTTGCGGCCGTCGACGTTCTGGGCCGAACAGGGTATCGACCTTCGGATCGGCGCGACTGTTACCGCAATCGACACAGATGCCCGCACAGTGCTTTCAGCCGACGGGGACAGCGTCGCCTACGACGTTCTGATTCTTGCCACGGGTGGACGGTCCCGACGATTGGCCGCTGAAGACTCCGAGCGCGTTCACTATCTTCGGGATATCGCAGACATGCGACGCTTGCAATCCCAGCTGATCGAAGGATCCTCGCTACTGGTGGTCGGCGGTGGCTTGATCGGATCGGAGGTGGCATCAACGGCACGAGACTTGGGTTGCAGTGTGCAGGTTCTCGAAGCGCAACCGCTGCCCCTGTCCAGGCTGCTTCCACCGTCGATAGCGGAGAAGATCGCCGCGCTGCACGCCTTGGCAGGCGTCGACTTGCAGACGGGAGTCGACCTCGAGACGCTGACGACAGGTGCCGACGGTGTCACCGCACGCGCGCGTGACGGACGCGAGTGGACAGCGGACTTGGCCGTGGTTGCAATCGGATCCTTGCCCGATACCGATATGGCTGCTGCTGCGGGTATTGGAGTGGACAACGGGATTTCGGTAGACGGATACCTCAGGACGTCTGTCGATAATGTGTACGCGATCGGCGATGTGGCCAACGTGCCCAACGGTTTCCTCGGCGGCATGCACCGCGGTGAGCACTGGAACACCGCGCAGGACCACGCCGTCGCAGTTGCCAAGACCATCGTCGGGAAGGAAGAACCCTTCGAATCTGTCCCATGGAGTTGGTCGAACCAATTCGGCCGAAACATTCAGGTAGCAGGTTGGCCAGGCGCGGACGACACCGTGATTGTGCGAGGAGACGTGAACTCCTACGACTTCACTGCGATCTGCATGCGCGACGGAGGTATCGTCGGTGCTGTGAGCGTGGGGCGGCCGAAGGACATTCGCGCCGTTCGAACCCTGATTGAACGCTCCGCGGACTTCAGTGTCGACGTACTCGCCGATTCGAACAGTGATCTGACCGAACTTGCAGCGGGCCTTCTCCCCGCACCTGTGCGTTGAGTGGGCTCGTGACTTCTGCGGCTTGCGTGTCCACCGTTTTGACACCGAGCACGGGCGATGGAAATCTTCCCGATATGTCCACCGCTCGTGCCCGTGTCCCGTACCACGAGGCAGCTCGTCAACTTCTCCGTGCGTCAGCGCTCGACGCCACACGCGAACTCTTGACCGAGAAATCGTGGAGCGACATCACGATGGCGCATATCGCGGAAGCTGCGGGTATGAGCCGGCAGACGTTGTACAAGGAGTTCACGTCTCGCCAAGGATTGGCGTCCGGATACCTCATCCGGTTTGTCGACGAGTTTCTCGAAGAGGTGGAACGCGAAGTAACGCTGCATCATTCGGATCCGCGGGGCGCGGTCTCGGCAGCCTTCCGTGCCTTCTTCGACGCCGGTGCCCGGGATCCGATGGTGGTCAGTATTGTCGGTCCCCGTCCGCAACATGACCTGCTGAGCCTGGTCACCACCGACGGGACTCCGCTGCTCGAACATGCGAGCGCGAGGTTGGCCGAGATCTTCATGACCAGTTGGGCGAACGTCGACCGCATCCATGCCGAGATGTTCGGCGGCACGATAGTGCGTCTGGCGATCAGTCACGTGACGTTGTCCTTCGGTGCTCCCGATCAGATCGCCGAGAACCTGGGGGAGATGTTCGGGCCGTTTCTCGATCAGGTCATCGGTTCGGGAGCAGCCTGAAACGGATACCGGATGCAAAACGAGGGCCGACCCAGTGCGGATCGGCCCTCGTTGGTTGGTTTCGGTCAGCTGACCTCGGGGTCACGCACTGTGATGGTGCCGTCCCTGACCGCGTCGGCGATGCTGTCGTGCAGCTTCGGGCATCCGTCTTTCAATGCCGTCGACTGACCGGAAGCAATTGCTTCTTTAAAGGTGTGGCAACGCAGCGCCGGGTCGGAAGTCCACTGAACGCTGGTGTGCTTGTACGTGTTCTTGCGAACCAGTACGCAGGCACCGCATGCCTTGCAGTCGACTTCCTGCAGACCCGAGTCGAGGTATTCGTGCTTGTCCTCGATCGTCTGGGCCGCGATCGCCTCGAGCCGTGCCGTTTGCCCGGCAAAATCCGGTGCCTTGGCCCAACGAGCCCACCGTGCGTCGGTTCCGATCGAGGCGCTCACGACTAGACCTCTGCTTCCTTCTTTGCCGCTTCTGCTGCAGCTTCCTTCTCGGCCTTCTGGCGTGCGAGGTTTTCCTCGACCTCGGCGTGCCAGGCTTCGTTTGCCTTGGTGGTGTCCACCTCGAACTCGAAGCGCTGCGTCATCTTCTCGGTGACGTCGGCCTTGTCCACGTAGAACTGCTCGTACCAGCGTCGTAGCTGGTAGACGGGGCCGTCTTCTTCGCAGAGAAGGGGATTCTCGATCTTGGTCTTGTTCTTCCAGATCGCGACGTCCTGCAGGAATCCCTCGCTGATGCCCTCGGTGAACTTGCCGGCCAACTTGTCGGCCATCTCGTCCGAGACGCCCGTCGGCTTCTTCACCGTCACGCCCCACTGCAGCACGAACGAATCCGGGCTGATCGGGTAGTGGCAGTTGATCAGCACACTCTCGACCTCGTATCCGCTGTAGCTGTTCCACAGGGGATTGACCATGTACGACGGTCCGTAATACGCAGCTTCGGAGCGAAGCAGCGTGTCGCCGCCGTACTGGGAGGCCATTCCGATGTCGGGACGGCCCGTGGTGTTGAGGTACTGAGTGGCGATCTCACCTTCGAAGACGTTCTTGAAGTACGTCGGGAAGGCGTAGTGGATGTAGTAGAAGTGCGCCATGTCGACCACGTTGTCGATGATCTCGCGGCAGTTGGAACCCTCGATGACCATGGAGTTCCAGGTCCAGTCGGTCCATTCGTCGCTGTACGCGCCCTCGATACGAGGAATCACGATCTCCTCGGGCGGTGGGTTGCCCTCGGGGTCGTTCCAGACGAAGAGCTGACCGTTCTGCTCGAGGGTCGTCCACGCGCGGGTACGTGCGAGCGGAGGCACGCGGCGGGCATAAGGAATGCCGGTGCACTTTCCGTTGCCGCCCCAACGCCAGTCGTGGAAGGGGCAAGCGATGGAATCGCCCTTGACCTCGCCTTGTGTGAGGTCACCGCCCATGTGACGGCAGTATCCGTCGAGAACTTTGATGTCGCCCTTGCTGTCGGCGAACACCACGAGCTTCGTACCGAAAGCCTCGATCGCGTGCGGTTTGCCGTCCTTGAAGGTCTTCAGTAGACCCAGGCAGTGCCAACCGCGGGCGAAACGAGTCTGCACCGTTCCGACGTCGATCTCGCGAATCTGCGCCATTGTGACCTCACATCCCTTCTAGCTGTTAGTAGAACACGTTATAGAACTCGATCCGGTTCCGCCAGATTTTGGGGGCACTTGTTACAGCATTGCGGCCACAAACGGGACCTTTGTCAGCGTCTCGACAGAAAAGAGAACGTGTTCTAGTCTCAAGTGTAAGTGAACCAACCGATCGAGGAAGACGGGAGCGTCGAAGTGGGTAACCATGACAGCCATGAGGTGATGCAGAGGCTCGACGCACTACTGCCGGCACTGCGCGAGCGCGCACAGGAGACCGAGGATCTGCGTCGTATCCCCGACGAGTCCATCAAGGCTCTTCAGGAAACAGGCTTTTTCCGCTTGCTGCAGCCGAAGCAGTGGGGCGGATACGAAGCCGATCCGGTGCTGTTCTACTCCGCGGTCAAGAAGATCGCCAGCGCGTGCGGTTCCACAGGGTGGGTCTCCTCGATTATCGGGGTACACAACTGGCACCTCGCCCTCTTCTCTCAGCAGGCGCAGGAAGACGTGTGGGGCAACGACACTGACGTTCGAATCTCGTCCTCTTACGCCCCGATGGGTATGGGTGAAGTAGTGGAGGGTGGATACAAGGTCAACGGCGCTTGGGCTTGGTCCTCGGGTTGTGACCATGCCAGCTGGGCTGTTCTCGGTGGCCCGGTGTTCAAGGATGGCCGCGCAGTCGATTTTGTGAGCTACCTGATTCCTCGCGAGGACTACCAGATCGACGACGTGTGGAATGTGGTCGGCCTGCGTGGAACCGGCTCCAATACCGTTGTGGTCAAGGATGTTTTTGTTCCTACGCATCGCGTGCTGAGCTTCCGGGCGATGAGTGAGCTGACCGCCCCGGGCCTCGAGAAGAACACCGCACCGGTCTACAAGATGCCGTGGGGAACCATTCACCCCACCACGATCTCGGCACCGATCGTCGGAATGGCATACGGCGCTTACGAAGCGCACGTCGAGCACCAGGGCAAGCGCGTTCGCGCTGCGTTCGCCGGCGAGAAGTCGAAGGACGATCCGTTCGCCAAGGTGCGCATCGCCGAGGCGTCCAGCGACATCGACGCCGCGTGGCGTCAGCTCTCCGGCAACGTCGCCGACGAGTACGCGTTGATCCTTGCGGGCGAAGAGGTTCCGATGGAACTGCGGCTGCGCGCTCGACGTGACCAGGTGCGCGCCACTGGCCGTGCGATCGCTTCGATCGACAAGCTCTTCGAGAACTCCGGTGCCACGGCGCTGCAGAACGGCACGCCGATTCAGCGTTTCTGGCGTGACGCTCACGCTGGTCGCGTCCACGCCGCGAACGATCCCGAACGCGCTTACGTCATGTTCGGAACCGGCGAATTCGGTCTGCCGATCACCGACACGATGGTCTAGAGGAGGCTCAGTGACAACCACCGAAGAAGCCCTCACCTACGAGTCCACCTCACGGTTCGCGCAAGTGCGCCCCGATCTGAAACTGCATTTTCACGAGGCAGGCGTCGGCAACGACAAGACCATCGTGCTGCTGCACGGCGGTGGCCCAGGTGCGTCGTCGTGGTCGAACTTTGCCCGCAACATTCCGGTGTTGGCGAAGAGCTTTCACGTCATCGCGGTCGATCAGCCCGGTTACGGGCAGTCCGACAAGCCGACGGAGCATCCGCAGTACTTCGTTCACAGTGCGTCGGCGCTCAACGATCTCCTGGACACGCTCGAGATCACCGGTCGCGTTGATCTGCTGGGCAATTCGCTCGGTGGTGGCGCTGCCGTTCGCTTTGCGCTCGACTACCCGGACCGTGCCGGTCGCCTCGTTCTGATGGGCCCCGGCGGTCTCAGTGTCAACCTGTTTGCGCCGGACCCCACCGAGGGCGTCAAGAACCTCGGGAAGTTCAGCTACCAGCCCACACGTGAGAACCTCGAAGCATTCCTGCGGATCATGGTCTTCGATCAGAAGCTGATCACGCCGGAACTCGTCGACGAACGCTTTGCTGCCGCCAGCACTCCCGAGTCGCTGGCTGCGGCCAAGGCGATGGGTAAGTCCTTCTCCAGCGGCGACTTCGAGCTCGGCATGCTCTGGCGCGAGGCGTACAAGCTTCGTCAGCGCGTGTTGCTGATCTGGGGCCGTGAGGATCGGGTCAACCCCCTCGACGGCGCACTGGTCGCGCTCAAGATGATCCCGCGCGCGCAGCTCCACGTCTTCGGCGGTTGCGGTCACTGGGCGCAGCTCGAGAAGTTCGACGAATTCAACCGGCTCGCAACCGACTTCCTGCTCGACGGAGGTAAATGATGGGTATTCGATCTCTGGCGTACATGCGCATTGGTGCCACCGACATGGCCGCGTGGCGCGAGTACGGACTCAAGATCCTCGGAATGATCGAGGGCAAGGGCGTCGACGCGGAATCGCTGTATCTGCGGATGGACGACTTCCCGGCGCGTCTTGTCATCGTTCCGAACGACACGGACCGTCTGCTCGTCTCGGGTTGGGAAACCGCGAATGCGGCTGAGCTGCAGGATATCCGTGACAGGTTGTCGGCAGCCGGTGTTCCGTTCAAGGAAGGCACGGCGGAGCAGCTCAAGGACCGTCGCGTCGTCGAGATGATCGCGTTCGAGGACACCTCGGGCAACTCCCTCGAGGTCTTCCACGGCGCTGCTCTCGAACACCGCCGGATCGTGAGCCCGTACGGGCACAGGTTCGTGACGGGCGAGCAGGGGCTCGGCCACGTTGTGCTCACCACCGACGACGACGACGCTTCGCTGCGGTTCTATCGCGACGTACTCGGATTCAAACTTCGCGATTCGATGCGTCTGCCTCCGCAGATGGTCGGCCGGCCCGCGGACGGCGACCCGGCGTGGCTGAGGTTCCTCGGCTGCAACCCGCGTCACCACAGCTTGGCGTTCCTGCCGTTGCCCAACCCGACGGGCATCGTGCACCTGATGCTCGAGGTGGAGAACTCCGACGACGTCGGACTGTGCCTCGACCGAGCACTGCGCAAGAAGGTCAAGATGTCGGCGACGCTCGGTCGCCACGTCAACGACGAGATGCTCTCGTTCTACATGAAGACTCCGGGCGGGTTCGACATCGAATTCGGTTGTGAGGGGCTCGAGGTCGAGGACGAAAACTGGATCGCGAGGGAAAGTACGGCCGTGAGCCTGTGGGGTCACGACTTCACGGTGGGAATGAAGCCGTGAGTTCGCCCGACGCGTCGGTGAGTGCGGAGCAGGCGATCGATCCACGCCAGTTCCGCACGGTTCTCGGGCAGTTCTGCACGGGTATCACCATCATCACGACAGTCGACGAAGGTGAGCCCGTCGGGTTCGCGTGCCAGTCTTTTGCCGCCCTGTCACTCGACCCGCCTTTGGTGTTGTTCTGCCCCACCAAGGGCTCTCGGTCGTGGGCGGCGATCGAGCGGACCGGGAAGTTCGCCGTCAACGTGTTGGCGGAGGAACAGCAAGCGGTATGTGCTCGTTTCGGGTCACGTGAGCCGGACAAGTTCGCCGGTATCGATTGGACGCCATCACCTCTGGGCTCGCCGATCATCGAAAAGTCCCTGGCACACATCGACTGCACGGTGGAAACCGTCCACGACGGCGGCGATCACTACGTCGTCTTCGGACGTGTGTCGTCGATGAGTGAGATCAAAACCGAACGCCCGCTGCTCTTCTATCGTGGGCAGTACACGGGCATCGAGCCGGACAAGACTGTACCGGCTACCTGGCGTGACGATCTGGAAGCGTTCCTGACGACCACGACAGAAGATACCTGGCTTTAGGGGCACCCCCCTGTGCGCCTTTTGGTAGTTACCACTACCAAAAAGGCGCACAGGGCCGGAGGCCCTACAGTGAAAAACAGGTATGACAGAAGTCGTCACCGAACGGCGTCAACAGGATGCTACGACGCACAATCCTGTTGGATCTTCCTGCACGTTTGACCGCTTCGATCACCGACGGCTGCACCTCGACCACCTGGTACCGGTCGGCCTCGACGGGCTCGCGTGAGAACGCCACCAAACCGAGCCGATGCAGGTTGTTCAGGTAAGCGCTGATGCGGTCCAGATGTCGACATCCCGCCAGTTCTCCGATCATCGACAGACCCTCGTCGATCATCTCCGAGCCGACTCCGAACGGCCGGGCCGTGCGCACATCGACGCTCGGTTGCGCACCGGAGGTGGCCAACAGCCGAAGAATTCGGGCTTCGTCGGGTGCGATCTCGTCGAGGATCCGGTCGTAGGCCGGGTGCAGATCGTCGCGATCGGTCACGTCCGCGGAACGGTCCAGCAACCTGTCGCCGCGTGCCCGCAGCGCCGCGAGAGTGGCCTCGACGCTCTGTTTGCGATTGGTACGAGTTGCCATCGCTGCCCGCAGATTCTCCGTCCGCGAGCCGTCTCCGTTGGAGTTCTCGGCCCGACGTTCGGAATTCACGTTGGCGGATTCCGCAGCCTCTGCCGCGGCTTCGGCGGCGGCCTGAACGATCTGCCGCGTCGCCTCCTTCGCCGTTCCGAAAGCCCATCCTGTCAACTTGATCGACGTGAGCGTCGTCGTGGCGGTCAGCCCGACAAGGCTACGGATCAGACGCTTTTCGACGGATTCGACCGGCGTGATGTCCGCAGCCCAGTCGTACGATTCCGCTTCGACGATCATGCGATGGTCGTGCTCACTCATGCTCATACTCCGAATATTGCGAGGTGTAGGAAACCGGCAAACGAGCCCAGCACGGCCCCGTGTACGAACAACAACCACTCGTCCTGCTTGACGGCTGAGCGTAGTAGTTCGCTGAAATCTTCCGGTGAAAGGATGCTCATGCGTTCGGTGACGAAGACACGAATCTTCTCCGACTGGTTCTCGGCGAACTCCGCGTCCTCGAAGACCCTTGGGTACAGGTCGAGCACTTCGGTGGTGGCCAGGCCGGGCAGACGCTTGTAGCTCTGCGAACCGACGGTCATCTTGACCACCGACTTTGCCCAGCCGGCTGCGTCGTCGACGGATTCGCGCAGTACCTGATCGAGCATCCGCCGCGTTCGGTCCGAACGGGGACCTTCGAGGAGTTCGGTGCCGATGTTCTCGAGCGTCACGACGTGATCAGCGAGGGTTTTTGCGTACCCGGCGATGATCTCGGTGCGTCGCTTCAGGAAGAGTCCCTGCCTCCACGGCACCCAACGGCTGGGGGTGATCGGTTCGAAGATCATCGTGATGCCGAGGTAGTTCACGATGTATCCGATGATCACGCCACCGATGGGAAGCACCCACCACTGCGGAACCAGGTGGAGGATCCCGACAAGCACGAAGCCCATCGGGAAGCCGAAGTAGAAGCCGAAGTTCTGCATGAACCGGAGTTCTTTGTTGCCCATCGTGCGGAAGATGTCGTTGAGCAGTTTGGGATGCGAGGAGAGGTAGCGGATCACCATCAGCTTCGCGTCGATGAACTCGTCGATGTCTTCTTCGATGCGGTCGGTGATCATGCGCACGCTGGCCGGCAGATCGTCCTCTACCTTGCGGAAGACGGCTTCCTTCACCGACGTCGGAAGGTTGTGCCACAGCTGAGGATTTTCGGCCGTCATGATTCTGGTGACCACGCCGCGCACTTCACTGCGCGAGATGTTCACCAAATGCTCGGCGATGCTGTCCGGGTCCAGGACGCGGTAGAAGTCGGCGATGCTGCCGACTTTCGCGAGGGATTTGTCGACGGCGATCGACGCCATCTTCTCCGCACGGGAGGGGACGATGCCTTGCCATCCGAATCGGCCGTCGCTCGTGATCGCGGGGATCACCTGGACGCGCCGGGGGAGGAATGGGAAGAGCAGTTTGAGGCCGGGCACTTTGATCCCGTGGAAGTTGATCGGCGCAAAGAGCATCAGGACGCCCGACCAATTGGTGATGTACCCGATGATTCCTGTGAACAAAGGAATGGTGATCAACTGTTCGAGCAAGTGGTCCGGCACCGTCGCACATCCTCCTCATATCCGAGAACCTCACGTTCGGACATGATTGCCGAAACTTCGCTCTTCGTGGGTGTTTCGTTGGCTACTGCTGCGCCTTCCCAGTTGCGTCAGCATAGAGGCCCGACAATTCGGGCTGTAGGTGGGTCGGAAGTTGATGTAACCTCGCGTACATGGTCAGTATTGCGCACAGCACGACGACGCCGGTTCTCTTCCGGCGCTTCGTTTAGCAACTGCTGACCGAACCCTTTCAGCCCCGTGAGTTTTCGCCCCGGGTGTTTTCTTGATTCTTCGCTCCGTGTGTCTCCCCTTGAACGATTTGGAGAGCTCTCATGAGCGTTGACCTCCGCGAACTCGGGTGCGAGCTGGAGTTTTTCGCCACCACCCCCATCGTCGGAGCGGGCCTCCCACTCTGGTTACCGGACGGCGCGATCATCAGGAGCGAAGTCGAAAAGTTCGCCGCCGAGCAAGCAGCGCGATCCGGTTGCCGGGGTGTCTATACCCCCGTTATGGCGAAGAAAGAGTTGTACGAGAGATCTGGGCATTGGTCCAAGTTCTCGGACGACATGTTCCCTGAAATGAAGATAGGCGGAGAGTCATTTCTCCTTCGTCCGGCTAACTGTCCTCATCGCGCTCAGGTATTCGCCGCTCGCGGTCGTAGTTATCGCGAGCTACCTTTCCGCGTTCGTGAACTCGGCTCGATGTTTCGCAGTGAACTCTCCGGAGTTCTCAGTGGGCTGAACCGCGTCAGACAGATCAATCTCGAGCGCTGCTACTCGACTCTGGGGATTGCCGAACGGAAGTACCGCCTCTCGATCAGAGGGGAGAGGGACAGTACCTCGGCGCCGACGAGCAGTGGGCGGACGCCGAGGATCAACTTCGCCGAGCACCGAATGCACGCTCGATCGAGTACGTGGAAGCAAAGGGGGAGGCAGCGTTCTACGGTCCCAAGATCGACGTCCAAGTACGAGACCGCGCACGGCCGCGAGGAAACACTCTCGACCGTGCAACTCGACTTCAACCAACCGGAGCGGTTCGAACTCGGGTACACCGCCGAGGACGGATCCAAGGCTCGCCCCGTCATGATCCATCGGGGCTTGCTCGGGTCGATGGAACGTATGACTGCGCTTTTGATCGAAAGGTTCGAAGGGCGGATCGTTGGGACGTCGCATCCGCGAGACCCGCACCCACCGGGATCCGTATATCGCGGTGATCGGGGACAACGAGGTGCACGGCGGCACCGTCGACGTTCTGGTCCCCGCGCGTGGTGGGCGGGCAGTCGTCGACGCGGGTGTGTTTGTCGATCAGGTGGTCTCGGGCATCAAAGAGCGTGCCCTGCTTCCGGCGGACTTCTAGCCGACAGGGAGTTCGTGGAGGGCGCGCACCAACGGCGCGAGTTCGGGTGTCTTGCATGCCTCGTCGAGTGCGGCTTCGAGGGTGGCGTCGTGCGTCGGCCGGGCGTTTTCGAGAAGCTCGCGGCCGGCCGGCGTCAACTCCGTGTAGATGCCTCGACGGTCGTCGGCGCACAGGATGCGCGTCAGTAGCCCACGATCTTCGAGTCGATTGACCAAGCGCGTCGTGGCGCTGCTGCTCAGTGCGGCAGCGCGGGCCAACTGGGCCATGCGCATGTGCCAGCCGTCCTGGCGGCTCAGTGCGTCGAGCACGGTGTATTCGACGACGGACAATTTGTGCTCACGCTGGAGGGCGCGTTCCAGTTCGGTGTCGAGCGCGCCGTGCAGTGCTGCGAGCGTGCGCCACCCTTGCGAACGGATTTCGACGGCGTCGTCGGCGATCCCCATGTGATTCTCCTTGTCCGTTTCGTGCCGCTCAAGGTTACCAGCTTGCGCATGTAGCGCGCGCGTGCAACTATTTATAGCGCGCCTGCAACTACTGCATACGCCCGCTAACGGCTTGCGCGTTAATCTGTGAAAGGAACATCGAGATGCCATTGGGTCTCATTGCCCTCGCTATGGGCGGGTTCGGGATCGGCCTCACCGAATTTGTCATCATGGGCCTCCTGCCCGAGGTATCGGCCGACTTCGAGGTCACCGAGTCCGTCGCGGGCTACCTGATCTCGGGCTACGCACTGTCGGTGGCGATCGGCGCGATCCTCCTGACCGCTGCCGTCACCCGCTTCGAGCGCAAGAAGGTCCTTCTCTCGCTCATGGTGCTGTTCATCATCGGCAACCTGATGTCCGCGCTCGCGCCGTCGTACGAGGTCATGATGGGCGGACGCATCGTCGCGGCGCTGTGCCACGGTGCGTTCTTCGGAATCGGCTCGGTGGTTGCCGCCGACATGGTCGCGCCCAACAAGCGCGCCGGCGCCATCGCGATGATGTTCGCGGGCCTGACCATCGCCAATGTTCTCGGCGTTCCGTTCGGCACGCTGCTGGGCCAGCAACTCGGATGGCGCTCGACGTTCTGGGCTATCACCGTCATCGGCGTCATCGCTCTGATCGGAATTGCAGCACTCGTCCCGACGACGCCCGCAAGCACGACCGGCGGCGGATTGCGCGGAGAGTTGGGGGCGTTCCGCAACAAGCAGGTTTGGCTCTCGATTGCCATCACCATCCTCGGCTACGGCGGAATGTTCGGAGCCTTCACCTACATCGCCTTCACACTCACCGAGGTAACGGGATTCGCGACGTCCAGCGTTCCGTGGCTGCTCATCCTCTTCGGCTCGGGCCTGTTCGTCGGTAACTTCCTCGGCGCCAAGGCTGCCGACCGCTCGCTGACGAAGGCACTGGTCTGGATTCTCGCGATCCTGACCATCGTTCTGATCGTGTTCGCCGCTACCGCCGAGAGCAAGGTCATGACCGTGATCTCGCTGTTCTTCATGGGCGCCTTCGGTTTTGCGACGGTTCCCGGTCTGCAGATGCGGATCATGAACTACGCGTCGGCAGCACCGACCATGGCCTCAGGTGCCAACATCGCCGCCTTCAACGTCGGCAACGCGCTCGGCGCATGGCTGGGCGGAATCACCATCGCCGCGGGACTCGGCTTCACCTCCCCGATCTGGATGGGAGCGGCAGTCACCGTCGCCGGTCTGCTGGTCCTGATCGTCGCGGCGAAGATCGACCGCCCGGCAGCGTCAGAGCAGTCGACGTCGAGCACCTCGCTACACCCGACCGCAGCCTGAACCTAGCCACTGCGAGTCAGGTGAGGCGGAATTCGGCGGTCACCCCGGAGAAGGGCGAGATCGCGCCGCTACCCCGAGCCTTCGACGCACCGAAGTGTTGGACTCGATACGTACCCGCCGGAGTATCGGCCGGAACATCCCACGTGATGCGCACGACGGAACCGTTGCTCCCGACCCGCCGCCAATGCAGTTTGGTGGACCAGTCGTTGTCGTCTGCCACGCGCGTCCAGGATCCGCCGGTATTGCGCTGGATCTCGTAGAAGGTCCCGTTTCGGTGAGTGTCGTTCTTGGGGTGGCCGGTGACGAACTCGACGGCAACCTGCGCACCCGGTGAGCTGTCGCCGGGCTGGACGGTTGCATCGCCGAATTGTGTTCCAGGCAAGGGCTCGTCGAAGTCGACGCCAGGCCCGAAGCTGGGTTGGAACCCGGATAGGTCGGCGGGCGCGGGGCCGCGAGGGGGTTCGGTGCCGTCGCGCATCGCGGCTGCAAGGGCGGCATACCCCTGCTGATAGGCCGGCAGCGTGTAACGACCGAACATCGTCGAACCGCCCTCGTATTGCTGCGAATCGTATTCCTGTGGTGTGGTGCAGTAGCTCGAGTACGAGTTCGCGTATCCCTGGAAGATGACGTTCTCGAGGGGGACCCCAAGCTCCTCGGCGACGGTTCGACGCACCCGTAATCCGGAGACGATGGTGAATTCCGCAGGGCCACCGACGATGTAGAACTGGCCGATCCGCAGGATCTGGATCTTGAGTACGTTCGGCACCCATCCGCCCGGTGGCAGCAGGCCGACCGGAACGACTACGAGCTTGGGGGACTGTGCGTCCTGAAGCCATTGAGGCACAGGAGCATCCATACCACCCAAGGCGTCGATCATGGGGTTTCGGGTGCCCTCGGGGAAGATCGGAATTGCCGGTCCGTCCTCGACGCTTCCGGCGCTCATTGCCGCGCCGATCGCGGCCGGTGCGGTGCGGTGTTCGCGCCCATCCGGGGTGAATCTTCCGCTCACCACCTGATTGGCCATGTCCAGGTACATGATCCGACTGTCCACGCCACCGGCCACGGTTTCGGAGGCCGAGTCGAAGGCAGTTTGAGCCGCCGCTACCTGGCGGAGCCCGATGATGCGTGCATTCTCGAATTCGTCGTCGGTCGGTCCGCGGCCGGGCTCGAGGAAGAGGTTGGGTGACATGTCGCCGCTGTTGGTCTGCGGAAAAGCGGCGATGAAACTGGCGTCGCCGTCGAGGTAGCGCACACCCTGGTCGTCGTGCTCCCAGAAGTACGCCGCGGCGCCCTTGTTGTCCCCGGAGATGAGATGGTTCTCGTTCGTGAGCGAGGCGCAGTGGGTCGCGAACCAGTTGATCGCTCCGATGTCCTTGCCGCCCCCGCTGATCCGCAGGACACGCATGTGATGATCGTTGCCGCCGGGGTAGTAGGCCTTGTCCTCTTCGGGATTGAGGTCGAATGCCACTCGCGAGCGGTTGACGCTGGCATCGGTGAGATCGGACCGCCCGAAACGGACCGTGCCTGGCGCCAGGTTCTCGTGTGCAGCGCTGATCGCCTCGACCATGCCGTTGACCTCGGCTTCGAACACCTGCAATTCGAAGCCGAGAACTGCGAGGTTGTACGCGTAGTTGTGCGAGGCCCCACCACATGCCGCGTGTGAATGGATGGCCGTCAACATGACGTTGCGTTCGGTGTAGATGTCACCGAACCTCCCGGCCAGTCGGCGCAGGACCTCGTCGTGAACGGACTGGAAGATCATGCAGTTGTCGACGCACACGTAGGCGACCCGTGACCCGCCGGACTCGAAGATGAAGGCGCGTGCGCGCATTCGCTGGTGCAGGCCTTCGGCGCGTTGATCGAAGCTTGAGTAGCCCATCATGCCGACTTCGGCGACCGGTCCGGTCACATCGGAAATTCCGACGCCCACCTGCAGCGACGCCGACGACTTGTCGGTGCGTGCGGGTGAAACTGAGCGTGTCGGCGAAGCTGCGACGGCCTGGCTCGTCGACAGAGCGGCGAGCGCAGGTGCGGCGGCAGCGCCTGCCAGTACGGTGCGTCGGGTGATCTGCACGAGTGTCCTTTCGGGCGGTCTGACGCGAGTTGGTCAACCGTCCAGGAGTGTAGCCCGAGTCACACGTGACCGAAAGGGGTGCCGTCGGCCGACACTCAGATCGTTGTGGCCTCCCCGAACGTCATCGCCAGGTTTTTGATGGTCGTGGTCATCAGGGCCCGGCGGGGGAGTCCAAGTTTCCGAAGCTCTGCCGCCATCGGGTGACTGCCCAGTTGAACCTCTGCTCCACCAGGGCGCGATTTGACGCCGGTCGGTGCCATGTCCCACGACGTGCACCTGGTGGCGCCGTCGAGATGTGAGTACGCGGCCAATGACATGTTGGCTCCGCCGCCAGGCACGCTGACGCCGGATTTCACACTCAACTGTGTGATGAGTTTGCCGTCGCGAGAGACGGATCCGCGCTTGACCGAGCCGACGTGCTCGGTGTCGAACTCGGCGAGCACCTTCGGGAATCCCCAGATCTCCCGGCCGGCGGCCTTGGTGAACTCGCCGTCCACCGGCAACTCGTGAATGAGTGCCCCCGCAGTTCCGGCAGCGAGTGAACGTAGATCTCCCAGCACCGAGGTCTCGGGAGGCGCAGTGTGGCTGCGCACCATGTATGTCACTCCGAATTCGTTGTACGGCCCCAGATCCCCGTCGATGTAGTCGACAAAAACCAGGCCGCACAGCGCCCGGCCGGGGCGGTACTGGAGCACGGTCAAGCCGGTGTAATCGATGATCGACTGCGCGGTTGCGCTGGGTACGGAGTACAGCGCCATGAAGGCGGACGCGGTGCGAACTTCGACGGGCATCTCGACCTTCTTGCCCAGAATCGTGTAGCTCATGGCGCGACCACCCCGCGGAGTCCGTCGGAGCCGTAGACGGGTTCGAGCATCGAGCGGAAATCCGGTCCGCGGCGCAGCATTTGGCCTCCGTCGACGTTGATGATCTGCCCGGTGATCCAGGTGGATTGAGGTCCGAGGAGGAAGGAAGCGAGTCCGGCGACGTCCTCGACCTCGCCGACGCGTTCGAGCGGAGTGTTGGCCAGGTAATCGTCCAGGATGGGGCCACCGTCGGTGATGAGCGCGACCAGATCCGTTCGGGTCAGCCCCGGGCGGATCGCGTTGACACGAATGTTGCTGGCACCCAGTTCGTCTGCTGCCAACTGCACCAGGTGATCCACGCCGGATTTCGAGACGCCGTACGCGCCGAACCAGCGATGTGTGTTGCTGCTGGCGATCGACGAGATCGCGACGATGGATCCGCCGCCTCCTGCCACCAGCGCCCGAGCGCCGTGCTTGATCGTCAGCATGGTCCCCGTGACGTTGAGGTCGACGGTGCGGCGCCACGCGTCGACGTCGAGTTGCGTGACCGGTGCGATGGTTTCGTTCCCACCGGCGCAGGCCACGACTCCGTCGAGCTTTCCGGTGACGGACACCGCCGCGGCGACAGCGGCGACGACGTCTGACTCGATCGTGACGTCGGCAGGGCAGACGCTGACCGTTCCTGCCGGCTTCGACTGCCGGATCGATTCGGCGGCAGCATCAAGTTTCTCCTTGGTGCGTCCGCAGATCGTGACGTGAGCGCCGGAGGCAACAAGCGAACGCGCGATGCCCAGACCGATGCCACTACCGCCGCCGGTCACCAGTATCGATGTGCCGGCGAAAGTGGGTATGCCCGCTGAGGCGGTGTCGTCGTCCATGCGTGTCTCCTGGTCGTTGCTCCGGCGGGCTCGCGTGCTGATTCTGGAGGTTTTCCGGTTCGGCTTCGGTGAAAACGCCCCACGCTATATAGGAACAGGTTCTACTTATTGAGGCAAGGGTTGTGTGAGAGGCGGAGTGATGGCTACCAGACCGACCTTCGATTTGATCGACGGGCGCTTCTACAGCGGAGACCTCGGCAATGTGCGCGACGCGTACGCCTGGATGCGCGATCACGAGCCCGTGTACCGAGACGACGCCAACAGCATCACCGCGGCCGCGAGCTACGACGCCGTCGTCGCAGCCGAGCGGGATCCCGAACTGTTCTCCAATGCCGGTGGCATCCGCCCCGAGACGGGTCCGTTGCCGCAGATGATCGACATGGACGACCCGCAGCACCTCACGCGTCGACGCCTGGTCAACGCGGGTTTCACACGTAAGAAGGTCGAAGCCAAGGCCGGCCGTATCCGGGAGATCTGCGATCAACTGATCGACGCCGTCTGCGAAAAGGGAGAAGCCGACTTCGTCGCAGACCTGGCAGCACCGCTTCCCATGGCCGTCATCGGCGACATGTTGGGTGTCCGTCCGGAGGAACGCGCGATGTTTCTGCGGTGGTCGGACGATCTGGTGAAGGCATTGGGAAGCAACGCTTCCCCGGAGCAACTGCAGGCCATGATGGCTGCGTACGTCGATTTCACCGCGTACATGATGCGAACCATCGCCGAGCGGAGGAGCGACCCGGCCGACGATTTGGTGAGCACGTTGATTCACAGTGAGGTCGACGGCGAGGCCCTCTCCGATCAGGAAATCGTCAACGAATCCCTGCTGATCCTGATCGGCGGTGACGAGACCACACGGCACGTGCTCAGCGGCGGCATGGAACAGTTGCTGCGCCATCCGGACCAGCATCGCGCGCTGGTCGACGATTCCGATGCCATTCCTATGGCGATGGAGGAGATGCTGCGGTGGTCGTCGCCCATCAAGAACATGGCTCGAACCCTGACCCGTGATACCGATTTCTTCGGTGCGCAGCTGAAGGCCGGAGAGAAGATGCTGCTGCTCTTCGAATCGGCAAATTTCGACGAGTCCGTGTTCCTGAACGCCGAACAGTTCGATATCGGCCGCACGCCGAACCCGCACGTGGCCTTCGGCTTCGGAACTCACTTCTGTCTGGGGAATCAGCTGGCCAGGTTGGAGGGACGGATCATGTTCGAGCAACTGTTCGCCAGGCTGCCGGACATGGCATTTGCCACCGACGCACCGTTGCAGCGACGCGCCGCCAACTTCGTGTCCGGACTCGAATCGATGCCGGTGCGGTTTACGGCTTCGGCGCCGTCAGCCGGGTAGTTGGCAGTTGGGAGGCGCAGCATCCTCAGAGAGGGGGCTCCCCGCCGGATTGACGTAAATGACCTCGAGAACCAGTGGTGTTGTCTGAGAGTTGTTTCCGATGTGGACATGGTCCGAACCGCTGGGTTCGATCAATGTATTTCCCGCGCTGTAGATCCCGTCGACGGAGCAATCGGATCGGTAGTGGCTCAGCGTGCCCTGCGCGATCAGTGCGTAGAGCGTCCCGTCATGGAAGTGCCAACCGGTGGAACCGCCGGGGTCGATGGTGATCTGGCGCAGGACGTAATCCTTGCCGTCGAAAGTCACTTGCCCGAGAATTTCGCCGTGCACCCCCGTGCTCGGTGTTGCCGACGCATTGATCGGCGTCAGCGACAGTCCGATCGCTGCGGAAACTGCAAGCAGAACTTGATGGCGTTTACGCATGAGCGGCCCTCCCAGACGGATGTGCTCCTGAGTGTCCTCCGTCGGTGCCCGGTTTATCCCAGTTTTCGTGGATCCAGCACGGTGAAGGAACTGGCATGCCACTAGTAGGCGGTTACGCTCGAGCCATGCAGCAAGTCGCGACGAGGCGCCGGAGCCAGCCGCCGCCTGCGCGCTTCATGTTCGAAGAGTTGATCGATCCGCACCGCCAGCCCGCCCGGCACTGGCTGGAACTGCTCGAGAGCGAGATCGCACCGGAGATCGTCAGGGCTGTAGAACCGGAGTTGGTTATCTGGTCGTCGATCTGGCCGGACCGCCCCGACGCCGTCATCCGATTCGACATCGAGGCGATCGGAAACAGCACGATGCTGCGTTGGACGCTCTTCCTCGACGATCCGATACTGTCTGAGCCGGATGTTGTCAGCATGCGAAAGCGGCTCAATACGTTGATCAATGCCAATCTCAGGTCGATCTTCGGCTGACGTGGAGGTCAGATCAGGCTCGGATTCTCGGCGTACACCTCTTCTAGGATTGACATGTCGAACAGTTGGTCCGCTGTAATCTCCAGTCCCGCTTTCGACAGTGCCGCGATGTTCTGTTCGATCAGTTGGGGTGTCATCGTGAACAACCCGTTGGCTTTGGTATCTGCCGACACCACGAGATCGTTCTGTGCGGTGGCTTCCTTGATCTGCTCTTCGAGTTCCAGGTTCTGGTCCTTGCCGTAGACCTCGACGGCTAGGCGTGCCGACTCTGCTGGATCGGCGACCGCATCCTTCCATCCCTGGATCTCGGCCTTGAGAAATGCCTTGAGCTTGTCTCTCTCGTTGTCGATGGTGGACTGGAGAACCGTGAACGATTCGGCGACCAACGGCAGGTTGTAGTCCGCGAAGAGGAAGTGGGCGTTGGGGAAACCTTTGGCGGCCAGTGTGATCGGCTCGTTGGTCACGTAGGAGACCCAGCCGTCCACCTCGCCGTTTGCCAGGGGGCTCGGATCGAACTGCGCGGGCACGATCGTCATCTGGCTTTCGGTCAGGCCGTTGGCTGCCAGGAGAGCTCCGAAGACGAGCTGATTGGAATCCTGGACGCCGATCTTCTTGCCGATCATGTCCTGTGGTGAGTTGATCGGTGCCGCAGCGGAACTGACAATCACAAACGGGTTCTTCTGGAATGTCGCCCCGACGATCTTTGCCTCCAGTCCGTCGAGCACGGCGGGGGCTGTGAGCTGCGGTGCGGACATTCCGATCCACACCTTGCCGGTGTCCAAGCCGGCTTCGACGCCGGTGCCGGCTGCGCCGCCTGCCACCAGGTCGACATTTCCGAAGCCGGCATTCTTGTAGTAGCCCTTGTCGAGAGCGAAGTACTCGCCGGCGAACTCGATGTTCTTGATCCAGGATAACTGCACTGCAACTGTTCCGAATTCGGAACCGTCGTCCGTGGTTCCGCCACTCGAACTGCTGGAGTCATTGCTGCACGCGAGCAATGATGCACTACCGGCGACTGCGATGCCGGTCAGCGCGGAGTAGCGGAAGAAGGCCCTGCGGTCCAGTTGGCGGACGGGCTTGAATGGCGTCATGAATCGGAACACTAGGGCCAGTCGGTTTCGTTCAGTTTGCTTGGGAGACAGAGTTTATTGAGGTCGTGTTAACAGATGTCACGACTTGCCTGCCGAAGGACCGAAACGAGACAGAGCGATGTTTTCGAAGATCCCGACCACGGCGTAGAGGATGATGGACACCACGGTGATCACTACGATCGATGCCCACAGTTCGTTGTACTGGTAGCGCGGTATGGCTTTGATCATGCTCGAGCCCAAACCTTGACCGCTACCGAGCCATTCGCCGATCAGTGCTCCGATCAAAGCGCCGGGCACTGACACCCTAGCGGCGGCAAACACCGCCGGAAGTGCGGACGGTACGGACACCATTCGCAATGCGGTCCAACGACTCCCGCCGTACGCGGCAATGAGGTCTTGTGCCTGAGCCGGAGCGGCGCGCAGACCGACCATGATCATGACAAGGGCAGGGAAGAACACCACAATCGCAACCATGACCGTCACACCCGCGATTCCGCGCCCGAATATCAGGACGATGATCGGGGTCATCGCAACGAGAGGGACAGATCGTAGAAGCATCGCAACGGGCATGAAAGTCTGTTCGACAGTGCGCGAAACGACAAAAACGGATGCGACCACGAGCGCAGCAGTCAGTCCGACGGCAAAACCGACACCGGCGTCGCGCAGAGTGATGAACAGGTTGTCGACGATGCCCGAACGAGCGTCGGCGGATTTCGGTCCGGAGAACAGATACTCCCAGACGTCGGCCGGCGTCTTTCCTACACGCGGACCCACCTGGGGGAAGGCGTTGAGGAAGACCACCCAGATGACAAGCAACAGCGCCGAGGCGATGGCAATCGGAGCGAGGAATCTCAATGTTCCTCGTACCGCGGTCATTTCTGTGCTCCCGGAGCGCTCGTCCACGGCGTGACGAGTCGGGCGATCGCTGCGACGACGGCGTATCCCAGGCCGGCGAGCAAGGCGGCGGCGATGGCCATTCCCCACGTTCGCGGGACGTTGTACGACGTCTGAGCGGCCGTGAGTGCGACGCCGATTCCGCTGTCCACCCCGCCGAGATACTCACCGAGAATTGCACCCAGCACGGCCGAGGGCGCAGCAATCTTGAGGGCGGCAAAGGTGCTCGGAAGTGCGCTCACAAGTTGAACTTTGGTGAACTTCTGCCAACGTCCACCGCCGTAGGCGACGACTAGATCGAGGCTCGTCTTGTCTGCCGATCTCAGGCCCGCAAGCGTGCCGACCATCGTGGTGAAGAAGCAGTACATCGCGGCGAGAAAGATCGTGGGGGTCCGGCCGCCGAAGACGACCAGGATGATCGGGCCGAGCGCCAACAGCGGTGTGCAGTAGCTCAGGATTGCCAATTGCGTGGCCAATCCCTCGATGGGCGGAATGAGAACGACAAGCACGGCGAGCGTGATCGCCAGCAGATTTCCCCAGAAAAAGCCCTGCAGCGCACCGGAAGCCGTGACGGTGAAATTGGGTCCGTACAGCGACCAACCGTCGTCGAACATCGTCGACACAACCACCCACGGCGTCGGAATCGTGCCTCCCGCAACACCGGCCGCCGAGAGAATCCACCAGAGAGCGATCAGTCCGCAGATGCCGACTGCACCGCCGAACCACGCCGGACGCTTCAATCGGATCCGGCGCGGCACAGATGGCTGCGCCGCAGCGGTCGCGACGTTCTCGATATCGGTAATTGTCATGCGACGCCTGCTTTTCCGAAGAGTAGTCCGGAGAGGTAATCGTGAATCTCGTGGAACTCGGGTGTCCGCATCATCTCGGGTGTCCGCGGGCGCGGCAGGTCGATCGGCACGACTTCGAGGACGCGTCCGGGCCGCGGCGTCATTACGGCCACGACGTCGGAGAGGAACACGGCTTCGGCGATTCCGTGCGTCACCATCAACGTGGTCGCCGGCTTCTCGGTCCAGATTCTGAGCAATTCGATGTTGAGCCGTTGTCTGGTCATGTCGTCGAGCGCGCCGAACGGCTCGTCGAGTAGTAGGACGCTCGGCTTGACGACGAGTGATCGTGCGATCGACACACGCTGACGCATACCGCCTGACAATTGAGCGGGCTTGGCCTTCTCGAATCCTTCGAGGCCGACGAGCGCGATCAGGTCGGCGATCTGGTCGGGGTCGGGATCGATGCCGGCCACCTGAAGCGGCAGTTTGATGTTGGAGGTCACCGTCCGCCACGGCAGCAAAGCCGAATCCTGGAACGCGATTCCGAGTTCGCGACGCTTGCGCAATTCGGCGGGGGACTGCCCGTTGACAAGGGCCGTTCCCGACGTCGGAGTATCGAGGCCCGCAAGAATGCGGAGAACGGTGGACTTCCCGCAACCGGACGGCCCGAGCAGAGACAGAAAGGAGCCTTCGCTGGTTTGGAGGGACACGTCGGTCAGCGCGGTCACCGACCGACGTCCCATCTCGAAGGTCTTGCCGAGGCCGGAGATGTCGAGACCGGTTCCAGCGGGGCGAGGTGTGGTGACGGGACTGGTCATTCCCGCACAGTACGAACGTCCGGTTGCGGTCATGTTGCCTGCGCGTCACCGCTGCGTGAGGCTGGTTCGGCGTGTCTGTCACAGCGCCGTGGTGAGATGGACCTCTGGACGTAGTGAGGGGAGCGAAGATTGCTGAAGTTGTACCGGGCCGAGCGTTCGGACACGTTGGTCTCTGCGTTGGCCACGCTCCTCCGTACACCGTTGTCGGATCCATTCGCCCGGGAAACTGTCGCGGTGCCGGCCAAGGGCGTCGAGCGTTGGCTCAATCAGCGGCTGTCCTCCCAGCTAGGCACGTCGGGACTGTCAGCAAAGGACGGAATTTCTGCGAACATCGTGTTTCCTTCACCCGCGCGCCTGGTCGCGGAGTCCGTGGCCGCGGTCAGTGGTGTCACCGCAGACGACGATCCATGGTCGCCGATGCGATTGGTGTGGACGGTTCTCGATGTGATCGACGAGTCGCTGGGCGAGCCCTGGTGCGGAGTTCTGGCGAAGCATCTCGAAGGCCATCGTGAGGGTCGACGGTTTGCGTCCGCCACACATGTCACCGAACTCTTCCGCAGCTATGCCGCGCAACGCCCGCAGATGCTGATCGACTGGGCTGCCGGGCGGTTGACGGACGGGCATGGGTTACCGCTCTCGGAGGATTTCGAGTGGCAGGCACGTTTGTGGTGCATCGCCGCGGACAGGATCGACCTCCCGGGCCCCGCAGATCGATTGGGGCAGGTGAGCCGCGCTCTGGTCGAGGATCCGGCCTTGGTCGACCTACCGGAACGCCTGTCGGTCTTCGGGCCGACACGTCTGCCGGTCGATCAGCGAATGATCTTGAGCGCCCTGAGCGCGCATCGGGACGTGCACGTCTGGCTCCCGCATCCGAGCCCCGCGTTGTGGAACAAGATGAGCTCGCGCATTCCAGCTCGAAGTGAAAGTGCGATCCGACGTTCGGAAGACGGGTCGGCCCTGATATCCGCCAATCCGTTGCTGTCGAGTCTCGCTCGCGACGTTCGTGAACTTCAGATCAGCCTCGGCGCCGCCGAGTTCGAGTCGGTGCATCTTCCTGAACCAGCGGGCCCGAAATCCCTCCTGGCGACGGTCAAAGCCGACGTCATCGCAGATCGTGCTCCCAGCGTTTCAGCGGAACCTGATGGGACAGTTCAGGTCCACGCTTGCCACGGGCCGGCACGGCAGGTCGAGGTGCTTCGCGAATGTCTGCTCCGATTGTTCGAGGACGACCCGACATTGCAGCCGCGTGACGTACTCGTGATGTGCCCGGACGTCGAAACGTACGCACCCTTGGTTCGTGCTGCATTCGGGCAAGGCGTCCATGGCCACCCCGGGCATCTTCTTCGAGTAAGGCTGGCAGACCGCGGATTACGTCAGACCAATCCTGTCCTGGCCGTTCTCGGCTCTCTCCTCGAATTGGCCGACGGCAGGGCCACAGCCAGTGAGGTCCTCGACCTGGCCGCGACCGAGCCCGTCCGCACACGTTTTTCGTGGGGTGACGACGAATTGGAAAGACTGCGGGAATGGACGACGGAAGCGGGTGCTCGCTGGGGAATCGGTAGTCGGCAGCGTGCCACGTTCGGTCTCGACGCATTTCCGCAGAACACCTTCAACACCGCCATGGACCGAATCTTGTTGGGGGTCAGCGCGGACGAATCGGAAAATGCCTGGTTGGATCTCGCGCTGCCACTCGATGACGTGGACGGCACAGACATCGACCTGAGTGGACGTTTCGCAGAGTTCGTCGATCGCCTGGCCGTCTCGCTTCGCGATCTTGCCGGCCCGCATTCGCCGGCCGAATGGCTTCGCGTGCTGCTGCGGGCTCTGGATCTGCTGACCGACACAGTGCCCGCCGATTCCTGGCAGAGCGCGGGGGCACACCGCGAGTTGGTAGCTGCTGTCGAATTCGGCGGAGAGACGGTGTTACGTCTGGCCGATGTTCGCTCGATGCTCTCGCGCAGCCTCGCGGGCAGACCTACGCGTGCCAATTTCCGAACCGGCGAACTGACGGTGTGCACGATGGTTCCGATGCGTTCGGTGCCGCATCGCGTCGTCGTGCTGATCGGGCTCGACGACGAGGTCTTCCCCCGAACTGGTGGAGTCGACGGCGACGACATCTTGTCCCGTGATCCCGTTGTGGGGGAGCGTGATCTGCGCAGTGAAGACAGGCAACTGCTTCTCGATGCCGTGATGTCTGCGGGTGAGCACCTGTTGCTGTTGTATACCGGTGCCGATCCGGTCACCGGTGTCGTCAGACCGCCGGCGATCCCCCTCAGCGGCCTCCTCGACGTACTCAGTGCGACGGTGGGTTCCGACGCGATGAACGGAGTGCTGACACGACATCCGTTGCAGTCGTTCGACAATCGAAACTTCTCACCGGACAAGCCGTTCAGCTTCGACACGGCAGCGCTGGCCGGTGCGAGGGCTGCCGCCGGAACACCCGTCGAATTGCCGACAGTCTTGTCGACGGAGTTGCCTCTGGTAGAAACCAAGGAAGTGAACCTCGCGGATCTGGTGAACTTCCTCGTACATCCCGCGCGTGGTTTTCTGCGCCAACGCCTCGGCGTCCGGGTACCGGAACTCGACGACGACATCGCGGATTCGCTGGCAACCGAGCTCGATCCACTGTCCACCTGGGCTCTGGGTGACCGAATGCTTCTCTCGCGCTTGGCTGGACGCAGCTCCGCAGATTTCCGCGCAGCCGAGTGGCGCCGCGGTACTTTGCCGCCCTACAACTTGGGCGCCACGGTTCTGGGCAACGTCGAGTGGGTGGTAGACCAACTTGCCGGTCTTGCATTGCCTCACCTCGACGGCGACTCCGAGGCCGTCGACGTCGACATCGACCTCGATGACGGGCGTCGTCTCACCGGAACGGTAACCGGTGTGCACGGCAATTCAGTTGTGCGAGCGTCATATTCATCACTGGCGCCTAAACATCGGATGACGGCCTGGATCAACCTGCTCGCCTTGAAAGCACACGGACGACCCGGTGCGCTCGATGCAGTCTCCATCGGACGGGGTCGGGGAAAGATAGCAGCGGCACGGTCGGTGCTCGATGCGCCAGGCAATTCGGTCGAGATCCTGCAGCAACTGGTGGACCTACGCGAGCGGGGGTTGCAGCGTCCGTTGCCGATGTGGGCCGCTACCTCAGCCGAATATGCGCGCCGACGCTTTGGTGGCGAGTCGGTCGACGATGCGACAAACGGTGCAGACACCCAGTGGACCGGGCAGTACGGCGAGATGATCGATCCAAGCAACGCTTACGTTTTCGGAGAAGCTCGAACACTGGCGGAGTTGGCTGCGGATCCGCCGTCGGACGACGAAGTCGTCTGGGCCGAGGAACCAACTCGGTTCGGAGTTCTCGCCCGACGACTCTGGGATCCGCTGCTGGCCAACGAAAGAGCGGAGTAACCCGTGGACTTCGACCTTTTGGGGCCACTGCCTACCGGCACCACGGTGTTGGAGGCCAGTGCCGGAACAGGCAAGACCTACGCGATCGTCGGACTCGCGACCCGTTGTGTTGCCGAAGGCCTCGCTGACATTTCGCAAGTTCTGCTGGTGACATTCAGTAGGGCTGCCACTCAAGAACTTCGTGAGCGTGCCAGGGAGAGATTCGCCGGAGTGTCCGCAGCACTGGTTGACCCAGAGGCGGCACGGCGGTCGGAAGATGATCTGGTGGCATACCTCGCCACAGCTGACGACGAGGAGATCGGCGTGCGGCGTCGTCGACTCCTGCGTGCCCTCGCGGAGTTCGACGCCGGCACCATCACGACCACCCACAGTTTCTGCCAACGGATGCTCGACGGACTCGGCATCGCCGGGGAACGTGAGCCGGACACAAGTTTTGTGGAATCGGTCGACGACCTGATCAGTGAGGTCGTCTCGGATTTGTACCTCGGCCGCTACAGCCGGACGGACTCGTCTCCGCCGTTTTCCACGAAGGACGCGCTGGCCATTGCGCGAAGCGCGGTCGGCGATGGCCAGGCAATTCTCGAACCCGATGGCGAGGAGGAGACCGCACCCGGCCAGCGAGTTCTGTTCGCGGCTGCTGCTCGTGTCGAGGTCGAACGACGTAAGCGGACCAAAGGAATTCGCGACTTCAACGATCTCTTGACGCTGTTGCACGGCGTATTGACGGATCCGGAGCACGGCCCCGTCGCGTGCCGTCGGGTGCGCGAGAAATTCAAGGTCGTGCTGATCGACGAGTTCCAGGACACCGATCCCTTGCAGTGGGACATTCTGCGGTTGGCCTTCCACGGGCACACCACCTTGGTCCTGGTCGGTGACCCCAAACAAGCTATCTATGCGTTCCGCGGGGCAGAAGTCCTGAGTTATCTCGATGCGGTCAATCAGGCGGACGAACACCAGGAGCTGACCACCAATTGGCGTAGTGATCCAGGGTTGTTGGCGGCACTCGAACACCTCTACGGCGGTGCCGCACTCGGTAACGAGGGCATCGTCGCGCATCCGGTGGAGGCTTCCCACAAGGAGTCCCGGTTGTCCGGCCCGGTGCCGATGCGTGTGCGCCATCTGCCGCGAACCGGAGCCGGACCGCTCAATCGTTCAGGATTTCCGGCCGTCGGCAGACTTCGCAGTCGCGTCGCGGACGACGTCGCAGCAGACGTGGTCGGTCTCCTGGGCAGCGATGCCCGCTTGGCAGTCGACGGTAATCCACGCCCGGTCGAACCGGGAGACATCGCGGTGTTGGTACGCACCCACAAGCACGTGGCGATGATTCGCGATGCTCTCGATGCCGTGGGTGTACCTTCCGTGTTGACTGGCGGGTCCAGTGTTTTCGCAACACCCAGTGCGACGCAGTGGTTATGGCTGCTGCAGGCGATCGAGCAGCCGCACCGGTCTGATCGCGTCCGGTTGACCGCCCTCTCACCGATTTTCGGGCGCACCTCCAAAGAACTGGATGCGGACGGCGACAACGTCGTCGCAGAACTTGCAGGTCAACTGCGCTCCTACTCCGGGCTGTTCGCGCGCGTCGGGTTCGCGGCTGTGTTCGAAAGAATCTCCGCCGAAACAAATCTGGAGAAACGTGTACTCGCGGCCCCTTCCGGCGAACGAGATTTCACCGATCTACGGCACGTTGCACAACTTCTCGGTCGCGTCGCCACTGAGGAAGCGTTCGGGTTGAGCGCATTGGTTCGCTGGCTCTCCGATCGGATCAAGGACCCGACGTCAGGGAGTGCCACCGACCGAAGCCGTCGCCTCGACAGTGACGCTGCCGCAGTGCAAATCGCAACGGTGCACGCCACCAAAGGTCTCGAATTTCCGATCGTCTACGTCCCGTTCAGTTGGGAGAGCGTGGGCGGCTTCAACTCGCCGACGCAGTTGTTGCACGGCCCGGAGGGACGCCGCATCCTCGACGTCGGTGGGCAGGAAGGCCCAGGGTATAACGCCAGAAAGACTGTTGCGGAGGCTGAAGAAGCGGGCGAAGAACTACGACTGCTGTACGTGGCGCTGACCCGGGCGCAGTGCCAACTAGTGCTCTGGTGGGCACCAAGCTACGGGACCTCGCGCTCGCCACTGCACCGGTTGATGCTCGGACGTACACCCGGCATCGCCGAACCCGCCCGGGTAGTCAAGGTGCTCGACGACGGTACAACCGCAGCACGTCTCGCAACCTGGCCGGCAGCAGCTTCCGGCGTGATCTCGGTGGAACCTGTTGGTCCGCATCCACCCTCGCCTGTCCAATGGTCCAGGGCGGCCGCGGACGTGTCCGAACTGGCCGCGGCGCGTTTCGATCGAGACCTGGACACTCTGTGGCGTCGTACGTCGTACTCGGCACTCACCGCCGGAGCTCACCACGCGGTCACGACCACCGACAGTGAGGTCGAGGATCCCGAAAAGGACGACGAGCCGGAGGATTCCGTAGATATCGGGACCGTCGCCTCTTCCCCGCTGGAAGCGTTGCCTTCACCGATGAACGGACTTCCGGCGGGCGCCGCATTCGGCACGCTGGTGCACGAGGTGCTCGAGGTGGTGGACACGGCTGCTTCAGACCTGAGAGCGGAACTCGGTATGCGCTGCGCGGAGGCGGTCTCGGTTCGGGCGGCCGAGGTCGACTCCGAAGCACTCGCGGATGCGTTGTTACTGGTGATGCAGACTCCACTGGGATTCGGAACCTTGGCAACGATCGCGCCGAAAGATCGCCTTCCCGAACTCGATTTCGAACTCCCACTGGCCGGTGGCGACGATCCGGTGTCGATGAGTGTCACACTTCGCGGAGTGTCGGAACTGTTGAGGCGCCACCTTCCCCCGGGCGACATTCTTGCGTCCTACGCCGACCATCTCGACCGCGTCGAGTCGTCACCGATGCGCGGGTTCCTGACGGGCAGTATCGACGCCGTCCTCCGGATCCCGGGCCCGTCGTTCGTGATCGTCGACTACAAGACCAACCGGCTCGGCCGCGGCGATCTGACGGCTGCCAACTACACGCGCGAACTCATGGCGACGGAGATGATGCGCTCGCACTATCCCTTGCAGGCTTTGCTGTATTCGGTTGCGCTGCATCGGTATCTGCGGTGGCGACTGCCCGACTACGATCCGCATCGCCATCTCGGAGGAGCGCAGTATCAATTCGTGCGTGGGATGCTCGGCCCGGACAGTCCGCCGGGATGTGGTGTATTCGAATGGAAACCGCCTGCTCAGCTGACGGTTGAACTATCGGATCTGCTGGCCGGTCTCGATGCGTCGAACACGGCAGGGGAGAAGGCCCGATGACCGAGGCGCAATTGGCGCAGCGCGCCAAAGGGATCGTGCGAATCTTCAACGAAGCTGGGGTTCTGCTTGCCGCTGACGTCCATGTCGCGACGCGGGTGTGCAGCCTTGGCGGTGAAACTTCCGAGGAAGTGATGCTGGCCGCGGCGTTGGCAGTTCGGGCCGTGCGATCAGGTTCGGTGTGCCTCGATCTCCGACGGATGCGTGATGTGAGCGTCGACAACGCGACGGAAGACGAACTTGCGTCGTTGCCGTGGCCCGAACCGTCGGAGATCGTTGCCGCCCTTCGGCTGAGCCCTCTGGTGATCGGCGGCAACGCCGGACCTCTCAGACCGCTCCGGTTGGTCGACACCGACGACGGTGAGCTTCTCTACCTCGATCGGTACTTTCTGCAGGAGCAGACGATTCGGCGAGTGCTCGACGAGCGTGCGTCCACGTGGCCGCCCGCCGACCTGAAAGCGGTCCGAACGCGCCTGGATTCGTTGTTCGTCGACGAGCACGGGCCGACCTCCGCCCCTGATCGTCAACGAATAGCCGCTGCTCTCGCCGCGACACAGTGGACCACGGTCATCGCCGGTGGGCCCGGAACCGGCAAGACCCATACGGTCGCACGTATTCTCGCTCTTCTGTCGGCAGAGCTGGGATCGAACGCCCGGATCGGACTGGCCGCGCCGACGGGTAAAGCTGCAGCACGGCTGCAGGAGTCCGTTCGTGAGCAGACCGCGAGCCTTGGCCTTCCCTCAGAACTCGCGGCCATGACGTTGCACCGGTTACTCGGTTGGCAGCGGGGGAGTTCGAGCCGCTTCAAATACAATGCCACCAACAGGCTTCCCTATGACGTGGTCGTCGTCGACGAGACGTCGATGGTTTCGCTCACCTTGATGGCGCGCCTGCTCGAGGCTGTTCGCCCCGATGCCCGACTACTTCTCGTCGGCGATCCCGATCAGTTGACCTCCGTCGACGCGGGCGCTGTTCTTGCTGATCTTGTCGCCCGCCCGGTAGAAGTCAGTGGAAATCCGGCGCTGACACAGTTGGTGGGTGACGATCTCGCGGCCGCCGGATCCGAAGAGGCACTGAGCGCGGACGAGCAGGATCGTCTGCGGGGCGGAATCATTCAACTCTCCCGTGGGCGCCGCTTCGACGGAACCATCGCACTCCTGGCCAGGGCAGTCCGAGCGGGAGATTCCGCTGAGGTTCTGCGTATCCTGCGCAGCGGTGATCCCGCCGTCTCCTTCCATTCTCCCGAGGACGTTGACGCACTGCGCGCCGACATCGTTGCGAGTTCAGAGGTGGTTACCGCGTCGGCCGAGAAAGGTGATGCGATCGGAGCACTGAAAGGCCTGGAATCGCACCGCCTTCTGTGCGCCCATCGTGACGGACCGTACGGTGTCGGGCGGTGGGCGCAGCAAGCGATGGAGTGGGTCGGCACGGCATCAGGGCAATTCCTGGACCCGACGCGGTGGTATCCGGGCCAGCCGCTGTTGGTGACGGCCAACGACTACGAGGCCAAGATCTACAACGGGGACGCCGGGGTGATCGTGCAGCGTGAGGATGGCGTTCCTATTGCCGCCTTCCAGCGGGGTAGTGATGCGTTTCTGCTTCACCCGAGCCAGCTCTCGTCAGTCCAAACCGTCTACGCGATGACGATTCACCGGAGCCAGGGCAGTCAGTACGACACGGTATCGGTGATGCTGCCGGCCGAAGCGTCGTCACTGCTGACCCGGGAGTTGTTGTACACGGCGATCACTCGCGCCAGAAACCATGTGAGAGTAATCGGCACCGAGGATTCCGTGCGGGCGGGAGTGCAGCGTCAGGTGCTCAGGGCAAGTGGGCTGCGCCGTGAGATCCGTCCGTACGACGCGCCGTGAAGGACACGTTTTGCCGGCATTCGAGACGATGGCCCTGCGCGGATCGGCCTCTGGCGGAAGGGGAACCGACCACATCATCTTTCCGTCGCGAGCCCGGATCGAGTGCATTCCGGTGTAGACGCCGTCGGTTGCTCTGTTCGACCATGGCCCGCGACCTAGTTCGATGGCAATGCCGGTGGCGAGTCATTGGAGTGACGAACTGCGTAAGAACACTGTGTGTGAAGTAGTCACTCGAACCGCTGGTTCTCCGGTCTATTCAGGACTCACCCTGGACATCGGAATACTGTCGGGTGAGGATGGGTAGAATTCAGTGCCCACCCGCGCGAGGAGATGACGAACTGAACAGTCGTGGATTGCAGATCGGTGCGGCGGCACTGGCTACGTTAGCTATCTCGTTCACGTGTGCTCTCATATTCGAAATTTCACCGATCAGCTCCGATCAGCCACCAAGAACAGAGCAGACAGTCATGACCGATGAACCCATGCAGATAAACGATGATGCGGATCCTGAAGACCCTGTTATCGAGGACGGTACCCACCCACTCACTGCTGACGACTTCGCACGTGATGCCTCAGAAGGCGTCTACCAAGAACGCCAGGCGGAGTCAGGGCCCGGAAGCATTCTGATAATGCCCGACCCGGGACCGTTCATCATGTATCACGTCGGCGAACCCGAGAATTGAAAATTTGCAATACCGAAAAGATTAGTAGCCGTTGGTGATTCAAACGCCGGGAGCTGAAGCATGCTGAATGACCCACTCGTGCGGGAAATCGCAGCGAAAGTCGAGGACTATCTTCAAGCCGCATGTTCCTTCCTGAGTGAACCTTCTGCGCCGGCTGAAGAGGGCGCAGAAGGTTGGTACGCCCAGATGCCAGATTCCCCCGTGTATGGCCGAACGCCTTGGGTGAACATGAGCGAGGTCCTTGTACGTCCAGTTGGAAGGACCGTCGTCGTGTCTTTTTGTTGGCAACTGGAATCGTCTGACCGGAAAGCCACCTACGTCTTGCCCCTCGAAGCGCCGGACGTCGACGCAATTGGCGGTTCGGACAAGCTCATCACTTTGCTTGACTTCCGGCTGGAAGAACCAGATTGGCAACGCAACGCTCACTTGATTGGTGAGGACCTCTACGTCCTCGTATTAACACAACGATGCTAAGCAGGGAGTCCTGATCTGAGCTCCTTATGCTTGCCGCTCAGAGCAGCCAGTGGGTGTGGCGTTGCTGCGAAGTCCCGCACCCTCGTTCAAACCCCAACCGGAAGCTTGTAGAGTTCATCTCTTCGTCTCTGCGCGGAGTCATCAGGAGCGTACCTACGTGACGAAAAACCGCGATCGCATCCGCTCGCTGCTCACCTCTATCGTGACTGCACAACGTGCGTGAGTTCCAGTCGGTGCCAGTCGGGGACGGCGGCATCGACATCCAGGCCATTCTGCGGGGAAGTAGAGTTCCCCATTCCGGGTATTCGGCAGAAGTTGGCGGCAAACCGGTCCGGATTGGGGTCAGCCAACGCTCTGTCGACGATGACGGAACATTCGTCCCTGCCACAGGAAACAGCATGCTCGGCTTCGTCGTCACGGATTCTGTTCTGCAACCGTCGACCGCTATTAATGTAGTTCGGCACGCCGCACCGATAAATCTGGGGCCTGTCTACATCTACGTACCGGATCTCGAGGAAACGTGGTCACGGTACCTTGTTGCCGCGTTATTCTCAGGTTCTGGAACGATGATCGAAGCCCCACAGGATTTCGATTGACGTAAGTATTCGAACATGTTTCGGGGCTTTTCTGTCTTCCTGGCGGATAAGATTCGCGGATCGCTTCTACCCGTCTATCGCTCCCTGAATCGCGATTTCTACCAGCCGTACATGGACCGGCGAGGAAGATTCTGGAGAATGTGCGTCACCGTGCCACTCGAAAGTTCCGGTCTCGGCGAAACATTCGCCGCCACCCTGGGCGCCTTGTCTCGTAGATCTGCGATCAGAAGCGATGTCCGAGCCCTCGCCCTCGACTGGCTCTATGGCGGAATCGTCAGGTTCAGCTTTCAGCGGATACTCGAGCAGCGATACTTCCAATTGGAGATCGAAATCCCCAGTACGAATCAGATGACATTCGGCCGTTTCTTTCTTCCCGGCGGCGGTCCGATGGTTCGCGAACCAACCCAGTTTGCTGCGGGGCTCGTCTCGTGGCTCTACGAAGCATCTGCGGCGTCATATTCGCTGTCTGGAACCGAGGTTTTGAGCGAAGAGGTAGAAAGCCCTCCGCTCTGATCCGTCTCGAATTCGCAACTCGCGCTGGGAATCAAATCGCGATAGAGCGCGCCTCTGTGGATTTGGATGCGCGTTTTGACCCCCCGACCGTCCTCCGATTTCGGGGACACGAATACCGTCAGCCGATGGGGCGGAGCGGCTGCGAGCGTCACATCGAGGCGGATGTAGTAGCGAGATCTGGCCAATGACTGAGGCCCAATGCCCAACACGGTTGGGACAGGCTGCAGCGTCAAGTGCTCAGGGCAAGTCGGCCATCTAGCGCCAAACGGTGAAATGGTTCTGCCAGGAGAACGACACGTTTTTGCCGGCATTCGAGACGACGACCCCGCGCGGATCGACCTCTGGCGGAAGGGGTACCGACCACATCATCTTTCCGTCGCGAGCCCGGATCGAATGCATTCCGGTGTAGTCGCTGAAGACGAAGTGGTCGCCATCGGTCGCTCCGTTTCGAATCCAGTACGCGTCTTGCCAGGGTGTCTGCCATAGCTGTCGACCACTCTCGACGTCGAGACCCGAGATTGTGCGGGTCTCCGGCGACGTGACCAGGATTGTTTTACCTACCACTGCGGCAATGGCGCTTCCCGTCCCGGCCATCTCGGTATTGATGATTTGTGAGCTGCGCCAAAGTTCGTCACCGGACTCCGGGTCGTAGGCGCCGTCGCCGAGAAACATCGGCACCGCTGTCGAGGGCTTACTCGGGTAGGACGACGATGAGGAAGAGGGAATCGGTATCGCACGAATCGTGGATCCGTCGGTAGCCAAAAGATTTTGGGTTCCTACATAGCCTGATCTGCCGCCGACACTGGTGAGGAACAATCCGTTCCCGGCAGGGACAAGCGAATCACCCTCGAATCTGAATCGTTCTGCGCCGGAATCCAGATCGTAGATTCGATAGCGGTACTGTGGGTCCCCGCCATCGCCCTGTTCCATTGCAATGACAGTGTTGGTGCTCGGGATCGTGTAGACCGATCCGAACTTTTCACTTGGTTCGAAGGTACGAACGAAGTTGGCCGTCACATTGGTGGTGTTGCCGCTGGCAAGAATTCGTGTGCGAACGGTTCCGTCCACTCTCTCACCGGACGTGTACACAGTGTCTCCGGTGATGGCGGCACCACTGAGATCGAAGTCGGTTCCGAGGTCGGACAACAGAGTTCCGGTCGCGGTATCGACAAAGATCATCCGTCGATCGCCCCAGCACGCGATGATCGTGGATTCGTTCTGCTGGCTGCACTGGCCGATGACTCCGCCGATTCGCGTTTTCCACAGAGGACTTCCGTCGTCGGGATTCACACCGACCAGTGAAACGGCACCGACTCCCTGACTCGACGAAGACTCATCGGTTTTGGGCAGGGGATAAGCAGTCGCGGCCACCAGCACGTCACCGACCTGGTACGTGTTTCCGTAGCCGTAGCAGCGATCGAGGCCGGAAGGCATCGACAGCAGCACGTCGCCGGAGTTATCCGTGAGCGTTCGAACATCGAGTTCCCAGGCTTGTTGCGGAGGGCCGGAGAGGTCCACGTCGACAATGCCCTGCTCGACGATCGGACCGCCCAACTTCTGCTTCGGCGAGGCCGCCTCACTGGAGTCGGAGAGCACCGATACGACGATGAACGCGATCGCCACGATCAACGCCAGTCCGAGGGCGACCAGTTTCCAGTGTTCCTTCAACCGAAGCTGCATCGAAAGACCGTAACCGATCGAGCAAACTGAACGGTTCGTTTTGCCTCCGGTCGGGCTTGATCCTTGCCGCGAGATCGTTCCCACGGCTTACCTCGCGTCAGTGCCGGGTAGCGTTTGGTCTCCGATCAAGAGACTGAGAACCGACTGCTGCGCGTGGTGAATGCTCGGGGGAAGTGCGGATCGTGTGTCGCTATCGCTACCCGCTGCGGCAGCCCGGGGACGCTACGGGCCGCACCGACCAAGTATCACCGTGACATCTTCGAGCCCGCCCGGTGATCGCGGCACACCGGATCCGGACCTGCACGGCCCGTGCGTGGCGGAGGTCTTCGCTCAGCTCTTCGACGCCCATGCTGCCGATCTTCGCCGGTACGTGTGCGCTCGAGCAGGCGAACATCATGCCGACGACCTCGTCGCCGAGGCTTTTGCCGTCGCGATCGATCGTCGATCCACCTATGACCCTAGCCGGGCTCCCGTTCGCGCTTGGCTGTTCGGCATTACCCACACCCTGCTCCGGGCACACTTTCGTTCCCAGGATCGCGCCGAACGCGCACTCGCGCGGGTACATGGCGAACGCGTCGTGTCCGAGACAGCGCCGGAAGACCTTGTCACGGCTCGGGTGGACGCGTCCCGTCGCCTCGAGGTGATCGCGTCGGCACTCGCCGAGCTGACGGAGGACGAACGCGACGTGCTGCTCCTCTCGTCCTGGGCCCATCTCGAGCCGACCGAGATCGCGGAGATCCTGTCCGTGCCGGCCAGCACCGTCCGGTCCAGGCTGCACCGCACGCGCACTCGCCTGCGGACTTTGCTGCTCGACTCCGAAAACCTCCAACAAGCCTCGGGAGAGAACTGATGCCGAATCCTCGGACCGATCCCCTGGACGACACGTTGCTCGAACTCCGCGATGCGCTCGACAAGCCGGACGTCGACGCCTTGGCAGCGATTCGGCATCGGGTCCTCGCCGACGCGAAAGCGGCCGAAAGTTCTCCGCCGGTACCCAGTCGCAGGTTCGCTCTGCGGCGCGTGCCCGCTTCGGTCTACGCCGGTGCCGCGGTGCTCATGGCGGTCTGCCTGGCTGCGGTGCTGGTGCAGTTCACACCTTCAGAGCAGACAGGCAGTACGGGTGGTGTGTCGCTGCCGGTGCCATCCATCGAACTCGCCTCCGCCGAACACGTCCTACAGCAAGCCGCGCGTTCGCTCGAATCGGTCGAGATGATCTCCGCTCGACAGGGACCGTTTCGACTCGTCGAGGAGCACGCGTGGGTCCAACAGGGGATGGAGTACGGATCTCCTTACGAAGCAGGTCCCGACGCTCCACGCAACGGCTACACCTACCTGCTCGAAACCCGTTCGCAGCTATGGATTCCGGCAGACGAAACACAAGAATGGCTCGAGCGGCGGTCAACCGGCCAGTCGCGGTGGCTCGGCGGCACGACGCCGGAGAGTGAATCAGCTCTGTACATCGACGAAACCCGAAACGGGGAATGGCGCGCCCGCTGCGGCCGATTCTTCGACGACAATCGCGACAACTTCAACTGCGTTCCGGACGACTGGGACGATCCCAACTTCTATCGGTCGCTGCCCGCTGACCCCGAGGGGTTGCTTCGATGGCTGCGCGACTACACGGCGCCGCGCGGTTCGACGCCGGAAGCGATGTTCCACATCGCGATTGAAATACTGAGAGCCGGCATGATGCCGTCAGACCTCAAAGCACAGTGGTATCGCGCGATCGCCGGAATCGATGGTGTGGAGACCGTGGAACAGACCACGCTTGACGGTCGGGTCGGAATCGCACTCGGGCTCAGCGGTGTTCACGAGCGTCGCGACTTGATCATCGATCCGGGTACCGGTGAGTTCATCGGCGAACGACGGGTCGCGGGCGCCGTTCCGGAAGATCCTTGGATAGCCCCCGGCACTGTGTTGGGGACAAGTTCGATCACCGTCCGTTCCGTCGACGAACTGGGATACGAATAGAGAACGTGCTCGGTGTGACGAAGTGTGGTGGCCTCGTACACTCGAGACCACCACACCGCCGGAGTCAGACGTAGGGCGAGTACGCCGGGAGATCCAACTGACCGTTGCCTGAAAGCCCGATTACGATCACCTCGGGTTCGGTGACGGCACGAGCGTGAGCGATGGCGCCGGCAACCGCGTGGGTCGATTCCGGAGCCGGGATGATTCCTTCGGCGCGCGCGAAGATCAGACCGGCCTGGAGAGCGTCGTCCTGATCGACGGCAATCGCATCCATGAGTCCGAGGTTGACCGCATGCGAGACCATCGGCGACATGCCGTGGTAGCGAAGGCCACCGGCATGGATGGCCGGCGGAACGAAGTCCTTGCCAAGAGTGTGCATCTTGAGCAGCGGGGTGAGGCCGGCGACGTCACCGAAGTCGTAGCGGTACTCGCCCTGGGTGAGGGACGGGCATGCCGAAGGCTCGCAGGCGACCAGGCGAGTCTTGGTGCCTTCGCGAAGGTTTCGTCCCAGGAACGGGAAGGTGAGTCCGGCGAGGTTTGAACCGCCACCCGCGCAACCGAACACGGTGTCGGGGACGGCGTCGCCGGCTTCTTCGAGCTGAACCATTGCTTCCTGACCGATCACGGTCTGGTGCAGCATGACGTGGTTCAGCACGCTACCGAGTGAGTAGTGTGTGTTCGGATCCTGCGCGGCGACCTCGACGGCCTCACTGATCGCCATACCCAGCGAGCCGGTGGTGTCGGGATGCGACTTCAGCAGTGCGCGTCCGGCTTCCGTGAGATCGGAAGGCGATGGGTGACAGATTCCGCCGTACGCCTCCATCTGGATGCGGCGGTACGGCTTCGAATCGAAGGACGAGCGAACCTGCCATACCTCGACCTCGAGTCCGAGCAGCGCGCCCGCGAACGACAGCGACGCACCCCACTGGCCTGCACCGGTTTCGGTGGTGAGCTTGGTGGTTCCCTCGATTGCGTTGTAGTAAGCCTGCGCGACAGCAGTATTCGGCTTGTGCGAACCGACCGGGCTGACGCCTTCGTACTTGTAGTAGATGCGGGCGGGTGTGCCCAGAGCGCGCTCGAGTCGGTGTGCGCGGAACAGGGGAGAGGGCCTCCACATGCCGTAGATCTCGCGAACCGTCTCCGGGATCTCGATGTAGCGCTCGGTTGCGACTTCCTGCGCAATGAGGTTCATCGGGAACAGCGGCGCCAAGTCCTCGGGGCCGAGCGGCTCACGAGTGCCCGGATGCAGGTGCGGGGGAACAGGCTCGGGGAGGTCGGCCGCCAGGTTGTACCAGTGCGTCGGCACTTTCGACGGGATGGAGACGCCCAAAGGCTCGAGCGAACGGTTGAGTGGGGTGGTGGTCAACTAACTCTCCTTCGTGGATTCGGTACCTGATCTTGGCGGTCGTAGCGACGACGCGTACGGCATTTGCCGGATCGGGGATCCTGAGAGGAGCCTGCTGGACCACCCGATGTCGGTCCGGGCAGCACGCAGTTGCGGCTGACCGTCAGCGGTCGGGCCACCAGAGGTGCGCAGTGAGCAGGGTCACGAGCCGATCGTACATCGGCACTCGCGCCCTGCTCACGTCAGGCACAGTTGCGTTCTCGCCATCCTTCGTCGGCTCAGCGGAAAATCATGCACGTCGTAGTTCCGTGCGCCACCAACTTGCCGTTCTTGTCCAAGACCTTGCCCTCCGCGGTCGCGGTACGCCCACCCACATGAATGACACTGCCGTGGGCGGTCAGTTCGTCACCGTCGAGAGGCACAGTGCGGATGTAGTTGAGCTTGAGTTCGAGGGTCGTGTAGCCGACGCCGGCCGGAAGCGTCGTGTGTACCGCGCAGCCCATGACCGAATCGAGCAGCGTTGCGCAGATTCCGCCGTGCACGGTGCCGAGCGGGTTGCTGAAATCGGCGCGCGGGGTCAGGGCGAAGCTCACGGATCCCTCGTTGACCTCGCGCATCTCCATGCCGAGGAGGCGTCCAATGCTGGGTCGGTCGTTGACCTGCGTTCCCATCCAGCGCAGAAGTTCGAGGCCTGTCATCTGCGCCGGATCGACGGTTGCGGTTGTCTCGTCACTCATTGTTTCATCCCATCACTATGTCGGTCGTCATACATAACGTAGCGTATGAGTTGACAGGTGTACCGACGGCCGAAGGATCTGTGACATGGCAGAGCTGAGCTCACGTGATCGCATGATTCGCAGTGCGGTCGAACTGATCAGCCGCAACGGCGTCGATGCGACATCCTTCAGTGACGTCATCAAACACAGTGGCGCACCCCGTGGGTCGATCTACCATCACTTTCCAGGCGGTAAGACCGAATTGATGGTCGAAGCCGTGCGCGCGGCCGGTGCGATCATCACCAGACGAATCAGCTCGGCTGCGGCTACCGGTTCCACTGCCGACGTGATCGAAGCGGTCGGAGACATCTGGCGACTCAATCTCACGCGTTCGGACTTCGCGATCGGCTGCCCGGTGATTGCCGGCGGGTTGGCACGCGCCAGTGAGCCAGAAGTCGCGGAAGTATCGGCTGAGGTCATGCTGGGATGGCAGAAGTTGATCGAATCGCAACTCGAAACGGCGGGTTATCCTGCGGCGCAGGCAATATCGATGGCAAACCTGACGATCACGTCGGTCGAAGGTGCAGTGGCGGTGTGCCAGACGACTCGAAGTATCGAGCCGCTCGAACAGGTCATCGCTTCGCTGCAGGGGCTCTCGCGCTCTGAAGCTCGGTCCAACTGAGCATTCGGGGGTTGACTTCGGTCGTCAAGTATCCGTAACTTCATGTAACGGCTAATTGGGCAGGAGTAGGCGATGACACATTGGTTCGACCTCGAGCCGGTCGGTGCCGATTTTTTCGACACGGCACCGCATATCTTCACGTATTCGATCGACCTCACCGCCCAACCGGATGACGTCTGGGCTGGTCTGACCGCGGACGAACCGTTGTCGTGGTGCCGGATGCTCACCAAAGTTCACTACACCTCGCCTCGCCCGTACGGTGTCGGCACGCGACGAATCGCGGAGGTGGGCGGCGGTGCAATGCAGATGCGCGAAAAGTTCATCACCTGGGACGACGAAACGCGTCGGCACTCGTTTTACGTCGAACAATCGAATGTGCCGCTGTTCCAATCCTTCGCGGAGGACTACCGCGTCGACGAGCTCGCAGTGGGTTCGAGACTGCAGTGGACCTTTGCATTCTCACCGCGTCCGAAGCTGTCGCTCGCGGTGCGCGGCGGGCTACCGGTCAACTCACTGATCTTCTCGAGCTTCGTGCGCGATACCAAGCGGCACTTCGGTTCTGCGCCCCGCCATTGACCTTCTTCCCCCATTTACGCGAGAGGCATTCATGACCACGCTCGGAGAATCGCTGACTTTGCCCTGCGGGCAGATACTGCGAAATCGGACCATGAAAGCTGCGCTCAGTGAGGCTCTAGGGGACCGGGCACATGGACCGTCAGCCCGACTGGAGACTTTGTACGGTCGTTGGGGCAATGGTGGGTTCGGGTTGCTGATCACCGGAAATGTCATGGTCGATCGATCACAGATCGCCGAACCGGGCAACGTCGTGGTCGACGACGATCGTGATGCCGAAGCACTGACTGCCTGGGCCAAGACTGCCAAAAACGGCGGCGCCGAGATCTGGATGCAGCTGAACCACCCAGGGCGGCAATCCAACCCGATTGCCAGCAGAGGTAGACCGGTCGCCCCGAGCGCGATCGCGCTGAAGATTCCGGGAATGGCGACGCCGCGAGAACTCTCGACTGCTGAGATCGACGAGATCATCAACAAGTTCGCGGAAACGGCTCGCGTCGCCGAGTCCTCCGGATTTGGTGGCGTGCAGATACACGCAGCGCACGGTTATCTTGTTGCGCAGTTCCTTTCGCCCTTGTCCAATCAGCGGACGGACGAGTGGGGTGGAGATCCCGAGCGTCGACGACGCTTTCTGATCGAAATCGTTCGGCGGATACGCTCTACCGTTGCTCCGGGATTCGCGGTGTCGGTCAAACTCAACTCGGCTGATTTCCAGCGCGGCGGGTTCTCCGAAGACGAGTCGCGAGAAGTAGTACGCGCGTTGACCGAAGAGTCGGTCGATCTCATCGAGATCAGCGGTGGCAGTTATGAATCGCCGGCCATGATGGGTAAAGCGCAGAAGCAGAGCACTCGCGATCGAGAGGCATATTTCCTCGAGTATGCCGAGACAGTCCGAGCGATTGCCGGCGACATTCCCTTGGCGGTCACCGGCGGCTTCCGCTCGCGATCGGCGATGGTCGAGGCACTCGCTTCCGGCGCGTGCGACGTGATCGGCCTCGGCCGGCCGACGATCACGATTCCCGACGCGGCAACCGTTCTCCTGGAATCGGATCGGGAACGATTGAACGTCCCGACTGTGGAGTTCGGAGCGCGGAAGTTGTTGGGGAAGGTTGCCGACATCTCGATGCTCGACGGTGCACTCGACCTGCAGTGGCACACCGATCAATTGCACCGAATGGGCGACGGAAGCGAGCCGGATCCGGCTCGGCCGTGGTGGAAGACCCTCGGAACGATGGTGAGGCGAAACGGATTCGATGCGCTTCGCCCCACCAAGCGAGCGGCTTGATCAGCTCGGCGCACCGATATTGAGTTCATCGGGATGCGCGCCGACGCGGGTACCGTCGTCGAGCGTGTCGATTTCGCTCAGATCGAGATCAGTGAGTTCGAAGTCGAATACGTCGATGTTCTGAGCGATCCGAGCATCGTGTACGGATTTCGGGATGACGATCAGGCCGTTCTGAAGGTGCCAGCGGATCAGGACCTGAGCGGCAGTCTTGCTGTGGCGGTCACCGATTCGCGTGATGATCGGATCGGTGAGCAGCGTGTTGGGCTTCGACGCCTTACCCCAACCTGCGTTGCTGGTGCCGCCGAGTGGGCTCCACGATTCGACCTTGATCCCGTGCTCGGCGGCCTTGCCCCGGATCGCGTGCTGCGTGAGGTGCGGATGCAGTTCCACCTGATCGACGGCGGGCAACATTCCGCCGCGATCGACGAGGAGCTGCAGATGATGCGGCTCGAAGTTGCACACCCCGATTGCCTTGGCGCGGCCCGATTCCGCGATCTTTTCGAGCGCGTCCCACGTGCGGAGAAGACGGTCGTTGTCCTGCAGCGGCCAGTGGATCAGGTAGAGATCGACGTAGTCGACGCCCAGCTTGTCGATACTGGTGTCGAAAGCCCTCAACGCCGGCTCGTAGCCCTGATCTGCATTCCACAGCTTCGTGGTGAGGAAGATGTCCTCTCGCGCGACGGACGAGTTGGCGATACCTCGTCCGACGCCCTCTTCGTTTCCGTATGCGGCGGCGGTGTCGATGTGCCTGTAGCCGGCCTCGTCGAGCGCAAACCGCACTGCATGCTCGGTTTCGTCGTTGGTGGCCTGCCAGACTCCGAGGCCGAGTTGCGGGATCGTGGTTCCGGAATTCAGCGTGATGTCAGGATTGCTCATGGATCAAGGCTAGCGATCTCGAGCTTTCCTTGCCTGGGTCAGAGCCGCCTGGGTCAGAGAGTCGTAGCCGAGTACCCGTGTGCCGCTGCAACACTGTCGGACAGGAGCAGACCGTCGTGTGTGCTCAGTCCTGACCCCAGGCCGGGAACTGTCGCGACCGCGTCCTTCCATCCCTTGTCGGCCAATGCGACGACGTACGGAAGCGTCGCGTTGGTGAGCGCGTACGTCGAGGTACGGGGGACGGCTCCGGGCATGTTCGCAACGCAGTAGAAGACCGATCCGTGAACCTGGTACGTCGGATCGGCGTGCGTGGTCGCGTGCGAATCCTCGAAGCAGCCGCCCTGATCGATGGCGATGTCGACCAGGACAGAACCCGGCTTCATGCGCGCCACCAGGCTGTTGGACACGAGTGTTGGAGCCTTCGCCCCGGGGACCAGCACGGCGCCGATGACAAGGTCGGCGTCGAGCACTGCCTGTTCCAGTTCGAGGCTGTTGGACGTGATGGTCTTGACCTGGCCGTGGTACAGCTCGTCGATTTCCCGCAGGCGCGCGATCGACAGATCGAGAACGGTGACGTCGGCCTGCATGCCGTAGGCCACGGCGATGGCATTCTTGCCGGACACTCCCGCACCGATCACCACGACCTTGGCGGGGCGCACTCCGGGAACGCCGCCCATCAGAACTCCGCGTCCGCCGCCGTGACGCATCAAGTGGTAGGCGCCGGCCTGCGGTGCCAGGCGTCCGGCTACTTCGCTCATCGGGGCGAGGAGGGGCAGTGAACCGTCGGAACCGACAACGGTTTCGTAGGCGATGGAGGTGGTCTTCGACGTCAGGAGCGCGTCGGTGCATTCCTTCGACGCCGCCAGGTGAAGGTAGGTGAAGAGCACCTGATCCTTGCGGAGCCGCAAATACTCCTCTGCAATGGGTTCTTTGACCTTGAGGAGCAGATCTGCGTCCGCCCAGACCTGATCGGCGGACCCGAGGATCTGCGCGCCTGCGGCCTTGAAATCCTCGTCACTGAACGAGGAGCCGATGCCTGCACCCGTTTCGATGACGACCTCGTGCCCTCGGCCGACCAGTTCGTGGACGCCTGCTGGGCTGATGGCCACGCGGTACTCGTGGTTTTTGATTTCGCGGGGGATTCCGACCTTCATGACACGGCTCCGAACTGAGTCTGTTGTTTCTTCGAATGGCAGGTGCCAAGCATGAAGTTTCGTCGCCAGATAGTGAAGAGAAGTGAAGATAATTCTCTATGCTGGATGCATGGTGCGTGAAAGTTCAAAAATCGGTATTCAGACGGCTGCCTCGCCGAAGCATGTTCGGGCAGCAATGAAGTTGGACGAGATCGACCGGGTTCTGCTCGAAGAGCTGGCGAAGGACGCGAGGATTCCGAACAATGCGCTGGCTGCGATTGCGGGAATTGCGCCGTCGACATGCCTCGGACGTGTGCGCGCCTTGGTGGACAACGGCGTGATCAGGGGATTCCATGCGGACATCGACCCCGCCGCTCTCGGAATGGATCTGCAGGCGATGATCGCAGTTCGACTGCAGGCCAACGCGCGGTCGCATCTCAACCGACTCGGTGACGACTTCGCCAAGCTGGACTCCGTGCTCAACGTGTATTTCGTGGCCGGTGTCGACGATTACATGTTGCACGTCGCAATGACGGATTCGGCGCAGTTGCGCGACTTCGTCGTCAACAATCTCTCGGCGCATCCGGCGGTTGCTGCGACTGAGACGATTCTGATCTTCGAACATGTCAGGCCTCGAGGCGGTACTGCCTGATTCGTTCTCACCTGATGGCGGGTCGACGCCCGGACCAGGCGTTCTCGAGGAGTTCGCTCAGGCCTGTCGGGGTGATCTCACGCGGATTCGGATAAGCGGCCGCGGTCGCGAGTTCGATTGCACGGCCGATCTGATCGTGACTCATTCCCAGTTCTCGCAGAGAGATCGGTCCGCCGCACGAGGTGACGAGGTCGAAAACGCCGGTGGCGGCGTCGGATACACCCAAGGCAGTCGCTATTCGCGACATGACTTCCGGCACGGCAGGTGCGTTGAACGCCATTGCCTGGGGGAGGACAACAGTGTGGGTGGGAGCGTGTGGCAAACCGAAGCTGCCACCGAGGGTGTGGCACAACTTGTGATGAAGCCCCATACCGACTGTGCCCAAGCAGGTTCCGGACAACCAGGCCGATTGCAGCAGATCTGCCCGGCCTTCCACATTTCTCGGATCGCCGACGATGATCGGCAATGCCCGAGCGATTCCGGAGAGTGCCTCGATTGCCATCGAGTCGGTGATCGGATTGGACTCGGCGGAATACAACGCTTCAACCGCGTGCGCCATCGCGTTGACAGCACTGGTGACCGTGGTGTCCAGCGGCAGATCGAGAGTGAGGTTGACGTCGTAGACCACGGTTTCGGGTCTGATGTGGGGCGACGAGCGAGTTGTCTTGCGTCCGTTCTCTGTTTCACCCAACATCGGAGTGGCTTCTGAACCCGCATACGTCGTCGGAACGATGATCTGATCGAACCCCGCTCGTAGTGCCAGTGCCTTGGACAACCCGGTTGCCGAACCGCCGCCGATCGCGACGACGGTGTCCACGTGATGGGTCTCGGCAAGCTTCAGCGCGGCTGTCGTGACTTCGGTTGGAGTGTGCATCACGGCGCCGTCGAAGCGGACGACGGCCATGTCGCCGAGAGATTCGGTGACGTCGGCGGCAAGCGCGTCCAGTCGACGGCTTGCCAGCACCATCACTCGGCTACGGCCGAGCCGTCTGACTTCTTCGGCGATCTCGCGGATCATCCCTTGGCCGAAGACAATTCGAGCCGGTGAAGGGTCGTACGAGAAGGACTTCATGTCATCCCTGCGAAACGGTGGCGTGCATTTCCCAGACGATGACCTCGGCGCCGGTATCGGAACTGACCTGCTGGCCTCCGCCGCCGGACACGCGTACCGCGTCACCTTGTTCGAGCACGCCGACGCTTTCCATGGCGGCCTGACCGTCGGCGACAAAAACATGCAGGAACGGTGCATCCGGCAGGGTCACGGGCTGTCCGGGTTGCAGACGTGCGACGTGCATCGCGGCGTACTTGTTCTTGATCCGGATTGCCGAGTGATCGGCGTACGCGTCCATGCCGGACGCGACGGGAACCAGTCCACCGGCAAGCAATTCGGCGTCGATCTCCAACTGTTCGTAGCCGGGCGTGATCCCGGCTTCGTCGGGGACAACCCACATCTGGATGAAGTGAACCGGGTCGCTGTGCTTGTCGGAATGCACGCCGGCCATGTCACCGAGCCGCCACGAGTCGTTCTTCTCGGAATGCAGGATGCCAGTTCCGGCGCTCATCCGCTGGGCGAGACCGGGGTAGATGACACCCGAATGACCCATCGAATCCTGATGCACGAGAGAACCTCTCAGAACCCAGGTGATGATCTCCATGTCCTGGTGCGGGTGGGTGTCGAATCCCATTCCCGGCGTGACGATGTCGTCGTTGTTGACCAGGAGAAGACCGTGGTGAGTGTTCTTCGGGTCGTAGTGATTGCTGAACGAGAAGGAGTGCTTCGAGTCCAGCCAGCCGGCATTGGACTTGAAGCGATCGCCCGATCGACGGACGTCGAGGTTCGGCTGCGACAGAGTGGAGGTCATGGGGTGCCTTCCGAATGGTATGGGGGAGAGCAAGTTTTCAGAGGACGTGATTGCCGTACATCTCGCCGAGTGGGTCGGCGATCAGTTCGAGTCGAGCGCCGTCGGGATCGCGGAAGTACAACGAAACCTCGCTGTGCTCGATCAGTTCGATGTTGGCCTCGGTCAGTCTGGTGCGCAGCTTCGCCCACTTGGCAGGTTCGACGCTGATCGCGATGTGGTGGAGACCGCCGAGTACTTCTTGGTACGGGCCCACGTCGAGGCCCGGGAAATCGAAGAAGGCCAGGAGATTGCCGTTGCCGATGTCGAAGAAGAAGTGCGACGACCCGGGGTAGTCACGGTTCTCGATCAACTCGGTGAGGGGGAAGCCGAGGAGATCCTGATAGAACTTCACGGTTCGCTCGACGTCACTGCTGATCAGGGCCGTATGGTGCAGCCCGCGTGCCATCGATGATGGTCGTTTGTCGGCGGGGATCAGATGCCGATCCCTTATCTCGGCACGGCGTTCCTCGAACTGCACTGCGTTGCTGTCGCTCATGGCGCCCGCCTCTCGGTTGAACCTTCTCTTCGAACAAGTAGTTGACTGATCAACTATATTGAGAATAGCTCATTTGATTTCGTTGTCAACTACTTCGGATATGCTGGCGTTATGGAATCAACGCGATGGTTGACCGACTCGGAGCAAACGGCCTGGCGGGCTTACCTGGACTCGACCCGACTGCTCCAGCGTGTTCTCGATCAGCAGTTGGTGCGAGACTCCGACATTTCCTTCACTGATTTCGAACTGCTGGTCGCTCTCGCCGAAGCGCCCGGGCGGCAACTGCGCATGAGTGAGCTCGCCGACGCTGTTATGGCTACACGAAGTGGTGTGACCAGGGCCGTCAATCGCCTGGTCGGTGCCGGGTGGGTGCAAAGGGTCGAGTGTGTCGACGACAAGAGGGGCGCTAATGCGGAGCTGACCGACTTGGGTGCCGAGAAACTGGCGTCGGCAAGCCCGTCGCACGTGGCCGCTGTACGGGAGAGCATGTTCGACCTGCTGAGCCCGCGAGATGTCGAGCGGCTGGGTGTGGTCTTCGGTGAGATGCGTCGGCACCTTCTCGAGGCCCAAGCAAGTAATTGACAGGGCAACGGCCCATCCCACGTAGTTGGTGAGGGCTGCGAACGGACTGCCATCATTGTCTGGTGACCCGTATTCGTATGTTCGCAACCGACCTCGACGGCACCCTGCTGCGCTCCGACCGAACGATTTCGGCGCGCACCGCACAAGCCATGGAGAACGCGCGGCTGGCGGGTATCGAAGTTGTGTGGGCGACGGCCCGCGCTCGACATTCGGTACACACGTTGGCGAGCTCGTGCGGATTTCGCGGCAAGGCTGTGTGTGCCAATGGTGCTGTCATTCTCGATCTCGCCGACGGGACTCCGCGGATCGTCGACACAGTTTCGATCGAAATGTCCTTGGCGGCAACGGCTATGGAGCAAGTACGCGCACTGGTCCCAGGCGTCGTGTTCGCGAATGTCGGACCCACTCAGTTCTTTGCCGAGCCGGAGTATGCCGCTCTGTGTGAGTTCGCGGACCATCACCGGCACCTGCACGAGATGGTGCTGGCGGACACCTTGCCGCTCGATGTTGAGCCGATGGTCAAGATCGTGGCCCGGCATGCGGAAGTTCCCAGCGCCGACCTGTATCGAACTGCGGTCGCTGCGGGCATCGAGGGTGTGGAGTTGACCCACTCCGGGGCGCCGTACATGGAAATGGCTGCAGCGGGCGTTTCGAAGGCCAGCGCTCTCGCGCAGTTGTGCGCGATCGACGGCATCGATGCGTCGGAAGTGGCCGCAGCCGGTGACGCCTTCAACGACGTTGCCATGTTGACCTGGGTCGGAACGGCTCTGGCGCCGGCCAACGCCAGAACCGAGGTCATCGAGCTCGCCGACCGAATTTTGCCCACGAACGACGAGGACGGCGTGGCGAGCTACCTCGAAGAGCTGGTTGAGGGGAGCTAGTTCAGCTGCTGACGGCCTTGGGTCCGGTGCCGATACCGACGCCGCAGTCCGTCATGAATTCGGAGAAGACACGGTCGAAGCGATCCGGGTAGTCCAGGTGGGGGAAGTGTCCGGCGCGCTTGAAGATCTCGACCCGCCCGAGCGGTAGCTCGGCGCGAGCGTTCTCGGTGTGGGCGTTGGGGATGATGGTGTCTTCCTCGCCCCACACCAGTAGTGCCTGCAGGTTCTTGAAGTTGGCGAAATGTGGCGTGGCATTGACGGTTTGGCCGTTGTAATTGATGACCGATCGTGCCGTCGCCAGAAATGCCTGACGTGTCGACGCGTCCGATACCGAAGCAAAGCTCTTACGGGCCTCACTCGCGCTGGCGCCGAGCTTGAACAGGCCGATCTTGTTGAAAAGTCCGAGCGCTTTGTCGGTCACGTCGGTCAGCGTCCTGGACGCGAGGACGGGAAGTACCAGTTCGCTGCCGGGCAGAGTCGCCGCCCGCAGGAGAGGGCTCACCTCGGGGCCGAGTCCGCCGCTGGCCACCAGGCACAGTCGTTCCACGCGGTCGGGGAACAGATACAGCGTCTGCATCGCGATCCCGCCGCCGAGTGAGTGACCGACCAGGGTGGCCGACGGAATATCGAGGGCTTCGAGAAGATCGCGCACAGTGGCTGCGTGAGCGCTGAGTGAGTAGTCGCCGGCAGGCTTGTCCGACGCACCATGTCCGAAGAGATCAGGAGCGATGACGCGGTAGTGGCGTGAGAGCGTCTCGATCTGCGGCTCCCAGTTGGAGTGCGCGCCCAGCAGGCCGTGAATGAGCACCACAACGGGGCCACTGCCTTGGTCGACGTATTTGAGCTGGTCGCCGTGCAATACAACCGTCTGTAATTGGTCGGTTGCCATGATTGAACCTTTCGGAGCCGCCAGTGTCTGTGGCTGCTCGCGTGTTGTCGGACCGCACCCGCCCCGACGCGGATCCACGGGTATTTGTGACCGGGAGTAACCCCAGTTCCCTCAGTATGCCCATCGAGGGGGCCGATGTCGTGGCCATCGGGCGTGTTGTGACGAACCGTGAGCCGTCGGCTGAGGGGAGACGTACAACTCACCGCCGCGTGTCGGTGCCGTTGATCAGGCGAAATCAACCAGCTTGCCGAAGGTGAGGTTGATGTCCCACGGAGTGACGCCCCACGTCTCGATGGCTGATACCGCGAAGATTCCGGCAGCCTCGATGGTGTCCTGTGAAGCTGGTGCCGAAACCGAAACACCGGCTTGTCCGTGTGGAACCTCCGGCCAGACGCCTGTGCCCACGGGTGCGGGGGTGGCTTCCATGACTGCGTTGGCCAGTCCCGATTCGTCGACGGTCGTGAAGAGGCAGTTCGGTTCGTGGGGAGAATCCCACCCGCCGAGTTCCGCGAGCCAGAATTCGCCGCGACCGGCAGCGGAGATCGCGATGGAGGCGAGTACCGCCTCGAGATCTTCCCAAGCGTCGGCGGCCGGGGCCGACGCCTCGGTGAGCTTGAACGGTGCGGCGAGGGCAGTGCTGTCCGGGGAAGCGAAGCGCGGCTGCACAGTGAGGGTCTGCATCTGGGCGTCGAAAAATGCAACTTCTCGGAACTTGTTGTCCGGCAGAGCAGTACGGGCCACGAGGCCCCGACCTAGCAGTGTGCCGAGCTCCTCGGGATAGTCGACGCTCCACAAGCGGGTCTCGTCCTCGGACCACGTGCGAATCATTCCGTCGACTACGGGACTGATCAGCACGGGCTCGAGGTTCGTACTGCCTGTTGACTCGCTCACCGCTGGCTCCCCACCGCACTTCGTACCGCCGGACCGGTTCCGGGCGACCAGACAAGTATGCCGCCTTGCTGCTGTGCGCCTTTATTGACCGCCGGCGGTTAATAAAGGCGCACAGCAGGTGGTCACATATGCGTGCCGCCGTCGATGCGGATTTCCGTTCCGGTGACAAATGAGCCGTCCTCGGAAGCGAGCATCGCGATCACACCGGCGACCGCGGACGGGGGAGCGAAACCCTCACCGATCGCCGGGGCCAGCTTGCCGAGCAGCGTGAAGTCGATGTCGGCCGGGAATCCGGGATCGGACGTCATGCCCGAAGCGATGCTGCCGGGTGCGACGGCCACGGCGCGAAGGCCCTGCTTGCTGTACTCGAGAGCGAGTGCGTGCGTGAAGGATTGGATTCCACCCTTCGACGCTGCATACGCCGTCATGTAGGGGTGGGCAAACGTCGCCGAGGTGGAACTGAAATTGACCACGACGCCTGCCCCGCTTTCGAGCAGAGCAGGCAGGGACTCCCTCGTCATGAGGAAGGTTCCGGTCAGGTTGACCCCGATGACGGTGTTCCAGAAATCGAGTGTCATCTCGTGGGTATGCGCGGAGCGCAGAATGCCCGCCGCATTGACCAGCACGTCGAGGCCGCCCAGAGCCTTGATCGCAGCGCCGACCTGTTCGCGAACAGACTCTTCGCTGGAGATGTCGACCTTCACCGTGGTGAGGCGATCGGAATGGCCGGCGTCCTTCGCGGCGTTCAGCGTCTGTTCGAGGCCGGTCTCGGAAATGTCGGCGGCGACGACGGTGCCACCTTCTGCCAGGATGCGGGCAACGGTGGCTTGGCCGATGCCGGATCCTGCGCCGCTGATGAGGACGCGCTTGTCGTCGAATCGATTCACGAGAAAACTCCGGTCTGTGGGATGGACAGCTGTCTGGTGACCGATTCTGCGTGATCCAGCCACATAAATCTGCGGATCATTCCACTGACTGGGCAGCATCGGTGCTTGTTCGCCCGGGACTACGAGCGAACAAGCACCGTCGTGTCTACAAACCCGCTGCCTGCGCGAGGCTCGGAAGGTAGGTGCTCGGCTGACCGAAAAGCTGAGCGCTGCCGTGTGCACGCTTGAAGTACAGCTGAGCGTCGTGCTCCCAGGTGATCGCGATTCCGCCGTGCAACTGAACCGCTTCGGAGGTGATCTGCCGCAATGCTTCCGAGCAGTAGATCTTCGCCACCGCTGCGTCGTCGGCCGACTGCGTCGCCACTGCGGCGTAGGTCATCGACCGTGCCGTCTCGACCAACGTGTACATGTCGGCCATCCGGTGCTTGAGGGCCTGGAAAGAACCGATCGCGCGACCGAACTGCTTGCGCGACTTGGTGTATTCGACGGTCTGTTCGACGATCGCTGCGGCTGCTCCGACCTGCTCCGCAGACAACGCGATCAGGACGACGGTTCGGATTCGATCGACTAGATCTTCGGACCACTCCAGTGGCCGACCGCGAACACCGGAGAACGTGACCTCCGCCAGCGTTCGCGTCGGATCCATGGTGGGGACGCGTCGGCGGGAGACGCCCTCGGCCGCGGGATCCACTTCATAGAACCCGTCGGCGGTCAGAACGAGCAGGGTGTCTGCAACGTGCCCGTCGAGGACGTACGACGCCGTCCCGTTCAACGCATCCTCGGTTGCCTCGACGCCGAAGGTACTCCAACCAGCGGCGCTCGCCCAGCACAGTGCGAGCGTGCTCTCGCCGGCCGCGACACCGGGCAGCAGTCGCGAGCATGCGTCGTTGTCACCGGAAAGCAGCAGTGCCTGTGCGGCAAGAATTGCGGAACCCAACATCGGTGAAGGTGTCAGTGTGCGGCCCAGTTCCTCCTGGACCACGTGTACCTCACCCAAACCTGCTCCGACGCCGTCGAACTCCTCGGGAATCGCCAGCGCGGCGACGCCGATCTGCTCACACAGCTTGCTCCACAACGCCGCGTCATAGCCGATCTCTGTGGTGATCGCGGCGCGGACGGCAGCGGAGTCGGAATGCTTACTCAGGAGATCGCGTACCGACGCGCGCAATGCTGCCTGGTCTTCGGTGTCGATGCTCATGACGCAACCAGAGCTTCGACGACGCGTGCGCGGTGCTCGGACGGCGTGCCCCATGCGGTGAGTAGCGCCCGCACCTTGGTGAGCCACAGGGAGAGATCATGTTCCATCGTGTAGCCGATGGCGCCGTGAACCTGGAGCCCGACGCGGGCGGCTTTGTAGGCGGCATCGCCACACGCGACCTTGGCGGCTGAAATGTCGCGCGAGGCGTCGGCCGACTGATCGCGAACCGACAGTGCGGCACCGTGCAGCAGGGGGCGAGCCATTTCGAGGGAGACGGCAACCTCGGCCAGGTGGTGCTTCATGGCCTGGAACTGTCCGATGACCTTGCCGAACTGCTTGCGCTGCTTCGCGTATTCGGTGGTGACCTCGAGCAGTGTCTGGCCGAGACCCTGCAACTGCGCGGCAGTGGCAAGAGCGCCCATGTCGAATGCTGCCGAGAAGTCGGCGGAGCCCAGCGATTCGCCGGCAGAAACCTCGTAGAGCTTGCGGGAGAGATCCACCGACGCCTTGGCCTCGCCGGGGACGCCGAGTGAGACGGCACCGTCCTGCGCAAGTAGCACCAGGTCCACTGCATCGGCGTCGAGCGCAAACGGTGTGTGCGGGGGAGCGGCGACGGATGCCAGTGACCCCTCGGCGAGAGCAGAGAGACGTTCCGGTGCAACGGAAGCCAGGAGCGTCGGTGCCACGGCGATCGTTTCGACGACCGGTCCGGGTACTGCATGGCGACCGAGCTGTTCGAGCGCAATGACCAGGTCGACGGCGTCGGCGCCGAGTCCGTCGTGCTCTTCGGCGATGACGAGGCCGTTGACGCCGGTCTCGGCAAGGCGCTGCCAGAGCTTCTTGCCTGGCTCGGTGTCACCGTCGTTCCACGAACGGATGACGGCGGGCATGTCGGACTTGGTCAGCAGTGCATCGATGCTTGCAGCGAAGTCCTGGTGGGAGGAGTCGAGCGCGAATCTCATCGGTCCGCCTTCGGTAGGCCGAGCAGACGCTCAGCGATGACGTTTTTCTGAATTTCGTTGGTGCCTGCGTAGATCGGGCCGGACAGTGAGAACAGGTATCCGTCCATCCAGTTGTCGGCCAACTCGGCTTCAGGGCCCTGAAGTTCGAGAGCAGTCTCGTGGGTGGCGATATCCCACTCGGACCAGAAGACCTTGTTGATCGAGGACTCGGCGCCGAGCTGTCCACCGTCGGCCAGACGGGTGACGGTGCCGAATGTGTTGAGTTGGTAAGCGCGAGCGCCGATCCAGGCGTCGGCGACTTGGTTGCGCAGAGCGCTGTCGTCAGTGCGTCCGCTGGACTTGTACAGCTCGAGCAGGCGGTCGACTGTCGCGAGAAAGCGGCCGGGGCTGCGCAGCGAGAGGCCACGCTCGTTGCTTGCGGTGCTCATCGCGACGCGCCAACCTTCGTTGACGTTGCCGATCACACCGGACTCACCGGGGTTGGCCGGGTCGTCCGGAACGAAGACGTCCTCGAGGAAGATCTCGGCGAAGCCGGGCTCGCCGTCGAGCTGATCGATCGGGCGAACGGTGACGCCCTTCGAGCGGAGGTCGAACATGAAGTACGTGATGCCCTTGTGGCGCTGCGCATCTGGATCGGAGCGGAACAAGCCGAAGCCCCAGTCTGCGTAGCTGGCCCGCGAACTCCACGTCTTCTGACCGTTGAGCAGCCAGCCGCCGTCGACCTTCTTCGCGCTCGACCGCAGGCTCGCGAGGTCGGAACCGGACTCGGGCTCGGACCAGGCCTGTGCCCAGATGTCGTCAGCACGAGCCATGCGCGGCATGATGCGAGCCAACTGCTCGGCATGTGCATGCTCGAACAGTGTGGGAGCCAAGAGGAAGATGCCGTTCTGGCTTACGCGACCGGGCGCACCCGAGCGGTAGTACTCCTCCTCGAAGACGACCCATTCGAGCAGGGACGCGTCGCGGCCACCGAGTTCCTTGGGCCAGGAGACGACGGCGTAACCGGCGTCGGCGAGGGTGTGTTCCCACTGCCGGTGTTCTTCGAAGCCCTCGGCGGTGTCCATGGACTTCAGCGGAGTAGCGGGGACGTTCGCCTCCAGGAACGAGCGGACCTCGTCACGGAATGCGGTTGTGGCGTCGTCGAATACGAGATCCACTAGTTTGTTCCTTCCTGCGGTGTGCGAGCACTGGCAGCCATAGCTTTGGCATCGAGACCACCAAGCGAGTCTTTGCCTACCTCGGCGTTGTGAGCGTGAGCGAAGTGATGCAGACCGAAGACGGAATCGATGCCGTTACGCATCCCCATCTGGTCCTCGCACTGATTGACGGCCTTCTTGGTCAAAGCCAGTCCGAAGCGGGGCATCTCGGCGATACGTCCGGCGAGCTCGAACGTCTCCTTCTCGAGATCCTTGCGGGCGACGACGCGATTGACCATGCCGATTTCGTAGGCGCGTTGCGCGGTGAAGCGATCGCCGGTGAAGAGCATTTCCTTCGCGAAACGTGAACCGACCATCCACGGGTGCGCGAAGTATTCGACGCCGGGGATGCCCATGCGGACAACGGGATCGGAGAAGAAGGCGTCGTCGGCCGCGACGATCATGTCGCAGACCCAGGCGAGCATGAGCCCACCGGCAATGCAGGCGCCTTGCACCATCGCGATGGTGGGCTTGGGGATCTCCCGCCAACGGCGGCACATACCCAGGTAGACCTCCATCTCGCGCGCGAAACGCTGGTCACCGCCGGGCTTGTCGACGTGATCCCACCACATGGTGGCCTTGTTCTCGTACTCGACGTGATGATCGCGTCCCGGAGTTCCCAGATCGTGTCCGGCGCTGAAGTGAGGTCCGTTGCCTGCCAGGACGATCACTTTCACGTCGTCGTCCTCGACGGCGCGCTGGAATGCCGCGTCGAGGGCGTACGTCACGACCGAGTTCTGGGCGTTGCGGTAGTCGGGGCGATTCAACGTCACGACGGCGACCGAGTCACGAACCTCGTAGGTCACGACGTCGGCTTCAAAAGGAACGGTCATGACTGTTCCTCGCGCAGAACCGTTTTGAGGACCTTGCCCGAAGGGTTACGGGGCAGGTGATCGACGAAGCGTACTTCGCGGGGCACCTTGAAGCCGGCGATCTTCTCCTTGAGGAAGGCGATCACCGACTCTTCGGTGAGGCCGGCACCGTCGAGTTGGGCGATGTAGACGCGGCCCACCTCTCCCATCCGGTGATCGGGGATGCCGATGGCAGCCGATTCATGGACGCCGGGCAGCCGAGCCAACATACCCTCGATCTCGGCGGGGTAGACGTTGAATCCGCCGCTGACGTACATGTCCTTGAGGCGGTCGGTGATGTCGAGATATCCGCGTTCGTCGAGGGTTCCGATGTCTCCGGTGTGCAGCCAGCCGTCGGCGTCGATTGCCTTGGCGGTGGATTCCGGGTCGTCGAGGTACCCGAGCATGACGTTCGGTCCACGAAGCAGGATCTCGCCCTGGTCGCCGATCTTGACCTCGAAATCGGCTGTCGCGCGGCCGGAACTGGTGGAGACGGTGACCGGATCGTCGTCGGTGCGGCACATGGTCGCAACGACTGCCTCGGTCAGGCCGTATGCCGTGAGGACGGCGTCGAAAAGCTCTGCCTGCATGCGCTCGACGAGAGCAACCGGCACGGGTGCGGCGCCGGTGATCGCGATGCGGAGCGAGGACAGGTCGTATTCGCTGCGGCGGGGGTGGTCGAGGATGGTCTGATAGATCGTCGGGGCGCCAGGCAGGATGCTGATCTTCTCGCTGTTGACCAGCGCGAGGGTGTCGTCGATGTTGAAGACGGACACCGGCACGATCGTCGCACCGTTCAACAGACAGACCAGGATTCCGGCCTTGTACCCGAAGGTGTGGAAGAACGGGCTGATGATGAGGAAGTTGTCGTCAGCGGTGACCTCGGCGCATTCGCCCCACGACTTGGCAACGGCGATGGACTGACGGTGCGCGGTGATCGCGCCCTTGCTGCGTCCCGTGGTGCCGGAGGTGAAGAGGATGTCGCTGACGTCGTCGGGCTGCACCTTCGCAGCGCGGGCATCGGCTTCGGTGCGGGCGGCGTCGGTGGCGAGCGCGAGGAAGTCCTCGAACTCGATGACGCCGTCACGGTCGTCGTTCCCGTCGATCGGTACCTGGATGACGGTGGGAATCGACAGGCTCGGGTTGGCGTCGAGCAACTGCTGGTACCGATCGGCCTTGAGGAACGTGCCGACGACCACCAGAGCAGCGGCGTCGACGCGCTCGATGATGTCGAGAGCTTCGGTGCCGGTGTATCGAGTGTTGATCGGAATGATGGCCGCGCCGGCGTACTGAGCGCCGAGCAGGGCGATCACCCAGTGGTACGTGTTGGGCGCCCAGATGACGACGCGGTCGCCTGCCTTCACCCCACGGTTGATCAGTGCGCCGGCGAAATCGCGGACACGCTGGTGTAGCTGTGCGAAGGTCAGTCGGGTGTCGCCATCGGCGATAGCCGCGCGCTCACCGAACTCCTCGGCGGCCCGGATGAGGGCTGATGGGATGGTTCTCGGTTGTTCGGTCACTGGACTCCTACCTGACACGCTACCTAGCAAGTGCTTGGTAGGTTATCTTACATATGTGGACCAGAGCGAGAGCCCGGACGGGCAGATGACGGACGACGAGTTTGCGACCACGGTCGCGCAGTGGTTGGCCGAGAACTTGACGGGCAAATTCGCCCAGCTCAAGGGTAAGGGCGGCCCCGGCAGCGAGCACGAGTTCTTCGAGCAACGACTCGAGTGGGACAAGCACCTCGCAGCCGCAGGATGGACGTGCCTCGGGTGGCCGAAGGAGTTCGGCGGGCGGGGAGCAAGCATCGCTCAGCAGGTCATCTTCCATCAGGAGTACGCGAAGGCCGGTGCGCCCGCTCGCGTCAGCCACATCGGTGAAGAGCTGCTCGGCCCGACGCTGATCGCGTACGGAACGGACGAGCAGAAGCGCCGATTCCTTCCGGGCATCAACACGGTCAGTGAACTGTGGTCGCAGGGCTACTCCGAGCCCGGCGCCGGTTCCGACCTCGCGAACGTCTCCACCACCGCACGCCTCGAAGACGGCAAGTGGATCATCAACGGCCAGAAGGTGTGGACCTCACTGGCTCACGTCGCGCAGTGGTGCTTCGTGGTCTGCCGCACCGAGGTGGGCTCCAAGCGTCACCAGGGGTTGAGCTTCCTGCTGGTCCCGTTGGATCAGCCCGGTGTGACAGTTCGGCCCATTCAGCAGCTCACCGGCACATCGGAGTTCAACGAGGTCTTCTTCGACGACGCCGTCACCGACGCCGATCTGGTGGTCGGGGAACCCGGCGAGGGCTGGAAGATCGCGATGGGGCTGCTCACCTTCGAGCGCGGTGTATCCACGCTCGGACAGCAGATCGGATTTGCCCGCGAGCTCCAAGGCGTCGTCGACCTGGCGAAAGCCAATGGCAGTGACCAGGATCCGAACATCCGCGAAAAGATCGCGCGCGCCTGGGTCGGTCTGCGCGTGATGCGCGCCCACGCGATGCGTACTCTCGACGCGGTCGACGCCGGAACCGGTGGCGGAGAAGCGTCCGTCGCAAAACTTTTGTGGGCCAACTGGCATCGTGATCTGGGACAGCTGGCGATGGACGTGCAAGGAGCGTCGTCGTTGGTTGCACCGTGGGCGGATTCCGAAGGCAATGCCTCGGACATCACCGATCCCGAGCATCTCGAGCTCGACGAGTGGCAGCGCCTCTTCCTCTTCACCCGCGCCGACACGATTTACGGCGGCTCCAACGAAATTCAGCGCAACATCATTTCCGAGCGCGTGCTCGGTCTTCCCCGAGAGGCCCGTTAATGTCTGACACCAAAGCCGCGTCCCCGCTTTCCGTTGCGCCGGAGGAAACCCCGGGCCACGGACTGCTCGCGGGCAAGAAGGCAATCATCACCGCCGCAGCCGGAACCGGCATCGGCTTCTCTACTGCGCGCCGGGTGCTTCTCGAGGGCGGCGACGTTCTCGTCTCCGACTTCCACGAGCGTCGACTCGGCGAGACGGTGGAGAAGCTGAAGGCCGAATTCCCCGGTCAGCAGGTCGAGTCGATCATCTGTGACGTGTCCAGCACCGAGCAGGTCGACGCGTTGTTCGTCGGAGCGGCCGAGAAGTTGGGACGTATCGACATCGTCGTCAACAACGCGGGCCTTGGCGGCGAAACTCCCGTCGTCGACATGACGGACGATCAGTGGGATCGCGTTCTCGACATCACCCTCAACAGCACTTTCCGTTCGACGCGCGCCGCGCTGCGGTACTTCAAGAGCGTTCCCCACGGCGGTGTTCTGGTGAACAACGCGTCCGTCCTCGGTTGGCGGGCGCAGCATTCCCAGGCGCACTACGCCGCAGCCAAGGCCGGCGTCATGGCGCTGACTCGGTGCAGCGCAATCGAAGCAGCGGAGTACGGAGTCCGTATCAACGCGGTCTCGCCCTCCATTGCGCGTCACGCGTTCCTGGCGAAGGTCACCAGTGAGGAACTGCTCGACCAGTTGGCTTCCGGTGAGGCCTACGGACGCGCGGCGGAGGTCTGGGAGATCGCAACGGTCATCGCGATGCTCGCCAGCGATTACTCCACCTACATGACCGGCGAGATCGTCTCCGTTTCTTCGCAGAGGGCCTAGCGTCCCCGTGCGCGGTTGAGGAGTCCCTGGACTCGCTGACCGCGCACAGGGGAAGGCCCTGGATAGGATTGAATACATGACGCCACCTCGAAATTCCGACGAATCAAACGGCAAGTCCGGGCGCCGCGACGAGCTGCTCGAGATCGCGGCGGGGCTGTTCGCCGATCGCGGAGTGCGCGCGACGACCGTCCGCGACATCGCCGACGCCGCCGGGATACTGTCCGGCAGCCTGTATCACCATTTCGATTCGAAGGAGTCGATGGTCGACGAGATCCTGCACCAGTTCCTCGACGAACTCTTCGGAAAATACCGCGAGATCGTCGCGGCGGGGTTGGACAGTCGCGCGACGCTCGAAGCGCTGGTCGTGACGTCGTACGAGGCCATCGACGCCTCACATTCGGCTGTGGCGATCTACCAGGACGAGGTCAAGCACCTCGTCGGGAACGAGCGCTTCGCTTACCTGGCCGAGCGCAACACCGAGTTCCGGGACCTGTGGGTCGGCGTCCTCGAAGCCGGCGTCGAGGACGGGACCTTCCGTTCCGACATCGACGTCGAATTAGTATTCCGATTCATGCGCGACACCGTGTGGGTCGCGGTTCGCTGGTACCGCCCGGGTGGATCCCTCTCGGCTAACGCCGTCGCGGCTCAATATCTCGCGATCGTGCTCGACGGGCTCTCCGATCCGGCCACAACTTCAGACGCTATTGCTGAATCAACTTCAAGAACTATTGCTGCACAACGAAACTAGGAGCTAACGCTATGTCCGAGGTTTACATCGTCGACGCCATTCGCACACCGATCGGCAAGAGAGGCGGCGCGCTGTCCGGCGTGCACCCCATCGATCTCGGTGCGCACGTCGTCAAGGCACTGGTCGAGCGCACCGGTATCGACCCCAGTGACGTCGACGACGTGATCTTCGGTTGCGTCGACGCCATCGGCGGCCAGGCCGGCAACATCGCCCGTATGTCCTGGCTCGCAGCGGGATTCCCGGAGCACGTTCCCGGTGTGACGGTCGATCGTCAGTGTGGTTCGAGCCAGCAGGCAGTGCACTTCGGCGCTCAGGCCATCCTGTCGGGCACCGCAGATCTGATCGTTGCCGGCGGTGTTCAGAACATGAGCCAGATTCCGATCTCGGCAGCGATGATCGTCGGTCAGCAGTACGGATTCGACACGCCGACTTCGGGTTCGGTCGGTTGGACCGAGCGTTACGGTGACCAGGAAGTCTCGCAGTTCAAGGGCGCCGAAATGATCGCCGAGAAGTGGGACGTCAGCCGCGAAGAGCTCGAGAAGTGGGCCCTGCAGAGCCATGAGCGCGCCAAGGCTGCAATCGCCGCGGGTCGTTTCGACAACGAGATTGTCGCCATGGGTGACGCGACCGTCGACGAAGGACCCCGCGAGACCAGCCTCGAAAAGATGGCGACGCTCAAGGTGCTCGTCGAAGACGGGCGCATGACCGCAGCAGTGGCCAGCCAGATCTCCGACGGCGCGAGTGCGCTGCTGCTGGCGTCGGCGGAAGCGGTGGAGAAGTACAACCTCAAGCCCCGCGCCCGGATTCATCACCTCAGCGCTCGCGGCGACGACCCGATCTTCATGCTCAGTGCACCGATCCCGGCCACGAAGCATGCTCTCGCGAAGGCCGGTCTGAGCATCGAGGACATCGACATCGTCGAGATCAACGAAGCTTTTGCCCCGGTCGTCCTGGCCTGGATCAAGGAGATCGGCGCAGATCCGGCCAAGGTCAACGTCAACGGCGGCGCGATCGCACTCGGCCACCCGCTCGGCGCGACCGGCACCAAGTTGATGGCAACGCTGCTCAACGAACTCGAGCGCACCGGTGGCCGTTACGGCCTGCTGACCATCTGTGAAGGTGGCGGCACCGCAAACGCGACGATTATCGAGCGTCTCTGACGTCTTGCTGTGCGCCTTTGTTAACCGCCGGCAGTTAACAAAGGCGCACAGCAGCTAGTTGTTCGGCACATCCGCGACCTTGATGTCGAAGTTCGCACTTTCACCGTCAACGCTGGTCACGGTGGCTGTGACGTCGTATTCGGTGCCCTGCTCGGTCAGGATGCAGGTGATCGTCGCGCCGACTTCGGCGTCGAGGTTTTCCGGACACGTCACGTCGTCGGGTGGCTCGCCGATCTTCTCTGCGAGTTGAGTGGAGATCTGACTTGCGACTTCGGACTTGTCCACTTGCGGCGTCCCGACGCTTGCCGAGCAAGCTCCCGTGGCCAATGCCACCGAGAGCAGGACGATTCCCACTGCAGGCCTCTTTGTCATGTGAACTCCCAGGGTGCGCCGGTGCTCGCTGCTGCCAACTCTGGGATTACCGCATTTGAGACTGTTCAACCGAATTGCGCGACGCGGTTTTTGGAGGTCAGCGTCGGCGGACCGTCAAGTTGAAGCCTTCTGGCATGAGGGTGAGCCGTTCGGCCACCTTCAGTTCGTAATCCGGATCGACTTCGATCGTGTATTTCTGCAAGATGGTGCCCAACACGAGGACCGCTTCGTGAATAGCGAATTGTCTTCCGATGCAGGCACGTTCACCCGTTCCGAACGGCTTGTACACGTGTGCCGGTCTGGCCTTGATGTTGGCGGGCAGGAAACGATCCGGATCGAAAGCCTCGGGATCGTTGCCCCACACGGGATCGCGATGAAGTGACGGGATGAGCACGAGCATCCAATCGCCCTTCTTCATCGGATACTTCCCGACGAGCGTGGTGTCTTCGAGTGCCGCGCGGCCGTATGCCGGTGCTGTCGGCCACAGGCGCAACGATTCGTCGAGGACGCGTCGCACGTATCGAAGTTTCGCGATCTTCTCGAAGGCGGGCTCTTCGCCCTCCCAGACCTTGTCGACCTCGGCTTGCGCGTTGGCCAGCACGTCAGGGTTTCGTGACAGGTAGTACAGCGCGAACGACAATGCGCCGGAAGTGGTTTCGTGTCCCGCGACGAGGAAGGTCACGACCTGATGGCGGATGTTCAGTTCGTCGATACGGTTGGGATCGTTTTCGCGTGCCGCCCGCAGCATCAGCTCGAGTAGGTCTTCCGGCCCCGGTTCGGTACTTGCCCGCCTGACACGGATTACCTCGTCGACCACCTCGGCCATGTACGCCTTGCGGACCTCGTCACGTTGATCGGCGCGACGTGCGAGGACTCGACCCAGGGCAGTGGACTTCAGGAACGTCGTGCGTTGTGAATGGGAGAGAGCGCCGACCATCGCCTTGACGAATGGGTGCTGCTCTTCACGTTCGAAAGAGTCGAACGAGTAGCTGAATCCCGTGCGTCCGATGGTCTCCAACGTCAGCTTGGTCATGTCTGCGGAGACGTCGATGGGGGAGTCACTTTCACGACTGTCCCAATGGTCGACCAACTCGCCGGCCACGTCGAGCATGGTGCGGTGGTACGAGCGCATCGCAGTCTGGCTGAACGCCGGTGCCAGGAGATTGTGCGCCTTGCCCCAGTTGGGCTCGTGGTTGTACGCCGTGAACAGTCCGTCGCCGCCGATTCCGCGGAGCGCTTTGACCCCGGGTGCGAGGTGTTTCGCGAACCGGGACTCGTCGGACAGTTCTGCCACCATGTCCGCGCCCGAGGCGAAGACGAAGCGATTGCCCAGGACGTTTCTTTCGAAGATCGGGCCGAGTTCACGGCCGATGCTTACGGAGTTCTGCAGTGGCGTCCGGATATTGATCCCGAGGACGTCGCCTAGAAAGGGCAGGCGCCACGCCGGATGCGGGATCCGAGCATCGGTCGTCGCCTCTGGAGTGGTGTCGACGCTCATGGTGTGTCCCCCGGGTGATATCGCTTACTGAATTGATGTCTAGTACGCAAAGTACGCCTTACTGAATCGGTGTCAAGTAGTAATCTGACTTGCCTATGGTCGCACCACGAAAACGCCTGGACCGAGAACAGCGGCGCACGCAGTTGCTCGACATCGGCGCGCAACTTTTTGCCGATCGCTCGTACGAGGACGTGTGGATCGAAGAGGTTGCCGAGATTGCAGGCGTCTCGCGCGGGTTGATGTACCACTATTTTCCGACCAAGCGAGACTTCTTCTCCGCAATCGTCGAGCGCGAATCGCAACACCTGCTCGAGGTGACCGCGCCGGACGCGACGCTACCGGTGCGTGAACAGGTGGCGGCCGGGTTGGATGCTTACTTCGCGTACGTGAAGTCCCACAGCAGGGGAGTGCGCGCCATCAACGTCGGGACGCTCTCAGCAGAGGCCGGTATCCGAGCGATCGTCGAACGGGAACTCGAACAGCAACAGATTCGGATCCTCGACGCACTCGGATTCGAGGGCGAAGAAAGACAGATCGCCACCGTCGCGGTGCGGGGATGGATCGCATTCGTCCGGGCCGTGTGTCTCGACTGGCTCGACCAACCTTCCATACCGCACGAGGATTTGAGGGTGATCTGTCTGCGGACCCTCTCCGGAGCGTTGGGCATCGACCTCGAAACGTGAAATGACGACCGCGCGGGAGCGGCCGGCATTTCTACGAATAAATCCGACTAGTCGAGCGTCGGATAGAGATCGTCCCAGCCCTTGACTACGTACATGTTGTTGTACATGGACCCGTAGTACGTACTGCCGTGCAGAACGGTGACGTTCCTGGCCTGCACAGCCGGAAGTCGTTGCCACAACTTGTTGTCCGAGAGTTGATCGAAGGTGGTGTCACTGCTGTCGGTGACGGAAACCATGAACGCGTCGAAATCGCGAAGGCGATCCATCTCCTCGATGCTCAGTCGCCCCTGATTGACTGTAGAACAGACTCGCGAGGGTCTTTCCCGCGATCGCCGAAGCGTGTCGAGAGCGAATGTCGGTGATCAGAGCGTCGTAGTCGGTGATCAGGCGATCCGTGGTGGGTGTTCGACCCAGCCAATCGGAGAGGGCGCGTGAGATTCTCTCGCCACGTCTGCTTCGATTCGGTCGTCAGGACGGGAGCGATGGCTTGGAGCTTTGCAGCGGGCCAGTACTCGTTGTCGGCGTTGACGCAGATGATGAGATCGGGTGCCCAGTCCGAGGATCTGCCCCAGATTGGGCTTGTCGCTGAGGTATTCGGCCGAGCCGTCGATGGGAACCCACTCAGTGGCGGGCGAGATGTTGTATCCGAAGACCGGTAGTTCCAGGGCAATTGCGGGCTCGAGGTCGGTACGGGCGTCGACGGCCAAGACCCGCTTGTCACCTCCGTGATTGTCGGGCCGCGCGCGATGGAGCAGTTCAACTCTCAACTACCGGCGGCGACCGCGACATTGCCCGTCGAGGTCCTGGATCGCATCGACGAACTGGTTGCGCCCGGGGTGACGGTGAACCAGGACGACAACAGTTACGGCACAAGCGAACTGGCGGTGACGGCGCGGCGCCGATGGCAACGGCTTCCGTCTATTCGGAAACTGCGTGATATCAGGTTATTTCGACCGTTGCCCGTGACTTGCGGGTGATGGTGGCGCCGAAGGCGGCGGCGAGCGGGAACATCAGAACGCCGTACACCGCAGCCGGTACTGCCAATTGCACATTGTCGAGGAGGCTGACGGCGATGGTGATCGCCAACGTGCTGTTGTGGATGCCGATTTCCATGGAACTGGCGATGGCTTGTCGGTCCTCGATGCCGAATATCCGGGGAACGACGTAGCCGATCGAAAGGCTCAGCAGACAGAACAACGCAGCGACGGCGCCGATGTCAACGAGATAGTCCGCGATGTTCTCGCGTTCGGATACAACCGTTCCGACAATCACCAGTGCCAGAACCACCGCAGATCCGATGCGGACGGGCTTGTCCATGCGCTCGGCAAAGGCGCTCGAGCGCAATCGAACCCACATTCCGAGGGCGACAGGAATCAGTACGACGGCAAAGACCTGAAGTACCTTCGTGAACTGCAGTCCGAGGGTGCCGTCCGCGTCTTCGGGTTCGAAGTAACCCAGCGCGAAGTTGGTGATCAGCGGAAGGGTCACCACCGCAATCACCGAATTGACCGCAGTCAGTGTCACATTGAGAGCAACATCGCCGCGGAACAGATGGCTGAACAGGTTTGCTGTCGTGCCGCCCGGTGATGCGGCGAGAAGCATCATGCCGACGGCGAGCAGTGGGTCGAGGTCGAACAACGTGACCAAGCCGAAGGCCGCGGCTGGGAGCAACAACAACTGGCAGATCAGGGCGATCGAAACGGCCTTCGGCGCTTTTGCCACGCGGGCAAAATCTCCGACCGTCAGGGAAAGCCCGAGGCCGAACATGATGATGGCGAGTGCGGCGGGTAGGCCGACGGAGGTGAGTGCAGAGTCCATGAGTTAGTGGCTACTTCCAGTCACTGGGGGAATTTCACTGAAACTACCGTGATGCCCGGATCTGCGTGGCAGTTTGGATACATTGGTGTATCGAACCGTGACGGCGTCGGTGAGCAGGGTTATCGTCGAATTATGTGCCGAAACATCACTGAACTTCGTGGACTCGAGCCCGCTGCTACGCCGGAGGAGATCGAGGCAGCCTCTCGCCAATACGTACGTAAGGTGAGCGGAGTAGCCAAGGTGTCCGACGCGAACCGAGACGCCTTCGAACAGGCGGTGCGTGAGGTGACCGAAACGACGACGCGCCTGCTCAGCGCCCTGCCGCCTCGTAGACAGCCACCTCAGACCGTCCCGCCGTTGCGTCGTCCGGAAGTGCAGGCTCGGATCGCTGCTCGTTCCTCCTGACCCGAGTGGATCTCACAGATATCGACGCATGGGACGTCGAACCGTTGGATCAGCTGTCAGCTGGGCTGGAGGGCGTTCTGGTCGCCCATCGTGTCCGCGACATCCGTCGACGGCTGGATACGCTACGCAAAGAGGCCGTCGCCGACGACTTGCATATTCGTCAGGACGGAACCGTCTCTGCGGTTGCGCCCATCGCCGACGGTCACCCGCTCCACCTGCACGTCCGGTTGCTCGAGGTCGCAGTTCGAGAACTGATCGGTGAGGCGCTGCTGGTCAGCGCGGATCTTCATCATGCGTTGTCTCTGCGGTCTCAGGTCGGCACAGACCTCCGTGACAAAGCTGTGCGAGTGGGGGAGGAGTGGCGAGCGTTCAGCCCCGATCGGCAGCGTCAGATGTTGCGTCATGCACCCGGCCTGATCGCCAACCTCGACGGAATTCCTGCTGCGGTTCGCAGTCCCGTCAATCTCGATCGAATTCAATCGGAACGAGCACGGCTGCAGGACGATTCAGTCCGAATCTCGCAAGAACTTCACCGCGAGTTCTTCGGCGGCAGACTGAGTAACACCGGGGCGGGCCAGTGGTACGCCGAACGCAAACTCGAGGATTTGGACGCGCTCGACGAGTTGTTTCGCGCCGAGCCTTGTCGACGGTTACTGCTCATGGACATGCGCTCGGGTGAACGCGGCTTCGCTGCAATCGCGATCGGTGATCCGGATACCGCGGATCACATCTCCGTGACGATTCCCGGACTGAACACCAACATCAAGGACTCGATGCGCGGAATGGTCGGCGAGGCAACACGATTACGAGCCGAGGCGATGCGCCAACTCGAACTGGCCGGCCGAAAGGAAAGCGTGGCCACCATCGCCTGGATCGGATACGACGCGCCACAGGTGATCGGGCCGGGAAAGTTCGACATCGGTCGGGCCAGCTTCGACGTCAGTCGATCGTCCAAAGCAGGCATAGCCGCCGACGCATTGGGCAGCTTCTTTCACGGTCTTCGTGCTGCGTCGGTCAACGAACGCGTCCACATCACAGCGCTGGGCCATTCCTACGGATCGCTCGCGACTTCTCTTGCGCTGCAGCGCGGAGCAAGCGCAGCAGTCGACGACGTGGTGTTCTACGGTTCACCCGGAGTGCGGGCCAAGGTGGAGTCAGACCTCGGTATCGCCGACCGTCATGTTTACGTCATGAAAGCGGAAGGTGACAGCATCGCGGGGTTCGGCCGTTTCGGCGGCGATCCCACGCGTACCGAGTTCCATCGGTTGTCCACGGCCGAAGGGTTCACCCCGGACGGAGTGAAGCACGAGCGGGCGTTCGGGCATGCGGAGTACGCGAGGACCGGGGACAACGGCGAACTGCGGATGTCGGGTTACAACCTCGCGGTTGTGGTTGCCGGACTTCCGGAGCTGGCCGTCATCGCCTGACCTGCTGCCTTACAGTGGCACTCATGCGCCTGAGGCACTCGGCCAGGGGGTTGGTCGTTGACGACCAGTCCCGTCTTTTGCTCTACCGATTCATCGCACCCGGGGGCGGCTGACGGTCTGGTGTCCTCCGGGCGGAGGCTTGGAAGGAGACGAAACCCCGCCCGAGGCGCTCGCGCGCGAATTGGACGAGGAGATCGGCTTGCGTGACTACGGCGCCGCCACCCATGTGTGGCGTGAGGAGATCCATGATCTGACGATATTGCCGGGTTGGGACGGTGCGATCAACGACTACTTCCTCGTGCCGGTAGCGGCCGCATTCGAGCCCTGTGGGTCGTTGGGGCGCGAAGCGCTGGCCGCCGAGCTGGTCGAGCACTTCGAGTGGTGGAGCGTTGACCGCCTTCTGTCACACAATGGTCGAGAAGTGTTCGGGCCACGCGATTTACCCGACCGGTTTGCACGCCTGGTCAAGGATGGATCACCGAGTTCGCTGGAACAGTTTGTTCGGGCACCATGAGGGCCGCGAGGCATCGCCTTATTCGAGCATTTCGCCATCGAAACATGGCTAAACTGGGGTTATGGAGCACTACGTGCGCAAGGAGCCCATCCCGAACGCGTCTACGGCTGCGCCGGTCAGTTCTCACAACCGGTTGGCAGGGACGGCCCAAAAATTGTGGATGGCTCTCCGAGGGCTGATGCGTGATCGGAAGGCGAGTCAGTACACCTCGCTCGCGCCGCGTCATCCCGACGGATCACGAACCGCCGTAATGTCTTTCAACAGCAGCGGCGGAGGGGCTGGATCGGGCGGGGCATGAAGGTCGCTAGTATAACACTGCCCGGGGTCCGTCGAATTCTCGACGAACACCGGGCAGTGACGCACTACTTGGGCTGGGATCAGCGGAGGTACTGTCCGCAGACCGGCCACGCGCCGGCGCCCTGACCGGCGAGGACGTTTTCCGCGACGCGGACCTGTTCTGCCTGGCTGGCGTTGGCGGCACTGCCCGCTCCGCCGTAGGCCTCCCATGTGCTCTGGCTGAACTGGAGTCCGCCGTAGTAGCCGTTTCCGGTGTTCGCAGCCCAGTTGCCCGAAGATTCGCATTCCGCGACACCCGACCAGTCGTGGGTGGCTGCGGATGCGGTGCCGGCGCTCAGTCCAATGGCTCCGGCTGCGAGGGCTCCGGCTGCGGCGACAGAAGCAAGGGCGCGGGTAACGGTGGTCTTGGTCATTTGGGTAAATCCTCTCGAGTCACGCCGGCGGAGGACGGTGACCGTCTCAGCTCCGCTCCCACCACTAGGAAAGTTGTCGAATCCGAACCGCGGGGTGGGACTGGCGGTGGCGATTCGGTAATGCCCGGTTGATCGGGCTGTCACCAACCATAGGAGACGATTACGGATTGGTCACGGGTCGGCGTGTCGACACATGTTTGTGCAACAGAAATGCATCAAAGAGTGTTTTCCCAGGTCGTGCGGCGATATGTCACCTCGCTCGGCGTTACATAATCGAGATAGAGTGTGATGCAAGTCACCGATAAAGGGCCGTAAAGGCGTCGAAATGCAGCGAATGTGTCGCCCGATTGGCTCGCTTTGCCGACTTTTCGACCCCGGCTTTGGTCGCGCTGGAGCCCAAATCGAGGCTTGATGTGTTATCGACCGACCGACCCGGTTTACCTGTGGGGCAGCAGAATTGATACGAGTATCGCGTTGCCGGCTCTACGATCAGACGAGATTCTTGCTCGCCTTGATCCGACGACGGATGTCGTGCATCTGAATGGTGTTGCCGGCCTGACGGATGGAGCGTGGGATGAACCTGTTGACGAACGACACGAAGATGAAGAGGTGCTCGAATCGACGGCGGTCGTCTTCGGTCCACTCGAGGTCGAGTTGGTCGCGGTAGATCGGCGGAAGGAATCCGACCGTCAGGAACCGCAACAAGTTTCGGAACACCAGGCGTATCGGCCAGGCGATCATTTGTAGATTGACCAGGTCGATCAGATATTGCTTGGTGCGTTCGTCGATGACGACGCGTTCGCAACCGAGGTTCCAGTAGCGCTCGAAGTCTGCGCGGGTGACCGGCCACATCTCTTCGGTGACCTGCAGTGTTGTTCCCAAAGTTGACGCGGACTGATAGAACGATTCCGCCTGCTCTTCGGACATCTTGCCGTGCAACAACTGATGGCTGTCTTCGAAACCGATGAACAGGCAAGCGGCAACCCATAATTGGAGTTCGCGATTGAAGGCGTTGTATTTGACCGGGCTGTTTGAATCCGACTTCACATGTCGGTGCACCGAGTTCACGGCCTCGCGGTAGGCCTTTCGCTCTTCCTCGTTGCCCAGGATCGCGACGGTGAGGTACTGCGTTGTGGTCCGTGCGCGCTTCCATGGATGCGCGGTCAGAGCACCCGATTCGACCTTGCTTTCCATGACGCCGCACGCCACCTCGGGCCAACCGAGTTGCAGGATGACGTTGGCAGCGGCTCCGGCGAACGACCAGAAATCGAGTGCGTCGGTGATGTGCGGGGGTTTGCGGGCCCACCGCTTACGCTCGGCCGTGATGGTGATGCGTGTCTGATCGGTGCGAAGCGACGACTCGGACCTTCCCGAATCCAGGTAGTGAGTGGGCATCGATCCTCCTCCGTGCGCGGTGAATTACTTGGTCTCGACGTTGCTCACGAGCCAGCGGTCGTCCGAACGAACCAACGACACGACCATCCGGTACTTCTGTGTATTACCCTCTGGCGCAGCAATGTTCTTGGCCTGCTGGTCGACGAAGACAAGCACCTTCGCCGACGAATCTTCCAGTGACTCGATGCCGACGTCTGTTGCCGTCGCACTCGCCCGACCTTGACCTCCAGCGACAACCTCGCGCAGTGAATCCACCATCGTTCGGTAGGTGCCGGCAAACTCGTCGGTCGACATCGAGGCGATGGTGTCCTTGTTGGCGTCCAAGTTCTGATAATCGAAGGAGGACATGATGGTCGAGTAGTCCCGCGCGGTGTCCAAGGCCTCCTGCCGCAGCGTGTCTTTCTGATTCGCCGAGTACATCTGGAATCCGAGCACCACCAATGCTGCGATCAGTGCTACCGCCAATAGCGAGATCAGTGCGTTGCGAGGCTCTTTCAGTCGACGAAAGAACGACGGGGGAGTCGGATGTTCGGCCACCTCGGTTTCTGCTTCGTCGAGGAGTGCGCTCTCACCGTGTGCCATTTCCCAGTCCTTCCAACATCAATCTCCAGTAGTTCAAGGCGTCGACTCCGGTCGGAATCAGAATCGGATCCGCGACGACCGGCGGACCGATCGGCGTGCCGGGGACCGTCGAGTTCTGCAATCCAAGGTCGTTCGGCCGCGGAGCATTCTGTGCTCCGCGTTGGACCAGGTCGTCGGCGGGTGGGCAGTACATCGCCAGACTCGGACTGGTGGGGGAGAGATCGCCTACCTCTCGTCTGGGGGTGTCGTAGTTGCACACCGGCCCCTGCGTGGCCACCAAGGCGAAATCAGCTCGATCGCCTTTGACGATGGATGCCAGCTTGGCGAGACCTTCGGGGATCGTGACGAGTCCGGTCTCCAGGGCATCCGTGCGGTCGGAGATGATCGGAGCGACCGTGACGAGATTGGCCAGCACCGCTCCGAAAGTGTTGTGGTACTTGTCGAACAACTGCTGGGCGCTATTGAGGGCGGCGGGTGAATGATCGGTGAGATAAATCAGTACCGGGGCGTTGGACTCGAGTTGTTCGGTGAAGTTCTTCGCTGCCGCCATTCCTCGGACGAACGAATCCGATTGTGTCGCCATGGAGTCCATCAGCCTGGAGGTTCGCGACAGCAGCGCGGCGAGTTCGGCCGACTGGTCGTTCAACTGCGCAGACATGATCCCGCCGTTGTCGATCATCGTCGCCAAGCTCGGGCCGAGCCCGTTGAACGAATTCCCCAGTTCGGTCCCGATGTCGCTGATCGCCTGCGGATCAATACCTTCCAGGACGCCGGACGCCTGAAGCATCAACTGGCTCATCTGAACTGGCTGCTGATCTGCGGGCATGGCGATCTCGCCGCCATCCCGAAGATACGGGCCGTGGTCTGTGTTGGGGTAGATGTCGACATTCTGAATTCCGGCTGCGGTCCCCATCGTCACCTTGGCGACGCTGTTGGTAGGTATCTCGGTGTTGTCGTTGAGCGAGAGTTCCACCCGAGCTGAGCGGGTGCCTGCGTCGAGTTCGACTTCACTCACTTTCCCCACCTGTACACCGCGATACGTGACGACTGTGCCCTTGGTCAGTCCGAAGGCGTCGGACATGTTGGCGTGCAGCCGGATTTGCCCACCAAAACCCTGAGGGCCGACCACGTAGACGATCCCGAAAGGAATGACCACAGCAGCGATCAGAGCGAACAGGACAAGTTGAACAAGCGCAAGGCGACTCAACGCGAACCTCCCTGAAGTAGATCGGTGAGAGTTCCCGCCGGTGCGATCGATTGTCCGGCTATACCGCCGCTCCAGAGCTTGTCGATTGTTCCCGGAATATCCAGGGCGCCGTCGAAAACGAGGTAGTCGCCTTGCACTGCGCCGGTGAAGTTTTCGAGCAACCCGTTCATGTTCGTCAGCGTCTGGCCGATCTCCGAGTTGAACGAATCCAGAGTCCCGACAACGGTCGACGCATCGTGCAGCATCGTGTCGAGCCCGTTGGGTGAGGAGTCGAGAATGGTGTTTGCGTTGGTGGCGAGCTGAACGGTCGAGTTCAAGAGGCTCGCAATCTGATCCTTCTGCCCCACGAGAATCGACACCACCTGTGGAACGGAATCGAGGTAGTTGTCGACGACTTCTTGTTGCCCGGCCAACTGCGAGGAGACCCGGGCAGCGAGGTCGACGGCCTCGTCGAACTCGCTTCGGTGACTGCTTGCCTCTGCCATGAGCGAGGTCAGGGTATCGGTCAGAGAACGCACTTCACCTGAGCGCCCGGAAAACGCGGTGTTCAGTTCGCGTACGACGGTATCGAGTTGATCGATGCCGCTCCCGGCCAGAACCGTACCGAGGGTGGCAAGTGCACTTTCGACCTGCGGACCGATCTCGGTGCGAGACTCCGGAATTGTATCGCCGTCGCTCAGCGTAGAACCGGACGGAACCTCTGGCAGCAGCAGCCGAATGAACGGGTTTCCCAGTGCGGACGGGAGTTCGACGGAGGCCTCGACCTTGTCCGGCAACTGCGTCGCAGCGTCCAGACTCAGTGTCACGTCGGCTCCGACGACGTCGGCTGACAGTGCGGATACTCGACCGATGACTTTCTGGCCGCTGCGGACGTCTGCTCCCAACACCAGGCCGTCAGCGCCGGCCAGTTGTAGCGACACGGTGTACGCGTCACCGTCGGCCGAACGACCCAGCGGAAGGTCCTGAATGCCTGCGCTGCAGCCGCCGAAGGCGAACACAGCCGCACAACCCATACCGATGATCGCGACGCCGGCGACTATCCGAACCGATTGCCTCGTCAATTGCCACCTCCGGGGACGGCGCCGCCGGAAATCGCGGAGGCGATGCCGAGCGGATCAGAAGTGCTGAGGGGGAAGGAAATCGGATTCGTGAATCCGGCACCGGTGCAGATGGGCAACTTGTACGCGTCGCACAGTGGCTTGGCGACGGCGAACTGAGTCAGTGCAGTCGAGACATTGAGCCGAATGCGTCCGCGCTGATCAGGGCCGATAGTTTGGGAGAGGTTCTGCATCATCAACGGCACCAAGTCCATGAACTCGGCGAGGTCAGGTTGTTTGGCAGCCAGAGTGTCACCGAGAACTCGCACGTTGTCGGCTATGGCACCGACATCGTCGCCGTGAGTTGTCATGAAGCTGTTCAGTTGATCGAAGACGACCTGCAGATCCTGCAGCGGTTGGGAGATGTCCATGTTCTGGCTCGCCCACTGATCGCCCAGTTCGCCGAGGTCACCGACAAGCTCGTCCAAGCTGACCTGCCGTGTGTCCAACGCACCCATCAAGGTGTTGAGATTGTCGACAAGTGCACCGATGTCTTCCGACCGAGCGCCGACAACTCCGGTGGCCGTGCTGAGGTTGCGAATGGCGGTGTTGAATTGATCGCCCTGACCCTGCCACCCGGCGGCGCCGCGGCTCACTAGATCGCCGAGATTGCCACCTTCCCCGGCAAATGCGTCGGCCAAGGTGCTGACGCTTCCCATCAACCCGTCGAAATCTATGGGGGAGTGGGACCGTTCGATCGGAATCTGATCGCCGTCCTTCAGCGTCTCTCCGCCGGTGTACGCCGGACCGAGTTCGATGTGGCGATCGCTGATCACCGACGGATTGAGAACATAGGCCGAAGCGTCGGCGGACAAATCGACGGAGTTGGGCATCGACATCGCCACTCGAACAGAAGTTCCGCGAGGTTCCACCGACGTGACCGTCCCGACGCCGACCCCGAGGACGGTGACCTTACTTCCCTCGTAAATCCCACCGACGTAACTGAAATCGGCGTAGACAGTCTTGGACTGATCGGTTCGTCCGAAGATGTACCAACCGGGCAGGGCGATCGCCAGGGTCACGACCAGCATGGCAGTGACGGCTTTTCGTGTATTCACTTGCAGCCCTCCATGATGCCGAGCGCGCAGAGCAGATTGTCCGGGATCACGGCTGCCGGGGCGTTGACGTCGGTCCAATTGCCGGTGCCGGTGGAGTCGGTGACCGAACGCAGAGCGGACGGAAGGCGAGTCAACAGCAGGTCGATCTGATCGGCGTTGTTCTTCAGCGTGGTGGTGACTGCGACGAGGTTGTCGGTCATCGCCCCGAACTCGTCCTGACGGTCTGTGAACGTCGTCGAGAGCTTCGAGATGATGATTGTCAGGTTGTCGACCAACTGAGTCAGCGCGTCCTTGCGGACGGCCAGAGTACGCACGATCGTCTGAGCGTTTGCGGCGGTGCCGACAATCGAATCGGTTTGTGCCACCGCCATGTCCGACAGCTCTCGGGACATCGTGAGAATTTGATCGATCTGTTCACCATTCTGCGCGAAAGCCGCTGAGGCCCCACTGATTCCGGCCAGAGCCCGTCCGACTTGATTGGAATCCGTCGGAATCACCTGTGAAAGAGTGTTCATCATGGACTCCATCGCCTGTAGGTCGACGCCGGTGGCCGCGTTGGTGGCGTCACTGCTGACGTCGTCGAGGCTGTACGGCACGGTTGTGCGGGAGAGCGGAATGACCCGCTCGTCGGAGTCGTCGACTACTCCGGCCGGCACGATCTCGAGGTAGCGCTTGCCCAAAACCGTCTTGAGCCTGACCGTCGCCGTGCTCTGGTTTCCCAATGGCTGATCCTTGTCCAGACGGAAGTTGACGACCACGTGGTCGCCGGCAAGGTCGATCGAATCCACGCGGCCCGCAGGAACTCCGGCCACATAGACGGGGTCGGTATCGGAAAGCCCGCTGGCATTGGCGAACTCGGCTGTGTACGCCGACGTGCGGACGTTGTACGAGAGTTTCGGAATGCCCAGTGCTGCGGCGAGCCCCACCACCAGAACAAAAATCCCGAGACTACCCAGAGCGAGAGCAGTGCCGCTACCGCTGCGTCGGCGATCCCCTTTGAACAGGAAGAGCATGATGCCGACGAACACGTCGATCAGCTTGACCAGAAACATCATGAGCACACCGGCGAATGTGTCGGACCGAAGATGTTGGCTTCCATGTCGCCTGCCTTCAGAGTGAAATTACACAGATACAGGCTGATGAAACTTCCGTAACTTCCGATCCGGTTGGCGGCGTCGGCGAACTGGGGAAGGTTGGCGAGAAGTCTGTTGAACTCGTCGGTGCTCGCAATCCAACTCCCGGTGACACTTTCGAGTTGTTGTACGGTCTGACCGAATGCGCCGTTCGACCCGGCCATGATCTGAGCCAACGACGAGACAGTGCGGTTTCCCTGATCCAACAGCGAGACCAGTTGGTCGTTCTGCCCGACGACGGAGGTGCTCAGACTGTTCAAACCGTCCAGCAGACCGACCAATTCGGGTTGACGCTCGTCGACGGAAGTGAGAAGAGTGTTCATGTTCGTGAGTAGTTGCGCGAAGACGTCCTGACGGTCGACCAGGCCGGAGCTCATGGTCGCGATCTGATCGAGAAGGGTGGTCATTGCCTGGCCCTGACCGTTGAAAGTTTCGACAAAACTTCGGGTGAGAGTGTTCACCTGCTCGGGCTCCAATGCGGCGAACAACGGCTTGAACCCGTTCATCAGTGCCGTCAAGTTGATCGGCGGTGTTGTCTGCGCCAGCGGTATCGTGTCACCTGGTTCGAGCTGTCGTGCGGACACCGTTGCCCCGCTGTCATTCTGGGTCAGGGCCAGATATCGAGCACCGAGCATGTCGCCGTAGCGCACGGCGGCACGGACATCCGACTCGAGGGAATATTGCGACTCGATTTCGACGTCGACGATCGCCTTGCTCGTCCCGCCTCCGTTGTCGGCAAACGCAACCGAGTCCACGCGGCCGATACGCACACCCGACATGGTGACCGGGTTGCCCGGGTTGAGTCCTTCGACGTCGGTGAACTCGAACGAGTACGAATCAGTGCTTCCGCGAACCGGGACCGACAACGTGTTCGCCACGAACGAAGCACAGGCGACGCCGGTGATGCAGAAGAGTGACAACCGAATGACCTGGCCAGGAAGGACCTTCACGGGACGGTCACCTCATTACCTCTGACCATCGGCCCCAACATCAGTGTTGTTGCCGGGTTGGGGGCGTCCGACTGCTCCGGCGAGCCGCCGAGTAATTGATCTTCGAGGAAACGCAGGGTGGCGGCTTCGGCTTCGCCGCCAACGACTGGGGCACTGACGGGTTGTGAAGGCGTCAGGTTGGAGCCGGAACACTGTGCTCCGTACGAGTTCCCGTACAGCGGGCAATCATCACCTGTGTACGGGAGCGGTTCGGCGAACGTGGCAACTGCTGTGATGTCGAACTTTCCGGTGGCGAAGACTCGCGCACCGGAGGCGCCGAACGTGCTGGCATTGGCAAGAGTGGAACGCAGTCCTTCGGGATTTGCCGCGGTGGTTGCGAGTATCTTTCCGGCAGAATCGATCACGGTGATGATGTTGCTGTTGTTTTCTGCGACAAAATCGTCGACGGTAGCGGCGAAGACTGCGGCCGCGCCGATCGAGGTCTCGAGATTCGCTCTGTTGGTGACCATGCTGTTCGAGACGGATGTGGCGGCCGCCAAGGTATCGAGAATGTCGGGGGTTGCGCGGTCCAATGCGTCGATGACAGATCGGAATTCCGGAGTGGATTGCAGGAATTGGTGTGCAGCGGGAGCCAGTACTCCGGAAGCAGCACTGAGATTGTCTATCGTGGTGCCTATTTCGGCCCCGTTTCCGTCCAGGGCTTGGCCGAGAGCGGTCAGAGCCGTTTGAAGCTTCTCGGGTTGCATTGCTGTGAGGACTCCGACCAACTTGGTGTACACGTCATAGAGGGCGACCGCCTCGGGTCCGTCGTCCATGCGGATCTCGTCTCCGTCCGCGAGAGTTGTTCGGCCCTGCGGCGCCGGGTTGTCCACGAGTTGCATGTAGATGTCACCGAAGAACGTGCGCGGAACAACGCGAGCCATCACGTCGGCGGGAATCTTCGATGCATCCTCAGTCTGTATCTGTAGTTGCACCACGGATTCTGCGGTGCCTGATTCGATTTCGCCGATTCGGCCGATGTTGACCCCGTGATACCGGACCGGTGCCTCGCCGCTGATCAGGCCCGCCGTGGCTGGAACAGCCACGAATACGTCGGTGCTCTGCTCGAGGTTTCCGGATCCACGCAGCACCATAGTCACTGCCGCTACGACGGCCACCACGACGGCGATCGCGCCACGCAGTGCGTAGACGATCTTCGTGCGTGTAGTGAGTCTGTCCACGGTTCAGACGCCCATTCCCGGGATCTGGGGCACGAGGCCCCACAGCGCGAAAGTCATCAGTACGTCGAGGATTCCGATCGCGAGGATCGCAGTCCGGAGCGCGCGCCCGGCCGCTTGCCCGACGCCGGCTGGACCGCCGGATGCGTAGTAGCCGTACGCGCAGTGAACCAGCGCGACAACAGCGGCGAACACCACGGCCTTGAGGCCCGAGTACAGGAGATCCTGCGGCGAGATCGCCAGATGGAAGAAGTAGTCGTAGGTACCTGCCGACGCGCCGTTGAAGAACACGACGACCAGTCGGGTCGAGAGGTAGCTGGCCAAGAGTCCGATCATGTAGATCGGGATGACGCAGATCATGGCAGCGATCACCCGCGTACCGGCGAGGAACGGGATCGATCGGATCGCCATCGAGTCCAGGGCGTCGATCTCGTCGGAGATACGCATGGCCCCGATCTGGGCAGTGAAACCCGTTCCGACTTTGGCTGCCAACGCGATAGCGACGACAACAGGTGCAAGTTCGCGTGTGTTGGCAACCGCGGACAGCATGCCCGAGAGCGAAGTCATGCCGACAAGTTCGAGACCGCGATGTGTCTCCACACCCAGCATCATCGCGGCTGCAAGAGACATCGCGAACACGATGCCGATAGTGCCGCCGCCGGACAACAGCGAGTTCGTTCCGAAGCTGACTTCGCTGATCTGTCCGAGCACGTGTTTGCGGTACTTGGTGAGAGCAAAGGGGATCGAGGCGATGGTGCGGATGTAAAAGGTGACATGCTGACCGAGCGACACCAAGCCGTCGCCTGCGGTCCGCAACGGTCTGCCGGCCTGCCGCGCTCGGATCCGGAGATCGACGAGTGACATCAGAATTCACCGACTGCCGGCACGATCACGGTATACAGCGCGGACAACACAGTGTTCACGATGAAGACGAGCGCGAAAGCGATGACGACGGCTTCGTTGACTGCGTCGGCAACGCCGCGTGGGCCACCTTTTGCATGGAGACCTTTGAAGGTGGCGACCAAAGTCGAAGCGAGACCGAAGATCGCAGCCTTCACCAAGGCCATGACGAAGTCGGAAGATCGCCCGTACTGACTGAACGTTGCCATGAACGTTCCGGCCGGAAGGTGCTGGACGTAGATGTGGTACAGGTAGCACGCGATCACACCGCCGAAGGTGACCATCGAACAGAGTGCAAGGGAGACGATCACTGCTGCAACCAATCTCGGTGCGACCAGGCGCTCGATCACGTCGATGCCCATCACTTCCATGGCGTCGATCTCTTCCCGGATCTTTCGTGAACCCAAATCCGTGCAGATCGCCGATCCGGCGACACCGGCCATCATCAATGCGCACACCAATGCCGCGGCTTGACCGACGATGATGAAAGCCACGACTGCCCCGGAATAGCCACCAGCGCCGATCCTGCCTGCCAGTTCGCCGACCGACACGGCGATGAAGACACCGATCGGAATCATGAGAAGCAACGATGGGCCGGTGCTGACGCGGCCGATGAACAGGGTCTGAGTAACCGTCTCGTGCAACGAGAGTCGTCTGCGGAGGATTGCCGTGAACAGGCCGAAGATTGCCTGAACCGAGAATCCGATCAAATAGCCCCCCTGTAACGCTACGTCTCGTACCGGGCCCTTCGCGGCTGGTAGCTCGTACGTCATCTAATTGAATTCCTTTGCAGATCAACAGTGTTCGGCACGGAGTTCGAACTGTTCGAGCGCTGGCGGTCGAGCGAACTGCCTGTGAAGCATCTCACACATATATGTGTCCAAGCAAGCATTATGTGAACCGAAATTCTCGTCGGGTTGCCTGTAGTGTTGATCGAGTTTCCGCTTTTGACGTGGAAGTATCGGGACCGTTCATGTCACCACCCCGTGTATGTTTACGGATATTCCGAATCTGTCAGTCGGATTGCTTCGCGGCCGTAGGGACTGCGCTTCGAGCGGTGACACTACCCATTGTCGGCGGCTTCGGGCAACGTTTTGTTAACCGAAATTCTCGGTGAGGGGCTCGTTGGCTGGCGTCAGGGCGAAGTTGTATGTCGTGGTCGAACGGCGTTTCACCAGCTGTTATCTGGCGGCAGAAACGCAATGTGCTGAAAAATGTGTGTGAATCCTCGGAATCATGCTTATGCTGATTCTCGTCTGCTGGACAGGCGGATCAAGGTACTTCGAGCGTGAAGGCTGGAGAGTGGGTAGACGGTGAGCCCGAGCGAGCAGTTCGTCGACGCGCAGTCGTCGAGTGGGATTGTTCGGCAGGCGAGGTCCGATTCCGTCAAGAGGCGCCCGAAGGATCGCAAGGCGCAGATCTCGGCAGCGGCGGCAATCGCGTTCAGTGAGCGCGGATATCCAGCTGTCAGTGTCGATGACATCGCGTCGGCTGTGGGTATTTCGGGTTCGGCGCTCTATCGGCACTTTCCGAACAAGTACGCGATGTTCCGCCACGCGGCGTTGGAGTTGACCGAAGCGCTCGCCAGTGCCCTGGACGTCGTCTCGGTTGCGCCTGCATCGACCGACGCGCAGCGGTTGCGCGAAGATCTGATTGCAGTGATAAGAACGACAATTCGCAATCGGCGTACGGCCGGAATCTATCGGTGGGAGAGCCGGTTTCTCGATGCCGCCGATCGGAAATCCGTTCGAGCGCAAGCCAGTGCGGTCAATCGCCGGGTAGCCCGGCATCTTTCGCGCTCCGATCCGGCAATGACGGCGCGTGAAAAGACCCTCGTCGTGGCAGCGATGTTCAGCGTGATCGGCAGCATCACCGTCCATAATCTCTTACTGCCCCAGCGGGTGATGGAGCAGGTTCTGCTCGAGGCGTGTCTGGCGATAGATCACGGCGAGGGCGCAACCACCGCGAGCCGCCTGGAGCAGTCCTCGTTGCCCAGAACGGTGACCACGAACAAACGCGAACGTCTGCTGCAGGAAGCCGTGCGACTCTTCGACTCTCGCGGGTATCACGACGTCAGCATCGAAGAGATCGCTGCGGCCGCCGGCTTGAACGCCTCCGGTATGTACCGCTACTTTCCCAGCAAGGCCGAGCTTCTCGGCGCCGTATTCTATCGAGCCGCAGATCGCTTGGACTTGGCTACTGCAGCGGTGTTCGATTCCGCTGACTCACACGAAGAAGCGCTCCGGTCATTGTCGGCGATGTACGTGGAATTGTCGTTCGCACAGCACGAATTGATGTCGGTCTACTTCTCCGAGATGAACAACCTTCTGCCGAGTCATCGAAGCGATCTGAAGAATCGCCAGAAGCTTTACGTGGTCGAATGGGTGCGGGTACTCCGCGAAATCCGGCCTGAACTGTCGGCGGTAGAGGCGAAGTTCGTGGTTCATGCTGCGCTCAACCTGGTTCCGGACGTCGGCCGCATGATGAAATTCGACGCTGCCGCGGAGAACGCGGCCAGGTTGCAGATGTTCATGTCGGCAGTACTGTTCGGCCGTCAGGCCGCCTCGACCGTGTCCACGCGCCGCGGGACATCGGCTTCCTGAAACGTGTCGGTGGGTGTGCGTAGTCTGGCCCACTATGAGCGAAGTCGTGTCACTGGCAGCTGCCCGTCGCATAGCGCTTGCCGCTCAGGGATTCGGCAAATCGCATCCCACGACGGTCACGCGTCGCAATCTGGTCGGCGTGATGGACCGGTTGCAGGTGCTGCAGATCGACTCGGTCAATGTCTTCGAGCGCAGTCACTACCTGCCGGTTTACGCTCGGTTGGGGGCGTACGACAAATCCAGACTCGATCAGCTCGCCTTCGCCCCCGGCTCGGGTTACCTCGAATACTGGGGCCACGAAGCTACGTTCCTGCCGGTGGACATGTGGCCGCTGTTCCGCTGGCGGATGGACCAGTTTCGCGCCAAGGCGTTGAGCGACAAGGGCGGATGGGCTTCCGATCGGAGTGTCTTCCTCGATTGGTTGCGGCAGGAGCTGCGCGACAACGGTCCGATGGCGGCGAGCGAGATCGAACACGAGGCGAACACACGACGCGGTCCGTGGTGGGGGTGGTCCGATGTGAAGGTCGGGCTCGAGACGCTGTTCCGTTGGGGCGAAGTGGTCTCGGCGGGGCGCGCTGGTTTCGAGCGTCGTTACGGCCTGGCCGAGCAGTTGCTTGAACCCGAGATACTCGACGCACGAGTCGAGCGGTCGGAGGCGATACGCGAGCTGGTGCTGCGGGGAGTGAGGGCACATGGTCTGGGCACACTCGACGACATCGCCGACTACTTTCGTCTGCCCAGCGCAGAAGCACGAACCGCGTTGCAGGAACTCGAAGAGGCCGGGAGTGTGCGCCGGGCATACGTCGACGGCTGGGAGCGTCGAGGTAAAGCACGGGAAGTGTGGATCGATCCACAAGCGAAGCGTCCCAGGTCCATCCGTGCGGAAGCGTTGTTATCCCCCTTCGATCCGGTAGTGTGGGCACGCGATCGAGCGTTGCGGCTCTTCGACTTTCACTACCGGATCGAGATCTACACTCCAGCCCACAAGCGAGTTCACGGGTACTACGTGCTCCCGGTCCTGATCGACGACAATATCTGTGCCCGAGTCGATCTGAAGAACGACCGTCAGAACCGTCGGCTGCTGGTGCGCGCCGCGTGGGCCGAACCCACCGCGGATGCCGACACTGCTCCCCGGTTGGCGGAACTCCTTCGCAGAACTGCCCATTGGCAGGGCTGCGAGACCATCGAGGTGGAGAACAAAGGCACGCTGTCTCGGGAGCTGTCCGCTGCCCTTGCGTGAGCCGTCGAGGCCGCGAGGGCGAGTGTCATTCGGGAACGGTTATGCGCCCGTCGACTGCGGCTCTGTTGATGGACTTTCTCAACTCGGAGCAGCTTCCGGATCGAATGCTCGTCGGTGCGACGTGTTCGCAGTACTCCAAACATGTGGTTCGAGAATCTGATCGCCACTGAGTCGACGTGTGGTGCCAGCTGTTCTTCTCGACGAGGACGTATGCTCCGCACCGCTCACAGTCCAGCGGTTCCATGGTCATCGGTCCACCCCTGCAGCGGCTTTGCGAGCGATGTTGTCCGCGACCTCCTGCTTCCACACCTCGACGGGTTTGCTTGTGTCCATTTCGAATTCGAAGCGATCGACCATCTCGGGCGTGACGTCGGCGACGTCGACGTAGAACTGTTCGTACCAGCGTCGTAGTTGATAGACCGGACCGTCCTCGGTGCAGAGCAGCGGGTTGTCGATGCGAGTCTTGTTCTTCCAGATCTCGATGTCCTGCTCGAACCCGACGCCGATGTAACCGATCATCGCGTCAACGGTTTGGTCCGCTATTCCGGCGGGAAGTTCGTCGGTCTTCTTGACGGTGATGCCGTACATCAGGACGAACTTGTTCGGGCTGATCGGGTAGTGGCAGTTGATCAAAACCGAATCCACCTTGAACGTTTCGTACTGGTACACCAGATCGTCGACCATGAAAGACGGCCCGTGATAGGCGGCCACCGAGAGGTTCGAGACCAACTTCGGCACGTCGGGGTCGGTCCAGGTCACGATGTCGTCGCGGTTGATGCCACTTTGCTCCTGGATCGCGACATGCCCTTCGAAGACGTTCTTGAAATAGGTGGGGAACGAGAAGTGCACGTAGAAGAAATGCGCCATGTCGACGACGTTGTCGACGATTTCTCGGCAGTTCGTATCGATGACTATCGACTTCCACACCCAATCGGTCCACTCGTGCTCCGCAGACTTGATGATCGGAATGGCGACCTCGGCAGGAGGCGGATTGCCTTCGGGGTCGTGCCAGACGAAGAGCAGGTCATCCTGTTCGAGCGTGGTCCAGGCGCGGGTTTTGGCAAGCGGAGGGACCCGCCGGGCATAGGGAATCGCCGTGCACTTTCCGTTGCCTCCCCAGCGCCAGTCGTGGAACGGGCACGCGATCGAATCTCCCTTGATCGTGCCCTGACTGAGATCTCCACCCATGTGTCGGCAGTACGCGTCGAGGACCTTCACCTCGCCCTGGCTGTCGGCGAATACGACAAGCTTGGTGCCGAAGGCCTCGATCGGATGTGGATTTCCGTCGTGAAAATCGTTCGCGAGCCCGAGGCAGTGCCAGCCGCGGGCAAACCGCTCAGGGGTAACGCCTTCATCGATGACGCGGAATTCGTCGACTTCGCCCAGGTCCATTGTGGTCATAACGCCGTCCTCTGTTCAGGGGTCTGTCCGTGCCACTGTGGCGAGGAGTGAGCTCAGGTTCAACGGGCGCAACCGGTGATCGGTATAGGTGCAGGTGGCAGTGACCAGGCGGGTTCGTCTCCCGCCCGGTGGGAAATGCCCTGGCGGAGCGCGCCGACTGAGCCCAGATTGGCAGTCGGCAGCGAACACATCGCGCAGCGGTGCCCGCTCGACGGACGGATCACCGGAACGGAGACATCCATGTTGGTCGGACCGATCACCGAAGAGCCCATACCCATGTCAACTCTCGACAGACTGGCGATGGTGATGGATTGCTTTCGTGACACACCTCGACTGACGCTGGGGGAGGTGGCTCGTCGAACCGGAATTCCGCGGTCGTCCGTGCACAGGATGCTTCTGAAGCTTGTGAGAATGGACTGGCTTCGACGAGAAGGGCTCGAGTACGAAGTAGGAGACAAGCTCGGTGACCTCGGGGCAATTTCGTTGTATCGAAACAAGTTCGAGAGAGTGGTGGTGCCGTTGTTGTACAACCTGCACCTCGTGACGGATCAGGCTGTCCATCTCGGAGTCCTCGAGGGAAGCAACGTGCGCTACGTCCAGAAGATCGGCAGCCGGGCGATACCCGAACTCCAGACAGGCGTCGGCACTCGAATTCCTGCACGGTCCTCGGCCATAGGCAAAGCGCTCTTGGCGGCGGGTCGCCGTTCGCCACTCGCGCAGCCTTCTGGAATTGCCCACCGTCAGCGCGGCGTCGTATACGGCACGTGTACTTCGGGGCTCGGCTGTATCGGAGTGCGGGTTGGTGCACTGGGAGGGACCGAAGTCGGTCTGTCGATCAGTGGCCCACTGGTTCGAGGCAAGATCGACGATCGGCACGTTGCACCCGTGCAGATGGCCGCCGTGGCAATCTCCCAGTATTTCGAGGTGCCGGACCGTCGTCGCCGGCAGACCGGGTAGTGCCCCGCAACGCACAGAGTGCGCCTCCCTCGACTACACGTAAAGCGCAGTGGGGGAGACGCACTCGGGCAAAGCTGTGTCAGCGAAGAGCTGCAAGCGCGTCGATACGCTTGGCCGCGTCCTCCATGATGTTCTCGATCAGTTCCTTGCAGCTAGGCAGATCGTTGATCATTCCGACAACCTGACCCGAGGCAAGCACGCCGCCTTCCGTGTTGCCCTCGACCAGACCGGCCTTGAGCAACATCGGGGTATTCGCCGCCATGATGATCTGCATCAGCGTGCGGTCACCCGAGCGCTTCATCGCGAGGCCGTCCTTGGCGAGCGTCGACCACTTCATACCCGTCATTGCCTTGAACTTGGTGGCGTTCTTGGCAGCAGCGATCAAACCGGTTGCATAGCTGGAACCTTCGAGGCTGTTGACGAGGTCGGTGTTGAGCACACGATGAGGCATGCCGTCGACCTTGCGTGAGACCGTCGTATCCGTCAGTCCTCGCTTGAGGTATTCCTGCTTGACGGAATCCGGTACCGAAGAGTCGCTGGTGAGAAGGAATCGCGTTCCCATCGCGACACCGGCAGCGCCGTACGCCAGCGCGGCAGCCAGCCCGCGGCCGTCGAAGAATCCGCCACCGGCGATGACCGGAATATCGACCGCGTCGAGAACCGAGGGGAGAAGCAATGTCGTTGCCACACCGCCGGTGTGACCACCACCTTCGCCGCCCTGGACGATGACGGCGTCCGCGCCCCAAGATGCAACCTTGACCGCATGCTTCGCGGCACCGATCGACGGTACGACGACGATGCCGTGGTCCTTGAGCTTGGCGATCAGTTCCTTCTTGGGAGCCAAGGCAAACGACGCGACCTTGACGCCCTCACGGATCAGCAGGTCCGCGCGCTGCGGCGCGTCGGTGGCGTCGGCACGCATGTTGACGCCGAACGGCTTGTCCGTGAGCTGCTTCGTCTTCTTGATCGCGTGCTCGAGCTCGTCGTACGTCATCGTGGCCGAAGCCAGAATGCCGAGACCACCTGCGTTAGCCGTCGCCGACGTCAGCGCGGGCCCGGAAACCCAGCCCATGCCCGTCTGCACGATCGGGTAGTCGACGCCGACCAGTTCGGTCAGTGCGGTCTTCAGTGTGGGTGTCATGCCGAGACCTCACGGTCCCGGAGGTTGCGCGGGTCGAGGGTCTCGCGGATGAGGTGGAGTTCTTCGGCGGTGGGGTCACGGGTGATACCGGCCTCGTCGAGTCCGGCAACCTCGAACGAGGTGTTCTCGGCGACCTCTTCTGGCGTGACGCCGGGGTGAAGACTCAACGCGCGGAACGTGTTTCCCGGACCGCCGAAGTCGAAGACCCCAAGGTTGGTGACGACGCGGGGGATGTTCAGGTACTTGTATGCGGGGTTCTCGGGATCGATCTGGTCGTATCCGACACCGCACACCACGTCGACCTTGTCGACGAATACTCGCTTGGAGTGCTTGGGGACGAAGTAGCTCGTCGCATGGTTGATGGTGTTACCCGGGGCGCCGCGCACACCGAACATCTGACGCGTCGGCTGCTGAAGCGGGCCGAAGGCGGAGAGGTTCTGGTTGCCGTGGCGATCGAGCTGATTGGCGCCCATGACTACGTGGCGACGGCCCGAAGCGACGACGTCGAACACCTTGCGGAAAGGCATCCATCCTTCGATGGGGCCCTTCGTTCCGACTGCCGGAGTGTCCTCGAGAATGAGGGCTTCACCGTCGGTGATCAGCAGGTCGGGTTCGGTGGTGAGCCGAGCCAGGCGAGCGCCGATGGTGGACGACGTCGACATCGGGCTGGCCATGATTTCGCCTGCACCGGAGAAGATTTCAGCGCACGCGAGAACAGCGTACTCTGCGCGGGTGACGGTGGATTCGCTCATGATGCCTGCTCCTCTACAAACTTCTTTACTGCGGCTTGGTAGTCCTCTTCGCTGCCGGAGAGGAAGGTGTCGACGAACGCCTGCCACGACTCGGGGGTCTTGGCTGCCTCGGCGTAATGACGCTGGAACTTCTCGTCGCGGCCGTAGCTTTCGCCGGCCAACGTGAAGTGCGCACCGTTCGGGGCCTCGACGACGGCGTCGACCATCATGCGGTTGAGCAGAAGATTCTGCAGTGGAACGGATTTGACCAGTTCCTCGGTCTCGACGATGCGCTCGACCGAGACGTAACGCTTTTCGGCGGCCATGCAGTACAGGTCGTCGAAGTACGGGTCGACGCCGTTGTAGGCGGCATTGCCGTGCTTGTCACCGAGATTGAGGTGGACGAACGACGCATCGAGGTTGAGCGCAGGCATCGCGATCAAGGTCTCGGAACGGCCGTCGGCCTCGGGGTACGGGGAGGTGACGGTCTTGAGTTCGTCGCCCCAGAAGTTGCGGACGTCCGAGCCCAGGCCGGCGCGGATCGGGAGGAAGGGGAGACGGGCGGCAGCGGCTTCGAGGCCGCACTTGACCATTCCTTCGTCCATCTCGCGCACTTCGATCTCACCGGCGGTGCGCGCCTTGGCAAACCACGGATCGTAGAACGGCGCGGAGTCCAGGGACACGAAGCCGTAGTACGCCTTCTTGACCTTGCCGGCCGAGCACAGGAGTCCGAGATCCGGTCCGCCGTAAGTGACCACGGTCAGGTCCTTGATGTCCGAACGCAGAATCGCACGCACGAAGGCCATCGGCTTGCGGCGAGATCCCCAGCCGCCCAAGCCGATCGTCATTCCGCTGCGGAGTTCGCCGACTACCTCGTCGAGCGACTTCGTCTTGTCACGCTTGCTAGCCATGTTTTTCTCAGCCTTCCTTCTGGGTTGCGTTCTCGCGCGGCTTGCCGGTGGCGACGAACTCGTCGCGGTGCTCGTCGGACACACCGAGGAGGTTGAGTTCGAAGGTGTAGCCCTGCTCGAGGCGGTAGCTGCCCTTGACGTCGACCGGGTCGATGCCGTTGATGGCTTCCTTGGCGCACCGGATAATGCGGGTGTCCTTCGCGGCGATCTTCGCGGCGATCTCACGAGCGCACTCGTCGAGCTTCTCGCGCGGGACCACGTCGTAGACGCTGCCGAACTGCTTGAGTGTGTGGGCGTCGACGCTCTGCGCCGTGTAGTACAACGTGCGCATCATGTGTTGCGGCACCAGGCGCGAGAGGTGTGTGGCAGCGCCGAGTGCGCCACGGTCGACCTCGGGAAGGGAGAAGATCGCGTCGTCGGAAGCGACGATCACGTCCGCGTTCCCGACCAATCCGATGCCGCCGCCGACGCAGAATCCGTTGACCGCCACGACGACGGGGACAGCGCAGTCGTAGACGGCAGCGAAGGCTGCGGCACAACCGCGGTTGGCGGCGACCAGTGCGTCGAATCCCTCGGTGGCCTGCATCTCCTTGATGTCGACGCCGGCGTTGAAGCCGCGTCCCTCGGCTCGCAGGATCACCACGTGCGTGTTGAGATCCTTGCCCGCGTCGAGGATGGCGTCGGCAAGCTCGAACCATCCCTTGGACGGGATTGCATTGACCGGCGCGTAGTCGATGGTGACCGTGGTGATGCCGGTTCCGTCGGAAGAGGTGCTGATGCCCATTTCGGGATTCCTTACGTCTGTGTACCAAACCAAGCGATTGCTTGGTAAGTTAGCACACAAGCGGAGCCGACAAGCCCGAGCAGAGTGCAATAGGAGACAAAAATGAGTGGATTGGTCGACGGACGCGTAGTCATCATCACCGGGGCAGGTCGAGGTATCGGACGTGCGCATGCGTTGGCGTTTGCTGCTGAGGGCGCCAAGGTCGTCGTCAACGACATTGGTGCGGGTGCCGACGGTTCCGAGACCGGCGAAAGTCCGGCCGAGCAGGTTGTCGCGGAGATCATCGCTGCGGGTGGCCAGGCAGTGGTCAACGGAGACGACGTCGCCGACTGGGCGGGTGCCGAAAATCTGATCAAGACCGCGATCGACACCTTCGGTGGTCTGGACGTACTCGTCAACAACGCAGGCTTCCTGCGTGACCGCATGCTCGTCGGCATGAGCGAAGGCGAGTGGGACGCGGTAATCCGTGTGCACCTCAAGGGGCATTTCGCGCCATTGCGTCACGCTGCTGCCTACTGGCGCGGCGAAGCCAAGGCCGGCAAGACTGTGGGCGCACGCATCATCAACACCAGTTCGGGTGCAGGACTGCAGGGTTCGATCGGCCAGGGCAACTACGCCGCGGCGAAGGCCGGCATCGCCGAGATGACCATCCAGGCCGCCGCCGAGCTCAAGAACTACGGCGTCAGTGTCAACGCGATCGCGCCTGCTGCGCGCACGCGCATGACCGTCGGTGCCGGCGGGGCGATGGCTGAGTCGATGGAGGCTCCAGAAGAGGGCTTCGACGCCATGGCTCCCGAGAACATCTCGCCGCTGGTCGTCTGGCTCGGAAGCACCGAGTCCAAGGACGTCACGGGCCGGGTATTCGAGGTAGAGGGCGGAAAGATCACCGTCGCGGAAGGCTGGCGTCACGGCCCGAGCGAGGACAAAGGTGACCGTTGGGACCCGAAGGAGATCGGGCCCGTCGTGGCAACGCTGTTGGAGAAGGCGGAGATTCCGACGCCGGTGTACGGGGCGTAGGGCCTTCGGCCCTGTGCGCCTTTTTGGTAGTGGGCACTACCGAAAAGGCGCACAGGGGCTTGCCCCTAAGCGGGCGCTCGAACCACCAATACAGTGCCGGGGAACTCTGCTGCGAGCTCGCGCCGGGAATGCTTCACGCAGGCGGTGCCGTACCCCTTCTTGCGGGACTCGGGTGCAATCCAGATCGCGACGTTGACCTCTTGGCCGTCGAGTTCGCCGAATACCAGGCCGACGCTCGTCGGGTTGTCGCCGGAGACGTCCTCGGCGACGAACCAGGCAGCGCTCTCGTCGTCGATGCGGCCGAGGCCACCTGTGCGCTCGGCTTCGATTCGATCCTCGCTCCACGGCTTGCCGTCTTCGTCGAGCTGCTCGCCCGAGCGAATCGTGAACAGCGACTTGTCTTCTGCGCTGTCGCTGAACGGACGCAGGCTGAAGTTCTGCCCACTGCTCGCGGGGCGATCAAGCGTCGTCCATTCGAGAGTTGCGTCGAGATTCTCCAGCTCGCCCTGGATGCGATCGCGTGCGGCCTTGGTGAGCGCACTGAACTTGAGGCTCAGAACTGCTTCGGCATTTGCTTCCGACGTGCCGAGGAGTTCCGCGACGGTGGTCAGTGCCTCCTGGTGGTCCTTGCTGTCGACCACTGCATCCAACACCTCGTGGCGACGCTCCAGCGCACGCACGAGTGCGGAAGTGATCTCGCGTCGGTCCAGGATTTGATCTTGAATATGCGTCGTCATATATGCGACTCCTTGCTGTGTTCGAGGCTCTGTCGAAACGCCGTGCGGACCGTACGAGTCAATAGTGCTCCAACTCGCCCGTTATGGCACGTGTTCAGCCTCCGGTGCGGCGAACGAGTCGTTCGTAGCGCTGGCGGGCGGCTTGAGTACTGCCGAGCCCGAGTCCGAAGGCAATGTCCTGCCAGGTCATGCCCCGTTCACGGGCAATTCCGAGGAACAGTGCTTCCAGCTGTTCCATTTCGGCTCGGGCCTTGGGAATCAGAGTCAACGCAGCCATGACGTCGGCGTCGTCGACTTCGGGTTCGTTCACCTCGGGTGTGTCGGTGCCGCCGGCAAGACGAGCCACGACGCGAACCGCGCCGTAGGGCTCGAGCATCTCCGGATGCGATTGCCGCGCGCGCTGGCTTTGGGTCGCGCCGTGGCGCTCGCTGATCCGAAAGAGTCCGGCGTACTCGCGATGTGAGCGTTCGCGGCCGGAATCGATCGGTCTGAACTGGTCATCGGTCATGAAGCCAGGGTGGCACGAGCCCGGATCGATGTAAACGTTTTGTTGTAAACGAATTGTTTAGTTTGTCAGTGGCTCACACACGATGACGGGAATGACGCGGTCCGTCCAGGCCTGATAGTTGTCGAAATCCGGATACATCGCGGTCAACTTCGGCCACAGCCGAGCGCGCTCGTCCTCGGTTGCAACGCGGGCTTTCATCGAGCGGATCCGAGACTTGATCTGCACCGTCACCACCGGATCCGCCTTGATGTTGAGGTACCACATCGGATTCTTCGGAAGACCGCCTTGCGACGCCACCAGAATCACGTCGTCGCCGTCCTCGAGGAACAGCAATGGACTGATTCGCTCCTCGCCGGATTTGCGACCGGTAGTGGTGAGCAGGCAGATCGGCAGCCCGCGTGGGAACGCGCTGCCGACCCGCCACTTGCTACCCAGCCTCCCGTCGGTGGCGCGATACATGGCGACGTTTGCCTTCGACATCCATTTGATGAACTTGACCGTCACCGGGGCGTCGAGTCCCTTGGGTTTTGCTGGGGGAGTAGTCATCTCAGATTCGCTCGATGATAGTTCCGGTGGCCAGCGCGCCGCCGGCGCACATCGTGATCAGAGCCGTCGAGCCGTTGCGACGCTCCAGTTCGTGCAGTGCGGTGGTGATCAGTCGAGAGCCCGTGCTGCCGACCGGATGGCCCAGAGCGAGTGCGCCGCCGTTGACGTTGACGTTGTCGAAGTCAGGTTCGTGGACCTGGGCCCAGGACAGTGCGACGGATGCGAATGCTTCGTTGATCTCGAACAGGTCGAGGTCGCCGATCTTCATTCCACTCTTCTCCAGAACGCGGCTGGTTGCCTGCACCGGTCCGTCGAGGTGGAACTCCGGTTCCGAGCCGACCAGGGCCTGAGCGATGATGCGGGCGCGTGGCTTCAATCCGAGCGCGCGAGCCTTGTCCTCGTCCATGAGCAGGACTGCGGCCGCACCGTCGGAGATCTGGGAAGACGTTCCGGCCGTGTGAATTCCGCCTTCGAGGACGGGCTTCAGGCGGGCTAGGGACTCGGCCGTCGTATCGCGCAGGCCCTGATCGCGATTGACGAGCTTGGTCTCGCCCGTGAGGTTTCCTTCCTTGTCGACCTGGGGCGCCGAGAGTTCGAGTACCTCTCGGTCGAAGCGCCCTTCCTCCCAAGCCTGCTTGGCCAGTGCCTGCGAGCGGACACCGAGAGCTTCGACGTCGTCGCGAGTCAGTCCGCGTCGGCGCGCGATGCGTTCTGCAGCCTCGAACTGGTTGGGCATGTCGATGTCCCACGTAGCCGGCCGACGCGGTCCGGCCTGGTCACCCACGTTGGCGCCGAGGGGAACCTGGCTCATCGCTTCGATGCCGCAGGCGATGCCGGCATCGATGGCGCCGGTGGCGATCAGTCCGGCGATCAGATGGTTCGCCTGCTGGGCCGAACCGCACTGGCAGTCCACGGTCGTTGCCCCCGTCTGCCACGGCAGACCGGCGTGCAACCAAGCAGTGCGCGTGATGTTGTTGGACTGAGCGCCGGCCTGGGTGACGCAGCCGCCGATCACCTGCTCGATCAACAACGGGTCGATTCCCGACCGGTCGAGAACTCCCTTTTGTGCAGCTCCGAGGAGTTCGGCGGCGTGCAGACCGGCGAGCCAACCTCCGCGCTTGCCGATCGGTGTACGGACAGCCTCGACGATTACTGGTGTGCCCACAGCGGGCTCCTTTCCTTGTAGTGAAAAAGTAGAACAGGTTCTCTGCGGGAAGCAAGACCTGCCGACGTTTCCTTTCCTAGTAAGCAGGCTTGTGTTTCAATGAGAGTAGAACGTGTTACACATCACGGATCCCCATCACCCCTGTGATGAAAAGGCTTAGGGCAGGAGACATCAGTGGCACAGCCCGCATTCCCCGAGGGAATCGACTTCACGGACCCCGACATCTACGCAGAACGTATGCCGTTCGAGGAGTTCGCCGAACTCCGGAAGACGGCCCCCGTGTGGTGGAATCCGCAGCCCCCGGAAATCGGCGGATTCCAGGACGAGGGCTTCTGGGTGGTCACCCGTCATGAAGAGGTCAAGGAGGTCTCGCAGCGAAGCGACATCTTCTCGACTCACGAGAACACTGCGATTCCTCGCTTCGCTGACGACATCCCGCGTGAGAACGTCGAGATGCAGCGCTTCATCCTCATCAACAAGGACGCCCCGGAGCACACCAAGCTTCGCAAGCTGGTTTCGCGTGGATTCACCCCGCGAGCTATCAACAGCCTGCGCGAAGAACTGACCGAGCGCGCCGAAAAGATCGTCACGACTGCGGCTGCCGGTGGTGCCGGAGACTTCGTGGTTCAGGTCGCGTCCGAACTTCCGTTGCAGGCAATCGCCGAGCTTCTCGGTGTGCCGCAGGAAGATCGAATGAAGCTCTTCGACTGGTCCAACCAGATGACGTCCTACGACGACCCCGAGTTCGACATCGACCCGCAGGCAGCGTCGATGGAGATTCTGGGATACGCGTACCAGATGGCGGATCAGCGCAAGAAGTGTCCCGCCGATGACATCGTCACCAAGCTCATCGAAGCTGACATCGACGGAAATGAGCTCTCCCCAGAGGAATTCGGCTTCTTCGTGATTCTGCTTGCGGTCGCGGGTAACGAGACCACTCGTAATGCCATCACACACGGCATGGTTGCCTTCCTCGACAATCCCGACCAGTGGGAGCTGTACAAGAAGGAACGTCCGAAGACTGCGGCCGACGAGATCGTTCGTTGGGCCACCCCGGTGACGTCTTTCCAGCGCACCGCGCTCGAAGACACCGAACTCGGCGGACAGAAGATCAAGAAGGGCGATCGCGTCGTGATGATGTACGCGTCGGCCAACTTCGACGAAGACGTCTTCGAGAACCCCACGAAGTTCGACATCATGCGTGACCCCAACCCGCACCTCGGATTCGGTGGCACCGGTGCGCACTTCTGCATCGGCGCCAACCTGGCTCGTCTCGAAATCGATCTGATATTCAACGCGATCGCCGATCACCTACCCGACATCACCAGGCTCGGCGATCCCCGTCGCCTGCGCTCGGGCTGGCTCAACGGCATCAAAGAGTTTCAGGTTGATTACAAGACATCGGGCTGCCCGGTCAAACACTGATCCGGACATATACTGACCTGATAACCGGCGAGTAGGTTCTGTGTAGCTTTTCGGGAGTTGCCTCGGCACTCTCGAACATGCAGAACTACAGTAGACGTTCCGGGGGCCACTAGTTGGCAACCTGGAACTGCGGCGGCGTCTGCGGGATCCCTCATCTCCCGTAGGCGCCGCCGTTTGTAGTTCAGCCGCCGTATGGTTTGGTGATCGCTTCGAGGAAGTGGCCCGACGGGTCGAGGAAGTAGACCCCACGCCCACCGTCGTTGGTGTTGAATCCGGTACTCGACTGGCGCGGATCGGCCCAGTGATCAAGTTTCAAGGCTTGTATGCGCTGGTAGATGCCGTCGAAGTCGTCTTCGGAGACGAGGAAGGCGTAGTGCTGAGACGGCACCTCCACGCCCTCTTCCACTTGCGCGAAGTCCAACGTCACGCCGTGATCGAGTTCCACGCCGAGAAAGTAGCCGGCTTCGACAGGGCCCGGTAGACCGAACATGTGAGTGAAGAACCACGCAGACTCTTGTCGGTCTTTTGCGGCGATGATGGTGTGATTGAACGAAATGGTCATAAGTGACCCCTTGCAGTACGACGCCTCCATGCCTGACGCAGTCCGTCATCGACACGCGACGTTGGAAACCAGGAAACCATTCCGAGGTTCTCGGTGCAAGTACCACTGCCGAATTCGATTGCGACGAGAGCGGCCCCGGTCACTGACCGGGGCCGCTCTCGTATTGGGGTTCTCAGGCTTTGCGTGCGGTCTTCATCGCGCGGTCCACTTCCCAGAATGCTCGAAGCGACGCGATCTTGCCGTCGTCGTTCACCCGGTAGACGAACACACCCTCGGCGTCGATGATCGAGCCGCCGATGGTCGTACGGATCTTGCCGATGTTGACGTTCTCGTTGCCGCACACCAGGGAATCGTCGATCAGAAATTCGAGCTTGTCCGCGTTGGCGATCGTCATGTCGTAGAACTTCGAGATCGCCTCGCGCCCGTGATGCCCCTTGCCGTCCGGGTCGAAGCCCGACGGCCCGACCGGATCCTCCACCCAACCGTCCTCGGCGAAGAGGTCCAGCCAGGCTTCCTTGTTCTTGCCACTCGCTGCGGCGCGCGAAGCGTTACCCGCGACGCGAGCGGGGTGTTCGTCAGTCATCGCGGCTCCTCAGTTGATGTACTGCTCGGCGAACTTGCGCATTGAATTCTGCTTTGCCTCCAGTGGGGCATCGAATCCGATTCCGTCGAAAACCCAAGGCACGGTGATGATGTCCGTGACACCGGCGTCTTCGAGTTCGGCGTAGCCGTCCTTGCCGAAACGATCGATGCACACTGTCTGGATTTCGAACGGCTCGTTCTCGCGGCCGTACTCGGCACGCAGTTCACGCAGTCGTGCGATGACACCAACCAGATCGTCGAACTTGATCATCGCCGACGTCCAACCGTCGCCCACGCGCGCAGCCCGCTTGAGTGCGACCTCGGTGTGGCCGCCGACGTAGAACGGAACCGGCTTGGTGGGAGCCGGACTCATCTGCAGGCGATCGAAATCGAAGAACTCGCCGTGATACTCGACCATGCCGCCGCCCAGAATCAGTTTGAGGACGTCGATCATCTCGTCCACTCGGGCGCCGCGACGCTTGTACGGCGCGCCGCACCACTCGAACTCTTCCGGAGCCCAACCGATTCCGACACCGAAGCCGAAACGGTTGTTCGTCAGTGCCGCTACTGATCCGACCTGCCGCGCGAGCAGGACCGGGTTGCGGCTACCGAGCTTGAGTACCTGGGTGTAGAACTCGATCTTCTCGGTCACCGCGCCCATCGCGGCCGCGGCGATCAGCGGATCGACCCAGGGGGTCTCGGCGTTCCACATCCGAGACCCGTCCGGGGTGTACGGGTAATCCGCCGCCTGCGTTTCCATGAAGAACAGTGAATCGGGGAGAGCGATCGACGAAAAGCCGCATTCCTCGGCCGTTTTGGCGATACCGGCTAACTGGTCCAAGGGGTTCATGGCAACCCCGACGGTGTACTTCATCTTCGTCCTCTTCCTGATCGGCGTGTGTGCTGCTGTTACGTGGTGGGACGTTCGGAGCCGACGACCCACATCGAGAAGTACTGCGAGCCACCGCCGTAGGCATGGCCGAGGGCCTTGCGAGCATCGGCCACCTGGTGATCGCCGGCGCGGTGCATGACCTGCATCGCCGACTCGGCAAAACGGATCATGCCCGAGGCACCGATCGGGTTGGAGGAGAGAACACCGCCCGAGGCATTGACCGGGAGCTTGCCGCCGATCGCGGTTTCGCCCGCCTCGGTCAGCTTCCAGCCCTGGCCTTCCTCCGTGAAGCCGAGGTTCTCGAGCCACATCGGCTCGAACCACGAGAACGGGACATAGATTTCGGCGCAGTCGATCTCGTTCAGCGGATCGGTGATTCCCGCTGACTTCCACAGTGCTGCTGCGGCGTCACGGCCGGCTTGCGGATTGACCTGATCGCGTCCGGCATAGAAGGTCGGCTCGGTGCGCATGGCCGTCGCGTGGATCCACGCCACCGAACGACCCTCGGCCTCGACCTGTGCGGCCGCTTCCTCGTTGCCGATCACCAAAGCGCACGCGCCGTCCGAGGACGGGCAGGTCTCGTCGTAGCGGATCGGGTCCCAGAGCATCTGCGATGCCTGCACCGATTCGAGAGTGATGTCCGGCTGCCGCAAGTGCGCATAGGGATTGAGGCTGCCGTTGAGTCGATCCTTCACCGCGACGAGGTAGCCGATGTGCTCCGGTGCGCCCGATCGCCGAATGTACGAACGGACGTGCGGGGCGAAGTATCCACCGGCACCGGCGCCGACGGGCATGTTGAACGGAACCGGTACGGACAGCGCCCACATTGCGTTCGACTCGGACTGCTTCTCCCAGGAAACTGTCAGAACCCGCTTGTGGACTCCGGATTTGACCAGGCTCGAGGCGACGATAGCCGTCGAACCGCCCACCGAGCCGGCTGTGTGAACACGCAGCAACGGCTTTCCGTTGGCGCCCAGTGCATCCGACATGGCGAGTTCGGGCATCATCGAACCCTCGAACAAGTCGGGGGCCTTTCCGATGACGACGGCGTCGATGTCGTCCCAGCCGACGTTGGCGTCGAGCATCGCGGCGTCGATGGCTTCACGGACCAAGCCCGCCATCGAGACGTCATGGCGCTTTGCGACGTAGTGAGTTTGGCCGGTGCCGAGCACGGCCGCGAGTTGAGGCGTTCCGGCCATCAGTTCCGTCCCTCCAAGACTGCTACCAGGTTCTGCTGCAGCACAGGGCCGCTTGTTGCATGGGCCAGAGCGCGATTCGCCTGACCGTCGAAGATTGCCTTGGCGGCGTGGCCGATTCGTTCCAGACCACCGGCGAACAGTGGGTTGCCGCTGAGCGGACCGCCGGACGGGTTGATCGTGGTGGCGTCGGTCAGGCCGATCGCTTCCTTCAAGATCAATTCCTGGTGAGTGAACGGTGCGTGCAGTTCGGCGACGTCGATGTTGCCGACCTCGCCGCCCGTTGCCGCCTTGGCTGCCGACGTAGTGGACGGCGACGTGGTCAGGTCACGTGCACCCAGGTTGGGGGAGTCGATGCGATGCTCGAGTCCGGTGATCCACGCCGGCCGCTCGCAGAGATCGCGGGCGCGGTTACCCGAGGCCAGGACGATTGCTGCCGCGCCGTCGGTAATAGGCGCACAATCGTGTGCGCGCAACGGATCTGCGAGGAAGGGGCTGGCGAGAAGTGCCTCGATGTCGACCTCGCCCGCGAGCTGAGCCTTCGGATTGCTCAGCGCGTGACGACGGCTGCGAGCGGCAACCTCCGCCATGTCCTCTTGCGTCCACTTACCCGCGTCGAGTCCGAGCCGGGCTTGAAGTCCGGCGATCGAGACGGAGTCTGGCCACAGCGGCGTCACGAGGTACGGATCGAGTTGCATGGACAGGATCTTGCGCAGGTGCCCGGCGGAGGACTTGCCGAAGCCGTACACCAGCGCGGTCTCGACCTCGCCGGTCAAGATCTTGATCCACGCTTCGTAGAAGGCCCACGCAGCGTCCATCTCGACGTGAGATTCGTTGATGGGCGGGACTGCTCCGATTGAGTCTATGGCCGAGATGAAGGAAAATGCTCGCCCGGCCAGGTAATCGGAAGATCCGGAGCACCAGAAGCCGACGTCAGACTTGGTGATTCCCAGATCGCTGTAGAGCTGCTGGAAGCACGGGACGAGCATCTCGACGCCGTTGGTGGTGCCGTTGGTTTCGCGGACGTGGGGTGCCTGAGCAAAGCCCACGACTGCGATGTCTGCAGAAGTCATTTCAGGAGCCTCACAGGTGGTGTTGGAAGGTGGAGTACTCGGCGTCGGGTTCACCTGTCGGCCGGAAGTATTCGATGTTCTCGAGGGTGTAACCCCACTCTTCGCGAGGCTTCCACTTGGCTTCGACACGCATGCCCATCCGTACGTCCGCGGCATCACATTCGAGAATCAAGTGCAGGAACGGAATATCGGCCCCGTCGAGGAGCACGTAGGCGGCCACGTAGGGCGGTTTGATTCGCTGCCCGAGGAACGGGACGTTGACGATGCAGAAGGTGGTGACAATTCCCTTGTCCGGCAGTTCGATCTGCTCGCTCGTCGGCTTCCCGTTGGTGGGATTCGCGCCGCGTGGTGGGATGTAGATCTTGTCTTCGGGTCCGCTGCGACCACCGATAAGCTTGCCTTCTGCGAGACCACGGAGGTAGAAGCTCTCCTCGGCCGAAGCGGAATGCATGAAGTGCAGGTCGACAGGCGTCGTGATCATGGTGACAGGATCGGCGCTGGAATCGACTGTCGCGATTCCGTTTTCGCTCTCACCTGGTTCGAAGCACTCGATGTCCTTGATCTGCCCGATCCGCTCCGACGCCCAGCGAGCACGAACCCGCAGGCCGGTGCTGATGTCGTCGGGGGAGTCGACGTCGACTGCGTGGAGCATCGACGTGTCCGCGCCGTCGAGCTTGATCAGGGCCCACGCGAAAGGCTTCGTCAGTGGTTGACCCTCGATGGGTTCGGGCATCCACGTCCAACTCACGACCGTTCCGCCGTCGGAGACCCCGACGAAGTCGGTCAGTGGTTCGGCCGTGTCCGGATCGAATTCCGGTGGCGGCACGAAGACACGACCGGTCGACCCACGTGCGCCGATCACCTTGCGATCACGCAGGGCAGTCACGAACGCGCCGATGGTCGGTCCCGTCGATCTGGTGTAGTCGAAATGGAGATTCAATGGTGCGCTCAGGGGCTTGTCGGCCACCCCGCTCTTTCCGATGGTCACAAGATCGAGTAGAACAGGTTCTAGAGATTGTGGCAAGAGTCACTTCTGATCACCGGCAATGTGGAGGCCTGCGATGAAGCTTGGGTTGCAACTCGGATACTGGGGCGCACAGCCGCCGGCAAACGCCCCGGAACTGATCGAGGCCGCAGAAGGCGCGGGATTCGACGCGGTCTTCGCGGCGGAGTCCTGGGGATCGGACGCATTCACCCCGCTCGCCTGGTGGGGATCTCGGACCGAGAACGTCCGGCTCGGTACTTCCGTCGTACAGATTTCGGCGCGAACACCGACCAGCTGTGCCATGCACGCGCTCACTCTCGATCACCTCAATGGTGGGCGAACGATCCTCGGGCTCGGCGTATCCGGACCGCAGGTCGTCGAAGGTTGGTACGGCCAGCCGTTCGAGAAGCCGCTCGCGCGCACCCGCGAATACGTTTCGATCGTGCGCCAGGTTCTCGCCCGTGAAGCGCCCGTCACCAGTCCCGGCCCCCACTACCCTCTGCCGTATGCGGGACCGGGCAGTTCGGGACTTGGCAAGCCGCTCAAGCCCATTACGCACCCGCTGCGTGCGGACATCCCGATCTGGCTCGGCGCTGAAGGGCCGAAGAACGTCGCGCTCGCTGGTGAAATCGCCGACGGCTGGCTGGCGATCTACTACACCCCGCGCCTGGCCCCGATGTACAACAAGTGGCTCGACGAAGGCTTTGCTCGAGCCGGGGCCCGTCGCAGTCGCGAAGACTTCGAGGTGGCCGCCACGTGCCAGGTCATCGTGACTGACGATCGCGCCGCTGCCATCGCCGCTCTCAAGCCGATGACCGCCCTCTACGTCGGCGGAATGGGCGCCCCGGAGTTGAACTTTCACGCGCAGGTCTACAAGCGGATGGGCTACGAGAAGGAGGTCGACGAGATCGGTCGCCTCTTCATGTCGGGCCGCAAGGACGAAGCTGCTGCCGTCGTCCCCGACGAGATGGTCACCGAGACCATGATCATCGGCAACGTCGACGAGGTGCGCGCAGACGTGAAGCGTTGGGAGGAAGCCGGAGTCACGATGCTGCTGGTGACCTGCCGCGACGCCGACCATGTGCGAGAGCTCGCGGCCGCGGTGGGTGGTTGAGCGGGACCCCGCCTTTTTCGAGCGGGAGGCCCCCTTTTTTCGAGCGAACGGCACGTTCAGCGCATCTGAGGCGCTCAACGCGCCTTTCGCTCGCCGAAAGTTATCCACAAGGCCGCCAAAACCCCAGGTCGCCGCCGGAGCCCGCGCTGCTACTCGAGTCATGCTGCAACCATGCGGCGAGGAACGTGGGGCGATGATCTGGACGCGATCTACCGCGTCAGTCGAAGCGGAGTGATCCGAACGGCCGAGTTGGCGCGATTGGGCGTGTCAAACTCCGCCGTGCACAGCCGGTGTCGAGTGGGCGGACCCTGGCAGCGCATATTGCCAGGAGTCATCCTGCTCCGAAATGGTCAACCCACGCCACGTCAACGATCGATCGCTGCGCTCATGTTGTGCGGTGACGAGTCCCTGCTGACCGGGCGATCTGCCATGGCGGAGTACGGATATCGAACGCACTCCGGGGATGTGCAGGTGCTCATCCCCATCGACCGTCGAGTTCAATCGGTTGGGTTCGTCACGGTGGAGCGCACTATTCGACTGCCCGAGCCGGAGATTCGCAACGGTCTGCGCTGTGCCCCGCTGCCGCGGGCGCTACTCGACGCTGCGAGGCGGTGCAAGTCCCTCGATCCCACACGGGCACTCATTGCCGAGGTCGTTCAGCGCGGCGACGTCTCGGTGCGCGAACTTGCGAAGGAACTCGAGGCGGGTAGCAGTCGGGGTTCCGCGCTACCTCGGGTCGTGTTGCGCGAAGTGAACGCAAACGTCCACTCGGTTCCGGAGGTTCACGCGCGAAAACTGTGGCAGCGCAGCGGACTGCCGGAAATGTTGTTCAACCATGAGATCCGGGATGCGAAGGGAGACTTCGTCGCAATTCCGGACGGATGGATCGATTCGGTTGCCTTCGCGTGGGACATCGACTCGTTGGAATGGCATGCCGCGCCGACGGACTACAGGCGCACGGTGGAACGCCGGACGCGTATGCAGAATGCGGGAATCATCGTGTTGCCGACGGTGCCCAGTGCACTGCGATCGGACCCTGATCGCGTGATCGAGGACCTTCGTGCGCACTACAGATTGGCGCAATCACGTCCCCGGCCGCAGGTGTTCGCGAGGTCGAGGTGGGCGAAAATGGACGAAACCGGCTGAGCGAAAGTGCCTTTCGGTGCACTGAAGGCGCCGAAAGGTACGTTCGCTCGACAAGGGGGTGGGTTAGACGCCCTTGAACTGGGGCGCTCGCTTCTCTCCGAACGCCCGCGGGCCCTCCTTGGCGTCGGCGCTCATGAACACCTTCATGCCCAACTGTGCGTCGATCTGGAAGGCCTCTTCCTCGTGCATGCCCTCGGTGTCGCGGATGGTCTTGAGTATCGCCTGCACGGCGAGGGGGCCGTTTGCACTGATCAGGTCCGCGAGCTCCAGCGCCTTGTCGAGGGCCTGACCGTCCGGGACGACGTGGCCGATGAGCCCGATCTCCTTGGCCTCCGGAGCCTTGATGTGACGGCCGGTGAGCAGGATGTCCGCTGCGATCGTGTACGGAATCTGGCGCACCAGACGCACCGCGGATCCGCCGAGTGGGAAGAGCCCCCACTTGGCTTCGGAGACGCCGAACTTGGCGCTCTCACCCGCGACACGGATGTCGGTTCCCTGCAGGATTTCGGTTCCGCCGGCGATGGCTGCACCCTCGACGGCGGCGATGAGCGGCTTGGTCAACCGGCGACCCTTGAGGAGGCCTTCGATCTTGGACATGTCGACGCCGCCGCCGGCGAAGGAATCTCCCGGCGGCTTGGCGGACATGTTCTTGAGGTCGGCGCCGGCGCAGAAGTCGCCGCCCGCCCCGGTGAGGATGGCGACGCGGATCTCGGGGTCGTTGTCGACCTGGTCCCAGGCATCGACCATGATCGCCATCATCTCGCCGGTGATGGCGTTCTTACGCTCGGGGCGGTTCATGGTCACGATGAGGACGTGACCGCGCTTCTCCACGAGGCAATGCGGCGCGGTTTCCGAAATGTCTGATTTTTCGGTCGTCGAAGTGGACACTGATGGCTCCTGGCGGGTCTGTGAGCTGGCTCTCAAATTGGGTCTTGCCAGAAACGGTAACACGTTCTACTTTGATCTCGTGGCCCTTAACATCGCAGACTTCGTAGAGCACGCAATCGACCTCGTTCCGGACCGCGTTGCGCTGGTCTCGGACAATCGCGAGTCGACTTATGCGCAGTTGGAGGACCGGGCGAATCGCCTCGGTCACTACCTGCGTGAACATGGCGTTCAACCGGGTGACAAGGTCGGCATTTACTGCCGGAACGTCATCGAGGCGATCGAGGCCATGGTCGCCGTTTTCAAAATCCGGGCGGTGATGGTCAACATCAACTACCGGTACGTCGAGAACGAGTTGCAGTACATCTTCGACAACTCCGACATGGTTGCGCTCATTCACGAGCGCCGCTACTCGGACAAGGTCGCGAACGTCCTGCCGAACACTCCCAAGGTCAAGTCCGTCATCGTGGTCGAGGACGGCACCGATCTGGACTTCAGCGCTTTCGGCATCGGCTACGAGGACGCGCTCGCACAGAGTTCGGGTGAGCGCGATTTCGAAGATCGCAGCAACGACGACATCTTCATGCTCTACACCGGCGGCACGACCGGTAGCCCCAAGGGCGTCATGTGGCGTCACGAGGACTGGTGGCGTGTGCTCGGCGGCGGCATCAACTTCGTCACCGGAGTCCCGGTCGAGGACGAGTACGAGATGGCGAAGGTCGGCGCTGCCAACCCGAGCATGATCCGCTACCCGATCCCCCCGATGATTCACGGCGGCTCTCAGTCGGCGGTGTTCCACAGCCTCTTCGGCGGCGGAACCTGTTTGATGCACCCGGAGTTCGACGCCCACGAGGTGTGGCAGAACATCGACAAGCACAAGGTCAACCTGATCTTCATCACGGGCGATGCAATGGGCCGCCCGATGCTCGACGCACTGATTGCCGGAAACCCGGAGACCGGTGAGCCGTACGATCTTTCGACGCTCTACGTGATGGCCAGCAGTGCTGCCCTCTTCTCGCCGAGCATCCAGGAGCAGTTCCTCGAACTGCTGCCCAACCGCCTGCTGACCGACTCCATCGGAGCGTCCGAGACCGGCTTCGGCGGACTGGCAGTATTGAGCAAGGGGCAGAAGCACACCGGCGGTCCGACGGTCAAGATCGACGCCTCCACAACGGTTCTCGACGATGACGGCAACGAGGTCGAACCCGGATCGGGCAAGCGCGGCATGCTCGCTCGCAGGGGCAACATTCCGCTCGGTTACTACAAGGACGAGGTCAAGACGGCCGAAACCTTCCGCACCATCAATGGCGTTCGCTACTCGATCCCCGGCGACTACGCGCAGGTCGAAGCCGACGGCACGGTCACGATGCTCGGCCGCGGTTCGGTGTCCATCAACAGCGGCGGCGAGAAGGTGTACCCGGAAGAGGTCGAGGGCGCTCTGAAGGCGCACCCGGACATCTTCGACGTGCTGGTGGTCGGTATCCCCGACGACCGGTTCGGTCAGCGAGTTGCCGCAGTGGTTCAGGTACGCGAAGGCACGTCGCCGACGCTGCACGACATCGCCACCGCAGCGCGCAAAGAGATTGCCGGATACAAGGTTCCGCGCAGCGTGTGGTTCGTGGACCAGATCAAGCGCAATCCGGCAGGCAAGCCCGACTACCGCTGGGCGAAAGCCGAGACGGAATCGCGCGAGGCTGACGATCACAACGGAAACGGCGCTCCTGTGGCGTCACCGGCAGAAAGCGTGGAAGCCTGATGCGTTCGGATCTCGCCGACAAGTTCGGCATCGAATACCCGATCTTCGGATTCACTCCTTCCGAGCACGTCGCGGCCGCCATCAGTCGCGCAGGCGGTCTGGGCGTTCTCGGTTGCGTCCGGTTCAACGACCCGGAAGAGCTCGAAGCCGCACTGACGTGGATGGACGAGAACACCGACGGTAAGCCGTACGGCGTCGACATCGTCATGCCGGCCAAGGTGCCGACCGAGGGCGGCGCCGTCGACCTCGACAAGCTGATTCCGGAGGAGCACCGCGCCTTCGTCAACCGCACGCTCGACGAACTGGGTGTGCCGCCGCTTTCCGACGACGTCGAGCATGCAACCGGCGTACTGGGATGGCTTCACTCGGTGGCGCGGTCACACGTCGATGTTGCTCTGGGACACCGGATCGCGTTGATTGCGAACGCGCTGGGATCGCCGCCGAAGGACGTCATCGATCAGGCGCACGAGAAGGGCGTGCCGGTGGCAGCACTGGCCGGTGCCGTCGAGCATGCACGTCGTCACGTCGCGAACGGCGTCGACATCGTGATTGCTCAGGGCTACGAGGCCGGCGGTCACACCGGCGAGATTGCGTCGATGGTTCTGGTTCCGGAAATCGTTGATGCACTAGGTGATTCGGCTGCCGTGCTGGCTGCCGGCGGTATCGGCAGCGGCCGTCAGGTGGCTGCTGCACTCGCGCTCGGTGCGTCCGGAGTGTGGATGGGCTCGTACTGGCTCACCACGTCCGAATACAAACTCGGCAGTGCGTCGGGCGAAGGCCCGTCCGCTATTCAGCGTGCACTGTTGGGCGCGACGTCGGCCGACACCGTACGTTCGCGCATCTACTCGGGTAAGCCCGCTCGGTTGCTCAAGACCAAGTGGACGGAAGCCTGGTCGAACCCGGGAGCACCGGCGCCCTTGCCGATGCCGCTGCAGAACCTACTGGTCAGTGATGCTCATCAGAGAATCGCTGCATCGGAGAACCCGGAAGTTGTGGCAATGCCCGTCGGTCAGATCGTGGGACGGATGAACGAGATCCGCCCGGTCGCCGAGGTCATGGCAGAGCTGGTGTCAGGGTTCGAGGACGCGCGAACCCGACTGGATTCGATGAAGTAGTAGATGACACGTGCGTATGCCCTCGGCCGAGTTTCGGTCGAGGGCATACGTCGTTTCAGCCGGCGAGGTCGTCGGGTCCGACGCTGTCCGACAACCATTCTCCGCGGCTGAGAACACCGTCGTCGCGGCGGCGTGCGATCACGAAAATGACCAGGGCGGCGGCGAGGACAACTGCGAGAACGCGCGAAGGCGTCAGATTCGGGTTCTTCATACCCGTAATTTTGCCGGAAGAACGGGCGCAATGGTGAGGCAGCGGAGCAAAATCACGGTGTTTCGGAACTGCGGTGCTGTGAAATTGCTGCGCTTCGGCAGCATGAAGGCCGGCGTTTCGCTCGCGTAGGCCACCGATGTGCACGTTGAGAGTGTGCGCCGCCTCGACTGGGCCCTGGCAGCGGTGTGCCCGGGATCGGTCCTCCAACTGCATCCACATGCGAGCGTGGTGATCGACGAGGCGGCGGCATCACAGTTTCGGCTCACCGAGTTCGACAAGACGGTGTCGGCGCACAAACCGCTTGCTCAGCACTACTGAGATATTGGGACTAGACGGGCTCTCGCGTCTTTTCGAGTCCGAGTGCCATTTCGGGAGTGAGTAATTGGAAGTCGGATTCTCCGCGCCGTCGGATCCACACCGGATCGGAGGTGTTCCAGCGTTCGGCGCTCTGCGTTCGAGTGACCACCTTGAACGTCGCCGTTCTCGGGAACTCACTGCACACTCGGATCAAGGTCGGCTTCTGCTTCGGCCCGAGTTCCGGCCGGGAATCGATGTATTCGGCGACGGCTACCGGGTCGAAGTTGTCGACATCGCCGACCGGAATCACCGACGCCATGACGCGGTCGCCGACGTCGCTGTCGGGGACTGCGTACACGGACACCTGCGCGAAGCCCGGGTAACCGACCAGGGAGCGTTCGATGGGTGCGGCGCCGATGTTCTCGCCGTCCACTCGCAGCCAACCGGAACTGCGTCCCGCGAAGTAGACATAACCGTCGACGTCGGTGTACGCCAGATCGCCACTCCAATACTGGCCGTTGCGCATTCGCTCGGCGTCGGCTTCCGGGTTCTTGTAGTACCCGGCGAACGTGCCTGGACCGGTGACATTGACCAGTTCACCAGTTGCCTCGTCGGCGTTGGTGATCCGGCCGTCGGCGTCGAAGACTGCAGGTGGGCATGGTGCTCCGGTCTCGGGATCAAGAATCTTGACGCCGTCCGGGAGCAGTCCGAGGGCACCGGTCCGCGGAACCGGCGCGGCGGAGATCGAAATGCCGCCCTCGGTGGAACCGAATCCGTCGATGACGCGGGCGTCGAAACGTCGGACGAAGGTGGCGATGGCGGGAGCCGAACCCTCGTTGCCGTACATGATCTTCAAGGTGTTGTCCCGCTCGTTCGGCACCGCGGGGGTGGACGCGATGAAGGACAACGGCTTTCCGACGTAGTTGGAGTACGTGATTCCGTACTTGTGAACGTCGGGCAGAAAACCCGAAGCGGAGAACTTGCGTCGCATGGCAATTCCCGCACGAGCGTGCAGCGCGACCGTCCACGCCGCCATCATGGCGTTGGAATGGAACATGGGCATCGCCATGTAGACGACGTCGTCGGCGCCGAGCCCGAAACGATCGGCAAGCATGACTCCGGGAGAGGCCAACTTGTGGTGCGTGCACCGAACCGCTTTGGGATCACCGCTTGTTCCGGAAGTGAAAATGAGCATCAACAGATCGTCGGGCTGCGCCGTCGACGCGTAGGCCGGCGTATCGGCGAAGGGCGCCAACAACTCCGTCCAGGCCGGAGAATCCACGTTGATCACCCGGACATCACGGAGATCGACGTCGTCGAGTAGGTGTGCCTGGTTGTTCTCGGTGAAGATCACCTGGCAGTCGGAGAGCGCAATGTCTCGCGCCAGTGCCGGTCCGCGCCTGGTCGTGTTCAGTCCGGCTGCAACCGAACCCGAGAACGATGCCGCGCCGAGCAGTAGTGAGAACTCGGGGACGTTCTCCATCAGAAGACCGAAATGCCTGGGGCGCGTTCGATCGAGCAGCGTGTCCAGCAGCGCTGCTCGATCGAACGAGCCTTGAACGTGCTCGCGCCAGGTGATGACCTGGTCCTCGAAACGGATACCGCGGTCGTCGATCTCGCTGACTCCGAGGAGTAGATCGGAAACAGTGGGGCTCTGACTCATAGCTGCATCATCATCGATTCGTCTCGGACCAGGTCATGGATTTCCACTCGGTGGGACGCACTCAGGCAGGGACTGCGGCAAGTACCTTGCCGAGCGCGCGAAGCTGATCTGTTGCGTTGCCGAGCAGGAACTCGTGATGCTTGGCCGCGAGGAAGTAGCGGTGAACCGGATGGTCCTCGTCCAGACCTACACCGCCGTGAACGTGAACCGCAGTGTGCCCGACGCGGTGTCCCGCATCTGCAGCCCAGAACTTCGCCGTCTGTACAGCGCCGTCGGACGGAAGTCCTTCGCTCAGACGCCACGCGGCAGCCCACAGAGTCAGACGAACGCCCTTGACGTCGATGTATCCGTCTGCGAGGCGCTGGGCCACGGCCTGGAAACTACCGATCGGACGACCGAACTGCACACGCTCGGTGGCATATTCGGCGGTCAGCTTCAACGCTTGATCGAGCACCCCGTACTGGTAGGCGCTCGAACCGAGCTGAATTCGCTCGACGATCCACGCTGCGATGTCCGATCCCTGGGCAACCGAGCCGAGAACACGATCGGCCGGGATTTGCACCGATTCGAATTCGACGAGACCCGCACTCGAGAAATCTGTGGTCGATTGCCTGGTAATGCTCACGCCCGCGTCCGACGGTTCGACGAGGAAGACCGCGACACCGTCCTCGGTGATGGCGGGGACGAGGAACAGATCTGCGAGCGGCGCACTGTCGACGGTGATCTTCGCGCCGTCGATGCGCCAACCGTCGGCGGTCTTCTCGGCACGCGTGACGGGGTGGGCCGGGTCGTCGTTGTATTCCTCGGCGAGGGCCGCGGTGAGTATCTTCTCGCCGGCGGCGGCAGCGCTCGCCCATTCGTCTCGCTGTTGGTCCGAGCCGAATTCCGCTATCGCTGCGGCGGATCCGACGATGGACGTCAAGAACGGAACGGCTGCAACACCGCGTCCGAGTTCGGCCAGGATGCTGCACTGCTCGAGGACACCGAATCCGTCTCCGCCGACCGACTCCGGAAGGGCCGCACCGAGGACGCCGGCCGAGGCCAGAGCGTTCCACAAGATGGCGTCGAAGCGGTCTTCCGCGGCGTCGAGTTCACGAAGGCGATCGTTGGTGACCAGTTCGGTGACGACGGATCGTGTCAGTCCGGACAGGTCCTGCTGGGCCTCGGTAAGGGTGAATTCCATGATCGTTGGTCCTTATCGCTTCGATGCGGGAAGCCGCAGAGCTGTCATGCCGATGATGTCGCGTTGCACTTCGTTGGTACCGCCGCCGAACGTCAGGATCAGCGAAGAACGATGCATGCGTTCGATGCGTCCGCGTAGAAGAGCGCCGGGGGAGTTCTGCCTGATCGTGGCGGAAGATCCCAGAATCTCCATGAGCAAGCGGTAAGCCTCGGTGGCGAATTCGGTACCGAACACCTTGTTGGCCGACGCCGCTTCGGGACCAGGAGCGTGATCGGTTGCGGAGGCGATTTCCCAGTTCATCAACTTCAGGTACTCGGCCTTGGCGTGCACACGCGCCAGATTGATCTGCACCCATTCCTGGTCGATCATGCGTCGGCCGTCGGGCAGTTTGGTGTTCTGTGCCCACTCGCGGACCTCACGCTGCGCGGTCAGAATCGGTCCGGCCGAGGTGAGGGCAACGCGCTCGTGGTTGAGCTGATTGGTGATCAGTGCCCAGCCGCCGTGTTCCTGACCCACAATCGACGACGCCGGGACGCGTACGTCCTGGTAGTAGGTGGCGCTGGTGTCGGGACCGGCCATGGTGTGAACCGGGGTGTAGGAGAAGCCTTCTGCCGTGGTGGGGACGATCAGCATGCTGATTCCCTTGTGCTTCTTGGCTTCCGGATCGGTTCGGCACGCCAACCACACGTAGTCGGCGTACTGGATCAGGCTGGTCCACATCTTCTGCCCGTTGACGACGTAATCGTCGCCGTCGCGGACGGCCGACGTGCGCAGCGACGCCAGGTCGGTACCGGCCTCGGGCTCGGAGTACCCGATCGCGAAGTGGAGCTCACCTCGGGAGATCTTGGGCAGGAAAAACGCCTTCTGCTCGTCCGTGCCGAAATGCATGATTGTGGGCGCTACGGAGTTGATCGTCAGGAACGGCACGGGCGCCCCGGCGATGGCAGCTTCGTCGGTGAAGATCAGCTGGTCCATCGCGGAGCGTTCCTGTCCGCCGTACTCTTTCGGCCAACCCAGGGTGAGCCAGCCGTCCTGGCCCATCTGCGCGACGACTTCGCGGTACACATTGCCTTCGCCGTACTCACCCGTCGTGGCGGCGAGTGCTTCACGCCGTTCGGGAGTCATGAGTTGTGCGAAGTAGGCACGCAACTCCTCCTGGAGCTGTTGCTGCTCAGGGGTGTAGGTGATGTGCATGGTTACCTCTCCATAGAGATACGAATCAAAGCGTCAACCATTCGATTGACACGGGTTCTATCGATGCGTACATCGGCGACAAGGGGCGCCTTCGCTGTGTCCAGCGGATCGTTCGACGTCCGTTCTCGGGACTTTTTCGAATCATTGCACACGACTGAAACAGGTTCTAGTGTTATCGCCAGGAACGGTGTGCGGCACAGCCCTGCGGCACTCGTTTCGTATCCGTGTTCGTGCCAGTAGTTGTGAGTAGAGAAGAGGAATCGCCATGGAGGTCAGGGTTGATCTGGACCGTTGCGAGGCAAACGGTGTGTGCGTCGGGATCGCCCCCGATATTTTCGACCTCGACGACAACGAGGAGCTCGTGATCAGTTCCGTACGTCCGCCGGAGGATCGCTGGGAAGATGTCCGTTCCGCGATCGCTCAGTGCCCGCGTGCGGCGCTGACCGAACATCCGTGACGATGGTTGCCCAAAACAAGAACACGTTCTAAAGTTGCGAACTCGTGGGTCACGGCAATCGAGCCGGGTAACTCGACACACGACCGCAAAGAACCGGGAGAGCGCTTCGATGAATGCTGTGAACAGCCCAGAAACCAGTCTCGAAGGCAAGGTCGCCATCGTGACCGGTGCCGGATCGGGGCTCGGAAAGTTCGAGGCCATCGGTCTGGCGAAGGCCGGTGCGTCGTTGGTCGTCAACGATCTGGCCCCGAACGAGGCCGTCGAAGCAACACTCGAGGAGATCCGGGGCCTCGGCGCCAAGGTCGAATTCGTGGCAGGCAACGTCGGTGAGCGTTCTACTGCCGACGCACTGATGGAAGCAGCGCAGGGGCAGTTCGGCAGTGTCGACATCGTCGTCAACAATGCCGGCGTCGTGCGTGACCGGATGCTGTTCAACATGTCCGACGAAGACTGGGATCTGGTACTCGAGGTTCACCTTCGAGGCCATTTCCTCTTGTGCCGCAACGCCGCTGCCTACTGGCGGGCGAAATCGAAGGAAGCCGGTGCGCCGGTGTACGGGCGCATCGTCAACACCTCTTCGGAGGCGGGCCTCCTCGGACCGGAAGGGCAGCCCAACTACGGCGCTGCAAAAGCCGGAATCACGGCGCTGACGTTGTCGGCCGCACGTGGGCTCTCGCGCTACGGCGTTCGTGCCAACGCGATCTGCCCGCGGGCGAGGACGTCGATGACCGAAGGCGTGTTCGGTGACGCACCGACCGACGGTATCGATCCGCTCTCACCCGAGCACGTGGCGTCGCTCGTTTCGTACCTGGCATCACCGGCGGCCGACGCCGTCAACGGTCAGGTATTCGTGGTGTACGGCCCGATGGTTGCGCTGATGGCGGCGCCCGTCGTCGAGCAGAGGTTCGACGCAGACGGCGATTCCTGGTCTCCGGAAGCGCTGTCCGCGGTGATGGGTGACTATTTCGCAGGCCGTGACCCGGCAAAGATGTTCTCGGCGTCAGCGGCCCTGCGAGCGCTGGGCTGATTGGTGCGTGCGACACGTAGGACCGTTGTTCATACTTAGGCGGGTCTACGTGTCCACTTCCTGGTAGAAATAGCGTGTTCACGAGTCGGTGAGCGCGGTAATCCGCCTGCGTTCTGTAAAGAGACCAACGGTCTCGAAAAAACTGGACTGTGTTCCAATTTTGCATTCCTGTGAATGATGCGATATTCGATCGACGTGCCCGGACAAGGCTGTCGCGATAATGGGTCTCGATCCGACACCGAGAAGCGCTGATCATTCAAAAGTATTAACTTCCAGGATATTTCGGCGAAAATTCCACCGAAAAGGGATGCTTCCCATGGTCCGAATACTCGGGTTTCGGATCGGCGCCCTGAGGCTACTTCTTAGAGTTGGACACTTGTTTTTGACAGGTGAACACGTTCTAGTTAATATGACCTGAGTCACAAGCTGTCGGGGGCTGGACTATGAGAACAGACAGTACTGCGGCAACCAAGGACGAGGAGGGCGAATGGTAGACCTCGTCGAGGTGCCATTACGAGCGGTCGGTGGCTTCTTTCAGATGTCCGCCCAAACCTTGAGGGCAGTCTTCTCCCGCCCATTCCAGCGGCAAGAGTTCATCGATCAGGCCTGGTTCGTGGCCCGAGTCTCGATGGTGCCGACGGTGCTGGTCGCAATCCCGTTCACGGTGCTGGTCAGCTTCACCATCAACATTCTCTTGCGTGAGATCGGTGCAGCCGACCTCAGTGGTGCCGGAGCTGCCCTCGGTACCGTCACACAGGTCGGCCCCATTGTTACCGTGCTGATCGTCGCCGGCGCCGGCGCGACCGCCATCTGCGCGGACCTCTCGGCCCGAACCATTCGCGAAGAGATCGACGCGATGAAGGTGCTCGGTATCAATCCGATCCACCGGTTGGTCGTTCCCCGGGTGCTCGCGTCGACGGGAGTGGCGCTGCTCCTCAACGGACTTGTCTGCACCATCGGCATCCTCGGCGGTTTCGTCTTCTCCGTGTTCATCCAGGACGTGAACCCCGGCGCCTTCGTCAACGGCATCACGCTGCTCACCGGATTCGGTGAGCTCATGCTCTCCATGGTCAAAGCAGGACTGTTCGGCATGATCGCCGGCCTGGTTGCGGCCTACCTCGGACTCAACGTCAAGGGCGGCGCCAAGAGCGTCGGTGACGCGGTCAACCAGACCGTCGTGTTCGCGTTCATGGCGCTCTTCGTCGTCAACGTGCTCATCACGACCATCGGTATCAAGTTGACGGCCGGATGAGGCACACGGCAGCTGGAGAGATCGAAGTGGACAGAACGACAAACGACGGACGGGAGGAGATCTGATGGCGTTGGCCGCAGCGGGACGCTTCCCGCGCACACGTCGACAGATCGGATCGATCTCTCGCGGTATCGACAGCATCGGTGATCAAGCGCTGTTCTTCGCGAAGGCTCTCGGCCACGCTCCCAAAGCGCTGATGCGCTATCCGCGTGAAACTCTGCGACTGATCGCCGAGATCAGCATGGGTACAGGGGCGCTCGCCGTGATCGGTGGCACCGTCGTGATCGTCGGCTTCCTGACACTGTTCACCGGTGGAACCATCGCCGTTCAGGGCTACAGCTCGCTGGGCAACATCGGTGTGGAAGCACTGACGGGCTTCTTCGCCGCCTTCATCAACGTTCGCATCGCGGCGCCGGTCATCGCCGGAATCGGCCTCGCCGCGACCATCGGCGCCGGTTCCACCGCGCAGCTCGGTGCAATGCGTGTCTCGGAAGAGATCGACGCCCTGGAGACGATGGCGATCCCGTCGATTCCGTATCTGGTCAGCACCCGCGTCATGGCAGGCATGATCGCGATCATCCCGCTGTACTCACTGGCGGTGATCGCGTCGTTCGTCGCCAGCCGCTTTGCGACGGTGTTCCTCTACAACCAGTCCGGCGGCGTGTACGACCACTACTTCACGACCTTCCTGATACCCACGGACATACTGTGGTCGTTCGCCCAGGCGATAGTCATGGCCCTGGCCGTCATGCTGATCCACACCTACTACGGCTTCAACGCAACCGGTGGCCCGGTGGGCGTCGGCGTCGCGGTGGGTAACGCAGTGCGCGCCTCGTTGATCGCGGTCGTCACGGTCACCCTGCTCATCTCACTCGCCATCTACGGCGGGTCCGGCAACTTCAACCTGTCGGGATAGGCGGGCAAGCGATGACCGTACCCAGATGGCACAAGAAGTTGGCCGCAGCCGGCCTGGTCCTTGGACTCGTGGCGATCGTTGCCGTTGCCCTGACCATGTTCTCGGGTGGGTTCACCAAGAGCACGCCCATCACCGTGACGTCCACGCGTGCCGGCCTGGTCATGGAACCGAACGCCAAGGTGAAGCTGCGCGGAGTGCAGGTCGGCCGCGTCGAATCGATCTCACTCGTCGGCGACCAGGCAAACCTGAAGTTGGCGATGGATCCGGGCCAGATGTCGAAGATTCCGTCGAACGCCCGGGTGGAAATCAAGACCACCACGGTGTTCGGTGCGAAGTACGTCAACATCGTGATTCCCGACGATGCCTCGACCCAGCCGATCCAAGAGGGTGCCGTCATCGCTTCGGACAGCGTCACCGTCGAATTCAACAGTGTCTTCGAACATCTTTCGGACGTACTCGCGAAGATCGAACCGGAAAAGCTCAACGCCACACTCGGCGCGATCTCCACCGCACTCAACGGACGCGGCGAGTCGCTGGGTGAGGTTCTCGAGCTCGGTGACACCTATCTGAAGAAGATGAATCCGGTTCTGCCGCAGCTCCAGGAAGACTTGGTCGGCGCCGCCGATGTCACCAACCTGTACGCCGACGTGGCACCGGATCTGATGCGCATCCTCGACAACGCCACCGCGACAAGCGGATCGATCGTGGCGGAGCAGGCAAACCTCGACCTGCTGTTGCTGAACGTCACCGGCCTCGCGGACACCGGCAACGCGTTGTTGACCGACAACGAGCAGAACCTGACCACCGCCCTCGACACTCTGACCGCGACGACGACCCTGCTCGACAAGTACTCGTCGGGTCTGACGTGCTTCATCGTCGGGTTGAACGACGGCCGGATCAAGTTCGAGCCACTGGCCGGCACCGGGGACAAAGCGGCACTGATGCTGAGTGCGAGCTTCATGTACGGCGCCGAGGCGTACCAGAACCCGCAATCTCTCCCCAAGGTCGCGGCCTCCGGTGGACCCAATTGTTATGGTCTGCCCGAATTCGATCCGAAGGTCGACGGGCATGCCCCGTTCGCAGTCACCAACACCGGCAACGTGCCTTTCGTTCCCAACACCGAACTGCGCGTAACCGTGCCGACCATTTTCCAGTATCTCTTCGGTGACTCCTACGAGCAGGAAGACGGGAAGTGATGAGACCGACCACGGTCAAGCTGCTGATTTTCACCGTCGTCATGGCGGTCATCTTCGCCGGACTGGCGATCGTCTTCAGTCAGGTGCGCTTCAGCAGCAGCAACGGATTTCACGCCACCTTCTCGGATGTATCGGGACTCAAGTCCGGCGACAAGGTACGTATCGCCGGTGTTCCGGTCGGGTCGGTGACCGGAGTGTCCATCGGTGACTCCAACCAGGCTGAGGTCGAGTTCGACGTCGACACCCAGTACTCGCTGATGAAGAGCACCAAAGCGACTGTGCGCTACGAGAACCTGGTGGGCGATCGCTACATGGAACTGCTCGAGGGCGCCGGTTCCACCGAGACGCTGCCGTCGGGTGGATCCATTCCGGTCGACCAGACCTCACCCGCTCTCGATCTGGACCTACTGCTCGGGGGGTTCAAGCCCCTGCTGCGCTCACTCGATCCCCAGCAGGTCAACGACCTCTCCGGGGCCTTGCTCCAGGTACTCCAAGGCCAGGGCGGAACGCTGGTTTCACTTCTGGGAAACACCAGTTCGTTCACCAATACGCTGGCGGACCGAGATCAGCTGATCGGGGACGTCATCACCAACCTCAACGACGTACTCGGCACGATCAACGACAAGGGTGATCAGTTCTCCACCACGATCGATCAGCTCCAGCAGTTGGTCAGCGGATTGGCGAAGGACAGTGGCCCGATCGGTAACTCGATCACCGAGATCGCCGGCGCGACCGGAGATCTCGCGTCGTTGCTGCAGGCGACACGTCCGGACATCCAGACCCTGATCGGAGAGACAAACCGAACGATGACGCAGCTGGACCTCGGCAAGGACGACATCAACACCGCTCTCGGTCGTCTGCCGTCCGACTACCGGAAGCTGATCCGAGTGGGCACGTACGGAGCGTTCTTCCAGTTCTATCTGTGCGCCAATACTTTCAAGTTCTCCGGACCTGACGGAACGACGATCATCTTGCCCACGGCAGTCCAGGACACGGGAAGGTGCGCAAAAGTCTCATGACCCCTACCCGTGAACGCAATCCGGTACAGATCGGTGTCATCGGTCTCGTCCTGGCGGTGGCAACCGTCGGTGCCACGCTTCAATACGATCAACTCCAGTTCATCAACGGCGGCATTCGCTACTCGGCGTACTTCCAAGATGCCGGCGGGCTGGTCGCCGGCGACAACGTGACCATGGCCGGCGTGAATGTCGGCAAGGTCAGCGACGTCGAACTCGACGACCAGAAGGTACTGGTCACTTTCACCGTTCAGGACGGTGTCGCCCTGGGCGAGCAGACAGCTGCCGACATCAAGACCAACACGGTTCTCGGGCGAAAGTCGTTGGCGGTACGGCCGGAAGGATCCGGACTGTTGCGTACGGATACGCCGATTCCGATCGAACGCACCAACTCCCCGTACTCGCTCAACGACGCGCTCGGCGACCTCGGGACCACGGTGTCCGAACTCGACACGGAACAGATCAACGATTCGCTCAACGCGATCTCGGACACGCTGGCCGATACTCCGCCGGAACTTCGCACCGCATTGGACGGAATGACGAGGCTCTCGCAGAGCATCAACTCGCGCGACGAAAGTCTGCTCCAATTGCTCTCGCGGGCCGAAGATGTCACCAAGATCCTCGCCGACAGAAGCGGTCAGATCGATTCGTTGCTGGTCGACGGCAACAAGCTGTTTGCCGAACTGAGCCTCCGGCGTGACGCGATCAGCGAACTGATCGTCAACACCGGAGCAGTCTCACGCCAACTGTCAGCGCTGGTGCAGGAGAACGAGGCCCAGATGGGGCCGACTCTCGAGAAACTGAATTCCGTCGCCGAGGTGCTTCAGCAGAACAAGGACAACATCGCCGGGGCGCTCGACGGCCTCGGACCGTACATCACCGCGCTCGGTGAGACCGTGGCCAGCGGCCCGTTCTTCGATGCCTTCATCATCAACATTCTGCCGAGCAACTGGTGGAAGACCCTGGTGGACACCAGCGTTGCGCCCGAGCAGGTGCCGGGCGACCTGGAAGACTTCTTCCCCGGTCTTCCGCCGACGATCAGGGGGCCGGGAGAATGACCGAGACATTGGATTCACGGGACTCACAGGGCTCCACCAACTCGCGCAAGAAGTGGGTGCTGATCGGAGCGGGTGTGCTGGTCGCGCTGCTCGTGGCGGGTGCGGCCTACCTCTTCATCCCCGGCCTGGGCAAGACCAAGATCTCCGCGCACTTCGTCTCGACCACCGGTCTCTACGAGGGCGACGTCGTGCGAGTGCTCGGTGTCAACGTCGGCGAGGTGACCAAGATCGAACCGCGTGATCGAGACACCTACGTCGAGATGAAGATCGATTCGAGCGTGGACGTTCCGGCAGATGCCAAGGCGCTCATCGTTGCTCAAAGCCTGGTGTCCGCACGCTTCGTGCAATTGACCCCGGTGTACTCCGGCGGGGAACAGATGACCAACGGCGGCGAGATCCCGATCGAGCGCACCGCCGTACCGGTGGAGTGGGACGAGATCAAGACCGAGCTCACCAAACTGTCGGACGCACTCGGACCGGAAGGTCTGGACGATCAGGGCTCCCTCGGACGATTCATCGACACCGTGGGAACGAATCTCGACGGCAACGGCGAGTCCATTCGGTCGACGCTGCGCGAACTCTCGGCCACGATGCACACGCTGTCCGAAGGCCGGACCGATTTGTTCTCCACCATTCGGAACCTGCAGGCGTTCGTCACTGCATTGTCCTCGAGCAACGAGCAGATCGTGCAGTTCAGTGGTCATCTCGCTTCGGTGACAAGCGTTCTCGCGAGCAGTTCCGACGAGTTGGGCTCCGCACTCAGCGATCTCGACCTGGCTGTGGGCGACGTTCAGCGGTTCGTCAAGGACAACAGCGAGGGACTGAGCGAATCGGTCGCGCGTCTGGCCGATGCCACCCAGGTACTGACGGACAAGCGCCCCGAGATCGAGCAGGTTCTGCACTCCGGACCGACGTCGCTGGCCAACTTCTACCAGATCTACAAGCCGGCGCAGGGCAGCATGACCGGCGCAATTGCACTGAGTAACTTCAAGAATCCGATCCAGTGGATCTGCGGTTCCATCGAAGGCATCGACAGTGGTAACTCCCAGAACAGTGCCGATCTGTGCAAGCAGTACCTCGGACCGGTGCTCAGCACGATGATCGGCAATTACCCCGGTTTCCTGTTCAACCCGGTCGCGGGCGTGCAGGCTTTCCCGGATCAGATCGTCTACACCGAGCCGGGATTGCAAGCGGCAAGTCAGAATCAGCCGGAAACCGTCGCAGGACCGATGTCAGGTGCTCCCATGACGAGTGTTCCCAAGGATCTCGCCGAACTCTTCAACATAGGCGGAGGGAACTGATGCGGGTAGCTCGCAAGACCACGGTTGCCGTGTTGGCCACAGCAGTGGCTCTCGGCACCAGCGGTTGTGAATGGAACGGCCTCAACTCAGTGCCGATGCCAGGCACTCAGGGACGGGGCGAAGGCGCGTACGAGGTTCAGATCGAGATGCCGAACGTGACTACGCTGTCGCAGAATTCGCCCGTCCGGGTGGATGACGTCGCAGTGGGAAGCGTCTCGAACATCGAGGTTCAAGGCTGGCACGCTCTGGTGACGGTGTCACTCAACCCCGAGGTTCAGTTGCCGGCCAATGCGACGGCAAAAATCGGTCAGACCAGCTTGCTCGGCTCTCAGCACATCGAGTTGGCGCCGCCGGTCGGGGAGGAGCCCGAGGGCCGACTCGAAGCCGGTGACTTGATTCCGATCGAGCGGGCAGGCGCTTTCCCGACGACGGAACAGACGCTGTCGTCGCTGTCGGTGGTGCTCAACGGCGGCGGTCTCGCTCAGGTGCAAGACATCACGAAGGAACTCAACGCAGCTCTCGGTGGGCGCGAAGATTCCGTTCGCGACCTCCTGCCTCAGCTCGATCAGCTGGTCGGCAGCCTGGACAAGCAACGAGGCGACATCGTTTCGGCGATGGAGGGACTCGATCGACTGTCCTCGACGGTCGAGGCCCAGCGTGACACCCTGAACAAAGCACTCGAAGGAATTCCGCCGGCACTCGAGGTTCTTGTCGCTCAGCGTCAGGACATCACCAACGCCTTGACCTCACTCGGTGGTCTCAGCGAGGTGGCGAGTCGCGTCATCCAGGAGAGCGGTGACGATTTCGCGACCAATGTTCGAGCGCTGTCGCCGACTCTGAAAGCCTTGGCGGATTCGGGTAATGCCCTCACCCAGGTTCTCGGAGTCCTCTTGACGTTCCCGTTCCCACAGAACGGAATCGACAACGTCATTCGCGGTGACTACGCCAACCTGGCGATGACCATCGACATCTCGCTGCCCCGACTCGACGCGAACTTCCTCACCGGAACTCCGTTGGCCGGAACGCTCTCCGGACCGGAAGGCGTGTTGGGCAAGCAGGCGGGGCTGGCCGGACAGACCGGCAACCCGTTGAGCGATCCGCTCAAGCCTGCCGTGCCACCCGCACAGGCTCCCGCAGACCAGGCTCCGGCGGCGGATCCGAATACCATTCAGATTCCGGGACTCCCGCCGATCAACATTCCAGGACTTCCTCAGGGGGCACCGGCACCATGATGCTCACAAAGTTCGTCCGCATCCAGCTCACCATCTTCGCCGTCTTGACGGTCGTCGGATTGATCGTGATGGCCACCCAGTACGTGCGTGTTCCCGCGATGGTCGGTATCGGCCGATACGACGTCACCGTCGAATTGCCCGCCACCGGTGGACTGTACAAGAACTCGAACGTCACCTACCGCGGTCAGACCATCGGCGTCGTGAACGCGGTGGAGTTGTCGGAGACGGGCGTGAATGCGCGTCTCTCCCTCGAGAGCGGCGTCAAGGTGCCCGCGGACGTCGACGCAGCAGTCAAGAGCGTGTCGGCGATCGGCGAGCAGTTTGTCGATCTGATTCCGCACACCGACAGTTCCGGTTCGATCGTGGTGGACGGTCATCTCGAGAACGGATCGGTGATTCCCGAAGACCGAACCAGCATCCCGCAGGATGTCGGCGCGATGCTCGACCAGGCAGATATGTTGCTGCAGAGCATTTCCGACACCAAACTCAAGACCGTCATCGACGAATCCTTCAAGGCGTTCAACGGTGCCGGCCCGGATCTGCAGAAGCTGATCGACTCGGCTCGGCTGTTCGTCGAGGAAGCGAACAACAATTCCGACGCGACCAAGACGCTGATCGAGCAGGCCGGTCCGCTCCTGGACACTCAGGTGGTCAGCAGCGACGCCATCCGTTCCTGGACAAGCAATCTGGTGACGTTCACCGACCAGCTCCGAGCCAGCGACCCAGATCTGCGTGCCATCATCCAGAAGGGACCGGCTGCAGCAGCGGAGGCGAATGCACTCCTGCAAGACTTGCAGCCGACATTGCCGATTCTTCTGGCGAACCTGGTGTCCGTCGGACAGGTCGGCGTGATCTACAACAACGCGATTGAGCAGATTCTGGTCATCTACCCGCCACTGGCCGCTGCGCTGGTCACGGTGGCCGGCTCCGGTCCGGCTGCGGACGGTGCGCTGGTGGACTTCCACATGGAGGTCAACGACCCGCCGCCGTGCACTACAGGATTCCTGCCCGCAGATCAGTGGCGTAGCCCGAAGGACGAATCACCGATCGAGACGCCGTCAGACCTCTTCTGTCAGGTTGCCCAGGATTCGCCGATCGCGGTGCGCGGCGCGAGAAACCTTCCCTGCGCGGAGTATCCGGGAAGTCGTGCGGCAACGGTCGAGCAGTGCCGTTCCGGCTACGTACCGATGGGCACCAACCCGCAATCCGGGCCTCCGGAACCGATAACCGCGACCCCGAGTTCGTACACGTCGACGCCTTCGGTCTCGGCGCGTCGGTACGATCCGATTACAGGCAAGTACATCGGGCCGGACGGAAGGACGTACTCGCAACCGAACCTCGGTGGCGGCGACGTCAGTCTCGAACAGTTCATGAAGGGTCAGCAGGGTTGATGACAGACGAAGATCCACAGGCCGGGCAGCGGGTGCGCCGTCGCGCGTCGCGCAGCGCCGGACCCACGGGTGCGGATGCAGACGCTGCCGCGGTAGTAGTGCCCACCGAAAAGAATCCAGCCGAAAAGAAGCCGGCCGAACAGAAGACAGCCGAACAGAAGCCGGCTGAACAGAAGTCGGCGGTCCCAGTTTCTCTGGGCAAGACCGATACTCCACCTGAGAAGGTCGTCAGCAGTGGCTCGGAAACCGCCACGGCCGGCGGAAGTTTCACCACGCCTGCTCGTTCGAAGCCCAAGGCCGGGCTGGTAGTCGGGATCGCCGTTGCTTCGGTGATCGCCATTGCTCTTGCTGCCCTGACGGTGTTTCTCCTCGTCGATCGAAACAAGGCGTCCAATGCCGACGAGGACCGAGCGCGCTACGTGGCCGGAGCCCGGACCACCGCACTGAATCTGACGACCCTGCATGCGGATACAGCGGCCGCCGACCTCGACAAGTTCCTCGCCGGCACCACCGACGAGTTCAAGTCGCAGTTCGACGGTCGTAAGGATTCGTTTGTCGACGTCCTCGGGCAGGCCGGAGTTCAGACCGACGGTGAGGTGCTCGAGGCCGGGTTCGAGAAGTCAGACGGCGATTGTGGGACTTCCCTTGTCGCGGTGCGAGCAATGCAGAAGAACGGTGACGAAGCGCCCGCCGAACGCAACTACCGACTCCGAATCACCATGTGCGACGTCGACGGGCAGTTGCTTGCCTCGAATGTGGAGTTTGTGCCATGACCCCAGAAGAAGTCCCAGAGACGGCCAAGCAAAAGACCGAGGCCACCGGGGTTTCGCCGAAACCCAAGCGCGTCTCACCGCTCGCCATCGTTCTGTGTGTGATCAGTGCAGTGGCCATCGCGTTGGCGGCAGTGTCGGCGTATCTCTACTTCGGCCCGGACGGAACGCGTGACACCGCAGCAATCGATCAGACCAGAGACGAAGTGGCGCAGGCTTCTTCCGATCAGGCGGTAGCGATGTTCCAGTACGACTACAACAACGTCGACCAGCAGTTGCATGCGGCCACAGATGGTTTGACGGGTGATTTCCAGGGCACGTTCACCAATCTGATCGAATCGGTGATCATTCCGGGGGCCAAGGAAAAGTCGCTGACCGTTCAGGTGGTCGTGCAGGGCGCCGCGGTTCTCGACGCCGAGGCAGACAGTGCGACGACGATGCTGTTCCTCAATCAGATCACCACGTCTTCGGAGTCGCCCGAAGCCGTTGCCAGTGGCAGTCGCGTCAAGATGAGTCTGGAGAAGCAGGACGGGCGTTGGCTCGTGAACAACGTCCAACCCTTCTGATCAAACACACGAAGGCTGGAGCCGGACGTGAAACAGGCTGGAGCCGAGGAGATTTAATCTCCTCGGCTCCAGCCTGTTGCATGCTTGACCTCAGTGCTCTCCAGATTCGGCCGGGGCGATCAGCGCTGGGCCTGCTGCGCCGCCGTGCGCGAGCGCATCGAGGAACGAACGTGCCCAGCGGTCGACGTCGTGCGTCAGGACCTGACGACGCAACGCGCGCATGTGGCGTCGGCCGTCCTCTCGCGGTTGATTGAGGGCCTTCTCCATCGAATCCTTGACGTCGTCGAGGTCGTGAGGATTGCACAGGAATGCCTGGCGGAGTTCTGCTGCAGCACCGGTGAATTCGCTGAGCAGCAATGCGCCACCCAGATCACTGCGGCAGGCGACGTATTCCTTCGCGACCAGGTTCATGCCGTCGCGAAGCGGCGTGACCAGCATGAGGTCGGCAGCGACGAAGAACGCGACGAGTTCGTCGCGTGGGATCGGCCGATGGATGTAATGGACGACGGGGCGGCCGACTTCGCTGAACTCGCCGTTGATTCGGGAGACCTTCTGCTCGATGTCTCCGCGCATCTGTACGTAGCTTTCGACGCGTTCGCGGCTCGGGGTCGCCAACTGCACCATGACGGTGTCGGCGGGATCGATGCGCTTCTCCATGAGAAGTTCGTGGAGGGCGGCGAGCCTGACGTCGATGCCCTTGGTGTAGTCGAGGCGGTCGACACCCAGCATGATGTGCTTGGGGTTTCCAAGTTCTTTGCGAATCTGCTTGGCGCGGTCCCGAATTGCCTTGGTGCGTGAGAGTTCGTCGAGCTTGCCGGAATCGATGGAGATGGGGAAGGCGCCGACGCGGACGCTGCGGAAACCTACTTGCACCACACCGAGTTTGGAACGCACGCCGACGGTTCCGCGTGAAGTCTGCTGCCCGGCAAGGCGTCTCGCCAGGAAAAGGAAGTTCTGTGCGCCGCCGGGAAGATGGAAGCCGATGAGGTCGGCGCCCAGGAGACCTTCGACGATCTCGGTGCGCCACGGCATCTGCATGAACAGCTCGACCGGGGGAAACGGAATGTGCAGGAAGAAACCGATGGTGAGGTCGGGGCGAAGCATCCGCAGCATCTTCGGTACCAACTGCAGCTGGTAGTCCTGGATCCAGACGGTCGCGCCCTGTGCCGCTGCCTTGGAAGTGGCTTCGGCGAACCGCCGGTTCACCTCGACGTAGGCGTTCCACCATTCGCGGTGATACTCGGGTTTGACGATGACGTCGTGATAGAGCGGCCAGAGGGTGGCGTTGGAGAATCCCTCGTAGTACTCGTTGATCTCCTCGGCGCTCAGCGGCACGGGGTAGAGCTCGAGTCCGTCTTCGACGATCGGGTCGAGGTCTGCGTCTGGGACGCCGGCCCAGCCCACCCAGGCGCCCTGATTGCTGCGCAGGATCGGCTCGAGGGCGGTGACCAGTCCACCGGGGCTTCTCTTCCAACGGGTGGTGCCGTCGGGAAGTCGTTCCAAGTCGACGGGCAGGCGGTTAGCTACGACGACGAACTCGGCCTGCCCGGACACGGTGTCACCGGTCGAAGAAGCAGGTGCGCTGTCAGAAAGGGTTGAACTGGTCGAATCCGGACTGACAGGCACGTGGTTCCTTCTCGGTCGGTGAGGGAAAGATTCAGTCGAGCTTGGCGGCGGGGGAGATACCGAGCATCGAGAGCAGCATCCTGCACTCGTCGGCATCTTCCGCGTAGGCAGCGACAACGCGCTGCGCCATGCGCGCTGTTTCCTCGGCGACGGTCTCGATTTCCTCGTCCGCGATCTCGGTTTCCACGGTCGTGTTCTCAGCCATCATGTTCCTCTCGTGCTTGCCTGCACGGCGCAAGCAATGATTCTTACTCGCGACTCTATGAGAACTGGGCGTGTCGACGCTAGTTGCTCATGTATTAGGGTCGACTTACTTATCTGCGTACTTAACTTTATCGCTTCCATCGATGCTTGGAGTTCCATGAGTTCGACCCCCTCGAGTGTGACCGTCGACTCGGACGAGCCGGAGAGTGGCAAACACAGCGGTGCTGCGATTTTGCGACGCGTCCTGGTCCGCAACCGTGGCCCACTCACTATCGGCACGGCCCTGGTCTGTTTGCACCAACTCACCGAGACGGCGGTGCCGATCTCCATCGGTGTGATCATCGACCGTGCAGTGGAGACTTCGGACACCACGGCCTTGATCGTCTCGATCCTCGGTCTCGCGGCTCTGTTTCTCGTTCTGACGGCCGCGTGGCGTTTCGGCGCCCGGTTCATCGTCACCGCGATGCAGCAGGAGGCTCATCGTCTCCGGCTCGAGGTGGCGCACCGCGTCCTCGACCCGCGTGGGGTGCGTACTGATCTGCGATCGGGTGAATTGCTGACGGTTTCAACCTCGGACGCCGAGCAGACTTCGTGGATCGCCGACATCGTCCCGCGCGCCGCGGCGGCCCTGACCGCTGCGGTGGCGTCGGCGGTGGCGTTGGTGTGGATCGATCTGTGGCTGGGACTGGCCGTTCTGATCGGTACTCCGGTCATTCTCGGTCTGCTGCAACTGGCGGCGCCGCTCATCACGTCGCGGGCCACCGGTCAGCAGGCGTCGATCGCTCGGGCGTCGGCGATGGCTACGGATCTGGTCAGTGGACTGCGTCCGCTGCGCGGTATCGGGGGCGAGAAGACCGCGTCGGCGCGCTACCGTACGGTCAGCCGTCAGGCGCTCGCTTCGACGATCGGCACGGCGAAGGCAACCGGTATCTACACCGGCGTTGCCGCGACCATCAGTGCGTTGCTCGCCGTCGGTGTTGCCGGATTCGCGGGATACTTCGCGTTGCAGGGCCGGATCACGGTCGGTGAACTGATCACCGTGGTGGGGCTTGCGCAGTTCATCATCGAACCACTCGGGTTACTCGCGTCGATTCCCGGATACTTCGCGGTGGCGCGCGCGTCGTCGGATCGTCTGGCACTGGTCTTGGACGCGGAGCCGTTGCGGGGAGCGGGTTCGCAGACCGATCTCGAAGGTACCGACCTGACCCTCGACGCCGTCGAGTACAAATCCCTCAAGGGCATCGATCTGCACCTGCCTGCCGGAGAACTGCTGGGCGTCGTGGCTTATCAACCGCAGGACGCCGACGCTCTTGTCGCTGTCCTGTCCGGTCAGCTGGCGCAGGACGCGTATCGCGGAGTGGTTCGGGTGGGCGGAATCAGCCTGTCCGACATGGACTTGCGATTGGCACGCCGCACGGTGCTGGTGGAGCCGCACATCACCGATCTGTTCTCCGGATCGCTCGCGTCGAACGTGACCGCGGGCGCCGGTGATGCTGCTGCTCTCGACATCCAGAGCGCTCTGGTGGCGTCGGCAGCGGCGGATGTCGTCGACGCACATCCAGACGGTCTCGACCTCGAAGTGACCGATCGGGGCGCGAGTTTGTCGGGAGGCCAGCGGCAACGCGTCGCCCTCGCGCGCGCCTTGGTGGCACAGGCACCCGTAATGGTCCTGCACGATCCGACGACGGCGGTAGACGCGGTGACCGAGGCGTCGATCGCCGAAGGAATCGCTGAACTGCGGCACGAGGGTGCCGGAGGCATCCACACGACGGTATTGATCACCAGCAGCCCGGCCTTGCTGGCCGTGACGGATCGAGTGATCGTGTTGAACGACGGAGTGATCGCCTCGACGGGCACACATTCCGAACTCTCTCGCGGCGACGCGAACTACCGAGGAGCGGTGCTGCGGTGACGGCCACGGACATGACAACCGATATGCCGGCGGCGGAGAAGGTGACCGAGCGCGAGTTGTTGCCGATCGCGAGTGGTCGCCAGACCTGGAAGTGGTTGCGGGCAGCGCTGGCCGAACACCGGATGCAGAGCCTGCTGGTCCTGATCGTCGCGGCTTCGGCGTCGGCGATGGCATTGGTGCCGATATACGTCTTCGGTGTCCTGGTCGACCGGGTCCGGGACAACGCGCCCACGTCGACGATCGTCGGGGTGGTCGTGATCATCGCCGCCGCAGCAGTCGTCGGCGGTGTGTTCACCGGTGTGGCCGCCTATCTGATCAAGCGACTCGGTGAGACGATCCTGGCGGACCTGCGTGAGCGAACCGTGGACCGGGCATTGCGCCTGCCGATCCAGACCGTCGAGAAGGTCGGCAAGGGCGATCTGCTCTCACGCGTCGGCGACGACGTGTCGGTGATCGCGAAGGCTGTGTCCGACGTGGTTCCCGGCATGATCGCGGCGGTCCTGCTCGTGGCTCTGAGCATGGTGACCATGCTGGGACTTGACTGGCGGCTCGGCCTCGCCGGAATGGTCGCGCTGCCGATGTACGCGCTGGCACTCAAGTGGTACCTGCCACGATCAGCTCCCGTTTACGCTGCCGAGCGGGCAGCGATGGGCGCTCGTTCACAAGCGCTGATCAGCAGTCTCCAGGGGGCCAAGACTGTCCGCGCGTACAGCCTCGAGAAGGAACATCTGGGTCAGATCGATGCAGCGTCGGCAAAAGCGCGTGATCTGGCCGTCGGAGTGTTCGGCCTGTTCACGAGATTCGCCGGGCGCGGTAACCGCGCCGAATTCGTGGGCCTGTCCATGATCCTCGTCGTCGGATTCCTGCTGGTTCGTGAGGACGTCGTGACAGTCGGTCAGACAACGACGGCTGCGCTGCTGTTCCATCGCCTGTTCAACCCGATCGGCTCGCTGCTCTACACCTTCGACGAAGTGCAGTCCGCCGGCGCCAGCCTCGCGAGACTGGTCGGCGTTGTCGAGATCCCCGAAACGGAAGGTTCGACGGATACGGGTTCCGTTCCGACCGACGGCTCCCTTCATTTGGACGACATCCGGCACAGCTACGACGGTGGCCATGAGGTACTCCACGGAGTGACGCTCAGCCTGCGAGCGGGGGAGCGGGTGGCGCTCGTCGGTTCGACCGGAGCCGGAAAGACGACGCTTGCTGCGATCGCCGCCGGTTCGATCACTCCGACGTCGGGGCGGGTGTCGATCGGCGGCGTCCCGCTTTCCGACCTCGATGACCTACGACGCCACATCGCGATCGTGAGTCAGGAGGTCCACGTCTTTGCCGGACCCCTGATCGAGGATCTGAGATTGGCCGCTCCCGAATCCTCGGACGAGGACGTAGCCGCTGCGCTGCAGACCGTCGGCGCGTACGAGTGGGTTGATGCTCTCGACGAGGGAATGCTGACCGTCGTGGGCGAGGGCGGGCACGAGATGACGGCGGCGCAGGCACAGCAGTTGGCCTTGGCGAGACTGGTATTGGCCGACCCTGCCGTCGCTGTACTGGACGAAGCGACAGCGGAGGCAGGCAGCGCCGGAGCGCGGGAACTGGAAGCGACTGCCGAAGCCGCTACCGAGGGCCGCACCACTCTGGTTGTCGCACACCGGCTTACCCAAGCCGCGGGCGCCGACCGAGTGATCGTGCTCGAACACGGGCAGATCGTAGAAGAAGGCCCGCACCGCGAACTGGTGTCCGCGGGCGGGCGTTACGCGCAACTGTGGGCGGCCTGGGAGGGTCGCGACTGAGGGCGTTCAGACGATCAGGTGAGGTACCCGCCGCCGTGGGGGAAGAACTCGGCGGCGGTGTACTCGCTGCCGTCGTCGAGTCGGACGCGCTCGATCCGCAGTCCCTTGTTCTTGCCCGACCACGCGTCGGGGCCCGCGACGATCACCATGCCGTCGTCTTCCTGGATGAACACTCGGCCGGGGGTTCCGCCGTAGTGCCCGCGTGAGACGGACGCCTTCAGGATGCGGATGCGCTGGCCCTTGAACTCCGCGAAAGCGTTGGGGTACGGATCGGACTGTGCCCGGACGAAACGCTCGATGACCTCGGCGGGCCAGGACCAGTCGACGTGGCTGTCCTGCGGTGCACGCTTGTGGAAGAACGTGGCCTGCGATCGGTCCTGCGGCGTCCAGTCGGTCCGCCCGGACGCGATCAGATCCAGGGCGTCGAGTGTGATGGGGCCGATCATGTCGATCGTGCGGTGGAACAGATCGGTGACGGTGTCCGCGGGGCCGACCGTCGTCGATCGCTGCAGCACGATGTCGCCCGCATCGAGTTCCTCGTCCATCAGGTGCGCCGTGAGGCCGACTTCTTCCTCGCCGTTGATCAGAGCCCAGATGAGCGGGGAGAAGCCCGTGTACTTGGGCAGCAGCGAATCGTGGATGTTGAGGGTGCCGTACTTGGGTGCGTCGAAGACCTCCGCCGGCAGCCAGGTGCGCCAGTTGTTGGCGACGATGATGTCGGGAGCCGCTTCCGCCAGCGCGGCCTTGAAGGCGTCGTCAGGCTTGTTCGCCACGTGAACGGGTACACCGTTCTCGGCCGCCAGATCTGCAACCGAGTCCGCCCACATCTGTTCGTAGACGTGTTCGCTCTTCGGGTGTGTGATTGCCAGTACGACCTCGTGATCGGAGTCGATCAAGGCCTGCAGGGTACGGTGGCCCCAGGTTTGGTATCCGAGCGTAGCGACTCTCAACGGGGGTCCTCCTGGACGAGCATGGGCTGGGGTTGCGGTCACACGACCACCCATCAGCTTAGGCTATCCAACCAAAATTGTTGATCATACGTACGAGGAGGAAGGCTGACATGACGGTCGCCACAATCAACGGAATCCCCATCAATTACCAGGTCAAGGGTGATGGAGATCTGGTGGTGCTCATCATGGGGACCGGTAGCCCTGGCCGCGTCTGGGATCTGCACCAGACTCCGGCATTGGTGGCCGCCGGCTATCGCGTCGCCACCTTCGACAACCGCGGAATCGCACCGTCCGGCGAGAGCCTCGGCGGCATCACGATGACCGACATGGTTGCGGACACCGCCGGGCTGATCGAGCATCTCGGCGGCGGCCCGGCCCATGTCATCGGCACCTCGATGGGCGCCCGGGTCGCGCAGGAACTGACGCTCGCCAGGCCGGATCTGGTTCACAAAGCAGTGTTCCTCGCCGGCCACGCTCGGATGGATCATTTCCAACAGGTCCTGACCGAGGGTGAGCGCCAGTTGTTCGACAGCGGCGTCGCCCTGCCGGCCAAGTACCGTGCCGCAGTGACGGCAGTGATGAACCTCTCGCCGGCCACGCTGGCCGACGATCACTCCGCGCGTGACTGGATGGACATCTTCGAGTTCACCGGCGGCGCAACGTCACCGGGTGTTCGCGCGCAGCTCGGCATGGACCGCGCTTTCGATCGACGTAGCGAGTACAAGTCGATCATGCGCCCGTGCCTGTCCGTCGCTTTCGCCGACGACCGCATGATTCCGCCTTACCTCTCCCGCGAGGTGGCGGACTGCATCGCGACGGCGTCGTACGAGGAGATTCCCGACGCCGGGCACTACGGATACCTCGAGCGTCCGGAGGCCGTGAACAAGGTGCTGATCGACTTCCTGGCGAAGTAGTTCTTTCGTAGTTCTTTCGCACACGAGGAAGGGCCTGACCCGCTACCTGCGGGTCAGGCCCTTCCTCGTGTTTCATGCCAGTGCCAGGAACAGCTTCTCGAGTTCGGCCTCGGTCATCGGTTCCTGACCTTCGGCGCTTTCGCCGGTGAGGCATTCACGCAGCCCCGACGCGACGATCTTGAACCCTGCTCGGTCCAGCGCTTTGGACACGGCTGCGAGCTGCGTGACGACGTCCTTGCAGTCGCGGCCGTTCTCGATCATCGAGATGACCCCGGCAAGTTGGCCGTGAGCACGCCGCAGTCTGTTCAATACGAGCGAAATGCTCTCTTCGTCGCCGGTCATGGTGGCCCCTTCTCGAGTGTTCGTACTGCGACCGAGGGTACCCCTGGGGGCATGTCAGTGTTTGATCCAGTGCTCGATCCGACTGTGGTGTCAGATGATCGAGGTGACTGCCGCGCGCAACTTGACGGCTGCGTCGGCCGCCACGGACTCCAAACCTGGTTCGCCGGAAACCTGAACCATGAGAGCGGGATTCATCGCTTCGACGAAGAACGAGTTCTCGGTAGTCGTATCTTCGCGGACGACGACGTTGCACGGCAGCAGGAGGCCGATCTGACGATCCACCGAGACTGCCCGATGGGCCAATGGCGGATTGCAGGCACCCAGTATCAGGTACTTTTCCATGTCCTCGTCCAGCTTCGCCTTGAGCGTTGCCTGCATGTCGATCTCGGTCAGGATCCCGAAGCCCTGCTCGGCGAGAGCGGCACGCGTGCGGGTGACGACCTCGTCGAAAGTTCCGGTGACCTTGGTTGCAATCGCGATCGGTTCTGTGGGGGTTGTCATTGCCCGCTCCTCGTTGTGGCTGTCGGTGTCGTGGCTGTCGGTGTCGCTGCCATCGATTTCTCTTGCCTTCATCATACCCCTGGGGGTATGAATGCAACAGTGATGTCGGGTACACGGTCAGCCATGCGAGAAGCTGATCTTCGGCAGGATGCGTCGTAGCCATGCTGGTGCCCACCAGGCTGCCCGGCCGGTGAGACGCAGGAGTGCTGGCAGGAGCACCAAGCGCACGAGCACTGCGTCCAGGAGCACAGCTACACCGAGGATGATCCCCATCGCCCCGCTTGGGAAACCCTTGGGGGTTGTAACAGCGCCCCACGCTGCTGTGCGGGGATGCTAAGGGGCGTCACTATCGCGTCAGACGCCACCAAGCACCGATCGATTTCAGATCGGACGCCATGACACTAACAAGCTGAGCTCGTTTTCCGTCTGAATCGGTCCGGTCGTATCCCGTTCCTAATGGAACATCGGTTGGCGCGTTCACTGGTGGAGCGCTCCACGCTCTGGTCATTTGTGGCCCGGCTTCGCGAATTGCGGTGTCGACGAACGCTTTGTAAGCGGTGTGGACCTCTGAAGGGGCATGCATTTCAATTAGTGCTTGGTGATGGGAGATCGCCGTTTTGGCATCCGAAAGCGCACTGGAGAGCATGAACCAGTTACTGGACTCATCGATCTTTCGGCGTATACGGTACGGACCTTCGAGATACGCCTCGACTGCACCGATCGCGTCGCCGTACAGGTTTGCTCGTTCGCTTCGGCGGGTGATTTTGCGCTGGATACTGTAACCAACAACAGCGATCGACGCAGCTATGAGCGCGGCGATAATAGCCGCGATAATCGTCGCGCCGTCCGACCATTCGAACCCCGTGAAGAACCCGCTCGATTCACCGGTACTCCCGGTGGCTGGCGGTTCTGGTGTTGTCAAAACCCTCACGCTGCCTTCTGAAGGAATCCGTGCTCGGCCTCATCGCCGAGCCATATTCCGCCGTCATGTCCGCCAGTTGCGCGCCAATACGATTCGTAGCCGAGGTGGTCAACAATCAGGTCTAGGAGGTCCAGCAGGCCTTTGTCGGCCGTCCATCGGTGCGATGAAGGGTCCCGCGGGTAGTAGAGGCATAACGCATCATCGTCAGGCATTCGATGCTTCGACGACATGCCGCGCTCCGCCCACACGCGCGGATAGTCCTGAGCTGGCAATCCGTAGGTGTCATGAGGCGGGTGGGCGTAAAAAACAATAACGACGTTGACCAGGTCGTTGGGCCCCCGAACATCAAGATTGATTTGATATGCCAGTGCGTACGGGCCCTCGACGACGTGCAAGGTATCGCCGTGAATGCGGCGCGCTTGGGCTTCGATCGCCACCCGCCAGGCAGGCGATGAACCGTACCAATTACCCAGTCCTAGGTTATGCCTCGTGTGGAGGAGTCCGCGCCATGGCGACGGCATTAACCCTGCGGGAACAGGTTGGATCCGTACCTTAGACGTGGTGTCCTCGACAAGGTCTGCGGTCGGGGACGTGGTAGCGACGGACCTCGGCGACGGGCGGTTCGCAGCGCGACGCGCTTTGCGTGCGCCAGATGAACTCACGGAGCCCACGACCTCGCCGGCGTTCGTTGTCTGACTTGCGGTGCCGTAGCCGGGATAGTCCGAATTGCGCGAGCTTGTCGCAGGTCCGCTGTTCGTTGCAAGCGTTGCGCCGCAACGGCTGCGCTCTCTGGATGCGGAAGCATCTCGCTATCGTTGAAGAAGCTAGCCAGGGCCTCGACGGCCAGTACGTTGTAGCCTTCCGCGTCGTAGGCGATGGCGTCGGCAAGTTTGTCGCGAGCGTTCTTCAACTTCGCAACGAGTTCCATACGGTCACCTGGTAGGCCGATGGCCCCAGCAACACCTGCGGGGTCGGGAGTTTCTTGCCAGGACAGCTCGTCGACGGCGTGATCAAACCAAGCGACCAGGCCCGCTACTTGGTCGATGTCGACAGACAAACAATCCAACCCGAGCGCCTTGATATTCCAACTGCACAGTGGTTTGGAGTGCGTGCGGGACCAGTGCTTGAGCAGTCGAACGGTCCTGGAATAGTTGAAATCACTCGATTTCGCCGCGTCGCGAACGAGCCTCGTATGAGTCTCAGGTGCCGAACGATCCCATGAACTGTAGTTGGGAATCCATAGTCCATGGCCGGTCGGGTGATCCAGCGCGACGATGACATCGGCGCTGAAGTCGTCTTGATTCGCATCGACTGGGCTACCGAAAGATACGTACACCGATCGTTTACGCCCCTCGACAATGACCCGGAGGTTGGGAAACTCGGACTTGAGATCACGTCGAATTGCTTCGGCCGCGCGTTGTAGGAGGTCCTGCGGGCCGCGGCCATTGGGACCATATGCACCGTCAGGGTTCGGGATGACGACGCCGAGATCTACGTCGGTGAGTGGGGTCAGCGCATCCCCATGGGCGATCGAACCGTTTACATAGGCACGACTCCCCACACCGAACTCCCGCCGCAGAGACCCTGCGAGCATATCCCGGCGGCGACGCGCCTCGTCAAGCTCTGCGGTGCTGACCTGAATGCGCTCCCGGGCTTCACGAAGCACCGCAGCAAGCCCTTTCCCAGTGCTAGTGCCATCGGGCGTCTGGGCAGAATGTGCGAGATCGGATGAGTACATGATTCCTTCCGCTGCGTACGGCAGCGGAAGGCATCTTTTGACGCATGCCCGAGACGAAGCTAGGTTGACCGAGAACCGTCCAAAGTTCAGCCGCTAGCCCCGAATCCACTGCCCTGGCAATTTGTTGATTCGGGGCTCGGTCTCGTTTCGTGATGAACACTACACCTGGGGGCCGACACGTACGCCCGACACAACACCTTGTAATGCCAACGGGCTAGTTCTCTAGGTTTCCTACACGCACGTCATCTCGCAGTCTGGCTCCTCCATTTTCGAAAGAAAACGGCATTCGAAGAGTTCGTATACGTCCGGAACCGCACGTTCTCCTAAGCTGTGCGGGGAGTAGCGCCGCTGGTCCGACTCCTCGGAATCGGACCACCAAATTCACTTGGCACCGGGAGTGATGTTTCGCTGCAGAGATTCGACCAATTCCGTCAACTCGCCCCGAGTGGCGGTGAACAACACCTCCCGTTTCTCGTCGGTGCCAGTTTTGGACCGATTCTGCGTGATCGTCATCCGGCGCGGAACATCTCCGCTGGACCGTCGAGCCAGGCTCCGGCGCCGCGAACTCACACCCGAACAGAACATCGCCGAAACGACGCAACGTGAACAGCGAGCCACCGCGAAGGACATGGGCCAGCCTGAGGCGAAGGAACGAAACAACCGCGCCATGATGCTCGCCCGCCAACGCGAACACACCGACCAACAGAAGCACCGAGGCCGCGACATCGAACGCTGACCGCCGCCCCAGATCGTGGCGAAGGAATGTTGGCGGGACAGCTTCGCGAGTTGGACGCCGAACCTACGGAAAAGTTGGCGACACCCCGTTGAGATTTTCCTTCACCTTCTGTTTCAGTGAGCGGATGATGCCCGTAACAGGAATGATCGTTTGTACGCTGATTGGTTGCTTCGTTGCCTTGACCTCGGCAGTCCTTGACCGCCGAGATCGATTGGACACCCGCGACATCGTCTGCGGGTTGGTGGGCGCGTTGGGGTCGGCATTAGTCCTCGGAGTCCATTGACAACGAGCTTCAGTGCCAGAAATGGTGATGTAGGCGACAATCGAACGATGACACACACCCCTGTCCTCCTCCACCAACACGACAAGTGGACGTTGATGGTGTCCAACCACACGGAGACTGTCAAAAGGCTTGTCGTATTCGTACATGGATTCAACGGGGACGGACTAAAAACTTGGGGACAATTCACCAAGCCGGGAGCCCACCGAGAATGGTGGTTGGAATCGGATATGCTATTCATCGACTACAATTCCAAACGTGACGGACCCTTGGGGGTCGCCCTTAGGATCCGGAATTGGATTGACCACTTCTACCCAAAGCCTTACGCGCCAGCGATGATGATAGACGATTTGTCCGGACGGGCGGACATTACGACTCCCTACGAAGAGCTTGTGTTGGTCGGACATTCGCTGGGTGGTCTGATAATACGCAGGGCAATCCTCGATGTCGCTATGAATTGGGACAATGAAGGACGGACCCAAGATGAATGGCACGTTCTGCTGAGTGCCACTACCAGATTGTTCAGTCCGGCGAGTGCCGGATTCCAGTCCGGCGGATTCCTCGCGTTGGTTGAAGAATCGGTTTTCGGGCGATGGCTGGAGTTTTATCTCCGTAGATCGCCTGCGTTCAAAGACATGCAACCCAATTCTAGAGTCTTGCAAGATACGCAGAAATGGACGGAAGAGATCGCACTGGAGCCGGGATTTGAGGCACTTCGACCCCGAATTGTATGGGCAAATCCTGACAATGTTGTGACTACTCTCGGATACCGAACTGATGGTAAGCAGGATTCGTGGGATAAGACGACACATTCAAAGGTGTGCAAACCAATTCGTGACCATTTTGAAAATCCTTGGACGTTCATCGAAAAGGGTCAGGTGCCGACATGAGCGATGCACAAGATTTTCGAGCTAATGCATTCATTCACACAGTGTTGCGACCACAGCTGGATATCCTCCGCGATGAACACTCGGAAGATGACATATTGCTTGCTTACAGCCTAGATGCAGTGCAGAGGGTCGTGGCTCGGCAAAGTGATGGCGAGCCACCCGAGGACGTTGATCCTGGCAACGCAGTGGAACTTTTACTGCTCCTCAATGAACTAGAGCTGTTCAATTTCGGGTTAAGGGTCGGCTATTTCAGTGATAACTCAGAAGATCGGATAGAGGCGTTCCGGAGGGAGGTTAAGAATTACGTTTCTTCCCTTGATTCGTATTGGGATGGGCATTCGGATCAATTCGATGAAACCCTCAAGATTGTTAACAAGGACTACACCTGGGATGTTGTAGATGAACTTCAGGTGAATGGTTACGATCTATTTATAGATAGGTATTCGCGAAATCGAAATTTGAATTCCATTGAAGTTAAAGAGACTTTAGAGGTATTAATCTTCTCGACAAATGAAGAATGGTCTGAAAAAATTGAAACGGTGCGTAAGTTGGCAGGTGCGCTGGTTGAGGATTCCACGTTGCGTCTAAGTGATTCGGAAGTTGATGAACTTTCGTGGGCCCTTTCAGGAGCTGATTTGCTATTAGACGGTGAACAGGAATACGGTTTTGTTTCCCAATTTCCGAATCTGGTCGAGAAGATAATTCTGAATGAGCAAGGATACGCATTTGGGAGGCGAGTAGAACTAGTCGCGGCGAGACAGCGAATCTTCGACTCAACCTCGCGCCTGGGCGTGGATGAGGTTGTCGCTGCGCTGCGGACGCTCCAGACAAACGCCGGGGAGGAAGTGCACAAGTTTTCGCCGCAGGTGCCCAGTTTGAAGCAAAGTTTGCAGAGGGCAATCGACGCGAATCCTCGGCGTGAACTCGATGAGTAATTTCTAGGGTGAAAACGTGACAACGGGGTTGCAGGGTTCCTTCGGCGTGTGTGAGGTTGAAGGTTTACATCTCGAATTCGTCTTGAGAATGCGTGCGGGAGTGTCTGCGCGCCAAACGTTCCATTGCGGTCGGTGGCCGATCGGACAGTGACCGCATTGGGGGCTCGATTTCCGTGAGCGCCTTGTCGAGGACCCCGACAAGACGATCCGTCCTGGCGGTGGCCTGATTATAGAAACGTGCCTGCACGAATTCTGTTCTCAGAGGCGCATTCTCGGCGAACTGCCCGACGTCGAGTTCATACCCGGCGTCGCGGGCCAGCTGGGAGAAAAACACCGACTGCGTGCGAGTGTTGCCCTCACGGAAACTGTGGATCGTGTTGATCTCGCCCCAGTGATCAGCGAGGCCGGCGACGAATTGCGCTCGATCCCGGCCACGCAGCAGGTCATCAGCCGCGAGCTTGCGGAACTGCCTTTCCGCAGCCTCGCGGATCTGATCTCCGACCCCTGGGTAATAGCCGTACTGCACCGTGGGCGCTGCCGGGTCCCCGGGCGCGAAGTGGACGACGTCGGGGCCGCTCTTCGACATCTGCCGATCCGGGCCGACCCGCTCCTGACCTGCCCATTCGTATACGTCCTGGAAAAGTGCGCGGTGGACGGCCTTGAGGTGCGCGTAGTCGAAGTTCCCCTCGATCGGTTTTCTGTCGAGTTCGATCGCCCGCAAAAGCGTGGCTCGCACTTCGTACCGGCGCAGTTTTTCCGCGTCCCGTGTCCCGTACGGTTCGGCAGCGGTGACCAGCTTGTTCCGTAAAACAGTCGTTCCCGGGATGAAGTAGTCATCCCAGGAACGGAACTGTGAAGTTTTCGCAGGCAACGGACGGTTAGAGCTCGAGTTCCTGGCGGAAGGCCGCCAGCTCTTGCTCCGGAGTGCTTACTCCTCGTGCAACGCGGCGCGCAGCAGCCTTGTCCGCTTCGGTGACGGTGCCACCGGCGAGACGAACAACACCGGTCGCGAACTGTACCGACTCTTCGACACTGCGCGATGCAGTGCGTGTGGTGACCTTGTGTGCGGTGGTCATGCGGCCCAGCCCTCCCCGTGCGATTCGTTCGATCGCTTCCACTATCTTACATCAAATTGCCTATACATGCAGCTCACCGCCTGTTTTCGTGGGCGAGACGTCGTTGGCGGACGGCAATGTCGTCGTTGACCCACTCCCCCAATCCCTCCAGGTCATCGACGATCTCGAGCGCCTTGAACGAGCACTTAGCGTCGGTGCACCGCTTGTAGCAGGCCCGCTCGGCAAGGTCACGCAACCTAGGCCAGAGTCACTGCACATGGAACGCCGAGAGTTCCGAGCCCGGCTCGTCGAGGGTGTAGGCGCTTTGGTGCGAGACCATCAGCCCTGTCAGTTCCTCGACCGCTACGGGGTGGCGGAACCAGCACGGCGGAATCACTGCATCCGATCCGGACACCGCGTAGCGCCGGCGGAACCACCCCACCCATGCGATCAGTTCCGCCCACAGCTCCGCTGCCTGTGTCCCGTCGAGATCCTCCCACCGGTACACCCGCGCCGGCACATCGTTCTCGAGTTGCTCGTCGTCACCGAACTCGTCTTCCATCATCCGCCTATCCCCCTTGCGTCGGCCAGTATGAGCGTTGGTGATTTTCGTAAAATTGTTGTGTGGCAACGCTATCCGAAGATTCTCCGGTTGGCGCAGCCTGTTCCTGAATCCAGTGGCCGGCCCACGCATCCTGTCCGGTCGCGAGCATCTTGAGTACCGAGTCTCCGCACGGGGCGCAGGAGTCTCCTCGGTGACGGATGCTCTCGAACTTGCCGGTCGACCGGAATGCGCCGTCGTTGTACGTCACCTCCGGGTCACGCACCGTTCCATCGGCAGGAGAGACGATCGCGACCATCGTCCGGCTGATCTCGTTTCCGGTGACGAGAATCCACCAGGCCTTGTCACCTGCTTTCCAATGATCGTCGTGCAGCCATGGCTTAGTCGAATCATCCTGTGCTGCTGAGGGGGTCGAGTTCCTCATCCTTGGTTGCCGACATGGTCTATGTCGCTGCCGTCGTCGTCCGGGGCGGTATCGTCCTGTCCGTCGTCATCTGCCGAAGCATCGGCGGAGGCCGTGGCGACGAGGCGTTCGAGCTTCGTTTCGCGCCAGGACTTCGATCCAGGTTCGCGGCACCAGTCCAACGCCGTGGTGTCGTCGTCGACGTCGATCGCCACCACCACTCCCGTGGCCAAAGCGGCGCGCATCAGATCGCCGCTGCGGACGTGATGGTTGAGCACGTGAATCCGGACGGTCGGAGCGTCGACCTCGAGTTCTTTGCGGACCTTGCCTGCCACGAACACCGCTTTGCCGGCGGCCGAGAGATCCGCCGAGTTCTGGTCGCCTTCCTTGCGGATCTTGTCGTCGTCGAAAAACTCTCCGTACCAGGCAATGAGCCCCTACTGATACGGGTGGGGGTATTCCTGACCGTCACTTCTATACCCCTAGGGGTATCTGTTTGTCACTTTTGAAGGTTCTCTATGCTGCTGGGGGCACCGTCTGATCAATGACGGTGGAACGAACTTCGGTGATACGGATATGGGGAGAGCGATCGTGGACGCACACGACTGGGACGAGCGATACCGAGCGGTGACGGAGCCATGGGGAGTGGACCCGGCGGGAACCGTCGCAACAAGAATTGCCGATCTGAGGCCGGGCACCGCGATCGATCTGGCCTGCGGCGACGGTCGTCACGCGCGGTGGATGGCCGGGCGGGGTTGGTCGGTGACCGCGGTTGACTACTCGTCGGTGGCGATCGATCTGGCACGGGCGAGTGACCGGGACAAGGCCGTCGACTGGCGGGTCGGAGATGCGACCACGTGGCAACCGGAAGGTTCGGTCGACCTGGTGTTGGTCAGCTTCCTTCACCTCGAGGTCGACGAGTTGGCCGAAACGCTGAAGCGCGTCGGGCAATGGTTGACTCCAGGCGGACGCGTCCTCTATCTGGGGCATTCCATCGAGAACTTCCACCGTGGTGTGGGCGGCCCACCCGAACCGACCATTCTGCCCGGTATTTCCGATCTCGCCCGCGCAGCGGAGGGATCGAGGGTCTACGCCCTCGAACATGTCGTTCGGCCGCAGGACGGTAAGACGGCAATCGACGTTCTGCTCGAATTCGGTCCGTGGGACCAGGTCTGACCAGGCGGAGAGCGTGCCTTCACGTTCCTGGGTAGCCTACCCTAAACTGGCGAGGGTGTTCGTCGTTCGATGAGCATGAACGACGATGATCGGATTCTCGATGTCTGACCACTCTCAGGTAGCTCACCCAGCGGTATCGGGCGGTGCCGATCTGGATGCAGCGCTCCCGGCGACGGCCGCTCAGCGTGAGGTGTGGGTTGCTCAGAACGTCGATCCGAACAGTCCGGTGTACAACATCGGACTTGTCGTCGAGGTCGACGGGACGATCGACGTCGACCGCGCGGCAGCGGCGATCAAGGCCTCTGTCGGACGCGTCGAAGCGCTGTTCGTGCACTTTCGGGTGGATGCCGACAACAGGCTGATTCAGGTGCCGATTCCGGAGGCGCGCTGGGAAGTGGAAGTACTCGACCTTCGGGGCGAGCCGAATCCCGATTCGGCTGCGCAATTGTGGATGGACACCGACATGGCTCGGGTCTTCGGGGCGGACGATCTGCTCTTCCGTCAGACACTTCTGCTGACCGCTGACGACCGAGTCATCTGGTACCAGCGCTATCACCACAGTGTGGTCGACGGGTACGGCATCTCGCTCATCGTCGCCGACGTCGCCGAACGGTACGACGATCCGAATCTCGAGACTTCTGCGCCGCTATGGCCACTCGATGCGGTGGTTGCGGCCGATCTGGAATATCGAAACTCTCCACGGTTCCTGCTCGACCGTCAGTACTGGGTGGAGCGAGTTGAAGCAGGACCGGAAGCGACGCGGATTCTGCATGGGCAGGTCGATGATTCGCTGCCGCCGATCTCGGCGATGCTCACGCTCGATGCCGATCGTGCAGCACAGCTCTATCGCTATGCGGGTGACGCCGGGATTCGACGAACTCGCCTGCCCATGGCCGCGCTGATCGCGTACATTGCACGCGCTACCGGACAACACGACGTTGTCGTCTCGGTACCGATGGCCGCTCGGGTGGGGCGCGACATGCGTCGCACTCCTTCGATGGCGTCGACGATCTTGCCGCTGAGTATTCGGGTAGAACGCTCGGAAACCATCGGCCAGTTGGCAACTCGTCTCGACACCGCCCTGATCTCGATTCTCAAGCACGGGCGGTACCGAGGTGAGGATCTTGCTCGCGACATTCGGGCGATCGATCCCGACCGTCAGGTCTTCGGCCCCGGTATCAACTCGATGATGTTCGAACACACACTCACCTTCGGCGGTTGCCCGGTGCGCGTGCGCAATTCGGTAACCGGTCGAGTCAGTGACCTGGATCTGAGTGTGCGCGGCGGTCAGGACGGGGAGCCGATCGAAATCGACGTCCGCGTGCCGGCCGGATTCGACCGCGAACTGGCTGATCACACCGCCAGAATCGAACAGTTCCTCGATCGGTTCGTGGCCGAGCCGCAGCTTCCGGTCTCGGCACTCGACCCCATGGCTCCGGCCGAGCGAGAACTCGTGCTCCACGGGTGGAACGACACTGCAGAGCCGCAGCCCGTCACGACGGTGCCGGATTTGTTGCGCAGCAGCTTCTCTGCCGATCTGGGCGCCGTCGCTGTGGTCGACGGCGACGTCCGGCTGACATACGGCGAACTCGAATCTCGGGTATCGCAGCTCGCCGCGCACCTGATCTCTCGCGGTGTGGAAACCGAAACCGTTGTGGCGATCGGGCTTCCGAGATCCGCCGAGATGGTGGTGGGGTTGTTGGCCGTCATGTGCGCCGGTGGCGCCTTCGTGCCGTTGGATCCGTCGTGGCCCGCAGAGCGCCGCGAATCGGTACTCGCCGATGCCGGTGCCATACTGGTGCTCACCTCCGACGGTGCCGACGACTCCGTTCCGGTCGATCTCTCCGCGTGGGCGTACGAGGACGGGCCTTCGCGCCTGTCCGAGGTCATGGCACCCGACGTTCGTATTCACGGTGCCCAACTGGCGTACGTCATCTTCACGTCCGGTTCGACCGGTCGTCCAAAGGGCGCCATGATCCGCCACGAGGCAATCTGCGCAAGGTTGCTGTGGCAGCGGGAGCGGATTCTCGGGTTCGGGTCCGGCGATGCCTCGCTGTTCAAAGCTCCACTCTCGTTCGATATCTCGATCAACGAGATCCTGCTCCCGCTTGTATCCGGCGGTCGATTGGTGATCGCGAAGCCCGAGGGGGAACGCGACCCGCAATACCTGCTCGACCTTATCGCCGGAGAATCGGTCACCTTCGTCTACCTGGTTTCGTCGATGCTCGACATCCTTTTGGACCTGGCGAACGGGAGCGATCAGCTCGTTTCGTTGAAGCATGTGTGGTGCGGCGGTGAGGTTCTCACGCCTGAACTCTTCGATCGGTTCCGCGCCCAACTGTCCACGACGCTGTATCACGGCTACGGGCCGGCGGAAGCGACCATCGGTGTCTCCCATGTGATCTACCGCGAAGACGCGGAACGAATCGTCACATCCATCGGGCGCCCGAACCCCAACACTCGCCTGTACGTGTTGGACGGCGACCTGCAGCCGGTTCCGGTCGGCACGGGCGGCGAACTCTACGCGGCGGGTTTCCTGCTGGGACGCGGATACGTGGGTGCGACGGCATTGACCGCATCTCGTTTTGTCGCGGATCCCTTTGTTTCCGGCGATCTGGCCGGATCCCGGATGTATCGCACCGGTGACTTGGCCAGATGGACCGCAGACGGCACCCTCGACTTCCTCGGACGCACGGACAACCAGGTGAAGATCCGTGGCATGCGTCTCGAACTCGAGGATGTCGAAGCCGCCGTGATCTCGCACCCCGGAGTGCGTCACGTGGCAGTTCTGGTGCGTCAAGCACCCACAGGCGCAAAGTATCTCGCCGCCTACGTGAGTGCAGCGTCGGGGACGAACCTCGCAATCGACTCGCGGGACATTCGCGAGTGGGCGGCGAGCAAGCTGCCCGACTACATGGTCCCGACCACCGTCACCGTCCTCGAGGAGTTTCCGCTCACGGCCAACGGCAAACTCGACCGCCGCGCACTTCCCGAGCCCGATCTCGCCGAACTGAGTGCGCATGTCGCCGCGAGAAACGAAGTTGAACAACAATTCTGCACGTTGATCGCGTCGGCTGTCGGCCTCGATTCGGTCGGCGTGACCGACGACTTCTTTGCACTGGGCGGCGACAGCATCGTCGCGATCTCACTCGTGACCGCGGCTCGTGCGGCCGGTTTGTCGATCAGTCCACGCGAGGTGTTCCAACTGCGCACCGCAGAGGCCATGGCGCGTGCCCAGTCCGGCCGAACGGCTGAGATCGTCGACCACGCGGACCAACCGATCGGCCACGTAGCCACGACGCCGATTGCCGCCAAGGCCCTCGGGACGCCGGATGTAGTACGAACCTTCCACCAGCGAGCGCTGATTCAGACCCCGTCAGCCTTGACTGCCGAGCATGTCCAGGCGGCGCTCGACGCCCTGGTGGCGCGCCACGATGCACTTCGTGCGACGTTGACTTCCGAAGGAACGCTGCTTGTTCCGGAGACAAACGACGCGGCTGTGGTCTTCGAGACCTGTGCACTACCGGCGCCACTTGAAGAATGCGGAGCGTTGATCCTCGCCGAGACCGAGCGAGCTGTCGGCCGTCTGAATCCGGCCGGCGGCACGATGGTCAGCGCTGTTCTGTTCCGCCCTGTGACCGGTCCCGGACGGCTGTTGCTTGTCATCCACCACGCGGTGGTCGACGGCGTCTCGTGGCGCATCATCCTCGAGGACCTCGCGCGCGCCGGCATCGCAGCGATGAATGGCGACGTACCCGCACTCGCTCCGGTCGGCACGTCGGTGCGAAGGTACGCCGAACTCGTCTCGGAGGCGGTCGGAGCCGGGCGACTGGACTCGGAAATCGAGTTCTGGGACTGGGTGACGTCCGCACAAGGGGCATCTCTCGGCCGTCGGGCACTCGACCCGGCAGTTGACCTCGCGCGCACCGCTGCGGCGCGATCGATCACCCTGTCTCCGGAATTCGCCGATCAGTTGTTGGGCAGTGTCCCAAGGGCGTTCGGGGCCGATGTGAGCGAAGTGCTGGTCACCGCACTGGCCGTGGCGCTGACCCGTTGGAGCGGGGCCGGATTGGTGACGATTGACCTGGAAGGGCACGGACGCGACGAAGGCATCGTTCGCGGCGACGGCGCTGCGCATGTGGACCTGACACGTACTGTCGGTTGGTTCACCACGGTGTTCCCGGTTGCGCTCGAGATCGGTACAGCCGCTACAGATCTCGACGCGACCGACGATCTGGCGGGGGTTCTCAAGAGCGTCAAGGAACAACTTCGACGGGTCCCGAACGCCGGCTTCGGGTACGGAGCATTGCGATACCTCGGCAGCTCGGATCAGTTGGGTAGCGTCGCAGCGCCTGAGGTAGTGCTCAACTATCTGGGACGCACTGCCGCAGCGGAGGGGGACTGGTTCCCGGTGTCGGTGGACGGTGCTGCCGATCCGTCCATGCCGTTGGGACACGCGTTGTCTGTCGACGTCGTAGCCGAGGACGCCGCCGGTGGGCCACGACTGCGAGCCACCCTGACCTGGGCGTCGAACATCTTCCTGCGTAGCGACATCGACAGGTTTGCGCGGCTGTGGCTGGACTCGCTCAAGGCCGTGTCCGGGCTCGCAGCCTTTGGCGGCGCCACACCCTCGGACTACCCTCTGGTGGCGCTCACTCAGGCAGATGTGGACGAGTTGCCGAAGGCTGAAGAGATTCTCCCACTCACTCCGCTGCAGGAAGGGATCTATTTCCATTCGGCGTTTGCAGATCCGGGGGCGGATCAGTATGTCGTGCAACAGGTTGTGGAGCTGTCCGGAGCGGTGGACAGTGCGGCGCTGCACCGTGCGCTGCAATCTGTCGTCGATCGGCATGAGGCGCTGCGCACCGGATTTTCAGTCCTGGGTGACGGCCGGGTGGTGCAGGTGGTGCACCCGAGCGTCGTCGTGGAGATGGCAGTAGTCGAGGTGGCCGGCGCCGATGTGGATGAACTGCTCTCCGCCGACCGTGCGCGTGGGTTCGACCTCGCGCAACCGCCACTCGTCCGTTACACGCTTGTCCGTGCATCTTCGGAGAAGTACCTTCTGCTGCAGTCGATTCACCACGCGGTTGCAGACGGATGGTCGGTCCCGGTGATGCTGCGGGAACTGATGGCGTTGTACGGCGTCGGAGATTCCGGCGTCGTGCTCCCGAGTCCGGCGCCGTACCGCAGCTATCTCGAATGGCTGGCCGGTCACGATCACGAGACGTCGGCAGCAGTCTGGGAGAAAGCACTGAACTCTCCCGGTCCCGCCATCGAACTACCCGCCCCGAGCACCGGCAGCAGCGGGATCCACGCTACCCGAGTCGAACTGACCGACAGCGATACTCGTGCACTGACGACCAACGGACGCTCACACGGCCTGACGCTGAGCACACTTGTGCATGGCGCCTGGGGATTGGTGCTCGGCCGAATGGCCGGCCGAACGGACGTGCTGTTCGGCTCGACCGTATCGGGGCGCGGCGGCGATTTACCCGGTATCGAGACCATGGTGGGCTTGTTCATCAACACAGTGCCGGCCCGATTGCGCTTCGACCCCGCAGAGCCTGCCTCGCAAGCACTTTCTCGTTGGCAGAATGAACAGTCGGAGCTACTCGACCATCAGTACGTGGGGTTGCCCGAACTGCGACGGACCGGCGGACTGGAGCAGAACTTCGAATCGCTGGTCGTGTTCGAGAACTATCCCCTCGGTGACACGGCAATCGCTGATCCGACAGATTCGGTGCGACTGAAGGGAATTCGATTCGACGAGCGACCGGCCTACCCACTGACGCTGATCGTCGTTCCAGGCGATCGGTTGGCGTTGGAGCTGAAGTACGACGCCGCTCAGGTGGACGGCAACGCCGCGCAGGCGCTGGCCGAAGCTCTTGCAGTCGTGCTCGCAGAGCTTTCCCGCGATCTCGAACAGGTGATCGGCCGGATCGCGCTGGCACCTGCCCAGCCGGGGAGTGTCGGTATGGTCTTGGACCAGCCGCGTGCAACGCTGACCGAGCTGCTGCGGGATCAGGCTGAGCGTGCGCCCGAAGCCACCGCTGTGATCTTCCGCGACGAGGTATTGACCTACGCTGAACTTCACTCTCGCGCCGATCGTTTTGCGCGTCTGTTGCGCGAACGGGGCGTCGGACGCGAATCGTTGGTGGCCGTTGCCCTGCCGCGCTCGATCGAACTGATGGTCGCGATACTCGGCATCGGAAAGGCCGGGGGAGCATACGTTCCCCTCGACACCGGCTACCCGGCGGAGCGGCTGACGTACATGCTGGGTGACGCCGATCCTGTGTGCGTCGTGGTGTCGGAAGATTCTTCACTCGATTCGGGTTCGGTTCCGCGGGTGACGGTATCGGAGTCGGCGCAGTTCCCCGCCGATCCGCTGAGTGTCCCAGGATCGCCCGCGGATGCCGCGTACATGATTTACACCTCGGGTTCGACCGGTCGTCCCAAAGGCGTTGTGGTCACCAACGGGGGTGTGGTCAACCGATTGCTCTGGGCACAGCAGATACGTCCGATGGATGCCAACGACCGGATGCTCCAGAAGACCCCGTCGAGTTTCGACGTCTCCGTTCCCGAATTCTTCTGGCCGTTCCTGGTGGGGGCAACTCTCGTGATGGCCGAGCCGGACGGGCACAAGGACCCTGGCTATCTGTCCGACGTCATCGTCGAACATTCCGTGACCCGAGTGCATTTTGTTCCGTCGATGCTCGACGTGTTTCTCGCGGAGCCGAAAGCAGCACTGTGCTCTTCGCTCGAGATCGTCAACTGCAGCGGTGAGGCACTGCCCGTTCACGTTGCACGCAAGGTCGCCGAGATCCTGCCGAATACTCTGGTGGACAACCTCTACGGCCCCACCGAGGCCGCCGTCGACGTCAGTTGGCAGCCGTCGGTGCAGGAAACTCCGGCAGACGCCGTCAGCGTCCCGATCGGCGCACCTGCAGCCAACACCGGCCTGTTGGTTCTCGATCCCTACCTGCAGAACGTCCCGGCCGGTGCCACCGGTGAGCTCTATCTGGCAGGGCCACAACTCGCGCGTGGTTACCACGGACGTGGGGGATTGACCTCCGAACGATTCGTGGCGAATCCGTACAGCGACGGCGGCTCGCGGATGTACCGGACCGGTGACATCGTGTGTTGGAATGCCGACGGTGTTCTCGAGTATCTCGGCCGTGTCGACGAGCAGGTGAAGGTTCGTGGATTCCGAATCGAACTCGGCGAAATCGAAGCGCAATTGGCGCTGTGCCCCGGAGTCACGGCAAGTGCCGTGATCGTCCGAACCGACGGTCCGAGCAACCGCGCACAAGTGGTCGCCTACCTGGTCGGAGATGCTGATGATGTTGCGGTTCGAGCTAAGTTGTTGTCGGTGCTACCGGAGTTCATGGTGCCCAGCGCCTTCGTGCGGCTCGAGTCACTGCCGCTGAGCCCGAGTGGCAAGCTCGACCGAAAAGCGCTACCTGCACCGGATTTCGCGGCACAGGTAGGCGAAACGGTGGGAGGTGTCTCTTCAGGTGTTGCACACCTCCTCGCCGGGCATTTCGCGACGGTTCTCGGCCTGCCTCGAGTCGGGGTGCGCGACGACTTCTTCACTCTCGGCGGCGACAGTATCCTGGCGATCCGACTGGTCAACCTGGCTCGTCGTGATTCGGTAGTACTGACCCCGCGTCAGATCTTCGAATTGCGCACTCCTGTTGCGATCGCCGCAGCAGTGGGTGATGTTGTCACTTCGGATGCCACCGTCACGGCCGACATCGGCGTGGGTGAGCTGGTTCCGCTGCCTGTGGTTCACCGCTTGTCCGAATGGGCGGGTGGTACCGATCGCTTCAACCAGGCAGTTCTGATCCACTCTCCGGCAACATCTCTCGAATCGATCACCGACGCATTGCAAGCCGTGCTCGATCACCACGACGGACTCCGCCAAACCTTGATCCGTCATGACCGCGGCATGTGGTCGGCACGGGTCGAGGAACCCGGTAGTGTCCGGGCAGCGGACGTCGTCGAACGAGTCGACGCTCGGGGGCTGGGCAATTCCGAGTTGCGAACGCTCATTGCGGAGCACTCGGAAGCAGCGACCCGCCGATTGGATCCGTCTGCAGGGCGGATGATCTCGGTGGTCTGGTTCGATTGTGGCGCTGAGAATCTGGGCCGACTCGCGATAGTGGCACACCACCTGGTCGTGGATGGAGTTTCTTGGGCGACCTTGCTCGAGGATCTCGCGATGGCCTGGGTGGCAGTCGAAGCCGGAGAGCCTACCGCACTGGATGCCGTCGGAACTTCGCTGCGTACCTTCTCCCGTACGGTGGCCGAACACGCATACAGCGCTCATCGATTTGCCGAACTCGATCACTGGTTGACCGTGACCGCTCCGGGCGCGCAGTTGATACCCGGTGTCGAGGGCTATGCCGTTGTATCCGGAGGTTCGAGGCGCACGGTCACGGTTGACGGAGCAATCTCCGAGGCGGCACTTGGATCGGTTGCGGCACTGGTGGGTGCCGAAGGAACTGATGTTCTGTTGGCCGCGTTGGCGATGTCCGTCGATCGCTGGCGGCGTTCTACCGGCCGCAGTGAGCGCGAACTGCTGGTCGATCTCGAAAGGCACGGCCGCGAGGAGTTGGTTCCGGGAACCGATCTGTCGCGAACAGTCGGCTGGTTCACCACGATTGCCCCGATGCGACTGCACGGCGGAACCGACCCGGTGGACACGCTACGCGAGGTGAAGGAGAGCCTGCGGGCGGCTCCGGACGGCGGTATCGGCTACGGGATGCTGCGATACGTAAATGCCCGCACGGCAACGACATTGGCGGCGCGCTCCGAATCTCAGATCCTGTTCAACTACCTTGGACGTTCGGCGGCTGTTGGATCGACCGCATGGTCCCTGGCCGCGGAATCCGAAGCCATGTCCACCGATCCCGACGCAGACATGGGAGGCCCGTACCGGCTGATCGTCAATGTCGTCAGTGTGGATTCGGAGCTTCGCGCCGACTTCGCTTGGGCAAGTGAAGATTTGTCCGAGGAGGACGCGCAGTCACTCTCCGACGGCTGGGTTTCGGCGCTCGGCGATCTGGCGGCTGCGGCCGCGCGTCACGCCGGGCCTCCCATTCTGACCCCGTCCGATGTGACGTTGCTCGACCTGAGTCAGACCGAGATCGACGCGATAGCCGATGCGAGTCCGGCAGGTGTCAGCAGCATCCTCCCGCTCTCACCCTTGCAGGAGGGCCTGTACTTCCAGGCGGGATACTCAGGCGGCAGTGACAGCGCTGGCGGGGACATCTACACGGCACAGTTCTCGATGGACTTCGGGCACACGCTCGACGTAGACAGGTTGACTGCGGCCGCCCGGACACTTCAACGACGAAATCCCACCCTGCGTGCGGGATTCGTGAGCGAAGGCCTGAACGAGCCGGTGCAGTTCTTCAGTGCGGGACTCGACGTTCCGGTTGCCGTCCACGATCTCCGTGAACTGGACGACTCGACTGCTCGTGAGCGCGCCGACGGCATTGCTGCCCAAGACAGAGTGACTCCATTCGACCTGACCGCGCCGCCGCTGTGGCGTATGACCGTGCTGCATCTGCCTGGCGGGCACGATCGCCTGGTGATCAACAGGCAGTTCCTGCTGTGGGACGGTTGGTCCAACGGCCTTGTCGTCAGTCAGCTTCTGGCGCTTTACGATACCGGCGGTGACGACAGCGCATTCGGCGAACCCGAGGGGGCGTTCGAGACGTACCTCGCCTGGTTGGCCGACCGCGACGGTGCAGCCGCCGACGAGGGGTGGCGCGGAGCGCTGGCAGGACTCGAGGAGCCGACGCTTGTTGCCGTGGCGGCGCCAGGCGCCGAACGTCAGCTTCCAGATCGACGCGATGCGATTCTGTCGGAATCGCTTTCGCGTGCGTTGCGTGAGCGCGCTGCCGCGTCCGGCGTCACGTTCAACACGATACTGAATGCAGCGCTGGCCCTGGTGCTGGCGTCGGCCTCCGGTCGACCGGACGTCGTCTTCGGCTCCACGGTTGCCGGAAGGCCTCCCGAAGTGCCGGGAATCGACACCGTGGTGGGCATGTTCCTCAACACCGTTCCCGTTCGGCTGCAACTGGATCCGAACGAGAGCGTCGAGGAACTTCTTCGTCGAACACAGACGGATCGACTTTCGCTGATGCCGTACGACTATCTCGGCTTGGCAGCGATCCAACGTGTTTCCGAGCATCGTCAACTGTTCGACGTGCTGATAGTCCTGCAGAACTTCGTGGACGAGAAGCAAGTAGACGCTCTCAATGCCGCCCACGACGTCAGCGGCAGCGACAGCATCGATCACACGCACTATCCGCTGACCGTCGTGGTCACACCGGGCACCACCGTCAACGTCAAGTTCGAGTTCCATCCGCATTTGGTGACGGCACGTCGAGCCGAGGACCTGCTCGGTCACTTCGTCGATCTGCTGCGGAGTTGGTCGCAGGACATGACGGGATCGGTTGTTGCGTCTCCGGTTCCCGCAGTAGCGCAGCAGACGCAGATCCGGGAGTTGCCGGAGCGCACCATTGCCGACCTGTTCGAAGAAGTCGCGTCGGCGCAACCGAACGACACGGCACTCGTGTTCGGGAAGCGCCGGATGACCTACGCCGATCTCGACGGCGAGATCAACCGGATGGCGCGGTTGCTCATCAATTACGGCGCCGGCCCGGAAAAGATTGTCGCTCTTGGCCTACCACGTTCGGTGGACATGGTCGTCGCGCTCTTCGCGGTATTGCGCACGGGTGCTGCCTACCTACCCCTCGAACTCGACCATCCGGCCGAACGGTTGGCCGTGATGATCGACGACGCGGATCCTGTCGTGTTGCTGACAACCGTTGCCGCCTCACCGAGGTTCGAAGGTGCGGACGTCCGCACTATCGTGATCGACGAACCCGATACAGCAGCAAGGAGACTGACGATCTCGGCGCGGGCACTCTCCGCGTCGGAACTCGGAGCATTCGCCCCGGGGACACCGCATCGACTCGACCACCCCGCGTACGTCATCTACACCTCCGGTTCGACCGGCAAGCCCAAGGGCGTGGTCACCGGTTACCGCGGCCTGACGAACATGCAGTTCAACCACCGCGAGGCGATCTTCGAACCGGTGATCGCCGCGGCGGGCCGACGCCTGCGGATCGCGCACACCGTGTCCTTCGCCTTCGACATGTCATGGGAGGAACTTCTGTGGCTCGTGGAAGGCCACGAGGTGCACATCTGCGACGAGGACCTGCGTCGTGATGCCGAGGCGTTGGTTGCGTACTGCGACGCACAGGACATCGACGTCGTCAACGTGACGCCGACCTACGCGACGCACCTGATCGACAGCGGACTTCTCGACGACGGTGTGGGACAACACCGTCCGCCGCTTGTCCTGCTCGGGGGTGAAGCCGTTCCGGATTCGGTGTGGAACAAGCTGCGCGACACCGAAGGAACCGTGGGTTACAACCTCTACGGACCGACGGAATACACGATCAACACTCTCGGCGGCGGAACGTCCGACAGCGACACCCCGACCGTCGGAAAGCCGATCTGGAACACCACCGCGCACATTCTCGACGGCTGGCTTCGTCCGGTCCCCGACGGAGTTGCCGGCGAACTGTACATTGCCGGAGCCGGTTTGGCTCGCGGTTACCTCGGACGCTTCGCGCTGACGTCCGAGCGCTTTGTCGCCGATCCTGCCGGGGTTGGGGAACGTATGTACCGCACGGGCGATCTGGTGCGGCGACGCGGTGACGGCAACCTGGACTTCCTCGGCCGTACCGACGACCAGGTGAAGATCCGAGGTCATCGGATCGAGCCGAGCGAAATCGTCTCCGTTCTCGAATCCGACGAGCACGTGCGGCAAGCAGCGGTCGTGGTCGACGTCGGGGCGGGCGGAGTCAAGAGGCTCGTCGGCTACGTGACACCGGTGCGCCTCGGCGTCGCGCACGACTACCGCGCGCAGGCGCGAGTTCTCCTACCCGACTACATGGTTCCGGCCGTGGTGATCGAGGTGGAGGCGCTACCGATGACCGTCAACGGCAAGCTCGACGTCAGGGCACTGCCCACGGCCGATTCGGTGCTGGGGGAGCGGAGTGGGGAGTCGATTGCACCGCGTAACCACACGGAAGAGGTTCTCTGTGAGCTCTTCTCCGACGTACTCGATGTGGACGACATCGGTGTCGACGACAACTTCTTCGACCTCGGTGGGCACTCGCTTCTGGCCACCAAACTGATCAGTCGAGCTCGGATCGCCATTCCGAACAGTCTGACCATGCGTGATCTCTTCGAAGCACCCACCGTCGCGGAACTCGCGGAACGCATTGTGGCCGAGCAGGGATCGACGCGACCGATGCTGGTAGCGAAGCCGCGGCCGGACCACCTTCCACTTTCTGCCGCTCAACAGCGATTGTGGCTGATCGGACAGATGGGGGAGAACTCCGCGGCCTACAACTTCCCGATCGTGCTCCGCTTGGACAGTGCATTGGACGCGGACGTCTTCGCCGCGGCGCTGGGCGACGTCGTTGAACGACACGAATCCTTGCGTACGGTGTTCCGGTTGGTGGACGGAACACCGGAACAGATTATTCTTGAATCGGCGACTGTTCCGGTCGAGACAGTTCATTCACGGGAATCCGGCGTCGCCGGTGAAGTTGCAGTGGCAGTGGGCCGTCCGTTCGACCTTTCGAACGAGATTCCGATTCGCGCCCGTCTGATCCGAGTCGACGGTGCCGTAATCGTCGTGATCGTCCTGCATCACATCACAACGGACGAATGGTCCGATCGACCGTTCCTGCGCGATCTGATGTCTGCCTACTCCTCTCGGATTCAGGGCGAGGAGCCAGCTTTCGAACCGCTACCGGTTCAGTACGCGGACTACACCCTGTGGCAACGGGAATTACTCGGCAGCGCCGACGATCCGTTGAGTGTCCTGAGCACGCAGTTGGAGTTCTGGGCGAAGAGTTTGGACGGAGCCCCCGAAGAACTGCTGCTTCCCACCGACCGGAGCCGACCGGCCAGACCGAGTTTCTCCGGTGGCGCAGTGGTAACACGGTTGGGTGTGGACACAACTGCCGCACTGCGAGATCTGGCGCGCGAGAGCCAGAGTTCGATGTTCATGGTCCTGCACGCGGCCTCGGCGGCGTTGCTGACTGCGCTCGGAGCGGGTGAGGACCTTCCCCTCGGCGCTCCCGTAGCCGGACGTAGTGAACAGGGGCTCGACGACTTGGTCGGCTTCTTCGTCAATACGATTGTGCTGCGCACGGATACGTCGGGTAACCCGACATTCCGGGAGTTGGTGGATCGCGTTCGCGAGAGAGACCTCGAGGCCTTCGCCAACGCCGACGTTCCCTTCGAAACTGTGGTGGAACGCCTCAATCCGTCGCGCACTTTGGCACGCAACCCGCTGTTCCAGGTCATGGTCGGCTATCACAGCCGCGAGGAGATGGGCGGGGATCCGTTCGAACTCGAGGAGTACACGGCCAAGTTCGATCTGGTATTCAGCTTCACCGAGTACCTCGGCGACGAAGGCTGCATCGACGTCCGGCTCGAATACGGCAGCGACCTCTTCGATCGCGAAACCGCACAGCGAATTTCGAACCGATTGGAATCGGTGATCGCGGCAGTCGTGGAATCGGCCGACATCGAGATCGGTGACATCGACATCTTCTTGCCAGGCGAACTCGAACAGGTTGTCACCTCGTTCAACGACAACGCCGTCGACGTGCCGGAAGAAACGTTCTACGACGCTTTTGCTCGGGGGGTCGCTGCTACACCCGAGGCGATCGCGGTGCGCGACGAGGCGGGGCAAGTCACGTACCGCGAGCTCTCCGAGCAGTGTGACCGGATAGCCGGTTTGCTGTATCGGCACGGAGTGTCGGTCGAAGACGTGGTGGGACTTGCCGTCCCGCGCTCGGTGGAGATGGTCGCGTCGGTCCTCGCCGTGCTCAAGCTGGGGGCAGCGTATCTCCCCCTGGACTTGAGTCATCCGAGCGAGCGCATCACGTATATGCTCACCGATTCCCGCGCCTCGCTACTGCTGTCCACCTCCGAGGAGAGTTCTCGAATCGACGATGTGGTCGGCGTCGAGCGAATCCTTCTGGACGATCCGTTGATCCGTAGGGAACTGGACGAGGCAGTGATCGTCGAAACTCCCAGGCCACCAGTCGGCGTCAGCCACGCGGCGTATGTCATCTACACCTCGGGATCGACCGGCAAGCCGAAGGGAGCTGTCCTCTCCCATGACGGTATCCCGAGCCTTGTTGCCACAGCCGAGGTTCGGATGCGACTGGTACCGGGTTCGGTGGTGATGCAGTTCGCTTCGGTCGGCTTCGACGTCGCGGTATTCGAGTTGGCCATGGCGCTGTGCACGAGCAGCACCCTGGTGATCGTGCCGCAGAACGCCCGGGTTGCCGGTCCGGCGCTCACGGATTTCATGACGCGCAATTGTGTGACCCACGCGATCATCCCTCCCTCGTTGCTGGCCGCCCTGCCGGAAGGATGTGAAGTGCCGCAGGGTTGCACCGTGTTGGTCGGAACCGAGACGGTGCCGCCGGAGCTGATCGGGCGCTGGGCGGAGCGGCTGAATTTGCTTGCCGCGTACGGACTCACCGAAGCCACGGTAAACAACACACTGTGGCAGGCGGAGCCGGGTTGGAACGGCGCTGTGCCCATCGGAATCCCCGATCCCAACGAACAGGCGTACGTGCTCGACGATCAACTGCGTCCGGTTCCGCCGGGGGTATCCGGCGAGCTGTACATCGCGGGCCGCGGCCTGGCCAGAGGGTACCTGGGCCGATTCGATCTGACGGCACAGAGATTCATCGCAGATCCCTTCGGCGCGGGCGATCGCATGTACCGCACCGGGGACCGCGCGCGGTGGCGTTCGGACGGGAACATCGACTTCCTCGGCCGCGTGGACGATCAGGTCAAGATACGTGGTTTCCGAATCGAGTTGGGTGAAATCATCGGAGCTCTCAGTGCCCATCCGTCGGTGAAGCAGGCGACGGTCGTCGCGGATCGGCAGGGCGAAATCACGCGCCTGGTCGGGTACGTGTCACCGGAACCCGGTGTTGTCGTCGACACGACGGCAGTACGGAACCTCGCGGCAGTGTCGTTGCCCGACTACATGGTTCCGACCATGGTTGTCGCCCTTGACGGTCCGCTGCCGTTGACGCCCAACGGAAAGCTCGACCGCAAGGCGCTGCCCGCCCCGGACTGGTCGGAGCTGGCGGGTGATGTTGCTCCTCGCACCGCAGTGGAGTCCACGGTCGCGGCTGCCTTCGCGGAGATACTGCAACTCCCGAGCGTCGGAGTCCACGACAGTTTCTTCGAACTCGGTGGGCATTCGATGGCATCGATGAAACTGGTCGGTCGCATTCGCGAAGCGTTCGGCGTGGACGTCAGTATCCGAGACGTATTCGACGCGCCGAGTGTTGCGGAGTTGGCGGCCGTCGTTGCGCGTTCGGAAGGTGGGCGCCCGATCCTGGCGCCGGCGGTGAAACGTCCGGAGACGATGGGTCTGTCTGCGCCGCAACGTCGTCAGTGGGAGTTGTTCCGCGCGGCAGGCGAGCACCCGCAAGCAAGCCACGCTCTGGCGCTGAACCTGAGATCGAAGATCGATCCGGAAATTCTCGGACACGCTTTGGACGATGTGACGTCGCGGCACGAACCCCTGCGGACCACCTTCGTCGAGGTCGACGGCATCGTCGTGGCAAGAGAATCGGTGCGACCGACTGTCGATGTGGTCGATGTCGGCACCGGGGACGTTGGCCGAGTGGTGTTCGAACTGGCTCAACTTCCGATGGATCTGCGTGAACAATCGCCGTTGCGGGTGCATCTGGTGCTCGGTGAAGACGGCTCTCGGACACTGCTTCTCGTCATGCACTACATCGCTGTCGACGAGTGGTCCGTTGTGCCCTTGCTGGGAGATCTGGTCTCGGCTTATGCAGCCAGGTCGCAGGGAGATCAACCGATCTGGGACGAGTTGGCGTTGACGTACGCCGACTACACCGTGTGGTCCGACGAACTGTTGGGAGACCCCCTGGACGGCACCAGCCGTGCGTCGAAGCAACTTGCGTATTGGCAGGATGTGCTCGACGGAATACCGACCAGTGTGAATCTTCCGTTGCCGGAGGGTGACTCGGAGCCTCGAGGTGACGTGGTCGCTGTCGACATCGAGGCGGATCTGCATGCCGTGATCGACGCTCTGGCTGCGCGCACCGGCACGAGCATGTTCATGGTCCTGCAGGCCGCACTGGCCAGCGTCCTCACGGAGGCTGGAGCGGGTACCGATCTTCCCATCGGTTCATTGGTTGCGGGCAGGTCGGATCCCCGTCTCGAACCGATGATCGGATCATTCTTCAATGTTGTTCTCCTACGCACGGATACGTCCGGTAGTCCGACGTTTGCAGAATTGCTGGCTCGCATCCGGGAAAGCAATCTGGAAGCGCTGAGCAATCAGGACGTCTCATATGTGTATGTCGAGCAGGCACTGGGTAATCCGGCGTCGATGAGACCTCAGGTGATGGTGATCCATCACCAAGAGGCCGATTTGGACGGGCTCGGCGACTTCGGTTCTCTCGTACCGATTCCGGTGGGTGTGCCCGATGCGGATGTGACGTTGAGTTTTTACGAGCCGGTCGGCGAAGGGCCAGTTTTTGCAACTCTCGGGTTCCGTGCCGACCTCGTCGATGCGGGCGCGGTCCGTGAATGGGCAGGTCAGCTGGTCGACGTGATCGAGGCTGCGGCACTCGTCGAAGGCGATGACGTGAGCGAGGGGGCGAAACTATGACATACGTCGCATCCCTCCGCGGGGTCGACCGCTATACGAGCGCTCACGGTGTTGATACCCTCACCTCATTAAGGGTAGCCTTTGCTACTTACTTCGGGACATCGATTGGCGGCCGTACCAGGTCGTCCCGTCGGGGATGGACTACCTGTAATGAGTGAATCACCGAGAGACTCCAGCGCCGAACCCGCAATGGTCGACATCGTCGGCGTCGGGTTCGGTCCGGCCAATCTTGCGTTGGCCATCGCTGTCGAAGAACACAATGCAAATTGTGCAGCCGTTGATCGGGTGAACGCGCGGTTCTTCGAGAAGCAGTCTCAGTTCGCGTGGCATCCCGGGATGCTGCTCGACGGTGCCACGATGCAGATCGCGTTTCCGAAGGACCTGGTGACGTTCCGCAACCCGCAGAGTGGATACAGCTTCTTCTCGTATCTGTTCGAGCAGGGGCGACTGGTCGACTTCGTCAACCACCAGACCTTCTTTCCCACGCGCCACGAGTTCAACGACTACCTGTGCTGGGCGGCTCGGCGAGTCGACGCGGACGTGCAGTTCGGTACAACCGTCGACGGGGTCGAGGGCATCAGGAACTCCGACGGCGTGGTCGATCGCTTTGCGGTTCGCACAGCCGACGGTGAAACGGTGATCGCGCGCAACATCGTCGTCGGCGCCGGACTGAAAGAGCGGATCCCGGAGTGGGCTACGCCGTCGTCCCGGTGCTTCCACAATCACCAGTTCCTCTTCCACCTCGAAGCAATGCCTGAGCCCGTGCACAACAGGTTCGTTGTTCTCGGCGCCGGTCAGAGTGCCGCGGAGATCGTCGACTACCTGCACGCGAACTACCCGAACGCCGAAGTCCACAGTGTTTTTGCCCGCTACGGCTACAGCCCGGCAGACGACAGCCCCTACGCAAATCGCATCTTCGATCCCGAAGCCGTCGATCAACTGCACGGCGCCGACGCCGCGGAACGACGTCGACTTCTCGATTTGCACCGCAGTACCAATTACTCTGTCGTCGACATCGAACTGATCAACAAGCTCTATGCCACCGAATACCAGGAGATGGTCCGCGGCCCGCGGCGACTGTTCATGCGTCGGGCCTCGGAGATCACGAGTGCCGTGGAGTCCGAATCCGGCATCGAACTGGCTGTCCGTAGCAATCTCGACGGCTTGACGGACACGCTGTCGTGCGACGCACTCATTCTGGCCACGGGTTTCACCCCGGCACCGCTGGGCGATTTGTTGGGTGAACTCGTGCCGGATTCGTCCGTTCCGCGTAACGTCAGTCGGGATTATCGACTGGCTGTAACGGAGGACGTGACAGGCGGTATCTATCTGCAGGGTGGGACAGAACAGACTCACGGATTGACGTCGTCGCTGCTGTCGAACGTGGCAGTGCGGGCGGGGGAGATTCTGGCGTCGGTACTGAGCCACCAGAACCGAGCTGGTGCGCTTGCTAGTCTGGGCGCACAAGACACGTACGTAACGAGTGAGGCGAGATGAGCACTAACCCTTTCGATGACGAAGACGGCCGCTTCTACGTGCTGGTGAACGACGAGGACCAGCACTCGCTGTGGCCCACGTTTTCCGAGGTCCCCGCCGGCTGGCGCGTGGTGTTCGGTGAAGACAGTCGCAAGGCGTGCCTCGAATACGTCGAGGCGAACTGGACCGACATGCGTCCGAAGAGCCTGCGCGAAGCCATGGAAGCCGATCAGGCTGCCGGCGGAAAGCACGCAGTCGAGAGCTGATTCTCTCACCGCTCGGAAATTTCCGAGTGAAGAGAAAAGAGCTGGGCACCGTCAGGTGCCCAGCTCTTTCTGCTTGAACGACGCTTACTTCTCGGTGACGGGAACTCGACGCCTGCGCTTGCGGACCATCGGTCGACGTAGCGAGTCCACGCGCATCAGGATTCGTGGACGACGCAGCGTCCGCGCTCCCCATTCGCCGAGGGTAACGCCCGCGGCCAGGGCGCAGCCGATACCGAAGGCCGACAGCAAGGCGGTCAAACCGATCAGTACCTGGTCGTTGAGCAGCGCGTACAGGCCTCGGTACAGCGAAAGGCCGGGGAGCAGTGGAGTGATGCCTGCGACCGCGACAACCAGCGGAGGCGTCAGGGCGCGGCGAGCCATCAGGCCACCGGCAAGACCGACGACTGTCGCTGCGATCGCGGCCGCGATCACGGGGCCGACGTCGAGTGTCTGCACGAAGATCGACACACCACTGCCCGCCGCACCGCCCAGGAACGCCGCGGTGAGTGCACGACGCTCCGCGTAGCAGGCGAGTGCGTAGAAGACTGACGCACATGCGCCGGAGAGCATGAGGATCGGCAACTGGGTGATGGTCGATACTTCGACGTTGATCGGTGGAAGCGTCGAACCCAGCATCCCGGTCATTCGCAACGAGATTGCGACACCCGCGATGATGCCGCCCGTCATCATCACCACTTCGAAGAATCGCGCGACAGCTGTAATGGGGGCGCCCATGATCGCGTCCTGGACCGAGCCAACCAACGACAGCCCAGACAGCAGGACAACCACACCCGCCGCAATGACCAGTGAGGGCCGGATGCTGATCCCCAACTGATCCTGAAAGGTATAGAGCGTGGCGGCGGGCGCAGCCGCGATGAGACCACCGACCACTTGCTGGAAGAAGAACGGCAACCCGAACCGGTTCAGCACACGGTTGACGCGGTCGATCACCATCGTCGTCAAGAACGCGACTGTGGCAACGAGGAACCCACCCCCCAGCAGGACTGAGACCGAAGCCGCCATCGCCGCCCAGGCCATGGTCGCGGTCCACCGGTTGTACGGGTGCGGCGCCGTCGTGATGGCTGTGAGAGCGTCGTGCGCTTGGTCCGGGGTGATCGCCTCACGGCGGATGCGACGCGTCAGACGGTCGACAGCCGCCAGTCGCGTGAAGTCCATCGACCGGTAGTGGACGATGCGCATCGTGCTCGCCGGCGGCCGCGTCGGACCGCGATAGGCAGAGAGCACAATCGAGTTGTAAGTGACGTCGACGTCACACTGGGCAAGGCCGTACGTGGCGGCGATGAACTGCACCTGCTCAGCGGTGTCCATGGCTGCGGTTCCGGATGCGAGGAGGACTTCGCCCACCCGAACCGCGAGGTCCAGGACCTCCGCGACGACGGCGTCGTCTGTCAGGTCGATCGGTTGAAGCGGCGCGGGAGCCGACGTGACCGTGTCGACGGTGGCTTGCCGGTTTCCCGTCAGGCGTGTGAGTACTTCGGTGAATTTCGCCATCAGGGGGCGGAGTGGGAGTTGCGCATGGGGCCCACGCTATCTAACGTGACCCGGGCGCGGCCACCGTGACGGCTTGGATATGATGGCTCCGCAAAGTCAGTCGCGGCAACGCGTCGGTCTTCGCCTCCTTAGCTCAGTGGTAGAGCACTCGCCTTGTAAGCGAAAGGTCGTCGGTTCAATCCCGACAGGAGGCTCCGAAATTAGAGGCACTCACCGAAAATATGGTGGGTGCCTCTGTGTTTGCTCAGGTGCTGTGTTTGCCAGGTCTCTCGGCCGCCTGTCAGGTTCAGTTGGTCTCAGGCTTGTTCGAAGCCTGGCGCGGGTCGATCACGCCGTCGATGTACTGCTGGGCAATTACTCGCAGTTTGACATTGCTGCGCTGCGAGTCCTGGATGAGGATGCGGAAGGCGCCGTCGGCGTCGACGCGGTGGGTGCCCATGATGATGCCTTTGGCTTGTTCGATGACGCCTCTCGATTCGAGTGCACGCTCGAGGTCCATCGCGTGTTTTCTGGCGATGTCGAGGCGCTGCGAGCTGTGCAGCGCGTAGGCCGAGGTGACCGCGAACAGTTGGAGCAATGCCACGTCTGCGCCGGTGAAACCCCGGAGGTCGTGACTGTAGAGATTGAGGGTCCCCAGCGGGCGATCTCTACCGGGTAACGGCATCGACAAGAAACTGACGGCACCGACTACCTTTGCCGCGCTTGCGAATTGAGGCCACCGGCTGTGGGCTTCGCTGGCATGTGCACGGACAACCGTGCCCGTGCGTGACGACGTCACGCACGGTCCGTAGTCCAGTCGGAATTGAATTGAGTCGACGGTGCGAACAAGTTGGTGGGTGGCGGCCACGGTTCGGAACGTCGCATCCGAACCGCCGACGGTAATTCCGGCCATGTCGGCGTCGGCGATGAGGTCGACGGCGTGTTTGCAGACCTGTTCGAGGAATTGCTCTGCCTGGGCATGCGGATCGAGGTGCGCATAGAGCGATTGAAAGGCGTCCGAGGCGGCGTCCAGGCTGTCCTGCGACGCGGAATTTCGGCCCCCGGTGGGGCCGCGGTGTTCTGCTCTGGCAATGCGCGGCGCCGTCATTGTCTCAACCACCTTTCCCCATCACGTCGCAGGCATGTCCGATTCGTCTCATTGTTGCACCGGACTAACTGTTGTGCACTCTGTTTCGGTGGACAAGTGTCTGATGGGCCGGACGGTTATGCGGGGTGGGCTACGTATGCCCAATCGTGATGTTTGATTCGGCCATCAGTGGGTAGTGTGCCAAATTCGGAATTATGTTGTGCTGCAACAGTTAACGTGAAAACTGCGACCGAGGTACAAGTTTTCTCCGCAATGGCGCGCAGGTCGCGAACTTGGCCTATTGTCAGCGCCAGCGCACAATCTTGTACGCGTAACCCGTAGACAGTGAAGGGGATACGACGATGAATGGACTGATCGCGGCTCTGAACAGTGGCATGACGGTCGGCTTGGCCAACACGATCCTGACTTTCGGCGGAATCATCATCAATCTCAATATCGTGATCAACAACTGACCGCGTAATCAGCGAGTAACCGTTTGTTATGCCGATTCGATCGGAAGGTCCGGCCCTGGGCGATCGCTTCGGCTCTTGAGCCATCGATTGGGAAGCTTGCCGGCCAGTTCTCCGAGCGGACCGACTGCAGCACTGAGGATTCCGACTGTTTCCTGAAGCACCTCGATGCTCGCGCTCATACGCTCGAGGTTGGGAGCCAGCGAAGTCAAGGTGTCGGACAGTGCAACGATCTGGTCAAGCGGGCCGCCTTCGGCGATGAGCCGTTCGAAGGCACCGTTCTCCGCCAAGAGTGTTTCGAGGATGCCGTTCTCGGCCAGTGCGCGATCGATGACGCCGTCCTTGGCAGTCAGGCGTTCGACGGCACCGTCCTGTGCTGTCAGGCGCTCCAGTGGGCCGTCCTCGGCCATCATTCGGTCGAGGAGTCCGTCCGGGGCGAGCAACCGCTCCAAAGCGCCGTTCTCGGCGAGCACTCGATCCAACGGTCCGCCCGGGGCTAGAAGTCTTTCGAGTGGTCCGCCGGGAGCGAGTAGTCGTTCGAGTGTGCCGTCGGGTGCAGTCAGTTTATCGACCGGACCGCCAGGTGAGAGCAGTCGGTCGAGCGGCCCACCGGGGGCCAAGGCCTGGCCGATGGGCCGATCGTCTGCAGTCAGCGATGACAACTGCTGGATCATCTGCATGGGTCCGCGGGGGCTTGCCAGGGTGGCAGCGCCCGCCGTGACGGCACCGGTATTACTGACGGCGATACGAACTGTCGTCACCGTCAGCTCGGCGATCCCCAAACTGATCTCTGCGGCTGCAATGCCCGCACGTAGGGGAAGCGTGAGCATCTCCAGCAGTTTCATGCGTTAACTGTAACCGGTAACACACAAACACCCACCTGGATCGCCGGTCAGTGAAGGACCTTCAGGCCGACGACACAACCGACGATTCCCAGGATCAGCAGAATCTTGACGATCGACGTGGACTCCGCGCCGGTGACCATCGCATATCCGACGGTCAGGGCGGCGCCGATGCCGACCCAGACCGCGTACGCAGTCCCGATGGGAAGGGTGCGCATTGCATACGCGAGGCCCGCCATACTGACGATCAGACCGAGGATGAAGACGACGGTGGGGGACATTTTGCTGAATCCATCGGACTTACCGAGTGCGGTAGCCCAGACAGCTTCGAATAGTCCGGAAATGACGAGCACGATCCATGCCATGGTGAACAACTCCCAAGGCACCGTCTTTTCGCTGGCCGGGTACGGTGCGCTCGTCCGGATGTCGTCGTTGACCAACCAACCATAGCAACAGAATTCTGCGCTACGACCTGATCAGGTGGCGATTTAGGTCACCACCGCCGGTCGAACCCGCTTCAGATGGATGCTCGTCATGGCCACCACGATCGTCGCCGTTGCAGCGAGAACAGCCATAGGAATCGGCGTATTCACCGTGACAGGGCCGTGTTCGACGAGTGGACCGTTCGACCACCCGAATTCCTGCGCGGTCGGCTCCAAGAAGGTCGCTGAAACCGAGAACAGCGTAAGACTGAAGGGCAGTACCGCCCCGCTCGAGACTGCCCCGACGGCAACAGGCAGGCAAGACGTGACGGCCAGTCCCAACGCCAGCGGTAGAACAACGACGTACGAAAGCGTGGTCAGGGGGCTGTTTGACAATCCTGATAGTGCGGTCACGCCAAGGAGTCCCAGTCCGAGTTGGGGCATCGGTCTTTTCCAGCCGACGACGACGCCGAGTGCCAAGGCAGCAGCGCCCGCGAGCACCGCCCAAGTCCAGTCGGAGGAAAATCGGGTCGTGCAGACCGAAACCGCGCTGACTGCCAGTCCGACGAGTATGAAACGGCCGTCGTGTGGCGACGAGCGCCAAGCCAGCGCGACCGTTACGGCAACCGCGATCACCACTGTAGTCACCCAGGACCCATGTGATGTCGACGTCGAGCCCAACCACGCATACAGGGCCGTGAATGCCAGGGGCAGAACAACTCCCAGCGTCACCAGGCGCGTATCGACGTCGCCCGGCTCCTGATTTGGCCGTGCGACTGAAGCGACTCCGCCCACGAGAAGAGTTGCAGCGAGCAGAATCCAGACGGGAACCGTGGATGGTACGGGGTAGGCATCGCCTGGAAGGGTGAGTGACCATCGGGCGACGCGATCGCGCCACAAGTCCGCGGCGTCGAAGTACAGGGTCGTCGTGATCACCCCGAGTGCGAGAGCGATTTGTGCTCCGCGGTGCCCGTTCGTCGGAAATGCCGCCGCCGCGAGGAAAGCGCCGGCCCCGATTGCATTCACAGTCACCGACATTTGGGCGGAGATCGAAACGAATGTTGGTAGCGCGATGGCGAGGGCGCCAACTGCAGCGAAGACAGTCGCGAATCCGCCACGTCCCCAGCGATGCAGTAGCGCAACGCCGACCGCCGCAACCAGTGCGGCGGTTGCTCCCGCCCACTGCGGCGTGATCACCACCGAGGTGAGGCCGTCGTCGGAGAATGAGAAGTCGTCGACTCTTGACTCGGCCACTGCGTACGCAGCGACCACACCGCCGACCAGCGCAGACGACACGGGGCCGTAAGGCCGAACCCATTGAACGTGGCTACGTTGCTGCATCATTGGTCGCATTTTCGCACAACTCTCCGATGCGACTGACCGTCACATCGCCGTGCGGATCCATCCAAACCGGCTCGCCATCATGAAGTCGAGGACTTAGCAGATGGCGTCCTCGACTGGGCCACTGGACGAAGTCGTAGCCGGCCAAGTTTGTCTGAACTGTGTCGGCAACCCACACCGTGGCCTCTGCGAATGAAGTATTCATCGACAGAGCATCGAAGTAGCTGAATCCGCTGATGTCACGTGCGCCCTGCCAGCCGATCGTGACGTTGTAGTCGCTGTTGATCGAGAATTCCCAGATCAGACGATCGACAACAACTTCAGGTCCGAATCGCAGGCAGCGCAGATCTTGGGCAACAGCCGCGAGGGCTTGTGCCCAAGACTCCGGCGGCATGAAGCCGGGACCCTCTCCGGGATCGGAGTTATTGGTGAACAGAGGAATACGCCACGTCAAGCAGTCCCTGTTCCACGATGGAGGTAGTGACATGCCGCTTCCTTCCGGTTCGTGGACCTGCATCCCAGCTTTTCACCTGCACTCAGCTTTTCACCTGCACTCAGCCGTTCACAGGAAGCTCCCAGGGAACGTACAGCGAGAATCCAGTGGCAGGAGAGAAGATAGTTCTCGTGACCGACAAGACCCCTGAAGCTCGCATCCTCGTAGTCGACGACGAACCCACCATCGTGGAGTTGCTCTCTGTGAGCCTCCGGTTCCAGGGCTTCGAGGTGGCAACTGCATCGAGCGGTGCCCAAGGCATGGACGTCGCACGGACCTTCCGCCCTGACGCAATCGTTCTCGACGTCATGATGCCCGGGATGGACGGGTTCGGTCTGCTCCGACGCCTCCGCGCCGACGGTGTTGACGCGCCGGTCCTGTTTCTGACCGCGAAGGATTCGCTCGACGACAAGATCAGCGGCCTGACGCTCGGCGCGGACGACTACGTGACCAAGCCGTTCAGCCTCGAAGAGGTCGTGACGAGGTTGCGGGTCATCCTGCGCCGCGCCGGCCGCGGTGTCGCGCCGGAGCAGTCGCCGCGGGTGAAGTTCGCCGACATCGAACTCGACGACGACACTCGCGAGGTCTGGAAGAAGGGCGAATTGGTTGCGCTCTCGCCCACCGAGTTCACATTGCTCCGATACTTCATGGTCAACGCCGGGACGGTTCTCAGTAAGCCTCGGATTCTCGACCATGTCTGGAACTACGACTTCGGTGGGGAGGTCGGAGTTGTCGAGTCCTACGTGTCCTACCTGCGTCGCAAGGTGGATACGGGGGAGACGCCGCTGATTCACACGTTGCGTGGGGTCGGCTACGTGATGCGTGAACCGCGGCAATGATCGCCGCCGCGGAAAACGAGCAACTGCCGAAAAGAGGTCGTTTCCGTCTCCATTCACTGCCGCTGCGCTTCACCCTGGTTGCGGCCTTGCTGGTGTTGGCGGCGCTTGGTTTGTTGGCGTCGGGCGTAGCGGTCACTTCGGCGCTCGAGAATTCGCTGACCCAGCGAACCGACAAAACGCTGTACGAGGCGGTCGACGGTTGGGCAAAGCCGCACACCAGAGATCTACAGCCGCCCAGTGACGTCGGCCCGGGCACCCGCCCACCCAGCCCCTTCTTCGTTCGGACAGTGACCCCGGACGGGCGGGTGATCGTCCTGAACGACAAGTCGACGACCACCGAACCCGACCTGTCGAAAGATTTCACCGGCGGCCCGATCACCGTCGGATCGAGCGATGGTTCGGACGTGAACTGGCGAGTGCTCACGACGGTCCGCGACGGCACGACGACGACTATCGGTGTGCGACTGACGGATAACGAGCAGACCGTCGACGACTTGGTCGGTCTGCAACTCGGTATCGGTCTGGTTGTCCTGATAATCCTCGGCGGCGGAGCGTATTTCGTGGTTCGTCGGAGCCTGCGTCCCCTGGTCGAGGTGGAGGAAACCGCCGCTGCCATTGCCGCCGGCGACCTTCATCGACGAGTTCCGGAGCGTGACGACCGCACCGAAGTCGGCCGATTGTCGGTGGCACTCAACGGAATGCTCGCGCAGATTCAACACGCATTTGCCGCGACCGAGGCTTCGGAGGAATCAGCACGGCGTTCCGAGGAGAAGATGCGTAGATTTGTCGGCGACGCGAGCCACGAGTTGCGCACACCCTTGACGACTATCCGCGGATTTGCCGAGTTGTATCGCCAAGGGGCGATGACGGATACGGAAACGCTGATGAACCGGATCGAGGGCGAGGCGTCGAGGATGGGCCTTCTGGTCGAGGACCTACTCATGCTGGCCAGACTCGACGAACAGCGACCGCTCGAGAACAAGCCGGTGGATCTGCTTGCAGTTGCGGCAGATTCGGTGCAGGCAGCGCGAGCGATCGCACCGGATCGAACCGTCAAACTTCAGATGACCGGCGGCCCAGGGTTACCCGAGGTGCACGGCGACGAGGCCAGACTGCGTCAGGTAGTCGCCAATCTGGTGGGCAACGCGATCAAACACACGCCGCCGGATGCACAGGTCACAGTTCGCGTCGGTACGACCGAGAACTCCGCGGTGGTCGAGGTTTCGGATACCGGTCAGGGTTTGAGTGAAGAGGATGCCGCGCGGATCTTCGAGCGTTTCTACCGCGCGGACACCTCTCGCACCCGCGAGACCGGAGGCGCCGGTCTCGGCCTGTCCATCGTCTCGGCTTTGGTTGCCGCGCACGACGGAACCGTCAGCGTCGAGACGTCCCTCGGGCAGGGGACGACGTTCCGCGTCGAATTGCCGCGTGACCCGAAGGACGACTGAGGCCGGATTACCGCACCGGCTTCTCAGAAGTAGGTGCGAACCGTACCGACGACGCGGTAATCCGAATCGACCTCGGGAATCAGTGACCACTTGTCGAACGTGGTGCAGGGATGCGAGATTCCGCAACCGAGCAGATCGCCGACGGTCACGTCGAAGTCAGCCGGAACGTCGACGTACGCGTGTTGGTCGTTGAGCGCGGTGATGGTCAGTTCTCGCGCTGATCGGTTGGATCCGTCGCGTCGGCGCCACAGGACTATGGGAAAGCCTGCGTCGGAACCGACATCGCGGCGGCCGAAGCCCAGGATCGCCCGTCCGGGTTCAGGTATGGAGAGCACTACGCCCCAGACCTCTGCGGCTCCCTGCAGAGTTCGCGGACCGTCCGCCCACGGCGAAGTTTCGGCATAGAGACCGTGATCATGGGTGATATAGCAACCGCTGCGCAGCACGACGCGTACACCGTTGTCGAGTGCCCATCGGCCGGCCAGCTCGCGTACAACCAGATCGTGAAACGCACTGCCGCCGAAAGTGACCAGTGGCCTGGGAGCCTTCGCGGAGTTGTTCTCGAACAGGTTCTCGGCCACACAGATTTCCGTGAACACTCGCGCGGATTTGAGATACGAATCGACGGAGATACGGCGGGCTGCTACCGAGGCTCCGGGCATCATGCCCTCGAACCCCTCGACTCCGGTGAGAATCAACGAAGGTGCCTGCGATGCTGCGCGTGCGACGTCGAGTGCTTGCTCGACAGTGCGAGCGCCCGCGCGTCCGCTGTCGTAGCCGAGTTCGACGAGAACCCGGATACGGCTGGCCGGTGAGACTTTCGCGATCAACTGTTCCATCAGGCGGACGCTCTCGACCGAGTCTACGAGGGTGGTGACGAAGAAATCGGGGTCGGTGGCCTGGGCGTCGCAGATCCACCGAATGCCGGCGGGATCGAGAACCTGGCTGGCGATGATGATCGTGTCCACACCGAACTCACGCAGAATGCGTGCCTGCGCAACGGTTGCCGCCGTCATCGCCCAAGCCCCGGCGTCGAGTTGCCGACGAACCAGTTCGGGGCTCATCGTGGTCTTCGCGTGGGGCGCCAGATCCACGTCGTGATCGGAGCAGAACTGCGCCATGAGGTCGACGTTGTGCGCGATCGCTGGACGGTTGAGTGTCATCACGGGTAGCAGGAGGTTGCCGTCGAGTGCAGAGATCCCCAACGGCTCGAGGTCGGAACCGTCGCGACCTTCGAGATCGGTGCCGAATGCCTTGTGCTGCCAACCGATCGGGGGGGTCGCGAAATCCGTCATGGCATCGATTGTGCCGTTGATTGCAGACGAAGTGTTCATGTGTGGTGACTTTCTGTCAGAACTATGCAGGTCAGAATGAGATCCGGTTACGAGCGGCGTACCGGGCGACCGGGCAACGCGTCCTCGACCACGACACCGCCTTCGACGACGGGTACTCCGCCGACCAGCACGCGGCTGATTCCGGTGGAGGGACGGGTGCCGTCGATGTAGGTGGCGTTGTCGGTGATCTGCTCGGGGTCGAAAACGAGGATGTCCGCGTCGCTACCGGGGCTGATCCGACCTTTCGCCGCCATCGATGGAACCGACTCCTCCAGAATCTGCGCGGGGATCAACGAGCAGCGCGCGATGATCTCCGACAGCGACAGCAGTTGACGCTCGCGGTACAGCGTACGAATCGCACGTGCATAGGTACCGGCGCCGCGGGGATGGCCGAGTGCCTTCTCCGGCAACGGCCACTGCAATGCGTCGGAAGACGAACGGCCAGGCCAGGTCAGTGGCATCGCGTCGCTCGCGATGGCGGCGCGGTCGAAAGTCATCGCCCTTTCGAGGAACTCGCGCTGCACGGTGTCGTTCTCGTCGAGGAACTCCACCAGCACCAGTCCACCGGGGTCGGTTGCCCGAAGATGTTCGAGCTGTTTGCGGTCCGCGATACGTTCGCCGGTGGGTACGAATGTCAACGATCGTGGTGTCAGATTCATCAGGTGCAGCTTGTCGGGATCGAGAAACGCAGCTCCGACGGCTGTCGACCCGGAACCGTACGGATACGCCTCCGTGGTGACGCGCGATCCGGCGGCCTGAACCTGCGCCACCACCGACAGTGCATGGTCGACGTGCATTCCCGAGGTGCTGTTGACATGGCAGTAGTGCATGTGTGCGCCGGTTTCGGCTGCTGCGCGGGCGATTTCGACGGCGCCGTCCACCGGACTCGACGGATCGGCCGAGATGAGCGGGCGCGCATGAGTGTAGGTGGGGACACCGGCGCGGGCCGCGAGATCCGCCACCTGCAAGTACTCGGTCGGATCGGATTTCGGGGCGTATCCGACCACCACGCCGATGCCGAGAGCGCCTGCGGCCAGATCGTTTTCGAGAAGTTCGAGAATGTGTGCACGCTGGGAGGCAGAGGGCTCGCCCTGCCAGCTCGGGGAACCGAGATGGTGCAGGAGCGTTCTGATGTCGCCGTCTGGATCGGCTCCCGAGAGTTCGATCATTCTGGCGTGAGCCCACGACGTCGCGTAGCCGTAGTTGATCGGGCGGCCCTCGGCGCCGGCCCGCGCATATGCCTTCGCAACAGGAATGACGCCGGCTTCCAGCTCGAGGGCCGTCGTGACTCCGTCCAATGCCTGAAGTCGCTGCTCGGCGATTTCCTGTCCGTGGCTGTGCAGGTCGATGAATCCGGGGCAGATAACCTGACCGGTCACGTCGATCGTCTGCCGGGCTTCGATCGTGTCGTGACCCCAAGCCGAGACTTTGCCGCCGGTGATCGCGATGTTGCGAACCTCATCGGTCCCCGATGCGGGATCGACGACGCGGCCGCCGGTGAACACGATGTCGTGGACCTGCATCAGAGTTGCACTCCTGTCGTTGGTCGAACCGCCTGGCCCGGCGAATGTCCCGATGGTTTCACGGCCGGGGTATCGGATTCTGGTGTGAACGTCCCAAATGGAGGCCGACTCACCGTTCGACCGGACAAGAAACGGATGCCGTCGAGTGTGAAGGTGAAAGCGAAGCTACCAATTCATCCGATTGAGATTGATGGAGGACAGGAATGCACGTCTATATTTCGGTGGACATGGAGGGTATCGCGGGTATCGCGACGCTCGATCAGACGATCCGCGGCGGTGGCGGCTACCACCGTGCGCAGATGCTCATGACCGCCGAGACCAACGCTGCGATCGCCGGTGCGTTCGACGCCGGTGCGACGAGCGTCCTGGTCAACGACAGCCACGGAACGATGGACAACCTGCTTCACGCCGACCTGGATCCACGGGCGCGCCTGATCTTCGGCTCACCCAAGATGCAATGCATGGCCGAAGGAATGACGTCGGATCACGACGTAGCCCTGTTTGTCGGCTATCACGCACCAGCCGGTGGACCCGGTGTCCTGGCGCACACGTTCTCGAGTTTGTTCGCCGACGTCCGCCTCGACGGCAAGTCCGTCTCCGAGACCGACGTCAACACCCTCTACGCTGCCACCCAGGGCGTTCCCGTCGGCCTGGTAACGGGTGACGACATCATCTGTGGCTTGGTGGATGCGGCCTCGCCGACAACCGAGACCGTCGAGGTCAAGAAGGCACACGGATGGTCGGCAACCAATTCGCTGCCGCCGTCGCTCGCGTGCGAGCAGATCCGAGCAGGCGCCGAGCGTGCAGTGCGCAAGGCCGACACACTGAAGCCGGTCGAGCTGCGTGACGAATGGACTCTCGAGATCGTTCACCCCACCACTACGGGAGCTGAACTCGCCGAAGCTGTTCCCGGCTCGCGACGGACTTCGGATCGCACGATTTCGCACACACTCGGTAGCGTCGACGACATTCTCGGTCTGATCACTGTCAATGCTCGGCTCGCAGCCGCAGGCGTCTCGACAATCGTGGCAGTCGCCAATCGCACGTAATGCGGTAACGACTCGATCTCGAAATGCCGCCGACACCGTGTGTGTCGGCGGCATTTGTCATCTGTTGGGGCAGAACATGTTCCGATCGACCAAACGTTGCTTCGGGTATTGGTGAAACGGACCAATACGGCAGACGTGTTCGCTGTCACACTTCATCAGTCTTTTCAATGTTCTAGTCCATGCGGCACAAGACAATTCGGGAGGCTTGATGAAGGCGGAACGCGTCAGAGTGGAAGAATCATCGCGGGGGAGCGGCGGTTCGGTTCGAAATATGATGGACAACAAGTCGATTCGGCGCACGACAACCGTAACGGTTGGACTGCTCAGTACCATCTGGTTAATCGACATGGTCGATCGCGTCATGATCGGTCTTGCGCTTCCGATGATCGGCGACGAATTCTCGCTCAGCAGTACGCAGTTGGGTGGTGTGGTCTCGGTCTTCGCGATCTTCTACATGCTCGGGCAGGTTCCCGGCGGAATGTTGGCTGATCGCTTCGGACCCAGGCCACTGTTGATCGTTGCGTTGATCCTGTGGTCGGTGTTCACCGCGTTGACAGGGTTCGCGTGGGGGCTCATTTCGCTGATGGTCATGCGTGCGATGTTCGGCGTAAGCCAGGGGCTCTTTCCGGCTGCGTCGTTCAAGGCTTTGGCTGAGCGGACGCGTCCGAAAACCAGAGCGACCGCGATGGGTTTCATGCTCGGCGCCAACAACCTCGGCCCCGGCGTTGCACCGCTGATCATCGCACCGGTCCTCATGGCTGTTGGGTGGCGTGACGCGTTCTGGCTGGTGGCGATCGTCGGCGCTGTGATCGGCACGGTGGTGTGGTTGGTGCTGCCGGCACCGTTGGACACGGAAATCTCGGAAGATCCGGAGGCTGCGCTGCAACCTCTGGCGAGCGAGCACTCTCGCGCCGCGGTGTTCAAGTCCGCGTCGGTGTGGAAGTTCGCAATTCTGTTCTGTCTGGCCAACATGTCCGCGTACGGGCTGATGACCTGGGTGCCGAGTTATCTGCTCAACGACAAGGGACTCTCGCTGATCGACACGGGAATCTTTGCCGCGATCCCCTTCATCGTCACGGCGCTGGCCACGATTCTGGGCGGGCGATTGGTGGACAAGTACTTCCACGACCGGGCCCGGATTCTTCTGGTTCCGTGTATGGCCACGTCGGCAGTCCTGTTGTTCCTGATGACCACCGCCGACACCGTCGCGATGTTCACGTTCTACGAGACCTTGGCTCTGGGCATCAGCGGTCTGTGTTCGATGTCGATCTTCGCGATGCCGTTGCGGGCATTGCCCGCCGAATTCCTCGGTTCCGGAATGGGTTTGATCAACGGTTGTGGTCAGTTCGCCGGTTTCATCACCCCGCTCGTGATGGGATGGATGGTGGACCAGTTCTCGTACATGGCTGCATTCGGAGTCCTGGTCGGAGCGACGAGCGCTGCCGCTTTGGTGGCCATGATCGTTCCGCAGACCCCGGCGAAATTCTGAGAAGGAGAACGAAGATGTCGGCAACGGACGGCACACGAAAGATCGAAGACGACGTCGTCACCGATTTTTCCGAAAAGATGAGTTACGGGGCCTACCTCGGACTCGATACGCTCCTGGATTCGCAGCATCCGGTGAGCGAGCCGGAGCACCACGACGAACTCTTGTTCATCATTCAGCACCAGACCAGTGAGTTGTGGCTCAAGCTGTTTCTCCACGAGATACGGGCGGCCAGAGCAGCTATAGCTGCCGACGACATCCGGGTCGCTTTCAAGCGCATCGCACGCGTCAAACACATCCAGGCCACTCTGACCGAGCAGTGGTCGGTGTTGGCGACACTTACGCCGGCGGAGTATGCGGAGTTCAGGGGCGTTCTCGGTAACTCGTCTGGGTTCCAGTCGTACCAGTACCGCGCCGTGGAATTCGTGCTCGGAAACAAGAACGCGGGCATGCTGAAGGTGTTCGAATCGGATCCGTCTGCCCACCAATTGTTGGAAACCTTGCTCGGGGAACCGACGCTGTACGACGAGTTCTGGCGGTACTTGTCCAGACAGGGCTACGACGTTCCGGCGTCGGCTCTCGAACGAGACGTCAGTGCGCCCTACGTGTGCAACGACGAGTTGATTCCGCTGGTCAAGGCAATCTACGAGAACGTCGAGCAGCACTGGACGGCATACGAGGCATTCGAAGAGTTGGTCGACCTCGAGGAAAGCTTCCAGTTGTGGCGGTTCCGGCACCTTCGGACAGTGCTGCGGGTGATCGGCATGAAGAAGGGGACCGGCGGATCGAGTGGTGGTGCCGGGTTCCTGCAACGTGCGTTGGAGTTGAGCTTCTTCCCCGAGCTGTTAGCCGCCCGAACCGAGATCGGAACCTGACATACCTGCTTCACGAAACCCAGCTGCTCATTACACGCAGCTGTTCGTGGCACACGACGAATCCCGGCCCGAAGGACAGGAGTCTTGGACAAGATCCGACAGGGTCGCTTCGACCAAGCTGAACTTGCGAAGTTGCAAGTCGGTGACAGGAGAGCGTCGGAGTGGACAAGAAGACAATGGTGGCGGACCTGGCGGCGCTTGTAACCGCCGAGTCGCCCAGTTCCGACCTCAGCGCAGTCGACGCGTGTGCGGACGTGGTGGCCGAGATCGGCGAACGCCATCTCGGGAGCGCACCGGAACGTATTCGAATCGACGGTCGTCAGCACTTGCGTTGGTCCTTCGGCACGGAGCCGAAGGTGATGCTCCTGGGCCATTTCGACACTGTCTGGCCGCTCGGAACGCTCGCGGAGTTGCCCTGGTCCGTCACCGACAACATCGCCACCGGACCCGGAGTCTTCGACATGAAGGCCGGCATCGTCCAGCTCTTCCATGCGCTCGCGTCGCTTCCGTCGCTCGACGGCGTGGTTGTGCTCCTCAATTCCGACGAGGAGATCGGCTCCCCGACCTCGCGCGCACTGATCGAGGAGCAAGCTCGTCAGGTCGACGCGGTGCTGGTACTCGAAGCCGCCGCCGACGGCGCAGTGAAGACCGCGCGCAAGGGTATGTCGCTGTACTGCGTCGACATCGAGGGACGCGCTGCACACGCCGGACTGGAACCGGAGCGAGGCGTGAACGCTGTAGTGGAGCTCGCACATCAGATTCAGGCCGTGGTGGAGCTCGCGGACCCGGCGGCGGGGACGTCGGTGGTTCCGTCGGTGATCAGTGGCGGAACCACCACCAATACCGTGGCAGCGCAGGCACAACTGTGGTGTGACGTTCGAATGTGGTCGGCGAAGGAACAGGAACGCATCGATCGTTCGATCCGCGCGCTGGTACCGGTGCTGGCCGAAAGTCGAATTTCGGTGACCGGGGGACCCAACCGTGGGCCTCTGGAATCCGCGTCGTCGGAGAAGCTCTACTTTCTCGCTCATCAGGTCAGCAGCGAGAGCGGGTTGGGGATGCTGCGCGACTGCGCCGTCGGCGGTGCCTCGGACGGAAACTTCACCGCTGCAGTCGGAACCCCGACGTTGGACGGCCTCGGTGCCGTCGGCGGTGGGGCCCATGCAGCCACAGAACACGTAGAGATTGATCAGATGGTCCCGCGCGCCACGTTGTTGGCCGGTCTGGTGACTCGAGTCCTGGAGGGAGGACTGTGACGATGACGTCGCCGAACAATGTCCAACGCAAGATTGCTCAACCAGTGGGAGGTGTTTCGCCTTCGCGGATGCGTCAGGCGATCAGCCAAGCCGAACAGGCCGCTCTGCTTGCGTGTGTGACCATCGAAACCGTCACCGGGCATGCCGAGTTGGAACAGGTATTCGGTCTGTTCGAAAAGGTATGGCAGCCGGAGAGCGGAAATCCGCCCGTACACCGGGACATGATGAAAGCGCTTTCGCACTCCGGTAATTACGTAGCCGGTGCTTTTCGTGGCGGAGACCTGATCGGTGGCTCGGTTGCCTTCTTCGAAGAGCCACAACATCGTTCGTTGCATTCGCACATCACGGGGATTCTCCCGAACGTGCAGAACGGGCACATTGGTTTGGCGTTGAAACTGTTCCAGCGGGCGTGGGCACTGGAACGGGGAATTCTCCACGTGCGGTGGACTTTCGACCCGCTCGTCGCGCGCAATGCCTATTTCAACGTCTCGAAACTCGGTGCGTTTCCGGTCCAGTATCTGCCGCGTTTCTACGCGCCGATGAACGACAGCCTCAACGGCGGCGCAGACAGCGACCGGTTGTTGATCGACTGGGAGATCGGTAGCAGCAAGGTTTCCGACGTCGTCGCCGGTTCGGGAGAAGTCCCGACTCCCGAGTCATTGGGGGCGAGCGAACTGCTGTCCGTCTCCGAAGCCGGCCTGCCCGTGTTGAAGTCGACGAAGAATCGTTTCGTCACGGTGGCTACGCCGAATGACGTCTACACACTGCGTAAGTCGGACCCGGTGGCGGCGAACGATTGGCGGCTGGCCGTCCGCGAAACTCTCGGGGGCGTGCTCTCCGAGAACGGAGTGGTTCTCGCCGTCACCAGAACTGGAAAGTACGTGCTTGACCGTGCGCCGGGAACACAGGTCGGCAGAACAACAGCGGAGGCCACATCGTCAAGATCGACGGAGTTGAATTGCGCCGGGCGGCAATGCCGTTGAAGGCGCCGTTCCGAACCTCGTTCGGCACGGAGACCACCAAGGACGTGTTGTTCGTCAAGGTAGTCAGCTCGGAGTCGGAGGGCTGGGGCGAGTGCGTAGCGATGTCCGAGCCTCGCTACTGCTCCGAATACACGGACGGCGCCGCCGAAGTCCTTCGCAAGTTCCTGATCCCGTCTCTGGGGGAACTCACCGATCCCGACGTGCACGCACTGAGCGCGACGATGGAACAGTTCGCCGGACACCCTATGGCCAAAGCTGCCCTGGAAACCGCCTTCCTCGACGCCGAACTGCGCGCCGCCGGGACGAGCATGTCCTCGTATCTCGGCGCAGTGGTCGATCGGGTACCCGCAGGTGTTTCGGTGGGTATCAAGAATTCGATCGACGAACTGCTCGAGGAGGTGGGCGGCTTCCTCGACGCCGGATACCTACGCATCAAACTGAAAATCGAACCGGGCTGGGACATCGAGCCGGTTCGCGCAGTCCGCGAGCGGTTCGGCGACAACGTACTCCTCCAGGTCGACGCGAACACCGCGTACACCTTGGCTGACGCGCGCCATCTCCAGCGGCTCGACGACTTCGATCTCCTGCTGATCGAGCAGCCGCTTCCCGAAGAAGAACTGCGCGGCCATGCCAGGTTGGCCGAGATGATGCGGACGCCCGTCTGCCTGGACGAGTCGATCACCTCCGCGAAGGTCACCGCCGACGCGCTGGCCATCGGTGCGTGCAGCGTGGTGAACATCAAACCGGGACGTGTCGGCGGTTATCTGGAATCGCGTCGTATCCACGACGTCTGCAAGGCCAACGGTATTGCGGTGTGGTGCGGCGGAATGCTCGAGACCGGAATCGGCCGGGCCGCCAACGTCGCTCTTGCCGCGCTCCCTGGATTTGTCCTACCAGGCGATACGTCGGCTTCCGACCGGTACTTCGCCGAAGACATCACCGAGCCGTTCGTACTCGACGACGGTTGCGTGAAGGTTCCGGAAGGGCCGGGTATCGGCGTCGAACCGATCCCTGACCTGCTCGAAGCCATTACCACCTCGGTCGATTGGATCGGCATGGATCGGCTTTGACGAATCACTATGACACACTTCGTTCACAGGACGAAGGAGTGATAGACGTGGGCACCGTACGACCTCGCATCAGTTTGGTGCGGCTTCTCGAAGACGTGGGAACTACGGTGCTGAATCCGGTTGTCGGTGACCCGGATGCGGTCCAGGAGATCGCCTCGGTGGTCATTCACGATCCTGACGACGACTCACCCTCGACGCCCGACTCCATGGTGCTGCTGGTCGGAATCACCGGCGGTGAACGTATCGCGGAGTCCGTCGCCGGCCTGGCCGAGCGCGGAGTGCGCGTGGTGGTCGCGCGAGTGACCACCGAAGTCAGTGACGCCGATCGAGAATCCATCATGTCCTCTGGCGTCGTCGTATTGACGTTGGCCCGCGGAGTTTCGTGGGTTCAGCTGACAAGCCTGCTTCATTCGGTGCTCTCGGCCCGAAACGAAGTCGGGCACATCCATTCACGCGGAGGTGGACCGGCCGGCGATCTGTTCGCCTTCGCCAACGCCGTGAGCGCGCTCTTGGATGCCCCGATCACGATCGAGGACCGAAGCTCACGGGTCATCGCCTTCTCCGGACGCCAGGAAGAAGGAGACGGTCCACGTATCGCGACCGTTCTGGAGCGGCAAGTTCCTGACCAGTACATTCGAGTGCTCGAAGAGGCAGGGGTCTTCGACCGGCTCTATCGCAGCGACGATCCGGTGTGGGTGTCGGCGGAGACTCTCGGTACAAAAATGGGACGTATCGCCGTGTCCATCCGAGCCGGCGACGAATTCCTCGGCTCGATGTGGGTGGCAACCGGTGAGCCGATGTCCGAGGACCGGATGCGTGCACTGCGCGATTCGGCCGGGTTGATCGCGCTGCAGATGTTGCGGTTGCGCGGCGGCGCCGACGCCGAGCGTCGACTGCGCGCAGACCTGATCGCGACCCTTCTCGACGGTGGGTCCGGTGCGGTCGACGCGATGAATCGCCTCGGCCTCGGGACCGGTCCTGCACTCGTGATGGCCTTGGGTCGTAGGTCTTTCGAGGGATCGTCGAAGCCGGACGATGCCGCCCACGTGGTGCGGCTGACCGACGCTCTGGCCATGCACCTAGGCGCGGTCCACTCGCAGTCGGCGGCTGCATTGGTCAACGGAACCGGCTACGCGGTGCTGTCTGTGCGAGGGCACTCCCCGGCAGAAGCCGAGCTGCAGGCGTTCCGTGTGGCCTCGGATTTCCTGGACCGCACCGGAGCGTCCGGCGACACGATCATCGGGATCGGCCGGGTCGTGACCAGACCGGCTCAGTTGAGCCGATCGAAGCGCGATGCCGAACATGCCCTCGAAGTGTTGTTGGCGGGACGAGCGTCGGGCAGCGTCGCCACTTTCAGTAGCGTCCACGTCGACGCCATTCTGTTGGAGATCGCGTCGGAAGCTGCGGCCGAGGGATTCTCGGACCTCGGGCCAATCGAGGCGATCGCCAGCCATGACGCTGCCCATGCGACCTCGTTCGTCGACACCCTCGATGCGTGGCTCAACGCCTTCGGCGACGTCGGTGACGCCGCGGCCTCATTGCACGTGCACCCCAACACCTTTCGGTATCGACTCAGCAAGTTGAAGGGTATGGCCGCGTTGGATCTCGACGATCCCAACGTTCGCTTCCGGTTGATGGTGCATCTTCGTCTGCGCGGTCCACGCTAGTTCGAAAGCCGAAAAATGCGGGTCGCGCTGGTTTCTCGGCGCGACCCGCATTTTTATCGGTGGGTTCCGGTCAGTTGTTGCGAAGTGCTTCGATTGCGATGCGTCCGACGGTTCCGATCGAGGCGTCGATCTTCGGGGCACGATGAGTGAGTGCGTGGGACTTGGTGAAGACACCGACGGCATAACGCTTACCGTCCGGGTACGCCACGACGCCGGCTTCGTTTCGTACCAGTCCCAATGTCCCGGTCTTGGCAGCGACGGTGACCTCGTCGGGGAAACCAGATGAAAGGCGGTGTGGCCAGACCTGCTTGCTCATGATCGTTCGGACCTCTTCGCAGGCCGACGCGGGGCCGGCTTCGTCCCTCCAGATTGCAGCCAGCAACATTGTGATCTCACGAGGAGTGCTGGAGTTGGAGCGGGCCGGATCCATGACGGAAATCGTCCGGAGAATTTCGATCGGAGGCATTTCAAGCAAGGTGCCCTTGTCGACTCCGAGGTCGTCGTAGACCGATTTGAACAAACCGCGGCAGTCGCGGACCAAGTTGGTCTTCTCCAAACCGAGCCCACGCAGCGTTGCGACGATGTTGTCGAGTCCGAGACGCTCGAACAAGAAATCCGTGGCGGCGTTGTCGCTGAAGCTCATCATGAGCAGAGCGAGGTCTCGCCAGCTGGCGGTGACATCGTCGGCGCAGCCGCCGATACCGATGCCGCCGGAGCGGAACTCGGCGGTCACCGTGGCGTGCTCGGTCGGATCAAGGGTGCATGCCGCTACTTCACGGGCGTACTGGAGTACGACAGGAATCTTGAACACGGAGGCGAGGATGACACCTTCGTCAGCGCCGTAGCCGAACTCTTCGCCGGAATCGATGTCGCGTGCGTGGACGAACGCATCGGTCTTCGCTTCGGCCAGTACAGCAGCGATCTCCTGCTGTGCGCTCTCAACGTACGTGGCAGTTTCGGTCATTCGAGAAGCCCTTCGTCGGTATCCGTATATCTGGGTTATTCGTGGATTCGACGATAATGAGTCGACGACGGGGGGTCTTGTACGAATCGACGAAGCTGACCGGAAGGTTCGGTGCGGATATGCCGAATCATCCGAGCGTCGGGGTGTTCCAGATCAGGAAGCGTATGTTTCGAGCCGGCAGCGGACAAGGCTGTCGACATCGCCGCGGCGCTTGTCGGAGACGACGCCGGCCAGCAGGAGAGTGAACAACTCGTCGATGCGGTCGTCCAAATCGCTTCGCCTGGTGAGCACGTTCGAAACCAGTTGAACGCCGGTGAATGCCGAGATCGCCACGCGGCCCACCGATTCCGGCTCCACGTCGTCGCGTATATCGCCTTCGCGTTTCGCGGCCTCGGCCAGTTTTCGAAGCTCGCGGATCCACGCGAGGTACGGACCTTGCGAACCGTCAGCAGAGGCCAATTCGAGGGTAAGTCGGACTCCCGCACGAACAATCGGGTCCGCGACAAGCTGGCGGCCCATCTCGTGGCACACCATAACGAGCTGTTCCAGTGCCGGTGCGCCCGTGGCTGCAACTGCGGTGAAGGCGGTGATCGAGATCTGGTGCTGTTCTTCGATGACAGCTTGAGCCAATTCGTCTTTGGACGAGAAGTGGAAATAGACCGCGCCCTTGGTCATCTGCGCCGCGGACACGATGTCGTTCATACTCGTGCTGCCGTACCCCGTGACTTCGAACCGATCGGCAGCGCCACGAAGAATCTGACGCCGACTGATCTTGGCACGTTCCTGCATTGCTCCCTTGTCCTCCGACTGTTAACACGTGAACTAGTTTTAGGGCCCTAGGTCCCGGACCAGCGCCCCACGGTAGCAGCGAAACTCGTGCTCGCGCGACAGCGCGAAACGGACTGTTCGGTGTGCAATCGCAGGTCACGGTCGGTAGGAGCGAAAAATGCGACCGCCGCAACCTCCGTTGGAGGCTGCGGCGGGGAGTCCAGTTATCGGCCAGCGAAATTCGGTCAAAGGTACGCGATCAACGAGTCGGAACTGTTGCCTCGAAGCCGAGGTCGCGTAGTGCCGACTTGAGTTTGGTCTGTGCCTCGTCGAGAGATTCGGGTGACGGCGAAGTGTCGGCGCCACTGATGTCGAAGTTCCCCATGTCGTATGCGGGGAAGACGTGAACGTGAAGATGCGGAACTTCCAGACCTGCGATGAGGAGACCGGCCCGCGGCGCGTCGAACGCCTTCCTCACAGCCTGACCCAGGGTGCGGGCAACAGCGGTGACCTTGGCAAAGAGTTCAGGATCTACGTCCTGCCACTGATCGACCTCGGCTCGCGGTACGACAAGTACGTGACCTTGCGTTACCGGTGCGATGGTCAGGAACGCGACAACGTCGTCGTCCTCCCACACGAAACGTCCTGGTAGATCCCCGTTGATGATGGCGCTGAAGACTGAAGGCATACCCCGAGGTTAGCCCGCGTCCGGTTGCCAGGAAACTCCCAGGCTGGACGCAGGTTCGTCGGAGCAGGCCCGACAAATCTAGGACGCATGACGACAGAAGCCATGCAGACCGCGGGCAGCACGGACGCAGGGGAGCTCTCCGCGACGACTGTAGTGCTGGACGTGGTCGTCCCGGTATACAACGAAGAGGCGGGCCTCGAGACGTGCGTGCGTCGCTTACGCCATCATTTACGCACGCAGGTGCCATTTTCTGCGCGAATTACCATCGCGGACAACGCCAGCGGCGACGACACCTTGGCGCTCGCACGTTCCCTCGCCGAAGAGTTCGACGATGTCCGGGTCGTGCACCTGGATGCGAAGGGCCGTGGTCGAGCACTTCGGCAGGTGTGGAGCGATTCCGACGCGGACGTGGTCGCGTACATGGACGTCGACCTCTCGACCGATCTCAACGCCCTGATGCCGTTGATTGCACCGCTGCTCTCCGGACACTCGGACATCGCCATCGGGTCCCGGTTGGCACGTTCGTCCCGCGTGGTCCGTGGCCCCAAGCGTGAGTTCATCTCGCGTAGTTACAACCTCATCCTCCGAGGCGCGCTCCATGCTCGCTTCACCGACGCCCAGTGCGGTTTCAAAGCCATGCGCGTCGACGTTGCGCGGCAACTACTTCCGCTGGTAGAGGACACCGGATGGTTCTTCGACACCGAATTGCTGGTGCTGGCCGAGCGTGCCGGAATGCGAATTCACGAGGTTCCTGTCGACTGGGTAGACGACCCGGACAGCCGGGTAGACATCGTCGCCACGGCAGTCGCCGACCTCAAAGGTGTGGTTCGCGTCGGGCGAGCACTCTCGACCGGCTCACTCCCACTGGCCGAGCTCAGGGCGAGTTTCGGCCGTGAACCGTTGGTTCCGGGTGTTCCGCGAGGCATGGTCGGTCAACTCTCACGCTTCGCCGTGGTGGGAGTCATTTCTACGCTTGCGTACGCGCTGCTCTATCTCGCACTGCACTCGATTATGGGTGCGCAGTGGGCCAATGCCGTCGCATTACTGGTGACCGCGGTGTTCAACACCGCCGCCAATCGAGCCTTCACCTTCGGGATCCGGGGCTCGGAAGGATCCGCCCGGCACCAGATGCAGGGCCTGCTTGTATTCGGGTTCGGCTTGCTGCTCACCAGCGGATCGTTGTTCGTGCTCGACGTTGTGGCGCACGATGCGTCCAAACACGTCGAGCTTGCTGTACTCGTCATTGCCAATCTTGTTGCCACAGTGAGTCGATTCATCGCACTGCGCTGGGTGTTTCGCACCGCACAACCCGTAGGAGCTGATCGATGACCGCCACTGTAGAAAGATCAGCCGCGTCGGTGCCGGCGCCGGAACCGCAGCGTCAGGTGCGCTGGGAACCGGGGGCGCTCGGAGTGCTGTTGGTGGGCACCGGAGTCGCCTACATCTGGGGCCTGGGTGCATCCGGATGGGCCAACTCGTTCTATGCCGCTGCAGTACAGGCAGGTTCGGTGTCGTGGAAGGCCTTCTTCTTCGGCTCTTCGGACGCTGCGAACTCGATCACCGTCGACAAGCCGCCGATGTCCCTGTGGTTGATGTCGCTGTCAGTTCGCATCTGCGGACTCAACTCCTGGGCGATGTTAGTGCCGCAGGCGCTGCTCGGTGTCGGATCGGTGGCACTGTTGTGGGGAACGGTTCGACGGTACTTCGGGGCTGCCGCCGGACTACTCGCCGGTTTGGTGCTGGCTCTCACTCCCGTAGCGGCGCTGATGTTCCGGTTCAACAACCCGGATGCCATGCTGGTACTCCTGATGATCGCAGCAGTGTGGGCGATGATGCGCGCCGTGCAGGACGGCCGAACCCGCTGGCTCGTGTTGGTCGGTGTCTTCTGCGGATTCGGTTTCCTGACTAAGCAATTGCAGGTCATGTTGGTGGTGCCGCCACTGGCACTCACCTATCTGATCGCCGGACCGCCGAAACTGGGTAAGCGGGTACTTCAACTGTTCGCTGCACTGGGCGGCCTGATCGTCTCCGCCGGATGGTGGTTGGCAATCGTCGAACTGTGGCCGGCCGACTCACGTCCATGGATCGGTGGTTCGCAGAACAATTCGATTCTCGAACTGACGCTCGGCTACAACGGGCTCGGACGCTTGAGCGGCAACGAGACCGGGAGCGTCGGCGGCGGCGGAATGCGCGGTCCTGGTGATGCTGCGACCGGCGCCGCTGCGGGGGGCTTCCCGGGAATGGGCGAGGCAACGGGTGGTATGGCGCCAGGGGGTATGCCAGCAGGGGGTATGGCTCCAGGTGGTGGGGCCGGTGGCGGCATATGGGGGAGTACCGGCATTACGCGCCTGTTCGAATCTGCCCAGGGCGGGCAGATTGCCTGGTTGATTCCTGCCGCACTGATACTTCTGGTGGCGGGAATCGTGCTGCGAGGCAAGGCTCCGCGCGTCGACACACAGCGCGCCTCGTTCATCGTCTGGGGACTGTGGCTGTTGGTGACCGGACTGACCTTCAGTTTCATGGCGGGAATCTTCCACGCCTACTACACCGTTGCGCTGGCGCCAGCGATCGCCGCGCTGCTCGGTTCAGGATCCGTAGTGGCGTGGCGTCATCGTGACGTCCTCTGGGTTCGCATCATTCTGGCGGTGTCCTTTGCCGCAACCGTCGCGATGGCGTGGGTACTGCTCGGGCGTTCGCCGTCATTCGTACCGTGGCTCCGGTGGGCCATTTTGGTAGTCGGCATCGTCGCTGCCGTGGCAGTGCTGATTCCGGCGGTGTCGAGAGGTCGACTGGCCGTGGCAGTGATTCTCGCGGCGATCTTCACCGGCTTGGCGGGTCCGACTGCCTACGCGATCGACACGATCAACACTCCGCATACCGGCTCCATAGTTTCGGCCGGACCGAGCGTCGAAGGTGGAATGGGTGGACCAGGCGGTGGCCGCGGAGGATTCGGAGGATTCGGCGGCACGGCTGATGGCGGTAACCGTCGGACGGACGGAACGCCACCTGCAGGAATGGGCCAGATGCCCGGTGGTGCAATAGCTCCGGGCACCACCACATCGACCACCGATAGAACGCGAGGGGCAATGGGTGGCGGTGCCGCCGGTGGTCTACTGCAGGGCAGCACACCGGGAGCCGCGGTCGTGTCCACACTCGAAGAGAACTCCGACCAGTTCACGTGGGTCGCCGCGGCAATCGGGTCCAACAGCGCCTCGGGTTATCAGCTTGCGACGCAGTCACCGGTCATGGCTATCGGAGGGTTCAACGGGAGCGATCCGTCCCCGACGCTCGCGCAGTTCCAACAGTACGTGGCAGAGGGCAAAATTCACTTCTTCATCGCCGGCGGCGGGATGGGTGGCGGTATGAACGCCGAAGGCACCGCTACCGCTATCTCGACGTGGGTGACCGAAAACTTCACCGCCACAACGGTGGACGGGGTGACCCTCTACGACTTGACGGTTGCAGGCTGACCCAGCAAGAACGCACGCCAGGTCCGCATCGGAGGAGCACTTCCGATGCGGACCTGGCCGTGTTCTGTTGTGCCTGAGAAGCTGTTCTCAGGTTTTGAATGTGGTGTTCGCCGGCCTGCGATGCTGCCCGGGGTCGATCGAGGGCGGCGGGATGAACCACGGTTTGTTGTCGGCTCCGATTCGGATTTCCCATTTTCCGACGAACCCCGTTTTCCGGTGCATCAGCCGGTGATGTGAACGGCACAGCAGGACAAGGTTGTTCATCACCGTAGGGCCGCCGTTCGCCCAGTGCCTAATGTGGTGCGCATCAGTCCACGCCGGAACACACGAACAACCCGGGAACGCGCAGCCCTTGTCTCGGGCGATCAGGGCGACTCGTTGTTCGGCGGTGACCAACCGTTTCCCGGGTTTCGCATCGAGCGGTGCGCCATGATCGTCCAGCAACACCGTCGACAGGAAACAATCACACCCCAACAACCTCGTCTGCGAGATCGACAGCGGCCCGAGCCACGGCATGTGCCCGACATCAAGATCGGCTGGGTCCAGAGAGCCGTCATCACCCGAATCCGAAGACTGTGCGGCGCAGTCCCCGTGCTCAGCGAGGTCGCGGGCGTTGATGTGCACGTTCACGTGCGGGCGTTGCCCACCATCGGTACCGGTCTTGGCGCAGTCGAGGTAGCGGCGGATCAGTTCGGTGAACCCGTCCGCTGTCCGCTTCGCCGCCGACCGAGCGTCCGGGGTTCCGTCCGGCGCCTGGGTGGGCATCGTCAGATTCGACAACGCCGACAGCAGCATTTCGCCGGTGAGGGCGTCGAAATCTCCGCGGACCACCACCCGACCGTTCAAGGTCGAGGCGATGCGGAGCTCGTTGCGATCGGTGTCTTCGGCGGGCGGAATCTCATCGGATTCGAACAACCGCTCCAATGTTGCGATAACGTTCCGCACTTTCGTTGTCGTCGCTTCCACTCCCGAGGCGGCAGCCAACAACAAATCGATGCACTTCGGTAATGCCTCCTCCGGCATCCCCTTCGGTGGTGATTCACAGAACGCCACGATCAACACGGCATGATCGAACGAGCAATCCCCACAATCAAATCCCGCTGCTACCGCGGGAAACGGCCGCAACGCAGCACCCAGAGCAGCGATCTTCTTCCCGTCCCGAACCTGCAGCATCGTGTTCGCCGCCAACCAGCAACCCACTCCGCGGCTGGCGATCACCTGATCGTCGGGACGCATCGAGAGTTCGTCCACGACCGCCACCCGCACGGCTTCCAGGCGCAGAATCTCCGCACTCGCCGACACCGCAGCCTCTCGCAACTCAGCAGCAGACAACCGCCACAGACGTCCGCGTAACCCCACCGCAGAACCAGACACCACGTCCGACAACAAGACAGTCATTGAATCCCCCGATCCCCTACACGAAGCATAATCGAACATGCGTTCGAGTCAAGTGCTAATTCGTATGGGCTGGGGTGTGTTGCCGAAGGTGACTGATGAGACTGGTGTGGTCGCGGGCTCTCGAGTTGATGAGAGACTGAACCGTGCCTGATCGACCTGAGATTGTCTGTATTTGCGGCTCTGCCCGATTCGCTGAAGAGATGCGGGAGGTGAACCGCGATCTGACGTTCGCAGGCGTCATCGTCGTCGCGCCGGGTGAAGCAGGCGAGGCGATCTCTGTCGAGCAGAAGGCACTGCTCGACGCGCTTCACTTGCGCAAGATCGACCTGGCCGATCAGGTTCTGGTTGTCAACCCAGGCGGATACATCGGCGAGTCCACGCGCCGAGAGGTCGCGTATGCGCGCGCCAGCGGCAAACCAGTGTCGTTCACGGTGCCGTGTGATCAGTAAGCGCCTCTTTGGTGCAGGCGGCAATGAAGATCTCAGGCCGAGTCGAAAGTCTTGTAGATCGTGACCCAACTCCTGAACCCCTCCAGCGCTTCGCGCCACAGGGCTCCCGTCCGAAACCGACCCGCAGTCGCCTCGAGTACCGTGCGCCGCTCTACCGGCGGTTGACCGGTTGCCTTCACCTTCGGGAACAACGGACCGATCACAGCCCACGCTTCATCCGAATCGCATCACGCGACATGCATTAACACTCGCCCGCGAACTGCCGGATCAGGTTTGACAACACGCCCTAAGTGCGAACGCCGTCGAGGTCGTGGACCACGTCGCAGCAGGTGTCGAGTAATTCGCGATCATGGCTGATGAGTAATACGCCGAGGTCGGTTTCAGCGGCGCGACTCTCGATCAACCGAATGAGCGCGGCCGTCGTGGCGGCGTCGAGCATGGCCGTCGCCTCGTCGCAGATGAGGTATTTCGGTTGTTGCGCCAGCGATCTCGCTAGGCAGGCTCGCTGTAGTTGGCCGTCGCTGACCTGGTGGGGTCTACGAGAGAGGAGGTCTGGTGTGAGGCCCACTTCTGCTGCCAGTGCGACCACATCAATTGTGCTGCCGGCAATATCGCCGGGTTGACCGATGATCGAGGCGAGCGTCTGCCGTGGGTCGGTTGATGCACGGGGCGACTGAAACAGCATGGACACCGTGCCGCGCAGTGCCGTGGGTACCGAGAATTTGGTACCCACAACGGGTGACCCGTCGATCCGCACTTCGCCTGACCACGGTGCGTCCAGTGAGGCGAGAATCCTTGCAAGTGTTGATTTTCCGGTGCCCGAAGGGCCGGTCAGGCCGATCAGCTTTCCCGTCGGAATCTCGAGGGAGATGTTCTCGAGCACCGGTCTGTTTCGGTGGTAACCACTGGTGATTCCCAATGCCTGCAGACTCATGTCAGCCCACCTTCCGCAATGTTCGGTACGTGCGTTCGCCGAGGGTTACCAACTCGGTCGGTCCACCGGACTGTTTCGACTCCGGGCGTCGTAGGTGATAGACGCACTCGTCGGGGAGATCGGTCAGTTGCGGTGGCGAGCCGGGGATCGGATTCAAACCGCGGGAAGGTAAGGCGCCGAGTAGGTCTCGGGTGTAGTCGTGGAGTGGATCCTGGAATACCAGAGTAGCCGGACCGGTTTCCATGATGCGTGATGCGTACATGACGGCAAGTCGATCCGCGACGCCGCTGCGGGTGAGTGATGCCAGGTCGTGGGTGATGAGCAGGACTGCCGCCCCGGCGTCCGCGCACTCGCGAAGCAGGCTCATGACGTGGTCGGTGAGTTCGCGGTCGAGGTTGGCAGTGGGTTCGTCAGCCACGATCACCGATGGATTCCCGGCCAATGCACCGGCAATGGCGACGCGTTGCGCCATGCCACCCGACAGTTCGTGCGGGTAGCAGTCCAGAGCCGAGGGCTCGAGTCCGACGCGAAGCGCCAAGCCGTCACAGGTGTGATCGCTGCCGAGCGCGTCGATGGTTTCTTGCAGTTGCGATCTCGCAGTTCGAACAGGGGTGAGATGTGTTGCGGCAGATTGCGGAACGAGCGCAGCATGTCGCCCCCGGAACGCGGTGCCGGAGAAGACGTCGATCTCCTGATCGGGGGTGCCAACGGTGACCGCTCCAGTTCGAGAAGCTTTCGGCGGCAACATGTTCATGACCGAGGTGGCGACGATCGACTTGCCACACCCGGATTCGCCGACGAGTGCGGTCACCGTGCCGGCCGGAACGGAGAGGTCTATGTCGCTCGCAGCGTGGACTACGGATCCTCCGGGTAGAGGGATCCTGACGGTGAGGGATTCGATGCGCAGGCCGTGGTTCACAGTCGCAACTCCGAAGGTCGAGGGGGTGTGAGCATCGACCGCAGGGCCGAACCGGCGACTGCAACTGCGACGGTGGCGATCACGAGGACTGCGGCGGGGAATACCAGCGTCCACCAACCGCCGAGGAGCAGAGAACTGCGTGCCTCTTCGAGAAGCGTTCCTAGACTGGGCTTGTGTGGGGGAAGGCCGAAACCCAGGAAGGACAAGGTAGATTCGTGCCAGACGGCGTGGGGTAGGAGGAGAACAACCGCGATCAAGGCCTGCGGCGCCGTCGCCGGCACGAGGTGGCGCATGATCACGTGACGCCGACTTGCCCCCGCGAGAATGGCGGCGTCGATGTACGGTCGTTCGCGCAGACTCAAGATCTCGGAGCGGATGATCCGGGCCACTTGGGTCCAGTGGGTCAGTGCGATCGAAAGCACGATGGCGGCAATGCTTCCGCGAAACATTGCGACGATGACGATGCCGAGCAACAGGTGGGGGAGTGCGTTGACGGCATCGGTGCCGCGCATGACGAACCTGTCCACCCAGCCGCCGACCAGGCCGGCCGTGGTACCGACGGCGACGCCGATCACCGTGGCGAGAAGCGCGCAGGCGAGTGCGATGAGTAGTGAGGTTCGAATGCCTGCAGCTATACGCACGAACAGATCTCGGCCCGCCGAGTCGGTTCCGAACGGGTGATCGAACGACGGAGCCAGGCGAGCCGCCGAGAAGTCTGTGACTCGGTCGTCGACGTCGGCCAACCATGGGACCATCGCTGCGTACAGCGCAACGAGGATCAGCACGCCGAGGGCGATCTTGAAGCGTCGTTCAGCCATCGGTCCTCACTCTCGGGTCGAGTACTGCAACCAGGACGTCGGCAAGTAGTGAGCCGAGCATGACCGTCAATGTAGTACCGACGGTGAGGAATGCGAGCAGAGCCATGTCGAGGTCGCGGGCAGAGGAAACGATGGCGCCGGCGATCCCCGGCCAACTGAAGACCTCTTCCACCAGCACTGCCCCGACTACCAGTTCGGGCAACCGCACGCCGACGATGTTCACGAAAGGTGCCAGTGACGTCGGCAGTATGTGGCGCTTCGTAATGGTCGGCGTAGGGATTCCGCGCGCTACTGCGCCCGCGACAAACCCTTCGCCTTTCGAGCCCACGACGGATTCTCGGACGGCGAGGAGGAGCCACGGCATCTGCGAAATGGCGAGCACCGTCACCGGTAGGATCAAGTGTCGGATGACCTGTCCCGGTGTGGGATCGGCACCCCCATCGGTCAGTCCGGCGACCGGGAGCCAGCCAAGAGTCAAAGCGAAGAGCGCGATGGCCCCCAGCGACAAGACAAACGGCGGAAGTCCCTGTACGACGACGCTCAGCCCGGACACGATCTTGTCCAGGAACCCTCCACTGCGGATTCCGGCGAGAACACCGAGTGCCAGCGAGGCGAGAATCGCGATGATGAGTGAGATGCCGACCAGCAGCAGGGTCCACGGCAGACGTTCGGAGATAACCTGGGCAACAGGCTGATTGAACGATCTGGAAATTCCGAGATCACCGGTGAGCACACCCTGAAGCCAATTCCAGTACGTGCTGTACCAGGGGTTGTCGAAACCCATCTGGTCGGCGATCAACGCTTTGTCCGCGTCGCTGGTCGTCATGTATCGCGTGCCGAGATAGCCGACCAGTGGATCGAACGGTGAAATCGACGCGGCGGCAAAGAGTCCCGCGGACACCACAGCGATCACGGGCACGATGAACAACACCCGCCGACCGACCATCGTGAGGATGGCCTTTCGGCGGGAGTTGTCACGGTGGCCCCGCGACGGCGGCGCGTCTGCCCGAACGTCGACCGCTGTCATTGCCCTCGGGCCCACGTCTGCAGTGACCACCACGGACCCCAGGTCACACCGTGTGAGTGTGGCTCGAGTACCGGTCCGGACATCTGCCAGTCGGAATCCTTCGATACGTACGTATGGTCGAGGAAGGCGAGGATGACAAATCCGGGATCCTCGACGTACGCCTGCTGAACGTCGCGATACGCGGCGTCACGCGTTGCCTGATCCAGGCTGCGGCGTCCTACTTCCAAGCCTGCGTCGACTGCTGGATTGGAGTAGTCGCTGGCGTTGTCGTAGATGCTGCCGACCCCGGGTGCGATGTACTTCGAGTTCAGCGCGTCGTACGCCTGTGTGTCAGGGTCGAAAGGTTCGTCGCCGCCGCCGAGAAGCGTCGAATCCTGGTTGATGCGAGGGTCTATGCGGTCCCAGGAGAGAGCTTCGAGGTCCACCTCGATGCCGACGGCGAGAGCGTCGGAGGCAAATGCCTGAGCGAGATCACGTCGGACGGTGTCGACGGAGTTGTACATGATCGTGAACTGCGCGCGCCGGCCGTCCTTCGAACGGATTCCGTCGGCACCTTCGATCCAGCCGGCCTCGGTCAGAATTCGCTCGGCCTCGGCCGGGTCGTAGGCGAAGGTCGCATTCGGGTTGTACGAGTCGCCGTAGACCTCGGGGATCGGAGTGGCCGCAACTCTGCCGTGTCCGCCTAGGACGTTGTCGATCATCGACTGGCGATTGGCGGCGAGGTTGAGCGCCATACGCACGGCTTTGTCGCCCGCCACGGGATTGTTCGTGGGGAGTGAGAGGCCGCGCCAGTCTGCCGACTGATGGGCTGTCACCGACATGTTTTCTTTGCCCGAGAACGTATTGGCAAGCAACGGAGGAAGATTGGTTCCGTCGATCTCACCGGACACCATACGTTGGGCGCGGGTGTTGTCATCGGGAACGTAGAGGAGAGTCAGCTTCTTGATCTCCGGCGCGCCGTCCCAGTAGTTCTCGTTCGCCTCGAAGACCGCTCGATCCGGTGAGAGGTCGACGAGTGTGTACGGACCGGTACCGACGGGCGCGGTGTTCAACGGCGATTCGGCGGCCAGTCCGGGTGTCGCGAGCGACTCCGACGGAACCATGCCGATCAGCATCTTCGTCAGCAACGGCGCATACGAGTAGGCGAGGCGAAACTCGACTGTGCTGTCGTCGACGGCCACGACATCGCTGATCATGTCGTACGACGACCGCGCTTCCGAGGCGGAAGCGGGATCGAGGATCGCCTTGTACGTGGCAACCACGTCGGCGGCATCGAAGGTCGATCCGTCGGAGAAGGTGACCCCGTCACGGAGTTTGACCGTCCAGACTGTCGCGTCGGCGTTGGCCGTCGGCATCTCTGCCGCCAAAGACGGCTCGAACCCAGGCATGCCGGTGCCTCCGGTGAGCCGGACGAGACCGTCGTACATCTTGGCTTCGCCGGCAGCGCCGAAGCCTGCGACCGGGTTGTAGCCGCCCAGTTCGTAGCCGTCGGCCAAGACGAGGCCGTCGTTATTGCCCGAAGAGTTGGTGCCGGTCGGGCTACTGCACGACGTGATCAGAAGTGCGCCGATTGCGGCGGTTGCGGTGAGCGTCAGAACGCCTGGTTTGTGGAGTTTCACGGGTGTCCTTTCCTCGGTGGACAGATGTCCGAAAACATCTGTTCACCTATTCAGGTATTCATATGATCTCATCTCGAAACGGATATTTCGCACAAAGGACGAACCCTGCGACCTTGGCGCCACCCGTAGCACTCCGAGAGCGCCGTTACCGCAGGCCGTAGTCTGTTCCCCGTGCGCGTACTAGTAATCGGCTCCGGAGCCCGTGAACATGCCCTCCTTCTCTCTCTTGCTCGCGATCCAGGTGTCACGGCCCTGATCTGCGCGCCTGGCAATGCCGGGATCGCAAAAATCGCCGAGCAGCACCCCGTCGACGTTGCCTCGGGTGACGCGGTTACCGCGCTGGCCAAGCAAGTCGAGGCCGATCTCGTCGTCATCGGACCTGAGGTTCCCCTGGTTCTCGGTGTCGCAGATGCAGTGCGCGCAGCAGGTATCGCCTGCTTCGGGCCGTCGGCCGACGCCGCGCGCATCGAGGGCTCGAAGGCTTTCGCCAAGGACGTGATGGCTGTCGCCGGCGTCAAGACCGCACACAGCGAGATCGTCGACAATCCGGCAAAGCTTGACGACGCGCTCGACCGCTTCGGACCGAACTGGGTGGTCAAGGACGACGGACTGGCTGCAGGCAAGGGTGTTGTCGTCACGACGGATCGTCTCGCCGCGCGCGATCACGCCGCTGAACTGCTCGAGACCGGACACCCGGTTCTCCTCGAGTCCTTCCTCGACGGTCCGGAAGTTTCGCTCTTCTGCCTCGTCGACGGCGAAACCGTGATCCCGCTCCTCCCGGCGCAGGACCACAAGCGCGTCGGCGACGGAGATTCCGGACCCAACACCGGCGGCATGGGCGCGTACACACCGTTGCCGTGGCTGCCTGACGAGATGGTCACGCAGATCGTCGACGACGTGGTCAAGCCCGTCGCTGCTGAGTTGGTGGCGCGCGGTAGCAGCTTCTCCGGCCTTCTCTACGCTGGTCTGGCGATCGGCGTCGACGGCCCGGCCGTGGTCGAATTCAACTGCCGGTTCGGTGACCCCGAAACTCAGGCTGTACTTGCTCTCCTCGAAACGCCGCTGGGCGGTCTACTCAATGCAGCCTCGACCGGAACTCTCGATTCGGTCGGTCCGTTGCAGTGGCGCGACGGTTCCGCCGTCACGGTCGTGATTGCTGCCGAGAACTACCCGGCAACCCCGCGCACCGGTGACGTGATCACCGGAGCCGACGCCGACGGAGTCCTGCACGCCGGTACCAAGAAGCGTGAAGACGGAGCCGTCGTCTCGGCCGGTGGACGTGTGCTGAGTGTTGTCGGAGTGGGCAAGGATCTGACCGAAGCTCGTGACGACGCCTACGCAAAGATTGCCGACGTCAAGCTTCCCGGCGGTCATTTCCGCAAGGACATCGGACTCGGCGCCGTCGAAGGTCGCATCTCAATTCCCTGACTAGTTCTTTCGGAGGGCCGGTGAACTTTCTGTTCATCGGCCCTTTTCATGGAAAATCAACGGTTCCTTGAAGTTACCCACGAGTATGGACTTCTCGTTCGGTTTCTCCCGGTATATCTCAGCGCGGGGGTCACGGAAAGAGAAGGGCACACTTGAGTATTCGCGCTGGATCCAACGAACGGCACGCACGTACCAATTCCACGCTCTCGCGTAGAAACTTCTTGGCAGCAACAGGATTAGCTGTGGGCGCCGCTGCACTCTCGTCCTCGTGGACTACGGCGGCCGCGGCGCCCAGGCGAGCATTGAACGACGGAGACCGTGTCCCCGCGCTTGTGATCGGGAGCGGATACGGCGGGGCCGTTGCGGCACTTCGGTTGACGCAGGCCGGCATCGACACACACATGGTCGAGATGGGGAAGTCGTGGACCACACCAGGGTCCGATGGCAAGATCTTCTGCCCGATGCTTTCGCCCGACGGTCGATCCTTCTGGCTCAGAGACCGTACAGTTCAACCGGTTTCACACTTCTCCGGTGGTTCGGTGGACAAGAACATCAGCCGCTACGTCGGTGTTCTCGACGCCGAGGATTTCGGCGGGATCAAGGTCTACCAAGGCCGAGGGGTCGGCGGTGGGTCGCTGGTCAACGGCGGCATGGCCGTCACACCCAAGCGCAACTACTTCGAAGAGATCCTGCCCGGGGTCGATTCCAACGAGATGTACTCGACGTACTTTCCGCGGGCCAACGCTGCGCTCGGAGTCAACAACATCGACCCGGCCTGGTTCGAGTCCACCGAGTATTACAAGTTTGCACGAACCGGGCGAAAGACCGCTGAGAGATCCGGTTACACAACAACGTTCGTGCCGAATGTCTACGACTTCAACTACATGAAGCAGGAAGCTGCTGGTCAGGTCACCAAGTCTGCCCTGGTCAGTGAGGTCATCTACGGGAACAACGCGGGAAAGAAGTCTCTGGACAAGACGTACCTCGCTGCGGCATCCGCCACCGGCAAGCTCACCATTTCAGCTCTGCACGTCGTGACCTCGGTAGCCCCGGCCGCGACCGGCGGCGGCTATCAAGTGGTGATGAACCAGATCAACGAGCAGGGCAACACCGTCGGCACCAAGACGGTGACGGCGGACAAGGTCTTCTTCGCGGCCGGCAGTATCGGCACCAGTAAGCTCCTGGTCGCGATGAAAGCACAAGGGCAGCTGGCGAATTTGCCGGGTGCTGTTGGACAGGAATGGGGTCACAACGGCAACGTGATGGTGGGGCGCGCCAATCACATGTGGGACGCCACCGGCGCGAAGCAGTCGGCGATCCCCGTGATGGGTATCGACAACTGGGCTGACGCATCCGCACCTGTCTTCGCGGAAATCGCACCCTTCCCAGCCGGTACCGAACTGTGGGTCAGCCTGTACTTGGCGATTGCCAAGAATCCGCAACGTGCTCAGTTCCAATTCAACTCGGCAACAGGCAAAGTCGGTTTGAACTGGCAGCGCTCGCAGAACCAGCCGTCGATCGACATGGCGAAGAAACTCTTCGACAAGATCAACAAGAAGGAAGGCACGATCTACCGGACCGACCTCTTCGGTCCGGTGCAGACATGGGGCGATCAGTTGACGTACCACCCCCTCGGCGGTTGCGTGCTGGGCAAGGCGACCGACAGCTACGGTCGCCTGCCGGAGTACCCGGGTCTGTACGTCATCGACGGATCCCTCGTTCCGGGCAATGTCGGAGTCAATCCGTTTGTCACCATCACCGCTCTGGCCGAACGGAATATCGAGAACATCATTGCGAACGACATGAACTAGAGCGACAACTCGCGGTCAGGTGCGGTGGGATCAACTTCTGCCGCACCTGTTCGGCGTGGGCAGCGGTTACAGTCACCTGGACAGACGACGCTCGATCCAGGGATGTAGACGTGAGGCGGACAAAATCCGAGATCGACGGTGATTGGCTCCGGTGGGGCGTGCCGTCGAACGACGAGCTGGTGGTATCCGAACACGAATTGGACGACGAGCCCGAAGATTTGGTTCTGTGGGGTGGTGCGTCGAGTGCTGATCAACCGGTGACCTGGGAAACCCACGCACACCGATCGAACGAGATTCTGTTCCCTCGTTCCGGCATAGTGGTTGTACGCTCAGGCGCTCAGATGTGGACTTTGCTGCCGGGCAGAGGTCTGTGGATACCGGCACTGGTTCGGCACTCGGTGCGCGTTGCCGCGGGTGCGCAATTCTTGACCGTGTATTGCGCTGTAGGGCAGGGACCTTCGCTCGGTGATCACCCGGTTGCGTTGCACGGCACGCCGCTTCTGTACGAGTTGTTTCTGCATCTGAGTGCTCGCGACATGTCGGACGATGCGAGGCGCCGCGCCGAGCGAGTATTCTTCGACCTCGTTGTTCACGGCGACGAGCGCGGAGCGATGAAGATTCCCGATTCGGGGCCGGTCGGCCGGATTGCGCGCGACCTCTTGTCTCAACCGGACGATCCACGCAGTTTCGAAGACTGGGCGAACGAGATCGGTGTCAGTACCAGCACTTTGGCTCGTCGATTCAAAGTGGATACCGGCGTCAGTTTCGGCCAGTGGCGCGTACTGCTTCGGATGAACGTGGCGATGTCCCTGCTCGGCCAAGGCATTGCGGTGGCCGATGTGGCAGAGCAGATCGGATACTCGACGCCCAGTAGTTTCGTCGCCGCCTTCAAGCAGTCCACCGGTGTCACGCCGACGGCATTTCGAAAGAACGCGGACCGCTGATCGAATTTCGACATTCTTTGACAAAACTCCGCGATTGCGTCAACTCCTGATCCGCCCTACCGTTAGCCATGTAGGCGAGGCTTACTTTACTTTCCGGGTTCGGGTTTCTCCCGAAACCCGCTCGACAGCATGGGGCAGAAGTGATCGATTTTGTTGCGCCGCGTTCCCAACGCGGTAGCAGGGCCATCTTCATGGCTGTGGCAGTGGCACTTTCGACGGTACTGGCAGCGTGTGGCACCTCGACGACCGACACGAAGTCCGACGGTGAAGCGTGGACGTATGTTGATGCGCGTGGGCAGCAGATTTCGCTCGACAAGGTCCCTGAACGAATTGTGGCGACGGCGGACACCGCGCCGGTGCTACTCGAATACGGCGTCATTCCGGTCGGCATCATCGGATTCTCCAGGCTCGACGAATCCACGTTGAATGCATTCGACTTCAGCGGAATTGCCCATGTCAGCGAGATTGACACAGATATCAGCGCCGAGAAACTCCTGGCAGTGGACCCGGATCTCGTCATCGACATCTGGAGTTCGTACAACGGCGGGAACTTCGGCAGCATCTGGGGTGACAATATCGCTCGCGTCGAAGAGGTTGCTCCCATTGCCGGCGTCAAGATCACCGACGGGGCGCAAGCGGCGCTGGACAGCTTCAGTTCGTTGGTCCAGGGTATCGGCGGCACCGACACCTCGCCGGTCTACGCGGCGAAACGGGAAGAGTTGAGTGCGCTCGGTGACCGAGTGCGTGACTTGGCTACTTTGCGGTCGAATATCTCTGTTGCATACGTGATTCCGTTGGAGTCGAGCCTTGACTACGCGGTGCCGGGATGGACTCCGCTCGGAAGTATTCTCGAAATGATGGGCGTCGAATTCGCCAAGCTCGACAGCGAGGACGGTTTCTGGGCGTCGGCGAGTTGGGAAGAGCCGGGCGTCTTTCCGGCTGATCTCCTCCTGATTCCGCCGACTTGGTCGGATGCACCGGAGCTCAATTCGCCGACTTTCACCAGGCTTCCGGCTGTGGTTTCGGGACAGATTGCGCCGGTCGAACTTCGTACGGGGTACAGCCTGACGGGCATCACGGAGCAGATGAAGCGTTTTGCCGACGTCTACGAGAAGAGCGGGAAAGTCACCTGAGCAGTGTCACCGCGGCGCGTGATCTCGCAATGATCGATTGACCCGGTCGAGGATGCCGATGGCAGCGGTCAGCGTGTCGAGGTCACCCTCGTCGAGGGATGCCAGTTCTTCTGCGAGGACGCCGACGCGTAGTTCGGACCGACGGTCCCGTCGCGCGCTTCGTTCGTCCTTCACGTAAAGCGTGCTCACTCGCCCGTCCGTGGGATCGGGCCGTCGCTCGATCAGGTCTTTGTCGGAGAGTGTGCGCACCAGTGTGCTGACGGTGTTCGGGCGTCTGGAGAGTCGATCGGCGACAGCCCCGATGCGAGTGCCCGGATGGTGCGCAACATCATGAAGTACTTCGGATTGTGCCTCTGGCAAAGTCGCGTCGGTGCCCGATGTGTCCATGTATTCGCGCAGCGCGCGACGTAATTCGAAGACCGCAGCGATGAGTGATCTCGATGTTTCTTCTGTGGTGGGCACGCGAGTGGAGTAGCGATCGATCCCGTGTGATTCACGCCCTGAAACTGTATCTGACACAGATATAGTTTACAGTTCTTAGAAGGGTAGGGTCACCTAACCATGACGGAGGACGAATCTGTCAAACATCGCGACGTACGGGACACGATCATGAATTTTCGAAAGAAGTCACGCAGTGCCCTGCTGATCGGCGCACTGGCCTTGGTGGCGACTCTCAGTGGCTGCTCGAGTGAGGACGCCTCGACCGCAGATGCTGAGATCCGAGCGTCGGCGCCGACGGACTCTGCGTTTGTCGCTCCGCGAGAAGTCCCGGCCGGCATGGGGAGCGGGAAGTCGGACGGCGAATTTCCCCGCACCGTCTCACACTTCGAAGGGGACACCACGATCGAATCACGGCCGGAGAAGGTTGTGGTGATCTCGACCGGACAGGCCGATGCGCTCCTGTCGCTCGGTGTCGTGCCAGCAGGTTCTACGCGTGGTGACGGTGCGGACCTGGTGCCGCCGTACCTGTCGGCCGCATACCCCGAATTCCGAACTCAGCTAGGTGATGTCGTCGACGCAGGTGGGCGCTTCACGCCGAATTACGAAGCGATCGTCAAGCTCGACCCCGACCTGATCTTGATGAATGTCGCAGGGAAGGATGCCGATTCGCTGTACGACCAGCTTTCGGCGATCGCACCTACCGTGGCAACGCAGGGGACCGGCGTCAACTGGAAGCAGGACTTCCTGCTCGTTGCGGACGGAATAGGCAAGACAGAGCAGGCGACGGCATTACTGGATACCTTCAACGCGGATGCCGCAGCCCTGGGTGCTTCCCTCTCGTCGCCGCCGACGGTGTCGTTCAGCCGCCAGAACGGAAATCGGCTGCGCATCTTCGGTATTCCTTCGTTTACCGGCAGTATCGCCCAGGACGCCGGCCTGACGCGTCCGGAGTCGCAGCAATTCGACGACACCTCCCGAGACATCAGTGAGGAAGAGTTGAACGTGGCGGACGCTGATTGGATCTTCTACGGGGTGCAGGGTGGGGACCCGGTGACGTTGACGAACGCGCCGTTGTGGGCGCAGTTACGTGGTGTGGTTGCCAACCACGCCGTTGCTGTCGACGATGACGTCTTCTACCTCAATACCGGACCGACTGCGGCTCGTGAAGTGCTGAAGGTTCTGCAGAGCACACTGCAGCAGTAGTTGATTCGGCTTGGCTGGGGGTGCCGAGGAACCGGAAGACGGCGCCGCCCACAGTGACCGCGAGTGTCGCGAGAACGGCTCCGGCGATGACGTCGGTGAGCCAGTGAGCTCCCAAGTAGAGGCGAGTGAGCGCGACGACGACGGTGACCGTCACGGCGAGGAGCATCAGAAGGCGTTTGACGGCCGGTGTTCGGTCGAGGCTCACAACGAGAACCGCGATGCCGAACAGCGCTCCTGTGCCGGTCACGTGACCGGACGGGAACGAGTGGCCGGTCTCGAGAAGTACTTGGATATTGGTCGGCGGACGTTCGCGACTGACTAGTGCCTTGATGACTGTGCTGGCAACCGCTGCACCGCCAACGGTTCCGATCACGATCAAGCCTGGGACTACCGAACGCGCTCGCCACGAGATGAGCACCCCGCAGGTGATCCCGAGCAATGCGGTGGCGACAGGACTGCCGAGATCTGTGACTGCGGCTGCGATCTGGTCCAGGGCGCCGCTCCGATGATCGACCATCCAGTTGGTCACCGGCCCGTCGAAGCTCGTCAACCACCCGTTTCGATATACCTGGATCGACAGCGTCACCAGGGCAAGCACGAGTCCGCACGTGCGGAGGACTGTAGACCGAACGCTGGAAGCTCGGTAGATCGAACCGAACGTGAACAGTGCTGCGGCTACCACGATTGCGGCAACCGCAATTTCCGCGGTAGTGCTTTCGGTCAGGACTTCGGTGACCACGTTTCGCACGGTCGACACAGTTGCAGGCATGAATGCAGTGTGACGATCCGAAGCTGAAGAAACGCTGAACGGAACTCGGTCATGGGCCAACCGTCTGCTCTACTGGGTGCATCCGAACAACTGTGTGTCGACGAAACGGGGCCGGTGATGCGAGTACTGGTGGTCGAAGACGAAGTGCGCCTGGCCGAGACGATCCGGCGGGGACTCGTGGCCGAGGGGTTCGTGACCGCCGTAGAACTCAACGGGGACGACGGATTCGCGACTGCCTGCAATGACGAATTCGACGTGATAGTTCTCGACATCATGTTGCCGGGAAAGCATGGATACGACATCGTGCGGGACCTACGCGCCCGGGAGATCTGGACGCCGATCCTGATGCTGTCGGCGAAGGACGGCGAATACGACCTCGCTGACGCTTTCGACCTTGGTGCCGACGACTATCTGGTCAAGCCCTTTTCGTTTGTCGTCCTCCTTGCGCGGCTGCGCGCTCTGGTGCGGCGCGGAGCTCCGCAACGTCCGGCGATACTCGAAATAGGAGACCTGTCCCTCGACCCCGCCAAACATCAGGTGAGGCGAGCGGGAAGCGAATTGACCCTGACGCCGCGTGAGTACAGCGTTCTCGAGTTTCTGATGCGCAACAACGGAGTTGTGGTCACCAAGAGCGAGATCGTCCGCTCCGTCTGGGACCGCAACTACGAAGGTGATGAGAACATCGTCGAGGTCTATATCGGTTACCTACGTAAGAAGGTCGACCTGCCGTTCGGAACTCACAGCATCGAAACCGTCCGAGGCGTCGGGTACCGCTTTGTCGGGACTGCCTGATCTTCAGTCGTTCGGTACCGGAATTGTCACCTCGAATCGACTTCCGCCGCACACTCTCTCGCTGACGGCGATGGTTCCGTGATGCGCCGCCACGATTTCCGACGCGATGGCGAGTCCAAGTCCGGACCCACCCCCTTGTCTCGACCGTGGTTGGTCCAGGCGGACAAAGCGTCCGAAGATTCGTTCGCGTTCTGCTGCAGGGATTCCGGGCCCGTCGTCCTCGATCACGATGTGGGCTTCGTGGCCGGCTTCGGTGCACTCGAGATGCACGAGGGTCTCGGCGTGCCGCACTGCGTTGTCGACCAGGTTGCGCACCATTCTCGTCAACGCTCGGGGGTCTCCGGAGACACGAACCGGAGCCACGGCAGCGGTGACCTTGACCTCGGAGAAACCGTCGATCCTCTTCTTCTCGGCGAACAAGATGTCGTCGAGGTCGACATCGACGGAGGTACCGATCTTTTCGAGTTCGCTTTCGTCCGAGCGCGCGAGGATCAACAGATCCTCGATCAGCTGCCGCATGCGACGCGCCTCGGGCAGTAGTGCGTCCTCGATCAACGCGTCGTCGAGGAGATCTGGGCGGTGGTGTGCCAGTTCGAGAGCCGTCGTGATCGTGGACAGCGGACTACGTAATTCGTGTGAGGCATCGCTGACAAATCGTTGCTGGGCCAGTGCACCTTCGTCGAGGCGTGCAAGCATGTCGTTCATTGTTGTTGCCAGCCGGGCTATCTCGTCGTTCCCGGCCGGGACGGGTACTCGTTCACCCTGTCGACCACTCGAAATCGAGGCCACCCGAGCGCGTATGCGTTCGACGGGAGCGAGGGCCGAACCGACCAGGCGGTAGGTGGCAAATGCGGCCAGCGCCAGAACCAGGGGGCCGACGATGGCCAGCAGAACGGCAACGGTGATGACAACGGTTTCAACCGGTTCGCGGTCGGCACCGACGAAGACGGTGACCGGTCCGGCCGGCGTCTGAGCGCCGCGTCCGATCAGCCAGTAGTCCTCGTTGTCCGACTCTTTCACCCGTCCGAAGGTGTCCGACTCGTCAGGGCCGAGAAGCTGTTCGGACAGGAGGCCACTCTCGGTTCCGGGAGATTGGGCGACTATTCGGTGATCGGCGTCGACGATCTGTACGATTCCGATCTGACTGTCTGTGGACAGAAGCGAGGGGTCGAGATCGGCCGGGTTCTTTCCGTTGAGCTGCTGGACCAACTGCGTGGCGCGAGCTTCGGAGCTGTTCAATGCGGACAGATGCAGGGAGTTCGCCAGTACGAAAACCAGTGCAAGCCCGGCGATCACCAGGCAGAAGGCGATCACGAGCGTCGATGCCACGGTCGAACGGGCACGTACGCTCCACCGAGACGGGTGCAGAATCGACTCGCCGATGAAGTTCATGGCGTCCAGTCTGTACCTTCGCGGCTGTGCATTGACGAAGACGGGTGACGCGGTCCCGTAAATCGGACCGCGTCACCCGACTACAGGATCAAGCCACTCGCTTGGCGGTTCGGCCGCCGAATTCGAGCATCACGGCGCGTCCGGTGTCGTCGGTGACAAAGCGCCCCAGCGTCCGCGTGGTGTCGGCGCGCGCAGCGAAGTCGAGGTCGTTGACGAAGGCGATCGGGATCGCCGGCGGCCAAACGATGTCCTCGTATTCGCCGAGGTCCTGCGCGCTGCCCATTCGGACGCCGATTCCCTCGTCACCGGGCGCGACGGTCATGGTCAGGTTGCCGGCCTGGTACTTGCCCAGGACGGCATCGACGGCCGACGGAGCGGGTTCGACCACGTCGAGAGATACCGGAGCGGGCAGTTCCGCGAGGTTGGCCATGCACCAGTCGACGATCTTCTTGCCGATTCCGCCGCCGAGTGCGTTGGTCAGCACGGTGACGGCGAAGTTCTTCTCGGGCACCGTCAAGAACTCGGAGACCTGGAGATTGCTCACATTTCCGCCGTGCCGCACTACCTGGGTGGTTCCGTACCGAGTCAGCAGCCAGCCGATGCCGACCTCCTCGAACATCATCGCTGCGGGACGTTGCGGCTTCTGCATCAGCAACCGGGTGGACTCGTCGAGCGGCTGTCCCTCACCGGGGTGTTCGCCCGAGAGTGCGTAGCGTGCCCAGACGAGCTGATCGCGCACCGAGGACCACATTCCGCCGCAGGGCGTCATGCCGCGGTCAAGCCCAGTCTCGTTGGATACGAACGGCTCACCGTCGCGAATGTAGTGGCCGAGTGCAAACCGGTGAGTCATCACGTCCCAGGGCAGGAACGCCGAGTTCTTCATGTCGAGTGGGTCCAGAACGCGCTGCTTGACCAACTCTTCGAAGGTCAGTCCGCTGATCTTGGCTACGACGTATCCGGCGAGAACGAATCCGGAGTTGCTGTAGGAGAAGACTTCTCCGACGGGAAATTCCTGTCGTAGTTCTTTCAGTCGTGAAATCGAGCGGCCCAGGGCGTCTTCGCCCCAACCGGCCGAGAGGCTGGCGTCGCCGGTGAATCCGCCGGTGTGGGTGAGGAGATGGCGCATCGTGACTGTGCGGGTGGCTGCGTCGTCGGCGAGGGTCAGTTCGGGGACGTACTCGGCCAGCGGCGTGTCGAGATCGAGAAGACCGTCCTCGACCAGTGCCATCGCGGCAGTTGCAGCAAAGACCTTTGTGGTGGAGCCGATCATGAACATCGTCTTGTCGGTGACCGGGAGCTGGGTTTCGATGCTCTCGATGCCGCTGGTGACGACGATGTCCTTGTCGCCATGCACAATTCCGACCGAGACGCCGGGGATGTTCGCCTCGAGCCTCCACTGATCGACGAGTTCTTGAAGCTGTTCTTGCATCTTTGATTCCTCGAGTTCGCTGGCGTTCTGTGTATCCGTCATCGTATGTGTATCGGTCGTCGTCACGCGTTAACCCGTGGTAGGAAGCGGAATCCGACGTACACGCCGTCGCGGTGCGGCCGTACCGTCGTCCAACCGGCGGCCCCGGATTGACGGGTGGTCCAGGTCCCCGGGATCTGCGACGGTACGAGAGTAGCTACCGTTGCAGGCTTCTTCGGAGCTGTTTCGTCTTCCTCGGGGTTCGGGATGACGTCACCGATGACGGTGATCACAGCTTCGTCAGCGGACTCTCCACGACGGAACTCGATTGCTATTCCACCCGAGCTGTACTTGCCCAGAACCGAATCCGGAATCGACTCCACACTCGCGGGGTTCGGGGCGAGGGCTTGCGGAGGTTCGAGCCCGATCAACGCGGCCGCGGCTTCGGTGAAGAGATCGCGGTAAAGACCGTCTGCTTTGCCGCCGCTGGTCAGCAGCGCGATCGCGACATTGTGGCGGGGGAAGATACGCAGATATGCGTGCTGCCCTATGGTGCTGCCGTCGTGGCCGAAAATCTCTTCGCCCGACCAGGTTTCATGGAACCAGCCCAAGCCCCAACCGGATTTGTCCGGGAACAGATCGCTGATGTCGATTTCGGGTGTACGCATCGCGGCGGCTGATTCCTCCGACACGATCCGCACGCCGTCGACGCTTCGTCCTTCGAGGAGTCCGAGTTCGGCGAACGTGAGTAGGTCTCCGATGCTGGCAGTGATGCAGCCGGCCGGCCCCATCGAGCGCGTGATCGGCCAGACGGGCATCACGACAGAGTTTTCCGTATGTCCTGCTGCCACAGAGTATCGCGGAGCATCTCCGGTCAACGTGAGTGTGTGCTCGAGGCCGAGAGGATCGATGATCCGCTCCTTGAGGATGTCGTCCCAGATGCCGCCGCGAAGAACCTCGACGATACGAGCTGCAAGGACGTACGCGGAGTTCGAGTACGCGAAGCCGTCCTCGAGTGGATGAACCTGACGGAAGTCACGCAGGCCCTCGACGTAGCGTTCGACGACGTCGTCGCCGCGACCCTTGTCGATGAAGAGGTCACCGTCGATTCCGTTGCGGTGGTTCAGAAGTGCGCGAACCGTGATGCGGGCGGCCGTTTCCTCGTCCTGCAGTGCGAAGTCGGGCAGGATCGACCGGACGGTTGCGTCCAGGTCGAGTAAGCCCTCGTCGACCAGTTGCATGATCAGCATCGCGGTCCACACCTTGGTGACGGATCCGATCTGGAACAGGGAGTCGGTGGAGACCTCGACCCCGGTGTTTGCATTGATGACGCCGGATGCCACCGTCGTACGGGTGATTTCCTTGCCGCTGGAATCGAGTGTGAGAATACCGAATTGAGCACCGGTGACGCTGTAACGCTCGCAGAGTACGTCGAGAGAACGCTTCCATGCACCGGCTCCGGCAGACGCGTTGGCCAGGCCGGTCTTGGGCAGCTTCGCCGAGGTGTATCGCTTCACCCACTCGATGAGCCTTGTGCTGTAGTCGATTCGGTGTGAGATCGAGCCGTTGACGAGGAAACCGTGGCTTGCGCCGGGATACGCCACCATTCGGGTCGGGACGTGCTGCTGGCGCAGCGCGGCGAACCAGGCCTCGGCCTGACCTAGCGGGCACCGCTCGTCCGACTTTCCGTGCAGGATCAGCGTCGGAGTCACCACGTTCTTCACGGCGGCGAGGGGCGAGGCAGCCAGGAGCCCCGCGGAGTTCTCGGGGACCGTCGTTCCGGTGGCCAGTGAGGCGAGGTGCGGACCGAAATCGCAAACCCCGGCCATGGCGTTGAAATCGCAGATCAGCCCACCGGCCACCGCCGCGGCAAAGCGATCGGTCTGAGAGGTGAGGTGGCAGGTGCTGTATCCGCCGTAGCTGTACCCGGTGATCGCCAGTCGGTTCCCGTCGACAAGTCCTTCGGCGACAAGAGCGTCGATCGGCTCGAGGAAGTCAGCTTGGTCCGAGGTGCCCCAGGCGCCGTTGACGGCGTACATGAAGTCCTCGCCGTACCCGTCCGATCCACGTGGATTGAGGGTCAGGATGCGCCAACCCTGCGCTGCGAGAACCTGGTGGGCGGGGTGATAGGTGTCGGCAACGCCAGTCCATGCGTTGTGCGGCCCGCCGTGAATGTCGAGCAGAAGTGGTGCAGCGCCATCGGTTTCGGGAGCGGACAGCAACCAACCGTGCACGGTACGGCCGTCGGAGATGGTGAATTCGCGTTCCTCGGCGGCAAACAGGGTCACCTCGGGAAGTGCTTCTGCGGTGAAGCTTGTCAGCGTGGTGACGGCGCCGCTGTCCAGGTCGACGAGTGCGACCTCACCGAAGGACTGCTGTGTGGTGACGATGACGGAGGCGACGCGCGCGTCACGGGCAACGGAGAGCGCCGCGACGACCTCGTTGGGATTGGCGACGAGGGAGCGGGAGGTGCCGGTTTCGATGTCGACGGCGTACAGATGCGTCCATCCGCGATCGCGCAGGCAGAACACGATCTCGTCGCCGGTGTTCGACAGTGCCGGTGTGCCACCGGGGTAACCGGGCGCGCCGGGCATCACGTTGCGATCGAGATGAGCGGTAAGGGTGACGTCGACCGGTGTCTCGATTGGACCGGGGGTGGACAGACGGATCAGGTCTGCAGTTCCGATACGGACCTCGGGAGTGCCGATGGCGACAACCGAATCTCCGTTGGGGTGCCAGAGCGTCGAGCCCTGCACCCCGGTGGCGTGACCGAGTTGCTGCGGCGGAACCGACAGATCGTCGACGAGGATTCGGTAGGCGCTGAACGTGAGGTTCAGATCGCTGTCCGGTTCCAGATTCGCTGTGAAGGCGAGAGCCTTGCCGTCCGGTGACCAGGACGGAACGTCTGCATTCCAATCACCGTCGGTGAGTCGTCGAACTGCCTTCGTCTCCAGTTCGACGGTGTGCAGGTGGCGCCGGAAGGTCCCGAGCCAACCGGCGCCGTCCACCTTGTATCCGAGTCGGTCGGTGACGATGGGCGCATTCGGATCGGTGGAGTCCGAACGCGAGACCACGGCGGCGAATGCAATGGCTTTTCCGTTCGGGCTCCAGGTCGCTGCGCCGGCACCGAGGGGGAGTGATGCTGCTGTGGTGAGGGTTTCGGCCTCGCCGCCGGCGAGCGGGATCAGGTGCAACTGCGCGGAGTCGCCGACCTTGCGGAGGAAGGCGATCGAGGTTCCATCCGGAGAGAACCGAGGGGCCGAATCGGCAGGTCCGGCAGTGAGGCGACGAGCCTGGGAATCGCGGGACACTGCCCAGAGCGATGTATTTGCCTTTCCGGCAACAATTTCCGAGCGAACGAAGACGACCACGCTGCCGTCGGGAGAGATTGCGGTTTCAGTGGGTGTGACCACACGGTGGAGGTCGTCGAGAACAAATGGACGGTCAGTCATGTAGATCCTTCGAATCGGAGAAATAGATGCAGACGTAAAGCTTTGTCTTCCGGCTTATTTCAGAACGCGGATGCCAGGGCCGGCCAGGGTGCCGCCAACCGGTGCATACAGGGCCGTCGCGCCGTTGAAGAACATGAAGTTCGGCGACGTGGACACCGGAACGACGTCAGACGAGGTGAACAGTGCTTGTTCCGCTTCCTTCCAAACCGTGCAGGATTCCTGCCCGGGCAGAACCGAGGCCTTCGCCGCCAGTTCGGTGTACTTCGGATTGTCGATCGATGCGAAGTTGACACCCGACGGTGGGGTGGGGCCGGCGAAGTACGGAACGAAGATGCTCGGGGTGTCGCTCTGGACGGTCAGTCCGATCGAGATCGACCATGACGTCAGGTCTTTCGCCGCGAATGTGTTGGAGATGATGAAGTTGTTGTCACCACCGCGAAGCTCTACCTTCGCGCCGAGCTCCTGCCACTGCTTCATTGCGTATTCTGCTGCTGCAGAGGTGGTGTCGCGGTAGTTGGCAAAGATGACCGTCAATTGCAGCGCTTGACCGTCCTTGGTCAGGACACCGTCGGATCCGGGCTTCCAACCGGCGTCCGCGAGAGTCTTCTTCGCCGCGGCCATGTCGAACTTCGGAACTACACCGGTGACGCTGTCGAAGTCGCATGCCCGCGGATCGACTACTGCCAGTGCCGTAGCGCGTGAGCCTTTGCCGCCGGTGTTGATGTCCGTGTAATCGTCGAGGTCGATCGCCTGTACGAGTGCGGTGCGTACCGCCTGGTCCTTGGTGGGGAGAGCCGCATTGTGGTTGAAGATGAACTGTCCGCTCAGGATGTTGGACGTCATCGATTCAAGGCCGGAAGCTTCCACACGTTCGATATCCGCGCCGGCAACCGCGGCCGCGTTGACCGTTCCCGTGAGGACCAGATTCGCCGTCGTCGCGGCGTCGGTCACGACCTTGATCGTGACCGTCTCGGGCACTCCGAGCGTGTCCGACGTGGTTTCGCCGTTCGGCCCCCAGTTATATCCGTCGCGGCGTTCGAGCGTGACGTGATCGTTGGCCACTACTTCGGTGATCTTGAACAGTCCGGTTCCGTTGCTGCTGCCTCGAACACTGACAGGGTCGTCGAGCGCTGCCTGGCACGCCAGCTTGAGAGCGCCGATGCGCTCGAGGAGGAAGGGCGCGGGTTCCGTTGTCTTGATCGTGAGCTCGTCACCATCAGCGGTTGCTACCGCAGTTTCGGGTACGGATGCTCCCAACCACGGCGAGCCGTTGGTCTTGTCGACGACCCAGTTGATGTTGTTCGCCGCTGTCTGGGCGGTGAAGGTCGTGCCGTCTTCACACGTGATCCCCTTTTTGAGGGTGAAGTTCAGCGAAGTTCCGTTCTCGCTCCATTTTTCGGCCAGATACTGGCCCGCTGCGCGGGTCTTGGGGTCGATGGCCAACAACGAGTCGTTGGTATAGCTGTTGATCGCCTGCGTGGCAGTCAGATTGGTGATCAGAGGATGAAGGTTGCCGGGGTCGGTGTTCACGATCGTCGTGAAGCTGCCGTTCTTGGCGTAATCGCCGGAAGAATCCCCGCCACGATCAGAGGAGCTTCCGCATGAGGCAACCGTGAGAACGCCGATCGTGACCAGAGCCGCGGTGGGCACTGAGCGAGCTTTCATCTGATGCACCTTTTGATCGAAGGAAGTCGTTGATCAATGTTGCGCGAGTGACGTGGCCCAGGTCTCGTTGAATCGACTCATGCTGAGTGCCTGAATCTGTCGGATCGTCACAATGGGTGGTCTTCGTTTCTTGCCGCACCACGGTTCGACTACCGTCGGAGTGTGCGCTCAGAATCTCGTCGATCAGATATCCAGACCTTCCATGTCATGGATGTATGGAAGGCCGCGACCGAACGTCAGCGGACACACGGTGACGTTCTGACGTTGGCTGCCGGTCAACCGTCGACGCCCGCTCCCGCGCCGGTGTTGCGCGCGACGCGAGAGATTCTCGGCACTGAACTACTCGGATACACCGAGACTTTCGGGATCCTGCCGCTGCGCGAAGCTATTGCGCGCTACCACAGTGAGCGCTCGGGAATCTCCGTCGACGCCGAAGACGTGGTGGTGACGACCGGTTCGTCCGGGGCGTTCACCTTGCTCTTCCTGGCCGCGTTCGATGAGGGGGACACCGTGGTGGTTGCTCGTCCCGGATATCCCGCGTACCGCAACACCCTTGCCGCGCTCGGCTGCAACGTCGTCGAACTCGACTGTGGGCCGGCAACTCGATACCAGCCGACGGTGGAAATGCTCGAGGCGTTGCCGGCGCCGCCTGCCGGTCTGATCGTCGCCAGCCCCGCAAATCCGACGGGCACGGTGATCTCGCCCGAGGAGCTCGCTGCATTGGCGACGTGGTGCGAGCAGCACGGCACTCTCCTGATCTCGGACGAGATCTACCACGGCATCGGATACGGCGATCAGCACACGTCGAGCGCCTGGGAGACCTCGCGCGAGTCCGTTGTGATCGGATCGGTGTCCAAGTACTTTTCGATGACCGGTTGGCGGCTCGGCTGGATGTTGGTGCCGGCCTACCTGCGGCGCCCGCTGCAGAGACTCGCGTCGAACATGACGGTGTGTCCGCCCGCGATCTCGCAGTACGCCGCGATCGAGGCGTTCTCGGACGAGGCGAAGGTCGAGTTGGACGGGCACGTTCAGCGGTACGCAGTCAATCGTGAACTGCTGTTGACCGGACTGCCGAAACTGGGCATCACGGAGTTGGCTCCTGCTGACGGCGCGTTCTACGTCTACGCGGATATCGGCCATCTGTGTGGTGACGAGGGCGCCACCGCTTGGTGTGCGCGGTTGCTGACAGATACCGGGGTCGCGTTGGCACCCGGAATCGATTTCGACACCGTCCACGGAAACCGGATGGTCAGACTTTCGTTCGCGGGTGCGACAGCCGACATCCAGGAGGCGCTGATTCGCCTCGAGAAGTGGCTCGGGTAACAAACAGCAGGGTCTTCGAGCTGTTTCGCCATGCGGAGGTGCCCTCTGCTGGCACGATGTCGTGGTGTCTTCTGCAGCTACGCCCAAGGGCGAACGACGTCGCCAAGCTCTGGTGGCGTCCGCTGCTGAACTATTGCTGGAAGGCGGGTTCGACGCCGTTCGTCACCGAGCGGTGGCAACCAGGGCCGACCTTCCACTGGCTTCGACGACGTACTACTTCGACTCACTAGACGATCTGATCGCGTGCGCCGTCGAGCTCAACGGCAACGCCGACATGGAAGCGATGCGCGCCAGAGTGGCTGCGGTGACCCAACGTCGGAGGGGCGCCGAATCAACCGTCGAACTGTTGGTCGAACTGCTGCTCGGCGACGAAGAGAAGCGTCCGGAGAGCCGCGAGCGTTTGATCTCGCGCTACGAACGATTCGTCGCGTGTGCCCGTCATCCCGCGCTTCGTGACGTGCAGTTGCGCCTACGCGCCCAGCTCGACGACCTGTTGACCGATGCGCTTCGACGCTCGGGCCGGTCGGCTCCCGAGGGGCAACTGCGTCGTCTCGTCGCGATGGTCGACGGCGCGATGATCACGGCTCTGGGGGAGTACGACCCGGACCCACGGGGGTTGGCCAGGGGAATGCTCTTGGAATCGATCGACGTGATGGCGCCGCCGGTCTAGCTCGGTCACTATCGGGGGTAACAGCACTGCTTGGCCCCCGTTAGACTGAGGCCTCGTGAGCCGCATCCCGAATGTCCTTGCCAACCGATACGCCAGCCCCGAGCTTGTTGCTCTGTGGTCTCCCGAGTACAAGATCGTGCTCGAGCGTCAATTGTGGGTGGCGGTGTTGCGTGCGCAGGCAGAGTTGGGCATCGACATTCCGGCCGACGCCATCGACGACTACGAGCGCGTCATCGACAACGTCGACCTCGAGTCCATCGCAGACCGCGAGCGGGTCACCCGCCACGACGTGAAGGCGCGCATCGAGGAATTCAATGCACTCGCCGGTCACGAGCAGGTCCACAAGGGCATGACCAGCCGTGACCTCACCGAGAACGTCGAGCAGCTGCAGATCGTGCGTTCTCTCGAACACGTCTACAGCCACGGCATCGCCGTCGCCGCCCGCCTGGGTGAGCGCGCTGCCGAGTACTCGTCCATCGTGATGGCCGGTCGCTCACACAACGTCGCAGCTCAGGCCACCACCTTGGGTAAGCGTTTCGCTTCCGCCGCCGACGAGCTGCTCGTCGCGCTGACGCGTCTGCGCCAGCTGATCGACCGCTACCCGCTGCGCGGGATCAAGGGTCCGATGGGTACTGCTCAGGACATGCTCGATCTGCTCGACGGCGATGCGGCCAAGCTCGATCAGCTCGAAGCGAAGGTCGCCGAGCACCTCGGATTCGCGCACGTTCTGACCAGCGTCGGCCAGGTGTACCCGCGTTCTCTCGATCACGACGTCATCTCCGCGCTCGTCCAGGTCGGCGCGGGACCGTCGTCGTTTGCACACACGATCCGCCTGATGGCCGGCCACGAGCTGGTCACCGAAGGTTTCCAGCCCGGCCAGGTCGGCAGCTCGGCGATGCCACACAAGATGAACACCCGCTCGTGCGAGCGCGTCAACGGACTACAGGTGATCCTGCGCGGATACGGCTCCATGGCAGCCGAGCTCGCGGGTGCACAGTGGAACGAGGGCGACGTCTTCTGCTCCGTCGTGCGTCGCGTCGCTCTGCCGGACGCGTTCTTCGCGATCGACGGCATGTTCGAGACCTTCCTGACCGTGCTGATCGAGATGGGTGCCTACCCGGCCGTCATCGAGAAGGAACTGACGCGGTACCTGCCGTTCCTCGCCACGACGCGCGTACTGATGGCTGCCGTGCGCGCCGGCGTCGGACGCGAGACCGCACACGAGGCGATCAAGGAGAACGCCGTCGCAGTTGCACTCGCGATGCGTGAAGAGGGCAAGGAGCCCGATCTGCTCGATCGCCTCGCCGCCGACGACCGTCTGCCGCTCGACCGCGCTGCACTCGACGAGGCTCTGGCCGACAAGGCAGCCTTTGTCGGCGCCGCGTCGGCTCAGGTCGATGCCGTTGTCGCCGAGGTCCGGAAACTTGTCGACGCCCATCCCGAAGCTGCGGCGTACGCGCCGTCGCCGATTCTGTAAGGGCTACGCCCCCGTGCGCCTTTCTGGTAGTCACCACTACCGAAAAGGCGCACAGGGGCGGAGACCATGAACTGCATCTTCTGTTCCATCATCGCCGGTGAGGCCGAGGCCAGTGTCGTCTACGACGACGCGAATGTCCTTGCCTTCATGGATATTCGGCCGTTCACGTCCGGTCATCTCCTGGTCGTGCCCAAGCGTCACGCGAGCGGATTGTCCGCGCTCGATGCCGACGACGGTGCCAGGATCTTTGCCGTCGCACAGAAGATCGCCGCGGCGATGCGTACTGGGCCTCTCCCCATCGACGGAGTGAATCTGCATCTCTCCGACGGCGCTGTTGCGGGGCAGGAAGTCTTCCATGTTCATCTGCACGTCATCCCTCGAAATCGCGGTGACGGCTTCGGCCTGCGTGCACTACCTCGCACGCCCAATCGGGCAATTCTCGACAGCACGGCTGCTGTCATTCGCGGCGCACTGAACTAGCGGCACCGGCCTGGTTCACGGACGGCCGATCAGTTCGACAACGGAGTCCAGAAGGGCACTGCGCCAGCACAACCAGTCGTGGCCGCCGTCGAAGATCCGATACGACACTTGTGCCCCGGCGGCCTCCAACGCCTGGGCGACCGCTGCGCTGTGCCCGACCATGTCGGACTCGTGCCTACCTACTTCGAGGACAACGCGTAAACCGTCCGGCACGCCGTCGCGCTCGATGCGTGCGGCTATGTCTCCACCCGGCGGACCGTCCTCGCCGCGCTTCAAACCGGTTGGCCACCAGAATGAACCGGACCCGCTGGCGACCAGCGCGAAGTGTTCGGGAAACTCGAGTGCTGCGAACATCGAGGCCAGTCCGCCGAAGCTCTGCCCCGAGACCACGGTTCGCGTTCGATCAGACGAAAAGGGTGCGACGGCGCGTACTTGCGGAAGCAGTTCGTGGACGACTGCGCTCCAGTATTCGCGGTTGCACGGCAATTCTTGCGAACGGCGTTGATTGTCAACGGAATCGACGGCCAGCAGAACGCAGGATTTCAGCTTGCCGGTCTGGACCGCACGATCGAAGGCGGCACCCGCGGGCATGACCTCGGCCCAGTGGCGCCCGTCGAGAAGTATCACGAGTGGGCGTTCTTCGAGCGGTGTCAGCCCGTCGTCCACGGTCTCGTAGATCCACACCGGGCGTTCAACACCCAATGTCGAACTGTCCCAGGTGAGCTGTGCCGAATTCCTGAAAACCGGAGCATCCCAACCGAACTGGTCCGGCGCCATGGGCATCTCGGCGACGGAGCGTCTTGTGTCCACGCCCGCGGAGAGCGGATTGAGTGGGTCGGCGATTCGGTGTTCGAGCAGCCCCAACCAGCGGGTGCGGCGGGTCGAGTCTTCCTTGCCTACTCCTGGATAGTCGAACTCGTCGACTACGGACTTCGATACCGGGATGATGCTGTAACTACTGCGCCAGGTGTTCGAGACGTCGGCAGAGTAGAACCACACCGGACTGTCACCGATCCGCTGCATCACGCTGAGTTGTTCTGCGTGATGGTCGGTCAGCGAATTTGCATCCAGATAGACGCGCTCGACCTCAGTCTCTTCGGGCTGACGCCAGAGGAAGGTGACTCGAACAGTCTGTGTATCAACATTTTCGATAATCGGCGTGCCTTGTTGCACTATCCGATTCCAGGACGTCTCGATGTCGGGCGAAGTCGCAAGGGAAGTGGACAGTTCAGTCACCGCCTGAGTTAGCATGAGCACAGCCTAACCTAATTTGATGGGCTTTTGAATTCGAGGAGTGGTCCGCCAGTGGGCGTCACAATGAAAAGATCACGCACCCTGAAGGTGCTCTCCGCAGTCTTGGTAGCAGGGTTCGCCCTCGCCGGATGTAGTTCTGCGGATGCCGATAGTGATGCTGATTCAGCTGCATCGCAGGGTAATTGGCCACGAACCGTGGAATCGCCGAAGGGGTTGATGGAGATAGCGTCGAAGCCGGAGCGGATCGTCTCGACCAGTGTGACGCTGACAGGCACGCTGTTGTCGATCGACGCTCCGGTGGTGGCTACCGCATCGACGGGACCGAACACCGACGTATCGGACGCCCAGGGGTTGTTCACACAGTGGGGCGACATTGCTCGAGAACGTGGACTCGCGGTGCTGCCGATGGGCGGTGCGAACGCAGAATCCGTTCTGGCGCAAAACCCGGACCTCATCGTCGTCTCGGCGACTGGAGGTGACTCCGTCGTCGATCTGTACGAACAGTTCACGGCCATCGCGCCGACAATTGTGGTGGACTACGGCGGAAGTAGTTGGCAGGAAGTCGCCGCAGTGCTGGGTAAGGCGACCGGCCTCGAAGACAACGCCGCGGCGACGGTCGCGAGATTCGACAGTGCGGTAGAGGCTGCCAAGGCCAAGATCACGCTTCCACCGCAGCCGACCACTGCCCTGGTCTACTACGAGGACGGCAGCGGTGCCAACATCTGGACGCACGAGTCCGGGCAGGCGAAGTTGCTCACGGCGATGGGTTTCACGGTCGCTGACATTCCCAAGTCTGCGAAGAGCAGTGAATCGATGGGTAAGCGTAAGGACATCATCCAGGTCTCGGCCGAGAATCTCTACGACGGAATCGCGGGCAATACCCTGATCTTGGTCAGCGCCGACGACGGCGCGGTGAAGGCGGTCGAGGGACTTCCCCTGTTGGCTCAGCATCCGGCGATTCGTGATCACCATGTCTATGCCGTGGGGCTCGATACCTTCCGTCTCGACTACTACAGCGCAACCAATATGGTGAACCGGTTGGTCGAACAGTTCAGCTGATCCGTAAGTACTAGTACTTCCACTCCGAATTAGTCCTTTGGTAGGACCCGAGAATCGAACATTTCCTTCACATTCGTCGAATGTGTGACCAAGTGGTGCGGGCATGCCACCATGAACGTCAATCATCGGATGCGGAATGGGGAGTGGATGTTCGACTCGGCTGGTCAGAATGCCCCGGGGCAAGTCCTGGCATCGCGAGGCTGGGGACGTTTCAGCCTGAACAACCCGGCTACTGCGGCGGTGATCGTCGGTCTGTTGAGTGTGCCCTGGGTGTTCGGCCTCGCCAGTCTCAAGTCGGAATCCGAGACGAGCAATCAAGTACTGAGCGATCCGGCAACCGTTGTCGGCATTATGTGTTTCCTGACGGTGTTGACTGTTGTGGCGTGTGCGCGCCGTCGGTACCCGATCGCGTACTACCTGCTGACGTTGGCAGGATCCGGCGGGTTGATGCTCTTCCTCGGCAGTCGATCGCTCGGGGCCACACCGCTATTCTGGTTCGCGATCATGGCAGTGTCCATCCGGGTGACAGGCATGCGCCTGGTCGGACTGCTGGTCCTCGGAATGGCGATGGACGTGATCATGGCGATGTACACCACCGAACGGGACGGGCTGACGGTCGCCGAGGTTCAGGTGGGGGAGTTGCCCCACCTGTTCCTCGAGCCGGCAGCGAACACCGTCACGAGTTTTCTGGTCATCGGCGCCATGGGAAAGATCGTCGCGCGTCTGCGAAAGCAAGCAGCGGAGAACAGTCAGGCAGTAGCGGATCTGCACCGGGACCGCGAACGCAAGATCGCGAATGCCGTTGTCGCCGAACGGCAGGACATGGCACGTGAGTTGCATGACGTCGCGGCTCACCACATGACCGGCATGATCATCCAGGCGCGTGCCGCCGACAAGTTCTTCTCGAGCAATCCCGAACAAGCGCAAGCCCTGCTGGGCGGCGTCATCGAGCAGGGGCAGCGGGCCCTCAACAGCTTGCGGCAGATCGTGGGGATCCTTCGCCTGGGTGAGGAAGACCCCGATTTCCCGACACCCATGGTCTCCGACATCGACGAGTTGGTGGATGACTGCAGGCGCACCATCTCGTCGATCTCGTTGGAGAAAGTCGGCCGCTTCGACGACTTGGACAGCGGAGTTCAGTTGACCTGCTACCGCATCGTGCAGGAAGCGTTGTCGAACGTCCTTCGCCATGCGCCGGGCAGTGAGTCGAAGGTGCGTCTGAGCCGAGAAGCCGGCGCGGTGCGGGTGCGGGTGATCAATACTCTCGGAAGTTCTCGCCCGGCCTCCGACGGGCAAAACCTCGGAATTGTGGGAATGCGCGAACGCGCGACGCTCATGGGTGGTCAACTGGACGCTGGACCGAATTCGGAAGGTGAGTGGGCTGTGCAGGCACTGGTGCCGGTGAACGGGAGGATCAACGCATGATCGATGTCCTTATTGCGGACGACCAGCAGGTGGTACGGCAGGGGTTCGAGCTGTTTCTCTCCGGGCACCCCGAGATTCGCGTCGTCGGGCATGCCAAGACGGGAGTCGAGGCGTACGAGCAGGTGCGTGCACTGCGTCCGGATGTCGTACTGATGGATATCCGCATGCCACACGGCGACGGGTTGACTGCGACCAGGGAGGTTCTCGCCGAGTTTCCGGCGACCCGCGTTATCGTGATCACCACGTTCGATCTCGACGAGTACGTTTTCGAGGCGCTCGACAGCGGCGCCGCAGGATTCTTGCTCAAAGACGCCGATCCCGAAGAGCTCTCGTCGGCAGTGTTGACCGTGGCCGAGGGTGGCTCGGTGCTCTCTCCGAGATTGACGTCGAGACTGATCGTGGAGTTCGCGCGGCGCAAGCCGGCACCGATGTCCACGGCGCGCTCCGGATCGGATCACGGTCTCAGTGCGCGTGAAATGGATGTGGTGCAACTTCTGGCACAAGGCTTGGGAAACAACGACATCGCGGATTCTCTCAGCCTCGAGCAGAGCACGGTGAAGTCGCACATCAGCAACATCTGCAAGAAGCTACAGGTGCGAACCCGTGTGCAGATCGTCATCTGGGCGTACCGAAACAACGTGATCGCCGTATCGCGCTGACGCACGGGACGCTGCCGCCCCATCCGGCACGGCACGGGCAGAGAAGTACACGTGCCCCGGGTTCGGCCCCTCGTCGAACCCGGGGCATCTGTGTCGCTCAGCCCAGCAGCTTGGCTTTGAGCGTCATGACGGTCACCGGGCTCAGGCCCAGGCCCTCGGTCAGATAGCGATCGACCGACCCGTAGGTCTGATCCAACTGGGCGAGGCCGGCATCGAGATAGCTTGCCTCGACACCCAATAGAGGCTCCATGTTGACGGCCATCTGCTCGCCCAAGCTAGCCGCGATGCCCGCGCGTGTGGCCTTCATGCCTTCGGCGGTGTACTCGTTGGTCAGCAGGTAGTCGTTCACGATCACCGAGCGGTCGACGCCGGCGATGCTCAGCAGCAGAAAGGACGTCCAGCCGGTGCGGTCCTTACCTGCAGTGCAGTGGAAGACCTGTGCACCTTCAGTTTCCGCGAGGCCGGTCAGCAACTGCGCGAACCCGGCCCGCTCCGTCGTTCCGGTGACGAAGGCGCGGTTCATGTCCTGCATCATCGATCGTGAGTCCTCGGGGGACTTGATCTTCGCGACCATCTCGGCGATGTTCCCGGACAGGATCGGAATGTTCTCGTACGCAACCCCGTCGGGCAGGACGTCCGGCTTGCTGGCGATCTCGGGTGCCGTGCGCAGATCGTAAACCTTTGTCAGTCCAAGCTTTTCGAGAATGCTCATGTCATCGCCCTTGGGCGTGATCGCGTTCGCGCGGTAGAAGACACCCTTGTTCACGGGCAGACCGAAAGTTCCCGAGTATCCTGCGCCGGTGCCTGCGACATCGCGGAAGTTGTCGATCCCGTTCAGCCGCGGGGCATCTGGAGTTTGATCGGAACTGCCGAAGCTGCTGGAGCCTAGATCCAGTGAGCCGAATTGTGGAGCCGAGGGGACAGGTTCGGCGTGTGCGATCGAGGCGCCGAAACCGGTGATGAGAAAGCTACTGGTCAAGGCAATGGTCGCGGCAGACCGTAGTGAGTAGGTGCGCGTGGATCGGGACATGTCTGAGCCCTTCGTCGAGCGGTGAGAGTGGCGAGTCGATGAGGTATCGCGAAGGCAAGGTAGCGAGTTCGAGTGCCCGATTCGAGAAGAATCTTGCTTTGCTCCCTCTCAGTGGGAGGCGTATTGCGCAGGCTCGCTCGCTTACCGAGTAGTGCGCCGTGCGTTTTCGCCTGACTGCATCGGAAGGGGGTTCATTCCTCGGGACCTGTGTTTGTGTAAACACCCCGTGCGCTGATATTGGTTAGCCTCACCAAATTAATTCCGGTGCAGTTCCGGTTCGTCCAGATGGAGTTCAACATGCGGGTTCAAGGTCTGTCGCGGGTTCGCCGCGCAGTGGTAATCGGTGCAGCAGCCGCGTTGGCAGTAGGCGTCGCCGGATGCAGCAACTCCGAGGAGGCGTCGACCGAATCTTCGACGACGGCCGCGAGCTCGCAGACCCGTGTCTTCGAGGCACAGAACGGATCCATCGAGATCCCGAGCGATCCGCAGCGGATCGTGGCCTGCGGATACGCGGTTCTGCCGTTGATCCAGGCAGGAGCAGATCTGGCTGCGGTGTGCGAGTGGACCCGTGAACTCGGCAACATGGACGACAAAACCAAGGCCGCTTACGAAGCCCTGCCGAAGGTCGCACCCGATGGCAACGTCTCCCAGCTCAACTACGAGGGAATCGTCGCTGCCGAGCCTGATCTGATCATCATGGGTGTTCCCGCTCGCGTCGAAAGCCAGTTGGACATGGCTCAGCTCAAGGCTGCTGCTCCGGTCGTCTTCCTGGGGCCGACGGTTCCCGCTGATTGGCGCGTGTTGGGTGAGAAGTTCGCCGACGCCGCCAATGTTTCCGACACCTACGGTGAGTTCAAGGGCGAGTACGACGCTCGCACCACCGAATTGGCCGCGAAGTACAAGGACAAGCTCGGCTCGCTCACCTTCGGAGGCGTGTGCAACGTCTGCAAGCCCGAGGCTGGGACGTTCTCCCGCGAGTACGCGTCTTCGTACACGACCAATCTCTTCGACGGACTCGGCCTGCAGTTCCCCGGCACCCCTGCTGACCCTGCTGACATCCACAACGAACAGGTATCCATCGAGAAGATCGGCGAGAATCTCGGAAATGTCGACGTGATCGTCTACGGCCTCAACGCCGACGGCTCGATGTCTCCGCAGCTTCAGGAACTGGTCGATTCCGAGCTGTGGAAGGAACTGCCCGCAGTGAAGGCCGGCAACGTCGTCCAGGTTCGGCATTCGTTGGCAGCGACCTATCAGACGGCTCTTCTGACGCTGGATTCGATCGACGAGGGCCTGTCGAAGCTGCCCGCAAACCGGTAGTTCATCGACTGTGACAGTGGCCTCTCGCCCAGTGGCGAGGGGCCACCTGCATATCCGGGTGAACAGGGCGGACAGCTCTCCGAACGGCGAGGACGCTTACCAGTCCCGGCTACCGGGGTTCTGTACGAACTGCGAACGCCCGATAGGGTGACCGGGTGCGTCCTACACTTGATTCCTACACTCATCTGGCCGGTGGCAAGGTCCGTGACCTTTACACGATCGACGACGAGCATCTGCTGCTTGTCGCGAGTGATCGGATCTCGGCCTATGACCACGTGCTCAGCACACCGATCCCGGACAAGGGCCGCGTTCTCACCGCGATGAGCGTGTTCTTCTTCAACGTCCTCGGTGGCACCAACCATCTGGCCGGCGAGCCCGACGACGATCGCATCCCGGAAGAGGTGCTCGGCCGGGCTCTCGTCGTGCGCTCCCTCGACATGGTTCCCGTCGAATGCGTCGTCCGTGGCTTCCTCACCGGCTCCGGCCTGGTCGACTACAACAACACCGGCGCAGTGTGCGGCGTCGCATTGCCCGAGGGCCTTGTCGAGGCGTCGCGGCTGCCCGACCCGATCTTCACCCCGGCGTCCAAGGCGGCTCTCGGCGATCACGACGAGAACATCAGCTTCGAGCAGGTGGTGGAGAAGGTCGGCCTGAAGCTGGCCGTGCAGCTTCGCGAGGACACTCTCGACGTCTACGCCCGCGCCTCCAACTTCGCAGCCGATCGCGGAATCATTCTCGCGGACACCAAGCTCGAATTCGGTCTCGACTCCGCTGGAAACCTCGTGCTCGCCGACGAGGTGCTCACCCCCGACTCGTCCCGCTACTGGCCCCTCGAAGGTTACGAGGCAGGCAAGGTGCAGCCCAGCTTCGACAAGCAGTTCGTCCGCGACTGGCTCACGAGCCCCGAGTCCGGTTGGGATCGAAGCTCGGACACGACACCGCCGCCGTTGCCGCAGGAAATCGTCGATGCGACTCGCGCACGCTACATCGAGGCGTACGAACGCATTTCCGGGTTGTCCTTCGACGATTGGGTCGGTCCCAGCGCATGAGCCTCGTCCCGCCGGTCGCAAAGAAGGTCCCCGTCGAACGTACCCATCACGGACACACGTTCGTCGATGACTACGAGTGGCTGCGGGACAAGGACACTGCCGAGGTAGTCGCGTACCTCGAAGCCGAGAACGCGTACACCGACGAGCAGACAGCCGCTCTCGAGCCGTTGCGCGAGAAGATCTTCCAGGAGATCAAGTCGCGGACGCAGGAAACCGACATGTCGGTACCCACACGCATGGGCAAGTGGTGGTACTACTCACGCAGCGTGGAAGGCAAGTCGTACACCGTCCAGTGCCGGTGCCCCATTACCGGTGAGGACGACTGGACTCCGCCCAACCTGACGCCTGGCGTCGAGCTGGCCGGCGAGCAGATCCTCATGGACGGCAATGTCGAAGCCGAAGGGAACGAGTTCTTTTCACTCGGCGCGTTCTCCATCAGCGAGGACGGCACGTTGCTCGCGTACTCGGTCGACATCGTCGGCGACGAGCGATACACCTTGCGGTTCAAGAACCTCGAGACCGGCGAAATGCTCGCCGACGAGATTCCCGACACCGCACCCGGCGCCACCTGGGCGATCGATCACAGTCACGTCTTCTACATGACCGTCGACGACTCCTGGCGTCCGGACACCGTGTGGCGTCACAAGCTGGGAACGCCGCAGAGCCAAGATGTTTCGGTCTTCCACGAGCCCGACGAGCGTTACTGGGTCTCCGTGGGTTCGACTCGCAGCGAGAAGTACCTGATGATCTGGGTCGGGTCCAAGGTGACCAGCGAAGGCTGGATGCTGGAATCGGCGAATCCGGAAGGCGACTTCCGCGTCATCATCCCGCGTCACGAAGGCGTCGAATACGGGGCCGAACACGCGGTGATCGGGGGAGAGGACCGCTTCCTCATCCTCCACAACGACGTCGTGGACGGAGTCAAGGCCGAGAACTTCGTGTTGGTGGAAGCTCCGGTATCGGATCCGACGAACATGACGACGCTGATCGAGCACAGCGCCGACGTTCGTCTGGAAGAAGCCGAAGCCTTTGCCGGACACCTCGTCCTGAGCTACCGCCGCGAGGCTCTCACTCGGGTTGCCGTGTGGCCGTTGACCGCTGACGGCTACGGCGAACGTCACGAGATCGACTTCGACGAGGAACTCTTCAGCATCGGGATGGGGTCCAACCCGGAATGGGCGCAGCCCACTATCCGGCTCGGCTTCACGTCCTTCATCACTCCCGGGCAGGTGTACGACTACTACGTCGCCGGTGGTGAACTGGCACTGCGTAAGTCGCAGCCCGTTCTCGGTGACTTCGATGCGAGTAATTACGAGCAGCGCCGCGACTGGGCTGTGGCCGACGACGGCACCCGCATTCCGCTCTCGATCGTGAGGCGCGTTGGTGCCCCCGAAGGTCCCGCACCGTTGTTGTTGTACGGCTACGGCTCCTACGAGGCGAGCATCGACCCGTCGTTCTCGGTTGCCCGGCTGTCGTTGCTCGATCGCGGTGTCGTTTTCGTGGTTGCACACGTGCGCGGCGGCGGCGAGATGGGCCGTCACTGGTACGAAAACGGTAAAACGCTCACGAAGAAAAACACCTTCACCGATTTTGTCTCTTGCGCAAAGCATTTGATCGACACCGGTGTCACAGCCGCTGATCGTATGGTTGCCGACGGCGGTAGTGCGGGTGGATTGCTGATGGGGGCTGTCGCCAACCTCGCTCCGGAACTGTTTGCCGGCATTCTCGCGAATGTTCCGTTTGTCGACCCGCTGACGTCGATTCTCGATCCGTCATTGCCGTTGACGGTCATCGAGTGGGACGAATGGGGAGACCCGCTGCACAACAAGGACGTCTACGACTACATGCGCTCGTACAGCCCGTACGAGAATGTGGAAGCCAAGGACTATCCCGCCATTCTTGCGATAACGAGCATCAACGACACCCGTGTTCTGTACGTGGAGCCGGCCAAGTGGGTCGCAAAACTGCGCGCCACGAAGACCGGTGACGCTCCGCTACTTCTCAAGACCGAGATGAGCGCCGGACACGGCGGTGTCAGTGGTCGTTACGAGAAGTGGAAAGAGGTCGCGTTCGAGTTCGCCTGGGTGCTGGACACCGTGGGCGCGAACTAGCCCGGTGTCAATCTGGTTCTGTGTCAATCAGGTTCTTCGGTAACGAACCTGAGGGCGCCCAGCGCGCCCGTACTCGGTCTCCCGGGTGAGCATGCCGTCGTCTGCCAGCTTTTCCAGGTAGCGCCAGGCTGTCACCCGGGACACGCCGACCGATGCTGCCACCTCTGCGGCGGTCACGGGTCCCTCCGAATCCCGGACAGACGCTGCGACGAGTCCGAGCGTTTGAGGCGCAAAGCCTTTCGGCGCCGCTGCTCGATCGTCGGACGTTCGTAGTGCGGACATCGCTCGGTCGATGTCGTGCTGGCTGACCGCAGACTCTCCAGCGGGAAGTGCTGCACGATATTCGAGGTAGCGCTCGAGCTTGTCGCGGAATGCTGCGAAAGTGAACGGCTTGAGAAGATAGAGGACGATCCCGCGAGCCACGGCGCTTCGAACCACCTCCAGATCGCGCGCCGAGGTAACCGCGATGATGTCCGGACTGGGGCGCAACCCGCCGAGGGCGGAAGCCACGTCGAGACCGCTGGCGTCGGGCAACCCGATGTCGAGCAGGACCAGGTCGATGGGCTGGTCGGTGGCGTTGGCCGCCGTAACTGCACGCACGGCGGCGTTCCCGGAATGAACCACGCCGTGGACCACGAATTCCGGCACTCGCTCGACGTAGGAACGGTGTGCCTGCGCGATCAACGGTTCGTCGTCGACTATCAGTACACGAATCATCGCGGTGCTTCCGCCTCGCGCAGCGGGATACGGACGACCAGCATGGAGCCCATCGCCGGTTCGCTGGTGAGCGTGCCGCCGTGCCGTTTCACCACTTGCGAGACGAGCGCGAGACCGAGTCCGCGAGAGCCGGATTTTGTGGAGTAGCCACGGCCCTTGGCCTTTTCGAGTGCTTCGGGTGTCATTCCCGGGCCGCTGTCGGCGACGGCAACAACCATCATCGAATCCTCTTCCATTACCGTCACTTCCACCCACGGAGACTCGCTCGCGCGCGATGCGTCAATAGCATTGTCCACGAGATTGCCGACCAGCGTGACCAACTCGCGTGCATTGAGCGAAGGAACCGGACCGAGCGCGGTGTCTTCCGTGATGGTCAGGTCGACCCCGCGCTCGGTCGCTTCGCTCATTTTTCCGAGCAGTAGTGCGGCCAGCGCCGGTTCGTGGACCGCATTCATCAGACGATCTATCAGCTGTTGGGACACCCGCAATTCATTGGTGGCGAAGGCCACTGCGTCTTCGTTTCGCCCCAACTCGACCATCGTGATGATCGTGTGCAGACGATTTGCACTTTCGTGGGCTTGCGATCGAAGCGACTCGGCAAAACTACGTACCGAATCCAATTCCCCGAGCACGTTCTGCAGTTCGGTGTGATCGCGAATTGTCAGCACGGTGCCAATTCTGTTGCCCTCCCACTCAACCGGGTGTTGGTTGACCACCAGCACACGCTTGTCGGTGAGGTGCACTTGGTCCTTGGCGGGCGATGCGTCGTCGACTCGCAAGGTCTCGGGGATGGATGAAAGTGGCACGGGCCCGTCCGGTAGATCGAGGAGGCGACGTGCTTCGTCGTTGACGATATCCACTCGCGCATCCTTGCTTCGGCCTCGCCCGATCACCACCAAGCCCTCACCGATGCTGTGCAGGACGGCGTCGTGGTGTTCGTACATGGTGCGGAGTTCATCCGGCGCCATTCCTAGGGTCTGTCGCCTGATACGCCGACTCACCAGAAGCGAACTCAAGAGCGCGGCAAGAAGACCGCCGCCGGCAACGAACAGGATGACCGGAACACTTTGGGCGAACTGCTTGCTGATCTGTTCGCGGGTGACACCGGCAGACACCAGACCTACCAGGGTTCCGCCGGAATCGTAGACAGGAGTGACGGCGCGGATCGACGGCCCCAGCGACCCGGCGTACGTTTCCGTGAAGGTCGCGCCGGCGAGTGCGCGGTCGATGTTCCCGGTGAACAGTTGGCCGATCAGTTCCGGGCTCGTGTGTGTGAACCGAGTGCGATCCGGCGCCATCACCACGATGAAATCGACGCCGGTTGACTGTCGGATTTTCTCGGTCTGTGGTTGCAGAATCGCAGTCGGGTCCGGACTCGTCAGGGCTGCCGCCGTCGAATCCGACAGGGCGAGAGTCTGCGCTATCGAGCTGACCTGACGACGGATCGCGTCATCGCTGTCGCGGCGTTCGTCGACAACCGCGAGCGCGGTCCCCACGCCGATGACCAGCGCCAACAATGCCAATTGCAGGATCAGGATCTGCCTGGCAACGCTCATACGTCGGCCGGTCTTTCGTTCGACCATCGAGCGCCTCCTGAACGTAATGAACACAAACTTCCGGGCCCACCTGTTTGCAACAAGAATTCTCCACGACTCGAAGTGATCCCGATCACTTCACAGATATCCGATCCAAAGGACACCCCATGAGCAGCACGGCAACAGGGACAGTAGACGGTTCCCCACAGCCCGAGGGCACCAAGGCAAAGCGCGACAAGACGCATTGGCTCTACATGAGCGTCATCGTGGCGGTCATCGGCGGCATCCTCGTCGGTTGGCTCGCACCCGAGTTCGGTAAGTCCGTCGGTGTACTCGGAACGTTGTTCGTCAGCCTGATCAAGATGATGATCAGCCCGGTCATCTTCTGCACCATCGTGCTCGGCATCGGCTCGGTTCGAGCTGCGGCCAAGGTCGGCAAGGTCGGCGGCCTCGCGCTCGCCTACTTCATCGGGATGTCCACCATCGCACTCGCGATCGGCCTGGGCGTCGGCAACCTGCTCAACCCGGGCAGCGGCCTGAACATCACGCCCAACGCGGCCTCGGTGGCCAAGCTTGCAGATCAGGCCCACAGCGCCGGCGGCACCTGGGACTTCATCGCGTCTATCATTCCGACGTCGATGCTGTCCTCCCTCACAGCCGGAAGCGTGCTGCAGACTCTGTTCGTCGCCCTTCTGGTCGGTTTCGCGATCCAGTCGCTCGGCAAGTCGGGTGAACCGATTCTCAAGGCCGTCGGATACATCCAGAAGCTCGTGTTCAAGATCCTGACGATGATTCTCTGGCTCGCCCCGATCGGTGCTTTCGGTGCCATCGCCAGCGTGGTCGGCCAGACCGGGTTGAACGCCGTCGTCCAGCTCGGAACCCTGATGATCGGCTTCTACCTGACCTGCCTGATCTTCGTCTTCGGTGTTCTCGGAACGCTGCTGCGCGCCGTCACCGGATTCAACATCTTCAAGCTGGTCAAGTACTTGGCCCGTGAGTACCTGCTCATCTTCGCCACCTCGTCCTCCGAATCGGCACTGCCGCGTCTGATCGCCAAGATGGAGCACGTGGGCGTCGAGCGCACCACGGTCGGCATCGTCGTTCCCACCGGCTACTCGTTCAACCTCGACGGCACCGCGATCTACCTGACGATGGCGTCGATCTTCATCGCCGACGCCATGGGACAGCCGCTCGCCTTCGGTGAACAGCTCTCGCTGCTGGTGTTCATGATCATCGCCTCCAAGGGGGCTGCAGGAGTCAGTGGCGCCGGTCTGGCCACACTGGCCGGCGGACTGCAGAGCCATCGCCCCGAGCTTCTCGACGGCGTCGGACTCATCGTCGGAATCGACCGCTTCATGTCGGAAGCGCGAGCGATCACCAACTTCTCGGGCAATGCGGTCGCGACTCTCCTGGTCGGCGCGTGGACCAAGACGATCGACAAGGAACGCGTCGTCGAGGTGCTCGACGGGAAGATTCCGTTCAACGAGGCAACGATGCTCGACGACGAGGACGAGGAAGAGCAGCACAAACTCGAAACGGCTCCGACCGGCACCAGGCAATCGTTTGTGAGCCATCACTAGATCCGTCCGCTCTGCTGAACGTTTGACTGCACAGCAGGCGCGGAACCCGATCTACGATCAGTGATCCTGGTCGTAACGATGAAAGAGACCGCCGCACCAACCGTGCGACGGTCTCTTTCTGTTCGTGAGTGCTATGTGTACCAGGTCGGTTCGGGAATCTCGCCGGTCAGATAGCGGCTACCGACTTCACGGCGCTTGTACGCGAGCGGATCGTGAAGGGTATGCGTCCGGATGTTGCGCCAGTAGATATCCAGGCCCACGTCGTTGGACGTGGCTCGGGCACCGGTCAGTTCGAAGATCTTGTTGCTGATCTCCAAGGAGACGTCGGCGGCGCGAAGTTTTGCGGCCGCGATGCGTACGGCGAGGTCGCCGCGAGCCTGCTCGGTGAGGTTTTCGCGAGCATCGTGGAGTACGGCGTCGGCCTCGCGGCTGACCTGGTCCACGAAGGCCTCCGCCGCCCACAGCTTGGATTGCAAGTCACCGTAGCCCTCACGGAGGTACCACTCGTCCGTTGCGATTTCGCGGTTGTCACCGCCGTACGGCCATGGACGCGTACGGGTTCGGGTGTACTCGGCCGCAGAGTCCAGCGCGCCACGGGCGATCCCGAGGTAGAAGTTGGCAAACACGATCTCGATCGCCGGGAAGTTCAGGGTGTTGTAGACCAGGGGCTGGAATTCTTTGTCGACAAAGCCTGCCGCACTTGCCCAGTCGACCTCGACGTCGTTGATCTCGACACTGCCGGAATCGGTGAGGCGCTGTCCGAGGTTGTCCCAATCGCCGCGGAAGACTACGCCGTCCTGAGCAGTCGGCACGATCGCGAACACATGCGTCGCAGTTCCGTCGATGATTCCTTCGAGCACCGTCAGGTCGGTGACTCGGCCGCCGGTGGAAAACGACTTCACACCGTTGAACACCAGGGTGTCGCCGCGGTCCACGACGGTGAGGTCGGTGTCTCGAGGGTTAACCGCGCCGCCGAAGAAGAATCGGTTGCTCGTGTACAGCTCCTCGACAGCGGAGATCTGCGGATCGGTACCGACCAATCTGGCTGCCCATGCCCACAGGTAGTGATACCCGAGCAGTTGTCCGACGGAGCCGTCGGCGCGCGCGATCTCCCGAACCACTTTGTAGGCGGTCTCCCATCGCTGCCCACCGCCGCCGAACTCGACCGGGCCCAGGAGCGTCACCAGACCACTGTCCTTGAGCAGCTGGACTTCTCGGAACGGTGGTTCGCCGGCTCGGTCGCGGGCGAGTGCGTCGGCGGCAAGGATGTTGCTCACCTCGCGTGCGCGGTCGATCCAACCCTCGGATGTGTCGGGAACGCCGACGAAGACTTCGGTTTCACTGGTCACGGTCACGCCGGTACATCCTTTTCAGTCGGTGCAGTCCCGATGGCCCACACGTAAATCGGTTCGGTTCCGTTGATTTCGTAGTCGCCGACAACTTTGGATTTGAAGACGACCGGGTTGTGGCTGGCGACGGTGCGGGCGTTGCGCCAGAATCGATCGAGATCGAGGTCCCGGCTCACTCCGGAAGCGCCGAGCGCGTCGAAGATCTTGGCCGTGGCCGGCACGACGAGTCCGATCGAGGCGACCTGGCCTCGCCCCGAATCGATTTCGGCCGCAATGTTGGCCGCCTTCTCTTCCTCCGGCGACCCGGAGAACGCGGCTTCGTAAGCCCATTGGGACGACTGCGCGGCGTGCAGTGCAACGGACTCGGCTGCAAAGGCGGCAGAGGACACTTCGCCGACCACTTGCTGGATCTGTGAATCTTGCGCATACCTTGGAGCGTTGCCGTGGCTGAAGGTGCGAGTGCGAGCGGCAACTCGGCGAGAAATCTCGGTTGTCGCAGCCTTGGCGATGCCGGCGAGAGTGGCGAGATGGAACAGTTGGTAGAACGCGGTCTGGTATTTGAATCGCGTCGAGAAGTCGAAGATGTTCTCCGGCTGGACAATCGCATTCTCGTAGATGGACGAGCCGGATCCCGTCGTCTGCTGGCCGAAGCCGTTCCAGTCGTCGCTGTGCGTGACACCAGGTTGCCTCGCCTCGACCGCGGCAATCACGAATGCGCCCGTGTCGGTGCGCTGCGAGTACAGGTCGATCCAGTCGGCGAAGATCGAACCTGTGCTGTAGAACTTGGCCCCGTTCGCCAGGAAATGATCGGCATCCGGTGCCGGCGAGACCTTGGTGTTGGCTTCGCCCAATGCAACATCGCCGATTTCGGTCCAGGCGTTGCCGACCAACTGTCCCTCTGCAAAGCGTCGGAGCCAGGTGTCACGTTCCGGTCCGGGGTCGGCGACCAGTCGGTCTTCGACAAACGCGAAATGACCGCGCAGTGCCTGGGTGATGTTGGAATCGGAGCTCGACAACTCGACCAACAACCGGATCAATTGTGGGATGCTCGCGCCGGATCCGCCGTATGTGGTCGGCACTCGAACGGCGCCGAAGCCGGCCTTCTTGAGTGCGTCGATCTGTTGGAAGGGAAGCACGTGATCGCGTTCTCGTGCGACGACGGATTGCGCGATGTCCGCGAAGATCGGACGGAATTTCTCTGCCAGTGTTTCGTAGTCGACCTCACTTTTGATCGGATCTGCGGACCGGGGTACGGCATTCGGCGTCAGTGCGGTGGTCATGGCAAGAATGCAAGCCGTAATCACCACGGGCGTCGATCCTTCATCGCGACCTGATTCGAAGTGTTGTCAGTCAGCGCAAATCTCGGTTCGATGACCTGCCGGGCAGCCGTACCTAAACCGAGTGGTCAGTGTGATCGCTCGTGAAGGTGCTCGATGATCCATCCGTTCCATTCGACGGTTCCGCCGGAACCACAATCGTGTCGGAACGGTTGCCCTGGAGCGCCGGGGCATACGACCACGCGAAAGTCTCTCGCTCCCAACCGGAGATCGACAGTCGTGCGTACTCCGTCGACCCTCTCGGTGACACTCTCGAGTGCGTCCGCGGCGACAATTTCGGTGGCGCGCCGGACAGCGTGCTCGGCGGCCTGAGCGGCCTGAGACAGCGCTGCCCGGCCGCGCAGGTGCGTCATGGACAGTTCTCCATTCAGGTACTTCTCGGCTGCATCTATCGCAGAGTTGCCGTCCAGTCGGCTGAAATAGACTGCGGCGGGCCACGCAATCATGTTGGCGGCGAAACGATCTCCACCGATGTGACTGCACTCCCACACGTCCGCGATCTGGGCCGCGTCCAGTGCCGCTACAACCGGACGGCCGAGTTCGGCGCAGCACGCATCTTTTTTCCCATGTGTGCAGACTCCGAAGAGCGGTTCCGTGCGGGAGCAGTCGAAGGCGGGCTCCACTCCGGTGGCCATCGATTCGAACGGTAGTGCCGACAGGTCCTCGTATCGGTCCACCGACCCTTCCCGCATCCAGTGGCGCGTGCCGTCCGTCCACGCGAGTACACACGTCGGGGTGAGGACTCGGCGGATGCGGGGCCGCCGGATCACCACGAGTCGGATACGACCCTGCGCTGCGTAGATTTTTTCGGTGAGCGCGTCTGGCAGAACGTCGTCCGGGGCGGACGCCGGCCAGGGCCCGGGGTGCTCGATCAACACCCACAGGTGTGTCATTCCGGCGCGACCGACCATAGGTTCTCCGGCGGCCGAGGACTGCCGTGTACAGGCGTGAGGGCGCCGACTGGTTTGAGGATTGGCGACGAATTCCGGAAAGCACTGCATAGGTGCCTTCCCCACGACACCGTCGCTGTGGCAGGGGAGGGAAGACACGAAAAGGCTCCAGTTTCGTAGGTTAGGCTCACCAGACTATTGGATGGTGAATCCTTTGCTCAGCCGTGGTGAATGCGCGTGGCTGTGAAGGTCGGAAGCAGTCGGTGACAGGAGTGTGTGAATGAAGCGCAGTAACTCGCGTACGAGGTACGTGCTGGGTGGTTTTGTCCTCGCTGCCATCGTGGCAACGACGACTGCTTGTGGCGGTGACGATCTTCATGACCCTGGGATGCAGCCCGACACCGTGCACGCGGTCACTCACGCCCGCGGAACTACCGACGTACCGATGGATCCGCAGCGAGTTGTCGTGCTCGAGCCGGTTCAGCTCGACACGTCGGTAGCGCTGGGCGTGATTCCCGTGGGCACCGCGGTACTCAGCGAGACGGCCGGGGTTCCGGCGTACCTCGGTGAGAAGGCCGCGGAGATCGAGATGGTCGGCACCGTCGCGGCACCGAACCTCGAGAAGATCGTCGCACTGAGCCCGGACCTGATCATCGGAACGGAATCGCGGCACGGTGATCTGTACGAGCAGCTCGCTGCCATCGCGCCGACCGTCTACATGGCGACCCAGACCGATCCGTGGCAGGACAACGTCCAGTTCGTCGCAGCGGCGTTGAACAAGACCGATCAGGCAGGCGAACTGCTCGGTGACTACACCGCACGCTGCGAGGAAGTGGCGAGCAAGCACAGCACCGAGGGCAAGACCGCTCAGCTCATCCGCCCACGCGACGACGTTCTGACGCTGTACGGACCCACGTCGTTTGCCGGAAGCACACTCGAATGCGCTGGGCTCACCATTCCCGCACGCGACTGGGAGAACTCGATCTCCGTCGACCTCTCCCCGGAATTCGTCTCCGGATCGAGCGCCGATCTCATCCTGGTCACGTCCGTGAATCCGGCCGATTCCGGCACGATGCCGAAGGCCGTGGCGGACAACGCCGGATTCTTCCCGAACCCACATCTTGTGGACATGTCGTACTGGATCACCGGCGTCGGACCGCTCGGCGGTCTCACCGTTCTGGGCGACCTCGATCGCATTCTCGGAGCGTCGAATTAGCGGTGCGCGAAGTACGCGAAGTAGCAGTGTGCGAGACAGTCGCTAAGTTGGAACCTATGACAACTCCAGTACAGAACATCGCGATCAACACTCTCGGTGGCGTGCCCACCTCGTTGGGTGAATACGACGGCCGTGCCGTGCTCGTGGTCAACGTCGCATCCAAGTGTGGACTGACCCCGCAGTACTCGGCTCTCGAGAAGCTGGCCAGTGAGTACGCGGATCGCGGTCTGACCGTGATCGGCATCCCGTGCAACCAGTTCATGGGGCAGGAACCGGGTACCGCCGAAGAGATCGAGACGTTCTGCTCCACCACCTACGGCGTCACGTTCCCGCTTCTGGAGAAGATTGAGGTGAACGGCGAAAACCAGCATCCGCTGTATGCCGAGCTCACCAAGGCGGCCGACGCCGAAGGTGCTGCGGGAGACATTCAGTGGAACTTCGAGAAGTTCCTGATCGGACCGGACGGCACCGTCGTCAACCGCTTCCGTCCGCGGACCGAGCCTGACGCACCCGAGGTTGTGGCCGCGATCGAAGCTGCGCTTCCCAAGAACTAGTAGCTGCGCTTCCCGAGAACTAGTAGCTGCGCTTCCCGAGAACTAGTAGCTGCGCTTCCCGAGAACTAGTAGCTGCGCTGAAAACTGCCGCCGGATGATCATCCGGCGGCAGTGTGCTGTTCACCCACAGCTGCCACTATCGGAGTATGTCCGCAGAACTGATCGTGTCGGTATCCGGAATCAGGGACGAGACATGTTATCTCGCTGCCGGATTCGCTGACGAGATGGACGCTCGAGGCGTCCGCCTGTCGCTCCTGGTGGCGCCGCGACTGAAGGACAAATATCGACTGGCCGACGACGCGGTGACGACGGCTTGGCTGCGTGAGCGTCGTGAGCACGGCGACGCCATCGTTCTGCACGGCTACGACCAGGCGGCGACCAAGCGCCGTCGCGCCGAGTTCGCCACTCTGTCGAAGCACGAAGCAAAACTGCGACTACTCGCTGCGGATCGAGTCCTCGAACAGGCAGGTCTTAGGACCCGGGTGTTCGCACCGCCGCGCTGGGTGGCGTCGCCCGGTGCCATGTCGGTGTTGCCGGAGACCGGCTTTCGGACGATGGCAGGCCTCGGGGCCGTGCACGATCTGACTCGTGGAACCTTGCAGCGGGGACGGGTTTTCGGTATCGGCGAGGGCTTCAAGGCTGAGCCGTGGTGGTGCCGCGCCTTGGTTCTCGGGGCCGGGCGCGCCGCCAAGCGTGGGGGACTGGTCAGGTTGTCGATCACCGCCAAGCAGTTGGGAAACGAGGGACCGCGGCAGGCCGTTCTCGACGCCGTCGACCTTGCTCTCTTTCACGAAGCCACATCGCAGGTGTATCGGTGGAACTCCCCGTCTCAGGAACTTGGCGCAGCCTGAAATCCGCCGACGGCAACTTTTCGATAGCTGCGAGTCGGCGTCGGCCGGATCCGCTACACACTCACCGACACAGCAGGTGGGACGAGCGCCGGCTGGATCATCGACGATGTGAGTGCATGAAGGATTGAATCAGGCGACCTCGACGCTCGACTCCTCGTCGAGGACGCGGAACTCAGTGCCGTCGGCAGCCATTTCCGAGTAGCGGCCGTAGAAAATTCCGGCGGCTTCGTCGCGGATGATCGCTTGATGGATGGGAACCGCGACACGCGGCGCCACCGCGCGGAGGTAGTCGATGGCCTCGGAAATCTTGAGCCACGGCGCGGCGGCGGGAAGGGCAAGGACGTCGACCGTCTGTTCGGGAACGAAGAGGGAATCGCCTGGATGCATGAACTGCGCCGGGTTGGTTGCGTCGCCGAGGAGGAACGCGGTGTTGTCGATCATCGGTAGGTCCGGATGGATGATCGCGTGCTCTCCGCCGGTTCCGGTCACCTCGACGTTGCCGATGCTGAAATGGTCACCGGGCCGGACTCCGGTCCAGCGCCCACCGAGCTTTTCAGCCGTCTGGGGATCGCTGTAGAGCACGGCGTCGGGGTTCGCTTCGGCCAGTTCGGGCAGGCGCGCCGGGTCGGCGTGATCGGGGTGTTGATGTGTCACGAGGATGGCGTCGAGGCCGGTGATGCCTTCGAATCCGTGCGAGAAGTTGCCGGGATCGAAGAGGATCTTCGAGCCGTTCAACTCCACGAGCACACAGGAATGGCCAAAATGTGTCAGTCGCATGATTTCGAGTATGCGCCGACGAGGGAGGGCTCGCTGGCGAGTCCCACAGGTGTTGGCCGTCACGCCCCGATCACTCGATGCGAACCATCTCGGGTGCGCCCGGTAAACTGGCCATCACCCGAGCGTTTCACTCCGGGTTCGCGCACTAGTACCGAGGAGCAGCACGTGGCCCGTGTCGTCGTCGAAGTCATGCCCAAGGCCGAGATTCTCGACCCCCAGGGACAGGCAATTGTCGGGGCACTGTCTCGCCTGGGCTTTGCAGGAGTATCCGATGTCCGTCAGGGCAAGCGGTTCGAGTTGGAGATCGACGGCAGTGTCGAAGACGCCGAACTCGAGAAGATCGCCGAAGGCCTGCTGGCCAACACGGTGATCGAGGATTGGACCGTCAGGCGAGTCGAGGCATGAGCGCACGTATCGGGGTTATCACGTTCCCGGGCACGCTCGACGACATCGACGCTGCTCGGGCCGTCAACCTGGCTGGCGGTGAAGCTGTCGAGCTCTGGCACGGCGATGCAGACCTCAAGGGTGTCGACGCAGTCGTCGTCCCCGGCGGATTCTCCTACGGCGACTACCTTCGCTGCGGCGCAATCGCCCGATTTGCTCCCGCGATGGGCAAGGTCGTCGAAGCAGCCAAGGGCGGCATGCCGGTCCTCGGCATCTGCAACGGCTTCCAGATCCTCTGCGAAGCCGGTCTGCTCCCCGGTGCCCTGACCCGTAACCAGGGTCTGCACTTCATCTGCCGCGACGAGTGGTTGACGGTCGAAGCCAACAACACGGCGTGGTCCTCACGCTACGAGGCCGGCGCCCAGATCCTCATCCCGCTCAAGTCGGGTGAAGGCCGCTTCCAGGCGTCCGAGAAGGTCCTCGACGAACTCGAGGGCGAAGGCCGTGTTGTCTTCCGCTACTCGGAGGAGAACCCCAACGGCTCGCAGCGTCGTATCGCCGGCATTTCCTCGGCCAACGGCCGCGTCGTTGGTCTGATGCCGCACCCCGAGCACGCCACCGAGGCTCTCACCGGCCCCAGTGACGACGGACTCGGCTTGTTCTACTCGGCACTCGACGCGATCGTCACTGCTTGATCGCCCGCTGAATTTGACGACTGAACGCCGACCGGATTTCCGGTCGGCGTTCAGTCGTTTGTGGAGGTGTCCCGGTGCCCTGGGATTACTGGCTGTAGGAACTGAGGAAGTTGCCGAGGCGCTCGAGGGCGGTCGCGAGGTCGTCGGTGTTCGGCAGAGTCACCAGTCGGAAGTGATCAGGTTCGATCCAATTGAACGCGCGGCCGTGACTGACAAGAATCTTCTCCGATTCCAGTAGATCGAGAACGAATCTCTCGTCGTCGACGATGCCGAACTTGTCGACGTCGAGCTTCGGGAACAGGTACAGCGCCCCGTCGGCCTGCTGGCAACTGATCCCGTCGATGCTGTTGAGCGTGCTGTGCGCGAGATCGCGCTGGGCCGTCAGCCGGCCTTGTGGAAGCAACAGGTCCTCGATGGACTGGCGTCCGCCGAGTGCGGTCTGGATCGCGTGCTGCGCCGGCACGTTGGCACACATACGCATGTTGGCCAGCAGTTTGATGCCTTCGATGAAGCTCGACGCCCGTTCGAGTGGTCCGGTGATGGCCAGCCATCCGGCTCGGAATCCGCAGACGCGGTAGGCCTTGGACAGTCCCGAATACGTCAGACACAGGACGTCTCGCCCGGTCATCGTCGCAAGGTTTGTCATGGATCGGCCGTCGTAGACGATCTTTTCGTAGATTTCGTCTGCGAAGAGCATCAGATCGTGTTTGCGCGCAAGGTCCACGAACCGTTGCAGCACCTCCGTCGAGTAGACGGCGCCCGTCGGATTGTTGGGATTGATGACGACAATCCCTCGGGTGCGCGGCGTGATCCGAGCTTCCAGATCGTCGAAGTCCGGTGCCCAGCCTTGGCTTTCATCGGTGAGGTAGTGGACGGGCGTGCCGCCGGCAAGTGAAACCGAAGCCGTCCACAAGGGATAGTCGGGAGCGGGAATCAGGATCTCGTCCTCTGGATTGCAGAGGGCCTGCATCGTCAGGGTGATCAGTTCGGACACACCGTTTCCGAGATAGATCTCGTCGACGGTGACGTCGGTGATACCCCGCGTCTGGTAGTACTGGACCACCGCAGTGCGCGCCGAATACAGTCCGCGAGAATCGCAATATCCCTGCGCGGTAGGGAGATTGCGGATCATGGCCATCATGATTTCGTCCGGAGCTTCGAACCCGAAGGGGGCCGGATTGCCGACGTTGAGTCGCAGGATCGTGTGTCCCTGATCCTCGAGTTCTTCGGTCTTGTCGAGAATTCGCCCTCTGATGTCGTACCTGACATTCTCGAGCTTGCGGGCCTGATCGATGGGTGTGTTCACGCGGTTACGTACCTCTCCGGTTCGGGTGGGCGAGTTGTATTTCTGACGAGAAGGGCGCCTCAGGGTTCAGCTCTGGAAACGGGCACAAATTCGCGATAGCGCTAGCCTTGAGCGGGGAGTAGCGCTACTATGATTCGACATGTCCAATGATAGCAGTTCGAGGATTGTCGCAGCTTTGCGCGAGTGGATCGCCACGGCTCCTCCAGGCGCGAAGCTTCCGTCCACTCGGTCGCTCGTCAGCACGCACGGGGCGAGTCCGGTCACTGTGCAGAAGGCGCTGCGAACACTGGTATCTCAGGGGGTTGTGGAGGCTCGTCCCGGTGTGGGGACCTTCGTACGCGCCGCCCGCGTCGTTCGACCCAATGATTACGGGTGGCAGACGGCGGCGCTCGGATCGCCGAACCATCGTCTGCAGTTGCCTATTGCGCTGCAGTCCACCTCCAACGACGTGATCGCGCTGCACTCCGGCTATCCGGCCCGAGAGCTGTTGCCGGAAGGACTGGTTCGTGCAGCCTTCACCAGGGCGACGCGAACCGACGCAGTCTTCAATCGGCCCCTCGCTGCCGGGCTTCCGGAACTGCAATCCTGGTTTGCCTCCGAATTGGGTTCCGCCACTCCCGCCGGGATTACTCCGCCGGGGCCGAACGACGTGGTTGTACTTCCCGGCAGTCAGGGTGGACTTGCGACGTCCTTCCGTGCTCTGGTGGGGGAGGGGCGTCCGTTGCTCATGGAATCGCCGACGTACTGGGGTGCGATCCTCGCTGCCGCCCAGGCCGGTGTCACGGTCATTCCGATCTCCAGTGGTGCCAACGGTCCTGATCCTGAAGAGCTTTCGCGTGCATTCGAACAGACCGGTGCCCGCGCGTTCTACGCACAACCGAGTTTCGCGAGTCCGACGGGGGCGCTGTGGTCGCCGACGTTGGCTGACAAGGTGCTCGAGACCGTCCGTCGGCACGGCGCCTTCCTGATCGAGGACAGTTCGGCGCTCGATTTCGGCATCACCGCCGATCCCAGCCCTATTGCTGCTCGAGACGACAGCGGACACGTTGTCTACCTCCGTGCGCTGACCAAGAGTGTGTCCCCATCGGTGCGAGTTGCTGGCTTGATCGCTCGGGGACCGGCTTACGAGCGGATTCTTGCTGATACACAAGCAGATTCGATGTACGTCAGCGGAATGCTGCAGGCAGTTGCCCTCGACGTCGTTACCCAACCGGCCTGGCGAACGCACCTGCGCAGGCTTCGTCACCAACTCGAGGCCAGACGCGACCTCCTCGTGTCGAGTCTGCGCGAGCATGCGCCGGACGCTCACCTCGACGCCGTACCGCAAGGTGGACTCAACCTCTGGCTTCGGCTTCCGGACACCACGAATCTCGAACGCGTCGTGCAGGACTGCCGGTCGGCCGGCGTCATCGTCGGGGCCGGAGACGATTGGTTCCCGGCAGAACCGACCGGAAAGTTCCTGCGGCTCAACTACGCCGGTCCGACCCCGGGCGAATTCCCCGACGCCGCCCGGATTATCGGCGGAGCAATCACACAACATATGTAGAACTCACCGCCTTGGGTTGACCTGAACTGCCATTGAGGTTTTATCGTCGTGTCCATGACCAATCAGCCAATGCAGCCACCGGCGAATCAGCCGATCGGATTCTGGACCGCACGCGCAGGCGAAGCGATTCGGGCACGCACGCGCGGGGCACTCGAAGCAATCGGCGTGACTCAGCCGCAATGGTGGGCCCTGCACCAACTTTCGCTGCACCCTGAAGGGATGGAGCGAGCTGTCCTCCTGCGAACGATCGGTCCGAACGAATCAACTGACGTGATCGACGCGGCCGTCGACTCTGCCCTCGATCTGGGCTGGGCGCGTGAAGAAGAGTCTGTCCTTCTCCCTACTGATGCGGGCTCCCAGCAGTTCGATCGCGCCGCGCGGGTACAGCAGATGCTGCAGGAAGAGCGGATGCAGGGAATCAGCGAAGAGGAATTTGTCACCACCATCACGGTTCTGCAGCGAACCATCACTAACGTGGGTGGCGACGCCTGGCACTGGTAGCCGCCACTACCGCCGCCCGCTGTCTGGCAGGGCGGACTCGATCAACTCGACGGCACGAGATACACCGCCCGCCGCTCCGAGTTCTTTTGCCAACTCTGCACTGCGTCGGCGAAACTCGCCCGAGCTCACCCGAGTCAGCGACTCACGAAGCTCTGCTGCCGTCACGGTAGCGCCGTCGACGCGTACTGCGACACCGGCGTCGACGAGGGAGTCGGCGTTGCCGAACTGATCGACGGCTTGTGGCACCGCGATCATGGGTGTGCCGGTCACGAGTCCCTCGCTGGATCCGCCCATACCCGCGTGGGTCACGAACGCGTCGGCCTGCTGCAGAATCGCGAACTGCGGTACCCATCGGTGTATTTCGACGTTGTCGGGCAATGGTCCGAGATCTGAGATCTGCACCCGTTTACCGATCTGGAGGACGACGTGCCAGCCGGCAATCTCGCCGAAAGCCTCGACGCAGGTGCGGTAGAAATCCGGATGATCGGTGAAGGCGGATCCCAGTGAAATCAACAAAATCTTGCGTTCGGGATCCGGGTTCACCCAGGGTTGATTGCTCGGTTCCAGTGCGGGGCCGACAAATGTGTAGACGTCGCGGTTCACGCGATCGGCGTTGGGCTGCATCGATTCTGCGATCAGAACGATTGCACGCGGTGGGCGTCCGGTGAAGTCGCGCGGATCGACCTCGACGCCTTCGCTGCGGAAGAACCGGGCCTCCCGATCGAGCAGGTCGACGCCTCTCGTATCGGAACGAATCTCGTCGTACATAGGCGCAGCGTCGGCTTCGTAACCGTCCCAGGCAACGTACGTCGGCGACAACTGGATGATGGGAACATTCCACTGCTGAGCCAGTATTCGCGCGGGGATCCCGGCGATGTCGTAGAGAAAGAGGTCGGGACGGTCGTCGTCGTAGATTCGGCGCAGCTGCGGCAGCATCGACTCGTAGTCGTCCTGGAAAATCGTCAACTGATCGATCAGATCCCCGTCCCAACTCTTCTCCGGTTCGGCGCCGTCAGGGAAAGGGACGAGGCTGGGCAGCGTGGAGACATACGGCGCGAATTCGGCCCCGGTCGCCTCGATGATCTCACGCATCGACTCGTCGTTGGCATAGGTGACGCGGTGACCGGCGGCGACGAGACGCGCGATGATCGCCAGGCTCGGATTGACGTGGCCCGGTGCCGGAATGCTCACCATGGCGATATGTCTGCGGGTCATCGATCACTCCTGCGGTCTGACTGTTGTCGAACAACAACTGTTCTGGAACAACTCCGGATACCGGACCGAGACTATCCACCAGGATGGGTAACGGCATCTGATTATTGCCGGGGGAAGTACCGTGCACTCTCGAGTAGGACTACGCATCCGAGTGTTGCGGCGAAAGGCCAGACTTCGACGCATGAGCGCACCGACCCAACCTTCGAAGACCACTGCAGCCTTCTATCTGCAGGCCGGAATCGCCTTTGCCGTCAGTTTTGTCGGCACTCTCCTCGGAATTGCGTATCTTCCGATCGATGCGTGGCAACGCGGATTTCTCGGAATGTCCTTGCTGTTCTTGGTCACCAGTACGTTCACGTTGGCCAAGGTGATTCGTGATCAGCAGGAGGCGTCCACAGTCAGAGTTCGAGTGGACGAGGCCCGACTCGAGAAGTTGATCGCCGAGCACGATCCATTCAAGGCAGCCGCCTGAGTCCCATCGGCACAGTGAGGACGAGCGTGCTGCCGAGCGGATGCTCGTTGCGGCGGGCCGTCAGGTTGCCGCCATGCGCCAGCGCGAGGCTCCTCGCAATTGTTAGTCCCAAACCGGAGCCGTCGGAACGATCACCACGATGGAAACGGTCGAAGACGGATTCGAGTTGGTCTGCGGGAATTCCGTCACCGGTATCGGTGACGGACAGCGAGAGGCGATCGCCTCCCCGTGCGAGTGTCACCGTCACCGAACCTCCGGTTGGAGTGTGCAGCAACGCGTTTTCGAGCAGGTTGGCGAGGATCTGTTCGATTCGTTGGCGATCGACCTCGGCCGTGACCGGTTGCGGGGGTAGTGCGGTCGTCAATTCGACGCCACGGTCGGCGAAACGTGGTCCCGCTGCTGCCGTTGCGCTGGCGACGATGTCGTCGAGTTTCTCGGTGCGGCGATCGAGTTCGAGAGCGTGTTCGTCGGCGGCGGAGACGTCCGCCAGATCGCACGACAGCCGACGCAGACGTTCGAGTTGATCGCGCATCACCGACCACGACGAAGGATCTGTCGGCACGACTCCGTCCTCGATTCCGTCCACGTACGCAGCCAAAGTCGATACCGGAGTGCGCAATTCGTGGGCAAGGTCGGCAAGCAGTCGTTTGCGGACCCGGTCCGAACGATCAAGGCGTGCAGCCATGTCGGCGAATGCGGTTTCGAGACGCGTGAAATCGGCATCTACGTCGGACCTGCCGATAGTCACGTCGAAGTTCCCGTCGGCGACGCTTTGCGCCGCCTCTGCCAGCGTTGTGATCGGTGCCGTGATGCGTCGGACGATGTAGACCGCGGCGATGCCTGCGCCCACCAGTGCGACCGCGATCCCGCACAACAGTGCAATGGTCATGGTCTGAGCGAATGCTTCTTCGGTGTGGGTGCGGACATTCGAGTCTTCGATGCCGGCCATCATGAGGTGGTTGTGAAAGAGCGGGGCAGCGACGGCGATGGCAACGGCGGCGATGACGAGGCAGGAGACGAACAGGACGACAAGCTGCGCGAGCAGCAGTTTTCCGCGTAGCCCGAGTTTGTTCATGACGACCTTGTTCATGACGACCTCAATGAGTATCCGACGCCTCTGACGGTTCTGATGAACCGCGGATCGGTCGCGTCGTCGCCGAGTTTGCGGCGTAGTGCACGGACATGGACGTCGACGATGTGCTGGTCCCCGAACCAGGACGACCCCCACACCGAGGCGATGATCTCGGCCCGACTCCAGGCCGCGTCGGGTCGGGATGCGAGCGCGGACAACAGGGTGAACTCGGTGGGGGTGAGATCGACCGGGTTGTCGTCGACACGGACCGTGCGGGCCAGGACGTCGATGTCGAGTCCGGGAGGTGTAGGCAGCGCTTTCGGCAGCAAACTCGACGCGCGTGGCCGTCTGAGTAGAGCTTTCACGCGTGCAACCAACTCGCGGGGGCCGAAGGGTTTGACCACGTAGTCATCAGCGCCGGCCGCCAGGCCCGTCACTTTGTCCGACTCTTCACCGCGGGCGGAGAGCATCAGGATGTACGCGTCCGAGAAGGTTCGGGTTCGTCGGCAGACTTCCATGCCGTCGAAGCCTGGGAGCATCAGATCGAGCACTATCAGCGCGGGCTCGAATTCACGCACCGAACGTACTGCGCTCGGCCCGTCGTGGGCGAGGCGCACGGTGAATCCTTCGCGTGTCAGATAGTTGGCGACAACTTTGGCGAGGGCAGTCTCGTCGTCGACGACAAGAACACGCCCCGGTTCCTCACCAGGTCGTAGTTCGGCGCTCATCAAACCGAGGTTAGTCGACTGCGTGTCTGCACTGCTGTCGCGTGGTGGTTTCCGCTCGACTGTGAAGATTCGATGAAGGAAGTCTGTTTGGGCCGGATATCGGGCTTCGAGACGGATTTTCGCCGGTAACGTGGCAACTGTGCATTTGCAGAATCGTGATCAAATCAATTGTGGTGCAGTGCATATCGAACAGAATCAATTCTCGGGAGTGAAAACATGTCTTTGACGGTCAGGAAGAGCGCCGCGCGGTTCGTTCCGGTTGTGGCAGCGGCAGCACTGTTGATTGCCGGATGCTCGGACAACTCCGGGGAGAGCGTTAACCATTCTTCTGAAACAACGAGTGTCGCAGCACAGTCGGAGATTCCTGCGGGTGTCAATGCTGCTGACATCGAGTTTCTCGAAGGGATGTACCCGCATCACGCGCAGGCATTGGATATGGCCAGAATGGTCGACGGTCGAACCGACAATGCCGAACTTCTCTCTCTTGCAGCGCAGATAGAGGCTGCGCAAGGCCCGGAAATGGCTCAGATGACGGAATTGCTGGCGAAGTGGGGACGCCCCGATCCTTCGTCGAGTTCGATGGAGGGCATGGATGATTCGGCGCATGCGGGACACGGCGTCGGGATGGCCGAGATGCCGGGCATGATGTCGGCCGACGACATGACCGCCCTCACCGACGCCAGTGGCGCGGAGTTCGACAAGTTGTGGCTGACAATGATGATCGAGCACCACAAGGGCGCCATCACCATGTCCCAGACTGAACTCGACAACGGGCTCGATCCATCGGTGGAGAAGATGGCAGAAGCGATCATTGCCGGTCAGCAGGCGGAAATCACTCAGATGGAAGCGATGTTGAAGGGGAGTTGAACGGTTGACGTTGGCCGCGTGGCCTTGCCTGGCGGTGTGGCTCAGTGGCGGGTCGACGGTCCTGCATGTAGTGCGTGTGACGAGAAGGTGATCGGCGCATTGGCATTGGCATTGGCCGACGAGATTCGCCCCGGAATCAGCATTGGCCGTCGACGCCCTCCACGCTCGCGGGTGTACGCGTGGCCACGGTCACCGGAGACGCGGAGGCCGTGGCCAATTCGCTTGCCCGCAGACTCGGGATCGACGAGGTCTTCGCCGAGGTGCTTCCGCAGGACAAGGGAGCGAAGGTATCTCGGCTTCAGGCTGCGGGCTACCGCGCGGCGATGGTCGGTGCCGGAACCGACGTGGCGATCGCGTCAGCGGGAGTTGTTCTGGCCAGCGATGATCCGCGTTCGGTGAGCTCGGTCATCGAGCTGTCCCGCGCCACCTACCGGAAGATGGTTCAGAACCTTTGGTGAGCAGCGGGATACAACGCGATCTCGGTTCCCCTCGCTACGGAGTTCTAGCGTCCGTCGGGTTTGTGCTGCCGATGGAGGTCGGAGCAATCCTGATGTTGGTATCCACCGGTGACGGCGCTCGAGTCGAGAGTGCTCACACCGCAGTAGTGAGCGGATGAAGGCGGACTACTGTCGGTTCAGGAACGGAACGAGCGCACGCAGCACAGCTTCGGAGTTCGCGACTGCGCTCGCGTGGTCAGCCCCCTCGATCACAGTCAAGGCACTGTCCGGGATCAGCGACGCGAGATGCTCGGTATCCGGCAGGCGCTCGCGATCTCTCGATCCGACGAACAACAACGCCGGTGTGGTGATCCGTTGAAGCACGGCGTCGTCGATGCCCTGCTCCTTCTCGGCCCGGCGCATGTAGGCCGCGAGTGCGAGGGCATCGTTGATTCGAAAGGCAGTCGCAGTCTGAGGATCCACCGGTTTGCCGCGCCTCGCGCCCCAACCGGTCAGAAATCCTTCGATACCGCCGCTTTCGAGTGCGTCGATGCAGCCCGGGAAGAACAATGCGTCGAACGCCCCCGTCATCGGCCGGCTACTACCGCCCCCGACGGTAAGCGATCGCACCCGTTCGGAGTGCTCGACAGTCAGCGACATCACCGAGCGCCCGCCGAATGAGTATCCGAGGACGTGTGCCGGTTCGAACGGAGACTCCGTATCGAGGATCTCCAGGAGATCGCCGACGACCAGATCCATTGCGTACGAATCGGAGTCGTGTGGTTTGTCGCTGCGTCCGTGACCCCGCATGTCGACGAGGATCAGACGATACTGTTCCTGGAGCGCCTTGACGTACCCGAAGCCACGCCAGATGGAGCGCGACAACGCTGTGCCGTGCACCATCAACAGGGGTGGGCCATCGCCCACGATCTGATAGGTGATTCGCGCACCGTCCACCGGATTTCTCACGTCGTGCAACACCCGTCCAGTATGGGTGCCGGTTACTACGCACGTGAACTCGAGTAGTAGTCCGGAGCCATTCCGACGGATGCCGTGAACTTTCATGAACAGTGGAGCAATCAGCTCGGCCTCTCTCCGAGTTACCGGTCGCTGCCCTGCTGGGCAGTATCCACTGTTCCAAGCAGTGCATCGGTGAAGGGATCTGCCGTGCTGACGCCTGCGACTATGCCCCGAAGTAGAGCCTCGAAATCAGCGGCAACGAGGGTGACCTCCTCGAACTCCGGCTCTCCCCCACGGACAACCTGACCGTCGGGTGCGAGCGCCAAGTACTCGTACCCATTGCGTACCGACAGCAGAACCGGGAGGTGAGTGGACCAGAAGGCGTTGATCGCCGTGCGCTCAGCCGGCCCGGAAGCGACCGCCAGGCTCTCGTGCCGGAACGCATTCCAGGGAAACGCCTCATCGCTGACGCCAACTCCACCGGCATAGTTCTCCGCCGAGAGAAACCACACCTGGTCGTCGGAACTGGCAAGTACGGAGAACGAACTCGCCCACACTATGAGTTGGTCACAACCGCCGACCAGCGGCCGCGGAACTGGGGCAGAGGCCGATCGAGTAGGTTCTTCGCGAACCCAACCTGCGAGCGACAGCGCAGCGGTTGCGTCGAGGTGAAGGCACATCGCCCCACGATAGGCCAGACCGTCTCGCACCGTTAGCGACAACCGTCGGTCTACGCGGGATCGATGTCCTGAATACCATTCTCGTCCATGCTGATCCACCGCGTTATGCCGATGTCGTGCAGGAATGGTAGATCGTGACTCACCACCACCATGGCACCGCGGAAATCGGAAAGTGCCTGCGTGAGGTGGGCGAGACTCGGTAGGTCCAGGTTGTTTGTCGGCTCGTCGAGAAGAAGCAATTGGGGCGCGGGTTCGGCCAGAAGGATTGTGGCTAACGCCGCGCGCAATCGTTCACCGCCGGAGAGCGCAGATGCCAACACGTCGGAATCCGTTCCCCGGAAAAGGAACCGTGCCAACTGCCCGCGAATTTCCTCGGGCGTCGCGTGTGGCGCTGCCAAAGCGACGTTGTCTGCCACCGAGAGATCCTCGTCGAACACGTCGAGACGTTGGGGGAGCGCACGAGAGGCTACGAACGGAGTCGACGCAGCGAGTGCATCGAGCAACGTTGTCTTGCCGATTCCGTTGCGTCCCACTATCGCAATGCGCTCCGGCCCGGTGATCTGCAGCGATACCACTTGGCCGCTCTGCAACGTCACGTCGTCGAGCCGCGCAACCTGCTGCCCCGGATGAACCTGTGTAGCAGGAAGGTCCAGACGAATCTCTCGATCGTCTCGAAGGAGTTCCTCTGCCTCCGACAGGGCAGACTTGGCGTCGTCCACCTTCCCGATATGGTTGAGGGCCAGCTTTCCGGCCGAAACTTGGGCCTGGCGTTTTCGTGCCTGCGCGATAATCAGTGGCACCCGCTTGTTCTCGAACATCTTCTGCCCATAGCGTTTACGTCGGTCAAGTTTTGTTCGAGCGTCGATCAGCTCGCGGCTCTGCTTCGCCAGATCGGCTTTGGCGTCGCGAACGGTGGCGAGTGCGTTTTCCTGCTCAGCGGTCACGACCTCCTGGTAGTGCGAGTAGTTGCCGCCGAACACGCGTAGATCCCCTCTACGTAGTTCGACCGTGTACTCCGCGGTGTCGAGCAGTTCCCGGTCGTGGCTGACGATCAGTACGGATCCCGGAAACTGTTGGACTGCAGCATGAACTCGTGATCTAGCGTCGCGGTCCAGGTTGTTGGTCGGCTCGTCCAGGAGCAGCACCTGTGGATTCCTCAGCAGCGTTGCGGTCAGCCCGAGTAGGACGGTCTCTCCGCCGGAGAGGGTGCCGACGGTTCGGCCCAGTGCCGCCGTATCCGGGACCACCTTCTCGAGGCCGAGTCGATGCAAGGTGGAGAGAGCGCTCTCCTCGATATCCCAGTTGTTGTCCACGAGCGCAAAATCGGATTCGGAGCCGTCGCCGGTTTCGATGCGGTGCAATGCGTTTCGGAGTTCGTGGATACCGAGGATGTCATCCACGCGAACGCTCGGATCGAGTGTGATGTCCTGACGAAGGTAGCCGACCTCGCCGGAAGCGGTCACGGATCCGGATTCCGGTGAGAGCTCTCCTGCGATCAATCGCAGCAGAGTCGACTTTCCCGATCCATTGAGTCCGACGAGACCGACACGGCCACTGGGGAATACAAAATTGGTGCGGGAAAAGACTGATTCGCCGTCCGGCCAGGTGAAGGTGAGATCCGAGAGCGACAGAGAAGAATGGGATTGGGTCATGAGTACTCCAGAGGGTGCTTGGACTGTGCGCCCGGCTCAGCAACTGCTGATGGGTGCGAGTGCCTTCGCGTAATGAACCTCTAGAGGAGCAACGGCCCGTTTCCTGTTCTGTCGGGAATGATTCGTGTTCCAGGTTAGAGCACTCGAACGATCCCGCGCAATCGAATTATCGTGTGCTGTCGGTCTCGTCAGTGTTCGTGCTCAGATTTTCGGCCCTTCAGATTTTCGGACCCTCGGATCTCAGATCGTCGACCTTCGACATCGCTTCTCGTAGCTCGGTGAGCCACTGTTCGCTGTGCTTGCCCGCCAACCGGACTGTCCACATGAGTGCATCCGCGCGCGAACGAGCGACACCCGCGTCCACCAGAGTGTCGAGGACCTTGCGTTCGGGTTGACGTAGCCGTGTCATCACCGGGACCGCGAGATGTGTGAACAGGACGGTCTTTTCGTCGAGGCGTACGCCCCAGGCGACCTTGCGTCCGTAGCGAGCCTCGGCCTCGTCGGCGATGCGCATCCGGTCGGCGCGCGTGGTTTCGCGAAAGCGCGAGATCCTTCCGTCCGTGGCTGCCTCGCCACCGTCGACTGCCGGGAGCTCACCGATCACGACGATTTCTTCGCGGTCGACCTGGATGTCGGCGGTGCCAGTGAACCATTCGTCGGGAAGTCGACCGGCAAACCAGTCTGCCGCATCACTTGCGTCGGGAACCGATGCCTGTTGCCAACCTCCGGGACGGCCGAACCTGCGGTCGCCGGAGCCTTGTGAGTTCTTCATGGCGTTCTCCTCGGAAAGCTGGTGGAGTTTGATGTGCTTTGTTGATAGCACTGATTACATGATTACACCGATAGTCGAACTGACGCCACAAATTCGGGCATGATCGACGTCGTGCGCCTTTCACACGCTCGTCAGAGCTTTCGAATTTTCCGTCGTCCCGTGGCTGCCGTGGCTCTGGGGGTGTTGGCGGCAGGATCCGTAGTCGCGTGCAGTTCTGGCCCTGACCAGCCGAAATCAGTGGCAGAGGAGTTCGCGTCCGCGCTCACCGCGGATGATGTGCAAGCGGCGGCAGCCCTCACCACCGACCCGGCGGCGGCGTCGACTGCGATTTCGGCCCTGATCGAAGGACTGGGCAAGGACGAGGGAACATTCACCGTTTCCGACGCCGCCGAGTCCGGAGATTCCGCGGGGACATTCACGCTCGACGCGGCCTGGAAATTCGGCGAAGGTCAGGACTGGAACTACTCGACGCAGGGAAACGCGTCGAAAAGCGGTGACAACTGGCTGATCCAGTGGGACCCGGCGCTGCTCGCTCCGGACCTGACCGCCTCGACCACGCTGCGCTACACACCCACGACAGGCGCGCCGCCGTCGGTGCTGGACGCTGCGGGTCAGCCGATCATGGAGCAGCAGGTAGTGACGCTGGTCAATCTTGATTCCGCTGCGGTTCCCCCGGTGGACACAGCCGCGGTCGCAGCCCTGCTCTCGCCCGTCGCTCCGACGATCACGGCGGCATCTCTGAGCGGCGATCTTGCGTCGGCCAGCGGGAAGCCGGTTACCGCTATCACTTTGCGTGCAGAGGATCTTGCACCCATCGAAGAGCAGTTGGCGGCGATTCCCGGAGTGAGCTTGGCGCCGCAAGCGCGGTTGCTCTCGGTGGACAAAGCGTTGGCGTCGCCGACGTTCAGCGGGCTCTCCGACCTCTGGCAGGCGGGGCAGGACAAATCCGCAGGCTGGGCGGTACAGCAGGTGAAGCAGAACGGAACCGTGACCACCGTCGCCGGCCAAGACGGGCCCGTTGCTCCGAGTATCGCGACGACCATCGACCGACCGCTGCAACTCGCGGCCGAGAACGCACTGGCCGGGGTGACGCAACAGGCGGCGATCGTTGCGCTGCAGCCGTCGACCGGAGCTGTGTTGGCGGTGGCCCAGAACGCCCCCGCAGACGCGCAGGGCCCGATCGCGTTGACCGGCCTGTACCCACCGGGTTCGACGTTCAAGACAGTGACGACGTCCGCGGCCCTGCAAGCCGGCGTCGCTACACCGGACACTGTTCTGCCGTGCCCGGGTACCGAGAACATCGAAGGGCGTCAGATACCCAACGACGACGAGTTCGACCTCGGATCGGTCCCGCTGCACACCGCATTCGCGAAGTCGTGCAACACCACCATGGCGAGGATGGCCGTCGGTCTGCCTGCGGATGCCCTGCACAATGCGGGATTGCAGTTCGGGCTCGGCGTCGACTACGTGACCCCCGGGCTCACGACGGTGACGGGTAACGTCCCCGACGCGAACACCCCCGCCGAACGCGTCGAGTCTGCGATCGGCCAGGGCACCGTGACCGCCACGCCTTTCGGGATGGCTCTGGTGGCGGCCTCGATCGCCAACGGAACGACGCCGGCGCCGATGTTGGTCAAGGGACAGCCCGGCGTGGCGGATCAGACCGTTGCACCCGCTCCCGCGGAGGTGACCGAACAGTTGCGGGTGATGATGCGCGAGACCGTCACGGGCGGTACGGCGACGTCGTTGCAGGACATCTCAGGGCTTCTCGGCAAGACCGGCACGGCCGAAACCGAGGGCGGCCCAGCGCATGGGTGGTTTGTCGGAATCAAGGGAGATCTCGCATTTGCGGTATTCATCGCGGGTGCGGACAGCTCTTCGCCTGCAGTGCAGGTAGCGGGCACTTTTCTGCGCTGAAACCTGTTTTCCGTTGCAGTTGGATCACACCGTCGTAGCTCAACCGTGACACGTTCGTAGGCATCCCGTGCTTGTTACTCGTGTGACAGAAGTAAAGAGTTACATGCATGGGGCCCGGAGGACAGCACAACCGTCGTGGAAAATATGTCGTTGCGTCGATAACTGCTGTCGTTCTGACAGTGGCGCTGGCGTCGTGTGTCATCGGTGGAGAGAAGAAATCCGATGCCGCCTCGGTGGTGGAGGACTTCGTCACCGCCCTCAACAACCACGACGCCGAAGCCGCCGCGGCGCTCACGTCGTACCCCAACGCGGCGCGGCCGTCGATCCAGCAGATGTTCGACGGGCTGGCCGCGAAGTCCTCCGACTTCGACGTCGCTCAAGTCATGGATCTGGGGAGCGACTCCGGACTCTTCACCCTCGACGCCTCCTGGAACTTCGGCGAAGGCAAGGACTGGAGCTACCAGTCGCAGGGTGAGGTTCGCGATCTGTCCGTCGGCTGGCGTGTGTCCTGGGACCCGTCGGTCCTCGTCCCCGACCTCGGCAACGGTCGCACCGTCTCGTACACCCGTACGGACGCAGCGCCGCCGAAGGTCGTCGACAGCACCGGCACCCTGCTCATGAACGAGCAGACCATCAACGCGATCACTCTCGACCCGGCCACCATGCCGGACCCCGTTGACACCACCCGTCGCCTTGCCACAGTCCTCGAACCTGTCGCCCCGTTGGTCACCTCGGAGTCGATGCTGGCCGACCTCGCCGCCAACCCCGGCAAGCCCGTCACCGCCGTACTGCTCCGCGATCCCGACTACGCCTACCTGGAAAGCGATTTTGCGATCCCCGGTGTCGTCGTGGTCAAGACACCCAAGCTGATCGCCTCCGACCGTCGTATCAACTCACCGTTGCTTGATCCGCTGCGAACCGTGTGGCAGGCCAATCGCGACGCCACCGCCGGCTGGGCGGTCAACCTGGTCGAGCCCAACGGGTTCCCGATCAAGCAAGCCGGCTTCCAGGGACCTCCCGGCCCCGACGTTGCCGCGACCCTCGACTCGCACACTCAACTTGCCGCGATCGAAGCCGTCGTCAGTGCGGGTACTCCTGCCGCCATCGTCGCGATCCGCCCGTCGGATGGCGCCATTCTGGCTGCAGCACAGAACAATCAGGCCATCGAACAAGGGCCCATCGCCTTTACCGGGTTGCGCCCGGCCGGCGGCGCACTCGATCTGGTCCGTCTCGCATCGTCGATGCAGAACGGCGTCGACCCCGGAGCGGTGTCAGCCGAGCAGTTGGCCGACACCGGGCAGCAACTCGGACTCGGCAACGGCTTCCACATTCAGGGACTCGAACAGCAGACGGCAGTGCTGGCCGCGAACCGCCCCGGCGTGGACCAGGCGATGAACAACGTCATGGCAAACAAGACGTCCAACAACTCGGGTGCGCCGACGGTGACTCCATTCGGGATGGCGATGCTGGCGGCGTCGATCGCCCGCGGTAGCGCCCCGCTTCCGATGATGGTCTTCGGGCAACCAGCTACCGCCGACGTCGCCCCGACGGCATTGCCCGGCGACGTGAACAATCGTCTGCGCGACGCCATGCGAGGGGCCGGCGGATTGGCCGGGTACCCGGACATGATGGCGGCCGGTGCAGCGAGCGGTGACGATCGCTGGTTCTACGGATCACGCGGAGACTTCGCGTTCGCAGTGTTCGTTGCAGACGCCGACGGCGGCGATCGAGCAATGCAGATGACGGACAAGCTCTTCCAGGAACTCGGCAAGCCTGCCGACAAGTAGTACCGGGCACCGCGAGTAGATTCCTGGTTCGTGAACCTGCTCGATTTCCTATTCCTCGTCGTAGCGGGATTCTTCAGCGGTCTAGTCGGTTTTGTCACCGGTCTTGCATCGATCGTCTCGTATCCGGCGTTGCTGAGCGTCGGGCTCTCACCGGTCAGCGCAAACATGACCAATACCGTCGCGTTGGTGGCCGTCGGCGTCGGCGCATTGGCGAACTCGTCCCGTGAAGTTGCCGACACGGGTCCGAAACTTGTTCGCTGGTCTCTCTATTCGGCTGCCGGTGGCATCATCGGTGCTCTGATTCTGTGGCTGGCACCAGAAGGTTCGTTCGAATCCGTTGTGCCGGCGATGGTTGTGTTCGCCTCGCTCGCGTTGCTACTGCAACCGAAGATTCGTGAGTTGTCCGGCGGCGGTGACCGTCCCGGAATCTACTCGGCCGCACTGTTTGCCGTCGCGGTCTACGGCGGCTATTTCGGTGCCGGTGCCGGCGTCATCTTCCTGGCCGCGACGCTCATCCTCACTTCCGAAACGGTGTGGCGTGCAACGATCCTGAAGAGCTTCTTTCTCGGCATTGCCAATCTTGTGGCTGCACTCATCTTCGCCTTCTCCGGACAGGTGCATTGGGTGGCCGCGTTGGCGATGGCGCTCGGAGCGTTGGCCGGAGGTTGGTGTGGCCCGCCCGTAGTCAAGAAAATCCCGCCATCGGTACTGCGTGTGGCAGTAGCGATAGCGGGATTCGTGTTGGCTCTGTGGTTGTGGGTGAAGTGAGACCGTCTACTTCACGCCCTGCATCAGCTTCTTGATCCAGGGTGAGGCAAGAGCAAGAAGTACTCCGATTCCGATTGACGAGAAACCGATGATCAGGAAGAACGGGCGACTGTCGTCGATGTCGAAGTAACCGGCCAAGGTTCCCGCCATCGAAGAACCCAACGCAACGGACAAGAAGAACAACGCCACCATCTGGGTGTGGAAATGCTCGGGCGCGAGTTTGGTTGCAAGGGAAAGGCCGACGGGGGACAGGAAGAGTTCCGCGAAGGTGAAGAGCAGAAGCACTCCGGCAAGGCCGAGGAGCGGTGCACTGTTCGGTCCGCCACCGGTGATCGGGATGAACGCCAGGAACGCCAGACCCATCGTGCCGGTACCGAGCGCGAACTTGATCGGCGACGACGGCTGACGGTCACCGAGTTTTGTCCACATCGCTGCAAACACACCGGCAAAGATGATGATGAACACCGGATTGATCGACTGCACCCACGTCGGCGGGAAGTCCCAACCGAAGAGATTGCGGTCCAGGAGTTTGTCGGAGATCACCGGCACGGTGGTGAACTGCTGCTGAAACAGCGACCAGAAGGCCGCGCTCGCAATGAACATCGGGATGAATGCAAAGACTCGACTGCGTTCGACCTTGGTCACCTTCTTGCTGGTGAGCATGAGGAGAAAGTAACCGACCGACGCGACGATCGTGAGTCCGACAACGACGTCGGACATGTTGTCCGCGGTGATCAAACCGGTGATCGAGGCGACCGCGACGACGACGATCGCGGCAATGCCGATCCCGATGTAGAGCGCGCGCTTGTCCGCGGGCAACGGGTTGCCGGGCTCGGCTCCGATTCCGTGAAGATGCTTCCGACCCAGCGTGTACTGGATCAGGCCGAGAGCCATGCCGACGGCGGCGAGAGCAAAACCGGCGTGGAATCCCCAGGCGTCCTGGACGGCTCCGGTGAGCAGTGGACCGACAAGACCGCCGATGTTGATGCCCATGTAGAAGATGGAGAATCCGGCGTCGCGGCGATTGTCCTGTTCGGAATATAGGTCTCCGACCAGAGAGGTCGCATTGGCCTTCAAGCCGCCGCTGCCGAAGGCGACCATGACCAGGCCGACACCCACACCCCACATGCCAGGAAGAACCGACAAGGCGATGTGGCCGGCCATCACCAGCGAAGCGCTGTAGAAGAGCGTGCGCTCGGAGCCGAGAAGTCGGTCGGCCACCCACGCGCCGAGAATCGTCGACAGATAGACGGTGCCGCCGTATGCGCCGACGATGCTGGTCGCTGCCGCCTGACTGATTCCGAGGCCGCCGTCGCTGACGCTGTAGTACAGGTAGTAGATGAGGATGCCTTGCATCCCGTAGAAGGAGAATCTCTCCCACATCTCGACGCCGAACAGGTTCGCCAGCGCAAAGGGTTGGCCGAAGAACCCCCGGTCTTCTTTCTCGCTACGTTCGACGGGCTCCGTAGTGTTGCTCATTCGAAAAGTGTCCTACGTGCTCGGGCATTTCGGGTGGTTCCGAGCCGTGGAGTTTGGTTACGACTTGGTGCGGATTTTCACTACCAGCGGAGCGAGTGCGCGCCAACCGAGAAGGAACGCGCCGAGGACCAGCGTCGCGACGACGATGAAGCTGAACTGGGTGCCCTGGCCGCTCAACACTCGCAGGATCATGCCGATGACGACGGCGCCGAGCCAAACGACAATGCCGGTGGGAAGAAGGAGAACGGCGTTGAACTTGTCGCGGTACAGCGCGAACGTGGCAGCCCATCCGATCACCAGGCCGGTCAGGAAGGGCCACGATGTCTTCGCCAGACCGGCGAGCGCATTGGCTTCTTCGTGGGTACGGCGCCCTATCGCGCAGAAGACTATGACAAGAATGGCGTCGATCAGTAGGAATGGTGCGTACTTCTTCACGCTCACACCATACGACTGTGCGCCTTTATTAACCGCGGGCGGTTAATAAAGGCGCACAGTGCTGTTAAGCCTGGAGGCCGGCTTCGATCTCGAGGGTGATCGTGATCTTGTCGCCGACAACTGCTCCGCCGCCTTCGAGGGGCATCTCGATGGAGATGTCGAAGTCCTTGCGGTTGATGACGGTGGTGGCTTCGAATCCGGCGACGGGGCCCTGGCCCATGCCCGGGTTGACGCCGTTGAACTCGAGGTTCAGCTCGACCTCGCGGGTGACGCCGTGGAGCGTGAAGTCGCCGGCGAGGACGAAGTCGCTGCCCTTGGAGCGCACTGCGGTGGACTTGAAGGTGGCCTTCGGGAACTTCTCGACGTCGAAGAAGTCAGCGGACTTGATGTGGCCGTCGCGCTGCTCGTTCTTGGTGTTGATGGAGTCCACGGAGATCTCGGCCTCGACGGCGGGGGTTCCGTCTTCGGCAACGGTGATCGTTCCCGAGAACTCGTCGAACGTTCCACGAACCTTGGAAACCATGAGGTGGCGAACCGAGAATCCGACGGTGGAGTGGACGGTGTCGATGACCCAGGTTCCGGCGGTCAATGTGGGCAAGGTTGCGGTGGTCATGGAAGCTCCTGAAGAAGTAGTTGAATGTTCAAGTTCTTGTAGCTTCAACTATGGACCCCTGAAAATCCTTCCGCAAGGTCATGTGAGCTGCATCACGGTGCGCGTGCTTGCGGCATAGACCGCGTGAAGCGCCGACGCTGTCACCGACTGATGCACCGCAATGCCCCAGCGTCCTTCTCCGTTCACCACGCACTCTGCAATGGTGACTGCCGAATTTGCACTTCCGGAAGATTTCGGGTTGAGGGGCAGTGAATGCTGGGTGAGCGAGACGACCTCGACGGCCGAGCCCTGTTCGGTCAGGATTTTGCTCAATGCCTCGACCGGCCCGGACGCGCTGGCCGCGGCGGTGACCTCGCGCCCGTCACGATCTATGGCAACGAACAACTGATCACCGTCGGCGGTGTGTTCCAGCGAGTACCGACGCACTCCTCCGTTGTACCCGTACTCGCGCAGCAGCAGGTTCCACAGCTGATCGGCAGTCATTTCGGTGCCCGAGTCGTCGGTCTCGAGTTGCACCCGCGAGGCGAAGTCGATCTGCAGACGCCGGGGGAGTTCGACTCCGTACTCGGTCTGCACCAGATAAGCGATTCCGCCCTTGCCCGACTGGCTGTTCACACGAATCACCGCCTGGTAGTCGCGGCCGACGTCGGCGGGGTCGATCGGCAGGTAGGGGACTGCCCACGGCGCCGATCCCGGATCGACGCCCGCAGACTCCGCGCTCTCGTAGTGATGGGCGAAACCCTTCTTGATTGCATCCTGGTGGGTGCCGGAAAATGCCGTGTACACGAGATCGCCGCCGTATGGGTGACGCTCGTGGACGGGAATTCGGTTGCAGTACTCCACTGTTCGACGGATTTTGTCGATGTCGGAGAAGTCGATTTCCGGATCGACGCCTTGTGCATGCAGATTCAGTCCCAGTGTTACCAGGTCGACGTTGCCCGTGCGCTCGCCGTTGCCGAACAAACACCCCTCGACGCGCTGCGCACCGGCCAGCACTGCCAGTTCGGCGCATGCAACTCCGGTGCCGCGGTCGTTGTGCGGGTGCACCGAGAGGATCACCGAATCGCGTCGGGCCAGGTTCTGGTGCATGTATTCGATCTGATCGGCATAGATGTTGGGGGTGGCGATTTCGACTGTGGCAGGCAGGTTGTGAATGACCGGGTGATCGGGACTGGCGTCCCAGAGCTCGGTGAGACTGTTGCACACCTGCAGGATGTAGTCGGGCTCGGTGAGGTTGAATACCTCGGGGGAGAACTCGAATCGCCATCCGTCGTGGCCTTCGCCGCCGCGAGCCACATCTTGAGCGGCGCGGAAAATCATGTCGTGCAGCTCTTCTCGCTCCTTGCCGAGAACCACGTTTCGCCACGTCGGCGCCGTCGCCGTGTACATGTGGACGACCGCGTTCGGCAGTCCCTCTATCGATTGGTACGTCCGCTCGATCAAATCCGTACGCGCGGCAGTGAATACGACGATGGTGACATCGTCGGGAACGAGATCGAAGCGCGCCAGGTCTCGAACGAAATCGAAATCGGTCTGGCTCGCGGAGGGGTAGCCGACCTCGATTTCCTTGTAGCCGATCGCCACCATCAGTTCGAACATTCGACGCTTACGCTCGGGGTCCATCGGTTCTGCGAGGGCTTGGTTGCCGTCACGCAGATCGACGGGCACCCACAGGGGCGCCTCGGAGGTGCGATTAGCCGGCCAGGTTCGGTCGAAAGCCGGAATGTCGACGCGGTCCCAAGCTGCACGATAGCGCTCGGACGGCATGGGTGAGCGCTTCTGGTTGTTCCAGCGGTTGGCGCGGGTTGTACTCATCTTCGGTTTCTCCTGCGGTCGAGTCGAGAGACCGGCATGGCGAAACCCCGCGGAGGGGTGCCGGTCTTTCAGGCCCCGCCGCGGCAGTCGAGAAGGAGTGCTCCTGTAGCCATGCGGGCTACACTAGAACGAAATTACTTATCAGACAACCTGAGGAGTTCACGTGTCCCCGATCGTCGAGCGTCGGCTGCTCACCGACCAGGCCGCGGAGTTGCTGCGCGCGCGGATCGTGAGCGGTGAATGGGAAGTCGGCGCCAAACTTCCAGGTGAAACCACTCTTGCGGCGCAGTTGGGTATCGGTCGGTCCACCATCAGGGAAGCCGTGCGGACCCTCGCTGGCCTCGGCATGCTCGAATCGCGACAGGGAGCCGGCGTCTTTCTACGGAGTACGACGCCACCGGATCAGTGGCCCCGAGTGCTCGAGGCCGAGGCGATTCTTCACGTCGTCGAGGTGCGAAACGCGGTCGAGATCGAAGCGGCTCGGCTGGCGGCGCAGCGGCGCGATGCCGTCGACGTCGCGGCCCTGAGGCAAGCGTTGGACGGTAGAACTGCTGCCGCCCATTCCGGGGACGCAGCCTTCGTCGACGCTGACATCGCGGTCCACCGGGCGGTGGTGGATGCGGCACACAATCCCGTGCTGTCGGAACTCTTCGAGACTTTTATGCCGCGTCTGCGGGCCGCGTTGATCGAGTTGATCGCGGTTCTGGACCTGCATCCACACAGTCAGCCGGATGCGGACGAGCATCGAATGTTGGTGGACGCCATCGAAGCCGGTGACGCGGAGGCAGCGGTACGGATCAGCCGAGCCCACCTCGACGACATGGCGGCAGCGTTGCGACGCTAGACGCCGGGTTGTTCTCGACGTTCGAACTCGAGGTCCATCTCGAGGTCTTCGTGGTGGGTCGCGCGGAACGACACGAGGAAGACGAGCCATCCCACCAGTGCGACGAGAACGAAACTAATTATCCGATAAACGAATACCGCTGCTGCGGCCTGTGCCCAGGTGGATCCCGCGACCGTCAACGCTGTGATGAGGACCGGCTCCACATAGCCGAGACCGCCTGGCAAGAGCGGGATACTGCCCACTGCTTTTGCCGCCGTGAATGCGATCAGGAGACCAGCGAACGACGGATCGGCTCCGACTGCCCAACAAGCGAAACCGAGACAGAGGACGTCGGCAACTCGGTGAACGGCCGACCATCCGAATGCGATCGCTGTGTCGGTGCGGCTCAGTTCTACCGAGTCCAGTTGCTTGAGGATTTCGGACCAACGGTGCATACCGCGTCCGGTTGGGTTTTTGCGGGAACGGTTGTACAGCGCCAGAACTCGGTGCCCGATGCGCTCGATGCTGCCGGGATTCTGGGCTACGTATCGCAACGCCAGGAACAGCGCTGCCATGCCGACGAGCGAAATCGTCAGCGTCACCGGACTGACCTTGGTACCGAATGCTATTGCGCCGGTGGCACCGAGGAGTGCCAGAGTGGCAGCGGCGATGACGCCGCACATCGCCAACTGCCACGATGCGACTACCGGCGTCGCACCCCACTTTCGAGTCTGCTTGTACGTGAACGCCGTGGAGAAGACTTGGCCGGCAGGTAGCGTCAGCGCCATCGCTGTGCTGGCGTAAATGACCGAAAGGTTCTTGACGTGACCGGCGACTACTCCGGCGGCGTTGAGAAGACGTTGTTGAACGGATGCGTATCCGCTGAGCGACACTGCTTGAGCCGCCACGCAGGCAGCCACCCAACCCCAGTGAATCTCGGTGAGCGCTTGCCAGTACTCGTTGAGTCGGGGCCACAGGATGGTGCCCTCGACTATCAGAAGAGCGATCAGCGCCACCCCGAGCAGCCACTTCAGCCACCAGAAGCGCCCTCTGGCCCGACTGGTCTCGGCCACGGGCGGGCGTGGTCGTCTCAGTCGCCGTGGGGTGTTTCCAGGCTGAGCCATCGACTCACCCTAACCAATTTGATCCGGATCGACCTCTGGATACTTTTCGGGCCACGCCAGATGCGTCAGTCGTCGGCGTCCACGCAGTTGAACTTGCTCTCCGAGTTCCCACTCGGCCTGTTCCTCTTCGTCCGCGAAATACAGCGCGCTCGTCGACGCCAGTACCCGGCTGGGCCGAAGCTTCGCGAGCTCGGTGAGCCGCGATGCTTCGTTGACCGGATCACCGATCACGGTGTACTCGAAACGTTCGGCGGCACCGATGTTGCCGGCGACCGCAAGCCCCGCGCTCACGCCGATTCCCACGTCGAGGCCGGTGATGTCGTTGAGCTTGAACCGCAGCTCTCGGGCCGCAGCGAGGGCTGCCGTCGGAGCGTCGGGTCGATCGAGTGGTGCACCGAAGATGGCGAGCGCCGCATCTCCCATGAATTTGTTGACAAAACCGTGGTGACGATCGATGACGTCGACGACCACACGGAAGAACTCGTTGAGCAGCTCGACTACTTCGCCCGGCGGGCGCTCGGCCGCGGCACCGGTGGATCCGACCATGTCGACGAACAGCACTGCCACGAATCGAGTTTCGCCGCCCAGTTCGGTACCGAACTTCAACGCGCGCCGGGCCACGTCCTCGCCGACGTGCTGACCGAACAGCTCACGCAGTAGGCGACGCTCGTCGGACTCTTTCATCATGCGGTTGAAGCCGACCTGCAGTCGGCCGATCTCACTGCCGTCGAACACCTCGACGCGTACGTCGGTGGCGCCGCGCTGCACCCGCTCGATGGCCCGACGTAGTTGGCGGATGGGATCGGAGATCTGAGTAGCCGTCAGCATCGACAGCGCAAAGGCCTGCACGATCGCCATGATCGAGATGAGAAGGATCGCCCACGCGAGTGAGTCGGGGGAGAACTCGAGATTGGTCGTGAGCTGCGTCGAGCACAGCAAGATGATGCCTGCGACGGGCATCAGCGTGCCGAGACCCCAGGTCATCGCCAGCCGAGTTCCGACGCCAGGCGCCATGGTCCGATCGAATTCGCCCTCGCTCAAGGCCTGGGCAGCGACCGGACGCAAAATGCGCTCCCCGAGCATGTACGTGAACCCGAAGGTCGTTGTCGCAGCCATGCACACCGTCACGATCACGGCGATCGCGAGTCCGGGCATCTCGGTGATGGTCAGGAACACGAAGATAATGCCGCCCAAGATCCACAGCACCAGGTGGACGATGGCCTGGCGAAGCGGCGCGTGGAGTGCCGCCATCTGCTCTGACCTCGTCGGTGGTCCCCCGCGCAGCCGCCAACGAATGACCGACTTCAACATCATGGCCGCTGCCGTCAGACTGACGGCACCGGCGAACGCGAGGTACACGCCGAAGATCGCGAAGTTGCGGACCCGGTCGGCAACAATCGCGTCGGACTCCTGGATCGGCACGCCGTATCGCACGAATGCAAAGACCAGTACCGCGCCGATCAGGTTGGCCGCGAGCATGGAAAGCATATAGAGGGGCCACCGGCTGCGGATGGTCACCGCTATTGCTCTGTATGAGGCCCGCACAGGGTTCAATTTAGCTGGCAGAGGTCGAAGTGTTGGTACGCGCGTCCGATTATTCGTCCGCTCACCTGTGTCGGCCGGGCCGGTTAGGCTCGCGATGTGAACGCAAACAGGGGGCGTGCGGAGCGAGCTTCGAGGATGAACAAACCCATATCCGCCGACGCTCGGGCAGTGCATCCGGGTGTGCGCATCGCGGCGGAATGGTCGTGGCGCCTCATTGTGATCTTCGCTGGACTGTTGGTTCTCGGGTATGTCGTTCTACGTCTCGAAACCGTGCTCATCCCAGTGGGGCTGGCTCTGTTGGCATCGGCTCTGTTGATTCCGGTGGTTGATCGGCTGCAGGTGTGGGGTGTTCCTCGTTCGGCAGCCGTCATTGTCGTGTTGCTTGGCTCGATCGGGCTGGTCGCGGGAATCATGACGTTTGTCGTCGAGCAGTTCATCGACGGGTTGCCGCAGCTCACCGACCAATTCACGGCTAGCGTCACGCAGATTCAGAACTGGCTCACCAGCGGACCGTTGCACTTCAGTGAGGATCAGATCCGCCAAGCGGGTGATTCGGTCGTCAAGTCGGTGCAATCCAATCGTGAGTCTCTGACCAGCGGTGCCTTGACCACGGCGACGGTCATCGGTGAGATCTTCACCGGGGCTTTGCTGACGCTGTTCACTCTCATCTTCTTCCTCTACGGCGGTGATCAGATCTGGCAGTTCGTCACCCGGATCGTCCCCACCGAGGCTCGTCGTCGCGTACGGATCGCCGGTTCCGCAGGTTTCGGGTCGCTGATCGGCTACGTGCGCGCCACGGTCGCGGTTGCCGCCGCCGACGCGATCGGTATCGGTGCCGGCCTGGCGATCCTCGGGGTGCCACTCGCCCTGCCGCTGGCGTCGTTGGTGTTCATCGGCGCGTTCATCCCGATCGTCGGTGCATTTCTGACCGGTTTTGTCGCTGTGCTGGTGGCTCTGGTCACGAAGGGTTTTCTGACTGCTCTGATCGTCCTCGGCATCATCATCGGGGTCATGCAGCTCGAAGCGCACGTGATGCAACCGCTGTTGCTGGGGCGCGCCGTCCGCTTGCATCCGCTGGCAGTCGTTCTCGCCATTACAACGGGCATCGTCCTCGCCGGAATCGTCGGCGGGCTCTTGGCTGTTCCGATCGTCGCAGTCCTCAACACCGCTATTCGTTCTCTCCTCGCCGACGACCCGGACATCGCGTACGCCGAACTGCACGTCGAAGATCCGGAGACCCCACTGTTCCCCGCCGAACCCGACGAGCCGCGCGCCCAGCCTCGCATCGTGAACCCCACTCCTCCCGATGACTGAGCCCACCCGCCGTCGTCGGCTGCACTATCAGCCGACCGTTCGCGAGGCGTCGGGCGTCGACACCGACCCGGATGCCCCGCTGTGGCGGGCGGCGCAGGCATTTCGCCTCATCACGCTGGTGTACGCGATCAGCTACCAGTTCGCCTCGGCCTCCGACTACGCCAACACTCGGCTCAGCTGGTTCTTTGTCGCTCTGATGGCAGTGTGGTCCGGGGTGTCGGCACTGCTGCTCGGAACCTCCGGTGCGTTGTTCGGTAAGAAGCTGCCGAGGTACCAGGTAGTGATCGCCGATCAGGTGGTCGTCATCTTGCTGATGGCGTCGACGAGGCTGGTCTCCGACCACGAGTGGTATCAGAATCACCAGACGCTCCCCACCACGCTGTGGGCCACCAACGCCGTCATCTCCGCGGCAATTCTCGGCGGGCCGTGGCTCGGCATGGCGTCCGGAGTTGTCATCTCGGCGGCCAGCGCAATCATCCGCGACCAGGTCAACCTGGACCTCTGGCGCGATGCGACGGCTCCCGTGCTCGTATCGGTCGGCCTGGCGTTGGGCTTGGCCACCACAACTGCTCGGCGCTCGCATCGACAACTCGAACAAGCCGTACGTCTGGCGGCGGCCACCGAAGAGCGCGAACGTTTGGCACGCGAAGTGCACGACGGCGTTCTTCAGGTGCTGGCAATGGTCCGTCGGCGAGGAGCGGCACTCGGCGGCGAAGCAGCTGAACTGGCTGCTCTGGCCGGTGAGCAGGAGGTCGCGTTGAGAATGCTGATTTCCGAGCAGGTTTCGGGTGCCGCGGCAGACGTCGGCGGACAGACAGTGGATCTGTGTCCACTGTTGACCACGCAGGCCAGCACGTCGGTGTCGGTGTCGACGCCCGCGCACCCCGTCGTGATCGAGCGCGATCGAGCCATCGAACTGGCAGCCATCGTCGACAACGCTCTGTCCAATGTCGGGCTCCACGCCGGAACTTCGGCGAAGGCATACGTGTTGCTCGAAGATCTGCCGGACGAAGTGATCGTCAGCGTCCGCGACGACGGCGTCGGAATTCCCGAAGGTCGCTTGGCGCAGGCCGAGGCCGAAGGCCGCATGGGAGTATCGAAGTCCATTCTCGGTCGAGTGCAGGTGCTCGGCGGCACTGCGGTCCTGCAAACCGGGCCGGGGGAGGGCACCGAATGGGAAATCAACGTTCCGAAGGGGAAAAGTGAGCGTGGCTGAAGAACAGGGCGAGGATCCGGTGACGGTGATGGTCGTCGACGATCACCCGATGTGGCGCGACGGTGTCTCCCGGGACCTCGAAGCTGCCGGCTTCACCGTGAGCGCCACGGCGGAGGGTGTCGAGAGTGCGCGCCGCCGCGCCGCCGCCGTGCAACCGGCGGTGGTTCTGATGGACATGAACCTGCCGGACGGAAACGGTGCCGACGCCACCACCGCAGTGCTCGAGGTTTCGCCGAAGAGCAAGGTACTCGTGCTTTCGGCCTCCGCAGAGCGTGACGATGTCCTCGATGCGGTCAAAGCCGGAGCGTCGGGCTACCTGGTCAAGAGTGCTTCGGTAGCGGAACTGCTCGAGGCCGTGCGAGCGACTTTCGACGGACAAGCCGTCTTCACACCCGGCCTCGCCGGATTGGTGCTCGGTGAGTACCGCCGCATGTCGACGGCACCGGCCGACGATCGCGCGCCCGAGTTGCCTCGGCTCACCGACCGTGAGACTGAAGTGCTCCGCCTTGTCGCCAAGGGGCTGAGCGCAAAACAGATCGCCACGAGGCTCTCGCTCAGCCACCGGACCGTCGAAAACCATGTGCAGGCAACGCTTCGGAAGCTTCAGTTGGCCAATCGCGTCGAGCTCACTCGATACGCAATAGAACAAGGCCTCGAATAACGTTTATCCTGGAAATCATGGAGGCCAGGAATCTACGCGTATCCGATGCCGAACGAGAGCATGTCGGCGAGCTGCTGCAGAAAGCTGTCGGTCAAGGGATGCTCTCGCTCGGTGAGTTCACCGAGCGCATGGACACGGCCTTGGCCGCGAAGACGCGAGGTGAACTCAACTCGGTTCTCGCCGATCTTCCGGGCATCACACTGATCTCCGACTACGACCCGCCCGCGTATCCCAATACGGGTCAGCCGATGTACCAAGGCCAGCCCTACCCGGCGCCGACCTACCAACCCCAACCGCCGCCGGTTCACCCGAACCCGCCCTACCGCGCTCCGGTCGGGGCTCCGGTTGTCGGTGCCTACGGCGCGGCAAATGCGGCCGTGATCCGTGGACGAATGGCGACGGTGACGCGGAACGGCGCATGGATCGTTCCTCCAGCCGTCGTGGTCGATACCAGAATGTCCAGTGTGACCATCGATTTCACGCGTGCAGTGATGCAGACGCAGGTCGTGAACATCTCGATCGACGACTACGCCAGTTCGATTTCACTGATCGTTCCCGAAGAGGCGACGGTGGACATGAACGGTGTCGAGGCAGTCGGGGGAAGCGCGTCCAACAAGGTTCGCTCCGGTCCGCAGATGGGGCCGCTGCACCTGGTGGTTCACGGCAAAGTGCGATTCGGCAGTGTCACCGCGAAGCATCCCTTCGGTACCACGATCCGAAAGATGTTCGGCTCCTGACCTTTCAGTGATACGCGCGGGTCAACATCTCGGCGACGCACACGGGCTTGTCACCGTGTTCTCGTTCGAACGTCTGCGTCACCGTGATCTGGACGCCGCCGCTTATCGGTTCGACTTTGCTCAACGTCGCACGCATGCGGACACGAGAGCCAACCGGTAGCGGAGCAGGCAACCTGACCTTGTCGAATCCACAGTTGAGGGCAAACGCAAAACCCTCGAGCGAGAACATCGCGTACGAGAACTTGGGGCCGAGTGAGAGCGTGTAGTTACCGTGCGCGATCGTTCCGCCGAATGGTGACTCATTCGCGCGATCCACATCGACGTGAATCCACTGATCGTCGCCGGTGACCCGGGCGAACTCGTCGATGGACTCCTGGGTGACATCGTGCCAGTCGCTGACGCCCAACTCCTGGTTCAGGTTGGCGGTGAGGTCTTCTGCTCCGGTGAGTACGAGCATGGATCTTCCTTTCAAGGTTGGGGTAGCGAGTTGCTTGGGCTTCAGTGACTTTCGATGCCGAATCCCACACCGTGCGTCTGTGCGATCTCGGCGGTGGCCACGAGATCGAATTCGATCCCGAAATCTGCTTCCACCCGCGCTGCAACCGATTCGGCTGCGGCACCTGGATCGGCCAGTAGTTTCGGCATCAGTTCGAACAGGTCTTCCATCCCTCCGGGCGTGATTATTTCGAGAATCCGGGCTGGAGCGTCGTCGGGATTCCACACTGCGTGCCACTGGCCACGCGGTTTGAAGATCATGGCGCCGGTCTCCGCGTAGACGACCTCGTCTCCGACCATCGCTGCGACGCGGCCACTTTGAACCACCGTGTACTCGTCTTCCCGGCTGTGGCGATGGACCGGCGAGGTCATCGAATACGGAGCGATGCGGTGTTGTACAAGAGAGAATCCTCCCTCGGTTTGTTTGCTTCGAACCATCATCCGGACGCCGGTGGCCGCGAGAGTCCCGGCGGGATCTACGTCCGGCCCGAGGACGGTCGTCGTGGTGTGGTTTGTGGAATCCGGTGACATCGATTTGGTCCTTTGTCGTCGTGAGCGTCGTTGGCCGCGCTCCGGTTTCGATTCTCGAATCATGTACCAATCGGTCTAGCGATGCAAGGTTTTGGAGATTTATGCACTTCAAGTGTTGTCGATATGTGTACTGATCGGTATGTTGAACTTATGTCTACGAGGGATTTGTTGGTCGATGCCGCTGCCGACTTGTTGCAGCGGAAGGGGTACGCGGGAACGGGTGTGTCGGAAGTGCTCTCGGCGAGCTCGACCACCAAGGGGTCTTTGTACTTTCACTTTCCCGGCGGCAAGGAAGAACTCGCAGGCGAGGCTCTGAGGCGACGCGGTGAGGCAATGGCCGATTTCATCCGGCATCTGCTGGAGAGCTCACCCGATGCCGCCACCGCGATCTCGGCATTCGCCGCCGCACTGGCTGCGCGTTTGTCGGATTCGGATTACGAACGTGGATGCGCCCTGGCTACGGCAACACTGGATGCCGCAACCGAATCCGAGGTCATCCGTGGCGCTTGTGCGGACGGATACAACTCGTGGCTTGTGTTGTTGGCTCAGCGCCTCGAAGCCGACGGCTGGTCTCGCGAGGACGCAGAGTCCGAGGCTGTTCTCGCTCTGTCTGCACTCGAGGGTGCGCTGGTGCTCGCTCGTGCGCGTCAGGATCCCGCTCCGCTTCACACTTCGGGTCGGCTTCTGTCCGAACGATTGCGGAATGCAGCGCCTCGGCGATAGTTCCCTGTCGGTCGATGATGCAGTCGGTCGATGGTGCTGTCAGTCGAAGGTGTCCTCAGTTGAATACGAGAAGTCCCCAGGCTGATCGAGTAGTACTACTCATCTGATCGGTTCGGCCACGCAGCAAGCTCGTAGCCATGACCACACCGAGTTCTTCCGCCGTCGATCCGCGACTGGTGACCGCCCTCTCGGCCGAGTGCGACAGCATCGGCCGGCAGTTGCGTCACATGGGTCAGAACCTGTCGATACTGCAGACTCAGCTGGCCTCGACCACCGTGCCTGCGCCCGCGCCGGTAGTTCCGGCGCCGGTAGCTTCTGTTCCCGTAGTTCCCATGGCTCCGGTACAGCCGATGCAGCAGGTCCGCTCTCAGCAGAGCGTGCCCGCGTGGCAGCCGCCGACGTATCCGGTTGCGGCACCTCGCCAGCCCTGGTGGCAACGCGACGGCGTCATCAGTCGACTCCTGGCCGCGGCCGGTGTTGCCGTCACTCTGATCGGCGTCGTGATGCTGCTGGTACTTGCAGCGCAGGCCGGATTCTTCGGACCGCCGCTGCGGGTGCTCGGTGGCGCACTCCTTTCCGGCGCCTTGGTGTTTGCCGGGGTGCGGGTCCACGGACGCCCAGGCGGCAAAGTGGGAGCGATTGCTCTGGCCGCCACCGGTTTTGCGGGAATGTACCTCGACGTCGTCGCGGCCTCGGTTCTCTACGGTTGGGTGACGACGCCGCTCGCGGTGGTGATTGCCTTCGGGATTGCCGCGGCCGGCGTTGCTTTGGGGGTGAAATGGGATTCCGAATCACTGGCGCTCATGATCGTTCTGGGCGCAGCGGTGCTGGCTCCCGTGTTGACGTCGGGAATATCGTTGACTCTCGTCGGTTTCCTCTTCGCGATCCAGTCGGCGACGTTCTCCGCCCAGCTCGGTCGTGACTGGAAGTACCTGGGCATGGCGCGCACAGTACCGGTGGTTCTCGCGCTGCTCGTAGCGATAGCGTCGGAGTCCATCTTCAGCGAATCCGGTAACAGTGCAGTGCAATTGGTGATCAGTGCCGGCGTGGTTGCCATAGTGGGCGCCGGCTGCGCGATGGCTATGCAGTGGACGGGTTCGCCCTCGCGCGGCGGAGTTGCAGGGGCGTGGTCCACCGCTACCTTTGTTGTCTCGTCCCTTCCGCTGATGAGCGTCGGGGCCGTGCTCGGGCGCACCGAATCCGCAGTGCTGTACGGAATTGCTGCGCTACTACTACTTTCCGCTGCAGCGGCAGCCAAGCCTTTGCCGACGCAACTGCGATTCGGACTGGGCGCAACCGGCGCTCTCGCATTGTTACTGTGCTGCTTGTCCGGGGCGACGGAAACTCTGGTCGTACCGCTGGTCCTCACCGTCGGCATGATCTTCCTCGGAGTCTCGCTGTATGCGGGTTCGCGCTTCGTCTTCGCCCTCGGAACCGCCTTTGCGGCAATCGGATCGATCGGATACCTCACGACGGTTCCACCGGAAGCGTTGACGACTGCCCGTGCCGCATCCATGCAACTCGGTGCGATCACGGCACTCTCGAGCCTGACGGCGATAGGTGCACTGGTGATGCTGGTGTGGGCGATTCACCGACTGAAGTTGATCGCCGATTCGAATGCGGCGGTTCTATGGGCGGCCGCAGGGTTTGGTGTCCTCTACGCGGTGACGTGTGCGCTCGTCTCGTCCGGCGTCGAAATCTTCGACAGTGCAACCGGATTTGTTGCCGGGCACAGCGTTGCAACCATCGTCTGGATGCTTGCCGCCACGTCAGCGCTGGTGCTCGGCCTGAACAACCGTCAGCATGCTCGCGTTTTGCTCGGAGCTGGTCTTGCTCTCACCAGCGCGGCAGTGGCCAAGCTGTTCCTCTTCGACCTGGCCACGCTCAGTGGGCTGGTGCGCAGCGCTGCCTTCCTGGTGGTCGGCTTGCTGCTCCTGCTGGTCGGGACTCGTTATGCACGAGCCTTCGCCAAGCAGGAGCAGGTCAGCTCCGCTTCTGGCGAGCGATGAGCTCGCTGACACTGATGGCGCCTGCGTCGTCAGGTCGGTGCCTGCCGGTGGCGTTGTCGTCGCCGTCAGAGGCATCCGAGACTCGGGGCTCGGTGGGACGACGCTCCGGAGCGATCGGTGGAGGCGGCGACTGGGGGGTCGCCTCCACCGAGGTCGGGGCCGAGCCGTTTGTTGCAGCGCCATTTGTTGCAGCGCCATTTGTTGCAGAACCGTTGGTAGCACCGTTTGCAGAGCCATTCCGGCTCGAGCCGTTGGTACCTGAACCGCTGCTTGCCGAACCGTTAGTACGCGAAGGCGTCCGGACCACCGGCAGCGGCCGTGAGGCCGGGGGAGTCTGTTCCCGAGCCCGCAGGTCCGACAACCAACTCTCGATGGGACGCTCGGCCGGCGCAGCGGGCGTCGGGTTTCTCCGCTTGTCGGTGGTGTTCGGTTGCGGTCGGTACGAAGGATTGGGGACCGGTGCCTCGATCAAGTTCTGGGGCGCGCTGGCTGCACTCCCGATATCGAGACGACGTCGCGGTGCCGGCTTCTCCGCGGCAGGTGTATCCGTGTTCGGTGCCTTGATCGTCATTTCGCTGAGCGGAATGGGCTCGGTGAGAGGATCGGGAACACGAGGTCCGCTTTCCGGCTGTGCAGCCGGGGCAGGCGGCGGCATGACCCGCGAGGCCGCTTCGATCTTGCGCGGCTGACCCGGTCCGGCGATCGCACCGACGGGCGCGATCTGCGGGACGTTTGCGAGCACAAGTTCGTTGTCGAGGATCGGCTCACCCAGCCCGATCTTCTGCTGGATCCGCTTCATCCAGGCCGGGGCCCACCAGCAGTCGTCGCCGAGCAGTTTCATGGTCGCGGGGACCAGGAACATTCGGATCAGCGTGGCGTCGATGATCAGCGCGGAGATCATGCCGTACGAGATGTACTTCATCATCACCAGATCGGACAGGCCGAATGCACCGGTGACCACGATCAGAATCAGTGCGGCAGCGGTGATGATCCGGCCGGTATGTGCCGTGCCGATTCGGATGGATTCGGTAGTACTCGCGCCCTGCGCTCGCGCTTCGACCATGCGGGAGAGCAGGAACACTTCGTAGTCGGTCGACAGGCCGTAGACGATCGCGATGATCAACACCAGGACGGGAGACATGATCGGTCCCGGCGTGAAGTTCAAGAGACCGGAACCGTGCCCGTCGATGAAGATCCAGGTCAAGATTCCGAGCGTCGAACCCAGGCCGAGCGCGCTCATCAACGCAGCCTTGATGGGCAGGACGAGCGAACCGAACGTCAAGAACATCAGCAGCGTCGTCAGCAGGATGACGGATACGACCATCAGCGGCAGACGGTCGAGCAACGCGTCGACGCTGTCCTGCTCGATGGCCGGAGTACCGCCGACGAGCACAGTTGTGCCCTCGGGCCAATCCGCGGATCGAAGATAGTCGATGGTGGGCCGTGCCTCGTTGCGCTCGGTCAGACCGGCTTTGAGGACGTTGACCCCGTCCTTGGTCGCAACCTCCGGGGTGAACTTCTCGACCAGACCCGGCGCAGCGTTTGCGGTCTTGGAAATCTGACCGAGAGTGGTGTTGTCCGCTCCCTCGATGACGAGTCGAACGGGCTCGGTGCGATTACCTGGGAAGAGTTCGTCGAACTGCGCCTGCGCGACACGCGTGGGGCTGTCCGGGGGCAGGTACGTCTCGTTGATACCGCCGAACTTGATGCCCGTCAGCGGAATGATCATCAGCAGTAGAGCCGCGACGATCGGGACCGCGACCTTGAGCGGATGCTGCATGACCCAGCGGGTGAGCTTGCCCCAGAAACCGTTCTCGATTTCCTCGTTGGTCTTGGTCTGGCGCAGCTTCTTGAAGGTCAGCGCGTCGATCCGCTTGCCGAGAATGCCGAGAATAGCGGGAAGAATCGTGATGGACGAGATCGCGGCAAGCATCACGGCAGCAATGGCGCCGTAAGCCACCGATTTGAGGAAGCCCTGCGGGAACAACAGCAGACCGCCGAGGCTGACGGCAACCATGGTCGCCGAGAACATGACCGTTCTACCCGCCGTCATGACCGTTCGGCGTACTGCGGTCGGGGTGTCGTACCCCTCGGCTATCTCTTCTCGGAAACGGCTGACGATGAACAGTCCGTAGTCGATCGCGAGACCCAGGCCGACCAGAGAGACCACGGGCGCAACAAACGCGTTGACCTCGGTGAAGTTGGTGATCAGTCGAATGATGCCGTTGGCGCCGATGACGGTCAGACCGCCGACGATCAACGGGAGGGCCGCAGCGACGACGCCACCGAAGACGAAGAACAGCAGGACACCGACGGCGGGAATTGCGAGCATTTCCATGCGCTTGATGTCGTTGGCCATCGTGTCGTTGAGCGAATTCGCGACAGGTTGCAGGCCGGCGAGTTGCACGTCGACGCCGTCGATGTAGAACTGCGACTCGACGTCGCGGAAGTTGTTGGACACCGCGGTGTCGTTGTCGCCGGCGATCGCGATGCTGGTGACCGCGTGTTGCTTGGTCTTGTCCGCCAGGGCCGCCACCGAGAGACCGTTGTCGACCTTGAAGTACGAGCCGTTGATCTTCATGATCTGGTCGGGGTTGTCGGCGACGAGCCGCTGCAGATTGTCGATGACCTTCGCTTGGAACTCGGGGTCGTCGACGGTCTTGCCCTCCGGCGCCGTGTACAGCGCCAGAACGTCACCCGTCGTGCTGCGTCCGAACGTGCCGTCAGCGAGTTTTGCAGCCTCTACCGATTCCGACCCCGGATCGTCCCAGCCGCTCTGGCTGAGATGATCCTGCAGGCTCAGGCCGTACGCAGCGAGCCCGAGGAGCCCCGCCACCATGACAGCGATGACGGTGAAGCGGGCTCGATAGACGATGCTTCCCCAGCTGGCGAACACTGATCAACTCCTACTCGGCAACACTTTTTCGCCCGATGAGCAGGGCAGAAAGCGGTCGGAACGGCTGCAACCAGGCGCCCTCGTCGGGCAGGGTGTCCAGGCTTACCCGTGGCAGAGGCTCACGGAAGACACCTGGGATGTCCTCGAGATCGACGAAGTCCAAGATATCGGACGACACAGCCCAGCTGGCGTGTTCACGGAACCCGAGAACCTGGACCGGGATACCGGTTGCTGCGATGTCCTCGAGAGGTTCGCGGAACGCTTGGCCGTCGGCGGACGCGACCATGATTCCGGCGAGGCCCTCGCCGTACCGGAGCGCGATGTGCTCGAGCATGTCCGAATCGACATCGCTGTCTTCATCGACCTTCGGCTTGGCGAACACCGCGAAACCCACGTTACGCAAGGCTTCGACCCAAGGACGAACGACGTCGGCGCTGCCGGACGCGATGTTGGTGAAGACGGTCGCTTCAGGCTCGAGCGTGCCGCTGTTCTGTGCGGACAGTTCGGCGGTGCGAGAGAGCAGCCAGCGGCCCAGTGCGTCGAATCGTGGCCGGTAGGCGGCGGTTGGCCGGCCACCGAGGATGGCACCGAGGCCCATGTCGAGGTTAGGGGCGTCCCAGACCAGAAGCACCCGCTTGGGGTGGCGGGAGTCGCGACCGAAGTCGAGAGGAGATTCCGACGACGTCACGTCGTCGGATAGCTGTTCGCTGACGCTCATGCTCTGATCTTCCCCCATATAAGCTCGGTGATTGCACTTCCGACCTTATGGGCTTTGTCCTCGAACTTGGTGACGGGACGCTCGTGGGTCATCGGAGACTCCCAGTCGAGTGCCGTCAGCAGCGGCTCGGCATTGCCGGCTTCTTCGATCCATTCGGCGTACTCGGCATGATCAGTTGCCACGTGCAGGACTCCGCCGGGCTTGAGGCGGTTGGCGATCAGCGCGAACGTCGGTCCCTGCAGGAGGCGACGCTTGTGGTGGCGGGCTTTGGGCCACGGATCCGGGAAGAACACCCGGACGCCCGTGAGGGACTCGGGGGCGACCATGTTCTCGAGTACGTCCATCGCGTCACCGCGTAGTACGCGGACGTTGGGAATCTCTTCGCGTTCGACCTGCTGGAGAAGCTGTGCGAGCCCCGGGCGGTACACCTCGATCGCGACCAGGTTCACGTGCGGTTCTGCCTTGGCCATAGCGGACGTCGCGGTGCCGGTACCCGAACCGATCTCGATGATCAGGGGTGCTTCGCGTCCGAACCAGGCGTTCGCGTCGAGCGGTGTGTCCGAGACGTCGGCGCCGATGAGCGGCCACTGACGGTCCCAAGCCTGCTGCTGTGCGTCGGTCAGCGCACCCCGGCGAGAGCGAAAGCTGGTCACTCTCGGATGGAGACGGGACCCCTTGGCGTGGTCCGTCTGCCCCGTGTCCGGGGTCTGCGGTGCATGCTGATCGGCTTCGTTCACGAACCCATTGTCACGCATGACCCCCGTTTAGCGCAGACGGGTCTGAAGTTTGAGTTGAGACTTTCCACGGAAAGTCCTGAAACCGCCGACTTCGGACAGCCGGCGAAAGGGCGGTGTCACCTGCCGTCCTTGCCGAGAACCTGACAGAATCTCACCGACACGATGGGGACGTGGGGTGGGGATGAACACAGGATTTGCATGCAGCAATTGGTCACGAATGTTGCCCGCAGAATCGCTCGACGACGCCTGCGCGGAGCCGATCGAAGGGCTGCGCGCTCTGGCATACCGGCTGGCGTCGATCGATTCGGGAGCCGCAGAGGCGGTTCACTCCGTGCTCGGATCGCTGACCGCACCGCTCGAGTTGGTAGTCGCGGGACGAGCAGGGGTGGGGCGGTCGTCGTTGGCCCGGGTCCTGGGGCGCGATCAGCGGTTCTCGCGCAGAGTTGTCGGTGCACCGGTTGTGGTGACCGAGTCGCGGGCGTTCGACGTCCCTGGAACGTCGAACCCTGATCTGGGTCATCGTTGCGTTGTCTACGTGGTGGTCGACGCGGTCCGCGAAGTCGACCGCCGAGCGATCGCCCGAGTCTCGGATCAGGCGGTGGTCGCTGCAAACAAGGCCGACCTGTTCGGACCGCGCTGGGACGAGGCGCTGGGACGGGCCGCGGAAATCTCGGAGACCGTCGGCGTGCACACGGTTCCGGTGGAGACGCTGACCGGACGCGGCGTCGAAGAGTTGTTCGCGGCTCTCGGACCTGTCCTGGAGGCGCAGTGGTGGGGCCGGGTCGATCAGATCGGTCCAGCGCTGACGCGATCTGCCTCGCGCAGCACTGCGGGCAGGGACGAGATCGAGTTGTATCTGAGTTCGGACTCCGCAGTGTTGTTCGGCGCCGCGGCGGCGATGATGAGTCCCGAAATTCGAGGTCTGTGTCAAGGCGAACCTCCCGATCCTCGGACGGCTGACGGCGCGGGCACGTGCAGTCGGTGGTGGGGCGAGCTCGTCGACGAGTCGGAAGAGGCTCCACAACAAAGGATTTCACTGATTCGCCGCGGGTATGTGCGTCGATGGGCGCAGCTCGGGGGCGATCGCTCTGCTCCGGCGGTGACCGATGAATAGCGTTTCGGTACTTCCGGATTCGATTCTGCGTGTGGTGCAACGATGGAACCCGTCCTCCGATCCGGGTCGCCTCGTCGGTGGTGAATCATCCAGTGGCACTCGCATTTACGTCGTCGGGCCACAGAGATGTGGTCGGGAAGACATCGTGCAGATGTTCCGTGCTTCGGGCGAGTGTTCGATCGTGGCACGCGAGGTGGACGCCGACGTCGTACTTCTGGTCGTCGATGCTGCCAGCGTGATCGGTCGCGATGATCTTCTTCTGCTCGACGACGCAGCAGAAAGCGGAACGCCGGTGGTGGTGGCGTTGACCCGCGTTGACGTCTACCGAGACTGGCAGGCTGTGCGCCGGCGTGATGTCGAGGTTCTTTCCTCTCACTGCACCGCTTTTGCCCAGGCATCGATCGTTCCGATTGTGCCTGGTCAGGAGCAGACGCTCGTTGCCGTCGTGAGCCAGGTGGCACGTGAGAGGCAGGCGGGTGACTCGGATTCCGGCGTCATAGCGCAGACGCGCCGGATGATCGAGGTGGAGATCCGGAATCTGCGTGACAGCGTTCCGGGTGCTGAACTGCGGGCCGAGCGATCGCGACTGCTGGCAGATCGTGACGGTCGGCGAGGCGAACGACTGGTGCAGGTGCGAAGCCGACTGCAACGAGCGCGTGGGGATCTGTCACAACAAATCGCCGAAGCAACCCGGGCGACGGTCGCAGGGGCACGTGGCTGGGTCGACACGGCCTCGCGAGCCGAATTGGGCAGCGTACCGATGCGGTTGCAGCACGAGGTCGACCATCACACGCGGGTAATCGATGCCGCGATGGCGACAGCTGCCGAGGTGGCGGAGGCGACCGGATACATGCCTTCCCCACGGATTCCGGAGGACCCGCCGGGCCGTCAGCGCGGAAACGAGGACCGGGTGACAATTCTTGTCGGCGCGTCCGCGGGTCTCGGCCTCGGCCGTATCGCGGTTACTCCGCTGGAGATGATTCCGGCATTGGAGTTCGCGAGTATCCCCGTGACGTTGGTTCTGGGTGGCGCCGCGGCCTGGTGGTTGGCGCGAACTCGCGGGCTGATGGCGGATCGCGCCCACTGCAGGTCGTGGATCGTCGAATCGATGTCGACGGTTCGCGCACAGTGGGAGCAGCGAGTCCAGAGCGTTCTGCTCGAGGCCGAGGCGGATCTGGGAGCGGCGATCATGGCGGAGAGCCGCGAGCAGTTGGCGTCGGCGCAGGCCCGAATCGTGGAGATCGACGGCGAACTACGTGAGCTTGCCGCGGCCAGATCGGGTCAACTGACGTCGTGCGAGCGCGATCTCGCCGTATTGAACGCGGCCTTCTGACATTCCTCGAATTGAGGGTTGTTCACAGGGCCGCAATTTCACCCACGTCTGATCGTCGGAGTCTGGTAATACTGAGCGCACGGTTTCGGTAGGGGTTGCCGAAGCAGTAGGTCATCATCCAGCAGGGGGAGTAATGGACGCATTTCTGATCACGCCCGGACACATCGACGGTCACGAAGCCGAACCACTCGATCCGGGACGTATCGAGCCTGAGACTTTCGGGCCTTCGTCGGGACCGGTCGATGCCGGCGACCTGACTTTCGACGCCTTCGACCTGGACGGTGACGGAACGGTTGACAGCCGTGTCGTCCACTCCGACGACGCCGTCGTGATCGTGTCCGATTTCGATCGCGACGGTAGCGCCGATCGCCTCACGATGATCGAGTCGGACGGTGACTACTCGGCCTGGGAATGCCGTCGAGACGACGAAGGCTCCCTCGTGTGGCAGAAAATCGATGCCGGAGCGCTCTGAAAAGCTTCCGTTTATGTGCTCTGAGCGCCGGGTAGGCCCCTGAACACACCAACTGAATCGTTTCTGTGACATTTCTGACCGCACCCGATTACCTGCAGGTGAACAGCCAGCGTTAACCTCAATACATAGGACACCCGGCGTCCGTGAAATCCACGTGAGTGGATGACGCGGCTGGACCCCGTCGAGAGGGGGACACCGGGATCGACTGGTATCGGGGCGCTGCAGTTCGCACATCCGGTGTCACAAGAACCCGGTTCCGGCTCACCCCAGGAGAGTTTGATGACCTCAGCGACCATTCCCGGTCTCAATGGAACTGACGGCACGCCCCCCACGGAGCACAAGGAACTGCTTGCATGGGTGCAAGAGGTTGCCGAACTCACCCAGCCTGACCGCGTCGTCTTCGCAGACGGCTCGGACGAAGAATGGGACCGACTGACCACGAAGTTGGTCGAGGCAGGAACCTTCACCCGCCTCAACGACGAGAAGAAGCCGAACTCTTTCCTCGGCAACTCCGATCCGTCCGATGTCGCGCGAGTCGAATCGCGTACGTACATCTGCTCGAAGGAAGAAATCGACGCAGGTCCCACCAACAACTGGATGGACCCCGCGGAGATGCGCACCCTCATGGGTGACCTGTACCGCGGTTGCATGCGTGGACGCACCATGTACGTCGTGCCGTTCTGCATGGGCCCCCTCGACGCCGAGGACCCGAAGTTGGGCGTCGAGCTCACCGATTCCGAGTACGTCGTCGTCTCCATGCGCGTCATGACCCGCATGGGCGGCAAGGTTCTCGACAAGCTCGGCACCGACGGATTCTTCGTCAAGGCGCTGCACTCGCTGGGCGCTCCGCTGGCCGATGGCCAGGAAGATGTCGCGTGGCCGTGCAACGACACCAAGTACATCACTCACTTCCCCGAGGATCGTGAGATCTGGAGCTTCGGTTCCGGCTACGGCGGAAACGCTCTCCTGGGTAAGAAGTGCTACTCGCTGCGTATCGCTTCGGCAATGGCGCACGACGAGGGCTGGCTGGCCGAGCACATGCTCATCCTCAAGCTGATCTCGCCCGAGGACAAGGCCTACTACATCGCGGCGGCATTCCCCTCCGCTTGTGGCAAGACCAACCTCGCGATGATCCAGCCGACCATTCCCGGATGGCGCGCCGAGACCCTCGGTGACGACATCGCCTGGATGCGTTTCGGTGAGGACGGACAGCTCTACGCCGTCAACCCGGAATTCGGTTTCTTCGGCGTGGCTCCCGGCACCAACTGGTCGTCGAACCCCAACGCCATGCGCACCATCGACCAGGGCAACACGGTCTTCACCAACGTCGCTCTGACCGACGACGGTGACGTCTGGTGGGAGGGCCTCGAAGGCGACCCGCAGCACCTGATCGACTGGAAGGGCAACGAGTGGACGCCCGAGTCGGGCACCCATGCGGCTCATCCCAACTCGCGTTACTGCACCCCGATGTCGCAGTGCCCGATCATGGCTCCCGAGTGGGACGACCCGAAGGGCGTGCCGATCTCGGCAATCCTTTTCGGTGGACGCCGCAAGACGACGGTTCCGCTGGTCACTGAGGCTCGCGACTGGCAGCACGGCGTCTTCATGGGTGCGACGGTCGGCTCCGAGCAGACCGCAGCAGCCGAAGGCCAGGTCGGTACGGTGCGCCGCGATCCGATGGCGATGCTGCCGTTCCTCGGCTACAACGTCGGTGACTACTTCCAGCACTGGATCGACCTCGGCAAGTCCGCGGACGCGTCCAAGCTCCCCAAGGTCTTCTACGTCAACTGGTTCCGCCGCGGCGACGACGGACGCTTCCTGTGGCCAGGCTTCGGCGAGAACTCTCGTGTCCTGAAGTGGATCGTCGAGCGCATCGAGCACAAGGCTGCCGGCATCGACACTCCGATCGGCGTCGTTCCCACCGGATCGGCACTCGACATCGAAGGCTTGGATGTGTCGGACGCCGACATCACCGAGGCCCTCGCGGTCAACATCGACGAGTGGAAGGCCGAGATCCCGCTCATCGAAGAGTGGTTCGACTTCGTCGGCGAGAAGCTGCCGACCGGCATTCGTGACGAGTTCGAAGCTCTGAAGCAGCGGTTGGCCTGATAAACCGCCCCCGTATGTAGTGGCCTGGTGCCGCATTGGTTCAATTTGATGAACCGATGCGGCATCGGTCGTCTGTATGCCCTTGCCTGTAGCCGTAATGCAGTTCAGCCGTAAAGCAGTGATCAGCGAGCGGGTCGACACACTCGATCCTCAGGAGGACCAGATATGAGCGGGATCTACAACAACGTGACCGAATTGGTCGGGCGCACCCCGATCGTGCGGCTCAACCGTCTGACCGAGGGCCTGGACGCACAGGTTGCCGTCAAGCTCGAGTTCTACAACCCGGCCAACAGCGTCAAGGACCGGATCGGCGTGGCAATCATCGATGCCGCCGAGAAGTCGGGTGCACTCAAGCCCGGTGGCACCATCGTCGAGGGCACCAGTGGTAACACCGGTATCGCCCTTGCCATGGTCGGTGCTGCCCGCGGCTACAAGGTCATCCTGACCATGCCCGAGACCATGTCCACCGAGCGTCGCGTGATGCTGCGTGCTTACGGCGCCGAGATCGTGCTGACCCCGGGCTCCGAGGGCATGGCCGGTGCGGTCGCCAAGGCCAAGGAAATCGTCGAGCAGACCGAGAACGCCGTCTCGGCCAGCCAATTCGCGAACCCGGCCAACCCGGCCATCCACGAGGCCACGACGGGCGAAGAGGTCTGGGCCGACACCGACGGCGCCGTCGACATCTTCGTGTCCGGCATCGGCACCGGCGGCACCATCACCGGCGTCGGACGCACCCTTCGCAAGTACAAGCCCGAGGTCAAGGTCGTCGGTGTCGAGCCCATCGACTCGCCGATCCTCAACGGTGGCCAGCCCGGCCCCCACAAGATCCAGGGAATCGGCGCGAACTTCGTGCCCGACGTTCTCGATCGCGAGATCTACGACGAGATCATCGACGTCTCGTTCCCCGATTCCATCGAGGTCGCTCGCGCACTCGGCACCAAGGAAGGCATCCTGGGCGGCATCTCGTCCGGAGCCATCGTCTGGGCAGCACTCGAGCTGGCGAAGCGTCCGGAAAACGCCGGCAAGCTGATCGTGGCTGTCGTGTGCGACTTCGGCGAGCGTTACATCTCCACCCCGCTGTTCGAACACATCCGGGACTGAGACTTGTGAGTATCCTCGGGACAATTCGCGAGGACCTGCAGGCTGCGCGCGGTCAGGATCCTGCCGCGCGCAGCAATGTGGAGAACGCGCTCGTTTATTCAGGGCTGCATGCTATTTGGGCACATCGGGTTGCGCATCGCATGTGGGCCGTCCCCGCACTACGCGGCCCGGCGCGAGTGCTCTCGCAGCTGACACGCTTCGTCACCGGCATCGAGATCCATCCCGGTGCCACCATCGGTCGACGGTTCTTCATCGACCACGGCATGGGCGTCGTGATCGGGGAGACGGCCGAAGTCGGTAACGACGTGATGCTCTATCACGGCGTCACCCTCGGTGGTCGCTCGCTCGAGCAGGTCAAGCGCCACCCGACTCTGGGTGACCGGGTCACAGTCGGCGCTGGTGCCAAGATCCTCGGGCCCGTCGTCATCGGTGAAGGTAGCGCTATCGGCGCCAATGCCGTTGTCACCAGGGATGTTCCGGCCGAATCCATCGCGACCGGTATCCCGGCGGTGGCGCGGCCACGGACCACCAAGGAAAAACTGGTGGACCCGAACAGTTACATCGATCCTGCGATGTACATCTGAACGTATTCCTCGGATGGCCACCCCTCGTGTAGACGACGGGTGGCCATCGGCGTCTGTTCAGGCTCGCGTCAGGCACCACCCGCGACGTCCCAGTGCGACGGCCGTCAGAGCGCCCAGTGCTGCTCCGATCAGGGGATAGCAGGCCAGGACGAGCCAGCGTGGATTGTCCGATCGGGCGTCGAAAGCGATGTTCATCGACGACTCGTAGTCCCGAGCCATCTGCACGCCGCGCAGTGGTACGTAGGAACCCTGATAGACGATGGTCTCGTCAGGACTGGTCATCACGTCGATCAGACTGCCCACCAGGGGAATTCCTCCGACGACAAATCCCAGAACCGCCAGAATCACGATCAGTGCGCGCATCGAAAGAGCCTATCGCCCGGCCGGAAGTTCAGACTGTGATCGACGGTTCTTCGGGCGTCGAGAGGGTCAGGATCGCTCGTACGACGCGTGGACTCTGCTCGAGTGAGCGTTCGAGTGCGCGCAACGTGTGGGCCACTCGCGATTCCGCGTAGTCGCCGACCAGGTCGACGCTGGCCACCAGGTACACCTGCCGCGGCCCGAGGTATTCCATGCGCAGGAACGTGATTCGGTTGATCTCGGGCAGTTGGGTGAGAGCCTCGACGGCTGCTGCCCGCAGCGTCGGCGATGCCTCTTCGCCGACCAGGAAGCGGCGGTTGCGATCGATCAGGATGATCGCGATGACCCCGAGGAGAATGCCGACGAAGATGGAGCCGAGGGCGTCGGGGATCGGCGAACCGGTGATCTGGTGCAATAGAACACCGACGAACGCGATGACCAAACCGATAAGTGCCGCAGCGTCTTCGGCGAACACGGCCCGGGTCGTCGGGTCGGATGTGTTGAGCGCCTGGGCCATGACGTCGCGGTTCACGGCGGACGCTTCGGTTCGGAGTTGTTTGTACGCCTGCCGGAACGAGATGCCTTCGAGGATGAACGAGACGCCGAGGACTGCGTAGGCGACACCGAAGTCGGTGGCCGGTTCGGAATGGAACAGTTCCTGGATGCCGTGGGTGATCGACACACCTGCGCCGAGCGCAAAAAGTCCGAGGGCGGCGAGCATCGACCAGATGTAGGCCTCCCGGCCGTACCCGAGTGGCTGGTCTCGGTCGGGAACCCTTTTCGAGCGGCGGTTCGCGATCAGCAGCAGCACTTCGTTGCCGGTATCGGCCCAGGAGTGGGTGGCCTCGGCGACCATCGAGGCAGATCCGGTGACGATGGCGGCCGCGGTCTTGGCCCCGGCGATCAGTGCGTTCGCCGCAAACGCCAGTACGACTGTCGTGGTGCTCTCGTCGCCGTTTCCCGTCGGCTCGGCCTTGGGTTCGATACTCACGAACTTCAGGCTAGGCGGGTGATGACGGTTTCGTGTGGTGACGCTCGGCGACGGAGCGCAGCAGTGTGTCGACGGCGTCGTGGAACTGCGTCAGGCCCGGCTCTTCGACGGGAAAGTGCCCGCACCCGTTCAGCATCACGGATTCGGTGGGGGCGTTGATGCGGTGGAGGAACTGCAGACTCAGTTCGGGCGGTGTCCATCGGTCGTCGGCCGGGTGGGTGAGCAGGACGGGCGTCGTCCGAAATGATTCGGGCGCGGTGTGCTCGAACGAGAAGTAGCTGCTGAGGAATCCGAGTGGCACCCGAACACCGCCACCGCGCGGATCGGTTGCGCACAGCGTCGCAAGTTCACGGTTACTGCTCATGTTCGCGACGTCTGCGACCCAACGTATGGGCACGCGGATGCGGCCCACCAGACTTTCGGTGCGCCGCATCAGGGGAGCGCCGTAGACACCCATCGGGCCGAACCGCGCCGCGGCGGCCCTGGCTGACGGATTCGAGGGATCGAGCAGACAGGTAGCGACGACAGCGTCGGCCAGACCGGTCCGCGCGGCTACCTTGTAGGCCAGCAGACCGCCGATGCTGGCTCCCAGCAGTACCAGCGGCCGATCATCGGCTGCCTTCTCGGCCCGGACGAGATCGCAGAGGAGATCGACCCACTGCTCGTACCGGATGCCGGCGGGATCGGCTGCGACGGTGTCCCCGCACAGCGGAAGATCGGGGAAGAGGACTTCGGCTCCGAGCTTCACGCCGATCTCGGCGAACGGCCACAACGCACCCGAGTACCCGCCGGCGCCGTGGATACCGAGAACCCGAACCGGCGCGTCTGGAACCACTGCCCGCGCGACGTGGACGGTGTTGCCGTTCCACCCCCACCACGTCGGGGTCGGCTCCGGCATGTGGGCGGTGTACCGGTCGGGCATAAACTTCGAGTAATCGGCGCTGGTCACCTACACAATTCTCGGTACCGGCGTCGCCGCTGACAACTCGCATCGGAGGACCGTGTCGACTCGGCGGAAAAGGCCCTCCCAACAGCGCTCGAGGGCTACCTACGACGCGATCTTGGAGGCGGCTACTCGCGTTTTCGCGTCGGAGGGCATGGCGGCGACCACCAACCGGATCGCTGACGAGGCAGGGGTGTCGGTGGGCTCGCTCTACCAGTATTTCGGCGACAAGTACGAGATCCTCTCGGAGTTGGCTAACCGTCACGTGAGTGCTGCGCGGGAAAGTTTTGCGGTCTGTCTTGCCGACATCGTCGAGCGCGAACTCTCCCTGGACGAGGCCGTCCGGGTGTTGGTGGAGTGCGCGGTCGAAGTGAACAGTAAGCCGCGAGAGTTCTTTCACCTGCTCTACGATCAGGTTCCGCGTACGCGTGAGCTCATCGAGCAGGTCGAAGGAATGAATCAGCAACTGGTACTAAGTTTTTCGGTGTACTTGCAGAGCCGCGGTTTCAGCGCGGACGATGCGTTGTTGACGTCGCGGCTGACCGTGACTGCCGTGGACAGTCAGGTGCATCGGGTTGTGCTGGAATCGGATTCACCCGAAGAACTTCGAGTGCGAACGGAAGCCGTCGTGCGGCATACGAGATCGATGATCGGGTCGCAATCTTGATCCGGTGTCGAGAATGGTGACCGCGGTCCGTTATGGTTCTGACGTCATCATCGAGGTAATGGGAAGTCGGTGCAATTCCGGCGCGGTCCCGCCACTGTGAGGTCGTCCATGCGTCGACCGTAGCCAGATACCACCCTCGTTGACGTTGTGTCATGCCACGAGGATGGATCGGTCACACCATGAATGCTGTTGGCGGAGCTCTGTCTCCACCTACCCACCTGCCTTCGCCGAAGGCTGGTGCACCGCGAGGACGACTCGGTCCGGGTATCGTGCTGCCCGCTCTGCTGGTCGTCACCGTGCTCTCTGCTGTGTGCGCGTTGGCGTTCGGATCCGAGATGCTCCCCGTGTCCACTGTGGTGGACGTGGTGCACTCGCGCTTCGGAGGCCCACCCGTCACGCGTTCCGAACTTGCGATCGTGTGGGGGATCAGGGCACCTCGGGTTCTGCTCGGTCTGGCTGTCGGCGCTGGTCTTGCCGTTGCCGGTGCGGTGGTGCAAACCCTCGTCCGTAACGCTCTCGCCGATCCCCACCTGCTGGGAGTGTCGTCCGGTGCGAGTGTCGGTGCCACCGCCGTCATCACCACCGGACTGTTCGCCGGCGCGGGAGTGTGGGCGCTCAGCCTCGGCGCGATGATCGGGGCATTGGGAGCTGCGATTCTCGTCTTCACCATCGCGACGCTGCAAGGCGGTATCACTCCACTGCGATTGGTTCTGACCGGCACCGTTACCGCATCCGCCCTGTCGGCGATCGCGAGTTTTCTGGTGCTGCGTACCAATGATTCCCAGGCCGCGCAGTCCGTATTGTTCTGGCTCCTGGGAAGTTTGGCCGGGGCATCCTGGGACAAGTTGTGGGCGCCGGTCATCGTTGTGTTCCTGCTGACGGCAGCGGTGTTCGCCCTGCACGGTTGGCTGGATGCGCTGGCGGCCGGACCGGACGTCGCGGCTTCGCTCGGTATTCCCATCCGAACCCTGCGAAACGTGCTGTTCGGCGTGCTGGCAGCGTTGGTCGGCACGATGGTTGCAGTGTCCGGCGCGATTGCCTTCGTAGGCTTGGTCATACCGCACGTCACACGCATGCTCGTCGGAGCCAGACATCGAGTGGTGTTGCCGGCGGCAGCGCTGATCGGCGCGTCGTTCCTGGTGTGGGTCGACGTCGTGGCGCGGACCTCGTTGCGGCCGACCGAGATCCCGCTGAGCGTGGTGACCGGGGTGATCGGTGCCCCGCTGTTTCTCCTGCTTCTCGGCCGTCGGCGCTACCGATTCGGTGGCAGTTCGTGAGCGCCCGCGCCCTGGCGCTGACCGCGTCCGGAGTCGTTGTCCGCATCGACCGCCGAACCGTCGTCAAGGGCGTCGACATCGCGGCGGACGCCGGTGCAGTAGTCGGCGTTGTCGGTCCGAACGGATCGGGCAAGTCGACTTTGTTGCGTGCGCTTGCCGGTCTCGGACCGATCGCCGACGGTGACGTACGCGTCGGCGGCGAGTCCGTGCACGCGATGTCCGCGCGTTCGCGGGCCAAAGCCATTTCCTTTGTGGCGCAGGAAGAGCAGAGTCCCGCCGATTTGTTGGTTCACGAGTACGTGACTCTGGGCCGCACGCCACATGCAAAGCCCTGGAGTGTCGGCGGAAAGCACGAGAATGCCGTCGTTGATCGTGCTCTGGGCGAGGTCGGAATGATCGAGCACCGATTCTCTTCGATGGACACGCTTTCCGGCGGCGAGCGTCGGCGGGTATTTCTCGCCCGAGGTCTCGCGCAGGACGCCGGCGTGCTCATCCTCGACGAGCCGACCAATCATCTCGACATCCGGCATCAACTCGAACTGCTCGATCTGGTCCGGTCGTTGGACCGGACGGTGATCATGGCACTGCACGACCTCGATTTGGCTGCGGCAGTGTGCGATCGGGTGCTCGTGCTCGCGGATGGAGTGGCCAGGGCGTTCGGACATCCATCCGACGTACTCACCACCTCGGTGGTGGCAACTGTCTTCGGCGTCGAGACTTTCGAGCTCGTGAACCCCGCGACAGGCCGTTCACACCTCGTATTCGAATCACGAAATTCTCAACTACAACAATCATTTTCGGAGAGTGCACTTTGATACATGTCAAGACCCGAGCGTCGTTCGGTGCGGTTGTAGCCGCGACAGCGTTGTTGACAGTTGCCGGCTGCTCGGCAACTGCACCGGTGGACGAAGCTGCAGACAAGACTTCGGTGACATTGGAGAACTGCGGGACCGAAAGCACTTTCCAGCTTCCGATCGAGAACGTCGTTGCGACAAGCAATGCGGCCAATATCGGCACCATTCTCCGAGTCGGCGGTTTGGATCGTCTCGCGGCCGTCGTGTTGAACACGAACAACGACGCGGTCATGGAGTCGATGTTCGGACCTGGAATTGCGGACGTCCCACACCTGGACGGAACGATCACGATGGAGACGATTCTGGGTAAGCAGGCGGACCTGGTGGTCGGCTCCTACAGTGGCTTGTTCAAGGGAGCCTCCGGTGTGACGCCGGAATCGCTGCAGAGCAACAACATCGATGCATATGTGATCTCCGATAGTTGTCGGCAGAGTGCCGCAGCGGATTCCGCGCTCGGCACGATGGGTCCGTGGGATGCCCTTCGTGCGGACGTGACCAATTACGGAAAGCTGTTCGGAACCGAGGACACCGCCGCCGAGGCGTTGACCGAATTGGATTCACGTTTGGCACGTCTGGAGTCCGCGCCAGATGCCGCCGACAAGCCGAAGGTTTTGATCTACGACAGCGGTGAAGAAGATCTGTACACCAGCGGAGGCAACGGAGCCCCCAACGGAATCATCGACGTCGCCGGGGGAACCAACGTGTTCGCCGACGTCGACAACACCTGGTTCAAAGCGAGCTGGGAGACCGTCGCGAAGTCAGAACCCGACGTCATCGTGATCATGGACTACAAGAAGAGCGCTGACGAAGTACAGGGCAAGATCGACGCGATCAAGAGCCGAGAAGGCCTACGCGATCTCGATGCCGTCAAGCAGAACCGCTTCGTCGTACTCCCGCTCGCCATGTTCACCAGCGGATTCCCCAACGTCTACGGCGCGGAAGAGCTGCGCGCGAAGATCGAAGAGTTCGGACTTGCTCCGTCGAGCAGCATCGACTGGACAACCGCGCCGTCGGCATGAGTGTCGACAGTGGTTCGCATCGGGTGATCGTCGTACTGCGGCCGACCGTCAGCGGCCTCGACGAGTCGGCCGCGCGACGGATGTTCGACGCTGTTCGGGCCGGCACCGACGCCGACGTTCGTGTTGCGTACCTCGATGTCGCGTCGCCGAGCCTTCACGAGGAACTCGATCGAGCGCATACCGATGACGTGGGCAAGGTCGTGTTGATTCCAGTTGCGGTGCCGAGGGATCGGTACCTGCTCACGTGGACCAGCAAGGCGGTCGCGAACTGGCGCGAAACCCGGATCGGTGCCGAACTGGAAGTGTCGCTCCACGAATCGGAAACGCTCGAAGGTGCTGTGGCCGCGCAGGTGATCGACGAACTCGGCGCGGCCGGAAAGCCGATCACCGCGAGTCCGGCGTCGTATCGCAGTCCGGCTTGGTCCGTGATCGAGCAGCACGAGACTCATCTGTTGGTGTGCAAGGGCCCGCGCTGTATGGCGTACGGAGCGGGACCGTTGCACCGGGCCATGAGCGCCGCAGCCAAAGGAACGTCGGCAAAGGTGACGGGAACGGGTTGTCTGAGCCCGTGCAACCTGGGGCCGTTGGTGATCGCGAACCCTGGTGGTACGTGGTTCGGTCATGTGAACGCCGGAGACGCCGATGCGTTGGTGTCCGGTCACGAGGATCGATTGGTGGATCACGTTCTGGACCGGTAGATACCGGGTCGACGAGAACAGAGAACCCGCTGAGCGCGACGTGCGCTCAGCGGGTTCTGTTGTCCTGTCTCAGGAACCGAACGGAAGGGTTCCCGGCGGGATCTGGTATCCACTGCTGCCGACGGAGGCGCTGCCCCAGAGTGCGAGGAAAGCGTTGATGGCGTTGGTGAGCATATGAATGTCCTTTGTGAGATGACTGATTCGTTTTCGACGGTACCGGGTGGATCTGTGGATTCGCTGGGAGTTGGCACCCATTTCACGGGGCTGGCACCCGTTCCGGCAGGTCGGAACGGGTGCCAACTGTCAGCAAAGGGTGCCAACTCCCGGGTGGGTCAGCCCACGTAGCCGGGCGGCATGAGTACGGACTTGGTCTCGCAGAAGGCTTCGAGGCCCTCGGGTCCGTTCTCGCGGCCGATACCGGAGTTCTTGTACCCGCCGAACGGTGATCCGGGATCGAAGGCGTACCAGTTGATCGCGTAGGTACCCGTGCGGATCTGCGCGGCAACTTCGAGGCCGTGATCGATGTCGGTGGTCCACACCGATCCGGCGAGGCCGTAATCCGAATCGTTGGCGATCTTGATGGCCTCGTCCTCGGAGTCGTACGGAATCACCGAGAGAACGGGTCCGAAGATCTCCTCGCGTGCGATGGTCATCGAATTGTCCACGTCGGCGAAGATCGTCGGCTCGACGTACCAACCCTTGTCCAGGCCGGCGGGACGTCCACCACCGAGTACGACGCGTGCGCCTTCTTCCTTGCCCTTGGCGATGTAGCCCTCGACGCGCTCGCGCTGCTTCTCGGAGATCAGCGGGCCGAGTTGTGCTGCAGGATCGGACGGATCGCCGACGGTCATGAAGCCTGCAGCGGTCTTCATTCCCTCGATGACCTCGTCGTAACGCGAACGGGGAGCGAGGATTCGGGTCTGAGCGACACAGGCCTGACCGGTGTTCATCAGGCCGGACATGACGAGCATCGGCATTCCGGCGGCGATGTCGGCGTCCTCGAGGATGATCGCGGCGGACTTGCCACCCAGTTCGAGGGAGCAGCGCTTGAGGTTCTGCGCGGCGATGGCACCGATCTTGCGGCCGACGGCGCTGGATCCGGTGAAGGTGATCTTGTCGATGCCCGCATGAGAGACCAGGTATTCGCCGGTCTCGGCTCCGCCGGGGAGCACGGAGATGACGCCTTCGGGAACGCCTGCCTCGGTGAAGATCTCGGCGATCACGTGGACGGAGAGAGGGGATTCGGGTGCGGGCTTGAGCAGTACGGTGCAGCCGGCGAGCAGTGCGGGGGCCAGCTTGTTGATCGCCAGGAACAGCGGGACGTTCCAGGCCAGCACGGCGGCGACGACGCCGACGGGCTCACGGGTCACCTTGGTCTGCCCGAATGCGCCGGTGCGCTTCTCTTCCCACGCGAACTTGTCGGCCAGCTCGGCGTAGTAGCCCAGCGTCGCCATCGACGGGGTCTGCTGCATCATGCCGACCATGGCGGGCGGCTGGCCCATCTCGTTGGAGATGAGCTGGTTGATTTCCGCGCTGCGCTCTTCGATCAGCTTGGCGGCCTTGGCGAGGATCGCGCCGCGCTCGGCGGGGGTGGTGCGTGACCACGGTCCCTCGAACGCCGCGCGGGCTGCGGACACGGCCGCGTCGATGTCTGCCGGTGCTGCGATGGGACAGCTGCCGACGCGCTCCTCCGTTGCGGGAGAGAACACTTCGAGTACCTGGTCGGTGGCCGGGGCCACCCATGCTCCACCGATGTAGAGCTTGTCGTAGTCAGTCATCAATTCATTCCTCGGTGTTGTCGGTCGCCGCGAGGGCATACGCGTCGTCTGCCTGTGCGGTGTCGGTGAAACTGGTGAATCCGTATTTCTCGTGCGGTCCGATGGCGGCTACCTCGAAAAGGCCGGTGCCGGTACGGGTATTCGTGCCTTCGGTGAGCGTGAAGGACGCGAGGTTGTCGACGGGGGAGAACATGCGTTGGAACGGTTCGATCTCGTGGACCTTGTGGCGCAGTCCCTGTACGACGAGTTCGCCCTGCCACATTCCGTGACGCCAGTCCTGTTCGAGCCCGTAGCCGGTGCCGATTCCGATGTAGTTGGCCAGCAACAGTTCGCAGGTGACGGTGAGGACTTCACCGCCTGGCCGGTGAAAGGTGATGGTCGCTCCGGTGACGTCGCGGGTGTCGGGGCAGAACGTCAGTTCGTGTTCGGGCCGGCCGAGCCATTCGTTGTCCCTGGCTTCGTCCGGCCACACTCGCATGGCTTCTTCGACGATGCGCCTGCCCTGCTCGTCTTCCTGCATGATCACCGAGATCGTGAACTCGTCGAACTGCATGACCGCGTAGATCCAGAAGAAGTTCTGGATTCCGTCGACGGCGCGTCTGCCTTGCGGTTCGGCTTCTCCGACCGGACGCACACCCCACGAGCGGTCGCGGTTACCTCGCCATGTCTTCGGGTCGATCGCGAACTTGTCCCCGTCGACGATGAGCGATCCGGTCCACGTGCCGGTCTGCAGGAAGCGTGAGGTGTCGAACGTGACTCGTTCGAGTTGACGGCGAAAGTGCTTGGGCTCGAGCGCCGCCGGGATGGTGGCATCGAAGGTGATGTCGAAGGAGAGATCGTATTCGCTGCCCGCTTCGAGGACGACGCGGAGCTTCTGAAGTCCTTCCATCACTTCGATGCGCAAAGGTCCGACGGTGGTGTCGGTACGGTCGGCGCCCAGCGCCTTCGACATGCGAGCAACGATGTGGTCGTCACCGCGGCGAAGCACAGCGAATGCGTCCATGACGCCGAGGTTGGGGTACTGGCCGAGTCCGACGATGAGGAACACGTCGGGGGATTCGGTGGGGTAGCAGTTGAAGTAGTAGCGGTCGTAGAAGTTTCGATCCGAGGTGGCTACGTGACGGATCGGTTCGGCGATCTGGTGAACGGGATAGTCGTCCATCGGTGAGAGCATGTCAGGTGAGCCTCTCCCAGTAGGTACCGTCCAGCATGGCGGCCAGCGAAGCGCGGTGCATGATCATGTCGTCAGGGTCTTCGGGTCGCTGCGACTGTCCGAAAGCTATGGCGCGGGCCTGGATTCGCCACATGATCACCGCCTGGCGAAGTGCAGCGTACGTAACGTAGAACTCCAGATCGTGTGGGGTGCGGCCGGTGATCTCGGCGTAGGTCTGCGCGAGATCCGGCAGTCTCAGGAAGTCGGGAAGGCCGGGTAGGTTCGCCAGGCCGGCGATGTCCTCGAAGAACCTGTGCAGGAATGCCATCCAGCCCAGATCCATCTCCCGCGGGCCGAGAGTTGCCATTTCCCAGTCGAGTACGGCTACCGGCGCGAAGTCCTGGTACATGACGTTGCCGATGCGCGAGTCGCCCCAACAGAGCACCGCCGGAGAATCGTCCGCGGGATTGTTCTCCTCGATCCAGTCGAGGGCACGTTCGATGAGCGGTGATCTGATGCCGTCGGAGACCACCCACTCGTAGTACGCGCGCTGCTCGGCGATGTGTGCTGTGAATGCTTCTCGTGCAGTCGGTCCCGAATTGGGGAGTCGGAGGAAGTCGAAACGCTCACAAGGCTTGTCGATGTCATGCAATTGAGCCAGGACGTCGACCGAGCTGCGCTGGAGGGTCTTTCGTTGCTCGGGGGACGCTTCGGTGACCCACGATCCGAAGTTGTACGGCATGACGTCAGGTGGCACCTCGCCGGAGATGCGTTCCATCACGAAGAACGGCGCACCCAACGCGTCCGGGTCGGATTCGGACCAGTACACCGCAGGCACGGGCACCGCCGAGTGTTCGCGCACCTGTGCCATGGTGCGGAACTGGGATTCGAGGTCGTACGTCGGAAAGACCGGCATGGTCGATTCCGTCGGCGCTACCCGGGCGACCAAGGGATGATGATCGCCGTCCCAGGTGGCGTCGAAGAGAATGGTTTCGCTGGACATGCCGTTGGCTGCGGGCAAGGTGACGTCGGCGACGGTCACGGTCGATCCGGGCGGCACCTTTCCCGCCATCCACCGTTCCAGTCGTTCACGGAGGTCTTCGGTGTCGCGGAGGGAATCACTCGGTCGGGCGACCTGGGCGTGATGCTCGGCTTCTTCTGTCGAAGAAACGGTCGAGGCAACGTCAGATGAGGAAGCGTCTGGGCTCACGGTCACCTCCTTCCCATAGGTGTCACGCGCAGTGCCCGTAACGGTGTGAGTCAGAACACTAAAACACGTTACAGAAATTGGGAACAGGTGGCACCCGTTTAGTGGGACTCCCTGCGGATTTATCAGAGAAGAACGCGTGTCAGATCGCGGCGGTGAACGAGAGCAGACCTGCGCCGGTCAGAGTTCCGGCGCCACCCAGCTCGGCGGGAACGATCCGGAGCCCAGCGATGAACGACAAACGGGCATGTCGGGCAGCCGCGTCGAGCATCGGTTGCCACAGCGGTGCACCCGACTGTGCGAAACCGCCGCCGATCACCGCGCGGTCCACGTCCAGGAGGGCGGCCGCAGAGGCGATGGCACCACCGAGCGCCGTTCCTGCGCGGCGAAGTGCGTCCACGGCGATCGTGTCCCCGCTGTCTGCGCTCTCGGCGAGCTGACGGCCCGTGGTACCCGTCCACCCCTGGCTACGAGCCCATCGCACCGCGGCGGGTCCACTTGCCACCGTCTCGAGGCAGCCGACGCCCCCGCAACTGCACGGTTCGGAAGAGCCTGGAACGACGAGGTGGCCGATGTGGCCCGCGTTGCCGGTTCGACCTCGCGCAATCTCTCCGCCGAGGACAATTCCGCCGCCGATTCCCGTCGAGACGACCAGGCTCAGGAGGTTCGGGGTTCCGCGTCCGGCGCCGTGGTGGAACTCTGCCAGTGCCGCGGCCGCCCCGTCCATGGCGAGGGCGGTTCCGGCGTCGGGAAAGAGGTTGCGGACGCCCGCTACCAGCTCGAATCCCTGTGCCCACTCGGTGATGTTGATGGGAGCGACGACGCCGGCGACGGTGTCCACGGGCCCGGCACACGCGATGCCCACACCGTCGACGGCGCGGCCGTCGGCGACTCGCTCGAGTAGCGCTGCGCACGCTCCCCACGGGCTGGTCTGCGGCGTCGGCACGCTGTCGAACACGGGAACACGGCCATCCTCGGACACGATGCCGGCAGCCATCTTGGTGCCACCGATGTCGAGTGCGAGGCGCATGCCGCTATCTCTTTTCGAGAACCACGACGAGGTTGCTCACCAGGAACTCCCGCAGACCGGGGACTCGGACCATCCACCACGCCCACGACGGGTGGTAACGGGGGATCGCGGCGAGCAATGTTCCCTGGCTGGTTCCACGGGCCCAGCGTAAGCCGTCGGTGGCGCCGACTTTGAACAACGACACCCCGAATCTGTTCTTCGGTTCGCGTCCGGTCTTGCGGAGGTACCGCTTGGCCGCGTACTCGCCGCCCAGCGCGTGCCACGGCCCGGTTTCGTGGCCGCCGAACGGACCCCACCACAGGGTGTACGAGAGAACCATCAAGCCGCCGGGCTTGGTCACGCGCAGCATTTCCTCCGCCATCAGCCAGGGCTCACTGACATGTTCGGCGACGTTGGAGGAGAAGCAGATGTCCACGGACGAGTCCAGGAACGGCAGCGCCAAACCGGATCCACGCACCGCGCCTCCTACTTTCAGACCTGCCGCATGCATCTCCGAGGGATCGGGCTCGACGGGAATGTAGCGGGCACCGGCGGCCTGGAAGACCTCCGCGAAATAGCCCGGCCCGCCGCCCACGTCGAGGACGGTGAGACCGTCGAGGGATCGTCCGGTGTGGCCTTCGTGCAGGTCCGAGATCAATTCGACGGAGTCGCGTGCGAGCGCACCGTAGAAGACGTCGGGTGCGGTCTGCTCGTGGCGGAAGTCGCTGAGCAGGCCGAACGAGCGTTTCAGGGTTGCCCGTCGGCCGAAAATGCGGGTCACTGCGGGCTTGGTCACGGGTAGCAACTTTAGCCACGGGGGCTCCCGGTCCACGAACACCGTCAGGAGCGCGGCAATACGGACGCTCGAACAGTTAGGGTGTTCGGCAGGGTTACCGGCCGGTCAGGCGGGGCATCCCGCAGGATCGCCCGAATCGGGGTGACCACCGACCAACTCAGGGAGTAACGCACGTGCGCGAGGTTCTGTTGCTCTGCTGGCGCGATACCGGGCATCCCCAGGGCGGTGGAAGCGAGCGTTACCTCGAGCAGGTCGGATCACAGTTGGCCGAGCGCGGTATCAAGGTGACGCTGCGGACGGCGTCGTATCCCGGGGCGCCCGCGTCGGAGGTTAGAGACGGCATCACCATCAGCCGGGCCGGTGGACGTTTCAGCGTGTACCCCCGCGCTCTGGCTGCCATTGCCGCCGGACGTCTGGGTTTCGGATCGCTGAAGGGCATTCGACCCGACGCGGTGATCGACACCCAGAACGGCATCCCCTTCTTCTCGAAGACCGTGGCGGGTGCACCGGTCACGCTTCTGGTCCATCACTGCCATCGTGAACAATGGCCGGTGGCAGGCAAGCTCGTCGGCCGGATCGGCTGGTGGGTCGAATCGCGATTGTCACCGCGCACCCATCGACGTAGTCAGTATCTGACGGTGTCGCTTCCTTCGGCCGAAGAATTGGTGGACCTCGGTGTCGAGCGCGAACGAATTGCCGTGGTGCGCAACGGTGCCGATCGGCTCCCCGTCGGCGTCGACGCGGGTGGATCGATCACCAGGGCCGAGCGTCCCACCATCTCGGTTCTCTCACGACTGGTGCCGCACAAGCAGATCGAGGACGCACTCGAGGCCGTCGCAGCCCTGCGTCCGACGCTTCCGGACATCCATCTCGACGTCATCGGTGGTGGTTGGTGGGAGCAGAACCTGCGAGATCGCGCCGCCGAGTTGGGAATCGGTGACGCCGTCTCGTTCTACGGTCACGTCGACGAGGCTCGTAAACATGAACTCCTTGCGCAGTCGTGGATTCACCTCATGCCTTCGCGGAAGGAAGGGTGGGGCCTGGCGGTCATCGAGGCTGCGCAGCACGGTGTTCCGACGATCGGTTACCGCAGTTCCAAGGGTCTGACCGACTCGATCGTCGACGGAGTGACCGGGCTGTTGGTCGGCGGTGAGCACGCCGGCGACGGCGACATCGCCGATCTGACGCAGGCGGCAGGCACCCTGCTCCGCGACCACGAACTCCGCACGGTGCTCGGTGAGAAAGCTCGGGTGTGGTCGGGCGAGTTCTCCTGGGAGCAGACCGGCACCGGAGTGCTCGAGGTGCTGACCGCGCACAAGGACGGTCGGTGGGTCTCAGGACTGGCCGCGCCTCGCGAGTCGAATTCGGTTCTGGTTCAGTCCGACTGAGATCAGCGCGATTACACCCATCAGTATCCAGGCGAAATGCGCAACTATGACGGACGTTCGGGCACCGGTCGACGCTTCCTGCGCGGCAACATCTCCGGGTACCCGGTAGAGCTCGAGATCGTTGTCGGCAAAGACCTGTTCCAATCCGTCGAGTGTCGCTGCCGCCTTGCCGAACTGGCCTGGTGTCTCACGCTCGATCAGTACCCATCCGACTCCGAGATCGGCCAACTGCGTAGGACTCCCGCCGGCAAGCAGCAGATCCTCGACCTGGGTGGCCCGGGTTCCTTCACCGCCGACCGCACCACCGGCAACCACCAGTTGGCCGGTCTGCAGCACGTCGAGGGGTAGGAAGCGTGGTGCTGGATCGAGTACCGGCGCATCACCGCTGTAGGGGAAGGCACGGAACATCCCGGCGGGAAGCACTGCAACGTCACCGGTTTCGTCTCGTAGTTGCTCGGCCACCACGGTCCAGGACCCGGGATAGTGCACGGGCTTCAACGCGCCGCCGACGCCCCACACCAGATCCGGTAGCGCCACGATCGTCACCACGACGGCGGCAACCGAGGATGTCGGGCGGGGGAGGGAGAACCGATTGCCTGCCCACATCACCGCCGCGGCGGCAGCGAGTGCATAGAACGGTACGGCCAGTGCGACCCACTTCTGCGCGTCACGCAGCAGACCGGCGCCGGTGAACACCTCGACCGACCATCGGCCGACGTCGAGACCCCAGGGAGTGGCGCCCAGGGTCGGAGCCAGCACCGCAAACAGTGCCAGCAGTCCGAGCCCACTGACGACAGGATTCCGGCGTCGGCGCCACAAAGTGGGCAGACCGGCGAACACCGCGATGAGCAGAAGAACCGTTCCCACCAACGCGAAGAGAGTTGTGCGAGTAGACGGTGTCGCTGCCGAGTTCCAGATACCGCCGAGACCGGCGAGGCTGCCGAGGGTCGCGAGACCGGGTTCCGCTCGGGCGGCAAAGGCCGCGACTCCCGCCGGATCGGAACCGTCGCCTGCTGCTCCGGATACGAAGGTGGCGACCAACCATGGTGAGGCGGCGACGAGGAACAATCCGATAGCGCCGCAGACACGCCGAAGGGCTGAGTTCCGGCCTCCCGGGGTGGCAACCACCATCAGCGCAGTTGTCAGAGCGAGCAGGGCGCCGGTAGGTGTCAGGCCCGCGAATGCCAGTGACGCGGCCAACGCCCACCACGATCCGGGCGTTGCGCGGCGAACTCCGATTCCGGCACACACGATCCACGGCAGTGCGGCATATCCGGTTAGCAGACTCCAATGTCCTTGCAGCAGACGCTCGGCCACATACGGGTTCCAGAGCATCACCGTCGACCCGACGAGTTGTGGACCGAGACCGGCAGTCGGCAGCAGAACGGTAACCATGCGCGCCGCGCCCCAACCGGCGAGCCAGAGCGCCACGAGCAGGATGAACTTGACCACCAGTCCGCCGTCGATCACGGTGCTCAACGCTGCGATCAGCGCGTCCTGGGGAACAGCGCGGGCTGCGGCGTCGGTGAGTCCGAGGGCGGAGTCGGTCAGGTACGAGCGCGGCGTGCTGACGGCGTCGCGCAGCAGGAGGTAGCCGGGGCCGAGCAGTGGTCCGAGGATCAACAGTGCCAGCGCCAGGCTGTACGCCGTAGGCAGGTAACGGCGGTATCCGGCTTGCACTGTCATGACGCGCACGATACGTGGTGCATCATTACTGCCATGCCTCGCCAACCGCTCGATCGCGCCGCCGCGGCCGGGGTCGGCATGGTTTTGGTGGGATCGATGACGGCCAATGTCGCGTCGTACCTGTTGGCATGGTTGGCCAGCCGATGGTTGGGGCCGGTCGGCTACGGAGAGTTCGCGAGTCTGCTTGCCGCCCAGTTGGTACTTGCGGTTCCAGCATTGGCGTTGCAGACGGTGGTGGCTCGCGAGGCGGTGCGCGGCAAGAGCACAGATGCGTTGCGGTCGTTGGGGTATCGATGCACGGCGATTGTCGCTGTCCTCGCGGTGGCGCTGGCTCCGGCGATGGCCTGGCTGCTCGACACCGGAATCGTGGCGGCGTTCTCGGCCTTGGTGACTGCGCCCATGTTGGTTCTGCTGGCCACGGAGCAGGGGTTGTTGCAGGGGCACGGTCGATTCGGCACTCTCAGCGCGGTACTTGCCGGCGCCGGAGTAATGAAAGTTCTTCCGGCGGTGATCGTTCTGGCATTCGGCGGCGGAGCAGGTGCGGCATTGGTCGCGGGCGCGGCCGGAACCGCGTTGCTGGTGGCGATAGTTCGCGTGGTCGACCGAACCGTCTCGGTGAGCGAGGACCGGCCGGTGCGTATCGGCGTCGTCTCCGTGCTCGCGGCGTCGCAGGTTCAGCTCGCGCTTATCGCGTTGTCTTCGCTGGATCTGCTGATCGTCCGCGTCGTTCTCAGCGAATACGACGCCGGTGTCTACGCACTCGGCGCCGTTGCGACGAAGGTGGCGTTCTGGCTGCCACAGGCAGTGGGCGTCGTGCTGTACCCGAAGATGGCGAATCCGGCGCACTCGGCGCAAGCGGTTCGCTCGGCGTTGGCGGTGCTCTTCGGTATCGGCGCCGTCTTGGTTCTGGGGGCGGCGGTGGCCGGCCCACTGGTGCCGATGCTCGTGGGCGACGCGTACGCCGCCGTGGCTCCGATGCTGTGGGCCTTCGCCCTGCACGGTGCAGCGCTGGCGGTACTCCAGGGTGCTTTGCTGTCCGCAATCGCGTCAGAACGCACACGAGTGGCCCTTCTGGCATGGGCAGGGCTGGCTGTGGAGGCGACGGTCATGCTGGTGTGGGCGAAGACGCCGGGAGAGTTGATCGGTGTCGCCGTCGTGGTTGCGTCGACGACGGCGTTGGCGGTGTCCGTCGCCGCAGTGCGAAGTGCCGACCGCGCTGGGCCGGCACCTCGCAGTGGCGTCAGTTCTCCAGACGCGTGAACAGATCGTCGAAGTAGTCGAGCGTACGCATCGCGGTGTAGACGGATCCGTAGTTGATGTTTCCGCCCGTGTAGACGACGTTGTCGCCTCGAACTGCGCGGATACGGTTCCACATCACACGGTCGTCGCTGACGGGATCGACGCCGGGCGCGGTGGTGACGATCATTCCGTCGGCCGAGTCGAGGGCAGTCACCAGATTTTCGGTGGAGATCTCCTTCTGTCCCTCGACTGGCCACTGGAGTTGCACGCCGAGGTCTTCGGCAACCTGCGTGGAGATGCCCTTGCGGTTGACGCCGTTGACCTTCTGGTCCACGTAGTTCAGCAGCACAACCTGCTTGCTCGCCAAGCTCTGGGCGTGGCGTTCCTTCAATCCGGCTGCTCTGTCCTCGTACGCTCCGATGATCTGACGGACGTCGGGGTTCTCGGTGCGCCCCAGCCAGTTCGCCAACTGATCGATGTTCTCGCGCCACGGACGCGTGAAGTCCATCGGAAGCACAGGCGCTGTCTGGCTCAACTGCTGCAGCGGCCACATGTCGGAGGCCTCACCGATGTCGGTGCAGATGATCAGGTCCGGTTCCAGCGCGAGAATTGCCTCGACGTTGACCGGTGCCTCGAACACCTGCGCCGCGGGATCAGCCGGAACCCACGGCTCGGCGGCGTCGAAGCTGTACGCGATGACAGGAAGGCCCATCGCGACGGCCGGTTCGAGGTCGAGTCGGGAGTCGATGGCGACGACGCGCTTCGGGGTGACCGGAATGTCGTAGGTTCCGAGAGAGGTCGTGACCGTGCGCATCCCGGATGCATCGCCTTCGGTCCCGGCGGATCGTGCGCAACCGGCGGCGAACAGCCCAGAAAATGCTGCCGTGCCGACCACGAATCTCCGTCGCGTCAGATCGCTGACACAGATGTGCGACCCCAGAACTGTTGATGCGGGCATGTGGCTCCTCGTGCTCGGGGTGATCTGGACTTCCAGAAAACGCTAAGCCCGTGACTGTGCGGAGGGAACGACCCGTCGCGCCAATCCGTACGCCGATCCGGCAACAACATCCCGAAACGCAGCAAAGCGCCCCTTCCGTGTGGAAGGGGCGCTCTACTTACTGTCTGAATCAGTCCTTGCGCAGATCCGGACGCGGGATCACCTGAGTGTCGTCCGAGGTCCAGTCGTGCTCACCCGGAGCCGGCTCGGGCGAGCCCTGGCCGCTGGGATTCTGGTTCGTTCCGCCGTGTGCAGCGCGGGCCGGAGTTCCGCCCTTGCCGCCGCGAAGGCCGAGGAAGATACCGGCGATCAGCGCGATGACGCCGAGCACACCTGCCACGATCGGGACGGTGCGGCCGAACAGCGAGAGCTTGTCCATGCCGTCACGCGCCTGCTGGACCTGGTACTCGATGGTCGCCTCGTCGAAGGGCAGGGTGACCTTGAGAACCTCGACGTCGACGGCATCCTTGTTGCGTCCGTAGTACTGGTGCAACTGCTCCTGGCCCTTGACGACAACGCCGGTCTTGGGCTCGACCCACAGGTCACGGACGTTGGTGTACCAACGTGTCATCGTGATCGGAGTAGCGCCACCGGGAACGCCCCAGGTGTCGGCCGGCAGGCTCAGCTTGTTGGTGGGGGAGTTGACGACCTTCGACAGGTCGACGGGATCGATCGTCTGCTGGAAGTGGTACACCTTCAGACCGTTGATCTCGGTCTCTTCGACGAAGTCGATGTCCTTCGTGGCGCGAGCGTTCAGGTCGAAGTAGGGGTAGCTCTTCTGTTCCGTATTGAACGGGAACTTGTACTGCAGACCGTCGCGGGAAACTTCTTCGGCGGGCTGGTCGCTGGAGGTCTGGACGGTTCCGACCGGATCGTTGGTCGGCATCGAGCTGACGCGATCGAGCGTGACACGGTCCAGGGTTGCGGTCAGCAGCCCGGTGTCGCCCTGCTTGTCGGTACGACGGACTGTCTGGCCGGCTTCGACGGTGATGATGTCGGCGTCGGACGGGTCCTGCGTGGTGACGTAGCGCTGAGCGACGATCGGCACGTTGGTGTCGACCTGTGCCTTTCCGCCGAGGAGGGCCGCCGAGTTGAGGACGCTACCGTTGCCCGTGGCGACGGTGGTCACCTCGAGGTCGAGTGGCGTCTTCTCCAGCTTGCCTACCGTGTAGGTAGGAATGAGGATGGCGATGGCCAAAAGGAAGGCACCGAGGCCCACCAGAATGCAAGGAAGTATCCGGCTCGGCCCTGAGCGTTCCGCCATGCTGTGACTCCTAACCCGTTAAGTCTTTCGAGGTTCCCCAACCGGCACAATATGAGCTGCGCAGATGGCATGGGGCCCCCGATGGACACCATGTGTGGCAGAACACTAACAGTCCACCGGCCCGGTTTGTCGCATGAGGGCATGAATTGGCCAGGCATTTTGTTGTGAGTCCCTGGTGGTTTCCCTCAATCGGCCTGGGGTGCACACTTATCCGTGATGATCAGTTCCACGAATTCCTCTCAGACGGTCCCGCCACAGGCTCGGGGCTTCGTTCCAGCATTGGACGGTATGCGTGGATTGGCCGCGCTCGGCGTCCTCGTCACCCATGTTGCGTTTCAGACGGGTGAAGCGCAGTCCGGGGCGATCGGGCGCGCGTTCGGCCGACTCGATCTCGCCGTAGCGGTGTTCTTTGCCTTGTCCGGATTTCTCCTGTGGCGCCCCCACGCGGCAAAGGCTCGCGGAATCGGGCAGCCGCAGTCGATCGTCCGGTACTGGATCTCCCGCGCGACGCGCATTCTGCCGGCGTACTGGGTGGCAGTGGTCCTGATCCTGCTGTTCCTGCCCGGCGCAGGCGGGGGCTACCAACTGTGGCTGGCGAATCTCGGGTTGGCGCAGGTATTCGTGCCGTTGACACTCACCGAGGGGCTCACACAGATGTGGAGCCTGTCGGTCGAGGTGGCGTTCTACCTCCTGTTGCCGTTGTTCGCTTTCCTGATGGCGCGACTACGTGGCAACTCGACCCGGTTCCGGCTGCCGCTTCTGCTCGGGGTGTCGGTCTTGGCCTTGACGTGGGCATTCATTCCGATTCCGACGCCGGACGCCATCCACCACGACAACTGGCTGCCCGGCTACCTGCCGTGGTTCGGCGCCGGCATGATCCTGGCCGAGCTGGCAGTGGGCCCATCGACGTGGGTGCATCGCCTCGCGCACCGTCGGGTACTCCTGACTTTTGTTGCGTTTGTCGCCTTCGTTCTCTCATGCACCGATCTGGCCGGGCCGGAAGGTCTGGTGCGGCCTGAGCCGTGGCAGTACGCGATCAAGATTGCTCTCGGCGCGATCATCAGCTTCTCCTTGATCGCGCCCCTGGTTCTGCGCGATCAATCGCAGCATCGTTTCCTGGCCAGTCCGTTGGCGTTGGCAATTGGACGCTGGTCCTACGGACTGTTCATCTGGCACCTGGCCGTACTGAACGCTGTGTTCCCCGTGTTCGGGATAGTTCCGTTCTCGGGCAGCTTCTTCTACGTCCTGGCCCTCACGGTCGTCCTGAGCGTCGCTGTGGCCTCGGCCAGTTACGCGTTGGTGGAGGAACCGGCGCGCGTTGCGGTGACGCGGTGGGAGAAGCGTCGCCACATCGGTGAACCGGCAAAGGGCAGCGCGGCCAACCCGGTCACGACCAAGGCGACCAACAACGAGAACTGAATCGCGAACGAGTCGCCCACGTAGCCGCCCGGTGCCCGCCACGGTCCCGTCGAGAGCAGCGTGATGCCGATCATCGCCGCCACGCCGGCAGTGCCGACCAGGATTCGTGCGGTTCGAGTCGGGCCGAAGAATCGCAGCGCGGCGAGCCCGAGGATCGAGCAGACAACCGCGATCGCCGCTCCCACTCCGCCGCCGATGACGGTGGCCGCCACGAGCACGCCCACCCATCCCGCCGCGACGCTGCGCCACGGTCGGGGCGGTGTGAGGGGCTTGGACACTCGGCGAGCGGGGACAAAAGCTGCGAACAGCAGCGGGATCAGCAACACGAGTCCGCCGAAGATGCCGAGGCGGTACCAACTGTCACTGGGGAAGTCGATGGTGACGGTTCCCGCGGTGCCTGCCGGCACGATCCAGCCCTGCTGCCATCCGTTCACGACCACCGGCGTCAGTTCGGAACCGTCCGGCGCCGTGGCGATCCAACCGATGCTGGTGCTCTCGGGATTGACGATCAGCTGATCGGTGGACGAGTTCGTGACGGTGAGTTCGCGGTGATTCGCCGTCCACGCGGTCGATTCGAGCGGTGTATTCCGTTGTGCGGGTGATGGATCGAAAGCCGTCAGGTGGAGGTTGTCGACCGAGAACGCTGGGCCGGGTTCGACGACCACCTCGGGCTGTCCCGCCGGCAAGGGTGTCGAGGCGTTCGGGCTGCACACACGCGCCTCGACCGGTGCGCCGGTGCGAAGTTGGACCGCCGTCGCTGTGATCGAGGTGGGGAACTGCTGTCCGGGAACCGAAATGGTCGGGCCGTCACCACAGGGGACGGTGACGGTGCGGTTGTCGAATGAGTCTGGGCCCTGCACGCCGGAACCGGCGATCGGTGTCCCGTCTGCGCCGACGACGCCGACCTCGGCGAGGCCGGTGGGCTGCGCTTGGGCGAAGCCGAGCGCCGTCTGATCGAGGACGGGCTCCCAATCGGTGACGCTGAGGACGATCTTGTCGGTGACGTAGGGGGAGAGGGTAACTCGACTGGTTCGAGGCGTTTCGTCTTCGAGGTCGGGCAGCTCTCGAACCTGCGGTCCGTTGCCGAGGTTCACCGCGACGCTGGTCGGCAGCGAGGGCAGGGTGCCAAGTCCTCGTGTGATGTCCAGGCCGGTGACCAGGGTGGGTTCGGGAAGATTGAGAGTCAGCGTCGGTTTCGGGCCGCCCGGTTCGGTGGTGCTCTGCGGCGCCGACCATGTGGTGCGTGGGTCGCCGTCGGTGGCAGCGAAGGCAGATCCGCGTGTGTCGCCGATGTCGCTGGAACCCGAAGCCGTGATTCGGCCTGGGACGGAAAGCAGATCTTCGAGGGCGTTGCCCTGACGCGCTCGGACAGTCAGTGTCGGTGCAACGACTGTGTTTTCGGGCACCGTGAGCGTGCGCTGGAAACGGCTCGGCTCTTCGGGTATGGCCATGAATGCATTGCTGCACCGCACGCGGTCCGTCGAGTCGGCGCACGCGTTGCGGCCGGGGAACTCCTGGCTCAGGTTCCAAGCGTTCACGGATGCGTCCGCCGGCGTACTCGGCAGGACTGTGTCGAAACGGATCGGGACGGTCTTCGGCGCGCTGCGATCGGAGAAGTCTTCGACGGAGAGTTCGCTGATGCCGAACTGTGTTCCAGGCGATCCGTTTTCGGTGTGAGTCGCTGTGACGCGTACCCACGGAGTGTTCCCGCCCGGGATCGAGACGGTGATGGGCTCACCGGGACGTTCCACCTTCACCGCCGTGCTGCCGTTCGGTGTCGAGACTTCGAGCCATTTAACGGGAGCTCCGATTGCCGCGGCACTGGTAGTCAGATGAAGCAACCCACTGGAAATCGGTGTGTCGAAGTCGATCTGCAACCACTGGCCCAGTGCACGCTCGATGCCGTTGCTGAACCAGCCGGTGGCCGGGTCACCGTCGACCGTCGATGCCGGACTGCTCGACGGTGAAGTACCGCCCAGCTGGGTGGCGTCGGAGGCTGCGCTGGAAACGGTGATCGAGGCGCCGCTCCAACGGCCTTCCACGAGAGGCGTGTTCGCTACCGGGTAGTCGGGCACCAGATTGTAGGTACGACGAGCGTCGTCGGGCGTTCGCAGGGCGGAACTGTGGTTGTCGACCTGACCGAAATCGGTTTCCCGATCGCGAGGTGTGTCGGTGACGGTGACAGAATCGACGGGCAGTCCCGCAGCTTCGGCGTCGGCGGCAAGAATCATCGGGCCGGTCCCCGGGATCAGCCCGCTTTCGTGAAGGCGCACAGCAGATTCCGGCCCGCCTTGAACGCGCGGAACCTGGTTCAGGTCGACGGAGTACGGTCCACTGACCGCCGGGGTGCCGTCGGGCGGGGTGACCTCGAAGATCTCGATGGCCGGGTAACCGGGACGCAGATCGCTGTCAGCGACCAGCCCTTCGATCGGTTCGGGGCTGTCGTCGTCACCGAAGTGGGCAACTCGCTCGATCCCCGGCGAGCCTTCGACCGCCTGGTGCACGAGTATCGGCCTGGCCGAGCGCGACGTTTCGCCGTCGAGGTCGTTGCGCATCACCAGATAGTGGATGCCCTGCCCCAGCAAGGTCTGCGCGAGGCCGTCCGACGGACGTCCGTCGGCGATCAGACGTTGCACCGAATCGAGTGCTCGGATGGCGCCGGGCGGGGTCAGCGGGACCGAGTCACGCACCGCCCACGGCGTACTCGCCAACGCTTGGAGCGGTTCGTCACGCGTCAGACCCCAGACCTGGCTGCCGAAGGGCGCTCCCGGGACGACCAGGGCACGTTCGGCTTCCGATCCGGGGGAGGTGTTGTCCTCGAGCCACTGCGCTGCTTCGTTCCAGTACGAGGGAACGTCCGGATACGCACCGCGGGGAGCGAGCTTTCCCGTCCAGGCCAAGGCCGTCGAGAGGGTGAGGGCAACGAGGATCAGGCTGGTCAGTGCGACCATCGGTTCGCGCTCGGGATGGGCGAACGCGCGGCGCCATCGGGCGAGTGGAACCGATCCCGGCAGCGGCACTTTGGCCAGCAGGTGTGCGAGTCCGAGCACCAGCGGTAGACGGACCAGCGGCTCGAGCTTGTGGACGTTGCGCAGCGGAGCGCCCGCCGAGTCGAGGAACAGACGCACCGACTCCGATACCGGCGAGCTGAGTTCACCTACGTACCCCGCGGCCAGACCGGTGATACCGACGAACAGGATGAGCGTCAGCCTGCCGCGAGCGGGCATGGACCGCATGCAGAGCCCGGCGAGGCCGGCAGCGGCAACCAGACCGGTGGCGACAACTGCTGCCGGCTGGGTGACCAGAACGGCGCCGGCAATGCGTTCGGGGGAGACGAACGGGGTCCAACTGTCCGTGCCGCGCAGTATCTCCGCCAACGAGGCCCACTGAGTGGTGACACCGGCGGACTCGATGTAGTCCAGGAACGGTGGGCTGATCTTGCCGAGCAGCAGTAGCGGCACGATCCACCACAGGGTGCCGAGAGCGACGAACAGGGCCCACCAGGCGGTGAACGTCAGCCACGTTCGGTTGGGTTTGTGCGAGAGCCACCAGATGATCGCGACAAGGCAGGCCGCGGCGGTGGCGACGGCATTGATCGAACCCATGAGAGCGACGGCGAGGGCGGATTGTGCGGCTAACCGCCTCAACCCCCGTGAGCGGTTAGGGAGTCCAGGGACTCCTTTTCCACGCACAGGGCCGAAGGCCAAAACCACCGGCAACAACACCCACGGCGCCAACATCATCGGCAGGGTTTCCGAGGAAATCGAACCGAGCGTGGTCAGCACGCGGGGAGAAAGAACAAAGGCAACCGCTGCGATGACGCGTGAACTACGACTACCGATACCGAGAGCCTCGGCAACGCGGATGATGCCCCAGAAACCCGCGATCAGGAGCAGCGCCCACCAGATGCGCTGGGTGATCCACGGTGGAACATTCGCCAACTCGCCGAGCGCGAAGAACGGCCCGTGCGGAAAGAAATATCCGTAGGCCTGGTTCTGAACCTGGCCGAGCGGCGCCTGACTACTCCACTGATGCGACGCGCGTTCGAGAAAACCGAACGGATTCTGCGTCAGGTCGTACTTGGTGTCAGCGGTGATCAGACCCGGCGATTGCAGAAAAGTGAGAAGAAACGCTACGACGGAGGCGCCGAACAGCCACCGCTTCGACAGGGGCTCTGCCGACGGGGCGGTGTCTACCGAAGACACCGCTGCGTCGGCGGAAGAACGGGAACTCGCGAGGCCTGCGCTCTCAGCGGCTGCCGTACTCAACCTGGTTCAGCACGGAAGAATCTGCGTTTCCGCTGCGGTCGATCTCGGGACGAGTGTTGTCCGACGCGGCGGCCGTGACACCGAAGATGACGCCGGCACCCAGAACGGCACCGATGACAGCGCTGGCCACACCGGGGACAAGGAACTTCGTCATCGCGGATCTCCCAATTGGTCGTTAGTCGGTCGTTCGCGGTCGGACGGACTTACCGGCCCGTACGAACTGCTCGGGTCAAGGTATCACCCGCACTCGAGAATCCGGACGATTACCCTCGTGACGTGCTGGTCAGTCGAGGGTTTCGGCACCGAGCGCGGTCAACAGAGTGCGCAGTTTCGTAGATGTCTCGTCGAGTTCGTCCTGCGGATCCGATTCGGCGACAATTCCACCACCCGCGCTGGCCCAGGCGTTACGGCCGTCTGCACTGATCTCGGCGCAGCGGATGGCAACCACCCAATCGCCGTCGCCGGCGTCGTCGCACCAGCCGACGGCGCCACCGTAGAAACGGCGTGGCTCTTCGGTCTCGCGGATGACTTTCAGTGCCGCGTCAGTGGGTGTTCCGCACAGCGCCGGCGTCGGATGCAGGGCGATAGCGAGGTCGAGCGCAGTTGTGTCGTCTCGCAGCGTGCCGCGGATCGGGCTTGCCAAGTGCCAAACCTCGTGGGTATTGGTCAGCTCGGGTATCGCCGGTACCGACAATTCACTGCACATCGGTTGCAAGATCGCGCGGATCCATGAGGTCACGAAGGCGTGCTCGGCCAGGTTCTTCGTCGAATGCAGAAGGCTCTCGCCTGCCTCGCGGTCTTGATCGGCGTCAGCGGACCGCTTTGCGGTCCCTGCCAACGGGCGACAAGTCACGACGCGCCCGCGTCGACTGACCAACACCTCGGGTGTTGCGCCGACCAGGCCGTGGCCCTCGAATTCGGCTCCCGCCGCAGAGAGGTCGACGGCAAAGGTGTTGGCCACGGGATTGAGCGCCGCCATGCGTGCGGCGAGCGCAGCCGGGGAGATCGGGGTCTGCGTCCGAAGCTCCACAGTGCGAGCCGCGACAACTTTGTCGACCTCTCCGCTGCGGAGGCGTCCGATCAACTTTTCCACACGACGGAGATGCTCCGACGACGACGGGATCTCTCGGCCGACCCGGGTCGTGGGCAGTGCCTGGGGATCAACCGGTTGCCACGGACGGGGCGTGATCGTTGCCTCGGCAGGCTCGTACAACGCCGTGGCGGCAGCCGGGTCGAAAGGGAGAGCACCGACGATCAGCTTTGCCGAACCCGCCGACAAAGCGTTGGCAGCCGCGTCGGAGCTGTCGAAGCTGCGTCGTACGCCGCGGGTGACCACGCTGTGATCGGGGCGCGAGAGAACAAAACCATCCATGGTGCATTCGACACTAGTCGGCCGCGGATCAGGAATGCGCGAAGGTCACTTACCTGGAGGGACGATCAACACCGGCCGATGACTGTGACGCAGAACATGATCCGCGACGCTGCTCTGCAGAAGCGACCGCAAACCCGTCGTACCGCGGGTGCCGGTCACGATGATGTCGACGTCCAATTCGTCTGCGGTTTCGACGATTGCAGACCAGATCGCGGATCGGCACTCGGCGCTTCTACCTTCGACGGTCAGGCCAGCGGCTTCGGCCAGCGCGACGCCCTCGGCGAGGGTGACTTTGGCGTCGGTGTACGCGATGTCCTCGACGTCGTCGTCGGGAACCCACTCCGGTTGCATCACCCCGGACAGGCCGGACATGCGAGCGGCCTGGCGAACCATCGGCTCCCAGGCGGTGACGAGAACAGCGCGATTGGCGGAGAGGAAACGCCCCGCATAGTTGACGGCGCGCTTGGCGTTGTCGGAACCGTCGTACGCGATGAGCATCAGACCTTGTGGCATCACGACCTCCTCGTCAGCGGGGGAATCGGTTCTCTTCCAGGCTACCGTCCCGATGTGCCCGTGAGGGAGTGTATGGGTACCGGGTCCGTTACGGTCGAGGTATGCGGATCAAGTTTCTGAAGGCTGCGACGACCATTGCTTTGTGCGGAGGGTTGGTTGCGGGATGCTCAGGCGAAAACGGGACCGCTGATCCTGTTTCGAGCGCCACGCCCAGCACCAGCACAAGCACCGAGATCACGTCGACGCCTGCGTCATCCAGCTCGGCGCCCGTCGCCGCGTCGTGCGGTAGCGACCTTCTGGCTTCGCTGTCCCTACGTCAGAAACTTGCCCAGCTGCTCAACGTCGGCGTCACCGGGACCGACGACGCGTTGTCGATCGTGCAGAACGAGGAGATCGGCGGTATCTTCGTCGGAAGCTGGACTGATCAGTCGATGCTCACCAATCGCGAAGTGCCGCAGGTTTCTTCGGCGTCGAAGTTGCCGTTGATGGTGACGATCGACGAGGAAGGCGGACGGGTTTCGCGCGTCGCGGACATCCTCGGTCCCGATCCGTCGGCCAGGGAAACTGCGCAGACCATGACAGTGGAACAGACGTACCAGATGGCACTCGAGCGTGGACGCGGTTTGAAGGATCTCGGGATCACGGTCAACTACGCGCCCGACGTCGACGTCAGCAGTCAACCCGACGACTCCGTGATCGGTGACCGCTCGTACTCCGACGACCCCGAGACCGTGGTTGCCTACGCCGGTGCGTACGCGCAAGGCATGCGCGACGCGGGAATCTTCCCGGTGATCAAGCACTTTCCCGGGCACGGCAGCGCGTCGGGTGACTCGCACCGAGGTGAGGTGACCACGCCGCCGCTGCAGGATCTGATCGCGTCGGACCTGATTCCCTTCCGTGAACTGTCGGGGACCGGAGTCGGCGTCATGATGGGCCATCTCGAGGTTCCCGGTCTGACTGAGCCTGGCACGCCTGCCAGCATCAGTCCCGCCGCCGTTGCGTTGCTTCGAGACGGAGTGGGTTACGGCGCAGCGCCGTTCACCGGTCCGGTGTTCACCGACGACCTCAGCGGTATGCAGGCGATCACCGACCGATATGATATTGCCGACGCCGTTCAGGCTGCACTTGCGGCAGGAGTCGATCAGGCATTGTGGCTGACCACCGACGACGTACCGCGGGTTCTCGACCAACTCGAGCAGGCCGTCGCGTCGGGTGCGCTTCCGCAGGCCCGAGTCGATCAGGCCGTCGTCACGGTTGCCGCGGCCAAAGGTGTCGTGACCTGCTGAGTCGAAGCTGCGATTCGACGCACAATCTTACCGTAGAGTAAGATCGACATTTACCCTGTGGTTGGAGGAAGCATGGCCGGCGGTACCAAGCGGCTGCCACGCGCAGTGCGTGAGCAGCAGATGCTCGACGCAGCTGTGGACGTGTTCTCCGACAGGGGGTTTCACGAAACTTCGATGGACGCCATCGCGGCCAAAGCCGAGATCTCGAAGCCGATGCTATACCTGTACTACGGCTCGAAGGAAGAGCTGTTCGCGGCGTGCATTCATCGTGAAGGACTTCGCTTCCTCGAGGCACTCGCCCCGGCCGGCGCGCCTAACCTGACTCCGCGCGAACAATTGCGCGCCGCTCTCGAGGGCTTCCTCGGGTTCGTGGGCGCAAACCGCAAGTCGTGGATGGTGCTCTACCGTCAGGCCGTCGGGCAGCAGGCTTTTGCGGGAACGGTGCAGTCCAGTCGCGATCGGTTGATCGAGTTGACCGCGCATCTGCTCGAGTCCAGCACCAAGGATCCTGATGCCGCGCACGATTACGGGATCATCGCCATCGCGCTCGTCGGTGCCGGTGAGGCGGTAGCCGACCGAGTCGCGGGTGGGGAAATCGAAGTGGATGCCGCAGCGGACCTACTCGAATCCCTCGCGTGGCGCGGTCTGTCGGGCAAGAAGAAGTCCGAGTAGCCCCCAAAACGAATCTGAGCGAACGTACCTTTCAGCGCATCCAAGGCGCCGAAAGGTACGTTCGCTGAATTGGGGTGGGTGGGAACCCGACAAAACCTAGGTCAGCGCAGCGTCGCAGTGACGTGCGGGTAACCCTTCTTCGGGTGACGCAGCGACAGATCCCAGCCGTCATCGGTGCGGTCGGCGTATGCATTCAGCGTCGCCGGTAGCAGAATCGGCTTGCCGAAGCGCACGCTGTACGTGACCTTGTCCGCGACAGAACCCTCGACGGTCCGCAGAAGGGCTGCAGCACTCCACATTCCGTGAGCAATGGTCTTCGGAAAACCGAAAGCCTTGGCGCCCAGGGACGAGACGTGAATCGGATTGCGGTCGCCGGAGACTGCGGCGTACTTGCTGATCGTGGTCTGGTCGACGCGGATGGTGCTCATCGGCATCGGCGGGACCTCGTCGGCCTTGGGCTCCGGTCCGGGCTGGCCGGACAGGGAGGTCTTCTGCTGGTTCAGGAAGCTCGAGGTCTGTCGCCAGACCAGTTCGCGTCCCACCCGAATTTCGGTGATCACGTCGATCAGCAGGCCCTTGCGGTGCTCACGCAGGTTCTCGGCATGCACCGAGAGGTCCAGCGGTTCGCTGACGGAGATGGGCCGCAGCGATTCGATGACGTTCTCGGCGTGAACGGAGCCGACGGCGGCGAAGGGGAAGTCCTTCGACACCATCAGCTTCATCACGGTCGGGAATGCCAAGGTGAAGGGGTAGGTGATCGGCAGAGTGTCGCCGAACCGCAGTCCGGTCACGCGGCAGTACGCCGCCAGGTTGTCGGTGTCGACTTTCAATCCGGTGAGGGTGAAGGTCTGCTGTGGCACCGAGCGTGAGTTGGACTTGTTCCACGGCAACAATCCGATTACCGCGCGGGAGTATATGTCGAGGGTCTTGGGCTGCTCGGTGAGCGCGACGGTCTTTGTTGCCATCATGCGCCCAGGAGGCTCTGGCCGCAGACGCGAACGACCTGTCCCGTAACGGCATTGGAGGCCGGGCTGGCGAAGTATGCGACGGTCTCGGCGACGTCGACGGTCTCGCCGCCCTGCAGGAGCGAGCTCATGCGGCGGCCGGCTTCGCGGGTGGCGAAGGGGATGGCTGCGGTCATGGCGGTCTCGATGAAGCCCGGTGCGACGGCGTTGATGGTGATGTTCTTCTTCGCCAGGACGGGAGCTTCGGCGTGTACGAGGCCGATGACGCCGGCCTTGGAGGTGCCGTAGTTGGTCTGGCCGCGGTTGCCCGCGATGCCGGCGATGGAGGAGACGTCGACGACGCGGCCGCCTTCCTTGAGGGCGCCCTTCTCGACGAGGTGCTCGGTGATCTTCTGCGGTGCAAGAAGATTGACGTTCATGACCATGTTCCAGCGGCCCTCGTCCATGTTGGCGAGGGTCTTGTCGCGGGTGATGCCGGCGTTGTGGACGATGATGTCCGCTCCACCGTGACGCTCGAGGAGGTGAGCTGCGAGGACCTCGGCTGCGTCGGCTGCCGTGACGTCGAGGGCGAGGGACGTGCCGCCGACCTTGTTCGCGGTCTCGGACAGCGCTTCGCCGGCGGCCGGGATGTCAGCGCAGACGACGTGCGCGCCGTCGCGGGCCAGGACCTCGGCGATGGTGGCGCCGATACCGCGGGCTGCGCCGGTGACGACGGCAACCTTGCCTTCGAGCGGCTTGTCCCAGCTTGCGGGCGCGACGGAATCTTCAGCGCCGACGACGATGACCTGGCCGTCGACGAAGGCGGACTTTGCCGAAAGGAGAAAGCGCAGAGTCGATTCCACGCCGGAGAGTCCGGTGGATGCCTTGGGGGAGACGTAGACCAGCTGAGCGGTGGAGCCGCGCTTGATCTCCTTGCCGACGCTGCGGGTGAAGCCTTCCAGAGCGCGCTGCGCGACATGCTCGTCGACGCTCGACGTTTCTTCCGGCGTCGTGCCGAGAACGACGACGCGAGCCGACGGTGCGAGGTTGCGGATTACGGGCTGGAAGAACTCGAACAGCTGCTCGAGCTCGCTGACCTGAGTGATTCCGGTGGCGTCGAACACGAGTCCACCGAAGCTGCTGTCGTGTGCCTGAGCCGCCGGGTAGTCGGAGAGCAGTACGCGAAGTGGTTCTGCGAGTCGACCCTTGCCGCCGATGAGGACAGGTCCGGCGAGTGCGGGTTCTCCTGCTTTGTATCGACGCAGGTTCTCGGGCCTGGGCAGGCCGGCCTTCGACGCGATGAATGCGCCGGGGGCGGACGAGAGGAACTGTGAATAGAGGTCGGGAGCTCCCTTGCTGGCTGCCACGGTCCTACCTTCTGTTGTGTTTCGGGTTGTCTCTCACCGGGCAATCGAAAGAATGCGGCGATAGACAAGTAACTTACTACTGAGTAAGAATAGTCTTCAACAGGTAATCGCACCATCCTTGGAGACGCAAGTGACAAGCAAAGCCCGTTCAAATGCAAAGCCCGCCGCACCGCGCACTGCACCGGCCGCAGCCGCTGCAAATTCTGCAGGTCAGCGCCGTCCGGTTGCGATCGTCGGCGGAAATCGCATTCCGTTCGCACGCTCGGACAAGGCGTACGCACAGGCGTCCAACCAGGACATGTTCACTGCGACGCTCGACGGTCTGGTGAGCCGATTCAATCTGCAGGGCGAGAAGCTCGGCATGGTCGTCGGCGGTGCGGTGCTCAAGCACAGCCGTGATTTCAATCTCATTCGCGAGTCCGTTCTCGGCAGCGCGCTGAGCCCGTACACGTCGGCGTACGACCTTCAGCAGGCGTGTGGCACGGGACTGCAGTCGATCATCGCCGTCGGCGACGCCATTTCGGCCGGCCGCATCGATTCGGGCATCGGCGGCGGCACGGACACCACGTCCGACGCCCCGATCGGCGTCAACGATCAGGCGCGCGAGTTCCTGCTCTCCCTCAATCGCGCGAAGTCCACGGGCGACCGCATCAAGCTGCTCGGCAACGTCCGTGCGGGCATGCTCGGCCTGGAAATTCCGCGCAACGGCGAGCCTCGCACCGGCAAGTCGATGGGTGACCACGCTGCGATCACCGCCAAGGAATTCGGCATCAAGCGCGAGGACCAGGACGAACTTGCCGCTGCCAGCCACAAGAACATGGCAGCTGCCTACGACCGCGGTTTCTTCGACGACCTCGTCACCCCGTTCCTCGGCCTGACCCGCGACGACAACCTCCGTCCCGGTTCGACCGTCGAGAAGCTGTCAACGCTCAAGCCGGTGTTCGGAACCAAGCTCGGCGACGCGACGATGACGGCCGGCAACTCGACGCCGCTCACCGACGGTGCTTCGGCAGTGCTCCTCTCCACCGACGAGTGGGCCGCCGAGCGCAATCTTCCGGTTCTGGCGCACCTCGTCGATTCCGAAACCGCTGCCGTCGACTACGTCCACGGCAAGGACGGGCTGCTCATGGCTCCCACGTACGCGATCCCGCGTTTGCTGGCCCGCAACGGCCTCACCTTGCAGGACTTCGATTACTACGAGATCCACGAAGCCTTCGCTTCGGTGGTTCTCGCAACCCTGCAGGCTTTCGAATCCGACGAGTACTGCAAGGAACGCCTCGGCCTCGACGGCGCACTGGGCTCGATCGACCGAAGCAAGCTCAATGTCAACGGATCGTCCTTGGCTGCAGGTCACCCGTTCGCGGCAACCGGCGGACGTATCGTCGCTTCCCTCGCCAAGATGCTCGCCGAAAAGGGTTCGGGCCGCGGCCTGATCTCGATCTGTGCCGCCGGCGGCCAGGGCGTCACGGCGATTATCGAGCGGTAACCGCTCCACAATCTCCCCTCGCGTGTGAAACTGCGCTCACCTGCAGTGATCGGTGCGAGGGGATGCGTAATCGGGGATCCGGCCACGAGGGGTGGCCGGATCCCCGAACCCTTTGCAAACTTTTTCGCGAAGGCGTGTAACGCTGCAGAATAGCTACCGATATTCATGACAGCCCCGTGTTGCTGCCTGACCCCCGACCTGGCAGCAGCGCGGGGCTCTCGTATGTCCGGATATCCTGTATTGAGTTGTCGGTGAGCGCCGCAGCGACGGTTGATGCAGCGAGGAGCCAACAGGTGAGTGACGAAGAGGGTCCGTCCGTCGAGAAGACGAACAGCGAGGACTCGTCCCTCCCAGAGCAGGAACTCGAGTCGGTCGAGGAACCTCAGGCGGTCGAAGAGGACGAATCGGTCGAGGAAACCCAGACCCCTGAGGACACCGAGGCAGTTGTCGAAGCTGAAACAGTAAAGCCTGAACCGGTCGAAGCACCGAAGCCTGTCGACGAAGACGCAATCGATTCCACAGAAGCGACCGTCGACGAGCCAATCGTCGGCGAGCCGGCCCACTACCAACTGACCGATGACGAATCGGCAAACGAGGTCACCACCGTCATCCCTGTCGTCCCGGCGGACGACGCACCGCCGACGGAAGTTGTCGACTCGGCTCCGGCGACAGAAGCCATCGGCGAGCAGACACAGCAGTTCGAGCCCCCGGCAGTTGTGGTTCCCCCGAAGCCGCCGCGCCCCGAGTTCGTGCAGCAGTACGACACGCAGCAATTCGAACCCATCCAGCAGCAGTACGAGCCTGTTGTCCGCGAACCAGAGGTAGTTGCACCCCCGCCACCGCAACAACCGGTGGCGCCCGCTCCGGCGTCTTCCCGCAAGTGGGTCAAACCGGCGATAGCAGTCGGCGCCATCTTTGCCGTCGCAGTGATTGCCTACGGAGTGGACATCTTCACGTCGTCGGGGAAAACTCCCCGAGGCACGCAGGTCGCCGGGGTCGACATCGGTGATCTCACGCCCGCCGACGCGGAAACCACGCTGCGCTCCGAACTCGGCCCAAGGCTTGTCGAACCCGTAGCCGTCCATGCCGGCGGCGTCGACTCCGAGATCGTTCCTGCGTCTGCGGGTGTTGATGTCGACTGGTCGGCCACGTTGTCCGGTGTGAACGCTCAGCCCATCAACCCGATCACCCGCATCACGTCGTTCTTCGGCTCCCGCGAGGTTCCGGTCGTGTCGACCGTCGACCAGGGGGCGTTGGACGCCTCGATGTCGCAGCTTGCGGCAAACAGCGATCGTGCGCCCGTCGAAGGTGCAGTCGTGTTCGAGGACGGTAAGGCGACGGGTATTTCGCCCGCCGCCGGCCAGGCACTCGAAGCGCAGCAGGCGGGAGCCACGTTCGCCGCCGAGTGGTCTGACGGTGGCGTCGTCGATCTTCCAGTCGACGAAGTGCCGGTCACCGTCACTCAGGCCGGTGTCGATCGTGCACTGCAGGAGATCGCTATTCCGGCCGTCTCGGGTGACGTCGTGGTCAACGGCCGTGACGGCAAGGTCGCGACGCTCGGCGTCGACCAGATCGGCGAGGTGCTGACCTTCACACCCGACGGCTCGGGTGGGCTGACCCCGCAGTACAACACGGATGCCGCGATCAAGATTCTGACTCCGCAGTTGGTGTCGACGGAAGTGCAACCCAAGGATGCGTCGTTCACCTTCGCCGGTGGTAAGCCGACGGTTGTGCCTGGTGTTGTCGGAGATCTGATCAACTGGCCGGACACGGTCAAGGAACTTCCGGTTCTGCTGGGCAGCACGGCTTCTCGGGCAACCCCTGCCGTGTACGGTCCGGTTCCGCCGGCGCTGACCACCGAAGCCGCGAACGCACTCGGCATCAACGAGGTGATCGGCGAATTCACCACCGGTGGTTTCGAATACGCGTCCGGTGTGAACATCGGCCTGGCTGCGTCGGCGATCGACGGTGCGGTCATCAAGCCCGGGGATACGTTCTCGCTCAACGAATACACCGGTCCACGCGGTGCCGCTCAGGGGTACGTCGAGTCAGGGATCATCAACAACGGGCGCCCGGACAAGGCTGTCGGCGGCGGTATCAGTCAGCTTGCGACGACGCTCTACAACGCGACGTACTTCGCTGGCATGGACGACGTTGCACACACCGAGCACAGTTACTACATCTCGCGGTACCCGGAGGCTCGTGAGGCGACAATCTTCGATGGTGCGATCGACCTGCAGTTCCGTAATCCGGCGAAGACCGGCGTGATGATCGAGACGATTGCGACGTCGTCGAACATCACCGTTCGGATCTGGGGAACCAAAACCGTCGATGTCGCTTCGACGACCGGCCCGCGTACGTCGCCGACGTCGCCGAACACCGTGACGTTGCCGGAGGGGCCTGGCTGTGTGGCTTCGAGCGGTGCGCCCGGATTCACGGTCAGCGACACTCGCGTGATCACCGACCACGCGAGTGGTGCCGAGATTTCCTCGAACACCCGGACCGTCAAGTACGACCCGGTGCCGATCGTGAAGTGCGAGTAGGGAACTACTTGCCGACGAGTGGGCCGAGGGTGCGGCCCGCGAGGTCGACGATGCCTGGCTCTTCGCCGTTGGTGATCAGGTTGATCACGACGCCGTCGATGCCGTGGTCGAGGATGCGCGTCTGAACTTGCTCGGCGACGTCGTCCGGGCTGCCCACGAAATGACGTTCGGTGGCCTTGGCGACAACGTCCTCCGGCGCCGTGGTGATGTCGAGACCACGTTCCGCGAGGAATGTCCGCTGATGCGCGCGAGCTTTGTCACCGTCCTCGTCGATCATCATGAACGTCAGGAAGCTGGTCTCGAGGGTCGCGGGGTCGCGGCCGGCTTCGTCGCAGCGTGCCGCAAGTGCTTCCATCTTGCGCGGCAGTTCGGACGGGCCACAGATGATGTTGAGATGATCCGCGAAGCGAGCGGCGAGCCCGAACGTCTTCTTCTCTCCGCCGCCGCCGAGCAGGATCGGCAGGTCGTCGCGGACGCGAGGCTCGTTGATGGCGTCCTTGACGTGGTACCACTTGCCGTCGAAGGTGGGCCGCTCACCGCGGAGCATCGGCGCGATGATCTGCAGTGCTTCGTCGAGTCTCTGGAAGCGTTCGGTGAAAGTTCCGAACTCGTATCCGAACGAATTGTGTTCGAGTTCGAACCAACCGGCGCCGATACCCAGGATGGCCCGACCGCCGCTCACCACGTCGAGGGTGGTGACGGTCTTGGCGAGCATGGGCGGATTGCGGTAGGTGTTTCCCGTGACCAGTGCAGACAACTGGATGGTCTCGGTGGCCGTCGCCAGCGCGGAGAGCGCGGAGTAGGCCTCGAGCATTGGGGCGTCCGGCGCTCCGATTCCGGGGAGTTGGTAGAAGTGATCCATCACGAATGCAGTGTCGAAGCCTGCGGCTTCGGCTTCGCGGGCCTGCGCTATGACGGTGGGGAAGAGGTCCTTGACCGGACCGCCGTAGCTGAAGTTGGGCATCTGGTATCCGAGGCGAGTGCTCACCGTTTCGACGTTACTCGCGATCGGTTGACCTGGCACGATTTTACCAACTCTATGGATTCCGTTGTGCCGGGCAGACTTCCGGAAGTCAGAGAAGTTCTTCGGCCGCTTCGCGTCGCTTGGCGCGCTGTTGGTGGTGCTTTACGGCTAGGGCGGCTGCCGTGACGCCGACGAGTGCACCGACCCCAGCGCCGGCCCAGGTCGCGATTCCGTCGCCCGGACGAGTTACGAGTTGGGCGACGACGCCGATCAATGCGATCAGATAGACGGACCCAGCCACGAGAGATCGGGGCTGCAGACCTTTCATGCTCGCGTAGACGTCGACGTCGTGAGCCTGCGCGTAGCGGAGCACCACCATCGAACAGATAAACCATCCGATGACCAGTCCCAATGAAATCCATGCGCCGGTTCGGCCGGCAACCCACGGGAGAATCGCCGCTGCGATCAACGCAATCCAGTAGGCGAATTGGAAGCCCACCGCCGAGGCTTCGTTCCAGACGTCGCGCTGGCGCTCGTCCTTGTAGAAGTCGTCGTCCAGATCTCCGACGAACCGCATTGCCTTCATCATGGTGCTCATGCCGTCTCCTCTGGAATTTCTGCGGTGAGTGCCGATTCGGGTAGGGGAAAGAGCGCTTCGACGGTGGTCCCCAGCGCCAGTGCCAGACGAAGTGCCAGGTAGACGCTCGGTGCGTAGTCACCACGTTCGACGGAGACGATGCTCTGTCTGCTCACCTGACCTGCTGTGGCCAGTTGCGCCTGGGTGAGGCCGGCGAGGCGTCGGTGCTCCCGCACGTTGTTGTCGCCAGCCTTTCCAGTCATGGGAAAAGTAAAGAATACTTGTCACTAGATGTCAAGTTTCCTTGTCATATGAGAGGCTGAAGAGCATGCGTGAACGATTTCTCGAGATCGCCCTGGCCAATCCGGTGGTCGCAACGATCGTGGATCGGGCGCCGAAGTTGGAGTTGGCTGAGTGGTACCTGACCGCAGGTGGGCTCTTCCAAACCGTCTGGAATCACATCGACGGCCGTGACCCCGGAGCCGGAATCAAGGACTACGACCTCTTCTATTTCGACGCCGGCGATCTGAGCTACGACGCGGAAGATCGCGTGATTCGTTCGGCCGCAAAACTGTTCGCCGATGTGGATGTCGATGTCGAAGTGCGCAACGAAGCTCGCGTGCACCTGTGGTACGAGCAGCATTTCGGGATTCCCGGCGTTCCGTTCACCAGTTGCCGCGACGCTATTGACCACTTCGCTTCCACAACTTGCTGTTTCGGGATCAGCAAGGCATCGGACGGCACCGTCGACGTGTATGCCCCGCATGGATACGACGATCTTTTCGGCATGATCGTCCGCCCCAACCCGGTGCTGGCGCCGAGAGAGGTTTACGAGGCCAAGGCGGCACGGTGGCGCAGGGAATGGCCTGCGCTGACCGTGGAGCCTTGGCCCGAGGCCTAGACCTCGATCGGCGGATGCAACCTGTCCATGGTCCATTGCCGATTGCGACGTGCGGCAAGTGAACTGGCGCCGAGTGAGGCGACGAGAAGGCCACCGAGGACGGCGATCGAGACCCACAGCCTCGAGTCGATACCGCCGACGGTGAGTTGTCGTAGCCCGTTCACCGCGTAGGTCATGGGGTCGAACGGGTGGATGATCTGGAACGGTTTCGCGGTGGTTTCGACGGGATAGATGCCGCCGGCCGAAACCAGTTGCAGCATCAGGAACGCCAGGGTGATGACGCGTCCGACAGAGACTCCGAAGATGGCGTTGAACGCCTGGATCAACGCCATGTAGGTGGCAGTGATGAGCATCAGGAATCCGACAGTGCCGAGGGCGTGTGTGGGGTGCAGACCGACGGCAAAGTGCACGACCAGGTACATCACGATCACCTGGCAGATGCCGATGAGCAATGCCGGCCAGTACGAGGAGAGGACCACTCGCAGCGCACCGAGCCCGTTTGCGATGGGCCGGTTCTGGAGCGGCTTGAGCAGCATCCAGGTGATGATGCCGCCCACGAACAGCGCGAGGGGCAGGAAGAATGGAGCAAAACCGGTACCGAAAGTGCTGGCCCGGTTCTCGTACGTCTCCTGCAGTTCGACCGGGCTGGAGAGCGTTTGAGCGGTTGCGGTTCGCTGTTGATCGGTCCAACTGGGAACCTGACCGGCGCCCTCGGTGAGTTTGGTTGCAAGTTCGGAGGACCCGGCGCGAAGTTGCTCGGTGCCGTCGGCGAGTTTGGCCGCACCGTCGGAGAGTTGGACGCTACCGTCGGTGAGTTGAACCAGTCCACTACTGAGGGTTTGAGCGCCGTCGTTGACCTGTTGACCGCCGTCACGAAGCTGCACCAGACCGTTGCGGAGTTCACCGCCGCCGTTGGCCGCGGCATTCAGCCCGGCTCGGAAGGTGCTCGACGGATCGTCGAGTTGGTAAGCGAGTTGTTGTGCACCGCTCTTGAGTTCGCTCAGTTGGCCCATGGTCGCTTCACCGAAACCCTGAGTGCGCAGCATTTCCTGGGCAGGCGCTAGGGCATTGGCGATCTGTTGGCTGACCGGATCCGGGTTCAGTCGAAGACTGGCCACTGCCTGCCCGACCAGCTGTGCGACGTCTGATTGTGTGTTCCCGAGGACGCTCAATTGGTCGACGACCTGGGTGACGCCACCACTGAGTTGGCTTGCGCCGTCGCCAAGTTGGACGGCTCCGAGATCGAGTTGCCCCAAACCGTCGGTCAGTGCGAGGACGCCGTCCGTGGCGGTATTGATGCCGGTCGAGAGTTGCGCTGTACCGCCGGCAAGAGTGGCTGCGCCGTCACGTGCGGTAACCATGTTGTCTGCCAGAGTTTTCGAGCCCGACGCCAATTCGCCGGCTCCGGCATTGGCAGTGTTCACTCCGGCCGAGAGCTGGAGTGCTCCGTCGGCGGCCTGCTTCAAACCTGCACCCGCATCGGTCAATCCGACCAGAACCGTCTCGACGGATTGCGCGCCGATCTTGTCGCTGACTTGACTGAGAACCTGCTGGGCGGCATTTTGGCCGATGATGGTGCCGAGGTAGTTGTTGACGTCGTTGAAGGTGAACTGCAACTGAGCTTTGTGGGGGTCCTTGGACGTCGGGGAGGCAACGGCCTCGCTGAAATTCTCGGGCAGGGTGAGAGAGAAGTAGTACGTGCCGTCCGAGACTCCCTGTTCGGCTTCCTGCTGTGAGACCAGGTGGAGATCGAGCTCACCGGAATCGAGAAGTGCTTTGCTGACTTCGTCGCCCGCCTTGAGCTCTTGACCCTGCACCATTGCGCCACGGTCGGTGTTGACCAGCGCTACGGGGACCTTGTTGACCTCACCGAATGGATTCCAGAAGGCCCACAGGTACATCGCGCCGTACAGGAGCGGCATCAAGATGATGGTGACGAGTGCAATTCTGGGCATCGCGCCGCGGGAGAACCGCTTGAGTTCGGTTCCGAGAGACATTCCAGCGAGCATCGCGGTTACCTAGCGCCTTCTTGGTCGGGATTGGTGACTTCTTGGAGCAGGGTGACGGCTTCGATGGGTGATCCGTCGGGCAGCGGGTTGACGGTCGACGCGATGATGGTCTGGTAGCTCCCCATCTCGACGAGTCGCTCGACGAGGTATGCGCGTTCGGAGTCGCGCCGCACCTGTTCGAGATCGTCGACGACAAGCAAGGCCGGTTTCTTCGTGTTCGCGACGGCGATACGCAGCAGGGTCGCCTCGAGTTCCCCGAGATCGCTGACGTACCGGCCGAGCGCAGGTAACGGATGATCGCCGAAGACGGGAGCGCACACCGCTTCGAGTTCGCGGTCACCGGCACGTCCGATGAGCTTGTACCAGGGCGCATCCCAGCGAATTTGTTCGGTGATCAAATCTCGGACGGTGACGGACTCGGCAAGCTCGTCGATGTCCTCGAACCCGGCGACCCCGGCGATCTCGAAGATCTCTCGGGGACGCGTTCGACCGAAGACGGACAGAGATCCGGAACTGGCTTTCATTCGTCCGCTGAGTGTCAGAAGTAAGGACGTACGTCCTGAACCGGCCGAGCCTTCGAGGATGGTCACACCGCCCGCACGAATCTCGAGATTGACGGGTCCGAACACCGGCCCCCATGGGCCGTCGAGCGCCAGGTCCGTGGCGGTCAATGCCAGTTCTGGGGCGTAATCGAGTTGTGCGTGCTCTGGTGCGACCACCATGATCACCTATCTGTCGCTGTACTCGGTCCGATACCGAATCCGAGTGCCGGTTCAGTTGATGTTGTGCTCACCCAATCACATCGGTAGCGGGCGAGCGGTCCCATGAATGGGATGTGTCGGACACGTTCGGTAACTTGGAGACCGAACGGTATGTATTCTGTTGGAAATGGGACGGGGGGAGTCGAGGTGCCGGTTCGTAGGCGCGGTATGTGCGCGGTACTAGTCATGGCCGCCCTCTCGGTTGTCTCCTGTGCCGGTGAGCGCGAGTCGCCCCCGTTCGTGTCCAGCGAAGAGCGTTTCGCGTTCACCGGACGCAATCCGGCTGCTGGTCCTCCGAATGTTCCGAACTTGCCTGCCGAAGATGCGCCATACGGAGCGATAAAGCTGTCGGGGGCTTGGACGGGCGCTGCCAAAGTCTCGGTGCCCGGATCTGTCACGTGTATCGAATCGGGTTCCGGAGATGCCACTCCAACTGGCTACCGTCAATGGACGTACGAGGTGCACACGAGTTCGTTCTACGAATACGACGGAGGCGGCGAGTATCCGGGACGCGATTTTCACTTGTACGTAATGGTGAACGAGAGTCCGGAGCAAGGGCGATCCGGAGCGATAGTGAAGTTCTCCGATCAAAGTGGAGAGTTCGTGTCTTTCGGTATCAGTGACGACTCGCCCTTCGAGATGACCGGTTCCTCGGACCGAACGCGTCTGGCAATCGCAATGACCGGAACGGCGGCGAGAGCCGGCGAACAACCGACGACGTCCGTACTGTCCGCACAGATAAGTTGCCCGACCGTCGAGCGCAGATGACCGCTGACAACAAAAATGCCGGCCCCGAAACATTCTCGGGACCGGCACTTTTCATGAATCAGGAACGAATCAGAATGCTGCTTCGTCGATCTCCATGATGTCGTTCTCGGTGTTCGCGACGATCTCGCGCGAAGCGGTGAGTTCCGGCAGGACGTTCTTGGCGAAGAAGGACGCGATGGCGACCTTGCCCTCGTAGAAGCTCTTGTCCTTGTCGGAAGCGCCGTTGTCGAGTGCTGCGAGAGCGATCTCGGACTGACGGAGCAGCTGCCAGCCGATGAGCAGGTCGCCCACGGACATCAGGAAGCGGACGGAACCGAGGCCGACCTTGTACAGCTCGGTGGGCTGCTCCTGAGCTCCCATGAGGAAGCCGGTGAGCGTGGCAGCCATGGCCTGGACGTCTTCGAGTGCGGTGGCGAGCAGTGCGCGCTCCGCCTTCAGACGGCCGTTGCCGGCTTCGCTGTCGATGAAGGTCTTGATCTGTCCGGCAACGTGAGCGAGCGCGACGCCGCGGTCACGGGCGATCTTGCGGAAGAAGAAGTCCTGAGCCTGGATGGCCGTGGTGCCTTCGTACAGCGAGTCGATCTTGGAGTCGCGGATGTACTGCTCGATCGGGTAGTCCTGCAGGAAGCCGGAGCCACCGAGGGTCTGCAGGCTGTCCGTCAGGTACTGGTACGCACGCTCGGAGCCGACGCCCTTGACGATCGGGAGCAGCAGGTCGTTGACGCGGAACGCGGTGTCCTTGTCTGCGCCCGAGACGAGCTTGGCGACAACCTCGTCCTGGTGTGCTGCGGTGTAGAGGTACACCGCGCGCAGGCCTTCGGCGTATGCCTTCTGCATTGCCAGGCTACGACGCACGTCGGGGTGGTGCGTGATGGTCACGCGCGGCGCGGCCTTGTTGGTCATCTGGGTCAGGTCTGCGCCCTGCACACGCTGCTTGGCGTAGTCGAGAGCATTGAGGTAACCGGTGGAGAGGGTGGCGATTGCCTTGGTGCCGACCATCATTCGAGCGTGCTCGATGACGTCGAACATCTGGGCGATGCCGTTGTGGACCTCGCCGACCAGCCAGCCCTGTGCGGGGATGCCGTGGCCGCCGAAGGTGACCTCACACGTGGCGGAGACCTTCAGGCCCATCTTGTGCTCGACGTTGGTGACGAAGGCGCCGTTGCGCTCGCCGAACTCTTCGGTCTCGAAGTTGAAGTGCGTCTTCGGGACGAAGAACAGGCTCAGGCCCTTGGTGCCGGGTCCGGCGCCTTCGGGGCGAGCGAGAACGAGGTGGAAGATGTTCTCGAACAGGTCGTCCGAGTCGGCCGAGGTGATGAAGCGCTTGACGCCCTCGATGTGCCAGGAGCCGTCGTCCTGCTTGATCGCCTTGGTGCGTCCGGCACCGACGTCGGAGCCGGCGTCGGGCTCGGTGAGGACCATCGTGGCGCCCCATCCGCGTTCGACGATGGTGGCTGCCCACTTCTTCTGCTCTTCGGTGCCGTTGTTGAACAGCACGTCCGCGAAGGCGGGTCCGGCCTGGTACATGTGCGCTGCGGGCTGTGCGCCCAGGATCAGCTCACCGATGGCCCACACGACGGAGCGGGGAACCGGCACGCCGCCGACCTCTTCGCTCAGTCCCATGCGGTACCACTCGGCGTCCCACAGAGCCTTGAACGACTTCTTGAAGGATTCCGGAAGTGCAACGGTGTGCGTTTCAGGATCGAAGACAGGGGGGTTGCGGTCCGCGTCGGCGAAAGATTCGCCCAGCGGTCCCTCGGCCAGGCGTGCGACCTCTGCCAGCATGTTGCGGACAGTGTCGGCATCCAGGTCGCCCCAAGCGCCTTCGCTCAGTGGCTTCTCCAGTCCGAGAACCTCGAAGAGGTTGAACTCCAGGTCCCGAACGTTGCTCTTGTAATGGCCCATGTCTTCTGCTTCTCCCAGTGAGGTGGTGCGGTCCAGCACTCCTAGTACCGCCCGAAGTTTATTACTCGTCGGTAACTTAATACATGTTACTAGCCGTTCTTTGCATTGCCAACACCGGATTTGCGTCCGATGACCAGCGCGTCGATCGCGATTCCCGTTTCGGTGTGTCTGTGGGGATTTCCGGCGATCTCGAACTCGAGCTGTCCGCGGAACTCTTGCATCAATTCTTCTGGTGTGTAAAGGATTTCGGGATCTTGCGGCCCGCCGACGCCGTAGTCGATGTTGCTTCGGTCGTGACCCAAAATCATGAGGATTCCATCAGGTTTCAGAGAATTTATGGCACGGTTCACAACCAGGGTGCGTTGTGGTGCGGGCAGATGAAGGTAAAGAAGCAGGGTCAAGTCGTATGCCTGCCCGTTTCCGGGGGCGTAATCCGCGACGGTGACGTCGCCGCATCGGTAGTCGAGACGGTCGAGGACCGATCGGGGTGACCGGGCCGCGATCGTGCGGGCTTTCTCGATCGCGGCGGCCGAATAGTCGACGCCGGTCACCTCCCAACCGCGAGTTGCGAGCCACAACGCGTTACGGCCCTCGCCACACGCCAGGTCCAGTGCCTGGCCGTGGGGGAGGGCCGTTGCGTATTCCACCAGTAATTCGTTGGGAGGAGCGCCCCAGACGAGCTCGGATTCTTCGTACTTCTTGTCCCAGGCGGCCGCATCCATAGATGACGACGGTAGTGGCACTCAGTTCTTGCGGACACCGTCCATCGGGTTCTTGCGCAGGGCGGCGCGAGTCGGGATCGCGATGGAGACAAACCCGAGAACCGCGGTCACGGCGACGATGGAACCGTAGATCACCGGTGAGATCGACGGGATCGGCTGCCCGGACACCGCCACGGCGATGCCCATCAGCGGCGGCAGGGCGATCAGCGATCCGACCACGACGGCAATTCCCACCACCATCAACGATTCGATGCGCATCATCGCTCGGACCTGCTTCGTCCGCGAGCCCACCAGCTGCAGGAGCGCGAACTCGCGGGAACGCTCGGCAGTGGCGGCGACCAGAGTGTTCACGACGGCGACGGCCAGATAACCGAGTAGGACGAGGACGGCGAGGATGCTGACCCACGACTGCATACGCCGCTGATCTTCGCCTGCGGCGCCGAACTGGTCCTGGTTCATCGCGGCGATCGAGGGGAAGGACTGCAACGACTGCTGTACTTCAGTCGACCGTCCGGGTTCGGCAGTAACCAGAACGGTGTCGATCAGGGCGTCGGTGGAGTGCTGACGCAAAGTCTCGATCGGCATGGTCACGTCCCCGAATCCGAGGCCGCGACCGTATTTCGCGACGACCATCGGATGCACCAGCGTTCCGTCACCCAGATAGAGGTCGACGCGCTGGCCAACCTTGGCTCCGAGTGTGAAGGCGCCGTCTTCGCTCACGGCAACGGTATCGCCGGTCAGAGCGCTCAGGTCGCCTTCGGTCACCGCGAGATCGAGGGTCGCGTCGGCACTGGCGGCGTCGATGCCCTGGGCCGCGATCGCGCTGTCGGCTGAGCCGCCTTCCTCGCCACTCGGTACCGGTAAGACCTGGCTGCGCACCACGGGGTTTGCCGCACTCACACCGGGCACCGCTGCAATCGAGTCGAGGAGCGAGGGAGCTATACCGGCCGGAGCGCCGACGATCAGGTCTGCGGTGACGCCCTTGATCGACTGATTGGTCGCCTCGGCTGCGACGGTGCTCTGGCTGAAGAACTGCACCGAGCCCAGCGCGATTGCGAGAGCCAAGGGAACAACGGCCGACGAGAGTCGCCTCGAGTTGGATTCGGCGTTGGCGGCAGCGAGAACTTTCGACGCCGATCGGCTACGGCGCAGCGGGCCGCCGAGGGCCTTGATGATGCCGCGCACCAACAACGGGCCGAGCAGCGCGACCGAGAAGATCAAGAGCAGCGCGCTCGAACCGGCTCCGGCGGCTGCCACGCTGCCGGGCAGGAAAGCTGGGAGGATGCACGCGCTGAGGCCGGCGGCGCCGAAGATCAGCCCGGTGATGATGCGTCCGAGGCCCAGTTTCGCCGGGCCGCTTTCGGATTCGCGGAGTGCTTCGACAGGGTCGAGCTTTGCCGGCCGACGGGCAGCGATCGCAGCGGCAGCGCGGGCAGTGAGTACGCAGATCAGGAATGCCGCGATCGCCGGAAGGGGGCTGTAGGCCAACGCGAAATCTGTGGGCATGACCCCGGCTGCGGCGAACTGTGCGCCTAGAACTCGGGCGAGCAGATATCCGGGCACCGCGCCGAGGGCCGCAGCAGCTGCAGCAACGAGCAGCACTTCACGCCCGATCATGACGTGGACCTGCCGAGTGGTGGCTCCGATTGCACGCAGCAGAGCGAACTCTCGGCGCCTGGCGTTGATCGAGAGCGACAGTGTGCTGGAAACGACGAACATGCTGACCATCAATGCAAGGCCCGCAAACGTGGCGCAGAGCACGATCAACTGAGTCCGCGCAGCACCGGCGTCGAGGAATTCGATGCCTCCGCGAGCGGTGCCGGTCGAGATCTCGGCGCCGGTCCCAGCGAGTGCCTCGCGAGCGAGAGCGGCGGCATTCACGCCTTCGGGTGCGATCAATCCGACTGCGGTGACCGAGTTCTGGTGCGGCCACAACCGGCCGGCCTCTTTGTCGTCGAGGAAGACCAGTGCCGGACGGTCGGGTGACGGCACCGAAGAGGAATCTGCTGTGCCGACAACGGTGTAATCGCCCACTAAGCCGCCGTGAGCCAGCGTGATTCGCTCGCCGAGGGCGGCGCCGGTGGTCGAGACCACCTCGTCGCGGCTCTGCGGAGCGCGACCCTCAGCGAGCGAGTACGGCGCCAGTTGTGCTGTGTTCCAAGGATGTGCGTCGAGTACGACGCCCTCGGCGGTGCTGACGGGGACGGAGATGTCGGGAACCACCGTGACGTCGAGTGCCTCGAGCTTGCGGACCGCATCACCGTCGAGGAGAACTCGCTCGGCAAAAGGCTGATCGGCGTCTTCCTTGACGACGAGTGCCTGCGGCGCGCTGACCACGGCGTCGGCACCGGCGTAGAGATGTGGTGAGACTCCGCCTCGCACTCCTGATTCCAGCAGTACACCCAAACCGGAGGTGAGGAGGGCTGCGCAGAATACGGAGACGAACACGGCGACGAACCCGGAGCGGTGCGCTTTCAGATGGGCAAAAGTGTGCGCTTTCATCATCACCAGTCCCCGAGGTGTGTCATGCGCTCGGCGATCTGCTGCGGTGTCGGTCGGTCGATGTGCCCGACCAGTTTCCCGTCGGCGAGGAACAGCACACGATCGGCGTACGACGCGGCCACCGGGTCGTGCGTGACCATGACGATGGTCTGATCGAACTCGGCGGCTGTCCGGCGCAACAACTCCAGCACCTGCTTGGCGCTGCGGGAGTCGAGGGCGCCGGTCGGCTCGTCGGCAAAGAGTGCGTCGGGGTGGGTGACGAGGGCGCGCGCGATGGCGACGCGTTGCTGCTGGCCGCCGGACAGTTCGGAGGGCTTGCGCTTTCGGTGTGATCCGAGCCCGACGGATTCGAGGACGAAGGTCAGGTACTGCTTGTCGGCTCGTCGTCCGGCGAGCAGCAGCGGTAGCGTGACGTTCTGTTCGACGTCGAGAGCGCCGAGCAGGTTGTATGCCTGGAAGACGAAACCGATGTGATCGCGTCGGAAGATGCTGCGGGCCTTCGGCTTCAGCTGTGAGATCTCGGTGTCGCCCAACCACACCGATCCGCTGCTCGGTCGGTCGAGGCCCGCGGCGCAGTGCAGGAAAGTGCTCTTACCTGAGCCGGACGGGCCCATCACGGCGGTGAAGGTGCTGCGCGGCAGGGTGAGGCTGATGTTGTCGAGGGCGGTCACGGCGCCGCGGCCGTTGCCGTAGACCTTGCTGACGCCTTCGAGTCGCACGGCAGATGTTCGAGCGGCCGTGGCACCAGGAGCCGGCGGGGCGAGGACCGAGTGTCGATTCTTCATGGGATGAACGCTATGGAGATTCGGCATTCGTCGACATCCAGCAGAGTCCCGAATCGATGGTGTAGCCAGCTGTAGTGGATCGTGCGGTGCGGTGCGGCATGCTGGTGCAGTGAAGAAGAGAACCAGGGCTGCGGTGTACGTACTCGTCGAGGGTGCGGCAGCTGTGGTCTCCTTGTTCCTGTTGATGGTCGGTCTCATTCTTTTGTCGCTCTCGATTTTGATCGTCGGCTGGTTGCTGTTGCCGTCGTACGTGCGAGTGCTCCGGTGGTGGGCGGGCCTGGCTCGTAAGCGAACGGCTGCGTACACCGGACGCCCTGTTCTGCAGCGATACCCGCCGATGCCCGGCAATCCGACCTTCGGGGACTGGCGCCGGTTCCTCACCGATCAGTCGACGAGGCGCGACGCGGCCTGGTTGTCGATTCATGGTCTGGGGGCTTTCGTCGCGGCGATGCTGACCATTGCGCTGCCACTCGGTGCACTCAATTCGATTGCTGTCCCGCTGTACTGGCAGCAGATGCCCGCCGGTGAACCCGTCAACAATCCGTACCCCGTGACGTCGTGGTTGGGCGCTGCCGGAATGCCGTTGATCGGCATCCTGTACCTCCTGATCGCGTGGTGGTTGATCCCCGCGATGGCGAAGTGGATCAGCTGGTCGACCACGACTTTGCTTGCGCCGGACACGCGTTCGGACCTCTCGAAGCGCGTCACCGCCCTGACGGCCAGCCGCGCTGCGGCGCTCGACGCACATTCGGCCGAACTCAAGCGCATCGAGCGGGATCTGCACGACGGCGCGCAGAACCGTCTGGTCGCGGTGGTGATGATGCTGGGGATGGCCGAGCGGTCGTTGCAGAACAATCCGGACCAGGCTCTGCCACAACTGCATCGGGCCCAGGATGCGGCCACCGAGGCGTTGAGCGAACTCCGGACGTTGGTGCACGACATCTACCCGCCGATCCTCGACGAGTTGGGTCTGGAGGGCGCGATCTCCGCGCTCGCCGGGCGCTCCGCCGTGCCTTGTGTGCTCGAGATCGACGAACTCCGCCGTGCCCCGGCTGCCGTCGAGGCTGCTGCGTACTTCGTCGTCGCCGAGGCCTTGACCAACGTCGCAAAACACAGCGGAGCGAGCAGCGTCACCGTCACGGCACGGACGGAGACGTCGGACGACTCGTTGGGTGAGACGATGCTCATCGATGTGATCGACGACGGTCAGGGCGGCGCGAACGAACGCCCGGGCGGCGGCGTGGCGGGTATCCGACGCCGGGTCGAGGCTTTCGAAGGAACCGCAGTATTGGAGAGCCCGGAGGGTGGACCGACAACGATGAGGGTGGAACTACCGTGCGGATTCTGATTGCCGAGGACGACGCTCTCCTGCGAGAAGGGCTGGCACTGCTGCTCCGCGGAGAGGGCTTCGAGGTGTCTGCCGTCTCCGACGCCGCACAGTTCCTCACGGTGTTCGAGGAGACAGCCCCCGACGCCGCGGTGCTCGACGTCCGGATGCCTCCTACTTTCACCAACGAGGGGCTTCGAGCGGCGATCGAGGTGCGCAAGCTTCGCCCGGGCTTTCCCGTCCTGGTCCTTTCTGCGTACGTCGAGGATCGCTACGCCGGTGAATTGTTGGCCGGAGGCGCCGGCGGGGTCGGGTACCTGCTCAAGGAACGGGTCGGCAAGGTAGCCGAGTTCGTCGACGCATTGAACCGGGTCGTCGACGGCGGAACCGTGATGGATCCCGAGGTCGTATCCCAACTGATGAGCCGTCGACGCGCCGACGATCCGATCAGATCACTGACCCCACGCGAGTCCGAGGTTCTCGGCCTGATGGCGGAGGGGCTGGGAAATCAGGAAATCGCCAGGAAATTGGTCGTCAGCGACACTGCTGTGAGCAAGCACATAGGAAATATCTTCGCAAAACTCGGCCTGTCGGCTTCCGAGAGCGGGCATCGTCGTGTTTTGGCAGTTCTAGCTCATTTACGCGCCTGATCGTGGATCTGGACTACATACCTGACCGAAGCGTAATGTGAGCCAGCCTCATGTTGTTGCCGTGATCGAACGGTGACCTGAGAGGCAGGGGCTTATGTCCTGTACGTAACGTGTGATGTCGAATGCGCGTCATCACCAGAAACCAACGAGGAGATCGATCAATGGGTAAGCCGATTGCCAGTGTGGCCGGAGGTCGGCAGTCCGTCCTTCTCGGGCTCGGCGTTCACCGCCCGGAGCGAGTCGTGACCAACGACGAGATCTGCGAGCTGATCGATTCCACCGACGAGTGGATCCAGACGCGATCGGGTATCAAGTCGCGCCGGTTCTCCGGCGAAGGTGAAGGCATCCTCGCGATGTCGATCAGCGCGGCCCGTAAAGCACTGGACGTCAGTGGCATGGCGCCCGAGCAGATCGGCGCCGTGATCATCGCGACGTCGACGTGGGACTTGCAGACTCCTCAGGCTGCGTCCATCGTCGCCCACGAGCTCGGTATCAAGGGTCCGGCTGCATTCGACGTCGCAGCAGGTTGCGCCGGTTTCTGTACCGCCCTTGCGGTGGCCAGCGACCTCGTTCGCGGTGGCACCGTAGATCACGTTCTTGTGGTCGGCGTCGAGTTGATGAGCGAGGCCACCGAGCCCACCGATCGCAGCGTTCGCTTCATCTTCGGTGACGGCGCAGGCGCAGTTGTCGTCGGCCCGAGCGATACCGTCGGAATCGGCCCGGTCGAGTGGGGTTCGGACGGCAGCCAGTCCGACGCCATCGTTCAGGAGCCGAGCTGGCTCGACTACACCAAGAACCCGACCGGACCTCGGCCGTGGATCAAGATGGCCGGTACCGCGGTGTTCCGCTGGGCTGCCTTCGAGATGGGCAAGGTCGCCACTCGTACCCTGGAGAAGTCGGGGCTGGGTATCGAGGACATCGACGCTTTTGTGCCGCACCAGGCAAACCAGCGCATCAACGAGGTCATCGCTCGCAGCATGAAGCTGCCCGAGGGCTTCCCGGTCTCCAACGACATCGCCGAGACAGGCAACACGTCCGCGGCGTCGATCCCGCTCGCTATGGAGCAGATGCTGCGCGACGGCCAGTGCAAGGCGGGCGACAAGGCCCTGCTTCTCGCCTTCGGTGCCGGTCTGTCCTTCGCCGGTCAGGTTGTCGTCATGCCGCCGTTGGCTGGGGCAGAATCAGCCTGATCTTCACGCGTACGTACTGAGCGCCTCGAACTTCGGTTCGGGGCGCTCAGTCGTTTCCAGGAGGGCGGTCGTTTCCGGTCCGGCGCGTTGAGCACTGCGATGTGGCACCCTGGCGAGATGGTCGAGAGCGTGGGGGAGTCCGAACGTACGGGTGAGACGGGCGGCAGCTTGGCAAAGATGGGCGGGCAAGTGGCGCTCGCCAGCACGGTCAGCCGGATCACCGGTTTCGTCCGCACCCTTGCCCTTGCCGCTGTCCTGGGCATTGCCCTGGTCAGCGATGCGTACAACGCGGCCAACAGCTTCCCCAACATGGTCTATCAGCTCCTCCTCGGCGGGATTCTCGCCAGTGTCCTGCTTCCGTATCTGACGCGGCAACGACGCCGTGGGCGGAAGCTCGAACGTGAGCAGACGCAGCGCGTCCTCACTGTGGGAGCGCTTGCTCTTGCTCTCGTGACGGCAGTGGCCGTGGTGTGCGCGCCGCCGCTGGTCTCGGCCGTGATCGATGATCCGGCTCAACGCGAGCTCACGACGCTCTTCGCGTATTTGCTTCTGCCGGAGATCTTCTTCTACGGCATCACGGCGATGATGACGGCTGTGCTCAGTGTTCGATCGGTGTTCGGTGCGCCGGCCTGGGCGCCGGTGATCAACAACGTCGTCCTTCTGGTGACGGTCGCAGTCTTCCTGTGCATCCCGGGGCCGGTGGCTCTGACTCCCGAGTCGATGACAATGGCGCAGGTTCTGGTGATCGGTATCGGTACTCTGCTCGGGATCGTGGCGCAAACCGCCGTCGTTGCTCGAGCGCTGCACCGCAACGGGTTTCGGTGGCGCCTTCGCGTGCGGGTCGTCCCGCACACCTGGCGCCCGGTGCGCGTCGGGGCGCCGTTGCTCGGGTGGGTTCTGGTGTACGTCGTTGCCGGTCAGGTTGGGGTGTGGGTGACGATGAAGGTGACGCTCTCACGTCACGTCTACTCGATGTACACGCACGCGGATCTGCTGTTTCAAGTGGCGTACGGCGTTCTCGGTGTGTCGTTGTTGACGGTGCTGATGCCGCGGATCGCCAGGTCGGTTGCTGCGGGATACGACGACGGCGTCGTATCCGACCTCGGCCGGGGAGCTCGGTATTCGGTGGTGGCGCTGATTCCGGTTACCGTGGCGCTCATGGTCTTCGGTCCTTCGTTGACCACCCTGATCTTCTTCGGCCGAGTAGACGGCAGCGGCGCCCGGTTGATCGGAACTGCCGTGGCAGTCAGCGCATTCGGGCTGGTGCCGTTTGCGATGGTCATGCTTCAGCTCCGAGTGTTTTACGCCGACAACAACACCCGAACTCCCGCGGCGATAGCCGTGGTGATGGTAGTTGCCAAGACGGCGCTTGTTCTTCTTGCGTCACTGTCGGCGAGTGACGAAACGCTGGTCCTGGCCGTCTGTGCAGCCGGCTCGTTCTCCTACGTGTGCGGAGCGGTGCTGGGCCACGTCCTGCTTCGAAAGCGATATGGACTGTTGGGATTCCGCCACGTGCGGGCCACCGTCGGAAGGATTTCGACGGCGGCAGTTCTGGCAGGCGGTTGTGCGCTGGCTTTGGTGGTGGCGGTTCAGAATCGAGTCCCCGAGCCCAGGCTTGCTGCTGTTATTTCATTGTCGGCGGGTGCGGCCGTTGGTGCCGTCGTCCTGTTGGGCGCATGCAAGGTCGTCGGGGTTCCCGAGATTCGCCGGGCGCGAGCCCTACTGCTGCCCTGAGGACAAGAGCGGTACCAGCAGTTCATCCGGAGTGAGGGCGCCGTGCTGTCCACGGAGGCCGGACAGTCCCGATTCGACAGATCGACGTACGACGGCCACGTCCCCGGAAGCAATGGCGATGACATCACCGATCCGGCCGTGATACTCGGAATGCACTGCGGGCCCGAATAATCCCGCGACTATGCCCTCGGATCTGGTCCCGATCCACATGCGGTCACCAAGTTCGGCACGCCAGCGGTCCGCAACATCTTGCGCGGCGCCTTCTCTGGTGTGGATGTGACGACAACGCGGTTCACCGGCAAGAGCGAGTACGTCTTTTGACAGAATCGGAGTGTTGTCGAAGTCGATCTTGTTCTCGTCCAACACGTCGACCATTCCGTGGTCAGCCGTCACCAGCAATCTGACGTCCGGACCGAGAGCCGCGGCGAGTTGTTCGACCAGTCGATCGACAAGCATCAGTTGGAATGTCCACGGTTCAGACTCGGGCCCGTAGACGTGGCCCAGCGCGTCGATCTCACTGATGTAGCAGTAAGTGAATGTCCGGTCCGCGGATTTCGACGCGGCCACCGTGCGAGCGAGGAGGTCTCCGTACGCCTGGATCCCGGCGAACTGGGCACCGCGCATTCCCGCCCGGGTGAGGCCGCTGCCGTCGAATTTAGACGGAACGACGGTAGTGACGGTGATGCCGGCGGCCGCTGCGCGATCGAAGGTCGTGGCCTGCGGCTGCAGGGTCTCCGGGACGATGGAGTCGGTCTGAGAATCCTTCTTGCCTGCGCTGTGCCAGCCCAGCCAGTTGAACACCGAATCGGCTTCTTCGACGTAGGACTGGTAGCCGGTGATGCCGTGCGCTCCCGACGGCAGACCGGTCCCCAGCGAGACGATGCTGGTGGCCGTGGTCGTGGGGAATCCTGCCCGTATGGGCGTTCCGGCGAGCGAATTCAGGAATGGTGCATGTTCGGCGTTGCGGGCGAGCAAATTCGCGCCCATCCCGTCTACCAGCAGAATGACGGTCTTTTTGCTGGGCTGCAGATCGAGACGGTTCGCTTCGCCGCTCACGCCGAGGGAAGCGAGTACCGACGGCGCAAGCGTCGACAGAGTCGGCTGGGAGTACACATCGAGGAGAGGTGCGGGGGCGGGCATCCCATGAGATTAGGCGTTGGACACAGAAAACTGCATACCTTCTGGGCGAGTGTTCAAATCTGCGCGCGGAAGTTCACTCCATGATCGTCGAGATCTGGAACTTGGCACCGAGAGGATCGGCAACCGATGCGAGACGGCCGAAGGGCGTGTCCTCGGGATCCCGCAAAACGCTGCCGCCGAATTCGACGACCTTGGCGACTGCAGCATCCGTGTCGTCCGCCCCGAAGTACACCTGCCAGAACGACGGCACCTCCGCCGGGAGGAACGAGCTGGCATCCATCAAACCGGCGACGACGGTGTCGCCCTGCTTGGCCTGTGAGTACCGGAACTCGTCGCTGTCGCCGATGGACTCGTAGGTCCAGCCGAACACGTCGGTGTAGAACGGCAGAACTGCGGCGTAGTTCTTGGACAATGTCTCGTGCCACACCGGTGTGCTCGCCTCGCCCACCAGCCCGAAGCCATTGTGCTGATCTGCCTGCCAGATACCGACGACGGCACCGGCCGGATCGCCCACGATCGCCATGCTGCCCTGGGGACCGACCTGCATCGACGGCATCATGATCATGCCGCCTGCGGCTTCGGCCTTGGACGCCGACGCTGCCGCATCAGCAGAGGAGATGTAGGTGGTCCAGACGTCGCCGTACGGGTTTCCCTCCTGCTGGGGGCCTAGCCCGGCGATGGGCTGACCGTCTTTGCTGAAGATCGCGTAGCCGCCGTACTGCGGGTCGTCGTTTGCGTCAGCCTGCCAACCGAACACGTTGGTGTAGAAGGATTTGGCAACCGCGGTGTCTGAGCTGGTGAGGTCGATCCAACAGGGCGTTCCGTCGAGCGCTGTACGTGCGGGCATCTGAAAACTCTCCTTTACCGAAACGGATACACAAGCAAGGGACACAGAGCGGGCTGGCCAATGAAGGCGCGATTCTCACGCTACGCGAGTACCCCGACACATTCCCAGGGCTCGAGAGCTTTGGAGTATTTGACCGTTCGCGCTTACCTGTGGGCCGGACCTGCCAATGTCATCTTCGCCGGATCGTCCTCGGGATACCGAAGTTGATGGGGCACTTGCTCGATCGGCAAGGACGTTCCACCGTTGTGGTGCCGGTACGGGTCAGTTCGTGATCAACCCCGTGCGATCGAGCCACGCGAGCGCATGGCGTGAGAACTCGTCCGGAATCTCCAACTGAGGGGTGTGGCCGGTATCGCCGAGAATGATGGTGGTCCAGTGTGGATGAGCGGCAGCCGCTGCCCGTGCGGCCTCGACCGGGACCAGTCGATCGCGGTCGCCGTGCATCAGGAGCGTCGGAGTCATGATCTCTCGCAGGGTCTTTCGATACGAGGCCGGGCGGGCGAGGGTCCTCAGCAGTGACCGTGCTGCCTGGAGGAACTCGGCATCCTGAGCGGGTTCGTTGCGGCGAATCGCCGTCAGCGCGGCGCCCGCTTCGAGAACCGCGGGGTCTGCTCGCGTCGGATCGGCGAAACACAATCTGGTCATCTGTGCGGCCAATTGGTGGTCTGACATCTTCCGACGTCCGAAGCCGAGAACCTGCTCGCCGACGTACGGCATCGAGTAGAGCGCGAATTGTGCGGCGACGGTCAGGTCGGGAAGTTGGACGGGCAGGGGGAGTGCCGGATCCACCAGGACCAGGCCGGCCACTGATTCGGGACTGGCGTGGGTCGCCATCGCGGAGACCATTCCGCCCATGGAATTGCCGAACAGGACGGCGGGTTCACCGACCACTGTGTCGAGAAAGCGATTCAGAAGTGCTGAGTTGGCATCGACGCCGGTGTGTCGCCCACGGGCAGAGGTGAGTCCGAATCCCGCGAGGTCCAGTGCGTACACACGCGTGTGCGCCGCCAGTGCTGGTGCCACCCGAACCCAGTTGAGGTGTGAGCCGCCCAGTCCGTGAACGAGCACGATGGGCGGCGCTCCGCTGGGACCGCCGAAGTCGATCCAGTGAACATCACCACCAAGATCGGTGATGTTGCTTGTCCCGCCCCACGGGTGCGTAAGGGTGCTTCCGTCGGCGACTTGGGCCGAAACAGCGGATTCCATACCTGACAGGATGCACCGAGGTGCGGTGGTAGTCACGCGCTCGTCCCAGTTCGAGATCCGAAATTGTGCGCTCGATCACGGGTTTTCGAGAAGCTCACGAAACGGTCAAAAAGGAATTTGACTGGTACCAAGCATTTTTCGCGCTCGGTTCACGAAGTTCGAAGGCGCCCGGCGCGACTCTCGACGATGTGGGTTCGGGCATACTGAAAACCATGTGGTGGATGGTCGGGCTCATAGTGCTGGCCGCGTTGGTTTTGGCATCCGTTGTGGTCGGTTTCGTTTTCCGCCGCCCGATCGCCGAAGACAAGTCGGCGGTGCTTGCCTTCGACGACGCAACCTCTCAGCCCCAGCGCGACTGACCACCGTCGAGTGGAATTGTTGCTCCGGTCAGATAAGCGGCATCCGGCCCGACCAGGAAAGCCACCGCTGTCCCGATGTCTGTCTCGCAGTCGCCGATCCTCCGTAGCGGAATCCCGGCAACAAAGGCGGCAGCCTCTTCCGGGCGTGCATCTGCCCAACGCCGTAACCCGGGCGAGGACGCGTGAGGAGCAACCGCGTTGACTCGGATCCCGTCGACGCCCCATTCGCAGGCTGCTGCGCGACTGAGGGCTCGGACGGATTCCTTCACGGCCGCGTATCCGCCGTAGCCGGCGGCGTCCCAGCGGACGGACACGGAACTGACCATGTTGATGATCGCCCCGCCTCCGCGCTCCTTCATGAACGGATAGCACGCTTGCATGGTTCGCAGCGTCGCGACGGGACCGGATGTCAGTCCGTCGGCAAGGCGCTCCGGAGTGAGGTCGAGGACGTTGCCGAGCGGGTTGAGGCTGGCGTTGTTGATCAGAATGTCGACGCCGCCGAACAGTTCCACTGTTCGCGACACGGCGGCGGTGATGGAATCCGCGTCGGCGATGTCCACGAGTACCGGTTCGGCACGGCCGCCGCGTTCGGTGATCTCGTTACATGTGACGACGAGTTTCGACTCGGTCCGGCCCGCCACGGCGACGGAAGCACCTTCCTTGGCGAGTGCCAACGCAACTCCCTGGCCGACGCCTTGCCCTGCGCCAGTGATCAGGGCCACTTTTCCATCCAACTTGCCCACTGCTGTTCTCCTGCTCGTCATTCAACGGTTCCCGAAGCGTTGTCCTAATCGCGCATTGTTACTCGTGGGTTCCCGCTGGATGAGATGTGAGTTACGTCCCACTTGGTGGCACCACTTTAAAACTCGGCTGTCTTACGTATATTGTGAGCGCCGTTACATACCGGGCGCGCGGACCGCGTACACATTCCATGATGAGGAGATAGACATGGGTTCCACAGCAGACGACCTCAAGGCTTGGGAAGCAATCGGCAAGGGCATCGGCGGAGTTGCCGGTCTCTTCGCTGGTGTTATCGCAATCATTTCTGCAGTCACCGCTGCACAGTCGCTTTCCTGATCCGTTTTTCGGATAGGTAGCACTCCGGCCCGCGACCTGAAGGCATTGCCTTCGGGGCGCGGGCCGGAGGTTTATCTGTGCCCGAATATCTGTGTCTTGCAGGCACATTCATTATTGTGATAAGTCGATTGCCGCTGGTATGTCCACACCTTCTTCGTAAGCCTGGGGTCCGAAGTTCGGCAGCGGAGTGAAGTCGAGTGTCGCTTCCGAACCGCGGTAGTGGCGGAAGTAGTAAAGCGATCTGTCCGGCCGGATCAACGTGTCGGGTTCGGTTGTCTTCCAGGCCCAGTGGACGTCTGCTCGCAGAATCTCCGACAGCCGCAATATGTTCTTGCAGCCGTGCCTTTGTAGCCCAAGGTATTTGAGCGTGTCGACGTCTCGTAGTTGCCCGTCGCGCGTCCACCTGGATTCGTATTCCAGAGCATCGAGAACGACGCGATGCGAACCTGCTTGAGTAACGCCGGCAAGTAGAACCTCCCAGTCCAATCCTGGTGCGTGTTAGAGGTATTCGTCGGCGTCGATGAGTGCTGCCCACGCGACGGTGTCGCGGTATCGCCTCACGTAATCGACGTAGGCCTCCACCTGTCCGTGCGCGATCCGACTCTCCGCGTCGCGCGGTTGCCAATCGATGATCGTCACCGGAAGGTCGTGCAGCTCTTGCGGAACGCGACCCGAACTTCACTGTCCGACATCGATCGAGTGAAGGCGCCGTAAGAATTGCCGCTCTTGTCCTCGCTGCGTCCGTGCCAGTGGTTGAGGCTGAATGCGCTTGTCTTGCGGGTGGACCCGGCGGAACCGGTGTTGTCGTAGAGGGCAACCTCCCGGCCTTGCCCGATGTGGTGCAGACACCAGTCTCTGATGAAGGGGAGATGCTCGCGGGGAGCAGGACCGCAACCACTGCGCGTCGTCCGGAGTGCTCTGCGCGGATGTGAGTTGCTCGATACTGATCGTAGGAACGGTTGATCGTAGAACGTTGACACATCTGACTATTTGTCTCATAGTCGAGTCATGCCAACCGCCGTGTCACAATCGCCACGATTTGTTCCTTCTACCGGGGAGTCCTGGCGTTCGCCGTGGGCAATGTACGACGCATTGCGCGAGAACGATCCTGTTCACAATGTTGTGCCGGAAGCTGCGGCGCAGGACGACTACTGGGTGCTCACCCGTCACGAAGACGTCTACAACGCTGCTCGCGATTACGAGACATATTCGTCGGCAAAGGGATTGACCACTGTCTACGGTGAACTCGAGCAGATCGGGATGCAGGACAATCCGCCGTTCGTGATGCAGGATCCGCCCGTGCAGTCGGAGTTCCGGCGCATGGTGTCGAAGGGGTTCACCCCGCGTCAGGTGTCGGCGGTCGAGCCGATGGTCCGCGAATTTGTCGTCGAACGTATCGAGGCGTTGAAAGCGCGTGGCAGCGGCGATATCGTCGTCGAATTGTTCAAGCCGTTGCCGTCGATGGTTGTCGCACATTATCTGGGTGTGCCGGAATCGGACCGTGATCAGTTCGACGGCTGGACCGAGGCCATTGTTGCTGCCAATTCGGCGGGTGGTGTGGCCGCAGCGGCGACGACGGCGCAGGCCGCCACCGGTGAGTTGATGATGTACTTCGCTTCGCTGATCGAACGCCGCAAGGTCGAACCGGGTGACGACACGATTTCGCACCTACTGGCCGCTGGGCTCGGTGAAGAAGGCGACATGTCAGGCTTACTGTCGATTCTGGGCTTTGCCTTCACTATGGTGGCCGGTGGAAACGACACCACAACAGGAATGTTGGGCGGATCGGTGGCGATGCTGACCGAACGCCTCGACCAGCGTCAGATCCTGTTGGACGAGCCCGCATTGATCACTGACGCAGTCGACGAACTGCTTCGACTCACCTCACCGGTTCAAGGTCTGGCACGCACCACGACGCGGGATGTGGCCTTGGGTGGCAAAGTGATTCCGGCAGGACGTAAGGTTTTGCTGATGTACGGTGCGGCAAATCGTGATCCCGACAAGTACGGACCCGACGCGGCGGAGTTGGACGTCTTGCGCCGGCCACAGAAGATTCTTACCTTCAGTCATGGCGCCCACCATTGTCTGGGTGCGTCGGCCGCTCGGATGCAGGCACGAGTTGCGTTGGAAGAGCTGCTCTCCCGGATTCCAGACTTCCATGTAGACATCGACGCGATGCAGTACGCACCCGGCAACTACGTCCGCCGTCCACTCACCGCCCCGATCTCGGTTAGCCGGCCGTGAGCAACGACTGGCTCGGTGAGGGCCGCGCTTTGGCAGCAGCCGAGAAGATCCTCGACAGCGCGGCACAATTGTTCGTCGAAAAGGGCGTCGCAACGGTCGGTATGGCGGAGATAGCTTCTGCTGCAGGATGTTCGCGGGCCACCCTGTATCGGTACTTCGAGAATCGGCAGGCTCTACACATCGCGTTCGTTCACCGCGAAGCTCGCAGACTGGGAACTGCGATCGCGGAATCGGTAGCAGCCATCGACGATCCGAGCGAGCGCCTCGAAACGGCGATGCTCGCGGCGGTGTCCGCGGTACGCAGCACGCCGACGTTGGCTGCATGGTTCACCCCGGGAGATGCGAGTCTTGCCGGTGAACTTGCCAATTCATCCGACGTCATCAACGGACTGGGGGTTGCGATGCTCGGTGAGACCGGTGCCGAGGTAGCCACTCGAGCACGCTGGATCGTGCGAGTGATCCTCTCGCTGCTCATGGTGCCGGGGGCAGACCAGAACGACGAGCGAGAGTTGGTGCGTGAGTTCGTTGCTGCGCTGTTGACCGCAGGAAGGACCGCCTGATCATCCCTTCCGGGTGATGTGCGAGACCATCTTCGAAGAGAGGGCGATTCCGCTCCTCGTCCATCGATGCGTGGCTCGACAAACGTCCACCCCGAAACGCGAAGCTGATCTGCACGGTCATTCGAAACGGGAAGGATCTCCCGCTCCGACGCGCACGATCTCGGGGGCACCGGACGAATAGTCGACGACCGTGGTGGGTTCGGTTCCGCAGTCACCCGAGTCGATGACCGCGTCGAGTTGGTGGTCGAGTTCTTCCTTGATCTGCCAGCCGTCCGTCATCGGCTCCTCGGCGCCGGGCAGCAGAAGGGTGCTGGAGAGGATCGGCTCACCCAATTCCTGCAGGAGCGCACGCACGACCGGGTGGCTGGGAATGCGCACCCCGACGGTCTTCTTCTTGGCGTGTGCCAGCCGCCGCGGAACTTCCTTCGTGGCGGGAAGGATGAAGGTGTATTGGCCCGGTGTGGCCGCTTTCACCGCCCGGAACGCCGAGTTGGTGACGTGGACGAAGTGCCCGAGCTGCGCGAAGTCGGCACAGACGAGTGTGAAGTGGTGATCCGACCGCAGATGACGGATCTCGCGGATCCGATCGGTGCCCGAGTGATTGTCCATTCGGGCGCCCAAGGCATAGCAGGAATCGGTGGGGTAGGCGATGACCGCGTCGTTGCGCAGCATTTCGACGATCTGGCTGATCGCGCGCGGCTGCGGGTTTTCGGGATGTACGTCGAAGTATCGGGCCATCAACCCAGCTTAGTTCAGCCGGCAGATCACGAATGCCGTTCACCGTTCAGACTGTGGTCGGCGAGCAATCCCGTCAGTTCTTCGGCGTAGGCGAGTTGCTTACGCAAGTGTATGCAGCTTGCTTCCGCTCGGGTATGGCAGGCGGTGACGAATTCGGTTGCACCGGTTCGCATCGATGCGTCCGAAGCTTTGTCACCGAGCACTGCCAGAGAATCGAGGAGCTGTTTCATTTCTTCGAGACTGAATCCGAGCGGCTTCATTCGTCGGATCACCAGTAGCCGCTGGACGTCGGCCTCGGTGTACAGGCGGAAACCTCCGGCGCTCCGCTCGGACGGGGTCACCAGACCGACCTCGTCGTAATGACGGATCGTCTTGATCGACAGTTCGGTGCGCTCGGCAACCTGACCGATCTGCATGTTCTGCCCCTGGCCCGCGTGTTCCGGCTCAGACATCACTCCCACTTTCGTCGCGCTCGGCCTTCATCCTCTCAGTGACTGTCGCCCAGACGACCGGACAGGCGCAGATGGCGCTCGGCCGACGCGCCGTCGAGGCCCACGATCTCGACCTTCTTTCCTCTGGTCGCGTACTTGGTGGTGACTGCGTCCAGGGTCGCCACGGTCGACGCGTCCCAGATATGAGACTCGGAGAGATCGATGACGATGTTCTTCGGGTCGCCGGCGTAGTCGAACTGGTAGATCAGATCGTTGCTCGATGCGAAGAACAACTCGCCCCGAACCGCATAGACGCGGGTGTCCTCGTCCGGATGCGCTACGTCGACAACTTCGGTGAGGTGCGCGACGCGGCGGGCGAAGATCACCATCGCGGTGATCACTCCGACGATCACGCCGTAGGCAAGATTATGGGTGGTGACAGTGACGGACACTGTGACCAGCATGACCACTGTTTCGCCGATCGGCATGCGGCGCAGTGTCTTCGGATTGATGCTGTGCCAATCGAAAGTGCCGACCGAGACCATGATCATGACGGCCACCAATGCGGCCATCGGAATCAACGCCACGACGTCGCCGAGGCCGACCACGAGTATCAGCAGGAACACGCCTGCGAGGAAAGTCGAAATCCGAGTGCGAGCGCCGGAGACCTTCACGTTGATCATGGTCTGGCCGATCATCGCGCACCCTCCCATGCCTCCGAAGAAGCCGGTGACGATGTTCGCGACGCCTTGGCCCCACCCTTCTCGGGTCTTGTTCGAGTGGGTATCCGTGACGTCGTCGACGAGCTTGGCGGTCATCAACGATTCGAGGAGTCCGACGAGCGCCATCGCCAACGCGTACGGAGCAATGATCGACAGTGTGTGCACGTCCAGAGGGACGTCGGGGAACAGGAGCGTCGGCAGGCTCGACGGAAGTTCGCCCTCGTCGCCGACGTCGGGAACGTCGAATGCGAAAACGACTGTGGCGGCGGTCAGTAGCACGATCGCCACCAGTGGAGCCGGGACCGCGTTCGTCAGTTTCGGCAAGAACACGAGGATCAGGAGGGCGACGGCCAGGAGTGGGTAGACGAGCCACGGAACATCGATCAGATGGGGGAGTTGGGCGATGAAGATCAAGATGGCCAGTGCGTTGACGAATCCCACCATGACGCTGCGCGGGATGAAACGCATCAACTTTGCGACGCCGAGGAGGCTCAACACGATCTGGAGAAGGCCGGCCAGAAGGACTGTCGCAATCAGGTAGTCGATTCCGTGCTCGCGCGTCAGAGGAGCGACGACCAGTGCGACGGCGCCGGTGGCCGCGGAGATCATGGCAGGTCGTCCGCCGACGACGGCGATGGTCACAGCCATCGTGAACGACGCGAACAGTCCCACCCGCGGATCCACCCCGGCGATTATCGAGAACGAGATCGCTTCGGGGATCAATGCCAATGCCACGACCAGTCCGGCCAAGACTTCGGTTTTGAGTCGGCGAGGTGACCGAAGCGCGGCCCGTACCGAGTTGTCGTTGGTGGATGAAGCGGTGGTTACTGCCATGAGATTCCGTCCTGACGAGGTTCTCAGACTCTACCCTCCCGTAAGGGTAGAGTGTGAACGGAGAATTGACAGCGCCTCTTACCAGATATCTACCTACTGAATGCTGCGCTGCTAGCGGCCTCTTTGCCGGTGGAACCGCGGTGGCCGTGATTCCGGCGACCGCGGCACCCGTTGTTGAAACCACGTCGACAACTTTTCAGGCCACGTGCCGCGCAGTTCCGAGTGCGTTCTCCGAGCCGTCGTCAGACGGAAAGCCTGCCACGGTGCGGGTTTCGGCTTCTGCGGTCGTAGCGCCAGGTCGAGTCTTCGACGTCGACCTAGATCCGGGTAGCGTCCAGATCCCGAACGATGTGAGCGGCGCAATCGTCAAGAAGATCTCACGTTTGAAGATCGATCTTCCGATTCCGGCCAACGCGGAGTTCGTCTCGGCGACGGTGACCGATCCGGGCAATGTTGTTGCCGGGAAACCTGCTTCGGTGGTTCGTGTCAACGAGGACGGCACTCCCGCAGCGGACGGTCCGACTCCGATTGTCCGGCGCAAACGAAGCGATCGGCAACAGTCCGTCATCGTCGTCGGGTGCGCACGGCAGGCTTGCGATCAATGCTCAGTCCGGTGCCGAGACGAACATCGGGGACATTTTCTCGAAGCTGCCGACGGGTTCACTCGGAGGCTGAGTCACCTCGTCAGGCTGGGAACGTCGACGTTTCGGCTTGAAATACGGGTGTGTGATCGAATACTGGAATGACAGGTTCGAATCGTGCAGAGTAGCCGCAACGCCGGCGTTCCCTATTTTTCGCAATGGGAGTCTCCTGAGCTTGTCGACGACATTCTGTCGGGCCGGATCCGGACGGAAGACGATCCGGCCTGGTCTGCATCCGGCGCAAGTACTCCGGAGGACTACGCATTCTGGTCGTGGCGTGGATGCGGGATCGCCTGCCTTCGAATGGTATTGGCGAATTCGGGAGTTCTGCCGCCACCGGCAATGGTCCTCATGCGAGAACTGGAAGCTGCGGGTGCATACCGGCGAGACGGTGATCGGGTTGCCGGAATGATCTACCAGCCGCTCGTCGAGTACCTCTCGACACAATCATGGGGCCTCGAGGCAACCTCCGTCGCTCCACTGCCTTTGGATCAACTCAGCGATCACCTGACCGCACCGGATCGTTTCGCCATGGTGTCCGTGCATGCTTCGATTCGTGATGCGGAATCCGGTACGCCCCCGTCCAGTCGGATCGGCGGTCACCTCGTTCTGGTCACCGATTGCACCGACGAGGGCGTGACGTTTCACAACCCCTCCGGTAGGACGAAGGAAACGCAATCCGGTGTATCGATGGGATGGGAGACGTTCGATCGGTATTTCGCGGAGCGCGGGATACTTCTCACCGCGCATGGATGAGGTCGAGGGTCTCGAACGCTCGGCGCGCCGATGCCGTCGTTCGTCTCGAGTTTTCGACCACTCGTCGCATCAGTCCACGAGCAGGGACTTTAGCCCCCCGGCAATTACCTACCACTCGGTATATTCTGCGAAGGTACGGACTTCGTGAACCGATGTGAGTTGGCTCCGGGGGACGTGCCGGCCTCGCAGGACCGCCCGCAAAGTCAGCCCGGTGAGGCCACCAGAAGTTCGCGTATTTCGACAGATTGCCGCTGGGTCCGTCCGCTACGAGGGGAGCGGACGGACCTGACAGCACGAGAGAGTGCCATGCCTGAACGTGGTCAAAGCAGAGTAGACGCGGGGATCATCGCTGTTGTCGCGATCATTACCGGTGTGTTCGTCGCGGTGACCGGTTACGGTCTGGTTGCAGCGCTGGTCACCGTGTTAGGCCTCGCGCTCGGAATGGCGATTGTGCGGTATCTGATCAAAGGCCGCTGATCACTGGCCGAAGATCACCGCGAAAGTTTCAGCAGGTCGCGAGAATGTCTGCGATGGCGTCGTGTTCGGCTTGGGTGACCCACAAACCGTATGCCGCTTTGACTTCCACTTGAGCAGTCACGTACTGGCAGCGGTAGGCCTTGTTGGGTGGCAGCCACGACGCCGCGTCGGAATCCGACTTCTTCTGGTTCGTGGGTCCGTCGACAGCGCGCAGGTTTCGAGGGTCGTTGGCGAGATTGGTTCTCGTTTGCGTATCGAGCTGTTGTGCGCCCTTCTGCCAGGCGTCCGAGAGTGCGACAACATGGTCGATCTGGACTGCAGAAGACGTGTCCTGGCCGCGAGTGAACGCGATGGTCTTGTTCGTGTACGGGTCACGGAGCGTTCCGGTTTGGACCGAGCAGCTTTTGGAGCCATCCTTGAATGTCAGGTCGGTGAGGTCGCGGCGCAGGATGTCGTTGCGTGTATCGCAGCCGTTGTGGCCGAACTCCACGGTGACGTCGTCCGTCCATGCCGTACCGAACAGGGCGCGGTCGTATCCGGTCTTGGGTGCGCGTCCCTTGATCGGGATCTGCGCCAGCAGTTCAGCTGTGGCGGACGACGGCGTCGAGGCGCCGGCCACAACCGTCGTCGTTACGCCGGATCCGATTCCTGAACCGAGAGAGGATGTTTCGGGTGCTGCGGCCTTCGAATTGGCGCAGCCTCCCAGCACGATCACGGCAGCGATGCCGATGGTGACGCCGGTGATGCCGCGCCTGTGATGTGCCGTGCGTGCCATGTGTGAGAGTCCATTTCTGCGAGAGATGAACTACAAGTATGTCATTCACGACATTTCGGGCCGAACCGGCACTGTCTGTCGGTCCGGTCGAAGGAGCCACCGAGTCACCGGGACCGAGATGAGAACCCGCGGGCCGTCGGGAGTCTCGTCCGCGGCATCCCAGTCGTCGTACTTCTCGCCGAAATGTCTCAAGAGATCGCCGAACTCGCCGACGTCGTGATGAATTGTCCCGAGTCCCTGTGCGACCCACGGGTCGCGTGTGGAGCCGTCGACCGCCAATGAGACCCGAGGGTCGTCCAGCAGGTTCCGAACCTTCCGATTCTTTTCGGCGCTCGGAATCCAGAATGTGTTCTGACGCAGCAAGAACCAGACTGGAGTCGTGTGCGGCGAGCCGTCACTTCGGAGGGTGGTCAACCACACGCAAGGAGTGTCCGCGATAGTCACGGTCTCAGTATCGGTGCCCGCAAGTCGTATGCAAATCGATGGTGCGAAACGAACAAGGCCCGGGTGTCGCCGTTCGGCGATCTCCGGGCCTTGTCGAGGAGGGGAAGCTTCAGATCTCGATCTTCGGGGTCTGTTCGCCCAGCTTGTGGCGAGCGAGTGCCAGGTTCCCACGTGCGCGGTCCAATACGAGGTACACGAACAGCGTCGACAGCCCAGGGGTCTCGAGTACACGAATGAGGTGGTACTGGCTGCTCAGGGTAATCAGAATGTCTTCGAGAGTGTCGGTAATCCCCAAGTTACTCATCGTGCGGAGCTTTGCTCGCACCACCTCGGAGTTGCCTGCGCCGGCGTACTCGAGGCTGAATGACGGGTTGCCGCTCATACCGAGAACCATGCCGCTGTCGGCGTCGACTACGGCTGCACCGCTGGCGCCGTCGATGCGCATCAATTCGCCGAGGATTTTGTCGATGTTGCTCATTGCTTCTCCTTGGTAGGGCAGAGCCGCGCGGGGCGACTCCAGGTGATGCTTCGGTGGTGAAGTCATCGGTACATTTCGAGGTGGAATCGTTGGTTGCGGCATCGGCGGCGGGCCAGACGGCAACGGTTCAGCTTGTGAGATTTGAGGACTTGTTCCGTTCGGTGCAGATGAGCGGCCATTCGACGACTCGAATTCGTCGATTCGGTCGGCGGGTAGCCAGCCGTCCCCGGAGGGTGTGTCGAGTGGCCATCCGGTGTCTGGCGAGTAGTCCGGTGTCGGCGACTGGAGTTGCGGGTAGACCGGCGCGGTCAGCGGCCGCTTGTACGGAACCGGTTGACCGCCCGCGTCGGCGACGTTCGCGAACCACGCGGCATACCCGGGGTCGCTGCGATCGAGGTTTTGCCCGCGATCGTCGTCATCCTCCCGGGAACCTCGTCGACGAAAAAGTCCCACTCGTTCCAGCCCCTTAAAGACGAAGTATTTCCGATCGGAGCGTTCCGGATGAACGCGGCAGATCGGACAATCCCACCCATAGTTACTTTTTAGTTAAGTCACGGTAGCATGGGTTCGTGGAGGGGGCATACAGTCCAATCGAGCAGTTGGGCGGACGAGGCTCCCGGATTCGACGGTCCGCATGGACGATTCTCGCCGGCAGGTTAAGCCGGTCCGTTCATACGCCGGCTGCCCTCTGGCATCCTTGAAGGATGAAGAAAACGATCACCGGGTTCATCGGTGCCTGCTCGCTGGTGGCGCTGGTCGCCTGCGGTTCTGACGGAGACAAGCCGACCGAGGTCGGAACACTTACTTCCTCCCCTTCGGCGACTACCACGGCGACGCCGACGGCGTCATCCGAGGCTCCGGCGACGTCGTCGGACCTGACTACCGAGGCACCGTCGGTCGAGTCGAGCGCTCCGGCGGAGATTCCTTCGGACCCGAATGCGAGCTCGGCGCTGCCGCGGACCTACGCGCAAGCCTGCGCCGACGTACTCCGGTACCTCGACGCGTACCAGCCTGCAATCGATCAGTCGGGCGAGGAAATGGGTATGACGCGTGAATCATTGGCAAACGACATGATGACGTCCATCCAGGCTTATCCGGAATGGTCGAGCCTGTCTGCCGACGAACAGGCCGAGGTCACTCGCGGATTCGCCGCAGCGACCGCAGGAAGCTGCTGATTTACTTTCAGAACAACGATTCCTGAATCGCCACGCCAGGGGATACGAACTCGCCGACGGTGATGGTTCGACCGACCAGTCCGGACACGTCCGCGACAAAGCGTGGTGATTCAGGGTCGGGGTCGATCCGCAGCGATGCGATCGAACCGGCAAGGCCCTCCAAATACAGAGAATGCTCCCCGGACTCGAAAGTGTGCGGATACGCGATCAACGGTGCCGCATCGAAGACCACGTCGGCACACGCCGGCGCCGTCCATTCTTCGGGAACCTCCAGGATCTCGATTCCGTCGATGTCCGACCCGATGTCATTCAGGTCGTCTTTGACAGACGACACGAAGTGATGCAACGACTTTCGGAGTTTTTCGCGATCCAAAGATCCCGTCAGTGCTTCGATCTTTCGAGACGTACGTATGGCCTGGCTCAAGTGGAATTCTTCCGACACCCGGGCTTCGAGCGAACGGATGCTGTAACCGTCCGTCGACCGCGCTACGAACAATGCACAGACCGCTCCCTGCTCGGCGACTCGCGGATGCTTGCGGAACTCGGACGCCGTCCCCACCTTCATCTGACCGCCGGCGAATACGTCGACGTAGAGCCATTGTGGTTGTGCGAGGTAGGTACGCACGTTCGGATGAATGTGCGCGCCGCTGACGTGTGCCTGATGAACTGTTGTGAACCCCTCGCGATTTCGGCATCGGTCGCATTGGCGTCCTGCGGTGACCATGGCCCCGCGGTCGCACGGCGAGTGCCCCGGACCTTCGGCGGTGAGATCTCGCCAACCGAGGCAACGGCGGCCCTTCGCCTTGTCGACGGAGAATCGCAGTACCGAGTCGTGAGTGAAGAAGGTCGTAGCGGAAGTGGTGTCGTCGACGCAGCGAATCCGCGGTGCTGTCGGGTTCGACCAGTCGATTCCGCGAACGAGCAGGGTCATGATGAAGTGCCGATTCCTTCTGGACGAGGCGTCGTCGCGGTTGGTGCTGTAGTTCGCAGGTCGACACCTATCGTAGTCAGTGCACACGCGGGTCAGTGCAGTGGTTGTGCCCCACGTTGTCCGAGCATCAGCGCCATCAGCCCGGATTCCTGACTCTGGGTGTTGATCATGTCGCGGGCGGACTGTTTCACTGGCCCGCTCTCGAGTAGGGCATCGGCGGCCAGCGCCATGGCGATCCCGCCGCGGTGGTGGCGTTCCATCAGTTGAAGGAACAGGACCTCGGCATCGCTGCCTCGAGCGGCGCCCAATCTCTCGAGTTCTTCGGTCGTAGCCATTCCTGGCATGACTTCGGCGTCGGTCTCGATCGCAGTGGGTGCCGGGTGATGATGGCCATCGCCCGTGCCGCTCGCGGATGCTTCCATCCACTCCATCGGCGTTCTACTGTTCGGTGGCACATCCGCCAGTCGGAGCCAGCCGAGCATGACGCCGATCTCGGTTCGCTGAACTTCGTCGATCTGCTGGGCAAGCCTCGTCACCGCCGGGTTCACATCAGGACTCAGACGCGCGAGGATGAAGAGGGCCTGCTGATGGTGGGTTGCCATGTCGTGCACGAATCCGATTTCGGTTTCGCTCAGAACAGCTGTCTGCGTGTGGTTCTCGGGCGCGAGCAGGGGACGCAATGCTGCGCCGAGTACGAGCAGCATCAGTGCCGCAGCCACCAGCGCGACGGCTTTGACCGACCGCGTAGCCGTCATGATCCGACAGTCGTTTTCTGGTTCGAGGGCGGTGTGTAAACACCGTTTTCGAACTGCATGGCAACAAAGCCGTTGTCGGCACACGTCGCCCACAACGTGGTCCCTCGCCATTCGGGTGGGGAGAAGCACCAATCGGTGGAGACGTCGCCGAGAGCGAGCATGCCTGATCGTGAACTCAGCGCTTGACCGGGGTCGAACTGACCTTGCGCGATCGACTGCGCAATTGCCGGCGTGCTGAGAATGGGTACCCCGATGAGCGAGGCAAGAGCGTGCGGCGAGTTGGCGAGTTGGAGATTGTCGCCGGTTCGGGCGGGTGGGTTGAAGTACGCAATCTCGTGGGGGTCGAAGGGATCTCGAACATCGAAGACCCGAATCCCGCTGGAGATCCATCCACATGCCAGCGCCGTCGGGTCGACTGGGCGATCGGCCGAACAGTAGTGTGATTCGTACGCGAACAGTGATCCACCGGCAGCGGACGCCAGCGCAGCGTCTTGATTCTCCGGCAGATTGATTTCGAGCTTCACCGAATTGACGACGGCCGGTTCGTCGTCATTCGAGACGTCGATCAATTTGACTCCGCCGGAACCACCTTCGTCGACGGAGAACAGGTACGGCGAACCGTTGTAGGTGACCGGAATGCTGTGTTGGGTGGCCCAGCCGTCGGTCCACGAGAGCTGGGACAGTTGGCGCACCCGCGGATTCGGGACGCGGCGCTGAACCTCGCTGATGTCGAGAACATGTATTCCGCCGAGATTGTTCGACAAATACATGCGATTTCCGTCGGGACTGATGCCGAAGCCGTGGGTCGACAACCCGATGAGGTCCTGCCAGATGACGCGAGGGTTGGCGGGATCGGTGAGATCGACGGCGCTCACAACGCCGGGGGCGGTGCCGGAAGACCAGTATGTGTTCCCGTCCGGTGAGAATCCGCCTTCGTGATTGGTGATGGGCAGCAGCATTCCCAGATCGGTTCCGGGTCCGGGGTTGAGTAGTTTCGGGTGCGCGCAATCTGAGATGTCGTAGACCGACATCAGGCCGACGCCGGTCAAGAGCGGAACACCCGTGCCCACCAGCAGCTTTCGTGCGGTGTTTACCTTGAGGCTCTCCCACGTTCCGGCGAGCATCGCGGGTTCGGTCAGTGTGGCGGTGAGTGCGGGGTTGGCAGGATTTGATACGTCGAGAACTTGGACGCCCTGCGCGGGACCCAGGAGGTTTCCGGGGAAGAAGCTGCCGACGTACGAACAGTGTTCGAAGTTGGTGGACGTGATGCCGCCGCCGCGACCCGAGTAACCACCGATCTGAGACATGTTGCAGCTGTAGCCCTCTCGGCTGCGTCCGCTGTTTCGGTCCTCGGCGGGTACATCGCCCTGCAACCCTGTCTCGGGCATCGAACCGGGCCCGCATTCCGCGCGACTTGCTGCATTCGAGCCGACGCCTGACGCTTCGAGGATGGAGCCGGGGGCAGCGGCGGGTTCGGCAGCGGCAACACACACCGGAAGGATGGTGATCAATGCGACGAGTGCGATGGCAGATCTGGTTCTGATGGTCGTGAACGATTTCATCGAGTCCAACTCCCGGTGCGGGATTGCCTTTCGTATCTCTCACGGACAGACGTGCCTCACTGACAGGCAGCACGGAGGGCAGGCGCGTGTTCGAGCGCTCACGACGGTCGGGTCGGGGTGTGAACCGGTGTCGGGCCGCAACCAACCGGACAATGCTGTCCGGTTGGTATCGTAGTGTGCGTGACATCGTCTGGCCGCGTCAATAGCGGATCCCTCAACAGAGGGCCGAGAGATGCGGCGCGCAATCGTGCGGCGCTCGTCTCAGCAGCTCGCGAGGTGTTCGCCACTCAGGGTTTTGCTGCTCCGCTCAGCCTGATCGCCCGTACTGCAGGAGTCGGCCAGGGCAGCCTCTACCGGCACTTTCCCACGCGCGAAAGCCTTGCGCTCGCGGTGTTCGACGAGAACATCGTCGAGCTGCAGGACTTGGCTGCCGATCCGGATTCGACTCTCGACGATCTTTTTCGTTTGTTGGTCGACCAGATCACTACCTCGATCGTGTTCGTGGAGGTCATCAAGCCTGTCTCCTTCGGCGACTCTCGACTGAATTCGGCCGGCACACGTTTGACCGATCTCCTCGAAGGACGCCTCGAGGAGGCGCGTCGAGCTGGGAAGATACGCGAGTCCGTGACTGCTGAGGACGTGATCCTGGCGATCGCCATGTTTGCCGCGATCATGGAACGGACCGCCGAGAGCTCGCGAAGAGAAGTCGCGCACTCAGCGTGGAACCTTCTTGTGCAGGGACTGGCCGGGCCGGCAGCGGCGGGCTGAGTCGCGTTCGCCTCGCGTCTCGAAGTGATCGCCTAGGCTCGTGCCATGGCTATTGTCTGGACAGTTCCTCGCGCTATCGGCTCCACCCTGCTCGTTGCTCCGTTGATCAAGGAGTTCCTTGTCGAGGGTGACGGCACCCTCGATGCAAAACTGACTGCGGTCGGTACGGTCTCTGCATCTCTCGAGAAGCAAGTCGGCCGCACGTTCACCTCGATCAGCGCTGCTTCGGCGGCAATCTTTTCCGGTGCTGCCGGTTCCAGTAGCGTGCCCGACGCACTTCGTCTGGCCGTGATGCGCACTCTGTCCACCGAGGTCGTCGTCCGGAAGCCGGCTCCGCAGCCGTTTACCGAAAAGGTCGGGAAGAGGCTGGGGCAGTATGTCTTTGCTTTGCGCGACCCGCGCAACGACCAGGTATTTCATGTCGGGCACGGCACGGGAAACCAAGTGTTCGCGCCGGTATTCGAAGCGCTCGGTGAACTCGCGAATCTCGAAGGAGCGGACGGCCCAGCCGAGTCGAATACTGCTGTGACCGCAGCCAAGATCGCTCGGATCCGCGAAATTTACGACGCGGGGTCAGCGGTGGAGCACTTCGTACTCCTCCGCTCGGTCTCCGCCGCCACCGATTCGGCCGCCACAACCGGAGAAGTCGTCTGCGGAATCGTGGAAGCCTTGCGGATCACCGACGCGGGAGACGGCCTGACCAACCTCGCTGGCGATACCTCGGAAAAGGACGCCCGTGCGACCCGCGTCGAGGAACTCGCCTTGCGGTACTCGGCGGATCCCGCGCCGGAACTCCCGACACCGAGCATCGTCCTTCATGTACCGGCCTCCTCCCGTCCGGGAGCAACGCCGGAAGAGATCTACGAACTCGCGCGCGCCGAGTGGTCTGCCGGTGCGGCTGTCCGCGCCGAGATCGGCATCCCGGTTCTGGTGTTTGCGGACAGCATCATTCGTGGTGCATTCCGTGCTCAGTCATGGGAGGTGTCCACCCGCAATGCCGACGGAAGCCAACTGTGGCGGTTCAACGGAACCGTCGACGACGAGCTTGCTGCCAAGTACGTCGGAACGGAAGTCACCCCCCACAACGTCGGCCTGAAGAAGTGGCCCGTCAGTGGTTGGGTCACGAGGTTGACCACCGCCCGTCCAGGTGCGGCTATGCCGGGACCTCGTAAATCCAAGTAAGACAACATTTCTAGGCAGCAACACTGTGGGCGGATCCGATTGATCCCGCCCCACAGTGTTGCCTGCCTTTCTGCATGGCGCCGCTATCCGAGCAATCCGCTTCCCAGATAGTCGTTCTCGCTGCATCCCGGCGGAATGAGATACACCGCCGAACCGATCGGCGTCGTCCACTCGTTGAGTGCGTCGAAGTCACTCAACCGCTGCTGGACCGGTAGATACTGCTCGGCGATGTCCCGTTGGAATGCGGCGAAGATCAATCCCGAGTTCGAGGTCTGCCCGCTCTCGGGTGCGTCGTCGTAGTTGTACGCCCGACGGAAGAACTGCTCCTTCTCGTGTGTTCGGTGGGCTCTGGCGATGTGTGATCCTGGCGGGATCACCGGAATGCCGAACTTGTCCGTGAGAGTGAAGTCCGCTTCGTCGAATTCGTTGGTTCCGTTGAGTGGAGCGCCATTGGACAAGGTGCGCCCCATGGTGAGTTCGCGCCCCGAGCGGTCGAGTTCGTCCCACGTATCCATTTCCATGCGAATGCGTCGCAGTACCAACGAGGTTCCACCCGCCAGCCACGGCTGACCGGCTCCGTCGTGCCAGATCAGCGAATCGAAATCCACTGTTCCCGGAGCAGGATTTACCGTACCGTCCACCTGGCCCATGAGATTGCGCATCGTCGTTCCCTCAGGCATGGTGCCGCGAGCGTTGCGGAATCCCTTTTGCGTCCATCGGATGGTCGTCAATGATCGCACGTTCTTGGTCAGGACTCGCACAGCGTGAGCGATGGTCACCGGATCGTCGCCGCAGATCTGCAACAACAGGTCCGAGCCGCCCCATCTATCGTCGAGTCGATCGATCGCGTAGCTCGGCAACGGTTCGAACCAATCCGGTTGACGTGCCTGTAATCCCAGCTTGGAGAACAGGCCAGGGCCGTAGCCGACGGTCACCGTCAAGCGGGCCGGATCCACAGCCAGTTCCCGTTCGGTGTCCGCCAACGCCGGGTTGCCGGCGGTGAGCCGTGACGCATCCTCGGACCACATCTTCATGATTCCGACGACTACAGCTCGATCGGTTCCAGGCAAGAGGTCGAACCCGATGAAGGTGCCGTGCGCTTGCGGCGTGGTGTCGACGCCGGCTTGGTGGACTCCGTAGAACGGTTCCACGAGCTTGCCTGCTTGCTGCTCGTGTTCGCGGCGCTCGACCACTGTGGTTGCGCCCCAGGTTATTCCCGCGACGCCGAGGGCGGCGGCGCCTCCTCCGAGAAGGCGCCGCCGGCTGAGAGCTCGGCTGGGCGGGTTCGTGTTCTCAGCCACCGTGATTCGGGTCGTAGTTCTCCTGATTACCGGAGAAGTCGCGAATCTGGGCCGTGAACGTGGTGCTGGAACCGTCGTCGTAGATCAAGGTGAGGTCGGTTTCTGCGCCGGGGAGAAGCGGCGCGGACAAGTCCATGAACATCAGGTGGTCACCGCCCGGTGTGAGGGAGGCGGAACCGTTGGCGGGGACCAGGAAACCGCCGTCCTTGGGGCGCATCGTCATAGTTCCGCCGTCGCCGGTCACAACTTCGTGCAGTTCCAGTCGCGACGACGCAGGGCTGGTTGCCGAGACCACGCGCACGTCCTTGTCACTGGAGTTGACGAGTTCGGCGAACGCCGCGCTCATTCCTTCCGGCGCCGCCTTGACCCATTGATCCTGAACGGTGATCGATTGTGCAGCTTCGGTTTCCTTGTCGGAGTTGGAAGAACAGCCGGTCAGAGCGAGAGCCGCGGTGAGTGCAACAGCTGCGAATATCTTTGTACGAACAGTCATGTGTGTCTCCGTAATTCGTGAATGGTCAGATGGTGGCACGGCGTTTGGACGCCGCAATGCACACGTCGATCAGCAGGAATGCGAGAAGGCTGATGCCGAGTAGCGGCACGAACCAGCCGACCAACGCCGTGATCGCGACGAGCGCAACGAGGCTGATCGGGGAGAGGTTGCGGATTCCGCCGCGGGCGGGAACCCGGCCGACTGCCCAGTCGGAGCCTCGGGTGGGGCGTCGGCGCCACCACATGATGTAGCCGCGGATCACGACGCTGACCAGCGCGAGTGCTAATGCGGCGAGTGCGATCTGGTTGGCAAGGCCGAACAGCAGACCCATGTGGAGCTGGATTCCCCAGGCCGAAAGTTTGGCTGCGAGTGGCCAATCCGAGAACCACAACTCGTCGGTGACCTTTTGCGTCGCTCCGTCGATTGCGATGGTGTTGTTGCTGTACACCCAGGGCTGACGTGTCTGGGCGACGGTGAACGCTGTCTCGGCGTTCGCGGGTATCGATACTTCGACCGGACCGGTGATCCCGTTGTACCTGGCGATACCGAGGACGGTGTCGACGCGTCCGACGTTGGTGTCTGTCAGCGTGCCGGTGGCAGCGGGGGCCATGTCGTGACCCTCGTGCCCGCCCGTTGCCGGTGGGGGAGCATCGCCGAGAGTCTTCACGACCGATGGCGTCGTCCAACTCAATGCGGTTCTCAGATTGCTGACGTTCTCTCCGGCGTACGTCGACCACGTGAGGCCGGTCGCCGAGAGAAAGACCAATGCAACTGCTATCCATATGCCGACGACACCGTGCCAGTTCAGCGTCCGGCTTCGTCCGGTGGACGTTCGGTCGATCATGAGCAGTCGAGCGTTCCGGGAGGTGCGGTATCGACGGAACCAGAGGTAGACACCGCCGAGAGCGACCACCCACATCCACGACGCGGCCAATTCGCTGTAGAGGCGGCCGGGCTCGCCCAGATGAAGGTGGCGATGTAGCTGGGAGATCCAGGTTCGCAGTGGCAGTGAACCACTGCTTCCGTACACCGCCAACTCGCCGACCGGCTGTGCGAGCACCGGATCAACGAAGACCGCGAGCCTCTCCGATTCGCCCAGTGACGGATCGGTGAACAGGACCCGGGTGGTTTCGCCGGTGACAGGGGACGGACGTACTGCCGAGACAGTCAAGTCGGGGCGGTACTGCTGAGCGGAACGAATCTGGTCGTTCAGTGACGCGATCTGTCCGGTGGTGTCGGTCTGGAGGTAGTCGTCGTAAACGAACTTCTCGATGGTGGGTGCCATCGCGTAGAGACCACCGCTCATCGCGGCGATGAGGATGAACGGTCCGATGAGGATGCCGGCGTAGAAGTGCAGGCGCAGGATCAGTGGTCTGGCGCCGCCAACCTGCTTCTTCGGGGGAGAACTGTCGTTGGACGCGCGCGTCTGTGCGCGCTCCAATTCGGGTGCGGACATGCGTGTACTCGATCCCGCTGTGCGCCTTCGTTACCGCGGGCGGTTAAAAAAGGCGTACAGCAAAGTGGCGCACGTAATCACGTGCGTGAAAGGAAAGGGGAGGTGAGTTACACGAATGCCGGTGGGCCCCGAGTGCCCAGGCCAGAGGTGAGAAGTTGACGCAGAACAACTTTGGTGCGGTATCGAGTACGCGCAGCGAACGGTGACGGTTCAGGTGCCCACGGGCGCAGAAGCACTGCGACGATGGCGGCCACCGTCGACGCCGCCACGACGTACCCGCGTTCTGCGCCGCGTATCAGCACTGCGCACACTCCGACGGCAGCGATGTGCGCCGCAAGCATCGGAAGTGACAGGAGCAGCCCGTGTTGATGATCCGCAGCGATGGTCAAAGTCGCGTGACCGATGGCCTGACCCGCAGCGAGCATGAGGGCAAGTAACAGCGCGGGGGAGCGGCGGGTGTCGATGGACGTGACCACCGCGCCGACGCTCGCGCACGCGAGGATCAACAACACCACCGCGCTTTCGGACGGGGCCATGCCGCCGCCACCGAGGGCGTGGGCCGCGACAGAGACCGCGCCGGATGTACCGCCCACGAAGGCGCCGCGCAGCTGCGCGACATCATTCGGACCCGGCGTCATACGCGAAAGGATACAGGCGCCTACTACCGGGCTTAGTAGGTGACCGGGTCGCGATGGCTCCGGGGGACGGCTTAGGGCATCCTTAACCTCCTCGGCGCCGGCAGAAAAGTTGCGAAGACAACCGCGGACACTTCGGGGTGAACGTGAATGCGGCAGAAGCCACCGGCGTTGATGTCGCGCCCACCATCAACCACTGCGACACGAGCGGTTCATTCGGAAGTATGGATCTGTCGACGATTTTCGGACGTTCGCGGAAGCCTGGAATTCTTCAGCAGCTGAACACTTGTCCATGAAGGTGGGTCGGTCGCCGAGGCGATCGCCCTCTCTTTTCTCGTTTGGTACCAAGGGATTTGCCCTGACATTGCGGAGAGCTGTTTTCAGCGGCAGATGAAGATATATGTGCCGCATATCGTTACGACGTTCGTATTTGCTGAGAATGGCACCGGCGGGGGGACCAAAGTCATCGAAAGGCGGGTGTAACGGTCTGTTGTGCTGTGACGGTATTGAGCAGAGAACGGCAAGCCCGCCAGAGTGATAGCGTCCGAGAGGCTATGTCCGAATTGATTCCGACCTCGACCTAGGAAAACGGTGCGCAGCGATAACAACAGTTCGAATGGCGGAGTCCTGGGGAACAACTCGGGAACGACTAGAGGCGACGGCCTTTTCGACGCGTCTGACGACGGCTACTCAACGTCGATTCGAACTGTCACGTTCACACCGCAATTCGACGAACCAGCCTCAAAACCGTTGCCCAGCCAGCGGATGCGCCAGCAGCGGCGTGAAGAGCCGACCGATTTTCGAACCTCGACGCCCAGGCCTATGACCTCCGTCGACGACTTGGACATCATCAAGCGGGCGAAGCGTCCACCTGAACGCGGTTTGGGCAGTGTGTTGTTCAAACTGACCGGCGGTCGCATCAACACGGGGCAGTCGGCTGCCGAACTCGAACACCAAGCTCTGGTGCGCCGTGCCAACCGCACGGTGCGCGGCGTGTACAAGATAGCCTTCATCTCGCTCAAGGGTGGTGTGGGAAAAACCACGGCGGCCAAGACCGTCGGGTCCACGTTCGCCTCGATCCGCGGGGATCGGATCGTAGCCATCGATGCCAATCCTGACCTGGGGACTCTGGCTGATCGTGAACGACGTGAACATCATCTGACCGTTCGTGATCTGTTGGCCGACGGCGACATTCGTACGTACAGCGATGTTCGCTACTACACGTCGCAAGGTGACAGCCGGCTCGAAATCCTTGCGAGTGAAGCAGATCCGGAAACTTCGGAGTCGTTCAACGAGCAGGACTACCTCGATACCCTGCGGATTCTCGAGGTGCACTACAACATCGTCATCACCGACTGCGGCACTGGAATCATGCACTCGGCCATGTACGGAATTCTCGACGAAGCAGATGCCTTGGTTGTCGTCAGCCCGACGGCGCAGGACGGTGCCCGTAGTGCAGCAGCAACGCTCAGTTGGCTGACCAAACATGGATACGCAGATCTGGTGAGCAGGTCGGTTGTGGCGATCAATTCGACGCGACCGGGTTCGTCTTCGCTCGATCTCGACCAGCTCGAGGACGTTTTCGCTCAGCGTGGAGTACGCGCGGTCAAGACCCTGCCCTACGACGATCACCTCGGCGAGGGCGGTCCGATCGACTTGAAGTTGTTGAACAAGCGCACTGCACGGGCATATCTGGAGCTCGTGGCAGCGATTGCCGATGGATTTCCGGACTCGGTGGGCAAGCACGCTTCTCGCTGAACGTGCTCGCCCCCGAATCTGATCAGCAGGCCGGTTGTTCAGGGGTGCCGAAGTATCGCGCCGTAGCCGTCGGCGAGAACCAGGCGTTCGTCGATCTGTACCAGTTCGGTGCCGGTCCCGATTGCGATGTAGGGGAGTACGCGATCGGCGGGCCCGATCAACTTTCCACTCGTGACTTCCTTGTCGTCGGGGTCGGTGAGCAGCAGCGTCTCGACCTTGCCTTGCTCGAGTGCGTCGAGGACGCGTGCGGTCCCGTCGATGGAGAGGCCGGAGTCCCGCCCCTGCTCTGCGACGTAGCGTTCGGTTTCCGTATCCATTCTGCGCAGTCGCTGCGTGTCGATCAGTTCACGAATCGACTTGGACACCTCGGCGGGTGTCGAACCGACTGAACGCGAACCTTTTTCGACGTCCACCACCCGTAGCGTCGACGGAAGGAGCTGAGCAAAAGCTTTGCGGGACTGTACTTCTCCGATCACGACTACCAGTGCAACCTTGTGTTCACGGGCGAGCGTCGCGGCGCGCTCCACGGCCTGTGTCAGGTTCTTCCGGATGTTCTCCTCCACGAGGCTCTGGCTGTCGGTGTACCGCTCCTGACCGCCGACGTGTGCCTTGTGGACCGGGAAGCCGTCGCCGTCGACCGATTCGCCGTACACGTCACGCCCGCGGGCATCACGTACGCACAAGTCTGCGCCAGTGTGGTCGACCTTGGCGATGAGGAACGGCTCGGTGTCGTATCCGTGTGCGATCAGTGGAACCAGGTAGGGCAGCTCGCCCAAGGTTGCGATGGTCGATCCGGCAGGTTCGAGCAGGATGTCGTCGATCAGCACGGCCTCCGCCGTGGCGACGATAGCCCGCCCGGCGCGTCCCGAGATTCCGTGATGGTTGTCCTTCACCTCGTCCAGTCGTGCGATCAGTGATTCGGATGCGCCCTGCTTCGAGAGTTGGTTGCGCATCGAGCGCCATTCGAGTTCGAAGCGCTCGCGCGCATCCTCCCGGTTGCGGACGTCCTCGAAGTACACGGAGGCAAACGGGCCGTCACTCGAACCGACCTTCTTCAGTCGCCCAGCATGCATGTCGGCTCCCTTCTGTAGTGGTCCTATGCCGCGTACCCGACAACCGGGGATTCGACACGACCGCTTTCGGTTCGCACGTTTGTTCGACTGCTGGTACTGTCTGTGAACGTGAGGGTGGTGCAGAGGGAAGCCTGCATCACCTTCACGCCAAGAACTCGGGACCTGCCGCCGACTGCCTTCGGTGGCAGGTCCCGATTCTGCTCACTCGGCGTCGTCGGCGCCCTTTGATCTGTCGGAAGTCTTGCGCCAGTGAGTAAATCGTTCCTTGATATCCGACGCCACGTCGCCAACGCCGTTTCCGACGGCGCCGACCGCGCCGCCCAGTCCGCTGCCGATGTCGCGCACCATTCGGATCAGAGGGTCTTCTGATTCATCGAAGTTCTGCTTGTAGGTCTTGGCCGCATTCTTGAACTCGTCGCTGATCTTCGCTCCGTCGTCTTCTCCTCGCCGCGGGTAGTTTCCGCGCAGAATTGCGGCGTAGTCTCCGCTGTCGACCCACTTCTTGAGTTCTGCGGCGCGAAGTACCGAGAACGGGTGCGAGAGCAGTTCGATGTTGAGGAGCTTGAGTACACCGTCGCGGAGGTCGCCACTGGCGTCGTACTCGGCAGCCTGGGCCAAGAATGCGTCGATGTCGATTTCACTGACTCGGGATCCGCCCGCCAATTTCATCTGGACGCGGATCGCTGTGTGGACGTCTTGCCCGCACAACAGTCCGGCACGATCACCGGACAGTTCGGACTTGCGCTGCCATTCCATGAGGGCCGCGATGATCGCACGCAGGGCCCACCCGCCGACGGGCAACCAGCCGATGGTTCCGGCAAGTCGCATCAAATGCATCAAGATGGTGCGATACACCGCATGGCCGGACAGTGCGTGGCCGAGTTCGTGGCCGATGATGAACCGCTGCTCCTCGTAGTTCATCACGTCCAGTAGGCCGGTCGTGACCACCATGAACGGCTTGTCCATGCCGATGGTGAAGGCGTTGACCATCGGGGTTTGGAGCACGAACAACTCTGGTGTCTCGTCGGCCTGCAGAATGTCGACGCAGTCGCGTCGCAGATCGTTGAGGTCGCTGAACTGGCGTTCGTCGACTCGCACGGACGTGGCGAGATACATGAGGCGATGCTGACGTTCTTGGAGTAGGCCGGACAGCGTCCGCAGAACAGTGTCGAACCCCCGAAGCGTCCGGAGCGTCACCAATGCGGCCCGATCGGCTGGGTGTTCCCACGCACGCGAGCTGATGTCCGGGAACTCGATTCGGGTGCGATCTGGTGCAGTGGTCATGGTGGCCCCTCACTTCGATGTGTGTCGACTCACCTCCAGGGTAACGACTAGTCGGTTTAGCGTGGATTTTCGGCAGTTCATTCGGTCGGTTGAGGAAGCGTGCAATCCGTCACTTTGGGATTGACGCCGAAGTAGTTCAGCGGGCCGGCGATGACGGTGAGCGCGATGGTCCCGACCCCGGCACAGTTGGTCGGCGAACTGCTGTAGTAACCGCGCTGGCCGGCCGCGACGGCTCCGACGATCAGCCAGATCAGAACGATCAGAGTCACAATTCTCATCATGGCGTGCTCGATTCTTCAAATATTGTGGTGCCCAGCGAAATACCCGGTCGCAGAGGGTATGAAACGCTCGGCCGACGGGTATCCACGGTGTATGCGGCTCGAGGCGGGCGTATCCGCCCGAGTGAACGCACTGAAGGAGCTTGTCATGATCATCCTCGGCGTAATCCTGCTGATAATCGGTTTCGTGGTGAACATTCCGATCCTGTGGACGATTGGTGTCGTCTTGCTGGTGATCGGAATCGTCCTGTACGCGCTGGGCGCGGCCGGGCACGCCATCGGCGGTCGGCGGCATTACTACTGATCCGGAGTCGGCCCGCCATGCGTATCCATGCCCGCCTGCGCGGTCGGGAGGGTGAGTCGAACGGCGCGCGCGATCAGTTCCCGAAGGCAGACCTGGCGCAGCGTTCGATGTTGCCAGTCGCTGCCGCTACCGGTGACCAACTTGCGGCGCAGCGCCGACTCCACACTCGCGTACTCACCTGTCTCGTCAAGTGAGTCGCGGAGATGGATCAGGAGTCGATGAAACAGCTCCGTGGCCGAAATTCTATGTGCGGTAACCGGATCGATCAGCTTTCCCAGGATGCCCTCCTTTGCAGACACCCATGTCGCGAGGCGAAGACGCTCGAGAGAAGCGCGCGGTGCGGGGACGCCGTTGTCTACGGCGCGCAGAGCAGTGGCGACCAGAGCACGCACAAGTGTCGCAAGCAGCACGGCATCGTCGACCGTCGGTTGAACGTCGCAGACCCGGATCTCGACGGTCGGTAGGTGGCAGGACGGTCGGATATCCCAGTAGGCCATCCGCTTGTCGAGCATCACTCCGCAATCCACCATCATCGCGACCGCGGTGTCGAAATCGTCGGCGGTCTCGAAGAACGGTGGCGGTCCGGCGACGGGCCACCTGGACCATTGAACCGCCCGCCAACTCGAGAAGTCTGTGTCGACTCCTTGGTGAATGCGGGAATTGGCGCTCAGGGCGAGCAAGGCCGGCAGCCAGATGCGCACGTGATTGCAGACCTGCACTGCCTCTGCTCGATCAGCGACGCCTACATGGATGTGGCAACCGCAGATGCTCTGTTCGGCAGCGAGGGCGCCGAAGTGTTGCCCCATCTTCCGGTAGCGAGGCGAGTCGCTTATCGCGAAACGCGAAGGCCCCGACAGTGGTGCGCCGACTGCCAACAGTCTGCAGCCGTTCAACTCGGCCGCTTTCCCCGCGAGCCGACGCATGTCGATCAAGTGGGTTCGGAGTTCGTCGATGCTTCGGCACACGGGAGAGTTGGTCTCGACTTGGCACCGGGACAGTTCGAACTGAAGATCCAAACCGAGTGTCGACGCGGTTTCCGCAACCGCGGCACTGTCGGTGGACGGCAACCACGATGTCGGGTCGACGAGGATGAATTCTTCTTCGACGCCGACAGTCGGGGCGTTCGATTCGTAGCGGCCAGCGGTGGATCCAGTCGAGCAGGTGGCGCTCATGTTCGCGTCTACCCGGTCGGTGGAAGGCGGAAACAGACACGAGGAAGCCCCGTTCTCGTCGGGAGAACGGGGCCTGTGGTCGGCCTTGCCAACATCTCGGAAGCGTCAACGAGCCCTTGCACGCCGTGTGAATCTGGGGACTGGCGTGCCTGGGAAAACGTACTGTGCCGGACTCGGTAAAACGAGCCCCCCAGGCATGTCTCACCCCCTATTTCACCCTCGGGTGAGCTTGCCCGCCCACCCGTCGTAGAGGCACGGATCGTGTCCCGAGGGGCCGCCGCCGTGCAGTCTCGGATACATCGGTGCGGGTTCGCATTTATCGAGCTGGTTCCGGAGAAATGCGAACGCATCTAAACTAACGTCCAGCATTAGGATTGTTTGAAGTTTTGACGAAGTTCGAGCTACGGCGGGGCGGCCGATATATGACCAGCTAATTGCGTGCACAGTATCAATTCAGACTCTCGGATCCCTGAACTGGTATTGCGGTCGATCAGCGGAAATCGCTAGTGGTTACATGTGAAATCCAAAGCTGAGGAGAGGTATCAAGGATAGTGCTGCAATCGATTCGTTATCGCGGTCGAGGTTCCGATAGAGTTGCATACCTTCTGTGTCGAAACTTCGTCTACCTTGCAGTCTGTGGTTGAGGTTGTCGCCAAGAATATCTATCGGAATCGACGCGCCCAGAAATTTTTCTCAAAAATTACCCACCTGCGAATTGGGAACTATTCGTGGGTCGCGGATAATGGGAATATTGCTAGTGGGGCTGTTATTTGTGGCAATTTGCTCACATCTTGCTGAGTGGGGCATTTCAGTCGAATTGTTGCCTGGTCGAGAAATAATCTCATTGATGCTTTACATTGGGAATTGCACGATGCACGTTTCATCCTCCAGTGTTAAACGAAAGGACGAACGCAATGGGTAGCTTGGAAGATTTCGACATCGCGACACTTCTTCAGAAGGTCATCGCATTCTTCGACGGATTCTCGTCGGACGAGACTGAGCCTCCCACGGGCTAAGACTTACCGAAGCCGCTGCGCATCCTGGTGACACCGGATGCGCAGCGGTTCTCTGTATCCGGCCCTCTCCACGGTCGAAGGTAGGAGTCTGCGTCCGTGGGTTCAACCCGCCCAGTGCGCTCTAGCTGGTTGCATCCTTCTGGATCAAGAGCATCGCGGCGTCTACCGGATCGAAGTACAGAGCCGGGTCGGCAACCAGTGCAGCCTCCTCACCATGGGTTTGCATGGTGACAACCCACGCACGATCGTCGTGTTCCATGTAATAGGCACCCGCAAGGACCCCGATGGAGCTGCCGCCCTTGAATCCGCCGTAGGTTAACCAATTCGCGGACTCGTCACTGAGCGCCGGATCCTCGGCGAGTATGTCTCTAACGGGTGCGCCGCTCTCGGTCTTCGCCGTCTCTTGCAACGAGACCAACGCGGCACGCAGGCCGGCAGGCGAGGCGAACCAATCGATGTCGAAAGGCCATGCGGGGGTGGTGAATGCAGACGCCGGGATGTCCACCAGATCACCCGGCAGCGCCGCGAGTATCGCTCGACGCTCGTCCGGAGTTCCGTCGCGCCAAGCGATACGTTGTGCGCCTTCGTCGCCCCAGCCGAGTTGGAACAGTGCGCGGGTCGGCTTGAGCGGGATGTTGAGCGAAGGATCCGCCATGCCCATCGGGGCGAACTCGGCTTCGACCTGCTCGCGCCCGACAGCAGCGATCAGCATGTCGGTGGCGGTGTTGTCGCTGATCGAGATCATCTTGCCGGCGGTTCCCCGGACCGTGGCTTCAGTTCCCGATGGCAGGTCCTGCATGGTCCCACCGGGCATCGATTTGAGGTCGTCGGTGATGGTGAGTTTCTGATCCCAGGAGAGTGTCCCGTTCTCGACAGCCGTCGCGACCGCGCCGAGGACGTACAGCTTGATCGTTGACCCAGTCGGCTGGGGTGACGTGTAGTGGTGACACGCACGTTGAAGCTGGATAAATGGGAGAAGGTCTGCACCCGAGGAACTTTCGTGATGACAGTGAGAGTTAGTTCTTGGTGGCGGCCAAAAAGGACGGTTGCGTCGACAGTGCTGCGATTTCTTCGGGGAGTTCGGGGAGTTCGGGGAGTTCGGGGATCCGGTGATCGTACAGTTCTGCCAACTCGACTGAGCTGAAGCGACGGACGGTCCAATTGTGTTCAGCCAACCACTGCCCCGGATCGGATCGTTTGTCGCTGTAGAACAGTTGCGAAATGTCAAGGTCTCCGAACGGGTCCTTGGTGAAGTATTTGGATCTGATGGCCGCTAGCTTGCTCGGGTCGGTTCCGGCCGGAAAGTCGTTCACCGCCAAGCGACTACCGGTGGCCGAGAGTTCGTCGATCCGCTCGAACAGGGCGTCGTGGGCCGGGCCCGGGAGATAGGCGAGCAGGCCTTCCGCCGACCAGGCCGTGGGTTCGCTAGGATCGAAACCAGCCTCCTCGAGTGCGTTCGGCCAGTCGTTGCGCAGATCAGTAGGCACAGTGCGTCTATCGGCCTTCGGCTGTGCGTCGTGCGCAGCGAGCACTTCGGCCTTGAACTCCAACACCTTCGGCTGATCCACTTCGAATACTGTCGATCCTGAGTTGAAATCCAATCGGTACGCACGTGAATCCAAGCCTGCCGCAACGATTACCGCCTGGGTTACTCCGGATTCGGTTGACGACAGGAAGAATTCGTCGAAGAATCTGGTTCGCAAACCCATGAAACCGCCGAAGGGTGTGTCGTCGAGGAGTGCGGGGTCTTTCAGAAGAGCTGTGAAATGTGGCTCGGCTGCGGCTTCTACGAACCACGATGCGAACTTGTCTTCGATGATCGCGTCCGGACGGGTGCTCTCCAATGCTCGGAACGTTGCCACTGCCAGCGCGGTGAGTCCGACGCTACTGACGATGTCCCACGTATCTCCATCGCTTCGCATTGTCTAGGTGTCCTTCCGCTCTTGACGACTGAGCCGAACTCTCTCGACCTTACGCCCGTGTGACCCCTTGTCGCGTGGAACGGAACGGTCGGACTTGGAGCAGCAAAGACAAGCCTGAGAAATCGAAAAGTTCTGCAGTGCAAGGCGTTCGGTTTGAATCAACACCCTGCCAGTAATTTGCCAGGTTAGTGCCAGTGGGCGGCAAGGATGCAGGACTTCACTGGTGTGTGTCCCATTCACGACTGCGTGAGACAGCCTCGAGAAATCTACGGAGAACGGATTGTTCATGACACGACCATCCGCACCGGAACGACGCAAGAAGTTGGAGTGGCGATCAGGGTGGTGATCGCTCCCAGGATTGGAGCCATGGTGGAAACGGCGGGCAGGGCGGTACCTGGGATCAGGGCGGTGCCTGGGATCGGGGCGACGGCCGGGGTCAGGACAACCAGAATTAATGGCAACGCCGGCAAGATCATGCACCCGCGCCGACTGTGAACCGCTTCGCCGGACTATTCGGTTCCAGTTGATCCCTCGGATTGCACAACGAATTTCCGTCGAGAAAGAGAGAATGTGAGCCCATGCTGCAGGAAGGCTCGCTGGAGGTGCTGGTCGCCGCGGCACGGAGCGGTAGCCGTGAGTCCATGACCAGTTTGTATGCGGCATTTCGTCCGATGGTTGTGCTGCGGTGCCGCGCCGAGCTTGATCGGGCCGTCTCCGACTCCGCCGCGGATGCCGCGTGCGTCGCGGTTCTCACGGCAGTGTGCGACGGATCGGAGACGAATCAGCCGTTCCTGCGCCTGTTGTACGCGCGAACGAGCGTCGCGATTGCTCGGGCGGCATCCGACGGGTTCAGCGGTGGGCCGCTTCCGCCTCCAACAGACCTTCCGGTTGTCGAACGCGACGTCCTGGTGTTGCGGTTGATCGTCGGCCTCGACATCAAGGCGACTGCCACATCGCTTGCCCGTACGACCGATCAGGTGTCACTAGACCTGCATCGGGCGCTACAACGACTGCGAAAGTTGTCTTCTCCGAATGCAATCAGGGAGATGTTGGTGTCCACCTGAGGGTGCTCGGACTGCGCAGACTCAGGCGGGGGTGGAACCCGACTTTACTGACCGGCGATGTACTCGATCGACGGTCCGGCAGTCCAGCCACCGTCGACGGCGATCTCGGAACCCGTTGTGTACGAGGCATCGTCGGAAAGAAGGTAGGTGACCGCACCGACCAACTCTTCCGGGCGACCGACACGGCGATACGGATTGTTGGGGAATGCGCCTTCTTCGAGGCTGATACCCGTCGGTGCAGTCATGGGCGTCAGGACCATGCCGGGGTGAACCGAGTTGACCCGGATCTTGTCGCGACCGAGCTCGACGGCAGCGATCTTGCTCAGTCCTCGCACACCCCACTTGGCTGCGCCGTAACCGCTGGTCAGAGCCATGCCCATCAGACCTGCGGCCGAGGAAATGTTCACGATGGATCCGCCGCCGGCGGCCTTCATGAACGGGACCACCGTGTGGATACCGGTATGTACGGACACCAGGTTGATCTGGATGATCCGTTGGAACGTTTCGAGGGGTTCATCGGTGACAGTCTGGCCGGAAGCGGAGATTCCCGCGTTGTTGACCAGTCCGTTGATTGCGCCGAACTCGGACACGGCGAACTCGACGGCGGACTTCCACGATCCCGGGTCGGTGACGTCGAGATGAACGTAACGCGCTGCCTCGCCGAGAGATTCGGCTACCGCTCGGCCGTCTTCGTCGAGGATGTCGCCGATGACCACGCGCCCGTTGCCTGCGACGATGCCGCGCGCAAACGCTTCACCGAGGCCGCGGGCGCCACCGGTGACGAGAACGGTTTTTCCGGAGAGATCTTGAGTCATGATTGTTCCTTACCTGTTGGGTGCGCGAGATACGACGTCGAAAACGCGTCGAGTGCGCGGTTGATTGCCGTGAGTGCAGGTGTTCGGTGATCTGCCATTTCCCGCAGTGCTGCGACCACGGCGAGCGTCGATTGACCCGCCGCTGCAGTGGCGTCGAGCGAGTTTTCCGGTCGATCGATCAGCCGGGCCACTTCGGGGCGAATGAGCTCCATCGTCTCGAAAGTCGCTGATTCCCACACTCTCCGGAGTGCTGCATCGCCGAAGATGATCGGCATCAGGGATCGTGTCATGTCTTCGAAAGACTCACCGACCGAGGCGACGAAGGCGTTCCGGACAGCCGGCGCCAGTCCGGAATCGCGTGGCTGCTCACCGAGTGCAGCGACGAGACTCCGGTTCCCGTCGTCGAGCATCGGCCAGATGCTCTCCTCTTTGGTGGCGAAGCAGCGGTAGAACGTTCGCTCGGAGATTTCCGCGCGCTCCGCGAGCTCGGCGATGGTTGTCGAAGTATCACCGCGTTCGACGAAAGCGGCAGCACAACTCTGCGAGACGCGGAGAAGCAGTGCGGTGCGGCGGGCTGTTGCCATATCCGCACTGTACCAAAAGTGGCAGAAACTGCCACAAATGGTGTCGGCTGGTCAGCCGGCGTTACCTTCGATGCCGGAAACCTCCTGCTCAACTGCGTTCGTGAGGTTCAGGAGCGTCTTGCGGATGTTGCCGCGCTGAAAGTCGGCGAACGTTTTTCCTCCGGTGGCAATTTTGTCGAAAATCTCGGCGGCGAAGTCCGGCCAGCCGCGTCTGTCGTCGGTCCACGTTTCGGTAACTCGGGTTCCGTCGGGCACCGGTGAAAATCGGTACTGCCAGGTTGCGATGGAGGCGGGGATCCGGGGAGTACTCAGGCCGATCTTGTGAACACGGAATTCGAAGAGCTTCCCGGCGTCGGCAGCGGTGACTGTACATCTCGTGGTCCACTGCGCGCGCCCACGCTTGTTGTGCCCGTCGAACTCCATGCCCAGGAAGGCTCTTTCTCTGTCTCCTCGCAAGGTTGCGCCTAAGTTTTCGGGACTCCAGGCACCCATACGAGTGGGATCGCTGATGAGCTCGTAGAGGGAGAGCGCGTCGGCGTTGACGACGACGCTGTCGGAGACGGTAAGTTCGCGAGCCATTTCGGTTTCAGTTTCTTTCTGTGGAGCGTGTGTGAAGCGAGTACGACGGTCGGTGGTATCGGTCAGTTGTCTTTCAGTATCACCTGCTTGTCGATTCCCACTACTGGCGTTCGTAGGAGGGCCAACGGCTCGGCATATAGCAGTTCCTTGATCTCATTGAGCGTGCGTCCACGAGTTCGCGTCAACGTGCGTGCGTAGTCGACAGCTGTCGAGAGCACATCGTCCGGAGCCGCGACTTGATCTACGAATCCTGCTGACAATGCTTCGATCCCGCCGTACCTCCTACCTGTGACGAGTGCGTCGTGGACTGCGCGTGTCGGAAGACGTGATGCAAGTAGGGCGATGCTTCCGGGTGCGTAACTCGCGCCGATAGTGATCCCTGGCAGGCAGAAGAAACCGCGATCCTCTCGCATCACGACGTGATCGTGCGCGGCGGCCAGAATTGCACCACCGCCGAAGGCATGTCCCGGAAGCGCGGCGACGGTGGGCATCGCAAACGTCAACATTCGCGCGAACAAGGTTTGAACGCGGTCGATGTACCCGTTGACCTGATCGGCGTTGTGAAGAATCCAATCTGTATCCAGCCCAGTGGAATAGAACTTGCCCACAGCTGTCGTGACCAGCGCTCCCGGACCGTCGAAGTTTTCGACTTCGGTGAGGAGGTCCTCGACCTGGTCGAGCCACCGGGGATTGAACGGATTCGGCGTATCCGGCTCGCCTTCATTACCCAGGTGGAGGACAAATACTTCTCCGGCGCGATCCAAATACGGCATATCGGGCGATAGTACTGCGGAGTTGGATTACCCGTGCGGTTTCAGTTGGATCTTGACCGCGCCTTCCTGCTTCTTCTGGAAGATCTCGTAGGCGTGTGGCGCCTGATCGAGCGGCAGCTGATGAGTGGAAAAGGCGTCGACGCCGAGTGGGTCGTCGTCAGTGAGCAAGGGCATGATGTCGTCGACCCACTTCTTGACGTTCGCCTGGCCCATCCTGATCTGAATCTGCTTGTCGAACATGGTCATCAGCGGCAGTGGATCAACCATTCCGCCGTATACACCGATCAGAGAAATGGTCCCCCCGCGCCGAACGATGTCGATGGCCGAATAGACAGCACCGAGCCGATCGATCCCTGCGGTGCGCATCGCAGGCGCGGCAAGAGCATCGGGAAGGAGTCCGACGAACTGCTGCGCGAGCTTTCCGATCGGAGACCCGTGCGCTTCCATGCCGACAGCGTCGATCACCGAATCGGTTCCGCGGCCGTTTGTCGCGTCTCTGACGGCATCGCCGATCTTGCTGCCGTAGTCGTCCAGGTTGAGGGTCTCGATACCGCGTTCGGCAAGGCGCGCAAGGCGTTCGGGCACACGGTCCACGCCGATCACCCGAAATCCTTTGTGGTGCGCGATGCGAGCAGCCATGTCACCGATCGGTCCGAGACCGAGGATGGTCACGGATCCACCCGGCGGGATGTCGGCGTATTCGACCGACTGCCAGGCAGTGGGAAGCACGTCGGAGAGATAGACGAATCGTGAATCCGCCGGACCTTCGGGAACTTTGATGTGTGTGAAGTGTGCCTGCGGGACTCGTAAGTATTCAGCCTGACCACCTGGCACCGATCCGTACAGCTCGGAGAAGCCGAACAACGCTGCGCCCGTTCCCTGATCGCGGACCTGAGTCGTCTCACACTGGGTGTAGAGACTCGAATCGCACATGAAGCAATCGCCGCACGAGATCTGGAACGGGATCACGACGCGATCGCCTATCTCGAGATTCGTGACATCCGACCCGACTTCTTCGACGATGCCCATCGGTTCGTGACCGAGAATGTCGCCTGCATTCATGAACGCACCCAAAGTCTCGTACAGATGCAGATCTGATCCGCAGATGTTCGTCGTGGTGACCTTGATGATCGCGTCGGTGGGCTCGATGATCGTGGGGTCCGGAACCCTATCGACGCTTACTTTCCGTTTGCCTTGCCAAGTCACTGCACGCACTGGGATCGACCTCTCCTCGTGGAAATGCTGTTCGCAGTCACCTGCCCGAAAGTGTTGAAATGCAAACAAAATCGGTGAGGGTTGCGGGAAGTCCTGAGAGCGATAGATTGAGAGGGAGGTGGGCCGAGGCTCCGGTAAGGTCGCACGCCGTATGACTGACACGACCAGATGACGAGGATGACCGCATGACCGAGAAAGACAACAACGACCAGTCGCCTAAGGGCGGGCACCCAGGGCCCGTGGACAAGGGCGGCGACGGTGGAATGGCAACTCGCGAACAGGCACCTGAACTGGTCGAGGAGACCTCCGACAAGAAGTCCGGCGACGAGTAGTTTCCTTTTACTCCGTGTTGGGTAACAACGGGGATAGGCCGCATCGGACCGTCCCGGAATCAATGCGGGCGAGGTTCCTCGAGGTTGAGCAGCCAGCCACGGGAACCGCCTTAAGCAGATCCCTCAACCCTGTTGTCATTCAACCCTGCAACAGCAAGTGATCGAACCGGGTCCGCAGTGGTGTCGGAACCTGGAAGTCGTCCAGTGTCCGAACTATCAACTGCTCGGCGACATCCCTGAGTTTCACGTTGGTCTCTTGAGAACGCCACACGAGGATGTCGAAGGCGCGGTCGGCCGAAATGCCGTAGATCACCATGAGCATGCCTTTGGCTTGCTCGATCACTCCGCGAGACACGGTGATTTCGTTGACCAATTCGTCGACGGATGCTTTTACGTTGCTGTCCAGGGTTTCGGTGACGTCGATGTAGAAGCCGGAGCTCCCCACCACTTCACCTGACTCAGCCACGACGCTGTCTCCGACGACGATTACCGAGTGTGTGTTCCCGGCAGTGTCGATGATGCGGTGCCGGCTACTGAACGGGCCGCCTGAAGTGCGGATGGCGAGCAGTGTCTGTGCAACGTGTCTTCGGTCCTCCGGATGCTTGTGCGAGAGCATCAATTCAGTCGTGGGGTCTACTTGTCCGGGTTCGTAGCCGTGAATCCGCGCAACTTCGTCCGACCACTCCCATCGGTCGCCGCTGCGGTGATAGAGAAACCCGCCCACTCTGTGTGGAGCCCCCGATTCCGAGGTCTGTCCCAGCCCGTCCTCATTTACCACCCACGCCCCCTCTACCACCCACGCCCCCTCGTTCTCGACCTCGACCCAACCGGCGTACTCGCCCGTTAGTTATATCGGACAAATCCGGCGGAGGTGGTGTCGGTCCCATATTTCGGAGCAAGGTCTGGGGCGCTACTGCCCGCGTCGGCGAAACGGCGCTCGGAGCGCTTGGCGACGGAGTCGAGTCACTCGCGGCTGAAACGGTGTTGCCGCTGTGTCCATTCGGTGATTGCCGCGGCGATTGCCGAGGGCTGATCCTCGGGGGCGAGATGCCCTGCGGGACCGCACTCGGTCACCTCGAGATTCGCGATGTTCGATCGGCTCCACGCGACTTCGTCGGGTCCGACCATGAGAAGTTCGGCGAGGCCGCTGAAGGTGAGAAGGAGTTTGGGTACCTCGGTGCTTTCCGCGAGCCATTCGCTGTACGCCGACACACGTGCATTCACTTCATCGGGACTTCCTTCGATGGGGAAGGATCGTGGCCACGCGAGCAGGGGCCGGCGACTCTCACGGAAGGGGTAGGGAGCACGATAGGCGTCGACGTCTGTTTTGGAAAGACCCCCGAGAACTGTTCTGTGAAGCGCGATTTCGAGGAAGAAGTTCTCGTCGAGTACCTTCGTCTCGCCGGTCCCAGAGGCTCTCAGTGCCTCGACTCGTGCTCGTGCGTCTCCCGGGAAGTGCTCGTCCCAGGTCATCGGACGGAGGATCGTTTCGAACAGTGCGACACCTCGGACGCGATCGGGGTGGCGGGTAGCCCAGTCGAGGGCGAGTGCTCCACCCCAGTCGTGCCCGACGAGTACGACGTCGTCGAGCTCCATCTCGTCGAACCAGGCATCGAGATAGCGGGCGGTGTCGAGGAAACCGTAGTCGATTGCGGGCTTGCCGGACGCGCCCATTCCGATGAGGTCGGGAGCAAGTGCACGGCCGATATTTCCTATGCGTGGCAGTATGTTTCGCCACAAATACGAGGATGTGGGATTTCCGTGGAGCAGCACGAAGGGTGTGCCTTCGCCGCACGAGCTGTAAGCCATGGTTGAGTCGAGCACGGAAATTGTAGGCATTATGACTCCCTAAAATAGTTTCCATATACTCTAATTGGGATAGTAGCCATGTACTCTATATGTATGCAAGATCGAGAAACATGGACTACGGGGTCGCTGGTGTGGCATCTTGCCCTGCGCTGGCGGGCGGGAGTTGACAGAGCGGTCGCGCATCTCGGGTTGACTCACGCCCAGTATTCGGTGCTTGCGTCACTTCACGGTCTCGTGAGTGAGGGGGAAAGGCCTAGTCAGCGAGAACTTGCCGCACAGACAGGGTTGCAGCGAATCTACATATCCAAGCTCGTGCGAGCTTTGGAGAAGGGCGGATTTGTTGTCAGCGAACGCGACAGCCGCGATGCTCGCGCCGTTTGCCTAGATCTCAGCGACGAGGGAAAACGGGTTATCGTGCTCGCCAAAGACATTGTCCGCGAATTGGACGCGGAAAATACTCGCGTACTGACGAAAGCCGGCGGACGTGAGCTTGCCGAACTCCACCTCGCGCTCGGCGCGTTACTCGACGCCACCGAGGTAGGAGATGAATGAAGCCCTGGTCCACTTTGCGCCGCAACCGATGTGGTCGTGTGTGGGTCCGGGCCGTCGGACGTTCGTTGGGGGACCGACGGAAGCGTCGATCCCCCAACGAGATTTGCTGTCTACCTGTCGATCGTCACGGTGTCACGTTGATCGGCGAGGCCGACGCGAACTGAAGTGTGCCCGACATCGTTGCCGTGCCAGTGGCTGCGGCGGGGCAGACGGGCCCGGTGCCGGTGCGTGTGTAGTTCACGGTGCCGGTGTTGCTTGCCACGACGCGCTGGTTGGGGATGTCGAAGGGCAGCGGTCCGATGGTGCTGACTCCCGTGCCTCCAGCTCCGGAGCCTACGACGGTGACCGTGCATGTCGATCCGGGCAGTGTGACGACTGCACCGTTAGCGGGGATGATGAGCGATCCCTGGGCAGAGCCGCCGGGCATGGCGTCCCCGGAGACGTTCAATTGCCACGTCCCGGAGGTTGTGACCACAGCGGGTAGACCGTTGGCTTTGCATCCGGTCAGGCTGGGGGTGCCGATGTTGACGTTGACCCCGCCGGTGCCGGTGTTGGAGTTACCCGGCGCGACTGGGATGGTTCCGGAGCCCGTGGTGCTGGAGCAGGTGAGTGTGATCGTTCCTGTCTTGATACTGAGATTGCTGCTCGAAGCAGTCACGGCTTGACCCGCTGGAGTGACGACGGTCGAAGCCAAAGCGGTGCCGGCTGCGACTGCAATCGCGGCTGCGGCGGCAGCTGTGACGAAGATGGTGCGGCGAACTGTATGGGACATCGATATCTCCTTTTTGTCGGTGATACTTCTCGAGTCGCCGGTGCTTGCTCTACTGCGTCCGCAGGCTGTCGGCGCCGATGTTGAACACATCGCTTGTGGTGGTCAAAGAGTTGTGACCACTCGAAGACGGAACGTTCGCGCGAAGATTGACGGCCCAATTCAATGCGCCGAACAGTCCGCATCCAGATGCGCCTGGTACCGCGAAGCTCTGGTCGGCGTGCGTCACGTTTCTGACGGCGGCGGTATCCGGAAATCCTGGAACTTCCTCCAGGACACCATTTTCGGACACTCCGAGTTTGAACAGGATTGGGTTGCTCGCAGAACCCAGATAGCAGTTTCCGCCGAGCAGAGGGTTGGAGATCTTCAATCTTGCCGGAAGTGTGACGCCGAGTTGGAATGCGTCGACTGTTGGCAACGCGACCGGCTCGACGGTCGCCTTGATAGTGGTCAGGCCGCCGGGGAACGGAAGACCGAGTCCGAAGATTCCGCCCGGCACCTCGATGGGGGTGGAATAGACGCCTTTGGTGCCGTCAGTTGGGGGTATGAAGATCTGGTCGAACCCGAATTCTGCGTCGGGGTTCTCTCGATAGGCGACACCGCCGGCGATATTCAACGAGCCGGAAGGAATCGGTACTTTGAGCCCGTTGATGTTCATTTCGCCGCCTTTGACGACAACGTCGACGCAGGTGCTTGTCTCCGGATTGGCTATCGGGCACTTGCCCCAACCCCCGAACGGGGCGTTGGGCAGCGGGGCCGCCGTCGCGGTTGACACCGCCCCGAGAGTGAGGACTCCTGCTGCGACGACGGCGAGCGCGGCTCTGAATCGTATTGTGCGCATGGACAAGTGATCTCCGTTCGGGGTGAGAAATCTTTCGGCGCTGACGGTTCCGGCTGGTAGTGAGTTGAATTGCTAGTTGGCGCTACGTTCGGCGATGACGGCGGCGGGCTCGGGCGATCCGGCCGGCTGGGGCCTGAGGCTGTCGGCACCGATGTTGTAGACGTCACTCGTTGTGGTCAGGGAGTTGGACGTGGTGGACGAGGGAAGACCGGCACGCCAGTTCACGATGGGATTCAGAACGCCGAACGGACCACATCCGGATGCTGTCGGGACCGCGAAGGGCTGTCCGGTGTGTCCGGTATTTCGAACGACAGCGGTGTCCGGAAAACCTGGAACTTCTTCGAGGACACCGTATTCCGTCACGTCCAAGTTGAGCTGCACGGGGCTGCTGTCCGAGCCTAGGTAGCATTTGCCGCCGAGGAGAGGGTTCGCGATCTTCAGTTTGACGGGTAACTTCACACCAAGCTGAAATGCATCCACGGTGGGGAGTGCAGACGTCGACTCGACGGTGGCCGAGGCCTTGTTCAGTCCGAAGAGATTGTTGAACGGTAGGTCGATTCCGAGTGCGCCGCCGGGGATCTCGATGGGCTTGGCGTAGATCCCCCGGCTGTTGTCGTTCGGCGGGATGAATACTTGGTCGAATCCGAATTCAGCCTCCGGATTCTCCCGGTAGGCAACTCCGCCGGCGATGCGCATCGCCCCGGTGGGAATGCTGACGGAGAGCTTGCCGATCTTCATGTTTCCGCCGGTGACTGTGACATCCATGCAGGTACTGGTCTCGGGATTGTCGATGGGACATGAATCCCAGCCGCCGAAGGGAGTCTCCACAGTTGGGGCGGCGCCTGCAATACCTGCCGATAGGGCACCCACCGCAGTGACGGTGGCGAGCACAGTTGCGGTGGCGAGCGCGTTGAAAGGCCCACGCGACGTCGAACGTCGGGACATGTATTTCTCCTTTGGGTGCAACCGACCAGTCGGGATTGTGATGATGAGTGACGGTAGTCACGTGTGACTCGGATGTACAGACAATTTGAAACAATTCCGACAAAAGTATTACTGCGATCGGCTCCGCTACTACTTGTGGCCGTGAGCATTGAAATTCGTTGCAATGCCCTGTGTCTCATCATTCGATCCCGAATCGCCGTGAAGTACTTCAGCCAAGATGGCGGTCGTCGAGGGGGACATCGGCCTCCCGCCAAAATCGAGCCGGGCTATGTTTTGTCGGAGTCAACAATGTGGGCAGTCAAGGCGAGTAACTTTGTCGAACAGCGGTTAACCGGTGCTCCGGACACCCGCCCGAGAGAACGGATCGCCATGGCGCTGATGCTGCCGCTCGACTCGATGTTCCTGCTGATGGAGTCACGGGAGCACCCCATGCATGTCGGCGGCCTGTCACTGTTCGTTCCACCGGAAGGGGACGACGGCGAATTCGCTAGATCGCTCTACCGTTCGCTCACCGACGTCGAGTCGATCCGCCCCCTCTTTCGCCGCAAGCCGGTGCAGTTCCTGTCGAACTTCGCGCCGGTGCGTTGGACGGAGGACGAGGACGTCGATCTCGAATATCACGTCCGGTTGCTTGCGCTGCCCAGGCCCGGTCGAGTTCGTGAGCTGCTGGAGCTGACCTCGATGCTGCACGGCACGCTGCTCGATCGGCATCGGCCGCTATGGGAGGCGTATGTGATCGAAGGCCTCGCGGACGGCCGAGTTGCCGTGTACATGAAGACGCACCATGCGCTCATGGACGGTGTGTCTGCTGTTCAGGCGTGGTATCGCAGTCTCTCGTCGGATCCGCTCGATCGAGAGTCGATGCCGCCGTGGGCGCAGCGACCTTCTTCGAGGCGGCTCCGAGCCAGTCGCGGGCTGGACCTGCAGAGACGTGTGGGCTCCGTGATCGACACCGTGCAAGATGTGGTCGGGGTAGGCCCTGCGATAGTGAACGCCGCTGCCTCGGCAGTGAAGGACCACGTCGCACCGTTGCCGTTTGCTGCCCCGAAATCGATCTTCAACGTCCCGATCACCGGAGCGAGGCGTGTAGCGGCGCAGTCGTGGCCGATCGAGCGCCTGCGCAAGGTCAGCTGCGTTGCAGACGTGACGCTCAACGATGCGGTGTTGGCAATGTGCGCGGGCGCGCTGCGGCAATACCTGATCGAACTGGACGAGTTGCCGGACAAACCGTTGATCGCGATGGTGCCGGTATCTCTTCGTAAAGGCGAAGTGGGTGAGGCTTCCGGCAATGCCGTAGGTGCGGTGTTGTGTGATCTGGCAACCGAATTGGCGGATCCGGCGGCCCGACTTCAGAGAATTCACGACTCGATGAGTAGCGCCAAGTCCCTGATGTCAGGCCTGACGCCCCTTCAGATCACGGCGCTCAGTGCATTGAACGTCGCGGGCCTAGGGTTGCCGCTGATCCCTGGTTCCTCCCGACTGATCACCGGGCGTCCAGTCTTCAATCTGGTGATTTCCAACGTCCCCGGCCCGACGACGACGCGATACTGGAATGGCGCGAAGCTCGAGAGTTGCTATCCGGCTTCGATTCCGTTGGACGGGCAGGCAATGAACATCACCGTCATCGGCTACGCGGACACCATGCAGTTCGGTCTCGTCGGCTGCCGCCGTAACGTCCCTCACCTGCAGCGGCTCCTTGGTCACCTCGAGGAATCCTTGAGTGAGCTCGAAGCTGCCGCGGGCTGATCAGTCTGCAATTCCGTTGGCGAGTCCGAACGCTGAGGCCCGCCCACCGATTTCGACGCTCCGAGCGCCATTCTCATTCCAAGTCGTCGACGGTGCGCTCTGCTTCCTCGATCCGCCGCTCAGCAGCACGAAGTGCCTTCTCGGATTCTCGAACCGCAGCGTTACCAGCCTTCTCGGCGTTCCGAGCGAATTGCCGTTGCTGCTCGGCGTGCTCGAGTTCGGCGCGCAGTTCTTCAACGCGACGTTCGACGTCGGAAAGCGTCGTTCTGGCCTCCTCGTGTTCGGCGGTCTCTGCCTTCACCCGGCGGCGGATCTCGTCGGCCTGCGCCGTGGCTTCCTGTAATTCTGTATTTGCCCTGGCACGTTCGGCCTTCAGGTCCGGAGTTTTCGACTTCGGAGTCTGCGGCTCTTCAACCGGGGCCTGCTGCGGTGATTTCTCTTTCACCACTGCGAGCCCGGCGGGTCCGAAACCGCTGTAACTCGCAGCGGTCACAACTCGTCCCAGTCGGACCTGCGCGGCAGTCTCCTTGTCGGCCAGGGCGGCATTGAGGGTCTGCGCGACATCACGTAACGCATCCTCACCCACACTCTTTCCACGCGAAGCCGCGATCTCACCGGATTTGTGGGCGAGACTCCGCACCACCTGCTGCCTCTGTGTCGTCAGTCGGCGCAGGTCCGGGCCAGACAGATGGCGCTGGGCATCGCGTAGCGATTCGCCGAGCGCCAGAAGTGCATCCAGATCTTGCGGTAGATCGCGCGATATGAGATTGACCAACCAGCCCACGGTGGTCGGCTTCCGAAGTTTTCCGATCTCCGCAGCCAGTGTGCGGTTGTTGTCCTCACGGGCAGTCCTCACATGATGTGTACGCGCCTCGACGAACTCGCCGGGTTCGAGGCCGTATAACTCGTCGGCGACATCATCGAGGGTCACGTATCCATATTGGCACTCGGAACGGTTACACGTGGCAAGGCGGAAGGTATCGCACGGTGGGTACGCCCCCGGGACCATCCAGGCGGACCTCGGCGTCGACCTGGTAGACCTCGGCTATCAGGTCGGCGGTGAGGACCTCGGTCGGGCTCCCGTGGGCAACGATGGATCCCCGGTTCAGCATCACTATCGAATCGCAGAACATGGCGGCCAGATTCAGATCGTGCAATGCCATGATCGTGGTGGTGGGCAGGCGTCGTACGAGCGCGAGCAGTTCGAGTTGGTGGTTGATGTCCAGGTGATTGGTCGGTTCGTCGAGTAGCAGCTCGTGGGGTTCCTGGGCGAGGGCGCGCGCGATCTGGACGCGCTGTCGCTCCCCTCCGGACAAGGTGTGCCACGACCGGTCCAGCATTCCGGCGAGGCCGGTGTGTTCGATCGCTGCGCGGACGGCGTCGCGATCGGAATCGGATTGCCCGCCCCACAGTCCGCGGTGCGGTGTGCGTCCGAGTTCGACGACCTCGGCAACAGTCAGATCGATCTCGGTGTTGCTGTGCTGGTCGACGGTGGCGATCCGGCGCGCGACGTCGCGGCGTTTCCAGTCGGACAACGGAGTCTGGTCCAGGGTCACTTCGCCGGCTGTCGGACGATTCTGCCCGGCAAGAAGTTTCAGCAGCGTCGACTTTCCCGAGCCGTTGGGGCCGAGAAGTCCCACCGTACTGCCGGTGGTGGGGGAGACATCGAGGTCATCGACGATGAGTGCCCCGCCGACGCGCCAGCTGATACCGGTTGCTTCGAGTGTCATGGCCTGGCCTTCCGTCTCCAGAGGATGACGGCAAACGCGGGCACACCGACCAGCGCGGTCACCACACCGGCCGGGAGTTCTTGCGGCGCAATGGCTGTGCGTGCCACAGCGTCGACCCAGACGAGGAAGATCGAGCCGATCAGTGCGGACGCGGGCAGCAGTCGCCGGTGACTCGGACCGACGAGAGCCCGCGCCGCGTGCGGGAGGACGAGGCCCACGAAGCCGATGGCGCCTGCGACGCTCACGATCACCGCGGTCATCAAAGCTGTTGCCAGCAACAAGGTCAGCCGTACCCGCCACACGTTCACTCCCAGCGACGACGCCGCGTCTTCACCGAAGGCAAAGGCGTCGAGTGCACGGGAGTGAGTTAGACAGACCACGAGGCCGACTGCCACCACCGCCGCGCAGAGCGCGACATCGAGCCAATCGGCGCCGCCGAGTGAGCCCAGGAGCCAGAACATCACACCGCGGGTCTGCTCTGGATCGGCCGAGGTGATGACGATGAACGAGGTGAGCGCGGAGAACAGTTGGGTCGCGGCGACACCGGCCAGGATCACCCGATCCGGCGTGCCGCCGGCCGCATGGGCGAGCAGCAGCACCAGAGCGAAGGAGATCACCGCGCCGATGAAGGCGCCGCTCGACAACCCGACCACCCCTGACCCCACTCCGAGGATCACGATCAGAACGGCACCGGTCGAGGCCCCGGACGAGATACCGAGGACAAACGGATCGGCCAGCGGATTGCGAAGCAGCGACTGCATGATCGCTCCGCACAATCCGAGGCCCGCACCGCAGAGCGCGGCGAGCAGAGTACGCGGCAGACGGAGATCCCACACGATGCCGTCGCGGATAGGGGTGACGTCCGCCGCGGTACCGCCGAGATGGCCGACGACGATCGAGGCCACCTCGCCGACCGACAGACCGGCCGGCCCCAACGTGATCGCCACGGCGGCCGAACCGGCCAGCGTGACAACACCGATCACCCACAGCAGGGTGACGGATTTCGGGATGTCACGCAGCCGAACTCTTGTCGTCATCTCACGCCGTAGACCACGTAGTCGTCGAACAGTTGCCAGACCGTTCCCGACTCCCGAAAACCTGCCTGCGCGAGCGCCGCCAACTGGAAGTCGACGGCGGTGGGCGCGGCGGCGTCACGTCCGGCGAATCTGCGCTCACGCTCGTCGGTCAGTGCCCCGATGCCGGGAGTGGCCCGCAACCCGTCCCACCAGCTGTCCCACTCGGGAGCACCGGCCGCAAAAGCGGAGCGTTGTGTCTGCTCGTCGTGAGCCTTCGCCCATCGCCTTATGACGGGGGAGCGGCCGTCGAAGCGAAAGTGATCACCGTTGAGCAGGACACCGTCTGGGCTCAGCAGTTCGCGGCACTGCCGGTACACCTCGACGAGCTGCTGCGGTTGCAACCAGTGCAGTGCGGTCGTCGACACGATCGCCTGAACCGGCGCAGTCACTGCAGTCGGCCAATCGGCTCCCGCCAGGTCTGCGTCGATCAGCTGCAGTCGGCCACCGAAACGAGTCGACGACTGACGGGTGACTTCCAGCAGCATCGGGTCGTAATCGATCCCTACAACGCCGGCGTGCTCGAACTTCTCGAGGATCCGGGCGCTCAGTGAACCCGGCCCGCAGGCGAGGTCGACGACCGTGAAGGGTGTCTGCGCGTACTGCAATTCGAGAACGTCGAGAATCACGTCGAAGCGCTTCTCGCGATCCGCGATGTATGCCGCTTGCTGGTCGTCCCACTGACGCACCAGTTCTCTGATCTCCGCGGACATCTAGACCACACCCAACTGGCGCAGCCCGTCGGAGAGCTGTTCGATGCCACCGACATTGCGGATCGAGGGATCCATCGTCGTGCCTTCGAGGATGATGTAACGCTTGTTCTTCACTGCGGTGAGCTTGCTGGCGACCGGGTCCGATTCGAGGAACGCGATCTTGTCTGCGGCACTGTCACCGTCTCCGCCGCGGTCGAGATCAGCGAGCACCAGCACGGTCGGGTCTCGATCGAGCACACTCTCCCAACCGATTTCGGGCCAGTACTGTTTGTTGTCGTCGAAGGCGTTTTTCGCACCCACCGCATCGGTCATGATTCCCGGTGCGCCGCAGCATCCGGCGAAGTACGGAGTCTTCGTGGCGGCGTACCACCACGCCAGCGTCACGTTTTCGGCTCCCAGTGACGCCGTGGCGGTGGCCGCGCGATCCTTCAGGCTCTCGGTCAGCTCGGAACCTTTGTCTTTGACATCGAACAGTGTTGCCACGTCGCCGATTTCGGAGTAGAGGTCGTCGAGCGTGAGGGCCTTGCTCTGCTCGGCATCCTGACCGGTGCACTCACTGGGCGACTGATACGTCGCGACCCCGAGGTCGGTGAACTTGGTCCGGTCGGCGATGCCTTCCGAGGTGAACGTGTAGTTGAAGGTCGTGTAGACCATGTCCGGTTCGCGTTCGAGGACACTCTCGAATGAAGGGAACTCGGTGTCGAAGGCCTTCACCTGACCACGCGCCTCGCGCAGTTCGGGGAGGACGTCGTCATCGCTCATGGCGTAGCCGGCCATCCGGTCCTGCACTCCCAGCGCGAACAGCATTTCGGCCGCAGGCTGATTTACCGCGATCGCCCGTTCGATCGGTCGCTCCACCGTGACGTCGCGGCCACAGTTCTGGACTGAGGCGCTGGATTGTTCGGCAGAACTGTCGTCGGAGGAACAGGCAACCAACGATGCGCCCAACAGGGCTGCAACGGCAGCGGCGGGTAGGCGAAGTCTGGACAGACGCATGGAATCTCGTTCTCGCAGGGGCTCGTTCGCGGAGCCCGTTACCGTGTGAACAGGCGTCTGTTGACCCCTGCTGCCAGCCGGTATTCGGACTCGAGATCGCCCCACCCGAGCGCCTTCCCAGATTCTCATCCAGTGGCGTAAGCCCGGGCGGTCACCCTCACCGCTGCGCGTCAGTTCCGGATTCACACCGGATTCCCTGACCCCCTGTGTGGGGGTCTGCTGGCACAGAGGAACTTATCACCGCAGTGCACGGCCGGTCAGGTCGGCCGGTGTACGCGATCAGAGCTCGATGGCCAGGTCGTCGATGTCGGTCAGGGTTCCGCCGTCGGCGAGGATGCGCTCGTAGTTCTCGCGCCGACGGAGGTCGATCTCGGTGTTGCTGACGCCCTGCTTCCGGTAGCCGAATATTGCGACGTCGTTTTTGTCGAGCCCGACGGTCGACCGAAGTGCTTCCGGATTGCGCGCATCTCACTGCGCTCACCGGCGCCCGACACTACGTAGCTCTCGGGATCGGCGAGCTCGCTCTCTTTTTCTGGACGACACCGCAATACCCGCGTTGCAATCGATCATCGAGCAGTTGCCTGTCGACGTCGTCGGAATCGGCTGGGTCACAACAGATGACGAGGTCGCCTGCACCGAACTGCCCACGCTCCCCGGTCTGGCGCTTCTGTCCGTGCAGGACCGCGTCGATGACGATCGATCCGCTCGCTGAATCGTAGGAACTCACCGTGTACACGCGCGAAGCGTCGTCGAAGTCCGGCCCGAGATTCATGCGTACCGCCACATTCGGGCGTGACCAGATTGGGTCGTTGGTCGGCTCGCTCAAGCGAGCGGTGATCCTCAGTAGATGGTCGCTCGGTCGCTCCATTGCCTCGACGGTCGCGAGAACGTCGTTGAGTCCGCGATTGTGGTCGGCGCTGCGTAGCACCGCAGTTGGCATCTTGGTTGGCATCTTGGTTGGTGTAGTGCCGCCGACGTCCGGTGCACATGTCATCAGTTGTGCTCCTGGATCGGATTGTTGAGGTGACGATCAGGTTAGTGTTGCCTAAGTAGGTTCAGTTGTCCGGAAGCGACATCTGCTTACCTGAAAGGACACGCTCCGCGAACAATGCGTTTGAGCGACCTGTGCTCGCGCTGCTACCGTGCTTGTGATGTCCATACGCCGCTCTTCTCTCGCTTCCGGCCGTGCACTGCGCACGGCCCGATTCGGCGTAGCGACATTCCGACGGGGGTGTAAGGCGATCGACCGCCGCCCCTCTGGTCTCGTCTGGATCGAAAGAGCCTTGGCCGCACCGGCCGGATCCGTCTGACATTCGCCACTTCGGCGGGCATTGCCTCGCTGAGATTTCGCAGTGCCGCACCTGTTGCAGTGCTGCGCATTTCCCGTACCTGAAGTTTCTCGCGGGTGAGTTGTGAGTGTCGGCGCCACCGAGCCTGGATTACCAGCCAACTCGTTTTCGTGAAAGGTACACAGCAATGAATCGTTTCGAAGGTCGTCGTATTCTCGTCACCGGCGCAGGATCTGGAATCGGGCAGGCCACCGCGCTGCGGTTGCTCGCCGAAGGTGGCCGAGTGGTTGCTGCCGACATCTCCGAGAAGGGTTTGGCGAACACCCGGAAGTCGGCAGAACATGCCTCGACGGAGGGTCGCCTCGACACCCTCGTCGTCGATATCGGTGACGAAAGTTCCGTCATCGAGGTTGTGGGTCAGGCAATTTCGACTCTCGGCGGATTGGACGTACTGGTCAACGCCGCCGGGATACTGCGTGGTGGGCACACCCACGAGACCTCGCTGGACCTGTGGAATCGGGTGCTCTCCGTGAATTTGACGGGCTCTTTCCTCGTCACTCGTCAGGCACTGCCGGCTCTCCTTGCCACCGGCAACGCAGTCGTGGTGAATTTCAGTTCCACCTCCGCTGCCTTCGCGCACCCGTACATGGCCGCGTATGCCGCAAGTAAGGGAGGAATCCAGTCCTTCACTCACGCACTGGCTCTCGAATACGGCAAGCAGGGTCTGCGTGCCGTCGCGGTAGCTCCGGGCAGTGTGAAGAGCGGGATCACCGACACCACGGCGTCGTACCTGCCGGAAGACACCGACTGGTCGCTCTTCGGCAAGCTGTCGCCAATTCTGAGCACTGATCTGGAGTCCGGTGGTGCTCCCATGGCCGGGCCGGAAAGTGTTGCGGGAGTTATCGCGATGCTGGCATCCGACGATGGTGCCTTCATCACGGGCACGGAGATCCGTGTCGACGGCGGCACACACGCCTGATTCTGCGTCCGTCTGACGGCCTACCCCCAGGCAGGCCGTCAGACGCGAGCCGTCATTCTCGCGAGCGAGTGATGGCGGGGACGACGTAGGACTGATCGAGCACGGCGGGCGAAGGCTCGTACATTCTCAGTACCGGTCGGAAATCCCCGCGCGGGGCGGGCAGCCAGTTTGCCTTCGCCGTGAGATCTTTCGGCTCCTCGTGGCTGATCGTGATCGTCAGCGACCAGAAGGCGCTCACCGGCGGAGTGGGGTCGAGTCTGATTGTGTAGGTGTGGGTTCCGTTCAACTGCTCGCCCTGATCGTCGACGTAGGGCATGATGTACGCCGCTTCGTAGGGTGGTTACCCCACAGCCCGCCCGTGGCGGCCGCGGCGCGTTCGACGATGCGTAACCTGGGATCGGCGATCTTGAATTGTGGATCGTCGATTGTGCCGACCCCGAAGTAGTCGAGGTTGTAGTCGAAGGCGTGGAAAGTCAGCTTCCAACCGTTGGCCTCGGGGCTGGAGCCGTGCGTGAGTGCTTCGTGCAGATTCTTCTCTCCGGCGGTCAACCCGTCTGCGAGCGCCGCAGCGTCGTCGGCAGACACCGATACATAGGGAGAAGCCCCGTGCTCGGTGATTCCGATCGGTGAGAACGAATCCTGGAGTTCTCGATCGCGTGGGGCCGGCGGAAAGGCCTGTGACCAGATGCGGAATTTCTCGAGGAACAGGAGGTCCTGGCTTACCCCGGAGTCGGGGACTGGGAGACCCGCCGAGTTCCCGGTGGAGTCGACGACGGTCAGGGTGGTGGCGTCCTGCGAGGCGTGCACCGCGGGGAGGTCGCCGTCGCCACCGCATGCCCACCGGCCCACGATCGACGCAATGTTCGTGGGAAATCTGATTACCGTGGTCTGGTCCGGCGGGGTTCGCTCCGACACCGTCGTGAACGTACCGATGGACCTGGTCGAGATTGAAAACGAGGGGAAATCCGTAGATATACGCCTGAGCTGCATTCTCGGTGCGGCTGGTGTCGGTCATCTCTGCTCTCTCGTCGTTCATGTCGGTTCGACGTCCGCCTTGCGGGAACCCTGTCGTCGGGGCATCACCCGCCAGGGGTGACGCCCCGACGACAGGGAGAAGACATGTCGGATCAGGAGAGTGCGGCGTTGATCGCTGTCGCAGACGAGTGGAACGTCGCGATGTGCTCGAACGACGCCGAACGGATCGGCGACTTCATGGCAGACGACTGGGTGATCGTCTCGGAATCCGGGGTGTCGACCAAAGCGGAGTTTCTGGGCTTCGTGGCCTCGGGTGACCTGACGCATTCGGCGATGGACCGCGTCGGGAGCGCTCGCGTGCGTTTCTTCGGTGACGTTGCACTGTTCACCACGCGGATCACCAATACTGCGCACTACGACGGCAGGCAGTACGACGCCGACGAGTGGACCACCGACGTGTTCGCCCGGCGAGACGGTCGTTGGCGCTGCGTATTGAGCCACATCACGCCGGCGGTCGAGGCGAAGATCGAGGACGTGGAACCGTGACGGAGAAGTAAAAGAAAGGCTGATGTTTTAACGGCGACACTATTGGGTAGTAATACGAGTTTCGTATTTATGAATGTATTTATCGGATTTATCGGTTGAGAAGTTTCTGTAGTAGCGTCAGTTGAGTAGATCATTTTTATACGCATACCGGATGAGGTTCTCACATGATTGTTCTCGGCATTATTCTGGCGTTGATCGGCTTTTTCACGGGGTTGAGCATTCTGACCACTGTCGGCATCATCTTGGTCGTCGTAGGTGCAGTTCTGTCTATCCTCGGTGCTACCGGGCGTGCAGTGGGCGGACGAAAAGTCTGGTATTGATCGATACTGCGCGAGTAGCTGAGAAAGCGGTACCCGATCTCTTCGGAGATCGGGTACCGCTTTTTTGTTATCGATTTACGTTTTGGTGCATCCACCCCGAAATCTGACTCTGAGCGGCATCGGGTAAACATGGAGGATGCTTTCTCGAGACCATGACGAAGAGAAATCTGCCGAGCGATTCAGATTCCCTCGCAGATGGAATCAGGTTGACGAATCACGCCGCGGCTTGGTGTTGGCGTGGGTGGCCTTCACATTGACGTTCGGTGGAGCACGTCTGGTGACGTGGTTGATCCAGATCGATACCAGGGATGTCGGCGACATCAGCGCCGGTGGCACTCACCTGCATCACTATCTATGGGGAATTCTGCTGTTGGCCGGGGTGGCGATCTTCGGACTCGTAGACCGAAGTCCTCGCGCAAGAACCTGGATGGGCATCGCGTTGGGCATTGCGCTCGGACTCATCGTCGACGAGGCCGCGCTACTGATCACTCTCGACGACGTCTACTGGCAGAGCGACGGTTGGCCGAGCATCGCCATCGCTGTGTCGATCATCGGCGTTGTGGGAACCGGGCTCGCGCTGACACGAAGCGGAGCGGAGAAGCCGCGAGGTTGATCCGATTACGGCACGGGTACTCACTCCCGTGCCGGGAAGTCCTGCGGATCGTGAGGTGGCTTGAATGGATCCCAGTTCCGCGGATCGATCACCGGAATCCGAAAGCGAAGTCCAAGCCGTAGATCCGATGGCTGAAGCGGAACGCGAAGCCGCGGCATTGGCGACGCCCGTCCGGCCGCTGGGCAAACCCGGACCGAGATTCGATCGTCGTTCACCGTTCTTCATCGGTCTGAGTGCCGCGGCCGGAGTTGCCGTGACGTACGCGGTGATCGAGGTGCTGCTGGCGGCGCGAGGCATGCTGATCCTGATCGTGGTCGCGCTGTTTCTCGCGGTGGGCATTGAACCCATGATCGTCTGGCTGGAGCGGAGACATTTCCGGCGCTGGATCGCGGTCACCGTGGTACTCCTCGGAATTGCCGTGATGTTGGCCCTGTTTCTCGTCGCTGCGATCACCCCGCTGGTCGAGCAGGGACGTCAGTTTGCATCGCACGCTCCCGAACTTCTGACACACATTCGTGACCGGTACCCGATCGTCAACGACCTCGACGAGAAGTATCACCTCGAACAGCACCTCACTACACAACTGGATGGTTCGGGTTCTGCGCTCGCGACGGGTTTGCTCGGTGCGGGGCGGGCGGTGTTCAGCGCAGTCGCCGACGCCGGAATCGTTGCTGTACTGACGACGTACTTCTTGGTTGACTATCCACGAATCCGCACGAATCTGTATCGGCTGGTGCCACATTCGCGGCGGCCCCGAGCAATCGCCATCGGTGACCAGATACTGGCAGGTGTTGGTGGGTACGTTCTCGGCAATGTTCTGATCTCCGTGATCACCGCAGTGTGCACCTTCGCTTGGTTGTTGATCTTCGATGTGCCGTACCCGTTGATCCTGGCACTGCTGGTCGCTCTGCTCGATCTGATCCCGATAGTCGGTTCCACGATCGCAGGGGTTATCGTCGCCCTGGTCTCCCTGACAGTCTCTGTCCCAACGGCATTGGCGACAGTTGCGTTCTTCATCGCGTTACGTCTGCTCGAGGACTACCTACTCGTTCCGAAGATCATCGGCAAGACGGTGGCGGTCCCGGCGTTGGTGACTGTGGTCGCGGTCCTGTTGGGCGGAGCGTTGCTCGGTATTGTCGGTGCGTTGCTGGCGATTCCGGTCGCTGCGGCCTTGCTGCTGCTCGCAAGGGAGACGCTCTTCCCCCGTCTGGATGCTTCTTGACCGGCTTCTATCGGGCGCTTCGCGTGCGACGCCGCGAACCAGGATTCGGCTTGGGGCACATCCGAGTCGGGATGGTTTCCCCTTCGTCGGTGATGCGGAATACCGATACTTTCTCGCTACACCCGTGATTCAGATCGACCGCGTATGCGATGGCGGCGCGATCCGAGACGAAATCTTCCATCACCGTAGTACCGTCCGGTAGTTCGATTCTGTAGTTTTCCATGACTTACACAACCTTCTTTCGCTAAGACGATCCTACCCGGCCCGCGAAATGGCAAACCGTGGAACATAACGTGCGACAGTCAACTTCGCGCCGCGTCGGTGCAATGTTTCGACAGTTCGCCTGCGGGGTAGTGAGAGCCGGTCAGCCGCTCAAGCGGTACGAATCGAACTACGGAGGATCCGCGCAATGAGCGCAGTATCGAAAGCGATGTACAAGCCACTCTCGCTGGCTACGAGCGTCCTGGGCGGCATTTTGGCGGGCGCTGTTTTCCAACAGGTGTGGAAGCGCATCGGTGACGACAAGAATGCGCCCGAGCCCAAGGATCTGAGCAGGTCGAGTAGGGAAGTCCTGATCGCCGCTGCACTGCAGGGCGCCATCTTCGCTGTTGTGCGAGCCGCCGTGGATCGTGCGGGGGCAAAGGGCTACCGGGCCCTTGCTCACGAAGATCCACGGTAGGAAAGAGCCCCGGTAGGAACGTCCAGCCAGGTTCGAGTTCAGTCGACGACGGCCGCGATTGCCTCGATCTCGACCAACTGATCGTCGTAACCGAGAACGGTCACTCCCATCAGAGTGCTTGGGGCGTCATGATCGGCGAACGCGTCGCGGACTACCTCCCACGCCGCGACGAGGTCTTCTTGACTGCTCGACGCCACCAGAACGCGGGTGTTGATCACATCGGTGATGGACGCGCCGGCGTCCGAGAGGGCGGTTCTGAGGTTGTCGACGGCCTTGGCTGCCTGTCCCGCGTAGTCGCCGATGGCGGCGGTGGAGCCGTCCTCGTTCAACGGGCACGATCCTGCGAGGAAGATCAGTCGGGCCTCGGCGGGAGCCGTTGCTGCATAGGCATATTCAGCGACTGAAGAGAGTGATGTGGAACGGATCAGAGTTACCGACTTCGACATAGTTTCCCCAAGAGGTAGTAAAGTTTTGCAGCGAGTCTTTCACAGCGCACCTGGGGTAGCCAATTCGTCATCGGACCCGTCCATTCGGGCTGCGGCTACGAATGTCTGTCAATGAGCCGAGAAGAAGAGCACACAGCACCTGTCGATGAGTGGCTGACGACCAAACAGGTTGCGGCACTGTTCCACGTCGACCGGACCACGGTATCCAGATGGGCGAGGGAGGGCAAAGTCGGAACTCTGAGAACGCTTGGCGGACATCGGAGATACCGACGATCGGAGATCGAGGCGTTGTTGCGCAACCGCTCGACGACGCTCGATCCCAAGTAACCTTTGGCACGAAACAGACGGGTCGACGAGCGCGATGAGGGCTCGTCGACCCGTCTGGTCAGCAGGAAGTAATTACGCCTTGGGGACGCGGACGATGAGTGCGTCGCCTTGTCCGCCGCCGCCGCAGAGTGCGGCTGCGCCGATGCCGCCGCCGCGGCGTTGCAGTTCGAGGGCGAGGTGCAGGGCGATGCGGGCGCCGGACATGCCGAGGGGGTGTCCGACGGCGATGGCGCCGCCGTTGACGTTGACCTTGGCGGGGTCGAGGCCGAGTTCGCGGGTGGAGGCGATCCCGACGGCGGCGAATGCTTCGTTGATTTCGACGAGGTCGAGGTCGGTGGGGTCGATACCTTCCTTGGCGCAGGCCTTGGCGATGGCGCGGGCGGGCTGGGACTGGAGGGTGGAGTCCGGTCCGGCGACGACGCCGTGGGCACCGATTTCCGCGATCCAGGTCAGGCCGAGTTCTTCGGCCTTGGCTTTGCTCATCACGATCACGGCGGCGGCGCCGTCGGAGATCGGGGAGGCGGAGCCGGCGGTGATGGTGCCGTCCTTGCTGAACGCGGGACGCAGTTTTCCGAGCGATTCGGTGGTGGTGTCGGCGCGGATGCCTTCGTCCTGGGCGACGACGATGGGGTCGCCTTTGCGTTGGGGGATGGAGACGGGGACGACTTCGTTGTCGAAGTAGCCGTCTTTCCAGGCGCGGGCCGCGTTCTGGTGTGAGGCGGCGGCGAAGGCGTCCTGCTCGGCGCGGGTGATGTGGGCGGTTTCTTGTTGGTTGACTTGTTCGGTGAGCAGGCCCATGGCTTGGTCGGTGAAGATGTCGTGGAGGCCGTCGTAGGCCATGTGGTCGCGGAGGGTGACGTCGCCGTATTTGAAGCCTTCGCGGCTTTTTTCGAGCATGTGGGGTGCGCGGGACATCGATTCCTGGCCGCCGGCGACGACGATGTCGAATTCGCCGGCGCGGATGAGTTGGTCGGCGAGGGCGATGGCGTCGATGCCGGACAGGCACACTTTGTTGATGCTCAGGGCGGGGACGTTCATGGGGATGCCGGCGGCGACGGCGGCTTGGCGGGCGGGCATCTGGCCGGCGCCGGCGGTGAGGACCTGTCCCATGATGACGTAGTCGACCTGTTCGGGTGCGACTCCGGATTTGTCGAGGGCGCCTTTGATGGCGATGCCGCCGAGGTCGGACCCGGAGAGGTCTTTCAACGATCCGAGGAGTCGACCCATCGGGGTGCGAGCTCCCGCAACAATCACTGTGGTCGTGTCGGTCATGCCAGTTCTACTTTCAGTTCGGTGCCGGTTGCGGCGACTACGTCTTCGACGCTGACATCGGGGGCGAGTTCACGCAAAACGAGGGGTCCTTCTTCGCTCACGTCGATGACGGCGAGGTTGGTGATGATCCGATTCACCACGCCCTGGCCGGTGAGCGGCAGGGTGCAGGCGTCGACGATCTTGGGGTTGCCGTCGCGGTCGTTGTGCTCCATGACGACGATGACGCGGCGGGCACCGTGGACGAGGTCCATCGCGCCGCCCATGCCCTTGACCATCTTGCCTGGCACCATCCAGTTGGCGAGGTCACCGGTCTTCGACACCTGCATGCCGCCGAGGACTGCGGTGTCGATGTGGCCGCCGCGGATCATCCCGAACGAGAGGGCCGAATCAAAATATGCCGCACCGGGATTGACGGTGACGGTCTCCTTGCCGGCATTGATGAGATCAGGATCGACGTTGTCTTCGGTGGGATACGGTCCCGTGCCGAGAATTCCGTTCTCCGAGTGCAGGACAACACGAACGTCCGAGCCCAGGTATCCGGGAATCAGTGTGGGAAGGCCGATTCCGAGATTGACGTACTCGCCGTCGATCATCTCTGCGGCCGCCCGTGCTGCCATCTGCTGACGCGTCCAACCCGTCACTGTCACTGGTGCGGTCATCGTGATGTTCCTTCCGAAGCGCTGACGGTTCGCTTTTCGATTCGCTTGTTCTGAGGTCCGGTGTGGACAACGCGCTGAACGAAGACCCCGGGCAGGTGCACTGACGCCGGATCGATTTCACCGGGTTCGACGAGGCGTTCCACCTGTGCGATGGTGATGCGACCGGCCATGGCAGCGAGAGGGTTGAAGTTCATCGCGGTCTTGTCGAACACGAGGTTGCCGTCGGTGTCACCGAGAACAGCGTGCACGAGTGCGTAGTCGGCGTTGATCGCCTCTTCCATCACGTAACGCTTGGTTCCGAAAACGCGAGTCTCCTTCGGCGGCGATGCAATCGCGATCGAGCCGTCGGAGTCGTATCGCCAGGGCATTCCGCCGTCGGAGATGGGGCTACCCACTCCGGCCGGTGTGAAGAATGCGGGGATTCCGGTTCCGCCGGCGCGCAGACGCTCGGCGAGCGTGCCCTGCGGCGTCAGTTCCACTTCGAGTTCGCCGGCCAGGTATTGCCGGGCGAACTCCTTGTTCTCACCGACGTACGACGCGGTCACCCGTCGGATGCGTCCGGCGCTCAGCAAGATTCCGAGACCGTGATCGTCGACGCCGCAGTTGTTGGAGAACACCTCGAGGTCGGTTGCGCTCGTAGCTGCGATCGCGCCGATCAACACGTCGGGGATGCCGCACAAACCGAATCCGCCGACTGCCAGCGTTGCGCCGTCGACGATGTCGGCGACCGCGTCCGCTGCGGACTCGTACACCTTTGCTGTCATGATCTCTCCCTGCCAGGCGTTCATTGAGTAGACACTCACTCACTTCGGTATCCAGTGAACTATCTCCAGCTCACAGGTTCAAGCAATCTCGAATATCGACAGAGAACTGATCGACTACTGACCATCTGAAGGAATTTCGTTCACTGAGTGGACGCTAGGATGAAGTCATGCCAACTCACGAGCAATCGCCGGCCATGGTCGCGCGGGTGGCGGCACTTCTGCGAGCCCTCGGCGCGTCCGAACCAACGGGCACTTCCACCACGGAATTGGGCAAGGCCACTGGCCTCGCTCGACCCACCGCACACCGACTGCTCACGTCCTTGGCTGCCGAAGGTCTGGTCGACCGTGACGCACGAACCGGTCGGTGGTCTCTCGGTCCGGAGTTGTACCTCCTGGGGGCGGCGGCCGGAAATCGGTACGACATCACCGACCGCGCTCGCGACGTCGTCGACGAACTTGCCCGGGTCACGGGGGAGAGCGCATTCCTGTCGGCACGTCGAGGCGACGAGACCGTCTGCATCCTGAGTCAGGAAGGCAGTTTTCCGCTGCGATCTCACGTGCTGCACGAGGGAAAGCGATTCCCGTTGGGAATCGCGTCGGCGGGGCTTGCCATCTTGAGCCACCTACCGGCGCGGGACGTCGACGACTATTTCGCCCGGGTGAATCTGGATTCGGAATGGGGTGAGATCCACAGTGAGACATCGATTCGAGAGCGAATCGAGTCGACGCGGGTCACCGGCTACGCCGTTAATCCAGCCCTCATCGTCGAGGGAAGCTGGGGGATGGGTGCCGCGGTGTTCGACCGCAACGGTCGCCCGGCCTGGGCGCTCAGCCTGACCGGAGTGGAAACTCGCTTCCGGCCCGCGCGTCATGCCGAGTTGGGAACGCTACTCCTCGAGCACGCTCATACCCTGTCGAACCGACTGAAAACGCATGCGGTGAACTAACTTTCGGTAACCAGGCCTTGTGTAGTAGTAGTTTTTGCCTTCGTGCGCACATGCGCCTTCTCGCCTTGCGGGCCGAAAAGATGCAAGATTTCCACCACCTGTTCATCGGCAGGCCCGAACCAATGGGGTTCGGCAGTGTCGAACTCCGCGACTTCACCGGGGTGGAGGACAACCTCGTTCGCTCCCAGGATGAGACGCAGATCCCCGGCGAGGACATAGAGCCATTCGTAGCCGGCGTGGGTGACCAGCTTCGGTGGGCGCGGACCGATCACCTGCTTGAAGACCTGCACGCGGCCGGGATAGCGCGTCAGCGGAACGACGGCACTGCCGTTCCTGCGTCGGCTCGGGGTGAGGTGAACCCGGGGATCGCCCGTAGCGGGAGCGCCGACGAGTTGGTCCAGCGCGACCCGGTGCGCTCGGGCAAGCGGCAACAGGAGATCGAGGGTGGGACGACGCTTCCCCGATTCGAGGCGTGAGAGTGCGCTGACGGAGATGCCGGTGGTCTCGGACAGCGCCTCGAGAGTCAATCCGCGATCGCGTCGAAGCGTGCGCAGCTTCGGTCCGATATCGGTGATCAACTGCTCGAATTCAGTATCCATGCCGTCCATCTTTGCAGTTTCCGCAAAATTTCTACCGGCTTCGGACGCTGGAGAGCAACGATCCTTTCGATAGTCGAGTACGGCAGAGCACTTCGAGAGATGGAGTCCGACCATGAAACCTTCGAGCAGGATCGAACCGCAAGTGATCGGACTTGATGCAGGGAGGCGATGGGGCATCCTGGCGATCTGCTGCACGAGCCTGTTCGTCGTCGGTTTGGACACGACCATCGTCAACGTGGCCCTGCCGACGATCGGTGAGGGATTTCGCGTCGGAACCCGTGGTCTGGAATGGGTCGTCAACGCGTACACACTCGTCCTGGCGAGCTTGCTGATCTCGTCCGGCGCGGTGGCCGATCGTTTCGGCAGGAGACGAGTCTTTCAGATCGGGCTTGTCGTTTTCGGGGTGGCGTCGATTGCCTGCGCACTCGCTCCGTCCGTGGAGGTGCTGATCGCGGCGCGGATTGTCCAAGGCGTCGGTGGGTCGATGCTCAGTCCGGTTGCCTTGGCGATCGTAGTCAACGTGATGACCGACCCGAAGGAGCGGGCCAAGGCGATCGGGGTGTGGGCCGCGGTCTTCGGCCTGAGTATGGCGGCAGGGCCGATCGTCGGCGGCGTGCTCATCGAAAGTTTCGGCTGGCGATCGGTTTTCTGGATCAACGTGCCGGTGATCTTGGCCGTGCTCGCCTTGACTGCTGTGTTTGTACCGGAGTCCCGAGCGCAGCAGTCGCGACGTCTCGACCTTCCCGGTCAGTTGCTACTGGTGATTCTTGTCGGCGGGGCGGTCGCCCTTCTGATCGAGGGTCCGCGAATCGGATGGTTCTCTGCCGCGGCGACGGCCGGGTACGTGGTTGTTGCTGCAGCGTTGGCCGCATTCATCCGCGTCGAATCACGTAAGCGCGAGCCACTGATGGATCTCGCGCTCTTCGGCCGCAGACCGTTCTCGTCGGCTGTGATCGGCGCTGTCGTGGTGTTCGTAGCGTTGAACGCGACGCTACTGCTCGGCACGTTCTACTTGCAGCACTCCCGAGGTATGAGTCCAGCCCTGGCCGGCGCGATCACCCTTCCGATGGCTGTTGCGGCAACGGTCTGCGCGCCGTTGTCCGGAATACTCGTCGGACGCTTCGGCCCGCGGCGGCCGCTGCTGATCGCCGGTAGCTTCACGACGCTCGGCGGGCTGTGCCTGGTCTCGCTCGACAACAACACGGCGATTCCGATGCTGTTGGCCGCTTACCTGTTTCTCGGTATCGGATTCGGGTTCTCGAATGCCCCCATCACCAACACCGCCGTCAACGGGTTGCCGAGATCGCAGGCGGGGCTTGCCGGTGGAATAACTTCCAGTGCACGCCAATTCGGTGCTGCTCTCGGTGTGGCGCTGGCCGGTGGCATTATCGGCGGCAGTGCACCGGTAGACGTCGCACAGGCATCGAGGCTGGGATGGATCCTGGTTGCCGGATGTGGGATCGCAGTCCTGGCAATTGCACTCGCATCTCGGAATTCGGAGGAACTCCCCGGCTGATCACCCTCGCCAACCATCTCGCGTGGTCGTGTGAGCTTCACCCTGCGCGGGTGATTCCAAGCGCGTGCTCAACCGATAGAGATGGGGTGGTAAAGCTGCACTGGTGGCGGCGCTCCAGCAATCGAGCGCGGCCGCTGAACTGGCCAAGGCCGGGAAGGTTTCGCTGGACGGTGACGAATCAGTGCTGGAGACGCTGGGCGGGTTTGGACACCTTCGACCCCAGTTTCAATATCGTCACGCCCTAACGGAAGGGATAGTTATCGATGTGTACACGCTTGGTCTACTTGGGGCCCAACGACACTGTGATCACTGCTCGATCGATGGATTGGAAGGTCGACCTCGGAACAAACCTCTGGGCATTCCCGCGCGGGATGACCAGGGAGGGCTGCGCGGGTTCGAACTCGATACAGTGGACCTCGAAATACGGAAGCGTTGTCGCGACGGCCTACGACATGTGCACGACCGACGGGGTCAACGAGTCTGGGCTGTCTGCCAATCTCTTGTGGTTGGTCGAGTCCGAGTACCCGACCTACGACGGTTCGAGCCCGGGATTGTCGATCGCGGCGTGGGCACAATACGTCCTGGACAGCTTTGCGACAGTTCGGGAAGCGGTCGACGTATTGGCGTCAGAACCGTTCACTGTGGTGACCGCCGCCGTTCCCGGCGAAGACCGCCTCGCAACGCTGCACATGTCGCTCTCGGACGCTGGAGGAGACAGCGCGATCATCGAGTACGTCGGTGGGCACCCGACGATTCATCACAGCCGCGAGTACCAGGTGATGACCAATTCGCCGATCTTCGATCAGCAACTCGCCGTCAACGAGTACTGGAAGCAGATCAACGGAACCGTCATGCTGCCCGGAACCAACCGTGCCGCTGACCGATTCGCGCGGGCATCGTTCTATGTGGATGCGATACCGCAGACGGACGATCCGCGGTCGGCATTGGCATCCACCTTCAGCGTTATTCGGAATGTATCGGTGCCCCTAGGTATTTCGACTCCCGACGAGCCCAACATCTCGTCGACCCGTTGGCGCACGGTCGTCGATCACAAACGCACGCTCTATTTCTTCGAGTCGGCGATGACACCGAATACTTTCTGGGTGGACGTGGCTTCGATGGATCTCGCGGAAGGGGCGCCCGTCCGAAAGCTCGGGCTCGGTCCGAACGAGAGCACCGTCTATTCCGGTGATTCCACTGGCCGGTTCGAACAGGCGGAGGCATTCACGTTCGCGGGAGCATAGGGATTCCGCGGCCACAAAAATCCAATCATGAAACTTCTTGACATTTATGCTCCGTTCAGATGAAACTTTGTTGCATATTCGGGTTTCGTCAACGGAGGACGGCATGGGCATCACAGTGCAGACACGGAACGATGGTGCGCAGCTCAAACGGCGCAGGGCGCTCGTCGCCGGCTCCGTCGGAAATTTCATCGAGTGGTACGAGTTCGGTGTGTACGGGTTCTTCGCGACGATCATCGCGTCGAACTTCTTCAGCGCCGACGGCTCCGGCGACCTCGAAAGTCTGATCAAGACCTACGCGTCGTTTGCGCTGGCCTTCTTCTTCCGCCCAGTGGGGGCCGCGCTGTTCGGTCGACTCGGTGACCGCATCGGCCGACGCCCCACCTTGGTGATCGTTCTTCTGCTGATGTCGGGTGCGACGACGCTGATCGGTGTGCTCCCCACCTACGAGAGCGTCGGAATTCTGGCACCGCTGCTCTTGACGGTCCTTCGAATTCTGCAGGGATTGTCGGCCGGCGGTGAATTCGGCGGTGCAGTGTCGGTGATGACCGAGTTTGCTCCGCCCGGACGACGCGGGCTGTACGGCTCGTGGCAGTCGTTCACCGTCGCACTCGGACTGCTCGCCGGTGCGGGTATCGCAGCACTCCTCGCTACTGTCCTCGACTCGGGACAGCTCAGTGACTGGGGCTGGCGCATCCCGTTCCTCCTTGCACTTCCGATGGGTCTGGTTGCCCTGTGGCTCAGGCTCCGCCTCGAAGAAACGCCGTCGTTCGAGCGCGCTCGATCAGTCCAGTCCGAACCGACAGCTGATGCAGCGGCGCCTGTAGTGCAGCCGACTGTCGGAGAGACAGCCAAGGCGATTCTGCTCGGAATCGGGCGGTTGATGGGGTGGTCCGCTGCCGGCTACACGTTCCTCGTCGTGATGCCGACTTATCTTCAGAGTTCGCTCAACGCGACTTTCCATCAGGCCCTTGTTGCTTCCGTGCTCGCCAATGCGGGCTTCGCGGTGACCATTCCGATCGCGGGTGGACTCAGCGATCGCATCGGACGACGCGCGGTCATGCTCACCGGCACCGTGATAATTCTGGTCTTGGCTCTGCCGCTGCTCAACGTCCTGCAGAACGAGCAGACGTCTCTGACAGCCAAGGGATTTGCAGTGTTTGCCGCCGGCGCCGCAGTGGGACTTGTTGCCGGACCCGGACCCGCCATGCTCTCCGAGATGTTCCCCACCTCGGTCCGGTACACCGGATTGGGACTCGCATACTCCCTGTCCAACGCGGTCTTTTCGGGCTGCGCCGGTCTGATCATCACGTGGCTGATCAAGGAAACTTCCAATCTCGATATTCCGGCCTACTTCGTGATGGCAACGTGCGCCGTCAGCGCGATCGCTTTGAGTACCTTGCGAGGAAATGCCCACAAGCGGGCACTCGTCGACTGACCGCAGCTTTTCCGAATGCCGAAACGATCCGAGTAAGGGATATTTCATGAGAGTCATCGGTCTGATGTCCGGTACTTCGTACGACGCTATCGACGCTGCCGCAGCAGATATCCGGATCGATGGGGACACTCTTGTGCTGACCCCACTGGGGATGGTCAGCGAACCATATTCCGGTGAGTTGCGGGCAGCCGTGGCTGCTGCGGTACCGCCAGCGTCCACCACTGTCGGTCAGATCTGCCAACTCGACACCGAGATCGGGCAGGCATTCGCGGCCGTGGCTGCGCGGGCGAACGCGGAACTGTGCGGTGGCAGTGCGGAATTGATCTCCTCACATGGTCAGACGATGTTCCACTGGGTCGAAGGAGCGCAAGTAAAAGGAACTCTCCAGCTCGGGCAGCCGGCCTGGATAGCCGAGAAGACCGGATGCACGGTCGTGTCGGACCTGCGCTCTCGCGACGTGGCGACGGGTGGTCAGGGCGCACCACTGGTCAGCGCATTCGACGTATTGTGGCTCAACGGAAGAACTTCGGGTTCCGTCGCGCTCAATCTGGGTGGCATCGCGAACGTCACTGCTCCGGGAGGCGTCCCGACATCGACGGCAGATGGTGCCGCAGTGTCGATTGCCTTCGACACCGGCCCGGCAAATGCGTTGATCGACGCTGCGGTAAGCGAATTCACGGCGGGGGCGCAATGGTTCGATCTCGGTGGGGCTCTGGGCGCAGCCGGCACACCGAACGTCGATCTGCTCGCACAACTACTGAGCGAACCGTATTACGCGCAGCCCGCTCCCAAGAGCACGGGCAAGGAATTGTTCCATCGGGACTATCTACTCGCCGCTCTGCGGGGCTACGAATCCTTGTCTCTGGCCGACATCGTCGCGACACTGACTGCACTGACCGCCCGGACCGTCGCCGATTCCGTAAGAGGACTGGCAGCCACCGAAGTGGTGGTGTCAGGCGGTGGTACCAAGAACCCGACGTTGATGGCGATGCTCCGTGACGAATTGGGCGACATCGCGCTTGTGTCTTCGGACGAACTCGGCGTCACCTCCGACATCAAAGAAGCATTGGCTTTCGCGGTTCTCGGCTTCCTCACCGCACACGGATTGCCCGGAAGCATTGCTTCGTGCACCGGTGCACGTCACGCCAGTGTGCTCGGATCTCTGACGCCAGGAAGCCGTGGGCTGCCTAGAATCACATCGGTGCCGTCAGCTCCGAAAACGATGCGAATCGAGGCGTTATGACTTTGGACCGGAGTGCTCCGGCGTCCGTCGACCTGCTTGCTCGTATTCGTGCATCACTGAGTAGCCTGTCGCCTGCCGAGCTGCGGATCGCCGAAATCATCGAAGCCTATCCCAGTCTGGCCTCCACCCTGACGGTCAACGATCTCGCCGAGCGAGCGTCGACAAGCACGGCAACAGTGGTCCGCACAGCCAAAAGGCTCGGCTTCGAGGGCTATCCACAGCTTCGTCTCGCGCTGGCGGCCATCAGCGGGTCCGGCGCCGGGGACACGATCCCGCTCGGTGTGGACATCGTTGCTGCCGACTCGGCCGGCGAGGTGATGGCCAAGCTCGCCGAGTTCGAATCCGAACAACTCAAGGGCACGGCGCAATTGACCGATCCTGCTGCGCTCGAAGAAGTTGTTTCCCGCATTCGATCCGCCCGCCGGGTCGAGGTGTACGGCATCGGCGCGTCAGGCATCGTCGCGCAAGACCTCACGTTGAAGCTCTCTCGCATCGACGTCAACTGCCGGGTTCATCTCGACCGAGACGCGGCCATGGTCAGCGCCAGCTTGCTCGGACCGGACGACATCGCAGTGGGGATCTCACATTCGGGTGAGACTTCGGATGTCGTCGAACCACTTGCCCTTGCCCGTCGTACCGGGGCGTCGACGGCTGCGATCACCGGTGGGGCACGATCGACGCTCGCCGTGCAGTCACACCACGTTCTACTCACTGCCGGTAGAGAATTCGGTTTCCGATCGGCTGCGATGGCAAGCCGCACCGGTCAGCTGTTGGTAGTCGACACAATTTTCGCAATGGTGGCGCATTCGCTGCCCAGCGCACTCTCTGCTCTACAACGAAGCCATGACGCCATCGCTTCGAAGCGGCACTGACGAGGAGTCGTCACTGTGAGATTTGATCTAGGAGGACTCGTCACAATGCAATTGGAAATGCTCTCCACCGAGCGACCCAACCCTCTCACCCGCGATCTCGACGTCATGTCGGTGTCGGGTCTGCTGACGGTGATGAATCAGCAGGACGCAATCGTGGCCGACGCGGTCGCGGCGGTGTTACCCGCCATCGAAGCCGCAGTCGACTTGATCGTCGCCGCTCGGGCACAAGGTGGTCGACTGATCTACCTGGGAGCGGGGACAAGTGGGCGTCTGGGAGTTCTCGACGCAGTGGAATGCCCTCCGACGTTCGGTACAGATCCGGGCGAGGTGATCGGCATCATCGCCGGTGGCCCGGGAGCGTTTTTGAACGCTGTCGAGGGGGCAGAAGACGATCCGCGGGCGGCTGGGGTCGATCTCGACGCAATCTCGTTGAACGCCACGGACGTCGTGGTGGGTCTGGCGGCCAGCGGTCGTACCCCCTACGTCATCGGGGGACTGGATCACGCCCGCGAACTCGGCGCTGCAACAGTGGCAGTCTCGTGCAACCGGAACGCGGCAATGAGTTCTCATGCCGGAGTGGCCATCGAAGTGGAGACCGGCCCCGAAATCCTCACCGGATCGACGAGGCTCAAGGCCGGAACTGCGCAGAAGATGGTGTGCAACATGCTCTCCACGGCCAGTATGGTTCGCTCCGGGAAGGCATTCCACAATCTGATGGTCGATCTTCGGCCGACCAATGCCAAACTTGTCGATCGTGCAAACCGGATCGTCGCGGCAGCCACCGGAGTCGATACCGAGATCGCTGCGGAGACCATCGACAATGCCGATGGTCATGTGAAGGCAGCGGTCGTCATGTTGTTGGCCGAATGCGACTTCGCCGAAGCAACCGAACTGTTGGACCGCGCTTCGGGTTCCGTACGCGAGGCCATCGTCGGAGCAGGCAAGAGCAGTGAGGAAGTCTGAATGGAAATCGTCATAGTTCCCAGTCCGGAAGACGGCGGGCGAATCGCTGCCGATATCGTTTGCGCCGCCATCGAAAACGGAGCGCGGATGCTCGGCCTCGCGACCGGATCGTCACCGCTGCACACGTATCGAGAGCTGATCAGGCGGCATCGAGAATCGGGAGTGTCGTTCGCGGCCGTGAGCGCGTATCTTCTCGACGAGTACGTAGGTCTCACGTCCGATCAGCCACAGTCCTACGCGCACACCATCCGCACAGAACTCGTGGATCACCTCGACATCGACAATTCGCGAGTGTTCAGCCCCGACGGCGGAGCCGCGGATCCCAGTGAAGCCGCCCGGCGCTACGACGCAGCCATTGCCGAAAACGGTCCCATCGACGTGCAGATCCTCGGAATCGGCCTCAACGGGCACATCGGTTTCAACGAGCCCTCCTCCTCGCTCGCCTCGCGCACCCGAGTGAAGACCTTGACCGAGAGAACCCGCGCCGACAACGCACGGTTCTTCGCGGACCCGGCCGACGTGCCGCATCATGTGATCACGCAAGGACTCGGAACCATCAGTGATGCACGGCATCTCGTCCTGATCGCGGATGGCGCACGCAAAGCGCCCGCGGTCCGGGCGGCGGTCGAAGGTCCGGTCTCGGCGTTCTGCCCGGCGTCAGTGCTTCAGCTGCACCCACACGTGACCGTCATCGTCGACGAGGCAGCTGCCGGTGAACTCGAACTCGCGGAGTTCTACCGCTACACAACCGAGCACAAGCCTGCTGAGCAGAGCTACTGAAAAGCGGGCTACTGAAAAGCGGGCTACTGAAAAGCGGGGGACTTGATCTCTAGCGCAGTTGAGCTCCTAGCCTCAGTGCATGATCAGTGTGAGAGCGATATCCCCGCTTGCGTCGCCCCCGGTTTTCTCACCTCCGCGCAGTGTTGCAGTCGTCGGAGCGGGGCCGGCGGGAATCCACGCTGCGAGCGCTCTCGCTGAACTGGCGCCCGGCACCAAGACAGACGTGTTCGAGCGTCTACCCACGCCGTACGGACTGGTGCGTTACGGTCTCGCGCCAGGGCACCCCGAGTCCGAGAAGTTCGTCCATTCTCTGCACACCGCGCTCGGCGCCAGTGTCTTCCGGCTGTTCTGCAACGTAGAGATCGGAAAGGACCTTTCCGTCGAGGCACTAGTTTCTTCCTACGACGCCGTGATCATTGCAACCGGCGCGCCAAAGGATGTGCCACTCGACATTCCCGGCGTCGACCTTCCAGGCTCTTTCGGTGGCGCCGATTTTGTCGGTTGGTACAACGATCACCCGGACAGTTCGCCGCGGTGGCCGCTGAACGCCGAATCGGTCGCCGTGATCGGGGGTGGCAACGTCGCACTCGACGTCGCGCGCATGCTCCTCTCCGAGGCTCAATCGCTACAGTCCACGGACGTATCCGCCGAAGTTCAGAAAGGTATCGCCGAAAGCTTCGTTCGAGAAGTGCACATCTTCGTCCGGCGCGGACCCGCCGACGCTCGATTCTCCCCGAACGAGTTGCGCGCTCTCGGTGAACTGCCCGGTGTCGATGTTGTCGTCGACGCTGCCGATGTCGCACCGGATCGGCATATCGAGCGAGTGACCAAACAGTTGGTGCATACCCGACTGGCTGTCGAGACGCTCCGCACTTTCGCGGGCGCTGCTTCTGCCGACCGAATCGCCCAGCGCCGGGTTCACCTGCACTTTTACCGACAGCCGGTGGAGCTTCTCGGTAACGGGAAAGTCGAAGCACTGCGCGTCGAGCGCACAGATCCTGACGGCTACGGTCACGTCACCTCTTCGGGGGCCTGTACCGACTATCCGGTTCAAGCCGTGTACCGGGCAATCGGACTTCGCGGCACTCCGCTTGCCGGGGTGCCCTTCGATCACGGACGCGGCACGGTTCCGCACCAGAGCGGTGCGGTGGTCGACGAGAGCGGTCTTCCCATCACCGGCCTGTTCGTGACCGGATGGATGAAGCGAGGTGCCGTCGGGCTGATCGGTGCGGCGCGTCCCGATGCTCGCCAAACCGTCGAAACTATGCTGCGGCAGCTGGATTCGAATGTCGAACGTCGATCGGACCGCAGCCGGATCGCTGCATTACTCGCGGCCGGAAAATTGCTGCCCGTCGATTGGGACGGATGGCTTCGCATCGATGCCGCCGAACGTGACCTCGGTGCGGGGCACGGGCGTGACCGCGTCAAGATCAAAGATCGCGAAGACCTTGTCCGCATCGGCGCGAAGCTGCCCGTTCACCCCGCATAGATTCGCTGGGGTCTGGGGTACTACCGGGGTTACGCTGAAGTGAGTCACCTCGATTCATCGTGCTCGAGGTGCGGAGCAGAAGTGTCATGAATGAACGTGGTGCGCAGGCCAGTGACGCGACAGTCGCGAGCGGGCCCCTGACCGAACGGGGCACCGTTACCGAGTTGCGCCCGTCCACACTGCCAGTGGGGCATGACGGGCGCAACGGTGCCGACGGGCTCGGGCGCCTGGTCGGCGACTGGGAGGCGGGAACCCCGTCCGAGCTGAGCGACTATCTGCCCGATCCAGCCAAGATTCGCCGGGCCGCGCTGATCGAACTGGTCGGAATCGACATGGAGTACCGCTGGCTGAAAAGTGATCGCCTGAAGCGGCTCACCGAATATTGCGCCGAGTATCCGGAATTACTCGAAGAACCACTACCGGCCGAGCTGCTGTACGAGGAGTTCCGGCTACGGAAGCAGAGCGGCGAGGACGTCGTGGCGGCCGAGTACGTCACCGAGTTCCCTTTGCAGGCAGAGAGTTTCGAGCAGATGTTCGACCGCGATTCGATGGCCGGTCGCGAAGAGGTCATGATGTTGGGTCTCTCGGGTTTCGACGAGTTCGAAATCGGGCAGCACCTGGACGATTTCGAACTCGTATTGGAACTCGGGCACGGCGCATTTGCCCGAGTGTTCCTCGCCCGACAACTGTCGATGCAGCGGTGGGTTGCGTTGAAGATCTCACGCAACGTCGGAGTCGAGCCGCAGACCCTCGCCCAGCTCGACCATCCCAACATCGTCCGCGTCTTCGATCAGCGACTGCTCGAGGAACGCGCACTGCGAGTCCTGTTCATGGAGTACATGCCAGGTGGGACTCTGCTCGACGTGGTCAAACTTGTGCGTGTGACACCGCAGGCCCAGCGGTCCGGACAACTTCTTCTCGACGCCATCGATCAAACTCTGGCGAAGAAGGGCGAGATGAAGCCGAGCGAGACGAGCTTGCGGAGCGAGATCGCTGCGATGTCGTGGCCGGAGACCGTGGCCTGGATGGGAATGAGACTGGCCGACGCCCTGGAGTACGCACGTGAACACGGCGTTCTGCATCGGGACATCAAGCCGGCGAACGTACTGCTCAGTGTCGAAGGCATCCCCAAACTCGCCGACTTCAATGTCAGCTCGAGCGAGGAGGTCTCGACCGAGGACGCTGCTTGTTTTGTCGGAGGCTCGCTTGCCTACATGTCTCCGGAGCAGTTGGAGGCCTGTGCCGTCGGGGTGCCCGGCACCCTCGACACCCGCAGCGACATCTATGCACTGGGCGTGATGCTCTGGGAACTCCTCACCGGGAGTAGGCCTTTCACAGACGACGGAACGGGGGAGAACCCACCGTCGCCCAAGAAGGCGCTCGAGGCCCGCCGGCGCGGAGTGGATCCCGCGGACGAGGCCCGGTTGCCGGACGACTGTCCGCCGGCGTTGCGTCGAGTTCTGGTGAAGTCTCTCGCGCCGGAGAGAGACGGAAGGTGGTCTGGCGGCCGAAAGCTGGCCCGTCAGTTCGCTCTGTGTCTGGACCGGTCTGCCCGCAATCTGGTGGACCCACCGGAAGGGAGCCCGCGTTCGACGTTGTGGAAATGGGCACTGCCGATTCTGCTGGCCGCGATCGGAATTCCGAATCTCCTGGCGGCGGGCTACAACTACTACTACAACAAGATGTTGATTATCTCGGGGCTCTCGCCGCAGGCTCAGCAGCATCTCGAGCAGGTTCATCTGGTCATCGGGGTGGCCGCGTTCTCCCTCGGCGCCGCAGCGGTCCTGTATTGGTGTCGGCTCGCGCTCACCGTGCCTCACGGACTGCGTAACGGTCAGACGTACAGCGCGGAGGTCTTGAACAAGGCGCGTACCGCTACGTTGAACGTCGGACACCGCGCAGTGGTGATCGCTTTCGGTCTGTGGGTCCTGGCCGGTATCGCATATCCAGTTGCGTTGCAGATTGCGGCCGGCGGTATTCCGCAGCGAGCCTACGTGCACCTGATGTCGTCGCTGGCCGTGTGCGGAGCCGTCGCAGTCGCCTATCCGTTCTTCATCCTGACCTTCTACTCGGTTCGATGTCTGTATCCGATCTTGTTGTCACACGGCGAGTTACGAAGCGACGACGGCCGCGATATACGTTCACTGGGTCGAAGCAGCACGAGGTACCTCGCGGTGGCGGCGTCGGTTCCCCTGGTGGGAATCGCGGGGCTCAGTTTTGTCGGTTCTGGTGCCGGTGAGGAACTCAACGCAACCGTCCGTGCGCTGTGTTTGGGCGGGATCGCCGGATTCATCGTTGTCTACCAACTGTTTCGACGAATCGAAAGGGATCTCCGAGCTCTGCTGCGCGTAGTGTCTCTCGAGGTGTCGGCGTCTCCTTAATTGCCCGACAACTGTGTTCGAGTTCGACCTATTTGGCAGTGCTCTTGCGTGGTCGGCTGCGACGAACTGCTTTGGCAAGAGGCGGAGACTTCTCTTCCGCTTCTTCCTGAGGGTCGTCGCGCCAGTGGATCTCGATTTCTATCTCGACTTCATTGCCGTCGACTTCGATCTCGAGTTCCCACCGAACCTGTTCCGGAACACTGATTTCGATCGAGTCCCCGCCCGATCCCAGTTCCACTTCCGATCCACTGGCGAGTGCTTGGCCGAGGGCGATGAGTCGGTCGGCGACTTCCTGCCGCGAGAGTTCTGACTTCCTCTTGATCTCCAATTTGGGCACGATCACTCCTGACCTCGGCGGATTCTCCCTTCACGGTAGTTGGAACAAACGGAAGATTGTTACCTTTTGACGATGTCGACCCGCTACCAGGTCACCTCCGTCTTGAACCGTGCGTCGATCCAGCGGTACGGATTGGACTGGCGCCGAATGGGCGCAGCTCGCGGAATAGCAGGAAGTCTACGAGCAGAGCAGGAGGGATGCTTCCTCGCCGGTGACGAGGGCGAACGGGACTGGTTTGTCAGAATGAACAACACCGGCGGCCCGGTTGACGTATGGGAAGTCCACGGTATCGACGCTGCATCTCTTGTTCAGTCGCCGGAGGGGCACTACTACTTCCCTGGCGTCATCGCGGCCGCTGAACTGCGACTGGCACAACAAGACTTACCCCCAATTCATCTCCCATGATTCCCAGGCCCGTTCGTCCTGTTCGGAGCACAGACGAATCGGTCGGTAAATCCGTGTAGACGAGGATTTTTCGCGAAAGTCTGGGTTCAGTCCAGAAGATTGCGCAATAGTGGAAAGGTGCCTTCGACGCCGGATTACGCAGCCCGACTGCGTAACGCTGAGCTTCGCGTGACTCGTCCTAGAGTCACGGTGCTCGAGGTTGTGCATGCACGCCCACATGCAGCCACCGAGACGATTTTCGATGCTGTGCGGGCAGTTCTGCCGGCGGTGTCACGGCAGGCGGTCTACGACGTGTTGCACGCTCTCACCGACGCCGGATTGATACGGCGGATACAACCATCCGGATCGGTGGCGCTGTACGAGTCTCGCGTCGGTGACAACCACCATCACGTGGTCTGCAGGTCGTGTGGCGTCGTCGAGGACGTCGACTGTGCCGTAGGCGAAGCGCCGTGTTTGACGCCGTCGGCGCACAACGGCTTCGTGCTCGACGAAGCCGAGGTCATTTATTGGGGCCTGTGTGCCGACTGTTCGACAACTCAGAGTTTGCGATCACACCCGTGATCGAAGTCTGTTCTACTCGCTCATGGAGGGATTACCGTGTCCGATAGTTGCCCGGTTGCTCACGATGGAAACACCGAGAGCACCAGCGAAAGTGAAAACCCCGCAATCTCGTCTCCGACACCTACCGGGAACCGTCCGAGAACGAACAGCGACTGGTGGCCGAATCAGCCGGATCTGTCGGTCCTCCAGACTCATTCGTCGAAGTCGAACCCGATGGGAGCCGATTTCGACTACGCCCAGGAATTCGCCAAACTCGACGTCGAGGCACTCAAGCGCGACGTCATCGCGTTGATGACGGCGTCGCAGGATTGGTGGCCGGCCGACTACGGTCACTACGGCGGACTCTTCGTGCGTATGAGCTGGCATGCTGCCGGCACCTATCGCATTGCAGACGGTCGCGGTGGCGGCGGTCAAGGCGCTCAGCGTTTCGCCCCGCTCAACAGTTGGCCGGACAACGCCAGCCTCGACAAGGCACGGCGCCTGCTCTGGCCCGTGAAGCAGAAGTACGGAAAGCAGGTTTCCTGGGCCGACCTGCTGGTGTTCGCGGGCAACTGCGCCCTGGAGTCGATGGGGTTCAAGACCTTCGGCTTCGGCTTCGGTCGAGAAGACATCTGGGAACCCGAGGAGATCTACTGGGGTCCTGAGGACACCTGGCTCGGCGACGAGCGCTACAGCGGAGACCGCGAGCTGTCCGGGCCGCTGGGCGCAGTTCAGATGGGCCTGATCTACGTCAATCCCGAAGGGCCCAACGGCCAACCGGACCCAGTAGCAGCTGCCCGCGACATTCGAGAAACTTTTGCTCGCATGGCGATGAACGACGTGGAGACAGCCGCGCTGATCGCCGGCGGCCACACCTTCGGCAAGACGCACGGCGCCGGCCCGGCCGACCTCGTCGGACCGGAACCGGAAGGCGCACCCGTCGAGCAGCAGGGGCTGGGCTGGAAGAGTGCCTTCGGCACGGGTGTGGGTAAGGACGCGATCACCAGTGGTCTCGAGGTCGTGTGGACTCCCACTCCGACGAGGTGGGACAACACCTTCTTGGAGATTCTGTACGGCTACGACTGGGAGCTGACCAAGAGCCCGGCGGGGGCGTGGCAGTGGATTCCGAAGGACGGCGCGGGGGCGGGCACGATCCCGGACCCGTTCGATTCGTCGGTCGGACGTACTCCGACGATGCTGACGACCGACCTCTCCCTACGCCTGGATCCGACGTACGAGAAGATCACCCGGCGCTGGCTCGATCATCCGGAAGAATTCGCTGAAGAGTTCGCCAAGGCTTGGTACAAGCTCCTGCACCGCGACATGGGACCGGTCACGCGCTACCTGGGGCCGTGGGTTCCCGAACCGCAGTTGTGGCAGGACCCTGTTCCCTCGGCCGATGATCAACTGATCGGGGACGCAGACATTGCGATCCTCAAGAGTCGGCTTCTCGACTCCGGGCTGTCCGTCTCGCAATTGGTGTCGACCGCGTGGGCGTCGGCTGCGAGCTTCCGCAGCACCGACATGCGCGGCGGCGCCAACGGTGCGCGAATCCGACTGGAGCCGCAGAAGAACTGGGAAGTCAACGAGCCCGCAGCTCTCTCCGCGGTGCTTCAGACTCTCGAGCGGATTCAGCAGGACTTCAACCAGGCAGGTGGAGCCAAGGTTTCGCTCGCCGACCTGATCGTTCTGGGTGGTACAGCGGCCGTTGAACAGGCTGCGAAGAACGCCGGACAGGACATCACGGTCTCGTTCACTCCGGGACGTACGGACGCAACGCAGGAGCAGACAGACGTCGACTCGTTCGAGGTACTCGAACCCCGGGCCGACGGATTCCGTAACTACCTCAAGGGTGGGGAGAAGATTCCGGCAGAGATTCTGTTGGTCGACCGCGCATACATGCTGTCGCTGACCCCGCCCGAGGTGACAGTGCTGGTCGGCGGACTTCGCGCGCTGAACGCGAACTTCGGCAAGACCGGCCACGGGGTGTTCACCGACCGTCCCGAGACGTTGACCAACGATTTCTTCGTCAACCTTCTCGACATGGGTACCGAGTGGAAGCCGTCGAAGACGGACGAAAACGTCTACGACGGGGTTGATCGTGCGACGGGCGACCCGAAGTACACGGCAACTGCAGTGGACCTCGTCTTCGGATCGAATTCGCAACTGCGCGCACTCTCCGAGGTGTACGCCAGCGAAGACGCCAAGCAGAAGTTCGCCGAGGACTTCGCCGCCGCCTGGACCAAGGTGATGGACCTCGACCGGTTCGACGTCAACTGATCCAGCAGATCGTCGACGGCGCCCCGCGAGCTCGTACTCGCGGGGCGCCGTCATTTCACGCGCACGATAGCGTGGTCGTGTGGCCGATCAATTTGCGCTGGTACCAGCGGTGTACGTGATGTTCTGTCGAAGCAACCCGCTTCAACGCCCGGAGGTGCTGTTGCAATTACGCGAGGGCACGGGATTCATGGACGGATACTGGGCTCACGGTGCTGCGGGACACGTCGAAATGGGGGAGCCGGCACTCGACGCTGCCGTTCGGGAGGCTGCGGAAGAACTTGGCGTCGAGTTGCTCTCCTCGGAACTGAAGCCGCTGACCGTGTTGCATCGCTGCCACGCGGAAGGGATCGAACCGGTGGATCATCGAGTGGACTTCTTCTACGAATGCCGTACGTGGTCGGGTGAACCACGCCGGATGGAGCCGTTGAAATCTGCAGATCTGCGGTGGTGGCCGGTTGACGAACTCCCGGAGAAGCTGGTCGACCACGAGCGTTTCGTGATCGAAGCCCATCACGCCGGTCAGCTCGCACCCATCCACAGCTACGGTTTCTGAGCGAGTGAGGAACGAATTCAGGCTTCGCTCGCAACGATGACCGGGCACTGAGCTTTTCGAATCATCGCACTGCTCGTCGTGCCGAGACCGGCGTCGTCGAACGAGCCTCGCCCACGCCGTCCTACGACGAGAAGCCTTGCCTCGGTGGAGAGTTGTTCCAGAATGGCCTCCGAGGGGCCGTCGAACTCGATCTGACGGATGGCGACGCCAGGGTAGAGTGTGGCCCAACCCGACAGTTGCCACGTCAGCGGGGTCGGGTGCTGGGGCGCGTGCCCGGATGCGAAGTCTCGACGCAACTCGGCCTCGGGCGAGGCAGCATGTACGACGAGAAGTTCGGTGTTCACTGCGTCGGCTTCCTTGAATGCAATTGCCAAAGCGCTTTCACTGTGGGCGCTTCCGTCCAAACCGACGACAACGGGCAAGGCTGCCGCAGCGTTGCTTTCACGCGGTGTTCCGACTTTTGCGAACGAACATGTCGGGCCAGGTGCGGCGAGATCGCCCTGTGGGTTGACGATCAAGGCGGCCTCAGCTGTAAGCGCGGTGAGGATTGCGGTGTTCTCCCCGGAGATCAGATCGGTCCGGATCCGAAGATCTGGCGACACCGACTCGGCGATCTGAATGGCCTCCATGAACAGGCCGGTCGGCGACGCCGAGGTGTTCGGATCACAAGGGTTCGGAGCTACGAAAACGATTCGCATCCAGAGACTGTGGCGATGCGCAAATTCTGCCGCCCACGTGATCACGCCGGGGCGCAGCGGGGATCCGTCGATGCACACGACGACCGCTCCGTCTGCGGACCACTCCGAGGTGATGAGGTCAGTCGACAATTCGGGCTTCATCGTGAACTCTTCGAGTTGTGTCTGTCGAATGCGAACTTGCTTGCAGGACAGTGCCGAACAACAATCCTGCGACGACTATCGAGCACACGGCAGTCGTCAGGGGCAACCACACGAGCGTCGTGACCGCGAACATGAGGGCGATCAACGGCGCGAGAAGATGGCCGGGTTTCGCTCGGCATTCGTGTTGCTGATTTTCTGCCCAGGCTCGGTACTTCGTGCCGTCATTCATGTTGTTTCACCTCAGTGCTTACCCCGGTAACCGACTTGTGTCCAAGCAGTCCGACGTGCGCCTCGTCGCGCATTCTCTCGACCATGTGTGGGTAGTGCAATTCGAACGCGGGCCGCTCACTGCGGATTCGGGGGAGTTCGGTGAAGTTGTGTCGCGGTGGTGGGCAGGACGTCGCCCATTCGAGCGAGTTTCCGAAGCCCCAAGGATCGTCGACGGTCACAATTCGGCCGTACCGGTAGCTCTTGAAAACGTTCCAGATGAACGGAATCGTCGAGGCTCCGAGCACAAACGCGCCGATGGTCGAGATCGTGTTGAGAAGAGTGAAATTGTCCGACGGCAGGTAGTCCGCGTACCGCCGAGGCATACCCTGAGCGCCGAGCCAATGCTGGACGAGAAATGTTGCGTGAAAGCCGATCAGGGTCAACCAGAAGTGAATCTTGGCGAGCTTCTCGTCCAACATCCGGCCGGTCATTTTCGGGAACCAGAAATAGATTCCGGCGTATGTCGCGAAGGCGATCGTTCCGAAGAGGACGTAATGGAAGTGTGCGACGACGAAGTACGTGTCGGTGACATGAAAGTCCAAGGGCGGGCTGGCAAGAATGACGCCGGAGAGTCCGCCGAACAAGAATGTGACCAGGAAGCCGACGGAGAACAACATGGGCGATTCGAAGGTCAACTGCCCCTTCCACATCGTTCCGATCCAGTTGAAGAACTTGACTCCGGTGGGAACTGCGATCAGGAAGGTCATGAACGAGAAGTAGGGGAGGAGAACGGCGCCGGTTGCGTACATGTGGTGTGCCCACACCGCGATCGACAGTGCCGCAATTCCCAGCGTTGCGTAGACCAATCCGGTGTACCCGAAGATCGGCTTGCGGCTGAAGACGGGAAAGATCTCCGAGACTATGCCGAAGAACGGTAACGCCAGAATGTAGACCTCGGGATGGCCGAAGAACCAGAACAGGTGCTGCCACAACATGACTCCACCGGTGGCGGGGTCGAACAGGTGCGCTCCCAGGTGCCGGTCCACCCACAGTCCGATCAAGGCAGCAGCGAGCAGCGGAAAAACGAGGAGAATCAGCATGCTGGCGACCAGCGCATTCCACGTGAAGATCGGCATGCGGAACATCGTCATCCCAGGGGCGCGCAGGCAGACGATCGTCGAAACGATGTTGACTGCGCCGAGGATGGTGCCGACGCCGCCGAGCGTGAGACCGATGATCCACAGGTCGGCGCCCATGCCGGGGGAGTGGAGTTCGCTGGTGAGCGGCACGTAAGCGGTCCAGCCGAAATCTGCCGCACCACCGGGTGTTACGAATCCGGCGGAGGCGATCAGGCCGCCGAAGAGATACAACCAGTAGCTGAATGCATTGAGTCGCGGGAAACACACGTCCGGCGACCCGATCTGCAGTGGCATGAGGTAGTTGGCGAATCCGAAGAAGACCGGGGTCGCGTACAGCAGGAGCATGATCGTTCCGTGCATGGTGAACAACTGGTTGTACTGCTCGTTGGACAGGAATTGCATTCCCGGAACGGTCAATTCCATGCGCATGAGCAGCGCCATCAGTCCGCCGATCAGGAAGAAGGCAAACGATGTCACGATGTACATCAGGCCGATCATCTTGTGATCGGTAGTCCTGAGGATCTCGACCAGTTTCGAACCCTTCGGAGCGGTTCGGGGAGTTGCGCCGACGTGGATATCGACCTCGTTGACCGGCCGGGGTGCTAGATCAACCACGACGGCCGCCTACGTGAATCGACGCGACGAAATACCGAGAATGCCTGGGACTGTGGAACATAACGCAATGATCGTGGCGACTGGGAACTCGGACGAGGGGAAAAGGTCCCTAGGATCGGAACAGAGGCATGGCGTAGATCACGTGGTCCGGTACGGTCGAGAGAGTTGTCTTCACGGGTGGAAAGAAAGCGAGATTGTCATGGCATGCCGTATCAGTGAACTGGTGCTCGGTTGCCGGGAACCCGAGGTGCTGGGCCGGTTCTGGTGCGAGGTCCTGGACTTCGTCGTGCTCGATCGAATGGACGACGGTTCGTTGGAGATCGGCCCTCGCGAAGGCTTTGGCGGTCCACAGCCGACGATCATCCTCAGTCGCAGAGATGAACCGGAGAAGGGCAAGCCTCGCCTGCATATCGACGTCAACACTACTGATCGCGATCAGGAGGCCGAACTCGAACGCCTACTGGGTCTCGGTGCGCGCCCGGCTGACATCGGCCAGACAGGGCAGGAACAGTGGCATGTTCTCGCGGACCCCGAGGGTAATGAGTGCTGCCTGCTGAAGGCTCAACTCGATCCACTCTGATGCTCAACGGCCATGGATCGGTATCGGACTTCGCCTGGGGCTCAGCGGAACACGCCAGACCAATTCGGTGACACCGTTCTCGCTGGTGATGTTGCTCGAGCCTCCACATTGACGAGCGCGGGTCGCAAGGTTGTCGAGACCGTGGATTCTGGTCGCTTGGTCGATACCCACACCGTCGTCGACGATGCTGATGACAAGCTCCTCGGTGGCCCGGATTGTGACGTCGATGGCGTCGGCATGCGCATGTCGTAGAGCGTTGCTCAGGCCTTCGCGCACAACGGCTTCGGCGTGCGGGGCAAGTCGAGCCGGGACGGAACTGTCGATGGTTCCCTCGAAAGTGACGCTGGGAGTGATCGACGAGTGGCCGGACAGACCGTTGACGGCGTCGAGTAGTCGCCGCCGCAGACTTGTGGGCGTGGACATCTCGCTCGTGTGGAGGTCGAAGACTGCGGTGCGAATTTCGCGGACTGTCCGGTCGAGTTGATCGACAGAGGTGTCCAATACGGTTCGAACTGTGTCCTCGTCGCCTGGGCGTTGCAATACCCCCTGCAAGCTCAATCCAGTGGCGAACAGCTGTTGGATGACGTGGTCATGGAGATCACGCGCGATTCGGTCGCGATCTTCGAGGACGTCCACCAGTCTTTCTTTCCGTTGCTGTTCTGCGAATTCGACAGTGACAGAAGCGATGTCTGCCATTGCCGTCAGCTGCTCGATCTCCTCTGTACCCCACGGGCGGTCGCTGCGGCGTGACGCGAAGAGAACTCCGCCGCCGAACGAGGTTCCGGAGAGGGGGAGTGCGATCACCGATTCGTCGCCGGAAACATTCAGTGCCGGAACGGAACTGCCATGTGGTGCAGAGATCGGCCGACGACTGCGCGCAGCGTCGTCGATCACGGTCCCGGACAGATCGACGGCTGAGCCGATCGCGGGGACACGCTGGGAATCGGCAGCATCGGCGACGTGGACTACCGGCTCTCTGCCGAGGTCGTAGCGAACCACGCACACAAGATTTCCATCCGTGAGATGCCGCGTCGTCCGAACCACCTCCGCTAGCGTCTCGTCGCGGGATCCGCCGCTGAGCAGACGTGCATTGACGGCGGCGACGGCCTTGAGCCAGGCTTCTCGCGTCCGGGATTCCTCGAACAGACGCGCATTGTCGATTGCGATACTCGCAGCATTTGCCAGGATCCGGAGTACGGCCTCGTCACGGTCGTCGAAGGCGGTCCGGTCCGAGCTGTCCGCGAGGTAGATGCTCCCGAACACCTCGCCCCTGACGAAGATCGGAACACCGAGAAACGTGTCCATCGGCGGGTGATTGGTTGGAAACCCTGCCGAGGACGGATGCGAGGAGATGCGGTCGGTTCGAACTGGGCAGGGTTCTCGAACAACCAGGCCCAGTAGCCCGTGACCTTCGGGAAGACGCCCGATCTCGGCAACCTGACCCTGATCCAAACCGGAGTGGATGAATCGCGACAAGCGGCCGTCGGGGGACTTCACCCCGAGCGCACCGTAATCCGCCTCGAGGAGATGCCGCGCAACGTCGACTATCTGTTGCAGGGTTTCGTCGAGTTGGAGCGTGGACCCGACAGTCAACACGGCACTGAGCAGCTTGGGAATCGCAGTCGGGTTCAGAGCAGCCACTTCGGCGCTTGCGGCGATGTCGCCGAAAAGGCTGAGCATGAGCGCGTCGCGGCTACCTGGCATGGTGCGTGCCCGTGGTGGCGGAGAAGGGCGAGCCGGACGGCGTCAGCAGGTGAGTAGTCGCCAGGCCCGAAGGATCCGGGTGAGAAGTGCCCGCACGAAGCTTTGTCGCCAGAACTGCAGCCTGCGTTCGACGTTCGAGACCCAGTTTCTCGAGGATGCGTGAAACGTAGTTCTTGACTGTTTTTTCCGAGAGTTCTGCGTGCGTGCTGATCTCTCGATTGCTCAGTCCCTTGCCGATCAACTCGAAGATCAAGAGTTCCTGATCGGTCAACAGGGTTGCCGCAGTCCCCGACTCCTGCTCGGATCGGATGCGCCGCACTAAACCGATCACCGCCTGGGTGTTCAACAGCGATTTGCCGGAAGCAACCGTACGGATCGCTGAAACCAGGTCGTGGCCGCGAATGTTCTTGAGGACGAATCCACGCGCGCCGGCGATCAGGGCGTCGAGCAGTGCGTCGTCGTCGGAGTACGACGTGAGCATTAAGGTGGCCGCGTCCGGGTAGGTCGACGCCAGTTCTCGGCACAGTTCCACACCGTTGCCGTCGGGAAGTCTGACGTCCATGACAACCACGTCGGGTCGGCATTCGGGTATTCCGACCGAGGCTTCGCGAACACACGACGCCTCGCCCACAACATTGAATCCCGATACCTGATTCAACAGGTCTGCCAATCCACGACGGACGATCTCGTGGTCGTCGACCAGATAGATGCCGATCGTCACGGTGGTCACCTCTTCCAGCTCACGCCTGCCGTCGATGTTACCGGACGGTAATGTCCCGACAGGATCGGGTTGTCCGACCGATGTTCGACAAAAAAACCCGCGTCGAAGGGTGCGAGACCGAGTGTCGATTGCACAGGGTCAAAGGTCCCGACCGTCACGAGATCTGAATCACCACGATCTCGCGAGGCGGCGGGTGAGAGCTGAATATGATTGCGCCGGTGTCTGTTCGAGCCCGTCAGTCGACGGGAGCGAGTTCGACGGAGACGTAGACACCCTTGCCTTTTCGGTGTGCGAGTGCCTCGCCGGGGCGATCGATACCGTCCAGTTGGAGAACGATCGGACCTTGTTCCGGATAGAAATTGCGCCACCAACTCTTTTTGTCCGGCATGGCAACGCCGATTGTCACATGGTCACCTTTTCGTTTGTAGGACACGGGCGCGCTGAAGGTGCGACCGGACTTGCGTCCGACGTAGGTGATGACGGTCATTGAACGGCCCAGTAGTTTGCCTACGATAGGAGCACCGATCAGTGGTTGGACCACTACGTTCACGGCGGCGGATACACGTTGGAAAGTGTTCACGAGAAGCCCTTTCACGACGAATGCTGCACGAATTCGAATCCTGCACGGAAATGGTGTGTGCAGTAGTTCTATCCTGCTCGACCGGGATTGTCGCGTGGGCAGAAATTGGTACAAACCGGTGTGCCGAAGCGAGTAGCGTGGGGTACGTCGAGGGTCATTCGAATATGCGCGGTCAAGCCATGTCGTCCTCGACGCCAACCCGGTCTGTGGTCGAACGGCCGAGAACTGGAGCGCCTGTATGGCGTCGAACCCGTCCGATGTGTCGAATGCACGAGGGCAATCCGAGTCGACTGACGAGGATCAGAAAACACCGTCGATCTGCCCGGCGTGTCAGCACAGTATGGAATCCCACGATCCGCTCGGGGTTCGCTTCTGCGCAGTGACTGCCGACCGCGGTCTCGATCGAAAGTGCATCTGCGCTGCAGATCGCGAGGAAATTCAGCACTACTCGCGATACTGATCCGTCTGGGCATCACGTCCATTCCTTCGTCAAGATTCGACCGTCACCTCGACGACACTGCCCGCGCCACTGAAACGCGCCGCGGGTGAACCGCACTGAGGGACAGATTCAGCGTCGTCGCGACCACTTGCCGCGCAGAAGCATCAGTGCGGTAAGGGTGAGGCCCCACCCGATTGTGGACAGTGCGACGCCCACGCCTGCCTGTCCGGTGACATCGGTACTGGCGTCGATACTGAATGCTGTGGTGAATCCTGCAGCAGTGCCGGCAGCTGCAGTCAGACCGCCCGCCTTCATCCATCGCGAGCAATGTGCGGAACCGAAACACGCCAGAATCACTGTCAGTCCACAGGCAACGACCTGCCAGGTGGGGAACTGTGTCGGGGCAGGCAGGCCGGGGCCGCGGACTCCGCCTTTGTAGTCGGCTGACCAGCTGAGCCAGCCCACGCAAGACAGACCGCCCAGTGCAAAGGCCAATAGGCCGGTGCGCCACAGTCCTAGTGGGCCCGATCCCGTGTGCCCGGCGCCGTGGGCGGTCGTGGAGTGCTCCAGGCCAGTTCGTTCGGAACGCCAGATCGTCCAGATGATGCCCGCGCCGATGATTGTGGGCACGCCGACGAAGATGAATACAATCCAGAGAAACTGTGGCCAGGAAAACTCGAGATCGACAGTCATGATCGGAGTATGCGCGTACTTCGAATCCCGCGCGCTCATCTATCAATCTGGCGAGTTGCGAGTCAACCTTCCTCGACCTTCTCCACGTGTGTACTTGTAGGGTCCAGGTCGATATTCCGCGCGTTGATCAGTCGAAGCCTGGGAACCGGATCGCCCGTGGTGTCGTCGATCAAGATCGAGTGTGGCTCACCGTCATCGAAGGCGTGGCGCTCTCCCCACTGTCGCAGGCTGGTGATCACGATGAACAGATCCATACCGCGTTCGGTCAGGATGTACTCGTTGCGGGTACCTTGCGCGTTCGGTTGGACTTCGAAGATTCCCTGCTCGACAAGGACTTTGAGCCTGTCCGTGAGAATGTTCTTTGCGATGCCCAGGTTTCGTTGAAACTGACTGAATCTCGATGACCCGTCGAAGGCGTCACGCACGATCAACAGCGACCATCTGTCGCCGATGATGTCGGCCGCTCGGGCCGTCGGGCAGTGCGGGTCCGTCCATTGTGTGCGATCCGGCATCGAGTTCCTCATTGGTTGCGTTTTGAAACTGTATTGACGTAGCCTCCAAATGGTATCAAAACGCAACCAAGTTGAGGTGGAAGTGACTGCACGTCATGCTGTCGAGAACGCACGGGGCAGGTTGAAAATTCCTCGCGGACTTCGCCTGTTGCTCGCAGTGCTCTGCGGGGTCTCGGTAGCCAATATCTACTACGCACAGCCGCTCCTCGGGCAAATCGGCTCGGATCTTTCCATTCCTCCGGCCGGCTTCGGTTTCGTAGTCGCACTCGCCCAACTCGGTTATGTGGTGGGGTTGATCGTGTTGGTGCCACTGAGCGATCTCGTGAATCGAAAGAAATTGATCGCAATCCAGATCGTCTCTGCTGCAACGGGAACGATCCTTGTTGCTCTGGCCACCACGAATCTGCAGCTGTTGATCGGGATGGCGGTCGCAGGCACGTTCTCGGTAGTTGTTCAAGTCATAGTTGCCTACGCTGCGGCAATCAGTGACCCGGACGAGCGGGGCGCAAACATCGGTGTCATCACCAGCGGCGTTGTCGTCGGCATCATCCTCGCTCGGACTGTCGCCGGCGCAGTTGCGGATCTGGCAGGCTGGCGGGCGGTCTACGCGGGATCCACTTTCATTTCGGTACTGGTCGCGGCCGTCGCGTTGACGATGCTGCCGAAAGATCCTCGTTCGCAACCCGATAGGCGTTCGTACGTGCGCGCAATGGGGTCTGTCGTGACATTGACTCTTACGAACCGACTGTTTCGCACCCGGGCACTGATCGCCTTGTTCCTTTTTGCGTCCTTTGGTGCTTTGTGGAGCGGAATGGCCCTGCCGTTGAGTGAGGAACCATGGCGGTTGTCGACCACACAGATCGGGCTCTTCGGAATCGCAGGATTGGTCGGAGCATTGGGCGCGGTCGGTGCCGGCCGGTGGGCCGATCAAGGCAAAGCGCAACGCGTCACCGGGGCGTCGTTGGTCGTTCTCTTGCTGTCGTGGGTATTCAACGCGCAGGCGACGCACTCGCTGGTGTTACTCGTAGTCGGTGTTGTTGCGTTGGACTTTGCCGTGCAGGCTGTTCATGTCACGAGCCAGAATCTGATCGTCGCGAACACGCCGGAATCGTCGGGGCAGATCATCGGTAGTTACATGGTGTTCTATTCGTTGGGCAGCGCGGCTGGGGCGGTTTCCACCACTATGGTTTTCGACGCGGCAGGGTGGGGCGCTGCAAGTTTTCTCGGCGGCGCCTACGCGTTTGCGGCCTTGATCGCATGGACGGTCGATCGCTTGCGGACTCGCATTACCCTAGGGAGTTGGGAGCCACGTCCTGGCCGCGACGACCAAGGCGTTCACACCGATTGTCAGGGTCGGCTCGATCACGGGGGCGTAGTGCGGAGAGTGATTCGACGGCACGGTTCGCAAAGCCGGATCGGTCATGTCACCTGTCGTGAACAGTGAAGGGTCGGTACCACCCAACAGCCAGTACGACAGTGGCGCACCGGCATTGGTCGCGAGGACACCGACGTCTTCACTACCTGCGCCCGCGCCGGGGTCGAGAATCTTGTTCGTTCCCAACCATTCGGCAAAAGCATCGAGGGTCTTGTCCAGCGCTGCCGGATCATTGACGACGATCGGAAAGCGCTCAGTCTCGGTGATGGTCGGTGGGGTGGGTGCACCGGCGGTGGCCGCTTCGCCCCGGACGATGCGGTCGACGCTGTCGAGGATGCGTTGACGCACACCGGCGTTGTAGCTACGGATGTTGAGTTGGAGTTCCGCTTCACCGGGAATGACGTTGGCGGCATCTCCAGCATGAATGGAGCCGACGGTAAGGACCGCCGTCGCAGTGCTCGGCACTTCGCGTGAAATGACAGTTTGTAGGCGGAGCACGGTTTCGGCTGCCATGACCACGGGATCGACGGAGTTCTCCGGCATCGATCCGTGCGCGCCTTTTCCGACCAGTCGCACACGCAACGAGTCCGATCCCGCATACGAGGGGCCGGCGTGCCCGGCGATCGTGCCCGCCGGTAGCGGCGATACGTGTTGTCCGAGAACGATGTCGGGCCTCGGGAATCGCTCGAACAGTCCGTCGTCGACCATGGCTTGCGCACCCGCGCCAAGTTCCTCAGCCGGTTGGAAGACGAGGACAAGAGTGCCAGACCAGGTCCTCGTATCCTGCGAGAGGATCCGGGCCGCACCGAGTAAGCAGGTCGTATGCAGGTCATGGCCGCACGCGTGGCTGACCGAGACGGTCTTTCCCTGATCGTCGGCCGTTGTCACGGTGCTGGCATAGTCCAATCCGGTTTCTTCCCGAACCGGGAGGGCGTCCATGTCCGCACGCAGCAGCACTGTGGGGCCCGCTCTGTTCTTCAGGACTCCGACGACTCCGGTAGTCCCGACTCCGGTTGTGATGTCGAATCCCAATGCATGCAAATATTTTTCGACGATCTTGGACGTGCGATCTTCGTGAAACCCCAGCTCAGGGTGACTGTGGAGATCCTTGTAAACGTCGATCAAATCCAGATCGACTGCGATTGTTTCGTGCACTGACGAGGTCATGGGCGTCCTCTCGGTAGCGTCTTTTCAGGCTAACCGGGATGACGGGTCGGTAAACAGGAGCTTAGGCACCACCGCGTCCGTGATGCGGAGTTCTGGTGCTACGGCACGTAGAACGATGTGACACCTGGGGTGATGATGGATCCGGCAACAGACATCACGGCGACAGCGACTTGACCGGTCCCGGTCTGCACGATCGCCTCTGCCGGGACTCCGTTCAGACCGTCCGAGAGCCGAGCGGATCCCGAGGCCCCGGTCGAAAGGTTCAGCCAGCGTACTTCGGACGAGAGCAGGCATCCCCAGCGGTCTTCCTTGCCGCCGGTGATCGTCACCGTGCCGGGTTGTTCGTCGACTACAGCTACGCAGCGGACGGCGGGCGCGTCGAAGCTGCCGTTCGGGTTGCCGTACGGCGCAGGGTTGATCTGAAACGGAATGGTCACCGAAGCGGATGCGAGGGCTACCGGCGTCAGAGCCGAAACGATCACGACGGATGCGCAGACGCTCAGTCGGCGAACGAGATTCATCACGGAAGCCTCCAGCCATATCCAGGTGATTTGCTTGTATTCCCCGACATAACGTCTTGGTCGTAACTTCCCTTCTTGCACCGCTGTATTGAAGACGACAGCCTCACCATATCCGGTTGCACAGAAGAATTCAGGTACTCGTCGCTATTCGATACAGTAGCGGCCTCAGATGCCGTCCGTCGAGCCGATCGAGGGGATCAGAACGCGCGGGTTCAAGATGTTGTTGGGGTCGACAGCATTCTTGATGGTCCTGTTCAGTTTGCTGACGACGGGATCGAGCGAATTCGAAAGAGTATCTCGTTTATCCTGTCCTACACCATATTCTGCCGTTGCAGAACCTCCCAAGTTTCTCGTCAGTTCATAGATCTCTTGTCGTGCTGCAGAGGCGGCTTCCGCGGCGGCCTCGTCTCCGATGGGGTAGTTGAGGACTGGGTGCGTGAGCTCGTCAGCGGCGTGGGTGTAGCTGACGATGGTGGTGCTGTAGCGCTTTGCGATGTCGGCTATACCGTCGGTGAGCTCAGTGAGTCTGTCGATGGGTACCGCGACGTCGTCGCCGATGACCACCCCTTTCTGCTCGAAGGCCTCGTAAACGGCATAGCGGGGGCGGATGAACAGTTCGCCTTCGTCAGGGTCGTCGGTAGCGTATGTGGCTGTGGCTCGATGCTTTTCGCAGAGAGTGCTCATCAATTTCATCTCTGTCTCTGCGCCGTTACCGGCGTCGGATCGCCCGATCAGTAGTGCTCCGGCATCGGTGTCCAGTTCCATGTTGAGGAAGTCTTCCGCCACCTTGATAGCAGCGTTGTCGAGAATTTCGAGTTCTGAAGGGCGTATGGAACTTGTGATGTCTCGGACAGCGGCAACTGCGTCTGCCATCAGAGGAAAGAAGGCCACCAATGTGTGGGGAGTCGGAGGCTGGGGGATGAGTCGCAGCGTCAGCTCGGTTATCACACCGAGCGTTCCTTCACTGCCGACGAATAGTTTGGTCAATGCAAGCCCTGGGGTGTCTTTGGTCCGTTTTCCGCCCAGTTCGGCGACGGACCCATCAGGCAGCACAACCGTCATGCCCAGGGTGTAGTCACTGGTGACGCCGTATTTTATACAGCACGGTCCTCCTGCGTTGGTAGCGGCATTACCGCCGATGGAACAGATTTCATAAGACGACGGATCTGGTGGATAGTGCAAACCTTCGCGTGCGGCAGCAGCCTTGACGGCATTGGTGATGGCCCCTGGTTCGACGATCGCGGTTCGTGACGACACGTCTACTCGAATGGATTTCATTCGCTCGAGGCTGAGTGTGATAGCGCCGTCGACGGCGGTGGATCCGCCGACGACGCTCGTGCCGGCGCCCCGTGGAATGACCGGGACATTGTGACTGTTGGCGAAGCGCAAGGTTTCCTGGACATCTGCCGTCGTCGAAGCACGTACGACGGCGATCGGCGTGCCGGCTGCGGGATCGAAACTCCAGTCCTGCCGATAGGACTTGAGTAGATCTGGATCTGTGATCATCGCACCCGGCGACAATCGCTGGGCGAGCGTGTTCAAAGCGTCGACATTGACCATGATCTGGCTTCAGCCTTCCGATCCGAGATGTGAAACTCATTGTGTCCAAGGCATGTCCGTGGACCTAAGAGTTGAAAGTTAGTATCTCGAGTGCGGTTGAGATCCACCGAATGTGGCGCACGTCATATGTTGCTGAGGTCGGTCAGTACCTGATCGAAGGCGCCGGTACGTCCAGGTGTCACTACCTTCTGAAACAGTGTCAGGACACATTCGTCAAGGGTGTCCGTTGCCGTGAGGGTTCTTCTGGTGACGATACTTCTACCGGACCATCGCCCACGTTCCATGTGAGCCAATGCGATTCCGTCACGCCGGGCTGTTGCCTTTCGGCCCGATGAATGAACGAAGAGGTATCTTCTGCCCGCGATATCGACTTCGCACAGCTTGTTCTTGCGGCGCATGGCCTTTGGCTTCTGGTCGATCAGGGTCCCGATCGTTCCGTCGGACAATCGAAGTGATGCAGGTCGGCCTTTGCGGAATGTGAGCCTGGGTCGATCCTGCTCGGCTGTTGACGGTTTCCTCTTCCGCCCGTCGGCAACGCTCTCCAATCCGTCGTCGGGTGCGGGAATCAGTTCGCCTTGGACGCTCCCCGACGGATCGAATATCGATACGGCCGAACCACCTTCGGCAAGGTTCACGAACCAGCCGGTCTCTGTAGGGGTGTTCCATTTCATGTAGATGATTATTCTTCATCGGTGCCGAGGAACATCAGCAGATAGTCCGAGACGAGGATCGCGGTCAGGATTCGACAGTCACCTCGACGACGCCATCGCCGCCGTTGAAACGAACCGCCGGCCAGTACCCGTCCATGAAATGCAAGCCGCACGAGTCTGTCAGACCAAGGACGACGTGGTTGTCGGGAAAGACCTCGACGGACTCGAGCACCAAATCGCGCAGTGCATCGATCACTTCGTCCTGTGACGGAGCTTCTTCGCTGACAATCGCTTCGACAGCCAGACGATGAAGAGCCTGGTGCTGCTCGAAGACGTGGCGTAGGCGGGGAAGCATGCCGCGTACGGCGTCAGGCTCGAGTGAGTGGGCGATAAATCCGACGTCCCGCCCGTCGAGGCTGCAGGTCAGGCTGTAGTAGTCGTCGTCCAATCGCTCACCGTCGGACAAGATGTAGTGCCCGCGGACAAGGGTGCCGAGCGTTTCGTCAACGATGCCGGAGTCTGTCGTCACGAGAGCAGCCTAAAGGTCGACGAGGGCAAGGCGTAGTTCTGCTGAGACGGCCACAACGCCCGAACCGTGGCAAGAGCTGTTTTCGCCAATCCACTCGCAATGTCCCGCTGACTGGGCATCCGGAACCTTCTGCGCCGCGACTGCCTTAGCGTTCTACGTCGATAACCACGTGAAGGGATTTGTTCAATGGCTAAGAATCAGGCACCCCCCGCGACACAAGCCAAGGACATCGTTGTCGATCTACTGGTGATCGGGTCCGGTACCGGCATGGCTGCCGCCCTCACCGCGAACGAACTCGGCTTGTCCACGCTGATCGTGGAGAAGACGCAGTACGTCGGCGGTTCGACGGCGCGGTCCGGTGGGGCGTTCTGGATGCCAGCCAACCCGATCTTGGCGAAAGCCGGTGCGGGCGACACCGTTGAGCGCGCGAAGACATACGTGCGTTCGGTGGTCGGTGATACTGCGCCTGCCCAACGAGGAGAAGCCTTCGTCGACAACGGTGCGGCCACCGTCGACATGCTCTACCGCACGACGCCCATGAAGTTCTTCTGGGCCAAGGAATACTCCGATTACCACCCCGAACTGCCGGGCGGTAGCGCCGCCGGACGTACCTGCGAGTGCCTGCCGTTCGACGCGTCGGTACTGGGAGCGGAACGCGGTCGCCTGAGGCCCGGTTTGATGGAAGCCGGACTGCCGATGCCGGTGACAGGTGCGGATTACAAGTGGATGAACCTGATGGTGAAGAAGCCGAGCAAGGCTTTCCCTCGCATCATCCGCCGCCTGGCGCAGGGCGTTTACGGCAAGTACGTACTCAAGCGTGAATACATCGCAGGCGGTCAGGCGCTCGCCGCCGGCCTGTTCGCAGGTGTGGTCCAGGCCGGTATCCCGGTGTGGACGGAAACGTCGTTGGTTCGGCTCATCACCGAAGATGGCCGCGTAACGGGTGCAGTTGTTGTGCAAGACGGACGTGAAGTGACGGTGACCGCCCGACGCGGTGTCGTTCTGGCAGCCGGCGGGTTCGACCACAACATGGAGTGGCGCCACAAGTACCAGTCCGAGAGCCTCGGTGAGCATGAGAGCCTGGGCGCAGAGGGCAACACCGGCGAAGCGATCGAGGCAGCACAAGAGCTCGGCGCTGGTATCGGATCGATGGATCAGTCCTGGTGGTTCCCCGCGGTGGCAAGCATCAAGGGCCGCCCGCCGATGGTGATGCTCGCAGAGCGTGCGCTGCCCGGCTCTTTCATCGTCGACCAGACCGGTCGTCGATTCGTGAACGAGGCGACGGACTACATGTCGTTCGGCCAGCGCGTGCTCGAACGGGAAAAGGCTGGCGATCCGGCCGAGTCGATGTGGTTTGTTTTCGACCAGGAGTACCGCAACAGCTATGTGTTCGCAGGCGGTATCTTCCCCCGTCAGCCGCTTCCGCAGGCGTTCTTCGAGTCGGGCATCGCGCACCAGGCGAGCAGTCCGGCCGAACTCGCCCGCAAGGTCGGTCTCCCCGAGGATGCGTTTGCCGAGTCCTTCCAGAAGTTCAACGAGGCCGCTGCTGCAGGTAGCGATGCGGAGTTCGGTCGCGGCGGCAGTGCATACGATCGGTACTACGGCGACCCGACAGTGTCTCCGAACCCGAATCTTCGGCAGCTCGACAAGAGCGCCCTCTACGCGGTGAAGATGACGCTCAGCGATCTGGGCACCTGCGGCGGTGTGCAGGCGGACGAGCATGCACGCGTGCTTCGTGAGGACGGCAGCGTCATCGACGGCCTGTACGCGATCGGTAATACCGCGGCCAACGTATTCGGTCACACCTACCCGGGCGCCGGCGCGACGATCGGCCAGGGGCTGGTTTACGGATACATCGCCGCCCATCACGCAGCAGAGAAGTAGCGCAAACCATAGATGCACTAGCTAGTAGATCGACCTGACGGGAGATCAGCGCGCGTTTCCGATGCCGGAACGTGCACTGGTCTCCCGTTCGGCGTGTAGCAGCAATGCCAGCTGTATGTCCCATCTCGATAACGCTGACGTGCCGGGTGACCGAGGCGCGGTATCGTCTCCAGAAGTGATGTGAGGCACTGGGACTCTTTCACCAGATGCCGTGGAATGAAGTGGCGCCTGATATCGACCGGTCGGGTCGAAAGCGCAAAAACAGGTATGTACCCAGGTAATTCAACCGTGGTGTGGAGCGTCGTGAAACGACAGCGTATGAGGTGATTCCTCATCCGCAACGCAAGGATCTCCATGTTCCACCCCGTTTCCGACCAACCGGGTAGACACCCACCCTGTCGATCTTCGAACAACATGCCCTCAGTTCGGTCCGGCATTCGTCGTCCTCGATCAACGATCGATTCAGGCACTGCCTCGATGTAGAACCCGTATCTCCTGTGCTGTCACCAGGAGATACAGACCTGCGGGTCTATGCGCGCGATCGCGTTCGAGAGTGTCACCGTACTTCTCTCCATGGCGCAATCCGAAAATTTCACTCCAACGGAGTCTTGGTGCGATGCACCGCGTAGCTCAGCACGTCCTGAGTGCTGTCTGGCGGTGGAACCTGCGCCGGCTCCGAGCACATCATTCAAGGAAATTATGAGTAAGCACAGAAAACACAAGCCTTCCAGCACAAAACGATTCATCGCCGTAACTGCAGGACTGGGCGCCCTTGTGGGGGCCGGAGCAGTTGTCAATGCAGGTACGGCCGGTGCGCAAGGCTGGTCGGCGAGTTGCAGTTGGGAGTGGCCGGTAAGCGGATCACTTTCGCAGGGGTATCACGCAGGACATGACGGAGTCGACTTCGCTGTCAACGTCGGCACCGCGCTCCACGCGCCGACATCGGGCACGATTTCTGTTGCCGGACCAAATGATCCGGGTGGATACGGAACGTACATCCAGTTGGAAGCGGACAGTGGCGAGCAGATTCAGATGGGCCACCTCTCCGAAACATGGGTCGGTGTGGGGCAACACGTCGAGGTAGGCGACCAGATCGGGGCAACGGGTAACACCGGTAGCTCCACCGGTCCACATCTGCACCTCCGCATTCACAGTGGAGGCGCAGTCGATCCCATGTCCTTCCTGGGTTCGATCGGGGCGTGCGATACCGGGTCGAGTATTGTTCCCGCGCCCGCGCCCGTGCCGGCACAGGACGTAGCACCCGAATTTGCACCGGAACCGGCGCCTGTGCCCGTTGTCTACTCTGAGGCATCCGAATCTGCACCGGTAGAAAGCATTCCGGAGTCGGAGACTCCAGCGTCCGGCTCAGAGGTAGTCGTTGCAGCCGGTGATACATTGTTCGACCTCGCGGCAGAACGAGGTCTCACCTGGCAGCAGGTGTGGGACATGAATCCACAGATCGTCAATCCCGATCAGATCTTTGTGGGCGACGTAATCAACTTGTGAGAGTGAATAATTCGATACTGATCCGGGGATGAGTCAACGACTCGTACACGACCGGTTTCAGTACCCGAGTTAACTCCGAGTTCCACTTGGTGCGCGTGAGCGCTACAGCCGGGCCGTGCATTTCACGGTCCGGCTGTTTTTGCGCGCACCGAGAAGTGATTCCTACCGAAGTGCTGATGCGTGGTGGTTCGCTTCTTGGACAGCCGCAGCCAATCGCTGGGGATTTTGCCGATACTATTGAATCCGTGAACCGGTCCGCGATCACCTCCCTACGTCGACGTTGGTCAGATGAGGACGTCGATAATTTACGGGCGCAGCTGCTCGATCAGTCGCGGATCGTCAAGCCGCCCCACACTCTCGTCTCCCCATGGGCGGGGACCGACGATGGTCTGGTAGATGTGCGTGGCCTGTCTGCGGGTAGCGGTGGATTGGACATCCGGTATCTCACGTTGGAAGGGATTGATCTCAGTTTTGCTCGGGGTGTGATCTCCGTCTTTGAATCCGAATTATCCGACTGCCGTTTCGATTTCGTGGCGCTGACCGGACAATCCAGGTTCAGCCAGGGCAGTATCCGAAAATTCCGAGGAGACAGACGATCTCCTCCGGTTCGGTCTGCATCGGCTTCCGCTCGCCGAGTTTCCGAGGTTACGGTCGATGGCTACGATCATGGCTCACTACGACGGGCAGGACGAACTCGAGCGCGGCCTGGCAATCCTTCTGGAGGGTCTGGCGACGGCTTCGCCGCCGTCGAGTGCAGAAGCCTGACCACTGCCACGTTGGGTGGCGACATGAGACGACCTCGACGGCCACACAATTCAGGGGACCGACGAGGCCGGTGAACGCCAGTGAGGTCACTGACGTTTACATATTAACCGTACGTGTCACGGTTGGAGGGCGGCGGCGAGCTTCGTCCTGGGTGTGTGAGTGTTTCGTCCTGCTTCGCCCATTTCGGGCGGTTCTTCTCTCGAGTGCCGGCTGGTATGCGCAGATTGCACGGTGAACGACCTGCAAGCTGCGCGTGTGCAAAGACGCCTGAACGGCGCCTTCCGTCCGCCAGGATGAACGGACGGAAGGCGCCGTATCAGATGCGGGTGCCCGCATCCGTCGAGATCGGTCTGGGCCTGTCAGGGTTGAAATTCTTCATTGTGGGGATTCTCCGGCGGGCTGGTTGCGAGTATGCGTTTCCACCACTTTTGCCGCTGCGGGTCTTCGTTCCAGACGACCGGTTCGGCCAGGGTGGTGGCGGGGGCCATGGTTGTCGCGGACATAGTGGACCTCCTGGGATGAACGGTTCTTGTGCAGGCGATTTCGCACAATGCGCTGCAGAATCCTGCGGTGCGATCCCGATGTATGGGTAGCGCTACAGGCCGAACAGGTCAGGCCACGATCTGACCCTGAGCTTCTGACTCGGAGTTCGCAGTGCGGGACGGCGGCCCCGACGAGATTTCGATCCGCCTCGGTTTTGCCTTCTCGGCGATCGGCAAGGTCACGGTCAACACGCCGTTGTCGTATGAGGCGACGATCCGTTCGGAATCGATGTCCTCACTGATGGACAGCTGCCTTCTGTACGTACCCGTGAAACGTTCGCCGGCCAACCACGTCACTCCCTCTTCGGAGAGGGCACTGCGGTGCGCGGTCAAGGTCAGGGTCGAGCCGTCTACCTGTACGTCCACCGATCCTGGGTCGACGCCGGGAAGATCGGCATGCAGGACGTAGTGGTCATCGATCTTGTAGAGGTCCATTGGCATGAAGCGTGGACTTCGGTTACTACCGGTTCCGGTAGCAAGCAAGGATTTGGTGATCGCGTCGATGTCGGTGAAAGGATCGAAACGAAGCACAGCAACACACCTCCCGTAACGTCGAAGAAAGGTCACCGTCACCTCGACGGCGACCGAACTCACTGTGCGAGAACATGATAACCAACGAATCTGGCACTCTGCAACCTTGAGTGCCAGATCTTTTTCGGTGAACTTCGGTACGATTTTCGGAAGTATCCGAAAGGGCGCGATCAGTTCGCCAGGGATGTCAGAGGGTCCGGCGAAACACCTTGTTTTCGTCTACTGTGACGGCACCGGATGCGATGAGTCGTTCGAGGTGTAGCTGAGCTGTCCGTCGTTCGACGGCGTCGACGTACGGGGCCGATACGTGGGGGCGGTAGACGAGTCGATGAGCGACTATGTCTTCCAAGAGTTTTGGTTCGCCGAGGAATTGGAGGAGACGGTCTTCGCGGCTCAGTAGTTTGTCGCGGTAGGCAGACAACCGGCGACGGAACTCGTCGCTGCCCTCGACCACGCCTTTCTGGTGGAAGGTTCCGTACCAGCGTGCGTCGATCGTTGCGACGTGGTCGATGGAGTCGAGGAAGTCGTTGACGCTGCTACCCAGGTCGCCGTACATCGGGCCGAAGGAGGTGAGGTCGATGTCGGCGACGTAGAAGAAGCCGTCGGGTTCGACGAGGACCCCGCAGTGTCCGCGGGTGTGCCCTGGCAAATGAATGACTGTCGCAGTGCGGTCGCCGAGGTCGAAGGCGTGGCCGCCCGCGATCCCCGACACGTTCTCGTGGTTCGGGGGTATGCCGTATTGCGTATCAATCGACTGCTGGACCTCGACTCGTTCGTTCGGAGGAAGGCCGTAATTGGCGAGCATCGTGTCGAGGGATGCGACTGCGGGTGCGTCGAGGTGGTGCGCATAGGCCGGGGTGTCGAAATGGCGTAGTCCGGCGATGTGGTCCTCGTGGCCGTGGCTGACGAATACGAGATCTGCACCTACGGGATCTCGGTCGAGGGATAGCGAGGGGTCGATGACGAGCGTGCTTTCAGATCCGTGCACTACCACGGTGTTTCCGTAGGGGACGGCACCACCGTTCTCAGGAACCAGTACCGAGACCTTGCCGAATTCTGCAGGTGTGAACATCTTTCGCCTTCCTCGTGACGATCGTGTCGTGACGACACCGGCTTGCAGGCTCGAATCAGTGGAGTTGTTGTCGAGACGTCTCGACAGTATCCGTTGCCCAAGCGGCGAGGTGCATCGGATAGTGGCAGTAGATCCAGTCAGTGTGCAGTGCTGGCTATTTCGTCGAGAGTCCGTTCGACGGCTCGGGCGATCTTGCTTGCAGGTGGGAGATGCTCGGCATCGGCCTGAATTCCGATCCAGAGTGTGTCGTTGTAGGACGCTGCGGTGAAGCCGACGCGGACATTGCCCGCCAACGGGCCCAGAGGCCAGAGTTCGACGAGCGCTGCCCCGTCGAGCGTGAGCGGGCCGCTCGGTCCATGGACGTTGGACACGACTGCACCGATCATGTGCTGCCGCTTTGCGAGCTTGTCGAAAATGCCGGCGATACGCGGTGACCGAAAGGTTGTTCCCGCAGCGCGTGCGGAAGGTTTGGCCGCAGCGGTTTGCTTCGCGACGATCGCGACTGTGCGTTGTGGGTCGGTTTCGCGAAGTGGGAGGTCGATGATCATGAACCCGACGGCATTGCGTGCGCTACCGATCGCTGTGACTGCGACGGGTACCGATACCGCAATCGACGTGGGGATGGGCTCGCCGCATTCTTGGAGGATGAATCGCAGTCCGCCGCCCACCGCAACGAGATAGGCATCGTTCAAAGTTCCTCCCGCTTGCTGCGCGGCATGCTCGATCAGAGAGGTGTCGACGTTGACGGACGAGATCGATCTCGTGGGACCAATGGCGCCCAGCAACACCCGTGATCGGATTGGCCGGTGCAGGAAAGTGCCGATTCGAAATCGGAGGAGGTCGAGGGAACCGGCGGCCTTCGGAGGGATGTTTGGCACGGGAGCGCCCGGGTCGATTCTTCTCGAATCAGGCGAGGCGAACAAGCGCTCGAAAAGGTCGCTGACTCTGGCGCCGTCGAGAACCGCGTGATGCACTCGGATGACGATGCCGCACAGACCCGGTCGAGCTGCAGGAACGAAGGCGATGTGCCACAACGGTCGCGTGGTGTCGAGGGGTTGCATCACAAGTCGACCACAGACGGCTTCGAAGTCGGGTTCTGTAGGCCCGCGTTCGTCAAGCGAGAGATGGAGGTCGAAGTCGATGTCGTTTTCCGTCCACCACCATGACCCGTTCCGCATAACCGGTCGTTGCCGCAGTAGTGGCTCCTGCGCGATGTGAGCGGCGAGTGTGCGGTGAAGTCGCACTAGATCAGGTCGACCGTCTCGATCGACGAAGCCACCCGGAGAGAGCAGTCCGGCAATAGTGACCAGGTACGGCTGGACGTGCATGCCGAGCTGGAAGCTCGCAGCGTCGACGGGTGATATCGGCACGTCGGGTGTGGTGTCGACCATCTGCTGAGCCTAATCGAGGTGACACGGTGGACGGCGCTGGCTTCGGCTAGCGGATCACCAAGTCGTGGTCGGTGGCGCTGAGCGTGATCGCGGCAATGTGGTTTCCGCGCATCCAGTCCTGCACGAACGCGTCCAGAGCGGGGTTCGATGCCCGATCCGCGTACGCGTCCGACGGGATCTCGATTGCCCCGACGAGGTGGCGCGGATCGGCATCGAGGCCGGATGCGCGGGGAGCCATCCGTAGTCCGTCGGCGGTGTGCAGGACGACCGGAAGAACCGTGCCATCCGGTGCAGTCACGGTTGCGGTCCGGGTGGTGGCGACCGGGTCGAAATGGTCCACGTCCAGTCGGTATCCGGACGGTTGTGCGTGCTGGCCGATCGCGTCGAGCATGCGCGGATCCACCACAGAGTACGGAAACCCGATGTCGATCAGAGCCTGACCGTCGATGGCACCGTCGCGGGCGGGCAAGGTCGTGGACAAGTGCCAGGGGGCAGCGGGGGACAGAGTATCCGTCGACCGGTCTGTCGGCCCGTTTTCGATCAGTGTGCCGAGGAGGGACGCGCCGGTCGGCGTGAACTCCCAAGCATCCCCGACGAGATCCTTGTGCCAGAAACCGGATTCGGCGCCGCGGCGGCCCTCGACACGCAACTCACGCCGGTTCGGGCCGGGACCGAGTGAGTGCACACTGATCGCGGATGTGACTTCACCGGGAATCTTGGGCTGGTGCACCCAGTCGGGCGCCGGAAGTTGGATCGCGGCGGTGCTGCGGTCCAGAGTTTCGGCCACGAGGTTGGGTGCCGACGGCTTGTCCGACTGATCTTCCCAGCTGTAGCGGAAGAAGATCGAGTCCGATCCCGAAGAATCGAAATCAAATGTGCGGGTGTACATGTCGCCGTACTTGTTCATCACGAAAGTGGTTGATCCGGCCGCCGACAGCGAGTCCGCCTGGAATCGCCCGCCGAGCGGGCCGCCGATCTCGTAGCTGTCGTCGTTGGGCAGCCACGGGTCTGCGTAGGTTATTCGGCTGCCGTCCGCGGTCAGCGTGGGGATCATCGTCATCTTAGCGAGCACGACGAAGTGAATCCGTCCTGCGATGTCGGTGAAAGTTTGATTGTCCCAAGGCGACGAGACGCTCAGTGCCCACCCGTTCGGCCGGTCTCCTGGAAGTTGTCGACCTGTGCCGCTCCACAGGGGCGCACCCCACGCTGAGGTCCAGTTCCATACCAGCGGATCCTGGGAGGCGTTGTCCATCGTGTAGATCCAGCCGTTGTCGTCGACCGCGACGAGTTCGTCGTCGTCCAGTGATATCCCGACCAGTCGTCCACGCAGGCACTCGGGCATCGGCACGAAACGCCACGGTTCAGCCGTTGATGCGCCTGGCTCTCGTGGCCGAGCGAGTAAGTCGTGGTCGACGAGCGCGAAGTCCCAGAAACGATTGAATTGGGTAGTTGGCGTGCGGATCTCGACCGAGCCGGGGGCGGTTGAACTGGTGAATGTCGGTAGGTTTGCCAACCCGACTCGACCTCCACCGGAGGGCGCACCTGGTGGCAGTTGGGCGGTTCCGAATGGTATGCAACTGGCTGGCCCGGGTTCGGTGGGCGCGGCGGCGGCGAGGGGAGTGGACCACAGGAGGGCGGCGGAGAGGAGGACGCCGACGCTCAGTAGTCGCGGTCGGCGCGGGTGCGAAACTCCACTCGCGGTCTCGTTCACCGTCCGATTGTCGCACGATTCGCGTTGTTTGTACGGATTGTGCAGATTGTCTATGTGTGCCGGTTGTGGCGCAGAGTGCCGATCGCTGTGGTGGATGTTGTGGGTGGAACGAGAGTGCTTGTACTGCAAAGGCGTTCGTCATGCAACTGAGTTTGCCATGACCTGCAGATACGGTGGGGTGATGAGAAGGCCGAAGTCGTTGGGTGAATGGTGGTAGCTGATCCTCCGGCGTCCGCCAAGCCCCCTGGGCCGATTCTTCTTGCCTTCACCGTTATTCCGCTTGTTGCGTTGATCCGCGAGCATTACGGTTGGTGGCCTTCGCCGTTCGGGGAGTTCAGATGGTTGGATCCCATCCTCGTCAGCGCTGTGGCTCTGCTCATCTCGAGCGTGGTCGGTCTGGTGTGGGCAATCCGTACCCTCTATGTCCTCGGCCAGGACCGACGGTGGTCGTGGTGGATCCTGCCCTCTCCGGTTGCCATTATCGCCGTGGTCGCTGCGGTGTTGTTGATGCCACCAGCAACTTTCCTCGACAAGAGCGGCGAGTTCGAGACCATCGCGATTGCTCTGCTGGAGCAGCCTGGATCGACTCTCGAAGAGCTCGAGATCGGCCAGTTCGATATCAGTAGTGCCCATGTCGTACGTCCCGGTGAGGTCTACTTCATCGACAACGACAGCATGTTCATCACCTCGAGTGGGCGGGCGTACGCGCCCAGCGGCCCACCATCGGGGTTCGATGATTTCTCCGCAACTCACCTCGGCGGACCTTGGTACGAGTTCACTGCGGTGTGGCGTGACTGATAAATCGAGTGGCCGGTGACGCTTGCCTCTAGCTACCATCGCGGTGTGGTTACGTACACGGTGAAGCCCCATGGGTGTGAGGGGGTTGTCGGCGTCGTCTTCGCCGGCGACAGATAGCGCACTTCGGACCCGACAGCACTTGGTGCTGATCGGGCCATGAGCTGTACCCACCTTCACCGAGCCACGATTGGTATACACCCATGATCATTTTGACCGATACATCTATCCGTGCCAGCCTCGTCAACGCGAGTCGCAAGGAGAAGTCCGATCTCACCTTGCCAGACGGCTTCGGCACCATCGACTTCGACGCTCTCGACTATCTGGGCTGGCGAGATCCCAAGATGGGCCGACGCGCCTACGCGATCGTCCCGACACTCGACGGGGAGACCATCGGAGTCTTGCTCGTTCAAGCGGAGGCCACTCCGCGGTCGCGCGCCCAGTGTTCTTGGTGCCGAGACACGCGACTTCCCAACGAGGTCGTCTTCTACGGCGCCAAGTTGGCCGGGCCCGCTGGTCGACGTGGCAGCACGGTCGGAACACTGATCTGCCGAGACTTCCAGTGCTCGGACAACGTTCGTAACGACCCCCCGCTCCCTTATGCCGGCTACGATGCCGCCGCTGCGCGCCAGGATCGGAAAGATGAACTGGTGCTGCGGGCTTCGAGTTTTGTAGAGCGGGTGGCTCGGCAGTAGAGCGGACAAATCGGGGTCTGGATAGCACGCTGTTGCGACGCTCGTCCCCCTTCCTGGCTCAGGGAGGGGGACGAGCTGTCTAGACGGTTTTGATCCGAGGAGCACTCCGAGACGGCGCGACATGTGGCGTCGCACATGATTGCGCGGTCACGGCGTTGCGCGACGCAATGTTGTCCAGGCTCCGGCGATGCAGGCGATGGCAAGAGCCAGGGGGAGTAGTGCCATCGGTACAACTCGGGTGGTGTCGGCGAACCACGAACCGATCGCCGGCCACCATCCAGCCCACGTGATCAGGATCGCTGACAGGCCGAGCAAGCCGAAAAGTCCGGTGAGGGAGGCGAGTAGGCCGGTGGTCCTCCACCGCTGGTAGATCGCACCTGTCAGCATTGCGATCGAACTGGTCAGCAGCAGCGTCGCGAACAGCGCGAGCAACTGTACGGCGGTGTTGTCGGTGAAATAGCGTGCGATGCCGAACATGCGCATGTGCACACCCCAGCCGTTGGTGGCGGACTCCACCACGGACAGCAGTTGCAGCGCAATTGCGAAGACTGCGGACTGTGCCAGCGCCATTACCGCTGTGGCAGTAAAGAACTCGCGTCGAGTCACGCTCAGTCCGAGCGCGAATGGGAACGTCTGCGTCATCGACTGGAGGTAGAACGCCAGCACGAAACCGTAAACCGAGAACACACTGCCGGTGAATCCTTCACCCTCATCGTTCCCGACGATCGCGTAGATAGTGAAGCTGATCAGGAACGAGATCAACAGGATGCCCACCGGCCAGGCGATCAGCAACGGCCACGCGACTGTGTGCAGTTGTAGGACGGAACCGATCCTGGACCGAGTGGGCGCCTTCGGGACCGTCCGTGGCTCTGTCGTTGTGATGCTCATGCGGTGATCTCCTTGCGCTGCGTCGAAGTCGCGATGACAAGTTCCTGCAAAGATGCCGGTTCCACTTGGACTCCCGCCTCCCGCAGTCGGATTCGCTCGGTCTCTGTCACATCGGCCTGCAACATGATTCGGCTGTGGGCGCCTAGTGTCTCCCGGCGCAGGACCCTGCCGGACGCGGCAACGGCATCCACCGCATCAATGGGACCGGACATCACTACGGCGCGGCTACGCAGTGCATCCGCGTCCTCGTCGACGACAATCCGGCCGCCGTCGACGACAATCACGTGCTCGAGCAGATTGGCTACCTCGTCGATCAGGTGAGTCGAAAGCACCACAGTGCGAGGATGTTCGGCGTAATCGGCAAGCAGACGATCGTAGAACAGTTGGCGTGCAACGGCATCGAGGCCGAGATACGGCTCGTCGAAGAGCGTGAGCGGTGCACGGGAAGCAAGCCCGATGATCACGCCCAATGCTGACCGCATGCCGCGCGAAAGCTTCTTCACCTTGCGGCAGAGGGGAAGTTGAAAATCGTCGAGCAGTGTCTCGGCGAACGCGTGGTCCCAATTCGGGAGTAGATGGCCGGCGGCGACGAGTACGTGCTTGACCTTGAGGTCTTCGGGGTACGTCTGGCTTTCCTTGACGAAGCACACGTTCGCCAGTACGTCGGCATTCTCGAAAGGGGCAGCCCCGAATATCTCGACGTCGCCGCTGGTGTGCAGGTCCTGCCCGGTCAGTATCTGCATGATCGTGGTCTTGCCTGCGCCGTTGCGGCCGAGCAGGCCGTAGATCTTGTTGCGGCTGATCTCGAACGAGACGTCCGCGAGCGCGTCGACGTCCCCGTACTTTCTGCCCACCGAGCGCATCGAGGCGACGAGTTGAGTTTCGTCGAAACGCCTGACGTGGGACTCGCTCGTTGTCGTGCTTGCGTTCATCAGTCCGCCTTCCGGTCGTCCAGCATGGATTTGAGTTCGTCGAGGGAAATCTGGAGGCGGTCGGCCTCCGTGACCAGCGGCTCGATGTACTGGCGTGCGAACGCTTCTCGGCGTCTGAACCTGAGTGCATCGCGGGCGCCGACAGTGACAAACATTCCGATTCCGCGTTTCTTGTAGAGAATCCCCTCGCCCACGAGTTGATTGAGGCCCTTGGCTGCAGTGGCCGGATTGATCCGGTGGAACGCCGCCAGTTCGTTGGTCGACGGCACCTGCCCGTCTTCGGGTAGTGAGCCGTCGATGATCGAACTCTCGATCTGCTCGGCGATCTGCTGGAACAGTGGTCGTCCGTCGTCGATCACGATGATCGGCGCTCGGTGTTCACTGGTTCATTACTCATGTAATGAACCATAGAACGTCGTGGGGCATGTTGGCAATGAGATCGCGGAAACTGGCATCGATGACTTGGGTCTCCGAGCGCTACCCATCGGGACATTCATCGCAGAGGCTGATGGAACAGGCTGGTTGCAGACCAGCTACGACTTCCAGATCCCCGACCACGCGGTCGAAAGCGCAACCTCGAGTACGCCACCGTCAAGGTCAACAAAGCCAACCGAGGCAACAGCGGTGGACAGTTCCGCCAGTGGTCGCAGGGGCGACGACCCCGCGGGTCCTTGCACCACAGGCATTGAACTTCTGCGGAACCGTGGAACGCCCGTTGTAGGTGGTCGACCACGGGACTGGGCACCTTCGGCTGGCCGGTAGCTATCCCCTCAAAGAATTCGGGTACCTCGTCGAAGACGGCAACTATGTCGCGGGGGTCATTCTGCTTGGACGTTGCAAATGGGGAGTTCGCTATGTGTTGACGCAAACACCCGTCAGAATCGGCAATTCGCCACCCAACGTGAAGTAGGCGAAACCCGCAGCCTCGGTTTCGGGGCGTAACCCGCAGTCGTAGAACAGAAACCGGACCGCACGCCGCGGTCGGGCCCCTTTTCGTCAACCCAAAGACGGAATCGCATCCACCGCAAGTAGGGACTTAGCGCCCCGTTTTGGTGTTTCTGTACTGATTCGCAATCCCGATACGTACGCTTCCGGCCAGGGAATCGGACACTCGACCAACAGGGGTATCTATGCCGAATGTGACAGTGAAGTTCGGGGGTTCAGACCCGGAAACAGCAGACCTCGCACGCCGGGCACTGCAACCAGTACTCGACAGCATCTACCGCACATACCGCAGGAAACCACTCCCATTCGTCGAAGCCGCACTGAAACGCGCAGGCCGAGGGAGCTTCTCACAAGCAGGAATTGAGCGATTCGCCAATTACATTTCAAGAGGCGACCGACCGATCCTCACCAAATAGTGCGGCCGCCCGTGATCAGACCGAAGACCGCAGCGCTTCCATCGGCTACCTGGTCGACGACCTGAAATGGTCGGCGCCAACTAGGTACAGGTCCATCGTGGTCAACATCAAGCGACAGCTCCCGCCCGCGTCCGGGATCGGTAGCTGCCTCAACGTGGCAAGGGCACTCGAGCCAACAGACGTATTCGATCACCCGGAGCTGAGAATGCTGTTTGAGCAGATGCACATTAAATCGACCTCTGTGTGAATTCTGCTCACGGTGCACACTTGCGTGATCAAACCGGCGTCGCTGGGACATTCGGTTGCTGATCCTATTCGGGGCGGCCTCGATCGACTATTTGGGACCTGTCAAACACAATCTTCCCTTCCTGCCCAGGAAGGGAAGATTGTGTTTGTGACCACCGCACGATCCGCGCATCTGCTGATATGCAGGTTTCAGGCAGAGCTGAAACTGTCATCCACATGCGGTCGGCCGATCTTCTCTACAAGTCGGGGGCGGTTAGTGGCCCTGCGCCTTCTAATGAGAAGGGGATCGTGGAACCGTTCGCCATCGCCACGATCACGTTGACGATAGCAAAGAGGACGTTATTCATTTCAAATTCACCTCCTCTCTCCGTCTAGAGCCCGGCAGCATTCGCTACTGCATACAGGCCAGAGGTCCTGCTATCGAAATTGGGACCTGCAATGTAAGCAGGCGAGCCTGGACCGAATGAGGTGACTGTCCTGATATATCCGAGGCCATTCGAGGAGTTGTAGTTCACCAACCAAGGTCCACCAGAAGCACCTCCGGCAAAGTGCACACTTTCCGGAAAAAGACCTTGCCGTTGGCCGGCGCATATGTGGTTGTCGGTGTGACCGCCGCAGTTATCAGCCCAGAGTTAATATCGTTCTCTGTCTGAGTAGCTGCTCTACCTGTAGTGTCGTGGCTTGGCTCCTCCATGTCCGGCGATGGGTCCGTCGGACCCATCGGGTCTGACAAGGACACCGCGGGTGCCTCGGCATTCAGTGGTGGTTTCTTCTCCTCCGAAGGTGTCGAAGTTTATTCTGGTGAGATTTCTACTACACCTTAGACGTCCATATCCACCGGGATTGCGTTTTCCATACGCTCTGGAGTCCAATATTCGTCCAACGCCATCTCTGTATACTCTGGGCTGTGCTGCTTACTGGCGGGGACACCGTTAGCGGACATTTTTCGCAACATCCTCCGGGATGTAGATCTGTGCCTCATCGCTGGAGACAACACTCGTCGAGGTGTTTTCCTGCGCCGCGTCCGATTTGGGAGTTGCGTGAGAAGCCGTAGCTCCGAATGTCATAACCAGGGAAGACGCTGCAATGCTTGCGAGGAATAAGGTTTTGACTCTGGACACGTACGGCCTTCTATCGAATTGGGGCCAACCTGCCGGTTTCTTGAGGTCTTCGGGAAGTTGGCGCGACGCTAGTGTGACAGTCCTCGAAACTGGGGTATTTCTTCGAGCTTTATCCGGCTCTCCGGATCTGGAGTGTATGAGTTGATCCACGGATGATCCGAGCAGGCAAGATGTAGGTTGGTGAGGGTTTTTAATGTGCTGACCGATGGTCGTGCATTGGGACTTACGGTTAGGGCTGTCCGGTACTGAGAAAGAATACGTACTTGATGCTCTCCGAAGGTGATTTTTGACGGACTTGGGTCTTTTCACAGTTGTGATTGTGAGAAAAACTGCATTCTTGCGTGAGTTGTGGTCCCCGGCGTCCGGGTGCGCTACGGCAGATCGGTTTTAAAAACTTCAACTGATAAGCGCGCGGAGCCCGAGCAGAGACAGTTTCCAACCCCATTGGTTGGTAGTCGCGCTCGAATCACTGATGGACGGCAAACGAACCGAGGTACCGGCAACCATCGGCTTCGAGGTCGACAGCACTCTCCTGACAGTGCGCGCAATGGACACCGATTTAGGCCGGGTCACGACCTGTCGGACGGCATCAATGAACTGCAGAATTTCGAGACGCGGTCCTCTATCACCCCCCATTCGCGTTGGATTCACATTGACTGATCACTGAATGGAGGAGGTTGTGTACCTGCGGTGTACCTGTCACAGGATTTGGGACCCATACAAGCGAAGTGCGACTGCCCCAAAAAGGGCTCTGAACTGCGGAGAATCTGTGGAGCCGACGCCGGGAATCGAACCCGCGTATTCCGCTTGGGAATGTGACTGAATGGCGTTGCCCCAGGTTGGTGGGCTTGCACTGCGGGGTGTTTCGAGGGGATTCAGGGTGCTCGTTGCATCTGTGTGTACCTGTCGGTGTTCAGATGCGGTTGTCGGTCTGGCATGCATTGGCGTCATTCAAACAAGTCAGCGACAGCCGGAAGATCTGGCCGCTACGGGTAGCTGTCGTTCCCGGCTATTTATGAAACCACCGCCCCACGCGTCGATCTAGCGAATCACGCGCACTGCGTGTGCAATGAGGAATGGCTTGCGCAGCGCTGAGTCGAATACTTTCGCTCCATTGAGGAATGGGCGGCGAACCTCCGCATAGATCGCAAGGTTGCTGCCAGGTTCGACGTTTCCAAGTTCAGGTCTCAAGCCGATGATGGGTACGTCGACGGAGTTCAGACTCCAGCTGACTATTGGACCGAGGTCGTGCCAGCTGACGGTGGCGTCGAAGTAGGTGCCACCGCCAGCGGTTTCGTATCCTGATGGAAGTCCGTCGACCTTGCCATAGAGAACAACACGCGAGCCCACATAAGGGTACGGATACTCTACGAGGTTCCCTGACGGATGCATTATCTTCTTGAATTCGGATTCGTCCAGGGTTCTGTAGCTGTTCAGGTCGCCGAGGGACGTATCTCCGACTGTGGGAAGAGCTGACGCGAGACTTTGTGGGTCTGTGGGCCCTTCGACGGTCTTGGTTGCTTCGGCAGTTGAGCTGCCGCTGGAATTGTTCGCCAGAATTGAGCCGAAGAGTCCGACCACAAAGATCAGTCCGGCAATCCAAAGGACGGTGAACTGCTTCTTTTTCGGCGCCGTAGCAGTCTTCGACGTACTGAGGCTATAGGCCTGTACAGAGCTGTAAGAAGGCGCTTGCCAGTGACCGGAATTTGTTGGACTCGGAGATGCGATCTGTGTCGCCTCTGAGGTCGTGGCGCCATTTGGGCGATTCGAGGCTGGCGCCCACCGATCGGACCACTCGATGCCATCCCACCAGCGGAGAGACGGCGAATTCGGGTCGGGGTACCAACCGGGTGGTTCCTGCATCGGTCCTGCACCGGGTGGAGTCATGTGTTAATCCTCAGTCCTGAGGGCGAAGGCATTGCCAGAATCTAGCACCATTTGCAATCCCGTTATGGACTGCTGTCCGCCGCTAATGGCTCTTGTGCGTTTCTGTTATCGGAATGCAGGTTGTTTCGAATCGCCACAAAACTGATTTCGAAGCGACCCAAAGCTGAATTGGTTCGCGGTCAGACTCCACGATCGGTCTCGGCGTGCGCTCGATTGAGACAGTCCATGTCAACGAGAAGCACTCATGCTCGGATAGCCCGCAGAGCGCTAGTCCTTGACAATTGTGACGTTAGGACACCGACCGCCCCCTTGGGACAGACGCGATTACGTCTGCCACGGGCCGAGCGTTTCCGGTACGTCCCGCCAGTGATCCCGCACCGGTAGCGGTACACGATGCCTTCGACTATCGCTCGCGTCTCGGAGAACGGCCGGAACGCAGGGGCGCTACCGCGTGAGCCAAACAGGAAACGTGATGTCGGACACGTTGTGACAAGTTCCCCCCATGCAGGTCGGCCTGCTTTCGTGATGTGTCTGTTATTGGAGTTTCGAGGTATTTCGGCTCCGGGGCATTTGGAGGTGTGGCGGCCAAACGGGACGATTGGTACTGTCCGGTAACTTGTTCAGTTAGTTATCGGTTACCGTCAGGTTGCCGTTCGAAGCTCGGGAGCAGTCCATGGGAATCGGTCAATCGAATCGCGCAGCACGTCCCTGTGTGAAGTCTTTGGTTGGGGCTGTAAGTGTTTGTGCTGCAAGCGTTGTCGTAGCAGGGATCGTCTTCGGTGGAACCGCCTCGGCGGCCCCGACGGCGTTGGCAGACAAGTATGCGAGCACGGTCACCGATGACGGATGGTCGTTGGATCTTGCGGCTACCAAACTTTCGGCGAATCCGGTGCCGAATCTGGCGACGACGGCGTTCACCCGTGAGGGGTTCGTGTCGGCGAAGGTGACCGGCACGATTGGTGGTGCGGGCGATTCGGCGGTGAAGACCGGTTATGTGGAGCAGGGATTGCAGATCGGCTGCCAGATCGATGTTTCCTCTGGACTTGGCGTGGGGCTTGGCTTTTCGCTCGGTCCGTCTGTCGGTGTGAGTATTTCGGGTGTCCCGTCGGCGAGCGTGGGTGTGAATGCGTCGGTGAATCCGAGTATTCAGTCGACGATTGCGCCGGGCACGATCACGACGATTCCGTTGGGGAAGAAGGATCTCGAGTCGTCGACGGCGTCGATCACTGCGGAGAACGTGCACGTGAAGGTTGATGCGTGCATGGGGCCGGTGACGATCCGCTCGTACGCGCAACTCTCGGTGTCGACGACGACGTCCGACAACACGTTGTTCGTGTACTCCGATCCCACCTGGCTCTGACCTCTGATCCCGGGGCGGTCACGCGGGGATATCTGCTCGACATCCGCGCCTCAACTGACTGTTTTCTGACTTCGTTGTGCGCCTTGACATCGACTTAGCGCGCCATTCGATCTTGTCGCATTCAGATCCTCTCTGAATTCATCTGTCCTGCTGCCGTTCTCGTTTATTATCTGGAGTTCATGTGATGGCTGTCCGTAGTGCTGATCATTCTCGGCCTGATCCGATAGCTGATCAACGAGCTGCTGTCGGTCGCGACCGCAACGCTGGCGATGACGACTGGGATCCGAACAGTGAATTGAGCGAAACGTCGAAGGCGGTGATCGCCACCGTTTTCGGGCTCGCATTGTTGATTGCAGCGTTCGCGGTGATCGGGCGACTCGGGGGTTGGGCCGAGGATTACGGGACGATCCTGGTGTATCTGGCGTTCTTTCTGTGGATGTCGATCGCGGGGCGCCTGTTCTGGTGGGGCGCAGAAAAATTGATTGCCACGGTGCGGAAGAAGTCGGGCAGCAGTGGTGATCGACGTTGAAGTCCGCTCCGAGACTCAAGAGGTCGTTCGCGGGGTTTCTTGCAGCCGGCGCACTGTTGACCGGGACCGCCGGCGTGATCGGTGCGGGGCTCGCGCTCACTGCCGGACCGGCGCATGCGACACCGGAAGAGGATTGCGCGGCGGTGCGGGCACGTGATCATCAAATCTACCTGAACCTGATCGCCTCACTACCACCTGGTGCACCGATCCCGCCTGAGTACATCAACCCGTGTCTTACTGCGCCGTCCACTACCGCAACCGCTGGACCCACGACCACCGTTGGGATTCCCGGTGCACAGGCTCCGGGCGGTGGCCCGAATGTCGGGGCGAATGCTCCGACGAACTTTCCCGCCTATAACGGCACCCCCATCGTTCCCGTGCCCGGTGCGGCGCAACCGGGGCAAACGAATTCGCCGACACAATCTGGTGTCGAGAACCCTGCGGGAGTTCCGGTTCCGTCGACCACCGGCGGACCTGCACCGAATACGCCGCAGCCTGCAGGATCGACCGCACCCACAGCGGTTCCCGATCGTGGTCCCGGACCGATCCCCGCGGATTCGGATTCGAATATCGCACCGGCCCAAAGGGTTCCGGACCCGGCAGCAGATGTTTCCACAACTGTGGAGGACTCGGGCCGTGACCGGTATCTCGAACTCACCCTGATCGGCGCTGCGGCGTTCGCCGCTGCTGGTATCGGAGTGCGCGGGCGGCCGGGACCTTTCAGCCCCCGCACACCGGAATCAGTGCTCTCGCAGGTCGTCGGAACTATCGCTTCACCGCTCATGGCGTATTCACCTGGCGGGCAGTCCTCGTTGCGGGTGTTCGATCCGATCTCCGACGGGTACCGGTTCTTCTTCCTGATCCACGACGAAACGTCGTCGCACGAATCCGTGATTCCGGTGACGGTGCCGCCCGGCGGTCGCATGAGTGTCAATCCCGATGGCACGGTCACGGTCTTCGACGCCGACGGGAATCCGGTCTCGACGATCGATGCCCCGTGGGCGTACGACGCCAACGGCACACCCATTCCGACGCATTACGAGATCCGGGACGGACAGCTCGTCCAGGTCGTCGACACCGCCGGTATCGAGAACGTTCTGTATCCGATTTTGGCGGACCCGCAGGATCGCACACAGAGCGGCAAGAAATCGCCTGCACCGGCGCGCCCGACCAAGATCTCCGGCGAGGACGACGGCACCCGCTCAGATGACGGTCCACATTGGAACGAGACACCCCAGGTCGAAGGCCATAAGGCCCCCAATTCACCAGTACAGAAACCGAAACCCACTCAACCACCAGTCCCACCCGCGGTCGAGCCCGAACCACAAGTCCCTGAGCAGGCTCCGGCGCAAGTGCCGGAGCAGATCCCGCAGCAGTCGCCGGCCGAGGACATCGGCGGGGACGGACCAGGTGCCGGGACATCCCCATCCATCGACCCAGCGCCCGCTACACCGAACGAAACCGACACACCCCAAGCGGAATTGGCAGGAATTCCGATCATCGGCGGCATCTTCAGTGCAGCCGAAGCCGGGCTCATGCTCACCGCTGGAATCGCAGCTTTGTTCGCGCAGATCCTTGCAGGTGTGGGTCTGGGGGATTCGGAACTGTTCGGCCGCATGGAAAACCTCGAGGAATGGGCGCTCGAGGCCGGAGTGAATCTCGCCGAAATGCTTGTGAAGGCTATGGCCCTGCTTTCTCCGCAGGATCAGGCACTTCTTCGCACTGTCCTTTCTCCGTTCGTGAAGCTGCCCCCAGCGCATGAGCAGGACACTCCCGGCCACGCCAGGCCCGGGCCGGCCGGACCTGCCGCGAAGCCGCCGCCTCGGAGGCCCACACCGCGGCCTGTACCGCGTCTGCCGGGTGATCACGATCCGACCCAGCCGCAAGATCCCTCCAGCGAGCCGGATTCAGGCGATCCGGCAACACCGTCGGATCCGGGTTTCGAACCACCAGTAGACCCCGGCGCCACCACACCTGGATTCGTTGACCCCGAACAACCTTCGGCTCCCGAACCTGGCGAGCAACCGGCCGTCGATCCGGTCAACCCAGGCCACATTCCGGTCGATCCCGAGGCACCCGGTGCGCCCCAACAACCCGGGCCCCCGGAGTTCGACCCCTTCGATCCCGACCCGAGCACGATCCCCCAGCCAGGTGCCATAAAAGATCCGACAGAGCGGCCTTCTACCCCCAACCCTGGGACGACATCACCTGATAAGCCGCTCCCCGGCGAACTGGTGCCACCATCAGCGGCTATCGAGCCGGGCCCAGCCCGGACACCGAGGACACCGCTAGTCATTCCGCCTGATTCGCCGCCAACTACTGAGGACCAGGTCGTCATTGACCATGTGGAGCCGATATTGCAGTATCTGGCGTCTCTGGCATGGTGGACCGTACTTGACCTTTACGGGACACGCCTACCCCCGTGGCTACTCGGCATTTTCGCGCATTCGATGTTTGAAGGTTTCGTCCGCAGTATTCTCTCTCCACAGGTCGGACAGCTGTTTCCTGGAGTTGTGTTGTTGCCGGAAGTGTCGTTCAGGCCGATCGAGGGGGGACCGGAAGTCGCGGGTCGAGGTGAGCTGGGAAGCTTCCGACCTGATGTCGTACTCATCCGCACGATCATCGACGAGTTTGAGGATGCCACGATGGTTATCGTTCAGGTGTGGGATCTCAAGACGGGAAACGCGACTATTGACCGGGCCTGGGCAGAAAAAGTTGCGCAGTTCCTGCAGATTCCGTTGAACTGGATTAAGAATCTTCTCCCTGAAACGATGGACAACGAATGACGTTCGATGGACAGGATGTGTACTGATGAGCGATGACAAGCCTAAGCCTTCGAAATCGGTCAGTGAGGTGCTCGAGTCCCTGGGAATGGACCGGGATCAGTTGCGGGAGATGGCGAAAGATGCGATCGCGGATCTGACTCCGAAGAAAGGAAGAGGCGCTGCGTGGGAGAAGGTGCTGGGCGCGGCGGTGCAGAAGCTCGGGCCCAACTGGACGATCATCGGTAGCGGTTTGCGAGCGGAACTGCTGCACACGCCAGTTCGGTGGTGGTTCGACACCGTCGGGATCGATCCGATCCCCAACAGAGAACAACTGACCATCGGCCATGTCCGGCTCTTCGAACCGCTCATTCCTCGTGCCATCACTCTGAGGCAGGACATTCCCGACAGTAGGCTTCAGGACCAGGAGTTCCGCCGACTGCAGATCGACATCTTCGACACCGCCTCCGCTGCGGCAATAGTGACGCAGTGGGCTCAGGGCCCAGCAATGCAACTATTCGACACCAAGCCGGCTGAGCTTTTCTCGGCATTTCTGGAGGAGAAGTATCTGGTCCGAGACCAGTCGCGTAGTACCAGCTGGAGGTTTCTGGCGGCGTATCGCGTGATCACCGACACCGGGTCACCGCTCGAGGTCGTCGACAGCCAACTCGACTATCTCCGCAGCCGGGCTGCCGACCCGGCAGGTCCACTTGTCATGTTCTGGGAACAGTTTCGTGAGGTGGCTACTGCCGGTGATCGAGAGAGGACACTGCGGTGGCTCGACGAGCATCGACGTGCCACGGTGCGTGAGCACTACCCGTTACCGGATTCGGTGTTCGCCGACGTTCTCGAAGACCTGGGCGACGGCTAGCCATGTGATTGCAAGAATCTCGAATTTGCTTCGACCACAACACTTCAAGGGGAGAAATCAATGGACCACTGGGTCGTCGTCCCGGAAGAGCCAGGGTTTGTCGGGGATCGCACAGTTATCGACACCGCAACCTTGCCGCCGACCGTGGAGAGGGCGCACTTCGTGTTCACGCGGCAACCTACCGACGGACTGATCGGTGCGGGCCCGCTGGTGTTGGTGGACCGTGAGACCGCGGAAGCGCTCGAGGACAACGTCTTCGGTGAAGTGTCCCTTCATCCGGCGGACCTCGATACGGACCCGGCGTCGGGGCTGTTGCAGGTTCCCGACTTCGTGTGGTGCCAGGTCCAAGGGCAAGCGGGGATGCTCGATATCGGCCTCGCCGAGGACGGCCGCCTGGTGATGTCGGGGCAAGCGTTGCTGGTGTTCCACTCTTTCGGTGGCGGCATCGACAACGCCACCATCTCCGAATGGCTCGGCTGAACCACTCGCCTGACGAAAACACGAACGAAGCGCACCTTTGCGGTACTGGCAGGGGCTCCGGAGCAGAACGAAACCTGTGTGGTGGCAGTGCGTCGTGAATTCGATTTCGTTGCGCACGAACTCTTTGTACGGGCTCGCGCAAGAATACTGCGGTCACCGCTCGATGCAGGCACGATCTAGCACTCGTCGGCTGGACGGGAACTGTGAGAGGCGAAGGCCATCGTGAACGTCGAGAAGGAATTGAGTAGCTTGATGTCCGAATGTGATTTCGGTGCAACGTATTCTGCCACTTGCGATTCTGCTCAGGACCCGCGGCAGGACCGGCATGGCATGCAATCGCGAGGAGAACCGAAGCATGGATGACCAATACCTCGATTTCCACTTCCTTGCTGATGTGAGAGATTCACCGATCATTGATTGGTTCATCGGCAAGTTCATCATTCTGCTGGCGATCGTGATGTTCTGGCTTCTCATTTGGTTGATCCAGAACGGATGGATCCGTCTTCGTGGGCAGAGGTCCAATCTGAAGACGAGGAAACTGCTGGTCGCGATCGGGGTTGTCACTGCACTGTTCGCCATCACCGTGGTGGCGGACAAGTCACGAGCGCGAATGGACCCAGAGGAAGCCGAGAGACAGGCTCGGTCCGAACTGGTTGGACAGGTCGAACAGAAGTGGGACGTGAGGTTACTTGATCCTTCTTCTGAATCAATCCCAGGTCGCCCTGACAGTTTCGGCAGAGTTTCTGTGAATGCGGCTGTGGGGTCGGACCAGTCTCCAAAGAAGTGCGAGATGACCAATCTGTATTGGCGCAGTGGAGCAAAACAGAGCCTTGGCGATTTCGACCTGAGGGTCACTCTCACCTGTGATGGATTGCCCGCACCTTTGAGAGATCCATCATGACGTGGCAGCGAAGTTGCACAGGACGGATTGTCGTCGGGGGTGGAATGTGCAGGTACTTCCACCGATGAGAAGACATGACCAGGAACCCTTTCCGCGAGGCGGAAGAGAACAACCTTTACGGCGCAGGAGCTTTTGACGGATGCCGAGTTCACCGAGTTCCCGCGACTGTCGTTTACGTGCGTTCTGTCATCCCAGATGCCCTTGGCCACGAGCCAAGCCGAGCAACTGCTGATGTGAGAGCCGAGGAACTGCCACCAATGCGCGAGGGGCAATTGGTGACGAACACCTGCTGAGGGCCCTGCGTCATGACTCGTATCGGACCCTGATGCTGCGGCGCCAGCACAGCAATGGACACCGATTTAGGCCGGGTGACGACCTGTCGGACGGCATCAATGAACTGCAGAATTCAGAGACGCGGTCCTCTAGCACCCCCATTGGCGTTGGATTCAGATTGACTGATCACTGAATGGAGGAGGTTGTGTACCTGCGGTGTACCTGTCACAGGATTTGGGACCCAAACAAGCGAAGTGCGCTACCCCGAAAAAGGGCTCTGAACTGCGGAGAATCTGTGGAGCCGATGACGGGAATCGAACCCGCGTATTCAGCTTGGGAAGCTGATGTTCTACCATTGAACTACATCGGCGTCGCAGCGACCGGGCGTGTTTTCACCGCCGACCAACGTGCGTTCCGAACATTATCAGACGAGCTCTCAAGCAGCGTGTCCCTGGCTGTCATTGATCAGATGGCGCGTGTCGAAGTCGGTACGATTGGTGGATGTTTTGTCCACAAGTTCTGCGCGGGAGAGCCTTTCGGTATGGATAGCTCGAGGCAATGTGAGGCAGGGGCACGGCGGGGGAGTCCCGAACTCACCCATCGCGCTTCGTCACCGCAATGTGATCGCCCCGGCGATGGGTCGGCACTGCCCGCGGAACCGGTAACCTCTACCTGTGCTGCTCTCCGATCGTGACATCCGTGCCGAAATCTCCGTTGGACGTCTGGGTATCGACCCTTTCGACGATTCCATGGTGCAACCGTCGAGCGTCGACGTGCGCCTGGACGGTCTGTTTCGGGTTTTCAACAACACGCGGTACACGCACATCGACCCGGCACTTCGCCAGGACGAGTTGACCAGCCTGGTCGAACCGGCAGAGGGCGAGCCGTTTGTGCTTCATCCCGGCGAGTTCGTTCTCGGTTCGACTCTCGAAGTGTGCTCACTGCCGAACGACCTGGCCGGTCGCCTCGAAGGTAAGTCGAGCCTCGGGCGCCTCGGCCTGTTGACGCACTCGACCGCCGGTTTCATCGACCCGGGATTCAGCGGCCATATCACACTCGAGCTGTCCAATGTCGCAAACCTGCCGATCACGCTCTGGCCGGGAATGAAGATCGGACAGCTCTGCCTGCTCAAGCTCTCGAGCGCTGCAGAGTTCCCGTACGGAAGCTCCGAGGCCGGATCCAAGTACCAGGGCCAGCGCGGCCCGACACCGTCGAAGGCGTACCTGAACTTCAACCGCAGCTGAACGAACGAACTTCGGGGGGAGTCGCATGATCGGAATTTTCTACGGTCTGGTTTTCATGAACTTGTTGTTCGTGACCAGCACCGTGTGTTTGATGAAGCCGTCGAAAGCCAGTGTTGTTGCGACCGCCTGTGCAGGGGTGGCGTGGCTGTTCTTCAATGGACCGATGGAAGGTCAGGTCTTGTGGTCGTTGAACAGGGAACACGGTTTGACGGTCTCGGATCTGATGTCGCTTGTTGCCTTCGGCATCGCCGTCCGGGGATGGAATCAGGTTCGTAAAGTCCGTGAAACCGTCGACGCAGACCGTTTCTGACCTGCACGCTCATCTGGATTGACCGCCACGATTCGGACAGATGTTTCGACCTGGAGCACAACAGTCGTCGAATCGGGCACAATTACTGGTTATGTGGTGGATTGTCGGTGGCGTACTACTCGTATGGGTCGTGTGTTCCATTCCGATTGCCATCCTGGTCGGACGCGGTATCGCGCGGCGGGACCGCGCAGAGTTCGACGGGCGAAATCAACAGTGGGCCGACGAGGTTGTCAGGTCGATCGAGAAGCAATCGGATCAGGCCAACGCCGATCGGCGTAAGCCACCACTGATCAGCTGACCAGCTGGACTTTTCCGGAGGTGAGTTGGGCATGGAACTTCCATCCGATACTCCCGACGACGTCGTGGCCGCGGCCGCCGGCGGACCCAGGGTTCCGCAGTTCGATCCCACGGTGGGGATTTCGGTAGTTCCGCCTGGGGGCGATGCTCCCCACCGGTTGGTGGTCATCGGCGATTCGCTGTCGCAGGGATTTCAAAGCGGGGCGATCTTCAATACCGATCTGTCGTATCCGGCGATCATTGCTCACCAGTTGGGCCGGCTCGACCAGTTCCGCTTTCCCCGTTACGGCGGCCCGGGCGGGCTTCCGCTCAACATCGAACTGTTGCTCCGCACCCTCGAGGAGCGCTTCGGCCCACGGCTCGACCTCTGGGAGGTTCCGCTCGCACTCTTCGCTGCACGTGCGTTCACGGACCAGGTGGAGGACTACTGGGAACGCGGACCGGGCAGCGAAGCCCCGACGTTCTCGGCAATCAACCACAACCTCTCGGTGTACGGGTGGGATCTTCGTGACGCTCTGACTAAGACGGCGCAGGGCTGTGAGGATGCTCTTCGCCAACCGCACGACGATTTGATCAGCCAGATCGTCGAGAACAACGGTGAGCGCGCCGCACTGCGAGTTCTGCCGCGAGGCTCCGACGCCGAGAAGCGCATGACGGTGTTCGATGCAGCAGCGGAGTTGGGCAAGGAGGGCATCGAAACTCTGATCGTCTTCCTTGGTGCCAACAACGCGCTCCGCACCGTCACCGAACTCCGAGTCGAGTGGAGCGGCAACAACTTCCGTGACCCGGACGGTAAGCGCGACTACACGGTGTGGCAGCCCGAGCACTTCGCGTCGGAGTATGCCGAGGTGCTCGCCGCGATCCGGAAGATCAACGCGCAGCACGTCATCCTCTGCACCGTCCCACACGTGACCATCGCACCGATCGCTCACGGGCTCGGCGGAAAGATCGAAATCGGATCACGGTATTTCCCGTATTACGCGCGACCGTGGGTGCGTGACACAGACTTCGACCCACAGCACGATCAACACATCACCGGCGCGCAGGCGTGGGCCGTCGATACCGCAATCGACATGTACAACGACGGTATCGAGCAGGCAGTCGCAAACGCCCGTCGAGTAGGGAAGGACTGGTACCTCTGCGACATCGCCGGGTTGCTCGAGCGCGTGGCTTCACGGCGCTACGTCACCGACGTCAATGCGCGGCCGTCATGGTGGACGCCGTACCCCCTACCCAAAGCGTTGACCGACCTGCAACCCGTGCCGGACTCGCTGTTCCTCTCCGCCGACGGTCACGGTGGTCGCGCTTCGGGCGGACTCTTCTCGCTCGACGGCGTTCATCCCACGACAGTCGCGTACGGGGTGATGGCGCAAGAACTGGCGAACATCATGGTCACGGCCGGAGTCCAGTTCGACCGCGTGCAGGTCGATTTCGACCGTCTCGTCCGACGCGACACCTTGGTGCGCACTCCGCCGCAGAATCTCGATTCCACGCTCGGCGTCATCGGCTGGGCTGACGAGCATCTCGGCTTCGCCAAACGTGTGTTCGGCCTCTGATTTTCAGCTTGCCTTCGACATCGTCGGTGCAACGATGCGTTCCGCGTACTCCCGCAAGAGCGCCACAAGTTCTGCGTCGTCGACGGAAAGTCTGCCGGTCGGACCTATCGCAGCCAAGGCGCCGACCACACACCTTTCCGCGTCGTGGATCGGGACGGCGACGGCGGAGCGTCCGACACGAATCTCGTCGACCTCACGGGCAGGCTCGCCGCGCCGGATCCGAGAGAGTTCGAGTTCCAACTGGTCGCCGTCGGTGATGGTGTGTGCGGTGACCTTTCGCAATGGGGCCTCGGCCAACTCGGGTCGGCTGGCGAGGAGCAGCTTCCCGATAGCCGACGCGTGAACGGCTGTGACCAGCGTCCGTTCGCCGCTGAGCTCATGGTCGGGATCGCGATCGACCAGTCGAATTCTGTTCTCTGCAAACGACGCGAGGTAGACGCCGAACCGTAGCTGCTCGCGAAGTTCTTCGAGGAGCACCGAATTGTCGACGGGGGTGGGTTCGGCGGCAGCCCCGGCCAATTCACGGGTGCGTCGGCCCAGCGCGAAGCCGGAGAGGTCGGCGATCCGAACCAGGTAACCGTCGGCGACAAGGATGTTGAGCAACCGATACGCAGTGGCAGGTGGGATGTCGGCCAGGGCGGCAATGTCCTTGGCGGTGGCTCCCGATCCGAGCCTGGCCGCCGACTCGAGGAGGGCAAGGGCGCGCTGAACCGCTCGGGGTTCGTGCCCACCGAGGTCGCGTGGTCGGCCCACCATCAGCGAGCGCCGGCAGTCGGCTCGCCCACCAGCACGATGTTTCCGGCTGCGTCGGTGGCGAACACCCCAGCTCCTGGTAGTACGTCCTCGGTTTCGGGACTGTCGAAAGCTCCGACATGCAGCAGACTTTTGGGGCTTCGGCGTCGCAGGTAGAACTGCCAGAGCGTGCCCGAGGTCAGGATCACGAGCACAGCGATCGGTGCAACGTACGCATGGTCGATCGTGTTGGCGTAAACGAGGTAACCGAGAACTATCGCACCGGCACCACTTCCACACGACGCGGCTGTGAGAACACCGGGAGTGTGCTCTCCGATACGCGTCAGGAAGACAACCGATGCGATCGCCACCAGTGCATAGGCAACGATGACGGCACCGCGAACCGTCAGTCGAACGTCGTCGAAAATCTCTCCGCGTCCAAGGATGGCAAAGGCTCCGCCGCCCACCAGAACTGTGCAGACGACGACGGTCAGCGCGAAGTAGGGCGTGCGAAATGCGCTGTGAACCGAGGCGAACCGGCGGGGGAGTAGGCGTTCGACGCCGAACGAGTAGACCAGACGCGACGCAGCATTGGACGACGCCATCGACGACGCCAGCCACGAGCACCCCAGACCGACGTTGAGCGCGATGACGACACCTGGACTCACACCCGTCGCTGTTCCGTGGAGATAGGCGTTGACGAGGGTGTCGCTACGTCCCGACCAAGCGGCCCAGCCTGCAAAGATGAAGAGCGATCCACAGATGATTGGTGTGAGAAGGACTGTGCGGGTGACGGTTACCAGCGGACGACGAGCTTCGGGGCCGAAGAAGGCCGCGCTCTCGAATCCGGCGAGAGCGAACACGGCAGCCAGGGCGGTGAGTAACAGCCCGTGGCCGGAGGTGGGCGGAACGATCTGTGCTTGTTGACTTCCGGAACCGCCCAGAATCATGAGCCCGACGATGAACAGAAGTGAACAGCTTTCGACGACGAGGATCGCGAGAGCGGCAAATCTGACACTTCGAACGAGGGCGCCGAGAATCAGCAGGGCTATCCCCAGATAGAGCGCGATGACGTGAAAAGTCTTGTCCACGTGCACACCCGCGAAGCCGAGCAATGCGATTGCGGCCTGTCCTCCGTGATAGAGCGTCATCACCGCGCTGCCGACGTACTTGACCAGCATGGCGGTGCCGGTGGTCAATGCTGCCCGGGTGCCCAGGCCACGAAAGACGAAGCTGTGCAATCCGCCCGACGCAGCCATTCGGCGGGTGAACTGCGAAACGCAGAAGGCTATGAGCGTCACCAGCACGGTGGCCGCGATGATGGTGATCATCCCGCTCAACAATCGGCCGTGTGTCAGCATGGTGACGGGCAGAACGACCATCGACACAGCGGGGGCGGTGGTTGCCACCGACTGGGCCAGCACTTCGGCGCCCGAGAGTTGCCGACGGCCCAACGCGCGCAGCGGTGATCGCGCCGGGGGTTGCTTCTCGCGCGTGGTGAAGGACCGCGCGATGGCTTCGGTGAGAGCGGACATGTCGCGTCACGCTAGTCCGGTCCTGTAACGCCGATATTGCGGACATGCTTCCGCTGATCGCACTCGGGTGCGAGAGCCCGATGCTGATGCTCGCAGGTTTCTCACTCGACCCCCACTGACTGTTTCCTGTGCGTCAAGTTCCGGACCCAACGCTCCTGAAGTCTGTGTTCAACACCAACCACCCGGGTCACCGGGAGCACACTGGGGAGCTCGAATGTCATACACACGTAGATCTTTCATGCGCAGTCTGGGAATCACCGGCGGCGCGGGCCTGGCACTCGGTGCTATGTCGTCCATCGGCCTGGCGCCGGCAGTGGCGTCGACGCCGAGACGATTCCAGGCACCCGCCGCGGGTGACCTGATCGGAAAGGTCAAGGGAAGTCACTCCGTCGTGATCCTCGGCGGCGGACCGTCCGGTCTGTGCTCCGCCTACGAACTGCAGAAGGCCGGATACAAGGTCACTGTCCTCGAAGCGCGCAACCGGCCGGGTGGTCGGGTGTGGTCGATCCGCAACGGCACCGAAGAAACCGACCTGAACGGCGAGACACAGACCTGTACGTTCTCCGAGGGACACTTCTACAACCTCGGTGCGACGCGTATTCCGCAAAATCACAACACCATCGACTACTGCCGCGAACTGGGCGTCGAACTGCAGATGTTCGGAAACCAGAATGCGAACACCTTCGTCAACTACACCGGCAACAAGCCGCTGGCCAATCAGTCGATCACCTACCGAGCAGCCAAGGCCGACACCTACGGATACATGTCCGAGCTGCTGCAGAAGGCCACCAATCAGGGCGCTCTCGACCAGGTCTTGAGCAAGGAAGACAAGGAAGCACTCTCGTCCTTCCTCACCGACTTCGGTGATCTCTCCAGCGACGGCCGCTACGTCGGATCCTCGCGTCGAGGGCACGCCGTGGAGCCGGGCGCCGGCCTCAACTTCGGAACCGAGATCGAACCATTCGGGATGAGCGAGGTGATCCAGGGCGGCATCGGGCGTGCATTCTCCTTCGAGTTCGGTTACGACCAGGCCATGACGATGATGACCCCCGTCGGCGGCATGGACCGGATTTACTACAAGTTCCAGGACGCGATCGGCATGGACAACATCGAGTTCGGCGCCGAGGTCAGCGGCATGAAGAACGTGCCGGAAGGCGTCACCGTCGATTACGTCGTCGACGGCAAGACCAAGTCGATCACCGCCGACTACGCAATCTGCACGATCCCGCCGCACCTGATCAAGCGGCTGAACAACAACCTGCCCTCCGACATCCTGCTCGCGTTGGATGCAGCCAAGCCGTCGTCGTCGGGCAAGCTCGGTATCGAATACTCGCGTCGGTGGTGGGAGACCGAGGACCGCATCTACGGCGGCGCGTCCAACACCGACCGCGACATCTCCCAGATCATGTTCCCCTACGACCACTACAACTCCGACCGCGGCGTCGTCGTCGCGTACTACAGCTCGGGTAAGCGTCAACAGGCTTTCGAATCGCTCACTCACCGTCAGCGGCTGGCGAAGGCCATCGCCGAAGGCGCAGAAATCCACGGCGACAAATACACTCGCGACATCTCGTCGTCCTTCTCCGGAAGCTGGCGCCGCACCAAGTATTCGGAATCCGCCTGGGCGTCGTGGGCCGGCGCGGGAGATTCCCACGGCGGCATGGCAACTCCCGAGTACACCAAGCTGCTCGAACCCGTCGACCGGATCTACTTCGCCGGCGATCACCTCTCCAACGCCATCGCCTGGCAGCACGGGGCCTTCACGTCCGCGCAGGACGTCGTGACCCACCTGCATCAGCGTGTTGCGCAAACTGCCTGACGTGCTTCGTTTTCCATCACTTTTTCTGGAGGTCCAATCATGAATTCTCGCAGCACCAAGGTCCTTGCAGCGGCATTTGCCGCCACTGCGCTACTGGGGTTCGCCACGGCCTGCTCGTCTGACGAGGCGGACGCAGAGACCACATCGAGTTCGTTCGTCTCGAAATCGATTCTCGAAGCGGGGCAGGCAAACCCGATGATCGCTCAGGGTGTCGCGATCGGCGGCGACACCGCGATCTACAAGACCAGCGGCATCGGCCCGTCGGCAGGAAACAAGGCGGCGCCGGAAGGTTCGCCGGAGTCGTACATCGACGGTCAGTTCTCCGGCGGTGTTCTGCCGGCCGGTGTCACCGTCACCGAGGCGCAGGGCATCAACGTACTCAAGAAGATCCGCGACAACCTCGAAGCACAGGGATTGAGTCTAGAAGACGTCGTGACGATGCGCGTCTTCCTCGACAACGCGCCGGGATCGGACAAGGCCGACTACACCGGATGGAATCGCGCGTACCGCCAGTTCTTCGCCAATACCAATCTTGACACGGGTGACACGGAGTTGGTGCCGATGGGCACTGCCGAGCCGATCGCTCCGATCGAACGCAACAGTGCCCGGCCGACCCGCTTCGCGCTGGAGGTTGCGGGACTGCCGGTGGCCGGTTGGCTCGTCGAGGTAGAGGTCGACGCGGTGTACCCCGAGGGCAAGGAACCCGCCTGATGGGCGCGCTCAGCCCGACCCACTGGGCGATCGTCGCAGTAGTGCTCGTGGTGCTGTTCGGTTCGAAGAAGCTGCCGGACGCCGCCCGCGGCCTCGGTCGGTCGATGCGGATCCTCAAGACCGAAGTCGGAGAACTGCACTCGGATACGGACCTCGCGTTGGAGAAGCGAGACTGACCTCCGTGCGTGGTTGAGGAGTCCCCGCACTCCTCAACCGCGCACAGGTGTTCTAGATCAGACCTTCGGAACGAGCTACCGACGGTGGTGACGGCGGACCCTTCACGAAGACGTCGATCAGCACGTCCTCGTCCTGGTACGACGCGAACTGCGCCAACCCCGGCGTCTGGCGCACAGCCGAATGAACGGCGTCACCGTTCTGCGGATACTCCGGTACGACGTGACGCCAGTGGGCACACAGCAGGGTGCCGCCAGGCTCGAGATGCTCGACGACCTGCAGCATTGCGTCGACGAGTTTGTCGAAGGTCAGGTAATAGCCGACCTCGCTGATGACGACGAGGTCGAAGGTCTCGCCGGGCCAGTCGTCACCCAAAGCCCAGAGGCGGAATTCGGCGTCGCGACCGGCAAGCCGCGCACGAGCACTCTCGAGTGCGGCCGGGACGATGTCGGTGGCGAGAACGCTGTCGCAGCGCTCGGCCAATTTCTCGGTGAGGACCCCGATCGAGCACCCAGGTTCGAACGCGCGACGGTATCGGGGTTTCGGGAGCATCGCGATACTGAGCGCGTATTTTCGCTGCTCGTACCAACGAGATTCGAAGTCCCATGGATCGGATTGTGCGGCATACATCTTGGCGAAGTAGTCCGCGGGAAGTTCACGATCGGTCATACGAACACCGTTTCGTATGGTCGCAGTAAGCGTTCCATCACGTGTCGGGGGAGTATGGGTGCATCCGCAGGGTGATCGGAGAGTGGTGCGATCTGTGATGTGAACTCTTGGGCAGCAGCAGATTTTGCAGCCTGAACATCGGACGGCAAGGTCATTCTTCTGACTCGTTCCCACGGGACTGCCGCATGATCCGGCGCGGCCCAATGCCACGCCCAGATGGGGTACTCGATCAATCGTGCTCCAGTATCCGCGCACGCCCTTGCCGCAGCGTCCCCGGTAGCTTCATGATCCGGGTGGCCGTCCCCGCGCCACGTCGAGGCGCACCAAGTATCGGCCGAGGAATCACCGAGAATCGAGCTGAGGCGGTCGGTCAACTCTCGCCGGTTCTCGCCAATCCTCCCGTCCGGGATGCTCAATCGAACCGGTGTGGGAATTCCGAGCACACGCGCTGCTCGATCCGACTCGGACCGTCGAAGTTGTTCCATCTCGGGCTGAGTCACCGTTGGTGAGTCGGGATGTGAAGCGCCGCCGTCGGTAACGGACACCACTTGAACATTGATGCCGGAAAGTGTTGCCAGGAGCGCGGTTCCACCCAGTCCGAGGATTTCGTCGTCAGGATGGGGAGCGACGACGATCAATCGCGAGCACCCGCTGAGGTCCAGTTCCGGAAAACTGCGTCCCCACGCCTGCCATGTCGATTCGGGGGTGCCGCCGTCGTCGACGGGCTTCTGCGCGAACAGTTTCGAGTTCACCACGGCCGTTTCCCCTTAGCCGCAATCCGGCCCAGTTCTGCGTGATCCTTCTCGGCGTGGCTCTGCCGCAAGTAGACGGTGAGGTCGGCGACGCGGGCGGCATGCTCGGCGTCCATGCAGAGCGGTGCGGCCCCGAGAGCGCGTCCCACCCGATCCAGGGTCTCGGTGGCGGCGCGTTCGACGATTGCCCGCACACGCAGTGCCCGTTGCATGGCCTCGGCGTCTTCGTTGAAAGGGTCGGCGTCGATCTCCGCCGCCGCGACTGCGAGCGCGTTGCGCGCTGCGGCCAGCGCCGCGTCGACCGCACCGAGGTGCGCGAGTACATAGGGATCTTCGCTGCTTGCGGCCTTGTCGTACAACGGATCTGCAACTCCACACGCACCGCCGTACCAGCATGCGGCTACCCCTATCGCGCCGTGCCAGAACCCCGGCCGGCTCAGATAGTCCCCTGCCGTGCCAACCGGTATTGCCGGAACCATGTCGAAGTCGACCGCGCTGGAGTCGCTTTCGGCCATACCAACGGCCTTCCATGAATCGGGAACGGGATGTACCCCAGGTAGTCCGAGCTCAACCGCGAAGAGCGAGGGGACACCGTCGACCAACGCGGTGATCAGTGCATGTGTGCAGGTGTTAGCGCCCGAACACCACAACTTGCGACCGGTGAGCGTCCAGATCCCCACGTGCTCAGATGCATTCACGACTGGTTCGGGTGGCTCGGCTGCCCACACGCCCCAGAGCTGTCCCGGTTCGGGATCGGGGCCGTCGAGTTCGGTGAGTATCGCGACGGCGTCGGTGTGAGCCTCGGCCATTCGGCCGAGGACCACGTTCTCTCGAGTGAGTTCTGCCAGGGAGGTCCATCGTGCGGCCGTCGCGCCGCCGCCGGGCAACGGCAAGTACAGTCCACCTGCGTCCAGGAGTGTGTGTAGTCGTTTCATCGTGCCAACTCCGCTTCTTCGTTATCGGCGGTCATACCACCCAGGTTACGGATATGTCCGGCAAAACCGCCCGGAGTTCGGCCGTCGAGACGTGCAGACGTGGTGACCGCAATATCTTCTGCCCACGTGATACAGGCACCCGCCTCGCTCAACCGCCGGACGAGATCGACGTCCTCGTCTTCTTCGAGATCGGAGAATCCTCCTACGCTCCAGTACATGTCGGCGCGGACACCGAGGTTGGCACCGTGGACGTGACCGTGTCGACCGTACGGATGCTCGTGATACATACGTTCGTATCGTTCGCGGACAGAGTGTGGATGACCTTCCCAGTCGGCGATGCGCACGGTTCCCGCGACGACGTCCGCAGTACGCGCATACTCCAGTTGGCGCGCAATCCACGTGGGGCCGACCACCGAATCGGCATCGGTGGTGGTGAACCACGCTGAGGCACCCAAATCTAAGCCGAACGCGGAGAAGCCCGTCGCTCGCGAACGTCCGACGTTCTGATGCTCGACGCGGAGTACTTCCACCCCGTCGGGTATGACCCCCGCGGTTCCGTCCGAACAGTTGTCGAGGACGGCAACAAGTCGGACGGGGACAACGCAAGCCGATGCCGCTGTTGCGAGTGCACGAAGGCAATTAGGAAGGTCTTCGGCTTCGTTGTGGGCGGGAACTACGACAAGAACCTGGTCGATTGGCACAGTGACGATCCTTTCCTCACCCTGGTACGGTCGGGTCTTCTTTCGTCCCGGTTCTCAACAGATAACCACATTTCAGACGAGTGCCGCCGCTCGACCGCCAGCAGTCGCGCAGGTCGAAACCTGTTTCGGTGAAACATCTCTGGATACGTTTGGGAGCGGTGCCTTCGGGGTACCAAACGGGGTTTTGCGACTGAAGAATCTTCAGAAACTGCGGTGGCGCACCGAATCGATGAGCATCCGTGCAACGTCGTGCAGCTTGACGTTGGTGTGCTGTGATTGCTGCACGAGGCGCCTGAATGCTTCCTCGGCGTCGATACCGTGGACGGCGATCAGGACGCCCTTGGCCTGCTCGATCTCGGCCCGAGACTCCATGGCGTAGTGCAATTGTTCGATGTGTTCGTGTGCTTGACGCCAGCGTCGTGAATCTGCGATCGCCGCGCCCGCACCGGCGGTGAACAATTTCATCAACTCTTCGTCGAAGGCCTTGAACTCGGTCGATGCGAATCCGTAGACGTTGAAAGCGCCGAGAAGTTCGGCGCTCCCTTCGCCCATGGTGATCGGCACGGACAAGTAGGACCGGACGCCTTGTTTGCGGGCCTCGACGGTGAATTCCGGCCATTCGGCTTCGTGATCACCCACCTTTGCCCGGACCGACGAGACTGATCGCGCGGCGTCCACACACGGACCACGATCGGCGGAGTGCTGGGCGTCGTCTATCCCGGAGAGATAGTCCGCGGTAGATGCAGCAGTTCGCGGGCCATCGGCCGACAACACGGTCACGCTGACTGCGTCGGCGTCCGGCAGTGCTTTGACCGCCGTCTCGGCCAGACGTTGGAGCATGGAGTCCAGGTGCTCGTCCGTGTTCAGATTGGACCGGAGTCCGGCAATCGCCTCGGCGAGGGTGTCGAGCGAATCTGCTGCGGAAGCAAACGCCGCGGCTCCCTGTGGAGTGTCCGCATTGCCTGTCATGACTCAGGTCTACTCCGCAAACTGCGGCGATGTGACCGTTCCAGGCGGTCGATACTCCAATGTTGCATGAAATTCGAGGTTCCTGGGTAGCCGCATGCAGCGATGTGCGATGTCGCCCGAAAAAGAGGAGCCGATGATGATCCTGCGTTTACCTGGTGTGTATCCACCGCAACACGACACGTCGTTACTCGCGGATGCACTGCTGTTCGAGCACCTCACCGCTCGCAGTCGGGTGTTGGATCTGTGCACGGGGACCGGCGCCCTCGCCGTCGCGGCATCTGCGGCAGGTGCAGGCCACGTTGTCGCAGTCGACATATCTCGCCGAGCGTGCGCCAACGCTCGTCTCAACGGAATCCTCAACGGAACCTTCATCGATTCCCGTCGTGGCGATCTCACCGAGGCCGTGCACGGCGAACTCTTCGATCTGGTGATCTCCAACCCGCCGTACGTCCCTGCAATTGCAGATGATCTCCCTACCGCTGGAATCGAACGTGCTTGGGACGCAGGCAAGGACGGACGCGCCCTCATCGACAGGATCGCGGCCACCGTTCACGACGTACTCGTCCCCGGCGGCACACTTCTTCTCCTGCAGTCGGTACTGTGCGGGGTCGACAAGACCGAGGCGATACTCGAGGAACACGGTATGGCGGTAGAGATTTCGGCTCGGAAGTACATTCCTTTCGGGCCCGTGATGCGTGAGAGACGCACGATGCTCGAGGCGCGAGGGTTGATCACCACCGGTCAGGAAATCGAACAACTGGTGGTCATTCGCGCAACGAAGTCTCACCCTTCTCCCAACTCGATGTGAGATGTTCACCGAGAAGATCGTCGAACGCGAGGCAAGTTGCGGCGCCGAACAAGATGTCGCCGGCGCGGTGTGGCTGTGAAGAAGCAAGACCGCCGGCAAGCTCCCGAACGGCGATCTGTTCATGGACGGAATCCGCTTCTACATGCTCGTCGTAGAACAGGGTCGCGTCCGAACCGAATCCGAGTCGGCGCAGGCCGGCGCTGTACCGCTTACTCGGCAGCGCCGACGTGGTCTCGACGGCGCACAGGTGCCCGACCAGGGTGCCGAGATGTCGGCGATGAAAACCGAAGAGCGAGAGAGCATTCAACGACGCCAAGGTCACTGCGGGAACGGCATCGATGTAGTGACCGTAGCGGTCCGAAAGACCGACGGCCCGCATCGTGTCGGCAAACAGACGCGAATGCATACGCTCTGCGCGGCCGCCTCCGTACTCGTCGCTCTGCACCTCGACGAGGGCTGCCTTGACGGCACCGGAGAGCCGCGAAATTCCAAGGGTGTGCACATCCGCTTCACGGAGCTGATTGAGCGAACGGTGAATCAGCACCTCCGCGAACTGATCGACCGTGGCGTCCTTCGCCATGAAGGCCGCAAGACCGGGTCCGGCACTGGGCGCCGTCATCGCCCACAGGTCGGCCACCACGTCGCCAGACGACGGTACAGTCCCCACGAGTTGCGCGATGGCGGACTCGAAGTGCGTTTCGAGACGAGACCGCACCGCGAGCAGGTCCGGATTCCACTCCCACTCGTCCGCGACGTTCTCGATTCCCTGCAGATGAAGCTCGTAGAGGAGCGCCAGCGTCAACTGGGCGTCATCGTCTCGAAGAATGTCGTAGGTGAGGTCGGTGGATCGTGCGTCTTCGTACGCGTCAGCGGCAGCCTTCAGCTCCCTCGGATCGGCGGAGGAGAGCAGAATGGAAACGAGAGTGGCGCTCAGTGGGCCGCGAGCCTGCGGAACGGGCATGGAAGTGGGCACGCCAGTGGCCGAATCGAGAAGTGAAGAGGACATATGACCGCGTTTCCCGAATCGTCATCTGCCGAAACACCGGATAGTTCCGGGTGCAACACCACCATAACCGCCTGCTCGGACGGACCGCTGCTGGTACGTGGTGACTTCGAGTTGCTCCGCGACGACGGCACTCCGATAGAGAACAAGCGCTCTACGGTCGCTTTGTGCCGATGTGGACGGACCGCCATTGCGCCGTTCTGCGACAGCTCCCACAAGAAGAAGCGGGCGCGAGCGAGTTAACCGGTACCGAACTCGGCACGCGTCCGACCTGGAAACCAAGTAGACCCAGAAACCAAGAAAAGGCTGGATGCCGGCACCGTGCGGTGCAGCGTCCAGCCTTTTCAGTCTGAATTCAGACTGGGATCGAGCTCAGATGGCGCGAACATTCTGAGCCTGGGGGCCCTTCTGGCCCTGTCCGATCTCGAACTCGACCTTCTGGCCCTCGTCGAGGGACTTGTAGCCGCTGCCCTGGATCTCCGAGTAGTGAACGAACACATCCGGTCCGCCACCTTCCTGCTCGATGAATCCGAAGCCCTTTTCACCGTTGAACCACTTGACACTGCCCTGAGCCATAACCAAATTCTCCTGGATCCATCGAGCCGAGCCCTCCCATCGAGAGTCCGGTCTCACACCTGATCCTGCCATGCTCTTCTTTTTCTGTCTCCAATTACATGCATGGCGAGTTGCAGTATTTGGCGGGTTTGTCCCGTTGTGGGGCCGCGCCGGAAGCAGGTGATTGTTCAACTATGCGCGTCTACCTGCTGTGATGTATTCGTCGCTTCGATACTGCGCGAAATGACAACACCTGTGTTAAATCTGGATTTGCGGCGCAGAATGTCACCCCGATGCTCAGGACGGGACCAAATACCCAACTCGATCGGGGTCGAGATCAGTCCGATTCGTCGGATTTGGTGTGCCCGTCGAATGTCACGTGGATGTTCTCGTGAGGAACCGCGCGTTGCGCTTTTGCTTGATCGGCGAAGGTGCGCCGATCGCCTTCGATGAGCTCGGTATTGTCGGTGAACGGAGCCAGCAACGCCCGCGGATGGAGTTTGTCGACTCGCACGACGTTGATTTCCGCGCACATGACGATCGAGGCGGCAGCGAGGAACAAGAAGGCCAACAAACCCAGAACAATGGCAAAGACGCCATTGGTGGTGGAAGCACCCCGCACCACGGACGTCACGTAGAGGGCACCGAAGGACTGAAGTGCTTGCCAGAGAACAGCAGCGGCGATCGCTCCGGGTGCCACATCGGCCACAGACAGCGGCCTCGCGCAGGTGAGCCGGAAAGCGACGATGAAGATACCCGCGTTCAAGACGACTGCCGCGAGGGTCAGTAAGAAGCTGAACGAACCGCCCAGATGAAGCGCGCCACCGATGCTGGAGACAGCGGTGGTCCCCAAGATCGCGAGACCGATGGTGCCGAGCAGCAGTAACCCTTGAAGCCGCCCGCGGATGGGATCCGGTCGCATGTTTCGGGGCACAGACCACACCGTGTTCATCGCATTCTGGCAAGCCAGAGCGACACCGAGGCCACCGTAGAGGCCGCCGACGATTCCGATCACCAGACCCGTGACGCCGCCACCGATCTGTTGCGCGTTGCCCAGGTCGTCACCGATAACCGGGAACTGATGCAGTGCCGAGTCCAAGATCTGTTGCTGAAGTTCGGGGTTGTCCGACAGCACGAAGCCGAGAATCGTCGAGAGTAGGAGAAGCAGCGGAAACAGCGAGACAAATCCGTAGTAAGCGATCAGCGCGGCGAGATAAACACCTTGATCGTCGAGGAACTTGTAGAGGACCGCTATCGGGAACCCCAGTGCCGGATGCTTCTGTTGCAAGGCATCGAGGCGCTTGGCGATTGTCATTCTCGGTCTCTCTCAGCTCGTCGGACAGCCCGACGAACCTTAGTCGCTGCGAGCGTTCAGCGCTCAGCGCTCGACGTCGGTGCCGGGCGTGCCGTCAGGAGACTTCGAGCGACTTCTCGGCTTCGCGGAGCGCGCGCATGGCGGCCTCGACAGAGTTCGTAACCGGAAATTCTTCTTCCGCCCGCGCTGCCCGAAGCAAGCGTCGAAGTGGGTGTGACCCGATAACGGACCACTGGAAGTCATGGGTTCGCGAACGGGAGTTCAGCTCGGCGAACAGTTCGAGGCATACCGCACCGACGAACAGTGAATTGGACAGGTCGAAGATGACGCGAGTCCACTCCGCAGCGTACGAGCTGAGAAGTTCTTGTACTTCGGGCGCGGAGAGTCTGTCGAGATCGACATTGACCTGGATCAGGACTGTCGAGGGTGCTACCCGCCAGGCAGCGAAGCCTTGTGTTTCCAAGATCGGCCCCAATTGTGTTGAGGGATCGATGGAATCAATCGAAGTGTGGTCGAGTTCATTCAGATTCATGGCAGATCCGGTCTGTGTGCTTTCATCGAAAGGCTGACGACCGATCTGGCGGCGCGGAAAGTGAACGCGTCCAGCTGTGGAAAGCTCTAGAGCTCAATGGATATGCGCAGGACGGACACGCGCAGAACGTACTCACCTGATCCAGAGCCTTGATGCGAACCGAGCGCCAGTGGCTTCAACCCCGGCTGTATTCTCAACCTCGGTACCGCTCAGTGTAGCTCGAGGGTGAAAAACCGTCCAGGCGTGGAGTCGAACATTAAGCGGTGCAATGTTTTTGGCTATACGCTTCGGTAGGGTGGGGGTCAGCGTCACCGGACGAAGGGATTCAGATGAACGACCGCGATGCACTTACGGCTATCTCGACCAAGCTCGACACGCTGATCGGAGCAGAGACCAACGGTCTGCGGGACGAGGTTCCGCCCGGTTCCAGTCTGCAGCGCACCGAGCAGGACGGTGAGCACGGAAGGTGGGGTCACGATTATCGCCTCGCCAACAAGTATCTCGAGGCTCTCGACATCGGCCAGCCCGGGCTCATCGACCGAGACGAGATGGAACGTCTTGCACAGGAGTACATCTGATCCTCGAGACATACCGTCAGAAGATTTCGCCCATCTCGGTGCGTAGCTGCTTCAGCGTCTGAGTGAGGATTCTGGACACATGCATCTGGGAAAGACCGACCTTCTCGGCAATCTGAGACTGGGTGAGATGACCGAAAAATCTCAGAACGACGATCGTGCGCTCCCGCTCCGGCAATGCCAGGAGCGCGGGCCGCAATGTCTCGTGATTGTCGATCCGACTGATCGCTTCGTCGTACTGACCCAAGGTGTCGATCAGAGTCAGTCCGCTCCCGTCGCCGGCGGATGCGGTGTCGAGCGGTGCGGTCCGATACGAGTTGCCGGCTGTGAGCCCCTGTTCGACCTCGTCCGGCTCGATGTCTAGTTCTTTCGCGAGTTCCGCGACGGTCGGAGCACGCCCGAGAGTCTGGGACAGCGACGTGAGCGCCCGGTTCAGGGCAAGGTGTCGTTCCTGAAGACTTCGCGGGACGCGAACGGACCAGCCATGATCGCGAAAATGCTTGCGTACCTCACCCATTACCGTCGGGACGGCGAACGACAGGAAATCCGATCCCTTTTCCACATCGAATCGCTGCACGGCCTGTACCAACCCGACGCGCGCAACTTGCTCCAAGTCCTCGAAAGGCTGGCCTCGCCCCTGGTAGCGGCGTGCGACGTGGGTGGCGAGCGGTAGGCACAATTCGATGATCGAGTTGGTGATTTTTTCTCGGGTCGGATCATCAGGCGGAAGCGAAGCCATCGAGACGAATAGTTCGACAGCTAGTTCGTACTGGTCCTTCTTGTCCGGTGGGACAGCGGTCACGCACGCTCCTGGATCAAGCCCTTTTCAAGCGTCATCGTCAGGGTAATGTGACCGTCCGCGTCGATCTCCGATTGTTCCAAACGGACGGAGTCGACCAGTGCTTCGAGAACGAACCATCCGAAGCTGTGCGACTTGTCGGGAATTTCGGAGTGCGCAATCACTGAAACGACGGTCCGAAGTGTGCGACCGAATGTCTCGAAACGGCAGGTCAAATCGCTGGACGGTATCGCATGGCCGATGAGGATACTTGCGACTTCGTCCATCGCCAGAGCGAGATCGGCTGTCCCATCGACATCCAATCCGGTGTTGTTGGCGACCGTGCGGGTGATTCCACGCAGAGTCGGAAGTTGAGAGTACGACGCCCGGACACGGAGCGAGGCGATGGAGTCGTGAGTAAGTTCGGCTTCGGTCGAACTCGACAGAGGGATCAAGGGACTTCCTGTGGGTAGATGTGGCGGTATTCCGGCAGAACGAGGCAAGGACCGGTAGCGGCCATGCGTGCCGACCATCTCGACCCCAGAGGTGTTCATAGCCTTCGATTACCCTTCGCCCGGCGAACTAACCCTCATTATCGAACTCGAAGATGAATTGTGAGACACATCACCTGTGGTGCACTCGTACCTGATCCCATCTTTCATGTGCGGCTCGTTCGGGTACTTCCGCATCATGGACACCCATGCAGAAAGACAGATCCCTGTGCACGTTCGACCGGAAGGCGTCACGGACGAGGGAGTGAAAGCGGCCGGTGTGTTGTCGAACGCCCTCGAAACGGTGGAGCGTGCGCGCGGTGCTCTGTACGACTTCCATCAGCTGATCGGGCACGCGGATTTGATGCTCGACGAGGTCGTCGAGCTACTGCGCACCAGCGGCAACGACGAACTGGCAGGTCAAGTCGAGGACGAGCTGATGGGCCGGAACGTGGTCGAGGGGCGTTGGACTTTCCAGCTGGTCGAGGAGTTTGACGAGAACTACTGGTCGTTCTTCCGCGAATGCGAGAAGGTGGTGCGCGACCGACTGGCCGGCGGAGTGCCGCATCTCTTCGAATCCGAGATGAAGGAGCGTCGACGCACGCATGGGCGTCGACACCACGAGGCGCGGCCCTGAGTTTCCGCACCACCAGTTCCTGCCCCAAAAATTATTGCTCGGTCGAGCTCGACACAGCACTGACCAGTGGTGCAGTTCGCGCTTTACGCAACGATTCTCGCTCGGTGGCCGTCATCCCGCCCCAGATGCCGTGAGGTTCCCCGGTCTGGATGGCGTGCACCAGGCATCTCTGCACGACGGGGCATCTGGCACACACCAGCTTCGCCGAACTCTCGCGCTTCGCCCGCCTCGATCCGCGCTCGTTCGTGTCGTCGTAGAACAGAGCAGGGTCGGTGTCGCGGCAGGTGCCGGACAGTTGCCAGTCCCACTCGTCGGCAAGGGGCCTGGGAGATGTGTAGGAGCGCATGAACATGGACGTTCCCTTCGCTGCGTGACGAACTCGACTCGGATCGAGGCCCGGGTCGGGCGTTAGTGCAAAGCTCGGTCCCGCCGGTGCATGGTCTGCGCCGGCGGGACCTTCGAGGCTCCTCCCTCGAGAGGGAGGATTTCGGGGGTACCTCTGGTCGGTCATTACCCAGCCGTACAAATTTTGAATCCCGGTCGTCAGGAATTCTTTTGATCCACGGCTCGTCTTTCTGCTGCGGCGACAAGACCGCCGGATCGTCTCTCTGCTGCGGCGACAAGACCGCCGGCGATGTCGCGCACCTTGACGTTCCACTCTTGCGACATCTCCACCAGTAGGTCGAAAGCTTGGTCCGCTGAACACTCACGCTCGGCCATCAGCAATCCCTTGGCCTGCTCGATCACGGGCCGAGAATCCAAAGCTCTTCTCAGTTCGTCATTTTCCGCGCGAAGGCGGGCGAGTACGTCTGGCGCAGAACTGGACTGCTGAGCCTGCGGTCGTGAAACCTCGTACACACGATGAAGCACCCCGATCACCCGGCCGTCGTCATCGGTGACCGAGGAATTCACCGTGTTCCAATAGCGCGTGACAAACAGCCCGGAACCGCGCTCGTCGCGCACGTCGTACCGTTGAGTTGGCAGCGCATCACGAGATTTGGTTCGCATCACCCGGTCGAACGACATTGTCAACGAGGAGATTCCGTCGGCAAAAGAGTCGGCGGGGTTGTCTGGAAAGGCCTCGAACACTTCCACTCCGTGCAGCTGATCCAAACTGCGATCGGACATGGCAAGGTATTCCTCGTTTGCTCCCCGGACACGAAAATCGCTGTCCACGAGGAGAAGAGAAGAAGTGCTTGCCGCAAACCGATCGCTGCGGGCGATCGAGCGGAGAGTGCTCGAACTCATGATTGTGTCGTTTCTGTCCTGTCTTCGACGGCTGCGGCGCCTGGTGGTTCATAAGTAGTTGATTGCGAGGACCCCAAGCACAGTGCCTGCCACGATCGATCCGAACAACAAGCGCTGCTGCAGTACGAACATCTGATACTCGCGACGGGTTTGTGCTGACGTGCCGCGCGAGTCCGCAGACATGCTCCTACCCTTTCCGGTTCTGGGGGCGCGATTTCGGCCGACCCCCGATCGGCCGAAATCGAGGACGGTGAATCAGTTCTGGCGTGCCTCATTTGCGGCATCCTGCTCGGTGGACGCGCCTTCGTGTACGAGGCTGCCACCGGAGTTCTCGAGGTGCGCGCGAACGAACCACTGGAACTTTTCCAACTGTGCGGTCTGGCCGATCAGCATGTCTTCGGTGATCGGGTCGATCTTTCCGACGCTTTCGATTGCGGCGCGACTGTCTGTGATGACCCCGGTGTAGACGAGGTCGAGCGCCGCGAGGTGAGCGCGGGCATCGTCGCGGCCGACGGAGTAGTCGTCCCACGTCCGGTCGCGTTCGATCGCTCCTGCGGTGCCCTTGGGCGAGTTGCCAAGTGCCGCGATACGTTCCGCCACATCGTCGGCGTAACCGCGAACCAGCTCCACCTGCGGGTCGATCATCTCGTGCACGCCGATGAAGTTGGGTCCAACGACGTTCCAGTGGACGTGCTTGAGCGTGAGGTGCAGGTCGTTGTAGGCGCTGAGGCGTTCCTGCAGGGTGTCGGCGACGGTCGAGCCGTCTGCGCTGCTCAGCCCCGGTACGGTGAACTCGGACATATGTTTTCCTCTCGTCATGATGGGGATCGCCCTCCAATGGGGCGGTCGCGCGCCATCGTCAATCGGATCGCGGGTCGGTCAGGTTCAGTGCGCGAGTGCGACTGGTTCCTCTGTCACCGGGTCGCCGAACATCATCGCGATTCGGCGCTTGACCTCTACGGTCGTCAAAGTCGCGCTTGCGGCAGTGATTCCGATGCCGGTGTTGCTCTCGCCCTGTGTTGGCGGGATGTCGATCGTCGTCATCTTGCTCCCGGTGAAGAGTGTGCCGTGTGGGAGTCAGCTGAACCACCAACTCCGACGTCTGGGTGTTCTGCAGCTTCGAGTGCCGGTTATGGCGCTTTCAGGTGCTACAAAATCTATATCAGCCAATGTAGATAATTGGCAAGGTTGCGTCGTTCCAACTGTAGAAGCAAGTTGTGTGCCGATTCTCGACGAAAACGCGCTTCACCTGCCCTTACATGCTCTGTCGGCTCCGCGATTTTTGCCGCAAGTGGTCCTGGACACCTTTGAATCTATGTCGTCCGCGTCAGATTCACTGCGCGATGGTGCTAAGGTCGAATAACGCCGACGAAGGCAGCCGACACCGAACTAGGAGGTTCCAGTGACGTCGGAATCTCAGACCCGGGCGCTGCGTGGCGTGTACGGGATCTCAGTGATGTCAGAACTGTCCGGAGTGGGACCTCAAACGCTGCGCCTCTACGAGCGAAGGGGCCTGCTCACACCGACGCGCACGGATGGCGGTACGCGTCGGTACAGCGAGGCTGATCTGGATACGCTCGGACGAATCACCGCGCTGATCGACGACGGAGTCAATCTTGTCGGAATTCGTTTGATCTTGTCTCTCGAAGCCGAGAACGCCGTTCTGGCGGCTCGGATCAGTCAGTTGACTGCGGAAGCCGATTAGTTTCCGTGGGGTGCGACGGTGTGTCGGTGCGCGCAGGGTCGCCGAAATCTGCATCTGCGACGATCTTGTTGCCGGCACGTTCGATCTGCTCCAGCGCTGTATCCAGGGCATCGACCAGCCATTGATGCGACGCCTCTGCGAGCAGTTGATCGGGAGTGTCGGCCAATTCGGACTGAAAGAATCTCACCAGCCACAAGTCGCCCAGATCAGGCTGATCTGAAAGCCCGGCAACGGTATTGGTGGCGAGTAAGTATCGGTTGTACTCGAGATCAACACGAATAGCGTACTCGCCGAACAGATTCACCACATTGGCCGGCCGATGAGTGGCGGCGGCGAGCGCAATGAGAGCGTCGTTGTAGGTCTCTGAGTACTTCATCGTGAGTGGCATGGTCGGCCTGTCTTTCTGGGCCGATGCAGCATTGCACGGCTATGGCGAGGAGATCAGTTCGCAGCCGCTGCTTGACGATGAACTGAAACCAATCCTAGCTCGAGTATCTGCACACCCTTGACTCAAGCCCTCGGTGGTCAGTTGTTGCGCGCAAAGTCCGACTCGCGCTCCGTGACGAACTGATCTTCCGGGCGCGGTTCAGTCGGGGCAAGTGCGGTCAGGAACGACTCGGCCCACTGATGCACGTCGTGTGACATGACCTGGCGATGCAGGGCAGCCATGCGGTGACGGCCCTCTTTCGGATCCTGATGAACTGCGGTCAGGATTGTATTCTTCACGCCGTCCAGATCATGCGGGTTGACCAGATATGACTGTCGTAATTCCATTGCAGCGCCGGTGAACTCGCTGAGAACGAGAGCGCCACCGAGGTCGCCGCGGCACGCTACGTACTCTTTGGCCACGAGATTCATCCCGTCGCGCATCGGAGTCACGAGCATGACGTCGGCAGCGACGAACAGCGCGATCAGTTCTTCTCGGTCGACCGGCTGATACAGGTAGTGAACGACGGGGCGGCCGATCTGACTGTGGTCGCCGTTGATGCGACCCACCTGTTCCTCGATGACACTGCGTAGATCGATATAGTGCTGCACGCGTTCACGACTGGGCGTAGCGAGCTGCACCATCGTGTACTTCTCCGGGTCCAAGCGGCCCTCGTCGAGAAGTTCCTTCAGGGCCTGCAGCCGCAGGTCTATGCCCTTGGTGTAGTCGAGGCGATCGACTCCCAGCAGGATCTTCTCGGGATTGCCGAGCTCTTCCTTCAATTCGCGTGCGCGGCGCAACACCGATTCGCTCTTCGACTGGCGCTCGAGTTCGGCGGAATCGACGGAGATGGGAAATGCTCCCACCTTGACCACGCGAGAATCGAAATCGACATGCCCCAGCGCACTTCGCACACCGACGCCTGCGGTTGTCGTCTTCAAGCCGAGTAGTTTGCGGGCCAAGAACAGGAAATTGTTTGCGCCACCGGGTAAGTGGAAGCCGATCAGGTCGGCGCCCAGCATCCCCTTGACGATCTCCTTGCGCCACGGCAGCTGCATGAAGAGCTCGACGGGAGGAAATGGAATGTGAAGAAAGAACCCGATAGTCAGGTCCGGCCGCAGCTCACGAAGCATCGCCGGCACGAGTTGCAATTGGTAGTCCTGCACCCAGACGGTAGCTCCGTCCGCGGCGCAACGTGCGGTTTCCTCGGCGAACCGCTGGTTGACCGCGACGTATGTGTGCCACCACGATCGCTCGAACGTCGGAGCCACCAGAACATCGTGGTAGAGCGGCCACAACGTGTCGTTGGAGAACCCCTCGTAGTACTCGGCGAGGTCCTGAGAGGTCAGTTCGACGGGAAAGAGGCGGAGGCCGTCCACAACTATGGGATCGACCTTCTCGTCTGCGACGCCCGGCCAGCCGACCCAAGCGCCGTCTCGCTGCCGCAAGATGGGTTCGAGCGCGGTGACGAGCCCACCCGGACTTCGCTTCCAGTTCTTGCTTCCGTCCTCGTCGGCTGCAGTGTCGTCGATTTCCAGATCGACGGGCAGTCGGTTGGCGACAACGACGAATTCGGAGAGCCTTTCGAGATCGTTACTCACGCCGACATCGGCTCCGCCAGGGTCTCGTCCATGATGGCGGTAGCGGACAGGTAGGTGACCGCCTCGGCCACCGAGTCGGTGAACACGATGTCGGCATCCATCTTCAACAGGGACAGCGGGCGCCTGACGGGGTGCGCTGCGATCAGTGTCCACGGGACGCCGAGCCTTCGAGCCTTGGCCGACAGAGTTTCGATGATGGAAAGACCTCCGACGGAGATGAACTGGACGTCCGAGCAGTCGACTACGAACGGGTGATGCTCGCTGATCAGATCATCGACGCAGGCAGCAAAATCAGCTCGGGACTGGATGTCGATCTCGCCGCTGACCACCAGTGACTGAATGTTTTCCGCGGACGTGACGGTGAAAATCGGGGGACTGTCGGCACGCTCATCTGTAGTTCTCGAAAACTCGTTCATCGAAACTCCTGACGGATTGCTCGAAACGGTTCGTTCGAATCGGTCTGGTTCGAAACGGCCTAGTTCGAAACGGTTTCGTGCGAAACCGGGAAACGGCACGGGAAGCAACACGCGAACCGTGCACGTCTTCAACGGCTGGGTGCTCAACCGTGCTGGGTGCCTACCTTACCGCATCGCGAAACCGCAGGTGAAAAGCGTTAGATCCGTGAGGATTTCAAGGCCCCGTGAGCGCGGACTCACGGGACCTTGGTCCCGATGATTCGGGCCGGGCGAGATCAGGCGGTGTCAGTCGCCGGACCGGTGGTTGTCGCCCCGCCCTCGTCGGCCCACGTAGGCTCGCCCGACGGATCGGTCTGAACGTCCTTGTGTGCGGTGTCGGGACTGGTGCCGGGATCGTGGTCGGTGCCGGTGGTCCGCGGCTCGTCCGTCTGATCGGTGTGGTCGGTGGGAGTCTGTTCGCTCATGGTGTCTGCGTTCCCTTCGGGAAGTAGTTGTTCATGTACTCGTCGTTTCCTGCTCACCCGCGGGGGGTACTCAGTAGGGGGTAGTGCGTCAGGTCGAATCGACAACCAGCGAAGTCAGCTGTCACCGAAGCAGGAGATTTCACGTGAACCATATGACCGTGACGACCGAACACCTGCGTGCACTGCTGGGTAGCGGCCCCCATTCGGAATTGGTAGCGGTCGGGGGCGAGATCGAGATCTACGTCCCCGATGAAGAAGGGTTCGGCCTCGAGGGTATCTCGCTTGTCACTCGCGAGCAGTTGGCCGAACGCCTGCCTTCCTCGCCCGACAATCCCGACGAAGGCGAACTGCGTATCGCCGCAGAATCGTTGAGCGAGATGATCGCAGAACTCGGCGGCTGAACTCCCTGCGGCAGCCGACTTCAGATCTGCGGGATCGGATCCGGGGGATACGGGTTCGGTGGCGTTGGAGTGGGCGGCACGGGTGGCGGATTCAGCGGATCGGGTGGTGTCGGCGCGGGTGGTGTCGGCGACCCGGGGTCGGGAACAGGGCCCGGATCCGGGGGTGGGGGAGTCGTCATGAGTGCCGGGTTCCCAAACACGTGCTGAACAAACACCTAGTGTTCGGAACGGCTTTTGGTGTTTTCCTCGGCAAGTAGATCGTCCACGATGTCGGTCACGGCGATGTGGACGCTCTCTGCAGAGAACTGTGGTTCCATATTGCCGAGGATCATGTGAACGACATCGACGACCGTGAATCGCACCCGATCCGACAGCTCGGCCAGATCAACTCCGTAGGGCGCAGCCAGTTCGATACGTAGTGAACGTATTTCGTGGCCGTCGACAAAGAACTCGATGCTGCTCGGTGAGCAGTGGTGTCGAGAACGTATCTCTGCGGCGAGGTGGGTGCGGAGTACGTGATCGCTTACCGACACCGTGCCGAGACGTGGACCCTCGGACGCGTGTGCGTTCAGTGGCCAGCCCGATGCCGAGGTCGATCGGAGCGCCCGGATCACCTTGTCGCTGATTCGATCCCAGCCTGGCTCCGGGGCATTTCGCAGGGCCTCGGATGCGTGGGCCATCAATGCGTCGGTTCGTGATTCGGTCATCGCCACCTCGTCATTCGTTCACTCAGGTTAGCCCGTGCACGGTGGTGATGCCCACGCACCGCATCCGGAGTGAGTCTTAGAATCTTTCCGATTTGAACGAACGTGAGCATCTCCACCTCTCGCAGCGTCCAGGCCGCACGCTGGCGATAAGGCAATTCCCCCAACGCTTCCTCCAGCGCCTCCAGGAAGGCGGAGTTCGAGGTCGTGTCGAATGGACCGGCTTCGGGAGACGGTACAAGAGGGTCGAGCAGCTTGTCGTCGATCGGTTGAGCTCTCTTGATTCGGTAGCTGTCCACGATCTTTCGGGAACAGATCGCGAAAAGCCATGTTCGCATCGACGATTCACCACGAAACGAATCGAGTTGACGCCACGCGGCCACGAAGGTGTCCTGAACTACTTCGAGAATGTCGCCTTCGTCCGCGAGCATTCGACGTGCATAGCGGTGGAGCGCTGGTCCGTAGTGGTGCACCAGTGACTCGAATGCTTGTCGGTCGCCGAGTATCGCAGCGTCCACTGTCGCGGTGTCCAGGCCGTCAGGCGCTCCCGTGAGCCCCTGTGTGTGCGGTAACGCCACAGTCGCTCCTCTCACAGAAATGCGGAAACTCGGCTGCGTTCGAGGATTGTTCGTCCAGCCGGGGCGTTGGATGTTACGGACCGTAACTAATAAATGTCAGTGACGCACGTCACCCGACTGGGACATTCGGTTTTGCCTTCGAGTCACGACTACACAGGTAGATCGATCAACAGGAGGAGATGGCAATGGTCAGCACGCAGATTGCGACAGCATCTACGAAGGATGTTGCATCATCGAATGACTCGGCTCTGGTGAGCTCGCAAGGAAAGACATCGATCGCCGACACCGTTGTCTCGAAGATTGCCGGCATCGCCACCAGAGAGGTGAGCGGTGTGTACGACGTCGGCGGCGGAGCATCCCGGGTCGTCGGGGCACTGCGCGAGCGGATTCCCGGCGCGAGTGTCAACCACTCCCAGGGAGTATCGGTCGAGGTCGGCGAAAAGCAGGCAGCGGTGGACATCGACATCGTGGCCGAGTACGGCGTATCACTCGCGGACCTGGCCACCGGCATTCGCCGCAACGTCATCGCAGCGCTCGAACGGATGACAGGTCTCGAAGTGACCGAGGTGAACATCACGGTTCACGACGTTCACCTCGACGAGGGCAGCGACGACGAAGCAGGCGAGCCCAAGACCACCCGGGTGCAGTGAGTTCCGAAATCGCTGACACCGTCGCTGAGGCCGTGACGGCTGTACCCGGCGTCGCATCACTTCATGCCGGAATGTTCGGCGAGGTCGGCACCTACCTTCCCGGTCGTCGTGTCGTCGGCGTGCGGGTGACGGAGTCGTCGACCGACGTCCACGTCTGCATCTTCGCCGACGCCGCCGTTCGAGAGACCGCTTTACGCATCCGCCAAGCCATTTCGGGACTCATTTCCGGCCCCGTGAATGTGACAGTGGAAGACGTAGTAGGCCGCCCGCACAATGCCTGAGCGTTCCCGCGGTACAGAGCCTGATCGCCGTTCTGCACGACGAGCGGCGATCAGGAAGCACCACCCCGATGCTGGGGGATCAGCCGACGCGCTCAATAGAGCGCTCGAACGCATCGACCGGGACTTCGCATCCCCGATCGATGTGGGTGTCCGTCCGACGCTGCGCGGCACGATGCGACAGATAGTCAGACCCGTTCGGGCCCAGTACACCCGGGTGCGCGCTCGGCTACCGGGCGCCAAGACCTATACCGAGATCTGACTCGCACATTTGAACATCATCCACAACGGAGGATTCACATGACCACCTCGACTGTCGGCCTTCTGGCAGGACTACTTCTCGGAGTCGCAGCTGCTGCAGGCGGTTTCACCGGATTCCTCATCGCGCTGGTTCTCGGCGTGGTCGGTTACCTCGTCGGTGGTCAGCGTGACGGTGAGTTCGATCTCGGTGTGATGCTGAAGGGTCGCGGTCGTGGCTGAGACAGCTCTGCCGGAGTCTGTGCTTGGCGAGCCGGGCGTACGCGGATCACTGACGATTCGAGACAGAGTCGCGCAGAAGTTGGTGCTCGAGGCGACTCGCGGAACGCCGGGGGTGCGTCACCACGCCGGCGGCATGGACAAACTGACCGGGCGTGAATTGCCGAGGGCACGAGTGCTGTTGTCCGGCAGGCGGGTACGAGCCAAGGTGGACATCGCGATCGAGTGGCCCGGATCCTTGTCGGTCATCGGCACCGCGGTGCGAGACAACGTGAGGGCCCAGTTGGAATCGGTCTCGGGATTGGACGTAGACGGCGTGGACGTCTCGATCGTGAGCGTTCTCCCGGCATCGACCAAGGGTGATGCGGGAAGGAAAGTGCAATGACTTCGGACAAGGTCGTACTACCTACCGCCTCGAGGGTTGCGGCTCCGGTTCCTTTGGCGACGCCAGGGTCGGCGTTCACCGGATTTCTGATCGCAGCGGCGGTACTTGCGCTCGGCGTGGTCGGGATTCGAGACGCCCTTGTGGACCTAGGCGCGATCACTGGGTCGCATTGGATATCAGGGGCTTTCGAATATGTGGACGGGCTCGCCTACCAGGGCTGGATGTTGCCGGCCGGAATCGCAGCCGTCGTCCTCGGCCTGTGGTTCGTGATCCTCGGACTCAAACCGCGGCGAAAAACTGCCAATGCCTTGGTCGGAGTCGTTGACACGTGGATCGATCCCGCCGATGTAGCAGCGATAGCGTCGGTACGCGTCGAGTCGCTGACTAATGTTCGCTCCGCTTCGTCACACGCGACTCGGCGCAAGCTCGAAGTGAAGGCCTCGGTCACGCCCGATGGTGCCGCGACCGCGGAATCGGAAATCCGTGCCGTGCTGGGGAACTTGGCCCAGACGTTGTCACCGTCCCCTCGAATCAAGATTCGCATCCAGACGGGGGAAAGATCATGACCCGAACGGCGACGGTGATAGATCGCGTGGCGACGTGCATCGCAGGACTACTCGCGATAGCGCTGGGAGTCGCAGCGATCCTCTGGAATCTCGACGTGATCAAGGATCTGCCGGCGCGAATCGACATCCCGTGGGCTGAAGATCTCGGCGACCGCTCGTGGTGGCCATGGGCCGTCGGGGTAGGGGGAGTTCTGCTTGCCCTCCTCGCGTTGCGGTGGTTGATCTCTCATGTGCCGCTTCGGCGGGTGAAGGAGATCACGGTTCCGGGGTCGAACTCTCACAATTCGATCACCGCGGATCTGGGTGCGGTCGCCGAAGGAGTGACTGCATCATTGGAGGACTTCGACGAAGTATCGGGTGTCCGAGGAAAAGCGTTGGTCGACCGCGGAGTTCGAACAATCGATTTGCGGGTGACCTTGAGACGGAGCGTCGTATCCGGATCGGAAACGCTGCCCGAGTTGGTTTCTCGGGTTGCCAACACAGGCGATCAAGTCCAGGCGGTAGTCGGCGATTCGTCCGTCGCGACCAGAATTCGCATCGCCGTGAAAAGTACGAAACACGATGAGCCGAGAACTCTCTGATCAATCGAGGTTTGAGCCACCTGACGACCGGGTATTGGTAGACCTCCCCATTGTGCACAGAATCATGGATGTTGCTGTGGCACTTTGTGTCACGGTTCTTGTGGCGACTGCGACATCGATGGTGATCGCAATCGTCGTGACGCTGATCATGTGTGGGTCGGTGAGTGTTGTTCGTCGTATGTGTTGAATCGCCAGTCGTTTTGGTTCTGTCGTGACCACCTGATAGAAAGGTAAGCAGACAATGTGGCTGCTACCGAGTGCACGATCCCCCGCGTCGTGCGGCGGAGAGTCCGGTTGTGTGCAAACACAACCCGCGATCACGGTCTAGTTGCGCGGGCCGATCGCGTGGAACTCTCCCTTCGCCGGCAGTCTCTCATTGCGCCGTCCCTTACCTCAAGGAGTCACAATGCTCTCACTCGGAATCATCGCCTGGATCATCATCGGCGGACTGGCGGGTTGGATCGGCAGTAAGATCATGAAAACCGATGCCCAGCAGGGAATTCTCCTCAACATCGTTGTCGGTGTGATCGGCGGCCTGATCGGTGGCTTCCTGCTACGGGTCTTCGGTTTCGATGTCGAGGGTGCGGGCTGGATCTTCAGCTTCCTCACCTGCCTGCTCGGTGCCGTCATCTTGCTGTTCCTGGTCAAGGCAGTCACCGGAAAACGCTGACCCGCATCTATTACACGCTGTTCGAGTTCGACTGAATACACGACCGAATCCCACGGCCGAATCCTAGAAGGAGAAACACATGTCTGACTTCATCGACAAGGCAAAGCACCGCGCTGAGGATCTCATCGGCGAGGCGAAGGAAAAGTTCGGGAATGCCACGGGCAACGATGATCTGGCGGCCGAAGGTGTTGCCGATCAGGGCGAGGCAAAGGTCAAGAAGGCCGGAGACGCTGTCAGTGACAAGGTCTCGGATATCAAGGACAAATTCACCAGCTGAGTGAGCTTCGGCGCGGTTGATCGGCAAGTTCGGTCAACCGCGCTTTTTTGTGTCTCCTCGACCGTTGCGGCTACCGCGATACGCGAACTTCCGCGTTTCCGCGAGCCACTCCGGAAGCATGCGCATGTGGGTCGGCCTGTTCAGAATCGGATCGAAGGACGGCTGGAGGCAATCCGGGTGGTCCGCGACTTCGTCGAGGCAGAGGTGTCCGATCGGAATCAACTGACGTTGAATTCTCGCTAGGTAGACGGAGAAGTGCAGAGGGGAATGATCGACGGCCGCCTTCAGTGCGGGCAGTGAAGTGCCGGTCGGGTGGACGCCGCGCGGTGTCACGATCAGCCACGCTGCGGCGCCGCCCGCGCGTGAGTAAGGAACCAGTGTGCTGTATCTCGCGCCGTTCCATGAGAATGCCGGAGCGGGAAACATTTTCGAGAAGGTAGAAAGTCCTGATGTTGCGAGAAGAATGTCCCACGGGATTTCATCGGCGCCGACATCATGCAATCGAAGAGCCAGGCCGAGTACGTCTGGTAGGTCCCCCGGTGTTCCGAGTGCCTTCGACATTCGAGCGCTGACGGTAATCGTCGACGATTCCGATACCGGCCACCAGGGAGTGGCCGGTTTCAATGTTCCCTTCAGTTCGAGCCCGTAAGGGTGGAAAGCCCTGGCCATGCGCAGCGATGATGCGAATTGGAACGGTGCGCCGATCAGTGTTCCGATCGCGTTCTTGCCGACGGGAATGATCGAATTAATCGTCACGGCATCCTTATCTGAGAACTTTCCACCTGCGAATCGCTTAAACTGGACGTACGTTCAGGCGTATGGACGGGCTTTCGTGCGGATTCTTTCGGCTTCCCAGTGGCGGTGATTGCTAATCATGTGACGCGCCGTAACAAAAGTCTCGCCCGACGGGATAATTAGCCAAACACATAAATTGGTCGTTATGGTTTGTTTGTCCGTAACGGTGCGATCGGACCTGGGACCGTAGCGAACTGGCGAGATTGCTACTCATGATTTGTGTTTGGTGATTGCGCGGAAACAAAAGATGTCGAGGAGACACACTGATGGGCCACACTCGAACCTGGCTGACGCGCGCGCTGGCAATGCCGGTGGCTGTCGCGGTGGCTGTATTACTTCCGCTCGGCAGTGTGGCCTCGGCCCAGGATTTCGAGGACGACTCCGACACTTCGGTGGCCGCTGGCGCGACAACCCCGATCTCCTTCACTGAACTCGGGCGGGGCACAGACATCGTGTTCTCCTCCGATGACGCGCCCGTGTTGGTGACCGTGCCGGTGCCGGACGGACTGACCGCAACTGCCGTGACCGGTATCCTGACCGCTCCGACCGACTTCAGTCGGGGTTGGCTCGAAGTGACTGCCGACGGCCGGCTGGTGAGCCGCGTCGATTTCGACGCAGGTCAAGCCGGAACCGGTCTACCGATTTCGGTTCCGTTGCAAGGGCTCGAAGTAGTCGACCGTAGCGTGACCGTGTCGATGATCGCTCACCTCGTTCCCGTCGACGACCGTTGCTACGACCGAACGAGATACCAGCCCCTCGCGCTGAGGGATGCCTTTGTCGCCTACGACGGTACCGAGCAGCAGCCGAGAACTGTGGCGACGTTCTTTCCTCCGATTTTGAGGAAGGCAACCATCTACGTTACGGACGGCTCGTCGGGGTCGCAGCAGAGTGCGGCTTTGCAACTGAGTGCAGCGATTGTCAACAAGTACGGAAGTCAGCCCCACGCCGTGGTGGTGGAACAGCTGCCGAACGGCCAGAGCCTACCGTCCGCCGAGCCGGGACTGTTCGAGCGAGCTGTCGTGCTCGGCAACAGCGGGGACGCCGGAATCGATCTTGCGGCGACTCCCAATGGTTCACCCGTGCTGCGGATTTCGGGGGACGACAAGACCCTCGTCCCTCAGGTCAGTCTCTTGGCGGCGAACTTCGACGGCTACTGGGCGGCCAGCAGAGCGCTGGCGTCGCCGGACAACACAGTCGCACAGATTTCCCAGGACGCGATCACCGTCGGTCAACTGAAGCTCGGAACGTTGACGGCCTCCGGTCTCAATCACATCGAGGTCGACGTTCCGTTCAGTCAATCGCAGTTGGGGCGTCCGATGAAAGACGTGTCGGTAAGAATGATCGGTTCCTATGTGCCGCTGCCTAATTCGCGCAACGGAGAGCTTTCGATCTCGCTCGGGGATACGAGACTTGCCTCGCAAACGGTGAACGAGACCGGGCGCTTCGACATCGGGGTCGATGTTCCGAACGAACTCCTGCGGCGCGATTTGACGTTCGAGGTCTCGATGGACGTGACTGGCGACTTTCAGTGCGGCACGAGTAGTCCTTCTTCCCTCACCGTCGATCCGGCAAGCACCATCACCTCCTCTACCGGATTTCCGCCGACGCCAGGAGGATTCCAGGCCCTGCCGCAGTCGATGCTGCCCACGCTCGACGTCGGTTTGAGTCGAGGTGATTTTGCAGATCTCATTCGGGCTCAGCGCCTCGTTGTCGCGATGCAGCGGTTGAGCTACCTGCCGATGCAACCGCGTGTACTCCCGTTCGGCGACGCCGCGACCAGTTCGCTGCCGGCGTTGTTGATCGCGGCGGACGGAACCCTGCCCACTCCGGTTGCTCTCCCCATGGACACGGCAGATCAAGGGCTCCTGCGCTTGCAAGGCCTGGAATTCGGTGGGCAATACGGTGCCTTGCAGGTGGTTTCGGGTTCGCATAACGAAGTGGTAGCACTGACGTCTGAAGGTAATGCGGCCGACGCCGACGCTCTGCTCAACTGGTTGGAAGGTGGGAAGGACAGATTCGCAGAACTGACGGGCGATCTACTGGTGGCGCCTGCGGGCGGCGAGCCGTTCGACATCGGAGTCAACGTCGCACCGTTGGGCACTGCGACATCCGCCGAAGAAGAGACCGGCCCGAGTGCAGTCACGATCGGCTGGATCGGATTCGGGACCGTGGTTCTGATCGCTGTGGCCGTCGGCGGTGTGCTCGTGACGAGGCGTAGAGGACAGTGACCGTCACCGATCGCCCGGCCCCGTCCGTCGCGGTCCACGACCTGCCGGGCCGCAAGCCCTGGCGGATGTTTGTTGTCCTCTTCGCGATCTACACCACGTTGGGTGTGTGGATGAACGCCGGCATCGGCTTCATCTTCACCGACTCGCTCAGCCGTGTTGCCGCGGTGTCGGCAATGCTGCTCAGCCGTGATCCGCACTTCGCGGCGATCGGATTCGTGTTCACCCCGTTGACGGCGGCCGTCCAGATTCCGATGGGCCTGATGGGCCACTGGTGGCCGGACCTGCTGCGGTGGAACATCACTGCGGTCGTGATGTCCGCGGCGTTCATGGCTGGTGCGGTGATTCAGATACGCGGGATCAGTCGCGACCGTGGGTGTGCGCGATGGGTCACCGTCGTCCTTACCGTGCTGTTCGCTGTCAATCCGATGATCGTCATGTACGCGGCGAGCGGAATGAGCGAAGCCCCGTTCCTGTTCTTCGTTCTGTGGGCGACACGTCGTTTGATTCGGTGGATTCGCAGCGACGACGTACACGACCTTATCGGTGCCGGCCTCGCATTTGCACTGGCGTACCTCACCCGATACGACGCATTGGCACCGCTGTTCGTCGCGGTTGTGCTGGTGACTGTGGTGAGTTGGCTTCGTTTTCAACCGACCGAAGAGGAACGGGGCGAGGGCGCGGGACCTGGCTTGCGGCTCTGGGCAGCGGCACTCGACGGTGTCGTCGTGATGATGCCGGGATTCCTGGCGTTCGTCTTGTGGTCGTTTGCCAGCTGGCTCATCACGGGTCAAGCGTTCCAACAGTTCTCGTCGGTGTACGGGAACAGTTCCATCCTCGAGCAGGCTGGGGCCGGAACCGACTCGCCGATTACACGCCTTGCTTTCTCTATTACCGAAATGGCCGTACTCGGGCCGGCGCTCCCGGTGTTCGCGGTCCTGGCAATCATCTACGCACTCCGGCGGCGGGACGCCGAAGTGGTCGTGCCTCTTGTGCTGTTCGGCGCGATCCTCGGCGCTCAGACACTGCTCTACGTGATGGGTTCGACGTTTCCCCTTCTGCGCTTCTACATTTCGATCATTCCGCTGTGCTTCGTGCTGGTCGTGCTGATCGCTCCGCGCGGCGTTCCGGTTGTCACGCGCCGACCGGGGTCTGCTGCGTCACGCTCGGTGACGACGTACCCTGAGCAGTCGGGACCCTCTCTGCCCCTTGTGATCTCTCTGTGTTTGCTGGTCGGGTCGACATTGGTCACGTTTGTCGCGATGGGTAATGCCCGGCTCGCAGTGCTCGAGCATTCCATTGCCAGCGCGATCATTCCGGGCCGGAAGAACCTCGAGGAGCAGACGAATCTCCGCACGTTTGCGGCCGAGCGTCGCATCGCCAAGTATTTGGACGACTTGGATCTGCCGGAGGGTTCGGTTCTGCTCGACACCGTGGAGAGCTATGCCGTCGTGGCATCCTCGAACAACCCTCGGCAGTTTGTCGTGCCTTCCGATGCGGACTTCGTGCGCGTACTGAACAACCCCGCCGAACATCACGTCGAGTACATCCTGTCGGTTCCGAATACCGGTCGTGGCGTTTCGGACGCCGTCAATCGGCGCTATCCGACGATGTACGACACCGGCGCCGGAGGGGTCGGAGCGCTGGCGCTCGAAGTATCCAACGACGGCGGCATGGACCCGTCGGCCTGGCGTTTGTATCGCATCACCGGTGAACGCCAGACGGGTCGATGAGGCAATTCGTATGGGAGGATTGTCCGTATGACGTGGATGGTTGCAGATGTCTTCTGAAGAAGTGCGTCCGCGTGAGCGTGGCACAGTCCGGCGCCGTGTCGCTTCCGCTGTAGCCGGTGTTGTGGCCGTCGCGGCGGTGGTGGGGATGTTCGTGATGCCCGCGGGAGCCGATTCTCCCAAGCAGGTTCGGGTCGGAGCGTCGTCGAACGGACTGACACTGGACGGACAGCCATGGTGGCCTACCGGGCTCAATGCCTATCAGCTGGCCACTGATTGGTCGGTGAACTTCGGCTGTGGCGCCATGGTCGACCTCGACGCGTACTTCGGTTCGCTGCCACCGAACTCCGTCACACGCTTCAACGCCTTCCAAGCTCTTGCGGTGAACAAATTCTCCGGAGAGATGGATTTCGGCCCGATGGACGCGGTGTTCGACGCTGCGGCGCGGCACAACCAGTTCACGATTCCGGTGCTTTCACCCCAGGACAGTGGGTGCGATGACGGGCAATTCAAATCCAGGGATTGGTACACCGACGACTGGAAGGTCGCGAACCTGATCCCGGGTCGAGCCACCATGAGCTTCCAGGACTGGATGCACACCGCCGTCGACCGCTGGAAGAACGAACCTTCCGTCGCGGCGTGGGAATTGGTGGGGGAGCCGGAGCCAAGTCTGTGTACCGACGCGGCCTGCAATTGGTGGACGAGAACGTGTCCGTCTGATTCCGCGCAGGTGTTGCGGGAGTTCTTCGACACGGCAGGCGCCGAGCTTCGCGCGATTGATCCGAACACTCTGATCACGGCGGGATACGTCGGGGGCGGTCAGTGCGGCACTGCTGGTGACGACTACCAATACGTGAGCGAGTCCGACTTCGTCGACGTTCTGCAGTATCACGACTACGGAGCGGACGGGGTACCGCTTCCGGGCGATCAGTGGAACGGACTGGCGCGTCGCATCGAACAGGCGACGACCGTCGGGAAGCCGTTGTTGGTCGCCGAGACAGGCGAATTGGCGGGCAGTTGCGAATCACTGGCGACCAGAGCCACGAATATCGAGACGAAGCTGACGGGGCAGAAGGCGGCCGGCACGGCGGGAGCCCTCCTGTGGGCCTTCGTTCCGGATCCACGTCCGAACGAGTGCACGATGGACATCGGGCCTGACGATCCACTCTTCGACGTGATCACTTCACTGGCAGGTTAGCGCGGTCTCCGGTCGACCCTTCTACTATTCGCGCAGCGGATATTTGATCACGATTTGATAACAACCTGAACGTGTCTTTGTGATGTGATGATCGTATTTCGTTTGTATTCAATGGCATTCAGTGGCATTCACCTGCGGATAACCGAACTTGAAAGCCGCCTCGACCGGGCGGGACCATCGACGCGGCGCCCGCAGGACCTACGTCCGGTCGCACGAGGACGGTTCGATCGGACCGCTGCGATCGGAAGTTGTGCTGTACCTGCCCCTTTGGTTGACAGGGCGGTCCCGTTCTGATTGACGTCGAAAAGCGGGCACGACAGTTCGCCGTGGTAACGGGTAGTGAGCGGAGTTTGGTGCGACCGTCGTGGGAGTGACAATGCGGGGTGGTGTGTAGCTCTCGCGCGCAACGAATTCCGAGTTCGAGTCAACTTGCGACGGCATCGGTCGCCCGGTAGACCTTGTGCGCAGGCTGTACATGCGGTGTGAGCCTCGGTCGTCTAAATGAGGGGACGACCGCTGCATGCGCGTAACGGTAAGTGTGTGAAACATCGCGTGAGCGGAGAGGTGAACGATGACAGGGTGCGCTGAACGGTCTTTCAAGACTGCGGTGGTGCCGGCTGCTGGGATGGGGACTCGTTTCCTCCCGGCCACCAAGACGGTTCCGAAAGAGTTGCTCCCCGTGGTCGATACACCCGGGATCGAGCTGGTCGCAAGCGAAGCGGCGCAGGCAGGCGCGGAACGTCTGGTGATCGTCACTGCGCCGGGCAAGGCATCGGTCGTCGGGCATTTTGTCGAGGATCTGGTGTTGGAAGGCAAGCTTGCGGCCAGCGGAAAGCATCATCTGCTCGAGCGCGTGCGGCGTGCTCCGGGCCTGATCTCGGTGGAGCCGGTTGTGCAGGAGTCTCCGCTGGGATTGGGACACGCTGTCGGTCTTGTCGAATCGGTGCTGGATGCGGACGAGGACTCGTTCGCGGTGCTGCTTCCCGACGACCTGGTTCACCCCTGCGGCGTTCTCGACGCTATGGCGAAGGTGCGTGCCGAGCGCGGCGGTTCCGTGCTGTGCGCGTTCGACGTCGCGCCGGATCTTGTTGGCGCCTACGGAGTGTTCGACGTGCAAGCACCTGTGGAAGGCGACGATCCCGATGTGCTCGCGGTGGTCGGCATGGTGGAGAAGCCGGACCCAGCGGATGCTCCGTCCACTCTCGCCGCGGCCGGACGCTATCTTCTCGATCGAGCCGTGTTCGATGCACTCCGGCGAATCTTGCCAGGTCAAGGTGGAGAGCTACAACTGACGGATGCGATAGCGCTGTTGATCGCGGAGGGCCATCCGGTTCACGTCGTCGTCCATCACGGTACCCGCCACGATCTGGGTAACCCGGGCGGTTTTCTGCGAGCTTCTCTCGACCATGCGCTCAGCCGCACCGAGTACGGACCGGAATTGAGAGTCTGGCTCAAGGAACGATTGGATCAGCCCGATCCGCAGCTGACCTACTGAAGAATCCCACCCATGACACCAGAGGTCGAAATATGTTTTGGTGCAAGAGAATCCGCACCATTTCTGCGTGCGTGCATGTGAACGTCGGTAGCCCGGGCTCATTCGGGCACACTCGCGATCAACTCCTGCTCCAAGCTAGATGCGATTCTGGCAGCTCAGTGTTGATCGATACCGCTGTGTTGATCGATACCGCTGTGTTGATCGATACCGCGGCGGGCGAGTTCGTCCACCAGGGCTTGCGTCGCGATCGAATTCAGAACCGACGGTGGGGTCGTTCCCGGCCGCGCTTCTTCGGGAGTCAGATAACCGGCGGCTACGAGCACCTCTGTAATCGGAGCACCGAAGACCTGACATGCCGTCCGCATCGTGTCCTGCGTGGGAGGGCGCTTGGCCGAAAGCCATCGACTCAGTTCGGAAGGTCGAATCTTCAGCGCACGCGCAGCTTCCTGGATGTCGCTGAACGAGCGAAGTTCCAGTTGATGCTCGACCCATGCGGAGAAACCACTCATAGCGGTCATATTGCCTGAGCCGAGAGGTATATGCCACTTCCTTTCGGCTACAAGTCGAGGACATTTGGATATCTGTCATGTCGTGGCAAAGTTTTTCGCCGGCGATTCGCTTATTTGCAGTTACGCGACGGCGCTGACGGGGACTGACTTCTTCTCTGAGCGGGGATTATTCAGTCGGCCGTTGGTGAAGGGTGAAATTGAGGGTGAAATGCAAAAAATTCGATTGTCGGAAGCAGGAACTCAATGACAACGCCGAGTCAGGTCAGACTTGAAGGCCTTCGTGATGGTGTCGCTCCGACGGCAAGGCGAACAGCCAGAGTTCCATTTTCGCCGACCACCGTCATTTGGATGGCGATTGCGATCGTAGTTCCGATATACCGCTCGTTGCCCGGCACCGTCACACAGCTATGGGCGATGGCGGTGCTTGTGGTCATCGTGGCCTCAGTAGCGCTGGGGCGAGTCGCTCGGCCGCAGTTTGTCAGCATCTGGTTGATGGCCGGCTACGCAGCCCTCGTCGCGACGGTAACGGCGACGCGTGGCAGTGATGTCACCGGAAATCTCTATGTTGGAGTCCAACTTTTCATTGTTCTCGGGCTCGGGATATTTGTGATGGTCGCCAATGTCCAGCGTGATCCGGCTTTTGTCAGGCGTGTCTGTATTGCGTTCATCGCAAGCCAATCGGTTTCTGCTCTGGTCGCCGCCATCCAACTGGCTGGTTCATCTGTCTTCGGATTCGGTGTTGTGAACGGTCGTGCTCCAGGGCTGGCAGGTCATCCGAACGTTCTGGGAATCATGTCCTCACTTGCATTGATTCTCTGCCTGGGGGCTGCGGTGCGAAAGGCAGAGAATCGGCTCGTTCTGGTGCTGATCTCGATCGTGAACGCGGTGGGACTGCTGGCGACCGGTAGTTTGAGTTCGTTGTCGGCCTGCGCGATCGGATTGATCGTCGTGGCGATTTCTTCGCGAGTGAAGATCACCACCATCGCGAAGAGTTTTGTCGGTGCCGCCATTCTTTTCTGGATCGCAATCACCTACACCGAGTTCGGTAAGCACCTGGAGACGCCGGCCGATCGATACCTCCAGGTCACCGGCCAGACCAAGGCTGTCAGCACGCTCGAGATCCGCAACGACACTTACGGATTCGCGTGGGACGCGATTCGTGCGCATCCGCTGTCCGGAGTCGGTTTGAACTCGGCGAATGCTGCCTCGTTCGACAATGTCACAGTCGTTCACAATGTTTTCCTACGATCCTGGTACCAAGGCGGGGTGGTGCTTGCCCTTGCCGTGGCACTGATCATCTGCGCGACGGCACTGGTCGCGTTCAGATCGATGAAGTCCGGCAAGAACGCTGCCGCGGCCGGCGTGCTGGTCTCGATGATGACATTCGCTCTGACATCGGCGTTCTTCGAGCAGGCCTATTACTGGCTACCAGTCGTTCTCGCCTTTGCATGTTTGTCGACGGAGAGTGATCGGACCGCAAGCTCCAAAGCTCAACCCGCGCCACAAGTATTGATCGGGAATTGAGGTTACGTGTTCAAGCCATGGAAGGTCTTCTCCCAGTAAGACGGGTTGCGTATCAACTGATATGTGCCTTTGATGGCTGCGATGCTCATCAATACCCAGTAAAGCGGAGCGGTCAGGCAAGCTATCAGCAGCATAGGATTTCGCGTCTCTCGGCATGCCACCAAGTTCATGTAAAGGACTGCGGCGTTACCGAACACGAGTGACACGAGGGCGGGAAAATAGACGTAGTTGGGAAACACGTCGTGGATGACCTCGGGTTGGCCGAGGATCCAACCCAGACTGATCAGCCAGAACGCCATGTTCAGTGTCGCCACAATGGGCGTCCCCGCCATCAAGATGGTGAAGCGTAGAAATCCGACCGTGCCGAGTCCGCGCCACAGTTTCAACGGTTGACGCATATGAACCAACCAAGTCTGCAGGTAACCTTTGTACCAGCGTGAGCGTTGGCGGATCCAGTTGATCGTGTCGCTGTTGGCCTCTTCCAGCGTCGTCGAGTTCAGAACTGCGGTCCGGTAACCGCTCTCGGCGATGCGGACTCCGAGGTCTGCATCCTCGGTGACGTTGAAGGGATCCCAGGCGCCGATCTCGTCGAGCACACTTCGGCGAAGATGATTGGACGTGCCTCCCAAAGGAATTGGTGATTGACTCCGCATCAGTCCCGGGAGGATGAAATTGAACCAGAGTGCGTAGTCGGCCGTAAACCATGCAGTCAATAGATTCTGAGTTCCATTGTGAAACGCTAGTTTCGCCTGCACACACGCAGTATTCGCTGGAAGCTTCGCGAAAGTCGCTATTACGCGGCGTAACTGAAGAGGATCCGGAGAGTCTTCGGCGTCATAGATGGTGATTATCTCGCCGGTTGAGAAGTGCAATCCGTAGTTGCAGGCTTTGGGTTTGGTACGTGGATCTGCAGCGGGGACCTTCAAGATGCTCACCACTTCATCGACTCCGGCGGCAGTTGCAGCGTCGATCGTGACAGCGTCATCCTCTTCGAGGAGCAACAGCACTTGCAATTTGGCCGAGGGGTAGTCGATCGCGCGCATGGCGGAAATCAGGTCCCCGACTACTTCCGGTTCGTTGTACGCCGGAACAAGGATTGTGTAGTGCGGGAGATCTTCATCCGAAAGTGCGCTTGCCTCTTGATCGCTGATCGTCACGATCGAGGAAGCATCCAAACCTCGTGTGAACAACACAAGTCGATCCACCATCGCCCACACGTACCCGAGCGTGCACACCAATGTGAGAACGATGAGCGTGGGAGTCAGGAAGAAGACAAGACACGCGATTGTGATCGCGAGAATCGCGAGCAGGATGTTGCGCTGCCATGGATAGAACGCAACTGATGCCGATGAAATCGGTTTGCGCTCACGCAGTCCGTTCACAGCGTCGTGGAGTGCGGCTCGTTTGAATTGCTCGGAGCTTTCGTCCTCAACCGAGAGATTGGGAATTACCACTTCTGTGCCTCCACGACAAGCCTTCCGAGTGACTGGAGCATACCGAGGTCCTTGTACTGAGATTCACTGTCCACCGTCGATATCCGGCCTCTGAGTAGAACGGCCAAGGTGTTGCTTCCATTCGACGCCATCGATGGTTTCGGTTCGGGGAACAAGGCATTCGGTTCATGATTGTCCACTGTCAAGAGTGTGACGCGCTGTGCGGCACCGTCGCCACGTGTCCACACGAAATTGAGGTTGCTCCAGGTGAGGAGGAGGGAGTCGTCGACAACGGTGTACATTTCTGCGACCACCCCGCGGCTCAACTCGACTCGTACCGGCGGGCTGACACGTGCATTCTGGAGATCATAGGTTGTGTTGCTCGGATAGACAGCCAAAGTGGATGGGCGACGCACTTGAACAACGTCCATTTGGACGGTGCGTGGGCGCATCTGGCTGTCCCATGCAGGGTTGGGTGTGTCGGCACGAATCGACTGGCGAGTGAGTGCCGAAGTGGAACCGAAGTACTTTCTCGGCCAGTCGTATTCGTTGGTCGAGATTTCACGCCAACCAGCGGGGACGACGAGTCGTGGGTCGGATGTCGCAGGCGGCCCTACCGAGACCGGAACGTTCTGTGCGGTGGGCACTGGCGTAAAGAACATCACAATCGCTGCGGCGAACACCACCAGGATCGTCCAGTTACTGGTTGACGTCGAAGGATTCCGGAGCGGACGCTCGAACGGCTTCCAAGACTTTCCGCGTCGCTCGTACAGGTAGAAGAACCCGCCTACCAGCAATGCGCTACCTAATGCCGGTAGCAGCTGGATGCTGAACAACGGCGCAGTCGGGTACTGACGGGAGAGGTAGTAGACCAAGCCTGCACCCAAGACGGACGAGCCGACGAACCCGGCGAATCCCCTCTTCCACGTTCGACTGACGGCGATCGTCGTGGCGGCCGAAGCGACCAGCACCATGATGATGCTGTAGTCGAAGCGTGTGCCGCCGAGTTCAGTCGCCAACGTGCGGTAGATGAGCGGAGCCAGAAGGATCGGGACAACCCATACTGCCCAGTAACGATTCACTGGACGTAACCCGAACATGAGAACCGCTGCGCTCCAGACAAATACCCAAGCCGCGATTACATCGATATGCATCAATTCGTAGTTCTCGGCAAAACGTGGCATGAGGAGTGCCTGCAACCCCAGCGACACCAGTAAGCCGATACCGCCGACAATCTTGTCCGTCTCACGATCATGGATCGGGAGGTCCGGGCCTCGTCGTAAATCTGTTCCGACGGCAGCTATCAGGCACAGCAGGGGGAGGACGAAAACGTATCCGATGGCGGTGCCACTCGCAGTGCTCCTCCACAAATTGGTCCAGGTAGGCCAGAAAGCAAAGATTGTCGCGGCTGCAATCATCAGCCAGCGGACAGTGAGGCGGGGGATAATTCCCGACTGCGTGCGTAGGTCGCGAATCTTCAAGATATGTAGTCCTATTCGAACTGGTCGTCTACTCGGGCAGCGCCGGACGTGTCGGCCGGCGTGAGCATGTGTCAACGAACCCGACTTTTGTCGACCTTACGTGATCGGTTACAAGGTGCGAATTCCTAACACCCCGATGTGGACGGCTGAAGCCGGGTAGAAATCTCACATAGTGAGACGAATGAAAAATTCATTTCAGCGGTCGGTTTGTCGTGAACTGGACAGACGACCTGATCTTGTTTCGGGGGCGCTACCTGTATCAGCAAGGGCTGTATGGCTATTCGCCTTCGAATTGCACATCGAATCGGCAGTAGGGACCAAGATCCCTGCCGGGGACGTAGGTCCCCAACAGCGCAGGCACCTTCTGTCGGCGAAAGTCATTGCGTCGGTTACCGATGGAAATGATCCTCTATTCAGGCGGTATCGTTGAGGCGGTGCGCTGTGGCAACCGCCTACTGGCGAGTAAGGTCCTTCTGTTTGCTGCACTTTCGACGAAGTAACGCGAAAGTTGCTTCTGAATCGATCTTTCGCCCCGTTGTTCCGATCGAGCAGCGCCCGAGAGGCAAGTCGCAAAGCGGTTGCGCTGCGGTCAGATTGGAATGCGCGGGGGCGTGCGCGGCTACGGGCCTGAACTGGGGCGACTTTGCGTTTGATCCTGCGCGCAGACAGTGCTGAAATGTAATCCACTCGGAGCGTGAGAGCGTTCCGATTCTCGAGGAATTGCACTTAACGGATCGAAGCGAGCGATTTGCTGTTTCAGCGTATTGCTCGATCTGACGAATCACGCTCAACACCTGTCAACGACGTACGAATTCAATGACGCACGGATTCCACGAATGAGGAAGGGACTGATCACGTGACGGCGCTCGACGTGTCCACGCTGGGCAAGAACAAGCACACGCTTCCCCGTGCAGTGCCCGACCTCCGCCGCGGATCGACTTCACGGCGGGAATGGGAAACGGCATACCGCAGGAGACTGTTCCTGGGCGACTCGGTGATCATCGTGGGGACAGTTTTCCTGGCTCAGTGGCTACGGTTCGGCGGGGACGGCCGTGCGGTGAGCTCCGGCATCCTCGGGCAACTGAGTTACACCGGTGTGTCAATTGCGTTGGCGGCAATGTGGTTATCGTCTCTGGGCATCTTCCGCACTCGATCGATCCGTGTGATCGGCAGCGGCCCCGAAGAGTACAGGCGAATTTTCGTAGCGACAGTTCGCCTCTTCGGACTCATTGCGATTGTCAGTCTTCTGCTGCAGTTGGACATCGCGCGACTCTATCTGGCCTTTGCATTCCCGGTTGGGCTGACGGCGCTGATGGCAAGCCGCTGGATCTGGCGAAAGGTCATCGCGCGGAAGCGGTCTCGAGGCGACTTCCAGACATCCGTGTTGGTTGTAGGAAGCCCCGTTGCAGTCAAGAAACTGGCCCAAACCTTCGAACGAGCTCCCGGCGACGGTTATCGGGTAGTGGGCGTTTGCCAACCGAGTCAACTAGGTCGTCGGGACAGAGTCATAGTCGTCGACGGCAACGAAATACCGGTCCTCGGGGACGAGCACGACGTGACTGACGCGCTCGACTTGGTCGGTGCCGATGCTGTGGCGGTCACTGCGACGGAACACCTCGGGTACGACGGTATGCGGAAACTGGCCTGGGATCTGGAGTGCAAGGACGTTGATCTTGTTGTGGCACCTGGAATCCTGGACGTTTCCGGTCCCCGGCTTTCGATGCGGCCGGTGGCCGGTCTTCCACTGATTCACGTCGAACGTCCGCGCTACCACGGTGCGCAACGGTTCGCCAAGACGGCATTCGACGTCGTCTTCGCGTCTGTCATTCTCATCCTGATCAGTCCGGTGTTGATCGCGACGGCGTTGGCAGTTAAGTTCACCAGTCGGGGTCCTGTGCTCTATCGGTCAGAGCGAATGGGATTGGACGGGGTTCCTTTCCCGATGCTGAAGTTCCGATCTATGGTTCAAAATGCCGACGCGCAGGTCGACAGTCTCCTGTCGGACAACGAGGGCGCCGGCGTTCTGTTCAAGATGCGTGACGATCCTCGGGTTACCAAGGTAGGACGCGTCATTCGAAAGTTTTCAATAGACGAGTTGCCCCAGTTCGTCAACGTGCTCCGTCGCGAGATGAGTGTGGTTGGTCCCAGGCCGCCGTTGAGGCGTGAGGTAGAGGCGTACGACGGGGCCGTGAAAAGGAGACTGCTGGTCAAACCAGGGATCACCGGTTTGTGGCAGGTGAGTGGGCGCTCGGATCTTTCGTGGGAAGAAACTGTTCGACTGGATCTGTCCTATGTCGACAACTGGTCGATGGTTGGGGACGTCATGATCGTCGTGAAAACGCTCAAAGCCGTAATGGCAAGTGACGGCGCTTACTGATCGGTTCTGTCATTCTTTTGTATTCAAATCGCGAATCCGATTCGCTATTCCCGGTGAATGCAGCCTGGGATCCGATGTAGAGGGAATTGCGCAATGCACACTGGCCAATCGGTCATACTCGATGAGAACTTTGGGGGAACCGTTTCGATGTCATCGTCGAAATATTCGATGTACTTGGCGGTAATTCCAACGTATCGGAATCCGTGCATCGAAGTGTTGCGCGAGATGGAAAATGGCAATCTCCGCATTCTTGCCTCGGACTACGGACTGGATCCTACGGTTCGAACTGGTATCGACAAGGATTTCTATGAGCGAGTTCGACGGATCGGAATCTTCGGTGGCAGGGTTCTTCTTCAGGTTGGCTCCTGGAGAAATCCACTTTCTGCTTCTGTGACCATTCTGGATTTGAACCCTCGGAGTCTCACGGCGTGGGGTATTCTAGCCCTTCGGCGAATTATGCGACGCCGTACTTTGGTTTGGGGTCACCTTCATCCCAGAGAAGGGTCTTCATCGAAGACGGCTTTTCTTCGACGGACGATGCGCCGGTTGTCTCAGGGAACTATTCTCTACGGATACGCCAGCGTAGTCCCGGCCAGGCGCGAGATACCGGACCAGCCAGTGTGGGTAGCGCCGAATTCTTTGTACAAGCGCGCTCATATCAACGTCGAGAACGCCACTGAATCACGCAAATCAATAGTCTATGTCGGTCGATTGGTTGCCGAGAAGAACGTGGATCAATTGATTCCGGCTTTCCATCGATCGGGCCTCAAAGACAAGGGTGCCGTCTTGGAAATCGTAGGTTTCGGAAATGCTACGGAAACGATAGAGAAGCAAATTTCAGATTTCGGTCTCGAAGAATCCGTTGTTCTACACGGACGTATCGAAAGCCCCGTCGAGCTTGCCGAAATCTACGCACGATCAATCATGTCGGTCTCTCCAGGATACGTCGGATTGAGTGTCACTCAGAGCCTGGGATTCGGAGTTCCGATGCTGTATCCCGAGGATGCCCCGCACGCCCCTGAGATCGAGCTTGCCGTAGTCGGTCCGATGCAGAGTTACTCGCCGACAACCGAGGAATCGCTGGCCGTGGCACTACGCGATTACTTTCTGTATCTGGACTCCAATCCCGTATCGGCAAGGGAAATATCAACGAAGGTTGGAGAACTCTATTCCGCTGAGTCGATGGCATCGGGTATCTCTGCCGCGTTGAGAGGGCAGGTCGTTGAATTCGACAAAGACGGATGGCCCAAGGAGATGGTCGCACGATGAGTAACCGATCCCGCCTCCCGTCAGGGGTTAGGCGAGCCCTTCGAGGATTCATGAACGGGCTGGCAATATCGAACGGCAATGTTTCAGTAGGACGTGACTTCAACGCCGGCCGTGGGGCAATCATCAGTGCGCCTCACGGATTGAATATCGGCGATAATGTCAGCGTCGGGCCTCGGACTGTTATCCAGGTAGACGGTTCGATCGGATCCCATGTCATGATCGGAATGAATGTCTACATCGTAGGGCGTGAAGACCACGCGATCGACGAAGTGGGTATTCCGATGCTCGCGTCGACGTGGGTGGGGGACCGAGAGCCTGGCGCTCGTGATTCTGTCGAAATTGGAACAGATGTATGGATAGGCGCTTGTTCGGTGATATTGAGCGGTGTGACGATAGGCGACGGTGCCGTGATCGGAGCAGGTTCGGTCGTGACGAGTGACGTCGAGAGTTTCTCTGTGAATGTCGGAGTTCCCGCACGGAAAGTCGGCGAAAGATTCGAGAGTGATTCGCAGAGAAGTGCACACCTGCAAGCTGTGCACGGACTGTCGTCCTGAGTGAGCTGAAAAGGGAAATGAGCACGATGGATAATCGGGGAAACAAAATCCTGATCGTGGGAATCAACTATTCCCCTGAGCCAACCGGTATCGCTCCTTACACTGAGGGCTTGGTAAATGCGATAGCGGATGCTGGTGCTGACGTCAGGATGGTGACGGGGTATCCGCACTATCCATTCTGGAAAAAGATGGATGGTTTCTCGGGACTGTCTTCGGTCGAGAAGTCAGAGAATCTGACAGTGCACAGACTCCGTCACTACATCCCTCGGAATCCCAGTTTCCTGCGAAGAATCCTGATGGAGGCAAGCTTCGCCCTGCGGGCGTCCTGGGCGACTCTTTTCCACCGGGCAGACCTCGTTCTGTGTGTAAGCCCAACACTTTTGTCCTCAGCGGCCTTTGTCATCAGGACCAGGCTCTTTCGGTCGCGCACACCCGTGGTGCTGTGGGTTCAGGACTTCTACGGACTGGGCGCTTCCGAGACCGGCCAACTAAGCGGTGGATTGTCGTCTCTCGTCGATCGAGTCGAGTCTTGGATCTTGCGAAAGTCCGATCAGGTTGTCGTGATCCATCCGCGGTTCGCGAAGCATGCCCAGGAGAACCTCGGCGTCGATTCGAGCAGCATCACGGTTATCAGGAACTGGACCCACCTCGACCTCACCCAGTCTGCTTGCGCCCGAGAGGATTCGCGAAGACGATTGGGATGGGAGCCGGACCAGAAGATAGTTCTGCACGCCGGAAACATGGGTGCAAAGCAAGGGCTCGAAAACGTGGTGGACGCCGCGCGTTTGCTCGATGCACGGCAGTCCGATATCAAATTCGTGCTGATGGGAGACGGGAATCAGCGAGCCCATCTCGAAGAGTTGTCCAAGGGATGCGCGGGGATCGAATTCATGGATCCTGTTGGCAGCGAAACCTTCACCGACGTGCTACGTGCAGCGGATGCGCTACTTCTCAACGAGTTGGCCGATCTTCGCAGTATGGCTGTTCCGAGCAAACTCACTTCGTATTTCGCCTCAGGAGTGCCAGTCGTCGCGGCTACGTCTGCGGACAGTGCGTCAGGCGAAGAGATCGCCCTGTCAGGGGCGGGAGTGCGCGTCGACGCCGGCAATCCGGAGGCATTGGTTCGTGAAATCGAGATGTTGGTGGCTGACCCCGCCCGTTCGGAGCAACTCGCGCGAAACGGGAGGGAGTACGTGCACGAAGTACTGTCCCCCGGTTCTGCCACTATCGCGTTCGGCGAACTGTTCGACCGACTTGTCAACCGAGCGAGTTCGCCGACTCGACTGACGGAAGCCCGAGCGCGGTGACCCATCCACAGATCTCCCTCGGCGAATTCACCGGGGCAGGATATGACAAGGGACGTCCGGCGTCAGTGCAGATCGCCTGGCTCGCGGTGGCACCGCTCTTTCGGGCTTGGTTCGTGCCGGCACGCATGAGGGTCGCCATTCTCAGACTGTTCGGCGCTCAGATCGGTGAAGCAGTCCTGATACGGCACAACGTGAAGATCCATTGGCCGTGGAAGCTCTCGATCGGCGACAACACCTGGGTGGGTGAGGGAGCGTGGATCCTCAATCTCGAACCGGTGAGCATCGGGTCGAACAGTTGCGTCTCGCAGGACGTTTTCCTGTGCTCGGGCAGTCATAGCAGGAAATCACGGACTTTCGAGTTCGACAATGGACCGATCGTCATCGGCGATGGCGTATGGATTGCGGCCAGATCCACCGTCCTCCGTGGTACGTCGATTGGTGACCACTCGGTGATTGGCGCGAATTGCCTTGTCATATCGGATGTTCCGGCGAGTGCAATTGTCCGTGCCCCGGTCGCGGTGATCGGACGAGCATGAGAAGCACACGGCCGCTTTGCGCTGGAGTCGTACAGTCGTTCCACCACTTGGTTGGTGCCACGTGAAGGTGATGACGAACCCCCTGGTGGTGCAGTTCACCGGAATCGCCGGCGGACGTCTTGTCGGCGCGTTGATTCAGGCACTGAGCATGGTTCTCCTCGCTCGCATCTCCGGGCCGTCCGGCTTTGGAATCTTCGCTGCGGCTTATGGCGTCGGACTGGTGCTTCAAACCGTTCTGAACTTCGGCTTCACCCCATTTCTGGTTCGAATCCGTGCGTTGGGTGACCAGGAACCTCTCATAGCTTCGACTTTGGAGTTCTCGCGCCGCGCCAATCTGGCCGTTGGGGCGTTGCTGGTAATGATCGCGGCTGTGGCCTCGGCGTTCGAGCCGAGGCTTTGGTTCGTTGTGCCATTGGCAGTGTGGGTTGTCCTGGACAATTACGTCGAGACGCTGCTTTCGCTACCACTCGCTGACGGGGATACCTGGCAGAACGCCGTATCATTGCTCCTTCGACGAGCACTTGCCCTCGTCTTCGTCGCGGCCGCTTGGCTCTCGGGTGTCGATGCAGTGTTCTGGTATTCAGTGGGTCTCGCGTTCTCCTCGATGATCGCTGTCTTCGTGGCCATTCGGCTCGGACCGGTAATCACTCGTATCAGATCGAGGCGATCGTATACGTCGATTCTTCGTAAGTCATCGCACTTCTGGTTGAATTCCGTTGCCACTCAGACGCGTAACTTCGACGTACTGCTGGTTGGACTCGTGACATCCCCGGCAGTCTCCGGAATCTACGGCGTGACGAGTCGTATCACCACTCCGCTGCGGCTGATTCCCACTTCATTTGCGGCAGTTCTCATGCCTGCAGCGGCGCGCTCGACGACTGGGCGAATCACCCAGAGCATTCTGCGACCCGCGATGTATGTGTGTCTTGCCAGCGCGGTGATCTTCGGTGTGATCGCGGCAGTCATACCTGTAGTCGTGCCACCGGTATTGGGCGCTGCATATGTAGACGCGGTACCGGTAATGCAGGTCGTCTGCTTCAGTTTGATCTTCGCAGCGATCTCGTCGCAGTTGAACGCAATTCTGCAAGGCACGGGCAGAGTTGAAGTTGTCTCCTACATAACTGTTTTGAGCACGTTGATCTGCCTAGTCGGAATCGTGGTGGCGGCTCCCTGTTACGGGGCGCTCGGAGCTGGATGGTCGCTCTCGCTCAGCTACGTACTTCAAACCGTATTCCTGACCTGCGTCGTTGTCGTTGCAATGAGGAGGGATCCCCATGCGTAGGTTCTTCATGAGTATTGCGGCAGCCCAGGGGAATCTGGGAGACATCGAGATACGCCGAACAGCAGTCGATTACATGCGCGGCCTGGGATTGAGCCCCGTAGTTTTTTCGGGCAGTATGAGCGCGGAGTACGTCGATGCCTTCGATTGGGAACCAACCGACGAGGTCATGAACTCGGGCTTTCGTTTCTGGCGAGCAGTATTGGCCGATACGGTGCGCCGCAAGCGGGCAGTGATCGTCATGGCGCCAGGGCCTGCAGTTCTGGGAGCTTCGGTCGCGAGCGTCGTTAAACACTCGTTACTGGTGACAGTCTTTGCGGTGCTTCGCATATTCGGTACACGAATCCTCGTTTTGGGGCGATCGATCGAGGTGCGAAGCTCCGTCGCGGCAATACCCGAGAAGATTCTCGTCGGCGTCGCCGACGTCTACGCGGCACGTGATAAACGGACGTGCGAATATCTGCGAGGTAAGAGCCGGTTCTATCCCGATCTCGCGTTCCGGGGCAGCGCATCTGGCGTAGCGAAGTCGGCGGGCCAAGGATCTGCGGCCCGAGAAATAGCCTTGCTTTCGCTTCGGCATGACCGACCGGTGAACTACGCGAACCTTCGGTCGATCCACAATCAGGTGTCGGCAAATGGTTTGGATCTGATGGCCTGTTGCCAGGTTGCCGAGGACGACAACCACAACCGTGAAGTTGCTGCGACGCTCGGAATTCCCTACGTGGGGTGGGACGATGACGTGACCCATCGGCAACAGGAGTTCACTCTCCGTGCCCTGTACGAGCGCGCGGCTGTGACCATCAGTGACCGACTCCATGTTTTGATCCTGAGCGCTCGCGGTGGATCGATACCGGTGATGTCGGGCAGCAGTTCGGTACCGAAGCTGAGGGATTCGCTGGAACCGGTACTCGCGCCGCAGGCATTGTGGATGGACGACTCGACGGGTGGCAGCTTGAATCTCGGGCACGACGAATCTGCCCGAATCTTCCACGGAATGGATTCCGCTGCCGCGGAACTGGAGGATTTGAGATCGCGGATCAAGGAGGCAGTAATGCCGTGAGGGTTTCTCAGTTCTGGTTGTGGGGTCGGTACTCCCACACAACACAATTCGGCCGATGACTATCCGCAGACGAGTATCTGCTTCGAGGACGGGGTTTCAAGTGAAACGCGCACTGATTACCGGAATTACAGGCCAAGACGGTTCCTACCTGGCCGAGCTGTTGTTGAGCAAGGGATACGAGGTCCACGGACTTATTCGTAGGTCGTCCACGTTCAATACATCTCGCATCGATCATATGTATGTAGATCCCCACACCCCGGATGCAAAGCTGTTCCTCCATTACGGAGATCTCAGCGACGGGGCGCGTTTGGTCACCCTTCTCGCACAGATACGGCCGGACGAGGTCTACAACCTCGCGGCGCAGTCCCACGTACGGGTGAGCTTCGACGAGCCTGAACATACCGGCGACACGACGGGAATCGGGTCGATCAGGTTGCTCGAAGCTGTTCGAATGGCAGGGCTCGAATGCAGGTTCTACCAGGCGTCCAGCTCCGAGATGTTCGGTGCAACACCACCTCCGCAGGACGAGCAGACCCCCTTCTACCCTCGGTCGCCGTACGGCGCTGCGAAGGTCTATTCGTATTGGATCACGAAGAACTATCGTGAGGCATACGGGATCTTTGCCGTGAATGGAATTCTGTTCAACCACGAATCCCCCCGCCGTGGTGAGACGTTCGTGACCCGCAAGATCACGCGAGCAGTCGCTCGAATCAAAGCTGGCCTTGAAAGTAATTTGTACATGGGCAATCTCGATGCAATTCGTGACTGGGGATACGCGCCGGAGTACGTAGAGGGAATGTGGAGGATGCTTCAGGCTGACGAACCGGACGATTATGTTCTCGCGACTGGCGGCAACTATTCGGTCAAGGACTTCCTGACGGTGGCCTTCGAGCATGCCGGCCTGAACTGGGAAGATCATGTGCGCTTCGACGAGCGCTATCTCCGTCCGACGGAAGTCGATGCGTTGATCGGGGACGCCGGAAAGGCCGAGCAGAAGCTCGGTTGGAAAGCGACAGTGCATACCCCCGAACTGGCTCGAATCATGGTCGACGCGGACATCGAGGCGTTGACATGTGAGGGCAAGCCTTGGATCGATCGTCCGAACTTGGTGGATTGGGAGCACGCTCGATGACAGGAGGTTACGTGCAGCGGCCGCTCGATCGGAGCGAGAGTGTGTTCGTCGCGGGCCATCGTGGGCTCGTCGGTTCAGCGATATGGCGCCGTTTGGAAGCCGACGGTTTCGATCGCCTTGTCGGTCGCACGTCTTCCGAGCTCGATCTTCGCGACCGCGGTGCAGTATTCGACTTCTTCGCCGAGGAGAGGCCGAAGAACGTGGTTCTCGCGGCAGCCAAAGTGGGCGGGATCTTGGCGAACAGCACACTGCCGGTGGACTTCATCTCCGATAACCTTCGCATTCAGGTGAACGTGATGGATGCGGCGGCCGAGTTCGATGTCGAGCGCCTGCTATTCCTCGGGTCATCCTGCATCTACCCGAAGTTCGCTCCTCAACCGATTCGCGAAGAGTATCTGCTGACCGGTCACTTGGAGTCGACCAACGATGCGTATGCGATCGCAAAGATCGCCGGAATCCTGCAGGTGCAGGCTGTTCGCAAGCAGTTCGGGCGTCCGTGGATTTCCGCGATGCCGACCAATCTCTACGGTCCCGGTGACAACTTCTCTACCAAGGGCTCTCATGTGCTGCCGGCACTCATCAGGCGCTTCGACGACGCGCGCCGTGAGGGAGCGGCATCAGTTGTGAACTGGGGCAGCGGGACCCCACGGCGTGAGTTTCTCCATGTCGACGACATGGCGGATGCCTGCCTTCATCTGCTCGACCACTATGACGGAGTTGAGCACGTCAACGTGGGTACAGGCGAGGACCAGAGCATCGCGGAGATCTCCGCGATCGTGGCGGACGAGGTCGGGTTCGGCGGCGAGATCGAATGGGACCACACGAAACCTGATGGAACGCCGCGGAAGCTGCTCGACATCGGGAAGCTTCGAGATTTGGGTTGGCAGCCCAGGATTGACTTGTCTGAGGGGATCGCATCGACCGTGGAGTGGTATCGACAGAACGTCGATTCGATCAGGACATGAAGTACTACAGGATTATTCGACGTAAACCCGACTTCGACAGGCAGACATCGTTATGACTTCTCGTATTGCGGTATTCGGCACCGGCTATCTGGGGGCGACACACGCAGCATGCATGGCCGAGTTGGGTCACGAGGTTCTCGGGGTCGATGTCGATCCGAACAAGCTCGCTATGCTCGAAGCTGGGGAGGTTCCTTTCTACGAGCCAGGGCTCGAGGAAGTGTTGCGCCGCAACATAGCCGCGGGACGTCTTCGGTTCACGTCTTCCTACGAGGAGGCTGCAGAGTTCGCGGACATCCATTTCCTCGGTGTGGGTACGCCTCAGAAGAAGGGGGAGTTCGCGGCCGACATGCGTTTTGTCGATTCGGTGATCGAGACCCTCGCACCGCTCTTGACCAGGCCGGCTGTCATTTTCGGGAAATCGACTGTGCCCGTGGGTACTGCCGAGCGATTGGGTGCGCGGGCGCGTGAGCTGGCGCCTGCAGGACGAGATGTCGAGGTGGCGTGGAACCCGGAGTTCCTCCGGGAAGGCTACGCGGTGAAGGACACGCTTCACCCGGACCGGCTTGTACTAGGGGTAGACCGCAATCGACCTGGACGTGCAGAATCGGTTGCACGTGAAGTGTACGAGCAGCTCTTGAACGAAGGTATTCCCTTTGTCGTCACCGACCTTGCCACTTCGGAGTTGGTCAAAGCATCAGCCAATGCCTTTCTGGCGACCAAGATCTCGTTCATCAATGCGATCTCGGAGGTGTGCGAGGCCTCGGGTGCAGATGTCACGGTACTTGCCGATGCCATCGGTCACGACGAGAGAATAGGCCGGCGATTCCTCAATGCCGGGATCGGTTTCGGTGGTGGCTGTTTACCGAAGGACATCCGTGCTTTCATGGCACGCGCGGGTGAACTTGGAGCAGATCAAGCACTGACCTTCCTGCGTGAAGTCGACAATATCAACATGCGCCGTCGTACACGGATGGTCGAACTGGCCCGTGAAGCGTGTGGCTCGCTGCTCGGAGCCCGTGTGGCGGTTCTCGGTGCCGCGTTCAAACCTGACTCCGACGACGTTCGTGACTCGCCGGCTCTCAACGTCGCGGGTCAGATTCAGCTGCAAGGCGCTGCCGTCAATGTCTACGACCCAAAGGCAATGGGAAATTCGAAGGCTTTGTTCCCCACTCTCACCTATACGTCGAGCGCACTTGAAGCGTGTGCAGGGGCTGACGTCGTCTTGGTCCTGACCGAATGGACCGAATTTCGAAAATTGCTGCCGTCGGACCTCGAAACGATCGTGCGCAAGAAGGTGATCATTGACGGGCGAAATTGCCTGGAACCGAGCACCTGGCGCGACGCCGGGTGGACCTATCGAGGGCTCGGAAGGCCGTAAATCTTTGAAACCAGCCGTAAATCGTCGCAACCGTCAGTGGTCTGCGCCTGGTGCGAATCCGCCTTCGGGTGGATTCGCCAAAGCTCGGGACCAAGGTCCGTCAACAGATTCGCTGCGGCGGCGCGGCGCGGCGGTCTCGTCCCGCCGATGGTGTCGCGGTGTGGAATAGTGCCTTGTTCTGCTGGTGTGCAGCAGCTTTCGGCCCAGTGATCCGTGAATGCATCTGGATGGACTTTGGTCCTCGTCGCCAATTGGCCGTGGGTGATCCTCGCTCGGACGGCGGGATCGAATGTTGCTGCACAGCTGCGCCGAATTGTTGTTGCGGTGGTGAAAAGGTTAATGACACAGTAGAGTTCAGTCCAGCTGTTCGTAGTATTTGCTCCCAATTCGGACTGAATGCATGCGCTGGGGTAGCCGCAGGGCGGTCTCGGCAAGCAAGGCCGGAACTGGAAACGTGGGAGAGGGCCCTGATGTCCACTACCTCGAGCCCGTCGCTACGCCTTCATGTATCGGCTGCGTCATGACGTGCCATGTGCGAACGCGAACCTGCTCGTTCCGGACACGAAATCACACTATGTGTTTGCGATAGAAGATTGGCTGCCTCGTTCAGCCTGGATTGAGTGCAGCGGCTCGACAAGCGGCTGTCGATTACTACTCGAAGACGTGATTCGTGTTCGAGCCGAAGGAGATTCGACGATGGATGTACGGGACTACCTGAAGATTCTGCAGGCACGGTGGAAGATAATCGCTGTCGTCACTGTAGTCGTGATCTTGGGTGCATTGGGCGCCTCGTTGATTGCCACGCCGATCTACCAGGCTTCCACGCGCCTGTTCGTGTCGACCTCTACCGGAACAACCGTGAACGAGGCTTATCAAGGCAACCAACTCTCGCAGCAGTTGGTCACTTCCTACGCGAAGCTCCTTACCGGCGAGACGCTGGCACAGAGGACTATCGATTCAGTCGGGCCGGATCGGCTCGGCGGGCTATCTGCTGCGGAGATTTCATCGAAGGTGACCGCCACATCGGCACCGGAGACAGTACTTCTCGACTTGAGCGTGAAAGATGCGTCGCCTGACCTGGCTCGAGAAATTGCAAATGCGCTGTCGGACGAATTTGTCGTCATGGTCAAAGATCTGGGTACACCGGCCAACGGGGGCACGGCGCCGGCGCGCGTCGTTGTGGAGCAGCGAGCACAAACTCCGGCGGAACCGGTCTCGCCGAAGACGTCGCGGAACGTGGCACTGGGCGCCGCGATCGGGCTTCTGTTGGGGATCGGGTTAGCGGTGGTGCGTGACCGCTTGGACAACACTGTCAAAGAACGAAAGACAGTCGAGGACATCGTTGGTGCGGCGATGGTGGGAACAATTCCGTTCGACAAGGAACGTGAAGTTCATCAAGCGATCAACTTCCACGAAGGCAACTCCGCCAGTGCCGAGGCATACCGTGAACTACGTACCAATTTGCAGTTCCTGGCAGTGGATCGCCCCCCGAGTGTCATCGTCGTCACGAGTTCGCTTCCGTCGGAGGGTAAGACCACGACCGCCGTCAACATCGCACTCGTGCTGGCCGAGGCGGGCAAGAAGGTATGTCTCGTTGAAGGTGACCTGCGTAAGCCGCGGGTGTCGAAGTACCTCGGACTGATCGGAAGCGTCGGGCTCAGTTCGGTCCTGGCCGGGCAAGCAGATCTGGACGACGTGCTTCAGGTTACGAGCAATGCGGACCTGACAGTTCTTGCCTCGGGTCCGATTCCTCCGAACCCGAGCGAATTGCTGGGGACTGACACTGCCCAGGCAGTTTTCGCTGATCTACGCAGAAGGTTCGACTACGTCATCATCGACGCCTCGCCGTTGCTTCCGGTTACGGATGCTGCAGTTCTGTCTGCTCTGGCTGACGGCGCACTCGTCATTGCTCGTCATGGTTCGACGAAGAGGGAACAGTTGAGCAGGGCGGTGGGCAACCTCCACAGCGTGGGTGCGACGGTTCTTGGCACTGTCATAACGATGACCCCACTGAACGGTCGCGGGGTTTACGAGTACAAGTACTACTACGACTCCGATCCTGTTGTCGCTGACGTACCTCTGGGAAATTCGGCCAGCGCCGGTGCCAGTGCAGTGCGGGCTCCGTCGACAGTCAACTGATCGGATCCAGTACTGACCTTTTGGTTTCACCCGCGTCCGCGCTAATGGGCCCCCGAGCATTGCTCGGGGGCCCGTTAGCTTTGCAGCGGTTCTGCTAGCCCCGGATGTGTGGACTTCACACACTGCCGAGAAAGCAGATCCCGACCACAGTTGATCGCGGTGACGTCGCTCAGCCCTCACCGAAGCGAAGTCGGCTGAGCAGCGGGCCCACGAGATCGGCGATCTGAAGTCCGATCTCGTGAAAGAGGCTCTCTTCCTTGCCCATCGGATCCGTGACGTCCTCGGGCTCGGTGGCACGAAAACGCGGTCTGGCGGCGGCGAGATCGTCAACACTGCCGGCGTCCGCGAGCGAGGCCAACCGTGCGGCCTCTCGAAGGGTGAAGGTGCGCTTCAGTCGCGTTGGAGCCATCGCCAGGACTTTGTCCCGGTGACCTTCGGTCATAGTGAGAATGAGATCTGCATCCGCAGCCAGCGCCGTCGTCAGTCGGCGGGCTTGAAAATTTCCGGGGTCGCCGCCGAGACCCGCGAGCACCCGTGCCGCAGTCGGCTCGATCGGGTGTCCGACCATCGCCCGGGTGCCGGCACTCGAAGCGGTGAATCCGGTGGCCCCGGCTTCGGCGGCGTAGGCACGCGCGAGGCGTTCACCGGTAGGTGATCGGCAGATGTTTCCCGTACAGACAAAGAGAACGTGCATGGCAGAAGCATAGGTCGCAGGCGCGACGCACTCGTCGTACGCCCGATGTTGGTTTCGCGCCCACCTGGCGTACGTGTGTCGGAAAGTTCGGGCGCATACCAACAACACATGAAAATGACCGTGTTCGGAACGGGATACCTGGGGGCGACCCACGCAGTGTGTATGGCCGAACTGGGTCACGACGTGTTGGGCGTCGACATCGACCAGTCCAAGGTCGACAAGTTGTCTCGGGGGGAGGTCCCGTTCTTCGAGCCGGGTCTGACCGAAATGCTCGAGAAGAATCTGGAGTCGGGTCGGCTCCGGTTCACGACGTCCTATGCCGACGCCGCGGATTTTGCCGACATCCATTTTGTCGGGGTGGGGACTCCGCAGAAGAAGGGGGAGTACGCCGCGGATCTGAGTCACGTTCATTCGGTGATCGACATGTTGGCGCCGTTCCTTCGACGGCCTTCGCTGATCGTCGGCAAGTCGACCGTTCCGGTGGGCACGGCTGCGGCTCTCGGCGAGCGACTGCGGGCCACTGCGCCCGCGGGTGGCGCCGTCGAGGTGGCCTGGAATCCGGAGTTTCTGCGTGAGGGGCACGCCATCGCGGACACCCTGAGCCCTGATCGGTTGGTTCTGGGGGTTGATCGTGATCGACCGGGAAATGCCGAAGGTGTTCTTCGTGAGGTGTACGCCGAGATGTTAGGTGTGGGGGTGCCGTTCCTCGTGACCGATCTGGCGACATCCGAGTTGGTCAAGGGGTCTGCGAATGCGTTTCTCGCGACCAAGGTGTCCTTCATCAACGCGATTGCGGAGGTGTGTGAGGCCACCGGTGCCGATGTCACGATTTTGGCCGACGCTCTCGGGTACGACGCTCGGATCGGCAGGCGGTTTCTGAATGCCGGGTTGGGGTTCGGCGGTGGTTGCCTGCCGAAGGACATTCGGGCTTTCATGGCACGCGCCGGAGAGTTGGGCGTAGACCAAGCGCTGTACTTCCTTCGTGAGGTCGACAGCATCAACATGCGACGACGTACAAAAGCAGTGGAACTGGTGACGGCAGCCTGCGATGGTGGTTTGCTGGGAGCTAACGTGTCGGTGCTCGGGGCCGCATTCAAGCCTGAATCCGACGATGTGCGCGATTCGCCTGCGCTGAACGTTGCGGGAATGATGCAGCTGCACGGGGCGGCAGTTACCGTCTTCGATCCGAAGGCGATGGACAATTCTCGCCGACTGTTTCCCACCCTGCACTACGCAACCTCCACGTCAGACGCTTGCATGAATGCCGATGTCGTTTTGATCGCGACCGAATGGGACGAGTTTGCCTCACTGAAGCCTGCCGATCTGGAACCCCTCGTTCGTCGACGCGTGATCGTCGACGCCAGAAATTGCCTCGATCCGGAACTCTGGCGTGCTGCCGGTTGGAACTATCGCGGCTTAGGTCGGTAGGTCGAACGTCCAGGTAGCGAAATAGTAGCTGCGATTGGGCGTGGGATGCGATGCGCGAACCTCGTAGCCCATCCCTAGTGGGTAGACTTCCGGCCGGGGAATGACGGGGTCTGCTGACAAGACCCGTCATCGGTCGACGAAGGTGGATCATGAACTTGGTTTTGGGCGTGACGGTGGGAGCCAGCGCTGTGCGTTTGGCGCGCCCGGGGACGCCCGACCACAGCGGTCCGGTGTTTCGATCGAGATCGGTTGATCGGGGGCAAGACGTCCCGGAGGACATCGCTGCAGAAGCGACCCGAGTGGCGTTGTCCGAGAACGCCGAACTCAGCAGCCATACGGTCGTCGTCTACCGCGATCAAGCGCAAGCCGGTGCACTCCAGTCCGCGTTCGAAAAGAAAGGCATCGACAACTTCGAGCTGGTTCCCGAAGTACCAGCGACGCTTCGGATGCTCGAGGAACCCGGCGCATTGACCGATCAGAGCACGCTCGTCGTCGTCGACATGGGTAGTTCGGGATCGACGATCAGTGTTGTGGACAGGCATACGAGATCGACCGTGGTGACCGCTCGGTCGACTCGGGTCAGTGGAGACCACTTCGACGACCTCGTCTACTCCGATCAGACCGTGCGTCGCCGAATTGCGACGCCGGCCGACCCGGGCGGCGACTCCGAACTGCAGTCGCGATGCCGACTTGCCAAGGAACAGCTGTCCACACGGAGCGCGGTGTGCCTGCCCGGACCCGGTGGACTTCTCTTGTTGTCGCGGGAAGTTTTCGATTCATTGGTCGTCACGTCGGTGGAGGCTTTCGCGCGAGAGATACGAGAGGTTATCGCAACGTCCGGCCGTAACCCGGACGCGATTGTCCTTATCGGCGGCGGCGCGCGCATCCCGATTGTGCGAGCGATTCTCGCGGCGTGGCTGGATTGCCCCGTCATCGCGCCCGAGCAGCCTGAACTGGTGACAGCGCAAGGCGCTGCGCTGATCGCGGAGTTGTCCATGGCGCCGTCGTCACGCCCTGTCGCCGCGCCGGTTCAGGTCCCCGCGATGGCGCCGATCTTCGCACCTTATCCGATTCACACACCGGCAGAGGTGCCCCTCCCGGTGCAGGCGTTCAGCCATGGGGGAGTCGCGACGCTCCCCGAATCGGGACGACCGAAATCTGTGCCTGAGGTTGCTGTCGAGGCGAAGTCTGTTCCGCAGGAACAGATCTCGAGTCCGTACGCTGCGGAACTGCCGCAGCCGCGACCGAACCGGCACGAGCAACGATTCGACCAGAGTGCAGATTTTGTCGTCGCAGACGGTGAACCGTCCACGGACGGGTTCGGGGCCGAACGGGACGCCGATACCGAGGCCGTGATGGTTGACGCCCAGGCGTACTCGGCAGTGCGCGAAGACGAGGGAGTCGGAGCGGGAACCGCACACCCGTCGTGGCTCTCCGGAACCCAGACTGTGGAATCCACGTCCACCGAACCGAGGAATCCACTGCGTTTTGCAGGCCTCGGCGCCGGTGTGATCGCGGCAGTCGTCATCGTCGGGTTGGGGTTGGGCTATGGAGGAAAGGTCTTCGGAGACTCCGAGGAAGCTGGACCTGTGGCAACCGAGGTGACCACGCCGGCCCCGACGACCACGACTACGCCGCCGCCGTCCACAACGACTCCGCCTCCGACTGCGACTGAGGAAGCCCCACCCGTCGTCGAGGCACCGCCGGTTGTGCAGGACACCTACGTGCCGCCCGCACCCGCGCCCGCGCCTGCGCCTCCGCCGCCCGCGATCTACATTCCCGGGCTTCCGCCGATTCTGTTGCCGGTTCTTCCTCCGATTCCTGGACTCTGAGGCCCGGTTCTCAGCGTTTGGAGTGGCGTCCACCCGAAGTCGAACCGGCTTGGACCGCACTGCCGGGGGGACGTGCGAGAATCACGGCGATGGCAGTGGTGAGCGGAACCGAAAGAGCCAGAGCTATTCCGCCGACCGCGGACCGTACGATCTCGATCGCGACGGCATCACCGACCAAAACATCCTGAAGCGGGCGCCCGCTGACACTGAAGAGCAGCAGCAGTGGCAGCGCCCCGCCTGCGTACGCGAGAACCAAGGTGTAGACCGTGCTGGCGATGTGATCGCGTCCGACCCGCATCGCACCACTGAAGACTTTTCGGCGGGACGCATGCTTGTCGAGTTCGGCCAACTCGAATGCCGAGGACGCCTGGGTGATGGTGACGTCGTTGAGAACGCCCAGTGAGCCGATGATGAATCCCGCCAACAGCAGGCCGGTGATGTCTATGTGCTCGATGTACGTCTGAACATTGGTGTTCTGCTCTTCGGACAGTCCGGTGAGATGCGTCAGTTCGATACAGAGGTAGGAGAGAACGGCAGCGAGCACCATCGCGGCGAGGGTGCCCAGCAATGCCGAACTGGTTTTCAATGAGACGCCATGCGCCAGATAGAGAACCGCGTACAAGATCACCGCCCCGGCGACCAGTGCGACGGGTATTGCAGGCTTGCCGTCCAGTAGGGCGGGGAGGAGAAATCCGACGACAACGCCGAAGGCGATCACCAAGCCGACGAGTGCGCGCAATCCGCGCCACCGCGCAACGGCGATGATGACCACGGCAAACGCGACGACGATCAGCGCCAGCGGGAGTCCCCGCGAATAGTCCTCGAAGGAGTACTGCGTATTGCCGTTCGGGTCCGTCTGACGCACGAGGCGAATGTGATCACCCACGCGAAGGTCCGGCTGACCGGCGCCCGGAATGACCTCGAGTAAGGTCTTTGTTCCGGCATTCGGCCCGGATTCGATATCGACGATGCTCCGCTGGCATTGATAAGCCGAGGTGGGCGGCGGCTGCGGTGCACCGACGAATACCCTTCCAGCGGAAGAACTTCCGCAGTCGCCGAGGTCTTGCATGGTGACCGTGCCCGCCTCGGTTTCCACCGAGCTGCCGTCGGCATTCTGAAACGGGAGCGGGACCGGAAAAGAGTTTTTGTCGGGCCACAGCGCGATTGCTGCCGCGACGACGACCATGCCGATGACGACGAGCAAGCCGATGACGACGCGGGATGCGGTGGGCCCGATCTGGATGGGTCCGCCGTGGCCGTGGCCGTGACTCATCGGAAACGGAGTGTCGGACTGGGGATTTGCACCGGTGCAATGTTATCGGCTCCGAAGCGAATGGTCAGCTTCTGAGGACTGTGTCGATCAACGGCAGTGTCGATCAACGGCAGTGTCGATCAACGGCAGTGTCGGCACAGACAATATCCGGGATAGAAGTACCGGAGAGTGAAACTAAGATTGGTCGAGCTGGGTGGCGGGGAACAGGGGGGGGTTGTCCCCGCCACCAACCTGGTATCCACAGGGGGGGGGAGGGATACCAGGTGCTCGCGGCACCGAAGTGCTGATATCTAATCTACCCAATTTCAAACCGATTTGGCGTGTTGTCCAACTACCAATTTCACAACGAATCACGTACCGGTTGGACCGTTTTCACATCAGGGCAGGTCACTAAATAGTTCAAGTGTCAATCAAACCGCGTGGTTTGCGAAATATGTGACCAAGGTCGCACAAATGCCCCGCCGTTTTACGTTTACGGGGCATTTGTACAACGAATTGTTTACTCGATTTCGCCCGGATTCGGCCGGAGAATCTACTGCTTGTAGCTGGTGAGGAAGTTGCCGAATCGCTCGATGGCCACGGCAAGATCTCGGGCCCACGGAAGCGTAACGATGCGAAGGTGATCGTGGTTCGGCCAATTGAACCCGGTGCCCTGAACCATCAGGATCTTCTCCTGGAGAAGTAGGTCCTGAACCAACTTCTCGTCGTCGTGGATCTCGTAGACGTTCGGATCCAGGCGAGGGAACGCGTAGAGGGCGCCGCGAGGTTTCACGCACGAGACACCAGGAATCATGTTCAGCCGCTCCCAAGCGACGTCGCGCTGCTCGAGCAGGCGGCCGCCGGGCAGGATCAGGTCCTCGATGCTCTGGTGTCCGCCGAGGGCGACCTGAATGGCGTGCTGTCCGGGAACGTTGGGGCACAGCCGCGTCGACGCCAGGAGATCGAGCCCCTCGAGGAAACCGGCCGCATGATCTTTCGGCCCGGTGATCGCCACCCAGCCGGAGCGGTATCCCGCGACACGGTAGGCCTTCGAGAGGCCGTTGAAAGTCAGGCACAGCAGATCAGGGGCAAGCGTCGCCAGCGAGATGTGCTTTGCGTCGTCGTAGAGGATCTTGTCGTAGATCTCGTCGGCGAGGAGCAGAAGCTGATGCTTGCGCGCCAGATCGACCAACTGCTGCAGAACCTCCATCGAGTACACCGCACCCGTGGGGTTGTTCGGGTTGATGACGAGGAGAGCCTTGGTCTTGTCGGTGATCTTGGATTCGATATCGGCGATATCGGGATTCCAATCGTTCGCCTCGTCGCAGAGGTAGTGGACGGGTGTGCCGCCGGACAAGCTCGTCATCGCGGTCCACAACGGGTAGTCCGGTGCTGGGATCAGCACCTCGTCGCCGTTGTTGAGGAGGGCCTGCATGGTCATCGTGATCAGCTCGGAAACACCGTTGCCGAGGTAGATGTTGTCGACGTCGAGCTCGGGGAAGCCGGGAACCAGCTCGTATCGCGTCACGATCGCGCGCCGCGCCGACAGAATGCCCTTGGATTCCGAATAGCCCTGCGCATAGGGCAGAGCAGCAATCATGTCCCGCATGATCACATCGGGAGCATCGAATCCGAACGGTGCCGGGTTGCCGATGTTGAGCTTGAGGATCCGGTGCCCTTCCGCCTCCAACCGGGCGGCGTGCGCGTGCACCGGTCCACGGATTTCGTACAGGACGTTCTGGAGCTTCGACGACTGCTCCAGCTCGCGCTGCGGCTGACGATGGCGGACGGGTTCTGGTGTGCTCACGAGTTACATGATCCCACCACTGTGCAAGTGCATTGTCGGGGACTGTGCAGTGCATTGTCGGGGACCGCGTCGCACGACCCGTTGGCTATTGTCGAGCGATGACCCCGAGCGAGCAGATTGCAGCCCCGTACGGATCGTGGACGTCGCCGATCACAGCAGCTGATCTCGCTGCAGGTGGGCACCCCGTCGAGGGCGGACGATACGTCGGCGACGAGATCTGGTGGGCCGAACTCCGGCCGACCGAGAGCGGTCGGACGTCGATTCGTCGGTCTGGTCTCGACAACCAACCCGTCGACATTCTCCCCGCGCCGTGGAACGCGCGGACCAGGGTTCACGAGTACGGCGGTGGCGCCTGGACCGTCACGGAGTCCGGGAAACTGGTCTTCAGTGAATTCTCCGATCAGCGCGTGTACGTCCTCGACGGCCTCACTCCGCGGGCTCTGACGCCAGAGCCGGCGTCGCCGGCCGCGCTGCGGTACGCGGACCTGCAGATCGTGAACGGCGAAGTCTGGGCGGTTCGGGAATCGCACGCTGTTGACGGGACGATCACGCGCGACATCTGTGCGATTCCGCTGGATGGCCCCGGTGAGATTCGCTCGATCGTCGGCGGATCCGATTTCCTCTCCTCGCCGAGGCTTTCGCCGAGTGGAACCAAGATCGCCTGGATCGCGTGGAATCATCCCCAAATGCCCTGGGACGGTACCGAACTACGGGTCGCTTCACTCGTCGACGGCGTCGCGCAGGCGTACTCCGTGCTGGTCGGTGGACCCGAAGAGTCTGTCCTGCAACCGGAGTGGATCACCGACGACGAGCTCTACGCAATCAGCGATCGCAGCGGCTGGTGGAACATCTATCGAGTCGGCGCGGAGATCACCCCGGTCTGCCCGGCGGATGCGGATTTCGGTGGGCCGCAATGGCGATTCGGCGCGCGCTGGTTCGTCGAACTCGACAACGGACACCTTCTCACCGCACGCAACGTGGGAACCGACACACTGGCGGTACTCGACCCGGCGTCGGGAGAACTGCGCGACATCGCGATCCCCGGCGTCACCAGCATCGGCCTCATGCAGGTCCGTGGAGACCGGCTGCTGCTCACCTCGGGCGGAGCAAAGCTGGCGGGTGCGCTACGTGAACTGAACCTCGGTACCGGCGAACTCGAAGAAATTCGTTCCTCGGTCGAAGGATTGCCCGAGTCCGCCTATCTTCCGGAAGCGCGAGCCGTCGTCGCCCACGGACAGGGACGAGAAGTGCATGCCGTCGCGTATCCGCCGCGCAGTCCGCGGTACAAAGGTCTCGACGGTGAACTGCCGCCGTACGTCGCGTTTGTTCACGGTGGCCCGACGGCACACGTTGCACCGGCACTGAACCTCGTCTACGCCTTCTTCACCAGCCGCGGAATCGGCGTCGTCGACGTAAATTACGGAGGGTCGACCGGTTACGGACGTGAGTATCGCAACCGACTGCGCGGAGAGTGGGGCGTCGTCGACGTGCAGGATGTCGTCACCGCCGTCACCGGGTTGGCCGAGCAGGGGCTTGCCGATCCGGCCCGCCTTGCCATCGAGGGCGGATCTGCGGGTGGATGGACCGTGCTGGCCGCACTGACGACGTCCGACGTGTTCGCTTGTGGTGCTTCCTATTTCGGCGTAGCCGAACTGGACCTTTTTGTGCAGGAAACTCACGATTTCGAATCGCGCTACGTCGACGGTTTGATCGGCCCGCTACCGGAATCTGCCGACCTGTATGCGGAACGTGCTCCGCTCAACAACGTCGACGGGTTGAACTGCCCGGTGTTGCTGCTCCAGGGTCTCGACGATCCGATCGTGCCACCCTCGCAGGCGGAGCGATTCCGGGATGCCCTGGTGGCCAAGGGCATTCCGCACGCGTACCTGGCCTATGAGGGTGAATCTCACGGATTCCGCAAGCAGTCGACCATCATCAGCTCACGTAACGCCGAGTTGTCCTTCTACGGACAGGTGCTCGGATTCACCCCACCCGGCATTCCGGCGCTGGAGCTGTGGGAGCCGGCTAGTACCTGACCGGCCCGCGCGAGAAGGCCGCCGTGATCCGACCTGTCACGAGCGACGGAGTCGACAGGTCGGACCAGGTCCACCTCGCGACCTGCCAACCTGCGTCACGGAGCCGGTCTTCGCGGAGTTTCTCCTTCCAGCGCACGTCCTCGGCGCTGCGACCGGCGGGCACCAGTCGGCCGTACTTGATGCGGCCGTCGAACTCTCCGACAGTGCGCTGTTCAAGCCACAGGAAGTCGACGCGACCGACCAGCCCGCGAGCGTCGTGGATTTGACCTGTGACTCGGGGAGCGGACTTTCGGCCACCACCTCGCCGACTCCGGGACAGGTGGACGACATCGAGCGGAGTGCTCCAGAGTTCGAAACCGTGCAGCACCGCAGCCGAGATGTGGCTGACAGCGGCACCGGGTGATGCTGCACCGGCCACGGCCTCGACTTGCAATCGATGTCGTCCGTTGGCATCGAGGCGGGACAGTTGGTCCGGCCTGCGGATGATATGTGTCTGTTCCCCCATGTCGATCGGTCACCACTTGTCCACAGTGCGAACTGGTTTCACCTCACTGGAGGGGGTGTTTTGTTAACGGAAACGGTGGCAGGTTCTCGACGTTGCGCCCGGGCATTCCTTGCGTTCGGAGCGTTTGCGTGCCACGCTGTAGAACTATGACTACAGGAAAGGCGGACACCGCCACCGTCGCGTGAGCGCCGCACCGATTCGCTCGTCGGCATCACGTCGAGCGACATTGCCCGAGAACTTCAATCTCTTCGATGAAGACAGTCAGGCCCTGGAAAAGATCCGCGACGTTTGGCTCGAACGCGGATTGTGTACTCGTCCCGCCGATCGATCGACCGCGGAATCTTCTGTCGTGCAACTGTATCGGCGATCCGGGCTCTCAAAACCGGAGTTTGTCTGGGTCCCGTCTCCCCGCGCCGGTTCGGACCTGATTGCGACCGAAGAGCTGTTGACCAAGATGTCTGTGGACGGCACCGGACTCGACTGCCCATCTGGGTATATCGCGAGCATGTTTGCGGCATCGCGCCGACGCATGGACGCGCGAATCGAACGTCGGAGAACTGACTGGCAGATAGAACGCCGGCAGAGGGAACGCCTGATCAGGGCATCCGTTTGGGAATCGTTGCACACCACGCTGTTCGACGGCGTCGCAGCTGCGATACGAACGACGTTGACCCCGGTGGCCGGCAGGGTGACCTGGTACGGACAGCAAGAAGCCCATCGAATCGCGTACTACGAGACGTTCCGTCGATATGGTCTTGCGACATTCGATTCGGAAGATCGTGAGCTCCTGGACGTGCAAACGGCGCTGGCTGACTCGACCGGGTGGTGGTGGGCGTTCGACAGTGTGTGCATCATGGCTGAACGACCCACCGCCTTGAATGCCGAACCGATTCCGGGCAGCGTGCAGGGAGCGCGGCGGTTGCACCATTCCGATTCCCCTGCAATCGAATTCGACGACGGCACAAACGCGTTCGTTCTGCACGGGGCGATCGTTCCCGACTGGGTGGTGCTCAACCCGACCGCCGAACGGATCGCGCAGGAGCGCAATGTCGAGATCCGCCGATGTGCGATCGAGCGCATCGGCTGGGATACCTACATTGATAGTGCCGGACTGACGCTGGTCGACGAAACTGACGATCCCGGCAATGCAGGTTGTCTCCTGCAGCTCTATGCGTCGCCGGAAGGCTGGGGCCGAAGTGGGCGAATCCTACTCGCGGTCAACGGCTCTCTCGAACGCGATGGGCATCGGCGGCGATACGGACTTCACGTGCCGGGATGGTTCACGTCCGCGATGGATGCCGCCGGCTGGACCTACGGTATCACCGGTGCCGACTATGCATGCCTCGTTCGCCGAACCTGAACGTCAAACCCACCTCAACCTCAAACCCCAGGTGATACATATGAACTCGAACATGACCTTGTCCGCTCTTACCACCCTTACCGGCCTCGATGTCTTCGACTATCTCGAGAAGGAAGTGTCCATTCCTGTGGTCGACGGTCTTCAGGCACAGGGCGATCTCATCGTGATCCCGTTCTCGCTGCTTGCGAACATCGTCGCGCCGTTGCCGTGGACTCGATCCGTGACTGTTCCGCTCTCCGGAGTGGAACTGCTGCGGAGCGCGGCGGGCGGCAACCCTCACAGCTTGGTTGCAGACGCAGGGGAGTGCACCTGGTCGACACCGGTGAAAGATGCTCGGGGCCTTGCGCTCGGCGTGCTCGACACCCGAGTGACCGCGTACCTCATCCATCCGGAGCACGGCGCGACCGGTATCGGCCCGGGGCGTTATGTCATCGGACGGCAGCAGGAAAGGGGAGTCGGGCGTGCGCGCGGTGCGGTGATGCTTGTCGCTGATTGACACGCCGGCCTCGAGTTTGGCGGGGGAGTGAGCACCACTTGCATAGGGCGAGCACCGGTTTCCGCGTGCTGCACTGTGTGCTGGGTCGAGGGAAAGGGTGCTCGGTCGGCTAGGGGCTCCCATTCAAACGCGAATGCCCCCACCATGACGGTGAGGGCATTCGCGTGTGGTGCGTCTACTTCTTGCGGCCGGGAGCCTTTGCGCCGGCCTTGAATCCGAGCCCGCCTGCCTTGGGAGCGGGTGGCGCGGCAGCAGGAGCCGGAGCTTCTGCGGGTGCGGACGCCTCAGGTGCTTCGGCGGGTGCTTCCGCCTTGACGGGTTCGGCCTCCGCGGTCGGTGCCGGGGCCGCAGCGGGAGCTGCCTTCCGGGCACCGGGGGCCTTTGCGCCCGACTTGAATCCGAGTCCGCCGGCCTTGGCAACCGGTGGAGCCTTCGGGGCTTCCGCCTCGGCGGCCGGAGCCTCTGCAGGTGCAGCAGGTGCAGCAGGTGCAGCGGCGGGTGCTTCGGGTGCAGCGGCAGGTGCTTCAGAAGCAGGGGCTGTCTTCGCTCCAGGCGCCTTGGCTCCGCCCTTCATCTGCAGTCCCTTGCCGCCGGGAGCCTTGGCGCCGGAGGCCAGGCCGAGGCCCTTCGGCTTGGCGACGGGTACAGCAGCTTCGGGTGCTGCAACCTCAGCAGTGGGAGTTTCCGCTGCCGGTGTGGCCGCAGCCTTCGCTCCGGGTGCCTTGGCAGCGCCCTTCATCTGCAGTCCCTTGCCGCCGGGTGCCTTGGCTCCGCCCGCAAGACCGAGGCCCTTGGGCTTCGCCGCAGGTGCGGCGGGTGCTGTGGCTTCGGCAGCGGGAGCTGCGTCGGCTGCAGCGGGAGCAGCCTTCTTGGCGCCGGGAGCCTTTGCTCCGCCTGCCATTCCGAGTCCCTTGCCGGGTGCCTTGGCCCCGGGAGCTTTCGCGCCGGGTGCCTTGGCAAGGCCCTTCATGGCCAGGCCCTTGCCGGCGGGTGCGGCCTTGGCCTCCGGAGTCGCGGCTGCTTCCTCGACTTCGGCGACCCGATCCTGCTCGACAGTTTCGGCCTTTGCCTCAGCAGCGACCGGTGCCTTCTCCCGCGGGATCACCTTGATGTTCTCGGTGAGCTTGGTGGGTTCGAGGCGGGTGACGGAGTTGAGCATCAGCTGTGCGACGTCGACAACCTCGACGCCTTCGCCCTGGCCTTGCTCCTGACGGGCAGTGACGCCGTCGGTGAGCATGACGCGGCAGAACGGGCAACCGGTGGCGATCTTCTTGGGGTTGGTGGAGAGCGCTTCGTCGACGCGGTCGACGTTGATGCGCTTGCCGATGTTCTCTTCCATCCACATGCGGGCGCCACCGGCACCACAGCACATGGAACGTTCACCGTGACGCGGCATTTCGACGAGCTTGGCGCCGGAGGCTTCCATGAGTTCACGGGGAGCGTCGTAGACCTTGTTGTGGCGTCCGAGGAAGCACGGGTCGTGGTAGGTGACGTCTTCGCTCACGGATGCAACGGGGATCAGCTTCTTCTGGCGCACCAGACGGTTGAGCAGCTGGGTGTGGTGCACGACCTCGTAGTCGCCGCCCACCTCCGGGTACTCGTTGCCGAGCGCGTTGAAGCAGTGCGCACAGGTGACGACGATCTTGCGCTTGCGCTGCTCGATACCGTCGAAGACCGAGTTGAGCATCTCGATGTTCTGCATTGCGAGCTGCTGGAACAAGAACTCGTTGCCGGCACGACGCGCGGAGTCGCCGGTGCAGGTTTCGTCGGCGCCGAGAACCATGAACTTCACTCCCGCGGTGGCGAGGAGTTCAGCGACGGCCTTGGTGGTCTTCTTGGCACGGTCTTCGTAGGCGCCGGCGCAGCCGACCCAGAAGAGGTACTCGTAGTCCTCGAAGCTGTCGGCGTCCTTGCCGAAGACGGGGATCTCGAAGTCCATCTCGTTTATCCAGTTGAGACGGTCTTTGGAGTTCTGGCCCCAGGGGTTGCCCTTGTTCTCGAGGTTCTTGAACAGTCCGGCGAGCTCGGAGGGAAATTCCGATTCGATCAGGACCTGGTAGCGACGCATGTCGATGATGTGGTCGACGTGTTCGATGTCGACGGGGCACTGTTCGACGCAGGCGCCGCAGTTGGTGCAGCTCCACAAGGTTTCGGCGTCGATGACCGGGGCCATCTCACCTTCGACGGTTTCACCGACGAGCTTGCGGTCGGCCTCGAGGCGTGCGGCCTCCGGGATCGCGGCGAGGGCGGCTTCCTTGACGTTGCCCTCGCTGTCGACGAGACCGATCTCGTCGCCACCCATGTCCTTACGTCCACCAGCGAGCAGGTACGGGGCCTTGGCGTAGCCGTGATCACGGAGCGACATGATGAGCAGCTTGGGGGAGAGCGGCTTTCCGGTGTTCCACGCGGGGCACTGGGACTGGCAGCGGCCGCACTCGGTGCAGGTGGTGAAGTCGAGCCAGCCCTTCCAGGAGAAGTCTTCGATGTTTCCGGCGCCGAGGGTGTCGGTGTCGGGGTCGACGTTGTCCATGGTGAGGGCTTTGCCCTTGGACATCATGGGCTTCGCGGCGCCGAGGGCGACGGTGCCGTCGTCTTCACGCTTGAAGTAGATGTTGAAGAACGCCGAGAAGCGGTGCCACGCGACGCCCCAGGTGATGTTGCGGCCCACGATCGCCAGCCAAATCATGCCGGTCATCAGTTTGACGAACGCGAACACCGAGATCATGACGGGGCTGGCGGGAAGCAGTTTCGCGACCTGCATGGTGAAGAAGTCGGTCCACGGGTTGGCGTGGCCGTAGGTCGCGATCTTGCCGGCCTTGACCATGATCATGCCCAGGCCCTCGAGCAGGACGATGCCTTCGATGACGTAGGCAGCCTTGAAGTTGGAGCCGCCGAATCGGGACAGGCGCGCCGGCAGACGCGGGTGGTTGAGCTGACGGATCACGATCAGCGTGGTGATACCGATGACGGTGCCAAGGCCGAGGATCTCGTCCCACAGGTGCCACGCCCACGTGTTACCGAAGATAGGCCAGTGGAACTCCGGGTTGAACGTCTGGCCGTAAGCCTCGAACCAGAGCAGGAATCCGCCGAGGAAGCCGACCATGACGAGCCAGTGGGCCCAGCCGACGCTGCGGAACTTGTTCATGCGCGTGTGCGCGATGAACTCGATGATCATCTGCTTGAAGCGAGGGAAGAACGGGCGCCATCGATCGGGTGCCGACTGGCCGATGCGCACGGTGTTGAACATCCTCAATGCACCTGAGAGGAAGATGTACCAACACACCAAGCTCAGCAGTGCACCAATCGTGCCCAACGTAATCGTCAGGGCATTCATGTCGCGGCCTTTCGTTTCAGGGCGACGCGTCGGCCACCTCGGGACAGCCCACTGATACTAACCTGCGTTATGTTACCCGCCAGTAACTAGCATTACCAGCCTGTAGGTACCGGCTGGTAACCGCTCGTGGCCTGGAGAGATCAATCTTCTGCGTCGGACGGGCTTGGTCAGACGCAGACATGTCTGGTCGTCACGTTAGGCGGTGCCCATCAGGTGTCTATCTGTCAGGCAGCCCTAACTCGGGTTCCGAGCAGGTGAGGACAACCGACCGACTGTTATCGTTACGCCCGTCACGCACAGGGGAAACGGGTGGCGTGAGTCATCGACTTGCGCCCGCCCGATCCCGGGGAGGATTGAAAATGTTCATTCGTAAAGCTGCGGCCGTCGCAGCGATGACCATTGCCGCTATGGGCATCGCTGCAGGTACTTCTTATGCAGCTCCGGAGACGTCACCCGACGTTTCGTACACCGCCGAGGTCGTCGACCAGGCTGTCGTCACCACCATCGACGCTGGGGCATTCCGAGTATCGGGTGACGGAACACACGTCGATCTGCAGAACAGCCAGGGCGCAACTCTCGTGAGCCTGCCGCTCGCGTTCAACCTCGGCGACGTTCAGTTCCCGTTCGACGAAACCGTCAGTGAGGACGGCAAGACCCTCACCCTCAAGCCGAACCTGGATCCGGCCAGCTCCAAGCCGAAACCGGTCGCTGCCGAGTTCACCCCGGTGGCTTCGCCTGACGAGGATCAGAAGGCCATCGAGAAGTTCCAGTCACAGCTCGGGCTTGCCACGCAGATCGGTAGCCTCACCGGCACGATCGTCGGTGCAGTCATCGGTTGCATCGTGGGTTTGCCCGGCCTGGTTATCGGCTGCCTGCCCGGCATGGTCACCGGCGCCGGTATCGGTGGAGTCGCCGGTACGATCCTCGCCGGCGGCGGAACCGCCATCGTCGCGGGTATGGACCTGATCAAGGTCCTGAACGCTCCGGCCGGAACAACTCTCTTCCAGTAAGCAGCTGTTCCAGTAGAACGTCACAAACGCCGAAACGGGCGCCACACCTTCTGAAGGTGTGGCGCCCGTTTTGCTACCTCGGTTAAAGCATGCGATCAGTAGTCGCGAACCTTCAGGCCTGGATTGGCCGCGAGGATGTCGTTGATCGGCGTCGCGTACTGCGTCGGTGCTTCCTGTCCGAACAGCGTCTCGGCCTGTGCGATCTCGCACAGGGGGGAGGTGGCGACGTTGGAGGCACTCGTGATGCCCACTGCCAATGTTCCGGAGACGATGGGGCCACCGCTGTCACCCTGCAGGACGCAGATGTTGGTGGTGAAACCGTTGTCGAGCGTGTGATCCAAAACCTTGGCGACGCGGTTGACGCCGGTGACGACGCCGCAGCTGAAGCCGGTGGTCGATCCTGCCTTGCATACCGGGGCGCCCACAACAGGATCGGCGGTACCGGTGATGTTGACCGAACGGTTGAACGGGACCCGCACGCTGTTGTTCTCGAAGCGGTACTTCGCGTTGTCGTCGATGTTGATGACCGAGTAGTCGCGCCCGTCGAAGCTGCTCTTGGCGAAGTATCCGACGCGGGGTCCGGTCTGGTTGTTCACCATAGGGAAGACCTGGCTGGAGTTCGAGGTGCCGGCAGCGGCGCGGTTGGGATCACAGTGGCCGGCGCTGATGTTGACCGTGCGTCCTGAACCGTCGGTGCCGTTGAATCCGAACGAACAACGAAGTCCGGTGTTGCCGGAGGTTGCGCCGAAGGCGTCTCCGCCCAGTGCGGCGTCGCCGGTTGCGGACCCGGTTGCGGGGATGAGGTCCGCGACGATCGGGGGAACCAGCAGCGGAGCAGCGGTGTGTACAACTGTCCGTTTCAGGAATTCAGGCAATTCGATGCCGGCGGCAGGATCGGCTGTAAGGGCAACTCCGTTGCCGACTACATCGACGGCAATGCCACGCACGAGGTCTGCGACCTCGGCAGGCTGCGAATCGAGCCACGCGTTGAGTGCCGAGAGTTGGCCGTGCAGGGCCTGCTCGCTCTGAGCGACGTCCTTGACCTCGAAGCCGGCCTTCTCGGCGGCCTCGCGGGCAGCGTCCTTGTCGCGACCGTCAGCGAGAGCGACGACTCCCTTGCCGAGGTCGTCGAGCCACACGCCGGCAAAGGAGTCGGGGAACTGGACGCGCGCGATGGCGGCGAACTCCGCGAGCTTCTGCGCGAGTTCGGAACGCGAGACGAACTGGTCGGGCGTCAGTGCCAAGTCATGCTGTAGAGCTTCGGCGAGTTCGACGGGCAGATGGGCTGCCTGATCGGATACCCCGGATTCGTTCGGTTCTGCGTTCGCGACCGCGGTAATCGGTCCGAGGAGCAGCAGCGCGGCCGAACCGAACACTGCGGCACGACGTGCGATGGAGCTTCGCATGAGGGCCTTTCCACTTCGTTGACCGCGTACCACCCCCCTGGGAGCACACGGATACGGCTCACGGACTTGTGTGAGCCGATCACAGTCGACCATGACTATATGGGTTCGAACGCACTAATCCCACCCGTTACAGGAGCACACAGCGCTGACTCTGGCCGACGACAGCACTGTGCCCGCCGATCGAGATACGGATCGGCGGGCACGGTGAGTGGATCAGGGTTGGTCAACCCGCAGTGCGAACGCGGATTCCGGAACCGACGCCGCCACCGGATGCGCGATCTGCCGCGTCGAGAATATCTCCGACCGGAATACCGAGATTCGAGGTTCCACCCGAGGTCGCCAGTACCAGGTTCGCTTCGTTGCAACTGGGGGCGCCGCTGCTGTTCGAGCCGCTGGTGATGCCCAGCGCCAAGGTTCCGGAGACGATGGCGCCGCCGCTGTCGCCGGCGAGGGTGCACGCGGTACCGGCGAATCCGCGGACGGTTCGCGAATCACCGTCGGCCATGACTAATTGTGTTTCGACTCGATCCGCCGCCACGACGCCACAGGTGAAGGAGGACGTCTGGCCCGACTTGCAGATGGGGGCGCCGATCACGGGACGTGCTGTTCCGGTGATCGCCAGGGTGGTGCCGTTGGCGCCGCGGACGGCAGCGCGATCGAGGCCGGCGTCGATGCCCGACTGGTCGAACTTGATGACCGAGTAATCGAGATCGCCGGCGTTGTTGCCGACGGAAGACTGTGAGAAGGCGCCGATCAATTGACTGTCGTCGACGTTCGCGTGATTCGGCAGGTAGACCGGCGACTTCGAACCCTCGGCCGGATTGCAGTGTCCAGCACTGATATTGAGTGCGTTGTTCTGATTGTCGACGGCGTTGAACCCGAACGAGCAGACCGAGATGTTCTCGGTCGGCGTCTCGCGAATGGGGCCCGTCGACGTGATGTAGGTGTCGCCGCCGAGCGCTCGGGGGTCAACCGATCCGCCACCGTCCGGGCTGAGAACGATTTTGGTGTTTTCGAGCAGGGTCGGAAGATTGAGTGCCTGCCCGACGGGGCTGTTCGCGACGTCGATGACGACCTGGTTGTTCAGGACGTCGATAGTCGCCGAATTGACTGCGCGTGAGATTTCCTTGGGCAGCCCGGCAATCCATCCGTTGACGTCGGCCAGTGTCTTCTCGAGAGTATCGGCGGAGACGGGGGCGACGTGCGTGCGGTAACCGTCGTCGGCGGCGATGCGTGCAGCTTCGGTAGTGGTGACGGCTACGACGGGTTGACCGTCGAGTCCCATCCACGAGCCGGCGTAGTCGCCGGGGCGCTCGGACTTGAAATCCTGGGCGTACGCACCGAGCTCCTGAGCTTTGGCAGCGCGGTCCAGGTACTCCTGCGGGGAGATCTTCAGATCGCGTGTGATTGCCTCGACCAGCTCAGCCGGAAGCTGGTCGGCTTCGAGCTGTTCGACATGCGTGTCGGAGGCGGGCTCTGCCGATGCCGTCGTGATGAATGGAGCTGCGAGCAGTAGTGCCGAGGCGCCGACCACAGCAGTGCGGATCGCCAACGAGTTAGGCATGAAATCCCTTCAAGTCCCCGGCACCAAGCCGGTAGGTACCGCACCCACCATAGGGGAAAAATTTTGACGAGGAATATGTGCCTTCCCTCGAACAGTTGAATCCTTCTGTTTAACTTCGCATTCCGGGTCTCGGGCCACTGGCATTGCGGGCATGTCGGGATTCGGGACCACCAGGTCGGGTACTTCCGACGGGAGCGAGGTCGCTGATTGCGAAACCGCTCCGGACGGACTCGCCGCGGTGGCGGGCGTGGTGCCGGGGGACATGGAGCTTGTGCGTCGAGAATTTTCGGGTGCCGGAACCGCTCGGCATGCGTGCTCCATTTCGTGTGAAAACTCTCCTTGAGAGGAGATGCGCAGGCCTTTGCGCAACGTGCAGCTGACTATTTGTTCGTCGGTGTCATGCTTCGAAGGATGGTGAGCAATTCCGAACGAGACTGTGCCCCGACGCGTCGCTTGATGCGTGCGACATGGTGCTCGACGGTTTTGGCGGAGATGTAGAGACGTTCGCCGATTTCCCGATACGTCAGGCCGACGACTACGAGTTCGGCAACTTCTTGTTCGCGCTCGGTGAGAACCGACGGTGGTGTCGCGCTGTCGGCCGAATCGGTTGCATTCGTCTCGGCCGTCGACGTTGTGCGTAGCGAGCGCGCGACGTGGAGCAAGGCCGTCGCCGATTTGGTGTCCGGGGTGCGCAGCGCTGCTTCGCCGGCGAGGCGGGCCGCGTCCCAGGGGAGTCCGATTCGGCTGAGCGTTCGCGCGGCGGCTTCGACTTCGTCTGCGTTCACGGTGCCCTGCATGAGTAGGAGCCACTGGCGTCCGGCGGTCGCCAAACCGGATGCGTAAGTGTGGGTTTTTGCTGATTCCGCGAGTACATGCGCGTGTGGAAGAAGGTCGGCCGGCGACTGCGCGAGGATCGATGCCTGGACGCCGTACCAATGAAGCGGCGAAGACCACAGCGGCGGCTCGCCGAGGGCACGGAGGAGTGAGCGCGCGTCGTCGACAAGATGCTCGACCTGCTCGGCCTCGTCGAGTCGTACTGCCGCAAGCCACAGTTCGCCGATGGGAAGCAGATTGAAGAGATCCACGCTGCAGGACGAGAGGGCGCCTGCCGCGCCGGACCAAGCCCGACGCAATTGAGCGAGATCGCCGGAGCGCCGAGCGAGACCCACGATCAGAGCATGCAGAAACAGTGCGTCACGTTCGCGGAGGGGACCGCGGACTACCTCTTCCGGTAAGTCTTCGACAGCAGTGTCGTTCCCACGGATCATCGCGATCCAGGCACCGAGAATGTGAAGTCGTGCCCACGTGTGACTGCTTGCGTCGTCGGCGGTGATCGCGGCGGTGACAACAGCGGCGGCGCGTTCGTGGGCACCGTTGTGCAGGAGCGCCAGCGCGACGAGTGCCGGGGCGGAATCAGGCTGGAATTGCGAGGTGTCGGCGCCGCCGGGGAGGGAGAGCGCGCGTGACATTGTGTTGAGCGCACCCGGTGCACTCACCGTTACCGATTGCATCAATCCGTTGGCCAGAGTGGCAGCGCCGACCGTGGTGCTCGACGGTGATCCGGTGTGCCCGGTGAGCGCCGCGTTCGCGTCGTCGACCTTGCCGATGCCTAGGAAGGTGATTGCGGCGAAGGGGGATTCGCTTCTGGTGCGCTCTGGCCCGAGCCAGGCGTAGAGATCTGCAGCAGCGCCGAGTTGACCACAGCTAGCGGATGAAGCTGCGCGGATCCGCACTGCCGTCGCCAGTTTCGCGGTGTCGAGATCGGGTTCGGCGATGACGGAATCTGCCAGGCGGCACGCAGTGTCGAGGTCACCACTCCGAGCCGAGACCTGGGCGTACAGCAGCGTGTCGGCCAGGTCGAGAGGCTCGATCGAATGCACACGACGAAAGAGATCTGCCGCGACCGCCGGCATGCTGGCGTCGATTGCGTCTCGTAGTACGGCCGTGAGATCACGGTGGCGGATGCCGGAGTCGAAAAGTCTTCGTGCTGTGTCGATGTCGAGAGTTCGCGCGTGCGCGCGTGATTCGACGATTCTGATCAGCTCGCTGCGGATACGCCCTGTGCTGGTCGACTCTGCCAAAACGCTCGCGACGAGAGGAGATCGCGACCCGAACAGTCCGGTCGCCAGTGCACGGTCGAATGCGGCTGTGAGGCTGAACTTCTCCTGTCCCAGATCGAGTTCGAAAGAGTCGATGTCCGGGACGGCGAGTGAAACCTCCAGGATCTCCCGCTCGATCGGATGCAGAGCGGTGACCTGATGGAGAAAATGTGTGCGTATGGCCGGCGCCATTTCCGGGCGGCCCGCCGAGGCGGCGGCGAAGTACGCTTCGACGGCCCCGAGGGAGCCCCCGGCAAGGTGCTCGAGCGTCAGCACGGCACGGTCGTCGAGTGGGACCCTTCGCTCTGCGGCGATCTTCCGAATATCGGATCGGTTCAACGGGTTCAGGTGAAGGACGGTACCGAAACTCGAGATGTTCGCGTAGATCGGTGCAAGTGGAGGATCGATCCGATCGGAGGCGATGACAACTCCGAGGTCGTCGCGTTGAACAAGCTCGTTCAGGGCTCGGATTTCATCGGAGGTCAGAGCCTGCGCGTCCGCGATCACCACAATCGCATCGGCCGGGGCATCATGTGCGAGCGTGGTGACCACGGGCTTGTCACCCGATTCGATTCTTTTCCGCACTGCCCTCGACACTTGGGGCCGAGCGCTGGCGTCGGTCCCGGTGAGGAACAGGCGCAGTGGCGATGCAGTCAGATCAATGCCGCGCAAAAGTCCTGCGATGTAAGACGATTCGGTGCCGCTGTCACGGTTCATCGAAAGCCTGCCGGTCAGCGGATCGGCGCGGTGACGCCGCCGACGACACCACCGACCACGTTTCCGACACCACCGACGACGTTTCCGAGACCTCCGACCACGCCGCCCACGCCGTTCCCGACGCCGTCGACCAAACCGCCGACTCCGTTGCCGATGCCGGTCGCAGCATCACCGATGCCGGTTCCGACGCCAGCTCCAGGTGCGGGCGCGGGCGCTGGTGCCGGGGCGGGAACCGGTGCGGGCGCCGGGGCGCCGGGTGCGGCAGGTGCAGGCGCCGACTGGGCGGTCTCGCCCGGTGCGGGCGCAGATCCAGCTGGTGCGCCGGCAACCGGAACTGCCCCTGGTGCCGTCGTGGAGCCGCCTGCGGCGGCAGGAGAACCCGGCTGATTGTTCTGACTTCCGTTGTTCGCAGTCGTGGATCCGGTGCCTGCCGCTTCGGCTGCCGTGGTGCTGCCGGGAGTAGAGCCTGGGGTGGTCGAAGCAGTCGAGGAGGTGGACTCGTTGGTGGTGTTCGCCGAACTGGACGGGACGTTGATCTTGTCCATGGCTGTTCCGATTCCGAGCCCGCCTGCGGCGAGCACGATGAATGCACCAACCACCGCAGCAACGACGCCCACCCTCGACGAGCGTCGAGTCGCCGTGTTCTCTTCCTCCGTCGGCTCGGCAAGGAGCGGAGTGGAGAAGGCCGGAACCGGCGCGGGCTTGCGGGTGGGCTCGGCGGGGACAACAGGGACAGCGAGTGCCGTGGTGGCTGTCAATTCTGCAGCCAGCGTCGCTGCGCCGGACGCCGCGCACGACGCCGGATCGGCGTCGGCGATCACCGGAACACGAAGCTCCGCAGACAGTAGTTCGGCGACAAGGGGAATGGACGAGCTTCCGCCCGCCAGAACAACCTGATTGACATCGCTGGACTCGACGCCTGCAGATCGCAGGCTTTCGCGAACCAAGGCCACCGATTCGGTGAGGGCGGGGCGAATCAGATCCTCGAGCTCGGAACGAACGAGACGAACGTCGCTGACGGCGCCGGGAAGTGCCACGGGGGCAACGGTTTCCGTCTCGGTGGAAAGTTCCTCCTTGGCTGCGCGAGCATGCTCGCGCAGAGTTTCCAGCGCTTCAATCGTCTGAGGAGCAAAGGGATCAAGGGCTGCGAAGTGATCCGACACCGCATCGAGCAGGTGCACGGTGACGAGATGATCGAATTCGTCGCCGCCGATGTCCTCGCTGCGCAGAGGCTTTCCGAAGATCTCGCTTCGTCCGCCGGTGGTGGACATCATCGTGACGTCGAGCGAACGGGCGCCGAGGTCGTAGACGACGGTCAGACCGTCGTTGACAACAGTTCCGGAAGCGGCGAGCCACGCCATGACGGCCGCGGGTTCGGTGACGAGAGTCGCCCCGTGAACCCCGGCGTCATCCAGCGCGGACTCCATGGTGCGTGCTGTGTGGCGGTTCCACCCCACAGGGTGAGCCAGGACGACCGTTGGCCCTTCGTCGCCGCCCGCCTGGCCGACGAGCGCGCCTACCGCTGTTGCCGCGAGATCCTCGCCGCGGTACTCGGTGCCGTCGGCGGCAAGTATCGGAATCGGGTCTCCGACGCGCTCGACAAATCCGGTGATGACGGATCCGTCGTCCAATTGCAGTGCACTGGGTAAGCGGACCTGTTGCGCTTCACCGGTCGAGCCGTCGCTGACAGCTACGAGAGTGGCCGAACCGATGCTGATGCCGAGCCCTGCCGCCATGAACGAACTCCCCTGGTCGTGGGCGACAGAAGGACTGTCGCGGTTGTCTGCGATGTCGGTTTCAGGACCAAGATCGTTACCGGATTGGAGGCGCCCCGACGAAGTAGGGGGCCGATCCCCTAATCGGGGCAAATCCCCTAACCAGGCCAGTTGTGGCCCGTAGGGGACTTCCCCCTCCGCCCCCGTAGAAGAGGGGGATGCTCCCCGTTGGCCCCGGTCACAAAAGTTCTTAGCGTTGATTCCACTCGCTACCTCTGGCAGCGCACCAGTTTCCGGAGCACCGGCAACATCCCACCGGCAACATCCCACCGGCAACATCACGGTCAACGAACTTCAGGAGAACCCGCCATGGCAACGAACGCCGTACTCGAATTCATCCTCGGGCTACTTCGCGACGACGAGGCAGCTGCCAACTACTGCGCCAACCCGACCGAGGCTCTCAACGCTGCAGGTTTGTGCGACGTCAGCCCCGCCGACATCGTCGCTGTTGCTCCGCTGGTCGCCGAGTCCGGACTCTTTGCCGGTGGCGGCGCCGACCTGTCCGCGATCGTCAACGCCGGCGCGTCCGCTGCCGGTGCGATCGGCGGCGGACTCGGAATCGGTGGTGGACTCACCGGTGGTCTCGGTGGCGGTCTGGGGGGCAGCCTGGGTCTCGGCGCCGGCGCGGGCCTCGGAGTCGGCGGCGCCCTCGGCGGCCAGTTCGATCTGGTCGGCGACTTCGCGGCAGCCCTCAGTGCTGCGCTTGCCATCGGCGGCGAGATCAGTGCCGACCTCGGTGCAGCCTTCGGCGCCGTGATCGAAGCCGGCCTCGGTCTCGGTGGCGCATTCGATCTCGGCGGCGCACTCGACCTCGGTGCACAGCTCAGCGCGGCTCTGGGCGGCGCGCTCGGAGTGACCGGCGGCCTGACCGCGGAACTGGGAGCAGCGCTCGACGCAGCAATCGGCGCAGTCGGCGGACTCGACCTGACGGCAGGGCTCAGCGGAGCCCTCGCACCCGTCTTCGCCGTCGGTGGCGACCTCGGAGCCGACCTCGGGCTGGCTCTCGGTGGACTCCTCGGCGGCGCAGCGGACCTCAGTGGTCTTCTCGACATCGGCGGCGAATTGGGTGCAAGCCTGACCGGCGCACTGGAATCCGCCCTTGCCCTCGGCGGCGGCCTGGACCTGGCCGGCGCTCTGACGGGTGACCTCAGCACGGCATTGTCCGGCGCGCTCTCCGGTGTCCTGGGAGCAGGCGGCACGATCGGCGCCGATCTGGGTGCATCGCTCGGCGGCGTTCTCGGCGCGATCACCGACGTCAGTGTCCTCACAGATATCGCGGGCGGGCTCGATCTCGGTGCTGCACTCAGCGGCGCCCTCGGCGGAGCACTCGGCGTCGGTGGAGGCTTGGAAACTGCACTCGGCGGAGCACTCGACGCAGCACTGGGCCTCGGCGGCGGACTCGACCTCGACGCAGTGCTCGGCGGCGGCGCAGACCTCGGCGCGCAGCTCAGCGCGGCACTCTCCGGCGCTCTCGGTGCCGGCGGAACGGTCGGAGCCGACCTGGGCGGCGCACTCGGCGGACTGCTCGGGGGAGCACTCGACATCGAAGGCGGACTCGGCGCCGACCTCGCGGCGGCTCTGGGCGGCGGCGCGAATCTGTCGACGGCCCTCGAAGGCGTCCTCGGTTCGGCACTCGGCGTTGATGCCGGGCTCGCGGGCGGCCTCGGCGGCGCACTCGACGCAGCACTGGGCGCAGGCGGACTTACCGGAATCGACCTCGGTGGTGCACTCGGCCTGGGCGGCGAAGCAGGCTTGGCTGCCGGTGTGGCGGCGGCTCTCGACACCGCTCTCGCAGGTGCAGGCGGCCTGGGTGCTGTCGGTTCGGTGGGTACAGACCTCGCCGGCGCGCTCGACGGTGCACTGGGCGCAGGCCTCGGGGCCGGATTGGGCGGCTCTCTCGACAGCATTGTCGGTGCCGAAGGGGCCCTCGGTGGAGCGCTGGACACGGCACTGAACATCGGCGGAATCGGTACCGGTGCGATCGGCGCCGATATGCCTTCCGTCGACCTCGGCGCAGTGAACCTCGGCCCGATCTCCGCTGAACTGCCTTCAGTCGACCTCGGAAGCATCGCGGCGGACGGCCTGAACCTCGGCGCTGTGACCGGCGATCTCGGAGCAACTGTGGGCGGCGCTCTGGACGCAACAGCAGGTCTGGACGCAACCGCAGGTCTCGATGCAGCCACGAACGCGGCGGCCGGCTTGGGTGGGTCGCTCGGCGGTGCACTGAACGGTGTCGCTGACCTCGGTGGATCCCTCGGCGGAGCCGTCGGAGCCGGCGGAGCCGTCGGGGCAGTCACCGACGTGACCGGTTCGATCGGAGCAGACGCAACCGCCGCTGCCGGTGGCACCGTCGACGGTGGCGGTACCGTTGGCGGCGGTGGAGTCGCTGACCTGGGTGGATCTCTCGGTGGAGCGGTCAGCGGAGTGTCCGACCTGACGAGCTCGTTGACCGGTGCGTTGAACCCGTGGTCGTCGATCGATGCGACCGACGCTTTCGGTTCGGGTTCCGCTTCGGGCCTGAGCGCCGATACCGAACACTCGCTCTTCGCCGAGGATTCGGTTGCAGCACCGGTCGATCACATCGACCCGGTTGCGGTTGTCGATCACCTGCATCCCTGATCTGCTGACGCAGGAACTGAAGTCGGTCAAAATGACCTGATGTAACAAATCCGGCCCTGCGTGCGCTATGCGTTCGCAGGGCCGGATATTCGAGTCGGGAAGAATTGCGGGTCAACGTAGCTCATGAGTGATTCAGCGAGTCAGGTAAGCCACCGGAAGGCGCGCGTCGCGTCGTCGACGGCGTCGTTGCTCGAACGAACAGCTGTAGTGGCGAAGGATTTCGGGCGCACGGATCTGGTGCGGCGACTCGAGAACGCCCAGGTCAGAGTCAACGACCCGCGTATTCGTATCGTGGTGGTCGGCCCCCTCAAACAGGGCAAGAGCCAGTTCGTCAATTCGCTGCTCGGCATCGACGTCTGCTCGGTCGGTGACGACGAGACCACTGCCGTGGCGACGGTCGTGCAGTACGCGGAGACCGCGGTTGCCGAACTGATTCTCGCCGATCCGGGCGCGGCGCCCATCCGGGTACCACTTCCGCTCGAAGAACTCATGGGGATCACCCCGGCCACACCTCGCGCCGAAGGGCGTGAGGTCTTGCGCGTCGAGGTCGGTGTTCCCAGTCCGCTGTTGGCCGACGGTTTGGTGCTGATCGACACCCCCGGCGTGGGTGGTCATGGAAATCCGCATGCTGCAGGAACATTGGGGTTGATCACCGCGGCCGATGCCGTGTTGGTTTTGTCGGACTCCAGCCAGGAGTTCACCGAACCCGAGCTTGGATTCATCCGCCAGGTCGTCAATCTGTGTCCTGCGGTGGCCGGGCTGATCAGCAAGACCGATCTGTACCCGCACTGGCGGCAGATCCTCGACGCCGACCGCGGACACCTCCAGCGCGCCGGGTTGGACCTGCCACTCATTCCGATCTCCTCGGTACTGCGCTCGCACGCGCTGAGGCTGGGGGACAAAGAACTCGAAGCGGAATCAGGCTTCCTGGACCTCTATCAGTTCCTGCGGGACAACGTCGTTGCGCGTGCCGAATCGAACACTCGACGCGCGGTAGCGATGGACGTGCGTTCTGCGGCAGCGCATCTGACGTTGGAGATGGGCAGTGAGCTTGCGGCGCTGAAGGATCCGTCGACGGCACAGGCGGCGGTCGCGGGTCTGCAGCGCGCCCGGGCAGCGGCCGAGGAACTGCATAAGAAGACCTCGCTCTGGCAACAGAGCCTCGGCGACGGCATCGCGGACCTCGCCGCCGACATCGATCACGACCTCCGGGACCGGTTGCGCCGGGTTACCCGCCAGGCCGAGGAGACGGTCGACGAAGGTGATCCCGGTAAGGACTGGGACGTAGTGGGGGAGTGGCTCGAGCAGGAGATCGCCACCGCGATCGGTGACAACTTCGTGTGGGCTCACGACCGAGCTCAATGGTTGGCAGAAGTTGTGGCACAGCACTTTGCGGAGACCGGCGACGTCGCGCTACCGCATCTCGACGTTGCCGACACCGACGGTTTCCTGGAACCGGTCGGCGCATTGTCGGATCTCGAATCCGGACGAATCGGCATCACTCAAAAGGTCCTGGTCGGTATGCGCGGCTCGTACGGTGGCGTTCTGATGTTCGGCTTGATCACCACGATGATGGGCATGGCTCTGGTCAACCCGATCTCCATCGGCGCCGGGGTCCTGCTGGGTACCAAGGCTTATCGTGAAGACAAGCAGGCCCAGGTGCTCAAGCGTCGGGCTGAGGCGAAAGCGGCTATCCGACGGTTCGCCGACGACGTCAGTTTCCAGGTGGGCAAGGAGTCGAAGGATCGCCTCCGCCTGGTGCAGCGGCTGTTGCGTGATCACTTCACCGACATCGCCGAGCAGGCGCTGCGCTCGATCAACGAATCCCTTCGCGCCACGCAGGAAGCCGCGCAGTTGGAGTCGAGCGAACATGCCGCTCGTATCAAGCGTCTGGAGACCGATATGCGCGTCGTCGCGGAACTCGACGCCGTTGCCGGAACGCTGATCGGCGAAACTCCCGCTTCGGCAAAGGTGACCAACGCATGAATGCCGTGACCGCCGTGACCGCTGTGGAGTCGGCACACGCACTGATCGATCACGCCAGACGGGTCTACGCCGATCAACCACAGACGCGCGCCCAGTTGGAAGAATGTGCGGCCAGGCTCGACGAGCCACTCCGGGTGGCGCTCGCCGGTTCCCTCAAGGCGGGTAAGTCGACGCTGCTCAATTCGCTCGTCGGACAGGATATAGCGCCAACCGACGCGACCGAGTGCACGCGCGTCGTCACCTGGTATCGGAACGGGACAACGCCGCAGGTGACCGCGACGGCCGAGAACGGCGCCGAGTTCAACGTGCCGGTGACGCGCCGCGACGGCAGGCTCACCTTCGATCTGGGCGAGTACACCGCAGGCTCGGTGGACCGCATCGACGTCGACTGGCCGTCTTCGGCTTTGGCTCGTACGACGATCATCGACACACCGGGTACCTCTTCGCTCTCGACCGAGGTTTCGGCCCGCACCTGGGACATGCTTGTTCCTGACGGCGGGGCACCGGGCGCGGATGCAGTGGTCTATCTTCTTCGGGCCCTGAACGCCAGTGACATGCAGTTTCTCGGGAAGATCGCGGATCACGTGGGCGGAGAATCCGGGCCGCTCGGAGTGATCGGTGTTCTCTCGCGTGCCGACGAGGTCGGCGCAGGCAGGCTCGATGCGTTGTCTTCGGCGAAGGACGTCGCGGCACGATTCGCCGAGGAGTTGGAGCGAACGGGCCTGTGCCAGTCGGTGGTTCCGGTGGCAGGTCTGCTCGCGCTCGCTGCTCGGACGATGAGGCAGAGCGAGTTCGCGGCCTTCTCGGCGCTCGCGCAGGTTCCATCCGAGGATCTGAGCCTGGCACTGCTCTCCGCGGATCGTTTTGCCAGGCAGGACAGTCCACTCCCGGTCGATGCGGGGATGCGGGCGCAGTTGGCCGATCGGTTCGGGCTCTTCGGAATTCGCCTCGCCGTGACATCGATCAAGCTGGGGGCCACTGATTCACCGTCTCTGGCCGCCGAATTGCTGGAGCGAAGCGGCCTCGATGAACTGCGTCAGGTGATCGACGTTCAATTCGGGCAGCGGGCAGATCAACTGAAATCGCACACTGCGCTGGTGACGCTGGGCAGGATACTCGAGGCCGATCCGAGTGAGGAAGGCGATCAGATCGCGGCGGAGGCGCAACGGTTGCTTGCCGATGTTCACGGCTTCCACGAACTTCGCCTGCTCGGGCGACTTCGTTCGGTACACACAGATCTGCCACCCGACGACCTGGCACAACTGCAAAGGCTGATCGGTGGCTACGGAATCCGGGCCAGCGACCGACTGGGCTGCGAACCGGAAGAATCGCCGGAGGTGCAGCGTGCGCGGGCTACCGCGGCCGTCCGGCGATGGCGCGAGTTGTCCAGACATCCGCTATTCGACAGATTCACCTCGCGCGCCTGCCTGGTTGCTGCCCGCAGCGCCGAGGGCGTCTTGGCTGAAATTGTGCCCGAATAGGGACCCGTTCACTATGCGAGCGCCGGACGAGGGTTCTATCTTGAGTTCGGGATGATCCGGACATAACTCCCAGGTTCGGGTCCCACCTCGATGGGAGCACGCGCATGGCGAGTGACATCAAGTCCGCATCACCGGATCGAGCCACCTTCGTCCTGGGGACGCTCATCCTGGTGGCTGCGGTCGCGAACCTCAATCTCTCGGTCGCGAACGTCGCGCTACCCGACATCGGGCGGGCTTTCGACGCCAGTCAGACGCAACTGAATCTGATCGCGGTCGGCTACTCGCTGGGCCTGGCCGGAACGGTGCTCTACCTGGGGGCCTTGGGAGACCGATACGGTCGCAAGATGCTGCTGGTCACCGGCATGGCGCTGTCCATTCCGGCGTCGATCGTGGCTGGATTCGCCGGGAACTTCGAAGTGCTGTTCCTCGCTCGGATAGTCGGAGGCGTCTCGGCAGGTCTTGCATTCCCGACCACGCTGGCGATCATCACGGCGCTGTGGGCCGGACCGGCACGGACCAAGGCGATTGCCATGTGGTCGGCAATCGGTGGCGCGATTTCAGCACTCGGTCCGATCGTCTCGGGCGCGTTGCTCGAGCAGTTTCACTGGGGATCGGTCTTCTTCGTCACCCTTCCGTTGGCTCTTGTGGCACTGATCTGCTCACTGATGTTGGTGCCTGCTCACGTCAACGAGACGACCGAGCGAGTCGATCATCTCGGCGGCATAGTTTCGATCGTCTTCATCGGGGCGCTGGTGCTGTCCATCAACTTCGCGCCGGTCAAGGGTTCGGGCACGATGGCACTGGTGCTCGGGGCGATAGCGGTCGTCGCGGGTATCGGGTTCTTCCTGCAACAGCGACGCGCGGTCAATCCACTGTTCGACCTTCACGTAGCTGCGCGCCCAACTTTCTGGGTCGCAGCCGTGGGTGGGTTGGTGGTGTTCGGTTCGCTCATGGGCGCGATGTTCATCGGCCAGCAGTTCCTGCAGAACGTACTGAGTTACTCGACGCTGGCAGCCGGTGCGGCCATCATTCCGGCGGCCTTGGCGATGGTGATCGTTGCGCCGCGTTCGGCGACCATGATCGAAAGGTACGGCGCCCGCGTCACGCTGCTCTCCGGCTACCTGTTCGTGGTTCTCGGGTTGTTTGTCGCGCTTTTCCTGTGGAACGAAAGCACACAGTATTGGCAGGTCGCGCTGGCCTATGCGCTTGTCGGGATCGGCGTCGGCCTGGCTGGCACACCGGCATCGCGTTCGCTGACCGGATCCGTTCCCGTGCACCGCGCGGGTATGGCGTCGGGAACCTCGGACCTGCAACGAGACCTGGGCGGCGCCATCATGCAGTCGATTCTCGGCGGGATACTCACGGCCGGGTACGCAAAATCGTTGGGGAATGCGATCTCGTCCTCGCCGAACGCATCCGAGGTGACTCCCGAAACTCAAGCCGCGCTCACCAAATCTTTCTCCAGCGCTGAAGTTCTCGCGGAACGCTACCCGCAATACGCAGACCAAATCATGACCGCCGCCAAAAATGCCTTCCTGGACGGGGATACACATGCCTACCTCGCGGCAATCATCATCGTGTGCGCCGGTGCCGCAGTGGTGACCTTCTTCTATCCGCATCGCGAGCGTGAGCGTGTCCTGCTGGCGCAGTACGCGGCCGAATCCGATCTCGCCGCGGAGAAGAGTTGAGCACGCTCTGGTACTGATGAGGGATGCCACGACTACTTCACATCGATTCGTCTGCCGAACTCCGCAACTCGACCTCGCGTGACCTGACCGCACTGTTCGCTGCGCAGTGGTCGGAGATCAGCCCGAATCACACGACGGTTACGTTGGACCTGCACCGAGATCCCTTGCCGCACCTCGCGGACGCGGCCCTGCACTACGCACCACGCTTGCGCGTCGACGGAGAGAGGCCGGACGCCGACGCAGAAGCACTGCAGGCTCGGGTCATCGAGCAACTCGCCGCGGCGGACGTAGTCGTGATCGGTGCACCGATGTACAACTGGTCGATCCCGTCCACGTTGAAAGCGTGGATCGATTACGTACACGTCCTGGGTACAACGGTGCCTTTCGACACTCGCACTCAGCCCATGGCAGGCAAGCCAGTGGTGATCGTGTCCAGCCGCGGAAACACCTATGCGCCGGGTTCGGGGAACGAGGCAAACGATCACACCGTCCCGCTGCTCGTTCAGGTACTGGGGGTGTCGATGGGAATGGATGTCTCCGTCATCACTGCGGAACTGACTTTGGCGCAGCGTATTCCGGCGATGGCACCGCTGATCGAGCAGGGTGAGGCGAGCCTGCGCGCTGCCCGGGAATCGCTCGTCGAGTTGGCCCGTACCTTAGGGGTTTGATCAGGGCGCCTGACCAGGTTCAGGCGAGAGTCGAGATCATCGACGCCACGTCTTCCGGCTCTGCGTCGTAACCGGGGAAGTAGCAACACACTTCGTCGGCATGCTCGCCGAACCGCCGCCGAATCTCGGTCGCACATTCTTCCGGGGTGCCGACGACTGCGAGTGTGGTCAGCATCGGATCGGTGATCAACGAGGCCATGTCGGCATAGCCGCCTCGCTTCGACAGGGCGTTGAGTTCCGGCTGGACCTCGCCCCACCCTTCGACGTCGAGCACCGGACGGTATGCGGGCGTCGATCCGTAGAACGAGAGCAGTGCCCGGACGCCTCGGGCGGCCGCGACGAGTTGATCGTCGCTGCGGCCGACGCCGACGATGACCTGCGGGATGACCGTGAATTGGTCTCGGGTGCGCCCGGATTCGTGAAGGCCTGTATCGACGGCAGGAAGTGTGCGCTCGAGGAAATGTCGCTCCGAGTGGAACGGCATGACCAGTAGTCCGTCGGCAACCTCCGCGGCGGTACGGGTCATCACCGGCCCGAGTGCCCCCATCAGGATGGGCGGCGGCCCATAGGGATTGGGTCCGGGGTCGAATGTCGGCGGCATCAGAGTGTGGGTGAAGAACTCGCCGCGGAAGTTCAGCGTCGAGGCGTTCTCCCACGCCGTGAAGATCGCTTTGACCGCGGCGACCGTCTCCTTCATGCGGGCCGCTGGACGCGACCACGTTGCGCTGTAGCGTTTTTCGATGTGCGGTTTGATCTGCGATCCGAGTCCCAGCCTAAAGTGGCCGCGACTGAGCAACTGCAGGTCGTTGGCCGAATGAGCCAGATGCATGGGACTGCGGGGGAACGCGATGGCGACGTTGGTCATCAGGTCGAGGTCGACGGCCGAAGCGGCTTCGACGAGTGGGAAGAACACGTCGTGTGGCCCCTCGAACGTGAACAGGCCGCCGGCGCCGGTCTCCGCGAGTTCACGGCTGCGAGCAGCGCCTGTTCCCGGCGCCGAGTCGAGTTGTACGTGAATCTTCATCTGCGTGTTCGCAGCCAATCGCTGACCCCGGGAGCAAATGGCGCGATCGCCGCCACCGCGACAAGGACGCAGTAGAGAATCGGACCCCACGTCAGGACTCCAGCGCCGATATCCGCTGCGCCGTCGACCAGAGACATGAAGCCGAGCCCGGCCGCGACGCTCAGGGCTCCGACGATCGCCGTCATCACTCGCCCGGCGTTATTGCGTGCGCGGAGGAGTTGAAGGCTCAAAAGTGCGAGCAGGACCAAAACGAGAGCGCCGCCGCCGCTGCCTGCCAGCACGACGGTCACGGCGTCGGAGATGTCGGTGGACGAGTATCCGGGGTTGTCGCGCGCAGTCGATTCTTCGAGAGCGGATCGGACGTCGTCGAGGCTGGTGACTACCACTGCGGCGATTCCGGCCAGGACGACGAACGAGCCGATCCAGGCAGAGGTGGACAAGGTCACGGCCTTGGGCGTCTCGTCGTTCGCTGCAGGTCGGAGCGGCCGAACCGAGACGTCGGGTCGCTCGGGTGCCGGGCGCGCCGGCGCCGGTCGAGCAGGTCGAACGGGAGAATTGTCGGGATCGGTCACCGGCCGATCGTAGCCATTCGGAGAGATTCGGAAGTGATGTGGCGCACTTTTTCGGCTTTTCGGGGAAGGCGGGAACAAATCTACGTGGGCTGTAGTTGACCATTTCGACAAGCTTGAGCGCCCTCGGCTCAACTTCAAGTTGACTCCCGGCCACGGTCGGAGGCAAACTTGAGCGGAGGACGCTCACCAAGCGAAAAACTCGCGGTCATGTTCGAGATCAACCACTCGGGCAGAGAACCGCAGAACGAAAGGTAGGAACACTATGGCTCGTGCAGTCGGTATCGATCTCGGTACGACCAACTCGGTAGTTGCAGTGCTGGAGGGCGGCGAGCCCGTAGTGGTCGCCAACGCCGAAGGCTCACGTACCACCCCCTCGGTGGTCGCATTTGCCAAGAACGGCGAGGTTCTCGTCGGTCAGCCCGCGAAGAACCAGGCAGTCACGAACGTCGACCGCACCCTCCGCTCCGTCAAGCGCCACATCGGCACTGACTGGAACGTGGAAATCGACGGCAAGAAGTACACGCCGCAGGAAATCAGCGCCCGCACGCTCATGAAGCTCAAGCGTGACGCGGAGGCTTACCTCGGCGAAGACATCACCGATGCCGTCATCACCGTCCCCGCATACTTCGAGGACGCACAGCGTCAGGCGACCAAGGAAGCCGGCCAGATCGCCGGCCTAAACGTCCTTCGTATCGTCAACGAGCCCACCGCGGCTGCACTGGCATACGGACTGGACAAGGGTGACACCGAGCAGACCATTCTGGTCTTCGACCTCGGTGGCGGCACCTTCGACGTCTCCCTGCTCGAAATCGGTGACGGCGTCGTCGAGGTTCGCGCAACCTCCGGTGACAACCACCTCGGTGGCGACGACTGGGACGAGCGCGTCGTCGCTTGGCTGGTCGACAAGTTCAAGGCTCAGAACGGCATCGATCTGACCAAGGACAAGATGGCCCTGCAGCGTCTGCGTGAGGCTGCGGAGAAGGCGAAGATCGAGCTCTCCAGCTCGCAGAGCACCTCCATCAACCTCCCGTACATCACGGTCGACGCGGACAAGAACCCGCTCTTCCTGGACGAGCAGCTCTCCCGCAGCGAGTTCCAGAAGATCACCTCGGACCTGCTCGATCGCACCCGTGCGCCGTTCCAGGCAGTGATCAAGGACAGCGGAATCGCCGTCAAGGACATCGACCATGTCGTGCTCGTCGGTGGCTCCACCCGTATGCCGGCAGTCTCCGATCTGGTTCGTGAACTGACCGGTGGCCGTGAGCCCAACAAGGGTGTCAACCCGGACGAGGTCGTCGCCGTCGGCGCCGCACTCCAGGCCGGCGTGCTCAAGGGCGAGGTCAAGGACGTTCTGCTCCTCGACGTCACGCCGCTTTCCCTCGGTATCGAAACCAAGGGTGGCGTGATGACCAAGCTTATCGAGCGCAACACCACCATCCCCACGAAGCGTTCCGAGACCTTCACCACCGCTGACGACAATCAGCCTTCGGTGCAGATCCAGGTCTTCCAAGGTGAGCGCGAAATCGCTTCGCACAACAAGCTGCTCGGCTCCTTCGAGCTCACCGATCTGCCGCCCGCCCCGCGTGGCGTTCCGCAGATCGAGGTCACCTTCGACATCGACGCCAACGGCATCGTGCACGTGACGGCGAAGGACAAGGGCACCGGCAAGGAAAACACGATCAAGATCCAGGACGGCTCCGGTCTGTCCAAGGAAGAGATCGAGCGCATGGTCAAGGACGCCGAGGCTCACGCCGAGGAAGACAAGGCACGTCGCGAAGAGGCAGAGGTCCGCAACCAGGCCGAGTCGCTGGTCCACCAGACGGAGAAGTTCGTCAAGGAGCAGCGTGAAGGTGAGAACGCGGGCAAGGTCTCCGAGGAGATCCTGACCAAGGTCGAGGCAGCGGTCAAGGACGTCAACGACGCTCTGGCAGGCACCGACATCGCTGCAGTGAAGACCGCAGTGGAGAAGCTGGGCACCGAGTCGCAGGCTCTGGGCCAGGCCATCTACGAGGCTTCCGCTGCAAACGAGGCCGGTAACACCGACGGCGCAGGCAATGACGACGACGTCGTCGACGCCGAGGTTGTCGACGAGCCCACCGACTCGGACAAGAAGTGACCTCGGACAACTCCGAGAACAACCCGGTCGACCCCGAGACCGGTGCACAGGGAGAGGCGGCGGGGGAATCCCTGCCGCCGCTCGACTCGGAAGACACAGGGGTAGTTCAGGAAGCAGAGTCGATCGTGGAGGAAGCATCCGCCACCGATCAGCTCGCCGAACGAACTGCGGATCTGCAGCGACTTCAGGCGGAGTTCACCAACTACCGTCGTCGCGTCGAGCGTGACAAGCAGGTCATCAAGGAAACCGCGCGGGCTTCGGTCATCACCGAGCTCATCGGAATTCTCGATGATCTGGATCGTGCTCGGGCACACGGTGATCTGGAAACAGGTCCGTTGCGTGCGCTCGCGGACAAGCTCAACACGACCCTGACGGGTCTGGGTTTGACCGACTTCGGTAACGAGGGTGACGATTTCGATCCCGCGCTCCACGAAGCGGTGCAGCATGAAGGCGAAGGCCACGACCCCGTACTCGGGACGGTCATGCGCAAGGGTTACAAGCTCGGCGACCGGGTCCTTCGGACCGCGATGGTGGCCGTGACGGACCGGGTGGGCGACAAGTCTGCTGACGGTTCAGAGGAAGAAGCGAAGTAAGAGTGAGAGGAGGAGACGCCCAGTGAGTCAACGGGAGTGGATCGAGAAGGACTTCTACAAAGAGCTGGGCGTCTCGTCCACCGCCACGGCCGACGAGATCAAGAAGGCGTATCGCAAGCTGGCCCGGGATCTGCATCCCGATGCCAACCCTGACGACGCGAAGGCCGAAGAGCGTTTCAAGACAGTCAGCGAAGCTCATGCAGTGCTGTCCGATCCGGAAAAGCGCAAGGAGTACGACGAAGCCAGGCGTCTGTTTGCCAGCGGCGGCTTCGGTCCCCGCGCGCAAGGCGGCGGCGGATTCAACCCCGGCGCCGGTGGTTTCGACATCAACGACCTGTTCGGCGGCGGCGCCGGAGGACAGGACTCGGGTCTCGGAGACATCTTCGGCGGATTGTTCAACCGTGGGGGAGCGGGCCAGCGCACAGCTGCGCCCAACCGTCCGCGTCGAGGCAAGGATCTCGAGACCGAGACGACGCTCGCTTTCCGCGAAGCAGCGCTCGGTGTCACCGTCCCACTTCGTCTGACCAGCCCGACGTCGTGCACCACGTGTCACGGCAGCGGCGCAAAGCCAGGCACCAGCCCGCGAGTGTGCCCGCATTGCAACGGAACCGGAGTAGTGAGCCGGAACCAGGGCGCTTTCGGATTCAGTGAGCCGTGTGACGACTGCCGGGGAACCGGCTCGATCATCGACTCGCCTTGCGAGGACTGCCACGGTAGCGGCGTCACCAATCGCACACGGACCATCACGGTCCGGGTGCCTGCGGGTGTCAGCGATGGTCAGAAGATCAGACTCAAGGGCAAGGGCGAAGCGGGACTCCGCGGAGCTCCGGCGGGTGACCTGTTCGTCAACATTCGCGTCAAGCCGGACAGCGTCTTCGGCCGCAACGGTGACGACCTGACACTGACGGTTCCGGTGAGCTACGGCGAGCTGGTACTGGGAACGACACTGTCGGTGCCGACCTTGGACGGCCGTGTCGGAGTGAAGGTTCCGGCCGGAACGGTGGACGGACGCATTCTGCGAGTTCGCGGACGTGGCATCCCCAAGCGTCCCGAGGGAGCCGGTGACCTTCTGGTCACCGTCAAGGTATCCGTCCCGCAGAAGTTGGACGACCCGGCGATCGAAGCGCTGAAAACCTATCTCGAAGCCGAGAAGGCGAGCGGGTTCGATCCACGGGCCGGGTGGGCCGGTGCATGATGACCGAGCGACCGCAGAATCAATGGGATACGACGGTCGATCCTGACGCTCAGATCTTCGTGATCTCGGTGGCAGCCGAGTTGGCCGGGATGCATGCGCAGACTTTGCGTAACTACGACCGACTCGGGTTGGTCACCCCGCACCGAACCACCGGTGGTGGGCGGCGTTACTCTCCGCGTGATGTTGCGCTTCTTCGTGAAGTGCAACGGCTTTCGCAGGACGAGGGCGTCAACCTTGCCGGAATCAAACGGATCATCGAACTGACCAACCAGGTCGAGGCTCTGCAGCATCGCGTCCGCGAATTGGCCGAGGAAATCGCGAAAGTCCATGCGGGCTATCGCCGGGACCTCGTGCCGATCCCGCGCAACAACGCGTTGGTGGTTTGGAAGCCTCGCAACCAACGCTAGTCGGAACTCTGGAAACACGGCCCCATGCCTAGTGGGATTCACTTCACCGAATCCCGCAGGGCGTGGGGCCGTTTTGGTGTTTCCACCCAGCGGGAATCGTGCTGTCGAGACGGCTCGTACGTGCATAGCGTCCGCTTCCATGACTTCTCTTTTGCGCGTTTGACGTTATCCAGATCACATTCTATGCTCCAACCCAAGCAACTGCTTGCTAGATCATCAAGCGAGTGCTTGGTTGGTTGGTGCTTGAAATCAGGCGTGTCCACCAGCCGATCCTTCTTTCGTCAGGTATTCGCCTGACGTTCGGTGCATACATGTGTTCTAGGAGTGCAGACATGAATCGTCGGCCCATTCTTGTTGCGGCAGTAGCCGTGACGGCTCTGGCTCTTGCAGGGTGTAGTGGTTCCTCGGAGTCCGACGGTGGCGCGGACTCGCCTTACCGAGTGCTGCTGACCGGCGGGATCAGTGCGCAGGGAGTCCTCGCGGCGAACTCGCAGACCTCGCTGCTCGCCACCAAGGCGGGCGTTCAGGTCCAGAACGAGGCCGGGGGAATTGGTGGCCGCCAGATCGAGCTCACCACGGTGGACGACGCGGGTGATGCAACGATCGCCGTCACCAAGCTGCGCGAAGCCATCAACTCGGGCAACAAGCCTGACCTCTACCTCAACTCGGGTCCTTCGTCGATCGCTGCTGCGGTTCTCCCGATCCTCAAGCAGAACAACATCCTCTCGTTGAGCATGGCACCCTCGCCTGATTCGACGGACCCTTCGAAGTTCCCGCTGAACTTCGACCTGGCTCCGGGCGCAACCGACACAGCTCGCGGAATTTCCGAGTATGCAAAGACCAAGGGCTACAGCAGCGTCGGAGTGCTGCACGGCAGCACCGCCTACGGTGAACTCTTCGGCGAAGAGATGACCAGTGCACTAGAGAAGGTCGGTCTGAAGGCTGCCGGTAACGAGGAGTACGACGCTGCAGCGCTGGACATGACGGCTCAGTTGCAGTCGCTCAAGAATGCAGGTGCCGCGGCCATCGCCTTGGATGCGTACGGTGCTCCTCTCGGATACGTGTTGCAGAGCCTCGAGCGACTCGGCTGGGATGTGCCGCTGGTCGGAAACACCTCGGTGTCTGCCACCAACCTGATCGCGAACGATCCGCCGGCCGGTGTGCTTGGTACGCCCCAGGTGAAGAACCTTGTGACGCAGGTGTTCACCAGCACGGTGTCCGATCCGAACAATGCGCTCGTCACCACGATGGTGGACACGATGGCGTCGCTGGGCTCCATCCCGTCGACACTCATCCTCGCGGACAACTACGACGCCTTCCCTCTCGTCGCGGCAGCCGCGGAGAAGGTCGGCAGTTCGACCGATCCGAAGAAGCTCGCCGAGGCGCTGGAAACCTCGGAGGTCCAGGGGAATGCCAAGACTGCCTTCCTCTCGCGCTACAACTTCAGCTCCGACAACCACGGACCGAACCCGGACACCAGTGAGTTGAAGTTCATCAGTCCGACGAAGATCCTCAACGGTCAGTTCGGAAACCCGGCTGCGTCATGACCATTCTGTGGTCCGGTTTGGCGCTCGGCGCGGTCTATGTGTTGGTTGCCATCGGGTACAACATCGTTTTCGTTTCCTCCAACACTTTCAACTTCGCTCAAGCTCAGCTGATGATGGTGGGCACCTTTGTCGCCTACACCGGTCTGGTGACTCTGAAACTCCCCGTTCTCGTGGTGGCCGTCATGGCAACCGTGACCGTGATGCTCCTCGCCTCGGTCGAGGAGATAGTCGCGATCAGACCGGTGGCTGATCACCAGAACCAATTGGTGACGACGTTGGGCGTTGCGACTCTGCTCAACGGCGCCACCCAATTGATCTGGGGTAGTGAACCTCTCACCGTTCCGTTCTTCGGATCGAACGAACCGATCACCTTGCTCGGCGGCCGTACCTACCCGGTCGAGATCGCACTGCTGGTTGCTGCGATCGCATTGGTCATCGGGTTGAGTTACGTCTCGAAGAAAACGATGACGGGTCTGGCTCTGATCGGTATCTCCGAGGATCGTGAAGCGGCGATGCTGCGCGGAGTCAACGTACGACGGTTGGCGCTGGGTGCCTTTGCCTTCTCGGGTGCATTGGCCGGTGTCCTCGGACTGTTGGTCGGTCCCAAGACGTTTGCGGTTGCGACGTTGGGTGCCGCACTGGCGCTCAAGGGGTTCGTGGCGTTGGCGATCGGCGGGTTCGGCTCTCTGCCAGGCGCTTTGATCGGCGGGTTGACCGTCGGTCTGGTGGAATCGTTCACTGCCCTGTGGGCGGGAAGTCAGTACAGCAATATCGCCGTATTCACGGTGCTGATCGTCATCTTGATGGTCAAACCTGCCGGCTTGTTCGGCAATGTCCGAGAACGGGTGGTGTGAGATGGTAAGTGCGTGGCGGACTTTCCGTTCCCTTCCAAGCTGGATCATCCCGCTGGTCCTGGCCGTGGTGATCTTGCTGCTCCCGGCCCTCGGACTCGATCTGTCGACATCACGGCAGATTCAATTGGCCTGCATCCTGGCGCTTGTCGTCAGTGGTCTGAACCTGAGCCTCGGCTTTGCCGGTGAACTGGCTCTCGGTCAGGCCGCGATGTACGCGGCGGGTGCCTACACCGCAGGTCTGATGTCCCAGGCCGGTCACACCGACATCCTGCTCCAGCTTGCTGCTTCCGGTGCGGTGGCACTGGCTGTCGGCATTCTGACCGGTGTCCCCGGTCTGCGACTGGGCAACTGGTCCCTGGCGATGACGTCGTTCTTCCTGGTCCTGCTGGTACCGGACGTACTGGCGATCTTCGGCGGCAAGACCGGCGGCCGAAACGGCCTCACAGGTATGGAGCCGCCGACGCTCTTCGGTTCCGAACTCGACACCCAGCAGTACTACATGGTGGTAGTCGTGGTGACCGTCCTCTGGTTCGCGGTGATGCGCAACCTGGTGGTCTCGCGCCACGGCATCGCGTTCCGCACACTCAAGCAGTCGCCGGTTCTGGCGTCGTCGCAGGGTGTATCGGTGTTCCGGATGAAGCTGCTCGGTTATGCCATCGGTGCGTTCCCGGCCGGTCTGGCGGGTGCGCTGTTCGCCAACACCGACCTGTTCATCTCGCCGGAGGCCTTCGGGTTCACCTTTGCCACAGCAGTTCTGGCGGCGTCGATCCTCGGCGGTGCGGCAAGTGTGTACGGCGCCGTAGTCGGTGCCGCGATCATGCAGCTCGGTCCCAACCAGTCGACGGCATTCCAGGAGTATTCGCTGATCTTCTACGGCGGCTTCCTGATCATCGGCGGTGTGCTGCTCTCCGGTGGTTTGACCAAGGTCGGGCGAGCGATCGTCTCGAAACTCGATCGCAAGGCCGGCTTGGGCGTTGTCGCTGTGAAGGGAAACAGCGGTGGAACACCGGAACTGCCGCCGATCAACGGTGCACGGTTGGTGGTCGACGGAGTGTCCAAAGCGTTCGGTGGCAACCAGGCACTCAATGCGGCAACTCTGACTGCAGAAGCCGGTAAGGTCACTGCGTTGATCGGGCCGAACGGTTCAGGCAAGACGACCATGCTCAACATGATCTGCGGGTTCTACACCGCGGATGCGGGCGTGATCACGATCGGTGGCACGGTCGTCTCGCAGTCGTCGCCGCACAAGGTGGCGCGTGTGGGTGTGGCGCGGACGTTCCAAACTCCGACGATTCCGGAGAACATCACGGTTCTGGAAGCTGTTGCATCCGGACGCTATTCGGTGCACCACGCGTCTATGGCGTCGGCCGTGCTTCGCCTGCCCAGCTTCCGCAGGATCGCGAAGGCCGACATCGTCGAGGCCGAGCGTGTCCTCGAACTCGTGGGGATGTCGCACCTACGCAACGAGATCGCGACGTCGCTGCCCCTGGGGATGCGTCGCATGCTCGAGGTTGCTCGCGCCGTCATCGCCGAGCCGAGGGTCGTCCTCTTCGACGAGGTGGCATCCGGACTCGACGAGGACGAACTCGAACGCCTGGCAGACCTGATCCGGGTGCTGCGTGATGCCGGGGCCACAGTGGTGTTGGTGGAGCACAACTTCCGCCTCGTGCTCTCGTTGGCCGATGAGATCGTGGTGTTGGCTCAGGGACAGGTGATCGCTACCGGTGACGCCGCGACGATCGAACATCACCCCCGCGTGTTGAGCGAGTACCTCGGAGTGAAGTCCGGCGATGAGGAAGCGCTTCTCGAAGAAATCGGCGCAGTAGACCATCAGACCAGTGAGGTGAAGTGATGGAACCGATTCTCAAGGTCCGGAACCTGCAGACAGGGTACGGCGATCTGCGCGTCGTCTGGGATGTGTCGTTCGACGTCTATCCCGGTCAGGTGACCGCTTTGCTCGGACGCAACGGAGCCGGCAAGACGAGCACGCTCCGCGCCCTGTCCGGACTCAACAAAGTGGCCTCGGGGACGGTCGAGATGGACGGCGCCGACATCACCGGAGTTCCCGCGCACAAGCGGGTGCGGCAGGGGATGGCGTACGTGCAGGAGGGCAAGCGGGTCTTTCACAAGCAGACCGTCGAGCAGAACCTCCTGCTCGGCGGCTACACCCGCAAGGTGAAGCGCAGCGAACTCATGGAGTCCGTCGAGTCCATGTACGAGATGTTCCCGATCCTGGGGGAGAAGCGTTCGCTTCCCGCCGGTTCCATGTCGGGCGGTCAGCAGCAGATGCTCGCGATCGGCGCAGCGCTGATGGCGCAGCCGAGGTTGCTCCTTCTCGACGAACCTTCGGGCGGTCTCGCTCCCGTGATCGTCGGTGAGGTGATGGACCGCGTCCAACAACTCAAGGAAACAGGGCTGGCTGTCCTACTGGTCGAGCAGGCAGTCGAGGCCGCGATGAGCGTCGCCGATCACGTGACGGTCCTCGACATCGGCAAGGTGGTTCTCGACGCCGACGCCAAGGACATCGACGACCTGGCAGTTCTCAAGGACGCGTACTTCGGACGCGTCTGAACAGCAGTGAGGTACTTCAGCCCGGCCGCCTCGGCCGGGCTGAAGTCGTTTCCCGCTCCGTGGCACGGGTACTAGCCGGCTCGGGGCCCTCGATCTACCGTCCTGCAGACAACTCCCGCGAGAGGCAAACTCGATGACCACTTCTCCCGACGTGCTTGCCCCGGCAAAGCTCGGCCCGGTGACCCTTCGAAATCGAATCATCAAGTCCGCGACATTCGAAGGCAAAACTCCCGACGCCCTGGTCACCGACGAGCTGATCGAGTTCCATCGTCGCCCAGCCGCCGGCGGAGTCGGGATGTCCACCGTCGCGTACTGCGCCGTCACACCGGAAGGGCGGACCGAATACGGCCAGCTGTGGATGCGGCCCGAAGCCCTCCCCGGACTGCGACGACTCACCGATGCCATTCACGCCGAAGGGGCAGCAGCGTCGGCGCAGCTGGGGCATGCCGGTCCGGTGGCAAATCAGAAGTCGACCGGTTTGCCTGCGCTGGCGCCGTCGAGTTCGTTCAATCCGTTGAGCATGAGAATGATTCGCAGCGCCAGTACAGCGGACATCGCCAGAATTGCTGCGGCACATGGCAGCGCCGCGCAACTTGCCGTCGAGGCAGGGTTCGACGCCGTCGAGATTCACTTCGGTCACAACTATTTTGCGAGTTCGTTCCTGAGTCCGAAACTCAACCGTCGTAAGGATTCTTACGGCGGATCACTGGAGAACCGGGCTCGCGTCGTACTGGAAACTGCGCGCAGTGTGCGCGATGCCGTCGGCGACAAGATCGCGATCTTGGCCAAGCTGAACATGGACGACGGTGTGCCAGGCGGATTCTGGGTGGACGAAGCAATCCAGGTGGCGCAGTGGCTCGAAGCATCCGGAAGCGTCGATGCGCTCGAGTTGACGATGGGTAGCTCACTGCTCAACCCGATGTACCTGTTCAAGGGCGATGCGCCGATCCGCGAGTTTGCCGCCGCGATGCCGCAACCAGTTCGACTCGGTGTGCAGTTGGTTGGCAAGAGCATGTTGCATACCTATCCGTACAAGCCGCTGTTCATGCTGGAAGAGGCTCGACAGATCCGTGCTGCGGTGAAGTTACCGCTCGTGCTCCTCGGCGGTGTCACGGACAAAGCGGGTATGGATACGGCGATGGCGGAGGGATTCGAGTTTGTCGCCATGGCGCGGGCGCTGCTCAGAGAACCCGATCTGATCAATCGGATCGCAGCCGAATCCGATACTCATTCACTGTGCATCCACTGCAACAAGTGCATGCCTACGATCTTCAGTGGCGCCCGCTGCGTGTTGGTCGAGCGGGTCTAGGGGCCGGCACACACCACGTCCCGACATCCATGTGGATACCGGGTCGTGGGCCGTAGCGGATCAAGTTCGTGGTTGCATCAACGCTTGGTTCAGTTCTGGGTGAAGACGTCGTAGGAGGCGTTCATCGTGGGGTAGCCGGTGGCCATGTAGTCGGCGAGGATGACGTGCGTCGGGTCGCCGATGATGCGAGTCCCGTCGAGGGTGGGGTTGCCGGCGTAGTTGTTGGCAGCCATGACCGTCTGTACGCCGTCTGCGATGTTGTAGGTGACGTCGACACCGATGCCTCGAGGATCGCTGCTGTACGCGGTGACGATCTCGGTGGTGTGCGGGGCCAGGTAGGAGCGGGGGCCGTTGATCCACTGTCCGTAGGGGTTGGACGCGCTGTCCAGCAGCATCGGGTTGTCGGTGTTGTTGGTGATGGTCATGGCAACCGTCGGTCCGTCGGTGGGCATGGTGCCGGCGTTGGCGACCGCTGCGGTTCCCAGTGCGGTTCCGCCGACAGCGAGGGCGATTGCGGTGACTGCTACGAAGCGAGTGGTGTTGGTACGCATGATGTCTGCTCCTGGGATGGTGTGCGGTTGCCGTTCTCGGCGATGAATCAATCTTGTCGCGAATCAGGGCTGCTGTATGTCCGCCGACGGGGCCGTGGCGGGGTTGAATCGCGTGTCCCCCGATCGGGGGAGGCGTAAGTGCTCGCATTGCTGGTACGGGCGTGAGAAAGTGAGCAATGCGCGAAGGCACGAAGCCGCTGGCCGGCCAGGTTTCCGTGGTGGTCGGCGACGATCACCCGTTGTTCCGTGAGGGCGTGGTTCGGGCTCTGACCGGCAATGACAGCATCAACGTCCTGGGCGAGGCCGACGACGGCGCGGCAGCGCTCGCAATGATCCGCGAACTACGCCCGCAGGTCGCACTGCTCGACTTCCGGATGCCGCACCTGGACGGAACTCAGGTCGCCGCCGCCGTGGTTCGAGACGAGCTTCCGACGCGGGTGCTACTGCTCAGCGCTCACGACGAGTCGTCCGTCGTCTATCAGGCTCTGCAAGCGGGTGCTGCCGGATTCCTGCCGAAGGAATCCACTCGCGCCGAGATCGTGAGCGCCGTGCTCGACTGTGCTGCGGGCCGAGATGTGTTGCCGCCCAGTATCGCCGCCGGATTGGTCGGGGAGGTTCGGCGTCGAAGTGAACCGTCCGGCCCGACGCTCAGCGCCCGCGAACGTGAAGTCCTCGGATTGATCGCGCAGGGCGCCAGCATCCCCGCCATCGCCTCTCAGCTCTTTCTAGCGCCCTCCACCGTCAAAACCCACGTGCAGCGCCTCTACGAGAAACTCGGAGTCAACGATCGAGGCGCCGCCGTCGCCGCCGCGATGCGGCAGGGTTTGTTGGAGTGAGCAGGCGTCACCGGAGGACGTACGTGACGTTCATGGCCGGGTAACCCGAGGTCATCGTCACCGTGACGTCGTGGCTGTCGGGGGCGTACGTACCGCCGGCATCCGCCCTGGTCTTCGAGTTGGTGGCACTGAAGACAAACACTCCACCGTCGTCGGAGCGGTACGTGAGCACGATGGGGAAGTCGTTCTGGTTCTTGCTCGTGGCGACCACGTTTACGTTCATGTTCGGGAGGATGTAGTCGGCCGGCGGGACGATCCAGTCACCGTTCGGGTTGGACGCGTCGACCAGATGCAGGGCACCGAAGCCCGCATTGCTGATCATCGCCGTCGTGACGGAAGTGTCGGTTATCGACTTCACAGCGTTCGCACCGGCGGCGCGGGCAACCAGAGCTGCCATGCTGAGGCCGGAGAAGGAAAGTGCTTCGGGTCGAATTGTGTTGGTACTCATGATGTTTCTCCTCGATTTGTCGGTCTCGGTGACCGTGTGTTTCGGTGATGAGACAACTATGGCCCCGAAACCCCTTCGGGTCTGTCCACCTACGGGTCCGAGTGCTGGACGACATCGATGTCCCCCGATCGGTGGACAAACCCGTCCCGCCCGCCCACCCAGTGTCATGGGGTGGAGGCTTCGCCCACCCAGTGTCATGGGGTGGAGGCTTCGCCCACCCAGTGTCATGGGGTGGAGGCTTCGCCCACCCAGCGGGAGAACCTGTTCCTCTACCATTCAACCCACTCGTAGCGTGGCCACCATGACCGATCCTGACTTCTCCACCGCACCACTCGACGTCGTAGTCATCGGCGCCGGCGTCGCCGGCATGTACGCCATGCACCGACTTCGCGAGCAGGGGCTGCGTGTCCACGGCTTCGAGGCGGGCTCCGGAGTGGGCGGCACGTGGTACTTCAACCGCTACCCGGGCGCACGCTGCGATGTCGAGAGTTTCGACTACTCCTACTCGTTCTCCGAAGAGTTGCAACAGGATTGGGACTGGAGCGAGAAGTACGCCGCGCAGCCGGAGATCCTGTCCTACCTCGATCACGTCGCCGATCGCTTCGACCTACGCAGTGGGTTCACTTTCGATACCCGTGTCCTGAGCGCACAGTTCGACGAGGACTCGTCGACGTGGCGAGTGCACACCGACGGTGGTCATGACGTCACCTCACGCTTCGTCGTGTGTGCTACCGGTAGCTTGTCGACCGCGAACGTTCCGAACATTGCAGGTCGCGAGACTTTCGGCGGTGAGGTCTTCCACACCGGCTTCTGGCCGCACGAGGGCGTCGATTTCACCGGCAAGCGAGTGGGAGTGATCGGCACCGGATCTTCGGGCATCCAGTCCGTTCCGTTGATCGCCGAGCAGGCCGATCACCTCTTCGTGTTCCAGCGGTCCGCGAATTACAGTGTGCCGGCGGGAAACACGCCTCTCGATGACAAACGACGCGCAGAGATCAAGGCCGACTACGCTGAGCGTCGAGCGCTGTCCAAGCGCAGCGGCGGTGGATCACCGTTCGTTTCGGATCCTCGCAGTGCGCTCGAGGTATCCGAGGCCGAGAGAAACGCGGCCTACGAAGAGCGGTGGAAGCTCGGCGGTGTCCTGTTCGCCAAAACCTTCGCCGACCAGACCAGCAACATCGACGCCAACGCGACGGCGGCCGCATTTGCCGAGGCCAAGATCAGATCGGTGGTCGAAGATCAGGCCATCGCCGACCTGCTGATCCCGAACGACCACCCCATCGGGACCAAGCGGATCGTGACGGACACCGACTACTACCAGAGCTACAACCGTGACAACGTGAGCCTGGTCGATCTCAAGAGCGCACCGATCGAGGCAATCGACGAGACCGGGATCAAGACGACCGACTCGCACTACGAACTCGACGCATTGGTGTTCGCCACCGGTTTCGATGCGATGACCGGGGCACTCGATCGCATCGAGATCCGTGGCCGCAACGGCGAGACCTTGCGAGAGAACTGGCATGCGGGTCCGAGAACCTATCTTGGTTTGGGAGTGCACGGCTTCCCGAACCTGTTCATCGTCACCGGGCCGGGTAGCCCGAGTGTGCTGTCCAACATGATTCTCGCTGCCGAACAGCACGTCGACTGGATCGCCGACGCGATCAACCACCTCGATTCGGCGGGGATCGACACCATCGAGCCGAGTGCCGAAGCCGTGGACAACTGGCTCGAGGAGTGCTCACGCCGGGCGTCGGCAACATTGTTCCCATCCGCGAACTCCTGGTACATGGGAGCCAACATCCCGGGAAAGCCGAGGATATTCATGCCCTTCATCGGAGGCTTCGGTGTCTACTCCGACATCTGTGCAGACGTGGCAGCAGCGGGATACCGAGGCTTCGAACTGAACAGCGCGGTGCACGCATGAGCCGGCTGGAGGGCAAACGGGTGCTCGTAACGGGTGCGGCCGGCGGAATGGGACGCTCACACTGTGAGCGGCTCGCCGAAGAAGGCGCGTCCGTGATCGCGTTGGATGTCGAACAGGCGCAATCGGGGTTGGCGGAAACCGCTCAGGCAGTGCGTGATCGAGGCGGTGTCGCGGTCACCGGTGTGGCGGATATTCGGGACTTCGACGGTCTGGCCGCCGTCGTGGCCGAGTGCGTTACCGAACTCGGCGGGTTGGACGTCGTGGTCGCGAATGCAGGCGTCTACGACACACCGGGACCGTCGTGGACCATCGATCCTGCAGTGTGGAACCGCTCGCTGGACGTCAATCTGACCGGGGCGTGGCACACCGTCAAGGCCTGCGTTCCGCACTTCGGCGACGGTGGATCCGTCGTTCTGGTCAGCTCGACAGCGGGAATCAAAGGTATTGCCGGAGCAAGTCATTACAGCGCAGCCAAGCATGCCGTGGTGGGCCTGGCCAGAACGCTGGCCAACGAGTTGGGGGCGCTGAGTATCCGCGTCAACTCCGTGCATCCGGGTTCGGTACGTACCCCGATGATCATCAACGAGCGAGTGTTCGCGAACCTGTGCCCGGACATCGAGAATCCCACCGAAGCAGACGCTGCTGCAGTGCTCAGCGCTCGCAACTTGCTGCCCGTTCCCTGGGTCGATCCAGTGGACGTCAGTAATGCGGTCCTGTTTCTCGCATCCGCGGAGTCCCGCTACATGACCGGCTGTCAGTTGGTTGTCGACGCCGGCCTGACCCAGAAAGTGTGAATTGATGACTTCTCGATTGGAAGGCAAGATCGCGCTGATCACGGGTGCGGCACGAGGAATCGGGCGGGCTCAGGCCGTGCGTTTTGCCGAAGAGGGCGCGGACATCATCGCGGTCGACGTGTGCACCTCGGTGGAAACCACAGTCACGCCGCCCGCGACGGAGGCCGATCTCGATGAGACAGTGGCGCAGATCCGGGCGCTGGGGCGAAAGGTCGAATCTGCGGTAGTGGACGTTCGGGATCTCGAGGCACTACGCACTGCCGTGGACTCGGCCGTCGGAACGCTCGGTGGTCTCGACATCGTCTGCGCTACAGCCGGTATCACGTCCTCTGACGGGGCGCTGACCATGTCGGAAACGATGTGGCAGACAATGCTGGACGTGAACCTGACCGGCGTGTGGCACACCACCACCGTTGCAGCTCCGCATTTGATCGAGCGAGGTGGGGGATCGATGACGCTCACCAGTTCCATCGCCGGACTGCGGGGGTTGGTCGGAGTTGCGCACTACACCGCAGCCAAGCATGGAGTCGTTGGTCTGATGCGCTCGCTGGCAAAGGAACTGGCTCCGCACAACGTACGCGTCAATACGGTCCATCCCACCAACGTCGACACCCTCATGATTCAGAACCCGTTGGTGCGCGGCAAGTTCCGCCCCGATCTCGAGAACCCGACGCGCGAAGAATTTGCTGCCGCAGCGATGACGATGAACATGCTCGCCATTCCGTGGATCGAACCGGTGGACGTAGCGAACGCTGCTCTGTTCCTGTCTTCCGACGAGGCTCGCTACATCACGTCGGTCGCCCTGCCGGTGGATGCAGGAAGTTCGTCCCGCTGAGGTTTCGAACAGCTGAAATCTTGAACAGCTGAGGTTTTGACACGCTGAGTTCAGCCACGGTGTGTAGCGTCGGTTTCACCTAACCGAAAGGCGTACACCGTGGCGGAACGGCGCTATCTGGAAGTCACCGTCGGGACCAACATCGTGATGGTCCTCGACCACCGCACGGTGGAGGTCTTCGACCGCACCGCCGCGAGCACGAGCGAAGTGGCTCGTTGGCATGTCGAACACATTGCAGTGAAGGCAAAACCGTCGAAGTCGGGACTGAAACTCACCATCGGGAACAGGCTCGCGGACGACTCCATCGCGGTAGCGGGGCCACGAGCATCGCTCACCGTTCCGCCGGAGAACGAAGCCGCCGTCGTCGCGTTCTTCGACGAGGTCAAGGCCGCTCGTACATGACTCGGTCGCCCGCTGTCGCTCGCGCGGCAGCATGCGCGCCGGCAACCCGGCCGAACGCCAAGGCATCGGCGATATGGAATCCACCGTCTTTCGCCGCGCTGTACGTGGAACTGACGGCGCCCGCCGCATACAGTCCTGGAATCGGATTGCCGGCAGTATCGAGAACGCGGGAATGACCGTCGCGGCGCGGTCCGCCGTTACTCCAACCCAGCAGTGGCGGTGCGGCGACAGCGTAGAACGGAGCCGTGGCTACTGCGGCCAAAGTTTCCGGATTGCGGCCGAAGGAATGGTCGACGCCGTCCGCGCACGCCTCGTTGTAGCGGTGCACACTGGTTTCCACGACGGCGGGGTCCAAGCCGAGCTGCTCGGCGAGTTCGGCAAGCGTGTCCGCTTTGACGATCCAACCCTTGTCGATCTCGGCTTGATTGTCCGAACTCCACTCGTACCCTTCGTCGAGAACCCTGTGGCCGACAGGTAATGCGTCACGACCGGGACTCAGTTGTCCGGCCACTCTCATCGTCTCGTCGAACACGATGTTCATCGGTTGCACCGGAAAGTGTTGGTAGGAACCCTCTCTGAACACATGACCGTGCCGCATTTCGGCTGACTCGTCGGTGAACCGTCTACCTTCCCGGCTGAGGAACACATAGTTGTGTGCGTTCCACAGAGCGAGAAAGAATCCCGTCGGGTTTTCGAGGTCGCCGGGAATTCCCGTAATGGTCATCATGTTGTTCATGTGCCATAGATCGGCGCCCACTGCCTGTGCCATCCGGTGGCCGTCGCCCGTTGCCGAAGGTGAGCCCCAGATCTTCGGATTCTCCAAGCGTAAGTAATCGCGCACCATGGCCGGATTCGCTTCGAAACCTCCGGTGGCAAGGATGACACCTCGGCGCGCTTGGATCTGCGAAATTTTTCCACCTGAACGAATCTCGACTCCGGTCACCGCTCCGGATTCATCCGTCAGGAGTCTGGTCGCTTCGGTATCGAAGAGAGTTGTGATGCCGCGTTCAGTGAGCAGAGACGAGGAACCGGTAGAGAAGTTCATTGCCCATCTTCCCTTCGACGGTGTCCATCCCTGCGTAACAAGAACTTCCGTCGAGTTCGGCGAACTCTGCCGTGGAATGGAAATCGCCGGTCATCGCTACAGTTGCACCCAGACTGCGGAGCCAGTCGGACAGCCCGTAGGTGTTCTCGGCCCAGGCATCGATGACGTCGTCGGCAACGGGGAACGATCCGTTCAATGAACGCAGGAATGTGCGGGCGGCGGCAGGGTCCTGGTTGACGAACCATCCGCTGCCGGACAGTCGAGTGTTGCCGCCCGCGGAATCAGGTCCACACTTTTCCAGAATGACGACCGATGCGCCGTCGGCGTGCGCTTGTAGCGCTGCGGCCTATCCAGCAGCGCCCGATCCGATGACAAGTACGTCGACAATGTTGTCCATGTCACAGAAGGTATTGCGGCAGCGCGGTGGGTCGAACACACCTTCCCAGTCAGCGAGAAAGGTAGTGGTCAACACCGCATAGATGCCGACTCGCAGGTGCGTCGGGGACCAGGCGCGGGCTTGTGCGTTCTGGGCGTCGGGGGGCGGTATCTGACGAGCGATATCGCGCTGTGACGTTTTCGAGACCCTAGCGTTATAGATGTGGAGGTGTCAGCGAAACCTGCCGATGGCAGAGTTCGTCTGGAACGCAGTGACCGACACGGATATCCGACGCACAGTGATTCATCGCTGATTCCGGCGGTGGGGCACGACGAGTCCAGACAAGAGGCTTTCATGACTACGATCAACGAACGTTCTTCAGCTGCAAATGTTCTCGATCTCTTTGACAGCGCCGGTCGAGAAGGGCATCGGTACAGTATCGAGGTGGAAAGCTATACCCCTGCGTATGCGGTGCTGAGGCTGGCCGGAGAATTGGATATGGGTCAGCGTGTCGAATTGGTGCATGCGCTCGACCGACTTCTCTTGGTCGACACCGATATTCACGTCGATCTCTCCGGCGTGACCTTCATGTCGTCCGGAGTGGCAAATGCCGTTGTCGATGCTGCGGGGCGTGGCCGCAACCGTATTCGCTTGTTTGCCCCCACGCGAGCGGTCTCCATGATCTTTCAGGCTCTCGGCGCTTCCGAACTTTTTGCGGGCGACGCCACGTCGACCGTTGACGCTCTCGGTGCTTGAGCCGGAAACAACTCCCACGAACGATGTGAAGTGCGCAGCGCTCGATATGCGTTGACTTCGATCCTGGTCTGATCTGCGTGCGGATGTGCACTTTGTGGTGCGGGATCAGGTTGTCGTCACCGGGTCGCGCCGAGATTTGCGGTAGCCTCGTTCTGTGTCGAGCAGCCGGCGCCGCCATCGATGCGTCCGGCCGCATGAACGCTTGGTGGTCCCGACTCGTACGGAAGAACCACACCATGGCGTATGACACCAGCAGCAGTTCGACAGCGTCGAACCCTCCGATCACCCTGTTCTCCGATGTGATTGGCCTGGAAGTAAGCATGCAGTTCGCACCGATTCGCCGGCTCGACGACCACGCACTTGCAGGCGCTGAGCTGCAATTGCGTGGGCCTGGCAATTCCTCTCTGAGTTCGGCTCATGCCCTCCGCCGCGCCTCGCAGTTGATGCAGCAACGGTCGGAGTTCGACAGTCACAAACTGGCCATGTCTCGTACTGCACTCGCAAGCGCCGTCGCGGATCGTCTGCCGTTACTGGTGGCCGTCGACTCGGCGTCCCGGAAAGCTCTCAACGCTCCTGGTATCGAAGGAGTTACGAGAAATCTGCAACGGATCGTCGTAACGGTCGACTCCACGGCGGTGCTCGCCGATCCTCACAACTCTCTGGCAGTGATCAGAGAAGCCCGCGCGGGCGGGCGTCTGATTGCACTCGACAGTGTCGGCATCGACAGGCACTCCGCGACACTGCTGTCCTTGGTCGAACCCGACATCATTATCACGTCCGCTGAATTGCTCACCAAGGCAGCATATTTCGAAATCGGAACGACGGTGCACGCGCTCAGCGCCTACGTCGAGCGATCGAATGCGATTATCGTGGCCGAGGGTGTCGACTCGGAATCCGCCCGTCTCGCCGCACTCACCATCGGAGCCACCTACGGAACGGGTGAGTTGTATCCCGCAGTCGATGATCCGAGTTCACTGTTGTCCGAACCGGTCGTCGCGATGCCCGCTACGCCGGTGTGGAGTGATCCCATCCCCGACGTGGGCACTCCCTACTCGATCGTGTCGGCTCACAGCCCGATTCGGCTCGGTACCAAGCGTCTGTTGATCCAACTGAGTAAGTCCCTCGAAGCACAAGCCGCCACATCGGGTTCCTCGATGCTTGTTCTGGGCACCTTTCAACACGCCGAACATTTCACTGCATCCACAACAGCGCGGTGGCGTCATCTCGCCGATACCGTAGGGTTTGCCGGTGTCTACGGCGTCGGACTGTCTGTGATGCTCGACGGTAAAGTGCAACACGCACCGCTCGACCCGAGTGACGATCTCGTCAACGAGTGGACGGTAGTCACTCTGGGGCCACACCATGCGGCGATGCTGTCGGCGCGAGATCTTCATGACAACGGTCCAGATCTCGAGCGGACCTTCGACTTCGTGCAAACCTACGATCGCACCACTGTCACCCAGGCAGCACACTCTATTCTTCGTCGTTACCCCACGACGACTTCGTGACCCCAGTGCCGGTGTGCTCGAAGTTCGCGAGCGTTGCCCAACCGGCGATCGTGGCTAAGGATTGGACGGGCGCCGCGCAGCACGTCTTTTTGCTGCAGCGTTGAGTAGATACCTTTCGGCGACCGTGTAGTCCGTGACGGTTGCGCCATCCGGCGCTGTGGTGTGGGTGAGCAGTTCGAGATAGCGGCGACGGAAGATATGGGCGTCGGATTCTGCGAGTAAGAATTCCGCCGCGGCGACGACCTCTGGTTTCGGAGCAGCGCGTGCGTGCCGGTTTCGGGCGGGCCGAGTGCTCATGTTTTCCTCTTGATTTCGAAAGCCTCTGTGCCGGTAGTCATGTGCGAGTAGATCTAGTCGTCGGTTCGGTCACTACCGGTCATGAGAAGTGGTGAGTAGTTTCAGATCGATCGGCTGTCCGTCGGAGGGGAACGGCAAGGACGTGTAGTTGAGAGGGGCGGTGTAGCCGGGCGCGACCTGCCAATCGAAGCGTGTGAGTAGGTGGTGCATGATCGCTCTGATTTCGACGCCGGCGAAGTGCATGCCGAGGCATTTGTGCACGCCTCCACCGAACGGTTCCCAGGCATACCGGTGTACCTTGTCTTCGCGTCGGTGGTCCGCGAAGCGTTCGGGATCGAAATGTTCGGGATCAGGCCAGTACTGCGGCATGTGGTGAGTGAAATGTGGCACCACTGACACATCGGTTCCAGCGGGTGCGAAGTGGTCCTGTATCTGGGTTTCGCACACCGCTCGGCTTGCACGCAATCGACGAAAGCTTCTTTCACTGAGTCAATTTCGTTCTCAGCAGTCCCTTCCGTGCCGCCCATGAAGATGTCGGTCGCGAGGTTGAGTGTGAGAGCTTTGAGGGCTGTGTATGCGCGCAACCCATCGGACGGACTCCAGGCGTCGAGCGCCGAGGCGATCGCAGGATTCAGCAGGTCCACGGTCTTTTCGAGACGCGATCTGGTGAAGGCATGTTGCATAACGCGTCGTTGTCGTAGGTGCTCTTCGCAGTCGAGAACCACGAGACTTCGCCGTAGCGATCCCAACGTTTTTGCATCAATTCGAGGGAGTCGCGGATGTATTTGAGAGTCTGCCCAATTCCGGGTAGTCCCGAATTGCCTGAGATGGGACGCAAACGCGACCGGATGGGGGGAACGGCCAGGGTCTTCGACATCACGTACCTGCCTCCGGTTTACATCTGACAGCGATGCCTGTCAGATGTGGGTAGTCTGCGTCAGAGTCGCGTCGTCTGTCAATATCGACTCATGGCTTCTCCCACACCCCGTCGATATGCCGGTCTGAGTGGTGAGCAGCGGGCAGCGCTTCGGCGTGAAAGCTTGCTCGCAGCAGGACTGGAAGTTTTTGCGGCCGCGGGCAGACAGGGTGCAACCATGACCGCCATCTGTGCGCATGCCAAGCTGACAGAGCGATACTTCTACGAGAGTTTCACCAGTAAAGACGAACTTCTCCAGCAGGTTTTCGACGGAATCGTCGACGAGGTGCGCGTGGCCGGAATGGCTGCACTCCGAGCGACCGACGGGACGAGGGAGGAGCGCGTGCGGAGCGCCATTGCTTCGTTCGTCGACATCCTGACGAACGATCCCCGAAAAGGGCGCGTCGCGATGGTCGAGTCGGTGGCTTACGAGCCGCTGCGCACTCACCGACGCGGAGCGCTGCGTGGGTTCGCGCAGATGGTGGCCGACGAGGCTGCACTCTTGTACGGCGACCGAGCTTGGCCTCCCCACCAGGGTGAGATCAACGGATTACTCTTTGTGGGCGGCCTGGCCGAATTGGTGACGGCCTGGTTGAACGGCGAGATCGACATCACGCCTGCCGAGATCGTGGATGCGGCAACCTACCAATTCACATCCACAGCGCACCGATGAAGCGCGAGGTCGGCGATGAGTAGCGGTAACTTCTAGCGCGCGGCATGCGTCGTGATTCGAGGCAGTTTCGGGTCGGAATTGTCGACGACGCAGTCGGCTCGGGTCCAGCGCTTCGCAGCGGCGAAGTAAAGCCGTTGCCCGCCCACATATCTGTTCATCGACGGATGTCCCGGATCTGCGTTTGTTCCGTCGCGAAGGTTCATACGCTGCGCGGTGATCCCGAAGGGCACGTCGAGAAAGATCGAGTAGTCCCATCGGGAAGCGAGTTCGTCACGATGCAGGAACAGGCCTTCGATGAGGACGATAGCTCCATCGGCTGCAACGAGGTATGCGTCGCTGTACCGTCGTTGTCGGTACTCTCGGCTCCCTCCCGGCGTCAGTGGGTCGAGAATATGGCGTTCGAGGGCGTCTTAGTCGTAGCTGTCGAGCCAGAACCCTTCCGGTGATTGTCGCCCTCTACGATGACGAATCTTCGACGGATTGAGGAAGTCGTCGACGTGAATCGCGATGAGAGGCGAGCCGCGCAACGCGGAGATTTCGGTTGTCAGGATTTCGAAGGCCGTCGCAGTGCTCATCGATCAGTTCTTACGGCACTCGCAGCGACATGAAGAGCTCCCGTGTCGTACAAAATTCGGTGGCCGTCTTCGAGCACGCGCCTCGTGCCCCCGTCGAGCGGAACGTCCGCCCAGCTTTCAGTCGCGAAATTCAGTTCGACGAGAAGACCGGACCCGAGGCGGAAGCGTCGCTCTCGGACCGGACCCCAGTTCGCGGCTCTGATGAATCGGGCGTGGGGACGGATCTGCACGAACCAGCCTTCATCGGCGAGTGCCTCCGGGTTTTCGGCCAGGATCATCAGATCGAGATCACTCGCCATACGCTCCGCGCCGCGCGCGTACGACCCGACCAGCGCTACAGCTTTGACGCCGTCGTGCTCATCGGCCCATCGTTCAACGTCGACGAGCAACAAGTTGACCGCGCGTCTCCGTCCTTTCAATCGTGCTGACATACCGGCATCATTCCCCACCGTCACGATTATCCGTAGCTTCGCCGGGACCTCTATCCTGGAACTGTCAGTGACAAGCCAGGGGAGGGGTGCGTATGTCCAAGGAAGTATCGGCGGGTCTGGCTGTTGGTGTGATGGTCCTCGTTGCCGGCTTGATCTGGACTGGGTTTCCCCTCGACGCGTATTCGATTGTCGCCGTGATCTTTGCAATCTGCGGTGGATTCATCACTTGGATCTACCTGCGCGAGAACGTAGTTGGCATCCCACACGCAGAGATGAAAGAAGGCAGCCGATGAAGGCAATCATCGTGTGTACCTCTGTCTCCCACGGCAATACGCGGCGGATCGCCGACGCCATCGGAGAAGTTCTCGATGCTCGCGTGGTCGAGCCTGGTGACATCGACGCCGCGCAGCTCGCCGACTACGACCTGGTGGGCTTCGGCTCCGGCATCTACCTGCGCTCGTACCACGAAGATTTACGCGCGTTCATCGAGGCACTCCCCGAAGAACGGCGATCCAAGGCTTTTGTCTTCGCCACCAGTGGTTTTCCCGACCAGGGGATTCACCGCTTCTCGCGCCCGCTGGTTCAGCTGCTCGAGCAGAAGGGCTTCGATGTGGTCGCAGCCTTTTCGTCCCGCGCGTGGGATACGCATTTTCCGTTCAAGCCGTTCGGCGGTATCCGGAAGGGGCGGCCGAACGCCGACGACTTGGATTCGGCGCGCACGTTCGCCGAAGTCCTCCGCGGAAGCGTTCAGGACAGCTTGCCCGGCACCGGGTAGCTGCGCAGGCTCATCTCCAGCTCACCGGCGTCGGCAAGGTCGTTGATCGTCTGGCGCAGAGCGCCACACGTCCGCTGAGCGTTGGCGCGACCGTTCTCACGCCCCAATTCCGGGCACACCACTTGCGACTCTTCGAGCCATTGGACGCTGGTGTGCGCTTCGCTGTATTTCTCGACCAGAACGCTGTTTCCGCAGTTCCGGCAGCTGACCTGCCGCATCAGCGTGCAATCAGATCGGCCGGTGACCAGAAGGCGCGCATGCTAGTGATCTTTGCGTCCGCATCGAAAGTCATGACGTCGATGGGTTCGACCTCGTAGACCTGATCGCCCACCGGCGTGACGACGCGGAAGTGGAAGGCCGCGCTGGATCCGCTGACCCGCAACGTGAGAAGCTCCGTCTCTTGCGCACCGCCCTCGAGAGCGCCGTAGAACTCTGTGATTGCAGCCTTACCGATGCGGGGTTCGCTGCCGACCGGGTCTTCGAGCGTTGCGTTCTCGGTGTAGAGGGCGGCGATGTCCGCTGACGATCCGCGAGCCACGGCGTCGAGGTAGGTGGTTACCGTCGCCGTGATCGCGGCCGTGGTGTCTGGTTCGAGAGTGGTCATCGAGTTAGTCCGATCAGTCGAGAAGTTCAGGGTCTGACAACTACTTCGGACGCTATCGGTGCCGTCTCGATTCGGCGCCGCAATCTCCCACGCAGCGGGACGGACACAAGAAACTCAGGCGTCGAAGCGTCCGAAGCCGCCGCGGTAGAACAGAAGCGGACCGTCGTGGCGTAGCACGTTCAGATCGGTGATGCGTGCGACGACGATGGTGTGATCACCGGCGTCGTGTTCTTGCTCGACGGTTGCCTCGATGCGGGCGAGCGCGCCGCTGAGCGCCGGAGCACCGTTGCCGGCGGCATCCCACTCGATGCCGAGAAACTTGTCGGTCCCGCCGCGTGCGAAGGCGGAACACATGTCCTGCTGGTCGTGGGCGAGAACGTTGATACAGAGAGTTCCGGATTCTCGAAGCTTCGGCCAACTCGTCGACGTCTTCGCCGGGCAGAACGAGAGCAGCGGGGGATCGAGCGATACCGAGACCAGGGACTGGCAGGTGAAGCCCAGCGGTGAATCTCCGTCGTGAGCAGTGATGACGGTGACGCCGGTGCAGAAATTGCTCATCACGTTACGAAGTGTGCGTCCGTCCAGAACTGGCGGCTCGGCGTTTTCCACGGTCATGTCGTCTCCTTGTTCAAATCTCTGCTCAAAATCCTGCAAACAGCTTCAGAAGCAACGATGTGTGGCGCCGCGGTCGTAATCCAGCGGCAGTCCCACTCAATGGCAGCAATGGCTTCTCGGCACGGGTGCGGACCGACCGAGTGTCAGGTGGAGGGGTCTCGGGCAAATTTGATCCCGCTCAGCGGTCCGTTCGGATTCTACGAAACCAGCAAATCACCAGTGATTGTTAGACTTCGGGCATGTCCGAACCTGATGACGTGTCCCGAGGACTTCCCGCTACCAGCTGGGCAGTGCTCGGAATGCTCACGTTCGGGGAGGAACTGACCGGAAACGATCTGAAGAAGTGGGCTGACTGGAGCGTCGGCTTCTTCTACTGGAGCCCGTCCATCAGCCAGGTCTACGCAGAGCTGAAGAAGCTCGAAAGCATCGGATTCGTGGAGTCTCGGGTCGTTTCCGAACCAGGGGTGCGGGGAAAGCGCCTCTACTCCATTACACAGTCGGGAACCGACGCCGTCCGGACGTGGTCACGGGAGGCGCCGGTGGAGGTGCCGGTGCTCAAGCACGGCGTGATGTTGCGTCTGTGGATGGGGCACCTCAACGAACCCGAGCGACTGAAGGCACTGGTGGAAGCCCACATCGCCAACGTCGAAGAACAGATTCGACGCGCGAAACTCCACGCAGATCATGCCGAGAACGAGCCGGCCTGGTCGTTCCCGGTCATGACGTTGCGATGGTCGGAACGGTACTTCCGAGCCGAGATCGAACTTGCTCGCGAACTACTCGAAGACATCGATCGTGCATCCGCCGAGTATGCGAACGTCGCCGAGCATGACCGACTGGGATCACCGTTGCCCTCGACGCCTGGCAGATGGAAGAACGTCGAGGAGTACGTGTTGGCGCTCGAGCAAGCCGGTCTCACCGGCAACGGCTCGAATATCTGAGTCACGCCCCGGCTGCGGTGGGCATGTTGCGCAGCAGGTGGCGACGCTGCAAAGTTGGAGTGACGCTAAGCGATCCGCCGTCGATGCCTCGCCAAATGGCAGCGGCCGCCATCCGAACCGGCGCTGCGCTGACGTGGTCGAGTCGGAGAGCCTTCGATGGCGCGCAGATGGATACTGCGGCAACAGCGCGGCCGATGGGGCCGATCGGTGCCGCGAGACAGCTGAATCCCGGTAGGCCGTTTCCGGTTTCGAATGCAACCCCTGATTCGCGAATCCTGGCGAGGTGGGGCAGTGCGTAGCCTGAGGACTTCGGCGAACCGAACGCGAGCAGTGCCTGACCGATCGCAGTGGTCTCGGCGCGGCGTCGACCACCGACACGCGTCGGTACCGCAGCTGCGAGGCGTCCGCCGATCTTCTCCATGTAGACCACATCGGGCCCGTCGAGGATGCCAAGGTGAACCACGAAGCCGGTGACGCGGTAGAGCTCGTGGAGAAGCGGCATGGCTGCAGCGTGGAGCCGGTCTTGATGAACCGCGAGCGATCCCAGCTCGACAAGACGCATACCGAGTTCGTAGTCGCGGCCGTCGCGACGCAGCCAACGCATCGAGACGAGACGTTCGAGCATGCGGTGGGCAGACGAGCGGGGCAGGCCCGTGCTCCGAACGACCTGAGCGAGCGTCAACCTGCCGGGACCGTCGAAGGCGTCGAGAACCAGCGAGACGCGATCAAGAATTGCTGTCGGGGCCGAATCGGCGCCTAAAGCATCCACAGCCTGCAGTGTCATCGTGTACCTCACTTCTCTTAGAGCTCCACAACCAGTGAACTGGCTATTTCAATTAGAAATAGTGTCATAGAGTTATGGATTTGTGAAGTGGATCACCGGTCTGTTTTCGGGCGCGTCACGGTGGAAACGACGAGGGGGCTTGCGCGAATGCTCGCGCAAGCCCCCTCGTCGGTTTACTACCGGCAGGTACTACATCGTCACCGGCAGGTACTACATCGTCACCGGCAGGTACTACATAGCTGCCAGCGGTTCGCTTCCGGACCAGTCGTGGCCCCAGTAGCTGTCAGCGGTGATCTCCTCGGAGGAGTACGAGTCCTGATCCACCTTCGCGCCCTCGGTGCCGAACTCGATGTCCCAGCCGCCTGGTGCGCGGACGTAGAAGGAGATCATCTTGTCGTTGGTGTGACGACCCAGGGTCGACGACACGGAGAATCCGTCCTTCATCACTCGGTCGAGTGCCTGGCCGACGGCGTCGAGGGTGTCGACCTCGACCATGATGTGAATCAAGCCGGGTGCGCCGCCGTGTGGTGCCGGGCACAGGGCCAAGCTGTGGTGACGCTCGTTGACGCCCATGAAACGGATTCGCAGCGGCCCGAATTCGGGCGGGGCCGGCAGGCGGAAGGCGCCGCGCGGGTAGAAGCCGAGCACCTCGGTGTAGAAGTCGAAGCTCGCAGCACTGTCCATCACCGGGAGCACGACGTGGCCGAGACCCTGTGCGCCGGTGACGAATCGAGCGCCGAAGGGCGTCACCACGGGGCTGTGGTCGAGGATCGCTCCGTGGAAGACCTCGATGGCTGCTCCACCGGGATCGGTGAACGCGATGACCTCTTCGACCCGTCGAGCATCCGCTTCGGCGAGCGAAAGCTGCTCCACCTCGGTGCCGTTCTTTTCGAGGGCCTCCTGGACACGGCGCAGTGCGGCGTGATCGGCGACCTCCCAACCGATGTTGACGATCTCGTCGCGCTCACCTTCGACGACGACGATGCGCGCAGCCCGCTCGTCGAGCCGCAGGTACAGTGCGTTCTCGTCCGGCCCACTGCCCTTGGCGAAGCCGAGAACGTCGAAAGCGAAAGTGCGCCAACGTGCCATGTCGTTGGTCGAGATCTTGACGTAGCCAAGTCCCTTGATGTCAGTGTGTGTCATCGTGTCTGGTTCCTGTCGATTTCTTGTGTCGAAGTCTGATCAGATCATCGCCCGCAGCGGTCCCTGCGGGTCGGCGCCGAGGCGGCTCAGTGAGGCGGCGTGGAATACGGTGCCCGGTACGTGAATTGCGTGGTGCTGCCCAGCGTGAGCGTCGCGCCAGAATCGCTGAAGCGGCTTGTCCATCCGCAGTGCGTTGCCGCCGCAGCGTGGGTAGACCTGATCGATCGCGTTGATCGCGCGCCAGGCGGCCTGCACCTGAGTCTGACGTCCCTCGGCGCGCTGCTCGAAGGTCACTTCCTTGCCGGCGTCCACTCGATCCCACATGCGGTCGACGTTGGCAAGCAGGGTGTCGCGCGCGGCCCGGATGTCGGCAGTCGCCTGACCGATTGCGAACAAGGTGTACGGGTCGTCCTTGACCGCCGTGCCTTGTGCATTGATGCGATCGGCCTGGTACTCGTTGGCGTGGAAGAGCATTCCCTCACAGATGCCGATCGTGGCGGCGGTGATGCCGAGGGGGAACATGTTCGACCATGGCATCAGGTACAGCGTTTCGGTGCGCCCGTACTTGCGCACTGCCGTGCCGTCGATGACCTCGTCGCAGTCCATGACGCGGTAATCGGGGACGTACGCATCCTTGACTACGAGGTCCTTGGAGCCGGTGCCGCGAAGTCCCATGACATCCCACGAGTCTTCGATGATCTCGTAGTCGGTGCGCGGAATGATCACATGGAGCATGCGCGGCGGCATCTCCATGTTGCCGTCCTTGTCACACGCCATCGCGCCGAGGAATGCCCAGTCGCAATGGTCGGTGCCGGAGGAGAACTGCCAGCGACCGGAGAACTTGTAGCCGCCGTCGGTGGGGATACACATTCCGCCGGGCATGTACGGCGATGCCATCCAGGTGTCGGGATCGGATCCCCAGATCTCCTGCTGCACCTTGGGATCCGCGAACGCAAGTTGCCACGGGTGAACTCCGACGATCCCGTGGACCCAGCCGGCCGACGGGTTCAGTGAAGCCATGCGCATGACGGTTTCGGCGAATTCGCGCGGATGCGCCTCCATGCCGCCATGCTCCTTGGGCTGCAGCATGCGGATGGAACCGATTGCCTTCATCTTCTTTGCGGTGTCGTCGGCCACCCGGCCGATCCGCTCGGCCTCGATGCCTTCGGCGAAGATGTCGTCGGCCATCGCGTTGATCTGTTCGAGCACTTCGTACGTCATGTTGTTCCTTGCATCCAGTCAGTTTGTCTCAGCAGTGTTTTCGGCTGCGGATCAGGAGGTGGTCTCGAGCGCCTGGGCGTCGCGTGCGGCAACGTTTTCGGCGACTTCCCGCTTCCAGCTCTCCACTGCGCGGGTGGTGTCGATCTCGAATTCGAAGCGCTTCGTCATGTCTTCCGTGACGTTCTCGACGTCGGTGTAGAACTGGTTGTACCAGCGCCGCAACTGGTAAACCGGGCCGTCCTCCTCCGAGAGCAGCGGGTTGTCGATCGGGGCTTTGTTCTTCCAGATCTCCACGTCCTGAAGGAATCCCATCTCGACGCCCTCGGTGAACTGCGCTGCCATCGCGGCAGTGGACTCGTCGTCCATACCGGGTAGTTTCTTGACCATCGCGCCGTACTGCAGGACGAACGCATTGTTCGAGATCGGGTAGTGGCAGTTGATCAGGACGGTCTCGATGATCTGCCCGTTGGCTTCGCTCTTGATCCAGTCGATCATGTACGACGGACCGAAATACGAAGCATCCGAACGAAGAACAGCGTTGGGATCGCCGTAGTTGGTGCCGCTGATGATGTCCTCACGTCCCACCGATTCCATGTACTGGCTCGCGACGTGACCTTCGAAGATGTTCTTGAAGTACTTGGGGAACGAGTAGTGAACGTAGAAGAAGTGGGCCATGTCCACGACGTTGTCCACGATCTCGCGGCAATGAGAGCCTTCGATGGTGAGCGTGTTCCAGCTCCAGTCGCTCCACTCATCGCTTCCGAAGCCCTCAATGTCGGGAATTGTGACCTCGGCGGGCGGGGGATTTCCCTGGGGATCGTGCCAGACGAACAGCTGACCGTTCTTCTCGAGTGTGGTCCACGCCCGCGTCTTGGCCAGCGGCGGAACGCGTCGTGCGTAGGGGATCGCCGTACATTTTCCGTTACCGCCCCAACGCCAGTCGTGGAACGGGCAGGCGATCGAATCGCCCTTGACGGTTCCGTGAGCGAGGTTGCCACCCATGTGGCGGCAGTAGGCGTCGAGAATCTTGATGTCGCCCTTGCTGTCGGCGAAGACGACGAGGCTGGTGCCGAATGCCTCGATCTGGTGGGGCTGACCGTCGCGATAGGTATTGCTCAGTCCGAGGCAGTGCCATCCACGCGCGAACCGCGCCGGGGGCGCTGCCGCTTCGATTTCTCGAATTTCCTCGCCGGCGCCCGACTGCGTCGAGGCGTCCGTAGTGGTGAGTGGGCCGGTTCCGAGTGCCATGTCTTCCTCCGAGCCGCGTCTTGCGACGCTCCAGTGATGTGATCCGTCTCATACAACGACGAAGCGTCCTCTGGAGATACGGCAGTTCCCGCTGGATGGAACACCTGCTCGGTGACCTGCAGAGATTCAGCTCGCGAGTGTCGCCGCGTTGTCGATCGCGTAAGTCGCCGCGTCGTCGATCGCGTAAGTCGCAGCATTGTCGACGGCGAGAGTCGCCCAGGCCCGAGCGGTGACAACCCCAGCGGGATCGGTGGCGACCAGAGCTACGTCGGCGACGCTCTCGTGGTCCTTCTCGTATGTGGCGAGCACCGTCACGGAGCAGTTCAGATCTGCTCCCGCGGAAGTCGCGGTGCAGCGTCCGCGAAACCGTCGTAGCGACGCGGAGCCGTAACGACGAGCGGCGAAATCAGCAAGGGCAGCAACGGAATCGGTTCCTGTGCCCGCTGTCGGGGCTTCCCGGACGAAGACCTCGGCCACCAGATGCCCGGTCTGGTCGTGGTATTCGGTGATCCGTTCGAGCGTCGAGCCCAGCGGCCTTACGGATCCGGTGAGCAGTGCGCCCGGATCAGGCCGGCCGAAGAACACGACGTCCTGTTCGACGACGGACCCGTCGGGTGCCGATCGCACGGTGCCGTACAACGAGTCGAAATCGGAGAGGAGCGTGGTGGCCGTGCGGGGAGCAGATGCCGTGAAGTGGGCGGTACCGAGGTTGGTAGTCATGACACTCTCCGTTGGACGCGACCGAGACGCTGTCGTCTCGGTGGGTACATCGACGCTAACCACCGCTCTGGCGGGTGACGACGGGCTTCCCGCTGATCGGGAGCATTCTCGGATTCGATCGAAGAGGTGGAACCTGTTCCAGTTTTGTGCAATTCTGGATATCGTATCCGTGACCGGGAGCACATCTCGATGACTGCACGCGCCGAGCAGAAGGAAGACCAGATGACAGACGAGTTCGCTGACCTGCACCGACCGGTATACGGTCCGGACCTGCTCATCACCGCTCTGGAACGCAATCACGACAAGCCCGCGCTGTACCTCGGCGACGTGATCCTCACCGGCGGTCAGATGCGCGATCAGATCAGCTGCTTCGCCCAGGCTCTCGCGTCTTTGGGAATCACTCAGGGCACCAGCACCGCGATGCTGTCGAAGAATCGCCCCGAGGTACTGATCAGCATGGGCGCGACCATGATCACCGGCTGCCGGGCGAGCGCCTTGAACCCGATGGGATCGCTCGACGACCACAAGTACATCGTCGACGACGCCGAGATCGAGACCCTCATCTTCGATCCCAACGCCTTCGAAGAGCGTGCCGCCGAGTTGAAGGCGTCGTCACCCTCGTTGACCAACGTGCTCTCGATGGGTCCGTCCGAGGTGGGAATCGACATCCTCGCGCTGGCTGCAACGTTCGAGCCCGCGCCGCTGAAGGCAGCGCGTGTCGACGCAGAAGACGCCAGCAGCATGGTCTACACCGGCGGAACGACCGGCAAGCCCAAAGGTGTTGTCGGATCCTTCCGTTCGGGTGCAGCGCTCAATCAGATCCAGATGTCGGAGTGGCAGTGGCCCGAGGACAACCGCTTCCTCATCTGCACGCCACTCTCACATGCAGGTGCAGCGTTCTTCATCCCGACCTTGCTGCGCGGCGGTGCGTTGATCGTCCTGCCTGCCTTCGAACCAGGTGCTGTGCTCGAAGCGATCGAGAAGCACAAGATCACGGCAACCATGTTGGTGCCCACCATGATCTACATGCTCATGGATCACCCGGATCTGCCCAAGCGGGACGTCTCGAGTTTGCAGACGCTGTTCTACGGAGCGTCCGCGATGTCTCCAGCCAGGTTGCAGGAGGGCATCAAGAAGTTCGGTCAGATTTTCTTCCAGTTCTACGGTCAGACCGAGTGCGGCATGACAATTTCGGTGCTGCGCAAGGAAGAACACCTCGCCGACGATCCGGCCCGCCTCGCCACTTGTGGGCGTCCGGTGCCGTGGCTCGACGTCCGGCTGCTCGACGACGACCTGAACGAGGTGCCGCAGGGAGAACTCGGTGAGATTTGTGTCCGTGGTCCGCTGATCATGAAGGGGTACTGGAAGAAGCCGGCCGAGACCGCCGAGGCGTTCCGTGGCGGTTGGCTGCACACCGGCGACATCGCGCGTAAGGACAAGGACGGGTTCATGTCCATCGTCGATCGCAAGAAGGACATGATCGTGACCGGTGGTTTCAACGTGTTCCCGCGCGAGATCGAGGACGTGATCTCGTCGCACCCGTCCGTCGCTTCGGTGGCGGTAGTCGGTGTGCCCGACGACAAGTGGGGTGAAGCCGTCAAGGCCTGCGTCGTACTTCGTGCCGGACTGACCGTCGACACCGAGGAGCTGGTCGAGAAAGTCAAGGCGGCCAAGGGGTCGGTTCACGCTCCCAAGAGCATCGACTTCGTGGATTCCCTTCCGCTGACGCCGCTGGGCAAGCTGGACAAGAAGGCACTGCGCGCGAGGTACTGGGAGACCAGCGCCCGCGCGGTCTAGGAACCAGCGTCGTGTAGCGAAGGGTCAGCGTTTCCAGACGTAACGACGTTCCGGGCGGCCCACCACTCCATACTTCAGCGAAGTGGTGGACCGCCCGGTTTCGTAGAGGTATTCGAGGTAGCGCCTCGAGCTCGCCCGTGAGATGCCGACCCTCTCGGAAATGTCTGTAGCCGAAGCGGGTTCGGATTCGTCTCGTAGTGCTGTCTCGACCAGCTGAAGGGTCTCGGGACTGAGTCCTTTCGGTAGACCCTTGAGAGACGACGCTCCTGTCGCGCCACCGGCCACGCCGAAAGCCTCGTCCACCGCTCCCTGTTCTGCTTCGCCGATGCTGTCGAGGTTCGCGTACGTCGATCGGTACCGCTCGAGACGCTCACGGAGAACCTCGAACGTGAATGGCTTCATCAGGTAATGCACGACGCCGCTGCGCAGTGCCTTCTTGACCGAGCCCGCCTCGCGCTCACTCGTGATGACAAGAACATCCAGCTCCGGTGCCAGCTCGCGAAACGGGGCGATCAGATCGAGTCCGGTGGTGCCGGGCAGGTGCACGTCGAGAAGCACCAGGTCGGGTTGCAATTCGCCGACTGCGGTCAGTGCGGCCTCGGCCGAATGGGCAACGCCGCACACTTCGAAACCGTCTATCCGCGAGACGAATCCGCTGTGCACCTTTGCGACCATGAAGTCGTCGTCGACCACCAGTACCCGGATCATGCGCCCTCTCCGTCGTGCAGGACTGCAGTGAAGACAGTCCACTCGATGCCTTCTGCCGAACGAGTGTTTACGGTGACGTCTCCGCCTCGCCGACGACACGTCAGGCGTACCAGCGCCAAGCCGAAACCGTGTCCGTCACTCGATTGTCCCTTGGTGCTCCAACCTTGGCCGAACACTCTGTCGCGATTCTCCGGCGCGATACCGGGGCCGGCGTCCTCGACCCGCACTTCGACGGCGGTGCCACGGTCTCGAATCGACAACCGAACCCTGCGGCGCGAGGCTTCCGGCATCTCACCGACGGCGTCGACGGCGTTGTCGACGAGGTTTCCGACCACCGTCACGAGATCTCGTCCGAGTCTGCGGTCCACCGTCTCCAGATGTGTGTCCGGCGCCAGCTCGACCGTGACCAACCCCTGTGCAGCGGCGCCTATCTTGGCGATCACGAGTGCGGCGGTGCCGACGTCGGCGATCTTCTCGGTCACGGTCGCGCTGACCTGCGCGCGCTCCATGGTCAGACCCTCGACGTAGCCGACCACCTCGTCGTATTCGCCGAGCTGGATGAGGCCGGAGATGGTGTGCAGTTGATTGTCGAACTCGTGGATGTGAGCGCGTAGTGCGTCGGTGCTGGTTTTGGTCACGTCGAGTTCTTCTTCCACAGAGCGCAATTCGGTGCGGTCGCGGAAAGTGGTGACCGACCCGATGGTGCGGCCCTTCGATTCGACCAAGACGGTGTTGAGGACGAGCAAGCGATCGCCAACAAGAACTAACTGATCGGATTCGGTTGTGCCGGAAGTCAGTACACTCTGGAGGCGGTCGTCGAGACCGAGGTCCCGCACCGATCTGCCGGCACTGCCGCGTGGGATGTCGAGGAGTTGGTGGGCACTGTCGCTCATCAGCACCACTTTTCCCTGCGCGTCGAATGCGATGACGCCTTCCTTGAGGCCGCGCAGCATTGCCTCGCGTTGGCGAACCAGGTCCAGGATCTCGCCGGCCTCCATGCCGAGGGTCTGCCGTTTGACCCTGCGGGCCAACAGGATCGACCCGACACCGCCGAGAAGTGAGGCCACCGCGAGGTACACCAGGAGATTCGGCGCCGACTGCCCTAGCCGCGTCCAGATCGAGGGGTACTCGATGCCGACGATCGCGGTTCCGGTAATCGCTCCTTCACTGCCGAGGATCGGAACGTGCGCCTCCACGGCCCTGCCGGAGGGGGTGTCGACCAAACCCGTCCAAGACCGATCTTCTGTCTGACGTGCGCCGATGCCGACATCGCCGGGACGCGTCGAAATCACGATACCGCCGTCGGCATCGGCAAGCGAGACGTAGGTGACACCCGAGATGGCGCGCACCGAGTCGACCGAACCCTGTAGTCCGGAGCGGAGGCGGGTCTGAGCCTGGGGGAGCAGTTCGCGTACTGCCGGATTGGCTGCGAGCGATTCAGCTGCCGAGAGAGCGCGACGTCCCTCCTCGCGTTGGAAACTCGCAGACGACTGCGCGAGAGAGAGGGCAGTGACGCACACGAGAACCGCAACGACAATCAGAAGTTGCAGTTCGAGAAGTTGTGTCGCCAGAGTGTGCCGGCGCCGACGCAGGCGCGCCCGCAGAGGCGACTTGCGCTCTCGCTCTGCTTGCACGTTTCCTGAGGACACCAGCCAGACCCTAGCCTTCAGTTCGATGCCGGGAAAGCGGCCGTTCGTGAGCACAATGAGCACAAATCAATCTGCTTTCCCAATGGTGACCCCAGTCACAAAGTGCGTCAGTATGAAACCTGTTCACACATCGCTACCAGCAGGCAGCCAACAGACAAGGACGACGCCATGGGCGCATCGAAGCGGCTGAGCAGGCATATCGCCCTGCTCGGTGCCTGCGCGATGACTCTCGTGCTCTCGACCGGATGCGCTCCGGTCGAGTCCTTCTTTGCCGGTGGCCGTGCGGGTGAGAGTTCCGAAGAACTGCGCGTACTGGTGCCCTCGGTGGCCGGTGGTGGTTACGACCTGACCGCCCGGACCATGGTGCAGGCACTTGCCGACGAAGGAACCGTCGACGCCGACGTCGTTGTGCTGCCCGGATCGGGCGGCATCGTCGGACTCAACCGGTTGGCTCTCGAACGCGGAAACCCCGACTTACTCATGGTCATGGGACTCGGAGTTCTCGGTTCGCTCGAGATACTTCCGTCCGAGCACACACTTGCCGACGTGACGCCGATTGCGAGACTGGTCGAAGAACCCGAAGCGCTACTGGTTCCAGCAGATTCACGGTACAAATCTCTCGCCGATCTGATGCAGGCCTGGGTGGCGGATCCGTCGTCGATCTCGATCGGCGGTGGTTCGAGTGAAGGTGGACCGGACGGGTTGTTCCGCCTTCTGTTCGCCCGCGCGGTCGGTGTCGATCCGTCGCGTTCCCCGTACCGGATCTACGACGGCGGCGGAGAACTGCTTCCCGCACTGCTCACCAGGCAGGTCGACGTCGCCGCTACGGGTATCGGGGAGTACCTGGATCAGATTGCGGCAGGCACGGTTCGGGTCCTTGCGGTCAGTTCGCCGGAGCGCACTCCGGCGGTGGATGCACCGACCATGGCGGAGTCGGGAGTCGACGTCACGTTCACCAATTGGCGCGGGCTCATGGCGCCGGCGGGCCTGACGGACGATCAGCGTCAGCACTTGCAGAATTTGGTGCGGGATCTGGCGGCGAGCCCGCGGTGGAACGAGCTGTCTCGCCGAAACGGTTGGAACAGTGCAGTTCTCACCGAACCCGAGTTCTCCGCATTCCTCGCCGATCAATCCCGGTTCGTCGACGCAACACTCGATCCACCCGGCATCAACTAAGCACAACGAAGTTTCGTTTCACCTCCACGAAGGTCACCGGCTCGATTTGCCGTGCCGTTTTTCTCGGCAATTCAGCACAAAAGGAGTTCATCATGCTCGTCACACTCGGCTTCCTCATGGTTGCGGTGTTCATGTTCCTGATCCTCACCAAACGCGCGACCCCGGTGGTGGGACTGACTCTGGTTCCGGTGGCCTTCGGACTACTCGCCGGGGCCGGCCTCGGAATCGGTGACATGATCACCGACGGCATCAAGTCGCTCGCACCCACCGCGGCGCTGTTGTTCTTCGCGATCATCTTCTTCGGAATCATGATCGACGTCGGCCTCTTCGATCCGCTGGTCAAGCTCATCCTGCGGATGGTGCGTGACGATCCGATGCGGCTCGTCGTCGGAACCGCAGTGCTCGCGATGGTGGTCTCGCTGGACGGAGACGGTTCGACGACCTTCATCATCGTGACCTCCGCGCTGCTCCCGCTCTACCTCAAACTCGGTGTCAGTCCCGTCGTCCTGACGGTGATCGCCGGCCTGTCGAACGCGACGATGAACATCATTCCGTGGGGTGGCCCGACCGTCCGGGCAGCGAGCGCACTGGGACTCTCTCCTTCCGACGTCTTCGTCCCGATGGTGCCGTCATTGATCGTCGGCCTGATCATGGTTCTCGGGTTCGCGATTCACCTCGGGATCATGGAGCGCCGAAGGATCGGGACTTTGGTCCTGACTTCTGAGCGCATCCTCGAAAAAGTCGGGAACGGTGGAAGTTCCAGCACCGGAAGCACCGGAAGCACCGGAAGCGCCGGCACCGGCGGCTCGAATGAGCCCGCGGACGGCGGCGGCGACACCGGACGCTTCATCGACGGACTTGCCCCCGGGCGTGACACCTTGCGGCCGAAGCTGCTCTGGTTCAACGCAGCGCTCACGACGATCCTTCTGGTTGTGCTCGTGATGGACATCCTGCCCATTCCGGTGCTGTTCATGATTGCGTCGTCGATCGCTCTCGCGGTGAATTTCCCGGCGGTCAAGGATCAGGGTGAAGCAATCGCACGCCATTCGTCGAGCATCGTCTCGGTGGTCGCGATGGTGCTGGCAGCAGCCGTGCTGACCGGCGTTTTCCAGGGAACCGGCATGGTCGAGGCGATGGCAGAGTGGCTGCTGCAGGTCATCCCCGACGCGATGGGCCCGCACCTCGCCGTCATCACGGGCGTCCTGAGCATTCCGCTCACGTTCTTCATGACCAACGACGCGTTCTACTTCGGTGTGCTCCCGGTGCTGTCCGAGACGGCAGCGCAGTACGGAATCGAGCCGGTTGAGATGGCGCGCGCCTCGATCACCGGGCAGGCCGTGCACATGCAGAGCCCGCTGGTCCCGGCGATCCTGCTGCTGGTCACACTCGCCGGCGTGTCCCTGGCGGATCACCACAAGAAGGTTCTATGGCGAGCCGGCCTGATCTCGATCACGATGCTCGTGGTCGGCGTCGGATTGGGGCAGATCCCCTTCTGAGCGCGATCAGTTGTGGAAGGGGCACCGGCCTTGGTCGGTGCCCTTCTTCTTTTTCGTCACGAAGTTGGGCCGGATGTCGAGATCGGGCTCGTCGTACAGGCGGTGGAACGTCGGTGTGAGCGAGCTGGACATGGGCGGGTTCACCCACGACCAGTCGGTGGGGCACTTGCGCCCGGCCTTGTCCTCACGCGCGATGTGATCGATGAATTGTTTTGCGACAGTGTGGTGGTCGACCATGATGACGCCGGCCTTGCGGTAGCTGTGAATAACTGCGCGGTTCAGTTCGACCAGTGCACGATCCTTCCAGAGCGTGCGGTCGTGGCTCATGTCGAGTTCCATCATCGCTCCGATGGTGGGCAACATGTTGTAGCGATCACCGTCGCTGAAGTTACGGGCGCCGACCTCGGTGCTGACGTACCAACCGCTGAACGGGGTGCAGGGATACACGATTCCGCCGATGTCGAGGTTCATGTCCGAGACCGCGGGAACGGCATGCCACTTCAGCCCCAGATCAGCGAACCAGCTGTATTCGGGATGCTCGATCTCGACCTCGAGAACGAGGTCGGTCGGGACGTCGAAGTACTGCAGGGGTTCGTCGGGAACCGAAATCAGTACGGGGAGAACGTCGAACGGTGTACCGGCGCCCTTCCATCCCATCGCGGTGACCTGAGCGGTCAGATCGACGTGCCAAGGGTCGCCCAAGATGGTGCCATCTGGTTGCCGGTAGCCGGCGTAGCGGATCAGTTGCGGGCTGAGGATGCGGTACTCCTGGCCGTCCTCGCGTGGAAGTGGCCCGACCGTCACGACCGACTGCAGAGCGCCGCGGTTGGTCGACAGCCGCAGGTGCTCCCAGCATGCTTCTGCGAGAGAGGAAGCCGTGACGGCGTCGCGCGCGTCGATGAGTTTGAGGGTCCGCCAATGTGCGCGACCGACGCACCTGGCGTGGTTTCGCCAGGCGAGTTTGGCGCCGACGAGCAATTCCTCCGCTGTGTGCGTGTAGGTGCCGCTCCGATGGAGCTCACGCAAGGCCTCGCGCCGTCGAGCCGTCGGGAGGTGGCCCAGTTCCGGAGAGTCGAAAAATTCGACGCACTCGAGTTCCCGACGTTGAAGCTCGGTCAGCGTCGGGGTAGTGGAGGCGATCTGGGACGTAAGCCCGCTATCGGTGGGCAATTCGTCCTGTCGAACAAAATCCACGGCACGACTCCTGTTTGGCTGGTTGAGATTTCGCTGAACGTTAGCTCGGCGATCGAGAGTGTCGAAGCTCTTGTTTATCTTGCACGCAAGAATAAGAAAGGGACGGTCACACCGCGAAATGGGGTCGCATTGTGACACTTGTCCAGAATGATTTACGAGTCAGACATTTGTGACATAAGCTGCAGACGAAATTCCGCGGCGGGTCTTGCCGCGTCTAGTCGGGACGAGGATGAGCGTGGATTCGCAAGCAATCTCTCTGGTCCGGTCGAGCTTCAAATCCGTCACTGCGGTAGAAGATGGTCCGGAACGGCTCGCCCGTACCTTCTATTCGATCCTGTTCGCTCGATCGCCCGAAACCCGGGAGTTCTTTCCGGCATCAATGGATGTGCAGCGTGATCGGCTTGTCAGCGCTATCGCTCACGTCGTCGAACGCCTCGACGAGTCCGACGCGATACTCGAGTACCTCGCGCAGCTCGGTCGCGATCACCGTAAGTACGGCGTCACCGACGAGCACTACACGGCAGTCGGCAATGCCTTGATCGAAGCACTCGAGACCTTCGGTGGCGCCGAAATGTGGACCGACGAGGTGGACAGCGCGTGGCGTAACGCGCTCGCGATCATCTCGGCAGCGATGATGGACGCCGCCAACGCGGAGGACGGCCCGCCCGCCTGGAGCGCCGCCGTCATCGAATGCCGCCCGGCCATCAAGGGCGTCGCCGTCGTCAGGCTGCAACTCGACCAGACGATGGAGTACCGCGCCGGTCAGTACGTCAGCGTGCAGGTCGCCGCGAGGCCGCGGATGTGGCGCTACCTCTCGCCGGCCACGCCGTACGACGGGACCGGAATCCTCGAGTTCCACGTTCGCCAGGTCACCGGCGGGTGGGTCAGCCCGGTCATGGTGAACCAGACCGCGGTCGGCGACACCTGGGTGGTCGGTTCACCCATCGGCGCCCTGGGGATTCCGGAGAACTCCAAGGACATTTTGATGATCGCGTCGGGAACCGGAGTGGCTCCGCTGCGCGCACAGATCCTCGAACTGATCCGACGCGGCAACACCCGCAAGGTCCAACTGTTCTACTCAGGACAGCATCCGTGCGATCTCTACGACCTTCCGCATCTGTGGAAGCTGGCAGAGAAGCACCCGTGGCTCACGATCATCCCGGTCTCAGAAGAAGACGAGAATCCGTGGTGGCACACCGAGCCGGAACCGCTGCCCCCGATCGGAATGTCCAGGCGCATCACCGGCAAGGTCGGCAAGGTCGTGACCTCGTTCGGGGACTGGGCGGGCTACGACATTCAGGTCGTCGGCAGCGAATCCATGGTCAACAGCACCAAATTCAGGCTTCGCGCAGTGGGCATCGACGTCGACACCGTTCGCAATGATCCGACGTACTGACCGTCAGTAAGGATCGAACTGAATGACCTCGGCCGGCGTTCCGGCCTCGATCAATCGATCACGCGTCGATCGAACCATGGCCGCTGATCCGCACACCAGGACCTGATGTTCGGTGAACGCACCGTACGACGCGACGACGTCGGCGAGTGTGCCTTCGATGAGATGGTCGTCGCCGAATCCGATGTCGACGTTCAAACGGTCGAACCATCCGTCGGGCGGGCCGCCGTCGGAAAGATCTTCGACGACGGGAATCGGCTGCAACCACGGAAACTGGTCGGCGAGTAGCCACAGCATGTCCGCTGCGTAGAGATCACGAAGCGTTCGGCCGCCGAAGAAGAGGTACACCTGCGGCGGGTTCGGAGTCTGAGCCAGATCGAGAATGATCGAGCGGAGTGGGGCCAAACCTGTTCCGCCCGCGACCATGATGACGGTGGGGCCGTTCTCGTCGACCGACAGATCGCCGCGCGGGTCGAGGATCTGCCAGACGTCACCAGGCTGGGTGTCCTTGACTATCGAGCCGCTGACCCAACCTCCGGGAACCGTCTTGACGTGAAACTCCAACTTCCCGTCGTGTGAGGGAGGCAGGGCGGGGGAGAGTCGGCGGAGCAACCGCGAATTCTGCGGAACGCTGACGTCGACGTACTGGCCGGGGCGGAACGGGATGACGTCGCCGACCAGGCGGACAACCGCCAGATCCTCACGGAGACGGTGATGTTCGACGACTGTGCTCGACCAGGTTCGCTGGGCCATGAAAGTTCTCCTGTAGTCAGTAGAGCGGGTCGTGCCGGATCTGATCGAGCGGAGTTCCGCCGGCACGCAAGGCGTAGACGGTTGTCTTGATCATCGACGGTGACCCCGAGATCTGCACCTGACGGTCGGCCCACGAGCCGAACTGCGCGACCACTTTTCCGATCGGTCCGATCAGCCGGCTGTGCATTCCGAAGGGTGGTTCGAGCGCCGGTCCGTTGTGCCACCAAGGGTTTTCGGGTTCTTCGGAAACCGGTACGACGGTCAACCACGGGTTGCTGAGCGAGATGTGCCAGAGGGTTTCGAGGTCGTAGAGGTCGCACGGATAGCGGCCGCCGACGAAGAGGTGCACGCGCGGGTTGTGCGCGCGTTGAGACATTTCCATCACTTGGGCCCGCAGTGGAGCGATGCCGGTGCCGGACCCGATCATGAGAACGTCGCGGTCGCTGGTGAAGTCGACCTCGAGACCGCCGAGGGGAGTGGACATGACCCAGCGGTCACCGACGTTGGTTTCGCTGACGATCGCGGGGCTGACCCATCCTCCCGACACCTTGCGGATGTGGAACTCGAGCTGGCCGAAAGGGTTGGTCGGAATCGCCGGCGAGTAGTACCGCCACATTTTCGGGCGCTGGGGAATCTGAACGCCGAGGTATTGCCCCGCCCCGTACGGAATGGGTGGGTCGGCTTCGAGTCGCACTATCGCCAGATCGTCGAGCACTCGTTCGTGGCTGACCACGGTCCCACCCCAGAGCGCCGGGGACGTATCGGATTCGGCACCGTCGGCCATCGTGCTGACGACGAGATCGGTGAACTGAGACCAGGCGTCCTCCAGTTCCAGTGTCCACTTGTAGCGACTGTGCGCGCTGGTTCCGTACATCGACCGAACCGCGCGCTTCAGAGCGACGCCGGCGGCCTCGTAGTGCTCACGCTCGACACCGTAGCGACGGTGGTCTCGGCCGAGTTGGGTGAGGAACTTTCGGATCCGGCGATGCTGGGGGAGGTTCTTGACGACGAACTCGATCGCTCTGAAGAAACGGTGCCCCTGCGATTCCATCCCGGCCGGGAACAATGAGCGGTACAGAGGATGTTCCGCAAAGAGGCCGGTGTAGAACACGGCCGAGAAGTGCGCACGGCTCTCTTCGTCGTCGGTCAGAGAATCGAGGCTGGATTGCAGACGGGCGATCACTGTCGGATCCAATCCATCCCCCTTTCGCACCAGCTGCAACTCTCGCCACAATTCTAGTACGGCCGAAAATGTGACCTACGAAACCAACTCGGCCTGGCGAAAACAAACTTGAGCGGAATAGACTCAAGTTTGTCCGCGTTGAGCATAGTGACACAGTCGCAATACCAACCGGTCGCGGCTCTTCCCGTTCGACTTCGCCAGAAAGGTGACAAGTGGACTCGTTCACACCAACAACCAAGACCCAGGCTGCGATGACGGCTGCACTGCAGTCGGCGTCGTCGGCGGGTAATCCCGATATCCGGCCTGCCCATCTGCTGGTCGCATTGCTCGACCAGACCGACGGCATCGCTGCCCCACTACTCAAAGCTGTAGGCGTCGACCCCACCGTCGTACACCGAGAAGCGCAGGCAATCGTCGATCGCCTGCCCAAGACAACCGGCGCAAGCTCCACTCCGCAACTCGGGCGTGAGGCACTCGCGGCACTGACCGCTGCTCAGCACCTCGCCACCGAGATGGACGACGAGTACGTCTCCACCGAGCATGTCCTCTACGGACTGGCCGGCGGCGACTCCGACGTCGCACAGTTGCTCGTACGTCATGGCGCCACCCAGGACGCATTGCGTGAAGCCTTCACCACTGTCCGTGGCAGCGCTCGAGTCACCAGCCCGGAGCCCGAAGGCACCTACCAAGCGCTGGAAAAGTACTCCACTGACCTCACCGAAGCCGCACGAAGCGGCAAGCTCGACCCGGTGATCGGTCGCGACACCGAGATTCGCCGTGTCGTGCAGGTGCTCTCGCGTCGTACCAAGAACAACCCGGTACTCATCGGTGAGCCCGGCGTCGGCAAGACCGCGATCGTGGAGGGCCTGGCCCAACGCATCGTCGCGGGTGACGTCCCGGAATCGCTGCGAGGCAAGACCGTCGTGTCCCTGGACCTCGGGTCCATGGTCGCCGGCGCCAAGTTCCGCGGTGAATTCGAGGAACGCCTCAAGGCAGTTCTCGACGACATCAAGAACAGCGCAGGACAGGTCATCACCTTCATCGACGAGTTGCACACCATCGTCGGCGCCGGAGCCACCGGTGAATCCGCGATGGACGCAGGCAACATGATCAAGCCGATGCTCGCCCGCGGTGAGCTGCGACTGGTCGGCGCCACCACGCTCGAGGAGTACCGCAAGTACATCGAGAAGGACGCAGCACTCGAGCGTCGTTTCCAGCAGGTGCTCGTCGGTGAGCCCTCGGTCGAGGACACCATCGGCATCCTGCGCGGCCTCAAGGAGCGCTACGAAGTGCACCACGGCGTGCGCATCACCGACTCCGCGTTGGTGGCTGCTGCCGCGCTTTCGGACCGCTACATCACGTCGCGGTTCCTGCCGGACAAGGCCATCGACCTCGTGGACGAAGCCGCATCGCGACTTCGTATGGAGATCGACTCGCGACCCGTCGAGATCGACGAGGTGGAACGCACTGTTCGCCGACTCGAAATCGAAGAAGTGGCACTCGAGAAGGAAACCGACGACGCGTCCAAGGCAAGGCTCGAGAAGCTGCGTCAGGAACTCGCCGACGACCGCGAAAAGCTCAATCAGCTCAGCACCCGTTGGCAGAACGAAAAGCAGGCCATCGACTCGGTGCGCGTGCTGAAGGAACAGCTCGAAACCCTGCGAGGAGAGTCCGAACGCGCTGAGCGTGACGGCGATCTGGGCAAGGCAGCCGAGTTGCGCTACGGTCGCATCCCGGCGCTGGAGAAGGAACTGGAAGAGGCAGCAGCCGCTTCCGGAGCCGCCTCCGACGGTGACGTGATGCTCAAGGAAGAGGTCGGGCCAGACGACGTCGCAGACGTGGTCGCAGCCTGGACCGGAATCCCCGCCGGCCGGATGATGGAAGGCGAAACCGAGAAGCTGCTCCGCATGGAGTCCGAACTCGGCAAGCGAGTCGTCGGCCAGACCGACGCCGTCGTCGCCGTCTCGGATGCGGTTCGCCGCGCCCGAGCAGGTGTCGCCGACCCCAATCGGCCCACCGGTTCCTTCCTGTTCCTCGGCCCGACCGGCGTGGGTAAGACGGAGCTCGCCAAAGCCTTGGCGGACTTCCTCTTCGACGACGAGCGCGCGATGATCCGCATCGACATGAGCGAATACGGTGAGAAGCACTCGGTGGCCCGACTCGTCGGTGCCCCTCCGGGATACGTCGGCTACGAAGCCGGCGGCCAGCTCACCGAAGCAGTTCGGCGACGCCCGTACTCGGTGGTCCTCTTCGACGAGGTCGAGAAGGCACACCCCGACGTGTTCGACGTCCTGCTCGCCGTGCTCGACGAAGGCCGACTCACCGACGGTCAAGGCCGCACGGTGGACTTCCGCAACACCATCCTGATCCTGACCTCCAATCTGGGATCCGGTGGAACACGTGAGCAGGTCATGGACGCGGTACGCCACGCGTTCAAGCCGGAGTTCATCAACCGTCTCGACGACGTCGTTGTCTTCGACTCGCTCTCCGAAGAGCAGTTGGAGCACATCGTGGACATCCAGCTCGAGCAGTTGCAGAAGCGTCTGGCTGCGCGTCGTCTCACCCTCGAGGTGAACGGTGCGGCTCGGATGTGGCTCGCGGTGCGCGGCTACGACCCGCTGTACGGCGCTCGGCCATTGCGTCGACTCGTTCAGCAGTCGATCGGCGACCAGCTCGCCAAGCTGCTCCTGGCCGGCAAGGTCCAGGACGGCGACACCGTGCATGTCGGTGTCAGCGAGGACGCGGATCAGTTGGTTCTCTCCTGATTCGGTAAGCGGAATGCCCCGTCGATCCAAGTGGATCGGCGGGGCATTCGCATTTTGTTCTACCCTGGATGGCTGGATGCTCGAACTGGGGATGTCTGCACTCGCGCCTCTCCGAACGACTTCGACGCTCTTTCGTCCTAACCGAAGGTGGCCAGGCATGACCGATCAGAACGATCCGCGTAACTCGGGTGGGGCGCGCCGTGAGGATCCCGAGGCGACCGAGGTGTGGGGGCGCACGCCCGACCAGCCAACGGAGCAGTACGGGACCGTGTCCGGCCAGTCGAATCCGAACCAGCCGACGGAGTATTTCGGTCAACCGCCAGGGGCACAGCAGTATCCCTACGGTGGTCCGGATCAGAACACGGAGTACTTGGGTCAGCAGGGGCAGCAGCCGAATCCCACCCAGGCCTTTCCTGCCTACAACCCGCAGTTCGATCCGCAGGCGCCGCCGCCCGGTGCGACGCAGGCCTATCCGCCGTACACGGCCCAGCAGTACGGGAATACGCAGCAGTACCCGGTTGCCGGTGGTGGTGGCGGGGTTCCGCCGGAACAGCCGTTCATCGAAGACGGGTCACCGGGAGGCGGCAAGAAGCGCAAGCTCGCGACGTGGGTGGCCGCCGGCGTGGTCGGGATCCTGGTCGCCGTGATCGCGATCATCGCGTTCTCGGCGTTCGGCTCGAATGACAAGGGCACCCAGACCGCTTTCGTCCCCCCGACCACTACGACACAGGCACCGACCACCACACAGCCGAAGGCAAGCACCACGGCGCCGACTCCGACGACGGATTCCCCGCTCAGCCAGCTTCCGGGCGGGCTCGGCGAAGTGATCGGTGACGCCGGGGGAGCAGTCGGCACCGTCAAGTCGAACGACGGCGGCACGTTGGTCATCGATTCGATCGGCGGCTCGCAAGTGACGGTCCTGACCACTGCGGACACCACACTCATCGCGCTTAACCGTGCGACCGTCGCCGATCTGCAACCGGGTGACAACATCGTCGTCGACGGAACTCCGGTGGAGAACGGCACGATGACCGCCAACACGATTCTGAGTACGTCGTTGCCGAAGTTCGGCAACTGAGTCGTTCACGACACATCGGGCGAGTCCACCAGGGTGTCGCGGGAGGTTGAGGCCGTGAGTCGCTACCCTGGAGGGTGATGACTGGAATGTGGTTCGGACTGGCAGTAATTGCACTCGCAGGCGCGGGTGCGCTTCTGTACGTCGACAGGACGAGGCGAGATCAATCGGGGCGAGTGCGTCAGATCTGGGCAAAGGCTCAGGGTTACACGTACACGGCCACTGACGATCAGCTGGCAGGCGAATGGCACCGCGCGGTCATGGCCAAGCAGGACTACCTGACTGCTACCGACGTTGTCCGCGGCCGCCGTCGCGGAGAGCAGTTCGTGCTGTTCGACCTGGAAGAGACCGCAACGATCGTGGCCGTTCGCCGCGAGATCGGGTCGGACGTCGACATCGATCTTCGGTTGAAGTCGACGGCTCCGCCCAAGGACGGCGACCTGAACCTGCTGGGTGCGATCGGTTCCCGGGTGGTTTTTGCGACGGACCTCGAGATTGCTCGTCGCGTTTGTGATCAGCGCATGGTGGCGTTCACCGAATCGGTTCCCTCGTCCATCAGCATGCTGTGGAGTGAAGGGCAGTGGACGCTCGGTTCGCTCCCGGTGACCAGCAACGGCCGGGATTGGGACGCGGCAATCGAGTCGGTTGCGCGCCTGTCCGGCATTTTGCACGTACTGCCCCCGGTCACCGATCCCAACGAACTCGAGGTTGATCACGATCCGAGCCGCCCGCGGCCTGGTACCGAGAAGTCTCGCCCCGCTCCGGATCCGGTAGAGCATCCCCGTTCGCGTCAGGAGCAGCCTCCTCGTGAGGCTGCGCCGCGTGAATTTACGCCGCGTGAGTCTGGACCGCGTGAATCTGCGCCACGTCAGGACCAATCGCTGCGCAAACCCGAGGCGGCTGACAAGCCGGCTCAGCGTCCGGCGTCGCAGCGCTCGGGCACAATTCGCCCCGTCGACTGACCTTCAGGTTCCCGTCCAGTAGCAATAACCACTAGCGTGGCCGGTATGTCGACTTCCCACTCGGATCGCCCCGTGCGTCCCGTTGCCCTGGTGACCGGACCTACTTCTGGTCTCGGCGCAGGTTTCGCCAAGAAATACGCCTCCCTCGGATACGACCTGGTTCTCGTCGCGCGTGACGAGGTCAGATTGCACGATCTCGCGTCCGAGATGAAGACGATGTTCGGCACCGAGTCGGAGATTCTGGTTGCCGATCTCGCATCGGAGGCTGGACGCGATTCGGTCGCGCTGCGTCTGGAGAAGGGCGTCGAGGTGTTGGTGAACAACGCCGGATTCGGTACCTCCGGCGAGTTCTGGACTGCAGATCCGGCGCTTCTGCAGTCGCAACTCGACGTCAACGTCACCGCCGTGATGCGGCTGACTCGCGCTGCGTTGCCCAGCATGATCACGTCGGCGCACGGAACGATTGTCAACGTGGCGAGCGTCGCGGGCCTGCTGTCCGGGCGCGGTTCGACGTACTCGGCCAGCAAGGCATATGTCATTTCGTTCACCGAGGGACTGTCCGGCGGGTTGGCCGGAACGGGAGTGCGTGTGCAGGCGCTGTGCCCGGGCTTCATCCGCACCGAGTTCCACGAGCGCGCGGGCATCGAGATGTCCACCATCCCCAAGCCGATGTGGCTGAGCGTCGACCAGGTGGTTGCGGCGTCGATGAAGGATCTCGGTGACGACAAGGTCATCAGTATTCCGGGGATCCAGTACAAGGTCCTCACTACAGCCGGGCGTCTGGTTCCCAAGGGGCTGGTTCGCCGGCTGACCAACATCGTCGGACGAGGCCGCGGGCGCACGTAGCCCAGAGGCAGAAGCCGAACGTAAGGCAGTGGTCGGTAGGCTGAGCACTCATGAGCGATCGTGAGGATTTGGCTGCGCTGGTGCGCGAATTGGCTGTTGTACACGGAAAGGTGACGTTGTCCTCGGGCAAGGAAGCCGATTACTACGTCGACCTTCGCCGCGCGACGCTTCACCACAAGGCTGCGCCGCTGATCGGCTCACTGCTGCGTGAACTGGTCGCGGACTGGGATTTCGACGCCGTCGGAGGTTTGACGATGGGCGCCGATCCGGTTGCGATGGCGGTGATGCATGCTCCCGGGCGCCCGATCGACGCGTTTGTCGTTCGGAAAGCTGCCAAGGCGCACGGGATGCAGCGACAGATCGAGGGCCCGGACATCGTCGGCAAGCGTGTCCTGGTTGTCGAGGACACGACCACGACGGGCAATTCTCCGTTGACAGCAGTGAAGGCCCTGCGCGAGGCAGGGGCCACCGTGGTCGGAGTCGCTACGGTCGTCGATCGCGCGACGGGTGCGGATGCGGTGATCGGTGCCGAGGGCGTCGAGTACCGATCGCTGCTGGGCTTGGAAGATCTGAACCTGAGCTGACGCCCCGTGAGTGGTTGAGGAGTCCTCGCACTCCTCAACCACTCACAGGGGTCAGTCGCCGACGGTTACGGCGAGTGCTTCGTCGACGCTGTGCGGCGCGGGATCGTGGTCGTCGACGTGAGCAAGGACCTTGCGTCCGCTCGACAGGACGAACACGGCGGCGAGGGTGAGAACCGCGCCGACCCAGAACGGCATGTGGACGTTGGATTCGCCGAGCTTGCCGGCTACCCACGGGGCTGCGGCGCCGCCGACGAATCGAACGAAGCTGTAAGCAGCAGAGGCGGTCGACCGTTCCACGGGAGCCGAGATCATGACAGTTTCGGTGATGAGTGTGTTGTTCACACCCAGGAACAAACCGGCGAGGACGACACCCACGATCAGGACGATCTTGTTCTCGGTGAAGAGCGCCATCATGCCGAGGTCGAGTGCAAACAGTGTCAGCGCCAGCATCATCATCGGTAGTGTGCCGAAGCGACGTTGCAGGCGTGGGGCGAGGAAAACCGACGAGATCGCCAGCATCAGTCCCCAGCCGAAGAAGATGAATCCGATCGGGTACGCCCCCATGTCGAGGGGGAACGGTGTGTACGCGAGCAGGGTGAAGAATCCGTAGTTGTAGAGCAGCGCGGTGATGGCGACGGTGAGTAGTCCGCGGTGCCGCAGCGCCTGGAACGGCGCGGCGATGGATGTGTGGTGTTCAGGCTTGGGTGCGCTGGGAAGCATCACGACGATGAGGATGAAGGCAACCGCCATCAGGGCTGCGACGCCGAAGAACGGTGCGCGCCAGCTGATGTCACCGAGAACTCCGCCGACCAACGGTCCGACCGCGATGCCGATTCCCAATGCAGCCTCGTAGAGGATGATCGCACGAGCGACGCCGCCACTGGCCGCGCCGACGATAGCCGCGAGCGCCGTTGCGATGAAGAGCGCATTGCCGAGCCCCCAGCCTGCACGGAATCCGACGATCTGACCGATGGTGCTGGAAGCGCCTGCAAGAGAAGCGAACACGATGATGATCGCGAGCCCGGCGAGGAGTGTCTTCTTGGCGCCGATGCGGCTCGAGACCACACCGGTGATGAGCATCGCGACGCCGGTGACGAGCATGTAGCTGGTGAACAGGAGTGAAACCTGGGACGGCGTGGCGTCGAGTTGTTCACCGATCGGCTTGAGGATCGGGTCGACCAGACCGATGCCCATGAAGGCGATGACGCTGGCAAAGGCTACCGCCCACACCGCTTTCGGTTGCTTCAGGAGGCTCGGCGGAGCCTCGTTCTGGTGCGTTGATGTCGCGGTCGTGTTGCTCACGGCCACCTCCTTTTTCAGTGGTGGGTGTTTCAGCTGGGGTCGGAAGTTTTGATGATGGACCGCAATTCGGCCAATCCGTCGGCGAGTTTCTTGATTTGTTCGGGCCCGAGTTCGACGAAGTGGGGGACTAGAGCGTCGGCGATCTCGTTTCGACCGTCGTTCAAGATCTTTCGTCCCTTGTCCGTCATGGCGACTCGAACTGCCCGGGCATCCTCGGGGTCGGCGCGGCGTTCGACGTAACCGTTCTCGCCGAGTTTGCGCAGTAGCGCAGTGGCAGAGGGCTGCGAGCTTCTGTCGAGTCGAGCGAAATCGCTGATCCGCATTTCGCCGTATTCCTCGAGTAGCGAGAGCGCGCGCAGCCAGGCGCGTGGGTACTGATCGGACGCGAACGAACCAGCCAGCTTCGCGAAGCGGTGCGTATTGCTCACGAGGTCGACGAGTAGTTCGTGCAGTTGCTGTTCTTCATCTGTCACGAAGAATATTATTGCATAGGTTAACTATGTAAATCAACGAGTCTGTAAAAGGTGGTCCGTCACGGCGGTGGCGACCAGTGACGGCACATCGAGGTCGGGTGCGACGAGCGCGAGGCTTCGATTTGCCGCCAGCACTGCGATGCCGTGGGTTCCGGTCCAGATGTTCAACGCAGAAGTGGTGGGATCGGAGGCGTCGGCCTTTTCGCACAGGGAGTGCAGGGTGGCGAAGAGTGGGAGTGAAGACTCTCGGAGGTTGCTGCCTGCGCCCTCGAGGAGGTCGTGGCGAAACATCAACTCGAACATCGCCGGTCGTTCCTGGGCGAATGACACGTATTCGATTACTGCCGAGATCAATCGGCTACGAGCGGGTTGTTTGCCGGTGAGGATGGGGTCGAGTCTGTCGGTGAGATCGCGCAGGCCATGTGAGGCAATTGCGGCAAGCAGGCTGTTGTGGGTCGGAAAGTATCTCCGCGGGGCGCCGTGTGACACGCCCGCACGACGCGCGATCTCCCGTAGCGTCAGTTCTGTGGCGCCGTCGGCATCGAGAATCTCGACGCCGGTGGCGACGAGTGTTTCGCGAAGGCTGCTGACAGTCATGGAAGACAGTGTCTACTATTCTCGACGTAGACGCTGTCTACTAGACGGAAAAGGTGATGCCCTGTGCTCTATTGGCTGTTCAAATACGTCCTGATCGGCCCGGTCCTCTGGCTGTTCGGGCGGCCGACGATCGAGGGTCAGCACCACATCCCCAAGAAAGGACCGGTGATTCTCGCCGGCAACCATCGGGCAGTCGTCGACTCGTTCTTCCTGGTTCTCATGGTGCGCCGACGCATCACCTTCGTCGCGAAGAGTGAATATTTCACCGGGACCGGTGTGAAGGGCGCGATGCAGCGCTGGTTCTTCGGTGGGGCGGGTCAGGTGCCGATCGACCGTAGCGGCGCCGACGCCTCCCGTGCGGCGTTGGACACGGCCACCGGGATTCTCGACAAGGGTGGTGTCTGGGGGATCTACCCCGAGGGAACACGATCACCCGACGGATGCCTGTACAAGGGAAAGACCGGAGCGATTCGTGTCGCCTTGGAAACCGGGGCGCCGGTCATCCCCGTCGTCGTGCATGGCGGCGACGCCGTCAACCCGCCGGGTACTCGGATGTGGCGCTTCAGCAAGGTTCGGATCACGGTAGGGGAGCCGATCGACTTCTCGCGATATCGCGAACTTCGCGGGTACCAGGCCGTCGTACGTGCGGCGACGGACGAATTGATGGCAGTGCTCTGTGAGCAATCGGGGCAGGAATACGTCGATGTCTACGGCGCGGACGTCAAATCCGGCGATGCCGCTTGAGTGACCCAGTACGGTCGCTGTTGGACGTGTAACCAACAGGAGGATTGTGATGGCGGGCAAGTGGGGCATCGAGCACGCAGTTTTTGCGGCGGCGACGGCAGCGACCGTGGTCGGGGCAGTAGTCGGTAACGAGCGGGTTCAGCAGATCGCGAAGCCGTTGATCGCACCCGCCCTGGCTGCCCGAGTGCTGCGCAAGCGTTCGGAGACGGAAACTGCCGATACCGCACTGCTTCTGGCCGGCCTCGCCGCCGCAACCGTCGGCGACGTGTTCATGATCGACCCGGACAACGATGCCCGTCTGATCAAGGGTGCGTCGTCGTTCGCGGTGATGCAGGCAAGTTACTCTGCGCTCCTGCTGCGCCGCGGCGCTCGCCCGACCCGCGCTGCCCTGCGGCCCCGCATCAGCGGTTGGTCGACGGCGTCCGGTCTGCTCCGTGCCAAGGCGCCGAGCGTGTCGGCGCCGCTGACCGGATACGGATTGATGTTGGGAACCACCTCGACGTTGTCGGCGGACCCCGCTCTGGCGCCGCAGTCGAAGGCCGTGCTCGACGTGGTCGTTCCGAACAAGGATCGACGCTCCTGGCTCGGTTTGGGCGGAGTGCTCTTCACCGCGTCCGACGGGCTGATCGTGGTTCGTAGACTGTTCATTCGCGGGACCGCGGGCCGCGCCGCTGCCGAGGGTGTGATCTTGGCGTCGTACGCGGGCGCACAGTTGATGCTGGTGGAAGGTATGTTGGCACTGGGACGCAAGAAGAGCATCTAGTTTTCACGGGCACAGCATGATTCGGTCTCGGTTCTGCGGGTCCACCAGGACGGTGACCGTGGATCCGGGAGTGATCTTGTCTTTGTACTCGGGTCGGATCTCGTACTCGATCCGGCCCGAGTACGAGCCGGAGCCGGGAACCGTGAGGTGAAGTGCGAGTTTGGCCAGTTCACCGTCGACGGTTCGGCGCAAGGGAGTGACCGTGTCTATTCGTGCCCATCCTTCGAGACCGTGCTTTTCGAGTTTGCGTTCGGCGCGGGTCGGGCGGTTGGCCCAGGCCATCCCGAATCCGAGAACCGAACCGAAAGCGGCGAGCAGTCCGCCGATCTGATAGGGAAGAGTGCCAGGGGGAGTGTGCTCGACCAGCCATCCGAGCCACACCGCGAGCACGATCAGATACCCCACCGCGATGAAACATACGGTGTGTACGACGCGACGGTGATTCATCAGATTTCCTCCACATCCAGGATAGCCTGACCGCATGAGCGAACCGAACGTCTTCATCACCGGTGCTGCGGCGGGAATCGGGCGGGAGACCTCGCTGTTGTTCGCGCGCAACGGATACCGCGTCGGTGCGTTCGACATCGACGACGCCGGCCTTGCCTCCCTGAAGGCCGAGATCGACGGTTTCGCTGGCAGCGTCGTGACGGGAGTCCTGGACGTCACGGATTCGCTCGGCTGGGCGCAGTGCTTAGCCGAATTTGCCGGGCAGTCAGGGCGTCTGGACATCCTGATCAATAACGCGGGTGTGCTCTCCTCAGGACGATTCGAGGATATTTCTCTTGCGGCACATCGCCGAATGATCGATATCAATGTCACCGGCACCCTCAACGGCACGCACACGGCTTTCCCGTACCTCCGCGATACCGCCGGGGCGCAGGTGGTCAATCTGTGCTCCGCCTCGGCAATCTACGGCCAACCCGAACTCGCGACCTACGGCGCCACGAAGTTCGCGATCCGCGGCTTGACCGAGGCGCTCGATCTGGAATGGGCGCAGCACGACATCCGCGTACTCGCGCTCTGGCCCCTGTTCGTCCAGACGGCGATGGTCACGGGAATGGACACCGGTGCCACCAGATCGTTGGGCATCAAATTGACCGCCACCGACGTCGCCCAGGAGTTGTGGGCGGCCACGCGCGGCGCTGGACGCATACACAAGGTTCACTACCCGGTCGGAACTCAGGCGAAACTCTTCCTCAGCGCGTCGCGGTTCTCGCCCGCGTGGCTCTCACGGTTGATGAACAAGCGCGTCACCAGCACTTAGTCGACCACGCGATAGAGTGCACTGTCGGCTGTTGCTGGGCCAAGGTGACGTGTGTGGAGGTAGTCGGGTGGTTCGTGTTCGGGTGGGGTTCGTGTTGTTGGGTGTCGGGTCGGCGCTCTTGCTTGCAGGGTGTGGCGGCGAGGCGGATTCAGCGCCGACCGTAGCGGCGCAGCCCAGTTCGACCACCACGACAGCCGTGCCGACGACAACAACCACCGTCGCGCCCGTCGTCACCACGACCACCGAACCTCCGACCACGACACTGCCGCCGACGACGACGCTCACGGACGTGCAGTTCGAGCGCAACGAGTCGTACTACTTCACCACTCCGGACGGGAACTTCCAGTGCGGCATCATCAAGTTGCCCACCAGGACCGAAGCCGGGTGCGAGGGCACGACCACCCCGGTTCCGCCGCGACCGGAGAGCTGCATGGTCAACTGGGGCAACGGTATTCGCGTCACCGGCGAGGGCGAGGGTGCTTTCATGTGTTCGGGCGGTGAGGTGTACACGTCGGGCGGCGCCGACGCCGATCCGGTGTTGGCGGCCGGTCAACCACTGAGCAAACTGGGTTTCACCTGCACGACCACCGCGACAGACGTCTCGTGTGTCAACGATCAGACCACGCACGGCTTCACCGTGGCTGCACATTCCAACGAGGTGTTCTGATGACCGAAGTCGCTGCCGACGACGTTTCCGGTGGGGCTGGCGAACCGGGACCCACCGAATGGGGTGAGAACCCCAACGGCGTGGGGCCGTGGACCGAGGAGCACGACACCGAACCCCCTACCGACGAGCGCTACGACCCGGTACTTCTGGTCGAGGGTGATCGTCGAAACGTCTTGGACGAGTATCGGTACTGGACGCGGGAAGCGATAGTCGAGGACATCGACTCGCGCCGTCACACCATGCATGTTGCCATCGAGAACTTCGCGCACGACGCCAACATCGGCACGGTGGTCCGCACGGCCAACGCGTTCGCCGCAGCCGCCGTCCACATCGTGGGGCGTCGGCGCTGGAATCGGCGGGGCGCCATGGTGACCGATCGATACCAGCACATCGTTCACCACGCCGACATCGGCGAGCTCGTCGAGTACGCCCGTGAGAATTCACTCACGATCGTGGCCGTCGACAACACTCCCGGGTCGGTGCCGCTGGAAACGGCAAGCCTGCCGCGAGAGTGCATCCTGCTGTTTGGTCAAGAAGGGCCCGGAGTGACCGATCATGCGAAAGAGGTTGCGTCCATGACGGTCTCGATTGCGCAATTCGGGTCGACTCGCAGCATCAACGCCGGTGTCGCGGCCGGCATTGCGATGCACGCGTGGGTACGTGAGCATGCCGATCTCGCCGATTCCCGCTGATCTCGCTCGCGAATTCCGGCTAGCGTGTAGCGCCTCGACCAGACAGGATAGGTAGTTATGCAGGAAGTGTGGGCAGAGCGGGCCGATGCGGCTGAGGGCGCGATAGTCAGTCGTCACCTTCGGCGCCTGTGGGGAATGCCCCGGACGGCACTCGGCGTGGTTGCCTGGCCTGCTGTTCGGCGCGAGAGGATGTTCAAGCCGTGGCACTACTGGTGGCAAGCACACCTGCTCGATACTGCAATCGACGCGCTCGAACGTGACCCGACACCCAAGCGTCGTCGCCGGGTCGCGAAGGTTGCCCGCAGTGTTCGGGTCCGCAACGTCTCGGCGTGGACCAACAATTACTACGACGACATGGCGTGGCTGGGTCTATCCCTCGAACGTGCTCAACGCATGTTCTCGGTCGATCACCGAACAGCGGTCCAGGCGCTCGAATCGCAACTCTTCGATTCGTGGTCCCCGGCCGACGGCGGCGGTATTCCGTGGTGCAAGGGCTCCGATTTCTACAACACCCCGGCAAACGGACCCGCCGGAATCATGCTGGCGCGCACCGGAAAACTCTGGCGTGCTCAGGCAACAGCCGACTGGATCGACGAGACGCTGCGGGATCCGGACTCCGGACTGATCTTCGACGGTATCCGACGCGACGGCACCCTCGAGCGCGCGATCTATTCGTACTGTCAGGGCGTCACGCTGGGGTTGGAAACCGAATTGTCGACGCGATTGGGCGAACCGCGTCACCGCGAGCGAGTCCACAAGCTGGTCGACGCCGTGTACGACGGCATGACCGAGTACGGAGTCATCACGGGCGGTGGCGGGGGCGACGGCGGATTGTTCAACGCGATCTTGGCTCGCTACCTCGCGTTCGTGGTGGTGAACCTGTCGTGGGAGACCCACGAGGACCTGCGAGCGCGAGAACTTGCAGCGCAGATCGTTCTGTCCTCCGCGGAAGCAGCCTGGAACAACAGACTGCAGATCGAAGGACTGCCGCTGTTCGGACACGACTGGACAAAGGACGCCCAGTTGCCCAGTCTGTCCGGCGACATCGCCACCTTCGCCGCCGGGACGGTGCGCTCGTCGAGCGTCCCAGAGCGAGACCTCTCGGTGCAGGTGGGCGGGTGGATGCTCATGGAAGCGGCATTTGTCGTCTCGGCGGCGGGATACCCGCGTAAGCGTTAGGCTTCTTCGTCATGGAATCCCGGCACGTGATCGACACTGACGGTGTTCGTCTTCACATCGATGTCGGTGGGTCAGGGTCGGACGTTCTGGTTCTCTCCGGCGGCCCGGGATGCGTTCACTATCTCGGCAACGACGAGTTGCTTCCTGAAGGAATGCGCGCGTGGTGCCCTGAGCCGCGCGGAGTCGGCCGTTCCGGTGGCGGCGCTCATACGATGGCGCAGGCGGTTGCGGACCTCGAACTGGTCCGGCGCACCTTCGAGATCGACAGCTGGGTCGTGCTGGGGCACTCGTGGGGATCTGACTTGGCAGTGAGGTACGCACTCGACTGCCCGGAATCGGTGTCCGGCGTCGTCGGAATCGCGGGGCACGGTCTCCACAAGGACCGGACGTGGTCGAAGCAGTACGAAGCGGGGATCGAGCAGGACCCGCAGATACCTTGGGAACCTGTTGTCTGGCAATCGCTTCAAGAGTCGTTCATCGAATGGATCCATGAACCACAGCTGTTTCGGCAGCTGGCTGACTCACAGGTGCCCATGACGTTTCTCGCGGCGGCCGACGACATTCGCCCGTCGTGGCCGTTGCAGCAACTGGCCGCGCTCGTGCCGAACGGTCAGTTCGGTGTCGTCGACGGTGTCGCGCACAACTTCTGGCAGTCTCACCCGGACCTGTGGAGAGAGATTGTCACCGAGGCGTGTGCGATCCAATCTCCACCAGGATTCGCTCCGCAACGGTCTGGTATCCCAGTCTCCGATTGACGGTCAGCATCGGGTGGTTTTCCGCGTTCACCGTTGTGTAAATCTCTCTCAGCAAAGGAAATTCAGCTGCCAACACAGACGCTTGTTGCTCCTTGACCCACTGAGCGAGACCGTGCCCGCGGTGCCGGGGGAGTACAACGGTGTCGTGCTGCGAAGCGTGGGTGCTGTCATTTTCGTCCACCGTCACCACTGTCGCTGCGGCTACTTCGCCGACGGCGTCGTCGACCGCGCAGCACACCAGAAGTATCTGAGAGCCACCGGTCATCTTCCGTTCCCACGATCTGACCTCGTCGACTCCCCAATTACGTTCGGGCATCTGCAGTCCGGCGCCCGGTGCGTCGAGGAGTCGGTTCAATGCCTCCGAGAAGGAGCGGACAAATTTGTCCGGGGTTCGGTTGCGCCAACTGACGATTCGATAGCCGGGGCGAGTGCTGTCTGCGGTGGGAGGGCTGAGGTGCTGTACCTGGTTGGCCAACCGAAGCAACACGCGGTGGCCGTCGAACCTTTGTAGGAAGGGTTCGGCTGCACTTCCCACGAGCGCAGTGACCCGGATTCTCTGCACGCCGAACCCGGCGAGGTCGACCTCGACCAGTTCGGCAAGCGCTCGTCCTACCCCTCGTCGTTGCGCATGGGGTGTCACGTACATTCGAAACTCTGCGAGATCGACTTCGGCCGAGTTTCGTCGTGCCTGGGCGATGCCGAGGACCTCGTCGGTGCCGGCGTCGCGTGCAATCCAACGCCGTATATCGGCCGAATTGTCTTCGGCCTCGATCATTTCCATCAGCGCAGTCGCTGTCGGCGACGCTCCGGAAAGGTGACGCTGGCCTTCGGAGAACACTTCGCACCATTGCCGAAGAACAGGTGATGTCCTCAGAGACGGTACGAACTCGGCTACAACTACACAAGTCACCTATGCGAGGATACCGAGCGCCCGCTCGGAGTTGGAATCACACGAACCGTAACCCTGTCGGAGGAAGGTGGTTGTTGCCAGCATTCAGGCATGTCTGATTCCTCGCGCCAACTGAGCCTCAACGCGTTCATTCACCCCGCCGGCCATCACGAAGCGGCGTGGCGTCATCCGTGGACGACACCGGAACGTCTGTTCGACGTCACGTATTTCCAGGAGATCGCTCGCACCGCTGAGGCAGCGAAGTTCGACGGAATCTTCTTCGCCGACGGTCCCGCGTTGCGCAGCGACGTCGAGCATGGTCCCGCAGGGACGTTGGAGCCGATCACCTTGTTGACGGCCATTGCAGTGGCGACCGAGCGGATCGGATTGATCGCGACGGCGTCGACCACGTACTACGAGCCGTACAACCTGGCTCGGCTGTTCGCCTCGCTCGACCACATCTCCAACGGACGCGCGGGGTGGAACATCGTCACCACCGGCACCGATCTGGCAGCAGCCAACTTCGGGCTGGCCAAGCATCCGGATCACGGTGACCGGTATTCGCGTGCACGGGAATTCGTCGACGCGGTGGTGCGGCTGTGGGACAGCTGGGAGGACGACGCGATCAGTCTGGACCGCGAGAGCGGAATCTACGCGGACAGAAACAAGATTCACGAGATCAACTACGTCGGGCGGCATCTGCGGGTGCGGGGGCCGTTCAACGCACCGCGAACGCCGCAAGGATACCCAGTGCTGGTGCAGGCCGGTGCGTCCAACGACGGTCGCGCGTTTGCCGGTCAGTACGCAGAGGCGATTTTCACAGCGCACCAGAGACTTTTCGACGCTCAGGCGTTCTACACCGACATCAAGTCGAGGGCTGCTCAGTTCGGCCGCAACCCCGATCACGTCAAGATCCTGCCCGGAATCAGCCCGTTCATCGGTGACACCGAGGAGCAGGCGAAGGCGCTCGAGCAGGAGTTCAACGAGTTGACTTCGCCGGAGTACGGGCTCGCGCAACTCGGTACACTCACCGGGACCGATGTTCGGAATCTGGAACTGGATGCACCGGTACCCGTCGAATTGTTCGCGGCTGCAGGGGATGTCACCGACAACAAGCAAAGCAGATTGCAGGTGATCGCGGGGATCGTCGAGCGCGAGCGTCCGACGGTTCGTGGTCTGCTTCATCGATTGGCGGGTGCGCGCGGACATCGGGTTTTTGCCGGAACCGCCGAGCAGGTGGCCGACACGATCGAGGAATGGTTCACCAGCGGTGCTGCCGACGGATTCAACGTCATGCCACCGTACTACCCGGGTGGACTCGAGATCTTCACCGAGCGAGTGGTCCCGATCCTGCAGGATCGCGGCCTGTTCCGGACCGAATACCCGGGTACGACGCTTCGCGATCATTTCGGTTTGCCGAGGCCCGAGAGCCAGTTCTCGGGTAGTACGTCCGCAGTGCAGTAGGCCCGCTTCACGTTGCCAATAATGACAACGGTTATCATTAAGGGATGAAGCAGCTACCGGTAACCGTGCTGTCCGGATTTCTGGGCGCAGGCAAGACCACACTCCTCAACCACATCCTCGCCAACCGTGACGGTCGACGCGTCGCCGTCATCGTCAACGACATGAGCGAGATCAACATCGACGCGGCCCTTGTCGCGGGCCAGGGCCACCTCGATCGCACGGAGGAGAAGTTGGTCGAGCTGACCAATGGATGCATCTGCTGCACATTGCGTGAGGATCTGATCGACGCCGTTGGCGCTCTGGCGCGAGAAGGACGGTTCGATCAGTTGGTGATCGAGTCCACCGGCATCTCCGAACCGATGCCGGTGGCAGCGACCTTCGACTGGGAATTCGAGGACGGTTTCAGCCTCGGCTCGCTCGCGAAGCTCGACACGATGGTGACGGTGGTGGATGCGTCGACTTTCCTCGGTGAGCTGGCAAAAGGCGAACGACTCGACGAGCGCAACCTCGAAGCCGGGGAGGGGGACGGACGCAGCATCTCCGATCTCCTGGTCGATCAGGTGGAGTTCGCCGACGTCATCTTGCTGAACAAAACCGACCTGGTGAGTCCGCGGGCGGCAGGAACCGTCGAGGCAACGCTCCGCAGGCTCAACCCCACCGCTCAACTGATTCGGACGGACCACGGAAAAGTCACCCTCGATCGCGTCCTCGAAACCGGTCTCTACAACCCGGAACTGGCTGCGCAGGTACCGGGCTGGGACGAGGAACTGGCCGGTGGGCACACCCCGGAAACGGAGGAATACGGAATACGAAGCGTCACGTATCGCGCCTCGCGACCATTTCATCCGGCGCGTCTCGAGGCTGCGCTCGGTCAGTTCGCCGGACTCCTGCGAAGCAAGGGTTTCTGCTGGATCGCCAGCCGGCCCGAATTCGCCGCTATCTGGTCGCAGGCAGGCCCCAACCTCGTCATCGAACCGGCTCAACTGTGGGCGTCGGCGGCGGAGGTGCCGGGACAGGAGATCGTGTTCATCGGAGTGAAACTCGACCAGTCGGCGCCGTCACGAATCCTCGATCCGGCTCTGCTGACCGATGACGAACTACGCGAAGGATCGCGGGCCTGGACTCGCTACGAGGATCCGCTGCCGGCGTGGGACCAGAGCCACCTGCACTGAGAAGACATCTTCTAGTCGAGGACTTCTTCGACCTCGACGTCTTCGGCCGGACGGGCCATCTCCTTGCGGTACTGCCAGATGCCCAACGCGGTACCGATGACCAAGCTGACCATCATCACGATCAGTACGGCGGGCAGCAACCACGGAACACGATCGAGGAACGAGCCACCATAGAAGCCGAGCAGCAATAGCACCGGCGCCCAGATGATCGCGCCGATGGTGCTCGCGATTGTGTAGCGCGTGTGGTTCATCTTGGCCGCGCCCGCGACCATTGGGCACAGAGTGCGCACCCATGGAACCCAACGGGCAATCAGGACCGCCCAGAAACCGTGTTTTTCCAACAAGATGTTGACGCGGTGCAGATTCTTCTCGGTGAAGTACTTGCCGCCCTTACGGGCTTTGATGTGATTGCCGGTCCGGTGGCCGATGACGTACCCGACCTGGTTACCGGCAATAGCGGCAATCATCGCGCCCACCGACAGTGCCCACACGTGGCCTGCACCGGACTCGTGGCCGGCAAGAACGATTCCGGCTGTGATCAGAAGCGAATCACCGGGCAGAAACAATCCGAGAATGATCGCGCACTCGATGAAGACGAACGTGACGACGATGATCCAGACCAACAGAGGCCCGGCAGTCTCGAGCGGGGAGAAACTGCCGGATGCGAGCGTCATCGTCGTCAGTACTTCGCCTCGTTCTGCAATCAGGGGGTGGGGTCTTCGGGGACTGTCACCGTCGAATTGTCCGTAGTGGAAGTATTCGCCGTTTCACCACGTCTCGACGCCAGAATTCGCTTTCCGATTTCGAAGACGATCGGCAGAACCGACACCAGGACGATCAAGATGAAGATGTAGTCGACGTTGTCGCGGATGAATTCGATCTGCCCCAGGAGGTAGCCGAGCAAAGTCACGCCCGCACCCCACAGGATGCCGCCGACGATGTTGTAGGTCAGGAACAGTGAGTACTTCATCTTCGAAGCACCGGCGACCACCGGTGCAAAAGTACGCACGATCGGTACGAACCGAGCCAGGATAATGGTGATCGGGCCGTGCTTTTCGAAGAAGGCGTGCGACTCGTCGATGTACTTCTTCTTGAAGAACCGCGCGTCGTCCGTCTTGAACAGGGCAGTTCCGCCCTTGGCGCCTATGTAGAACCCGACTTGGTCGCCCAGAATCGCGGCGATCGGAATTGTCACCAAGAGCACCCACAGAGGTGCGAACGGTTCGATCTCGGTCGATTTGGAAGCCGCGATCAGCCCTGCGGTGAAGAGGAGTGAATCGCCGGGCAAGAGCGGAAACAGCAGGCCTGATTCGATGAAGACCACCAGAAGCAATCCCACCAGAACCCACGTTCCGAAGGAATTCAAGAGGTTCACGGGATCGAGGAAGCCGGGCAGCAAGGCCAGGTTCGTCACGGATTCAGTTGCTGCCTGCACATTCACGGGGGCCAGAGTACCGGCCGAATCTGAGTGTTTCCCACCACCGCAGGTCATCGCGTCGGTGGCGGTGACTGATGCCGGGGTTGTGCGGCGGCCGAGACCGCAAAGAGACGTGACGAGTCGGACTTGCCATACTGCTAGGACCACACGAAGCGCTTTCCCATCGCCGAGCGCTCCGAACGACACGTAAATGGAGGACTCCCGCCGTGCCTATCGCAACTCCCGAGGTCTATGCCGAGATGCTTGGTCGGGCCAAGGAGCATTCCTTTGCCTTCCCCGCCATCAACTGTGTCGGCTCCGAATCCATCAACGCAGCCATCAAGGGCTTCGCGGACGCCGGCAGTGACGGCATCATCCAGTTCTCGACGGGCGGCGCCGAGTTCGGTTCCGGTTTGGGCGTCAAGGACATGGTCACCGGCGCTGTTGCGCTCGCCGAGTTCGCACACGTGATCGCGGCAAAGTACGACGTCACCATCGCGCTGCACACCGACCACTGCCCGAAGGACAAGCTGGACACCTACGTGCGTCCGCTGCTCGCGATCTCACAGGAGCGGGTCGACGCCGGCCGTAACCCGCTGTTCCAGTCGCACATGTGGGACGGATCGGCCATCCCGATCGACGAGAACCTGGCCATCGCCAAGGAACTGCTCGCCCTCTCGAAGGCTGCACGCATCATCCTCGAGGTCGAGATCGGTGTTGTCGGCGGCGAAGAGGACGGCGTCGAGGCCGAGATCAACGACAAGCTCTACACCTCGAGTGAAGACTTCGAGAAGACGGTCGATGCTCTGGGCATCGGCGAACAGGGCAAGTACCTGCTCGCAGCCACCTTCGGAAACGTCCACGGTGTCTACAAGCCGGGCAACGTCAAGCTCAAGCCCGAGGTTCTCGAAGAGGGCCAGAAGGTTGCCGCTACCAAGCTCGGCCTGGCCGCCGGCTCACAGCCCTTCGACTTCGTCTTCCACGGCGGATCGGGATCGCTGAAGTCGGAGATCGAGGATTCGCTGAACTTCGGCGTCGTCAAGATGAATGTTGACACCGACACGCAGTACGCGTTCTCCCGTCCGATCGCCGGACACTTCTTCTCCAACTACGACGGCGTCCTCAAAATCGACGGCGAGGTCGGAAACAAGAAGGCATACGACCCGCGCAGCTACCTCAAGAAGGCCGAAGCAGGCATGACGGCTCGCGTCGTCGAGGCGTGCAACGACCTGAAGTCGGCCGGACGCTCGGTGTCCGCAGGCTGATCGGCTTCACAACTCAGCTTCACCGAACAAAATGCGCGCCGGCAAATTTCTCGCCGGCGCGCATTTTCTGTTCAGGTTCTTACTTGCTGGGATCGCAAACCTTCCACGTGCCGTCCTGGCGCTCGAGGTCGAACGTGCGCCACGACTGCTCGCCGGTGCTCGGCAAACTTGCCTGCACCTGAGCGATCGCGGTGTCGTCGGTGATGCGGACCGCGTCGACGGCTCCGACCTGCGGAATCGTCTTCTGCGCGACGGCATTGTCGTGAACCTGAGCGAACGCCGCGTCCGGAATGGTGCGGTAGTACTCGCCCAGCGCTCCACACGTCGACGTTCGCAGAGTTGCCAGATCGCCGGTTTGCAGTGCGTCGACGTACGTCGAGATGGCGGTCTGGACCTGAGCTTCAGGTGAGCTTTCGCCGCTACCGCTGTTTGACGAGACGAAGACCGCGATGCCGATTGCCGCGAGGACGGCGACGCCTGCCGCTGCTGCTGCGATATACCAGCCCTTGCCGCTGCGCTTGGTCTTTTCCGGCGCGGCGGGCTCGATGCGAGTCGGCATCGGCTGGGCCGGAGGTGGGGTTGGCGCGACGCCTACCCGCTGAGGCGCGGCGCGCTGAGGCGGTGGTGTCGGAGCTTGCCGGGATGTTGGTGTCGGCTGCGCGACTTTCGGAATCGCGACGGTTGGCGCACTCGCTGCCGTGCCTTCGCCGTCCGCCTTCGGCGCCTTGACTCCGGCGTCCGCCTTCGGTGCCGTCGAGCCCTTGCCCGCCTTCTGAATCGCCACAGTCGCAGGTTCGGTCGGGACCGACTTCTCCGGCGCACCGTTCGGGGCTGCGCTCTTTTTCGAGTTGTCGTCTTTCGAGTCCGGCACGGGTAACCCTTCGGTCTTATGCAGCAATGACCATGTCAGGGTAACGACCGGTATGTAGCCTGCATAACTCCCACCGTCGGCGAGGCGGTCCTGTGGCGGAAAGGCGTAGCGGGCACAATGAGCGCATGACCCAATTCGGTGACCTGCTCGGACCCAAGCCCACTCTGCTTCCCGGCGACGACGACGCGGAATCGGCACTGCTCAACCACGCTGACCCGGCCCAGGTCGCGGCCGACCATCCCACTGCCTCCATCGCGTGGGCCTACCTCGCCGAGGCTGCCCTGGACAAGGGCGAAACCATCACTGCCTACGCCTACGCGCGTACCGGCTATCACCGCGGACTCGATCAACTACGCCGTAACGGTTGGAAGGGTTTCGGCCCCGTGCCCTACAGCCATGAACCGAACCGTGGCTTCTTGCGTTGCGTTGCTGTCCTGGCCAAGGCCGCGAAGACGATCGGTGAGGCCGACGAGTACGCGCGTTGCCTCGATCTGCTCGAAGACTGCGATCCCAACGCCGCCGAAGCGCTTGGCCTCGGTTAGCAGTTTCCGTCCGAGCCGGGCCGGCATCAAGGACCGTGCTCGCAAATCGGTGCGTCGGCTTCAGACGTCGGCGCTACCGATCATTCAATGTGCCTTGGCGGCCGGATTGGCGTGGTGGGTTGCCACTACGGTGATCGGGCACCATGCGCCGTTCTTCGCGCCGATTGCCGCCGTGGTCTCGCTCGGTCTGTCGCTGGGTGCCCGGTTGCGGCGCTCGTTCGAGTTGGTTGCGGGCGTCACGGTCGGTATCGGAATCGGCGACCTGATCATCTCCGGTATCGGGAGCGGACCGTGGCAGATCAGTTTGGTCGTCGTGCTGGCGATGTCCGTCGCGGTGCTTCTGAACAGCGGGCCGATTTTCTCGATGCAGGCCGGAAACTCGGCAGTGCTGGTGGCGACGCTGATCCCACCGGGTGGCAGCGGCGGGCCCGATCGCATGATCGATGCCCTGGTCGGTGGTCTGGTGGGCATCGCGGTTGTCGCGATCATCCCCACCCATCCGGTGCGACGCGCACGCAAGGATGCTGCGTCGATTCTCGGAACAGCTTCCGAGGTACTGCAATTGGTGGCAGACGGCCTTGTCGCGAACGATCCGGACCCGATCGTGAAGGCGCTCCAGAAGGCGCGCGCAACTCAAGGTGCCATCGACGGATTGCGCACCAACCTCCTCGGCGGGCGCGAAATCAGCCGGATCTCCCCGCTGTACTGGAACAGTCGACCTCGTCTCGAAAGGCTCATGGCGACAGCCGATCCCATCGACAATGCGTTGCGCAATATTCGAGTACTCGCGCGTCGTTCGTTGACGTTGGTCAGGGACGACGAGATTCTCGATCCCCGTTTGGTGGCTCAGGTCGAGCGCTTGTCGAAAGCCGTCGAAGTGCTGAAGGACATGATCCTGGCGGAGCCGGGGGAGCAGCCCGATCAAGCCGAGGCAGCGCGTGTCCTCCGCTCGGTGGCCAAGGAATTGAAACCGGCGGTAGTCGAGAACGCGGGCCTGTCCTCGACGGTGGTGTTCGCCCAGATCAGATCGTTGGTGGTCGACCTCTTGCAGGTTGCGGGCATGAAGCGCATCTCGTCGATCGCCACTCTGCCGCCGACTGTGCCACACCCGGCGTACGAGCCGGATCACTGACCTCTGCCCTTTCCCGCTCACTGAGCAACTCATTGTATATATGCGAATGTATGCATATGCTCTGAGAAGGACTTGGGAGGGAACAGGACAAATGGGAGCAGGGCACGGCCATTCACATGGCCACTCGGCAGCAGATTCGGTCGGCGTAGGACCGTCACCGCAGCGCATCAGAAAAATGGCGGTCGCACTTGCGATCCTCGTTGCGTTCCTCGTGCTCGAAGCGACGGTCGGCATCCTGATCAACTCGTTGGCTCTGCTTGCCGACGCCGGTCACATGCTCACCGACGTGGTGGGTATGGCGATGGGCCTGACGGCGTTGCTACTCGCGAAGAAGGGCAGCACCACCGCGGCCAGGACCTTCGGTTGGCATCGCGCCGAAGTGTTGACCGCCATGGCTAACGCCGTGATGCTGCTGGCCGTCGCGGCCTGGGTCTTCTACGAGGCAATCGGCCGGATCGGTAACGAACCCGAGATCCCGGGCGGCGCCCTGATCATCACTGCGGCTGCCGGTCTGGCCGCGAACATCGTCGTGATGCTGATGCTGCGCGGCGACTCCAAGGACAGCCTGGCCGTGCGCGGCGCCTACCTCGAAGTGCTTGCCGACGCCGTTGGTAGCGTCGGTGTTCTGATCGCCGGTGGCCTTGTCCTGCTGTTCAATTGGACGTGGGCGGACGTCGTCGTCGGTGTTCTCATCTCGCTGTGGGTGGTGCCGCGTGCGATCAAATTGGCCGCAGCATCGCTGCGCATTCTGACGCAGGCGTCGCCGGCCGACGTCGATGTCGAAGCGGTCGAGGCCGACCTGGCTGCGCTGCCGAGCGTGATGGGTGTTCACGACCTACACGTCTGGACGCTTACCACCGGAATGGATGTCGCGACGGTCCACCTGACCAGTGACGCGAATTCGTCGAACGTTCTGGAATCCGCGCGTACCGTCCTCGAGAGTCACGGTCTTTCCCACGCCACTGTCCAGGTGGAATCGTGTGCCAACGGCGAGCACTGCGAGAAGAACGTCACTTGGTGAAGCGGGTGATCTCCTTGCCCGGCTTCCAGAGGTCTACGTACATGTGCTCGTCGTCGACAGTCGTGTGCACCACCTCGTCGATGTCGAGGACAAAGAGGTGCAGGGGTTTCGGAACCTCGTAGGTGTAGCTTGCCAGCACGGCTTCGAACTCGTCGCCGGTCACTTCGCGTGCAATTCCGGCGATCTTGGCATCGCCACCTTCCATCGTGTGCTCGCCGGGATTGCTGTGGAGGGCGTAGCGCCCGTCACGGATGAGGTCCTTCGCCTTGAGTGCACCGAACATCGAACCGAGCACCAGACGCCCATCGAGAATTTCGACTTCGGTGCCGCTGACCCTCGGTGAACCATCCTTGCGCAGCGTTGCGAGGACGTGATGCTTGTCGGCCTTGAATCGTGCTTGGACCGCGTCGGCGAGGGCGGGAACTTCTTCGGAGAACTGCTTCCAGGTGACCATGACGGTCATTGTGCACTCCTATTCCTGACAATTTCTGTCAGTGATTCTCGGTAATGTTCGCGTCATGAGATCCGCGCGGTTGCTCCAACTCATGTTGCGTTTGCAGGGCAGTCGTGGCGTCGTTGCCGATCAGTTGGCCGACGAGTTCGGTGTGTCGGTGCGAACGATCTATCGCGACGTGGCCTCGTTGTCGGCTGCCGGCGTGCCGATCTGGACCGAGAGCGGACCGGGTGGTGGCATTCGTCTGCTCGACGGTTGGCAGTCCAAGCTGTCCGGCATGACGGACGACGAGACGTCCGCGCTCATGCTGTTGGGCGTGCCGTCCATCGCTGCGGATCTCGGGCGATCCGACGCCGTCGGTTCGGCGGGGGCCAAACTGCTGCGCACCCTGCCCGGTCCGCTGCGCGAGAGCGCGCGCTTGTGGCAGGACCGCATCCTGGTGGACGTCCCCGGCTGGTTCGGCGGAGTCGAAGACATCTCAGGTCTTCCGATCGTCACATCCGCTGTGCTCGACTCGCGTCGGCTGCGCTTCGCCTACCGCGATCGCGAGCGGACGGTCGAACCGCTGGGGCTGGTCATCAAAGCCGGTGTTTGGTACCTGGTGGCGGGGATGAACGGTCGAACGCTGTCGTTTCGAGTCGGCCGCATCAAAAATGCGGTGGTAGAAGATGATTCGTTCACCCGGCCGGTGGATTTCGATCTGCCGTCGTGGTGGGCTGCGTCGATGGCCGAGTTCGACCGGTCGCTGCTTCGTTTCGACTGCCAGGTGCGGGTGTCGCGCGAGGGAAGGCGTCGACTGCCCGATGTGGTGGGCGAGCTTGCGGCTGCAGTCGAAGTGGGACCAGAGGACGACGACGGATGGGTGAGTGCCGAGCTGGTACTCGAGAGCGAAGCCGTCGCGCTCTCACAGTTGATCGGGCTGGGAGCCGACGTCGAGGTGCTCGAACCCTCGTCCTTGCGTGAAGGGATGCGAACTGTGGCGGAGCAGATGGTGCTCCGCCACAGGTAGGCGATCAGGCCGTCGCAGAACGCTTTGCGAGCAGGCGGGTGATACCCAGTTGAGCTGCGACGATGATGGCGCCAACCACCAGGCCCAGCGCTGCCGAGGCAAGGGTGTTGACGATCCACGCCAGTACGCCACCGACTCCGGCGATGTCACTGACTGCTTCTTCCCCGTGATGAACGGCGTCGTACAGCGGGTGGAAGCCCAGTTCGTCGATGCCGACCAACAAGATGTGGCCACCGACCCACAGCATCGCGGCGGTACCCACCACCGAGAGCACCGACATCACGTGAGGCATACCGCGAACCAGTCCACGGCCGACCTTGTGGGTGAAGCCCGACGACGTCTCGGCGATTTTCAAGCCGATGTCGTCCATCTTCACGATCAGTCCGACGACGCCGTAGACGACCACGGTGATGACCACGGCGACGACGGCAAGAATTACCAACCGGCTCCAGAAACCTTCGCCCGCGATGGTGTTGAGTGCAATCACCATGATCTCGGCGGACAGGATCAGGTCGGTGCGGACAGCACCCGAAACCACGGCCTCTTCGTCGCGAGGGTGCTCGTCGGCCGTTTCGTGGTGATCACCGTGGCCGAATATCGCACCCCAGATCTTGTGCACTGCTTCATAGCTGAGGTAACAGCCACCGACCATCAACAGTGGTGTCAGGAGCCAGGGAAGGAACTGACTGAGCAGCAGAGCGATCGGCAGGATGATCAGCAGCTTGTTGCGCAGCGATCCGATGGCGATGCGCTTGATGATCGGTAGTTCGCGCTCGGCCGCGAGTCCACGGACGTACTGCGGTGTGACGGCTGCGTCGTCGATGACGACACCCGCAGCTTTGGCGGTCGCCTTACCGGTTGCTGCGGCGACGTCGTCGATCGAGGCGGCTGCCATACGAGCCAGGGCCGCGACGTCGTCGAGCAGGGCGAAGAGTCCGCCGGCCATCACAGACCTCCAGTGGAATCAGTGGAAAAAGGTGGCCGGACCGAACCGGTGACGCAGTTACTTGATCGCACGAGGTCTCTATCCATGATCGTCGTAGGTGAGGTCAGGTCACCTGGAACGATACCGGGGGCATCCGTCAGGGACGACCTTGCTCGGTCGGTTGCCCTTCGTCACGAAAGGTCTTCCCGACCCGGTGCTCGCATGTAAGACTGCACAGAAGATCGATCGAAACGGGGCACTATGCGTGAACCAGACACTGCACAGGTCGCCAAGACTTTCGACGCAATGGCGGCGCACTACGACCGACAGATCGGGCGCTTCGAACGCTTTGTGCTCGGTGACGCCCGGAAATGGGCTGTGGACCAGGCGCATGGCCGCGTGGTCGAGATCGCCGTGGGTACCGGGCTGAACCTGCCTCTCTACGGGGATGACGTCGACTACGTCATCGGCGTGGATATCTCGAGTGCGATGCTCGATCAGGCCAGGGTCAAGGTCTCCGAGGGGGTGAAGACCGAAGTCGACCTACGTCTCGGAGACGTGCAAGCACTCGATGTTCCCGACGAGTGCGTGGACACGTTGGTGTCCACGTACGCCTTTTGTACGATCCCCGATCCGGACCGAGTTGCGAGCGAAGCATTTCGGGTCCTGGTGCCTGGTGGTCGATTCGTTCTCGCCGAGCACGGGCCGAGCAAGAACATTGTTGCTCGTGCGTTGATGAAGGCCGTGGAACCGCTTTTTGTTCGGTTCGGAGCTGATCACCTCACTCGCGAACCGGTGGCATACCTCGAAAACGCCGGTTTCCTGATCGACGAGGTGCAGCGCACCGGACGGGGTGGAATCGTGTTCCGGGTCGTTGCGCGCAAGCCGGACCCCGAATGGACGGCACTCGGTCACTGATGTCGGAATGCCGTCCATCGGGGAGAGTGCTCAGCCCAAGCGTTCCAGGACGGTCGCGTTGGCCAACCCGCCTGCCTCACACATGGTCTGGAGTCCGTAGCGCGCGCCGCGCTGTTCCATCGCGTTGACCAGAGTGGTCATGATCCGCGCTCCACTGCCGCCCAGCGGGTGGCCGAGCGCGATGGCGCCGCCGTGGACGTTCACTTTGGACAGATCGACGCCGGTGTCCGCTGCCCACGAGAGGACCACTGGGGCAAAAGCCTCGTTGACTTCGAACAGATCTATGTCCGAGACCGTCAACCCCGCACGGGCCAGGACCTTCTGGGTAGCAGGGATGACCGCGGTGAGCATGTACAGCGGATCGTCGCCGGCGACAGCGAAGCTGTGCAGTCGTGCCTTCGGTGTGAGGCCGAGTTTCGCGGCGATCTCACTGGTGGTGATCATCACCGCCGAACTGCCGTCCGAAAGGGGGCTGCTGTTGCCTGCGGTGATGGACCAGTCGATCTGTGGGAATCGCTGTGCGTAATAGTCGGATTCGAAGGCGGTCCGTAGGCCGGCAAGGGTCTCGACGGTGGTGCCGGGGCGGATGGCCTCGTCGACCGACAGTTGCGGGAGAGTTGCGAGTTCCTTGGTGAAGTATCCACTTTCGGTTGCCAGCGCGGCTTTCCGGTGACTCGACGCCGAGAACTCGTCGAGTTGGGTGCGGCTCAGTCCCCACTTGGCGGCGATCAATTCGGCGCTGATGCCCTGCGGTACCAGACCGTCCGGATAGCGCTCTTCGAAACCCACGCCGAGCGATTCGCGCCCGATGCTGCTCGAGCCCATCGGCACTCGGCTCATGGACTCGACTCCGGCCGCGACAACGATGTCGTATGCACCGGCAATAACGCCCTGAGCGGCAAAATGAACTGCTTGTTGGCTACTTCCACACTGGCGGTCGACGGTGGTTCCCGGTACCGACTCCGGGTAGCCGGCGGCGAGAAGGGCAGTGCGAGTGACATTCTGGCTCTGCTCGCCGACTTGGCTGACCGCGCCACCGATGACGTCGTCGATCAGTGCTGCATCGATTCCGGTGCGTTCGACTACCGCTGTGAGGCTGTGGGCGAGGAGGTCGACGGCGTTGATGCGGTGCAGGGCGCCGTTCGCCTTTCCCTTGCCGATCGGAGTGCGAACGGCTTCGACGATAACTGCGTCTCTCATGACAAATTCCTTTCAGGGATGGCGGATTCAGCAGGGACAACTGGGGTGGGTGTGGTCGCAGGTGTCATTCCCAGCGATGCCAGGGCAGACGCAAGCGCGACGGCGAAGATCACCCACCAGGCCTGGCGGAAGGTGTCGTAGTCGACAGCAGAGCCGAGAACCGCGATCAGAACGCTCACGCCGAGAACGGTTCCGATCTGTCGGCTCATGCTGACGATTGCACTACCGGTGGCCGATCGGGCCGGTGCCAGATCTGCCGTGGCCTGCGACAAAATGGTCGGCAGGGCAAGACCGACACCGATTCCGGCGATGATCCAACCGGGTAGGAGTCCGGTCGCGTAGTTGGGCGTTGTATCAACCGAGACGAGGACCAATACCGTTCCGACGGCCCACAGAAGGCTGCCGAGTGCGGCGACGCGACCGGCCGAGTACTTGCGCGAAAGCGATCCACCGGCGATGGCGAACAGCGGAACCAGAAGCGGACCCGGTGAGACGGCGAAGCCGGTACGCAATGCCGAGTATCCCCAAACTTCTTGCAGCCAGAGGATGTTCGAGAGCAGGCCGGCGGCGAACGCTGCGCTGAACAGAATGGCGGTGACGTTGGACCAGGCAAATGAGCGGATCTTCAGAAGATCCGGAGCAATCAACGGAGTTCGGTGACGAGAGTTGCTCCACCAGAAAGAGAGTAGTGTCACGGCGGCCACCGCGAAGGCGATCAGAACGCGACTGTCGGTCCACCCCCAGTCAGGTCCTTGCACGAGTGCCAGCGCGAGGGAGCCGACTCCGACTGTGAGCAGGGCAGCGCCGACGACGTCGATCCCGGCATCGGGGTCCTTGTGGGTCGTGTCCGGTACGAGTCGGACTGCCAAGTAGAGCAACACGATCCCCACCGGAACGTTGATCAGGAAGACCCAGCGCCAGGACGCCTCGACGAGAATGCCGCCGACGACGGGTCCGAATGCCGCGGCAGCTGCACCGGCCGCCGCCCAGATACGTACGCCGGATTGGCGTTTCGCCGCCGGGAGTGCACTGATCAGGAGGCCGAGGCTGGCCGGGGTGAGCGCTGCGGCGCCGACTGCCTGGACGATGCGGAATGCCACCAATGCCCACAATGACGGACTGAAAGCGCAGGCGGCGCTGGCGAGGGTGAACAGTGCGAGGCCGGCGATGAAGGCGCGCTTGTGTCCGATCCTGTCCGCCCAGCGTCCGAGGGGGATCAACAGCGCGGCGTAGACGATCGCGTAGCTGTTGAGGATCCAACTGAACTCGCCGAGCGAGTGGCCCGGGTAGCTCTTGGCGATGTCGCCGAAGGCCACGTTGACCACAAAGAGGTCAAGGCTGGCGACGAACGGCGCCCCCGACAGTATTGCGAGGAGGGGTCCGGTCCGCACCGGCTGGCTATGAAGTTCCATAGTCAGCAATCTAGACTCTGGCTATGGTTATGGCAAGCCAGGGGGTATGGTGAAACCCATGGACGCTGTACGACTGACCGGGGTGCTCGAAGATCGCGACGCCTGGCGGGCCACGCATTGTTCGATCGGGCGGGCTATGGAAGTGGTCGGCACTCGCTCCGCAATGCTGATTTTGCGAGAGGCCTACTACGGCACAACTCGTTTCGACGACTTTGCGTCGCGGGTCGGCATTACCGAGGCGGTGGCGTCGGCGAGGCTGAAGGAGCTCACGGAGGCGGGCCTCTTCGAGCGTGTGCCGTACAAGGAGCCTGGAAAGCGGACGCGGCACGAGTACGTGCTCACCGAGAAGGGTCGTGACCTGCTGCCGGCGGTTCTCGCGCTGATGCAGTGGGGGGACAATTACCTGCACGGAGGAAAGGGTGGTCCGCTGGCGGTGGCGGACGACGCTACCGGTGAGCGCGTTCGCGTCGAGGTGCGCAGCGAGTCGGGGCGTGAAGTGCCGCTCGGCGAGTTGCGCGTCTCTGTCAACGAATCGCGTGGACGTCGGCTCGAATAGCGATGCATTTCAACAGCTCTCGAGTTTTTCGGTCTTCTTGAAGTTGTCTGTTATGTCTCTAGTTATCGAAAGTTTGTTCGCTTAGACTTTGGGCATGGACAGTCGGGATGCGTGGCAGTTGGATGGTGGGGATCTCAAGTGTGAGGTTCTGGATCTGGTGCGTGTCCGGCACGAGTTGCAGTCGCGGATGGTGTTGTTGATCGTGGAGATGTTTTCCCGTGAGGTTCTCGGCGGGAAGGGTTTTCGGGCGATCGCGCAGTGGTTGCATGGTTCGACGAATTTGGAGATCGGTGAGTGCAGCCTGCTGGTCGGCCTGGCGCGGTTGTTGATGCTCGAACCTGTTGTCGCGGATGCGTTTCACCGGGGCGATGTGGATGCGTTGAAGGCGCGGCAGGTGGCGTCGTTTGTCAGCATCCGCCGAAGAACATGACGCCGGCGGATGTGAACAAGGCTCGGGGAATCTTGTTGTCGTTGGCGTCGAAGAATATTGCGGATTGTGATGCGGTGCGTGCTGCGATCCGGCGGATCGAGAAGCAGTACGGAAAACGCGAGGACGGTGTTCCGGTCGGGGAAGACTCTGAGCGCAATGAGTTCTATGCCTCGAAAGGCCTGTATGGACGGGTGACGGTGAAGGGTGATCTGGATGCCGTGAACGGTGCACGGTTGATCACGTTGCTGCGAGCCTGTCGGCGCCGACGCCGGAGAAGGACGGCGTCAAAGACACCCGCACTCCGGCACTACGACGTGCGGACGGGTTCTGCGAACTGTTGCGGCGGTACGAGCGGGCGGGGTTGGGTCCGATCGAAGGCGGCGTGAAACCACACATCACGGTCACCGCCAGCGCAAAAGACATGACCGATATGCAGGCCTTGAAGGACTTGCTGCCGTCGACGGAGGAGCTGGGGTTTGCGTGGGCGGATTGGGTGGGCCCGATCAGCATCGACACCGCACGGATGTTGGCCTGTGACTGCACCGCGACGCGGATCCTGTTGGATGAAAATGGTGTTCCGCTCGACTGCGGCAAGGAAGCGAGAACGGCGACGGTTCCGCAGCGGCGAGCGTTGACGGTGCGTGATGGTGGGTGTGCGTTCCCGGGGTGCGGAACGCCGTCGGGGTGGTGCGACGCTCACCATATCGTTCACTGGAGTGACGGTGGCCCAACGGATCTCGACAACCTGATCTTGTTGTGCGGTCATCATCATCGGACGCTGCACCACACCGAATGGCGGGTGGAGATCGGCCAGGATCGGAAGGCGGTGTTCTACCCACCGATGTCGATTGATCCGTTCCAGCAGCCGATCGGCGGGAACAGTCCACCCACCGCGGCCTGAACCGAAGCAACTCAAGACGCGAGCACCGGGGCACAGTCGTGCTCCGGTGCTCGAGCCTGCGTTCTGGAGTCTTGGTGGCTGGGAGTCAGCTCAGTGACTTCTTGAACCCGACATGGGAGGCGACAAATCCGAGTCGCTCGTAGAAGTCGTGAGCTTCCTTGCGAGTTTGATCCGAGGTGAGCTGTGCCAGGAAGGCACCGCGCCGGGCACCTTCTTCGCAGGCCCAGCGGATCATCGAACTGCCGATGCCCTTGCTGCGGAAATCCTCGTGCACGCGAACGGCTTCGATCTGCAGTCGCGTCGCGCCCATCCGGCTCATACCTGGAATGAAGGTCAATTGCATTGTGCCGATTACAGCGTCGCCGACAAGAACTGTGACGAGGAGTTGCGCCGGATCCTCGTCGATTCGCTTGAACGCGTCCTCGTAGATCATTCGAGCCTCGGGGTTGGTCGTCTCCCGAGTGCTCCCGATCGGGTCGTCGGCGAGCAAGTCGATCAGTGCTTCCACGTGTCGAATCTCGGCCCGCGTGAGGGTGTACTCCACTCCGCCGGACTGAAATGACGTCGCAATCATCGATGCTCTCCTGAAGAAGATGAATGTCTGAAATGTCAGACTCTCACGAGTCTCCTCCAGCGCACTCGATCACGTCCAGAAACGCATGAGGGCGTTACCGAGCATGGCGTAGTAGTCGGACACACCGCTCAGTTCGAAGATCCAGTAGATCGCGTCGAAGAAGACGACATTGATTTGAGGGACAAACAGGAGCGCAACCAACAGGAGTAGCCCGTACGGCTTGAACTGTTCGAGTTGGTGTCGTGTGTTGGGTGCGAGGTACGGCTCCAGCGCGTTGTAACCGTCCAGACCGGGGACGGGGAGCAGGTTCAAGACTGTTGCCATGACCTGTAGGAACGCCAGAAAACTGAGGCCAGCCCAGAACGTCAGGTGCTCGGTCCCTGAGCCGTACGCACGTATGACGACGAGGAGGATCACCGCGGCGACGGCGTTCGTGAACGGACCGGCGAGCGATATTCGCGCCTGCACCTTGGGCGGGAACATCCCGGTGCGCAGGTACACGGCGCCGCCCGGAAGCCCGATGCCGCCCAACGCGATGAACAGCACCGGCAACCCGATCGAGAGCATCGGATGGCTGTACTTGAGCGGGTTGAGTGTCAGATAGCCACGAGCCTCGACGTCAGTGTCTCCGTGACGCCACGCCAGATACGCATGGGCGAACTCGTGCAAGCACAGCGTGACCACCCAGCCGGCAACCACGAGGACAAAAACACCCGCGCGGCCCGCGATGGAACCCCACGTCGAGTTCCAAGCGACGACTCCGGCAATGACGGTGACGGCAACGACGCCGAGGAAGACGGGGCTGGGTCGAACCGCCGACCGTGCTGCTCCGGTTCTCACCTGACCAACAACCAAGTCTTGTCGTGCCGGTAGAAGGTCGAACGCTTGAGATCGCGCGGGTTGGGCACACCGTCGCGAACCAGGCGAGCTGCGGGCGATCCCAGCTGAATTGCACGGCCTTCGAGCCAGCGTCGTCCGCTCCAACGACTCTTACGATCGACAGATGCCTTGATGCCGGGGAGCTTGGGGCTCGGCACGATCCGGATACCGGGGACTGTGCCGGAGAACAGTTTGTTGTCGTCGACGTAGGCCTCGCCGATCAGTTCAGCGGCATCGGCCGGGCCTGTGACCGTTGCTGCGCCGACCAACGCGATTCCGGCATCGTCACGAATGAGCGGCACGGTGTGGACTGTGCCTTTCAACGCCGTGCGCGCAGCCCGTGCACCAGTCGCGAGTTTGTACGCGTCGGTCGCATCGGACCTGTTCTCGGTGACGTAGGCGAGTTCGACGTGGAGTCGCTCGAGTCGCATCAACCGCGTCAATGCAGCGGCAAACGCGCCGTCGTTGCCCACGACGATCAAGCGCGGCTCCGTCACGACCTGCAGTTGGGACAGTGCCTCGTCGAAGTCTTGCTTCTCCGGAAGCTCGGGGACAGTGAACGACGTGAGTTCACCCAGGGGGAGTGGAACCGGCGAATCGCCACATTTGAGCACCACAGGGGTCAAAGCCACTCCTAGCTCGATCAGACTTCTTCTCGGGTAGTGGGACCTCGCCACCCTTCCCCGAAATGGCCGTCCGAATCACTGCCGACGATCTTAGTGCGAGTGTCTGTGTCGACTCGCAATCGTGATGGTCACCGGCCAAATTCTGGACCGTCAGGTCTGGTCTGGTGCTCTGGGCTAGACTGCTCCTTCGGTCACTGCAACAGTTCGGCGCTGCATCATGTGCGCGGAAGCCAGGCAGTACCAATGCGGCGGGACAACTGCTGCACGTCGACCGTAGGAGACAACGTCATGCCGGCAATCGTCCTGATCGGCGCCCAGTGGGGCGACGAAGGTAAGGGCAAAGCTACAGATCTACTGGGCGAGCAGCTTCAGTGGGTCGTGCGATACCAGGGCGGTAACAACGCCGGACACACCGTGGTTCTGCCGAACGGTGACAAGTTCGCACTGCACCTCATCCCGTCCGGAATCCTCACCCCCGCCGTCAACAACGTCATCGGTAACGGTGTCGTCGTCGACCCGGGTGTGTTGTTGACCGAATTGGCAGGACTGGAAGAGCGCGGCGTGGACACGTCCCGCCTGCTGCTTTCTGCTGATGCGCACCTGATCATGCCGTACCACGTGGCCATCGACAAGGTCACCGAACGCTTCCTGGGAGCGAAGAAGATCGGCACGACCGGCCGCGGTATCGGCCCGTGCTACCAGGACAAGATCGCCCGTGTCGGTGTCCGTGCCGCGGACGTCCTTGACGAGAAGATCCTGACCCAGAAGGTCGAAGCAGCACTCGAATTCAAGAACCAGGTGCTGGTCAAGATCTACAACCGCAAGGCACTCGACCCGCAGCAGGTCGTCGACGAGGTACTGACGCAGGCCGAGGGTTTCAAGCACCGCATCTCGGACACGCGCCTGGAACTCAACCTCGCCCTCGAGCGCGGCGAGACCGTTCTGCTCGAAGGTTCGCAGGGCACTCTGCTGGACGTCGACCACGGCACGTACCCGTACGTGACCTCCTCCAACCCCACTTCGGGTGGCGCGGCAGTCGGTTCGGGAATCGGTCCCACCAAGATCACCACGGTCCTCGGAATTCTGAAGGCGTACACGACGCGTGTCGGTTCCGGCCCGTTCCCGACGGAGCTGTTCGACGATCACGGCGCATACCTGGCCAAGCAGGGCGGCGAGGTCGGCGTCACCACCGGACGCGCTCGTCGCACGGGATGGTTCGACGCGGTCATCGCGCGTTACGCGACGCGCGTCAACGGCATCACCGACTACTTCCTCACCAAGCTGGATGTGCTGAGCAGCCTCGACACCGTGCCGATCTGTGTCGCGTACGAGGTGGACGGTGTCCGTCACGACGAAATGCCGATGTCGCAGAGCGACATTCACCACGCCAAGCCCATCTACGAAGAGATGCCTGGCTGGTGGGAAGACATCTCGGAGGCTCGCACCTTCGAGGAACTGCCGCAGAATGCGCAGAACTACGTTCTACGACTCGAGGAGCTCTCGGGTGCGTTCATCTCATGCATCGGTGTCGGCCCCGGCCGCGACGAGACGATCGTCCGGCGCGAGATCGTCCGCTAATTCGATTCCTCGAAATCCCCGTTCCTGCCTGCAGGAACGGGGATTTCGTGTTTCAAGCCAGCTTCGACAGGTGCGCGGTGACGGTCTTCCAGTCGGGAAACTCGGTGCTGCCGAACTTGATCCACTCACCCTCGAATCGGTCTGCGCCGTTTGCTCCGCGGTCGTCGACGAGGAAGTCGCCTCGGTTGAGGTGCTTGTGGTGCGAGAGAATCAGTCGTTTGTGTGCGACGCTGCCCTCCTCCATTCCGAGGTGCTCTTGGACCCACAGAACCTTGTCGTGCCAGGCTGTGGCGCGCGAGAGAAGAATTGCGGCGCCTCGTCTGGAGACTTTCCAGGTACGCAATAGAGTCCAGTTTTAGGCAACTGGACTGAGATCAGTGAATTCTTCCCCCTGATCGCAATCGCACGGAGGTCTGACAGAGTTGTTCTCGCGGTCTGGAGTTGCGTGGTGGAAGATGCCGCCGAGGGGTGCTGCCAGGCGAAACTGCTCGACGCGAATGTAGGTACCTTCACCTTCGGCAGGTGCAAAGAAGTACACGAGTGCCACGAAGAGGCCGATGCCGATGAGGGTTGCGAAGGTAGTCATGGACATATGATCAACTCGACTGGTATTGAAATACATAGCCAAGTTGTCGATACTGGACTGCATGATGACCCGAGTTCTTGGTGCCCGTTCGCTTGCGCGTGATCTCGGGTCCTGGCAGGAAGAGTCCGGACGCAGGCCCGCGTACCGCGCGCTTGCCGACGGTATCCGCCTGCTCGTGCACGACGGCCGCGTTCCGCTCGGCGTCGCGCTGCCCAGTGAGCGCGAACTTGCGACGGTGCTCGAACTCAGCCGGACCACAATCACGTCGTCGTACTCGGTGTTGCGCGACGAGGGGTACCTGATCAGCCGGCAGGGCTCGCGAAGCACGGTGGCCTTACCGGCCGGTGCTCAGCCCAACGGGTTGATGTTCCGCTCCCACCAGCCGGGGCCCAGTGGACCCGTCGTCGACCTCAGTTATGCCGCGATGGCAGCTCCCGCGGCGCAAGTCGAACTTGCGTATGCGTCTGCGCTGCGGGAACTTCCGAATTACCTGCCCACGCACGGAATGGAACCGGTCGGGATCGGCGACTTGCGTGACGTGATCGCGCAGCGCTACACAGCACGAGGTCTGCCCACCACCGCCGAACAGATCATGGTGACCTCGGGCGCGCAGCACGCGCTTCGGTTGTTGCTCTCGGTGCTCACCTCGCCCGGCGAGCGAGTGCTGGTCGATCATCCGACGTATCCCAATGCGCTGGAGGCAATTCGGCGAAACGGTGCCCGACCGGTCCCGGTACCGGTCCGACCGGAATTCGCGGCAGCTGGAGCCTGGGACCTCGACGGGATTCGAAGTGCAGCAAGGCAAACCGCTGCCAGAATGGCGTACCTGATTCCCGATTTCCACAACCCGACCGGACTCTGCATGGATTCTGCCGGGCGCGCCGAACTTGCGAAGATCGCGCACGAAACGCGGATGACTCTGGTCGTCGACGAGACAATGGTGGACCTGTGGCTCGACGCACCTCCGCCGGCACCGGTCGCCTCACATGGGCGCGGCGCTGCGAAAACCGAAGTGGTGACGATCGGTTCGACGGCGAAGTCGCTGTGGGGTGGACTGCGTGTCGGCTGGATTCGCGCCGACGCCGCGCTCATCACACAGTTGGTCGGTGCGCGTGCCGCGATCGATCTCGGTACTCCCGTCATGGATCAGCTTGCGGCTGCCTATCTACTAGCCGACGACCGCTCGCTCCTCGAACAGCGTCGCGAAGTTCTGCGCGAACAGCGCGCAGTACTCCTCGGTGCGGTGGCCGAGCGTCTGCCGGACTGGCGCCCCACCATCGGCTCCGGCGGTATGTCGGTCTGGATGCGTATGTCTGCGCCCGTCTCGACGGCATTGGCGGCGGTGGCACCCAACTTCGGAGTGCTCCTCGCTGCCGGCCCGCGTTTCGGCGTCGAAGGCGCGTTCGAACGATTCATCCGCGTGCCGTACGCGCGTTCCCCTGAGGACCTCATTCGCGGCGTTGCATCCATCGCCGCTGCCTACGACACTCTCGCGACGGATCGCGACACGGCCGACCAACGAATGGTCGTCGTCTGAGAACTGGGTACACACACTGAAAGAGGTGTGAAACCAGGAGGTCAGGCATGACGGTCGTAGACGGTACAGGCGCAGCGGGAACCAGTGCGGCGGAGGCGCTGGCAGAACGATTGTTCGCGGCCACACTCGGCGCGTCGGAGCTGCAGGCTGTGTATCTGGGCGACCGGTTGGGCTGGTACCGCGCGCTGAGTGATCACGGCCCGCTCACGTCGACGGAGCTGGCGGACCGGACGGGGACCGTCGAAAGGTATGCGCGGGAGTGGCTCGAGCAGCAGGCCGTGGCCGGATATGTGGAGGTCAATTCGGATGCCAATCGTCGGTACAGCCTGTCGCCGGCCCACGCCGAAGTGTTGGTCGATGACGAAAACCTGAGGTTCCTGACACCGCTGGCGAGGCTGTTCGTCGCGACGACGGGGTCGATGCCACGTCTACTGGACGCCTATCGTCATGGCGGCGGAGTCACGTGGGAATCGATGGGACCCGATGCTCGCGAGGGCCAGGCACTGCTGAACCGGCCGATGTATCTGCAGCAGCTCTGTCAGCAGTTCCTGCCGGTAGTCACCGACCTGCATGCGGTTCTCTCGGACGGCGGGCAGGTCGCTGATCTAGGAATGGGGGAGGGCTGGTCGTCGATCGCGCTCGCCCTCGGCTACCCGAAGATCGAGGTGCACGGTTTCGACGTCGACGCAGCCTCGGTGAACGCCGCCCGTCGTAACGCCCACGATCGCGGGGTCGACGACCGCGTGCATTTCTCTCTGGTCGACGTTGCCGGCCAAGCTCCGGAGACAGGCCGAGCCGATGCCGGGACGTACGATGCCGTCTTTGCTTTCGAGTGCCTCCACGACGTACCGGATCCGGTGGGATTTCTGTCCACGGCTCGGGCGATTGCCCAGCCGGGCGCTCCGGTGATCGTGATGGACGAACGAACAGCGGATGCGTTCGATCCCGAGGCGGGTCCGATCGAGCAATTGCTGTACGGCTTTTCGCTGACCTGTTGCTTGCCGGACAGTCTTTCGCATCCAGGCAGCATTGGCACCGGGACGGTGATGAGACACTCGACTCTCGAAAGCTATGCCAAGGCAGCAGGTTTCGAGCGGGTGGACGTGCTGCCGATCGAGCACGAGATGTTCAGGTTCTACAGGTTGGGCTGACGCCCCGTGCGCCTTTTTGGTTGCAGTAACTACCAAAAAGGCGCACAGGGCCGAAGGCCCTAGGTCCAGACCGTGTCGATAACCGTCGCCTCACGCGCCGGGGCGGCGGGCGTCGTGGTGGGCGTGCGTGAGAAGCGCGGCGCCGGTGCGTGCTGGGTGACGCCGTCGAGTTCGATGAGCGAACCGCGGGCCGCGATGTGTTCGTTCGACGGTGCCTCGGCGAACGTCAGGACCGGCGAGACGCAGGCGTCGGTGCCGAGGAAGATCTTGGCCCACTCGTCGCGAGTCTTGGACAGGAACTTTTCGGTGAAGAGCTTCTTCATGTCGTCCCACTTGGACGTGTCCATCTGGTGGGGGAGCGTAGCTGGATCGAGTTCGAGGCCCTCGAGCAGCAGTGCGTAGAACTGCGGTTCGATGGAACCGACGGCCATGTACTTACCGTCGGAGGTCTCGTAGGTGTCGTAGAACGGGGCACCGGTATCGAGGAGGTTGACGCCTCGCTCGTCGGACCAGACGCCGCGACCGCGGAATGCCCACATCATGTGGGAGAGCGCGAGGGTTCCGTCGACCATCGCCGCGTCGACGACCTGGCCCTTACCGGACGTCGAGCGCTCGACGAGAGCCGACAGAATGCCGAAGATCAGGAACATGGAACCGCCGCCGAAATCGCCGACCATGTTGAGCGGCGGGACGGGACGTTCACCCTTACGTCCGATGGCGTTGAGGACACCGGTCAGTGAGATGTAGTTGATGTCGTGACCGGCGGCGTTGGCGAGCGGTCCTTCCTGTCCCCAGCCCGTCATACGGGCGTAGACGAGGCGCGGATTGCGCTCCGACACCACGTCGGGTCCGAGTCCCATGCGTTCCATGACGCCGGGGCGGAAGCCCTCGATGAGGACGTCGGCGCGGCCCAGGAGATCGAGCACCTTGGCGACGTCGGCCGGATCCTTCAGGTTGGCCTCGACGATGCGGCGGCCGCGCTTGATCTGGTCGGTTGCGTTCGAGTCCTGCGGAATCTGCCCTGCGCGCTGCACGATGACGATGTCGGCGCCCATGTCCGCCAACAGCGTCGCGGCGTGCGGGCCCGGTCCCAATCCAGCGAATTCCACGATCCGAATGCCCGCGAGCGGGCCCTTCTTCTCCACAGCTTCTGCAGACACACGCACTCCCAATTCAGACGGTGACAACACTCCTGACTCGACGGTAACGTGTCGAATCGATCAGGTGTGCTCCGGGGCACTGTGTCCGCCAAGGGAGGCGCCGATCACTAGACGGCGGCACCCTCGAACTGAGCGTTGTAGAGACGGAAGTACGCGCCCGCCTCTGCGATGAGTTCGTCGTGTGTGCCCTGTTCGACGATCTTGCCCGCCTCCATCACGACGATCAGATCGGCGTTACGGATGGTGGAGAGCCGGTGCGCGATGATGAAGCTGGTGCGCCCGACGCGCAACGCGGACATTGCTTGCTGCACAAGCTGTTCCGTACGTGTGTCGACCGAGCTCGTCGCCTCGTCGAGAATCAGCAGCGAGGGCTCCGACAGGAATGCTCGGGCGATCGTGATGAGTTGCTTCTCGCCCGAGCTGATGTTCGACGCCTCCTCGTCCAGCACGGTGTCGTACCCGTCCGGGAGCGTGTGGATGAAGCGGTCGACGAAGGCGGCGCGTGCGGCTTCGTGGATCTCGTATTCACTGGCGTCGAGCCGGCCGTACGCGATGTTGTCGCGGATCGTTCCGCCGAAGAGCCAGGTGTCCTGCAGAACCATGCCGACGTGCTTGCGTAAGTCGGAGCGGCGCATCTGCGAGATGTCGACGTCGTCGAGAGTGATTCGGCCAGAGTCGACTTCGTAGAAGCGCATGAGCAGGTTGACCAAGGTGGTCTTGCCGGCGCCGGTAGGTCCGACGATGGCGACCATCTGCCCGGGCCGAGCCGTCAGGTACACGTTCTCGATCAACGGCTTGTCTGGCTCGTAACGGAAGGAGACGTTCTCGAACTCGATGTGACCGACGTTGCGATGGCGTCCGGCAGGCTCGGGGAGTAGCGGCACGTCGATGTCGGGTGACTGCTCGGGCTCGTCGAGAAGCTCGAAGACCCGCTCGGCCGACGCGGCCCCGGATTGCAGGCTCGTCGACATGGACGCGATCTGCGTGAGCGGCTGACTGAACTGGCGTGAGTAGACGATGAACGCCTGAACGTCACCGAGTGACATGTTGCCGCTGGCGACCTTGAGTGCGCCGACCACCGCGAGCAGCACGTAGGTGATGTTTCCGACGAAGTTCATGACCGGCATGATCAGGCTGGAGAGAAACTGTGCGCCGAAGGACGCGTCGAGGAGCTTCTTGTTCTGCTCGGCGAATTCACGCTCGGCTTCGGCCTGATGCCCGTACACGCGAACCAGATCGCGACCGCTGTAGTTCTCCTCGATCTGTGCGTTGATCTTGCCCGTCTCGGCCCACTGAGCCTTGTACAAGACCTGTGCGCGCTTGGCGACCCTGGCAACGAGCAGTACCGATACCGGCACGGCGATCAGCGCGATCAGGGCGAGCATCGGAGAAATGACGAACATCATCGTCAGGACACCGAGGACGGTGAGCACCGACGTCAGGAGCGAGGTCAATGTCGACGACAACGTCGACGAAATGTTGTCGATGTCGTTGGTGACGCGGCTGAGGATCTCGCCGCGCGGTGTCTTGTCGAAGTACGGAAGGGGCAGGCGGTGAAGCTTCGCCTCGACCGAGGCGCGCAGGTTGTAGATGGTCTTCTGGACGATGATGTTGAGGAGGAATGCTTCCAACCAGGCCAGCAGCGACGAGAGCAAGTACACGCCGATCGCGAGCATGACGACGTTGCCGATGGCGTCGAAGTTCAGACCTACACCGGGAACGACATCGGTCGAGTTGGCGACGAGGTCGGCGAACGTCGAATTTCCTGATGCCCGGATCGCCTCCGCTGCCTGATCGCGGGTCAGCCCGGCCGGCAGGCTCTTGCCGATGAACCCGGCGAAGATGAGGTCCGTCGCGTGACCGAGGATCTTCGGCACCGCGACGGAGAGTGCGATGCTGGCGATCGTCGCAACGACGACACAGCAGACTGCAAACTTGTGTGGCTGCAGAAGCGAGAGAAGCCGCTTCATCGTCGCCTTGAAGTGGCGTGGCTTGGTGTCCGTCGCGGTCAGCGCGGGCTTCGACTCTTTGTCGGGATTCTCGGGGTTACTCGACTTCGCCTCGCCGTCCGCGGATTCCGGCTCGTTCGGGATCTTGTCGAACACGACGGTCGGCGCATCGTCGAAGTACTGGCTGTTGGGGCTGCCCCATGTCGGGTCCTGCGGGCTGGTCATGCGCTCATCTCCGCGGGAATCTGGGAAGCCACGATCTCTTGGTAGGTCGGACAGTTCGCCAGGAGGAACTGATGGTCGCCGAGGCCGACAGGAGCGCCGTCCTCGAGGACCATGATCTGGTCGGCATCGATGATGGACGCGACGCGTTGCGCGACGATGATGACAGTCGAATGCGTCGAGACCGTACGAAGTTCGCGCCGGACTGCAGCGTCGGTGTGCATGTCGAGTGCCGAGAACGAATCGTCGAACACGAAGATCCGGGGTCTGCGGATCACAGCTCTGGCGATGGCGAGACGTTGTCTTTGTCCGCCCGAGAGATTGCCGCCGCCCTGGGCGATGGGTGACTCGAGACCGTCTGACAGTTCCCTGACGAAGTCGTCTGCCTGAGCGATGGTGAGGGCTGCCCAGATGTCGTCGTCGGTGGCCGTCGGGTTTCCGTAGCGGATATTGCTCGCAATCGTGCCGGCGAACAGGTACGCCTTCTGAGGCACGTATCCGAAGTTGGCGAAGAGTTCGTCCTGATCCCAGCCGCGGACGTCCAAGCCGTCGACCAGGACGGCGCCGGCCGTGACGTCGAAGAGTCGGGGGATGAGCGAGACCAGGGTCGATTTGCCACTACCGGTACTGCCCACGATCGCGGTGACCGTGCCTGGCATGCATCGCATCGAAACATTCGACAGGACCGGCGTTTCTGCTCCCGGATACGTGAAGCCGGCTCCACCGAACTCGACAACACCGTAAGGAGATGTCGGACGAAGCGGCTGGGCGGGTGCGGGCACGGTCGGCTCGGTGTCGAGGACTTCCTTGATGCGGTCTGCGCACACGGCTGCGCGCGGGATCACCACGGCCAACATGGTTGCCATGACCACCGACATCAGGATCTGCATCACGTAGGCCAGGAATGCGCTGATCTGTCCGATCTGCATGTCTCCGGTATCGACCAGATGCGCGCCGAACCACAGCACCGCGACGCTCGACAGGTTGGCGATCAGCATGACGGTGGGTAGCAGTACCGCTTGGTAGCGGCCGATGAGGAGTGCCGTGTCGGTCAGTTCCTTGTTGGCCTTGTCGAAACGGATCGTCTCGTCAGGTTCGCGAACGAAGGCGCGAATGACGCGCATACCGGTGAGCTGTTCACGCAGTGATCGATTGATGTTGTCGATCCGCGTCTGCATCGTCCGGAAATGCGGGATCAGTTTGGCGACCACGACCGAGACGGTGATGCCGAGCAGTGGTACCGAAATCGTCAGGAGCCATGACATCTGAAGGTTTTCGCGCAGCGCCATGATGATGCCGCCGATGCACATCAACGGTGCACTGACGAGCATCGAGGACGTCAGCATCACCAGGGCCTGGATCTGCAGGACGTCGTTGGTGTTTCGTGTGATCAGGGTCGGCGCGCCGAAACTGTTGAACTCGCGATCCGAAAAACTGCCGACGGCCTTGTAGAAGGCGCCTCGAACGTCGTGGCCGAAACCCATCGAGGACTTTGCGGCCAGATAGGTCGACGCGACCGACGCGATGATCGACGCAAGCGAGACGAGAAGCATGATCCCGCCGGTGGACATGATGAACCCGGTGTCGCCGCGGGCGACGCCGTCGTCGATGATCCGCGCGTTGAGCGTGGGGAGGACCAACGACGCGATAGCCCCGAAGAGTTGAAGTGCGAGGACTCCGGCAAGCAACCAGCGGTACGGCGGCAGGTACGCCTTGAGGAGTTTTGCTAACACGACGGTTCCCGGTGAGTTGCGTGGGTTGCCGCTCGTTCGCGATTGATCACACGCACACGGTATGACAGATCGCGGTCGAGGTCGGCACCGACTCTGACGATTGCATCCTTTTGCCCTAATTGGCTGTGATGTAGAACACATTGAATTCGAGATTGAATTCAGGTCACAACGCCCGAACTGATGGTTGACATTTGGATCCAATATGTCATGTTCTTCTTGAAAATAAACAAACTGGACGTACGTATATAGCTTGGCCACAAAGGGGCGGAGCGATTGAAACGAACTCCTGACGTTCGACCATCTGACGTTCGAGCGCAGACGACTTTCGAAACATGCATGGGAGTGGCCGCATGACCTCGATCCAGAATCTCGGCGCCTTCCGCAAAGAACGCCCTCGCGTTCGTGACCACAACTGCATCCCGAGAAAAGGGCTCACTCACCCCGGAACCGGATCGGATGCTGATAAGTAAGTGTCATTTGTTCGAAAGTGTCGCTTGCAGTTGTCTGCGAGCCGCACCTTTAGCGTCCCAGGTGTGAGCTAAATCACATATGGCAATGATCCGGTTTATGAAACTGCCCGTTGATCTGCACTTATGCCGAAAGGTGTTACGAGCGATCCGCGATGGTAGCTATTCGGTAGCTGGACAAGCGCGAGTAGTCGGTCTATAAATGCACACAGCGCCAAGGTAGTGCGCTACATCACAACTCGGGATGTTGTTCGGGGGGCGGTTCCGCTTTCCGCGCGGCAGGAGTTCCCGAACCATTCCGGTCGCCGCCTGCGGCCGGTCTGGCGCTGGAACATCACACCACCTCACATACAGGAGAAACCTTTATGTTCGGATCACTCAGCACCCTCGGACCCCTGCTCACGGCGCTCGGCGCTTTCCTCAAGTCCGTTCCCACCGAATCGCTGTCCGGCGAGGCCGAGGGCTCGTCCACCGGTTCGCTTTCGGGTCTCTCCAGTGGATCCGCCGAATAGTCATCCTTTTCCGGCAGATCCATACGGCTCTGCACTTCGGATTGCATTGCAGGTGCCCTCTGTCCACTCTCGTGGTCGGAGGGCACCCGTATTCGCGGGCTTTCGTAGGTGGTGTTTTCGGCGATCGAACGAAGGCCAGCGGTGGGCGCACCTGCGTACGATGGATCGACGACATCGACATACCGTCGACGGCATGCAAACGTGTCGCGACGTCCAGTGCTCCTGTCTTAAGAGGTAGCAGACCGCGAGGTGACGCATGGTTAGGACAAGTCGCTTTCTGCGTCTACTCCTCGTGCTGTCCGTCGTGCTTGCGGCTTCGTTGATCGGCATCCTCACGCGCCCACCAGGGTTGCTCGCGACGTTCTGGTGCGCGAACGCCCTGCTGCTGGGAATGATGGTCAGGTGGCCGGTTCTGATCGAGTGGCCGACGTGGATCGCCGCGACGGTCGGATACGTTTGCGCTGACCTGGTGACCGGCAACTCCCTGTCGCTCGCGGTGCAGTTGAACGGGGCGAATGTCGCCGGAGTGACGGTCGGAGTCCTTGCTCTGCACTACTTGAAGCGCACTCCGTTCCGATTGGTCGATTCGCAGTCGCTGGTGTGGATGGTCTTCGTCTCGTTCGTCGCGGCGACTGGTACCGCGGCTACGGCAGGCGCCTTGGACCGTCTCTTTCGCGGTCAGTCCTTCACCGACACGTTTGTCCACTGGGGTGCCACCGAGGTAATGGCGTACCTGCTGGTCCTTCCTCTCATTCTCACTCTCACCATCCCGTCGAGCCTTGCCGAGTTCCGCCGCACACTGACCGTCAAAACCGTCGCCACAGTGAGCGTTCCCCTGCTCGCGACTGCAGCCTGCGTGCCGATCGCCCTCAACATCGAAGGGCCGATCGCGCTGGTCCTGCCGATTCCAGCTCTCCTCTGGTGTGCCACTCGTATCTCGGTCCCGAGTACTGCCTTCGTGTCCGTGGTCTGGTCGGTGTGGTCACTCATGATGGCGGGTAGCGGTCGACTCGATATCGGGGACCAGGGCACCTCGAGTTCGAACGAGGACGTCATCACGTCCATTGCGGTCACGTTGATCGCGTTGGGGCCGATCGCGGTGGCCTGTGCGACCGAGGAACGTCGTGCTGCCGAGCGCGAACTATTTCTCGCGGTGGAATTCGACCATTTGACCGGGGTCCTCTCGCGCGGCGCCTTTCTCGGACATGCGGAATCGGAACTTGCCAACGCGGCCCGCGCGCAGTCCCCGGTCGGCCTGCTGATGCTCGACCTGGATCACTTCAAGAGCATCAACGACACTCACGGACATATGACCGGTGACAGCGTTCTCGCTAACTTCGCCGAACGGGCCGCTGCCCGATTGTCCGACGGCGATCTGATCGGAAGGCTTGGCGGCGAGGAGTTCGCCATTCTGCTGCCGGACTGCAGTTTCACGCGAGCAGTCGACGTCGCCGAGGCCGTCCGCGGCGCACAAGTCGAGTACTCGGCCGAATCAGACGTGACGAGCACAGTCAGCGTCGGAGTCGCGTGGGTCGATCATGCGACGCCGACGTTGGCCACCCTCATGAGCGTCGCGGACGAGGCTCTGTACGACGGCAAGCGTGCCGGGCGCAACCTCGTGAAAGTGCGCCAGGTCGGCAACGATGCTTTGCCGCAACAGAATTCCGAGCCGGACACGGTCACCCGCACCTATCGCAAACCAGCCGTACCACGAACGATCAGACGTGGTTTTGACCGCGAAGGTGTGGTGGACGGCCGATAACTGCGCTGACCTGCATCGGGATTGGCATATAGTCGCACCCATGCAGCTTGATTCGACGCCTTCGTACCTGCCGACCCTTCCGCTCCGATTCGGGACTCCACTGACCGAGAACTCCATCCGCGTGATGATGTTGGGATCAGGCGAGTTGGGTAAGGAAGTTGTCATCGCGTTGCAGCGTCTGGGCGTCGAAGTGATTGCGGTGGATCGGTATCCCGACGCCCCTGGGCACCAGGTAGCTCATCGTGCTCATACCGTCGACATGACCGATCCGGAAGCGCTGCTTGCCGTCATCGAGTTGGAAAAGCCTCACTTCGTGGTTCCCGAGATCGAGGCCATCGCGACGGACGCTCTTGCCCTCGTCGAAGAGCGCGGGGGCGCGGTGGTCATTCCGACCGCTCGCGCTACCCAGCTCACGATGAATCGTGAGGGAATCCGCCGACTCGCAGCCGAAGAGTTGGGTCTGCCCACTTCGCCGTATGCTTTCGCGGACTCGCTTGCCGAAGTGCAGGCAGCGACAGACCGAATCGGTTTCCCGTGCGTCGTCAAGCCCGTCATGTCCTCGTCGGGGAAGGGACAGTCGACTGTTCGGTCCGCCGACGATCTCGACGCCGCCTGGGATTACGCGATGGCCGGAGGTCGTGTGAATCACGGCCGGGTGATCGTCGAAGGTTTTGTCGATTTCGATTACGAGATAACCCAATTGACGGTTCGCGCCGTCGGTGAGAGCGGTGAGGTCGAGACGTCGTTCTGCGAGCCGATCGGGCACCTGCAGGACGCCGGCGACTACATCGAATCGTGGCAGCCGCAGCAGATGTCCGCGGTTGCCCTCGCCTCGGCCCGAGACGTCGCCGAGAAGGTGACCACGGCTCTGGGCGGGCGAGGTGTCTTCGGCGTCGAACTTTTCGTGAAGGGCGACGACGTCTTCTTCTCCGAAGTGAGCCCACGGCCGCACGACACCGGATTGGTGACTCTGCGTACGCAGCGACTTTCCGAGTTCGAATTGCACGCCCGCGCGATCCTGGGCTTGCCGGTCGACACGACACTCACGGCGCCGGGAGCGTCGGCAGTGATCTACGGCGGTGTGGAGGCAAAGGGGATCGGATTCGACGGTGTCGCAGAGGCTCTCGCGGTTCCCGAGACGGACCTGCGACTCTTCGGCAAGCCGGAGAGCTTCACACGTCGTCGCATGGGTGTTGCGGTGTCGACGGCTGCTGATGTCCCGACCGCCCGCGCCCGCGCCCGCGAAGCCGCGTCGAAAGTGCGTCCCGTCGGATGAGTCCAGCGGCCGAGGTCCTCGTCGGACTGGTCATCCTGGTCGGTCTGATCGGAGTCGTCGTTCCGATCCTCCCCGGGACACTTCTCGTTTTCGGTGCAATTCTGGTGTGGGCGAGCATGACCGGTGGCGCGACGGCGTGGACGGTGTTCGCATTGTCCACGCTGGCGCTGGTGGTCACCGGGATCGTCAAGTACACGTGGCCCGGCAAGCGAATGAAGTCCGGGGGAGTGCCCAACCTGTCGGTGGTGGTCGGTGGCGTCGTCGGCATCATCGGGTTCTTCGTGATCCCGGTGGTGGGGTTGTTCCTCGGATTCATCGTCGGAACGTACTTCGCCGAACTAGCGCGACTGCGCCGCTACGACATCGCCTGGGCGTCGACGCTTCACGCGGTGAAGGCAGTCGGATTGTCGATGCTGGTGGAACTGTTCGGAGCACTGATCGCCGCGGGGCTGTGGCTGGGCGCCGTCGCGTTCACCTGACCGCAGCGGTACCAGGAGCGGGCGTTGTCGCCCATGACAGCGGAGAGGTCGCCGCCGACCGCTTCGGCGATCACGTCCAGATCGTGGACCTCGAAAGCTCGACGTGCCCGTGTGCCGGGTAAGTCGGTGCCGAACATCAGCGCAGCGGGGTTGACCGCATGGATTTGTCGCAGAACATCGCCGACGTCGGAGATGGTGGTGCGGCCGAACCCGGTGGCTTTGACGCGTACCCCACGGTCGACGAGGTTGAGGAGATACGGCAGTCCGCGGGTCGACATTCCCAGGTGGTCGATGCTCACCGCGGGCAATTTGGCGAAAACAGGTTCCAACGACAGCAACAGTGTGGCATCGACGTAGAACTCCGCGTGCCAGCCGACCAGATCGAATGCGCGGTTGGCAAGATCGGCGAGCAGACGCAGGTCGGTGGCGCCGCGGCGCAGGTTGAACCGGACGGCGCGCACTCCCAGTGCATCCAGAGCAACGATGTCTTCGTCCGTCGCATCGAGTGGTAAAGCGGCGACGCCCACCCAGCCTTCGCCCAGTTCGGACAGTGCGGCCTTCAGGTATTCCTGGTCATTGCCCTGGTACGACGCGGTTACTACCGCTCCGCCGTCCACACTCAGGCCCTTCAGCGAGGCAACTCGCGCCCGGTAATCGGCGACGGTGAAGGGCTCAGGCAGGTACCCGTGATTCTCGACCAGCGGGAAGCGCGGGTCGATGATATGCACATGGGCGTCAAACACGGAGTCTATTTTGCCCTGTCGTCCTGGGTGCCTGCACACACCACCGGCCCGATGTGACCTGGGTCGCGTCGGGCCGGTAGGCGGCTTCTGTTCAGTTACTTCTGTGCACTCAGTTGGTGCGGTCGGGCTCGGAAGCCTTCAGCATGTCGTGACGCTCGACGACCTTGATGCGCTCACGGCCCTCGGGCTCACCCAGGCTGCGCTCGTGGGCATCGAGGCGGTACCAGCCCTGCCACGTCGTGTACGGCACCTGCTTGCCTTCGAGGAACTCGATGACGGCGTTCTCGTCGGGGTTCGCGGCGCCGGCGAAGTTGACGGAATCCTCGAGGAGGTTCGCGACGGTTTCGTTGGCGTCACCCTTGGTGTGGCCGATGAGGCCGACGGGGCCGCGCTTGATCCAGCCGGTGACGTACGTGGCCGGCATGAACCGGGCCGCGCCTTCGGCGTTGTCGTCGGCGACGACGCGTCCGGCATCATTGGGAACGGTGCCTGCCTGATCGTCGAACGGCAGCTGAGTGACGTTCTGCGAGAGGTAACCGACGGCGCGGTACACGGCCTGGACATCCCAGTCCTTGTACGTGCCGGTGCCCTTGACGTTGCCGGTGCCGTCGAGCTGGGTGCGCTCGGTGCGCAGGCCGACGACCTTGCCGTCTTCACCGAGGATCTCGGTGGGAGATTCGAAGAAGTGCAGGAACAGCTTGTGGGGGCGAGCTCCGACGTCGCGAATTGCCCAGTCCTGCAGGGTGTTCGCAACCATGTCGACCTGCTTGGAGTTGCGGCGAGCCTGCTCGGAACCCTCGTCGTAGTCGATGTCCTCGGGGTCGACGATGACCTCGATGGTCGGCGAATGGTCGAGTTCGCGCAGTTCGAGAGGCGTGAACTTGGCCTGGGCCGGGCCGCGGCGTCCGAAGACGTGAACCTCGACGGCCTTGTTGTTCTTGAGGCCCTCGTAGACGTTCGCGGGGATCTCGGTGGGCAGCAGTTCGTCGCCGGTCTTTGCGAGGACACGGGCGATATCGAGCGCAACGTTGCCCACGCCGAGGACGGCGACCTTCTCGGCTTCGAGCGGCCACGTACGAGGTACGTCGGGGTGGCCGTCGTACCAGGAGACGAAGTCGGCCGCGCCGTAGCTGCCGTCGAGTTCGATACCCGGGATGCCGAGCGCGCGGTCGGCGTTGGCGCCGGTGGAGAAGATGACCGCGTCGTAGAACGACTGCAAGTCGTCGAGGGTGATGTCGGTGCCGTAGTCGATGTTGCCGAGCAGGCGTACCTGAGGCTTGTCGAGCACCTTGTGCAGGGCGGTGATGATGCCCTTGATACGCGGATGATCAGGCGCGACGCCGTAACGAATCAGGCCGAAGGGCGCGGGCATACGCTCGAAGAGGTCGATGCTGACGCCGCGGCCGGAGACTGCGGTGTCGGATTTCATGAGGGCGTCGGCGGCGTAGATGCCGGCGGGGCCGGCGCCGACGATCGCGACCCGGAGTGGGCGGTTGGAGTCAGTCATCGTGAGGACAGCTACCTTCTTCGAAGTTCGGACAACATATCGACAAGTATCCAATTTAGCCGAACCTAAGCACAGTGCCTCGGTTGCGGCCGAACGGATCCACACTCTCACTCGATCGGTTGTGGGTAAACCTATTCTTTCTTCCCATTCTCCTGTTGTCTCGGGTATTCGGGGTAGGGGCCTGATCCTTGGCGGGCCACAATTTCAAGTTGTGGGGGAGTATTGGCATTATGAGTGACGAGCTTCGCGAATCCGACAACATCGATGGCAAGAAGGCGTCTGCGGGGCCGTTCCTCTTGGCTGTCGCCATCGTCGCCCTGATTCTGGGTGGAATCTTTGTCGCGTCGTGGATTTCGCCGGCCGAGGACAACGTCACCGAGTCCGACCGTGTGAGCCGTTCCGTCACCGACTACGTCGATGCCGAGAACCGAGATGACGCGGAGACAGTCAAGACCCTGACCTGTGCGAGCTTCAATTCGAGCACTGGTCCGCTGGCCGGCGTGGACGGGACCGTCGAACTCAAAGGCGTGGACAAGGTCGAGGTCAATGGCGATCGTGCCCGGGCCGACGTGACGATCACCGGCGGCGGAGCGGGAGATCGAGTCTCGACCTGGGCACTGACCCGTGACGGCAACCGCTGGGTCGTCTGCAACTGACGGCCCGCTCAGGCGCCAACGGCAGTCTTGTGAAAACATGGACTACGTGAGTTACGCAGGCGATCTGACGCCGGAGCAAGCCTGGGAGCTGCTCCGCGAAAACCCCGACGCCGTGCTGGTCGACGTGCGGACCGATGCAGAGTGGAAGTACGTCGGTGTCCCCGATGTCTCGTCCCTCGGCAAGCAGGCCGCACTGATCGAATGGGTGAGCCACCCGACCGGCGCGCGCAATGACAACTTCGTCGACCAGTTGAAGGAAGCCGGCATCACTGCCGATTCCTCCGGGTCGGAGCGTCCGGTGATCTTCCTGTGTCGATCCGGACAGCGTTCCATCGGTGCGGCGGAAGCTGCGACTGCGGCGGGCATCGGCCCGTCGTTCAACGTGCTCGACGGGTTCGAAGGCGCATTGGGTGCCGACGGACATCGCGGACTTGTAGGTTGGCGGGCCATCGGCCTGCCATGGAGGCAGCAGTGAGTGGAATTCCACAGGGTGGCGCATTTCAACGAGCGCTGCCGGACGACGTCGGTCTCGGCACTCTCGGTGTTCGCGGCGGACTGATGCGCACCGGGTTCGAGGAGACGTCCGAAGCGCTGTTCCTCAACTCCGGATTCGTTTACGAGAGTGCAGAAGCCGCCGAACAAGCCTTCACCGGCGAGGTGGATCACTTTGTCTACTCTCGCTACGGCAACCCGACGGTCAAGATGTTCGAAGAGCGTCTTCGTCTGATCGAAGGCGCGGAAGCCTGCTTTGCGACGGCCAGCGGAATGTCAGCCGTCTTCACGGCGTTGGGTGCGCTGTTGGGCAACGGCGACCGACTGGTTGCCGCGCGCAGCCTCTTCGGATCCTGCTTCGTGGTGTGCAACGAGATTCTCCCGCGCTGGGGCGTCGAGGTCGTTTTTGTCGACGGCGAGGACAATGCGCAGTGGGAAGAGGCGCTGTCCGTGCCCACCACGGCGGTGTTCTTCGAGACGCCGTCCAACCCGATGCAGTCCCTCGTCGACGTTCGGCGGGTGTCGGAGCTTGCTCATACGGCCGGGGCAAAGGTAGTGCTGGACAACGTCTTCGCGACACCCCTGTTGCAGCGCAGCCTCGATCTTGGTGCCGACGTCGTTGTGTACTCCGGCACCAAGCACATCGACGGTCAAGGTCGCGTGCTCGGTGGCGCGATCCTCGGAACCGAGGAGTACATCAGCGGTCCCGTTCGAGAACTGATGCGGCACACCGGACCTGCGCTCAGCCCGTTCAACGCGTGGACGTTGCTCAAGGGTCTCGAGACCATGCCGGTCCGCATTCGGCACTCCGTGGCTTCGGCCCTCGAGATCGCCGAATTCCTCGAAGAGCACTCCGGCGTCAAGTGGGTCAAGTATCCGTACCTGACTTCACACCCGCAGCACGAGCTCGCGAAGTCTCAAATGAGCGGCGGCGGAACCGTTGTCACATTCGAGCTCAACGCCTCCGACGGTGAGGGCAAGAAGCGGGCATTCGAGGTTCTCAACGGCCTGCGCATCATCGACATCTCCAACAACCTCGGTGACTCCAAGTCCTTGATCACTCATCCCGCCACGACGACGCACCGGGCGATGGGTCCGGAAGGCCGTGCGGCAGTGGGTCTTACAGATGGCGTTGTGCGTCTGTCCGTCGGGCTCGAAGACACGGCTGATCTGTTGGCTGATCTGAAGCGAGCTCTCGGCTGAATCGCTAGAGCGCCTTGCCTTGAACTTCCGTCGGCAAGGCGTTCTACGGCGCGGGCGTGAGACCCAGTTGTTCGACGTCGATCGTCAACGCCGTCGTATTCAGCGTGAGACCTGAGCTCGTCGTGTCAGCGGGGTAGATCGTGAACAGCACCTGGGCCGCCAGATAGGTGTTGTTCAGCGCCGAGGTGACCACTCCGACGTTGGGTGCGGGTGCGCTGCTGTCATAGAGCAGATTGTTGCTCTGATCCGTTACATAGGTTCGAAGGCCGACGTTGGGGGCAGTGGCGATGCCGCCGCTCAGCTTGGACTTGTCGACCATGACGTTGGCTTTCAATCTCGGACCAGTGGCCGTGACTACCGAGTCGCAGAAGAATGTGTAGTTGTATCCGGGCTTGAGTCGATACGTAGTGATATCGGGGATGGGTACGAGTGGGTTCGGATTGGGGTCGTAGTTCACGTACACCTGTGAATACCACCCTCCCCCTTGCGTGGTGACGCATGCCCCCAGCTCCAGCCTCCCGGATTGGACGGCGGCGCTTGTCAAAGTCGCGCTGTCCGTCCACTTCGCCAATGTGCCCGAACCGCCGAGCAATACAGCTCCGGCCGCGGCGACTGCCATTGCGGCTTTCGTCGTTTTTTTCATCACGGCACCAATGCCTTGATCTCGTCCGGAAGTTCGCTCGGGGCGGGAGATTCGGCCCAGACCCCCGTTGACGTGTCGATGACGGTGACGCCTGCAGTGGTGATCACATACAACTGATCAGTTCCGGTGAGCCAGTGGAGGACAGCGTCGGTGTCGACGGTACCTCGGTATATCTCAGTCCCTGATGAATTCGACACGGACACAACGGTTCCACTGACAGTCGAGAGCTTCTGGGCGCTGAGACCGGTCGTGGTCGCCGGGGCGTCGATGGGAACCTCGCTCGCGGTGGTCGTAGTTGTTTCGGGTGTCGTTGTCCTGGTCGTTGTCGCTGAGGACGGCGTAGCTGTAGCCGGTGACGAGGTGGTTGTCGAGGGCGTAGTTGTGCTGGTAGTTGTCGTGGCCTGCGTGGTTGTTGATGCGCTCGGAGTAGTCGTGGGTGAAGGTGTGACCGAACTGACTGCTGCGGTGGGGGTGGTGGTCGTAGCACTCTGAGCTTGCGCAACCAGCGCCGACCGAGCGGCCGGAGCTGAGGCTGCCGTGGTTCCGCTCGTGGGTCCGGATACACACGCCATGTCATTGAGGATGATGAGCAGTGTCGAACTGCTGATGCGGTACCCGGTGTATTCCGGTGTCACGTAACTTCCACCGAGTCCGTGTAATTCGACATCGTAGTTCGTGTTCGACAGGAGAATCCCGCCGCTGGGCAGATCGGACAACGTCAGGGTCGTCGAGAGGCCGGTCACGTCTCTGATCAGCGGAGGTTGGGTGGTGTTGGTTGCATTTCGGACGATGATTCGAAATGTATCCGTGGCAACGCCAGGCCAAGCGAGCAGGACGGAAGTTCCCTTGTCCGAGCAGGTCATTGATGCGGGAGGTTTCGGAAAGCTTGCTGAAGTGCTGAACGAAATGCTGCCCGCTGTCGCCGTGCCCGTGAAGGCGGCCTGTGTTCCACCTATGTTCGTAATGCCCGTCACGCTGAGACCGACCGTTGCCAATGCGACGATTGCCTTGAAGGCGTGGGAATCGCCGCGCGAATCCTGACGATCCAGCCCGGGTTCCCCTTCATCCGCTCTCTTTCGGGGGCGAAATGCGATGTACAGCAGTCCCCCGACGGCAATCGCACCGAGGACAATGCCACTCGGCCCTGACAACCAGACTGCGGCATAGCCGAGTCGGCCGACGCTGAAGAAGACTCGATCCGCTTCGGTGATGACGTAAGGATCTGGGTCTGCGACGGGATTTGCGTCGCCGCGCAGTTGTGCGACGGCAAGATTGTTGCCTTGCTGCTCGATCGTGTCGACACGATGGGTGATTCGAACGCCTTGGTTGTCGTAGACACTGACGATGTCACCGACTTGAACTTCCGAAGCAGGCACTGTGCGCGCAAATGCCAGCGCGCCGGTATCGATCGTGGGAGACATCGATCCGCTCTTGAAGATCAGCGGCGTGATACCGAAAGCGAAGCCGGCAACGAACAAGGCGATGGATGCCAGACCGGCGAGGGCTCCGACCGTGAGCAGGATTTCCTGAATCCGCCTCGGCATAGAGGCTTTCGGTCGAATATTGGTATGTCGTGACACGGCGCTCACACCTTTGCCGAGAAGTTCAGGACGACGCTCGACGAGCTGCTCGTCGGTGGGGTCGGACTTGTCGGAAGCGTCACCGAGACACAGAGATTATCGGTTGCCCCGACAGCCAGAGAACGGTCGGGCGCACCGACCGCCTGATTTGCGGTGAGGGTCAGGGGTAAAGACGACACCACATTGCTGCCATCTGTGCATTTGTTGGCCACAGTTCCGTTCGACGACACAGTCATCCGCAAGTAGGTCGTCAGTGCGCCGGCGCTGGTGGAAGTAATCGTGTATTTCAGAGGAAGATTCACGCCTGCCCCCACGTTGTTGACTTTGACGATGGCGGAGTTCGAGTCGCCGGGGAGCATCCCGGTTTTGCCGAGTTGGCTGAAGCTCAGTGTTGTGGTCAGCATGGGTTGGGTTGTGGTGTTCAACTGTAGATTGATCGACCCGGTCGTGATGTTTCCCGAAATCGCAGTGGCGGAGGACGTCCAGGCCGCGAGTGTGGTCACACCGCCGACGCCTAGCACCATCCCCAGTGCGAGCAGCGCGCGAAAACGCGTGCTGGTCAACAGGTGACGAATCCGGTGGGCCGGACGGTCAGGGTGCGAGGGCATCGTGTTGGCCTCTCTCGATCTGGACGGAGTCGGTGACGTTGGAAGCTGCAGGGTCAGGAGCCAATCGGGCTCGAGCTCGCTCCTTCCGGCCGTCGCGGATGCCGCTGATCATCATGTAGGCCGCGTACAGCAGTAGTGCCGTCACGACTATCACCACGATCACGATCCGCTGCTCTCCTGTGAGCCAAGTGTTGACGTAGCCGAGATACGGAAGGCTGTACCAAACCTTTCCCCGGATCTGTACTGGCCGTACTTCTTTCTCGTCGCGTTCACCGTTCGCGTCGCCTTGGGTGATGAAAGTTCTTTCACCCTTCTGGTTTTCACTTGTGGCGATGATCCGGTGCGTGACGACGGTTGGCTGCCCGGATTCGAGCTGGTAGGTGATGGGTGTACCGATCCCAAGTTCGGATGGATCGACAGGTTTGACTACCACCAGTGATCCAGGGTTGTACGTCGGGCGCATCGAACCGGTCAGAATCGTGAAGCGTTGTGCGCCGGCAAAGAAGGGGACGACGATGGTCGCGACGATGACAGCCGAAATCGCCAACAGCAGTGTCCAGCTGACAATCGAGGTGACCCACCACAGAGGGCCGGTACGTTCACCGCGTTTGGTCGAGTGTTTCGTCATGCCGCCCCTGCCTGGAACGTGAAGGTGGCGTTGTTCGTCTGACCGGAAACCGCACCAGCCTCCACCGTGAGCCGCAGACACAGGACGTATGTGCCACCAGATGCGAGCGGAGTCGGCATGTACGCGGGAGAAACCGGGTATTGCAGCGATGCATTCATCGATCCGGACGTCAATGGGGTCACTGCCGGGGCCGTGGTGTTGACGCCGGCAGGGCAGGCACCTTCGTTGGCAACTCCGTACGTGGTCAACGTGAATCCCGGAAGTGTGGTCGTCGACTGCATTCGCCACTGCAGAGGATCAGACCCCGAATTCTTGACGGTGAGCGGAGCTTGCACCGTGTTCCCCGGGACGATAGGCGTCGCGGCCGTCGTCAAGTTCGCCAGGGAGTAGGCCGCACTGGTTCCGGCCGATGTGCCAACGGTGAGGTTGACGCTGGCGGCAGTTGCGGTCCCACCACTCGCGCTCGCCGAATCGGACCACAGTGCGAGCGACTGCTGTGACGATGCGAACACCGCTACAGCAGCCACCGCGACTGCGATAGCTCCCCAGACCCTTTTCCTCATGAAATTACGGAGCCGGAGTCAGCGCTGGCTGAGTGACGACCAACTTCATCGCCGCCAAGTTCAGCGACTGATTCTGTGCGACCTGATTGGCCACCTCGGTGAAGTTCAGACGGACTCCGACGTGCACGATCGTGCCGTTCTGTACCTTGGTGATCTGTGAAATCGGGTTGCCACCAGCATCCTTGATGGTCGTAACCGGCTGTACAGCGGCGGCAAGTTCGGCGCTGTTGGCACCCGGAACGATGCCGGCCGTATCCGCGGTCAGAACAGCCGCGAGACGATCGCCCACTGCGGTCACGGTGACGTCGCAGGTGTATTCGATGCTCTCGGTAGTGACGATGCGGTAAGCCGAGATGTTGGTGATTGCGGTCTTCGTTGGGTTGAGGGAGTTCCAACCGCCGCCGACCGGTGCGCAGGCGCTCAGGTCGAGTGCACCGGAAGTGACGGGTCCGCCGCCTCCGACGTCGGCTGAGTCGCTCCACACTGCGAGCGAGCCCGCACCGCCGAGGAGGAGGGCACCGGCCGCCGCAGCAGCGATCGCGCCCTTGGTCTGCTTCTTCATGAAAATCTCATTTCATGTCTGGGACCCGAAATGGGTCGTTCAGAAATGAGTATCATCCACGGCAAACGATTCGTTACTGCTTTGTCGCAAATTCTTTTTCGACTGCGATCCACCTTTTCTGGTCCAGAAAACCGCTTCTGAACTGTGTATAACTACCATTATGTAATTCTGGTCTGAAGAAAACCGATTGTTTGTCTAGTTGGAAAAAGCGGACTAGTCGGATTCTGGCAAATTCACCGTTCTTTCGCCGGCTAATTACCGACTCGCGGTTTTGTTTTGCAATTTGAATCAATTGTTTGTGTTGCTACGGAATGGATCGGTTGTCGTTCCCACAAGATCGGCGACTGACTCGAGGACGATGGTCGGGCGGTAGGGGTAGAGCTCGACCGACGCGCGGGTCGAGATCCCGGTCATCACCAGAATCGTCTGCAGTCCGGCTTCGAGGCCACAGACGATGTCGGTGTCCATGCGGTCGCCGATCATCAATGTGTTGGCCGAATGAGCGCCGATGGACCGCAGGGCTGAGCGCATCATCAAAGCGTTGGGCTTGCCGACGTAGTAGGGATCGCGTCCGGTTGCCTTGGTGATGAGAGCGGCGACCGAGCCGGTTGCCGGTAGAGAGCCGTCGCGCGACGGCCCGGTGGCGTCGGGGTTGGTGGCGATGAACCGCGATCCGCGCTCGACCAGGCGAATGGCGGTGGTGATTGCCTCGAAGGAGTACGTGCGCGTCTCGCCGAGGACGACGTAGTCGGGGTCACTATCCGTCAGGACGTAGCCGATGTCGTGCAGTGCAGTGGTCAGCCCCGATTCGCCGACCACGTAGGCGCTGCCGCCCGGACGCTGGTTGGCCAGGAAGGTCGCGGTAGCGAGCGCTGACGTCCAGATCGACTTCTCCGGGATGTCGAGTCCCGAGTTGAGGAGGCGTGCTCGCAGGTCACGCGGGGTGCGGATGGAGTTGTTGGTGAGCACCATATACGGAATGTCGTTCGACGCCAGTTCTGCCAGGAACGTGTCTGCTCCGGGTATCAAGTGCTCCTCGTGGACGAGAACCCCGTCCATGTCCATGAGGTAGGTCCAACCGGTCTGATCGTCTGTTCTGGTCATATCTCCAGTATGTGCGGGGGCCGCCCGATGTGGGCGGTCAAGCGAGAAGACGCCACAAGCCGACCAGGCCGACGACGACAATCGTGTAGCGCAGTGCAGTGGGGGACAGGCGTCGTCCGTAGCGGGCGCCCAGAACGCCACCACCGAGTGAGCCGACAGCGATCAATCCGGCTGCTGCCCAATTGATCTGGTCGAAGGCAAGAGTGATGTACATCCCGGCTGCGACGATGTTGACGAGCAGTGAGAGCAGGTTCTTCGCGCCGTTCATGCGCTGGAGGGTTTCCGGGAGGATGGCACCCATCACACCGATGAGGAGGATGCCCTGCGCGGCGGTGAAGTAACCGCCGTAGATGCCGACTGCAAAGGTGCCGGCGGTCAGGAGCATCAGCCTCTTGGTGGACAGCGCCGTTTCTTCGGTGGAGCGCTTCTTCGCCCACGCCTGGATACGTGGTTGGAGGAGCACAAGTGCGAGAGCCAGGATCAACAGCACCGGAACGATGGTCTCGAACAGTTTCTCGGGTAGGTGCATGAGCAACCACGAACCGAGGAGCGCGCCGGCGAGCGACGCCGGAATCTGCCATTTCAGACGATCCCCCTGTCCCGACAACTCACGCCGGTATCCCCACGTCCCTGAAACCCCGCCGGCGACGAGCCCGACTGCGTTGGACATCGTCGCGGTCACCGGCGGCATGCCGAAGGCGACCAGGGTGGGAAACGTGATCAGCGTTCCGCTGCCGACCACGGCATTGATCGCGCCCGCACCGATACCGGCCAACAAGATGAAGAAAGCGTCGATTCCACTCACTCCGCAGACGGTACGGCAGAGGAAAAGTCAGTCCGGACGGCGGTCCCGGTCTTGATTCGAACACTCCATTGAACACGGCGGCCAAGGCTTCGGGCACCGTTGGAATCAGTGCGATTTCAACGTGGAGAGACCTTCATTTCCCTTGCAGTGCAGGGAAATACAATATTTGACGACTCGGCATTTCGCGTCTAGTCTTTGCTCACCATCCAGAGCGACCGAGAGACCTGGCTCGTCGACGTCGCAGCAACCCCCCGAGTGATCGGGAGCGGGTGCTACCGCCAGGACCGATGGAAGGCATCACATGGGTTCCACTTCGCACGCTGCGCACAGGCGTCGTCACATCGATCTGTGCCGCACCGCTTCGTGTCACTGTCACTGACCGAACTGCCGTCGTCTTCGCAACTCGAGCACACCACCTCGAGAACACAGCTGCGTCCCCATTCCCTGAAAGGTCTATTCGTGATGTCCATTCCGTCAGGTAGTGCGCCGTGAGCGCGCCCACCGATGTCCGCCCCGACAAGTCGGTGGCCGAGCCGCAACTTCCCGACTCGGAACTTGTCGTTGCTCGTACCTGGCACCCGCTGCGCTGGTTGATCAGCGCAGTTGTGCTGGCATTGCTTGCTCAGTTCATTCACGGACTCGTCGTCAACCCGGGCTGGGACTGGCCTACGTTCGCGCAGTACTTCACTGCGAAATCAGTGCTTGCCGCGTTGTGGATGACGATCAAACTGACCCTGTGGGGGACGATCCTCGGATTCGGTCTCGGAGTGTTCCTGGCACTCGGCCGGTTGTCGAAGAACCCGGTCCTGCAGGTGATCGCCTGGACCTACATTTGGGCTTTCCGCTCGATTCCGCTCATCGTGCAGCTGCTCTTCTGGTTCAACATCACGTACCTGTACCAGACGCTTTCTCTCGGAATACCTTTCGGGCCGGAGTTCTTCACCTTCCAGGTCAGTGGTGTGATCGGCGGATTCACCGCAGCAGTTATCGGTTTGGCGCTACACCAGGCCGCGTACTCGGCCGAGATCATCCGCTCCGGAATCATCTCGGTCGATCACGGTCAGATCGAAGCTGCTCACTCGCTCGGTATTCCGCGCAGTCGACAGTTCTTCAAGATCGTTCTCCCGCAGGCGATGCGGGCGATCCTCCCCAATGCCGCCAACGAGGTCATCGGACTCTTCAAGGGAACGTCCATCGTCTCCACCATGGCGATCGCCGAACTGTTCTACCAGGTGCAGGTCATCTTCGGCCGCAACGGACGAGTTGTGCCCCTGCTGATGGTCGCCACGATCTGGTACATCATCCTCACGACGTTGCTCTCGATCGGTCAGTACTACGTTGAGCGCCACTACGCCCGTGGATCCGCCCGCGCTCTTCCTTTGACTCCGATACAGAAGGCTCGCAAGAAGTTCGACGAGATTCGTGATGCGCGTCTCGATTTTCCGAGAGGTGCGACCCGATGACCGCAGAGCTGGCCGAAGAGACGGTGTACGCCGTCGAAGCGCGCGGAATCCACAAGTCGTTCGGCGCGCTGGAAGTACTTGCCGGCGTAGATCTCCTGGTCCGCAAGGGTGAAGTGACCGTCATTCTCGGCCCGTCCGGTTCCGGTAAGTCCACCTTGTTGCGCACCCTCAATCACCTCGAGAAGGTCGACCGAGGGACCGTGCGGATCGACGGAGAACTGATCGGATACCGGCGCAAGGGAAATCGACTTCACGAACTGCGTGACCGAGAGATCCTGAAACAGCGTTCACACATCGGATTCGTGTTCCAGAACTTCAACCTGTTTCCGCACCTGACTGCGCTGGAAAACGTGGTGGAAGCTCCGCTCTCGGCCCAGAAACGAGACCGTGACGAGGTGTACCGCGAAGCTCGCGCACTGCTCGAGCGAGTGGGAGTGGGGGACAAGGCCGACGAGTATCCCCGCCAACTCTCCGGTGGCCAGCAACAGCGCGTCGCCATAGCGCGAGCGCTGGCACTGCGGCCGGCGGTCATTCTCTTCGACGAGCCGACCTCGGCGCTCGACCCGGAACTGGTCGGCGAGGTTCTCGAAGTCCTGGCTCAGCTGGCCCGTGACGGCGCCACTTTGGTGATCGTCACGCACGAGGTCGGTTTTGCTCGGGAAGTGGCGGACACCGCGGTCTTCATGGATGGCGGCGTCATCGTCGAACAGGGCCCACCTTCGCAGGTGATCGACAATCCGATTCACGAACGAACCAAGGCTTTTCTCTCCCGCGTTCTCTGACGCGACCAAGACACATTCCCGAAAGGAAAAATTGATGTTCTCCCCATCCCGTCGCGCCACTTTCCTGATCTCGGCTGTCGCCACCGTCGGACTGCTCAGCGCAGCGTGCAGCAGTGCGGACGCCGAGTCCGACGGAGCCCAGGTCACCGCTGCCGCGGGTTACAACCTCACCGCCGACCAGAATCGCATCACCACCGACAAGGTGGATTCCATCGCCGCCGAGCTGCCTCAGGACATCCGCGACCGCGGCACGCTGCGCGTCACCGGTAGTGCCGGTTCCGCTCCGCCGCTCCGCTTCTACGCCGACGACGACACCACCCTCATCGGCTCCGAGACCGACTTCGCCTACCTGATCGGCGACGTTCTCGGCTTGAAGGTCGACCTGCAGACAGCTGACTGGGCACAGAACTTCGTCCGCGTCGACTCCGGCGAGGCTGACGCCTTCCTCTCCAATGTGACTGTCACAGAGGAGCGTAAGGAGAAGTACGACTTCGCGACCTACCGCCTCGACACCCTGGCCTTCGAAGCCAAGAAGGGCGCCGGAATTTCCATCAAGGAACCCAAGGACGTCGCGGGCAAGAAGATCGCCGTCTCCTCGGGCACCAATCAGGAAGCGCTGCTGGTCAAGTGGAGTGAGCAGAACGTCGCGGCCGGCCTGGCGCCCACCGACATCTCCTACTACCAGAACACCACCGACTACTACCTCCCGCTGCAGTCCGGCCGGATCGACGCCTACTTCGGGCCGAACCCGTCATCACAGTTCCACGCCAAGCAGTCGGGGGAGACCGAGGTTGTCGGTGAGTTCTCCGGGGCCGGCGACACTCTGCAGGGGCAGATCGCGGTGCTGGTGAAGAAGGACAACGGTCTGATCAAGGCAATCAATGACGCGATCAACCACACGATCGAGAACGGCACGTACCAGCGGATCCTCGAGCGCTGGAACATCACCAGTGAAGCCGTCGACACGTCTTTGATCAACCCGCCCGGCCTTCCGAAGACCAAGTGAGCTCTCGTCCATGAGTGAGATTCCCGATGTGATCGTCATCGGCGGAGGGCTCGTCGGGTCCTCCGCCGCATGGCGGCTCGCGGCGCGCGGACGTAGCGTCGTACAGCTGGAACAGTTCGGGCCGGGGCACAAGCACGGTGCGTCGCACGGTACTTCGCGCATCTACCGTCAGGCCTACGACAATCACCTGTACACAGGGTTGGCGGCCGACGCGCTGCCGCTGTGGCGGGAGTTGGAGACCACGACGGACATCGGGTTCCTGGAACTCACAGGCGCGGTCGATCACGGTCTGCCGCAGGCGGTGCAGTCCAAGGCGCAGATATTGGTCGAGGCGGGCATCAAGGGTGAGATCCTCACTCCTGCCGAGGCGTCCGCGCGCTGGCCGGGGCTGCGATTCGACACCACCGTGCTCCATCACCCCGATGCAGGCCGGTTGCATGCGGATCGCGCCGTGACCGCTTTGAAGGCGGGAGCGGTGTTCGCCGGTGCCGAGGTCCGTCACGACGTTCGGGTACTGGCACTCGCGCGAGCGTCGTACGGCGTGGACGTGGTGACGGAGAGTGGAACGCTCGCGGCTCGTCAGGTCGTGATCGCGGCCGGTGCGTGGACTGCGGACCTGATCGCAGACAGCGGCCTCGGCTCCGAAATCGCATTGCCGACGCTGCGCACGACGCAGGAACAACCGGCGCACTTCGCACCGCTCGATCCGGGAGTCGAGTGGCCGAGTTTCGTTCACCACCCGGGTGCACAGTTGGAGACTGCGGGAATCTACGGACTCGGTTCCGAGGACGGCATCAAGATCGGTGAACACGCGACCGGGCCGGTGGTGACTCCGCAGACCCGCGACTACACCCCTGATGTCGACGGTGAGCAACGATTGGTCGAGTACGCCGAGTCGTGGTTACCCGGCGTCGATTCCGCCCAGGTCGAGTCGATCACGTGCCTGTACACGAGCACGCCGGACAGTCACTTCGTCATCGACCGAGTCGGCGATGTCACGGTTGCGGCGGGATTCTCGGGTCATGGATTCAAATTCGGTCCAGCCCTGGGTGAACTTGTATCGGACCTCGTCGACGGAACCACTCTCGCTTCGGAAGCTTTTCGGCTGGGGGAGCGTTGACCAGATTCATGGAGGAAAGTGTTGTGGCACTGGAGCTCGGGACTCGGCAGCTCGACGGTATCGGCGCGGTAGAGGTCTACTCGGTATCGCAGGACGATCCCTTGGCAGCTCCACTGATTGCGGAGTTGGCGCTCGAATACAGCTCGCGTTACGGCGGAACTCGCGAAGCGATGCTCGAGGATCTCACCACGTACCCGGCAGAAGAATTTGCGTACCCGCAGGGGGCGCTACTGGTGCTCACCCACGCGGATGTACCGATTGCGGGCGGTGCATTTCGCCAATTCGATTCCACCACCGCCGAACTGAAAAGAATCTGGACATCGGCCGACTATCGGAAGCGCGGCCTCGGCAAGGTCGTCGTTCGTGAGTTGGAACGAGAGATCGAACTTCGCGGATACAACCGGGTGTTCCTCACGACGGGCCCTCGGCAACCCGAGGCGCTCGCGCTGTATCTGTCCAGTGGATACACACCGCTTTACGACGCTTCACTCTCGCCCGAAGAGGTGGGAGTCCACCCGTTCGAGAAACAACTTCGAGTGCTCGAAAATGTGACCCGAGCAGCAATTCCTACCGACCGGGTTGACAACACCCGGGTTTGACCTCGTACACTTGCGAACGACCATCCAGAGCGACCGAGAGACCTGGCTCATTGAAGTCGCAGCAACCCCCCGAGTGATCGGGTGCGGGTGCTACCGCCAGGACCGATGGAGGAACACGAAATGAAGGCAGTCGAAGGCGGTTTCGATACCGCCTGGTCGCGTCGTCACGTAGACCTGTGCCGCACCGCGGGATCTTTCTGTACCAACTGACCTCGGTCAGTCATTCACACTCAGGCGAGTCGTCGACAAGTCTGTTTTCTCTTCTCTGCACAAGTGATTCGTGCTCGATCGCCTTTTCGGAGCTTCTTGCTTCAGGGCGGCGGGTGCGCTCTTCGGCATGCCTCTTTAGGAGTTCTTGGTGTCCTCGCCCTCATTCGGTGCCCGTAAACGCGCGACCGTAATTGCCGGTATCGGTGCTCTCTCGGTTCTCGGCACGGTCCTCGCCGGCTGCAGCAGCAACGGAAGTGACAGCGGTGCCGACGCGGGTCCCGCGCAGTCCGGTGGAACCCTTCGCTACGGCCTCTCGCAGGCGCCGACGTGCGCCGATCCGGCCCAGGCCGGAAGTAACCAGACGGTGTATGTCACTCGTACCGTGGTGGATTCGCTGACCGATCAAAATCCCGACTCCGGAGAGATCACCCCGTGGCTCGCCAAGAGTTGGGAGATCAGCCCCGACGCCGCGAGCTTCACGTTTGTCCTTCGCGACGATGCCACTTTCAGTGACGGCACACCGGTGACGGCGGATTCGGTGAAGAAGACCTTCGATTCGGTCAAGAACCTCGGGCCGAACGCGTCGTTGGCGAAGAGCTACCTGTCCTCCTACACGGGTACCGACGTCGTTGACGCACACACGGCGAAGATCAATTTCTCTGGACCCAATGTTCAGTTCCTGCAAGCAACTTCGACGCCGCAGCTCGGAATCCTCGCTGATTCCACCACTGCACTGGCATCCGAGCAGCGCTGCCCCGGTGCAGCGGTAATCGCCTCCGGGCCGTTCGTCTACACCGACTGGCAGCAGGACAAGAGTGTCAAGATCGCCAAGCGCGCGGGATACAACTGGGCGTCGGACGCGGTCGCGCATCAGGGCGAGGCCTACCTCGACGGCGTCGACTTCACCGTGGTCCCCGAATCCGGTGTGCGCGCGGGCAGCGTGGCTTCCGGCCAGCTCGATGCGGTCAGCGATGCGCTCCCACAGGACGCACCGCAGATCGAGGGCGCAGGCGGACGCATCCTCACCCGGCCGAACCCGGGCGTGAGCTTCTTCTTCCAGCCCAACGTCAGTCGTGGAGTTCTCGCTGATCAGTCTGTCCGCCAGGCCATCGTTCCGGCGATCAACCGGCAAGAGCTCGTCGACACCGTTCTGGATCCGTCGTTCTTCCCGGCAACGAGCCCGTTGGCTCACACCACTCCGCTCTACACCGACGAATCCAGTGTCGTGACGTACGACGCCGACAAGTCGGCGAAGCTTCTCGATGCAGCCGGTTGGAAGACCGGAAGCGACGGTATTCGCGAGAAGGACGGGCAGAAGCTCACTTTCAGCGTCACGTTCAGCCCGGTGTTCTCGGGTAATCAGGCCATTCTCGAGCTCGTTCAGCAGCAGCTCAAGAAGGTCGGCGTCGACCTGCAGCTCAATCTGGTCTCGAACGGTGAATGGACCGAGAAGGGGGTGTCGGGTGATTACGATTCGCTGTACTACAACAGCACTAGGGCCGACGCCGACATCCTGCGGGCGTCGTTCAGCACCGAGGGCCGCAACCTCAACCGTCGCGGCGCAGATCCGGAGCTCGACAAGGTTCTCACCGAGCAGCTTGCAGCCACGGACAACGGGCAGCGCGGCGAACTGGTATCCACCGCACAGGAATTGATCCTCGACCGTGGGCTGTCCATTCCCACCATCGAGCTCTCGCAGGCCATCGGCGCCGGATCGAGTGTTCAGGATCTGAACTTCGAAGCCTCGTCACGCCTGCAGTTCTACGACGCATGGTTGTCGGGTAAGTAGTCATGACTCGATACGTACTCACCCGACTGGGCCAGGCCGCAGTTGTCCTTTGGGCCGCCTTCACCATTTCGTTCGTGATTCTGTTCCTCCTGCCGAGCGATCCGGTCAGCATGGCTGCGGACTCATCCGGGCAGGGTGTTGCAGTGGATCAGGCTGCGCTCGATCAGCTTCGGGCACGATACGGCTTGGACCAGTCGGTGTGGGTGCAGTACTGGACATCGCTGACCAAGGCTCTTCGCGGCGATTTCGGTACGTCGATCTCCACCGGTCAGTCGGTGACGGATGCCATCTTCTCGGCATTGCCGAGCACCCTGGTGCTGGCAACCACGGCTTTGGTTCTCGCCGTGCTGTTCGGAGTGGCGATCGCGTTCTTCGCTACCTACACCCGCAAGTGGTGGCTGGCGAACCTGTTGTTCTCGCTGCCGCCTCTGGGAGTGGCAGTGCCCACCTTCTGGGTGGGTCTGATCCTCCTGCAACTCTTCTCGTTCCGTATGCACATCTTCCCGGCATTCGGGGACAAGGGATTCGCAACGGTAGTTCTCCCCGCGATCACCCTCGCGATCCCGACCGGCGCCGTTATCGCACAGGTCCTCACGACCAGCCTGCAGTCGACGCTGCGTTCGCCGCACGTGGAGACCGCCTATGCCAAGGGTGCCAGCCGTTGGCGCGTGCAGACCCGTCACGCGTTGCGACTGGCGAGCATTCCGGCATTCACCATCGCCGGTGTACTGGTCGGAACTCTGCTGGCTGGTTCGGTGGTCGTGGAGACGGTGTTCTCCCGCGCGGGCGTCGGCCGTCTGACCCAGACGTCGGTGATGGCGCAGGACATCCCGGTGGTGCAGGGAGTCGTTGTGTTCGCCTCTCTCGTGTTCGTGCTCGTCAACCTCGCGGTCGACCTCTTCTACCCCTTGATAGATCCACGGATCATCCAGACGAAGAAGAGTCACACCGAAAAGTCGAATACCGAAAGCTCGACCGATCTGGAGCCGGCTCATGTCTGACACATTGATCGAACCCCTACTCCTCGATCCGCGCGTCGAGGCGAAGGCACCTGTTGTTTCGCGCCGAAAGTCCACGGCCATCGGCTGGATCCGAAAGCCCGGCTTGGTGATTCCGGTGTTGATCGTGTTGCTTGCCATCGGCTTTGCCGTCGCACCCGGATTTTTTGCCAGCGGCGATCCGTTGTCCGGCGTCCCGGCAGACAAACTGCAGGGCCCGAGCCTGGCGCATTGGTTCGGAACCGACAACCTCGGGCGTGACCTGTACACACGCTTCGTGCACGGCGCTGCACTGTCCCTGACCGCGACTTTGGTAGCGGTGGGAATCGCGTTGGTAGCAGGATCGATCATCGGTCTGCTCGCGGGCTTTGTCGGCGGAGTCGTCGACGCCGTTCTGATGCGCATTGTCGATGTCCTGCTGTCCATTCCGGCGCTGCTGCTCTCGCTGGCGTTGGTGACCGCACTCGGCTTCGGCACCATCAACGTTGCCATCGCGGTCGGCGTCAGTATGGTCGCCAATTTTGCGCGAGTGATGCGTGCCGAAGTGATGCGGGTGCGCGGCGCTCAGTACGTCGAGGCCGCGTTTAGCTCGGGTGTGCAGTGGCTCGGTGTCCTGCGTCGGCACGTGCTGCCCAACTCGTACGCGCCCGTGGTCGCGCTGTCCGCAGTCGAGTTCGGGCAGGCAGTTCTTGCAGTGTCGGCACTGAGCTTCTTGGGATTCGGTGCGGTTCCGCCTACCCCTGAATGGGGATCGCTGGTATCCGAGGGGCGCAACTTCCTCGCCAATGCCTGGTGGATGACAACACTTCCCGGTCTCGCGATTGTCGCCGTGGTCATCTCGGCACACCGTATCGGCCATGAGATCGAAAGGAGCAACCGACGATGAGCACGACCGAGGAACAGTTGCTTTCCGTCACCGACCTGCAGATCTCCTACGGCAACGAGCCGGCCGTATCCGGTGTGAGTTTCACCGTCGGCCGCGGCGAAGTGGTTGCGGTGGTGGGGGAGTCGGGTTCGGGAAAGTCGACAACGGCGCACGCGATACTGGGCCTGCTCGCCGGTAGCGGCCACATCACGGGCGGAAGCGTCGAGTTCGAAGGTGAGAGAATCGATTCGTACTCCGACCGCGCGTGGCAGCGAATCCGCGGCGCTCGTATCGGTTTGGTGCCGCAGGATCCGACGACCTCGCTCAACCCGGTGACCCGGATCGGCGACCAGGTTGCAGAAGTCCTGCGGATCCACGGCCTCGCCGACCGGCGAACAGCGCGGTTGGATGCCGTCGCCGTGCTCGAGCGTGCGGGTATCGACCGCCCGGAAATCCGGGCACGCCAGTACCCACACGAGCTGTCCGGCGGTATGCGGCAACGAGTTCTGATCGGCATCGCTCTTGTGGCGAACCCGACCCTCATCATCGCCGACGAGCCGACCAGTGCTCTGGACGTCACGGTTCAACGACGCATTCTCGACCATCTCGACGAGCGAATCGCCGAATCCGGTGCCGCCGTGCTCCTGATCACGCACGACCTGGGTGTGGCCGCAGACCGCGCGGACCGGATCCTGGTCATGCAGGGCGGCAGGATCGTCGAATCCGGCCGTACCGCAGATATTCTGGGAGACCCGCGAGACGAGTACACGAAGAAGCTGCTGAACTCTGCGCCGAGCCTGTCCTCGGGACCGGTTGATCGCCCGGTCCGTCAGGACACGACGCCGCTGCTGACGCTGACCGGAATCACCAAGCGTTTCAACGTCGGCCGCGGGAGTTCGATCACCGCGGTTGATGAAGTGTCGCTGACTGTCCCGAAGGGTCAGACGGTGTCACTGGTCGGGGAGTCAGGCTCCGGCAAGTCGACCACCGCACGCATTGCCGTGCGATTGGAGCAGGCGGACGCCGGCACCATCACCTTCGACGGTCAGGACATCACGAAGGTCAAGGGCAGAGACCTGCGCGAGCTGCGTCGAAAGATTCAGCTCGTGTATCAGAACCCTTACGCGTCACTCGACCCGAAATTGTCCGTCCAAGACATCGTGGCGGAGCCGCTGCGGGCCTTCAAGGTTGGAGGACGCAGTCAGCAACAGAGCCGTGCCGCCGAGTTGCTCGATCAGGTTGCACTGCCCGAGCAGTTCCTGAGCCGCAAGCCGGCCGAACTCTCGGGCGGCCAGCGTCAGCGGGTGGCGATCGCTCGCGCGCTCGCTCTGAAGCCGGATCTGCTCGTTCTCGACGAGCCGGTATCCGCTCTCGACGTCTCGGTTCAAGCGCAGATCTTGGCGCTACTCGACGAGTTGCAGCGAGAGCTGGGACTGACCTATCTCTTCATCTCCCACGATCTGGCGGTAGTTCGCCAGATCAGTGACGTAGTCGGCGTCATGCAAGCTGGGCGATTGCTCGAAATCGGCACTACCGCCGAGATTTTCGACAATCCCCGAAACGGGTACACACGCACACTTCTCGACGCGATCCCCGGGCGGGATCATTCGACAGGAAAGGCCCAACATGTCCGAGCGTAGTTCCGGAGCATTCCTAGTCGGCCTCGAATTCGAGGGCGCCGGAGCTCATCCGCACTCCTGGCGACGCGAGGATTCGCGCGCCGAAGATCTGTTCACGCCGTCGTACTGGGTGGACCTGGTGACCGCCGCGGATCAGGGTGGGGTGGATCTGGCGTTCCTCCCCGATTCTTTCGGGCTCCAATCCGAGGGCCAGCACGCTGTACAGGGCAGGTTGGAAGCAGTGGCAACCGCGGCGAGGCTGAGTGCTGTGACCTCGCGCATCGGCCTTATCCCCACTGCGACGGTCACGCACACCGAACCGTTCCATATTTCCAAGGCTGTCGCGAGCATCGACTACTCGTCTGCTGGGCGGGCCGGTTGGCAGGTCGCGGTGTCCGACACCACCGAGCAGGCGGCGTTGTTCGGCCGAAAGGCAGTGCAGGGTCCGGAGTCTGCGTGGGAGGAAGCGTCCGAGGCGGTCGAGGTGGTCAGTCGGCTGTGGGACAGCTGGGAGGACGACGCCGAGATACGTGATGCTGTGAGCGGACGTTTCATCGATCGGGACAAGCTGCACTACATCGATTTCGAGGGAAAGAACTTTTCCGTCAAGGGCCCGTCCATCACGCCGCGATCGCCACAGGGCCAGCCGCTGATCGCCGTCGACGCGAGTCGACCGGAGGCCCGCGAACTCGCCGTTGCGCGCGGAGATCTGATTCGGATTTCGGCAACCGACCTCGGCGAGGGCAAAGCTACGGCCAAGCTGGTCCACGCGAGTGCGGCTGCCCTCGGGCGCAGCGTCAGAGTGCTCCTCGATGTCGACGTACTTCTCGGAGCCGATCGCGGTGCCGCCGACGACGCTTTGGCGGAACTCGAGGAATGGGCGGGAGCGCCGTATGCACCGCACTCGTTGTTCTATCGCGGTGACAGCGCGGGTTTGACTGCGCTATTGCGTGAGATCGGTGGGCTCGCCGGGATCGACGGTGTGGTTCTGCGTCCCCTGGCGCTGGCCGCCGCCGTGGACAAGATCGCGACGGACGTAGTTCCAACTCTCAATCCGCGACCGAGTACCGCCCCGACACTGCGCGAGCGGTTGGGCTTCGAGTTGCCCGTCAATCAGTTCGCGTAGCGCGAGTAAAGAACAGGAACACCGATGACACAGAACAGGATTCGCAAGCAGGTTCATCTGGGCGCTCACTTTCCCGGCGTGAACAACACCACGGTGTGGACCGATCCGGCGTCCAAGAGTCAGATCGAGTTCAGCTCGTTCGAGCATCTCGCACGCAGTGCCGAACGCGGATTGTTCGACTTCTTCTTCCTCGCAGAGGGTTTGCGCCTACGCGAGCATCAGGGCAAAATTCACGACCTCGACGTGGTCGGTCGCCCGGACACCTTCAGTATTCTCAATGCGGTTGCCGGTGTGACAACGCATCTCGGCCTGGCCGGGACGATCAACACGACGTTCAACGAACCGTACGAGTTGGCCAAGCAGTTCTCGACGCTCGATCATCTCTCCGACGGCCGCGCCGCCTGGAACCTGGTCACCTCCTCGGACGCCTTCACCGGCGAGAACTTCCGCCGCGGCGGGTATCTGGAGCATTCCGAGCGGTATGCACGCGCCAACGAGTTGGTCGACGCAGTACGGACGCTGTGGGACAGTTGGAGCATCGACCGTCCGATCGTCGACCGTGAGCGCGGTGTTTTCGCCACCGACCAGCAGGTCGGCCAGTTCCAACACTCCGGTAAGCAGTTCGACATCTCCGGACGCTTCGAAGTACCACGGAGTCCGCAGGGGCATCCAGTTCTGTTGCAGGCAGGTGACTCCGACGAAGGACGCGAGTTCGGCGCGGCCAAGGCAGACGCCATCTTCACCGGGCACGGAACCCTCGAAGCGGGCAAGGCCTTCTACGCCGACATGAAGGGGCGCCTGGCCAAGTACGGACGTACACACGCAGACCTCAAGATTCTCCCCGCCGCCACCTTTGTCCTCGGTGACAACGCAGCGGACGCGCAGGAGAAGGCGTATCACATCCGGCGGCAGCAGGTGGGGCCCCAGACTGCCATCGCTTTTCTCGAACAGGTGTGGGGCAGAGACCTTTCGCAGTACGACGCCGACGGCCCCTTGCCGCAGGAAGATCCGTCGGACGACGTCAACATCACTCGCGGACGCGTCCGGCACGTCAAGGATCCGCGAGCGGTTGCCGATCAGTGGCGTGCGAAGGCGGAGGCCGAAAACCTCAGCATCCGTGAACTCATCATCGAAGTGACTGCCCGCCAACAGTTCGTGGGTAGTGCCGCCGAGGTGGCTGCCGAGATCGACAGCTACGTCCAGGGCGACGCGAGCGACGGATTCATCCTCGTTCCCCACCTCACCCCCTGTGGCCTCGACGAGTTCATCGACACTGTCGTACCAGAACTGCAGGACCGCGGCAGTTTCCGGACCGAATACTCAGGAACCACCCTGCGCAGCCATCTCGGGCTGCGTCACCCGCACGAGCAGGCTGAAGGAGTCCGCGCATCATGACCGTTACCGACACGTCCACCAGCACCTTCGCCGGCGATTGGAATGCTTGGCATGCCTCGCGCGACGCCACCTTCAGCGAGCCACTCGGCTGGCTGAGCCTGACTGCGTTGCACTGGCTGGTGGACACCGATTCCACCTTCGCGGATCTGCCGGGTGCATGGCGCGCCGACGCGAATGCCGTTGTCGTCACCGCGACACCGGCTGACGACCTCTCGATCGACGGCGTCGCAGTGGACGGTTCAGCCACTCTGAATCCGATCGAGGGTGCGCCGGGACTGATCGTCAAGCAAGGTGCACGGCTGGTCGAGGTCATCCGCCGCACCGGCGAGGTGGCACTGCGGATTCATGATTCGTCGGCCCCGGCATTGGCACAGTTCAGTGGTATTCCGACCTTCGAGCCGAATCCGCAGTGGCGCATCGACGGTGTCTTCACTGCTTTCGAGGAGGCTCGCACGGTCACGACGGGCGCGGTCGTCGATCGCCTCGAGCATCATCACGACGCCAGGGGAACCATCGGCTTCGAACACGGCGGTGAAACGCACACGCTGATTGCGTTCGCGGGCAAGGACAACGGCTTTCACATCCTGTTCACCGATGCGACCAGTGGTGTGTCCACCTACCCGGCCGCACGCTCGCTGCACGTGAGCGCACCGGAGCCCGGTGGCGCGGTAGTCCTCGATTTCAATCGGGCGTCGAACCTGCCCTGCGCCTTCACCGATTACGCGACGTGCCCCGTGGCCCCCGCCGAGAATCGCCTGACATTGGCGGTGGAAGCCGGCGAGAAGACACCCGACACCGGCTCCGGAAGCGCACCGAGGTGAGCGCGCCGCTGTCCGTACTCGACCTCTCGCCGATCAGTGAGGGCGGAACCGCCCGCCAGGCTCTGCGGAATTCGCTGGATCTGGCGCGCTCTGCCGAGGCCTGGGGATACAAGAGGTTCTGGGTCGCCGAACACCATTTCGTCGGGGTCGCCTCGTCGTCACCGGCAGTGCTTGTCGGGCTGATCGCAGCCGCCACCAACACCATTCGCGTCGGCTCGGCCGCCGTGCTGCTGGGGAACAACACGCCAGCTCAGGTGGTGGAAGCCTTCGGCACCGTCGAAGCCTTGTATCCGGGTCGAATCGATCTGGGTATCGGGCGTAGTGGTCAGCGTCGGGTGGAGGCGCTTCGTGCCGTCGCTGCCGGAGCGACTGCCCCCGCAGAATCGAAGCGGGAGAACGTCGTACGTGAGGGCGTGGTGATTCCGGCGCCCTTCGATCCGACCGGTCTTCTCACATCACCCCGGTTGCAGGCGTCGTTCGAGGCGCTGGCGTTTCCGGGAGCGCAGGCGCCCGATTTCGATCAGCAGGTCGACGACATACTTTCGCTCCTGAACGGCACGCACCGCACCCGTGACGGCATCGAATTGCACGCCAGTCCCGGTGAGGATGCCGACGTCGAATTGTGGGTGTTCGGAAGCAGTGCAGGCCCCAGCGCCGAGCTGGCCGGACGGCGCGGATTGCCGTTCGGTGCGAATTATCATGTGGCGCCGTCGAGTACGCTCGATGCCGTCGAAGCATACCGTGCGGCATTCCGGCCGTCGGCAGTTCTCTCCGAGCCGTACGTCGTCGTGTCCGCGGATGTTGTTGCTGCGGAAGACGATGCGACGGCGAGAGAGTTGGCGTCGACGTTCGGGCACTGGACACACAGCATCCGCAGCGGGCACGTAGCAATACCGTATCCCGATCCGGCAACGGCGCTCCCACTCTCCGATGCCGACAAAGCAGTGGTGGAGGATCGGCTGATCACGCAGTTCGTTGGTTCACCTACCACCGTCGCCGACAGGCTCGACAGTTTGCAGAAGCTCACCGGGGCGGACGAATTGGTGATCACCGGGGTGACCTATCGGCACGAGGATCGCCTGCGCTCGTACGAACTGCTCGCCAAGGAATGGGGACTGCCCGCGCTGTTGGCAGCATGAGCTTGCCGCGCTTTGCGGCGAAGATCAGGGCGCGAAAGCTCACGCTCCGATAGCATCGGCGATCATCGGCCACGACGCACGCATATCAGCTTCGAAAAGTCCCCAGGTGTGGGTGCCCTCGGGGCGGAAGCTGAACGTCGCGGGTATGCCGAGCTGACCGAATCGACCCTGCAACGCGGCAGTGCACATGTTGGTGATGCCTTCGAGCACAGCGCCGGGAACGACCCCGGCAGCCATCGCCAGTGAGTTGATTCCGTCGACCGGGCCGGGAAGTCCGTTGCCGGTCGAGATGAACAGTGCTGTACCGCGCAGTTTCTCGGCGTTGATCAGCGGGTCGTGCGCAGCCCACTGCGGGCTACCCCACGGTCCCCACATATTGCCTGCGTTACCGCCGCCGAGTATCTCGACCATCGAACGCACCGCTGCCTGACCGAGCGGGTCGCCGGCGCGCGGGCAGCCGCTGTACGAGCCGACGGCGCGGTAGGTGCCGGGCGACTGGATCGCGAGGTCCAGGACCGGTCCACCGGCCATCGACACACCACCGAGCGCGTTGACGCCGGTCGTGTTGTACCGAGCGTTGACTGCAGCCGGTAGTTCCTTGGTGAGGTACGTCTGCCATTTGTTCCGCCCGAGTACCGGATCGTCGGCGTTCCAGTCGGTGTACATGCTGAACTTGCCGCCGACCGGCATGACCACGTTGACGTGCTTGTCGTCGAAGAAGTCACGGACTCCGGTGTTGTTGAACCACGAGATCCCGTCTTCACCGCCGCCGACGCCGGTCAACAGATAGAACGTCGGGGCAGCGCCGCCGCCGGCCGGGGAAATCACGTCGTTGGCGATCCAACGGTCCATCGAGGGGGAGTAGACGTCGATGCGACTGACCACGGAATCCGCGCTCGCCGTCGGCGCAGTGAGGCCGAGAAAGCCGGCAGCCATGGCCACCGCCATCGTCAGCCGAACCGTGAAACGACGTGTCTTCATATTTCCCCCCAGGCGCAAGCCGGACAGCGTATTTGTGCCTTCCAACAGTGGCACAATGCGAAGAAGAGTGACGAATGTCCGGATAACGGTCCGATAAGAAGATGGAGACAATTGCGTGGGATCGCAGTCGCACCACCCCGAATCCGACGTGATTCGGCTGGCCTTCGGGCTTGCTGCGATCACGGCCGGTGCGGCGCGCAGAACCGCTGGTCTCGCCCTTGATTCGGTGCAGCGGATCCCCGTCGTCGGTGGCACTCTCGACGACGCGATCACCCAGGTCACCAGCCGTGGCACCGAAGCGATTCGCTCGACTGCGGAGTTCGCCGACTCCACCTTGCGGACGGTGATCAAAGCTGTCGTCGATGCTGCTCTGGCCGAAGTCGACATCACGAAAATCGTCGTAGACCACGTCGACATCGACAGAATCGCCGAAAACATCGACGTGGACAAGATTGCCGAGCGGGTCTCGCTCGAACCGATCATCGACCGGGTCGACGTGGACGAGATCGCAAGTCGCCTCGACGTCAAAGCGGTGATCGATCGCCTCGACCTCGACGGGATAGTCGACACGGTCGACCTCGAACGCCAGGTCAACCGCATCGACCTCGTCAAGATTGCCGACCAGGTCATCGAGGGCGTCGACCTCCCACAGATGATTCGTGAATCGACCGGCTCACTCTCCACGGAAGCCGTGCACGGAGCGCGGGTGCAGGGCATGCAGGCGGACGACGCTGTCGCCGGGTTCGTCGGGCGACTGTTCGGCCGCGACAACGCAGCGTCACCAGAAATGCCGTCACCAGAAATGCCGTCATCAGAAAAGCCGTCACCAGAGGCCGATCCGAAGACGAACGCAGGCGAACGCTAGTGGCCCAGGAGAGTTCCGGCCCGGCCGGCATCGTCACCCGTGGACTCGCCGGACTGATCGACCTGGGCGTCGTCCTGCTCCTGATGGGTTCCGTGTACGTAGGCTTCGCCTTCGTCCGACTGCTCTTCTCTCCGCAGAGTTTCACGTTCTCGGAACCGGGAATCTTTCTGTCCACGACGGCATTTCTCGGTGTCTCGGTGGCTTATCTGACTGCCTGCTGGGCGACCACCGGTCGGACCGTCGGCTCCCTGGTGATGGGGCTGCGCGTGATCACGTCCGGGCATCGCCTCGTGCGCTGGCCGTTGGCGTTCGTCCGCGCGGTGCTCTGCGTACTCTTCGCCTTCGGGTTGTTGTGGTCGGCGGTCGATCGACGACGACGTTCGCTGCAGGACATCGTCCTGCGCACCGAGGTCGTCTACGACTGGCGTCAGGACCCGGATCTGGTGGCACCGCACGGAGGCGAGCACGCATGAGCGAACCCAACCGCCCGGACGAACGCTTCACTCTCGCCAGTGAGCGCACCTTCCTCGCCTGGATGCGAAGCTCACTTGCCTTGCTGGCGGGCGGCATCGCCGTCGTCCAGTTGGTGCCGGAGTGGAGCACAGGGTGGGTCCGCACGGCGCTCGGTCTGATCTTGATCGCACTCTCGGCGGCAGCTGCACTGGTAGGTATGCGACGCTGGCTACAGGTGAAGAAGGCGCTCGAGGACGGAGCCGCGATGCCAGAACCGCACGCACTGTGGCTGTTTGCCCTGGCATTGGCGGGGGTTGCCGTGGCAGCCGGTATCGCGACAGTTGTCACCAGCCTCGCTCGCTGAGATATGCAGAGAAGTCCTTGCGGTGTCTGGATAGTCTGCAAAGAACGAGAAGCATGTCAGAGAAGTAAACGAAACAGACGACAAGGGAGTGCACGGTGGCGCAGGAACTCAAGCTCGGATACAAGGCTTCGGCTGAGCAATTCGGCCCTCGCGAACTGGTAGAGCTGGCAGTTCTGGCCGAGCAGCACGGCATGGATTCCGTTGCCGTGAGCGATCATTTCCAGCCGTGGCGCCACAACGGTGGACACGCGCCGTTCTCGCTCGCCTGGATGACGGCCGTCGGTGAGCGCACCGAGCGTGTGCAGATCGGCACGTCCGTGATGACGCCGACGTTCCGATACAACCCGGCGGTCATCGCTCAGGCGTTCGCGACGATGGGATGTCTCTACCCGGGACGCATCATGCTCGGCGTCGGCAGCGGCGAGGCTCTCAACGAGATCGCGACCGGTTTCCAGGGCGAGTGGCCCGAGTTCAAGGAACGGTTCGCGCGGCTGCGCGAGTCCGTGCGGTTGATGCGTGAGCTGTGGCTCGGCGATCGCGTCGACTTCGAAGGCGAATACTTCACCACTCGCGGCGCCTCGATCTACGACGTTCCCGAGGGCGGGATTCCCGTGTACATCGCGGCCGGTGGACCGGTTGTCGCTCGGTACGCGGGACGGGCCGGCGACGGCTTCATCTGCACCTCGGGCAAGGGCATGGAGCTCTACACCGAGAAGCTGCTTCCGGCGGTCGCCGAGGGCGCAGCCAAGGCCGAGCGCGACGTCGCAGACATCGACAAGATGATCGAGATCAAGATCAGCTACGACACCGACCCGGAGGCTGCGCTCGAGAACACGCGCTTCTGGGCTCCGCTGTCCCTGACACCGGAGCAGAAGCACAGCATCGAAGATCCGATCGAAATGGAAGCTGCTGCCGACGCTCTGCCCATCGAGCAGGTGGCCAAGCGCTGGATCGTCGCTTCCGATCCCGACGACGCTGTCGAGCAGGTCAAGGCTTACGTCGACGCCGGCCTGAACCACCTGGTGTTCCATGCACCGGGCCATGATCAGCGCCGGTTCCTCGAACTGTTCGAGCGCGACCTGGCGCCCCGGCTCCGCGCACTGGGCTGACTTGATCCAGAAGCTGATCACGGTGCCTGCCACTCGACGTGTGGCAGGCACCGTTCGTCTTTCTCGTAGCTGCCGGTTATCGGCACGAGCGTGAGCGTGGCCACGATCAGTGGCAAGGTGGGCGGCGGCCCACACTAGGCTGTTGGGCATGCCAGAAGCGCCCGCTGCCGTGTCGAGTGTCTACGTCGCCTCTCCTGAAGGTGACACCGGAAAATCCACCATCGCGCTGGGCGTGCTGCAGATGCTGTGCGCCACCGTCGCCCGGGTCGGTGTCTTCCGCCCGATCGCCCGCTCGACCGAGGAAACCGACTACATCCTCGAACTCCTGCTAGAGCACACCACTGCCGATCTCTCCTACGCCGACGCACTCGGCGTCACCTACGAGCAGGTTCACGCCGACCCCGAAGCCGCGCTGGCCGACATCGTCGCGAGGTACCACACCGTGGCAGAGCAGTGCGACGCTGTCGTGATCATCGGCAGTGACTACACCGACGTCGCAAGCCCCAGCGAACTGAGCTTCAACGCCCGCATCGCCGTGAACCTCGGAGCGCCGGTCCTGTTGGCGGTTCGAGGCGCTCGGCGCAGCGTCGAGGAGGTTGCTCAGCTCGCGCACCTGTGCGCCGCCGAGTTGGCCGCCAACCACGCCCATCTGCTCGCCGTCGTCGCCAATCGTTGCGATCCGGACAAGCTCGACGAGGTCACCGCAGCCCTGTCCGACATCGGTGTTCCGACGTGGAGCCTGCCGGAGATTTCGTTGCTCGTCTCGCCCACGATGGCGGAGTTGATGGAGGCCACCGGCGGCGAGTTGTATTCGGGTGACCCGGAACTGCTGCACCGCGAGGCACTGAAGGTGATGGTGGGCGGCATGACCGCCGAGCACATCCTCGAGCGTCTGGTCGAAGGCATGGTCGTGATCGCACCGGGCGATCGCTCTGACGTGCTGCTCGCGTTGCTCAATGCGCATGAGGCGGAGGGATTTCCGTCGCTGGCGGGCATCATCATGAACGGCGGGATCACGCCGCACCCGGCTATCGCGGCGTTGATGGCCGGCCTCAAACAGCGTCTTCCGATCCTCACCACAACCCTCGGAACTTTCGACACCGCAAGCGCCGCAGCCCAAACCCGCGGACGCGTGGCAGTCGGTTCGCAGCGAAAAGTCGACACCGCCCTGAGCTTGATGGAACAGCGCGTCGACGCCGACGTCCTGATGGACCGACTGGCACTGCCGATTCCGTCGGTCGTGACCCCACAGATGTTCGAGTACAAGCTGATCGACCGTGCTCGACGCGACCGCAAGCACATCGTCCTGCCGGAGGGTGACGACGACCGGATCCTGCGCGCCGCCGGCCGGCTGCTGCAGCGCCAGGTTGCCGACCTGACGATCCTCGGTGACGAACCGAGTGTGCGTCGACGCGCAGCGGAACTCGGCGTGGACATCAGTGGCGCACAGGTACTCGCACCGGCGCAGTCCGAGTACACCGAGCGCTTCGCACAGGAATACACCGCGCTGCGTGCACACAAGGGCATGACCATCGAGCGAGCCCGCGAGGTGATCGCCGACATCTCGTACTTCGGAACGATGATGGTGCACTTGGGTATTGCCGACGGCATGGTCTCCGGTGCCGCCCACACCACCGCTCACACGATCCGGCCCTCGTTCGAGATCATCAAGACGGCCCCCGGCGTCGCGACGGTTTCGAGCATCTTCCTGATGTGCCTGGCCGACCGCGTTCTCTCCTACGGTGACTGCGCCGTGGTTCCGGACCCGACGTCGGAGCAGTTGGCGGACATCGCGATCTCGTCCGCACAGACGGCGTCGCAGTTCGGGATCGATCCGCGCATCGCTATGCTCTCGTACTCCACCGGCGATTCGGGCAGTGGAGCCGACGTCGACAAGGTTCGTACCGCAACCGCTTTGGTGCGCGAGCGCCGACCAGACCTGTTGGTGGAAGGGCCCATTCAGTACGACGCCGCCGTCGAGCAGAGTGTCGCCGACAAGAAGATGCCGGATTCGCTGGTGGCAGGCAAGGCCACGGTGTTCGTGTTTCCGGACCTGAACACCGGCAACAACACCTACAAGGCAGTGCAGCGCAGCGCCGGCGCTATCGCCGTCGGCCCGGTTCTGCAGGGACTGAACAAGCCGGTTAACGACCTCTCACGCGGTGCGTTGGTCCAGGACATCGTCAATACCGTGGCTATCACGGCAATTCAGGCACAGGGAGCGTAAGAGTGAGCGACGGCACCGTACTGGTCATCAATTCCGGCTCGTCATCCATCAAATTTCAACTCGTGCACCCGGATACGGCGGAATCGGTGGCGCACGGTCTCATCGAACGCATCGGCGAACCCGACGGCCACATCGTCTACAACCACCGCACCGGAGTCGAAGATAGAAGCCTTCTCATCGCCGATCACCGCGCGGGCCTGAAGATGGTGCTCGACATCGTCGCCGAGGTCGGACGGCCGCTGAGCGAGGCCGGAATCATCGCAGTCGGTCACCGCGTCGTGCACGGTGGCGACATCTTCTATTCGCCGACGCTCATCGACGACGGCGTCGTGAAAGCCATCGCGGATCTGTCGAACCTTGCACCGCTGCACAATCCGGCCAACGTGATCGGTATCGAGGTGGCGCGCGAAGAACTGCCGGACGTTCCGCACGTAGCCGTCTTCGACACCGCGTTCTTCCATACGTTGCCTGCCGCAGCGTCCACGTACGCGATAGATCGGGACGTGGCCAAGGCCAACCAGATTCGCCGGTACGGCTTCCACGGGACCTCACACGAATACGTGTCGGGACGAGTCGCGGACTTCCTCGGCAAGGATCCGGCCGAGCTGAATCAGATAGTTCTGCATCTCGGAAACGGCGCTTCGGCCTCGGCGGTCAAGGGCGGCAAGGCTATCGACACCACGATGGGTCTCACCCCGCTCGAGGGTCTTGTCATGGGCACTCGCAGCGGCGACATCGATCCCGGCATCATCTTGCACCTCAACCGCAACTCGGGAATGAAGGTCGACGAGATCGACGACCTCCTCAACCGTCGTTCCGGTTTGAAGGGACTCTCGGGAGTCAACGACTTCCGCGCTCTGCTCGCACTGATCGAGGGCGGCGACGAAGACGCAAAACTCGCGTACGACGTCTACGTACACATGCTCCGCAAGTACATCGGTGCCTTCATCGTTCAACTCGGCGGCGTCGACGTCATCACCTTCACCGGTGGCGTCGGGGAGAACAATATCGACGTGCGACGCGACAGCCTGGCCGGCCTTTCCCGTCTCGGTATCGAGGTCGACCCGGCTCTCAACGAGGCGAAGAGTCGCAACGAGCGTCGTATCTCCGCATCCTCGTCGGCCGTCGAAGTGCTCGTGGTCCCCACGAACGAGGAATTGGCGATCGCCCGCGCGGCAAAGGCTTTGGTGGCCGCGCTGTAAATCTCGGGGCGCGTCAGAAATTGCTGCGGGGACGTACAGCATTTGCCCGGTCGACGAGGGCGTAGCGGTGTGTGCGGGAGGGCGTGGCGCGAGCGAGGGCGCGAAGGCAGGCTTCGGCTCCGGTGCGTAGACCTTGCTCGGTGAAGGGCAGGTCGAGGATGGGTTCGAGTTCGGTGTGCGAGCGGTTGCCGTAGCGAATCCAATCGAGTGCCGTACCCAACACCAGGGTTCGCATCTGCAGACTTCGGCTCTCTTCAGCAGGTAGCGCCCGAACACGACGGGCGGCTTCCCTCAGAGTCGATTCGTCGAGTTCGGCGATCGGAACACCGGACAGCATCGTCAATGCGCTCGACATCCGCGCGACGTTGTAGTGCCGGGAAGACGTGGGGACTTCGTCGAGGGCGGCGATGGCTGCCTTCTTGTTGCCGTGATCGGCGAGTTGGCGAGCGAGCCCGAATGCTGCGCTCACGTAATTCCGTTCGGTCCGCCAGACGGTGCGGTAGTACTTCTCGGAGAAGCGGCACCATTGGTCCGGGTCGTCGCTCTCCCAGTGCTGGAGAATCAGTTCTGCCGTCGCTGCCAACGCCAGCTTGGGTGCCGCCTCGCCTGGCAGCGCGGTGAGGACTGTCTCGAAATGACTGAAAGCAGGCTCGAATCGGCCTGATTGCAACGCCGCAAGTCCTCGATACCACTCGATCTTCCAGTGGTCCCCGATGTTCTGTTGGAGTTCACCCAGAACAGTCAGTGCGGTTTTCGGATCGCCGAGATCGAGATGAGCCTTGGCCTCGGCCAGTCGAACCTCGCCCGAGACGGAGGCCGCCGGTGTGCCGGATGTTCGGTCGATGCCGTTCTCACGGGCATGCTTGAGAGCATCGAGAGTCTGAGACGGTTCGCTGTGCACCGCTGCTGCCAGCAACGGCGCGCTGGGATCGGTGGGGTCGACCAACGGAATGGGAAGTGCGTGCGCAACTTCGCGCGGATCGAGAGCAGCGTCGTGGCTGACACCGTCGACGTACACATCGGTTTGCCCGACCAACTCGTCGGTGCCGAAAGACGTTCGCTGCCTGCTGAACACGAGCGAGAGTCCGGGGTTTTCCTGCCCGGTCTGCTCCGCGAGGATTTCTCGCAGAACGCCGGTGAGCTGGCCTGCGATCTCCTCGGCGGACTGGAATCGCTTCTTCGGGTCCGGGTCGGTGGCGCGCAACAGCAGGCGGTGAAAGAACTCGTGGTCTCGCAGCAGTGGCTCGTCCTCGGGTTCGGGGAGGCCGTCGAGATACCTTCCGTGCTTCGAGGGCATGTCTAGAGTGAGAACCGCGAGTGTTCTTCCGACGGTGAAGATGTCGGACGCGATAGTCGGGCCGGTCTCGATGATCTCCGGTGCTTGATAGCCGGCAGTGCCGTACAGGTATCCGTAGTCTTCGATTCCGGACACGGCACCGAGGTCGATCAGCTTCAACTGATCCTCGGTGACCATCACGTTCTCGGGTTTGAGGTCGTTGTACGCCAGGCCGGTGGAATGCAGATAGCTCAGTGCCGGAAGGATTTCCAGAACGTAGCCGATCGCCTGCTCGATCGGCATGTGCTTGCCGTCCGGGAATTCGGCCAGCACCTCGCGCAACGATCGTCCGCCCACGTACTCCATGACGATGTATCCCATGGGTGTGCCGTCCGGGCGCGGATGCTCGACGAAATTGAAGATCTTGACGATGCTGGGGTTGGCGACCTCGGCGAGGAACTGACGCTCAGCCACCGCGACGGCCTGCGCTTCGGAATCACCGAAATGCAAGAGTCCCTTGAGAACAACCCATCTGTCGCTGACATTGCGATCGATCGCGAGGTAGATCCATCCCAGGCCGCCGTGCGCGATCGGTCCCTGGACCTCGTACTGCCCCGACACGAGTTCGCCCTCTTCGAGCAATGGGCGGAAGTCGAAGGTGGAACCGCACTTGGGGCACGTTCCGTGCTGAGTTGCCTTGGTGCTTGCGCTCTTACGGCCGACCGGTTCGTTGCACTTCCAACAGAACCGTTTGCGTTCGGGGACCGTAGGGTCACTCATCACCGCAGATGCCGGGTCGATCTGCGGGACGGGGGGAACCTCGACCAGACCGCCGCCGAGGCGCAGCTTGCGCCCCGACCGGCTGCGGCGGGATCGGGTGGAGCGGCCGGTGGGGGAGGAGGACGCGGACGGCGTGGTTCCCCGCATCTGGGCCGACGTCGGTTCGAGACGCTCGTAGGCGCCGGTGGCTTCGGGTTCGGGACGCTCATAGGCACCGGTGGCTTCGGGCTCAGGTCGTAGGGCTGCCTGGGTGGCGTCGGGCTCGGGGCCGGTCTCTTCGGTCATGTCAGCCTCAATCCCGGTAGACAGCCGGCGGGGGACCGGGTGACGGACCGAGGACACTGAGCCAGCGGTCGTAGATACGGTTCCAGGTTCCGTCGCCCCGGATCCGATCCAGTGTTCCGTTGACGAATCGGACCAGATCGGGGTTGTCCTTGTTGACGCCGATTCCGTAGGGTTCGGCGCCCAGTGATCCGCCGACCATCATCAGGTACGGATCCTGCGAGGCGAGCCCGGCGAGAATCGTGTCGTCGGTGCTGATCGCGTCCACCTGCCCCTGCTGCAGGACGACCAGGCAGTCGGACCACATCGGGACGGTCACGACGGTGGCTTCCGGTTGGAGTTGCTGGATTCGAGTGGCCGACGTCGTTCCGCGGGCAGCGCAGACCCGTTTGCCTGCGAGGTCGTCGATGCCGCGGACGGGTGACCCCTGCAAGACCTGAATTCGTTGTTCAGCGGAGAAGTACTGCGTCGAGAAGTCGACCTTCTCACGCCGGTCACACGTGATGGTCATGGTTTTGACGACCACGTCGACCATCGATTCCTGAAGCGCAGCGATCCGATCGTCCGACGTCAGGATCCGATACTCGATCTTCTCCGGGTCGCCGAGCAGATCACGGGCGATCTCGCGGGCGATGTCCACGTCGAAACCTTCGAGGCGTCCGGTGGCCGGATCGCGAAAGCTCATGAGATTGGAACCGGTGTCCAAGCCCACGATCAGACGCCCGCGCGCTCGGATGGCGTCGAGGCTCGGGGTGGGCGGACGCGGCGAAGCGTCGGCGGGGGTCGGCCGCAGGCTTGCGGTGAGGTTGGTGCACGAGGCGGCGGTCGTCGGCGTCGGGCTGGGAGCGATCGTGGCTTCGGCGGGTAGCGGCGGTTCCGTGTACGACGTGCCGGCTGAGTTGTTCAGGTCTTCGACTCGTCCCGCACCGCACCCAGCGAGTAGCAGCACGGCCGCCGCAAGAATCGCGATGCGTGCAACCGGGCGCTTCCGCTGTAACCCTGCTGTTCCAGTCACTGGTACTCCCGCAGTCGGGGCCAGAATCCGATGAAGATTCCGGCTACACCGAGAACTGCCAATACAGTCATGCCCGGTGCGGAGGCCGCCAACACACGTGAGGCGTACGAGACGTCGGATCGAAGATTTGTACGCGAATCCACGATTCCCTGCCAGAGTTCGTGATCGAGCCTTCCGTACTCCGCGGCCGAATCCTGTTCTCCGGCGCCGATGGTGATGGCTGCGGCGGACGTGAAGTCGCCGTTTCCGAGACGGTCGTACATGCGCGTGTGCGCAGCCACCCACCGCTGGCGCGAGTCGAGTGCGGCGGTCAGGACTTCGCTGTTCACTCGGGCGCGATCATCGTCTTGCAGGCGCTCGAGGATATCGCGCAGAGCGTCGACCTTGCGGGTGAACGTCACGTTGTCCTCGGCGGTTGAATCCCGTCTCGCCAAGGTGAGAGTTTCGACGGTGCGTGCTTGCTGCGCCATGATTCGTGCTTCGGTCAGTTCGTGCAGTGGCTCGGCGCCCGCGTCGAGAGCGCGCCCGGTGGCCAGTGCGGAGACCAGTCCGACGGTGAGCAGCCACAGCAGCGCTGCCGAGACCGCGAGCGAGGCGAGGATCAACCCGAGATTGAAGCGTCGGCGACTCTTGCGGGAGAAGTACACCTGCACCGCGACCAGCGCGCAGAGGACGAGGACGAATGCCACGATCGGCCACCACGGTGGAGCCTCGAAATCGCGCTGTACCTGGGAAACCAGAGTCTCCTGCGATGCGTGCAGTTGCTGAGCCATCGGCAGCAGCGAGGTTTGCATCAACTGCGAGGCCTCGCTCAAATACGCTGCTCCGACGGGGTTTCCGACACGATTGTTTGCCCGTGCGGTTTCGACCAGCCCGGTGTAGACGGACAGGTCGGTCGAGATGGTGGTCAACGCGCTGTGGCCGGCGAGATCCGTCGAGTCGAGGCCGGCCGATGCCTGCACGATCTCCGCCGACGCCTCACCGATCGACTGCGTGTATCGGTCGCGTACCTCGGCGGGTTCGAGGCCGCCGGAGATGAAGGCAGTGGCCGCGGCGGCGTCTGCCAACGACAGCGCGCTGTAGAGATTCTGGGCGGAGTTGGCGAGAGGTTCGGTCTCGACGAGGAGGAGGTCGAGATTTGCCTGACGGTTCTCGATCGCTGCGGTGGCGAGGAGTCCGGCGATCAGGGTGATCGCGATCAGGATCAGTCCGACGACCGTCAGCCGACCAGGTGTGGACGACATGAATGCCTGGAGTTCGCGCCGCAGAAGTGCCCGCTCGTCCTCCGCCGACACGGACGTGGCCTCGGAGGGCGGCAGCGACCGGGGTTCGATGGACGGGACGACACGGTCGACCATCGGGCACCTCATTTCGCTGTTGTACGCGGGCTACCGAGAAATGATGTCGCCGAGAAATGATTCAGGGCATCTTCGCGAGCATATAAGCATCACCTACACCTGGAGCAGATTGAAACGGTTAGTGTGGGACAACGGCGAGAGCAGGCGGAGCGAGGTAGTCGATGCGTGGTGACGGTGACGGTTGGTCCATCGGGTCGGACGGTACGCGGCATTGGGGTAAACACGGTGCCGCCGGGCTGCTCTTGCGCGCCCCCGATTCGGACGGATCGCCCATGGTCTTGCTGCAGCATCGTGCTGCGTGGAGCCATCAGGGCGGAACGTGGGCACTGCCCGGCGGAGCGCGGGACTCACACGAGAGCACGACGCACGCTGCTGTCCGGGAGGCCCACGAAGAAGCAGGTATCGCCGAGGACGCCGTCCGCGTTCGCGGCGAGGTAGTCACCATGCGCGCCGAGAGCGGGTGGACGTACACCACCGTCGTAGCTGACGCGGCACATCCACTGTCGACCGTTGCCAACGGTGAGAGCACCGAGTTGCGGTGGGTCCGTGAAGCCGATGTCGATTCTCTGCCACTGCATCCGGGATTCGGTTCCTCGTGGCCGGAACTCCGTACTGCGCCGGTTGTGTCGGTAGACGCCGACCCGCACACCGTCCTGCTCGAGGACGGCGGATTCGGATGGTTGTCGGGTAGTTCCACCGAAGACAGTGACCAGAACCTGACCGAGGCGAGTAGGACGGCGAGCAGCACCCAGTCGTAACAACTCGAGTCTTGACAGTTTCGTACACAGCAGAAGGGCCGGACTCCTCAGGAGTCCGGCCCTTCCGTGTTTCGGTCTCCCGACCGAAACGAGGCTCAGCTGAGCGAGTTCAGCGCCGTGATGAAGCTGACCGCGGTGATACCGAGCTTGAGCAGCTCGCTGATCTTGCCGAGGTTCAGGTCTTCGAGCGATTCGGTGCTGAGCGAGCCGGTGTCGAGGGATCCCATTTAGTGCTCCTAGGTTCAGTTAGTAACTGGAGGTAAACTACAACAAACCGAATGGGATGTGACACGCAATCGGAGCAACTGTGATTAAGATCACGTATTCCGACATTTCGGACATTCAATCGCGCCTACGAACTGGGGGTTTGTTGTCTGATCGGACAACTTCCGTTCATGTTTCGAGTCAGGCGTGCTGACCCGTAACTGTGCGGATTTGTCCCGGCAAACAGTTGACGGTCGCCAGTTACCGGTTTTCAGCGTCCAGCGACGGCTGCGGCGAGGCGTTGCGCGGCCGCCTGGGGATCCGACGCGTGCGTGATTGCACGCACGACGACGATGCGTGTGGCACCGGCGTCGAGCAGTTCTGGCAGGCGCTCCTCGTCGATGCCGCCGATCGCGAACCAGGGGCGCGGCGGCGCGGCGTCTGCGGTCGATCGAACCAGTTCCAAACCGGACGCACTTCGATTCGGTTTGGTCGGTGTCGCCCAGACTGGTCCGGTGCAGAAGTAGTCGACGCCCTCTTCGATGGCGGCCAGACTGGCCTGCGCGCGACTGCTCGTCGAACGGCCGATGACGACGTCTTCACCGACAACAGTTCGCGCGTAGGGGACGGGGATGTCGTTCTGGCCGAGGTGGAGGATGTCGGCACCGGAAGCCATTGCGAGATCCGCGCGGTCGTTGACGGCCAACAATGCGCCGTGGCGCCGCGCTGCCGTTGCGAGAATGCCCAGCGCTACCAGTTCGTCTTTGGCCTCGAGCGGGCCGAACTCGCGCTCACCGGCAGAGCCCTTGTCGCGCAATTGGATGATGTCGACTCCGCCGGACAATGCTGCCTCGGCGAACTGCGCGAGGTCGCCTTTCTCGCGGCGCGCGTCGGTGCACAGGTACAGCCGTGCTGCTGCCAGGCGCTCGCGCCGGTCGATGACGTTACTGGGATGTGTGGGGTGCACGGAGCAAACGGTAGCCTCTAGGGAGCAAGGTTCGACACGGGAGTCCTGAAACGTCGTCGTCACTTTTTGTCGTGACTACGAGGTTCGTAGGGCTGAGAGGGGATCGCGACCAGATCCCGACCGTCAGACCTGACCCGGATCATGCCGGCGCAGGAAGTGGAGGTGGAGTTTCGTGAATACACACGCTCGTACGGTGTCGGTGGTCGGCGGCGGTGTCATCGGTCTCGCAATAGCGTGGCGCGCAGCCCGCGACGGTTGGGCCGTTCGGTTGTACGACCCGTCCATCGGATCAGGGGCTTCGTGGGTGGCGGGCGGAATGCTTGCCCCACTGTCCGAAGGCTGGCCGGGTGAGGAAACAGCGTTGGCCGTCGGCGCGGCCTCCCTGGAGCGGTGGCCGGCGTTCGGTGAAGAGCTCGGAAACTTCGGGCCCTCGGTCTTCACTGCGGACAGCTCGCTGACGGTCGCTCTCGATGCTGCCGACGCGCAAGACCTGCAGACCATCGCCGAATGGGTGAGCTCGCAGGGCCATGAACTCGAAATCCTCGGTCGCGCACGCATCCGTGAACTCGAACCGATGCTCGGCCGCGGCATCCGGTCGGGACTCATGGCTGTCGGTGAGTCTGCCGTCGACAACAGACTTCTGCTGGAGGCGTTGCAGAAGGCCTGTGCGGAATCCGGCGTCGAATTGATCGCGCGTGCTGTCAACGACCTTGCCGAACTCGATACCGATCAGATAGTGCTCACCGCCGGCATCGCGTCACCCAAGCTGTGGCCCGGACTGCAGGTGCGGCCGGTCAAGGGTGAGATCCTTCGCCTGCGCAGCAGACCTGGAGTCACCCCGGCGCCCAGCCGCACAATCCGCGGAAGCGTCCACGGACGACCCGCGTATCTCGTCCCGCGCGGCGACGGAATCGTCGTCGGCGCAACACAATACGAGTCCGGTGAAGACACACAGGTCACCATGGCGGGAGTGCGGGACCTGATCAACGACGCCGAGGCGCTGATGCCCGCGATCGGCGAATACGAACTCTACGAATGCGCGGCAGGCCTACGTCCGATGACGCCGGACAACCTGCCGTTGATCGGGCGCGTGTCCGATCGTGTTGTCGTCTCCACCGGACACGGCCGCAACGGCGTTCTACTGACGCCCGTCACCGCCGATGCGACGCTCGCGTTGTTGAACGGCACATCTTTGGTCGAGGTAAAAGGAACCGAACCCGAGCGGTTCGCAGCAGCTAAGGAAAATTCATGAGTGAGCAGGTCCCGATCGGGATCACCGTCAACGGCGAAGACCTCGAGTTCGATCGAGCAGTCACGGTGACCGAACTACTGACGCACCTCGATTTGCCCAGCAAGGGCATCGCCGTCGCCGTCGACGGTGCACTGTTTCCGCGCGGTCGTTGGGACGAATCCGTCGGACGTGGTTGGGAAATCGAGATCCTCACGGCGGTGCAGGGTGGCTGAGCAGGATCTTCTCACCATTGCGGGCCGTAGTTTCGGTTCCAGGCTCATCACCGGGACGGGCGGCGCCGCCAACCTCGCGGTGCTCGAAGAAGCTCTGGTGGCCTCGGGCACCGAACTGACCACCGTCGCGATGCGGCGAGTCGACGCGGCCGGCGGCACCGGTGTTCTGGACCTGCTTCGACGCCTCGGAATCGAGCCGCTCCCGAATACCGCCGGTTGTCGCGGCGCCGCTGAAGCAGTGCTGACGGCGCAGCTGGCACGGGAAGCACTCGAGACGAACTGGGTGAAACTCGAAGTCATCGCCGACGAGCGGACACTGCTGCCCGATGCGATCGAACTAGTCTCCGCCGCAGAACAATTGGTGGACGACGGTTTCACCGTCCTGCCGTACACCACGGACGATCCGGTTCTGGCGCTTCGCCTCGAAGAGGTCGGCTGCGCGGCAGTCATGCCGCTCGGTTCACCTATCGGCACTGGGCTTGGTATCGCGAATCCGCACAACATCGAGATGATCGTCGAGCGGGCCGGCGTGCCCGTCATCCTCGACGCCGGAATCGGAACGGCCAGTGACGCCACCCTTGCCATGGAGTTGGGCTGCGACGCAGTCCTACTTGCGACAGCGGTGACGCGCGCCAAGAATCCCGCACTGATGGCGTCGGCGATGCGGCACGCAGTGGTAGCCGGTTTCGAGGCGCGTCATGCCGGCCGGATTCCCAAGCGGTTCTGGGCCCAAGCATCGTCCTGACGGACCATTTCCGGGTGTTTCTCAGGGTTATGCCCGGATTGCCCCGCTTTGTGTCCTACCTGAGTACCACTCGGAACTAGACCTGTGGCCGATGTGCTGGTCTTAGCCCGTAGGGCAAAGTTCTCCTCATGATTGAACTGAGGGGATTGACCAAGGTTTACGGACCGACGAAAGCGGTGGACGATTTGTCGTTCACGGTCAAGCCGGGCATCGTGACGGGCTTTCTGGGCCCGAACGGTGCCGGCAAGTCGACGACGATGCGGATGATCCTGGGTTTGGATCAGCCGACGTCGGGTGCGGCGTTGATCGACGGCAAGCCGTACCGGGAGCTGAAGACACCGTTGCGGACGGTGGGGGCGTTGTTGGATGCGAAGTGGGTGCATCCCAATCGCAGTGCGCGGGCGCATCTGCAGTGGATGGCTGCTTCGAACGGGATTCCGAAGTCCCGGGTCGACGAGGTGCTCGGGTTGGTCGGGTTGTCCGAGGTGGCGGGCAAGAAGGCCGGCGGGTTCTCGTTGGGTATGTCGCAGCGTCTGGGGTTGGCGGGTGCGTTGTTGGGTGATCCGAAGGTGTTGTTGTTCGACGAGCCGGTCAACGGTCTCGATCCGGAGGGTATCGTCTGGATTCGTAAGTTCATGCAGCGGTTGGCGGCCGAGGGCCGCACCGTGCTCGTGTCGAGTCACCTCCTGTCGGAGATGGCGTTGACGGCGGAGCAGTTGGTGGTGATCGGTCGGGGTCGGTTGATTTCGGATTCGACGGTGGCGGAGTTCGTGGATCGTTCGTCGGAGTCGACGGTGCGCGTGCGCAGCCCACAGCTCGATGCGTTGCGCAGTGTGTTGCTCTCGCAGGGGCTGACGGTGCGTGAGGACGGTTCCGGTGTTGCGCCGGCGTTGGTGGTCGTTGATTCGACGACCGATGTGATCGGTGGTTTGGCCGGTTCGCAGGGAATCATGTTGTACGAGTTGGCGTCTCAGCAGGGGTCGCTCGAGGATGCGTTCATGAAGTTGACCGGAGACGATGTCCAGTACCACGCGTCCGGTGTCGATCCGGGTGCCGGAGCCCACCACGCAAACACACAGCAGGCTATGGGAGGTGCACTGTAATGGCTGTTCTCAGTGCTGAACGTATCAAGATCACCACGACCAAGTCGCCGCTGTGGTGCTCGGTCATCATCGTTGTGCTCGCGCTCGGCTTCGCAGCCATCATGGGCGCCGTTGCCAAGTCGGCTCTGACGTCTTCGGACGTCCAGGGTGCACCCGACCTCGACACCGCCGTCGCCACAGCCGGGATCTCGGGTTTCGGAATCATGGTTCTCATGATCATGGCGGCCCTCGCGGTCACCAGTGAGTACCGCTTCGGGACCATCCGCACCACCTTCCAGGCAGTTCCGAACCGTGCCTCGGTTCTGATCGCCAAGGCCGGTCTCATCGGTGCCTTCGGTGCGGTGCTGACGTTTGTCCTCGCTTTCGGGTCCTACGCGGTGGCCAAGGCCATGGCCGGTTCCGAGGCCAGCACGGGTCTGACCCTGTCGACCGGCGATGACTGGCGTGCGATCTACGGCATCCCGGTTTACGCCTTCCTGTGCGTGATCCTCGCTGTCGGCGTCGGATCGATCATCCGTCAGTCGGCCGGCGCTATTGCGTTGCTCCTGCTCTGGCCGCTGCTCATCGAGAGCCTGTTCGGACTGTTCGGCAGTGTCGGCGAGAAGATCACTCCGTTCCTGCCGTTCGCGAATGCAAACCACTTCCTCAGCCCCGGCGGCGGAAGCCTTGATTTCCACTGGGGACCCTGGGGCAGCCTGATTTACTTCGCGGCCTTCGTTCTGGTGATTTTCGGAGTAAGTATTGTCATCGTGAATCGTCGCGACGCCTGATCTTGTCGCTCCCTCGGTAGGTGTTGTCGGGAGACCTACCGAGAACCAGGAGTGACAGCAGAGTAGGGGACCCAGTACGAAAAACCATTCGTACTGGGTCCCTTTCCTGTGCTTCGGCCGATATCCTCCGAAGATGAGACTCTTCGGTGTGGTTGTGGTCGGAATGGCTGGAGCGCTCGTGGTGAGTGGATGCTCGTCGGGAAGTGAAGCGGCCGTCCCGACAGACCCGGTTGCATTCTCCGAGACCGTCACGGTCGACGCCGTGACCGGGCATCTGGAGCAACTCGAGAAGATCGCCGCTAACAACGACGGCAATCGATCGGCCGGAACCCCCGGTTACGACGCCAGCGTCGACTACGTGGCAAACCTGCTCGAAGACAAGGGTTTCGAGGTCAGCACCCCGGAATTCGACTTCAGCTCCTTCGATCCCGGGACCGAATCCCTGAAAGCCGCTGACGGCTCGGATGTTCCGGTGCGGGCGTTGACGTATTCCACGTCCACGGGACCGACAGGAATCACGGCGCGTCTGGTGGCGATTCCCGCCGACGAGACCCCCGGTTGCGAGGCCACCGACTACGACGGCCGCGACGTGAACGGTGCCATCGTGCTGGTCACCCGCGGAGTGTGCCCGTTCGGCGACAAGCAGAAGATCGCCGCAGACCGCGGCGCGGCAGCGTTGCTGGTTGCGAACAACGAAGACGCAATGCTGGGCGGGGCTACCTTGGGTGAACCCGAAGACGCCCGCATCCCGACGGGCGGGGTGAGTAAGGCGTCGGGAGAGGCTCTTGCGGCAGCGCCCGGAGACCTCACGCTGATTCTCGACACGTCGACGGAAACGACGAAGTCGCGCAACGTGATTGCACAGACCAAGACCGGCGCGACCGACAACGTGGTTGTCGTGGGCGCCCACCTCGACAGCGTGCCGGAAGGTCCCGGAATCAACGACAACGGAACCGGTACCGCCGCCGTACTGGAAACCGCGTTGCAGATGGGAGGCTCACCGAGCATCGAAAATGCCGTGCGCTTCGCATTCTGGGGAGCGGAAGAAGTGGGATTGGTCGGCTCCACTCGCTACGTCGAGGGCCTGAGCGATCAGGATCGGGCCGACATCGCCCTGTACCTGAATTTCGACATGCTCGGTTCGCCCAACGCCGGGTACCTGGCTTACGACGGCGACAACTCGGATGCCGTGGGGGAGGGGTCCGGGCCCGAGGGGTCGGCGGGCATCGAGCGCACTTTCGTCGATTTTCTCGCCGGGCGAGGAATTGCGGCGGACGGAACGGACTTCGACGGGCGCTCCGACTACGGCCCGTTCATCGAGATCGGAATCCCGGCGGGTGGAGTGTTCAGCGGCGCCGACGAACGCAAGACGCCGGCTCAGGCCGAGAAGTGGGGCGGAGAAGCGGAGGAGACCTTCGACCCGAATTACCACAGTGCCCAGGACAACCTTGCGAACATCGATCGCGAAGCGCTCGCCGTCAATGCTTCTGCAGTAGCCTTCGGAGTTGCGACGTATTCCCAGGACTTGAGCGGGCCCAACGGAGTGCCCGTAGGCGATGCCCGGACACAGGCCAGAACCGAGTGATCGACTGACCGAGTGATCGACTGACCGAATGATTGACTGATCGATTGCGCGAGCGACCAGGAGGCCACTGTGCGAGAACCGCGGCAGCACACTGTCTGTAACTCTGAGTTACGCTTGAGTTATGGCTGATCTGTCCCCGGAGAGCACCGACACGACAGGTGCTTCTTCCTCCTCGGTTCGAGGCGTCGTCGACGTCGTCTTGAATTCTGCGGCAGAACTGAACCGTCGACAGCAGCTCATCGACGCGCTAAGGCGGCTCAGGCGGGTATTACCCGGCGATCCCGGGTTCGGGGATCCGCTCTCGCTCGCCGGCCCCGGCGGTGCCCGCGCCGTGGCCCGCGTCGCTGACAGATTGCTCGATCAGAAGCCGGCAGCCACTCGCGAAGTGAGCCTCGGAGCACTGCAGGTATGGCAGGCAGCGCTGGAAAAGATGGGCCGCGGCCGCGGGGATCAAGAACTGACCATCGTCTTCACCGATCTGGTCGGGTTCTCCACGTGGTCGCTCGAAGCCGGTGACGGCGCCACGCTGACACTTCTGCGCGCAGTGGCGCAGGCCGTGGAAACCCCGATCACCGACAACGGTGGACACGTCGTCAAACGGATGGGCGACGGCCTGATGGCGGTGTTCATTCGCCCGGATGCGGCCTTGAAAGCGGTGTTCAACGCACAGGACGCGCTCGCGGGAGTCGACCTCGACGGATATACCCCACGCATGCGCGTCGGCCTTCACACGGGAACTCCGCGTCAGATCGGCGACGACTGGCTCGGTGTCGACGTAACCATTGCCGCCCGGATGATGGGCTTGGGCGGCGACGGCAACGTCATGATGTCGGCGACAACTCTCGAGGAACTCGAAGCCGGCACCCTGGAGGATCTCGATCTCACGATTCGGCCATGGCGGCGAGGGTTTTTCGCGACCACGCCCAACGGAGTTCCCGTCGATCTGGGAATCTGGCGCGTACGACGGAACTAGCGCACTAGACCCCGAGTGCTAGACCTGGAGCCGCCAGAGCGGGGACACCGGACCGTGGCCGGCGCCCAGGTCGTACGACGCCTCGAGGCATTTGGTCACCCACTCCTTGCCGAATGCCACTGCGTCCGGAACGGAATAGCCGTGTGCGAGAGCGCAAGTTATCGCAGCAGCCAATGTGTCACCACCACCGTGATCATTGCCGGTGTCGATCCGGGCACTGCTGAATTCGAGGAAGCGGTCGCCGTCGAACAGCAGGTCGGTGGACAACTCAGACGTTCGAAGGTGACCGCCCTTGACGATGGACCACTGAGCGCCGAGCGCGTGCAGCGCTTCTGCCGCCTGGCGGGCGCTCTTGTCGTCGACGACCTCGATGCCGGTGATCAACCGAACCTCGTCGAGGTTCGGAGTGACCACCGTGGCAGCCGGAATCAAGGTGTTGCGGACCGCGTCGAGCGCTTCTTCGTGCAGCAGCGGATCACCGTGCATCGACGCGCACACCGGGTCGACCACGAGCGGGATCGGTCGGTCGCGCCCGATCCCCACCTCGGCGGCGACTGCGGCTACCGCTTCGATGATCGTCGTCGACGCCAGCATTCCTGTCTTCGCTGCGCCGATACCGATGTCCGAGACCACGACGCGTACCTGGTCGGCGACGATCTCCGGCGGAATCTCGTGGAAACCGCTGACACCCACCGAATTCTGGACCGTCACGGCGGCGACGGCCACGCAGGCGTGCACTCCACACATCGCCATCGTGCGGGAATCGGCTTGGATACCGGCTCCACCGCCGGAATCGGTTCCGGCGATGGTCAATGCCCGAATCGGGGTCTGTCCGGCGGGGGTCAGGGGCAGCAGCTTCACGACGACGAGCCTACCGATCGGACCTGGGGAAACGGCAGCTCGGTCCATCCATTGCACGAACGACGGTACGAACGACCGCGCGAACGGCGATTGCGATCCGGTCGCTTCCGGTGCAAAAATTAGTCGAATCCGGGACAGCGTCGTCGGTAGCTGATTCTATGAGTGGCATGGATCACAGTTATGGAGAGCGTGCGAACGCAGCTGTCGCCGATCGCGCAGGTGCACATCGTGCCGTGGAGGTCGCCGCTATGAACGACATCGAAAACTCGAAAGCCGGAACCTCACCGGAAGTGACGCTCGTGGACAATCCGTCGCACGAACGATTCGAACTGCTCTCCGGCGACGAGTTGGTTGGCATCCTCGGTTATCGCGACGAGGACGAGATTCTGGGCAGCGGAGCCGAAGCCGGCGACGTGGTCGCGTACATGCACACCGTCGTCAAGGAAGAGTACGGCGGGCAGGGGCTGGCAGCGGTACTCGTGCAGTTCGCGATGGACTGTGCCCGTGACCGTGAGTGGTCGGTACGTCCCGTGTGCACCTACGTTCAGCGGTACCTCGGCGAGCATCCCGAGTACCTGGAACTGCTCGTCGAGGACTGACCGCCGGCAACTACGAACAGACGATCACGCTCCGAGATTTACGATTACCCGAGATTCACGATCACCGGAGCGTGATCGCTGGCGCCCTTGCCTTTTCGCTCGTTCCGGTCGATCTCGGCCGCCTCGACGCGCGCTGCGAATGCCGGTGAACCGAGGATGAAGTCGATTCGCATGCCCTGCTTCTTCGGGAAGCGAAGCTGCGTGTAGTCCCAGTATGTGTACACACCGGGGCCGGGGGTGTACGGGCGGACGACGTCCGCGAACCCGGATTCGGTGAACGCCGTGAAGGCCGCTCGCTCCGGCTCCGACGTATGGGTCTTGCCCTCGAAGAATGCGGGATCCCACACGTCGTCGTCCGTGGGAGCGACGTTCCAGTCGCCGACCAAGGCGATCTGCGCCTCGGGATCCTGCTTGAGCCAGCCCTCCGCGTCGTCGCGCAGCTTGGCCAGCCAATCCAGCTTGTAGGCGTAATGCGGGTCTTCGAGATCACGGCCGTTGGGGACGTACAGGCTCCACACCCGCACACCGCCGCAGGTCGCACCGATCGCGCGTGCCTCGCGGACCGGATCGGCCTCGGGATCCTTGTCGAACCCGGGCTGATCCTCGAAGCCGATCTGCACGTCTTCCAAGCCGACGCGGGAAGCGATCGCGACACCGTTCCACTGGCTCAACCCGACATGGGCGACCTCGTAGCCGATCTCCTTGAAGCGTTCGTACGGAAACTGCTCGTCCTTGCACTTGGTTTCCTGCATTGCCAGGACGTCGACGTCGGATCGACCGAGCCAGTCGATGATCCGGTCGGTACGGGCACGGACGGAGTTGACGTTCCAAGTAGCGATGCGCACGAGGGCAAGCCTAGCGTCAGCCGCCGACAGGATCGGTGGCGTATCGGTAGCGGTGGTGTTCGACGAACCCGAGCCGCTCGTACAGCGCGATCGCCGCGGAGTTCCCGGCCGAAACCTGGAGGTACGCGTGCGTCGCACCGTTCTCGCGACCCCAGGAGAGTAGATCCCCGCAGATCAGCGACCCGATTCCGTGACGACGGTGTTCGGGGTCGACGTGAATACCGGTGAGCCCGATCCAGCGCTTGTGGTCGGGCGCTTCGGTGAGCGCTGCGCGCCCGATGGCGAGCGTCGTATCGGTGTTTCCGATCGCGGCGAACGTTGCGCTGCCCACCACGGCGGTGAGGACCGCCTCGACGTGTGTGGGATCGGCGTTGGCGTCGTACATCGACAACCAGTTGTGGTCGGGGCGGTCGGAGAAAGAGGTGACCGGTGGGCCTGCCGGCAGCGTGACGTTGCCCAGATCGGCCGCCATCACGATGGTTTCCTTCTCACAGGTCCACCCGTCCGGCGCGGTGCCGAGCCGATCGGGGAGGAGCAGCAGGGTGGGCAGATCGCGGTCACCGAACCACTGGCGTATCCGTTCGAGAGTGCTCGCGTCGAAGCCTGCCACCGTCCCCGAACCACCGAGTGGCAAAGCCGAATTGGCGCGACCCGTGAACCCGTGACCGGCGCGTAGCAACCAACCGTCGATCCAGGCCTGCTCGACCCCCGGCCATGCCGCCGCGGCCGCTGTTTCGAGGTTTCGAATCTCGCCGATGCGAATCGGACGGGCCGAGAGCGTCTTGAGTGCAATCACCTGATCGACGGAGACTTGGACCAGACGACCGTCGCCGGCGCGGACGGCGATGGGATCGGCGCCCTCGAGGATGCCGATGACGTCGGTCATGGGATGCGAGTAGCCGGGTGGGAGCTTGTATCGCAGGACCACCCGGCTACCGATCGAAATGTTGCCGTTCAGAGCAGAATTCTCAGTCTTCGTAATCGTCGTCGTCGTGACCGAACGGATCGTCGACGGTGCCCGGCGTCCACGTCAGACCGGGCTTGCCCCAACCGGAACGCTTGATGATTTTCTTGGCGGCGCGCGCGTTGCGCCCGATCAGCACGTCCGTGTAGAGGAAGCCGTCGAGATGGCCCGTCTCGTGCTGGAGCATCCGTGCGAAGAATCCGGTGCCCTCGACCTCGATCGGGTTGCCGTCGGCGTCGGTGCCGGTGACCTTCGCCCAATCGGCGCGGCCCGTCGGGAACTGCTCGCCGGGGACGGAAAGGCAACCCTCGAAGTCTTCGTCCGGATCGGGCATCGTCTGGGGGATTTCGGAGGTCTCGAGTACTGGATTGACGACGACACCGCGTCGACGCTCGCTGGTGCGGTCGTCACCGGGGCAGTCGTAGACGAAGACTCGGAGTGAAACACCGACCTGATTGGCCGCCAGACCGACGCCGTTGGCGGCGTCCATCGTCTCGTACATGTCTGCGATCAGTTCGGCGATCTCGGCCGGGGACTGAGTGACCGGCTCTGTCGCTTTGTGCAGTACCGGGTCGCCGACGATTCGGATGGGGAGGATAGCCATGCGGACAAGGATAGTGCGGCGCGCCCGCGTAGTTATCACGGCCCGCACACTCGATCATGGTTCAATGGTTGCTGAAGAACAGCGATGTAATTCGTTGCTCGGTCGGAACGTGGGCCGCGGGGGAAATTGTGAGTTACCTTCGGGCCAGGGGACCGGGAAACTCACGGCCGCGAGAATTCGGTCGGAACAAGAACACCGGGCATACGAGTTTCGCTGACGCCGAGCACAGCAGTCGAGGAGTGACATGGACGGCGCAACCGCGCGTAGTCGGAACCAGTCCGAAGGCACTGGCGCCGACGATTCGGTAGTAGATACAGCTGGCATGCACGAGGTCGGCGAAGACGGCCTCACCCGCCGGGAACACGACATCCTCTCTTTCGAGCGCCAGTGGTGGAAGTACGCCGGCGCGAAGGAAGAGGCCATCAAGGAGTTGTTCGACATGTCGGCAACCCGCTACTACCAGGTTCTCAATGCCTTGGTCGATCGCCCCGAATCCTTGGCGGCTGATCCCATGCTGGTCAAGCGCCTGCGTCGTCTGCGTGCCAGCCGTCAGAAGGCCAGGGCCGCTCGGCGCCTCGGCTTCGAGGTCACCTGAATCACGCGTACATATGAGCGGACTGTCCACGTACTGGCGATAAGGTCGACATCGTGAGTACCCCGAAAGAGCAGCCGTCCGGACCTCCGCTTCGCGCAATCGCCATGGTGTTGATCGCTCTGGCGATCGTGTTCATCGGTCTCGGAGCAGCCTCTCTCGGTGGATCGGGTGACGGTGGATCGGGGGACGAGAACACCGCAGCAGAGCAGACCGAATCATCGGCGCCTGCCACGACGAGTGCTCCCGCTGCGGCCCCTGCCACCTCCAAGCCGGCAGCGACGACGCAACCCGCTTCGGGCAATACCACCACCACGTCGCGACCCTCGGGAACTGCGACGACCACGACTTCCAGCTCCGCGAGCGGCACCGACACGTCGAATGTCAGCGTTCGAGTTCTCAATAACAGCACCGTCTCCGGCCTGGCAGCAGGCACTGCCGAGGAGTTGACGGCAGCAGGTTGGAACGTCGAGGAGACGGGTAACTACAGCGAGGGCACCGTCAGTACGACGACGGTGTACTACGGATCGTCCGCGGCGGAGAAGGCAGCGGCGCAGAAGATCGCAGCTGAACTCGGAGTCACCGCAGAACCTCGATTCGCCGGCATCGCGAACGCGTCACCTGGCGTGATCGTGATCGTGACCTCCAACTGACCGGTCGTGAAGGTGGAACTGACCCGTCGGTTCCAGCTACTACACACGCCGTTATGATCAGAAGCACTTTCTCGCCACCTCAAAGGAGCGGTTCGATGGCCCCCAGCAGCACCCGGCGTATGTCCTGGCGCGTCGTTGCCCCTGTAGTCGCGATTGCCGCTTTCGGCTTGACCGCTTGCAGTAACAGCGAAGAGCCCAGCAGCGTCCCCGGCACGACTCCTCCGGTGTGGACCGGTGCAGCCGATCCCAGCGCGCACGAAAGCGCGGGCGGCCACGGTTCCGAGACGGCTCACGCCGGCGGTTCTGCCGAGACGGTCACCGCGACACTGAACGGCACCGACGGCGCCAAGGTCGGAACGGTCACTTTCGCCCAGGAAGGTAGCGACGTCAAGGTCACCCTCGACGCCAAAGGCCTGACCCCCGGATTCCACGGATTCCACGTTCACCAGGTTGCCAAGTGCGAGACCAATTCCGTAGCTCCGAGCGGCGGAGAGCCGGGTAACTTCCTCTCGGCAGGCGGACACTTCCAGGCCGAGGGCCACACGGGCCATCCGGCCAGCGGTGACCTCACTTCGGTCCAGGTCCTCGAAGACGGCACCGCCACGCTGGTCACCACGACCGATGCATTCACCGTCGACGAACTGGTCGCGAACGGTGGAACTTCCGTCATGATCCATGCCGGTGCGGACAACTTCGGCAACATCCCGACGCGCTACGCGCCGGCACCGGATCAGCAGACACTCGACACCGGTGACGCAGGCGGACGCGTTGCTTGCGGTGTCATCGCCAAGAGCTGACAACTCACTTGAGTTTTGCATCACTTCCGGCGACTACCACGCAGTAGCCAGCACGGTGTTTTTACCGACACTGTGATTGGATTCTCTGCGTGGTAGTTCCATTTCCAGGTTCGCCGCGCCCGACGCTGGGCGTGGAGTGGGAGATCGCGCTGGTTGATCGCAAGACCAGAGACCTCTCCAATACAGCAGCCGAGGTGTTTTCGGCGGTCGAAGAGCTTGCCGGCTCCGAGACCCCGCACATCACCAAGGAGCTACTGCGAAATACCGTCGAACTCGTCACGGGTATTCACTCGACGGTCGGCGAGGCGATGAGTGATCTCGACAGGTCACTGGATCTGCTGCGTCGCGCGGCGAATCCGCTCGGCGTCGACCTCATCAGCGCGGGCACACATCCGTTCGCGCAATGGTCGACGCAGTTGGTCACGCGGACGCCCGACTACGACGAACTCATCGAACGCACGCAGTGGTGGGGTCGGCAGATGCTGATCTGGGGCGTGCACGTTCACGTGGGTGTCTCGTCCGCGGACCGCGTGTTCCCCATCATCAATGCACTGCTGCAGCGCTATCCGCACCTGCTGGCACTGTCGGCGTCCTCGCCGATGTGGGCCGGTGTGGATACCGGATACGCGTCAAATCGCGCGTTGATGTTCCAGCAACTGCCCACCGCGGGCCTTCCGTACCAATTCGAGAACTGGGCCGAATACGAGTCGTTCATCGACGACCAGATGAAGACCGGTGTGATCACCAAGATCGGTGGCATGCACTGGGACATCCGTCCCGCACCGAAGTGGGGAACCATCGAGGTCCGGGTGTTCGACGGCGTCTCGACGCGCGCAGAACTCGGCGCACTCGTTGCTCTGGTCCACTGCCTCATCGTCGACCTGGACCGAAGACTGACCGCCGGTGAGACTCTGCCGAACATGCAGCCGTGGCACGTCAAGGAAAACAAGTGGCGCGCAGCGAGATACGGACTGGACGCCGAGATCATCCTCGACTCCGACTCGAACGAGTGCCTCGTCACTGACGATCTGGATCGCTTGCTCGACGACCTGGCGCCGATTGCGGTCTCACTCGGGTGCGCGGACGAGTTGGCGTCGGTAGCGGACATTCCCCGTCGTGGCGCGTCTTACCAGCGCCAACGCCGTGTTGCGGAAGCGACCGGCGGCGATCTGGTTGCGGTCGTCGACGCCCTGGTCGCGGAGTTGGGCACCTAGCAGGCTCAACGCTCAAAGGGCTGTTTCGCGCGCTGGAAATCCGGGCATACCAACCGTTTGTCCAGTGGGTGTCCATATTCGGTTCACACGCCGTTTACTATTGTCCGGTGTTGATAGACAGTTGGTCCCAACGAGGGGACGCGCCCGGACAATCGGATCGTTCGTGGTCGAGTTCTCATCGAGGCCTTCTGATCGGCACAGCAGCATTGACCGTGCTGGTCCTGGGCGTGCAGGCGTTCGCGTCGCACAAGGGCTATCTCGGCCCGGTGGAAAGCCTGTTCGGTGACTACTTCCTCGTTCCCCGCTCCGCGACGATGCCCTGGGTGGGCCTCGCTCTCGCACTGGTCGGACTGAACAACAAAGAACGCATCTACGCGGTATCCGCGGCGGTCGTGATCGACGTGGTCGTCGGCACGATCCGCTGGTTCTCCGGTGGACCGCTGACGATGGGCACCGGCGGCACCTGGGTGCTGACGGCCATCGCGGTGTACGCGGTGTGGAAGTTGACCGGTGAGCGTCGACTCAGCGTTCTGCACGGCGTTGCGCTGGGCGCGTTGCTCATCATCGCGGCCAAGGTTGCCGAGACGTGGCTGGAGATCACCATTCTCGTCGGCACCGATGTGTGGGACGAGTACGTCTTCCTCGCAGACCAGGCTCTCGGGAACCCGTCGTGGGTGATGGGCCAGATCGTCGACGCCATGGGCCCCGTCGGCGCCGCAGCGCTCGACTGGATCTACGTCGAACTACCCGTCGCGGTGATCGTGGTTGCTCTCTATCAAGTACGCAAGGGGTGGCCGTCGCATCACCTGCTGCGTACGTTCCTGCTCATCGGGTTGATCGGCCCGATCTTCTACGTCCTGTTCCCGGTGGTCGGTCCGGTGTTCGCCTTCGGTCCGCGTGGTTTCGGATTCCAGATCGGCGACTACTGGCCGAACATCGTGCCCAACTTCGACTTCGCGTCACCGTCGTCGCTGCCGTTCGACGACGCCGCGCCACGAAACTGCATGCCGAGCCTGCACACCGCGTGGGCAGTCGCGTTGTTCATCCACTCGCGCAGCGGCCCGTGGTGGATTCGCAGCCTGGGATCGTTCTGGCTCGTCGCGACCCTGACGGCGACGCTCGGTTTCGGATTCCACTACGGCGTCGACCTCATTGCCGGTGCGGTTCTGTGCTTGACCCTCGATGCCGCGCTGCGGGATCCGGAGCGCGGTTGGGGTTGGTTCCGAGTGCGTCTGTTGATCGGTGGCTCGGCACTGCTCGCGGGGTTGTTGCTCTCGTACCGATTCGCTTCGGTGCAGATGGCCGAGTACCCGGCGATCTTCGGTCCGCTGCTGCTGGCTGTTCTGGTTCTCATGTCGGTGGCGTACTTCGGCACCTTCTTCGCCCGCCCCGGCACCGCTCTTGCAGTGTGGGGCGAGCGCGACGGTGAGTGGGATGCCGCTACCGGAGAGAGTCCGGGTCTTCCAGTTCGTTGATCTTCATGAGGTCGTCCTCCTCGCGCTGTTCGCGGTAGGCGACGCGGCCGACGCTGTGTGCGATGACGGGCGCGGTCAGCAACGTGAAGATGCCGACCAGTACCAGCATCCAGATGTCGACGCTCCCACGAAGCAGGAACACGGCACCCATCAGAACAAGGATGAGCCCGACCACCTGAGGCTTGGTGGCCGCGTGCATACGACGCAGGGTGTCGGGGAAGCGAACGATTCCCACCGCCGCGGTCAGCGCGAGCAGCGCGCCCAGGAAGATGGAGATTGCCCCGATCGTGTCGAGGATGTTGCCGATCACTGGTCACTCACCCGGAAGCGCGCGACGGACACCGAACCGATGAAGCCGACCAGTGCCAGCGCGACGATCGCGGGAACGATGGTCGTGTCTTCGCTGTACGCGGCCCAGACCGCGAGCCCACACATCGAGACCGCAATGATCGTGTCCAGGGCGACGAGGCGGTCGAGTGAGCTCGGCCCGTCGAGCAATCGGAACGTGGTCAATACTGCGGCGATCAGGAGAATCACTCCCGAAATGATCAGGATCGTGGTGATGAACCCGTTCATGGTTGGTCCTCCTGCCGGGGTGCATCGAATTCGTAGTCGCGCTGGTGCCACGGGCTGGGCCGCCAGTCCGAATCACGTTCGAACGACGCGATGAACAACCGCTCGAGGTCCTCCACAGAGCGGTAGAACGCGCTGACGGCTTTCTGCGAGCCGACGTCGAGCACGTGGACGTAGACGATGCGCCGGTTCTGGTCGATCTCGAGAACCATCGTGCCCGGGATCAGGTTCAGAACGTCGATGCACAGCGTGAGAACCAGGTCCGACTTGATCCCGAGCTGGTACCGCAGAACCCCGGTGACCGGCGGCGGCGACGGACGGATCGCCAGCCAAGCGACCTGGATACTCGACTGGATCGCGTAGTACACGATCATCCACAACAGACGCAGGATCGACAGCAGATGCACCCGGCCCTCGACCGGTACGCGGGGGAGGGGAAGCAGGACCATGATGATCAGGCCGACGGCGAGTCCGCCGAAGATGTTTCCGAAACTGATGTTGCCCCACAACAGGATCCACACGACCATCAGCCACAGCAGGATCCCGACGCGAAGTACCTGTTCGCGTTTCATCGCGGAGCCTCCTCGGTGTTCGGGGCATCGGTACTGGGAGCTACAGCAGGGTCGTCTGCAGCGACGGGAGCTTCGTCGACCGGAACGGGTCGGTGGTTGCCGAGAACCGCGTCGATGTAGATGGACCGGTCTTGCAGATCCTTCGCCGCTCGGTCGCTGATGTCGATGATCCGGCCCGCGAACACCGTCAGCCCCAGTCCGACGATGACGAGCCCGACCGTCGGAATCAGCATGAAGATCGGAATCTTGCCGACGTCCTCGCGGTCGACGAACGCGATGTCCTCCTCGGATTCGTCGATCAACGCTGACGGGCTGACGTCGGCGAGGTCACCTTCAGGCGCGTCGGCGCGGGCTCGCCAGAATGCCTTGGTCCACACGCGGGCGACCGCGTAGAGCGTCAGCAAGCTGGTGATCGTGCCGCCGGCGACGAGGATCCACGCCAGCGCGCTGGCGTCGGACGCCCCGGCTTGCAGGAGTGCGACCTTGCCGATGAAGCCCGAGAACGGTGGGATACCACCGAGGTTCAGGGCCGGGATCAGGAAGACGATCGCGAGGATCGGGCTGGCCGCCGCGAGACCACCGAGACGGCGCAGTGACGACGACCCGGCTTGTCGTTCGATCAGACCGACGACGAGGAAGAGCGTCGTCTGCACGATGATGTGGTGGGCGACGTAGTAGATCGCGCCGGACAGTCCGGACGTCGTGGACAACGCGATACCGAAGATCATGTAACCGATATGGCTGACCAGGGTGAACGAGAGCAGACGTTTGATGTCGCTCTGCGCGATGGCACCCATGATGCCGACCACCATCGTCAGCAGGCCACACACCATCAGTACGTTGTCGAGTTCTCCTTGCGGGAACAGCAGCGAGTGCGCCCGGATGATCGCGTACACACCGACCTTGGTGAGCAACCCCGCGAAGACGGCGGTGATCGGTGCGGGCGCGGTCGGATACGAGTCCGGGAGCCACGCCGACAGCGGGAAAACCGCAGCCTTGATGCCGAATGCCACGAGGAGGACACCGAAGATGGCGGTTCGTGTTCCTGGCGGAATGTCGTCGAAGCGCAGGGCCATGTCGGCCATGTTGAGGGTGCCGGTCGCAGCGTAGGCGAAGGCGATGCCCGCCAGGAAGATCAATGAAGACACCATCGAGACCATCACGTACGAGATGCCGGCCCGGACGCGGTCGGCGCTGGCACCGAGCGTCAGGAGCACGAAACTCGCGGCGAGCAGGACCTCGAAACCGACGTACAGGTTGAAGAGGTCACCGGCGAGGAACGCGTTGGAGATACCGGCAGTCAATGCCAGATAGGTCGGCAGGAAGATCGAGACCGGCTGGGCCTCGCTGCCGTCGCGAATACCCTGACCGATCGCGTAGATCATGACGGCGAGCAACACCACCGACGAGACCACGAGCATCATCGCCGAGAGACGGTCCACCACGAGCGTGATACCGATGGGTGAATCCCAGCCGCCGACCTGAACAGCCGTCGTACCGTCGCGGTCGGCGAGGTAGAGAAGCAGGCCCGACACCGCGACGACTCCGACGAGCGCGATCAGGGTGATCACACGCTGGAAGCGCGGACGTCGGCCGACTACCAGCGTCGCGGCTGCGGCCAACATCGGGATCAGGACGGGCAGGGGCGCAAGGGCTCCCATCAGGTTGTCCGAGATGGTCATGCGCCTCCACCTCCCTCGATCTTGGTCTGGCGAGCGTCTTTGCGCCGCTTCTCGGATTCCTTCTTACGGGCAAGGTCGGTGGCCCAGTCGGGTACCGGTTCGTCCTCGAAGTCGCCGTCGTGGAGGTCGTCGTAGCATTCGATGTCCTCGAGGTTGACCAGTTGTTCGAGGGGAATTGGGTTGCCGTCCTTGTCGAATGCGTCGCCGCCGATGCTCGGGGCACCGGTGAGCGGGTCGTCGGAGCGGTCGTGGTCGGGAGCGTCGGCGGGCAGGCGACGCTTGAGGATCTTGGTGTCCTCGGGATCGTCCTCGACGGCGTCGGCGGTGTTGATCTTGAATGACCGGTACGCCAGTGCCAGAACGAAGCCGGCGATACCCATCGTGATCACGATGGCCGTCAGGATCATGCCCTGGGCGAGCGGATCCGCTATCTCCTCGTGGACCGAATCTCGGCCGACGATGGGCGGATTCCCGTCCGATCCACCGACGGTCAGGATCAAGAGGTTGATGGCGTTGCCGAACAGGAGCAAGCCGAGCAGCATCCGGGTGATGCTTCGTTCGATCAGCAGGTAGACACCGGCCGACGTGAGGACGCCGATCAGGATCAGCATTCCGATGTTTGCGCTCATGGTGCTTTCACCTCGATTTCTGCGTCGAGGCGGGCGCCGAGACTTCGGAGTACGTCCAGGACCAGACCGACCACGATGAGGTAGACGCCCAGGTCGAAGAACAGAGCGGTGACCAGTTTGACGTGGCCGATGAGCGGGAGGGTGAACTCGAAGACGGCGGACGAGAGCGCCGGGGCGCCGAGGAACAGCGACACCAGGGCGGTGCCCGCGGCTAGCGCCAAACCGAGGCCGAGAATCTTGCCCGCGTCGATGGGTACAGCTTCACCGAGTTCGTAGCGGCCACCGGCGAGGTAACGAAGTACCAGCGCCAGGCCCGCCGTCAGGCCGCCGGCGAAACCGCCGCCGGGAGCATTGTGGCCGGAGAAGAAGAAGTAGATCGACAACACCATGATGGTCGGGAAGATCAGCCTCGTGGTGACCTCCAGAACCAGCGAACGGTGGCGCGGATCGATCAGGTCTCCGCCGCGCAACCACGTCGTGTCAGAGTTGGCGGCCGCCTTGTCGACGATGACGGAGGGAGCGTCGGCGACGCGCGGCGCGATACCGAAGCGGCGGTTGCGGAACACGAGGCTGGCGACGCCGGTTGCCGCGACCAGCAGCACCGAGATCTCACCGAGGGTGTCCCATGCGCGGATGTCGACGAGTAGGACGTTGACGACGTTCTTGCCGTTGCCCAGGTCGTAGGCCGCGTCGGGAAGCAGTTCGTAGATCGGACGAGTGTTCCGGGCGTTGGTGGCGAATGCCGCGATGGTGGTGACGGTGATTCCGACGGCGACGGCGAGTGCGGCACGCGGCCACTTGAAGCCGATCGCCTTGCTCTCGTCGACTTCGGCGGGGAACTTTCGGAGTACGAGTACGAAGATCACCAGCGTCAGTGTTTCGACGAGGAACTGGGTCAGAGCCAGGTCTGGAGCACCGTGCAGCGCGAACAACACACCGCAGCCGTAGCCGGTGAGTCCGACCAGGATGACGCTGGCGAGGCGGTTGCGCATCAGCGTCGCGGCGATGGCGGCCGAGATCATCATCAGCGCGATAGTGAACTGGATGGGCGAATCCCACATCCGAAGGTCGACTCCGCCGCCCTTGGTGTCGATGATCAGCAAGAACAGTGGAACGACGACCAGCGTCGCGAGGATCGTCGACTGCGTGCGGGGGAGCGAACCACGCTGAGTGGCGCCGGTCAGGCGCATCGAGATGGTGTCCATGCCGCGCAGGGTCGCGTCGTAGATACGGTCGGCGTTGCCGAGCGGCGGGTGCTCGAAGTGCAGGCGGCTGATCTGACGCTGCGCGATGTAGAGCGCGACACCGCCGGCGATGACGATGCTGGTGAGCAGCAGCGGAGTGTTGAATCCGTGCCACAGCGCGAGGTGGTAGTCGGCGTGCGGCCCCGGGGCCAGAGTGGTGGAGTACGGCGTCAGCAGCTTCTCGAGTTGGGGCGAGAGAATGCCGGCGGCCAGACCGAGAACCGCGAGTAGGCCGGGCGCGAACAGGAACAGCCAACCCGGCTTGTGCATCTTGCTCACGGCCGGGCTCGGCTTGCCCAGGGTCTTGCGTCCGAAGGCACCCCAGATGAACCGAATGCTGTAGCCGACGGTCAGGATCGAGCCCAACACGATCACCGTCACGACGGCGATGGACGACCAGTGGCCGAGCGCGTTCGTTTCGAGCACCGATTCGAGTGCGGCTTCCTTGCCGACGAAGCCGAGTAGCGGTGGTAGACCGGCCATGCTGGCGGCAGCGAGGCTCGCGATGATTGCGAGAGCGGGTGCAGCTTTACCCAGGTGAGCAAGTTTGCGCAGGTCACGGGTGCCGGTGGTGTGATCGATGATGCCCACGACCATGAAGAGTGCGGCCTTGAACATCGCATGCGCCACGACCATCGTCATGCCGGCCAGGGCAGCGTCACGCGTGCCGATGCCGACAAGGACCATCATGAAGCCGAGTTGACTGACGGTTCCGAAGGCAAGGACCAGTTTGAGGTCGTACGCGCGCATGGCTCGCCAACCGGCGAGGATCATCGACAGCAGACCCAAACTGATGATGGTGATGCGCCATGGCGGCGAATCGGCGTATCCGGGAGCCAGGCGCGCGACGAGGTAGATACCGGCCTTGACCATCGCGGCAGCGTGAAGATAACCGCTGACAGGGGTGGGCGCGGCCATCGCACCGGGCAGCCAGAAGTGCAGGGGCACGATTGCCGATTTGGAGAGCGCACCGATCAGGATCAGGACGATCGCGACGGACGGGAGCCAACCCGTCGGGGGGTTCGCGACCAGTTCGGACAGGTTGTAGCTGCCGCCGACCTGACCGAGGATGATCATGCCGACCAACATCGCCAGACCACCGGCGGTGGTGACGAGCAGTGCTTGGGTTGCGGCGCGGCGACTGGTGGCGCGCTCGGCGTAGTGACCGACCAGCAGGAACGACAGGACCGTCGTCAGTTCCCAGAACACGTAGAGCAGCAGCATGTTGTCGCTGGTCACGAGCCCGAACATGGCGCCGGCAAAGGCGACCATCTCGGCGGCGAAGATGCCGAGTCGAGGTTCGTCGTCGTTGAAATAGCGGGCGCAGTAGACCAGGATGAGCGTGCCGACGCCTAGGACGAGCACGGCCATGATGGCCGAGAGCGCGTCGAACCTGAAGTCGATGTCCATCGACAGGCCGGGAACCCAGGTGATGTGCAGCGTCTCGACGGTGCCCCATTTGTCGATGACCCAGCCGAGGCTGGCGAGGGGGACTATCGCGAGGGGGAAGAAGCCGTTTCGCCCTAACCTGCGCACCACAAGCGGAGCCAAGAGGGCGGCAACGGCATGGGCAAGCAAGATAGCGAGCAAAAGGCACTCCGTCGTGTTGTCAGCGGGCGGCGGGGTGTCCGAACAAAATCGAACCTATCGGATTAACGAGACAATTCACCTAGTCGGAGAGGTTGTCTTTGCGTACATATTACCGGGCGTGGCAGTTTCGATGTGCAGCGAGTCGATTCGGACATCTTCGGCACTCGCGGATACACGTAGGTTGGACGACGTGAATTCGTCGACTCCCACCACGATCATCCGTACCGCTGCCCTCGCGCACATTCGTGACCGCAAGCTGATCCAGACCCGCTCCGTGGGCAAGACCGCGTTCTACATGGCCGGCGGAAAGATCGACCCGGGTGAGACGCCCGAGCAGGCACTGCACCGCGAAATTCGGGAGGAACTCGACGTCGATCTGGTCGACGGGACGGTCACGTTTCTCGATGTCTTCGAGGCTCACGCTTTCGGACATTCCGCGGACACAGGCCTGCACATGAGTTGCTATCTGGCGGAGATGGCCGGAGACCCGCGCCCGACCAGCGAGATCGCCGAGTTCCGCTACTTCACGCTCGCCGAGTACGCAGCGATGGACGAGGTGGCGCCGGGATCGCTCAAAGTGTTCCATCGCCTGACGTCGATGGATCTGATCGACTGATCGGCGGAGGAACGGATCGACTGATCCGGCCCAAGCGCAGACTCGCATAGGCGCAGACCGCCACGATGATCAGCGCCACGGCGTCGAGTATCAGGATGTCGGTCGAGATCTCGAACGGGCCTACCGTCGTGATGCCATTGAAGGGCTTGTTCTCGTCCAGCGGCGTGTACGCCGTCCATCCGTAGTCGAACTGCGGATAGACGAGGAGGGCCAGCGCCGTCGGGCCGAAGATGACACCGAGTCCGACGAGGGCTCGTGACGCTCCGGTCCGCGGTGGCTCTCGGTACATCGCGCTGGCGATCGCGTACGTGACGATCGCTGCAGTGAAGGCGACAAGAAGATCGCTGATCGTGAGAACGTCACCGATCTTCGGCGACGGCGACGTGGCGTAGCTGACGATCCCGGCGACCGTCACCGTCAGTAGCAATCCGTAGCCGACGACCCGCGAGGGAGCGATCGCGCCGATTACTGCCGCGGCGGCGATGACGACTCCGATCACGACGGCGGTCGAGGCCGGGGTTTTCGACCACTCCATAGCCTCGGTTGCGGGACGGTTCGCCGAGACCGCCGCCAGAGTTGCGACGGCAGCGGTACACATCAGCAGTATCCGACTGCCGTCGCCCAACACTCGCGCGCAGATCACCGTGATCACTAACGCGACGAGTAGCAGGGGCACCGCCGCCGTGACGGTGGTGATCTCGAACCACCAATTTGCCGCGACGCCGAAGAGGGTGAGCACCGCCGCGATCGTCACCGGCCGAACGGCCATCCGTTCCTTGGTGTGGTCCTTGTCGAAATCGTGGAACCAGAACGCGGCGACACACGCGGCGGTCAACGCCAGTGCGATCAGTGTTGCCGCCAGCACTGGTGGTTGAAACTGGTTGGTGTTGTCGGCGATGTAATCCGCGTACCGCCGAGGAATTGCGTCCTCGTCCAGGAGTGAATCCGAGACATGCACGGCAACAATCGTTCCCGCGACCGAAGCGGCTCGGACCCGTGGAGCGGCAGCAACCGTGACCGCGCCGACGGCGACTCCCGCACCGACGGGCGAGAGTGCCTCGAAGTTGTGATCGTAGAGTCCGGGCAGTTCGAGGAGGAGTCCACCGAATGCCGTCATGGCAGCGGTCCGTAACCGGCAACGGGCCATCATCGCGGCTGTCCCGACCGCGACGACAGCCAGAACGCCGGCACCGATGGTCGATATCGACCAGAATCGGTCGCCCGTCGAAATCGACGTCGACTGGCTGTTGACGAAGGGCGCCAAAGCGACGACGGTGACGACGAATGCCGTCACACCACTCAGTGCGACGAGCAGCGTCCTGCGGGCGATGGGCACTGCTCCAAAATAGTCAATCCGGTACCAGTTGCACCGCAATAGCAGGTCTCAGTCCGGTGACGGTGTGTCAACGGGGTTTCGGCGGCGCAGCGCGATACCGGTGGCGACGACAACTACACACATCAGAAGCGCGGTACCGACGGAACGAGGTGGCTCCTCGTATGCGTAGGCAATCGTCGAGGCTTCCGCCCGATACGCTGCGCCGGGCTCGCTCGCGTCGATGTAGCCGCGCAGTTCAGAGTTGCGCTCGAGGTAAGTCGATGGGGCGTCGGGCTGGACGTAGGTTGATGACACTGTCTCGATCTCGTGCTGCCCGATCGACATGAAGATCAGGGCAGTGAAAGGAATGGTCAACCCCAGCGCCCCGATGACGGGATTCGAGGGCAAAACGGATCCGAACAGTAATCCCGATCCCACGCCTAGCGCGACGATCCGGAGCAACAGAGCCAGTTCGTGATCGCCGCTGAAGATTAACTCCGACAACGGGATCGAAGCCAGGAGCGCAAGACCCACGATCCTGCGATCTCCGTGTCGAGAACGCGTCAACCCGAAGACAACTGCGATGATCGCGAGGGCAGTGATCACCAACGGTGAAGTTCGGTCGCCGTCGAGAAAGAAGCGGTCGGTCAGATCGGCGAACACCGTCGTGGCGGCGGCCACAAGAGCGGTTGCAGCCCAGAGGAATCCGCCGCTGTCTGATGCGGCGTCGAGTTTCCTCGTACAGAACCAGGTCAGGGTGAGGACGGCGACGGTGGACGCAACCATGACCACCCAACCCGAATACGTCGACGGGTCCTCTTGCCGGTCGACGACCGAACTCAGAATCCGTTGGGTGACGGCGAGGCCGGTGACAACTGCCAGAGCGGCTGCGGCAACGCCCGGTTCGCCTTCACCTGGCCGAGATTCGGGGTCAACCGTGATGGCGCACGCTACTGCGCAGATCAGCGTCAGCACCAGAAGTGCCCAGGCGGGTTCACCGATGGACGACGTGCTGGTGGGTATCAAATCTCCGGTGGACGATTGCGCGGCCAACCACGTCGACACCACGCCCACGATCAGTAGGTTGCGTCCGATGCGGTTGTCCCACGAGGCGGCGACCGCGCCACCTAGGATGATTCCTGCTGCAATGGTTTTGGCAAAACCTAAAACGCTCAGCAGATCAAGACCAAGTTCTTCGGGTACGAGGTATCTGATCAGAATCAGCACGACAACGCCTACACACACAAACGCCCACGCACGCCTGCGAGAACCGCGGTGCTGGAGATACGCGCAGGCAGCCACCGCGACGATGGCGCCGACCACGACGCTGGTGGATTGGCTGCTGATCCATTGGTCGATCTTCGACTGCGGCTCGGTAACAAGCCATCTCATGCGGGCTGGGCTAGTCAGCGCCACGGCCGCAAGGATTCCCGAGAGCAAGGCGGCAAGGGTGCCGGTGCTTGACCGGACGTCGATGGTCATCGGTCTGTCCCGATCAGGCGGTCTCGGTGGGTTCCGATACCTCGACGGGCGGGTGGGATCGTCGAAGGATCGCCGCACCACAGAAGCCGATGATCAGGGCGAAGAGGATTGCAGTGCCGACGGTCTGCGCGGTGACGTAGTCGACGGTGATGCCGATGCCGCGTCCGAATAATCCTCCGTCAGCGCTGACGTGCGCCGGGATGGGAAGTTCCATCAATCGCTGAATGTCTGCCGCTGTCAACTCTGGCGGCGCAGTGAGTTGATCGGTGAGAATGGCGATCGACGAGAAGGTCATCGCGGCAAAGGGAATGGCGAGTCCGAGGGTGGCGTCGACCAAGCTGCCGGGAGCCAGGGAACCGAACAGCAATCCGGTGGCGAGGCCCAGTGCGGCGATCTTCAGGGCGATTGCCCAGACACCGTGCGCGGAGTCGAATGGTAGTAGTTCTGACAGCGGTACCGCAACGAGAACGGCGATGGGCACGAGGTTTGGCACCTGCTTGTGCAGTCGCAATCCGACGGCGACCGGCAGGGCTGCGAAAAGCACCAGTACCCAGGGGGACTTCAGCTGACCCCAGTGACCGGAACCCTTCGCGATGTCGACGAACAACGGAGCCGACGCAGCGGCCAGAGCGGTTGCCGCCCAGAGGAACTTGCCACCAGCACCGGAGGTGTCGCCGAGACGGTAGGCGGCGATCCACGTCAACGCGAGCGCAGCACCTGCCGCCAAAACCATGACGATCCAGGCGGTTGCCTCGGACGCGTATTGCTGGCGGTCGATCACGGCGCCGAGCACGCGATGCCCGATCGCCAGCGCGGTGATCACCACGAGCGCGATGCGGATTTCGCCCGCGTCGGGCTTGCGGATCCGGAAGCCGGCCTGCGCGGTGACTGCACAGGCAATCGCTGCCGCGGCCGTGGCGCCGATCAGCCACCACGACGGCTCACCTACCGAAGACGTACTCATCCGGCCAGACCCGCCGGCGAACGTGCGGATCGCGAGGAAGGTGGCGAGCACGCCGAGGAGTGTCGCGTTCTTCGTGGCAGTGCGGTCCCAACTGACGGCAACCACGCAGCCCAGAATCGCACCGGCTGCAACACTTTTGACGATGATCAAGGCGATCAGCAGGTCCAGTGACGCAACCTCGGGTACGACTGCCCGAATGATCGCGATGACGGCGACCCCGACAGCGATCGCGATCCAGGCTGCCCGACGGGAACCGCGACGCTGTGAGAGTGCGCAGGCAAGCACGGCAACTACGGCGCCGAGTCCGACAGCAGTGGGTCCGCTACTGATCCAGCGATCCACTTCCGATGGGGAGGCGACGATGGCCCAGTCACGAAGAACTGGATTGGTCAGGGCCAGCGCAGCGAGTATCCCGGACAGGAGCGCAGCGACGGTGGTGAGGATCGCTCGAAGATCGAGTGGCATCGGGCCAACCTATCGCGGCGCCGCACCATCAGTAGCGGGCGGCGTGAGTGCCGGAAACCAGATGTCGGTGAGAACGTCTGCTGCGACGTCCGCACCCGCGGTGATCGCGCCCTGCTCGGCCCAGCGAATGAAGAAACGCTCGACTTGTGTGAGCAGGAGCTCTACTCGAAGTTTTGCCTCGTCATGTCGGTCCTGCGGCCAGCGGGCCAGGTACGACGGCATCGCGTTAGGCAGTGCGGAGATGCCCTCGCGGGCCAGTGTGCGGAACTCGGGTTCGAGGATCATGGCCTCGTCCCACGCCCGCATCATGTGGTGGTGATCGCGGCACCAGTCGAGAGCGCGTGTGATCCAGCCGGCGAACTCTTCGCGCGAACCGGAATCGAGTACATGGTCGAGATCCTGGAATATGGCGAGGGTGCTGGATACGACAGTGTTCGAGCCGAGGGCCTTGAGAATGTCGATCTTTCCGGGGAAGTGCAGGTAGAAGGTGGCTCGGCTGCAGCCGACCCGGCCGGCGATGTCTTCCACGGTGACAGCCGCGTATCCGCGTTCGGTGAAGAGCGCGCCGGCGGCATCCACGAGGTCTGCGCGGGTTCGCTGCTTCTGCTTCTCTCGCAGCGTCAGTCTGCCGGAGGTATCTGTCATTACCGGGATCCTAGTGCCGCGGGGGCTCTTGCGGGACGATTGCACGAGACTCCCCGTCTTTCACTTGACAGGCCGTTAGTGAAAGCTACTCTGTGGTGTAGCGCACATTCGACCGATCAGAGGACGCCATGACCATCTCGGACACAACACGCACGCCTGACCTGCCGGCCGGATTCGACGTCACCGACCCTGCTGTCCTCGGGGAGCGGATCCCTTTCGAGGAATTCGCCGAACTGCGACGCAACGCACCCGTGTGGTGGTGTGAGCAGCCGCCGACGGTCGGTGGATTCCAGGACGAGGGCTACTGGGTGGTCTCGCGTCACGCTGACGTCAAAGAGGTCAGCCAGCGCAGTGATGTGTTCTCGAGCTGGGAGAACACCGCGATCGCGCGTTTCGCCGACGACATGCCACGTGAGGCCGTCGAGATGCTCCGCCATCTTCTGCTCAACAAGGATGCGCCGGAGCACACCAAGCTCCGCAAGCTGATTTCGAAGCTGTTCACGCCTCGCGCGATCAACGGCATGCGCGACGAGTTGGATCGTCGTGCACGGAGCATCGTCGACACTGCTGTGAGCGAAGGTCCGGGCGACTTCGTGAAGCAGGTTGCCAGCGAGCTGCCGCTCCAGGCGATCGCGGATCTGATCGGTGTACCGCAGGACGATCGAGACAAGCTGTTCAAGTGGTCCAACGAGATGATGGGCTACGACGACCCGGAATACCAGGGTGATCCGGCAGTCGCGTCCACCGAGGTCCTCGGATACGCGTACCAAATGGCAGACGCGCGTCGTACCTGCCCGGCAGACGACATCGTCACCACACTGGTCCAGGCCGACATCGACGGCGACTCCTTGAGCCCGGAGGAGTTCGGGTTCTTCGTGTTGATCCTGGCGGTGGCGGGCAACGAGACCACCCGCAACGCCATCACGCACGGAATGATCGCGTTCCTGGACAACCCCGAGCAGTGGGAGCTGTACAAGAAGGAACGTCCCAAGACGACGGCCGACGAGATCGTCCGTTGGGCGACACCCGTCACCGCCTTCCAGCGCACCGCGCTCGAGGACACGGAATTGGCAGGAGTGTCGATCAAGAAGGGGCAGCGCGTGGTGATGCTGTACAGCTCCGCGAACTTCGACGAGGACGTGTTCGAGAACCCGATGACGTTCGACATCACTCGTAATCCCAATCCGCACTTGGGCTTCGGTGGAACGGGCGCGCACTTCTGCATCGGTGCCAACCTCGCTCGTATGGAGATCGACTTGATGTTCAACGCGATTGCCGACAACGTCCCGGACATCACCAAGATCGGTGATCCGCGCCGTCTGCGCTCGGGTTGGATCAACGGCATCAAGGAGTTCCAGGTCGATTACAAGAGCACAGGCTGCCCGGTCGCTCACTAGAGTCGGTAGGTCAGAGGTACACCCCACGATCTCGAGGAGCCACCGCATGACTTCGATCAACGACAAGGCAACAGCTCTACTGGCGTTGCACCAGCCAGGCAACCCAGTCATTCTCCCGACAGTCTGGGACGCGTGGTCGGCGAATCTTGCGGTGGCTGCAGGTTTTGCAGCCCTGACGGTGGGCAGCCACCCGGTTTCCGATTCCATCGGCAAGCCGGACAACGAGGGCATTACCTTCGACGAACTTCTGCACCGGATCAAGCAGATCACCGGTGCAGTCGACGCCCCGATCTCGGTGGACATCGAAGGTGGCTACGGGCTCGAGCCGGCAGTTCTCATCGACGGGCTGATCGATGCCGGCGCTGTCGGACTCAACATCGAGGACACCGTTCACAGTGAAGGCGGACGCTTGCGTGAGGCGCAAGAGCACGCCGACTTCGTGGGCGGGCTTCGCCAGGCTGCCGACGCCGCCGGAGTTCACGTTGTCGTCAACGCGCGTACCGACCTGTTCGTGAAGCAGGTCGGTGACGAGTCCGATCGCGTCGATCGCGCTATCGCACGCCTCAAGTTGGCAGCCGATGCCGGCGCCGACGTTCTCTACCCCGTCGGGCGTCACGACGACGCAACCCAGCGCCGCTTGACGTCCGAACTCCCACTTCCGATCAATGCGATCGGAATCCCGGATCAGGACGACCCGGCAAGTTTCGGTCCGCTCGGAGTGGCGCGGGTGAGCTTCGGTCCGTTCTTCCAGATGGCCTTGGCCAACCGCGCAAACGAGATCTTGGGACGCTGGAAGTAAGAATGCAGACACTGATGTCGCCCGGCCCGCTTCTCGACGATCGCGGACATCTGGTCGAGACGGGTTGGGCCCCATCGGAGATTCGCAAGTATCGACGCTCTGCGATCACCGCTCCCAAGTTCCGGATCAAGGAATGGGACTACTACTGCGTTCTCACTGCGGATTACGGCATCGCGTTGACCGTCGCCGACAATGGGTACATGGGCTTGCTCGGAGTCTCCTGGCTCGATTTCCGAACACCGCACGAGATCACCGAAAACGTGATGCTGCCGTTCCCGATGGGAAGGCTCGGTTTGCCCGAAAGTGCGGACGACGGTGATGTGGTGGTGTCGAAAGGTAAGGCACGGTTCGAGTTTCGCCATGTGGACGGTGGGCGTCACCTGATCGTCGACTATCCGGCTTTCGGCGGTGGGCGAGGTCTACATGCCGATCTGTTTCTGGCGAGTCCTGCCGATGACCGGATGGTGATCGCCACACCGTTTCCGAAGGCGCCGCGGTCGTTCTACTACAACCAGAAGATCAACTGCCTGCCCGCTACCGGGACCGTGCGAATCGGGACCGACGACTTCACATTTCGCTCGGAGGACTCGTTCGGCGTTCTCGATTGGGGCAGGGGAGTCTGGACTTACGACAACACCTGGTACTGGGGTTCTGCGTCCGGACTGGTGAACGGCGAGCGGTTCGGATTCAACATCGGGTACGGCTTCGGGGATACCAGGGCAGCCAGCGAGAACATTGTGTTTGTCGGAGGGCGGGCACACAAACTGGACAGGATCGACTTCGATATCCCGCAGGGAACGTACGACGGCGCTCCGTGGAACTTCTCGAGCAACGATGGTCGCTTCGAGATGACTTTCGAGCCGATCATCGACCGTGCCGCGACTTTCGACGTCGGGGTGCTGCGTTCGATTCAGCATCAGGTGTTCGGAAAGTTCTCCGGCACAGTAATCCTCGACGACGGTACCTCCGTGGTGGTTCGAGATCTCCTCGGATTTGCCGAGGAGGTTCGGAACCGCTGGTAGGCCGTACGTCTCCGCGAAGATGACGGAACGCAGCATGAGCACCGGGGCATGATCGTGCCCCGGTGCTCGCGTCTCGAGTTGTTTCACTTCAGGCTGCTGTGGGCGGGCTGTTCCCGCCGATCGGATGCTGATACGGGTCAACGGACATCGGCGGGTAGAACACCGTCTTCCGATCCGGGCCGATCTCCACCCGCCATTCGGTGTGGTGCAGTGTCCGATGATGATGACCGCACAACAAGATCAGATTGTCGAGATCCGTTGGGCCACCATCACCCCAGTGAACAATATGGTGGGCATCGCACCACCCCGACGGAGTCCCGCACCCTGGAAACGCGCACCCACCATCACGAACCGTCAACGCACGCCGCTGCGGCACCGTCGCCGTTCTTACTTCCTTACCACACTTGAGCGGAACACCATTCTCGTCCAACAAGATCCGCGTCACGGTGCAGTCGCAGGCGAGCATCCGTGCGGTGTCGATACTGATCGGGCCCACCCAGTCCGTCCATGCAAACCCGAGTTCCTCCGTGGACGGCAGGAGGTCTTTCAAGGCTTGCAGATCGGTCATGTCTTTTGCGCTGGCGGTGACTGTGATGTGTGGTTTCACGCCGCCTTCGATCGGACCCAGTCCCGCCCGCTCGTAGCGGCGCAGCAGTTCGCAGAACCCGTCCGCCCGTCGTAGCGCCGGCGTGCGGGTGTCTTTGACGCCGTCCTTCTCCGGTGTCGGAGCCGACAGGCTCGACAACAACGTGATCAACCGGGCACCGTTCACCGCATCCAGATCACCTTTCACCGTCACCCGTCCATACAAGCCCTTCGAGGCATAGAACTCGTTGCGCTCCGAATCCTCACCCACCGGAACACCGTCCTCACGGTTGCCGTACTGCTTCTCGATCCTCCGGATCGCCGCCCGCACCGCATCACAATCCGCAATATTCCTCGACGCCAACGACAACAAGATTCCACGAGCCTTGTCCACATCCGCCGGCGTCATGTTCTTCGGCGGATGCTGACAAAACGACGCCACCTGACGAGCCTTCAACGCATCAACATCACCACGGTGAAACGCATCCGCGACAACAGGCTCGAGCAGAAGCAACCGCGCCAAACCAACGAGCAGACTGCATTCACCGATCTCCAAATTCGTCGAACCGTGCAACCACTGCGCGATCGCCCGAAAACCCTTCCCTCCGAGAACCTCCCGGGAAAACATCTCCACGATCAGCAACACCATCCGCGACTGCAACTCGTGCCGGGCGCGCACCAGATCCAGAACCTCACTCTTGAGATCCTCACCATCCAAGTGCCATGCTTCCCGGCTGTCCATGCTCAAAGTTTAATCGAACATACTTTCGAGAACCAGAGACAAAACGGACTACTTTGAGTTCGAGATCAGCCGATCGCGCTCAGGTCCCCGTGCACCGTCCGGCCCTCCAGGGTGGTGGCGAGCACCTTGATGTCGGCCAACTCGGTCGGCTCGACATCGAGGGGATTCGCCGACAGGACAACAAGATCCGCGTAGGCGCCGGGGAAGATGGACCCGATGTGATCTTCGCTGAACAGCTGCCAAGCGGCGTTGACCGTGTGGGCGCGAACGGCGGCGTCCACGGGGATCCGCTCCTGGGGCGCGACGACGCGGCCGCTGGGCGAAAGCCTGGTGACGGCATCCTGCATGTTCCGTAGCGGATTGGCGGGGGTGACGGGTCCGTCGTTGTGGAAGGTGAACCGCTGTCCGGCCGCGAGTGCAGATCCTGCTGCGGCCCAAACGGATCCGTATTCGGGGCCGAACAGGTCATCGACGAGAACGTCACCCCAGTAGTGCAGGTGGTCGATGAAGATGCTGACCGTGACGCCCAGTTCCGCTGCGCGGACGAACTGATCCGGACGCATCGCGCCGACATGTTCGAGGCGCAACCGGTGATCGGGCCGGGGGTGCTCCTTCAGAAGTCGTTCCCACGCGTCGAGAACCATGGTGATCGCGTCGTCGCCGTGGGCGTGGCACGCCATCTGCCACCCCTTGGCGAAGTAAGCGGAACTGATGTCGTGGATCTGTTCGCCGGTGTAGTTGGCATGCCCGTGCGTGCAGGCGATCCCGAGCGCGCGGGTTGCCTCGGTATCGAGATACGGGAAACTGGTGGCGATGTTGCCGACCCAGGGCGAACCGTCGGACCAGACCTTGATCCCGATCTGGCGCACCAGGTCGTTTCCGTCGCCCGGCGATGCCTCGGTAGTGCGTGCGTCGTTGGACATTTCGTAGAGCCGCAAGCGCGTCGTGAGCAGTCCGGTGTCGGCTATCGCTGCAAGGGCCGGTCGCATCTTGGGGTCGAACGACAATTCGGCGATGGTGGTGATACCCGCGGCGTTCAGCCGGGCGCATTCGGCCGCCACCAGTGCGGGGAAGTCGTCACCGATGGTGACTGCGTGGCCCGCGACTGCGAACACCGCAGGCATTTCGTACGCGGCTCCGTCGAGTGCGCCCGTCGCGTCGTGGCCGTACGATCCGCCGATCGGATCGGGGGTATCGCGGGTGATGCCGGCCTGTACCGCTGCCGCCGTGTTGAAATACGCGACGTGACCCGAGTTGTGCATGATCACGAGCGGGTACTCCGGCGCCACGGAGTCCAGCCAGTCGATGGTCGGGTGGGGTAGGCCCTTCTGCAGCAACGGGTCCCAACCGTTCAGAGAAGCACCGGCAGCACCTCGCGAACGAACCGTGTCGACGACGGCAGCAACTACGGCGTCTGCCTCGGCGATCGTGACAGGCCGGATGTCGACGACGTCGGGCCCGAGCACGATCGCTTCTTCGAGGGGGTGACCGTGCGGCTCGATGAACCCCGGCAGAACAGCGGCACCTCCGACGTCGACGACGCGGGTATCCGGCCCCACCAGTTTCTCGACGTCCGTGCGCGCGCCGACAGCTGTGATCCGGCCTCCCGTCACAGCGAGTGCCTGGGCGCGTGGTGAGTCCTCGTGCATGGTCACGATGTCGCCGTACAGAACCAGATCAGCAGCCATGGTCAGTCCTTATCGGTTGTCCGCGTACGCCTGTAGGTGTGCCACCTGCTCGGGATCGAGTGAGGGACGTACTTTCTCACGGGCGGTTGCCACGTCCGCGGCCGTCACGTCGGCCGCGTCCATGCTCCGACGCATGGCGGCGAGTGCAGCCTCACGCAGGAGAGCCGAGCAGTCTGCTGCCGAGTATCCCTCGAGATCGACGGCCAGAATGTCCAAATCGACATCTTCGGCGAGCGGTACCGACTTTCCGGAAGCACGCAGAATCGCTTTGCGAGCCTCCGCATCCGGCGGCGGTACGAATACGAGTCGTTCGAGTCTGCCGGGGCGCAGGAGGGCCGGGTCGATCAGATCCGGTCGATTGGTGGCGCCTAACACCACGACGTCGCGTAGCGGCTCGACGCCGTCGAGTTCGGTCAGCAACGCGGCCACGACGCGATCCGACACCCCGGAGTCGGAGCTTTGACCGCGACGCGGGGCGAGGGCGTCGATTTCGTCGAGGAAGATCAACGAGGGTGCCGAATCGCGTGCGCGCTGGAACAACTCGCGCACGGCTTTCTCGGAGGCGCCGACCCACTTGTCCATCAGCTCCGCACCTTTGACGGCGTGGACGCTGAGGTGACCTGAGCTGGCAAGGGCGCGAACGAGATACGTCTTACCGCAGCCGGGAGGTCCGTAGAGGAGCACGCCGCGGGGCGGGTCGACTCCGAGACGCGCGAAGGAGTCTGGGTGCTGCAGCGGCCACAGAACTGCTTCGGTGAGCGCCTGTTTGGTTTCGACCATGTCGCCGACGTCGTCGAGGGTGACGCTGCCGATCGAGAGTTCTTCGGTGCTCGAACGGGACAGTGGCCGAATCACTTCGAGGGCACCGACAAGATCTTCCTGCGTGATCTCCGGAGAATCACCGGATTTGGACGCTCGCGTAGCCGCTCGCAAAGCAGCTTCACGGCAGAGCGCCGCGAGGTCGGCGACCACGAATCCGGGTGCGCGCGAGGCGATGGCGTCGAGTTCGAGGGTTCCGGTGGGCACGCGGCGGAGCAGGAGTTCGAGCAACGCCTTGCGTGTTGCGCCGTCCGGCAGAGTAAGCGCGAGTTCCCGGTCGCAGAGATCCTGGCCGCGAAGGCGCGCGTCGACGGTCTCCGGATGGGCGGAGGTCGCGACGAATGCCACGCCCGGGGTGGCGACGGCGCTGCGCAGTTGTTCGAGGATCAGCGCGGACACCGGTTCGGCTGTGGCAGGAAGTAGTGCGTCGATGTCACTGATCAGCAGCACACCACCGCCGCGCACGGCAGCAACGGCGTCGACGATTCGCTGCAGGCGGGTATTCGCCTCGGTGGCGCCGACTCCCGGGCCGTCGAGTTCGACCAGTTTGCGAGATGACAGGACCGAGCGGGCAAGCGTGGCTTTGCCCACGCCGGCGGGCCCCGTGACGAGGACGCCGAGGTGCGGGGAGGCGCCGAGCGTGCGGAGCAGTTCTGGTTCGTCAAGTGCCAGGCCGAGCCACTCGGTCAGCTTGGCCGCCTGCACTTGCGCGCCGACGAGGTGATCCAGCGGAACCGACGGTGCGGGTTCGATCGTGACTGCATCGGGACTGGAAACAAGCGCACTCGGCGTCAGCGCACCCGCCGAGCCGGAACCCCAGTTGACCGCCGAATTCGGCTGGACGCTGACCGGACCACCGGCAGGTTCGACGGCCGTGACGGTGAGCAGTTCGGATGTCCACGCGACGCCGAAGGTGCGGGAAAGCGCTTGGGTGGCTTCGGAAGTGCTCGTACCCGGACCGAGATCGCGGGGTAGGAGCGAGACCGTGTCGCCGACGCTGACGACCTTGCCCAGAAGGGCTTGTCGCAGAACCGTCGAGCTGATCGAATTTGTCGCCATGGACGAGCCGGTGACGGAGACGGATCGCGCTCCGTACACCGTCACCGGACCGACCACGACGGAAGAGTTCTCGGTGAGTCCGACGTTCGACATGGTGACGTCGTCGAGAAGGATCGTGCCCGCCGGGGTTCCGGTGGGCGCACGGCCCGCGACGGTCGCGGTGCCGCGGGCTCCCATGAGTGCGATGGCATCCCATTCGCGGATGCCCAACGCCGCCAACGCTTCGGGGTGCAAGCGCACGACCCCGCGGCGTAGGTCGGCGGCAGAGGTGTTGAGTCGAACGGTGAGGGCGAGTTCCGGCGAAGTCACCTCTCGAGAGTACGTCGTGGACTAGCGGGGTCGCCGCAGTCCGAGACGAGCGGCCGAGCGGCGGCCACCGACGTTGGGTTGGCGTCGGATCGCGCGGCGTTCGGAAGGCTTGATGTCCCAGGTTTCGGGACGCGCTGCCACCCACCGCTTCGAATGCACGGCAAACGGGATGTGCACCAGGTAGATCGCGATGAGAACGATCAGCAGGATGTACGGGTAGGTGATGAGTGCGGCCGCAGCCAACGTCACCAGGACGAGCAGGCCGGCCGCCATGTGCGGCGGCACGGATACCGACTTCATCGCCAGCGTCGGGATGCGGCTGACGATCAGTGCAGCCGAGAAGAGCGTCCACACGATGACGACGATGTGCGAAGACCACCAGCCGTCACCCCACTGAGCCGTCGCGGCCAGGGGAGTGAGGGCGATGAGTGCGCCGGCGGGAGCCGGAACGCCGACGAAGTACTCACGTGCGTACGCAGGGACGTCGTCGTCGTCGAGCAGGGTGTTGAAACGTGCGAGTCGCAACACGATGCTGACCGCGTAGATCAACGCGATGATCCAGCCGATGCTGGTGCCGTCGAGCAAGGTCACGTACAGGACCAGGGCCGGGGCGACGCCGAAGGAGATGGAGTCGGCCAGTGAGTCGAGTTCGGCGCCGATCTTGCTGGTGGCGTCGAGCAGTCGCGCGATGCGGCCGTCGAGTGAATCGAGGACGGCTGCGGCGCCGATCATCGCGAGCGAAGTACCGGGTTGTCCGTCGAGAGCGAACTTGACGGCGGACAGCCCGGCGCACAGCGCCAGGATGGTGATGACGGACGGCAGCAACCGGACCGCCTGGGTGCGTTTGGGCATCTTCGCGCCGGGTTGGGCTGCTCCCGGCTTCTTCACGGCTGACTTCATCTTCGGCGTCTTCACGGCAGTTGCGCGATAACTGTTTCAGCACCGATCGTGCGTTGTCCCGGCTCGACCAGGAGTGTGGTTCCGGCGGGGAAGTACGTGTCGACGCGCGAGCCGAAACGGATCAGTCCGTACGTGTCGCCGATCGGCAGGACGTCACCGACACCGGCGTAACAGACGATGCGGCGTGCGAGCAGTCCCGCGATCTGGACAACTGCCACGTCGTGACCGTCGGCGGTTTCGATGAGCATGCTGTTGCGCTCGTTGACCTCGCTGGCGTCGGCGAGATCTGCGGAGAGGAACTTGCCTGCCTGGTGAACGACTTCTTTGACCGTTCCACCGACAGGGCTGCGCTGGACATGCACGTCGAGAACCGACAGGAAGATGCTGACGCGCGGGCGCGGCTCGCTTCCGAGATTGAGCTCGGCGGGCGGAACGGCGTTGTCGACCAGCGCCACCTCGCCGTCGGCGGGTGCGACGACGACGCCGATGCGGTTGGGCGGCACCCGGTGCGGGTGACGGAAGAACGTGGCGCATGCGGCGGCGGTGGTCAGACCGGCTCGGCGCACCCACTTACGGTTGCGGCCCAGAGCTGCAACTCCCAGCGGGGCCAGCACGAACGGCAGGCCGGCGGGATGAAGTGGCGGAATCGCATGGCGAACCAGATCGACGATATGTCCGATCCCGGTGGGTTGCGGGGTTCCGGGGGGTGTGGGTCGGCGTGCCACAGGCTCCTCTAACTACTCGGTAGGTCTTCTGCTGGTCGCACTGACAGTACGGGGTGGTAGAGCATCCATAGATTACGTGAATGCCTTCTCTCCTACGGGCTACTGCCACATCATGCACGTCCCTGCAGTGGCATCAAGTACGAGTAGTACCCGACACAGTCGCCCGTGCGTATCGCCAGCGGCAGCGTCGCGCCGCTTACTCGGATCACCAGTTGCCGCCCCGGTTGGGCCGCTGCGGCGTCGCGCAGTCGCTGCCGGTCGACCAGTACTCGGAACCTCTCACGGGGATCCATTGCACCCGGATCCACCCGGGCACCGCCGTCTTCGTCGATGCTGACGACGGCGCCGTGTCCGGTGCCGTTGAGCAGGGCGGCAAGGTGGTCGCCGCTCAGTTCGACCGCGTCGTGGTGCTCGCGCAGGATTCGGTGATCGGGGAACTCGCCGTCCTCGATCAGCGGGCTGGACACCTCTCCTCCCGGATACGACGCACTCACTGTGCGCGCGGAGAAAGTCAACGTCACGACGCCGGCGACGTCGCGTAACAATCGCGCGAAGGCCACGGGAACGACGGCGGACACTGTCAGAGCGGAGTGAACTTTCACCTCGGCGACCGCGAGCCGGAACTGATCAGTGGTGACAAACGCAGCGACGCCGTCGTGAATGTCGAGGTGGACGCCGCGAAGTATCGGGAACTCCGATTCCTCGTTCACGGCGAACAGCACGGCGTCGAGTGCGCGTCGTAGATCCCAGGAGTCGATGTCCACGCCGCCGGAGGCAGGTAGCGAATCGATCAGCCGGTGAATTCGCCCCAGTTCGGCGCGGGCGTCGGCGAGACCGTCCTCGAGGTTGCGCAGATGGGCGTCCAGGCACGAATGGGGTTCCGGCCCGGTCAGGACGGCCATCATGTCGCGGATCGGAACACCGACGCGTCGCATACCGGCGATCACGCGTGCGTCGCGGAGCTGATCGTCGGTGTACCAGCGGTAACCGGTGTGCGGATCGACGGAATGCGGGACGAGCACGCCTTCCTTGTCGTAGAACCGCAGCGCGCTGATCGGGAGCGCCGACGCCCGGGACATCTCGCCGATCGTCAGGAGGGCGGAACTAGTGGTCACGGATCAATTCTGCCCGCAGTCGCTCGATGGCGCCCCTGATCATCCGGCCGTAACCGTCGTCGGCGAGTGTGCCGACCGACGCCTCGGCCTTCGTCAGATGCTCGACGGCCTCGGCGTCGCGTCCGAGTTTGCGGTAGTCGGCAGCCAGGTTGAGGTGCAGCGATGGATAGAAACCGGCGACCTGCAGCGATGCGTGGTGTTCCTGGGCTCGCGCGTCCGTCAACGAATCGGCAGCGTCGAGGGCGCGCAGGTCCCAGCAGAGCTCCTGAGCAGGATCGTCTTGAACGTCGGCCATGTAGTGCGCGAGGGAGACGACGTGGAGCGCGTCTGGTGCGACGCTGATCTCTTCCCACACCTTCTCGAACGCAGAGCGAGCCCCGGCTCGATCGCCGGAGCTCGCCAATTCTTGTGCCTGCGCTATCTGTGTCATCACGGGATCCATGGAACGGATCCTGATGCCTCGACCAGGTCGAGGGTCAAGCAGAGGTGCGTGCAGCCGCCTCGGCCTCGCTCTTCACACGCTTCAAGGTGGCGTTCATGCCTTCGACGAGTTCGACCTCGAAGTCTGCGTTTCCGCCCAGAACGGTCTTGACGAGGAACTGCGAGACCTTCGACGTTCCGGTGGGAGCCTCGCGACGCTCGGTCACTTTGGTGCCGGTAGCGGTCGGCTCGAGTTCGTAGGACCAGATCGTGCGGTTCTCCGCGATGCGGAACGCCACCGACTTGTTGGGTTCGAAACGAACGACCTTCGACGACGTCGGCCAGACCAGCAGGCCCTTGCGGTTGATGTTGATGGTCTTGGCACCCTCACGCACGGTCCCGCCGATCACCTTCATGACCTTGCACTGTGGGCTCCATTCGCCCATGCGCTGCAGGTCGGCGACGATTGCCCACACATCCTGCGGTGATGCGTCGATGTCGATGCTTGCTTCGAGGGTGTTGGACACAGTCTCTCCAGTCGAGTTGATGCTACGTAAAGTTACAAACACTTTTGTCGATCGTAAGCGATCCGTCAATGGACCATGTGTGTCAGGTCACTGTACGGCCGTCCAACAGGGTCGTGCGGGAACACGCGCGGTGGTAGCGGACAATGGTTCGCGCACGTATGACGATCCATCCGACTGGAGTACCGAGAAGTGAACAGCGACGCCGCAACGCAGGATGGCCTCAAACGAGGGCTGACGGCACGCCACATCCGCTTCATCGCCCTCGGATCAGCAATCGGAACCGGACTGTTCTACGGCAGCGCCGAGGCCATCAAACGGGCCGGCCCGTCGGTGCTCCTGGCCTATCTGATCGGCGGCATCGCGGTCTATCTGGTGCTGCGAGCGCTCGGCGAGATGGCGGTCCGCAACCCGGTCTCCGGTTCGTTCAGCGAGTACGCGAACAAGCACCTCGGACCACTCGCCGGTTTCATGACGGGGTGGACGTACACGTTCGAGATGGTGATCGTGTGCCTCGCCGACGTCACCGCCTTCGGCCTATACATGCAGTTCTGGTTCCCGGACGTACCGAGATGGATCTGGGTTCTGGCTGTCGTCTTCTTCATCGGCGCGATAAACCTGTTGAGCGTCAAGGTGTTCGGTGAACTGGAATTCTGGTTCACGCTCGTGAAAATCACCGCCATCGTCGCGATGATCGCCGGCGGCATCGCGATCATCGTGTTCGGATTCGGCGTTCACGACACCGATGCCGGAATCAGCCACCTCTGGTCGGACGGCGGGTTCTTCGCGACGGGCTTCGGCGGATTCGTCGCGTGCTTTGCGATCGTCATGTTCGCGTTCGGCGGCACCGAGATCATCGGTATCACCGCGGGCGAAGCCGAGGATCCGGCGCAGACCATCAGGAAAGCCGTCAACACTGTCCCGGTGCGCATCATTCTCTTCTACATCTGCACCCTGGCTGTCATCATGGCGATCATTCCGTGGCAGACCATCAACTCCGACAACAGCCCGTTCGTCCAGATCTTCGAGAATCTCGGATTGGGAACGGCCGCTTCGATCCTCAACATCGTTGTCATCACCGCGGCCCTGTCGGCCATCAACAGCGACGTCTTCGGTGCCGGTCGCATGATGTTCGGGATGTCGCACGCCGGCCAGGCTCCACAGGTGATGAAGAGAGTCTCCGCCAACGGTGTTCCGTGGATGACCGTTGTCATCATGACCGTTGCCCTGTTGGTGGGAGTCCTGCTCAACTACCTGATCCCGGACCAGGTATTCCTCGTCATCGCCTCGCTGGCCACCTTCGCCACGATTTTCGTCTGGATCATGATCCTGCTCTCGCAGTTCCGTTCCCGCGCTCAGATGAGTGCAGACGAAACAGCGGCACTGAAGTTTCCAGTGCCGCTGTGGCCGTACGGTCAGATCTTCGCGATCGTGTTCCTGGCTTTTGTCATCGTGTTGCTCGGCGTCATCGCCGATACCCGAGTCGCCCTGCTCGTCGGTGCCGGATGGCTGGTTCTGCTGACGGGCGCGTACTACAAGTGGGTGAAACCGGCTGTCAGCGCAGCGGATCGAAGTGGCGCATGACGGTTGGCGTCTGAGCGCCGGTCATCGAGTCGGCCACCATCTTTCCGGTCAACGGACCCAAGGCGATTCCCCACATTCCGTGACCACCGGCGACGTGCACGCGCGACGAGCGCGTGGCGCCGATCAACGGCAAACCGTCGGTAGTGCACGGCCGTGAGCCCACCCACTCCTCTTCCCGTGCAGTCCAGTCGATGCCGCTGAGCATCGGCTTGGCCGCATCGATGATCGCCTGCACCCGGCGCGGATCCAGCGGCGCGTCAGGGCTGCGGAATTCCATCATTCCTGCCACGCGGAAGCGATCGTGCAACGGAGTGCATGCGACGCGCTGGGTGGGGAAATACACAGGGTTCTTGGGGAGGTGCTCGGGCTTGACACTGAAGCTGTATCCGCGTCCGGCCTGCACCAGTTTGCGCACACCGAACGGTGCGGCGAGCTTGTTCAAGCGGGCACCACTCGAGATGACTACGGAGTCACCGTCGCGTGAATCACCGTGTGCACTGCGAACACTGACTCCGCCGACCCGATCGTCGATCTGCGTGACGTCGAAACCGCTGACGATTTCTCCACCACGTTCACGAACCGCGTCCGCCAACGAGTTCACGAACAATGGGGGATCGATGAAACGCTGATTACGCAGACGCAAACCGGCTTTCACACCCTGGCCGAGTGAAGGCTCGATCGAATGAATCGCGTCGTAGTCGAGGAGGTCGAAGTCGACCTCGCCGCCCGCAGCCTCTACGTGATGGAACTCGTCCACCAAGGTCTGTCGGTCCTTCTCGGACGCAAACGCGGCGAGGAAAGGATCGGCCAGGCGGGTCAGCTCTCGGACGCCACCGTCGGCGAGTTCGTCGTACGCGCCCAAGGCTGTTCGGTTGACCTCGGTGTAGACCGACATCGCTTCCTGCCACTTCGACGGAGTGCAGTGGCGCGCGAACCCGACCAGGAACCGAATCAGCTTCAGGTCGGTGGTGAGTGGCACGTACACCGGTGACGACGGGCTGAGCATCGCGCGCAAGCCGTATTTGAGCACTGCGGGTTCCGGCAGCGGAAGCGTCAATGCGGGGGCCAGCCAACCGGCGTTGCCCCAGCTCGCGTCGGCCGCGACGCCGTCGCGATCGACGACGGTGACCTCGACTCCACGTTCCTGCAAGAACCAGGCCGTCGACAATCCGACAACACCCGCACCGACCACGACCACACGATCGGGGCTTTGACGAGTTCCCATGACGCACTCCTTCTACAGACTCTGCTCGAACCGAGACGCCGGTCACATCCGGCTCTTCTCTCAAGCATGAATCGCAGGGGCGGCAAAAGGACTGGCCGTTCGGCCATCGTCGGAGCTACCTCGTTGTGGATTCGCACAACGCACCGCCGCGCCTGCTCAGCGACCGAGTTTGAACTGCAGCATCAGAATCAAGCGGGTGTCGGCGTCGGTCAGGTCGACGCCGCACATCTCCTTGCCTCGACGCAAGCGGTTGCGGAGCGTGTTGGGGTGAACATGGAGTGCGGCAGAAGAATTCGCCACGTCACCGCCGTGCTCGAGAAAGGCCTTTGCCGTTGCGACCAGATCGCTGCCGTGCTGAGAGTCGTGACGTTCGAGGCTTCCGAGCGGCGTGGCGTCGCCGAGTCCGTCGATGATGTCGGCGACATGCAGGGCGAGTACGGAGGCCAACGTGTCCCTCATTCCCGCGACGGTTCCGCCGGACCGGCCATGACGAAGCGCTCCGAGAACATGGTCGGCGTCCGAGCGTGAAAGATGTGATTCGCTTGCAGACTTCACGGTCCGGCCGACGGCCACTGCCAGGAATTCGCGACCGCGAGCGCGGGTGAGGAAGTCGGCGGACAATCGGCGAGCGTTGGTCTCGTCGGCCGCGATGACAAGGTAGATAGTCTCGGACAGTTGAGCGGCAACGGCGTCGACGGCCAGAGTGTCGAGGTACAAGCTCAAGGACGCGACCAACCCCGCCGGCAGTGGTCCCGCGACGGTTCCGACGGCGACGACGGTGAGCGGGCCTGCCAACCGCAAGTCGTCTGCGGCACGGAATGCGGGTTCGCCACCGCCGATCAGAGCTTGGACGCGCTGGGATTGGCGACGGCGTGTGCTGTCGACCCGGTCACGCTCCGAGGCGATTCTCTCGGCCACGACAGATACCGCGGAACGAAGTATCGATTCCTGTGTGGGCGTCGGTGATCCGGCCAGTGCGACCCAGATCGAGCCGACGGGGTGATCGTTCTCGCGAACTGCGATGACCAGGCGCGGCGTGATCGCAGGGTCTTCGAGATCGACGTAGATGGGATCGCTCTCTCGGTGGAGGCGATCGAATACTCCTGCATCGGAGAGTAATTGGCGGAATCGACTGGGCACCTGCCGGCCGAGGATCGTGCCGATGCGAGCTTCGTCCACGGCCTGCTCGCCGCCGGAGTACGCGAGAACCGTCGAGTTCTCGTCCTCGATCGTGACGGGAGCGCCGAGCAATTCGGCCAGAGAACCGGCAACGGAGAAGAGGTCGTCGTCGCGCAGGTCCATGGGTGGGAGCCTACTGAGCGATCGACGGATTTCGGGTTTCGACGCCTCGGCAGGACCTCGATGGCGAATATAGGCTGGTGCAATGGCCGACATCGAAGGTGTTCTGTTCGATATCGACGGAGTCCTGCTCACGTCCTGGCAGCCGATCGAGGGAGCAGGGGAAGCAGTACGCGAAGTTCGGCGGCGCGGATTGGCCTGTGGGTTTCTGACCAACACCACCTCGCGCAGTTCGACACTCATCGCGCAGGGGTTGTGCGACGCCGGTATCGAGGTGGAGGCGAGCCAGATAGTTACTGCCGCCAGGCTCACGGGGGAGTACGTGCGGGCGACGTACCCGGACGCGAGGGCGTGGGTACTCAATCACGGTGACGTGTCCGCCGATCTCGAGGGAATCGAATTCGACGACGCCGATCCCGAGGTCGTGATTCTCGGCGGCGCCGGCCCGGAGTTCACCCACGAGGCGCTGAGCAGAGTGCTCGAACTACTGCTCGCCGGAGTGCCCGTCGTCGCGATGCACCGCGGGATGATGTGGGAGACGTCAGGTGGCCTTCGAATCGACACCGGAACGTACTTGCCCGGCTTCGAGGAAGTGGCGGGTGTAAATATCGCCGCGGTGGGTAAACCGTCTCTCACGGGGTTCCTTACAGCCACGGAGCTGATGCATGTCGAACCTGAGGCGACGGTGATGGTCGGCGACGATCTGATCGGGGACGTCCTCTCCTCACAGCGGGTCGGCCTGACCGGAGTTCTGGTGCGCACAGGCAAGTTTCGGCAAACAGTGCTCGACCTCTCGGTTCAGAAGCCCGACCACGTCATCGATTCGGTCGCGGATCTTCCGGCCCTTCTCGGGGTCGTCCTCGAGGCTTGACCAGGCGGGGGTGACGGACTTCACTCGAGCGGGTACTCTCGCGCCCGAATCCAATGAACTTGTTCCACGAAGGAGTTTCTATGCCCTTGATCTCGTCAGTCTGGTTCCGCCGCTCATCCTCTCGAGTCAGCGGAATTTCCAGTAGTCGGTTGGGGGGCCGCCTGGCGAGAACAGGGGCTGTGATGACTGTAGGTATGGGGCTCGCCGCCGGGCTGGCGCTGACCGGTGCGGGAGCTGCTTCGGCAGCCCCCGTCACGTGTGTCTCGCCGCCGTCGGCCAATGACATCCAGGTCTCCGAGACCGCGAGCTGCGGCGCGCAGTCCGTCGGAGCCGGCCGTTCGCAGGCCGGTGCCGCCGAGAGCGGTACCGCTGTGAGCGTCGCCGCCGACAACGGCTACTCAAATTCATATGCCAACGGCTTCGGAACCGCGCTGGGGGCTTCTCGCGGTAACGGTCAGGCGCAGGCATTTGCACTCGGCGGCGGTATCGCGCGGGCCGGGGCGGCTGACGGAAATGTCACCTTCGCCATCGCCGGTTACGGAGCGGGCGCTACGGCCGATGCCAACGGCGTCGACTGCGTCGGAGTGCTCTCGTTTGCGGTCAATTTGAGTAACGGACAGTTCTGCATCGCGGGCTGAGGCTCAACCTTGCACTCGGCACGCTCGAGTGCTAAAAATGCAGTTGGCACTCGCGAACCGTGAGTGCCAGGTCGAGGCAGTGAGACCGGGAACCATAGACACCCCCGGTCGTCCGTCGCGGGCACTGACTAGACCACAGGCGTAGATGGGTGACCAGGCAAATCGGTCGCCCGTGTAATGAGGTGACTGGTCAAACGGTCGCCTTGTGCCGATGAGGTGACCCGACGAGCGGTCACCTTGTGTGTCACCCCCTATCCGGAGGATCACTTCGCAATGGCAAAGATCATCGCGTTCGACGAAGAGGCACGTCGTGGCCTCGAGCGAGGCCTCAACGCCCTCGCCGACGCTGTCAAGGTGACGTTGGGCCCCAAGGGTCGCAACGTCGTTCTCGAAAAGAAGTGGGGCGCCCCCACGATCACCAACGATGGTGTTTCCATCGCCAAGGAGATCGAACTCGACGACCCGTACGAGAAGATCGGCGCCGAGCTCGTCAAGGAGGTCGCCAAGAAGACTGACGACGTCGCTGGCGACGGCACCACCACCGCTACCGTTCTCGCACAGGCTCTGGTCCGTGAAGGTCTGCGCAACGTCGCAGCCGGCGCGAACCCGCTCGGCCTCAAGCGCGGCATCGAGAAGGCTGTCGAGGCTGTCACAGCTCGCCTGCTCGAGACCGCCAAGGAGATCGACACCAAGGAGCAGATCGCTGCTACCGCCGGTATTTCCGCCGGCGACCCGTCCATCGGTGAGCTCATCGCCGAGGCTATGGACAAGGTCGGCAAGGAAGGCGTCATCACGGTCGAGGAGTCCAACACCTTCGGCCTGCAGCTCGAGCTCACCGAGGGCATGCGCTTCGACAAGGGCTACATCTCGGCGTACTTCGCCACCGATGCAGAGCGTCAGGAAGCCGTCCTCGAAGACGCGTACATCCTGCTCGTCAGCTCCAAGATCTCCACGGTCAAGGATCTGCTGCCCCTGCTGGAGAAGGTCATCCAGTCCGGCAAGCCGCTCCTGATCATCGCCGAGGACGTCGAGGGCGAAGCTCTCTCCACCCTCGTGGTCAACAAGATCCGTGGCACCTTCAAGTCTGTTGCCGTCAAGGCTCCCGGCTTCGGTGACCGTCGTAAGGCTCAGCTCGCCGACATCGCCATCCTCACCGGTGGCGAGGTCATCAGCGAAGAGGTCGGACTCTCCTTGGAGACCGCAGGCCTCGAGCTCCTCGGCCAGGCACGCAAGGTCGTCATCACCAAGGACGAGACCACCATCGTCGAGGGTGCCGGCGACGCCGACGCAATCGCCGGTCGTGTCAGCCAGATCCGCGCCGAGATCGAGAACAGCGACTCGGATTACGACCGTGAGAAGCTGCAGGAACGTCTGGCCAAGCTGGCCGGCGGCGTTGCAGTCATCAAGGCCGGCGCTGCTACCGAGGTCGAGCTCAAGGAGCGCAAGCACCGCATCGAAGATGCAGTGCGTAACGCAAAGGCAGCCGTCGAAGAGGGCATCGTCGCCGGTGGTGGCGTTGCACTTCTCCAGGCAGCTCCCGCACTGGACGACCTCAAGCTCGAAGGTGACGAGGCAACCGGCGCGAACATCGTTCGCGTTGCACTGTCCGCTCCGCTCAAGCAGATCGCATTCAACGCTGGCCTCGAGCCCGGCGTTGTTGCGGACAAGGTCTCCAACCTGCCCGCAGGTCACGGCCTCAACGCTGCGACCAACGAGTACGGCGACCTGCTCGCTGCAGGCATCAACGACCCGGTCAAGGTCACCCGCTCGGCACTGCAGAACGCAGCGTCCATCGCGGCTCTGTTCCTGACGACCGAAGCCGTTGTCGCTGACAAGCCCGAGAAGGCCGGAGCGCCTGCAGGCGATCCGACCGGCGGCATGGGCGGCATGGACTTCTGAGTCCATCTCCACCTAGCTCCTAGAGCCCGGCCCACCATTCGGTGGGCCGGGCTTTTGCTTGTCTGGAGACGGCATCCTAACGGCGGTCAATCGCATCGGTTTACGACCGTTGGACAAGTTCTTTAGTGCTAAAACTTTAGTGCCAACATATCCAACAGATGATTGAATTAAGTAAGGCTTTAGTGTGAAATCAACTAGTTCTTTTGGTGGAAAAATGCAACTAAAATAGACTATTTCCGAAAATCTTCACAAAACTGATACATGTTGCAGTGATCTGGGTTACAGTATTGCGCATCGAGGAGGAAAGTTCCGGTCCGAAGCAATTGAAATGTATCGAAGCAGATGGATTCATGTCTATGCCTTTTGGTTTATACAAGTACTATTTTCTATGGGTTGCAAATTTCAATTTCTCGAAATCGTGATTGGAATATTTGAGGGAACGATTCGTTGCTCTGCGTATATAATGGAATATTTATCTCTGGCGTCTTCGGCCGGGCGGTGAAGCTTATCTAATATTGTTGTTAAATTCTTCACGATACAGGTGAGTTTAATGAATGGATCCACTGCGTGTTGATTAAAGGCCGGAGTGGATGACTGCATCTGTTGCCATATCTGACTCGGCTACGAGTCGATGACTTCCACCCGGGATATCCGCGGGTAGGGGGAACTGACGACACGGAACGCTGCGAGCGTAACCGCGTCGGACAGGCAGTTCGATCAAACCGCCTTACGAGGAAATAGGAGTGAAGAACATGACTGTATCACTGGCGCGACGTACTACGATTGGTCTCGCAGCTGTAGCTGCATCAGCAGGTTTGGTGTTCGCGGCCGTTGCTCCGGCGTCGGCAACAGCGGGGCCCACGACAACAAGCTTTAAGAACGCGTGTTGGGCCGGTTCACCTGGAAATGTTGCGCAGTTGGAAAACCTTTCTGTCACCGTTGACCACACGGTCGTTGCGCCGGCCGGTCAGCCGAATACCTACACAATCCAATTCGGGGACCAGACTACGCCGAGCTCGTTCCCGGGTTACACTTTCAAGGGATTGAGTGATATTCAGTACAAGCTCTCGTACAATACCGCGACGTTGACAAGCGCGACCAAGACGAGTTCGGGTACGAATATCAGTTCGGGTAGTCCTACTGTTTCGGCTTCAGGCGGAATTATTACTCTTGGGAAGTTTGGAGTCGGCCCGAGCACGACATTCAAGGCACCTCAGATCACCGTTGTGACGACGTCTCCGGTGTTCGATGTAAAACTCTCTACTTCGGGAACCGCAGCCGAGTTCGGTAACTTTGCGAATAACTACTTCAGCTTCAAGGCGAACGGAGTAGCCGTTGTGATTCCAGTCAGTGCATCTACCTCTTGTGTTCCGTCTGACGACATCACGGGGGCGGTTGGAAGTTACCCGGCACTCAATGCGGGCGCCGGCACGCTTCACTAACATTGGATGCTCTGCCTCCGTCGTGAATTAGTCCAATTGGTCGCGGCGGTGATATGCGGCGAGAACGTGGCCGTCCGTGCAAATTGGCACAGGCGGTCACGTCTCTCGGTCAGCTGTGATGCGCGACTGTGGACTTGGTTTCCTCCACAGACATTCCTGTGCTCAGATCATCTGGTGATCCAGCAACGTGATTCAATCTTATTGGCAGTCATAGCCGTTCGGACTTGTATGGTTGAGGGCTAGCACTTTTGTCGGTGCGCCGGAGTTGAAACGTCCTCTAGTACTAGTACTTTCGCGGGATGGTTTCACCTTCGGATTGCGTAGTCGAACGGTATTGGTAGACAGATCGATTGCACTCGTCGGCAGATACGTTGCAGTGTGTAGTGCCGCGTTACCCAAGCTATTGAGTGCGGTGTGTTGATGGACTTCAGTAGAAATTGTGGCCGGATCGGGCCCGCGACCTGCAAAAATGGAACAGGTTTCAGAAAGCTTCAAAATGTTTAGCCGAAAGTTCCCCAAATCGGGCTCTTCTGCACTACCTTGATGTCACCCCACAGCCGCGAAAGGGCGCGTACGCCCCGAAGGATATCGGTTACCTGGTTTGCAAAATCTTTCTCTTTGCTGCTCGGACCAGTTCTTTGTGGGCTACTGCAAGCGGTCCGATGTAAACGTCCTATGAGTAAACCAAGACCTACGAAAGGGTGGGAATCAGTATGATCGTCATGTTCCTCCAAGCGACTGCGCAATTGTTCACCGATCTGCTGGCCAACACATGGAGCGGGTCGATGCTGCCGGGCGTAGAGGCCGGCACAGGCTCGTTGGTATCCGCTATCGAACTCAGCTGATCGATAGTTTCAATTTCCGAGGATCTTTCTGACAGTGGGAGTGAATGATGGGTAGTTTGGGATCGGTCGCTGATGTGCTCGAAGGCGAAATGGGAGGGTTGATCAAGTCGGTCATTGCGGGCATCATTTTCGCGCCGATAATGTCGTCGATCGACCTGGGGTGGCAGGTTCCCCCTCTGCCGTAATTCGGAATCGTCAAGACCCGCGTGTTTGGATAACGGCCACGCAGATCTGATGGACTCCGCTGTTTTTCTTTTCGAAACCCGAACGAACGAATTCCAAGGAGTGTGGAAGTACAGTGGATACAGCAAGTTTGATCGACGCGGTCGGCAGCATTGACGCGAACTCGGTCCAGTTGCCCTTGGCGGCTCTCAAGGGAATTATCGAGGGAGCTTTCGCAGCTATCTCTTCCTTCATTGAACTGGGTGTCACAGGATCCGCTGCGTCAGCCGGATCGATCCAATCCGGCCTCGGCTCCATAGCCGGCACCTAATCCGAAGAGGAGAAAGAAATGTTGAACGGATCATTGACGTACCTGTCCGATCTCGTCAATTTCGGGTCGGTTGATCTCGTGGGCACGATCGGGAAATACCTGAACGCGCTTTCGTCCTTCCCAGTGTGATGAAAGGAAATGCACAATGCTTGAAAGATACCTGACTTCGATCGTGCAATGGGTTATCGACACAGCGGGCCTCACCTCCGCCGGAAGCAAGATGCTTCAGAATCCGAAGTAGGAAATTCTTGGTGGAGTCTGAATTGGAATACGCCACCGAGTCCGAATGATCCCCGAGGCTGACGTACGCCTCGGGGATCGTTCGGTTTCGAGTTCCGGTCACGATTACCGATGCAGTGAGACGAGGTAGTGTCGATGCGATTGCCCAGCAAATTTGCGGTGCAGTTGGCGCGGTTGAGCTCGCGTGATGCCGATTTCATCTACAACGAGGCGGACGGCCATCTGGGGCATTTGATAGGGGTGTATTTCTTCGATACTTCTCAGCGCCCTGAGTCGGAGTTCTCGCGCGAGCAAGCAGTCGAATGGGTGACCGCACGGCTCGGCCACCATCGAATGTTCACCCACAAGGTACGTCGTATCCCGCTCGGACTCGATCATCCGTACTGGATGCCCGTCAATGACTTCGACATCCGTGACCACGTACACGTCACAGACCTCACGGAGCCTGGTTGGGCATCACTCGAGAAGCCTTTGAGTGCTTTGATGACTTCACGGATGGACTTGACCCGTCCGCCATGGGAGTTGCACTTCTTCAACGGAATCGAAGGTCTCGACGATCTGGACGGGAGGCTGACCGCCGTAGTGCTCAAGTCCCACCACAGCGCAGCGGATGGGATAGCAATCCGGATGTTGGGGGAATCCATCTTCTCGGGCGAAGAGCGAGCCGCCCGACACGTTCCAGTACCTCGACTATTGAAGGTGCGTGTACTCCTCGAATCGTTGGCGAGCATTCCCAGCCAGATGTTCAGATTCGCCCGGAGCGTTCCTGGGAATCGCGCTGCTCAACGCGCTGCGAACGCGGCCCAATCGGCCGGTGAATGGGTCGAGAGCCTCAACGAACGTCCGGCTACCAGGTTCAACGGCAAAGTCAGCGGATCGGGAACGCTGCAGCAATTGACCCTTCCAGGTGCCGTAATCGGTGGGGTCAAACACGCAGTTCCAGGCGCCACTGTCAACGATGTTCTCCTGGCGATCGTCGGTGGTGCGCTGTCGCGGTATCTGACAGAAAATGGTGAGCCGCCAGGGGGATCCTTGGTGGCAATGGTGCCGCGCTCGATGCGCAAGGTCGAGGAGTGGCAGTCTGCCAATCAACTGGTGACCTTGTCAGTCGATATGCACACGTCCGTTGCGGCGCCGCTGGAACGATTGGCACTCATCGCGGAATCCTCGCGTTCGGAGAAGGTACGTACTTCCCACCCTGCCACTCGCCGTGTGGACGCCGCGATCGAAACGGCGCCGGCATTCCTGCTGAGATTCATTGCTTTTGCGCGAAGTAGGAATTCCCACGATGTCACTCGTCCCCGCTACCAGCACACAATGGTGAGCAATATTCCGCTCTCTGTTGAAGGGCTGACGTTGAACGGTGCACCGGGTGCAGCGGTGCTGGCAACCCAGCCCCCGGTTGACGGCGACGGGCTACGGCATTTCATGGTCGCCGCAGCGGGTGGGGGACTGACCCTCAACGTCATTGCGGACACCGCGACCATGCCCGATCTCCACCATTACATCGAACTACTGCGAGCAAGTTTCGATGATTTGGCAGCGGCTGCCGCGATGCAGACTGCGGATTCACCTAACCAAGAGGTTGCCTCCTGATCGATCGGAATCACAGGCACCTTTTCCGATTGCTGGATCCGGTGATACCCAACGATTCCGAGCAGAACCCAGAGGATCGGCATGTCAGCTCGCTACAATTCGGACATTCGTTCAGCGTCGGAATTGAGGGGCATGCATGATCTTTCGGAACTCGTTGCCAGCCGCGGTATCTCAGATGGGGCCGCGAGACGCGGAGTTCGTCTACAACGAGTCCGGCGGACATCTGAGCCACATGGTCTGCGCCTACTTCTTCGACACGACGGGCCATCCGCTCGCAGAGATGACGCACGACGACGCGGTTCGGTGGATCACCGAAAGATTCGGATACTGGCCACTGTTCACGAGTCGACTCCAGCGAGTTCCGCTGGATCTGGACTATCCCTATTGGGTCCCGGCCGATTTCGACGTCGATGATCACGTGCACGTCCATCGTGCCCCGGTTGCCGGGTGGGCGCCGGTTCGTGAATTGCTCGGGCGCTCGCTCGGTGAGCCGATGGACTTGTCCCGGCCGCCCTGGGAGTTGCACGTCATGACCGGAGTGCACGGGATCGACGAGCTACCGGGCAATCTGACGCTGATCATGCTCAAGACCCACCACGGGGCCGGTGACGGTCTGGCGATCCGCGATCTGACCAACCTTCTCTTCTCCGGTCCGCCGAAGCCGGAGACGAAGCGTGCCGGTTCGGGGCTTTCGTCGCTGGACTTGATCGGGCGCACGGTCGTGGGTTTGCCCGGCCAGGCGATCCGTTTCGGCCGGGGTCTGTCCGTGACAAAGGTTGCGGCCGAGACGGTTCGGGAGGCGGAAGAGGCCGGAGAGCTACCTACGTACTCGGCCGACCGCCTGCCGACCCGATTCAACGGCATGCTGGGCGGAGACATCACGATCGATTTCCTGACGCTGGACGGCGCAGACATCAAAGCGATCCGAGCGGCCGTTCCGGACGTGACGGTCAACGACATCTTCCTGACCGTCGTCGCCGGCGCTCTCGACGCATACCTGTCGGAGAAGGGCGAGAAATCAGGCAGTGGGTTGGCAGCGATGGTTCCCCGATCGATGCGGCAGATAGCCGAATGGGAGTCGGCCAACCAACTGGCGCTGTTGACGGTCGATCTGCACACGGACGTCGAAGATCCGGTCGAGCGGCTGACACTGATCAGAGATTCGGCGTTGAGGGCCAAAGGGCGGAGTTCGCACCCAGCCGTCCGTCGTTACGGCACACGCATCGAAACCTCGCCCGCGGCTCTGCTCAGACTCACCGGTCTCTCGCGTCGGATCAACAAGCTTGACCCTTCGCACAAGGTCATTCAGAACACGACGATCAGCAATGTCCCGGTATCGGTCGACGGCAATGTCTTCGAAGGTGCGCCGGCGGTGGCAGTTCTCGGCGGGCAGGCGCCGGTCGACGGAGACATTCTGCGCCACTTCCTCATTGCTGCGCGTGGAGGTTCTCTGACGCTCAATGTCATCGTCTCGCGAGAGACGATGCCGGATATCGAGCACTACATCGAATTATTGCGGGTGGGGTTCACGACGCTTCTGCAGGCAGTTTCCGACCAAAATCGTGAGTTGGTCGAAAGATAATCTCTCGGCACCCCCGGCTTTACGCCGCCTGTCATTCCCTGAGTTTTCGGATTGGCGTCATTTCCTCGTCCCAAGTGAACCACTGAACATCTTGGTTGGGCAGCGTCAGTGGCCTGGCCGTCAAGGGTCTCGAGGCCCTCGCTGCGCTCAGCGGTGGAGAGCTGAAGGCCGCCAAGTAGATTGTTGATTTCGGGGCCTGCTCGTGTTGGCGCGTAGGCCCCGAAATACTTTTTGTCGGCGCGTAATTCTCGCCATGTCAATTGCCGGAATTCTCACCCTAATGGCATGAGCATCCAGGCGGCGAGATATACCAATGCCGCGGTTCCCCCCGTGCAAATAGCGGCGATAACGGCGAGTAGACGGACAAGATTGACGTCGGCGCCGAAGTAATCTGCAATTCCGCCGCACACTCCGGCGAACATTTTCTTGTCGTTGGAACGGGTGAAGGGGCGAGGTGTGTTGCTTTCGAATGTCATGCTTCAATTCTGAAGCGAGATCGCATCAGGCACCATCGGGGACGACCCCGATCTGCACCCTGATCTTTTGAGCCCGTCGTGTCATACCCCGGTAGTTCATCCCAGCTTCACCGAACGGTTGCTGCGGGAGACTAACTTGTCGGCGGTGACCGATTTAGCAGAACGCCGACCGTTCCTCAGCGCCTTCGCGGATCTCTCGACCGCCGTCGATCTGGCCGACACCGCCGCCTTCACCGTCGACGACAATGACGACGACGATCCGGTGCTGCTGACGTCGCCGGACGGTTTCGAGGTCGACACCTGGCGGGAGGGCTACCCGTACGACGCACGGATGCCTCGGGACGAGTACGAAATGTCCAAGCGTCTGCTGCAGATCGAACTCCTCAAGCTGCAGAACTGGTCGAAAGAAACCGGCGCACGGCACGCCATCGTGTTCGAAGGACGCGACGCTGCCGGTAAGGGCGGAACGATCAAACGATTCATGGAGCACCTCAATCCTCGTGGCGCTCGCGTCGTCGCGCTGGAGAAGCCGTCGGCTCGCGAGTCGACGCAGTGGTACTTCCAGCGCTACGTGCAGCACCTTCCCGCCGCCGGGGAACTGGTGATGTTCGATCGATCTTGGTACAACCGGGCCGGGGTCGAGCGGGTCATGGGTTTCTGCACCGACGAGGAGCACGAGCGATTTCTGCGCCAGGTGCCGTTGTTCGAGCAGATGCTCGTCGACGACGGCATCAGCTTGATCAAGTTCTGGTTCTCGGTTTCACCGCTGGAGCAGCGCACGCGGTTCGCGATCAGACAGGTCGATCCCGTGCGGCAGTGGAAGCTTTCGCCGATGGACATCGCTTCTCTGGACAAGTGGGATGCGTACACGGCGGCGAAGGAAGAGATGATCCGGTTCACCGATACCGCCACCGCTCCGTGGACCGTCATCAAGAGCAACGACAAGAAACGCGCGCGGATAAACGCGATGCGTCACGTGCTCAGTCAGTTCGATTACGACAACAAGGATTACGAGATCGTGGGTACTCCGGATCCGCTGATCGTGGGAAGCCTCGAATAGTCGGCGCGTGGGCTCTGCCCATCCGCGGCGTGGGTGGTTAGTGTGAGTTGAATGGAGACCGTACCGATCCAACTCCCCGACGGCACCGTGACCCCGATCCGTCTGTTTCCCGGACCGAACGACGACGCACCCGTGGTGGTGATGTTGCCCGGGCTCGGAGTTCCCGCCGGGTTCTACGATCCGGTGGCGCAGGCCCTGGTCGAAGCCGGCTTCAATGCGGCCATCGGTGAACTGCGCGGCCAAGGTGACAGCAAACCGCGCCCGAGCGCGTCGAGTGCTTTCGGATATCAGGAACTGGTCTCGATCGATTGTCCGGCGACGTTCGAGGTGGTGCGCGAGCGGTTTCCGGCCAGCACACCATTTCTGATGGGGCACAGCATGGGCGGCCAGATCGGGGTCATGTACGCGTCGAGGATTCGGGGCCGGCTCGGCGGACTGATCCTGGTTGCCTCCGGATCGCCGTATCACCGCGGATTCCCCGGAATCCGTGCGCCCGGACTCTATCTGGGTTCGTCCGCGATGTCGGTGACAGCCAACATTGCCGGCTTCTGGCCGGGAGACCGGGTCAACGTCGGCGGCTTCGGTCGACAGTCGAAAGTACTGATCACCGATTGGGCACGGTTCGCCAGGACCGGTCGCATGGAACCCATCGGTGCGGATATCGACTACGAGGAGCGGATCGCCCGCCTGACCTTGCCGGTTCTGTCGATCACGATCGAAGGGGACGATCTCGCTCCACGCCGGTCGGCAAAGAACCTGGTGGACAAGCTCTCCAGGGCCCAAGTGACGATGACGCACATCGACGAACCACTCGGTCACAACGGTTGGATACGCAATCCCACCGCTGTGAGCGAGCGCGTCGTCGCGTGGTTGCGCGACCGCTGAAAGATCAGCCGAGTTTCTGCCAGAGGAACTCGTAGGTCAGCGCGGTCTTGAAGGCCAGCTGAGCATTGTCCGCGGCGCCGCCGTGGCCACCCTCGATGTTCTCGAAATACAGCACCTGCTTGCCCAGCTCTTCCAGCCGTGCGGCCATCTTGCGGGCATGCGCGGGGTGGACGCGGTCGTCGCGGGTGGATGTCGCGATCAGGATCGGTGGGTACGACGCGGCGGCGTCGATGTTCTGATACGGCGAATACTCCGAGATGAATGCCCACTCCTCCGGGACATCGGGGTCACCGTATTCGGCCATCCAGGACGCGCCGGCCAGCAGGAGATGGAATCGACGCATGTCCAGCAGCGGGACCTGGCAGACGATGGCGCCGAAGAGTTCGGGGTACTTGGTCAGCATGATGCCCATCAGCAGGCCGCCGTTGCTTCCGCCCTGAGCTGCCAGAAGATCCGGGGTCGTGATTCCGCGATCGACGAGGTCTCTCGCGACGGCAGCAAAGTCTTCGTGCACCTTGTGGCGCCCAGCCTTGAGAACCTGTGTGTGCCAACCGGGTCCGTACTCGCCGCCACCACGAATGTTCGCAACCACATAGGTTCCGCCCTGCGTCAACCAGGCACGGCCCAGAGAACCGCTGTACGACGGCGTCAGCGAGATCTCGAATCCGCCGTACCCGTAGAGCAGGGTGGGGCCGGGCTCGCTACGCGGATTGCGGACCACGAAATAGGGGATGAGGGTGCCGTCGGCGGAGGTGGCGAAGAACTGCTCCGTGGTGATGTCCTCGGCGTCGAAGAACGCGGGAGCTTGCTTGAGTGCAGTGGGTTCGGTTTCGCCGATCACGCCGTGCAGAAGAGTTGCAGGGGAGGTGTATCCACTCGAATTGACGAAGTACTCGTTGCTGACATCGGGGTCGGTGTCGAGAATTTCGATACTGGTCAGTTCTGGAAGTCCTTCGAAAGGTCCATCCTCCCAGCCGTTTTCGCCCGGCGTCAGGATGCGCAGCGTGGTGCGCACGTCGGTCAGTACCACGAGAATCAGATGATCGCGTGTCCAGGTGTAGTGCTCGAGCGAGGAATGTGCGTCGGGTTCGAAGATCGATGTCAGTGCTCGTGAGCCGGCAAGAAAATCGTCGTAGCGGATGGCAAGCAGTGCGCCGGTCGGATATTCGGTGTCCTCGACGACCCACACGGACTTGGTGCGGATCAACAACCACTCGTGGTGAATCGAGATACCGGCGTCCTCGGGGACGTCCACGAGCACCAGTTCACCGTCGGGGCGAACTTCGAAATGCTGAGAGTTGTAGAAATCGACCGAGCGAGTGACGAAGTCCCGTTCGAACCCGGGCGTCGGATCGTGCGAAGCCGAGATGGCCACGTCGGTGGTCTGGCCCTCGTAGACGGTCTCGGCGCTGGAGAGGGGAGTGCCGCGCTTCCACCGTTGGGCCAGACGGGGATATCCGGAATCGGTGAGCGACCCTGGTCCGATATCCGTTCCGACGTAGACGGTATCGATGTCGATCCAGTCGATGTCGGTCTTGGCCTCGGGAAGGTAGAAGCCGGGATTCTCGCCCTCGGGAGCGAGGAACTCGCGCTTCTCGATGTCGAACTCGCGAACGACCGCCGCGTCTGCCCCACCGCGGGAGAGGCTGATCAATGCACGGTTGCGGTGCGGGCGTAGAAGTTGCGTGCCCTTCCAGACCCAGTTCTCGCCCTCGGCCTCGGCCAGGGCGTCGAGGTCGACGAGGACGTCCCATTCCGGGTCGTCGGTGACGTACTGATCGAACGTCGTGCGTCTCCACAATCCGCGAACGTGGGTGCTGTCGCGCCAGAAGTTGTAGAGGAACTCACCTCGACGGCGGACGTAGGGGATTCGCGCGTCGGTATCGAGGATCTCGCGCACGTCGCTCTGCAGTCGATCGAAGCGCTCGTTGTCGGTGAGCTGCTCCTCGGTCACGGCATTGTGCTGACGGACCCAATCGAGTGCAGACTCACCGGTCACGTCTTCGAGCCAGAGGTAGGGGTCGTCGCCGGTGGTGGGCTGCTGATCGGAAGTCATACGTCCATTCTTACTGCTCGCTCCCGACAGCACTCGACCCCGCTCCCGAAACACTGGAGCGGGGTCGAGTGAGAACGAATCGGGTCAGACGCCCAGGGAGTGAGCGAGCATCGGCCAGGAGTTGTGGAGATCGTCCTGCCAGTAGCCCCACGAGTGGGTGCCGGTCGGCTTGAAGTCGAAGGTGGCCGGGATCTTCAGGTCGCTCAGGCGGTAGGCGAGGTTGTGGGTGCAGTAGTTGACTGCTGCCTCGATGATGCCGCCGACGATCGCCTGGTTGGCGAGCGCACCGACCTGACCGTTGATCGCGGGATTGGCGAGAGTGTCGTGTGGGCCGGGGAGTCCGGAGCCGGTGGAGACGTAGAGCTCGGTGCCGCGGAGCTTCTCGGCGTTGAGGACCGGATCGTTGTCCTTCCAGCCCTGACCGTCGAGCGGGCCCCACATGTTGGTGATGTCAGCTCCGCCGCGGGTACCTGTGACAAGTTCGATCGCACTCTGACCGACGGGAGTACTGGTCTCGGCGCATCCGCTGTATGCACCGACGCCCTTGTAGAGGCCGGGAGCCGCGATGGCGAGGTTGAGGACCGAGGTCGCGGTCATGGAGATCGCGGAGATGGACTGCACCTTGTTGGTGTTGAACTCGGCGTCGATGACGGGCGGGAGTTCCTTGGTCAGGAACGTCTGCCACTTCTGACGACCGAGAACCGGATCGTCGTTCACCCAGTCGGTGTAATAGCTGAATGCGCCTTCGAGCGGTGTGACGACGTTGACGTTCTTGTCCTGGAAGAAGTTCATGACGTCGGTCTTGCGTTGCCAGGTCGCCGAGTCCTCGCCGCCGCCTGCACCGTTGAGCAGGTAGAGCGTCGGGCGGGGTTCGCTGCCATCCGCTGGGAGGATGACCTCGAGCGGGATGTTGCGATCCATCGCCGGGGAGAAGACCGAGATGGTGACCTTGCGGTCGCCGGTCTTGGTGTTGCTCACGACGTGCGATCCGGACGTGTCACCGCCCGCAGAAGCTGTCGCCGGACTGACCAGCATCGGCAGCACCGTGGCCACTGCGAGAGCTGCGATCACACTGCCACGCTTGAAAATTCGAGCACGCATACGTTCGGATCCTCCACCTGAATGTCTTCGGATCCGGAACGGATCGAAGTGCCTGTGAGCCCTTACTGGAACAGGTTCACTTTTTATTATGTGTCAGTAAAGCAGAGCGGCGCAGAAAGTGACGCGATTCGATTGCCTGACAATTGAATTGGCCCCGGAATTAACCCCCGAATTAACCCTCGAATCGGCCCAGACAAGGACTCGACCCCGCTCCCGGAAGTGCAGGGAGCGGGGTCGAGCCGGAACGATTTCGGTCAGATGCCCATCGAACGAGCGAGCATCGGCCAGGAGTTGTGGAGATCGTCTTCCCAGTAGCCCCACGAGTGGGTGCCGGTCGGCTTGAAGTCGAAGGTGGCCGGGATCTTGAGATCGTTGAGGCGGTAGGCGAGGTTGTGGGTGCAGTAGTTGACTGCTGCCTCGATGATGCCGCCGACGATCACCTGGTTGGCGAGTGTGCCGACCTGTCCGTTGATCGCCTCGTTGTTCAGGGTGTCGTGTGGGCCGGGGAGTCCGGAGCCGGTGGAGATGAAGAGCTCGGTGCCGCGGAGCTTCTCGGCGTTGACGACGGGGTCGTTGTCGATCCAACCCTGTCCGTCGAGGGGGCCCCACATGTTGGTCACGTCAGCGTCGCCGCGCATGCCCACAACCAGTTCGATGGAGGACTGGCCGACCGGTGTGCTGGTCTCAGCGCATCCGCTGTACGCGCCGACGCCCTTGTAGAGGCCCGGAGCTGCGATGGCGAGGTTGAGGACCGAGGTCGCGGTCATGGAGATCGCGGAGATCGACTGGACGCCGTTGGTGTTGAACTCGGCGTCGATGACGGGCGGGAGTTCCTGGGTCAGGAACGTCTGCCACTTCTGACGGCCGAGGGACGGGTCGTCGTTCACCCAGTCGGTGTAGTAGCTGAATGCGCCTTCGAGCGGGGTCACGACGTTGACGTTCTTGTCAGCGAAGAACTCGTTGACGTCGGTCTGACGCTGCCAGGTCGCCCGGTCTTCGCCGCCGCCCGCACCGTTGAGCAGGTAGAGCGTCGGGCGGGGTTCGCTGCCGTCTGCTGGGACGATGACCTCGAGCGGAATATCGCGTTCCATGGAAGGGGAGTACACCTTGATGGTGGCGATGCGCCCGTTGTCCGTGCGGCTCGAGAGCTTGGAACCCGTTGTGTTTACCTTGGCTACAGTTGCCGTGGTGGTCGACGGATCTCCACCTGCGGACGAGACGGCAGGGCTGATCAGCATCGGCAGCACGGATACTGCGGCTACAGCGGCGACCAGACGGCCACGCTTGAAAGTGCGAGCACGCATACGTTCAGAAACCTCCACCTAAAATTCCTTCGAATCCGCCCAGGAGTGAACGGTCCTTTGTTGCTGTTCCCGTGCGGGAATTCCTGCTGGTACATGCTCTGCCGATAGATACAGGGCGTGTGAGTCTTGTAAGTTCTACCGCATCGGTGCGTTATCCGCCAGTGAACCAGAGATTTGCTGAACGTACGACCAGTTTCAGGTGAATTTCCCTGATCATCGACGGGATTAGTGAGTGAACCGGACATATCCACTATGGGAACAACACTGTTGCCTACCTCTGCAGTCGAACGCGTCTGTCGAAGATCTTCTCCGATATCAGCGCCCAGCGGGGAGTTACGTTTCGGTGAACGTCGGTTACTCGCCGCAGACTCGCGCGGACTCGACGGCAATCGCCAAGAGTTTCGCGTGGCAGGCGCGGGTCGAGTTTCCGGAGATAACCCCTGTCTTCACTGTCGACGACGTCGTCGAGGTTCAGGAGTCCGGCGGAATTGCCCTGGCCTTCGACCTGGAGGACTCGAATCCGCTGGAGGGAGACCTAGCCAACGTCTCGTACTTCTACGACCTCGGAGTCCGCTCGATGTTGCCGACGTACAACTACATGAACGCTGCCGGCTGCGGCTGCTTGGACCTGGCGGACACGGGGTTGAGCGGATACGGTCGTGACCTGGTTGCCGAGATGAATCGCGTCGGAATGACGGTCGACGGCTCACATTGTTCGGTACAGACGGGGTTGGACATCTCAGCTATCACCCAGCGAGCAATGATCTACAGCCACTCGAACCTCCGAAGGTTGTGGGAGCATCCGCGCAACATCACCGACGATCAGGCCAGAGCGTGTGCGGAGACCGGCGGCGTCATCGGGATCAACGGCGTGGGCATATTCCTCGGCGTCAACGGACCGGATGACGACCAGGCTCGGCTGTCCGCGATGGCCGACCACATCGAAGAGGCTGTCGGACTCGTCGGCATCGATCACGTCGGGATCGGCTCCGACTTCTCCTTCGACGCCGACGACTTCCGCGAAGAGATCGAGCAGAACCCGTCGTCGTTCTCCGAGGCGTACACCGCGTGGGGGCCACTGCAGTGGACTCCTCCGGAGGACGTGCTGACACTTGATCAGGTATTGCGTGAGCGGGGCTTCGACGAGCCGTCGATCGAGGCCGTGTACGGCGGAAATTTCGCCCGAGTTGCCCGAGAAGTGTGGGCTACCGACGGGTAATGCGACCATCTGGGGACAGCGAAACGATGCAGGACTACCCTGGTGAATCGTGACCTCACACTATGACGTCGTTGTCCTCGGAGCCGGCCCCGGTGGGTACGTCGCTGCTATCCGCGCGGCACAACTGGGCCTGAGCACCGCCATCATCGAGCAGAAGTACTGGGGCGGTGTATGCCTGAATGTCGGCTGCATTCCGTCCAAGGCGCTTCTCCGTAACGCCGAACTCGCGCACATCTTCACGAAAGAAGCGAAGACGTTCGGCATGTCCGGAGACGTGTCCTTCGATTTCGGCTCCGCTTTCGATCGCAGCCGCAAGGTCGCGGACGGGCGAGTCAAGGGCATTCACTTCTTGATGAAGAAGAACAAGATCCCGGAGTACGACGGCAAGGGCACGTTCGTCGACGCCAACACCATCAGCGTGGAGCTGAGCAAGGGTGGCACCGAGACGATCACGTTCGACAACGCGATCATCGCGACGGGTTCGTACACCAAGCTGCTGCCCGGCACCTCGCTGAGCGAGAACGTCGTGACCTACGAAGAGCAGATCCTCACCCGTGACCTTCCGGGTTCGATCCTGATCGTCGGTGCCGGCGCGATCGGCATGGAGTTCGGTTACGTCCTCAAGAACTACGGCGTCGACGTCACGATCGTCGAGTTCCTCGATCGGGCACTGCCCAACGAGGACGCCGACGTCTCGAAGGAAATCGCCAAGCAGTACAAGAAGCTCGGCGTCACCATCAAGACCGGTGCCGCTGTGCAGTCCATCAGCGACGACGGCAGCAAGGTCACCGTCTCGATCAAGGACAACAAGTCCGGCGAGATCGAGACCGTGGTCGTCGACAAGGTTCTGCAGTCCGTCGGCTTCGCACCGCGCGTGGAGGGCTTCGGTCTCGAGAACACCGGTGTCGCGTTGACCGATCGCGGCGCCATCGCGATCGACGACTACATGCGCACCAACGTCCCGCACATCTTCGCCATCGGTGACGTCACCGCCAAGCTGCAGCTCGCGCACGTCGCGGAAGCTCAGGCTGTCGTCGCTGCCGAGACCATCGGCGGCGCGGAGACGCAGACACTCGGTGACTACCGGATGATGCCGCGTGCGACGTTCTGCCAGCCGCAGGTCGCCTCGTTCGGTTTGACCGAGGAGCAGGCCAAAGCCGAGGGCTACGACGTCAAGGTCGCGAACTTCCCGTTCGCTGCCAACGGCAAGGCACACGGTCTCGGTGACCCGACCGGTTTCGTCAAGCTGATCGCCGACAAGAAGTACGGCGAACTGCTCGGCGGGCACCTCATCGGACCGGACGTTTCGGAACTGCTGCCCGAGCTGACCTTGGCCCAGAAGTGGGACCTCACGGTCAACGAGTTGGCACGTAACGTCCACACCCACCCCACACTCAGTGAGGCACTGCAGGAAGCGATCCACGGCCTCGCCGGCCACATGATCAACTTCTGACGGCAGGGCCTTCGGCCCCGTGCGCCTTTTCGGTAGTTCGCACTACCGGAAAGACGCACGGGGTTTTTCGTCTTTTGTGTCGAGTTGTGTTGCGAAACCGCCATCTGAGGCCTTCGAGTCGGGGTGTAGGCGCGCAACGCATTAGCGTCCCGAGTCGACCATCCGGCTTTCGAAGGACCACTCATGAAAACTCGTTCCGTACTGCTCGCGGCTTGCGTCGCGCTGACGCTCTCCGCCTGTGGAACCTCAGGTGACGCCGGATCGGACACCGAAGCTTCGGGTGCCGCCGAGGCGGGGGCGTTCCCCGTGACCGTCGACCACGCTTACGGCTCGACCACGATGGACGCGGAGCCTATGCGCATCGTGACCATCGGATGGAGTGGCCAGGATTCGGTGATTGCACTGAACAAGGTCCCGGTCGCCATGGAGAGCTTCTCCGGCGACGGCATCGAGAACAACATTCTGCCTTGGGACGCTTCGCGTCTGAACGGTGCGAAGCCCGTTCTCATGACGACCAATCCCGATATCCCGTTCGAGCAGATCCTCGGGCTCGATCCCGACGTGATCCTCGCCGTCTACTCGGGCATCGACGAGGGCGAGTACAAGCGCCTCAGTGACATCGCGCCGACCGTCGCGTTCCCCGACCAGCCGTGGGATACGGCGTGGGACAAGCAGATGAGCATGATCGGTGCAGCGCTCGGACAGCCGGCGCAGGCTCAGACGCTGATCGACGAGACCGGGGCGTACTTCGAGAAGCAGGCCGCTGATCACCCGCAGTTCCAGGGCAAAACCGCAACGTATGCAATGCGTACCGACGAGGGCCTGATCGTCTTCTGCGGCACCGACCCGCGGATCCGTCTTCTCGGCCAGCTCGGGGTGAAGACCTCGCCCGGTGTCGACGCAGTGTGCACTTCCGGCGACAGTTCGGTGTCCGTGGGCATGGAATCCATCGACACACTCGACGCCGACGTCTTCATTCTCGTCGACGCCGATGGCACCAACCTGGACAAGCTCATGTCCTTCGGTCCGTTCGCGAACATGACCTCGGTGTCGAACGGCCGTCTGGTTCGTCTGGTCGGAATGGACTACGCCATGGCTACTTCCGCTCCGACGGTGCTGAGCGTTCCCTACGCATTCGACGAGTTCATCGCTCAGCTCTCGGACAAGTTGAGCTGATTCCGAGCGTCGTACGACGCTTGTGACGCAACGATTTTCGGAACCTGCGACTCGAGTAGTTCGATCAGGGCCGTGATCTTTGCGGCGACGTCGGCGCCGAGTTCGGTCAGGCTGTATTCCACTTTTGGCGGGATGGTTTCGAGTACCTCACGGTGCACGAGGCCATCCCGCTCGAGTGTTTGCAGGGTCTGCGAGAGCATGCGCTCGCTGACTCCGTCGACGCGTCGGCGCAGGGCACTGAACCGGTACGGGCCCTCGTTCAATGCCGCCAGCGCGAGTGCGCCCCAGCGTCCGGTTGCATTCTGCAATGCCGCCCGAGAGTTGCACCCGCGAGCGAAGACGTCAGCCTCGAGCGTTGGGTCCACGACGTCGGCATTCGGATCAGGGGTCTGGGCAGCACGTGAAGGTGAGTCGGTGCTGGTCATGAACCCAGGCTACTACTGCACGATCCCATAGCGCTAACTCGACGTGTTGCACTTACGAAAAATAAGTGCATGATGGTTGCAGAACGCATTTACGCTTCAACCTGGATCGGGAGTTCGCATGAGCATTGCAGTCACCGGCGCAACCGGAAACCTCGGACAACTGGTAGTCGAGTCGTTGATCGAGCGGGGAACCGCCGCGTCCGACATCGTCGCAGTCGTCCGCAATCCACAGAAGGCGGAAAGCCTCGCCGCCCGCGGAGTAGTTGTACGTCAAGCGGACTATGCCGATGCCTCGGCGTTGGAAACCGCATTGGCGGGCGTCGACAAGCTGGTGCTGATCTCGGGAAGTGAAGTGGGGTCACGGCTCGCGCAACACACCAACATCATCGACGCGGCGAAGGCTGCCGGCGTCGGATTCATCGCCTACACGAGCATCTTGAATGCTCAGGACACGCCGATGAAGCTTGCTGCCGAGCACAAGGCGACCGAGGACGTGCTCACTCGGAGCGGTATTCCGTTCGCGCTGTTGCGCAACGGTTGGTACTGGGAGAACTTCACCAACGACCTGGCCGGTGTGATCGAACGCGGCGCACTGGTCGGTGCGGGAGCGGAAGGCAAGATCGCGGCTGCGGCGCGTGCGGATTACGCCGACGCCGCAGCAGTAGTCGCGACCACAGATGGCCACGAAGGTGCAGTGTACGAGTTGGGCGGTGACGAGAGGCTCACCTACGCCGAATTGGCCGAGAGGATCAGCGAATTTGCCGGCAAGCCGATCGCGTACCAGTTCGTGAGCGAGGACGCATACAAGGGGATTCTCGAGAGCGTCGGCCTGCCTGCCCCGGTCGCAGAGATTCTCGCGGATTCCGATGCTGCAATTGCCAAGGGGGCGTTGGACACTGAGTCTGGTGACCTGCAGAAGTTGATCGGCCGCAGCAACACTCCGGTGGCTGAGGTGTTGAAGAAGGCCTGACCTGCTGTGCGCCTTTATCAACCGCGGGCGGTTGATAAAGGCGCACAGGGGTTACCCATGTGGACTGCACCCTCGGCGGGCAGATCACCCTTCTTGGCGCGGACCAGAACCAGCACTACCGGTGCGATGATCGCCAACAGGATTGCCGCCCAACCGAATGCGGCCGAGTATCCGGATACCTCGGCGCCGAAGAAGTAGTCCGTCATCGAGGCGACGAAGTCCTGCACCGGCTGGGGGAGTAGCGCCAATTGGTCCCCGGTCGGGATGGTCGCATTCGACATGTCGACAGGAATGCCTTCCGGCGGGATCGGCGCCGCGTTGTCGGCGGTGAAGGCCGACTTGGCCGAAGCGTAGATCGTGGTGAACAGTGCGGTGCCGAGTGCGCCGCCGATCTGCAGGGTGGCGTTGACCAGGGCACTGGCAGCGCCGGCGTCGTGGTCGGGAACGCCGATCAGTGCGAGGTTCTGCATCGGCACCATCAGTAGACCGAGTCCGAAGCCGAAGATCGCGAGGCCGGGGAACACGTGCGTCCAGTAGGAGCTGTGTACCTCGATCTGGGTCAGCATGAGCAGTCCTACTGCTGCCACCAGCGGGCCGGCGACCATGAGCGGCTTGGGGCCGATCTTGGTGGACAACTGCGCTGCGATGGTCGACGCCAAGACGATGAAGAATGCCATCGGCAGCGATCCGACGCCGGCCATGACCGGGCTGAATCCGAGCACGATCTGCAGGTAGAACGTCAGGTACAACGTGCCGCCGAGCAGGGCGGCGCCCACCAGCATGGAGCCGATCAGAGCAGCGCCGCGATCACGATGCCACGGAACGCTCAGCGGTAGAAGCGGATTCTTGCTGCGGCTCTCGACGACCACGAAGATCGCGAGGAAGACCAGACCCAGTGCGATGAACAGCAAAGTGTCCGCCTGACCCCAGCCGTGCTCGGCGCGAGTGAATCCGTAGACCAGTGATCCGAGCCCGAGGGCGATGAGGACAGCGCCGGGAAGGTCGTAGCTCGTGTCACCGTGCGCTTTGGTTTCCTTGACGATCGGGACGGCTGCAGCGATGGCGATCAGCGCGATCGGGATGTTGACGAGCAGGCACCAGCGCCAGTCGACGTACTGCGTCAGCACTCCGCCGAGGAGCAGTCCGATGGCAGCGCCACCGCCGGAGATCGCGCCATAGACGGCAAAAGCCTTGGCGCGCTCCTTCTCTCCGATGAAGGTGGTGGTGAGCATCGACAGCGCAGCGGGCGCGAGCAATGCTGCGAAGACGCCCTGGCCGGCGCGGGCGATGAACAGTTCGATACCGCTCTGCGCGATGCCGCCGATGCCGGAGGCAACCGCGAAGCCCGCCATGCCGACGATGAAGGATCGCTTGCGGCCCCAGTAGTCGGCGATACGTCCGCCGAGGAGCAGCAGCGCACCGAACGCCAAGGCGTACGACGTGACCACCCACGCGCGGTCAAGGTCGCTGATGCCCAGTTCCTCCTGGGCCGCCGGTAGGGCGATGGAGACGATGGTGCCGTCGAGCACCACCATGAGTTGAGCGAACGCGACGATGCAGAGCACCAGCCAGCGACGTTGATGATTCGGATTCTCGGAGACAGCCGGGATCGGTGGCAGAGTGCCGCCGTCGACGTGGGACGTGGTGGTCATTGGAAAAAGGTATTCCAGCCTTCTCGGATGAGTCAAACGAAATAGTTCGTTCGGTTACCATCATCACTATGGCTCCCACTGACGTGACCGCGACGAAACAGCGAATCCTCGACGCTGCGCAAGAAGAATTCGGCACCTACGGGCTTGCCGGTGCGCGCATCGATCGGATTGCGAAGAACGGAAACGCCAGTAAGGAGCGCCTCTACGCCTATTTCGGCGACAAGGTCGCGTTGTTCCACGCGGTGCTCGACGTCGACTTCGAGCAGGCGATGGAGTCCATCGAGTTCACCGGTGAAGACATGCCCGAGCATGCCGTCGAACTGTTCGACGCCATGCTCGGCAAGCCACAGATTCAACGGATGATGATCTGGGGCCAACTGCAGGGCGAGGCACCGAGGATGAAGAAGCTGGCCGAGGAACATTCCAGTTGGGTTCCGCGAATGGCCATGATCCGCAAGGCACAGGATGACGGCATCATCTCGAAGCACTGGGATCCCCAGGACTTGATAACAATGCTGTTCGGCCTTGTGTTCGGCTGGGTGGTGGCACCCGGTGTGGCTGACAACCAGAACGTCGATGCCGACGAGATTGCGCGCCGACGCGAAGTGTTGCGCGAGGCAGTCACTCGAATCTGCAAGCCCTAGCTGTCAGCGAGAGAGGTATGCAGCCCAATCGCCGTAGTCGGTGATGTCATTCGCGCCGACGACGGCGTCATGAGTGCAGCTGAAACCGACTGTCGTTCTGCCGTCGGATAATTCGACGCTCGTGAGCGCCATCGGCGCAGGCAATTCGGCGAGGAACGTTCCGAGACCTGCCGGTGAGATCCGGAAGATCTCGCCGACGACCGGTGCGCCGAGGCCAGGACCGCGGCGCACCAGGCCGGGCTTCGGTGGCGTCGTGTCGAGGGCGAAGAGTCTGTAGGCATCCGAGGTTGTGACGGTTTCGACGTACCGAGCGCCGAGGTCGACCAACTGTCTGTTGAGTGGTTGCCCGCGCAGGTGAGCGCCGAACACCGCGAGGTCGATTCCGGTGTTCACGAGGGTGGGTGAAGGCACACCGCCGAGTCGCGCAGCGAGGTCGATGGCGATCTGGTCGCCGAACGCAGGTACGACGAACATGACGCCGAACGGGTGATCTTCGGCGGTGCGGTGTCCTGGCGCCGCGACGGCCGCCATGTCGAGCAGGTTGCAGAAGTTGGTGAAAGTTCCCATGCGGCGGTTGATTCCGAACGGATCCTCGGTCACGGCGGCGATCGTCGGATGTTCGGTGGTGGTGGGAAGCAGCAGGGCGTCGAACCCGGCGAGGAGTTCCCGGGCAGCTGCCTTGGCGCGGGTGAGAGCGTCGAGATCGTCGACGAGCTGGTATCCGGTGGGGTGCTTCGCGCCGAGCACGATGTCGGACACCGCGGGATCTGCTCCGGCAGGGCGGGTTTCGAGGAACTCGCCGGCAGCGGCGTATCGCTGCGCCACCACGGCGCCGTCGTAGAGCAATCGGGCCGCGTCGAGCAGCCCGGAGATGTCGACCGTCTCGGTCTCGGCGCCGCCGGCGACCAGAGCCGCCACGGTGTCCTGAAACGCTGCCAGATACGACGGGCTCAGTTGAGCAAGATCCTCGATTCGGGGGACGGCGACGCGGGGATTCGGCGCCGCCGCGAGACGAACGTCGGAAGGCCAGACTCGGCTGCGGGGATCTCGAGGTTCGTGGCCGACCATGATTGCCGCTGCCGCGGTTGCCGATTCGAGGTCGTCGGCGAACACCGTCAGAGCGTCGTAGTCGATGCAGGCGGGCACTACTCCGTGGGCTGGGATGACGCCGAGGGAGAGCTTGAGTCCGTAGATCCCGTGGAACGCTGCCGGCACCCGGCCGGAACCGGCGGTGTCGGTACCGATTCCGATGTCCACAATTCCCAGGGCGACGGCGACGGCGGATCCGGAGCTACTACCTCCCGAGATCAGCTCTTCGTTCCAGGCGCAGCGAACGGCTCCGTACGGGCTCCGAGTTCCGACCAGCCCGGTGGCGAACTGGTCGAGGTTGGTCTTTCCCAGCACAACAGCGCCGTGCTCGATCAACCGTTCAACGGCACTGGCCGTTTCATCCGGCGCATACCCGAATTCGGGGCACGCCGCTGTGGTCGGCAGACCGGCGACATCGACGTTGTCCTTGACGGCGACCAGACGCCCCGCCAGGGGAAGGTGCTCGCCCGCAGCGAGTCTGGCCTCAACCGAGGCGGCGTCGGCGAGCACATCTTCCTTGCAACGCAACGTGATCCAGACTTCGGGGCGGTCTACTTCCTCGATCCGCTGGAATGCCTGCTCGACCCGGGCTGTCGGGGTGAAAACTTCTGCTGCGATGGTCATGGTTGTGTACTGCTCCGATCAGTCCGTGATGGTGGCGAGTGAGAGCGCGGTGATCGCGCGGGTCACCCGGTCGAGGACGACGTCGAGAGACTCGCCGATGTGCTGATGCAAAAGCGTGCGGGCCTCGGGCAGATTGCCGGCACGTAGTTCTTCGAGGATTCGAATGTGCTCCGCGATCGAGGTGTCGATGCGGCCGTTGACCATGAAGTCGTACATCCGAACGTGCCGGATACGGGAATTCACCGACAGCAGTGACGCGACCAGTTCATTGTTGCCCGACGCCCTGAGCACGGCGACGTGAAACTCCTCGTCCCGTTCGACGAACCCCGGTTCCTGAGCGGGCGGATCGAGAGCCAGGGCACGCCACCGCACCAGCTCGTCGTCGAGGATCGTTCGATCGTGCCGGATCGTCGGATCTGCGATCGCCCGGGTAATTCCTTGTAATTCCAGGGTGATTCGGAGTTCGTACAGATCTCGGATCCGCGGGATGCTCGGGCGCACGGCGGAGAATCCGTACTCTTCCCGGCGCAGGAGTCCATCGGCGCACAGCATCGTCAACGCTTCCCGTATGGGCGTGCGAGAAATGCCGAAACGCGTGGAGAGCTTCGGTTCCGTCAGGCGCTGATCGAACCCGATGGTCCCGTTGACCAGTTCGGTGCGTAGTTCCCGGTAGACCACCTCACGCAGTGGCTCCGGAGCCGTATTCATCCCTGTCGACATACCTGTATACGCTATTGATCAGGTGTTTCGTCCAGATGTCCTCGGGTTAGAGCTGAGTTACGGCCGCCGCGGAACTTCAGGAGAAGTCGCGCTGAACCCGCAAGGTTCCGATCGTGGTGGCCAGGCCGTCGTACTGGGTGACCAGCAATGTGAATTCGATCAACCGACGATCGTCGAGATGCTGCGAGAGCGTTCCCCACGTGTTGTCGGTGATGTCCTTGGTGGTGACCAACTCGTCTACCGCAGTCAAGATCGCACGGTGACGCGGACTCAACTCTGAAGCGCCAGGGCCCTCGATGATCCGGGCCAGTTGTTCTGCGTCGATTCCGGCTTTGCGGCCGAGCCTGATGTGGTGATCCATCTCGTAACCGCAGTCCCGCAGATGCGCGACCCGCAGGATGATCAGTTCGGTGTCGTGGCGAGAGATCTTGCCGCCGGGCATGAGTGAGCCGGAGTAGTGCAGCCAACCGCGGAAGAGTCCACCCGTGCGTCCCAATGTGCTGAACAGATGCGCATCGGGTGCTCCGGCAACCTTCGACAGGACACGCCAGATTCCCCAGTTGATCGGACCGAGGTCCTTGAATCGGCCGGGCGGGATGCGGGGGTTCATGCGACTCCACGGACGTGAGAGGGACGGAGGTCGATAGCTCGTTGCGCGATGTGGCGAACCGCAGCGCTGCGGCGGGGCGCGTGTACGCGTGACTTCCGGCCGACGATACCGCGCTCGAACGCGTCGACGGCGTCAGCGACGGTCGTGGTGCCGGAGTTGGCGAGAGTTCCGCGTGCTCCGTCGAACGACAGTGCGGTGGTGTCGGTGTCGATGTCGCCGATGTACGCGACGCCCACCTTGGTGCCGAGCTGTTTCATTTCCAGGCGTAACGCGTCTCCCAACGCCTCGACGCCGGCGCGTGAAGCACGAAGCGGTCCGCGAAACGGGTGCTTCGCCGCGCCGTGGGCGGATGCGACCACCAGGGCGTAACCATCTTCGTGACTGATGTGGGGACCCGCTGCGCGCAGGGTGTAGTACGTGCCCATGAGGTTGACTTCGACTGCGCGACGCATGTCTTCGACGTCTCCGCCGAGGATCGACGAATTCGCCTCGACGCCGGCATTGGCCACGACTACGTCGATGCCTCCCAGCTGCTCAGCGATGTAGCTGACGCCGCGAGATACCTGCTCGAGATCGGCGACATCGCACAACTGCCACGGCGCGCGGCCGCAGGAGGTGGCGACTTGCTCGAGAAGTTCCGGCTCGAGGCCGAGGAGTCCGACGGACGCGCCACGGTCGTACAGGCGTCTGGCCAGCGAAGAACCGATATTGCGGGCAGCGCCGGTGATCAGGATGCGCCGACCCGTCAGGTCGTCCGCACTACTCTTGGCCGATTCGGCCTTGCCCGCCTCGCTCTTGCTCATTGCTGTGTCCCTACGCAGTGACTTTCTGGTCCTCCGACGCTAACACCGCCGGGTAGCTGCGACTGCAAGTACCGCCAACTCCGTCCGAATGGACGCTCAGACCGATGCGGCTTCGAGACGCGGATGTGACGCGGAAGCCTGTGTCGACCGCAATCGGCGGAATCGGACCACGGCAACTACGGCGGCAACAGCGGCGAGGATCACCAACGGCAGTGACGGACCCATCGTGGGTTCGATGACGACCAGCAGCACCGGCAGTCCGAATCCGAGATAGGTGGCGACGTAGAAGATCCCGGTCAAAGCGCCCCGCGAGGCCGGGGGAGCCAGCGACTCGAGATCGAGTAGGCCTTCACGCAAGCACAGTCCGTAGGCCGTACCGAGGACGAGCGAGCAGACAATGAACAACCCGAGCGCGGGGTGTGCACCGCCGACGGCGACCAGGCAGTATCCGAGCGCCGCCAGTGCGGCGCCGACCGTGCCGGCCTGAGGGCCCCAATTGCGATGGCGCGCAGCGGTTTGAACCAGGATTCCAGCACCCAGAGTCAGCGCCGCCGCGAAACCCGGAAGGAGAGGACCTGAGTAGCGGTCCCCGAGCCTGGCCGTCATGGTCACGAAAGACACTGTTGCGCTGGCGAACACCCATGGCGCCAACGGAAGTGCCCAGAGCAGTGCGACCTTCACGCCGGTTCCCGACCGCTCTGCGCGGTCGGGAATCTGTGTGAACATCGCGGCTTTGGTGGGAGCAGGAGTACGACTCCACACTGCCGCCGCGGCAACCGAACCCACCGACAAGACGGCCGAGACGACAAACGGCGTGGCGAGCGGGAAAGCGGCAAATTGCGCCAGCAGGCCCGTAAACAGCGGTCCCAGTGCAAAACCCGAGGTAAGTACGACGCCCGCCATCACGGTGCCGGACTTGCCGCGAAGGTCAGCCGCCCACGCGGTACCGGCGCCGATCGCCAGACCGGCACCGATACCGACTACGAGGCGCCCGACCATGAGCCCGGGCGCGTCGTGCCAGAGGAGAAGAGTCAAGGTTCCGAGTGAGGCTATGAGCGCTCCGGGCAGGACGACTACGGCTCGGCCGACGCGGTCCGACAGTGCTCCACCGGTCAACAGGCCGGGCAGGAGTCCGAGCGCGTAGATACCGAAAACACCGTCGAGCACGGCATGCGAAAGGCCCTCGTCCACCCGGAGAACCGGGATGAGCGAGGCAAAGTGGTTGGCTGCCCAACCCGTCGAAAGTAGAACGGCCAGTACCGAGATGAACCCCCGACGGGATGGATCGCCCATACCGGCAGCTTAGGCGGGCACCAGATCGCTCACGTCGGCGAGGAGTTCGAACGTGCGCAACCAAGCCTCGCGGTTGGTACCGGTTGACACCGTGATCAGCTCGTCGGCCTGCGCGTGCTCGGTGAACTCGTCGAGGTAGGTACGCACCTCCGTGGGCGTGCCGATGGCGCTGTACTTGGTCATCTGAAGAACCTGCTGACCGGCGGGGGAGTCGAGCAGCATGTCCGCTTCGTCGTCCGTGAACTTGCGTCCGCGTCCGAGAAGAAGGCTGACACGCGAACGCTTGGCCGCGAGGAAGTCCTGCTGGGCCTGCTCATGGGTGTCGGCGGCGATGACGTTGACGCCGGCGATGACGTACGGCTCCGCCAGTTGCTCCGACGGCTTGAACTCGCGTCGGTAGATCGCAACGGCATCGCGCAGGGCGTTGGGAGCGAAGTGTGAGGCAAATGCATACGGCAGGCCGAGCATCGCGGCGAGCTTGGCGCCGAAGAGTGACGATCCGAGGATGTAGAGCGGAACGTGAGTGCCCTTGCCGGGAACGGCGTTGATTCCGGGGACGCGCGAGGTGTCGCCGAGGTAGCCCTGAAGCTCGAGTACGTCCTGCGGGAAGCTGTCCGAAGAACTCGGGTCGCGTCGCAGTGCCTGCATCGTCTTCTGATCACTACCGGGTGCGCGGCCGAGACCGAGATCGATGCGACCCGGGTGCAGTGTCTCGAGGGTGCCGAACTGCTCGGCGATCGTCAGCGGTGCGTGGTTGGGGAGCATGATGCCCCCGGCGCCGAGGCGGATTTTACTGGTGTTCGCGGCGACGTGGCTGATCAGGACGCTGGTTGCCGAAGAAGCGATGGAACCCATGTTGTGGTGCTCGGCGTACCAGATTCGCTTGTAGCCCCACTCCTCGGCACGCTGCGCCAACGTCACGCTGGCGTCGAAGCTGTCTTTGGCGGTTTCGTTGTCGCCGATGTGGGCGAGGTCGAGGATGGAAAGTGGGACGGCCATGAATGTGGTGCCTTTCTCAGCGATCAGAACGCAAGTGTCGTTGGAAGGTGCAACCATCTGGCCGGCTTTCCTATTTCCCCCTGGTCAGCGCCCACGGATGGCGGTGAAGGCGTCAAATCTTTGTCTCAATTTCGGCCATTTCGGATATTTCGGGTGAAAGCGGGGGCTAGATTTCCCGAATCGGAGGTTCTTTCGCATTCACAGTGAATCGAGACCAGCATGGCCACTGATCGGAAGGCTGTAAACAGGCGCAAAGTACGTGCACTGCTTGCCGGAGGACTCGTCCTCGGTATCGGCGCCGCCGTCACCTTGGCAGCGTGGACGGACAACGTTTTCGGCGACGCGCAGTTCCAGACGGGAAGTTGGAATCTCCAAGGCAGCTTCGACGGACTGACGACCTGGGGCGAGTACCAGGTCGATGCCTCCGCCGGCCACTTCACATTCAGCACCGGATTCGCAGCGCTCTCGCCTGGGACGACGGTGTATGCGCCGGTAGCGCTACGGATCGGTCCCGCAGCCAGCACACTCGGTGCGACGGTACAACTGCTCGGTGCGACCGGCGGCGATGCCGTACTCAAACCTGCCCTGCGGTATTCGGTGTATCGAAATGTCCCGTCGGCGACTTGCACTGCGGCCGGTATCGGATCAGGTATCGCGTGGGTGGGCACGACAGCCAGTCCGGTGGCCTTGACGGCAGGTTCGGGCTCGGACGTCACCTTGGCCGGTGGCGCAGCGGGTCCCGGGACTCCGGTCGAACTCTGCTTCGCGGTCACGCTGCCTGCCGGAGTGGACCCCTCGATCGTGTCGGGCCAGGACACCGGGCGCTTGCTCTGGCAGTTCACCGGCCAGTCCACCCCCTGACGCCTGCGTGGTCACACGGAGAATGCGTCAGGTGTACGCACTGGCGGCCTCGGGACTCGTCCTGGGTATCGGTGCAACTACCGTGGCCGCCAGTTGGGTGGACAGCACGATGGGCGATGCATCGTTTCGCACCGGAACATTCGGAATCGAGTCGAACATCGGCGGCGGATGGTCGTCGCATTCGTCCAGCGCCCCTGGGGTTTTCACGTACACGCCCTCGGCGCTCCTGATACGCCCCGGTGCGTTCTCGTACGGCCCGGTCTCCCTTCGAACAGTGCCGGCCTCGCCGGCAGCATCCGTCACTCTGCAGGCGGCCACGGTTGCCGGCGACTCCACTCTGGCGTCGGCGCTGCGGTATCGGGTGGTCAAGTCGACCACCTGTGATGCGTCAGCCTTCTCCACGGGAACACCACAATTCGTAGTGGGAAGTGCGACGGTGTTTCCGTCGCTCTCAACTGGTTCCGCAGCCGGGGCCATCGCGCTACCCACCGGTGGAGTGTCCCCGGGAGCTCCGGTGGCGCTGTGCTTCGAGATTTCATTGCCCGGGACCTCGGCCAATTGGAGCAACTCGGCGTTGATCGGTAAAACGGCAACTCCCACTTGGCAGTTCAGTGCAACACCCTGAAGGAGCTGCAATGCCAACACGTGCCCGGGCAACACATGCCAGGACGAAGAAGCGTTCGGTCCCGACGATCATCGGGGACTGCATCCTTCAGGTTCTTGCAGTCGGTGGGGTCATCTGTATCGCTTTGGTGGTCTGTGCCTTCGCCTTCGACATCACGCTGATCATGTTCAAGACGGGCTCCATGTCGCCGACCATTCCGACCGGATCTCTGGCAGTTGTGCGTGAAGTGCCTGCGGATTCGGTCGGGGTGGGCGACGTCGTCACCGTCGATCGGGGAGTGTCCGAACTGCCGGTGACCCACCGGGTCGTCTCCGCTCGTACCCAGGACAACGGCATCACGATTCTCGATCTCAAGGGTGATGCCAACGCCTCGGCTGATCCCGCGGTTTACGAGGTCACCACGGTTCGGAAGGTGCTCTGGCACGTTCCGGGACTGGCGCGGGTGATCGTCTACTTCTCGAATCCTCTTGTTCTGGGGGCGATCACGCTGACCATGGCCGCTTTGGTGGTAGCGGTATTCTGGCCGCGCACTACCGATGACGACGCTGATGCCGACTCGGCCGACCCGAAAACCGAACCCATTCAGGTTCTTCTACCGCCGGGGGGCGGTAGGCAATGAAGCGTCGCCACCTGTTCTCAGTCATCGTATTGGCAGTTGCGGTAGTGCTGGGCTCCGGATTTTCGGCTCACCCACTTCTGGGCGAGACCGAAGCGGCGTGGACCGACTCGGAGTACGTGACCGGCCCGATTTCCACCGGAACCTGGACAACAAGCGGGTACGGCAGATCGACGTCGGGCAAAGGAACGGCGACCGGCGGATTGATAACTCTCGGAGGAAATCTCGGCGGTTCGTTGATCGAACATCCGACCGCGCAAACTCAACTCGCGCCGGGCAAAACCACGGGGACCGTTTCGTTGGCGGACAACTCCGGTGTATTGCTGGGGTTGCCCGCACTCAGCCGCACTGGTAGCGCCGTTCAGTGCGCCGCGTATCTCGTAGGAGCGTCGGCATCGACCCCATGCGGGGCGGCCGGGTCGGATGCGGACGCGGAAACTACATCTACATTGGGTTTGCAATTGAATCTGGTTTCGGTACTGGGGATCACGTTGATACCGGCGGACGCGATCACGAGCACGAGCGTCAAGACAAACGCACGCTGTGCGAGTACGTCGGCGGCTACTGACCAGCCGACGGGAACCGTGAAAGTCGGCGGCGCCACGGTTGCCATCCCGGCGGTGGGTGCAAACGGTTCGGCCACGTCGACGTCGCCGACTACTGCAACCTTCGTGATGGCGAATGTCCCACTGCTCGCGCGGGTAGAAGCGCGCTTCTCGAACATCAAGGTCACCAGTACCCGAGCGGCTTCCGGTTCCGCGCCTTTTGTCGCGTCTTCGACTGTTTCAGTGAGCTTCACTGTTGAGGCCGTAACTGTCGCATTGTCGATCTTGGGTGAAGGGCTGGTCACAGTGATCCTGGGATCGACGAACATATCCGTCAATCTGTCGGCCGCTCAGTGCGGGCTTGATTCTTCACCTCCGGTGACGCCGCTGAGCCTTGTCACCGGACAGGCAGCGCGAGTCGCCGAGCCGACACCGACAACAGCGACAGCTGTTCCCGTGACCACCACGCCGACTACGGGAACGACGACGCCTGAACCTACAGCGGCCACAACCACCACCGCGGCAACAGCCACCACGCTGCAGACAAGTCCACCGCTAACCACAACACCCGTCACCACAACGTCCGTCACCTCGACTCCGGCGGACCCAATCGGGACGGTAATCCACGGGCCCGTCGGTTCGAGTATCTCCGCTTTCACCACAGATGACGGACTCACCTGCGAAGTTGTGCCTGATGTGGACTACGCGGGCGAAGTCGCCGTCGAATGCTCTGATGGCACAACGGGTACGGTCCCAGGCTCTGAACTCGGTCCGAAGCCAACCGTACCGGGGGAGTCTCTGCTGATCCCCCTGACGAGAGACCACGTCACCGAAGTCGTGACCCTCGAGTCAGCGACACGAACCTGATCAATTCCGCACGGCATTCGCCATAGCGGCCAACGAGAGGGCTTGCCGAGCGCGGTCGAGTACGACCGCGCGAGAGATGTCGATGTGCGATACCAGTGCCTCGTGCGCTTGCGGAATCTTGCCGTCCAGAACCAGTTCGACGACGGAGATATGTTCCTCCACGGTGGCCTTCATACGGTCGGGAGTCAGGTAGTCGAACATCCTCACGGGGCGCAGCTTCGAGTTGACGGCCTGAAGAGCGTCGACCAGTGCGTGGTTGCCGGACGAGGCGAGGAGCGCAATGTGAAACTCCTCGTCGAGAGTCACGAAACCGGCGTCTGGCGACGGCATCTGTTTGCGAAACGCGTACCACCGGTCCAGTTCGGAACCGAGCGCGTCTTTGTCATGGACGGGGGCTTCACCATCGAGTACCCGCCGAAGTCCGTGCACCTCGAGGAGTGTGCGCAGCTCGTAGAGGCCACCCAACTCGTCGAGGTGCGGTCGGTACGGAAAGAGGCCGTGTTCGTCGCGTTCGACGAGCCCGTCGGATTCCAACTTTGCGAGCGCCTCGCGGACCGGTGTTCGCGAGACGCCGTAGAGATGAGCCAACCGCTCCTCGCCGAGTCGTTCGGATGGCGCGATCTGACCCGACATCAGATCGTTCCGGATCGACCGGTAGACCTGCTCGCGCAGCGGCGGCCGCACACTCATGTCAGATTGCCATCGCTCGACGAACCGCATCGGTGGACGTGGTGCCGCCCTCACCGGTCGAGGTCACGTGTCCGGCCGCGAGGATGCTGTAATGCTGTGCTGATTGGAGCGCGAAACCGATGTGTTGCTCCACGAGGAGGACACCGAGATCGCCTCGCTCGGTGAGTTCCATTACGGTTCTTTCGATTTCGGCGACCACGTTCGGCTGAATGCCCTCGGTCGGCTCGTCCAGGATGAGGATCTTGGGTTCGGTGATCAGTGCGCGAGCGATCGCAAGCTGCTGTCGCTGCCCACCGGAGAGAAGCCCGGCCCGTCGATCGAGCAGCGTGGTGAGTGCTGGAAACAGATCCAACGCCTCTGCGATGAGTGCCTTTCCGCGTTTGCGCCCGTCGGCGACGACCCGAAGATTCTCGGCAGTTGTCAGTTGTCCGAACGACTGCTGACCCTGGGGTACGTAGGCGAGTCCGCGAGCGACGCGGGCGCTCGGCCGTAGACCGGTGATGTCCTCACCGTTCAGAAGTACCTTTCCCCGTGTGGGTTTGATCAGTCCGACGGCGGCGCGCAGCAAGGTGGTTTTACCTGCACCGTTGTGACCCATGACTGCCGCAACCCCGTCGCTGGGAACCAGCAGGGAAACGCCGTGGATCACTTCGGTACGTCCGTAGCCGGCGCGGATGTCGACGAGTTCGAGCATGATTCAGTCCTCCGGGGTCGGTTCGGTGTCGGCGCCGAGATCTGTTCCGGCAGCGGCTGTGCCGAGGTAGACCTCTTGCACCTTGGGGTCGGCTTGTACCTCCGCCACAGTTCCTTCGGCAAGCACTTTCCCAGCGGCGAGCACTGTGACGGACGTGGCGAAGGATCGCATGAAGTCCATGTCGTGCTCGACTACGACGACGGTTCGTGCACCGCCGATGCGCCGCAGAAGGTTCCCGGTCTCCTCGCGCTCCTCGAGGCTCATGCCTGCGACGGGCTCGTCGAGCAGGAGCACGGAACAGTTCTGTACCAACAACATTCCGATTTCGAGCCACTGCTTCTGTCCGTGCGCCAGAATGCCCGCGGCGGTGTCCCTGAGGTGCTCCAACCCGGTTGTCTCCAACGCCTCTTCGATCTCGGGAAGCACACCTTTGCGTTTTCTGAGCAGGTTCCACGGTGATCGGCCGGCTCCGGCCGCGATATCGAGATTCTGCAGCACCGAGAGCTCTTCGAAGACGCTTGCCGTCTGGAAGGTTCGCCCGACGCCGAGGCGGGCGATCTTGTGAACCTTCTTGCCGAGCAGTTGCTCGCCGGACTTCGTGATGGAACCCGTCGCGGGAACGAGTCCGGTGATGGCGTCGACCAGCGTTGTCTTTCCAGCCCCGTTCGGGCCGATGAGAAACCTCAGGTCGCCCTGCATGAGGGTCAAGTCGACGCCGTCGACGGCCTTGAAACCGTCGAAGCTGACCGAAAGATTCCGTACTTCGAGGTACTCGGACGACATTCCGGCGTTGCCGCCCAGTGCCGGTGTGGGTTCGCTGGTGGCGGTTGTGTTGGTCATGACGACACCTCCACTGGTTCGGGTTGGGAGACCTTGACCGGTGGGTCGGCCGGGGTCTCACGCTTCTTGCGGTGGCGCATCAGGGTGAACAATCCGGCCACACCTGCCGGGAAGAATCCGACCACGACGATGAACATCAGCCCCTGAGCGTAGATCCATCCCGATGGGAGTTTCTCCGAGAATGTCGACTGTGCCCATGCGACGCCGATCGCACCGAGTACCGGACCGAGAAGCGTTGCGCGGCCGCCGATCGCGACCCCGATGAGGAAAGCGATGGACGGGACGATCCCGACGTCGGCGGGGGAAATGATGCCCACGATCGGAACGAACAGCGCGCCGGCGATACCGGCAAGGAACGCCGCGGTCACGTAGGCGACCAGTTTGATGTTCGCCGGATCGTATCCGAGGAAACGTACTCGCTCCTCTTGATCACGGACGGCGACGAGGAGTTCGCCGTATCGGGAGTTCATCAGCTGGCGAATGAGAGCGACCGACGCGAGAAGAACTCCGGCAGCGATGAAGAACAACATCTGTTTGTTCGCCGGATCGTTGAGATTGAAACCGAAGAACGTACGAAAACGGTTGAGGCCGTTGCTGCCACCGATCGACTGCTGGCCGATCAAGAGGATTGCAAAAGCCGCGGCGAGTGCCTGCGAGAGGATCGCGAAGTACGCGCCCTTGACTCTCCGCTTGAACACACCGAGTCCGAGGAGAAAGGCAACAGCGGCCGGCAGGAAAAGGATGGCGAAGATCGCCACGAATGGCGAGGCGAACGGTTGCCAGTATCCCGGCAGTTCTGTTTTGCCGGCGATGGACATGAAGTCCGGGACCGCGTCACCCTTGAGTTCGGCATCGGCGATCTTGAGGTGCATCGCCATCACGTAGGCGCCGATCCCGAAGAACACCCCCTGGCCGAGCGTGAGCATTCCACCTCTGCCCCAAGCCAAACCGATACCGACAGCGACTATGGCGAAGCACAGGAACTTGGCCAACAGTGACAGCCTGAAGTCCGAGAGCGCAGCCGGAGCGACGGCGAACAGCACGATGGCGGCGAGTGCAAAACCGCCCCACACCCGAATTCGGGAATTGTTCAGGATGCTCATACGAGGCTCCTCGTCTTGACTGCGAACAGGCCCTGTGGCCGGACTTGAAGGAAGACGACGATGATGACGAACACGATCACCTTCGCGATCGACGCCGTCGTCGAGTACTCGATGAACGAGTTCAAGATGCCGAGGGCGAAGGCTGCGATCACAGCTCCCTTCATCTGACCGAGACCGCCGACGACAACAACCAGGAAGGCGTCGATCAGATACGACTGGCCGATGGTCGGGCTGGTGGAACCGATGAGCGTCAACGCGACACCCGCGACGCCGGCGAGTCCGGATCCGAGGAAGAAGGTCGTGATGTCCGTACGACGAGAAGAGATTCCGCTCGTCTCGGCCAGATCGCGATTCTGTACGACGGCGCGGATGCGTCTACCCATCGACGACTGCTTCAGCGCGACCGAAAGCGCGATCACCGCAGCGATCGCCAATACCAGAATGAAGATTCGTGTCTTCGGGACCACGGCGCCGAAAATGTCGACCCCACCCGAAAGCCAAGTCGGTGCTGAAACATTGACTGCCGGCGCCCCAAAAATGTCTCGTGCCAACTGCTGAAGGATCAATCCGACGCCGAAGGTCACCAACAGAGTGTCGAGGGGGCGGTGGTACATCCGCGATACCAGGACAACTTCGAGCACGACACCCATCAGTCCGCCGACGACGAAACCGACGAGCAGAGAAATGATCAACGATCCCGTTGCATTCGAGATCACCTGCTGCACTACGTATGCGGTGTACGAGCCGGCCATGATGAACTCGCCGTGTGCCATGTTGATGACACCCATCTGCCCGAACGTGAGAGACAATCCCAACGCTGCCAACAGGAGAATCGATCCGATACTCAAACCCGTGAACAACTGTCCGATCACAACATCCATGACAGACGCTCCACCTCTCTACTCGTCGATTCCGTCAATTCCGCCTTTCGTTGATCAGCTGCCGAGTCCCTCGGCCCAGGGGTAGTTCTTCAGGTACGGATCCGGCTCGATCGGCTGTCCCGAATCCCAGACCGTGTAGATCAGTCCGTCGGAACGGATTTCGCCGATTCGGGCAGTCTTGGTGATGTGGTGGTTGTCGCCGTCGATGGTGACGAGTCCTTCGGGTGCCTGGAAGGTCACACCGTCGGCGTTGTCCTGAATATCCTTGACCGCAAACGAGTTGGCCTTCTCGACGGTGTTCTTCCAGAGGTAGACGGAGGTGTATGCCGCTTCCATCGGATCGGACGTGGGCTTGTCCTGGCCGAACTTCGCCTTGTACGCCTCGACGAACTTCTTGTTCTCGGGGGAGTCGATTGTCTGGTAGTAGTTCCACGCCGTCAGCTGGCCTTCGACGTTCTGGACCCCGATTCCGCCGACCTCTTCCTCCGCAATGGAGACGGAGACGACGGGCATGTCGGCGGGCTTCAGGCCGACATTCGAGTATTCACGGAAGAACGCAACGTTGGAATCGCCGTTGAGTGTGTTGAACACGGCATCCGCGTCGGCAGTGCGGACCTTGTTCACGATGGTGGAGAAGTCGGTCGAACCCAGCGGCGTGTAATCCTCGCCCTTGATCTCGATTCCGTTCGCTGCCGCGTACGCCTTGATGATGCGGTTCGCGGTCTGAGGGAACACGTAGTCGCTCCCGACCAGATACAGCGACTTGACGCCCTTCTCCTTCAGGTAATCCAGAGCGGGGATGATCTGCTGGTTGGTCGTTGCACCCGTGTAGAAGATGTTCTTCGAATCTTCCAGTCCCTCGTACTGGACCGGGTAGTAGAGCAAAGAGTTGTTGTCCTCGAACACCGGCAGCATGGCCTTACGGCTCGAGGAGGTCCAGCCACCGAAAACTGCTGCGACGCAATCGCTGCTGATCAGTTTCTCGGCCTTCTCGGCGAACACCGTCGGCTCCGACGCGCCGTCCTCTGCCACGATCTGGATCTTCTTGCCCAGCACACCGCCGGAATCGTTGATCTCCTGCACCGCCAACGAGATGGAGTCGCGGACCGTCACTTCACTGATGGCCATGGTGCCCGAGAGTGAATTCAGGGAACCGACCTTGATCGTGTCCCCCGAGGTGTCGACGCACGACGTAGCCGTCGAATCTCCCGATGCGGTGTCTGTCGCCTTGCTTCCGCAGCCGGTGAGAACCAAGCCCAGCGCGGCGAGAGCGGCCGGCGCGGCAAGGGTGCGCTTCGAGAAGGTTCGCATGTACGGGCCTTTCGTGTCGATGGCTCTGGCAGACAATGGCTCTGACAGATCTGTATCCGGAGTGCGTATACAACGCTGTATTCGTCGAGTGCACAGAGTAGGTGGAAGTTGTTGCGGTGGAATGACTGTCGGTGACAAGTGTGTGTCCGGTGTTTCGATTGGATGTCCAGGACCTCACACCGCAGGTCAGCGAGGGTGCGGTGTTAGCATCGACGAGAAATTGATCAAGCACTCGCTTGACGATCGGAACGTCGGAAGGATCTTCTCGTGCGCTCGACCCGACGGGACGAAATACTCGCTCATGCGGCCAAGCTGTTCAGTGAGCGGGGAATCGCCGCGACGACGGTACGCGACATCGCCGACGAAGTCGGGATTCTCTCCGGCAGCCTCTACCACTACTTCGACTCCAAGGATGCGATAGCCAACGAGATCGTCGTCCGGTTTCTCGAAGACCTCAACGTCAGGTACGAAGACTCGATCGAGCCGGGAGGTTCGGCCCGAGATCGCCTGGCAACGATGGTCTCGGTGTCTTTTGCCTCGGCGGTGGATCACCCGTATGCCACGGAGGTCTATCAGGGAGAAGCCATACTTTCGTCGCAACCGGCGGACGCGCCCATCACCATCCTGGTTCAGAAGGCACACAGCTACTGGCGATCGGCTATCGCTCGCGGAATTGCCGACGCGGAGTTTCGGGAAGACATCGATCCCGAACAGTTTCACCGTCTCCTGCGTGAATCCGTCTGGTCCACCGTCGCGCAGTATCGCCCTCAGCTGTCCGAGTTGGCGGATGATCTTCAGCGCAATCTGATTTCGGTTTTCCTGGACGGCTTCGCCGCACGTTCCGTCGACGGCGAGCCGGTGGCACGCATTGCGCGGCGCACGGCGAAGAAGGAAGCGCAGACCGTATCTCCTGCCTCCGAATTTGCCGAACTCCGTTCGGACTCCCAAATGGCCGAACTCCGTTCGGACGTCGACGAATTGAAGTCCGTCATTCGCGAACTCAGCTCCTCGATCCGGCAGCTGCAGAAGCCGTAACAACGCAGTTCCTGCGCGTGTAGTTCGAATTTTGACTATCGGTGTGACCCAGTGCATACTTCTGTCCACACTCGTAAATCAAGCGCTTGTTTGATTTACCAAGCATGGTTTGGACGGGAGATTGATGTGAGACTCGGAAAGGCGATTGCCGTCTGCGCGGCAGTGGTTCTCGGGGCGAGCGCGTGCGCATCTGCCGGTGTCATTCCCGAAGACACCATCGTCATCGGTTTGGACGAAGACTCCACCGGGCCCGGTGCGTCGTACAGCACGATCGCCGGCAAGACCGTGCGTATGACTGTCGACCTGATCAACCAGGCCGGCGGAATCAACGGTAAGCAGGTGGAATTGGTTGTCGAGAATGACGAGAGCAGTCCCACCAAGACCCCGTCGATCATTCGGAAGTTGGTCGATCACGGATCAAGTGCGGTCATCCTCGCCACCGGCAGCGGGTCGGTGCTGCAGGCCAAGTCGATTCTCCAGCAGTCGAAGATTCCCGCGATAGCTCCGGTCGTTCTCAGCGACGCCTTTGCCTCGGCGCCTGACAACGACTACTCGTTCATGATTCCGAACTCGTTGAAGCAGTACGCCCAGGTGTACTGCGGGGCTTTCGAGAAGATGGGGTACAAGTCCCTGGGAATTCTCGGTGATGCGAGTGCGTCCATCGACGGAATCATCAAGACCCTGCGGCCGGCGCTCGAGAAGTGCGCGAGAGTGACGGGCGTCGAAAAGGCGCCGGTCGATGCCGCGGACATCACCGCACAGGTCTCACGTCTCGCGGAAACCGAACCGGACGCGATTCTGGTCGCCAGTATCGGCGGGCACTTCGAAATCCTCGCGCACAACACCTTGTCGAAGATCACCCCGCAGACGCAACGCTTCTCACTCGCTTCCATCGGAAACCAGCCCGCATCTTGGGCTTTGGCGGACCCGAAGGCGTTGAGCGGCATGGTGTACATGGGCTCGCTCAGTGAGTACAACCCGAGAACCACCGAACTGCGTCGCAAGGTGCAGGCGGTGAAGGGGCCTGATTATCAACTGACCGCCTACGACGCACAGGCGTACGACGCCGTCATGATGTTGGCTGAGGCCATCGAGATTGCCGGCGACCACCGAGATCGAACGGCCGTTCGTGATGCTCTTCAACAGGTTTCGGCACTTCCCGCCAGCTTCGGCCAGGACGGATTGACACTGTCGTTCTCCTCGCAGGATCACCTGGCTCCGGACAGCCTCTGCGGACTGGTGCTCGTCGAATTCGGTGAGGACAACAAGCCGGCCCATCCGTGGGATTCCTACCAACCCCCGTGCGGATAACCGAGGAGCCTTGACATGACAGACGCACAACTGTGGTTCGCAGCCATCGAGATCGGTGCATTCTTCTCACTGATAGCCCTCGGAATGTATCTCGTGGTGGTCGGCGCCGATTTCTTCAACTTTGCGATGGGCCCGTACGCGATGGCTGCGGCCATGGCGTCGAGTTGGGTCGCGATCAATTACGGGCTCGCTCTCTGGATTGCCATGCCGCTGGGGATCGCGGTAGCGGTGGCGCTGTCGATCTTGACGGAAAAGCTTGTGGTCAAACAGGTTCAGAAGCGTTCGGGTCGTGGGGAACTACCGGCGTTGGTGGCGGTGACCGCAGTACTGTTCGGGATCCAGCAGCTCGCCGGCACTGTCTTCGGCCGCACACCACTTCCCGGGCAGAAGATCGTCGACTTCGATCCGATATCGGTGCTCGGTGCGACCGTCGACAGTTCGACCGTTGTGCTCGTCGTCGGAACTGCTCTGATCTTCGTCGGTATCGGACTGTGGCTGAACCGGTCCACGTCGGGCCGTCTGCTCCGCGCCGTCGGCGACAGTCCGGATGCTGCCCGCGTCCTGGGCTTGCCGGTGGATCGGGTACGCCTCATCGCGTTCACCCTCGCGGGTGTGATCGCCGCGGTCGCCGGACTTCTGTTCGCTCCCAAGGCCGGTGTTCAGTTCACGAGCGGTCTGTCATGGACGCTGACGGCATTCATCGCACTCGTCATCGGTGGTACCGGCCGGAGTTGGGCTCCGCTGATCGGCGGAATGGTGTTGGGCGTCGTCCAGGTGTTCGCCCCGTACTACTTCGGTGCGAGTGCTGCTCAAACCGCGATTCTGCTGATTGCACTGGTGTTCTTCGCTTTCCGTCCGGAAGGCCTGCTCTCGAGGAAGGTTCGCGTCTGATGGCCTCGCTTTCTACCAGTCCGCTCACGTCAAGTCCGCCCACTTCAGGTGGCGGTTCCCGGGCGAGAATGCTCGCTGTGTCACGGGAAGCTCTGATCACCGTGGCAGTGGTTGCCGCCGTGCTGCTGTGGATGGGGCCGAGTCTGTACCGGCAGGATCTGGTGTTCCTCGCTGCGACGTATTCGCTGATCGCACTTGGCATGTACGTGCCATTCGTGCTCGCGGGATCACTGTCGATGGCGTACAGCGCGTACGCCGCGATCGGTGCGTACGCCGTTGCGCTGATCTCTGTTCGGACCGGGTTGTCGATGTGGTGGGGATGGATTCTCGGCGCCCTCGCCGCCGCAGCGGCCGCAGTGCTCCTCAGCTTGGCGACGCAGAAACTCTCCGGGTTCTACCTCGCCGCGGTCACTTTGTTGTTCGGTATCGCTTTCGAGCACTGGCTGATCGACGGGCCGAGCTTCACCGGAGGTTCGGCCGGGATCTCGGGTGTCGAGACTGCGACGATGTTCGGTTGGGAGCCACCGCGCTACGCGTTGGTCGTGTTCGCGATCTTGTTCGTGTGTGTTATCGCGGTCGCTGTCGATCGACTCCGGAAATCGGTGTGGGGTCTGATGTTGCAAGCTGCCCGCGACAATCGCAATGTCGCACGGTCTTCCGGCGTCAATCCCGCTCACCTGACCGTCGTGGCGCTGGCGATCGGTGCCGCCATCGCGTCGACCGGCGGATCGCTGTTCACCGTGTCGGTGCAAGCTGTCACTCCTGAAACATTCACTCTCAGTATTGTTTTCCTCGCGATCTTCATGCCGATCATCGGTGGTCGCGGTTCCGCGTGGGGTGCTCCGCTCGGTGCACTGATCGTGGTGATCGTGACGCTGAACATGCCCGGGTACCAGGGAAGCGGTGAACTGCTGCTCGCCGGAGCCGTCCTGGTGATCCTCATCGTCGCGCCTGGTGGGGTGATCGGGTGGAGTCAGAACGTTCTGGGTCGAATGAACCGTCTGTACAAGGAGCGTGGCAATCGATGACTCGGCTACTCGAAGTGAGCGGGCTCCACAAGTCCTACGGCGGCGTCCGCGCTGTCGACGATGTCTCGTTCAGCGTCGGACCGGGAGAGGTGATCGGACTGGTCGGCCCGAACGGGGCAGGCAAGACCACACTGGTGGACTGCATCTTCGGTACACAGCAAGCAGATTCCGGAACCGTCGCGCTCGCGGGTGCTGCCTTGACCGGGCCGTCGGAGCGCCGTGCACGGCAAGGGCTCTCGCGCACGTTTCAACATCCGCAGCTCGCGGCGGAACTCGACGCCGTCGACAACATCATCCCGGGACTGTACGGACACAAGATCACCTCACCTCTGCACTCGCTGTGGTGGGCGATCAAAGGACCGTTCGAGAACTGGGACCGGACAGCACAGCGGGCCCGGGAGATTGCTGCGCGATACTCGGTCACCGACGTCGAGAGTGCTTGCGGGGATCTCAGTTTGGGCGCGCAGCGTCTGGTCGAGGTGGCGCGGGCGATGGCGACCGAACCCGATGTTCTCCTGTTGGACGAACCGTTTGCCGGCGCGGATCACGACGGCATCGCTGCAATCTCCGGTGCCGTGCGATCGATTGCAGCGCAGGGCAAAGGAGTAGTCCTGGTCGATCACAACGTCGATCTCATCGCGGCGCTCGCCACCAAGATCGTGCTGCTCAATTTCGGATCAGTGGCGTTCTACGGACCACCGCAGGAGTGCTTGGCCAGCGACGCGATGCGAGAAGTCTATTTCGGTTCCGAATACGAGGAAGGCGCCTGACATGCTCGAACTCGACAGAGTCACAGTTCGATACGGATCCGCTGTCGCCGTCCGGGAAGTCTCCCTTGTCGCCCCCGCCGGTGAAGTGACAGCGATCGTCGGTCCTAACGGTGCAGGCAAGACCAGCTTGGCGGGATCCATCTACGGCTCGGTTCCCGCCACCGGGACAATCAGATTCGATGGTCGAGAGATCCAGAAATTATCGGCACTGGATCGTGTCCGCAGCGGATTTGCCTACGTTCCCCAAGGCAGGCAACTGTTCATGCGAATGTCCGTTCGCGAGAACCTACGCGTCGGCGCAGACCTGCTGGGATTGAAAGCCGAAGCCGTGGAAACAGCTTTCGAGAGGTTCCCGATCCTGCGTGAACGCTCGGAGAGTTATGCCGGGGTCCTCAGCGGTGGTGAGCAGCAGATGTTGGTTCTGGGGCGGGCCCTTCTGGAAACCCCGAAGGTGTTGCTCCTCGACGAGATGATGACAGGACTGGCACCGAAAATCGTCGCGGAGCTGCGAGCGCTGGTCGGGGGTCTGGCCGCCGAGGGTGTGACCGTCATCGTGACGGAACCGGCACTTACTGCACTGAAATCGGTTGTCGACCGCGGATATGTCATGCAGCGCGGCGAACTCGTCCGCGAATGCGATTCCGCAGCGACACTGGACAACGCGTACAAACAATCGATGGGCGTCCTCAGCGCCGACGGGAGATGATCGACGATCATGCTTGAAACGAAGACACTCGACTTCACCGTCGGTGAATTCGCCACGAATCCGGACCGGTTCGCCGGCGTCAGCATCAGCGAAATGGTCAGGCATTGGTCTGAGACCATCCCGGACGAAACCGCCTTTGTCACTCCGGAATCGAGGGTGTCGTGGAAACAGTACGACGCGATTGCCGATGCGATCGCGTCGGCGCTGGATCTAGCTGGTGAGGGATACGGACATGTAGCCGTGTTGCTCCCCGACACCGCTGTATTCCATGCGGCTCTCTGCGCAGCATTTCGTACCGGCCGCGTCGCCGTCGGAATCGGTTCGCGCTCGGGCATTCGCGAGATCTCTCATCTGATCGCCCGCTCGGAAGCCTCCGTTCTCGTCACCACTCGCACGCTGCGAGGCGTCGATACCGCCGAACTCGTGGCGAGTCTGCGGGCAGAGCATCCCGGACTGGACGTCGTCTTCGCCGACGAACGCGCAGACGTGAGTTTCGAACGCGTGAGCGCACACGGCGAACTCATCTCGTTGCCGGTCGAGCTAAAGCAGTTCCCCGCAACCAGTCCGTGTTTTGTCACGTCAGCTGTTTCGATGCTGAACTCGACCTCCGGCACAACAGGCCTGCCCAAATTGGTGACACAAACCGAGGATCGTTGGGTTGGTTTCTCCGAGATTGCCGCCGAGGCGGCGGCGATCGGTCCGGATGAGGTGTTCCTCGGCGCGGTTCCGGCACCTTTCGGATTCGGTCTCTGGACTTCGCATTTCCTGCCGGCGCTACTCGGTGCTCGTAATGTCGTCATGGAACGCTTCGACGTTTCGGTGATGATCGAGTTGATCGAGCGCGAACGGGTGACTGCTTTGAATTGTGTGAGTACACAATTCAAGATGCTGTTGCGTTCGGAGGCCGCGGAATCGGCCGATCTCTCGTCACTTCGTTTCATGTTCACCGGTGGTGAAGCCGTGCCGTATTCGGAGGCACTGGCCTTCGAACAACGTACCGGGGCGGCAGTCCTGCAGTTCTACGGATCGAACGAAACCGGCGCCGTCTCGGTGACGACGGTCATGGACGATTCCGACACCCGACTGAAGACGTGCGGTCACGTCATCGATCGAATGCAAGTTCGTGTATTCGACGATGCGGCAAAGGAAGTGACCGAAGCCGTCCGTCGAGGTCAGCCTGCGGTCAACGGCCCACTGATGTGCCAAGGGTACTGGGGTGACGCCGATGCGAACGACGAGTTGTACACCGACGACGGTTGGATGCTTCTCGGCGACATCGTCGAGATCGACGAGACAGGACGGGTGCGTGTGGTCGGACGAAAAGCCGACATCATCATTCGAGGCGGCAAGAACATTTCCGCGGTCGAAGTCGAGGAGTATGTACGCGCGCACCCTTCGGTGGAACTGGTCGCCGTGGTGGGAGTCGACGATCCGCTGTTCGGTGAGAAGGTCTGTGCGGTCGTCGTGTCCGCTGATAGCGATCTGAGTTCGGAGGACTTGACCGCCTGGCTGCAGAGCCGAGGAGTGACCCGCGAGTACATACCCGAGTACGTGATGACGGTCGCCGAATTGCCGATGGCGGCCGGCGGCAAGGTAGCCAAGGGTGAAGTCACGGCGCTCGCGCAGAGGCGGATCGCAGAACTCAGCTGATCGCGCCTGGCGGTATCGGCTTCGCGTTACGCTGATCCGGACATTGTGCCGAGAGTGAGGGAAACCCGATGACGAACCCTTCGCCGCACCGATGGCGCAAGCGAGCACTGTGGACTCTCGGGATAGTGATAGTCCTTGTCGGAGCCGTGGTTCTAGCTTTTGTACTGAGCCCGAGACCCGGCGCGCTCACCGTGCGCTGGGTCTTCGATCGTGATGCTGTGAAAGTCACCGAGGCTCTCGAGAAGCACGCCCCCGAAGGCGTCGACTCGATCAAGGACCAGCAGTACCGCGCCGATGACGACGACGCATACCTGGACGTCTACTTTCCCGCAGCGACGACGACCGCATTACCTACGGTGATCTGGACTCATGGCGGTGCCTGGATCTCGGGAAGCAAGTCCAACTACGCGCCGTACTACGAGTTGCTGGCCTCTCGTGGCTACACCGTTGTGTCCCTGGACTACTCACTCGGACCTGAGCATCACTATCCGACAGCGGTGCGGCAGCTCAACGACGCTCACGCGTACGTCGTTGCGAATGCGGAACGGCTGCATGTTGATCCGACGACGGTCGTTCTCGCCGGTGATTCTGCGGGAGCGCAACTCTCGAGTCAGCTCGCCACTCTCATCACTGATCCCGCGTATGCGAACCGTGTGGGCGTGGTCCCGTCGCTGCGGCCGGATCAGTTACGTGGAGTAATCCTGAACTGTGGAATCTACGACGTCGGGAACATGGTCGGCGGACCCGGCATCATCGGGTGGGGGGTTGATCGGTCCCTCTGGGCGTATACCGGCGTGCGTGACTTCATGAGTACCGACGCAGCGGATCAGATGTCGACCTTGAACTACGTCAGCGCTCAATTTCCGCCTGCCTACATCAGCGGCGGCAACGCGGATCCTTTGACAGATTCTCAGTCGAAACCGTTGGCTGACAAATTGACGGGGTGGGGAGTTGCGGTCGACACACTGTTCTATCCGGCCGATCACGTTCCGGCGCTCGGTCACGAGTATCAGTTCGATCTGGACAATGCCGACGGTCTCACTGCCCTCGATCGCACGGTTCAGTTTCTCGACGCACACACCCGCTAGTTGTCGGATGATGGTGAACCACTGGCAAAATGGTCATTTCAGACAAAGCGCCGCGGGTGTGTTGCCGGGGAATTCTCGACTAGTCCTTTTGGTCTAGCCTGGGTGAATCCGATCCGACCCCAGGAGTTGTTGTGCGCGCGTCTTCCCCCGACAGACGGCGAAGGCGCATTGTCGGAATCGCGGCGGTATTCGTCGTCATTCTGCTGTCCGGGGTAACCGCGGCACTCGTCAGTCCGTGGCCGGGAGTTCTCCTCGTACGGTGGATGTCAGCGGGTGGCTCCGAAGCGACTCACGCACAACTCGACAGGCATGCACCGTCAGGAATCGTCTCGATTCTCGATCAGTCGTACCGCGACGGCGACGACGATGCGCAACTGGACGTGTACTACCCGTCGGAGTCCACTTCGGCGCTACCGACGGTGGTCTGGGTGCACGGCGGTGGCTGGGTATCGGGATCGAGAACTGATGCCGACGGTTACTACAAACTGTTGGCAAATCAAGGTTTCACTGTGATTTCGGTGGACTATTCACTGGGGCCGGAGGCGTATTACCCCACCGCCGTGAATCAACTGAACGACGCGTATCGATTCATTGTGAGCAATGCGGACAGGTTGCATGTCGATTCGAACAATCTCTTTCTTGCGGGAGATTCGGCAGGCGCGCAGTTGTCCAGTCAGTTGGCGACGGTCATGACCAGCCCTGACTACGCGTGGGAAATGGGTGTGGAACCGGCATTGCGTCCCGAGCAGATACGCGGAGTTGTCCTTGACTGTGGGGTCTTCGATCTGAAACCGCTACTGTCGCAGGGGAAGTACTTCGGTTGGGGCGTCGACAAGCAATCGCTGTGGGGATACCTCGGAAGGAGGGACTTCGACGGGTCGACTGCAGTGGGTCAGATGTCGACACTCGGGCATGTCACCTCGACCTTTCCAGCGACGTTCATCACCGGCGGAAACATCGATCCGCTGACTGCCAGCCAGTCGAAACCCATGGCAGAACGGCTCGCCGGTCTGGGCGTCGAAGTAGACGCACTGTTCTACCCGGACGATCACGAGCTTGCACTGGACCACGAATATCAGTTCGACCTCGATACCGTGGACGGGATGATTGCGTTCGATCGCACAGTCGCGTTCCTTCGCAACCACGTGAGTTAGTCAGTGCGCTCAGCGAATCACGTACGGCGAAATCGAACTCCGGTGCTCGCTGATATCGAGGTCTTTACCCAACGGGGGGAAGGCACGCTGCGGACAGTTGAGGCGTTCGCAGACGCGGCAGCCCGAGCCGATCGGCGTTCCCGGATTCGACTCGTCCAGATCCAGACCGTCGCTGTAGACGAGTCGGTGGGCGTGTCGAATCTCGCATCCCAATCCGATGGCGAAGATCTTTGCGGGCTGTCCGTATCGAGCCGCTCGACGTTCGACCGTGCGCGCAACCCAGAGGTATCGGCGGCCGTCGGGCATCTGCGCGATCTGGGGCATGATCTTGCCCGGATATGAGAACGTTTCGTAGACGTTCCACAGCGGGCACGTACCGCCGCTGGTGGAGAAGTGGAATCCGGTGGCGGACTGACGCTTCGACATGTTTCCGGCACGGTCGACACGTACGAACATGAAGGGGACCCCGCGAAGTTTGGGGCGCTGCAGGGTCGAGAGGCGGTGACAGATCGTTTCGTAGCTCGCGGAATAGAAGGCAGACATGCGCTCGATGTCGTAGCGGAAGTCCTCGGCAACCTCGTGAAACTGGCTGTAGGGCAGCACGGTGGCCGCGGCGAAATAGTTGGCCAAGCCAAGCTTCGCTAGGGAGACCGACGCTTCGCTGGTGAAGTTGCCCTCGGCCACCAACGAGTCGAGCAGCTCGCCGTGTTCGAGGTACGCGAGTTCTGTCGCGAACTTGAAGACCTGTTGCCCGCCCGAGAGCCTTGCGGAGATTTCCAGCACCCTGGTGTCGGGATCGTAGCGATGAAGTATGTTCTCGCCCAAGTCGACTCGTCGAACGATCTGCACGTCGTGGACGGACTCGAGACGTCTGGCGATCTCGCCGGCGACGTCGCCACGGTGAAAGCGCATTCGGGCGGTGAGTTCTTCGGCTGCGGTGTCGAGATCGTGGATGTAGTTCTGTCGCTGATAGAAGTAGTCGCGCACTTCCTCGTGCGGCATGGTGATCGAACCGCTGCCACTGCCGTCCGAGAAACGGTCCTCCGTCGCTGCGGCGAGCTGGGCCGTCGTGTTGCGGAAGCGGCGATGCATGTTCACCATCGCCTTGGCGAGGCCGGGGTGGGTGGAGACCATCTCCGCGATTTCGTGGGCGTCGGCGTCGATGCCCATCTCCTGATCGAGGGCAACTTCACGCATTTCCGCGATCAGGCGTGTGTCGTCCTGTGGGGAGAAGAAGGTGGTGTCGACACCGAAGACTTCACTGATTCGCAGGAGGACCGGCACGGTGAGTGGCCGGACGTCGTGCTCGATCTGATTGAGATAGCTTGCCGAGATCTCCAGCGTCTTGGCCAGCGAAGCCTGACTCAACCCACGCTCGGTCCGCAGTTGGCGGAGCCGGACACCGACAAAGGTTTTCGACATTTTCCCAGGATACGAGCGACGGTCCGGCTTCGCAAAGGTGGGTTCGCAGTCTTCGCACAGGGGCTCCGCCCCCGTGAGTGGTTGAGGAGCCTTGGCACTCCATAACCACTCACGGGCCGAAGGCTCAGACCCTGTTCTCCGAACGAGGGGCGCCGATTCCGGGATCGATCTGGAACGGTCCGCTCGACGACGGTGCGAGCGGGAAGTCGAAGATCGCGGTCGGGAGATACACCGTCGAACACGAGTTGGGGATATCCACGACACCCGACAGACGGCCCTCGATCGGTGCCGCACCGAGTAGCAGGTACGCCTGCTCTGGCGCGTACCCGAATTTGGTCAGGTACTCGATCGCGTGCAGGCACGCACGCTGGTACGACAGATGTGAATCCAGGTACTTCTGCTCGCCGTCCAACGTGACGGACGTGCCCGAGAATGCAAGCCACTCGGAATACTGCGGATCCGTGTTGCCCGGCATGAAGATGGCGTTCTCGGAAACACCGTAGGTATCCATTCCACCCTTGATGATGTCCACACGAAGATCGATGAAGCCGCCCATCTCGATGGCACCGCAGAAAGTGATCTCACCGTCGCCCTGAGAGAAGTGAAGATCGCCGACCGACAGATTCGCACCGTCCACGAACACCGGATAGAAGATTCGGCTGCCCTTGGTGAGGTTCTTGATGTCCTGATTTCCGCCGTTCTCGCGCGGGGGAGCGGTGCGAGCCGCCTCGCCGGCCACGCGTGTGTACTCGTCACCGGTCAAGGTTCCCAGAACGGCATCGCGGGGCTCAGGCGGAAGCGCAAGCGGGGGAACCCGATTGGGGTCGGTGGCAATCAAGGCACCCTCGCGGGCATTCCACTTGGCGAGCAAGGCTGCCGACGGAGCCGTGCCCATGAGTCCTGGGTGGACGATGCCTGTGAACGAGACGTGCGGAATGTGACGTGACGTCGCCGTTTGTCCGGAGAAATCCCAGACAGCCTTGTACGCGTCGGGGAACTGTTCTGTGAGGAAGCCGCCGCCGTTGTTCCGGGGGAAGATGCCTGTGTACCCCCAGCCTTGGCCGGCCAACGGACCAGAATCCTCTTGGGGGATAGGACCGATATCCAAGATGTCGACGATCAGCAGGTCGCCGGGCTTCGCGCCTTCGACGGAAAAGGGGCCGGACAGCGTGTGGACCGTGGTCAGTGGCGCATTGAGAATGTCGTCGGCGGAGTCGTCGTTGTGGATTGCGCCGTCGAACCATTCGCGGCAATGGACACGAAACGCATCACCGGGTTTCACCGTCACCGCTGCCGGGATGTCCGGGTGCCACCGATTGTGGCCGACGATCGCCTGGTCGGTGAATTTCTTGGCGGAATCGAGTGGAAACAGCAGTTCAGGCATATGCACTCCTCATTCTCGAAGAAACGGAAAACTCGTGGCGGCAGGACTTTCGTGTCGGATCGTGACTTGCGGCGAGGGTGCTCAGGGGCGAGGCAGCTTGCGGTGCAACGGATTGGATGTGGTCGGGGCAGTTTTTCGGCCGCGGCCAGGTAGTGACCCACTGACCACGGCAGGCTCGTGAGCCGATCGAGCAGTGCTGTCCAGCAGACCCATCGCGGCCGACGACGCGTGACTCAACCGGGGAGACGAGACCACCCGCTTGGACTCGAGACTGCACTGGGGGCAACTGATCGACTGGGGCACTTCGGCCATCGCGAACGACCGCTCGAGTGGGCCGCAGCCGGTACAGCGAAACTCGTACAGGGGCATGCGGTCACGCTATCGGAGGATCCGTCAGTGCGACACTGGAACGACAAGCGCCGGGTTGCTACCGCCGCAAGTGTGCACGTCAGCGGAGGTACACAACTGCGTTGTCTCCGCCGGTGCAGGTGACGATGCCGGAGGCCACCTTGCACGCCATCGTGTACTCCTTGCCGGTCACCGGACTACGTGCGGAAACCGTGCTGGATCGACCGGCGGCACCGGAGTTTCCGTAGGCGATCCGAACTGCCTCGGCAAACTCGCACGATGTCTTACCCCCGCTGGTCGCGGACTCCTTGTAACTTCCGGCAGGCTGCCTGCCGGGGCAGGCGGACGCGCCTGCCGGGAAGTTCGCGGCGCGTGTGGTCGTCGGGGATGTCGTGCTGGGAGCAGTTGTCGTGGCACCGGTGGTGCCGGGTGTGTTCGCGGCGGTGGTGGTGTGGGCGGCTCCACCGGCTGTCGAATTGGGGACGTCCTTCGGCCACAGAACCCATGCAAGCCCGCCGAAGAGAGCCAACACGGTGATGACACCGATGATCGATACCGGAATCACCCAGCCGGGTCGTCGTGGCGGCGGATTTCCACGTGGCGGACCAGGCGGGAATCCCTGCGGTGGGGGATAGGACTGCGGCGCGGCCCGGTATCCCAACTGCGGCGGTTGAGGCCCGGATTGCGACCATGCCTGGTTGTTCGGTGGCTGCTGATAGTTGTCCGGCACAGCTTTATCGCCCGTTCAGTGGTGTCGAGGGCGTCGAACGACAAGTCATGGTTCGACAGCATATGGCCGGCGAACGGGTTGTCGGGGGCTTTGCGAGGCCTCGATCTCGGGAAAGTGCTCGCGCGAATGCTGTTGCGATGGAGTGATTGCGGTCACTTGCGGGCAATGAAGTTGACTCCGAAGTAGCGGACAGGCCCGTTCCGTGCGCTGCGCGAACAGGCGTAATTCACTAGCGGCGGAGTTGAGTGCATTTCGTTCACAGCCTGCGGTTTCATTACTACTCACCAGTACGGAACCTGTCCGAATGGGTAGTGCTCGCCGTGTAGGAATCTTCACAGACTTAGCAAAGTGTGTTGAAAAGGTAGCGAAGATTGGCATTAGCAACAGGTAGACGGCACTTTTTCGATGTGCCATTCTCGGTAAGTACACAAGAAGGGCCTGGCAAGTATGTGAAGTAGTACGCACGTACTGCTCACAACAGGCCGGACCAGCAGATCAAAGAGATGGAGTCTTGATGTCGACCACCGGCACCCCGAAGACCGCAGCTGAGCTCCAGCAGGATTGGGACACCAACCCTCGCTGGAAGGGCGTTACTCGTAACTACACGGCCGATCAGGTCGTCAAGCTCCAGGGCACCGTCGTCGAGGAGCAGACCCTCGCTCGTCGCGGATCCGAGATCCTGTGGGATCTCGTGAACAACGAGGACTACATCAACTCCCTCGGTGCACTTACCGGCAACATGGCTGTGCAGCAGGTTCGCGCCGGCCTGAAGGCCATCTACCTCTCCGGTTGGCAGGTTGCCGGCGACGCGAACCTCTCGGGCCACACGTACCCGGACCAGAGCCTCTACCCGGCCAACTCGGTTCCGACCGTCGTTCGTCGCATCAACAACGCACTGCTGCGCGCCGACGAGATCGCCAAGACCGAGGGTGACACCTCCGTCAGCAACTGGCTCGCTCCGATCGTTGCCGACGCCGAAGCCGGCTTCGGTGGCGCTCTCAACGCTTACGAGCTGCAGAAGGCCATGATCGGCGCCGGCGCTGCCGGTGTCCACTGGGAGGATCAGCTCGCTTCGGAGAAGAAGTGCGGCCACCTCGGTGGCAAGGTGCTCATCCCCACGCAGCAGCACATCCGCACCCTGACCTCGGCTCGCCTGGCTTCCGACGTTGCGGACGTTCCGTCCGTCATCATCGCCCGCACCGACGCTGAGGCCGCAACCCTCATCACCTCCGACGTTGACGAGCGTGACCGCCCGTTCCTCGACGGAACCCGCACGGCTGAAGGCTTCTACGGCGTCAAGAACGGCATCGAGCCCTGCATCGCTCGCGCCAAGGCTTACGCACCGTACGCAGACCTCATCTGGATGGAGACCGGCGTGCCGGATCTCGAGGTTGCAAAGAAGTTCGCCGAGTCCGTTCGCAGCGAATTCCCGGACCAGCTCCTGGCCTACAACTGCTCCCCTTCCTTCAACTGGAAGGCGCACCTGGACGACGCGACCATCGCGAAGTTCCAGAAGGAGCTCGGCGCAATGGGCTTCAAGTTCCAGTTCATCACGCTGGCCGGCTTCCACTCGCTCAACTACGGCATGTTCGACCTGGCCTACGGCTACGCCCGCGAAGGCATGACGGCATTCGTCGACCTGCAGGAGCGCGAGTTCAAGGCTGCTGAAGAGCGTGGCTTCACCGCCATCAAGCACCAGCGTGAGGTTGGCGCCGGCTACTTCGACACCATCGCCACCACCGTTGACCCCAACACCTCGACGGCAGCTCTCAAGGGCTCCACCGAAGAGGGCCAGTTCCACTAAGAACTGACTTCGGGTGGGGGAGAGGCTCGGCTTCGGGTCTCTCCCCTGCTTGTATCACCGATCTACTTTCTCTCGTCTTCAAGGCAGTTCCAATTGCGTCGGCCACCAGTGTCGACGCAGTTCGAAGTGCTTTCTTTGCAACACCTTGATCAGACTGCAACACCTTCACCAGACAAACTCCACGAGACAAACAAGGAGCTGACGTGACCAGCGAAAAAATTCAGCGCGTCGGCGTTATCGGCGCCGGAATCATGGGTGCCGGAATCGCCGAGGTGTGCGCCCGCGCACATGTCGATGTTCTGGTCTTCGAGCAGACTCGCGAGCTTGCAGCAGCCGGGCGTTCACGCATCCTGCGTTCGCTCGACCGCGGCGTGAGCAGCGGAAAGATCACAGAACGCGAGCGTGAGCAGGCCGCATGGCGTCTGCGTTTCACCTCCGATCTGGGCGATTTCGCGGACCGCCAGCTCGTCGTGGAGGCCGTCGTCGAAGACGAGAAGATCAAGAGCGAAATCTTCGCCGAGCTCGACGCGGTCGTGACGGACCCGGATGCGGTTCTCGCGTCCAACACGTCGTCGATCCCGATCATGAAGCTCGGCATCTCGACCAAGCGTCCCGAGCGAGTCATCGGTATGCACTTCTTCAACCCGGTGCCGGTTCTGCCGCTCGTCGAATTGGTGACAACGCTCAAGACCAGTGCCTCCGTCTCGCAGCGCGCCGAGGCTTTTGCCAGCGACATCCTCGGCAAGCAGGTCGTCCGCAGTGCCGACCGCTCCGGCTTTGTCGTCAACGCGCTCCTCGTGCCGTACCTGCTCTCGGCGATCCGCATGGTCGAGTCGGGCTTCGCCACCAAGGAAGACATCGACAAGGCAACCGTTCTGGGCCTCGCGCACCCCATGGGTCCGCTGGCGCTGACCGACCTGGTCGGCCTCGACACCGTCAAGTCCATCGCCGACTCCATGTACGAAGAGTTCAAGGAGCCGCTGTACTCCGCTCCGCCGCTGCTCCTGCGTATGGTCGAAGCCGGATTGACCGGCAAGAAGTCCGGCGCGGGCTTCTACGAATACGCCGACAACGGTCGCTCCACCAAGCAGGCAAGCTAAGGCCCAACGCCCCTGTGCGCCTTTCTGGTAGTTCCGGCTACCACAGAGGCGCACAGGGCGCTCGCGCCCCTCGGTTAGAAAGGTCGACCGCATGTCCAGCAGCACTGCAGCATTCGGCTCCAGCGTCCTGGGGTATCCGCGCATCGGGCCGCGCCGTGAGCTCAAGCGCGCCCTCGAGTCCTACTGGCACGGCACTTCGGACAAGGACGCACTCCTCGCGGTCGCCAAGGAACTCCAGGAATCGACCTGGAGCGAATTGGCTGCGACGGGGTTGAGCCAGGTTCCCGGCAACACCTTCTCCTTCTACGATCACGTGCTCGACAATGCGCTGCTTTTCGGCGCAGTGCCGGAGCGGTTCAAGCCGCTCGAGGGCGCACTCGATTCGCTCGATTTCTACTTCACGATGGCCCGCGGTCGCCCCGACTTCCCGCCTCTCGAGCTGGTGCGCTTCTTCGGCACGAACTACTACTACCGTCAGCCCGAGATCGACGCGAACACGGTGTTCTCGCTCAACTCGGAAGCACTGCTCGACGAGTTCGAACGTGCGAAGGCGCGCGGCATCGAATTGCGCCCCGTCATCATGGGACCCGTTTCGCTGCTTCTGCTCTCGAAGGTCGGGCCTGCCACCGAGAAGTCCGATCCGAACTTCACCCCACTCGATCTGTTGGACGCAATCCTGCCCGAGTACGAGAGGCTCTTCGAGCAGCTCGCCAAGGCCGGTGCCACCTGTGTTCAGTTGGACGAGCCTTCGGTGACCGAGGACCGCACCGCCGAGGAGCTCGCCGCTCTGGGACGTGCGTACGAGAAGCTTTCGACGGCCCCGCTGCGCCCGCGCCTGTTGGTGACGGGTCCGTACGGCAAGTTCGGCGAAGCCCTCAACATCCTGGCGCCCACCAAGATCGAGGCCTTCGGTCTGGACTTGGTGCACGGCAAGATCACGGCCGAGGAACTGGCCGCGGTGCCGAACATCAAGCGCAAGCGTATCTACGCAGGCGTCGTCGACGGTCGCAACGTGTGGCGCGTCGACCGGTTCAACACCTTGACGTACCTCAACGAACTCAAGGACGTCGTGCCTGACCTCGTCGTCTCCACGTCGTCGTCGCTGCTGCACGTGCCGTACGACGTGCTCTCCGAGTACGACATCCCGGGAGACGTCGCAGACCGTCTGGCTTTTGCGAAGCAGAAGGTCGGCGAGGTCGTCTCACTGGCAAAGGCGCTCACCGAAGGTCCTTCGGACAAGTGGCGTAAGCGTCCGACGAAGGTGCACTTCAAGCTCAAGCACGCAGTCCGTGCTCGGGTCAACGCGATCAAGCCCGAAGATCGCGTGCGTGCACCGTACGAGGAGCGTCGCAAAGCGCAGCAGAAACGGTTGAACCTGCCTTTGGTTCCGGCCCAGACACTGGGTTCGTTCCCGCAGACCGACGCGATTCGCCAGGCGCGTTACGAACTCGGCCAGGGGCGTTTGGAGTGGGACGACTACTACAAGCGCATCCAGGAAGAGATCGAGCGCACAATCCGTCTGCAAGAGGATATTGGTCTCGATGTTTTCGTGCACGGTGAGCACGAGCGCAACGACATGGTCCAGTACTTCGCCGAACTGCTCGAGGGCTATGCCTTCACGCACAACGGTTGGGTTCAGGCCTACGGATCTCGTTGTACGCGTCCGCCGATTCTCTACGGCGACATCGCACGTCCGAAGCCGATGACGGTCGAGTGGATTGCCTACGCGCAGTCGCTGACCGACAAGCCGGTCAAGGGCATGCTGACGGGTCCGGTCACCATGATCGCTCGTTCGTTCGTTCGTCAGGATCAGCCGCTCTACGAAACGGCAGAGCAACTGGCACTTGTCATTCGAGACGAAATCGCGGATCTCGAAGCCGCCGGAATCGCCATCATCCAGGTGGACGAGCCGGCAATTCGTGAACTGCTGCCACTGCGTGAGGACGGCCGGGAGGCCTACCTGGAGTGGGCCGTCGACGCGTTCCGTCTGGCAACAGGTGGAGCGAAGCCGGAAACACAGATCCACACGCATCTGACGTACTCCGCTCGGTCGTCGGTGGTCGACGCCATCGAACGGTTGGACGCAGATGTGACGGCTATCGTCGCGACCCGCTCCATCACGTGGGTTCTCGAGGCACTCAAGGAAGGCGCGCTCACGCACGGCGTCGGCCCCGGTGTCTACGAATCTCGCTCGGCTCGGATTCCCGACATCGACGAGCTCGACGAATTGCTCACTGAGGCAAGCGAATCGATCTCTCTCGATCGTTTGTGGGCAAACCCGGACGGCGGCCTCAAGACCCGCCATCCTTGGCAGCTCGAGCCTTCGCTGCGCAACATGGTTGCGGCCGCGAGGCGCCTGCGTCGTCGCGCCGAGCAAGCCGAGCGCGACGCCGGGTAAATCACGTAAAGAACTAGTCATGGAGGGGCCTGCGATTTGCAGGTCCCTCCATGCACGGGTAGGCATGTGTGCATGGTTACTGCTGCTGCTTATGCCGCGACGTCCGCTGACGGTCCCCTCGAGAAGACCACCGTCGAACGCCGCGAGCTCGGTCCACTGGACATTCTCATCGACATCAAATTTGCAGGCATCTGCCATTCCGACATCCACACAGCTCGCAACGAGTGGGGCGGAGCCAAGTACCCGATCGTCCCTGGACACGAAATCGCCGGCGTCGTCGCCGCTGTGGGTTCCGATGTCACCAAGCACAAGGTCGGCGACCGCGTCGGCGTTGGCTGCTTCGTCGACTCGTGCGGGGAGTGCGAAGCCTGCACCGCCGGCGAAGAGCAGTACTGCCGCAAGGGTGTGACCGGTACATACAACGCCACCGGTCGCGACGGCGAGCGCACACAGGGTGGCTACTCGACACACATCGTCGTCACCGAGCACTTCGTGCTCTCGATCCCGGAGGGCATCGAACTCGACGTTGCCGCGCCGCTCCTGTGCGCAGGCATCACCTTGTACTCACCGCTGCGGCACTGGAACGCCGGCCCAGGCAAGAAGGTCGCCATCATCGGTTTCGGCGGCCTCGGTCACGTCGGTGTGAAGATCGCCAAGGCGCTCGGCGCGGAAGTCACCGTCCTGAGCCAGACGCTCGGCAAGAAAGAAGACGGGCTCCGCCTCGGCGCCGATCACTACTACGCGACCAACGACCGTGAGACGTTCAAGGCTCTTCGCGGCGAGTTCGACCTGATCCTCAACACGGTCTCGGTCAATCTCGACATCGACGCCTACATGTCCCTGCTGGCCATCAACGGCACTCTCGTCGAACTGGGCCTGCCGGAGAAGCCGATCGAAGTTCGAGCATTCTCGCTCGCCGCAAACCGTCGTAGCCTCGCCGGCTCCATGGTCGGCGGTATCCCGCAGACACAGGAGATGCTCGATTTCTGCGCCGAGCACGGCATCGGTGCAGAAATCGAACTGATCCCGGCGAGCGACATCAATGATGCTTACGAGCGCGTGATCAAGAGCGATGTGCGATACCGATTCGTGATCGACACCGCAACGATCTGACCCGCTCAGTCCCACTCAGTCGAGTTGCTCGCGGAGATTACTCAGTGTCTTCGCGAGCAATCTCGACACGTGCATCTGGGATACGCCAACTTTCTCGGCGATCTGTGTTTGCGTCAGGTTTCCGAAGAATCTGAGCATCAACACCGTCCGCTCTCGTTCGGGAAGCTTGTCGAGAAGAGGACGCAACGCCTCGTGATTCTCGACGTTCTCGAGTGCGGCGTCGTAGTCACCGAGTGTCTCCACGAGCGGGAGATCATCGGTGTGATTGGACGCGGCACCGTCGACCGAGACGGTCTGGTACGCATTGCCGGCGATCAACGCCTGGGCGACTTCTTCGCGCTCGATTCCCAACGTCTCGGCCAACTCGTCGACGGTCGGCGCGTGCCCGAGTTGTTGTGACAGCTCACTGATCGCCTGCCCGAGTTGGAAATGCAACTCCTTCATCCGACGCGGAACTCGTAGCGCCCAACCGGTGTCACGGAAGTGTCGCCGAACCTCACCCATTACGGTGGGAACTGCGAACGAGACGAAATCGGATCCGCGCGTGGAATCGAAACGGTCGACGGCGTTGACCAGACCGAGGCGCGCCACCTGAACCAGATCGTCGTGTGCCTCGCCGCGCCCGTCGAATCGTCTGGCGATGTGTTCGGCCAACGGTAGGCACCTGGTGATCAGTGCGGTGCGCACTCGTTCGTACTCCGGACTGTGGGGCTCGAGGGTCCGCATTTCCTCGAAAACGGGTATGACGTCCCGATATTCGTCGGTGGACCGCCGGCGCGGGCGTGACGGGCCGTCTGCGGAAGCGGTCACAGGCGCCCGCTGAGGGCCTTGGTGAACTTCATGGTCGTGATGTAGCCGACGCCGCCGAGGTTCTCTTCCTGGTCGAGCGAAATCGAATCGGTGAGTTCGGTGAGGATGTGCCACCCGAACGATCGCTGAGTGCTGTCCTCGTACTCCGTGGTTGTCGTCGATACGGATACGTGCAGTTGCGGGGGAGTGAACACGAACCGACACACCAGAACCGAATCAGGGGCAGCACGAACAATCAGATGCGTACAGATTTCGTCCATGGCCAATTTGATGTCGGCGATGGCGTCGAGGTCGAAGTTTTCCTGAATGGCAACAGTGGCGGCCAGTGCACGCAAAATCGACAGCTGATCGAGAGTCGCTTGAATCCTCAACTCCACAACTGGCTGAGTCTGATCCTGATCGGGCTCGAGTGCGCTGAGGTGTGCCATAAGTTCTCCGGATCGTCGTACCAGGGGTCGCGGTGAAGTCTGGTGCCGAGAACGATACCCATCTCGACCTTCACAGTGACCCCCGAACACGAAATTTGGTCGATGGTGGTGCCGGGGTAAACGACACAGATCTGCTCACGACCGTTGGCGATCGCAACATCGGATTACCTCGCGGAAGCGCAGACCAAACCACATTTTTGTTCGGAACACCGAAACGAATGGTCGCAACGCACTTGTGACGCCGGTCATGCTGGCGTACTGTTTCAAACCGAGGTTGAGCACACAGCCGATGAGGGATTTATCCGTAATTCTGGAGACCCGTTCATCGTGCGGCTCCTTCGGAGGTCCCTTCTCTTTTGCAGAGTGTAAACCGTTGCGGGATGGGAGAACCATGACTGTTGTTCCAGGATCATCTATTTCAGGCTTTACGAACGCGGCGAAGGGATCGGTAGATTACGGACCTCCCGCGACCGGGACAGCGACCGCATCGTTTCACGCGCACCGCATCAGTGCACATACCGCTGTGATCCACGTTCGTGGCGAGATCGACCTGATGAGCGCCAATGCTTTTCGTGACTTCTTGACGTACCACGTTGCCGCGGACCGGACGCTGGTTGTCGATCTCTCCGAACTCGAATTCATGGGGACGTGCGGCTTGTCCGTGCTGTCGGTCCTGTCGACGCGATCACGCGACGTGGGCGGCACACTCGCGCTCGTCTGCGCCCGCCCGGTTCAGAGGCTACTCAAAGCAGCTGGTCAGGAGTCGATGTTTGCCTGCTACGAGTCGCTGGATCACGCGATCGGCCTCGAAGAGACCCGACGTTTCCCGGCTTGATTTCGCAGTGTCACTCACAGCTTTGTGAAATCAGGTTCGTAGAGCCCGTCAGCGTCAGTGCACTTCACTTCGGTGAGTGCCCTTGTGTTGGCGGGCTCTCGGCGGTGCTGTGACGCAGCGGCCGTAGGTTCGGACCACTTCGGTGGCGACGTGATCCCATGAATACGATTCGCACGCGCGAGCCCGGCTCTGCCGTGCAAATGCCGCGCCTTCGTCCTCGTCGTCGAGAAGATGCCGGACTGCCCGCGCGGTTTCCGCCGGATTGTTGACCGGGACCCGCCGCCCGGTGAGCCCGTCGATCACGGTATCCCGCAGTCCGCCAACAGGAGTCGCCACAACCGGGACTCCGCACGCCATCGCCTCCAGAGCCGCGATTCCGAACGGTTCGTATCTGGGGGTACAGACGAGGGCGTCGGCCGATCGCATCAGTTTAGGTAGTTGGCGGTGCGGAACCCGCCCCAATAATTGGACTCGATCTGCGACGCCGAGCCGCTCGGCGAGCTTGACCAAGCGGATCGCCACCTCGTCGGTGCTCAGTTGTGCGACGGGCGGCCCGCCGATCACCACCAACTCCGTGTCCGGCAGCGAAGCCAGCGCGGCGACGGCAACATCGAAGCCCTTCTGCTCCACCAGCCTTCCGACGCAGATCAATCGATGCGGTGCGGTCTTCTTCGCGGCGGGTCCTTCAGGGGTGAACGCCTCGGTGTCGACGCCCGATGGCACCATCGTGGTGCGTGATCGTGGTGATCCCTGCCGAACCAGATCGAAGATTTCGTCCGAACTGGTCGCGATGACATGGGTTGCGCCCCGGGCGATCAACGGTTCCAGGTGAGTCCGCTCCGAGGGACTGTCGTCGGCTGCTCCGAGGTGGCGGTGCGCGGCAGATCCCAGGGAATGGAATGTCTGAAGTACAGGGATGCCGAGCGAGCGGGTCGCGAGTTCCGTTGCCACACCAGACATCCAGAAATGCGAGTGCACCACATCGGGTCGGTCGGTACTCCATTGAGCGCGCAGAATGCTGGCAAAGGTTCCCAGGTGAGGAAGGATTTCGGCATCCGGAAGAGCCTGAGTCGGACCGGCCTCGAGATAGTCGACGCAGTACCCGGTGCGAGCGCGAACGCGGTCCGGTCCACCGACATGCGCCCTCCGGGTGAAGACGGTGACGTCGTGTCCGGCGCGAACCAAGGCCGCGGACAGCTCGTCGACGTGCAGGTTCTGTGCACCAGCTGCCGAGCAGCCCACCGGTGCGAGTGGATCGGCGTTGACCGACACCATGGAGATCTTGAGCATTCGTCCGGGAGCCATAGCGGGCGAGTACTTCATCGGGTCCCCTCTCCACTTGATCGGTTCGTCTGGGGATACCCGGAGTCCATGATCTGAACCGGGTTTCGGCGCGGTCGGCGCTGGGCACATTCCAAACACGATGGCGAGGAGTGAGGTTCGATGACAGAACAAATGCTGGTCGACGCAACCGTCGGACTCGGGTTCGAGCGGTACGTACAACGTGTGGCGGTCGGCGTGGGAGCCGGCATCGAGCAATGGTGTTGCAGGCGCGAGCACCCCCTGGAGGCCTACATCGCGTTGGACCGAACGCTGCCGCGTTTTCCCGGGCGTGAGGTGGCGTTGCTCTGGGAGGAGACGTGCGGTTGGGCCTTGGCCGTGGAGACTCGTTCGGGGGAGGACCTGATCGTTCTCGGATATCTGGGCGAACACGCGGTGCCGGCCCCGGACGCAGTCGCCGACTTTGCCGCGACACTGGGCACCCGCAGCCCGCACTGGGTCATGAACAGGCCGCTGGCGGATTCGGACGAGACCGCGCGGGAACTGCGAAGTTATTCCGGAAGTGCTTACGCCTGAACAGTATTCAGATTCGATCAGCTCAGTTGACCACGTCCAGAATGGGATCGAGAACGGGCGTCGAGGCAGCTTCGACGCCCGGATCGTCCATGAGTCGAAAGACGATGTGACCGCCGAGCGCACCACCGATGCCGACCGCGGCGAGTCCCAGCGCCGAGAGAACCCGCGCCAGCGCTGGTGAGTCCTTTCCGCGTAACCGATACGACGCGGCAAAGGACCAGATACCCACTGCATTCGACGCAGCGTGCACCAGTCCCACACGGCGGGCGACGTCGCCACGTTCGGACCAGTCCAGCCAGCCCGTCAGCAAAACCGGTGGCGTCGAGACCAACCCGAGCCCGATCAATCGTCGTGCGGTCCGCGGGTCGCGGAGCACGGTGTCGAACATCAGCGAAGTCGTCCAGGCGCCTACCGGAATCGCTACGAGGGCGGGATGGATGGGATGCCCGACAGCAGCGCCCCGGAGAAGCGCTGCGACAGTACGTGACCCGTCTGATCGCTCGGTGATCGCGAGGATCCTGCGCCTCATGCCAGTGGACGGACCGTCCAGTCCGCGCGCCGATTCGATTCCGCGGTAAAGAGTTCCGATGTCCATGTAATTCGGCTACCCGGCGTGGTCGTCGGGAAACCTCGCGACGAGTGTGCCTTGTCGACCGTCATACTCCGGCGTACGGTCGAAACGAAAGAGATCCGACCGGAGGAGCGAACGATGAAGCTCAATCTCTTTGCAGCGTGGGCGTCGTACTTCCTGGTGTTGGCCACAGTGGTCTGCCTCGGCAGTTTCCTGGTGGCGGCAGGCTCAGGACAGGGTGGTTGGGCATTGATCGCCGGACTCGCCGGCGTCGCGTCCATCGGCCTCGCGGTAGCCCTGTACGCCAGCACTGTGCGTCACGACCACAAAGTGCACCGCGAATCCCCACACCTGTTCTGATCGGGACTGCTTCTGATCAGGACTGTGCGAGTCGCGCCTTCTCCGCCTCGATGTCGAAGTTGGCAGGCGGCCAGTCGAGATCGAGCTTCTCCAGAGCATCGATCAGTAGCTCCGTGACCGCAATTCGGCTGTACCACTTGCGATCACACGGCACGACGTACCACGGTGCATGCTCGGTCGACGTCTTGTCGAGCATTGCCTGATACGCCTGCTGATAAGCCGGCCACAATCCGCGCTCGGTCACGTCGCCCGGGTTGTACTTCCAGTACTTGTCCGGACGGTCGAGACGTTCTTCGAGTCGCTTCTTCTGTTCGTCGAGCGAGACGAACATTGCGACCTTCACGATGGTGGTTCCGGCGTCGACGAGTTCCTTCTCGAACTGGTTGATCTCGTCGTAGCGCTTGCTCCAGACATCCTCCGGGACAAGATCGTGAACGCGCACGACCAGGACGTCCTCGTAGTGGGAGCGATCGAACACACCGAGATAGCCGCCGCGGGGTAGTTCCTTCTTGATCCGCCAGAGGTAGTGGTGTTGCTTCTCTTCTTCGGTCGGGACACCGAAAGCTGCGTGCTGAACTCCTGAAGGATCCACATGACCGATCACGTGCCGGACCATGCCGCCCTTGCCTGCGGTGTCCATGCCTTGCAGGACCAGCAGAATCGAGCGACTGTCCCCGGACCGGCCGTTGGCGTACAGCAACTCCTGCAGGTCGGACAGAACCGCGCCGCGCTCCTCGAGCAGACGTGCGCCGTCAGCTTTGTTTCCGGTGAATCCCGAAGTGCTGTTGCGATCGAGTTGATCGAGTTCGAACCCGGGGTCTGCCCGCAGGGCTTTGGCGGCTGGTGTTTCCCACAGCGAGTCTTGTGCCATGCCGAAAGAATGTCACAGGATTGACCCCTGTGACCTGAAAGTTCGGTCTCGGGCGAGTCAGTTCTCGGCGGGCTTGACGAGGGGATGGGGAACGGACTTGAACTTGGCCGGTGATCCATTGACCGCAGCGATGCCGGTGATTCCGCCCCAGGTCATCATCGTGAGGTAGTCGATCAGCGATTCTGCGGACATCGACTTGTTGGAGATCCACCAGTGCGTCGCGAGCTGAATTCCGCCGACGATCCCGAACGCCCACGGCAGGGAGCCGCCGGAATCCATTTCCATCTCGCGAAGACGATTGCCCAACACCGTGGAGAGCAATTCGGCGATCATGCGCTCGGAGTCGGCAACGACGTCGCGGTTGGCGCCGGCGCCGTTGGCCATGACGTAGAGGTAGATGTCCGGGTCGGATGCCACGGTTTCGACGTACGCGGTGATGCTGGCCTGAGTGAGTTCGAAATCGTCGAGATCACCGCTGATCGCTTCGTAGATACGCGGCGAGAGGATTGTCTCGACGTACCGCATCATCGTGGCGGTGGTGAGGTCGCTCTTGTCTGCGAAGTAGCGGTAGAGCACTGTCTTGGAGACACCGATCTCGGATGCGATCTCGTCCATGCCGATCTCACGGCCGCGCGCCCGGATTGCGGCGATGGTGCCGTCGACGAGTTCCTCGCGGCGAGCGATCTTGTGCTCACGCCAACGACGCTTGCGACCGTCGGATTTCTCGGGCTTCGCATCAGCAACGACTGTGCCGTCTACCTGCTCGTTGTCCTGCACGGCATTCTTGGCCACGAGTCATCTCATATCTGTGGTGCGAGCCACGTCCGATCGGTCTACTTTTCCGTTCCAGCTTAATGTCCGTGCCTTTATCTCGGGCACTCACATCGGCAGTTAGGGGGATTGGGTCCTGCAGAATCAGACTTCGTGTCGCTCGCGCTACGCCGCGTCACACCTTTCGGCACAATGGCGAGGGTGCAGCAACTGAGCCTCTCCGCCTTCGACGACGCAGCCAAGCGTCGGGACCTTCGCAAGATGAAGGTCTTCGCCACGGGCCTCCTCGGCTTCGCGACGGTGGTCTACATCTTCTGCCGGTGGCAGGAATCCCGCGGTGCCGGAGAGTGGGTCGGATACGTCCGGGCCGCGTCGGAGGCCGGCATGGTCGGCGCACTTGCCGACTGGTTTGCCGTCACCGCACTCTTCCGTCATCCGATGGGGCTTCCCATCCCGCACACCGCGATCATCAAGCGCAAGAAGGACCAGCTCGGGGCCAGTCTGAGTTCGTTCGTCGGACAGAACTTCCTGGCTCCCGAAGTTGTGTCGGCCAAGGTGCAGCAGGCGCAGATTCCGCTCCGGCTCGGCACGTGGATGGCTGAACCTGCCAATGCCGCTCGCGTCGCCGCCGAGACGTCGACGGTCTTGCGCGGCATGGTCGAGGTTCTTCGCGACGAGGACATCGCCCAGATCATCGACAACACGATCGTGAAGCGTCTCGCCGAGCCGATGTGGGGACCGCCGATCGGCCGAGTGCTCGGTGAGCTTCTCAAGGACAACAAGCAACTGCCGATCATCGAACTGCTGGCCGAGCGCGCGCATCAGTGGGCTCTCGGCAGCCAGGAAACGATCGATCGTGTGATCGTTCGTGATTCGCCGGCATGGTCGCCGAAGTTCGTCGACGCCATGCTGGGGGAGAAGATCTACAAGGAGCTCGTCGAGTTCACCTGGAAAGTTCGTTCCAATCCCGAGCACGAGGTGCGCCTCGCTGCCAATCGCTTCCTGATCGATTTCGCGGACGATCTTCAGAACGACCCGGAGACCATCAAGAAGGCCGAGGGGATCAAGGCCGAGATCATGGGCCGCGAAGAAGTGACCGGTCTGGCGTCGTCGACGTGGCAGGTCGCCAAGCGACTCATCATGGAGTCCGTCGACGATCCGAACAGCACCCTGCGAACCAAGGTCGCCGAGAACGTGGCCGGCCTCGGAGTCAGGCTGCGCGACGACGACTCCATGCGCGCGAAGGTCGACGGCTGGCTGGTGCAGGGCACCAAGTACATCGCGGAGAACTACACCGACGAGATCACCGGGGTCATCAGCGACACGGTCGAGCGGTGGGATGCCGACGAAGCAAGCGAAAAGATCGAATTGCAGGTCGGTCGAGACCTTCAGTTCATCCGTATCAACGGCACCGTTGTCGGGTCGATCGCCGGTCTGCTGATCTATACGATTTCGACGCTCGTCTTCGGCTGAGATGTCCGATATGTGACGTCCACCACGAGTGCTAGCAGTAGTGCTTGCAATAGTTAGCACCCTCTCCTATCCTGGGAAATGTCCACTGGAAAGGGAGGACGCAATGCCAGCGAAGTCGACGAACTCCGACGACGGAGATCGTGAATTATCCGGTGCCGCAGCCGGAGCAAGCGACTTGGCAGCTCGCGTCGTCAGCTCTGCGGCACACGACATCGGGGGGTTCATTCGTGCACAGCGGGAAGCCGCCCAAGTTTCGATGCGCCAACTTGCTCAACTCGCCGGCGTCAGCAATCCGTATCTGAGTCAGATCGAACGCGGATTGCGCAAACCGTCGGCAGACGTACTGGCGCAAATTGCCAAGGGTCTTCGAGTCTCCTCGGAAGTCCTGTACGTCCAAGCGGGATATCTCGAACAACGCCCGCACAGTCCCATCAGGGACGCGGTGTTGGCCGAGACGGCCATCAACGAACGGCAGAAGCAAGTACTGCTCGAAATCTACGACTCGTTCTGTCGCGAAAACGAGTCGTCCAGACCAGCCGCAGCGCCCGATTTCGCTGAATCGGCCGCAATTCCAGACACCGAGACTTCACTAGGAGAAAAAGATGACTGACAAGAACGCCATCGACAGCGTCAAGACCTCGCTCTACGCCGCCGTCGGTGCAGGCGACCTCGTCGTCCAGGCCGTAGCCGACGTTGTTGCTCAGGTTCGTGAGCGCGCCGAGAACACCCAGGGTGACGTCAACGGCCGTGTCGACGGTGCCCGCGAGAAGCTTGCTTCCGTCCAGGGTGACGTCGCCGAGAGCGTCGATGCGCTGCGTGAGCGTCTCGCCGGCCTGCCGTCCGAGCTGCCCGAAGAGCTCGCCGAGCTGCGCGAGAAGTTCGCACCCGAGGAGCTCCGCAAGGTCGCCGAGGCATATCTCAAGGTTGCCGGCGATTTGTACAACTCCCTCGCAGAGCGCGGCGAAGACGCAGTCGAGCGCATCCGCAAGCAGCCCGCAGTCGAAGAGGGTATCGCTGCTGCAGAGTCGGCACTCGGCGACGCCGTCGAGCTGACCGAAGACGCACTCGGAACCGTTGCTCGTCAGACGCGCGCCGTGGGCGAGCAGGCTGCCAAGCTGGCCGGCCGCGCTGCCGGACGCATCTCCGACACCGCAGAAGAGGTCGGCGAGAAGATCTCTGACGCCGGTGAGAAGATTGCCGACGCCGGCGACGAGGCTGCGCTGAAGGTCCTCGACCTCGGTGACCAGGCTGACGAGGCTTCCAAGGAAGCTGCCGCTCGCGTGACCGCTGCTGCTTCCGACGTCCAGGAGCGCGCAACCACCGCCGCCAAGAAGGCCGCTCCGGCCAAGGCTGCTCCCGCGAAGGCTGCACCGGCCAAGGCCACCGCGCCGGCTCCGGCGAAGAAGGCTGCTCCGGCCAAGAAGGCCTGATTTGCCCAGCTCCACCTGACGAAGGCTCCCGCGCTCAGCCGAGTGTGGGAGCCTTCGTGTTCGTCGGGAACCGGATGAGAACTTAGGATGTAGTTGTGACTCAAGTCGATGGGCTAGTCGGTCTGATATTTCTCGCACTGAAAGTGCTCGCGCTGGTGGGTGCTGTCTACGCGATCGTCCATGCCGTCAGGCAGCGCCCGGACGCCTTCACTGCCGTCAACAAATTGACCAAACCGATCTGGCTGGGAATTCTGATCGTCGCGGCGTTGATCCTTTTGGCGACGTCTCCTGTCGGTCTCCTGGGCATCATCGCGGTCGTTGCAGTGTGCGTGTATCTCGTGGACGTTCGCCCGCGCGTGGATGACATCCAGCACGGCGGTTCTCGCTGGTAGTGCGCTGCGGTTCCCGCTCATCCGGTGCTGCGGTTCCCGCTCATCCGGTGCTGCGGTTTCCGCTCATCGTGTGCTGCCCCACTCTTCGCTTCAGCGCTGACAACGAGCGTTGTTCGAGTGATAGTGTCGGTTAACGGCAGTCACACATAGATTGCATCCGTCTGTCGTCAGCAGCAGTCAGGGGTAAATGCATGTCCAGTCGTTCGCGCACCACAGAGCTACGAGTACTGGCAGGCGCCGTCGGAGTGGGAGCGCTCGTCGCGGTGGTCGCGGGGATCCGTCATCGCCGATCCACGCGCGGTTTGACCCTCTCGAGCGATGTCGAACCCAACGCACTCCTGAAGACTCCGACGCTCAAAGCCGATGTCAGCGAACTGACCACCGACGACGGTGCGATCATCAACGTCCGGGCTTACGGTCCCGTCGACGGCGATCCGATCGTTCTCAGTCACGGATGGACGTGCTCTACCGAATTCTGGTACCCGCAGGTCAATGCGCTTGCCGGCGAGTATCGCGTCATTACCTACGATCAGCGCGGTCACGGCCGCAGCACCGTCGGCAATCTTCCGCTCGGCCCGGAAGTCCTCGCCGACGACCTGTCTGCAGTGCTGGCAGCCACGGTTCGCGAGGACAAGAAGGCAGTCATCGTCGGTCACAGCATGGGCGGGATGAGTATCATCGCCTGGGCTGGTCGCCACCCTGACGAGGTCAAGACGTACGCATCGGCGGTCATGCTCGCGAGCACCGCGAGCGAGAGGTTGATCGCGGAGACCACGGTCATCCCACTGCCCAATCGTTTTCCTCGGGTGCCGGTCCCGGTGGGCCGCGCCATCCTCAGCTCGCCCGTTCCGTTCGTCTCCTCGGGCGCGATGACGAAGGCGATCCAATACGTCTCGATGTCACCGAACGCGACCAAGGCCGAGATTCAGTTCTGCGAGAACATCGTTCGTGAGTGCAAGCCCCGCATCCGTGGCGGTTGGGGAGCAGCGCTGAGCACCCTCGACATTCACGAGGGACTCGACAATCTCGAAGTGCCGACCACCGTGCTCGTCGGCTCGCTCGATCGGCTCACTCCGCCGGTCCATGCGCGCAAGCTTGCGCAGGTCCTTGACGACGCCGGCAACCTCGAACGGTTGATCGTGTTGCCGGGCGTCGGTCATATGTCGTCGATCGAGAACATCGACGAGTTCGACAAGGAAATCGTGCGACTGCGCAACCTCTAGCGCACCGCTGCTCTAGCTGAAGACAACCGTCTTGCGCCCGTGGACCAGGACACGATCCTCGAGATGCCAGCGCAGTCCGCGTGAGAGTACGAGCTTTTCGATGTCCCGACCCTGACGGACCATGTCGGCGACATCGTCGGCATGGTCCACACGGATCACGTCCTGCTCGATGATCGGGCCGGCGTCGAGTTCGGCGGTCACGTAGTGGCACGTGGCGCCGATCAATTTCACACCGCGCGCGAAGGCCTGGTGGTACGGGCGAGCACCGATGAACGACGGCAAGAAGCTGTGGTGGATGTTGATCGCGCGGCCGGCCCAGTGCTCGCACAGTGATTCGGGCAGCACCTGCATGAAGCGTGCAAGAACCACGGCGTCGGGGTTGTGAGCGTCGACCAGGGCGCGGACCTTCTCGAAGGACGGTCCCCGTTCAGCCGGGTCCTTGGCGAACGGAACGTGGTGGAAGTCGATCCCGTGGCGCTCGGTGACACTGCGCAGATCCTCGTGATTGCCGATGACGGCGCTGATTTCGGCCGGGAGTTCCCCGCCCGCAGCGCGGCCCAGGAGATCATGCAAGCAGTGACCTTCCTTGCTCACGAGCAGCACGATCTTCTTGGGAGCACCCGAGTCGTGAAGAGTCCACTCGGTTTCCCGACCGATCTCGGCCGCAACAGCTTTGAACCGTTCACGAAGCTCGTCGATGCTCATGCTCACCGAAGACGCACGGACCGCCTGCCGCGTGAAGAACCATCCGGTGTCGGCATCGGCGTGATACGCAGCTTCCACGATCCATCCACCGACGTCGGTGAGAAAGGTCGAGATGCGTGCGACGATGCCCGTGGTGTCGGGGCAGCCGAGGGACAGAACATAGCGACGATCATCGATCGAAGGTGCAGCGGTCATGCGGCCTAGTCTCTCAGGTGCGGCTGCGGCGACGGTCGCGTGGTGGTGTGCCAAGCTTTCCATCATGTCTGAAGCCGCACTCACTCGTTCCCAGGTTGCCGCGATGGTGGACCACACTCTGCTCAAACCCGAAGCCACCGCGGCCGATGTGACCGCCCTGATCGCCGAAGCACGCAGCCTCGGTGTGCTCGCTGTCTGCGTCTCGCCGTCGATGTTGCCGATTCGCGCCGAAGGACTGGTGACGGCGGCCGTCGTCGGATTCCCGTCGGGGAAGCATCATTCACTGGTCAAGGGCGCTGAAGCGCGACTGGCCGTCGATCAAGGCGCAGCCGAGATCGACATGGTCATCGACGTAGGAGCGGCGGTCGCCGGCGACTACAGCGCGGTGTTGGCAGACATCCTCACCGTCCGCGAGGCGATGGGGGAGAGTGCGATCCTCAAAGTGATCCTCGAAACCGCAGCGCTGTCCGACGAGGCCATCGTCGAATGCTGCCGCGCAGCCGTGCGCGCCGGGGCGAACTTCGTCAAGACCTCCACCGGATTCCACCCTGCAGGCGGGGCAACTGTCGAGGCCGTCACACTGATGGCGCAGACCGTCGGCCCGGGCGTGGGAGTCAAGGCCAGTGGCGGAATACGTACGACGCAGGCGGCACTCGACATGATCGCGGCCGGTGCCACCCGCCTCGGATTGTCCGGAACCCGAGCAGTATTGGACGGTCTGACCGACTAGGTCAGCAGGCCGCAGCTGTCCGGCACCGCCGAGGTGTTCTGGTTGTTCGCGTCGGCGACGGGCATGGCGTAGGCGCCACCCTCGAGCGAGATCTCGATAGCGTCGTCGGTGACGGTCAGTTCCGTGGGCTTCATGTCCAGGGGGTATGTCTGCAGGCTGTCGGTGAGTGTCTGGACGATGCCGTCGACCAGGTCGGTCGGCAGACCCAATCCGAGAATCTCGGCACCGACGGTCTGAACGTCGACCACTCCGTTGGTGACGGTGGGCTTGACCGTGAGCTTCGCGAGCCCGACCGGTCCGACGTCGAATGCGAGTGTTCCGGCGCTCGAGTCGGCGGTGACGCCGGAGACGAGGCCACCGAAGGTCTGCTCCTGCAAAGTGGCGAGAATGCCTGCGGTAGACCAGTTGACGTCGGCGCTGGAGCTGCCGATGGTGCCGCTGTTACCCGCCGAGGGCTGCAAGTTGATGTCGTTCACCTTCGCGTGAACCTGCATTCCCGTTGCGGGGCCGAACGAAGAGTCGTCACTGTCGATGCTGATGTACGGCACCTTCTTGTCGACTGCCTGCAGGAGTACGGGCTTCCAGCTCAACCCGACATCGACCTGGGATCCCAGTTCGCTCTGGAACTGGTCGGCCATGCAGGTCTTCACCTGGTTGCGTACGTACAGTTCTCCACCGACGAGTGCCGCGACGAGTACGGCGATCACCACGAGAAGGATGATGAGCACTCGGTTGCGCGGACGAGGGTTGTTCGCTGCGACAGTCATTCGCCAGATTCTTCCCGACGAGTCTGAACGAACTCTGTGAATACGCACTTCTTCATTCCTGTGATGCGCGACACAGTCGCCCGTAGTCTGTTCGAAACGGCGTTTTCGACGGTCACCGGAGGTGGTCATGGCTTCGGACTACGAGTCACTCGAGCTGCTGGCGCTACGACAGTGTGGATTTGTCACGGCTCTTCAGGCATCCGAACTGGGTTTCGGTCTGGCCTTGATGGACGAGATGACGGAATCCGGAGCTTGGACGATTGAGTGTCGCGGACTTTTTCGCCTCGAACGCGTCAGGCATACTGCCTTGGACGAGTTTGCGAAGTGGTGCACGTGGTTCGCCGGTAGCGCCACTGTTTCGCACTACAGTGCCGCAGATCTACACGGCCTCGGGCACCTGCAACCTCGCTTCATTCATCTCTCCGTTGCGCACCCTCTCGCGGCGCCGACCCGCCAGGTCGCCCTGCACCGACTGCCGCTCGCGGATGACGAGTGTGAACAGATCGGGCCCATCCGCATCACCACGCCGTTGCGTACCGTGCACGACCTGGCTTCCGGTGGAATTTCCCAAGTCCTACTCAACGAAGTAGTCGCCGATGCGGTGGCGATCGGTCGACTCGACGCGCACGAGTTGTTTCTCTCGTGTGAGAACGCGAGTGTGGATGTTGCTGTTCGAGTGGAGTTGGCGCTCGCCGCAAGCCTGTAATCGAGATTGAATTCTTTTTGTTTCTGCGACCTTCTGGCATCACGTCCGAAATCGAATATGACGCCGATATCAGAGATTTGATATGCGCAACTTCGGGGCGAAGATTTTCTCTTTCCTGCAGGTAGAACGACATCGAGATCGGTCGTCTAGGACTTTCGGCCTAGGGTTATTGCAGATCGGCGATGTCGCAGATGAACTAAATCTGCGAAAAGCGTAGTTACTTTACAGTCAATGGGATAACGTCACGGCATCGAAAGCAGACGGACGCTTGTCCTGGACGGCTGTCTGCCCCCGTTTGTCGAGAGGGTTGTGGATGTCCGTGAGTGGTGTTCGTCGTGTTGTAGGTGGTTTGAGTGTGTTTGCTGTTGCTGCCGGTTTCGCGGTGGTTGCGGGTGTCGGGGTTGCTGGTGCTGCTCCGGAGACACCGGGTTCGTTGACGTGGAATGCGAACAACTACGAGTACACGCGGACGATCAGCAATGTGACTCCGTCCGAGGGTGAGACGATCACCGTGAAGACTGTGTTCAAGCGGCAGAGCATCGTCGTGGATTACCTGTACGCGATCAAGGATGTTCATCCGACGTGTCTGACGTACGTCGAGGGTTCGGCGAAGGTGAATGGTTCGACGCGGAGTGTCGAGTCCAAGGGTGCCGATTTTGTTCGTGTGAAGGGGACTCCGATCGAGTGGCCGCTGTACAACAACGACACGAAGTCGTTCGAGTTCAAGTACACGGTGGGCGCCGATTGTGCGCGTGGGGTGCCCTTGGATACGTCTGTGCATTACAACGCGTCAGTGACGAGTTCCGATTTCCAGAACAAGGGCCCGGCGGTGACCGTGTCGAAGAACGTCTCGACGACGACATTGGCTGGGGTCGGTGGCGCTCAGGTGGGGCAGTCTGTTGCGCTGAGCGCGACGGTGACCGGTGGTGCCGACGGTGATTCGGTGGAGTTCTTCGACGCCGGTTCCAAGATCGGTGCGGGCACCCTCGCCAATGGTGTTGCAACACTAGCCTGGACACCGGCCACCCGTGGAGATCATTCGATCACAGCGAAGTTCGCCGACACGGCGCGCGCAGTCGGATCCGCTTCGGCACCGGTGAACGTGAGCGTTTCGCAGGCCGATGCTCAGTCCAGTACGACGCTGGCTCCGATCTCGGGTGCGCAGGTCGGCAAGTCGACCGCGCTCAAGGCAACGGTGTCTGCGTCGGGCGCCGGCGGAACGGTCACGTTCAAGGTCGGTGGAACGGTGCTGGCTTCGGTACCGGTGGCAGGCAACGGTGAAGCCACCTACGCCTGGGTTCCGACGGTTGCTGGTGCGCAGACAGTGGAAGCCGTATTCTCCGGCCGATCGGGCGTCACCGGGTCGAGTACCACCGCAAATGTAACAGTGGCCGAACAGCCCGCTGGAACAACAAGTTCCACAACAGATCTCAGTGTAGGAGCGGGGCAGGTGGGCGTAGCGCAGACCATCTCCGCTCAGGTCAGCCCAGCAAATGCCGGTGGCACAGTCACCTTCAAGGACGGCGAGACCGTCATCGGCACGGCTACGGTCGATTCATCCGGAAAGGCCAGCCTTTCGTGGAAGCCCGCAACTCAGGGTCAGCGAATTGTCGCGGCGGAGTACTCGGGCGCCGGCACAGTGACGGCATCCTCCGATCAGGTCTCCGTCCAGATCGCCGCACCGGTCGACGGTGAAGAACCAGGCAACGGCACCGGTTCGCTCGGTAGCCTCGGCAACATTTTCGGCTCCTAGCAATCGATACCCGGTGATGCCCCGCCCGCTTCAGGTGGTGGGGCATCACCCATATCCCTCACTTCTCGAGAAGGAAAATCTATGTCTGTAGGTTCTGCACGTCGTGTAGTTGCAGGTTTGAGTGTGTTTGCTGTTGCTGCGGGTTTCGCGGTGGTTGCGGGTGTCGGGGTTGCGGGAGCTGCTCCGGAGACACCGGGTTCGTTGACGTGGAATGCGAACAACTACGAGTACACGCGGACGATCAGCAATGTGACTCCGTCCGAGGGTGAGACGATCACCGTGAAGACTGTGTTCAAGCGGAAGAACATCGTCGTGGATTACCTGTATGCGATCAAGGATGTTCATCCGACGTGTCTGACGTATGTCGAGGGTTCGGCGAAGGTGAATGGTTCGACGCGGAGTGTCGAGTCCAAGGGTGCTGATTTTGTTCGTGTGAAGGGGACTCCGATCGAGTGGCCGCTGTACAACAACGACACGAAGTCGTTCGAGTTCAAGTACACGGTGGGCGCCGATTGTGCGCGTGAGGTGCCGTTGGATACGTCTGTGCATTACAACGCGTCAGTGACGAGTTCCGATTTCCAGAACAAGGGCCCGGCGGTGACGGTGTCGAAGAACATTTCGACGACGACGCTGTCTCCCACGGACGCCGTCAAGGTAGGGCAGTCTGTTGCGCTGAAGGCGGCAGTGACCGGTGGTGCTGAGGGTGATTCGGTGGAGTTCTTCGACGGTGCCACCAAGATCGGTGCGGGCACGCTCGCCAATGGTGTTGCAACACTTGCCTGGACAGCTGCTGACGTTCGAACGCACAGCGTGACGGCCAAATATCTCGGCAATGCGAAGGTAGCGACCTCGACGTCGTCGGCCGTCGACGTCGTCGTCTCCGAAGCCGACAAGAGCACTGCAACGACGATCACCGGTCCCGCAAGTGCTGTGGCGGGTGAGTCCGTGACCGTCGAGGCTACGGTGTCGCCTACTCCAGCGGGTGGCACGGTGCAGTTCAAGGACGGTGTAACCGACCTCGGCGGCGCCGTTACCGTCGATGCCAACGGCAAGGCTTCGCTGACGAATTCCTTTGCAGAAGGAACGCATTCGATCGTGGCGGTGTACTCCGGTTCCGGCGTATACCAGGCCTCGACGTCGGCGCCGCATGCGTTGACGGTCGCTCCGGTAGTGGTCGAGGAGAGCACCGCGACTACCCTCGTCGGCCCGTCGACAGGTTCAACGGGGGAGGCCTTGTCGTTCACTGCCTCCGTCTCGACCGGTGCTGCAGGCGGAACCGTGCAGTTCAAGGAAGGTGGCAGGGATCTGGGCCCCTCGATTCCCGTGGACGCAACGGGTAAGGCGACAACCACGCCGACCTTCAACGTGGCGGGTGAGTACAGCATCACCGCAGTGTTCTCGGGTTCGGGTAACTACTTGGGCTCGACATCGAACGCCCAGACCGTGAACGTCAAGGCGCCGGCCCCCACCGACCAGCAGACCCAAACGGTCTTGACCGTTCCGGCGGATGCAAAAACCGGTACGGCAGTTGGTCTGTCCGTAACCGTCACGCCGACACCGGTGGGCGGCACAGTGCAGTTCAAGGACGGCTCGGGCAATCTCGGCTCGCCGGTACCGGTCGTCGAGGGCAAGGCATCGATCATGCACGAGTTCGCGAGCGTCGGTACGCACGACATCACGGCCGTGTACTCGGGTGCAACAGGATTCCTCACCTCTACCTCGGCCGCTCAGCCGGTTTCGGTCACGGCTCCGGCCGCGGAGGATCAGGAAACGTCCATCACCGTGAGCGCTCCGGCGTCAGCGGTCAAGGGCGCGAAGGTTGATCTCGTTGCGGCAGTGGTACCTACGCTCAGCGCAGGAACGGTTCAGTTCATGGACGGAACCACCCCGATCGGTGGACCGGTTGCGGTGGTGAACGGTAAGGCCACGCTCTCGCACACCTTCACCGAACTCGGAGATCGCCGAATCACCGCGGTGTTCAGCGGAACTGACGGCTATCTCGGTTCCGAGACCCAGGCCGCAGTCACAGTCAAGGTCACGGCAGAGTCCGACGGCGGCGATCCCGACAACGGCGGCAGTTCGACAGGTTCGCTGGGAAGCCTGGAAAACATCTTCGGGTCCTAGCCCGACGCCTGCACACAGACGCCTCGCCGCAGAGACAACTTCTGCGGCGAGGCGTTTCCCGTCTGCGAGTTCAGGGGTTCGGCGCTACGACATGCCATGGCACCGTCAGGATGCAGTCGCGAAGACGTCGTCGCGCGGGCTGCACGGGAATTCCTTGCGCCCGAAGAATTTCCAATGCGGCAGCCCAGCGATGTCGAGGTCCGAACGAGGCGTGTGGCGCAGCGGTGGCCCAGGCTCGATCGGCCGCGCTGAGCAGAGCGTGGATCGGCTCACCTGGAACATTGCGGTGAATGAGAGCCTTCGGGAGACGTTCCGCGATGTCGGAAGGACGCTCGATGTCGAAGGGGTCCCAGGCCAGCGTCAGGGTCAATGGACGATCGGCGTCGAGAAGCACCCAGGCGCAACGCCTTCCGAGCTCGTCGCAGGTGCCGTCGAGTAGCAGTCCGCCCGGGGCGAGGCCGGACTGAATGTGTGCCCACGCAGAGTCCACAGCGTCCTCCGGGTATTGCCGGAGGACGTTGAAGGCGCGTACGAAAACGGGTGTGAGACCGGCTAGTTCGAATCCGCCACGGGCGAAGCTGACACCGTCACGACTCTCGACTACGCGGGCGGGGTCGATCTCGAGCCCGATGACGCGTCGATCCCGCCGGACAGCGGTGAGGCGGCTTGCCATCTCGAAGGTGGTGTCCGGCGTCGCCCCGTACCCGAGGTCGACGATCAACGGATCGGCCGCGTTGTTCAGGGCATGCGCGATAGTGCGGTTGTGGACGATCCACCGGTCACTTCGTCGCAGTCTGTTGATCCCCGTCGTGCCACGGGTGATGACCCCCTCGATCTTCGGGGGTGGAGCCTTCTTCACGCCGCTTCAGCGTGCGGCGAGCCAGGTCGCCGTGACCTGAGCTTCGGTGCGGAAAAGATCGACGAGGTTGATGAGCATGAGCTGTTCCAACTTCGCGCCGATGAACGGTATGAAGACCTTGGCCTCGGACGTGGTTCGCAGCGTGGACCCGGTATCGGTCGCGAACAATTCCATGGTTCCGGACAGATTCCCCGGCCCGGCCGGGATGGACGCTTCGTACGTTCCGGTCACGGTGTCACCGAAGGCGCCGTACGACTCCTTGCGCGTGATGACCAGATCCTTCTTCATCACCGTCTGAGCAATGTCCGGCAAATCGGTGCGCGGGAGAATGTGGTGCAGCACGAGATCGATTCCGGAATCGGTGACCTCGAAATGTTCCACATGGTTCTCGGAATGCTTGCGCATCTCCTCGACGCGGGCCTCCCAGTACGAGCGGTCCGCCAGTGCCGCGTAGACCTGCTCGGGGGAGTGCTGATAGCGGGCGGAGTAGTCGATGCGGCGAGCCATGATCGGAAAGAATACCTGTTACGCGCTGTGACAAGCCAAATTGGCAGTATCCACAACTATCGCCGCCCGCAGGATTTTACTTAGCGATCCACTCCCGGGTGAAGTCCTGTTCGGCCTGGATGAGCCGGACAACCTCGTCGACGATCGCGCTTTCGATCCTTCCGCCGAGGAACGGGATCTTGACCTCGACCTCACCCTCGATCTCGAGAGTGGCGGAGTTCTCGTCACCAGTCAGGACCTGCGTGCCCTCGATACGGGCGGGAACACCGTCGACGTGGGCGGAGAAGGTGCCGGTGGCCTTGCCGTCCTTGAACGGTGCCATCGTTTCGCTGCGCTTGATGACGATGTCGCCGTTGACGACCTTCGACACCATGCTCGGGAGATGCTCGGCAGCGATGATCTGCGACATCGTGACCGCGACGGTCTCGTCGCGAACGGTCAGCTCTTCGATCGTTGCGCCGGGACCACCGACAGCGACGATTCGGTCGCGCCAGTACTGCTCGGAGGTCACCGCCTCATGGACCTTTTCGGCGGGGACTGTGTACTTCGACGAATGCTCGATGCGACGGCTCACGATTGTGGAGGCTACCGTTTATCGATGTGTGGGACGTAACCATTGGCAGACGCGTCGTGGAATCAGGCGCTTTCGTGTCCGAGAACGTTGACTTGTCGGGATTGACGACGCTCCGAATCGGAGGACCGGCGCGGCTGCTCGCAGAATGCCCGACGACGCAGTCGTTGATCGACGTCGTGACGCTGCTCGATCGCGAGCAGATCCCGACGCTGATTCTCGCCGGCGGATCGAATCTCGTGATCTCAGACGCGGGATTCGACGGAGTTGTCGTTCGTGTGGCCAACACCACCGTGAGCCTCGACACGGACCGCGTCATTGCCGAAGCGGGCGCAGTGTGGGACGAAGTAGTCGGCCAATCCGTCGCCGCGGAACTGGGCGGCCTCGAATGCCTGTCCGGGATTCCGGGCTCGACCGGTGCGACGCCGGTGCAGAACGTCGGCGCGTACGGCGTCGAGGTGGGCTCGCGGCTTCGGCAGGTTCAATTGCTCGACCGACGCAGCGGCGAAGTGTCGTGGGTCGAACCGTCGAAACTCGAGTTGGGTTACCGGTCGAGCGTTCTCAAGCATTCCGATGCAGCAGTGGTTCTCGCCGTCGAATTCGATGCGTCGACCGACGGATTGAGCGCCCCGCTCGCGTACCGCGAACTGTTCACCGCACTCGGGGCCGAGGAAGGCGAGCGGTTGCCTGCGTCGCAGGTCCGCGAGGCGGTTCTGGGATTGCGGACAGGCAAGGCGATGGTGCTCGATCCGTACGACCACGACACTTGGAGCGCGGGTTCCTTCTTCACCAACCCCGTGGTGCCGGACGACAAGCTGCCCGCTGTGCTCGGAGCAATAACCGAACAGCTCGGAGACGTCACCGTGCCGCAGTTCCCGGGCAGTGGTGGAACCAAGCTCTCGGCCGGATGGTTGATCGAACGGGCCGGATTCTCCAAGGGTTATCCCGGTGAAGATGCGCCGGCCAGGCTGTCGACGAAACACACCTTGGCGTTGACCAACAGAGGGTCGGCAACGAGCGCGGATGTGGTCTCGCTCGCGCGGACGGTTCGCGACGGCGTCGAAGCCGCGTTCGGCGTCCACCTGGAACCGGAACCGGTAACTGTGGGCCTCACCATCTGATTCCTGACGGAGCCCGCAGGTAGCCTGTTGAAGTGCATGAGCTGGGTGGTCGGAGAAGTCGTTCGCGTCTTGTTGCGTTGGTAGCTGTATTGCTCGCTGTGATGGTGGCCGCCGTCGGCTGCACGATCGGTGGCAAGGACGGACAAGGCGGTGCGGCGGCTGCCGAACCAGCACCGGTGGTGACCGTGGTGTCGACGCCGGCACCGGGTACCAAAGACGTCAGCCCGGTCGCGCCCGTCTCGGTAGCGGTGACCCAGGGAACACTGTCCGACGTCAATCTCAGCAACGCGGCCGGTAAGGCCGTCGCCGGACAACTCTCGCCTGACAAGACGACGTTCACCGTCAGTGAGGCACTCGGCTACGGCACCACGTATTCGTGGTCGGGCTCGGCAACCGGAACCGACGGCAAATCTGTGCCAGTGCAAGGGAGCTTTACGACGGTTGCCCCGGAGTCGACCACCAGCGCTACCCTCAACATCGCCGACGGCCAGGAAGTTGGTATCGCGGCGCCGATCACGTTGCAGTTCGACAACTCCGTCGTCGACAAGGCGGCCGTCGAGAAGGCGCTTGTCGTGACCACCGTGCCGCCCACCGCCGGATCGTGGGCATGGCTGCCCGACGACAACGGCGGATCACGGGCCCATTGGCGACCGGCCGATTACTGGATGCCTGGCACAACTGTCCATCTGGATGCCAAGCTCTACGGCTTGAACTACGGCGGTGGCGCGTACGGCGACCAGGATCTCACGCTCGACTTCACGATCGGTCGTAGCCAGATCGTGAAGGCGAACGCGCCGAGCCACCGCATGCAGGTGGTGCGAGACGGTCAGACGATCATGGACATTCCCGTCAGCTACGGCGAGGGAAACGAACCTCGAAACGTCACGCGCAGCGGCATTCACATGGTGACGGAGAAGTACGAAGACTTCATGATGTCCAACCCGCCGTTCTACGAGAACGTGCGTGAGCGTTGGGCGGTGCGCATCTCCAACAACGGCGAATTCATCCATGCCAATCCTGAGACCACCGGGGTGCAGGGCTCGTCGAACGTCACGAACGGTTGCATCAACCTGTCGACATCCGACGCGCAGGAATACTTCGGAACCGCCCTCTACGGTGACCCCGTCGAGGTGACCGGCACGTCGATCGACCTGTCCGCTGCGGACGGCGACATCTACGACTGGGCGATCGATCTGCCGACCTGGAAGTCGATGTCCGCACTGCCGTAAACCGATTTGTTGCTGTGAACCGAGCAATCTGTCGAAATTCGGAACCATCCGGTCGTTGCTTGCGTCTGTACAGGTAAGTGCTGTCGGCTCGGGGGAGTCTGACGGAGGTTTCGACGTCAGGGGGACGGCAGTGGGCATTCCATTTCTGGAAGACGTGCTGGGCAGAATTTCCGAAGCGACGCGGGCCGTCCCTTCCGGCCTGGCGGCATTGCCAGTTGTCGGTATTCCTGTCGCGAGCGCAATCGCTACATCTGCTCTGGTTCAATCCGTGACCGACGACCGCGGCGCGTTCGACGGCGAGATGGCTGCTGCCACTGCTGTCGCCGATGCAGAGCGCGCACGAGCCTGGGGTGAGCGCGATGCTCTCACCGCCCAGACCTCGTTACTGGAGTACAGCGAACACGCAATCGTGGACGACGATCCGTTCGACGCGATGTCGCACTCCGAAATCTTCGATCACGTCAATGAGATGGATCCGGCAACCCTGCGTGCAATCGGCGAGGCGTGGAAGGCTATTGCCGGCCGGGTGGAAGCCGGCATCGGGAAGTTCCAGAACGATGTGAACGGCGCGATCACCGAAGGCTGGCAGGGGCGGGGCGGCTCGGCTGCGTTGGAAGCCGTGCTGGCCTACTCGGCAGATGCGGGTGAGCTGAAGGTGCGCGTCGATCTGATCTCGAACAAGATCGAGGAGGCAAAGATCGCACTCGACGAGGCCAAACGCTCGATTCCGGCACCCGACGGCGCCTCGACGGTCGAGAGGTTTCTCAGCTTGGTTCCCGGAGCGACGTGGAAGCAGGCCCAGTACGAAGCGGAAGAAGCCGAACGTCAAGCGCGCCAGGTGATGAAGGACATGTATCTGCCGTACATGAAGCGCGCGGACGACCAGGTGCCGATTCTCCCGGCCGCGTTCAATCCGGTCACCGGCAGTGGAGGGGCTGGCAGTGGAGGGTCTGGGGGCGGCGCATTCGGTGGCGGTGGTTCCGGCGGCGGGAACACTTCGGGCTCGGGGAACGGATCCGGCATGCCGTTCACATCAGGAGACGGAGCGGTTGAAGGGTCGGACGGTGGACACCTCGTAGTTGAACATCCGGCCGGAGACGGTTCCAGTCAGAACCCATCCGGCACCAATTCCGGAAATGGTGACAACCGTAGCGGCGTTGAGGCCCAAGGGAATTCGGGTGCCGATGCAGCCCGGGGCGCAAACGATTCCGGCCCGGCCGGGACTACCGCGGCAAATGCCGGCGCGCTGCCGGCCGGTGCAGCGCCAGGTGGCCTGGCAGGTGCAACTCCGAATGGCGCTCAACTCGGTTCCGGAGTGCCTTCAGGCCTCATGGGTAGCGGATCGGGTGGTGGCTCCGCAGGTGGAATCGGTACCGGCGGCTTCGGGCCAGGCGGCACCGGAGGTGGCGCTCCCGGCCCTGGCGGCCCTGGCGGCGGCGGTGGCCTCGCCGGTGGCGGACGTGGGGGAGTCAACGGAACCGGCGGTACTTCGGCGACGGGGGCGCAGAGTGGTCGGGGCGCGATGGGCGGCGTCGGCGGCATGGCACCGGGACGCGGACAAGGACAAGGCGAAGACAACGTTCACGACACCCCCGGCTACCTCGTCACCGTCGAGAACGGCAACGCCCTGATCGGCGACCTACCCATGGTCTCCCCGGCGGTGTTGGGCGAATGATAACCAAGCAGTGGCAGTTCACCGGCCTCGAATTCCAGATTCTCTGGGAAGCGGTCGGACGTGACCGACTCCCGTACCCGCTGCGGTTTCGTCCGACGGCCGACACCATGAACGAGCTGACAGCGGCGCGACGTCGAGCGGGAGCGCACCTGGCTGCCGTGCTCGACGATCGGCTGCATCATGTTCTCGGTGCTCTTGCGAATCCTGATGCTCGTGTGGAGGTTTCCGGTTTTCACGGGCAGAAGATGAGTACGGTGACGCGATTGCACGGTGTTGTTGCCGGCGACCTGGGTGTGCTCCTGACTCAACTGCCCGGCAGGACTGTCGACTGTGGCTCCGACGTGGTTTTCACCGTGGCACGCCCATCTGCAATTCCGCGGATGCTCGTCGATCACCTGCCGACCTGCCCCGCTGGATCGGAGCGTGGCCTGAGCATCGAAAGGCCGAAAACTGCCGGGAGGCAGAGCTTTCTGAGCAGCGCCGCCGGTGCGCGCGGGAGCGAGGAAGTGAGCAGATTCTTCGGCCGAGAGCGGATCTCGATCGGTGAAGTCACCGCATACCCGGGAGGAGCCGTCGACAGCAGGCCGACCGACGACGGAATAACTTTTCACTGGTACGACTATGCCGGTGACGGTCGGTACATCATCGCCGCGGGTGAAACCGTGAGTGCCCGCAGCGCTTCCACGGAAATGACAGAGGCCGAGATTGCACGCAATCTCGGCCTCGTCCTGCACCGGGCGATTCGCACTGGTTAGTCAGAACGATTCGAACTAGCTGGTGGTGCGGTGGAACCGACCGGGGCTTGCCTGATCCCTCGGCTTGACGATGATCTGATCGAGGTTCACGTGCGACGGCCGCGACGCGACAAAACCGATGATCTCGGCGATGTCCTGCGCCACCAACGGTGTGATTCCCTCGTACACCTTGTCGGCCTTGTCCTGATCGCCTTCGAACCGGACGAGTGAGAACTCCGTCTCGACGGCTCCCGGCGCAATTTCGGTCAGACGAACGGGCTTACCCAAGAGTTCACCGCGCAATGTCCGATGGAGGACGGCTTGAGCGTGCTTGGCGGTGGTGTAACCCGAGCCGTTGTCGTATGCCTCCAGCGCGGCCACAGAGGTGATGGTCACGACCAGACCATCACCCGAATCGATCAGCTTGGGCAGCAGTGCCTTCGTCACACGTAACGTGCCCAGGACATTGGTCTCCCACATCCACCGCCAGTCGTCCAGATCGGCGTCCAGGACCGTCGCCAGACCCTTTGCCCCACCTGCGTTGTTGACCAACACGTCGACTCGGGGGACCACGGCCGCAAACGCGTCGACGGAATCCTCGTCGGTGACGTCGAGTTCGAGCGCGGTACCACCGATCTCCTCGGCGATCTTCTCGAGACGATCGACGCGGCGAGCACCGATAACGACGTGGAATCCCTGAGCTGCCAGGGTGCGGGCGGTGGCCTCACCGATTCCGGAGCTGGCTCCGGTGACTACGGCGATGCGGGCATCGGAAGAAATGGTCATGAAGCAATCGTAGGGCTAGTCGGCGGCATACTCTGCTTCCCGTTCGATGGATTCGATGTGACGACGCGGTACTTGTATCCGACCGGGTGTGTAGGTGACGGCGCGCAGAGTGATCGGGGAGTCGGGGCCGAATCGGCTGCGGTGCGGCCGATTCGGCCCTTGAAGCCTTCGCAACCGCGGGAATGCGGAGGAAGGGCGGAATCCGGTGAAGTCATGGGAGAGTCGAGGCACCTTCGATAATCGAGTATTCGGAGGCGTCGCCGGCGATGCTGCTGCTTCGTTCCCCGTGGATGTTGACCGGAATGTCACCGGCAAGTGTGATGCGCTCCAGACGGCGGTACTGATCGTCGTAGTCGGCGATCGCGTAGTGCTGGGTGGCGCGGTTGTCCCAGATGGCGACATCACCGGCCGCCCAGTTCCAGCGCGTCGTGTACTCGAGTTTGATGGCGTGATCCTGCAGGAGCTTGAATACACCGTTCGACTGTTCGGTGCTCAACCCGACGAAGTTCTTGACAAAGTGTCCGAGGACGAGCGTGCGTTCTCCGGTTTCGGGGTGGACACGAACCACTGGGTGTTCCGTCTCGAAGTACGTGGACTGGAACTCTTCGCGGTAGGCGGCCGTGCGATCTTCGGTGAGCCGCTCGGCGCTGGTGGCCGCGTAGTCGTAGACGTTCGTGTGGCGAGCCCAGAGGTTCTCCGCGAGCACCTTGAGCGGATCCGGCAGTCCGTTGTACGCGGCTACCCCTGACGCCCACGTCGTGGAACCGCCGTATTCGGGTAGCTGCACCGCGCGCAGGATCGACGCCTTGGGGATGCGATCGACGAAGGTGACGTCGGTGTGCCAACTGTTGGCCTTGCCGAGGTCCGAATCGATGGGGAGGACTTTTGCGCCGTGCGACTTCACCGTGGGGTGGGCAGTGGTCGGGGTGCCCAGCAGCTGGGCGAACTCGTACTGCGAATCGTTGTCGAGGTGGTCTTGCCCGCGGAAGAAGATCACCTTGTGTTCGAGAAGTGCCTGTCGGATGAGCGAGATCGTCGCCGGGTCGAGATGCCCGCCGAGAGTGATTCCGTCGATTCGGGCGCCGATATGCGCGCCGAGGGTGGTGACAGTGCCGCGAGCGGCGTCAACGGCCGCTCCGTTCGTTGATGCCGCATTCGTGAGGGTCGGCTTGGCGAAAGCTGTAGACATGGTGCACCTTTCGTGGGGAGTGTGCCCACCCAAACACGCGAGATTTCGCCCCGACAGGGTTGCGTTCAGTGTGATCGTTACCGCACCTGATTTGTGAATCTCCCTGAAGCTGCTACTTTTGGAGCCATGTCGACCGACCAGCCTGCCGCTTTGCGGGTCACCTATGTGACCGCTGCGCTTGGTTCGCGTCTGCCTCTGGCGCGAGAGCTGTGTTGTCGCCGCCGTTCTTTCTGCAGCTAATTTCTGCGCCTTTTCTGTCTATTTCTTCGTGTGACCAGTGGAAACGCTGATTCTCGGTCGACAGAGATATGCGCCTTCTCCTCCTTCTGCAAGGGACAGCCATGTCGACACCCACAATCTCCGCCATTCCGAACATCCGATCGCGAACCGCGCTATCGGGAACCCGGACCCGTACCCAGATAGTTGCGCCCGAACTGCGCATTGCCGACGGTCCGTCCGCGACGGTGTTGCGCATTGCTCGATCCCGCGGGCCGCTCTCACGTGACACCGCGGCAAAGGCATCAGGACTGAGCATCGCCACAGTGAACCGGCAGGTTACGAGCCTGCTGGACCTCGGGATCCTGCGCGAACGCGCAGACCTGACGGCCTCCGGAGCAATCGGGCGTCCGCGGGTTCCGTTCGAGGTCAATCACGAGCCGTACCTGACCGTCGGCATCCACATCGGTGCCGTAGTCACCAGCATCATCGCCAGCGACATTCGTGGCAAGGTGCTCGGCGCCGTCGAGATTCCGACGCCCGCCACCAATTCCGCTGTCGCACTTGCCACCATTGCGCGGTCGGCCAAATCGTTTGCCTCACGGTGGCACAAGCGCCGCCCGCTCGCCGTCGGCGTGGCAATCGGCGGTCGCGTCGATTCAGCGACCGGAGTAGTCGATCACCCGCGTCTGGGGTGGAAGGGCGCCAAGGTCGGGTCCATCATCGGGGCCGGCTTGGACCTCCCCGTTTCGGTTGCCGCACACGTCGAGGCGATGGCCGCGTCGGAACTTCTGCTCAGTAACGACCGCGCCGAGGCTCCGACGCCGGGAACCACCGGTCTGTACTTCTACGCCCGTGAAACCGCCGGTATCGCAATCACTTTCGAAGGACGAGTGCGCACCCCGTCCAGCGGGCCCGGTTCGATCGCGCACCTCCCCACCGGCTCGTCGGCGCGGTGCACCTGCGGCGCGGTGGGTTGCTTGGAAGCGACGATCAGCGACCGCGCGGTCGTCGCGCAGGCGCTGTCTTCGGGCGCAGTGATCCAGGGCAGTGAGCGTGTCACGATCGCCGATGTCTATCGTGCTGCGTCGGCGGGTTCCATTCCGGCCCACGAACTTCTGGTCGACCGGGCGCGCGTGCTCGGCCGGACAGTGGCGATGTTGCGTGACCTGTTCAACCCGGATCGGGTGATCCTCGGTGGTCAGGCGTTCACCGACTACCCGGCCGGCGTGCCGCACGTCGCCGAGGCTTTCTCGTCGGCATCCTCCTTGGAGCGCAAGGACATTCGTATCACCGGTTTCGGCAATCGCGTTCAGGAATACGCCTCGACGGTCGTGTCACTGAGCTCGCTGTTCGCCGACCCGGCGGCGGCCATGCGGCGTGCGTCGGCTGTCTGACTGCGAAGAAGGCAGTCAGAGTTCCGGTCGATCGAGCACCCTCAACCATGAACCGTCGGGCTGGCGGCGCGCCACCTGTGTGCGTCCGCCGGTTCCGTCGGAAGGTTTGGTCGAGGTCATGGCGAGGTCATCGCTGATCACGGTCGGTAGGGCGTCTTCGACGGTGAATGTCGGTGCCGCTGCGAGCATCTGAGAAATCACTTCGCGGATAGCCTGACGGCCGATCGTGAGGGATCCGGGTGGAAACGCCATCACAGCGTTTTCCTCGTACAGTCCGGCGACAGCGTCTGCGTTTCCGGCGTTCGCGAACTGGACGAAGAGTCGGGCAATGTCTTCGGGGGTTGCGGCCCTCTGAACTTCATGTGTTGTTGTCATGCTTCCATCGTGCAAGCACAGTTTCGATAAGTCCAAGATCTAGTTTGTCTCAAAGCTAGAATCAACAGTTATGGAACTTCGGCAGCTCGAATACTTCGTCGCGGTAGCGGAGGAAGCCAATTTCACCCGCGCCGCCGAGCGGCTTCACGTGGCCCAGCCGGGTGTGAGTGCGCAGGTCAAAAGACTGGAACGCGAGCTGGGGCAAGAGTTGCTCGATCGTAGTGGTCGAACCGTTCGTCTGACCGACGCCGGGCGAGCCGTCCTCCCACACGCCCGCGCTGCACTTGCTTCCGTGCAAAGCAGTCGCGACGTTGTCGACGCCCTGAACGGACTGGTTCGGGGCTCCGTTTCGGTCGGGATGGTCACCGCCTGCGCTTCCGCCGATCTGACCGATCTGCTCAGTCGTCTACACACCAGGCACCCAGGTTTGGACATTTCGCTTGCCGAGGACGATTCGCGCAGCCTGCTTGCCGGAGTGGTGGACGGAACCTTCGACATAGCCGTCATCGGGGTTGCGGGTGAGCTACCGGAAGGCCTCGAATCGAGGGTGATCACCGACGAACGACTGGTGGCCGGAGTGGCGGCGGATCATCCGCTGGCCGAGTTGTCGTCTCTGCCGTTTGCCGAACTCGCCATACGATCGGTCATCTGTCTTCCGGAGGGAACCGGTATCAGGACGTGTCTGGACTTCGCGTGCGCCGCGGCCGGCACGAAGCCGACGGTTGCGCTCGAGGCAAGCAACCTCGGCATCATCGTTTCGTTGGCCGCACAGGGGCTGGGAATGGCTGTGCTTCCCGAGTCGGCGGTAGGGGAGTTGCATCGGATCGATCTCGAGCCTGAAGCTCGATCTCGGTTGGAATTGGTCTGGCGTTCGTCGGGCGGCAAGAACCCGGCGGCATCCGCTCTCATCGATCTTGCGAGAGCTGTTCCCTCCGAGTGAGTTCGGCCTGCGCCCGATCCAATCCGCCGTGCTCGAGAGCGGCCAATCGTGATCGGTCCTTCCAGACTATGGTGCCGCGTCGCCGGACGATAACCGACATGGTTCCACCGAGATGCTCGAGCGCTCCGGGTACGTTTCGACGCTCGGCAGGAATGGGTACCGGAAGTATGTGCGCGTCGGCGATGGGCGCGGTCCCGTCGATGTCGACGCTCCACTTTCGGCTATAACCCCGAAGCGTCCAGCGATCGTCGGACACGGTCGTCTCCACCTGTGACGTCAGCGGATTGCCCAACCGCAACACCGTGCCGTCTGGCAAGGCGACTACCACGGCGGTGACTTCGGTGCGCAGAGGCCCGGCGCTGACCTGGCCGCCGGCGAACGCCACGCAGGCCCGTGGATCGGTGAATCCCTGGGCCTGCCCCCACCACCAGGATTCCGGGAATCCTCCCTTTCCCCAGTTCTTCTCGCCGTACACCTGTGCTCCGGTGAGATCCCAGCTGTGCCCGTCGATGACGGCGCTTCCCTCGACCCGGCCGCCGAGAAGCCACGGATGCCAGTACTGATTGAGCGCGGGAACAGATTGGAAGTAGCTCGATCCGCCGAAGCGGCGGTGCGGCCAGAATCGCTGATTACTGATCCGCACATCGAGATGGCTGTCGCCGAAATCGACCTGCAGTTGATCGGCGTTGCCACAGAAAGCGTTGTCGGCGTGAGCGCCCAGGATGCGGGGATCGGCCGATCCACCCGGGTACTCGGCGGTCCGGAGGAATCCGCCCGGATGCGCCGCGAGACCGAGCGTCGACCAGTTGCCACCGTCGGACTTGTTGATTCCGGCGAGCGCAATCACCACCCGTCCGGTCTCCGGCATCGTGAATCGCCAGAAGTAACCCTCCATCGCAACGTCATGGGAGGCAAGCAGATTGCCGAACGGAAGGGTGGCACCGGAGGCGCGGTACGAGGGAAGCTTCACGGTCCCAGAACTGCCTGCGATGCGGTGACCTGAGCGACGAGGCGGCCCTCGTCGTCACGAATCTCGGTCACGACCGCGACGGTGCTGCGCCCCGCGTGCAATGGACGGGCAGTTGCGGTGACCGTGCCTTTGCGAACCCCACGGGTGAACACGGTCGACGAACTGGTGGTGGACGTACTTGCGCCGGGCGGAAGATTGAGGAATGCACAGACGGCGCCGACGCTGTCTGCCAGCGTCATCAAGGCGCCGCCGTGCATTCCGTTGCCGGCGGTGGTGCGGTGGCTGTCCCAATCCAGATGGCCGACAACCTGTTCGGGTGCCGCGCTGTCCAACTGAATTCCGGTGTGAACTGCAAAAGGCATGCTCGCGACAAGTTGTTCGAGGTCCATGCCTACCGATGGTAACGAGCCGCCGAAACCTGCGTCGGGACTTCGGTTTATCGAAGGTGAAGACTCAGAGGGGAAGGGCGGTTTCCGACAGCCCCTCCGGCGCGTTTCGGCGCCGGAACCACTCGGTACCGAATGCCGCGGCGAGTTGCTCCGTCGGCATTTCCAGGAACGGGCCGAAATCGCCGACCTGCGTTGCGTGCGCGTGCATGGCCGCACGCTTGGACGAGATCACCGAACTGACATCGACGGCGGTGGTGAGTTGGTCTGCCGGAAGCCCGAACGATTCGATATCCGGCGGCTGCGCCTCCTCGGTCCACTCGGGGTTGGCCTGCATCAGCATCTTCATGTGATCGCGGTTGGTGGACGCTTCGTAAACGAACGGCGTGCCCGCGAGTTCCGCAGCCCGAACTCCGACGTGGTGAACCTGGATGTGATCCGGGTGCCCGTATCCGCCGTTGGGGTCGTAGATAGTCAGGACATCGGCGTTCTCCTCACGAAGAACCTCGGCCAGACGCTCGGCTGCCTTCTCGACGTCGACGTTGCAGAACGCTTCCGGATTCTCGTTCTCGGGCGTACCCACCATCCCCGAATCCGGGTAGTGCAGGGACACGACGCGATTGGCGCCCAACGCGTCGGTGGACGCCTCGAGCTCACGGCTGCGGCGCTGAGCCAACGTCTCATATTCGTCCAACAGTCCGTCGGGGAATTCACCGAGAGCACCGTCGGTAGCGGTGACGACTACGACGCGGTGACCTGCGTCGGCGGCCATTCTCATCACGCCGCCCGTAGTGAAAACTTCGTCATCGGGATGGGCGTGGAAACACACCAGGACACTCATTCGCGCAATCGTAAGGCAAGTTACCGACAGGTCAACCCGAGCGCACAGTGAAAACGATTTGTCGAGTCGGCCTCGGCTCTGTGAACCTAGTTCAGTGCACGAGAAGCTGACATGAGCGAATCCACCAACAAAGGCCTGCTGAGCGCCTACCGCGAGATATTCTCGGCCCCCGGATCGGTCGCATTCTCGGCCGCCGGATTTGTCGCAAGGCTGCCGATCGCGATGATCGGCATCGGAATCGTGACGATGATCTCGCAACTTCGTGGTGACTACGCGCTCGCCGGCGCGCTCGCCGCGGTTTTTGCGCTCTCGTCGGCGATCATCGCGCCCGCAGTCTCGCGCGCGGTCGACCGCTTCGGACAGAGGGCGGTCCTGCCGATTGCCGCGGCCGTCAGCGTCACCGCGATCGGGGCTCTGTTGCTCGCAGTCCGGATGGAAGCCCCCGACTGGCTGCTTTTCGTCCTGGTAATTCCCGGCGGCGCCACCCCGACGATCGGGGCGATGATTCGCGCCAGGTGGGTCGCGATCTACGTCGGAAAACCTCAGCTGCGCACCGCCTTCGCCTTCGAATCGGTGGTGGACGAGCTCTGCTTCGTGGCGGGCCCGGTCATCTCGGTGGGTTTGAGCATCGGGCTCTTCCCCGAGGCTGGACCACTTGCAGGGTTGATTCTGCTGGTCACGGGGACCCTGCTGCTGGTCATCCAGCGCGGAACAGAGCCGAAGGTGCATCCGCGTCGACCCGGCCGCGGACGATCGGTACTCGGTAACCACGTGATGTGGATCGTCATCGTGATCATGGTGATGCTCGGAACGATCTTCGGCGTCATCGACGTCGGCGCCATCGCGTTCACCGAGGAACAGAATTCACCTGGCTCCGCGACGCTGGTCCTCGCGTTGTTCGCCGGGGGTTCGGGAATCGCGGGACTGATCTTCGGATCGATGCACCCGGCGCGATCGCTGCGTGGGCAATTGATGATCGCGTCCGCCGCGGTCGCCCTTCTCAGCGTCCCGCTTCTACTGGTCGGAAACGTGGCCGCACTTGCGGGCGCGTACGTCCTGGCCGGCGCGACCATCGCTCCGACGCTCATCATCGCGACAGCCCTGGTCGAGCAGATCGTCCCACCGGAAAAGCTCACGGAGGGAATGACCCTGACGGTCACCGGTCTGGGCGTCGGCGTGGCGCTCGGCTCTGCGCTGGCCGGGCAGCTGATCGACCGCTACGACGTCTCCTCCGCCTACATGCTCGCCGTCGGCGCCGCAGTCGCAGCCTCTATCGTGACGGCATGTCTATTCGTGAAGCCGTCAGCGTCGACGGCACGTCCATCGTCTATCGAGTAACCGGAAATTCGGCGGGGACCCCGCTGGTGCTGCTGCACGGCTGGGCTCAGTCGTCACAGTGCTGGGGGGAGCAGGTCCTCGCGGACCTGGCAGCGGACTACCGCTTGATCGCCGTCGATCTGCGCGGCCACGGTTACTCCGATGCGCCCGAATCCGGATACGACGACTCCGCGAACTGGGCCGGCGACGTCGCGGCGGTTCTCGCTGCCGAAGGCGTCACCGAGAACGCGATCCTGCTCGGCTGGTCGTACGGCGGTCTGGTGATCTGCGATTACCTGGCAGCGCACGGAACCGGAGCGGTGGCGGGTGCGGTTTTGGTCGGTGCGATCACCAGCATCGGGCGCGGTGAGAAGGGCGGCAAGGTCGGCTCGGCGATGCGGAGTGCGGTTCCCGGCGCGATGTCCGAAGATCCCCGCGAGGCGATCCGGGCACTCGGCGCTTTCGGCAACGCGCTCACCGGCCCACCCGAGGGCAAGGGCGCAGCGTCGCAGGCATTGTTCGGGTACAGCCTCTCGACGCGTCCGCGGGTGCGCGCAGCGTTGTTCAACCGTACCGTCGGTCACGACGACCTGCTCCGCAACCTGGACATCCCGGTCCTCGTTCTGCACGGAACCGAGGACTCCGTCGTCGACGTGAGCGCAGGTAAGCACGCCGAGGAATTGATTCCCAAGTCGCAGGCGTCGTACTGGGAAGGCTGCAATCACGGCCCGTTCGTGGAGGATCCGACACGATTCGTGTCCGAAGTCCGAACCTTCATCTCGAGCCTCGGTTAGAGTTCGCGCCCGGTGAGGGGGCAGTATGGAGTGGTGACGCCCATGCACATTTCGCGCCCTCGCCGGGTGGCCGTTCTCTCGGTCCACACCTCGCCATTGGCGCAACCCGGCACCGGTGACGCGGGTGGGATGAATGTCTACGTTCTGCAATCCGCCATTCAACTCGCCGAACGTGGCGTCGAGGTGGAGATATTCACCCGCGCGACGTCTTCCGCGGACGCGCCCGTCGTGGACGCCGCTCCCGGGGTGCGGGTTCGCAACATCGCGGCCGGACCCTTCGAAGGACTGGACAAGGCAGATCTGCCGACTCAACTGTGTGCCTTCGTCGCGGGAGTTCTGCGGGAGGAAGCGCGACGCGAACCCGGGTACTACAGCCTGATTCACTCGCACTACTGGTTGTCCGGGCAGGTCGGCTGGCTGGCCCGCGACCGTTGGGGCGTGCCCCTCGTCCACACCGCTCACACCCTCGCGGCAGTGAAGAATCTTTCGCTGGCCGAGGGGGACACTCCGGAGCCCGCAGCACGGCAGATCGGCGAGCAGCAAGTTGTCGCCGAATCCGATCGGCTGGTCGCCAACACCACCGACGAAGCCAAAGCGCTGCACGAGTTGTACGGCGCAGATCCCACGCGTATCGACGTTGTTGCGCCGGGCGCCGACCTCACCCGCTATCGACCAGGTGACCGCGATGCTGCCCGCGCGTTGTTGGGATTGAACCCCAGCGAAGTGGTCGTGACATTCGTCGGCCGCATCCAACCGCTCAAAGCGCCGGACGTGCTGCTGCGTGCTGCAGCCGAAGTGATCAGCCGCCGGCCCGGTTTGCCCCTGCGCATCCTTGTTGTCGGTGGGCCTTCCGGAACCGGTCTCGCGAGGCCGGACGTGTTGATCGAACTGGCACGTTCGCTCGGCATCACGGCGCAAGTGACGTTCTTGCCGCCGCAGGCACCCGAGCGTCTCGCCGATGTCTACCGTGCCTCGGATCTGGTTGCGGTGCCGAGCTATTCGGAGTCCTTCGGGTTGGTCGCCATCGAAGCTCAAGCCTGCGGGACCCCGGTGATCGCCGCCGACGTCGGCGGACTGGGAGTGGCCGTACGCAACGGTGAGACGGGCCTGCTGGTTCAAGGACACCGCACCGAAGACTGGGCCGGCGCCCTCGAATCTTTGGTGACAACGCCGACGCGCTTGTCCGAACTCGCCGCGCAGGCACCGCGTCACGCCGAGAATTTCTCGTGGGAACACACCGCGGACGGTTTACTCGAGAGCTATCGCAAAGCCGCAGTCAACTACAACAACGGAACCGGTCCCAGCGACTTCTCGCCCCGCCGTGCGCGGGGTCTGTGGCGTCTACGCCGGACCGGGGGAGTGCGTACATGAGCAGCATTTCGGACACTATCGAGCAGGCCCTCACCGAGCGCGAACTCGAGTTCACCAGGAAAGACGACGCGCATTTCATCGTCGAACTTCCCGGCGAGCACAAACTCAAGACGTCGACTCTGCTCACCGTCGGCAATCACGGCGTGCGGGTCGAGGCATTCGTGTGCCGCAAGGTGGACGAGAACTTCGAAGGCGTCTACAAGTTCTTGCTCAAGCGCAACCGCCGTCTGTACGGGGTGGCGTACACGCTCGACAAGGTCGGGGACATCTACCTGGTCGGCAAGATCGCCGAGCATGCCGTGACCGGCGATGAACTCGATCGAGTGCTCGGTCAGGTTCTCGAAGCCGCCGACGGCGATTTCAACGTCATCCTCGAACTCGGTTTCTCTTCGTCGATCAAGCGTGAGTGGGCGTGGCGGGTGTCGCGAGGTGAGTCGCTGGCGAATCTCGAACCGTTCAAGCACCTCATCGAGGAGGAGCCCGCGCAAAGCTGACAGAGCGGGGTGAGACACATTGCGGATGTGTCACGTAAAGTGACCTTTACTTGTGACTGTCGTCACGGAATAATACTGTTCCCGTGAGTCACAGTAAGTTGGACACACCACCCTGCCGCGCAACTTTTCGAGGAGCACAGTGAGCTTCAAGAGTCCGTTCCCCGACGTTGAAATCCCCAACCTCAGCGTCTACGACTTTCTGTTCGGAAACACCGACCCCGCAGACCTCGACAAGACGGCATTCGTCGAGGGCAGTTCTGGCGCAGTCACCACATACGCTTCGCTGATCGCACAGATCAACGGCGTTGCAGGCGCTCTCGCAGCGCGCGGACTGGCCGTCGGAGACGTGGTCGGGTTGCATTCGCCCAACGTCCCGGCCTTCGGATCCGTCTTCCACGGCATCCTTCGTGCCGGTGGTGTCGCGACCACCATCAACGCTCTCTACACCGCCGAGGACATCGCCAAGCAGCTCACCGATTCCAAGGCCAAGTTCCTCTTCACCGTCTCGCCGCTGCTGCCGCAGGCCAAGGCAGCCGCCGATCAGGTCGGCATCCCCGCTGAGAACGTGTTCGTGCTCGACGGCGCCGAAGGCCATCTGTCGCTGCGAGATCTGCTCGGCGAGGGTGCAGCGGCGCCCGAGATCTCCTTCGACCCGGCCACCCAGCTCGCGGTGCTGCCGTACTCCTCGGGCACCACCGGCCGGCCCAAGGGCGTCATGCTCACCCATCGCAATCTCGTGGCCAACGTCTGCCAGATCATCCCGCGGATGGGGATCGAGACCGACGACAAGATCCTCGCGGTCCTGCCGTTCTTCCACATCTACGGCATGACGGTCCTGCTCAACGCTGCGCTTTACCGCCGTGCGAGCCTCATCACGATGCCGAAGTTCGATCTCGTCGAGTTCCTGCGGATCGTCGCCGAGCAGAAGTCGACGTACATCTTCGTCGCGCCGCCGGTTGCCGTCGCGCTGGCCAAGCACCCGCTGGTCGACCAGTACGACCTCTCGAGCGTGCACACCATCTTCTCCGGTGCGGCCCCGCTCGACGCGGCGCTCGGCAAGGCCGTCGCCGACCGCTTGAACTGCCACGTCCGCCAGGGCTACGGGATGTCCGAGATGAGCCCCGTCTCGCACGCGATCCCGTTCGATCGTGACGACATCGCACTCGACACCTGCGGTCCCACCATCGCCAACATGGAATGCAAGCTCGTCGACCCGGGAACGGGCGAAGAGGTCGCGTACCCGGCACTCGGCACGGACGGGGTCAGCGAGCCCGGTGAACTGTGGTGCAAGGGCCCGAACATCATGGTGGGCTACCTCGGCAACGACCAGGCCACCAAGGACACCCTCGACGACGACGGTTACCTGCACACCGGTGACATCGCGACCGTCGACGGCGACGGCGTCGTCAAGATCGTCGATCGACTCAAGGAACTGATCAAGTACAAGGGCTACCAGGTTCCCCCGGCCGAACTCGAGGCTCTGCTGCTGACCCACCCGCAGATCGCCGACGCCGCCGTGATCGGTGTGCTCGACGCCGAGGGTGAAGAGGTACCGAAGGCATTCGTCGTTCTCCAGGACGGCGCCGAGTTGACCGAAGCCGACGTGATCTCGTTTGTCGCCGAGCGTGTCTCGCCGCACAAGAAGGTCCGCCAGGTTTCGTTCATCAGCACCGTGCCGAAATCAGCGGCCGGAAAGATCCTCCGCAAGGATCTGCGAACTGCGGAAGTAGCCTCGAGCTGATTTCCAGACAGGGTTGATCAAGAAGGGTTCCGGTACTCGTGCCAGGATGAACGCCATGAGTATCGGAACCCTGGTCCTGCTCCGCCACGGCGAGAGCGAATGGAATGCACTCAATCTGTTCACCGGCTGGGTGGACGTACACCTGACAGACAAGGGCATGGCCGAAGGCAAGCGCGCCGGCGAACTGCTCGCCGAGCACAACCTGTTGCCCGACGTTCTCTACACGTCTCTCCTCCGCCGTGCGATCAGCACCGCCAACCTCGCACTCGACGCCGCCGATCGCCACTGGATCCCGGTAGTTCGCGACTGGCGCCTCAACGAGCGCCACTACGGCGCTCTCCAGGGCAAGAACAAGGCTCAGACCAAGGAAGAGTACGGAAACGAGCAGTTCATGCTCTGGCGTCGTAGCTACGACACCCCGCCGCCCGCCATCGAAGCCGGCAGCGAGTACAGCCAGGACACCGATCCTCGGTACGCGAACCTCGACGAGGTTCCCTTGACCGAGTGCCTGCTCGACGTCGTCAAGCGCCTGATCCCGTACTGGGAGGACACCATCTCGCAGGAGCTGCTCGCCGGCCGGAACGTGCTGGTCACCGCGCACGGCAACTCGCTGCGTGCATTGGTCAAGCACCTCGACGGCATTTCCGACGAGGACATCGCGGGCCTGAACATCCCGACCGGCATCCCGCTGCGCTACGACCTCGACGAGAACCTGAAGCCCCTCAACCCGGGTGGCACCTACCTGGATCCGGAGGCCGCCGCTGCCGGCGCCGCCGCGGTGGCGAATCAGGGCGGAAAGTAGCAACCCGATGATGTGCGTCGAGGCCCCCCGAACAGTGTTTTCGGGGGGCCTCGGCCAACAACAGATGAACGACGAACCAACGCCGTCCACCTGGCGGATTACGTGGGCGGGAACGTCGGAACCCGCCGTAACCGACACTTCGCGCGAACGTACGATTGCGCCGTGAGTGTCGTGATTGCAGTGCTGCTGGTCGTGGTCGCCGGCTTGGTCGGCTACCTCGTCGGCGGGGTGCTGGTGCCAAGGCTGTCGTCGCGCCAGAGTCAGCGCTCCGACGAACAGACCGGGCTCACGATGTCCCAGGTCCTCGACCTCATCGTGTTGGCTTCGGAAAGCGGCATCGCCGTCGTCGACGGTTTCCACGACGTCGTTCTCTTCAACCCTCGCGCCGAAGAACTCGGCCTGGTCAAAAATCGTCTGGTGGACGAGCGAGCGTGGCGGGCAGCACAGGAAGTCCTGCGGACAGGTCAGACCGTCGAGGTGGATCTGACAGCGCAGACCGCGCAGCGCGGCCGCGACAAGATTGCCGTTCGTGGCACCGCTCGGCTGCTCAGCAAGGACGACCGCAACTTCGTGGTTCTGTTCGCCGACGACGATTCCGAGCAGGTCCGCATGGAGGCGACACGACGCGATTTTGTCGCGAACGTCAGCCACGAACTGAAGACCCCGGTCGGCGCGATGAGTTTGCTCGCGGAGGCACTGCTCGAATCCGCCGACGATCCGGAGTCGGTGCGCCACTTCGGCGAACGGGTACTCGGTGAGTCGATTCGTCTGGGCAAGATGGTCACCGAGTTGATTGCTCTCTCGCGTCTGCAAGGTGCCGAGAAGCTGCCGGATCTCGACGTGGTCGACGTCGACACGGTGGTGTCCGAGGCGCTGTCGCGGGCGAATCTGTCGGCCGAGGCCGCCGGGATCACCGTCACCACCGACCATCCGAGCGGGCTGGAGGTGCTCGGGGATCAGACCCTTCTCGTGACTGCACTGTCCAACCTCATCGAGAACGCTATTGCTTACTCGCCCAAGGGTTCTCCGGTGTCCGTCAGTCGGTCGGTGCGAGGCGACAATGTCGCGATCGCGGTCACCGACCGAGGTGAGGGCATCGCGAAAGCGGATCAGGAGCGAGTGTTCGAGAGATTCTTCCGCGTGGACAAGGCGCGGTCACGGCAGACCGGTGGAACTGGTCTGGGGCTGGCGATCGTCAAACATGTCGCGGCCAATCACAACGGCTCCATCGAACTGTGGAGCAAACCGGGAACAGGGTCTACCTTCACGTTGCAGATACCGGCACACGTGGAGTCGGACGACGACATCGACTCTGACGACGCGGGAACCGCCGGTTCCACGCGGATCGGCAGACGAGAACAAGGCAGTAGAGAAAACGGCATGGAGGCCAAACGATGACGAGTGTGCTGATCGTGGAGGACGAGGAGTCCTTGGCGGACCCGCTGGCGTTCCTGCTCCGCAAGGAAGGCTTCGAGACCACCATCGTCAACGACGGACCGTCGGCGTTGGCGGAATTCGATCGCTCCGGAGCGGACATCGTCCTGCTCGACCTCATGCTGCCCGGCATGAGTGGCACGGACGTCTGCAAGGCGCTGCGGTCGCGTTCCGGCGTTCCCGTCATCATGGTGACGGCGCGCGACAGTGAGATCGACAAGGTCGTCGGCCTGGAACTCGGTGCGGACGACTATGTGACCAAACCGTATTCGGCGCGCGAGCTGATCGCCCGCATCCGTGCGGTGCTGCGCCGCGGGGTGGAGAACGAGGCAGACCTCGCCTCCGACAACGGTGTGCTCGAGGCCGGACCGGTACGGATGGACGTCGAGCGTCACGTCGTGCAGGTCGCAGGTAACCCGGTGACGTTGCCGCTCAAGGAGTTCGACCTCCTCGAGTACCTGCTCCGCAACTCCGGCCGGGTGCTGACCCGCGGACAGTTGATCGACCGCGTCTGGGGAGCCGACTACGTCGGTGACACCAAAACCCTTGACGTACACGTGAAACGGTTGCGTTCGAAGATCGAATCGGATCCGGCCAAGCCGGAACATCTGGTCACCGTCCGCGGATTGGGCTACAAGCTCGAAGCGTGATCGAACCTCGTCGAGAAGAAATGTCGAGAAGAATTCAGCCGCTCACACGATCGTGTGAGCGGCTGAATTGTTTTTGTTCAGGCGGAGTCAGCCCTGAGCTTTGTTCTGAGCGATCGTGGTCGCCGGATGGACCGCTATGAGGCCGAGGCCCGCGCGACGCCTGCAGAGGCGAGCCAGCTCGTCGTACGCGCGCTTTCCGAGAAGCTCCGTCAACTCGGGCCCGTAGGACTGCCAGACCTGCCGCTCCCCGACATGAGCGTCGGGGGAGCCGGAGCAGTACCAGGCGAGGTCGTCGCCGCCCTCACCCCAGCCGCGGCGGTCGTACTCGGTGATCGTGGTCTTGAGGATCTGGACGCCGTCCGGCCGGTCGACCCAGTCCTGAGTGCGGCGGATGGGTAGCTGCCAGCACACGTCCGGCTTCACCTCGAGCGGCTCGATGCCCTTCCTCAGCGCCATCGAGTGAAACGCGCAGCCGGGACCGCCCGCAAAACCCGGCCGGTTCTGGAAAATGCACGCACCCTTGTAGCGGCGGGTGCGCAGTGCGGGCTCGTCCTCGAGGTCGTCTTCTTCGACGTAGCCCTTCTTGCCGAGACCCTTTTCCATGTACTGCCAGTCTTCGGCTGTGAGCATTTTCACTGACGCATCGAGCTTGTCCTGATCCTCCTGATCGGAGAGGAAAGCGCCGTGCGAGCAGCAGCCGTCGTCCGGGCGGTCGCCGATGATGCCCTGACACGCCGGCGTGCCGAACACGCAGGTCCAATGCGAGAGCAACCACGTCATATCAGCGGAAATGAGGTGCTCGGAGTTCTCCGGATCGACAAATTCGACCCACTCGCGCGGGAAATCGAGATCGACCTCGGGGCTCGGAGTCATCTTGTGGGACCGGTCTGGGTTACCTGCTGTCACAAGGGCCGACGGTAGACCCAGTAACGTGGCGATGTGCGACTAGGGGTACTCGACGTCGGAAGCAATACCGTCCATCTATTGGTTGTGGACGCCCATCGGGGCGGCCACCCAACACCCATGAGCTCGACCAAGTCCACGTTGAGGCTGGCAGAGAACACCGACGACCGCGGCGATATCACCACGTCAGGAGCTGATCGGTTGGTGTCGACGGTCTCCGAATTCGCCGGTATCGCCAAGACGTCCGGGTGCGAGGAAATGATGGCTTTTGCCACTTCCGCCGTCCGTGACGCCAACAATTCCGAAGCCGTGCTCGCCCGCGTTCGCGCGGAAACCGGAGTCAATCTCGAGGTTCTCTCCGGGGTCGACGAAGCCCGCTTGACCTTTCTGGCCGTGCGCCGCTGGTACGGCTGGAGCGCCGGACGCATCCTGAACCTGGACATCGGCGGCGGCTCGCTCGAACTCACCGCAGGTGGTGACGAGGATCCGGACGTCGCCTTCTCACTGCAACTCGGTGCCGGACGGTTGACACGCGACTGGCTACAGGCCGATCCGCCGGGCAAGCGCCGGGTCGCTGTCTTGCGTGACTGGCTCGACGCGGAGTTGGTCGGACCAGCCAAAGAACTGCGTGCCGCAGGCGACTGGGACCGCACGGTCGGGACGTCGAAGACCTTCCGATCGTTGGCTCGGCTCACCGGCGCGGCCCCCTCGGCCGCAGGCCCCCGGGCAAAACGGACCCTGACTTCCAGCGGACTCAGGCAACTCATAGCCTTCATATCCAGGATGACGGCAGCGGACCGTGCAGAATTGGAAGGAGTGAGCTCAGATCGGTCACAGCAGATTGTGGCCGGCGCGCTCATCGCAGAGGCAACCATGCGGGCGCTCGGAGTGGACGAACTGGAAATTTGTCCCTGGGCGCTGCGTGAGGGTCTGATTCTGCGAAAGCTCGACACAGAAATGGGCGGTGAATTGGTGGTGAGTGCTTGATGACCGAAGACAGTCAGCAGATTTCCGTAGCGGAACTGCTCAAGCGGAACGGTCAGAGCGTCGAATCCCGAGGTGGACGACGTCGGCGCGGCGTTGCCGGTGGCATCTCCGTCGCCGAACTGACGGGTGAGATCCCGATCGTTCGCCAGTCGGGATCGCGCGCGGCAGCCGAGCCCGAGTCGGCTGAACCAGCGGCGTCCGAGCAGGCAACCGCAGCACCTGAAACCGCTGCACCTTCCGCGCCGGCCGAGACTGTTGCGGAAACCGCAAAGCCCACCGCGCCGGCACCGAAGGTTCCCGCCGACCGCACCGCCGCCTTCGCCGTCTCGTTCGACGATGACGACGACGATGACGACCCGCAGGCACCCAAGGCTGAATCGAAGCCGGTTGCCGCGCCGCCGGTCACCACCCCGAAGCCGCCTTCCACACCGTCGCCGGGACAGACCTCGAAGTCCTCGCCCGGACAGTGGGTGAGCCGGGCACCGCTCGGCTCCTCGTCGCCGACGCAGGTAACGCAGGAACCGGCACTGCTGTCGGGTCAGACCCTGGCAGGCGACCTGATGCGTCAGGAGCGTGCCGCAAACCAGTCGCCGTCGTTGCGTCCGCCGATCCTGCCGCCGCGTGTCCCTACTCCCGTCGTCAAGACACCTACTCCTGCTCCGGCCGCTCCGGACGACAGCACCGAACTGATCGACAAGATCGCGGACGCGGATGCCGGCGAGGCCGAATCGACCTCCGTGGTCGATCTGGTCAAGGCACCGGCAGTCGCTGACAGTGCAAAAAAGTCCAGTGCCGTCGCGGAGTCCGACGTCGAAGCCGAACCGGCAGCGGAAGAGGCAGGCGAGCGCAACTCGATCCGTGAATGGGCAGTGCTTGCCGGTCAGGTTGTTGTTGCACTGATCGTCGGCGGCGCGATGTTCAAGGGCTTCGAGAAGCTGTGGGACATGCTGCCGTGGGTGGCGTTGGTGCTCGCGCTGATCGTGATTGTCGGCTTGGTGGCCGTCGTGCGGGTTCTGCGCAAGACGGACGACATCACGAGTTTTGTGATCGCGGTGGTCGTCGGCATGATCGTGACGCTCGGTCCATTGGCGTTCTTGTTGACTTCGGGTTGATCGGACGATGATCGGGGGATCGCAGCGCATGATTCGTCGGCCGATAGCCGTCGGCTTGTCGACGGCTTCTGTGTATCCGGAGAACACGGAAGCGGCATTTCGTTACGCCGCCGATCTGGGATACGACGGTGTCGAACTGATGGTGTGGGCCGAATCCGTCAGCCAGGACGTCGGTGCTGTTGCTGCCCTCGTTCGCAAATATGCGATCCCGGTGCAGGCTGTGCATGCGCCGTGTCTGCTGATTTCGCAGCGCGTGTGGGGTTCCGATCCCGTCGAGAAACTCGAGCGTTCGGTTCGCACCGCCGAAACCTTGGGTGCCACGACGGTGGTCGTCCACCCGCCGTTCCGGTGGCAGCGCAAGTACGCCGAAGGCTTCGCCGAACAGGTTGTCGACCTCGAATCGAAGAGCAGCGTCGTCGTGGCGGTGGAGAACATGTTCCCCATGCGCGCGGACAGCTTCTTCGGCGGCAAGGACAAATCTGCGGAGCGTTTACGCAAACGGGGCGGTCCAGGCGCGGCGCTGTCGGCATTCAGTCCGTCGTACGACCCGACCGATTCCGATCACGCTCACTACACACTCGACCTGTCGCACACCGCGACGGCGGGCATGGATGCCTTGGAGTTGGCCTCGCGTATGGGTAGGGGACTCGAGCATCTGCACCTGGCCGACGGTCGTGGGGCGTCGATGGACGAGCACTTGATCCCGGGGCATGGTTCACAGCCGTGTGCGGAGTTGTGTCAGCAGTTGGCCGCGAGCGAATTCAGCGGCCAGGCCGTCATCGAGATCAACACTCAGAACGCGCGCACCCGGCGGGAGCGGTCCTCGATGCTGGCGCAGGCGCTCGCGTTTGCACGCGAGCACCTGGCACGTTCAGCGGTGGCCGGCAAGTAGCGCAGCCTCGAACTGCGTGCGCACCTTCTCCACGTGAGCGTCGAGGTCCTTGGTCTCCCAGCCTTCGGTCGAGATGGGATCGAGCACCGAGACGTAGACCGGGCCCGGATGAGCGACAAGCGAATTGCGCCACATCCTTTCGCCCGCATTGTGAATCACCACGGGCACGATCGGCACACCGGCCTGGATCGCCAAGTGGAATCCACCCTTTTTGAAAGGGCCCAGGCGTGGCGTCGGAGAACGGGTGCCCTCCGGAGCGATGACTATCGAGACGCCGTTCTTCAGCTTGTCGACCGCCGGTTGCAATGCGGCCTTCGCTTTTGTGGTGTCGGTACGGTCGATGTACGCGACGTCGAGCAATGCGCCGACCGGCATGAACCGCGGATCGCTTGCCGCTTCCTTCTTCGCGACACCGGTCACGTCACGCTTTATGACGGTGCCGAGGACCAACATGTCCAGGGAACTCTGATGATTGAACATGAACACCGCCGGGCGGTGATCCCACACGTTGTGCTCGCCGTCGATCTCGACGTCGATGCCGAGCAGCGAGAGCGAGATGTCGGGACCGTACGTTCCGACGAGGTTCGCGCCCAGTTGTCGGTTGCCGGTGACGATGCCCGCCGACGCGCCGAGGGCGGCGGTGGCAGCAAGCGCGCCCATGGCCGTCGCCGTTCGGATCGTGGAGATCGGGGTAGCGCCTCGTTGCGGTTTACGCAGGCTGACCGAAGGCCAGTGATTGCGCAACGCGATCTTGGCCAGGCCACGATCGGGATTCAACGCGACAGGTCGCCCGACGGCCTCGAGCATGAAAACATCTTCGACACCGTTGGAGTAGGCAAATGCGTTCTTCAAGTCGGCGCCCATCGTCTCGGCATATTCCGCAAGCGCATTGGCCTTGGCCGGACCCCACAGAGCGGGTGAGGACAGTTCGCCGGTCAGCATTCCGTCGACGACTTCGGGTTCGGTACACAGCACATCTTCGATGTCGAGATCTTCGGCGACGTACTTGGCCTGGAACGGAGTCGCCGACGTGGCCATCACGATCGTGTGGCCGGCGCGCCGGTGCGCTGCCAGAAGCCCGCGTGCTTCCGGGTAGATCATCGCGGCGATCTCCTGCTTGAACAACCGTCGGCCCCAGTCGTTCAGTTCCTCGACGGTACGGCCGCCCAGGGCGCGAACGCCGATGTCCATCAGTGCTCCGACATCAGCGCCACGGAACTGGGTGTCGATCGCGGCACCGGTGGTGCGCAACAATTCGCCGACGCTGATATCCAAGCGTCGCAGGCGGTCTCGGTACACGACACTGGCCGAGTAACCGCTGATCAAGGTGCCGTCGAGGTCGAAGGCGGCGATCGTTCCGGGCCCGGGAGGGGCGGCTTCGATGGCTGAGTGCAGACGCTCGAGTCCGGTCACAGTCCTACTTCCTCGTTCTCGGCGGGTGCTCGGTTTGCTTCTGGAATGGTCACTACTGCGGCGGCGTCGGGCACCGGCATGGCCACCTGATCGAGCCGTGCATGCGCGAGTGCGCGAAGGTGACGCAGGCGCTCGACCTGAACCTTGATCTCGGCAGCGAATGCCAGGCGCCGGGCCCTGACTCCGTCGTCGTCGACTTCGATCAGGTTACGGTTTCGCGCCAAATTCAGTGCAGTGGAGAACAATTCGCCGGAGACGGATTCGTTGCTGGCGATCTGCTGCCGCAGGCGACGCTGATGTGCGACGTCGATGCAGTTGCTGATGAAAGACTTCTCGTCGAACGACGTCGAAATCGGTGCAAGCACAAGCTGATCGGCGACAACCTGATATGCCTCGAGAAACGGTTGGAGCACGCGGTGCGCAAGGTACGGCCGAACCGTCTCGATCATGTGCTCAGTTCGTTTGTCGTCGGCCATGACGGTTTCCCACTCGGGGTCGATCAGGGTCAGTTCGGTCCTCATCTCCTGCTCGAACGTGTCCCGGTCGCTGAAGAAGAACTCGAATTTCAACAGATCCCGGATCCGTTTGGCCTCCGCCCACCCGTCCCCGATGGGATCCTCGAACCGTTCTTCGACGGCTGCCTGGAGTACGAGTTCGGTGATGGCACGCACGACGAGGAAGTGAATTGTGTTGTTGCGGTAGAAGGCAGCGACAAGATGCTGGTCCTTGCCGAGGTAGAAGACCTGCTCGCCGCCGCGATCGAAACGCTCGAGCACGCCGGAATCAACGTGTGTCTGCAATGCCTTCTCGATGACATGCGGATCGGACAGTTCGACGTCGCCGGCGATCGGAAGATCGCGCGCGGTGATGTACCCGAACAGCGGCGTCAGGATCGCCGTGAGTTCACGAACGGTCAACGCCCGGTCTTCGATTCCGAGGAACGCCAACATCGCCAGCGACGACACGGTCACCGGTGTGACCTCGTTGATTCGGTGACACACCTCGATTCCGGCCTTCTGAATGGCGAGACGCTGGTCGGTTTCTTGGCTGAGTGCCTCTGCGAGTGAGAGTGGTCGGCCGATGGTCACGTGCGCGACGCCGTTGCGTTTCCCCTGTGCGCGTACGTAACCCACCATCCAGCGCAGGCCTTCCGGTGTCTTCTCGGCGCCGAGAGCCTCGGCAGCCATTGCACCGACTTCGTAGAGTTGGTCGTAGCTCAGCGCGACCGGAACGAGGTACACGTCGGATGCGCCGCTCACCTGAAATGCCTTGGTCAGGTAGGTCAGGAGACCGAAGCGCGGCGGGCGCAGTTTCCCGGTGCGCCCGCGTCCACCCTCGATGTACCACTCCAGATTGAAGCGCTTGGTCAGGAGATAGCGCATGTACTCGTGCATCGACCACTTGTAGACCTCGTCGTTGCCGATGCTTCGACGAATGAAGACGGTGCCGCTGCGCTTGAGGATCGAGCCCATGGGCCAGAAGCTGATGTTGAGACCGCCCATGACGTGATTGAGCGGCAAGCCGTTCGCGATCAACGCCGGACGCAGAACGAGGGGATCGAGATACGAACGGTGACTGGGGAGGAAGACCAGTGAGTGTTCCTTGTTCAGCTCACGGAGTTCCTCGAAGCGGCTCGTGTCCACGTCGAGCTTGTACGCGCGGGCGAAGTAGCGGCCCAGACGATCCCACACCGCGATGGCTTGGCGACTTTGGGTGGCAACCATTTCTTCGAGTGCTTCACGCGCACGGCGATCGACGTCGGCGACGGCGATGTTCAACCGGTCGGCCAACGCCATGACCTCGGTGGCGAACCGGCGGGTGTCGGTGATCTCGTCGACGACGAACCGCGACACCTTGTACTGACCACCCAGAAGGCCCAACTCGGCGCGCTCGAGCGCCAGCGCGGCCTGACGACGGATGAACTCGGGTAGCGAACCGCCACCACTTTTTTCGAGTCGACGCTCGAGATCGCTCAGTGGCGCGGGTTCACCTTCGATGACCTGGCACCGTGACGGGTCGGTGCGCAGGGTTCTGCGCTGCGCACCGCGTCCAGGGTGGAGGGGATCGCGTGGTGCCAGTGCATCGCGCAGTCGCACCGCGACGTTGTGTTTGGTACGGGTGTCCGGAATCCACACAACGCGAAGCGGCGCGAGCATCGGGTCGTCAGTCCGCGCCGCCAGTTCTGCCAGGGTCTTGTCGGTGATGTTGACGGTGACCGGCCGCGTTTCGGATGCGGTTGCCTTGTCGGCAAGCCACTTTCGCAGTACTCCGGCTTCGGCCTCTGTCATGGTTTCGGTGAGGTATACGCGCGGGTTGCTCGTGTTTTCACTCATGACTCACGCACCTTCCGTTGGAACTCCGAGAGCCACGATCTCGTCCAGGCTCTCCTGCAAGCACTGCATCAGCAAGGCGGGTTTCGTGATCGCAGCGGTGTCGAGATTGATTCCGATGCAGCACACTCCGACGTGGGAGACCAGTGTTGCCATTGCCGCGCACCCGGGCGCCGGCCCGAACGGGAACATCCGCTCGATCTTCGCGCCGGCGAGATACACCGGTACCGGTACGCCGGCGACATTGCTCGCCTGCAGATCCAGTCCAGTCGACTGGGACAGATACCAGTTCGCGAGTAGATAATTTGGTAGGCGGGCGAGGATCGGGGCAGCGACGTCGAGAGCGTCCAACGCCGGTTCCTCACGCAGACCCAGGACGATTTCTCGTACCTGCCTTATGCGTTTGGCCGGATCGGTCTCGGCGACCGGGCCGTTGAAGCGGACTGCTGCAAACCGGTTGCCGCCGTTGGCATCCGCGCCGGTTCGCATGCTGATCGGCATCCCCATCGGAATGCTGTCGACGGATTGTCCGAACGATTCGTGGTAGCGACGGAACCCGCCGAGCAGGGCAGCAACGTACGCGTCGTTGAGTGAACCGCCGGCAGCTTTCGCCCCGGCCTTGAGTGCGGGGACACCCACTTCGAGAGTTCCGAACCATCGTCCGAGACCGCGATCGTGGAGCAGAGGGGAACCGGAACGAGCTGGGGGAGTGACGATCTTGCGGAGTGAATTGGCGTACCCGAGGACCTCGGAAGCCGTGCTGAACGGACTCGAGATCGCTGTGGTCGCAACATTGGTGGCGCCGCGAACCAGCTTGGCGATACGGGAGGGCGCACGCCGGATCTCGCTGACGACCTCCTCACCGAAGGCGCCTACCGAAGACAGGTGCTCAGGAGCCGGCGGTATGCGGTCGGGCTTGTTCGGAGTGGGATCCGGGCGCCTGCTGTGCAGAAGCGTCATCATCTGGATGCCACCCATGCCGTCGGTGATGGAGTGGTGAGTCTTGACCACGAACACGGCACGTCCGTCGTCGAGACCTTCGATGAGCAGCGCGCTCCACGGCGGCCGAGCCTTGTCGAAAGGTTCCGTGGCAAGGTGACGACACATGCGCAGCGCGTGATCGAAGTCGGCCGGTGCAGGCAAGCGGACGCGTCGTAGGTGGTAGCCGATGTCGAACTCGGGATCAACCGACCACACCGGATTGCCCAGCTGCATTGCCGGTTCCACCGCGCGCATACGAATGCGCGGAACCACGTGCGATGCCCACTCGACTGCGTGGAGCAGACGGTCCCAGTCCGGGGCGCGATCGAGAACCTCTACCGCAACGATCGGTGAGCGCAGTTGCGGCTGCGCCTCTTCCATCCGCCACATTCCCGTCTCGAAGTCGGACATCGTGCGGTTCGCTCCCCAGGCGACCGCGGAAAGGTCCACGTCGACCGCGCTAGGAGGAACAAATGGATTGCTGTTGGCCATACGTCAAGAACTCCCTCGGTCTGCGGATCCACCCCGCGCATCTCTGCTTCTAAGTGTGGACCCGTGACCGTGGACGCGTCCCGGTTTCGGTGTCAGCCGGGATGTGTGACGTTCGTCAGTCTCAGGGCTAGTCGGACGTGACTGGAAATTCGACCAGCGCTCACGCAGTGACACCGACGGCTTTCAACGCTATCTCGCGGTACAGAACACTGACTTCGCGCGGAGTCTGCGGTCCGTCGAGTCGATACCAGAGGACGACGGACTGACACATGCCCAGCAGTGCGCGGCCCGTTCCGGTGATGTCGGGGACCGTGAACTCACCGCTCTCGACGCCTGCCGTCAGTACGTCGACGAGTAGGTTCTCGAGCTTCTTTCGCTTGGCCGCGTAACTCTTTCGTTCCGCGTCCTCGAGGTATCGGAGTTCGGAATCGAGGAACGCGATGTCGGAGCGACTGGTCATGTGAAGGACGCAGGCCTCGATGAGATTGCCGAATTGCGCCGTTGGCGACGGCCCGGCAGCATCGACGGCAGCGCTCGCGCGCGCGGTGACGTTCTCGATTCCCGGTTCCATCAGTGCGACGAGGATGCCCTGTTTATTGCCGTGGTGGTAGTACAGCGTCGGCACGGTGACGCCGGCGCGTTTGGCAATGTCACGAACCGACGCTCCGTGGTAACCGAGTTCGTGGAACACCTCGAGTGCGGCGGTGAGCAGGGGAGTCAGCGCCAGTGGTTCGACGATGCGCCACTGTTCGTCGGGCTGGGCCTCCGACTGCAAGTCCGTCATTCCGCCTGTTCGCTCCGTTCGGAAATTTCTGGTGGTTTGCGCAAAGAAGGTTCAACCCTAGCGCAACCCGTGCCCTCTGTTCGGGCGTGCCACAGTCATTGGATAGCATCACTATCCAATGAACTCGGCGAGTCGACGGATGGAGGAACGGTGAAGGTTTCCGAACTGGCCGCGCAGTCCGGCGTTGCTCTCGCCACGATCAAGTACTACCTCCGTGAAAGTCTGCTGATGCCGGGTGAGCCGACCAGCGCAACGGGAGCGAGGTACGGCGAACAGCACGTCCAGCGACTCGCGTTGATCAGGGCCCTGGCCGGCGCGGGACTCGCGATCCCACGAATTCGCGCGGTGCTCGAATTGGTGGACAGTAACGAGCGATCCGAATTCGAGACTTTCGGTCGCGCGATCGCACAACTACCGCCCTACGTCGATCCGGTGCCGGATCAACAGTTTCCCAGGGCTCGCAAGGTTCTGGAGTTTCTCGGTCAGGTCTACGAGCCGAGGTACGTGGCGGTTGCTCACCTCGAGCGTGCACTGATAGGCCTCGAGGATGCCGGACTGAGCCTGTCGGACGAACGATTGCGCGCCTACGGCGAGCACATCCGAGGGATTGCCGAAGTGGAAATCGAGCTGATGCCCACCGGTACGACGAAGGAGGGCGTTCGCCACGCCGCTTCGACCGAGGACGGCATTCGCTATGCAGTCCTCGGAACCGCCATGTACGAACCCGTCCTGACAGCTTTGCGACGCTTGGCGCACCAAGACCTTGCCGCACGACATTTCCCGCAACACCGAGACAGTACCGAACAGGAAAATCGATGAGCACCAGCCCCTTTCAAGATCTCAATCGCCTCACCTCGCTCGGCGACGGGAGATACACCGCAACGATCGACCCGATCTGGACCATCGGGCCGAAGGTGCACGGTGGCTCCATGATGGCGGTGTGTGCCGCTGCCGCGCGTCAATGTCTGCGAGACGGCGCGGGCGAGAACGACTCGCTTCTGGCGATGCAGCCGCTGGCCGTGAGCGCTAACTATCTCTCCGCCCCCGACCCCGGTGAAGTCGACTTGGAAGTGACCGTCCGCAAGCAGGGACGGCAGGTCGCGTTGATCGACGTCGAATTGAGCCAGGCCGGTCGCAGCGCCGTTCGCGCGGCGGTCACGCTGGGATTCCCGGACGACGGCGACCCGACATTTGTCACAGCCTCGTCGATCGACGACATGTCACCGGAACCGCCGGAGAGTGCGGTGGCAGTCATCGGTGATCATCCGATGGCTCAGGTCGTGCACGTCGGGCAGGGCTGCGACATGCGAATCGACACCACCTCGGCGCACTTCCTGACGGGGAGCCAAGGCGAGGCCGAGGTGAGGATGTGGGTCCGCCCCGGGCCCGAAGACGAGAACGATCTCGACACCGCTGTGCTGTTCGCCATCATGGCAGGTGACATCAGCGCGCCGGTGACGATGAACCGCGGCTTGTTCGGGTGGGCGCCGACAGTGCAGTTGACGACGTACCTGCGCCGACTGCCCACGCCGGGATGGCTTCGTGTGCGAGCAAGTTCGGATGTTCTGGGCAGCACGTGGTTCGAAGAGGACCACGCAGTCCTTGATTCGACTGGAGCGGTTGTCGTACAGAGCCGTCAGCTGGCGATGATGCCCCGCTAGGGTCGATCGCTGCGGTCGTGGCAGGCTGTTCGCCATGACAAGAATTGCGATTATCGGTGGCGGCAAGATCGGCGAGGCGCTGATCTCCGGGCTGTTGCAGGCCGGCCACGCCATCAAGGATCTGGTTGTCGCCGAGCAGTATCAGCCTCGCGCGGACGAATTGATTGCCGAATACTCCATCCGTGTCAGCACGGTCGCCGATGCCGCGGAGGGTGCAGACGTCATCGTCATCGCAGTCAAGCCCAACGACGTCGAATCAGCGCTCACCGCGTTGACGAAGGTCGATCTGGACGGTGACCTCGAGCAGTTGATCGTTTCTCTCGCGGCGGGAATCCCCACCGGGTTCTTCGAAACGCGTCTGCCGGCAGGGTTCCCGGTCGTCCGCGTCATGCCGAACACCCCCATGTTGGTGGGGGAGGGCGTGAGCGTTCTGTCACCCGGACGCCACGTCAAGGCCGAGCACCTCGAACTTGTACGCGGCATCCTCGGCAGCGTCGGCAAAGTAGTCACAGTTCCCGAATCGCAGATTGACGCGGTCACGGCTGTCTCGGGTTCGGGGCCGGCCTACTTCTTCTTGGTTGCCGAAGCGATGATCGACGCGGGAGTCGGTCTCGGCCTGACGCGCCCGGTCGCTACCGAATTGGTGGTGCAGACGATGGTCGGTTCCGCAGCGATGCTCGATCGCACCGGCGACAGCGCGACGGATCTTCGCGCCGCGGTGACGTCACCGGGCGGAACGACGGCTGCGGCACTGCGTCAGCTCGAAGCAGGCGGCCTGCGGACGGCGTTCTTCGATGCCTTGGATGCCGCCAAGACACGCTCGGCCGCGATGGGTGCAGCTGCGGAATAGTCGTCCGTTTAGCCACACCCGTCGCTTTAACCCCACCAGTACAGCTAAGCTCGACTTAGTACGTACGTGTCTGTTCCGCCGGAGGGGAAGCCGGCGGCGCGAGTCGTGCTGGAGGTATGTGGATTAATGGTGTCTGCAAACAAGCCGTCCATGGGTTCGTCCCACGACGGAAAGCCGGCAGTGGCCGGCACGCAATTCCTCACTGTTGCTGAGGTAGCAACTTTGATGAGGGTGTCGAAAATGACTGTGTACCGGTTGGTGCACAGTGGCGAATTGCCCGCTGTACGAGTGGGCCGTTCGTTCCGTGTACATGCGAAGGCAGTGCACGATTACCTCGAAACCTCGTACTTCGATGCCGGCTGACCAGCCGGTTCGAGGAGGATGACCTCGGCGTGAGCTGAGTCGCGGGCACAGCGGTTGCTGTGCCGGAGGCTCGGTTTATGCCGAGTGAGTCCACACCGGTACGATGAGTCACTGTCGTACCAGCAAGCTGGTGTCGTAAGGCGCTGAGCTAGTTAAAACGAGGGCCAGGCGCCAATTGCTTGGCGCAGGCGTACGTGACCGGCGTGCGCAGGAACGCTAGAGAAGAACGTGAGGGACACCCGCTATGGGTTCAGTGATCAAGAAGCGTCGCAAGCGCATGTCGAAGAAGAAGCACCGCAAGCTGCTTCGTCGTACCCGAGTACAGCGCAGGAAACTCGGTAAATAAGCAATACCTGTTGATGCCCGCCGCCCCTCCCGGGGTGGCGGGCATCGATCTATTTCAGGGGAGGGGCGACGTATCTCAGGGGGAGAGATGTGTCGGCCGTCTCATTGTCTGGGCGGTTTGTCTTGAATGGCCGAATTTTGGGTAGTCAGCGCGGGACCCCCTCTGCCCGTAAAGTGGGGGAAAATCGCGGGAGGAACGCTTCGGCAGAGCGCGTTTCTACTGGATATGGGGGTACTTGGTGGTTGAAGGTGACAACACTTCAGGGGGCACGGCGCCTCGCGTCGTACTGGTGACCGGGGCGAGCAGATTCCTCGGCGGCTACCTGATTACCAGGCTTGCGCAGAATCCGTCGATCGAGCGTGTCATCGCCGTCGACGCGGTCAGTCCGAGCAAGGACATGATGCGCAGAATGGGCCGCGCGGAATTCGTGCGAGCAGACATCCGCAATCCGCTGATCGGTAAAGTGATCCGAAACGCCGAGGTCGACACCGTCGTGCATGCGTCGACGCTTCAGAAAGCCCCCAAAGCCGGCAGCCGCGCCGCGATGAAGGACATGAACGTCATCGGCGCCATGCAACTGTTCGCGGTCTGCCAGAAAGCTCCGACGGTTCGCAAGGTGGTCCTGCGCTCGGCCTCGGTTGTCTACGGGTGCAGTGCCAAGGACCCCGCCCAGTTCACCGAAGAAATGAGTGCGCGCCGCCGGCCGCCGGGCGGATATGCCCGCGACAGTCTCGAGATCGAGGGATACCTCCGCGGGATGGGGCGTCGGCGTCCCGACATCTCGGTCGGGATTCTGCGGTTGGCGCCGCTGATCGGACCTCAACTGACGGCAACTGTCGGGCATTACGTCACCGCCCCGCTCGTGCCGACCATCGTCGGGCGCAACGCGCGTCTGCAATTGCTCCACGTCGAGGATGCCCTCGCAGCGTTGGAGAAGGCGACCATCGGACACGCCTCGGGTACGTACAACATCGCCGGCGACGGGGTGGTGATGATGTCGCAGGCGATCCGCCGGGCAGGAAGGGTCGAAGTTCCGATGCCGCTCGCGCTGTTCCGCAGTGTCGGGAGCGCGTTGGTGGGATCGTCCATGAGGCTGTACACCGACGAGCAACTCGAGTACTTCCGGTTCGGCTGCGGACTCGACACCACTCGCATGCGCAGCGAATTGGGGTTCGAGCCGCGATGGACCACCATGCAGGCACTCGACGATTTCATGCGTGCGATGCAGACCCGCCGGATCATCAAGTCCGAGTGGATCGATCGGGCAGAGAATGCGTTGAGCACCATCCTCGGCGGTGACACCGCCGAGGCAGCGGCAACTGCAGACGTGATGCACATGCCGGTGTCGGGACGAAGTGCGGTGAAGGGGTGAGTGACGTGGCAAAGGTAATTCCCTTGCGGCCCAGTGCAACTCACACCGGAAAGTCGGCAACCTCTCGGTCGCGTGAGTCCGTCACCGGCACGGAGCGTGACATCCGTGAACAAAGTGAGCGTCGGCATCCGTCCGGAGTTTCGTCGGCGGCCGACCAAGGCGGTGAGAGCACGTTCGTCGATGCGGCCAGGTCGGCGATCGTCGACCAGATCGGCTCGGCGGCAGAATTCTTCCGACGTCGGGTGTCCGGTGACTACGAGGTAGACGAGTTCGGATTCGACCCGCATTTCGCGGACAACGTCGTCATGCCGATGTTGCGGCCGTTGTTCGAGAAGTGGTTCCGCGTCGAGGTCAGCGGGATCGAGAACATTCCCCTCACCGGGGGAGCGCTGGTGGTTGCCAATCACGCCGGTGTGATCCCGCTTGACGGCCTGATGACGTCGGTTGCGGTGCACGATCATCATCCGGCGCACCGCCCGCTGCGAATGTTGGCTGCGGACATGGCTTTCGAGATGCCGGTGGTAGGCGGTCTGGCGCGCAAGGCTGGTCATACGTTGGCGTGCAACCCCGATGCCGAGCGTCTGCTCAACGAGGGGGAAGTTGCGGCGGTGTTCCCGGAAGGATTCAAGGGCATCGGGAAACCGTTCAGTGAGCGGTACAAGTTACAGCGGTTCGGGCGCGGTGGCTTCGTGTCGGCCGCAATGCGTACCGGTGTCCCGATCATTCCGTGCTCGATCGTGGGTTCGGAGGAGATCTATCCCAAAATCGGTGATCTGACCACACTCGCGCGGGTTCTCGGGTTGCCGTATTTTCCGGTGACACCACTGTTTCCGCACTTCGGGCCGCTCGGCCTGGTTCCGTTGCCGTCGAAGTGGTACATCGAGTTCGGAAAGCCCATCGTCACCGACACCTTCGAGAGCGGTGCCGCCGACGACCCGATGGTCCTGTTCGAGGTCACGGACCATGTTCGAGAAACGATTCAACAGACGCTGTATCGACTGTTGGCCAAGCGTCGCAACGTCTTTCTCGGCTGAGTGCGGTCCGGATCGCCAGTCGATTCGGACCGCACCCGCTCAGGCGTTCTGTTCTTTGCGCCTTGCAAGAATTGCCGCGAGCGCCCCGCCGACAGCTCCGAGCACGAGCGCCGTCGGTACGCCGATCTTGGCCGCTTTTCGTCCGGTGCGGAAATCGCGAACTTCCCAACCACGGTTCTTCGCGAGTTCACGAAGATCTGCGTCGGGATTGATCGCCACGGGCGTCCCCACCAAAGAGAGCATCGGCACGTCGTTGTGGCTGTCGGAGTAGGCGGAACAGCGCTTGAGATTGAGTCCTTCACGTACGGCCAGTGTCCGCACGGCGTGAGCCTTGCCCATGCCGTGCAGGATGTCGCCGACGAGCCGGCCGGTGAAGACGCCGTCCTCACTCTCGGCGACGGTGCCCAAGGCGCCGGTCAGTCCCAGTTTCTCAGCGATGACCTGAGCAAGTTCGACAGGAGTCGCCGTCACCAACCACACCTGCTGTCCGGCGTCGAGATGCATCTGGGCCAACGCTCTCGTGCCTGGCCAGATCTTGTCGGCGATGACCTCGTCGTAGATCTCCTCGCCGAGGCGGGCGAGTTCGGCAGTGGATCGACCGGCCACGAATGACAGTGCTTTCTCACGGCCCTCCGCGACGTCGTCACTACTTTCTCTGCCGGTGACTCGGAACTTGATCTGCTTCCATGCGAAATCGACCAGATCCGAGGTCTTGAGATACTTGCGAGCAGCGAGACCACGGGCGAAGTGGATGATCGATGCGCCCTGCACCATGGTGTTGTCGACGTCGAAGAATGCGGCGGCCGTGAGGTCGCGCGGAACGGTCGGCGGCTCTTCGCCAGTTTCGGGTTCTGTGGGGTTGGAAGCTTCGTGTAACGCCAGGGCTGCATCAGCACTCGCCTCGCCGGCGAGATTGGCTCGAACTTCCGACTCACTCGGGCCCAGCGGATTTTTCACATGGCGACGTCCGGGGAGTATGACCCCGGCCAGCCCTGATCCGAATCCGGAGCCGTTCGGTAGTGATCGCGCAGGCACCCGCACCTCCCGTGTTGCACTCTCGAGCAGAGAACTCTTCGAGTCAGCCTATCCTCCGCAATGAGGCCCGATGGGTTGGATGGCGACCTTCCCTGGGGTGTGTGACGTTCCTCTCCGCCGATTTGGTACCGAGTGGGGCTCTGGAGGCACACTCGACCGATCAAGTAGATGGCATCCCAGCTGAAGAAAGGTCTGCGTCGATGACTGCAGCTACGCATGAAGTAACCCTGTTGACACGCGCAGGATGCGCGTCCTGCGTCGGCGCGGCGGAGGTACTACGACGGGTCTGTTCCGAGTTCGAGCTGGAATTGACGTGCATCGACGTAGACGAAGCTGCCGCGACGGATCCAGAGCTGAGAGCGGAGTACGGGGACAGATTGCCGGTCATTCTTCTCGACGGACGCGAGCACGGTTACTGGGAAGTTGACGAAGAACGCCTTCGCGACGATTTACGCAAGTAAGGCAACCCTCAAAGATGTCCGCGGAGCCGCTTTGCAGGTGAACGGCACATCGAACCCGTCTCGAGCAACTTTGTGCATGGGTTCACAAGCGGTTACCGTGGTGTGAACATTCCCCCCGGAGCATCGTGGAGGTCGACAGTCGTGTCGACCGGACGAGGAGCCAGCGACGTGACCGAACCGCACCAGACGCATGAGCCTGTGGCTCAGCGCGTCACCGGCGCTGCGGGCTCTTCTGTCACCGACGCTGCCAGCGCCTCGGTCACCGACTCGATCGTTCAGGATCGCGTCATCCCCCAGGCTACGGTGACGCGCTTGGCCGCATACCTGCGGGTCCTCGGAGTGATGTCCGACCGGGGTACCTCCATCGTCTCGAGCGAGGAGCTTGCCCAGGCGTCAGGTGTCGGATCAGCGAAATTGCGCAAAGATCTGTCGTTCCTCGGACCCAACGGCGTCCGCGGCGTCGGGTATGACGTCAACAGGCTCCGCATTCGCATCGAGCGTGCACTCGGACTCGATCGTGGGCACAAGGTCGTCCTCGTCGGAGTCGGAAACCTCGGCAAGGCGCTGGTCGGCTACGGCGGATTCAGCCGCCGCGGTTTCGAGATGGTCGGACTCTTCGACAGTGACGCAGATCGAATCGGAAGCAGAGTCGGCGACCTCGTCGTGCGTAGCACCGAGGAACTGACCGTCGCCTGCCGCGAACTGAACGCGACCATCGGCGTCATCTCCACACCGGACGAAGCAGCGCAGGGCGTGTGCGACCAGTTCGTCAGCGCCGGGCTGCGCTGCATCATGAGTTTCTCGCCGATCGCCCTCGACGTTCCCGATCACGTAGAACTGCGGCGCGTCGATCTGGCCGTCGAGATGCAGGTTCTCTCCTTCAACAGTGCGCGCAATGCCGATCAGGCATCCAGCGCGCCGCGAGTACGCGTGGCTCACGCCGCATCCGCTTCGTCAGTTCCATCCACCAGTTCACCCGCTCCGGTCGGAGCAGGTTCGACAAGAAACGGATCAGTGATCGCGCCGTGAGTGTTCTGCTTGTCGGGGTCTCGCATCGAACCGCGCCCGTCCCGGTGCTCGAGCGAGTAGCTGTTACCGACACCGATCGTCCGAAGCTGATCGACAAGCTTCTGGCGTCCTCGCACATCTCCGAAGCGATGATCGTCTCCACCTGCAACCGCGTGGAGGTCTACGCGGTGGTGGACGCGTTCCACGGTGCTCTCACCGAAGTCGGCGAGATCCTGGCCGACCATTCAGGTCTCGACCTGACGGCGCTGCACGCTCACGCTTACGTCCGCTACAGCGAAGCAGCGGTCGAACACCTCTTCGCGGTAGCCAGTGGCCTCGACTCGATGGTGATCGGCGAACAGCAGATTCTCGGCCAGATCCGTTCTGCCTACGCATCTTCGGATGCGCAGCAGGCCGCTGGACGCGTCGTCCACGAACTGGCTCAGCAGGCACTGCGCGTCGGAAAGCGAGTGCATTCCGAAACCGGAATCGACTCCGCCGGAGCGTCAGTCGTGTCCGTGGCTCTCGATCGTGCAGCCGGCATCATCGGCGAGGGCGGCCTGGTCGGCCGCACTGCCGTGGTCGTCGGGGCAGGCTCGATGGGCGGTCTGTCCGTCGCGCACCTCACCCGTGCCGGAATCGAACGCATCGTCGTCGTCAACCGGACGCAGGAACGAGCCGAGCACCTCGCCGAGACAGCACGCTCCAACGGCGTCGACGCCGACGGTGTTGCCTTCGACCAGCTTTCGGCCGCGATGGCGCAAGCCGATGTCATGGTCACCTGTACCGGCGCGGTCGGGGCAGTGGTCACCCTGGCGGATGTGCACCGCGCACTCGCCGAGCCCGATCGCAACAACACAAAGCACCTGGTCATCTGCGACCTCGGGTTGCCGCGCGACATCGATCCCGCCGTCGCCGGCCTGCCGGGTGTCACCGTTCTCGACATGGAGACGCTCCAGCGTGATCCGGCGGCAGGCGCCGCCGCTTCCGACGCAGATGCCGCACGCACCATCGTTGCCGGCGAGCTTGCGACGTACCTTGCGGGACAGCGTCTCGCCGAGGTCACTCCGACCGTCACGGCTTTGCGTCAGCGCGCCGCCGACGTCGTCGAAGCCGAACTGATGCGGCTCGATTCGCGTCTACCCGGCCTGGACGATCCGCAGCGCGACGAGGTTGCGCGCACCGTGCGCCGCGTCGTGGACAAGCTTCTCCACGCCCCGACCGTGCGCGTCAAGCAACTGGCGTCGGCCCCCGGCGGCGACTCCTACGCAGCAGCGCTGCGCGAACTCTTCGAACTCAGCCCCGGATCTCCCGCGGCCGTGGCCACACCCACCGATCTGGTGGACGGCGACCGCACTGGAAGGGACCTGCAGGCATGAGCGTCACCACCCCGCAATCGGGGAGCCCGCTGCGGATCGGCACTCGCGGAAGTCTTCTCGCGACCACACAGGCCGGAACCGTGCGCGATGCCCTCATTGCAGCCGGACATCCCGCCGAGTTGGTCATCATCAAGACCAAGGGCGATCAGTCCACGGATCCCGTCCAGAAGATCGGCGTCGGAGTATTCACCGCTGAGCTTCGAGAAGCCTTGCTGGACAACCGCGTCGACGTCGCAGTGCATTCCTACAAGGACCTGCCGACCGCGCAGGATCCGCGTTTTGTCATCGCTGCGATTCCGCCTCGTGAGGATCCGCGTGACGCGCTCGTCGCCCGCGACGGTCTGGTCCTCGGCGAGCTTCCGGCCGGTTCCAAGGTGGGAACCTCGGCGCCGCGGCGTGTTTCACAGCTGAAGGCACTCGGGCTCGGCCTCGACATCGTGCCGCTGCGGGGCAACCTGCAGCGTCGCCTCGGCAAGGTCGAATCCGGTGAACTGGATGCCGTGATCCTCGCCCGCGCCGGCCTGTCCCGGATCGGCCTGCTCGATCTCATCACCGAGAACATCGAGCCCGTACAGATGCTCCCCGCTCCGGCGCAGGGCGCGTTGGCCGTCGAATGTCTTTCTGCCAATACGGAATTGGCAGCAATTCTGGCCGAGCACGACGACGCGGGTACCCGAGCAGCAGTCACTGCCGAGCGTGCACTTCTCGCCGAGTTGGAAGCCGGATGCACAGCGCCGGTAGGTGCGATTGCAGAAATCGTCGAGTCCCTCGACGACGACGGCAGAATCTTCGACGAACTGTCGGTACGCGGCTGCGCAGCCGCCATCGACGGCTCGGACGTCATCCGTACCGGCGCCGTCGGTGCGCCGGACAAGGCCGAGGAACTCGGCCGAGCGGTAGCGCACGAGTTACTCGAACTCGGCGCCCGAGAGTTGATGAACGTGACCACAGGCGAGGCAGCCGATGTTTGACGCCCCACTTTGCACTTGCACCAAGTTCCCATTTCGATACAGCGCACTGGAGAATCACCGATGACCCGAGTCCGAAAGAACACTCCCGGACGGATCCTGTTCGTGGGATCGGGACCGGGCGACCCCGCCCTGCTCACCGTTCGCGCACGTGACGTCCTCACCGGCGCCGCAATGGCATTCACCGATCCGGACGTCGACAAGGGCGTCGTCGCGCTCGTCGGCATCGACATGGGTCGTGACGAGGAGACCGGCGAGCTGATCGCGGACGTGCGTCCGGCACTCGGTGAGCCGGCCGAGGTTGCAAAGACATTGGTCCACGAGGCCAAGAACGGTCACGACGTCGTGCGTCTGGTCTCCGGTGACCCGCTGACCACGGATTCCGTGATTGCAGAAGTCACCGCGGTCGCTCGCACGCAGGTTCAGTTCGAGGTCCTCCCCGGTCTTCCATCCGGTTCGGCAGTGCCGAGCTACGCCGGTATGGCGCTCGGCTCGGGTCACACCGAGGCCGACGTTCGCGGTGAAGTCGACTGGGCTGCTCTGGCCGCTGCACCGGGACCGCTTGTCCTGCATGCAACGTCAGGACATCTCGCCGAGACCGCCAGCGCGCTGGTCGAGAACGGCTTGGCTCCGCAGACGCCTGCTGCCATCACCGTCCGCGGCACCACTCGTCAGCAGCGAACCGTCGAGGCAACTCTCGCCACGCTCAACGAAGCGGGATCCGAACTGGTGGGCTCGCTCATCGTCACCGTCGGGAAGGTCGTCGCGCAACGCAACAAGATGTCGTGGTGGGAATCTCGCGCTCTGTACGGCTGGACCGTCCTCGTGCCGCGCACCAAGGATCAGGCCGGCGAGATGAGCGACCGTCTGGTCACTCACGGAGCGATCCCGATCGAGGTTCCGACCATCGCCGTCGAGCCGCCTCGCAGCCCGGCTCAGATGGAGCGTTCGGTCAAGGGTCTCGTCGACGGTCGTTACCAGTGGGTCGTCTTCACTTCCACCAATGCTGTTCGCGCAGTGTGGGAGAAGTTCGAAGAGTTCGGTCTCGACGCTCGTGCCTTCTCCGGCGTGAAGATCGCCTGCATCGGTGAAGCAACCGCAGCCAAGGTGCGCTCGTTCGGTATCAACCCCGAGCTGATCCCGACCGGTGAGCAGTCCAGCGAAGGCCTGTTGGCCGAATTCGCCCCGTACGACGACGTTTTCGATCCGGTCAACCGGGTTCTGTTGCCGCGCGCGGACATTGCAACCGAAACCCTCGCCGAGGGCCTGCGTGAACGTGGTTGGGAGATCGACGACGTGACCGCCTACCGCACCGTCCGGGCAGCGCCGCCGCCGGCCGAGACCCGCGAGATGATCAAGACCGGTGGGTTCGACGCCGTCTGCTTCACCTCGTCGTCGACCGTGCGTAACCTCGTCGGCATCGCCGGCAAGCCGCACGCTCGCACGTTGGTCGCGTGCATCGGCCCGAAGACGGCCGAAACCGCTATCGAGTTCGGTCTGCGCGTCGACGTGCAGCCCGAGACCTCTCAGGTGGGACCGCTGGTGGAGGCTCTGGCCGAGCACGCAGCTCGTCTGCGCGCCGAAGGTGCTTTGCCGCCCCCGCGTAAGAAGTCTCGAAGGCGCTAGCGCACCCGTGAGTGGTTGAGGAGTCTGTGGGCTCCTCAACCACTCACAGGTCCCGACGAAGGAGGGCTACTTCTCGTGTTTCCCACTCATCGCCCTCGCCGGCTCCGGCGCACCCCAGCGCTCCGGCGACTCGTGGCAGAGACCTCGCTCGAACCCCGGCACCTCGTTTTGCCGATGTTCGTTGCCGACGGCATCGACTCGCCGCGTGAGATCAGTTCCATGCCAGGCGTTTTCCAGCACACACTCGATTCGCTGCGGTCCGCCGCGGTGGAAGCGGTGGAAGCCGGTGTCGGTGGCCTGATGCTCTTCGGTGTCCCCAAGGCGGAGGACAAGGACCCACAGGGTTCCGGTGCCTCCGATCCCGACGGCATCCTCAACGTCGGATTGCGTGCGCTGGCAGAAGAACTCGGTGATTCGACGGTCATCATGGCCGATACCTGCCTCGACGAGTTCACCGATCACGGCCACTGCGGCGTGTTGACTGCCGGCGGTGCTGTCGACAACGACGCAACCTTGATTCGATACGTCGAAATGGCTCTCGCGCAAGCGGAATCGGGTGCGCACCTGCTCGGACCCAGCGGCATGATGGACGGTCAGGTGGCTGCTATCCGCGGTGCGCTCGATGCATCCGGGTATGTCGAGGTCGGTCAGCTCGCCTATGCCGCGAAATATGCGTCAGCGTTCTACGGACCGTTCCGTGAAGCTGTTGGATCCTCCCTGCAAGGTGATCGTCGTACCTATCAACAGGACGGTGCCAATCGCCGCGAGTCGATGCGCGAAGTAGACCTCGACATCGCCGAGGGTGCCGACATGGTGATGGTCAAGCCGGCGATGTCCTACCTCGACATTCTGCGTGAGACGGCAGACCGGTCTCCAGTTCCGGTCGCGGCGTACCAGATCTCGGGCGAGTACTCGATGATTACGGCCGCTGCGCAGAACGGGTGGATCGATCGGGATGCCGCGATTCTCGAATCGCTCACCAGCATTCGCCGGGCCGGTGCCGATGTGGTCCTCACTTATTGGGCGTCGGAAGTCGCCGGATGGCTGTGACGGTGTCACTCATGGTGGCTGTGACGGTGTCACGCATGGTGGCTGCGCCGGTATCGACCGATACGCTGGTCTCATGACCGAGCAGTGGCCGCCGTCGCGCCAGGAACCGCCCCGCCGGGAACCTCCCTACGAGAACCAGCCGTTCGAGAACCAGCCGTACCGCGAACTCGGACCGATGCCTACCGGTCAGATCCCGGGATACGGCCCCGGTTACAACGGATACCCGGGGCCTGCGCCGAAACCCGAGCCGCCGACGGATGTCGTGACTGCGATTCAGTTGTGGTGGGCTGTGACGGCGCTGGGTTTGGTCCAGGGCGGCGCGATGATCTGGATGCTGCTCGGGCAGAAGTCGATGTTCGTCGACGAGATGCTCAGAAACCAAGCAGCTGTCGATGCCGGCCTGACGCGTTCCGACGTGGACGGTATGTTCCCACTGGTCATCGTGTTCTCCGCAGTGCTGGTCGTGATCGTCACCGCGGTGTTCCTTCTGTTCGTGCGCTCGATGAGTCGCGGCAAGAACTGGGCTCGAATGTTGCTGACGTTCTGTGGCGTCTTCATGCTGGTCTCCGCGATCCCGGTGATCTTCGGGCTCGGCGGCGACGGCGGCGCGGCCACTTTGCTGTTCGGTGGAGCGGAAATCCTGCAGGCAGTTGCTGCTGTCGGCGCGATTGTGATGATGCACCGAAAAGAGTCCAATCCGTACTTCCTTCGTTTCCCCCCGGCGGGGAACCGGTAGGTAGCTCGGGGTACTGTGAAACGGGTCACTGCAGTAGTAGGGGAGAGGTCGCACGCGATGAGTTCTCAGGACGCCCTGCGCACAGAAAGCACCCACGACGCGCCACTGCGCCAACGTGGTTCACGCACCGAAGTGATCTTGTTCGCGATCCTCGGCGCCTCTGTTCTGGTGACACTCCTGGTGCTCATGATTCCGGGCATCGTCAGCGGATAGCGCACACTTGAACCCGTGAGTATCTCTACGAAGGTCAGGCGCCCGACGGCCGTCGAGGCAGCATTTTGGCTGTGGATCGCCAGCGCGTTCCTACTCATACTCTTTGGCCTGATCAACGTCACCAGCGCGTCGTATTCGCTGCGCGAGCAGTTCACCGATCAAGGCGTATCGGCTGGAAACATCGATATCTACGTCACCTTCGTGCGGGTGTCCGGGCTGGTTCTGCTGTTGACCGGTCTCGCGATCGGCGGCCTTGCCGGTCCTACTCGCGCCGGAAAACCTCTCTGTCGACGGATACTCGTGATCGTGTCCGGAGTATTCGCTGTGCTGCAGATCGCGCTGGTCGTGGCCGGGATCAGTACCGTGCTCGCGCTTGTTGTTCCCGTCATGCTGATCTGTGCCTGCATTGCGATCTACCGAGACACCACACGAAGTTGGTTTGCCCGTGGCTGACCATGCTCCCGAAAGTGGCCCGGACGTTCTCTACTACGAACCGGGTTCGCGGTGGTGGGCCGTCGCGTTCGGTCCGATCTTCTGCCTGATCGCCTTGGTCATCGAACTGTTCACCGGCCCCGTCGTGCATTGGTTCGGTCTGGCGATGTTTGCTGTGATTCTCACCGGATTGGTGTACGTGCAGGTGATTGCCGCGCGCCGGCATGCGAGCGTACTTCTGACCGCGACTACTTTGCGTCAGGGAACCGAAGAGGTGCCGATCACCGAGATCGCCGAGGTGTTCCCAGAGTCCGACGACGCGGCCTACGAGGACGAAATGGAACCGTGGGAAACCGCACGCGCACTCGGTGAGCTGTCCGGAGTGCCGAGGCGTCGGCACGGTATCGGCTTGCGTCTGACCACCGGGGGATTGGTGCGGGCGTGGGCCAAAGACGATCAGGGACTTCGGGAGGCGTTGAGCCAGGTTGTCACGGTTGGTGTGGAACCGGACGGGTGTGCCGATGACTGAGTCGCAGCCATCTCCGCTCGTCGACGTGAAGACGTGGATCGGTGTCCTCGGCATCGTCGCCGCCACGATTCTGGTGATCGTGTGCTGGCGGTCGGGTACGACGACTACCGACTTCGGCCCGATATTGGAGGGCGCTCCGCCGTTCGAGAGCACGCACTACGACGGCCTCTGGATCTCGGGTGCCGGGGTGTCGATTCTGGTTGCGGGGCTCATGGCCATCGATGTCGTGCGCCGCGTCCGGGTGGGCTTCGTCGCATCCCGCTAGCCCTCATACGGGTAGGGGGTATACTTGCGGTATGAGTAGTTACAGCCCCGAGCAGGACGATCTGCTGAAACGCCTTCGTCGTATCGAAGGTCAGGTGGCCGGAATCTCGCGCATGGTCGCAGACGACCGGTACTGCATCGACGTGCTCACCCAGGTGTCCGCCGCGACGAGCGCGCTGCAGTCCGTATCCCTGAAGCTTCTCGACGCCCACCTCGCAGGTTGCGTCGTCGAAGCTGCCAAACAGGGCGGTCCGGAAGCGGATGTCAAGATCAAGGAAGCTCAGGCAGCTATCGCTCGCCTCGTTCGTTCCTGAACGACACGGTTCGTTCGACCCCTTCGGTATCAACATCCCGCCGACGGGTGTTCGTGATCGCGATTCGATTCGATTCGACGGTTCGCTGACGAGGTCTTCGCTCAGTACTGATCGATCAGTGCCTGCATCGCCCGACCGCAGTGTTTTGCGGCGATCTTTGCAGTGTTGACGGTGCTGGTCTTCGTCAACTTCCCGAGTTCGGGCGGCGCCATCACGGTGTCGTTCCAGCCCGGTGTCGTTCCTGCCGAGATTCTGGCAGCACATTCGTTCATTCTGGCGCAGATCGGCGGCCATGGAGCCCCATTCGCTCCGTCGTCTACTTGGGTGGCGAGGCGGTACTCGTTCTGGGCATCTGGTTGATCGCGGCACTCGGCCTGACCGGACTGGTCGCCTCTCGCCAGTCGAAAAGGGCGGCAGCACACTAAGTGCGGTGGGGTCGGCGATTGCCGACCCCACCCAACCGCCTACTTCAATCGCACAGTGTCCGTACCCGGTCCGTCCAACATTGCCGACCCCAGCAGGATCTCCGGAATGCCGAACCCGTCGATCAGCGTCTCGACGTGGGGGCGCAGGGTGCGGCAACGCTCGTTGATCCCGCGCGTAACGGCCTTCGAACGCTCCACCGACAGCTGCCGGTGCTCCATGAACCAGGCCTTGTCCTCCTCGATGACGGACAGTGCATAGAGGTCGCACACCTCGCCGAAGAGTTCCTTTGTGGTCTCGTCCTCACAGGAGTCGATTCCGGCGACGAATGCTTCCAGGATGACGCGCTCGATGTGTGCTTGCGCGGCTTTGAGCACGTGGTCCTGCACGAAATTGAACGCGTCGAAGGGGTTCTCCTCGCGCTTCTGTGCAGCCTGCAATCGCCTTGCCGCAGTGGCGAGTAGGTACTCCTCGCGGTCCTCGAACATCTTCATCTGGGTGCCGCGGTTGAAGAGGCTGCCGTCCTCTTCGTTGTCCTGGCGGGTGTCGACGATCGTCTGCAGGATCTGCTGCGCCGCCGTGCGCTTCTTGACCACGTCGGAGACCGTCGTAGCGGCGAAGCGCATCCAGTCGACCGGGCTCATGCCGCGTACTTCGTCGGCGTAGGAGGTGAGCAGTTCCTTGGCGACCAACTGCGTCAGAACGTGGTTGTCGCCCTCGAACGTGGTGAACACGTCGGTGTCCGCCTTGAGTGCGGTGAGACGGTTCTCCGCGAGATAGCCTGCGCCGCCGCACGCTTCGCGTGCCTCCTGGATGGCCCGCGTGGCATGCCACGTGTTGGCGGCCTTGAGTCCGGCGGCGCGACCCTCGAGTTCGCGCTGCTCCTGTGGATCCGGGTTGTCGCTGCTCTGGATGTCGTGCATCGCGGCAACAAGTTCGTTCTGTGCGAACTGCAGTGCGTACGAGCGGGCGATCAACGGCAACAGACGCTTCTGGTGGACGAGGTAGTCCATGATCAGAACCTCGTCGTCACTCTTCGGAGCGCTGAACTGCCTGCGCTGCAAGGCATATCGACCGGCAATGGCCAATCCTACGCGGGCGGCAGCTGCTGCCGAACCACCGACCGTGACACGTCCGCGAACCAACGTGCCGACCATTGTGAAGAAACGACGGTTCGGGTTGTCGATCGCCGAGCTGTACGTGCCGTCCTCGGCGACGTCGGCGTAACGGTTGAGCAGGTTCTCACGCGGGATTCGAACCTGGTCGAAGACGATGCGACCGTTGTCGACTCCGGGTAGTCCTCCCTTGAGTCCGCAGTCGGACGTCGTGACGCCGGGGAGGTCGGTGCCGGCGTCGTCGCGGATCGGCACGACAAAACAGTGGACGCCCTGGCTTTCGCCACCGGTGATCAACTGAGCGAACACCGCCGCGACGGTGGCGTGCTGTGCAGCGCCGCCGATGTAGTCCTTGCGCGAGGACGGAGTGGGGGAGTTGACGACGAACTCGCCCGTCTCGACGTCGTAGGTTGCCGTGGTCTCGAGTTCTTGTACGTCGCTGCCGTGGCCGGTCTCGGTCATCGCGAAGCAACCGAGTAGGTCCAGATCGATCAGCGGTTTGACGTACGCCTGGTGGTGACGCTCGGTACCGAGGTTTTCGATGGCGCCGCCGAACAATCCCCACTGGACGCCCGCCTTGACCATCAGCGAGAGGTCGGACATCGCCAGCATCTCGATGCTGGTGACGGCGCCGCCGGCGTCGCCCGTTCCGCCGTGAGATACCGCGAAACCGTTTGCGGCGTAACCGAGATCGGCGAGAACCCGCATCTGTTCGAGAGCCTTGGAACGCGCTATGGCGGTGTTGGGTGTGTAGTGCGGAGCAAAACGTTCGTCGTTCAATTCGCCGCGAACGCGCTCACGCACCTCCCGCCAGCGTCCGTCGAGTGTTGTCCTGAGGTGGTCCGCTGTGGTGGCCATGGAACCGACGATAGCGCGTAGCGCACCGCGGGCAACCCGGTTCGATCCCAACCCTCACATTCAGCAGGAGCCTGCGGCGCCCGCTTCGATTCCCTGACGGAAGAGTTCCTTCTCGCTCTCGGACATAGCCTGGTACGAAGGGTCGTTCTCGACGATCTTCAGGAAGTCGGCTCCCGCCGTCTGTGTCGACGTGTCGCCGCTCTGAACACGCTGCTGAACGTAGACGGATACGGCCGAACACCCGCCGAGAAACGCGGGCTCGGTGCTCGTTGCCGCGGTCGTTCCAACCGCCTCCGTGGCACTTGGCGACGACGAAATTGTCGCCCTGTCGTCACTGGAAGCGTCCGAACCACACGATGTGAGAAGAATCGCAGCCGAGACCATCAGCGTCGTCAACAGTCGCTTCATGCCCGAAATCGTCTCACGCGGGGCCCGGTTCGACCGGAAAACTCGCCCCGAGCACCGAAGTCCTACACCCTGTCGTTGTCAGATTCGACAGAACTGGGACACTGGAAGCCGTGACTGTGTCTTCCGGTGATCCCGACGTGCATGCAACGAACTCCGCTCGGCTCTTCGAACGTGCCGGCAACGTGATTCCGGGTGGCGTCAACTCGCCCGTCCGCGCGTTCGGTTCGGTCGGCGGAACACCGCGATTCATTCGCGAAGCGTCCGGCTGCACCCTCACCGACGTCGACGGGAACAACTACGTCGACCTGGTGTCGTCCTGGGGTCCGATGATTCTCGGGCACGCTCACCCCGCAGTCGTCGAAGCCGTTCGCGAAGCAGCCCTCGGAGGTCTCTCCTTCGGTGCGCCCACCGAAGGCGAAGTTGCTCTCGCCGAGGAAATCGTCGCCCGCGTCGCGCCCGTGGAAAAGGTTCGTCTGGTCAACTCCGGAACCGAAGCCACGATGAGCGCAGTCCGCCTCGCCCGCGGATTCACCGGGCGTTCCAAGATCATCAAGTTCTCCGGTTGCTACCACGGCCACGTCGACGCCCTTCTCGCCGACGCCGGATCAGGCCTCGCGACCTTCGGACTGCCGACCTCGCCCGGTGTGACCGGCGCGCAAGCCGAAGACACCATCGTCGTCCGCTACAACGATCTCGACGCAGTGGCCGCGGCGTTCGCCGCCAACCCCGGCGCCATCGCGTGCGTCATCACCGAAGCTGCCGCCGGAAATATGGGCGCTGTCGCGCCGCTTCCCGGCTTCAACGAGGGTCTGCGTCGTCTCACCCGTGAGCACGGCGCACTCCTGATCATGGACGAGGTGATGACCGGATTCCGCGTCAGTGCCTCGGGCTGGTACGGCATCGACAACGTCGCAGGTGACCTCTACACCTTCGGCAAGGTCATGAGCGGCGGCCTGCCCGCCGCAGCATTCGGCGGCCGCGCCGACATCATGGGCCACCTCGCACCGGACGGTCCCGTCTACCAGGCGGGCACCCTTTCGGGTAACCCCGTAGCCGTCGCCGCCGGACTCGCGAGCCTGCGCGCCGCCGACACCGAGGTGTACGCCAAGCTCGGCCGGAACGCGACCGCCCTCGGCGACCTCATGACCCAAGCACTCACCGCCGAAGGCGTCGAACACCGAGTGCAGTACGCAGGCACCTTGGTGAGCGTGTTCTTCACCGAGAACACGGTGACCAACTACGACGAAGCCAAAGCTGCGCAGACCTGGCGATTCCCCGCCTTCTTCCACGCGCTGCTCTCCCGTGGCGTATACCCGCCGCCGAGCGCATTCGAAGCGTGGTTCGTCTCCGCAGCACTCGACGATCGAGCATTCTCGATCATCGCCGACGCCATGCCTCACGCAGCCAAGGCCGCAGCTGCTGCCGTCAAGCCCTGACCGGTTTCAGAACACCCGCACGCTTCCGACATCCATCATCTTCAGCGAGGACCCTCGACTGTGACCGACGCCGATCACCCCGACCACACGTCCACCCGCACCATCGTCCATGTCCTTCGCCACGGCGAAGTTCACAACCCGCGCGGGATCCTCTACGGACGGCTCCCGGGCTTCCGGTTGTCGGTGGCGGGCGAGGCACAGGCTCGTGCGGTCGCATCCGTGCTCTCCGATCACGACATCACCCACGTGGTCGCGTCGCCGCTGCAGCGCGCACAGGAAACCGCGGCTCCGATCGCCGAGGCGCACAAGCTCGACATCGTCACCGACGAGAACCTCATCGAGGCGGGCAATGAATTCGAGGGTCTCAAGGTAGCTGTCGGTGACGGTGCGCTCTCGCGTCCGCGTCACTGGTGGAAACTGCGTGACCCGTTCACCCCCTCCTGGGGCGAGCCTTACTTGCAGATCGCCCATCGGATGCTGGCAGCCGTCAACGCCGCACGCGTCGCGGCAGTCGGACACGAAGCCGTCGTTGTCAGCCATCAGCTTCCGGTCTGGACTTTGCGTCGATTCCTGCAGGGCGAGCGACTCTGGCACGACCCCCGTCACCGTCAGTGCGGTCTGGCCTCGTTGACGTCACTGGTCTACGAGGGCGACACCTTGGTCGACATCGTCTACTCCGAACCTGCCGGTGCCTCCGACCCGAGAGTGACAGGAGCATGACTCCGCTCCGCTCCGGTGGCATGATTTCGCGCCGCATCGCCGCAGCATTCGCAGCCGCTGCGTCGGCGATGCTTCTTCTCTCGTCCTGCGCGACCGGCGACGACGCCGTCGCACAGGGCGGAACTTTCGACTTCGTCTCACCGGGCGGACAAACCAAGATCTTCTACGATCCGCCGTCCGACCGAGGCACCATCGGCAAGCTCTCCGGGCCCGATCTGATGAACGAAGGTCAGAAGGTCGGCGTCGAGGACTTCGAGGGCAAGGTCGTCGTCCTCAACGTCTGGGGTCAGTGGTGCGGGCCGTGCCGCGCCGAAGCCGACGATCTGGAACAGGTCTACGAGCAGACCAAGGATTCGGGCGTGCAGTTCCTCGGCATCAACGTCCGCGACGACACCAAGAACAAAGCGCAGGACTTCGTGGTCGACAACAAGGTCTCGTACCCGTCGATCTACGACCCGTCGATGCGTTCGCTGATCGCCCTCGGTGACGGCTACCCCACGTCGGTCATTCCGACGACGATCGTCCTCGATCGCCAGCACCGCGTCGCCGCGGTATTTCTCCAAGAACTTCTCGCCGAGGATTTGCTGCCCGTCGTCCAGCGAATAGCTCAGGAAGACGCGCAGTAGACATGACAACCACGACCACCACGCTGCTGGCCGGCAGCGACACACTGAGTGCCGGTGTGGGCGAAGCGTTTCAGAACGCAGCGTCGTCCGGTCCGCTGCTGCTGGCCCTCGGCGCCTGCGTGCTCGCTGGTCTGGTGTCGTTCGCTTCACCGTGCGTCGTGCCGCTCGTTCCCGGCTACCTTTCCTACCTCGCCGGCGTCGTCGGCGCCGACGCCCCCGCGATCACCGCCGACGAGGCGAGGACCCGGATGATCACCCGAAGCAGTCGCTTGAGGGTCGCCGGTGCGGCCGGACTGTTCGTCGCCGGCTTCACCGTCGTCTTCGTTCTCGCCACCGCGTCGGTTTTCGGCGTGATCTCGACTCTGCTCGTCAACCGCGAGGTCCTGATGCGCGTGGGCGGTGTGGTCACGATCGCGATGGGCCTGGTGTTCATCGGACTGATACCGGCGCTGCAGAAAGACGTTCGTTTCGAACCGCGTCGTGTGTCGTCGCTGGTGGGGGCACCGCTACTGGGGGGTGTGTTCGCGCTGGGGTGGACGCCATGCCTCGGACCGACATTGGCAGGTGTGATGTCCGTAGCCGCGGGAACCGACGGGATGACCGCCGCGCGCGGTGTCACCTTGATCGTCGCGTACTGCATCGGGCTCGGCCTGCCGTTCATCTTTCTGGCGCTGGGGTCGGCACGTGCGCTGACCGGCGTCGGCTGGTTGCGGCGTAATGCACGCACCATTCAAATTTTCGGCGGAATCATGTTGGTGGCAGTGGGAATCGCCCTCGTCACAGGCGCGTGGGACCAGTTCGTCGGCTGGGTTCGTGACGCATTTATCTCGGAGGTGACGCTGCCGATATGACAGCTGACGACAATAACGACAACTCGATACCCGTCCTGCCGAAGCAGTCGGTGATCGGTCGAGTCGTTGCACTCGGGCGCAACACCTGGCGCGGGCTCACCTCGATGCGGACCGCGCTGGTACTGCTGTTCCTCCTCGCGCTTGCTGCTATACCCGGCGCCCTGCTGCCACAGCGAACCCTCAACGAGGGCAAGGTCGCTGACTACATCGCCGCACGGCCGACGCTCGGTCCGTGGATGGATCGCCTCGAACTGTTCGACGTGTTCAGCAGTTTCTGGTTCACCGCGATCTACGCATTGCTCTTCATTTCGCTGGTCGGCTGCATACTGCCGCGTTGCGTGGAGCACGCGAAGGCGCTGCGCACCCGTCCGGTGAACGCGCCGCGCAATCTTGCTCGCCTGCCGCACCACACCAAGAGCGTCGTCGACGGCGAGAGTCCCGACGAACTTGCCGCCCGGGTGTCGAAAGAACTGCGTGGGTGGCGCGTCGAAACGCGTCGCGGCGATACGAAATCGCGCCGTGAAGGCGAGATCACCATCTCGGCGGAGAAGGGATACCTCCGCGAATTCGGCAACCTCGTGTTCCACCTGTCGTTGGTCGGATTGTTGATTGCGATCGCCGCGGGCAAGTTGTTCGGCTACGAGGGCAATCGCATCGTCATCGCCAACGACGGACCTGGCTTCTGCACGACCTCGCCGGCCGTGTTCGACTCGTTCGTCGCCGGTCTGAGCCTCGACGGCACCGGCATGACCCCGCTGTGTGTACGTGTGAAAAATTTCCAGGCCGACTACCTCGAGACCGGTCAGGCAGAGATGTTCACATCGGACATCTCGTACCAGGCAGGCGACGACCTCGAGTCCGATACCTGGCGGGACACGACCATCCAGGTGAACCACCCGCTGCGGATCGCCGGCGATCGTGTGTATCTGCAGGGACACGGATACGCGCCGACCTTCACCGTCACGTTCCCGAACGGCGAGACCCGCACCGAGACGCTCCAGTGGCGTCCCGACGACGCAACGACGTTCCTGAGCAGTGGCGCGATGCGTTTCGACCCGCCGGGCGGCATGTATCCCGATGCGGACGAGCGTCGGAAGAATCAGATTGCCATCGAAGGATTGTTCGCGCCCACCGCGCTGTTCCACGGCAACCTTCTGTCGTCGAGCTACCCGGCGATGAACGACCCGGCCGTCGCCATCGACATCTACAAGGGCGATACCGGACTCGATACCGGTAACCCGCAATCGCTGTTCGAACTCAACACCGAACTGATCAATCAGGGTCGACTGGTCAAGCAGGATCGAGTCAATCTCTTCCCAGGGGAGAGCGCGACGCTTGCCGACGGCACCCAGGTGCGATTCGATGGTGCCGTCGACTTCGTGAACCTTCAGGTCTCCCACGATCCCGCTCAGGTGTGGGTGTTGGTTTCGGCGTTGACGATGATGGCGGGTCTGCTTGTCTCGCTCGTGATCAAGCGTCGCCGCGTCTGGGCACGTATCTATCCCGATGACGAACGACGTACTGTAGTAGAACTTGGTGGGCTTGCCCGCACCGACCACGCAGGCTGGGGCGACGAGTTCGACCGCCTCACCGACCGCTTGCTGAAAAGCAATCCGACCACCGCGGTGAAACAACCGCACGCCCAGGAGAACGCCCGATGACAACCAACGAGACACTCGCGCAGTACAGCGACTGGGCCTTCAAGTCCGCCTTCACCGTGCTCGTTCTGGCGTTCGTGCTGCTCATCGTGCAGTACGCGTCGGCCAGAGCCAAGGCGGTTCAGAACAAGGAACTGGTCTCGGCCGGCGGAGTCGACGCTTCCGTGCCGGGCAGGGTCACGGAGACTTCGACCAAGTCGCTCTCGGAGCGATTCGGCGGAATGGGCCGAGCTGTCCTGGTCGTCGGAACGGTTCTGATCATCGCGTCGATCGTGCTCCGCGGATTTGCGACGGAACGATTCCCACTCGGCAACATGTACGAATTCGTGGCGATGGCGTGTGCGGCGTCGTTGCTGGTCGGGCACGTCCTGTTGATCAAGCCGACTTACCGTCCGATGTGGGTCTTCCTGCTGGTTCCCGTTCTGATTCTGATGTTCCTCGCCGGCACGGTCCTCTACGCCGACGCGGCTCCCGTGGTTCCGGCGCTGCGCTCGTACTGGCTTCCGATTCACGTGACGATCGTCAGCGTCGGCTCCGGCATCTTCATGATCGGCGGTATCGCGAGCCTCCTGTTCCTGCTGCGACTGAAGTTCCCGCCCGGTGACGAAGGCACGAGCATCGGCGGCCGGATCGCAGAGCGACTGCCGGACGCCCAGACTCTCGACCGCTTGGCGTACAAGAGCACGATCATCGCGTTTCCGCTGTTCGGCGCGGGCGTAATCCTGGGTGCCATCTGGGCGGAAGCTGCGTGGGGACGCTTCTGGGGTTGGGATCCGAAGGAGACGATGTCCTTCATCGCCTGGGTGATCTACGCGGCCTACCTGCATGCGAGGGCAACGTCCGGGTGGCGGGAGACGAAGGCTGCTTGGATCAATATCGCCGGTTTCGTTGCGATGCTGTTCAATCTCTTCATCATCAACATGGTCGTCTCCGGCTTGCACTCTTACGCGGGACTCAACTGATCCTCTCGAGGTACCGTGGGTGGCTGCCGACCGGTCTGTAGGTATCACCGGTAGGTAAGTCAGGGGCGGCACCAGCTACGATGAAGCTCGGTGAATAACTAGCTGTCTCGTAGCTGTGGGATCGACGAGGGGGAACGGCGAGATGGCCGACAAGATTGAAGACGCCGGAGCAGGCAAGATTGAAGACGCCGGAGCGGGACTGTGGGAGCCGGTGCGCCCTGCCGAGCCGACGCGGCGACATCCGCGCGCATCCGCGCCCGAGCCCTCATCCGCCTCGGTTCCCGGCGATGTTCGCAGTCTCTTCGTGGCGCCGGCCGACTCCGGTCCGCTCCAGCAATTAGCCGGCCAGGCGCCCAGTGCGCCCGCGGGCCCGCCGCCGCTGACGACCTCAGTGACTCCGGCGGCAGGAACACCTCAATCTCCAGGATCAGCTCAGGCTCCGGACCCCAAGGCTCCGGCTCCTGACACTCCGGTACCTAACACTCCGGTACCTAACACTTCGGCTCCTGAAACTTCGGGCCCCAATACTCCGGTCATCCAGTACCCGGCGGCGCAGCCCGGCCCGGTCAACGGCCTGTTCGCGTCCTCACCCGCGATGCCGATGCAGACCTACGAACCCACGAATCGTGCAGGGTCCGTTCAGAACTCGCAGCGCGTCCAGAACCAGCCCGGTCCGACTGCGCGCCCAACCGCGAGACCGCTCCAGCAACCGCAGGCACCGTCTTTGCCTGGCATGCATCAGCCCAATCCCGTGATTCGGCAGTTCGGTCACCCCGGCGCTGCGCCGGTGCAGAACGGTCAAGCGCCGCAGAATGGTCACACCCTGCAGAACGGGCAGGCGATGCCGGTTGCTCCGCCGCCGGCGGTACCGGTTCACCCTCCGATACAGCAGGCCGGATTCAACCCCGCTCCCGGCAATCGTCCCGAACCGGCTCTTTCGATGACGGCGCAAGACCTCTCGGCTGCGCTCCTCGTCAAGCCTGTCCGGCCAGCCCCGGCTGGTGGCTGGCGCAAGGCGCTGTACACGATGTCCGGCCGTTCGGTGAACCTCGGGAACGGTGCGAAGGATCAGCATGTCGTCGAGTTGACGCGCCAGATCAACCAGCCCCTGCAGGGCTGCTACAAGGTTGCGGTGCTCAGTCTCAAAGGTGGCGTCGGCAAAACCACGACAACTGCGACGCTGGGATCGATGTTCGCCTCGATTCGCGGCGATCGTGTCGTCGCAGTCGATGCAAACCCGGACCGGGGAACCCTGAGTCAGAAAATCCCGCTCGAGACGCCGGCAACGGTGCGCAACCTGCTGCGTGACGAGAACAGTATCGAGAAGTACAGCGACGTCAGAGGCTATACATCGCAAAACCAGCACCGGCTCGAAGTGCTTGCGTCCGACAGTGATCCAGCAGTCTCGGAGGCATTCAGCGGCGTGGACTACACGCGCACGGTCGACATGCTCGAAAAGTTCTACAGCATAGTTCTGACCGACTGCGGCACCGGCTTGATGCACTCGGCGATGCAGGCCATTCTCGAGGGTGCAGATTCGTTGATCGTCGTCAGCTCCGGATCCGTCGACGGTGCGCGTAGCGCCTCCGCAACTCTTGACTGGCTCGACGCTCACGGTTACGGCAGGTTGGTCGCCACGTCCGTGGCCGTCATCAACGCGGTGCGGCCTCGCTCGGGCAAGGTTGATCTACCGCGGGTCGTCGAGCACTTCGAGCAGCGCTGTCGAGCAGTGAGACTGATTCCGTTCGACCAGCATTTGGAAGAGGGCGCCGAAATCGACCTGGACCGGCTCCGCCCAGGTACTCGGGAAGCGGTGCTGGAGTTGGCTGCGGTGGTTGCGCAGGACTTTCCGGCCTCCCCGTTCGGGTTGCCGGGGCGGTAATCGGACAGCCGGGTGACGCCCGGACGCTACATCGACGTGTCAGTCGGCGGTACGTCCGGACCTTCCGTGCGCTTGCGTCGTGTTTGCTGGTTCACATTCCACAGGAATTCGGGATCGTCATCCGGCCCGCGCACGCCGCTCACCGGGGCACGCGTCGACGGATCGGGCCCGAATGCCTTCCACATCAGAACGATCAATGTCACCAAACCCACCAACGCCAACAGATACAACACGGCGCACCTCCTCAGGGAACTGAGTTCGAGCCTACTCAGTCTCCGGCCCGCATCACCAGAAGTAGTGCGGACAAGCGTTTCGGCTCAGTGCGTCAATGCTGTATCTGTCGGGTAGTACGTGTTTCTCTTTGCGGGCTGCAGACGCTCAGTTGTGGTCCGCTTCCGTGGTCAGCGAGCGCAGAAGCTGCATGACCTCGGTCTCACGGAATCGACGATGTCCCCCTGGTGTGCGAAGCGAGCCGAGTCGTCCCGCGTGTGCCCAGCGGGTCACGGTCTTGGGATCGACATGAAACAATGCCGCTACCTGTCCGGGCGTCATGAGTGCGTCTGCGGCGGTATTGAAGGTTGGTGCGCTCATTGTGAGGTCCTCCATGTTGATGTCGAACGTTGACGGGCAGTGACTCTGAAGCGAGCAGTGGTTCCGACCTTGGTTCCGAACTGGTGTGTCGAGCAGTTGCCAAAAACCTGCGTCGAGTTTGTTTCGAAGTCCTTCGCTCACATTCGACCGTTTTCTGAGTGGTAGCGCAATGTTTGCACAGTTATGGCCGGGTAGTCGATCCTTCAAGTTAAGGTAATGTTTAAGTAAAGGACAAAATGGATATAGCGGGCTCGGTGCCACCGGTATTCGGAATGGGTAACCTGAGAGGGTGAGTCAGTTGTCTGAAAACCCCGAAAATGTTCCTTCCGAGCCAGCGAAAGCCAGTAAACCTTCCGCAAACTCTGGGCAAGCAAAGTCGGCTGCCGGGCCGGTGACCAAGGGTCAACTGGCCCGCGACGTGGTGCTGTACTCGGTCGCTCGACTGCTGCTTGTCGTCGCTATCGGTGCCCTCATCATCGGCGGCGGAAAGCTCGCCGGGACCGACGTTCCCCTGATTGTCGCCGCACTGTTCGCAGTGCTGATCGCGCTGCCGCTGTCGCTGCTGCTCTTCGCGAAACTGCGCAAACGCGTCAACGCGGGCATCGCGGCCGTCGACGCCCAGCGCCGGTCCGATCGTGACGATCTTCGTTCCAAGCTGCGTGGAGATGGGCGGTGACCACGGAGTCGCTCGACGTCGACCGGCGGACGTCGCGCCAGTGGGTCGACAACGCGGTGCGGTTGATCGAAGCCGACGCACAACGCAGCGCGGACACTCACCTGCTGCGCTATCCGCTGCCGAGTAACTGGACCGTCCAGCTCTATCTGAAGGACGAGTCGACCCACATCACGGGAAGTCTCAAGCATCGACTCGCACGGTCGCTTTTCCTCTACGCGATCTGCAACGGCTGGGTTACCGAAGAGACCACCGTCATCGAAGCGTCGTCCGGTTCGACGGCTGTCAGCGAGGCGTATTTCGCGAAGTTGCTCGGCCTGGATTTTGTCGCGGTGATGCCCGCGAGCACGAGTCCCGCCAAGATCGCATTGATCGAGGCGCAGGGTGGACGTTGTCACTTCGTGAGCGATCCGTCGTCGATCTACTCGGAATCGCATCGGCTCGCGAGTGAGTCGAACGGCCACTACATGGACCAGTTCACCCACGCCGAGCGCGCGACGGATTGGCGCGGAAACAACAACATCGCCGAATCGATCTTCACTCAGCTCGAGCACGAGGAACATCCGATTCCCGACTGGGTGGTCGTCGGAGCCGGGACGGGTGGAACCGGCGCCACGATCGGCCGCTTTCTTCGCTACCGGAAATTCGACACGGGGCTGTGCGTGGTAGACCCGGAGCACTCCGTGTTTTTCGACGCGTGGCGAGCGAGTGATCCGTCGATCGTCGGTACACGGGGTTCCCGGATCGAGGGCATCGGCCGTCCGCGCGTCGAACCGTCGTTTGTCGGTCAGGTGGTCGACCGAATGATCAAGGTGCCGGACGCAGGCTCGATCGCCGCCGCCCGGCATGCCAGCGCAGCCCTGGGGCGCAAAGTGGGTGGCTCGACGGGGACAAACCTGTGGGGAGCTTTTGCGTTGATTGCGGAGATGATGGCGGCCGGGCGCAGCGGCAGCGTCGTCACGCTGCTGTGTGACGGCGGAGAGCGTTACTCGGGCACCTATTACAACGACGAATGGGTGGCGTCGGAAGGGATCGACCTGCTCGGCCCGACGGCAGTGCTGGACGAGTTCGTACGTTCGGGTGCGTGGACCGCCAACTCCTGAACCGCGTACTTCTGCATTGCTGACACGTGACCACGGGCGGGGCGGCTCATCGTCACGCGTGGCCAGGCGTCCAACCCGGACGACTGCTCGTCCGTTCTGATGCGAATCAGGCCGGGGGAGAGCGTGTTGTCGGCCAGGCGCACGAATCCGAGTCGCTCGTAGTACGGCGCGTTCCACGGAACGTCGACGAAGGTCGTCAGAGTCACGAGATCGTGGTGATGGTCCGCCGCCCATTCGGTGACGGCGTCGATCAGTTGGGCTCCGAGGCCTTTGCGTGCATGGTCGGGGTGAACGGATACCTGCTCGATGTGCGCGCCGCCGTCCACGATCTCGACGAGTGCGTACGCCACGGGCACGTCGTTTGCGTCGGTCTGAACCCAGATGTGCTCGGCTGCGAGAAAATCGTTCAACTCGTCGAGCGTCGGCGGTGGATCGTCTGCGATGGCGTCCATCCCGATGTCTCGGAACGGTTCGCCCGCGGCGATCTCGATCTGTTGCAGTGCGGGTAGGTCGGTAGATATGGCCGAGCGGATCACAGAAACCGTTTTACCTCGAGAAGTGCGTTTCTCCCAGCGCTACGCCATGTGAAACACAAACCTACGCAACCGTAGGTTGTGTATCGTTTGTCCAAGGGACACTTCTCCAGCGAGGGCGGATCATGGGCAATCCTGAAGTTTCACTCGACAATTACGAGGCTGTGTACGAGTACTACCGCAGCCATCAGCAGAACCGGTTTGTGGCGCAGCTCGCCTATGCCGCTCTGGCGTTGAAGTACCGCCCACGGGTGAAGTATGCGCCGGGTGCGGAAGCTGCGCTGAAGACTCTGCTCGAACGCAAGACGCAATTGGTCGTGGCAGTCAATCATCTGACGGAGAGCGACCAATTCACGCTCGCCGCGACCGCGTGGCGTACTCCCTTGCGTCGGGTGATCGGACGCACCAGGGTCCTCGCCAAAGACGAACTCTTCGTTGATCCTTCGCAGCGCAAGAAGGTCGACATGATGGGCAGCATTCCGGTTTTTCGCAGCAAGAACTACGGCCTTCGCGCTGTTTCGGATGCCGGCCGCGTGATGATGGACGTCGCGGCCGAGCGTCTGGGCAATGGGGATTGTCTGGCGATTTTCCCGGAGGGGACGTGCAATACCGAGGATCCGGCGCGGCTGCAGCACGTCAACAGCGGTATCGGCCACATCGTCGCCCGGGCCGGGAAGTTGGGATGCTCGCCGGCCTTGGTGTCGATCGGCATCAACTACGGCCCGGTCCCCGGCGACGTGAAGGCTGCGAGCGTCTTTGTCGGGGTGCCCGTGACCGAACTACCGGACAAGCCGATGGATATCGCCCGCACTGTGCAGGCTGACTTGCAGTTGGCAGTGGACGGGGCAGTCGCCGGGTACTGACATGACGGTGTCAATTTTGGTTGACAACAACGGGATGTCAATCTAAATTGACACTATGACCGAAGCAACCTCTCTCGCCGCTGCCGCCGGCAGTCCGGATCCCGCCGAGGGATTGCGCGCCGTTCGAGCACTGCGACGTCTACTCGAAAAACTCGAGGCCATTCAGGTCGCCAATGCGCGTCGCCACGGATGGTCCTGGCAGGCAATCGCGGAAACCCTCGAGGTCAGCCGTCAAGCCGTACACAAGAAATATGCGTCCGCTCAATCGGAATCGATGCTGCGTTCACTGCGCGAGAAGGGCAGGTAAGTGCCATGTTCGAAAGGTTCTCCGCGCAGGCGAGGGGAGTCGTCGTCGATGCTGTCGCCGGCTCCGGTCCTGTCACTCCGATGGAACTGTTTTCCGCGCTACTCACAGCTGATCGAGGCATCGCCACCGAGGTGCTCACCGAGTCGGGTGTCACGCTCGATGCGATCCGCCACGCCGGCGCCGGCTCGAGCGAAGGTAGCTCGAACAATCTCGACGACGACGCCGAGATACTCAAGTCGATCGGCATCGATCTCGATGCGGTGCGGGAGAGTCTCGAGCAGTCCTTCGGCGAGGGTGTGCTGGACGAGACTCCTGTGCCGGACAGCGTCGATTCCTCTCGCAAGAGCCGATTCGGGTTCCCTCGTTCACGATTCGAGAAGGACTCCAAGAAGGTGTTGGAACTCTCGCTTCGTGAAGCGCTCGCGCACAAGGACAATCGCATCGGCGCCGAACACATCCTGCTCGGCATCTTGCGTGTCGCCGACGGGCCCACCCGTGAGGCCCTCGAAACGCAGGTCACGGTGCCGGTAATCCGTGAGCGGTTGGAAGCGAAGATGAATCGCGCCGCCTAGATTCGGCACGGTTCCGCATGCACGGGAGGGATGTGCCAGCATTCAGACATGACATTTCTGGCACGTCTCATCATCAACGGCATAGCCATCTGGCTGGCGTCGGCGTGGGTCACCGGCATCACGATCGCCAACCACGGCAACGGCACCTGGGGCACGGTTCTCGTGATCGCGGTGATCGCCCTGATCTTCACGGTGGTCAACGCCTTCATCAAGCCGGTAGTGCAGCTTCTCTCGCTACCGCTGCTCATCCTGACGCTTGGACTGTTCACTCTCGTGATCAACGCCCTGATGCTGATGCTGACGGCGTGGATCTCGTCCGGAACGTCCTACGGATTGACGGTCGACGGCTTCTGGACGGCAGTCTGGGGGGCGCTGATCATCTCGATCGTGAACTTCCTGCTCAGCGCGTTCGTCCCCGACAACCGTTGAGTGCGTCGACGTTCAGGCGAGACTGAGCGCAACTGCGGTCGCGGCACCCCAGACGAGCATGGCGAGTCCGGTATCGCGCAGCGCGGGGATCAGGTCCATTCCCTGCCCGCCTGAACGCAGCGGGGCGTTGGCTCGGATTGCCAGTGGCAACGCGAGCAATCCGAGCAATGCCCACGGAGTGCGCAGGATCAGCAGCAGGGTCGCGACGAACGGAACGGCCAGCAGGATCACGTGCAGCGTGCGGGTCTTCGCGTCACCGAGCCGTACTGCGAGAGTGATCTTTCCGGACTCGGTGTCGGTCGGGATGTCGCGAAGATTGTTGGCAACGAGCACCGCGCTCGAGAAAGAGCCGATGGCGATCGCTCCGGCCAGCCCGGCCAGATCCACCCGCTCGGCCTGCACGAACTGAGTTCCCAGCACTGCGATCAGCCCGAAGAAGATGAATACGGCGATCTCGCCGAACCCGCTGTATCCGTACGGCTTCTTGCCGCCGGTGTAGAACCAGGCACCGATGATGCAGAACACGCCGACCGCGACCAGCCACCACGCTGTGGTCGCCGCCAGAACGAACCCGGCCACCGCGGCAACGGCGAAGCAGCTGATCGCTGCGGCCTTCACGGCTCCGGGACTGACCAACTTCGACCCGACCAAACGCAGTGGCCCGACGCGGTCGTCGTCCGTTCCACGGATTCCGTCGGAGTAGTCGTTCGCGAAATTCACCCCGACGATCAAGGCCAAGGAGACGACCAGTGCCAGGAGCGCCTTCCACCACACTGCGAGGTCCAGGGACGCCGCGGCTCCGGTGCCGACCAGCACGGGCGCAATCGCGTTCGGGAGTGTGCGCGGCCTCGCGCCTTCGATCCATTGAGCAGCTGTTGCCATACAACGATCTTTGCACTGTGCAATACGATCGAACGCGGTGGATCAGCACATGACTCGAGACGTGAGTGAGCGCGCCAGGTACGCGCAGTCGGGCGAAGACCTGGCCGACATTGCCTTGCTCGGACCCGTTTCGACCAAAGTGGGCGATCGCCTCGTTCCGCTGCCGGGTCCGCGGGCTCGAACTCTGCTGGTTGCGCTGGCTCGCAATCCTGGCGAGCCACGTACCGCGCAAAGCCTGATCGACGACGTCTGGGGCTTGGAGCCGCCGCGCTCACCGATGAACGCCCTCCACACTCAGGTCTCGCGCCTGCGATCTGCACTCCCGGACGGGGCCCTCGAGGTCACGGCGGCCGGATACCGGCTCACTCTCGCCAGGCCGCGCGTCGACCTCGCCAGGGCAGCAGACACGGCCCGTCGTCTACGCGCCGGCGACGCCGAGGCGTCCGAGGCACTTGCGGCCGCGACCGAGGCGCTGCGCCTGTGGCGCGGTACACCCGGGAGCGACGTCGTCGGCGACGTCGCAGATCGTCTGGCGCTCGACGCGGGCCGCGTGTACGACGAACTGGAGACGGCGCAGATCGACGCGTTCCTCACGTTGGGGGAGTACACGGCAGCCATTCCGCTGGTGCGCGGACGGCACTTGGCGAATCCATTCGACGACACGGCAGCCGAAGCGCTGATGCGTGCGCTCGCCGGAGCCGGCCGGGTCAACGAGGCGCTCGAAGTGTTCGCGGAGTTCCGCAACCACCTCGCCAACCGTCTGGGCGCTGATCCGTCACCAGCATTGGTGACTCTGAACGCAGAACTTCTGGGGGCGCCGGCGGCAATACCGCGGGCTGGGCGTGCGATCGGCCTGCGCGCTGCGCCCAACACCCTGCTCGGTCGCGACAACGACATCGACCAGATCGAATCCTTGCTCGCCCGCTCACGTGTGGTAACGATTCTCGGACCCGGCGGTGCCGGAAAGACACGTCTTGCACACGAATTGGGTCTGCATGCATCCGTGAACCAGCCGGGCGTCTCGGTGGTACTGGTGGAGTTGGCGTCGTTGCGCAGCAGCGAAGATGTGATCGCGGCTATCGGCGGCACCCTCGGAATCAGTGAATCCGACCTGGCGCCAGGAAAATTGACCGTCGGCCGGACACATTCGGCACGAGAGCGACTCAAAGAGGCACTCTCCGCCGGTCCGATGTTGCTCATCCTCGACAACTGCGAGCACGTGATCGGCGCGTGTTCGGAGATCGTGGCCGAGATGATCGCGGCCGGCCGTCAGCTGACGGTACTGACCACCAGTCGATCTCCGCTCATGATCAGCGCCGAGGCCGTGTACCCGTTGCCGCCGTTGGCGATCGACGACGGAACCGGCTCGGCAGTCGAGCTCTTCTCGGCGAGAGCCCGCGCGGTGCGGCCTTCGGTTCATCTGGACGTCGACGCCGTCGTCAAGCTGTGTACGACGCTCGACGGACTCCCGTTGGCGATCGAACTCGCGGCCGCTCGGGTCCGGACGATGAGCGTCGACGAAATCGGTTCGAGACTGCGAGATCGGTTCGCGTTGTTGCGCTCCGATGATCCGACGTCGCCGGATCGGCATCGCACGCTTCACGCGGTGATCGACTGGAGTTGGAATCTGTTGGGCGGCGGAGATCAGATCGCGCTGCGTCGGTTGTGCCGATTCCCGGCAGGCTTCACGCTTTCCTCGGCGCAGGCCGTTGCAGGGTGGGGCGAGTTGACCGATGTGGCCGGTGCCGTCGAAGCGCTGGTGAATCAGTCTCTTCTTTCCGTCAGCGACGGGGAGGGTGAGCTTCGCTACTACATGCTCGAGACGGTCCGTGAATACGGCGAGGAGCAACTCGCTGCGTCCGGTGAGGGGCCGGAAGTGATTCGGCGTCTGGATGACTGGGCGATCGCGATCGCCGAGGACGCCGTTGTGCGATCACGAACGGATCAGCTTCGCCTGATTGCCGACCTGGACGCCGAGCACGACAACCTTCTCGCTGTGCTGCGCTGGGCAGTGGAGCGCGGCGACGCGGTCACCGTGGCCAACGTCTTTCCCGTCCTCGCGATTCTGTGGGCAGTACGAGGATCGAACTCGGAAATCTCGAACTGGGCGTCGAAGATCGTCGAGGCGACCGCGGACAACGATCTGCGCGGCGTGAACGCAGAACTGGTGGGCGCGACGTTCATTCTGGTGGCGATGCATCTCTTCTTCGCAGAGGCCGATCGAAACCATGCCCGTGCGCGGGTTCGTCTTCGAAAGCTGTTGCGTGAGCGCGATGATCTCGGTCCGTTGTTTGCATTTCTGATCAGGCTCTCCACGAGTGGGATCGCCAACCACAAACTTGCGCGGTTGGTTGCGGAAGGCGTTCGCAGTTCCGACCCCGAGACCCGAATGGCTGCGCTGTCCGCGCGTTCGAACATGCGGGAGAACATCGGCGATCTGCGCGGCGCATTGCTGGACGGGCAGACTCTGTTCGACTACGCGACCAGTGTCGGTGACGAATGGGGACTGGCGATGGCAGCCCAGCATGTCGGGTCAGTTCACAGCCAGTCCGCCCGCTATGGCGACGCCATCGCGTTCTACGCGATTGCGGCGGCGTCGATGGAACGTCTCGGTGCACGTGACGAGGCGATGCAGCTCATCTGCTTTCAAGCCGGAGCGATGATCGCATCCGGTGACACCGCCGGCGGGCGAACACTTCTCGATCGGGCGCGCCCGGCCCTGGCGCACTCGACCGGGACCGGTGCCATCGAAACCGATCAACGGCGCGCGGCGCTCATGGCGAGCATTGCCGAGGCGGATCTCGCGGACGGCCGTATCGAGGACGGCCTGGCTCGGTATCGAGAAGCACTGGAGCTGTTGGGTCCTGCAATCGAGAACATCTTCGGTGATCCCTTCGTCGTTCTGCTCGGTGCCGCGGCAGTGTGCGCTCACGTCGTTCACGGACGACATGAACTCGTGGCCGGTCGTGTTCTGCAGATGAAGGATTCGGGTGCTCTCAAGTTCGATCCGAACGGCTATGCGGACCTGCCGCTCGCGGGTTCCTTGGCGTCGGCGATCGGCTCGTTCGATCTTGTCACGGGCAACATCGACCGCGGGGTCGAACTGATGGCTCTGTCGTTGAAAATGCCCGGGAGACAAGACTTCGTCTCGCTCCACCATGCGCGTCTCTCCGACTTCGCGGTTGGTGTGGTCGGAGCCGACAGGTGGTCTGAGGAAACCGAGAAGGTGTCGGGCTACTCACGCAGAGCGGTCCGCGAAGCAGTGTTGGCTGTGCTTCGCGGACCGGTGCTGGATTAGAGCTGGACAGTGGTGCGGGACTTACGTCTTGCGCATGTACATACGGACAGTCAAAGGTGCCATGACGGCAACGATCACCGCGGCGCCGACCAACGACCACACGACGTGGATACCGAAGTGACCGTCGTTGGCAAGCTCGCGAACCGCGGTCACCAAGTGTGAGACCGGGTTGATACTCACGAACTTCTGAAGCCAACTCGGCATGGTGGCAGGATCGACGAACGCATTCGACAGGAACGTCAGCGGGAACAGCACGAGCATCGAAACGCCCTGCACCGTGGACGCTTTGTTCATCATTACGCCCATGAGGGCGAAGATCCAGCTGATCGAGAACGCGCACACCATGACCAGGATCGCGGCGGACAGAATGCCGACCACGCCGCCTGCGGGGCGGTATCCCATCGCGAAACCGACGATGAACGTGATGGTCGTGGCGATGCCGTAGCGCACGACGTCGGCGAGCAATGCACCGGACAGCGGGGCGATCCGAGCGATGGGCAGGGACTTGAAGCGGTCGAACACGCCCTTGTCCATGTCCTCACGAAGCTGGGTGCCCGTGACGATGGAACCGGTGATGACGGTCTGAACGAGGATGCCGGGAATGATCGTCGGCAGATACGCCGTCACGTCACCGGCGAGTGCGCCGCCGAAGATGTAGGTGAACATCAACGTGAAGATGATCGGCTGGATGACGACGTCGAACAGTTGCTCGGGGTTGTGCTTGATCTTGAGAATTCCGCGGTACGCCATCGTGAAAGTGTTCGCGAAGCTCTGCTGCAGGCTGATGCGGCGGGGTGCGGCATCCGGCTGGGCAATCGGTGACCGGGGTTTGGTGAGGGTGGTTGTCATGCGACGCTCCGATCGGAGTCGTTGTCGGACTGGGCGTCGTTGCGTCCACCGTCTTCGGGCTGGTGCCCGGTGATGGTCAGGAACACTTCGTCCAGGCTGGGTTTCTGTACGTTGATCTCGTCGACGGCGATACCTTGCTCGCGCAGGCGGATCAACAGGTCGGCGGTGATGGACGGGTCGCTCAACGGGGCGGTGATCCGTCCGACCTCGGGCGTGACACCTACCTCGACGCCGAGCGCCGACGCGATGAGCGAGCGAGCTTCCTCGGTGCGATCACGATCGACCAGCTTGAGCTGGAGTGAGGAGATCCCGACCGAAGCCTTGAGTTCGTCGGCGGTGCCGTTGGCGATCACGCGGCCGCGGTCGATCACCGCGATGCGATCCGCCAACTGATCGGCCTCGTCCAGATACTGCGTGGTGAGCAACACCGTCGAACCCTCGGCGACCAATCGTCGGATGGTCACCCACATCTGGGCGCGGGTGCGCGGATCCAGACCCGTGGTGGGTTCGTCGAGGAACAGCAGTGGCGGGCGAGCGATCAGGCTGGCCGCCAGATCCAGGCGTCGACGCATGCCTCCGGAGAAGTTCTTGAGCGGTTTGCTTGCGGCCTCGACCAGTTCGAACTCCTCGAGGAGTTCGAGGGACTTGGTGCGCGCATCGCGGCGGCTCAGGCCGAGCAGCCGCGAGAAGATCACGAGGTTCTCGGTTGCGGTCAGGTCCTCGTCGACGGAGGCGTACTGCCCGGTGACGCCGATCAGGGAACGGACCGCGGTGGGTTCACGGCTGACGTCGTGGCCGAAGATGCGTGCCTCACCGCCGTCGGGGCGTAGGAGGGTGGCGAGCATGCGGACGGTGGTGGTCTTGCCGGCGCCGTTCGGCCCGAGGACGCCGAAGACCGAGCCGGTGGGGACGGTGAGGCTGACGCCGTCGACCGCGCGGTGCTCGCCGAACTTCTTGACGAGTCCGTCGGCCTCGATGGCAAGAGGCGAAGCTGTGTGGTTCATGGGATGAAGCTTGGCAGACCGATCTTGCATGGACCTTGCGTGGAACTTGCGGTTACTTGCACAGCGCGCGAGGTCGGTGCTCCACAACCGGCAAACAATCCCCAGACGGATCTTGCTTGTCGGTGTGCGGGCGCGGCGGCATCACGCTCGCTGCATGGAGATTCTCACGCGGGCACAGGCTCACCGCGACGGCACCAGCGACGCGCAGTTGCAGCGAGCGGTCAGGCGCGGTGAGCTGCACCGAATCGCAGCGGGGATCTACATGCGCGCCGATCACTTCCGCGAACTCGATGCGAGAGCACGCCACCGCTGCGCTGTCATGGCAGCCGCGGAAAGCTGTGGACCAGACGCAATCGTGAGCCACGCTTCGGCAGCGGTCACGCACGGATTGGATTGCGGCGGATTGCGATTGGACACCGTGCACATGACGCGGAACCGATGCTCGGGTGGGCGGAAGAGCCAGACCTTGCATCTTCATCCAGCAGTGGTCCCGACCGAGGAGGTCGTGCTGATCGACGGCGTCGCAACCACGTCGCTTGCGCGAACGTTCGTCGACCTCGCACGGACGACGCCGTTCGAGACCGCCGTGGTGATCGGTGATTGCGCCCTGCGACGTGGGATGAGGCGTGAGAACGTCGACGCTTCGCTCGATCATGCGCGCGGACGGCTGGGGATGAGTCGCGCTCGAGTGGCGGCGACGTTCATCGAACCTGGTGCCGAGAGTCCGGGGGAGTCCATCAGCCGGGTACGCATGCGCGACGACGGTTGGCCGATGCCGACCCTGCAGCACGAGATCCGTCACGTTGGCCGGTTCATCGCAAGGGTCGATTTCTTCTGGAAAGAGCACGGTGTGGTGGGCGAGTTCGACGGGATGGTCAAGTACCGCGGCGACAATCCGGGTAGGGCGGTAGAGCGGGAGAAACTGCGGGAGGACGCTATCCGGGACGCGGGGTTCGAGGTGTTCCGGTGGGTATGGGCGGATCTTCGCGACTTCGAACGCGTCCGCGAAAGGTTCGAGCGGGCTTGCCTCCGCGGAGCCGCGCGCTGATTGTGCAGCCGCGGCGCTGATCAGGCCTGCGGCTGAACAATCGTGCTGCGGCTGCTAGCTGAACCGCGCCACCAGAGCGGCGCGATCGAGCTTGCCAGGTCCACGCAGGGGGAGTGCGTCCACGACGAACAGCTCCCGCGGCGCTGCAGTGACGTCGAGTGTCCGCTGAGCATGTGCGCGAAGTTCTTCGAGCGTCGGAGCTTCGCCCTCGGGTACGACCACGGCCACCACCCGCTGCCCCAGCCGCTGGTCGTCGACGCCGATCACCGCGCACTCGCGCACGGCAGGATGATCGGCCAACGCGGCCTCGACCACCTGCGGTACGACGGTCAGCCCGCCGGTGGAGATTGCCTCGTCCAACCGGCCGCTGATGCCAAGGACCCCGTCGACCACTGATCCGGCGTCGTCGGTCCGGAACCACCCGGGCTCGGCGAAGGCAGGGTGGTCGGGAAGCCCGCGGTACCCGGACGCGAGCATCGGCCCACCCAGCAGAACCCGGCCGTCGTCGATACGAATCCGTGCCCCGGACAACGGGATTCCGTCGTACACACAGCCGCCTGACGTCTCGCTCATTCCGTAGGTCCGGACGACGGTGACGCCAGCTTCGGCTGCCTGCGCGAGTACCGGTGCTGGAGTCGCAGCGCCGCCGAGCAGGACAGCGTCGAGCGAAGCCAATGCCTCGACCGCGGCGCGATCACCGAGCGCCTTGACCAACTGCGTCGGCACCAACGAGGTGTAGCGGCGCGGTCCGCTCATCGCGGCGACAGCGCCCGGCAATGCCGCCGGGTCGAAACCCGCACTGACGTCGACGATCACCGGTTGTGTTCCGGCGAGGACACTGCGCAACAGAACCTGCATACCGGCGATGTGGTGCGGGGGGAGAACTAGCAACCAGGACCCCGACCCGCCGAGGCGTTCATGCGTCGCGTCGCAGCTTGCCCGCAGTGCGCTCGCCGTGAGCATCGCACCCTTCGGAGTGCCGGTGGTTCCCGAGGTCGCGACTACCAGCGAAGCACCGTCGTCGATGGGCTGATCGGGGTGCAGAGCATCGCTCAGGCGGGCCGTCTCGCGCGCGTCGGACGCCGGGACGGGGAGCACGGCGTCGTGCTTGCCTTCGAGGATCTGCGCGATGCGCGGCAGTACCTCGTAAACCGCCTCACCCTGCGGAACGGCCAGTGTGCGAAGAACGTTCACCGGACATCCGGCCCGGCCAGCGGCCAACCACCGGCAGCCAGATGGCTTCGCACGCGGTCGACGTCGGTTTCGAGTGGCATCTCGTTGGTGATCTTCGTGATGAGGACCTGGATGTCGGTCTTCTCGATGGGTAGATCGCCGTCCTCGATCAACGCGTCGGCGACGGCGTCGACCTCGGTTTCGGAGAGTCTGCGAGTGAGAAGTGCGAAGAGCGGGATGTAGTCCTGCTCGGGGACGCCATTGGGATAGCCGGCCCGCAACCAGCCGACTATCGACGTGAGGAAGGGCGGAAGGGCCATGAGGTCAGCTCACGTCTCGAACTTCGTTGTCGGATTCCGCGTCTTCGATGACTGGCCACCCACCTGCGCGCAACCTCTCGGTGACACGATCGACGTCGTCCTCGGAAGGCTCCTCGTTGAGGATTCCCTCGATGATGGCGCGGATGGTGTCGTAGTCGACGTGCCGGTCCGGTACCTCGTGTGCGGACTCGATGGACATCGAAACGACCTGCTCGATCTCCTCGTCGGTCAGACGACGACGGAGAACGGCGAGCAGTGCAAAATGATCCTTGTCCGGGATGCCCTCGGGGTACCCGGCACGCAGCCAGTCGAGCACGCTGCGCAATGAATACTTGCTCAAATCCTCGGCCTCATTTTCGTTTCGGTGGTTTCAGTGGTGTGCCGCGACGACCACTCAGAAGACGTGGATTCCGAACGTGCTGGCCAAGAAGTTCTTCATCAACAACAGTATTCCGGCGAAGATCGTGACGAGCACGACCACAAAACAGAGGTACGCACCCATTTTACCCAGGGTGGACGGTCCTTCGGTGCCGTCGGCGTTCGGCAGGCTCAGCGACTTGAGACCGAAGGCGAAGATCGCCGGCAGTCCGGCTCCGAAGAGCAGTCCGACTGCCACTACCTGCCAGAGCGAATCGAGGGTATCGGTGAGTAGATGCATTCTCTTGCGCCCCTTTCAGGAGTTGCGAGTGGGTTCGGTGGACGGAGTGGGATCGGCGACCGGAATCTCTCGAGCCGTCACATCCGGATTCTCGTCCCATTCGGCGGTCACGTTGGCCGCGTCTACGGGTTCCTTACGCGAACGCAGGTACATGAAGATCGCGAACGCGATGAGAGCGGCGAAGACGACGAGCACCCCGGCAAGTCCGCCGACCAGATGCGCGAGTGCCCAGCAGATAGCGCCGACGACGGCGGCCGACGGCAAGGTGATCAACCAGGCGGCGGCCATCCGGCCCGCGACGCCCCAGCGGACCTCGGCGCCCTTGCGGCCGATGCCGGTACCGAGGATCGATCCGGTGGCGACGTGGGTGGTCGAGAGGGGGAGTCCGAGGTGGCTCGACGTGAGAATGATGGCGGCGGACGACGCTTCGGCTGCCAGACCCTGTGGCGCGGCGATCTCGACAAGGCCCTTGCCCAGCGTGCGGATGATGCGCCAACCGCCGAGGTAGGTGCCGAGCGCGATCGCGACGGCACAGGTGAACTTCACCCAGAACGGCATCTCGGTTTCGGCGGTGATGGTGCCGTGAGCGACCAGGGCCAAAAAGATGACGCCCATCGTCTTCTGGGCGTCATTGGTGCCGTGTGCAAGTGAGATCAGTGAGGCGGTGCCGATCTGTCCGAAACGGAAACCGCGCTCGCGCTCGTCTTCCTTGACGGATGCGGTGATGCGGTACACGAGCTTGGTGCCGACGCCGGCGACCAGAGCCGCGACGACCGGCGCGAGGATTGCGGGGACGACGACCTTGGTCAGAACTCCACCCCACTCGACTCCGCCCATACCGATGGAGGCGATTGCGGCGCCGATCAATCCGCCGAACAGTGCGTGCGAGGAGCTCGACGGCAATCCGAGAAGCCAGGTCGCCAGGTTCCAGATGATTCCGCCGACAAGACCGGCGAACACGATCAGCAGCAGATCCTGCCCGCTGACCGCGCCGAGGTTGACGACACCTTTGGCCACCGTCGCGGCGACCTCGACGGACAGGAATGCACCGACCAGGTTCAGGATCGCGGAAAGTGTGACCGCAACTTTGGGCTTGAGTGCACCGGTCGCGATGGAGGTGGCCATTGCGTTACCGGTGTCGTGAAAACCATTCGTGAAATCGAACGCGAGGGCGGTGACAACTACCACCAGGAGGATTACGAGCTCTGCGGTCACAACGTGAATTGTGCGTATCGAACGCGTAAAAGTACAGCGAACGGGATGCGAACAGGGGCTCCGTGGAGTACGTCCCCGTGCGTGGGCTGCGGCGCTGCCGTTCGTGATGTGTTCAGCGCCACGAAATTGGAACCCTGTGTGGGACCTCACTTTTTGGTCTCACTCACCGGGAAGGCACATTCGGACCGTTTTAAACGCTGATTACCTACGGGCACCGAGCGCACCGGAACAGGGGTTTCACCCCTGTTTCTCGGTGTCTGTCAGTGAGAAGGAGAGCTCCGACCGTGAAGCCCAACAAGTCCACGAAGCTGATCGTGGCACTCGCCGCGACCGCCGTTCTGGCGTCAGCCTGCGCATCGAATCGTGGTGACGATCCCTACGCCGTCGCTGTCGGCGGATCCGGCGTCAGCGCCGACCTCGCGTCGAGCACCTCCGATGCGAAGTTCGGCACCCTCGATTCGCCGTGTGGCGAAGGAGACGCCACCGGCGCAACCGATCAGGGCGTCAGCGACACCGAGATCAAGATCGGATTCGGCGACGACCGCGGGTACGTGAAGTCGCCGGGGCTGAACAAGGAAATGAGCGACGCGGTGAACGCGCTCATCTCGTGGTGCAACGATCAGGGCGGCATCAACGGCCGCAAGGTCGTCGGAACCGACTACGACGCCGCGATGACGCAGGCCAACTCGGTCATGCAGGAAGCGTGCGCAAGCCAGTTCATGATGGTCGGCTACGGCTTCGCGATGGATCAGACCGCCGAGCAGACGCGTGTCGCGTGCAATCTGGTGTCCGTGCCAGGCTTCACCGTCTCGCCCGACGCAGCCAACGGACCGATGACGTTCCAGGGTGTCCCGTTCCCGGTCGATTACGCGAACGGCTCGCAGTGGTTCCAGATGGCCGAGATGCACCCCGACCTGGTGAACGACTTCGACGTCGTCAACAGTACGATGCCCACGATCATCAGCTCTACCACGAAGATTCGCTCGATCGCCGAGGCTGCGGGTTTCAAGCTCAAGGATTGTGGCGTCACCCTCAACTACGAGGGCGAATCGAGCTACGTGCCGTTTGCCGAGAAGTACAAGGAGTGTGGCGCGAAGGGTATCTGGACGTCACGATCGGCGAGCCCGTCGGAGCTGAACTTCGTGAAGGCTCTCGACCAGGTCGGGATCGAGCCCATCTTCTTCGGCGAAGCCACCTGGTACGGCGCGACCGTCTCCGATTGGAACAAGGACACCGGCCTGCTCGACAACCTCAACGCGGGCATGACCTTCCAGATGCTCGAGAACGCGGACAAGGTGCCCGCAGTGAAGAAGTACGTGGATCTGGTCTCCGAGCAGGGCGGAAAGACGGCGCTCCTCGGGATGCAGGCGGCGTCGTCGTTCCTGCTGTGGGCGGCCGCCGCGGACGAGTGCGGCAGCGATCTGACGCGCCAGTGCATGGTCGACGAACTCTCGAACATTCACGAGTGGGACGGCGGCGGATTGCACGCCGCCACCGATCCCGGCAAGAACATGCCGGCCACTTGCGGACTCATGACCTCGCTGAAGGGCAATACCTACTCGCAGGCATTCCCGTCCACCGCGGGCGAATTCAAGTGTGACCCCAAGTACCTCGTCGCGACCGACAAGAGCACGTGGGGAACCGAACTCGGCGCCGACCGCGTGTCGACGAAGTACCAGAACGCGAACGTCATCAAGCCGCAGTCCTGATTCTCCTGACTCGGGCGGTGAGCGCCAACCACCGCCCGAGTCCCTAACGAGGGTTCAGCTATGAACACTTTTGTCACTTTCACGATCTTGGGTTTGGTCCTGGGATCGGTGTATGCGATCGCCGCCTCCGGGCTGGTGCTTACGTACAACACGTCAGGCATTTTCAATTTCGCGCACGGTGCTCAGGCAATGCTCGGTGCGTTCATCTACTGGCAGTTGCGCTACGGCTGGGAACTTCCCACCGCCGTTGCCTTGCTGATTTCACTCGTCCTGGTCGGGCCACTGATGGGCCTCGGCCTCTACGTCTTGATCATGAAGGGTCTGCGCGATACGGCGGAGGTCACGAAAATCGTTGTGACGGTCTCGATCCTGCTCGGTATGCTCTCGATCTCGCATTGGTTCTGGCACCCCGAAACTGCTCGGACGATGCAGATGTTTTTCGGCGACCAGTCCAAGATCACGGTGTTCGGCGCAAGCATCCGCTACCACGAGTTGATCTGCATCCTCGTTGCGATCGCTATCGCCGTCGGCCTGCGGCTCCTGTTTACGCGCACCCGCGCCGGCGTCGCGATGCGCGGCGTCGTCGACGATCCGGAACTACTGCGCCTCAACGGCCACAATCCGGAGCGTCTCGCGGCACTGTCCTGGGCGATGGGTTCGACGCTCGCAGTCCTGGCCGGCATCCTGATCACCCCGATCAGCGGCGGCACACTCGAGGCGAACATGTTGACGCTCTTGGTGATCGACGCGTTTGCCGCGGCCATGTTCGGCCGGTTGCGCAGCATTCCGCGCACGTTTGTCGGCGCCGTGGTTCTCGGGCTTGCCGGTACGTACGTATTGGCGTACTTTCCGACGAGTTGGAGCTGGACGTCGAATTTCCGTGTCTCCCTGCCGATGATCGCGCTGTTCGTGGTGTTGATCGTGCTCCCACAGGACCGGTTGCGTGGCGCGGTCACTCGGACTCGCGAGCGTTACCACGTTCCGAGCGTGCGCAAGGCCGTCGTCTGGGGCGTGGCGCTGATCGTCATCGTCTACCTGATCCGTCTGCTGATGGTGACCTCCGCCGTCACCACACTGACCATCGGAATGACGTTCGCGATCATCGCGCTCTCGCTCACCCTCCTCACCGGTTATGCGGGTGAATTGAACTTGGCGCCGGTATCTTTCGGTGCTATCGCCACCATCGTGGCCTTCCACTTCGGGATCTCCGGTTCCGGGTTGGCCGCGCACCTCAACCTGTGGGGCATCGTCGTCGGAGTCCTGGTCACCGCAGTCATCGGCGGCCTCGTTGCCCTGCCGGCGCTGCGGCTGCGAGGACTGTATCTCGCGCTTGCGACCATGGCCTTCGGAGTGTTCCTCTCCAACATGGTCCTTCGTGACACCACCGAGCACGAGATGTTCGGCATGAAGTATTCGCTGTTCAAGGACGGCAACATCGCCCTCCCACCGCTGAAGATCGGCCCGCTCGATCTGAGCAACGAGACGGTGTTCCTGATGACCGTGACCGCGCTGTTCTCGGTGCTCGGTGTCGGCGTCATCGCGTTGCGTAACAGCGGCTACGGGCGCCGACTCGCTGCGATGAAGGACAGCCCGGCCGGTTCGGCCATGCTCGGGCAGAGCCTGGTTCGGCTCAAGCTGAGTGTCTTCATGATCTCCTCGGGGATCGCCGGCCTCGGCGGCATTCTGATGTCGAGCGCCATGGGCTCCGTTTCGGGCGAAAGCTTTGCCATCATGGTCAGCCTCTCGCTGCTCATGCTGACCGTCGTCGCGGGTATCGGATACGTCACCGGCGCGCTGTTCGGTGGCCTCATGGCCGGAATCGGTTTCGCCGTCATCATGGTCTCGTTCACCAATCTGGCTTCGGCGCAACCGGAGTTGGAGGGAATGTGGCTGCTCTTCGGCAACATCGCGGCCGTCAGCCCGGCACTGATCGGCATCGGGGTCGGCGCGAACCCCAGTGGCACCATCCACCAGGTCGTCGAAGGCTACCGAAGGCTCACCGACGCCACGCCAGTCCTCTACGGCGGCGCCGCCGTGATCGCGGTGACGTACGTCCTTGCCTTGACCGGGGTGCTCGGCAACTGGTGGTTCGCGTCCATCACCATCGCGGTCGTGTTCATGCTGCCCGTGATCGGTGAGATGGTCATGCCCAGTGCGGTTCTCACTCCGGAAGAACTGGCGGCGAAGAAGATGCTGGTCCCGGAAGAGGTCGGGATCGACGTCCCATACAGCGACGAGGTGCGCGAGGAACTCGACCGTGAACTCGGCATCGACCTCGTCAAGTCCGAAAAGGAGTTGACCGCCCATGTCTGAGACACCTCTGCTCGAAACACGCGGTGTGAGCGTTCGTTTCGGTGGACACGTGGCCGTCAAGGACGTTTCACTGACGGTGGCTCCGGGAACGGTGACCGGGTTGATCGGCCCGAACGGCGCCGGTAAGACGACGCTCTTCAACACCATCACCGGGCTGCAGAAACCCACCTCCGGTCAGGTGTTCCTCGGCGGCGTCGACGTGACGAAGCTGCCGCCGCACAAGCGGGCAGGTCGCGGGCTGGCACGTACCTTCCAGCGGCTCGAACTGTTCGTCTCACTGTCGGTGCGTGACAACCTGCGCGTCGCCGGAGACATCCACAAGGCGAACGGCCGCAACAAGATCGACGTGGACAGCGAGACCGATCGCCTGCTGGAGCTGACCGGACTCACCGATGTCGCGGACAAGGACGTCGCGGACATCCCCACCGGACGCGCCCGCGTCGTCGAAGTTGCACGGGCGCTCATGACCGACCCGCGAGTGCTGCTGCTCGACGAACCGGCCTCGGGCCAGACCGAGCAGGAAACCGAGGTCTTTGCCGAGATGCTCACCGAACTGGCAGCGGGGGGACTCGGAATCTGTCTGGTGGAGCACGACATTCCGCTGGTGATGAAAGTGTGCTCGACCATCCACGTGCTCGACTACGGCGCAGTCCTCGCCTCGGGCGATCCGGAGAAGATCCGGACGGATCCGGAAGTGATCGCAGCCTACATCGGGACCGAGGAGGAGGCGGTATGACTTCAGCGAAAATTGGCGAGGCGAAAATCGACGAGGGCATACGCAGCCCCGACCGCACCGAACCGTTGCTCGAACTGTCCGGTGTCCGTGCCGGTTACGGATCCATCGAGGTTCTGCACGGGGTGGATCTGGTTCTCGAACCGGGCGCCGTGGTGGCGCTGCTCGGACCCAACGGCGGTGGCAAGACGTCGACGCTCAAGATCTGCTCGGGTGTCCTGCCGGTCACCCGCGGCGAGTTCCGGCTCGCGGGCCAGGTCGTCAACGGCGTCGAGCCTTCGGAGTTGGCTCGGCTGGGGGTCTGCTCCATCCCCGAGGGGCGCGGGATCTTCGCCAACCTGACCGTGCGCGAAAATCTGTGGATCGCCACCGGAACGGGCGTCGGGTTGGCCGAACTCGAAGAGGTTGCGTACGGCAGGTTCCCGATCCTGGGGGAGCGGCGCGGACAGTTGGCCGGATCGATGTCCGGCGGCGAGCAGCAGATGCTGGCGCTGTCACGGGCACTCGGCACTCACCCGACGGTGCTCCTGCTCGACGAGCTGTCGATGGGCCTCGCACCTCGAATCGTCTCGCAGATGTACGACGTCGTCGGCTCGCTTGCAGCCGAAGGCATTTCCATTCTCGTCGCTGAGCAGTTCGCACGAGCGGTGCTGCCCATCGCGACCTCGGCCGCACTGATGTTGCAGGGACGCGTCGTCAAGACCGGCGATCCACACGACATCGAAAACGAACTTTCTACCAGTTATCTAGGAGGATGACGATGACTACTCTCGCCGAAGATCGCCGTGAGGAATTCAAGAAGAACATCGCAGAGTTGAAGCTGGACAAGAAGCAGGCAGGCGGCGACGCGGCGACGCGCATCGCGGGCCTGGTGCTCATGGTCGTCGGAGTGGTCGGCGCCTTCGTCGTCTACATCTCTTCGCTGACGCTTTCGGACCTGCGGGATCTGGTGTCGTACCAGATCCTCACCGTGGTTTTCCTCGCCCTGACAGTGGTCGGTGTTGCGCTCTTCCTGGCCGCATCGGTGGCAAAGGTATTGCGGCTGTGGCTGGTTCGTCAACTACTCGAGGGTCAGGCCCAGAGCGATCAGATCTCGCAGGCGCTGAGCACGCGCAACTGATCTCTGCGAAGAACCGACAGATGCCCGCCACGGAAGTTCGTGGCGGGCATCTGTCTCTGCTCGGCTACAGCTGTGTCTCGACTACACGGACGGCGGTCGGGAATCGCGTCGGATGGGATGGTCCTCCGGGATCTGCACCATCACGATCGGCGTCCCGTCCGGGTCGGCAATCCACATCTCGTGCAGTCCCCACGGTTCTTGTCTGGCCTCGCGGGCGATCTTGACCCCGGAGAGAACCAGTTCGGTCTGAGCGGCAGTGAGGTCACGGACCTGCAGCCAGATCGCGCCGCGAAAGCCACCCTCGCCGGTGCCGCCGTGCGCAGCGACTTCGATCAGCCCTTGGCCGGCGAAGAAGACTGTGCCGCCTGGATATTCACGAGCGATCGCCAGGCCGAGGGTGTCCCGGTAGAAGCTCAGCGTTCGTTCGTACTCGCTCGGGCGCAAAATCGTCCGACTGCTCAGAATCTCCACGTCCGACCTCCCCTCTCTTCACTACTGTCTCAGAAATACCAGGGATATGGTGACCAGTCGGGATCACGCTTTTCGAGGAACGAGTCGCGACCCTCGACGGCCTCGTCGGTCATGTATGCCAAACGGGTTGCCTCACCGGCGAACAACTGTTGACCGACCAACCCGTCGTCCTGCAGGTTGAACGCGTACTTGAGCATTCGCTGCGCCTGCGGCGACTTGCCGTTGATCTTGCCGGCCCAGTCGATCGCGACGTTTTCGAGTTCGGCGTGGTCGACAACCTTGTTGACGGCGCCCATCTGATGCATTTCCTCGGCGGTGTACGTCTCACCCAGGAAGAAGATCTCGCGGGCGAACTTCTGGCCCACCATCTTTGCCAGGTAGGCGCTGCCGTAGCCGCCGTCGAAGCTTCCGACGTCGGCGTCGGTCTGCTTGAACCGTGCGTGCTCGCGGCTGGCGAGGGTCAGGTCGCACACCACGTGCAGGCTGTGGCCGCCGCCCGCAGCCCAGCCGTTGACCAGGCAGATCACGACCTTCGGCATGAAGCGGATCAGGCGCTGGACCTCGAGGATGTGCAGGCGCCCTGCGCGTGCCTTGTCGACGGTGTCCGCCGTTTCTCCTTCGGCGTACTGGTAGCCGCTGCGACCACGGATGCGCTGGTCTCCGCCGGAGCAGAACGCCCAACCGCCGTCCTTCTCGCTCGGTCCGTTGCCGGTGAGGAGCACCGCGCCCACGTCCGAGGTCATCCGGGCGTGATCGAGCGCGCGGTACAACTCGTCGACGGTGTGCGGGCGGAACGCATTACGCACTTCCGGTCGGTCGAAGGCGACGCGAACGGTGCCTTGGCTGACATGCCGGTGGTAGGTGATGTCGGTGAGGTTCTCGAATCCGGGGACGGGGCGCCAGAGCTGCGGGTTGAAGGTCACCTGAGTCACGATAGAGGCAAGCGTCGCGCGTCTAACGGATACCTGAGGTAGAACACGTTCCCGGGCGCGCTAACGTGCAGGTCATGAGCGAACAAACCGCAGATGGCACGGAGATCGTCACAGACGGTGAGAACCGGGGCGGATTTCCGCGGTTCCGGCACACTCCCGCAGGTCCGGACTTCGGCCGTTTCGTCGAAGCGATGCGCAGGTTGCAGGACCTTGCGGTCTCGACCAACGTGCCCGACGACGTACTCGCAGACATCGCTACGCAGGCCGAGGAACTTGCCGATCGGTTGACGCCGTACGAGGTCCCGGAAGGCAAGTCGCCCGCGGGTTCCAACATTCAACTGCCCGGTCGCGGCAGCCTCCTCATGCTCCCGTGGATGGTCGAGAAGTTCGACACCGAAGGAGTCCGCAGTACCGGTGTCTTCCGCCGCTACCACCTGGGCGGCAACGGCGCCGCTCACGGAGGTGTCCTGCCCCTGCTTTTCGACGACGTCTTCGGGATGACGGTCCACGCGGGTGGCCGTCCGATCTCCCGCACCGGCTACCTCCACATCAACTACCGCGCCATCACTCCGCTCAACACACAACTGGTGATCGAGGGGAAGGTGGATCGGGTCGAGGGTCGCAAGACTTTTGTCAGCGCGCGCCTGACGGACCTCGACGGCAAGCTCCTCGCCGACGGTGAGGCGCTCATGATCGAACTGCTTCCAGGACAGCCCTGACATGTTCCCCTCGTTCGACGATCTGATCGCGGACGCCGCGGTGCTCGCGCTGCCGATGCGAGTTCGCTTTCGCGGCATCACGACTCGTGAGGCCTTGCTCGTTCGTGGCCCGGCCGGGTGGGGAGAATTCGCCCCGTTCGTCGAGTACGACGACGAAGAGGCGTCGCAGTGGCTGCTCGCGGGTATCGAAGCGGCGTGGCTGGGTCCGCCGCCGGCGCTTCGTGATGCAGTTCCCGTCAACGCGACAGTGCCGGCGATCGACGCGTTTGCCGTTCCGGAATTGCTGGAGCGCTTCCCCGGGGCCCGGACCGCCAAGGTCAAGGTCGCCGAGAAGGGGCAGTCTCTGGCGCAGGACGTCGCGCGGGTGAACGAGGTGCGTCGGCACATCCCGAACGTACGCGTCGACGCCAACGGCGGTTGGGGTGTGGACGAGGCGATCACGGCTTTGCGTGCGATCACCGAAGACGGTGAACTCGAATACGCCGAGCAGCCGTGTGCAAGCGTCGAGGAGCTGGTCAGGGTCCGCGCGGCGGGGACCGGTGTGCGGATCGCTGCCGACGAGAGCATTCGCCGTGCCGAGGATCCCCTGCGCGTCGTACGAGCCGGGGGAGCGGACGTAGCCGTCGTGAAGGTGCCGCCGCTGGGCGGAATGCGTGCTGTGGTGGCGCTGTCGGCGCAGCTGGCGGACTACGGGGTGCCGGTGGTGGTCTCGAGTGCGCTGGACACGGCTGTGGGGATGTCAGCGGGGCTGGCGGCCGCGGCAGCCTTGCCTTCGCTTCCGTTTGCCTGCGGCCTCGGCACCGGCGGCCTGTTCGTCCGGGATGTCGCGGTTACCGGGGCAGCTGTCGACGGTGCTTTGTCGGTGGGTGCCGTCGAGCCTGATCCGGTTCTGCTCGAGACGCTGGCCGCATCCGCGGACCGACGCGACTGGTGGCTGAAGCGGGCTCGGCGCTGCCATCGGATACTCGGCAGTAGGGACCAGCCGAATTTCGTATAGTCTCGGGCGCGACCTGATGAACATCAGTGAAGAATGAAGGGATCGAAAGTGGTTGCAGCTCTGAACGAAACCCTGCTCGAGGAATCACGGGTTCCCGCGGTCGTCGCGGACGTGCAGACCTTGATCGACGCAGAGGTTTCGGATAAGTCGGGGGCCTCAGGGCTGGCTCTCAAGGGTGGCTACGGCGCGGTCAAGAAGGTGAGCCCGTCCATCGTGCCGGACGCCGTCACCGCGCTTCTGCCGGCTTTCGTGTCAAAGCTCGAGCCGTACTGGCAGGACTTCTCGGCTTCCGGCGAAGGTAGCTTCGCCGATTTCATCAGCGCCCGCGGTGACGCGGTTGCCGATTCCCTCCTCGAGGTGACGGACGAGCGTATCGACGGCAGCGACAAGGCCGTCGTCAAGTCGATGTACTCGAAGCTGCGCGGTTCGGCCAAGAAGCATGTGACTGCAGCTCTGCCCCGTCTGGGCGAGCTGATCCAGAAGCACGCTGCCTAAGCGAACATAAAACAACGAGCGGCCCGGGAGAATCTCCCGGGCCGCTCGTTGCTTTTGATGTGTCCGTCAGTGAGCCGAATGGCCGTGGCGCCAGAAGCCGGTGAAGGTGATGTCGGTTTTGGCGAACTTCCGGTCGTTCACGAGATGCCGACGCAGCCCGGTGGTAAGCGCCTGTTCGCCGGCGACAAACGTGTACGACGGCCCCTCTGGCAGTTTGGCATCGCGGACGGTCTCGAGGGTCAGAACACCCGGTGTCGTGTGTTCTTCCTCGCGAACCAGCCAATGAACATTGACGTTCACCAGCTCCGGAATGTCTTGCTTGTCTTCGATGTTCGGAATCTCGACGAAGACCTCGGCACGCAGATCTGCGGGCGCGGTTTCCAGAATGCCGATGATCGCGGGAAGCGCACTCTCGTCGCCGACGAGCAGTTGCCACGTGGCCTCGGGAGTGGGGTTGTAGATGCACCCCTCGTCCAGGAGGGCGACCTTGTCGCCGGCCGACGCGGCGTCCGCCCACGCGGATGCCGGGCCGATGTCCCCGTGGTAGGCGAAGTCGATGTCGATTTCCGTGGTCTCGCCGAAGAGGCCTGATCCGGCCGCGCGGTAGGCGCGAATCGTGTAGTTGCGCACGACAGGTCGCGTGTCCTTGGACATCAACAGATACTGCGCGTACCAGAGATTGCTTGCCGCGCTCGGCAACCGGAGTTCACTCTGACCGAGTTGCGGGATGAACATGCGGAACCACTGATCGGCACCCATCGGTGCGATGGTGGACAGTTCCTCGCCCGCAATGGTCACTCGGATGAAACTGGGGCTGATTCGCTTGTTCGCCACGACCTGCGCCGACACGATGCTGCGTGAGGCCGGTTTCACGAACTTGGCGCGCTTGGCCATGACTGGTTGCTCCCTGATTATCTGTTACTCGTACCTAATCAGGTAACCCTAACCTGATTTAGTGTCGCTGTGGAGTGGTGGGTCTGTCCTTTTCGACGACTTCGGGCGGAAGGCCCCACTGTGCTCGGCCCAATCGACTCATCGGCGCGATAGCCGCGAAGTCCGGTAGGCCGTCGTCGGCCACGGCTTCGGGACGAACAGCGACCGCGACCACATTTCCCATCACGACAAACGAATTGCCGACCTCGATGACCTGGTGGAGCGTGCATTCGATGGCGATCGGGGAGTCGGCGACCCGGACGGGGCGAACCCGCTCACTAGGCTCACTCGCGATACCGAGCTCGAGAAATTCGTCGGCATCGGCGTCGTAGAAAGCCGAACTGGCGTTCACGACGTCCGCGAGAGGAGCCGTCGCGAGATTGACGACGAATTCGCCGGTCACTTCGATGTTGCGCAGACTGTCCTTGCGCCCGACCGACGTGAACTGCACGATCGGCGGCGCCGAACTGGCCACGGTGAAGAAGCTGTACGGAGCCAGATTGCCTACGCCGTCGGCCGACACCGTGGACACCCACGCAATCGGCCGGGGGACCACCGAAGCGGTGAGTAACTGGTAGAACCGGCGGGGTTCGAGCTCGGCTGGATCGAAGAGTGTGCGCACCCCCACATAATGCCGCTGTCCCCGCCCCTGGGCATGCTTGGGCCTGAACATCTGACACTCTTGAAGGCGTGAATCCGTCCACTGCACAAGCCACAGCCGTCGTCGACGAACTGGTTCGTGGTGGCGTGCGTGAAGTCGTGCTGTGTCCAGGCTCTCGCAACGCGCCCCTCGCATTTGCCCTACAGGCTGCCGACCTCGACGGCCGGTTGCGTCTGCACATGCGGATCGACGAGCGGACCGCAGGCTTTCTGGCACTCGGACTGGCAATCGCAGGGAAACGACCGGTCCCCATTGTGATGACCTCCGGGACCGCCGTCGCCAACCTCGGACCCGCTGTCCTCGAGGCCAACTATGCGCGAGTGCCGCTCGTCGTCCTGAGCGCGAACCGGCCGTACGAGATGCTCGGCACCGGCGCCAACCAGACCGTCGAGCAGCTTGGGCTCTTCGGCAGTCAGGTTCGCGCAACCATCAGCCTGGGCCTGGCCGAAGACGATTCGACGCAGAACAGCCAGTGGCGCTCCGCGGTCTGCCGTGTCCTCGCCGCTGCCCGCGGAACCCGATCCGGAAACGCGGGCCCCGTGCATTTCGACATCCCGCTCCGTGAGCCGCTGGTGCCGGACGTGCACGTCCAGGGACCGGTTCCGGAGGGCCGTCCCGGCGGTGCGGCCTGGACCACCACGCAGAACGCGACGCTCGACGTTCCGGTCGATCTGGACCTCACCGCGGACACGGTGGTCATCTCCGGACACGGCAGTGCACTTCGACCCGAGCTGGCCGGCTTGCCGACGGTGGCCGAGCCGACGGCTCCGATGCACGGGATCGCGCTGCATCCACTCGCTCTCTCGCAACTCAAGCCCAAGCAGGCCATCATCACCGGCCGCCCGACGCTGCATCGCCAGGTCTCGAAGGTGTTGGCCGACCCGAGCGTCGACGTCTACGCGCTGACAACCGGGCCGCGCTGGCCTGACGTGTCCGGCAACGTACTCGCCACCGGTACCAGGGCAGTGATCACCGGAACGCCAGATCCCGCGTGGATCGCTCGGTGCGCCGCGCTGACCGAACACGCCGAAACTGCCGTGCGTAAGCAACTCGACGCCCACCCCAAGGCCACCGGCCTGCACGTCGCAGCGGCCGTGATGGATGCGTTGGTGGACGGTGACCAGCTTCTGCTCGGCGCCTCCAACCCCGTTCGCGACGCGGCCCTCGTGAGCTACCCCAAGCCCGCCGTGCGGGTGCTGTCCAACCGCGGCGTCGCAGGTATCGACGGCACCGTCTCGGCGGCGGTCGGTGCCGCACTGGCGTACGAGGGTGGCCGGACCGTCGCTCTCATGGGCGACCTGACATTCCTGCACGACGCTTCCGGACTGCTGATCGGGACCGGTGAGCCGAGGCCGAGCGACCTCACCATCGTCGTCGCCAACGACGACGGCGGCGGCATCTTCGAGCTCCTCGAACAAGGCGACCCGCAGTACGCCGGAGTCTTCGAGCGAGTGTTCGGAACACCGCACGGCATGGACCTCGCTGCGCTCTGTGCGGCGTACCGCGTGCCACACGGAGCCGTCACCGTCGACGCCCTGGCCACGACGCTGGCGCAACCTGCCAACGGGATCCGTGTTCTCGAGGTCGCGACAGATCGCAGTGGGCTGCGCGAACTCCACGCTTCTGTGCGGGCACAGCTGTGACACAAACAGTTCTGCGTCGGCTCCGCATCGGCGTGCTGGTGGTTGCCGTCGGCATTTCGGTGCTCGCGGTCATCCTCGTTCTCGGTGCCTGGCGCAACGATCGGACCATCGAATCGAACATGGGGACCGCAACCGCCGAGGTGCTCTCGGCGGGCTCGCTTCGGTCGGCGATCAGCTTCGTGACACCGGACGGCGCAAATCACAACCCTGAACTCGGCGTGCTCTACCCCACCAATCTGACTGTGGGACAACGCATCGAGGTGGAGTACTACAAGACGGAGCCCGACCTGGTCAGGGTAGCCGGACGCAATGCGACCGTGGCGCTGATCCCGGCCGGATCCGTGATCGTCGTGACGTGGCTTCTGGCTGGACCGTCGATCTGGTATCTGCGCAAGCGGGAAGCGGGGGCTCCGCGATCGGCGCCGGTCGCCTCGAGTTAGTTCGCGCTTCGCCCGAACTTCACACGAACATGACGTGGACTTTTCCTGGCCCTGTCACCGTTCTCGGTGTGAGAGTAGCCATCGTTGCGGAGTCATTCCTGCCCAACATGAACGGCGTCACCAACTCGGTACTACGCGTGCTCGAACACCTCGATCGCACTGGCCACGACGCCATGGTCATTGCGCCGGACACTGTCGGATCCGATACCTCTGCCGCCACCGAACACGAAGGTGTTCAGGTGGTTCGGGTGCCCGCCGTCATGGTGCCCAAAGTCAGTTCACTTCCCGTCGGCCTGCCGCAACCACGATTGACCACGGCCGTGCGGACCTTCTCGCCCGACGTCGTGCATCTGGCGTCACCGTTCCTGCTCGGCGCCGGGGGAGTGGCCGTCGCCAAGCGGCTCGGGATCCCGACCGTCGCGGTCTACCAGACCGACGTCGCCGGATTTGCCGAAAGCTACGGTCTCGGCGTCACCAGTCGCGCCGCGTGGGCGTGGACCCGTCGAATCCACAAGAGCTGCAACAGGACCCTTGCGCCCTCCACGTCGGCAGTCGACGCCCTCGAAGAGCACGGCATTCCGCGCGTGCACCGATGGGCCCGCGGAGTCGACGCACAACGATTCGCGCCTTCGCGTCGTAGCTCGGCGTTGCGGCAGTCCTGGATCGGCGACAGCGACCGGTTGGTGGTCGGTTTCGTCGGTCGCCTCGCGCCCGAAAAGCACATCGAGCGACTGGCCGTGCTGGCGGCCGACCCCAGCGTGCAGATCGTGATCGTCGGAGACGGCCCGGATCGCGGGAACCTACAACGACTGATGCCGGACGCGATCTTCACCGGACAACTCGGCGGTACCGCGCTTGCTGACGCGTACGCCAGCCTGGACGTGTTCGTTCACCCCGGCGAGCACGAGACCTTCTGCCAGGCGGTTCAGGAAGCCCTCGCGAGCGGTGTGCCCGTCGTCGGACCGGACGCCGGTGGCCCCCGTGATCTGATCTCGCATTGCCGCAACGGCTACCTCCTGCCGACGGACAGGTTCACCGAACTCCTGCCAAGCGCCGTCGACGCACTTCGCCAGCGTGATCTGCGAGTGCAGTTCGGCTCCGCGGCGAGGCGCTCGGTGCTGCACCGGACCTGGCCGGCAATCTGCGAAGAGTTGCTCCGTCACTACGAGGACGTGCAGGGCCTCGGGCGGCGAACGGGTGCCAGAGCAGCCTGAACGCCCTCGCTGCCCGAGGGTTGGTAGCGTTTCGGGTGTGGCCACTACACACGGAACCCGAGCAACTCTCGAGAAGCAACCGCACGAAGTCGCGTCGATGTTCGACGACGTCGCGGAGCGATACGACCTCACCAACACCGTGCTGTCCTTCGGCCAGGACAAGGGGTGGCGCAAGGCCACCCGCGAAGCCCTCGACCTCAAGCCGGGCGAGAAGGTACTCGACCTCGCCGCCGGAACCGGAGTCTCGACCGTCGAACTGGGGCGCTCCGGTGCCTGGTGCGTCGCCACCGACTTCTCCAAGGGAATGCTCAAGGCCGGAATCTCACGCAAAGTTCCGATGGTCGCAGGTGACGCGATGTACCTGCCCTATGCCGACAACGTGTTCGATGCCGCGACGATTTCCTTCGGCCTGCGCAACGTCTCCGACTTCGAAGCCGGACTGCGCGAGATCGCCCGGGTAACCAAGCCTGGCGGACGCCTCGTCGTCAGCGAGTTCTCGACGCCAGTCTTCGGGCCGTTCCGCACGGTCTACATGGAGTACCTCATGAAGGCGCTCCCGCAGGTCGCACGCACCGTCAGCAGCAACCCCGACGCCTACGTCTACCTCGCCGAATCGATCCGCGCCTGGCCGACCCAGGAAGAGTTGGCCCGCAAGATCGAGGCTGCCGGGTGGAAGAACGTCAAGTGGCGCAACCTCACCGGCGGCATCGTGGCGCTGCATTACGCCACTGCCTGACCCGCACAGCAATTGCTCAACCGAACAGCGGTCGCGAGTCGATCTTTCTCGACGCGGCTCCTGACGCGCGCCAGGCCTTCGCCGTCAGATCGGCGTCGGCATCGGTGACGAGGTTTCCCATAACCCGGACGGCAACCGTCATCAGTGCTCGTGAACGCATCGCAATCGGACCTGACGCGGGCAGGAACTGCGGAACAGTCAGCAGGCCTGCGAGCCGGCGCGCGACCGAGAACGCCTGACCGTAATGCTCCCGAAGCACGGTCGGCCACAGCTGCGTCAGGTCGTCGGCGCCGAGCTGTTCGACCACCAAACGTCCGCCTTCGAGGCCGTAGTCGATGCCCTCACCGTTGAGCGGGTTCACGCACGCTGCGGCGTCGCCGATCACGGCCCAGTTGCGTCCGGCGATGTTGGAGACGGCGCCGCCCATTGGCAGCAAAGCCGAAGCTACGGAATGTATTTCGCTGCTCCACTGCCACTCGGTTCGGCGCTGATCGGTGTACAAGTCGAGCAGGGGACGCAGGGCGCCCGGCGCCGGACGCTTGGACGTCGCCAGTGTCCCGACGCCGATGTTCACCTCGCCGGTGCCGAGCGGGAAGATCCAGCCGTACCCCGCCTGCAACGTGCCCTCCGCGTCCCGCAGTTCCAGATGCGAGGTGATCCACGGATCGGCGCTGCGCGGCGTCGCGACATACGCGCGTGCCGCGACGCCGTACGCGGTGTCCCGGTGCCACTGACGACCCAGCTTCTTGCCGAGCGTCGAGCGAACGCCGTCGGCGATGATCAGCGTCCGACAACGAAGGGTGCTGCGTCCCGAAGGGCCGGCGAGCACGACGGCGGCTACGCGATCACCGTCGAGTTCGACGTCGACAGCCTTGGTGCCCTCGACCATGACCGCGCCGGATTCGACGGCGCACCGGCGAATGGCGTCGTCGAGTTCGGTGCGGGGGATGGCACTGCCGATCGGTGGGAAGGATGTTCCTGGCCACTCGAGTTCGAGTTCTTGACCGAAGCCGGACAACCGCAGGCCCTTGTTCGTCGTATGTGACCGAACCCACTCACCGAGGCCGAGGAGATCCAGTTCGGCTACGGCGCGCGGAGTGAGTCCATCACCACAAGTCTTGTCTCGCGGGAACACGGCAGCGTCCACCAGCACGACGTCTCGGCCGCTGCGGGCGGCCCATGCAGCGGCCGAAGAACCCGCGGGACCTGCGCCGATAACCACAATGTCGGTTTCGGTCGGAAGCGAATCGACGACGGGGGACTGCTCTTCTACGGACACACTCACATCTTCCCAGGCTCGCGATCGCCACCGTGGCGAGGCCGTCCCGAGCGCGAACCGCTAGGTTCACTACCGTGGGAACCGAGCCGTCACTGACGACAGGAATGGGTACTGACATCGTGAGCACCGAAAAGACTGCTGCCGACGCAACCGCATCGAGCACCGTCGTTGCAGGCATCGACCTGGGCGACGAACAGCTCGCCGCAGTAGTGCGTGGTGGACTCTCCGATGTCGAGGAGTTGTTGGTCAGCGAGCTGTCCGACGGCGAAGACTTCCTCACCGAGGCAGCGCTGCACCTCGCGCGCGCCGGGGGAAAGCGCTTCCGTCCGTTGTTCACGATCCTGACCGCGCAGCTCGGACCGGTGCCGAACGATCCGTCGATCATCACCGCAGCGACCGTCACCGAACTCGTTCACCTCGCAACGCTCTATCACGACGACGTCATGGACGAGGCGTCCATGCGGCGCGGGGCACCCAGCGCAAACGCCCGCTGGGGAAACAGCGTGGCGATCCTGGCCGGCGACTACCTGTTCGCACACGCGTCGCGCCTGGTGTCGACGCTCGGGCCCGAAGCAGTTCGGATCATCGCCGAGACCTTCGCCGAGCTGGTCACCGGCCAGATGCGCGAGACGATCGGCGTCAAGAAGGAGCAGGATCCGGTCGAGCACTACCTCAAGGTCGTGTGGGAGAAGACCGGTTCGCTGATCGCTGCCTCCGGACGATTCGGCGGCACCTTCTCCGGCGCCGACGCAGCTCACATCGAGCGCCTCGAGCGCCTGGGTGATGCCGTCGGCACCGCATTCCAGATCTCCGACGACATCATCGACATCTCGTCCGTATCGGCGCAGTCCGGTAAGACACCTGGCACCGACCTACGCGAGGGCGTCCATACCCTGCCCGTCTTGTACGCGTTCCGCGAAGAAGGAGCCGACGCGGATCGCCTGCGGGAGCTGCTCGCGGGCCCGGTTACCGAAGACGCCCTGGTAGAAGAAGCCCTCGAACTGCTCGAACGTTCGCCGGGCATGGCCAAGGCGAAGGCAAAGCTGGGTGAGTACGCCGTCGCGGCGAAGGCTCAGTTGGCCGAACTGCCCCAGGGGCCCGCAAACGAAGCGCTGGTGCGTCTCGTGGACTACACGATCGAACGAGTCGGCTGACACCTCGACGAATCGGGGCTACCGGGTGGAAACCCGGACGAGCTCTGGGTGGGAACCCTGATGACCCTGTCCTTCGTTGACTGAACAGACCCGGTGCACACGCCGGGGAGTTCGGGTGAGCCTTCGGCTCCGGCGAGGCAAGAGGTGAGCGGTTTGCACGGCTACGCGAACGGTGCGAAGACATTCGGGTTGTTGGTGGGGATGTCGGCGCTGATCGTCTTCATCGGCTCGCTGTTCAACAGCCCGTTCCTCCTGTGGGGATCCGTTCTGTTTGCCGTAGGCATGAATGCCTACGTGTACTTCAACAGCGACAAGCTGGCTCTTCGGTCGATGCGCGCCCAGCCCATCACCGAGGTCGAGGCACCGGCGATCTACCGGATCGTGCGCGAACTCGCCACGACGGCGCACCAACCGATGCCCAGGCTGTACATCAGCCCCACGAACGCCCCGAACGCGTTTGCCACCGGTCGTAGCCCTCGTCATGCCGCGGTGTGCGTGACCAGCGGCATCATGCAGATCCTGAACGAACGCGAATTGCGGGCCGTGCTCGGGCACGAACTCTCCCACGTCTACAACCGGGACATTCTGATCTCGTCCGTGGCCGGCGCGATGGCCAGCGTCATCTCGGGCCTGGCCAACTTCGCGATGTACGCGAGCATCTTCGGCGGACGAGGGAACGGGCAGGGAAGTAATCCGATCGCGCTGCTGCTCGTTTCCCTCCTGGGACCGATAGCGGCAACCGTGGTCAAGCTGGCCGTCTCGCGCTCTCGCGAGTATCAGGCGGATCAATCGGGAGCCGAGCTCACCGGTGACCCGTTGGCGTTGGCGTCGGCGCTGCGCAAGCTCGAGTCGGGCGTCGCGGCCGCGCCGTTGCCGTCCGAGCCGAAGCTCGCGGCGCAGTCCCACTTGATGATCGCCAACCCCTTCAGGGCGGGGGACAAGGTGAGCAAGCTGTTCTCGACGCATCCGCCTATGGCGGACCGGATCGAGCGTTTGGAGAAGATGGCGGGGATGTAGGGCCTTCGGCCCCTGTGCGCCTTTCTGGTCGTCGGAACTACCAAAAAGGCGCACAGGGGCGCAGCCCCTACTACCGGTAGTTCACGAACTGCAGGGCGATCCCGAAGTCCTCACCCTTGAGCAAGGAGATGACACCCTGGAGGTCGTCGCGCTTCTTGCTGCTCACACGAAGTTCCTCACCCTGGATCTGCGCCTTGACGCCCTTGGGGCCCTCGTCGCGGATCTTCTTGGTGATCTTCTTCGCGTTCTCGCTGCTGATGCCCTGGACCAGGGTTCCGGACAGCTTGTAGATCTTTCCGGATTGCGCCGGCTCGCCGGCATCGAATGCCTTCAGCGAAATGTCACGACGGATCAACTTCTCCTTGAACACGTCGAGGGCGGCCAGCAGTCGCTCCTCGGTGTCGGCGTTCAACGTGATCGTCTCTTCACCAGACCACTCGATCGACGCTCCCGTGTTTCGGAAGTCGAAACGCGTGGTCAACTCCTTGGCAGCCTGATGTAGGGCGTTGTCCACCTCTTGACGGTCAACCTTGCTCACCACGTCGAAGGACGAATCAGCCACTTCACACTCCCGCTTTCCGGTAGTTCACGAACATCGAGTTCCGCCCACCTTCCATACCGGTGGACACCTCGACGTTATCGGGTCGGCACCGCCCGTTACCACCCGGTTTGCAAAATGGGGGTGTGTTCGTTGTATTCTTCTCACCGCACCGAGGAAGCCGTTTTCGGCCGCCGCACGTCGCGATATACTTGCGAATGCGCCGGATCGAAGCCTGGTGCAAGCACGGCAGATTGCCCGAGCGGCCAATGGGAGCGGACTGTAAATCCGTCGGCTTATGCCTACGTAGGTTCGAATCCTACATCTGCCACACCAAGTCAGCCCCGATTCTCTTTCCGAGAATCGGGGCTGACTTTTTTGTGCTTGTGCCGAGGTCGAGCGCGCGTTGGCGACGCAGGAGCCGGCTGCGGCTCAGGGGCGTCGGGGGCGCAGGGGCCTCGGGATGGGCCCCGGGGGATGGTTTCGGGGGAGTGCGGGGCCAAGTTGGTTCCCGCAAAGCCCTCGCCACAGGCCCCGATCGGTGCAAGAATGGGCTCCGGCACCATTTTTGCCCCGATGACCAGCGGATTTGGTGCTGGCGCTCGTTCGTGTGTAATCTTTCGGAGGCTTCAAGAGAGCGGCAACGCGCTCCTGAGCCACGCCCCCTTAGCTCAGTCGGTAGAGCGTTTCCATGGTAAGGAAAAGGTCAACGGTTCGATTCCGTTAGGGGGCTCGCTGGATTGTGGTGCCGTGCTTTCCGCGCGACACTCGACACCGAGGCGGTGTAGCTCAGTTGGTAGAGCAAACGACTCATAATCGTTGCGTCGCCGGTTCAAGTCCGGTCACCGCTACACAATATGCATGATCCACCCTGATTGCTCGTAATCAGATACACCCGAAAGAAGGCATCCCGTGGCCTCCTCGACCGACGTTCGGCCCAAGATCACCTTGGCCTGCGAGGTATGCAAGCACCGCAACTACATCACCAAGAAGAATCGGCGCAACGACCCCGATCGCCTGGAGCTCAAGAAGTTCTGCCCCAACTGCGGAACCCACCAGTCGCATCGCGAGTCGAAGTAGTAAGTCCTTAACAGGACGACGATTTTCGCGGAAGACCCTCTCCGGGCCTGCGTCTTCGGGTCCTAGCTAGAAGAGAGTCTCACCGCGTGACAGATTTGCAAGAGAACCAGGCAGCGGCCGAGGTCCCTACGGACCCGGCCGCTCATGCCGTCCAGATGGTCGGTCACCACTATCGTGTCGAAGACTTCTACGAGGTCGGACGCGAGAAGGTGCGCGAGTTCGCTCGCGCCGTCCAGGACGCGCATCCCGCGCACTACGACGAGTCGGCAGCCAAAGGCCTCGGATACGACGGTCTGATCGCTCCCATCACTTTTGTCGCGATCGTGGGTGCCATTGCTCAGCGACGTCTGTTCGAAGAGATCGTCACAGGCTACGACTTGAGTCAGATTCTTCAGACCGATCAGCGTTTGGTGCTGCACAAGCCCATGCAGGTCGGTGACCGACTCTTCTGCGATGTCTTCCTGGATTCGTTCAGGCAGGCCGCAGGTAGCGACATCATCGTGACCAAGAACATCATCACCGATCAGAACGACGAGGCAGTTGTCACCACGTGGACAACGCTTGTCGCTCGAACGGGTGGGGAAGTGGACGAGAACATCGCCCACGCAGTCAAGGACGTGATGATGCATGTCGCTTCGTAAATTCTCCGACGTGAGTGTCGGCGAACTTCTCCCCGAGAAGTCCGTCACCCTGACACGCGGAAACCTCGCCAACTATGCCGGTGTCTCGGGAGATCCGAACCCGATTCACTTCAGCGACGAGGTTGCACGACTTGCCGGCTTGCCGGACGTGGTTGCGCACGGCATGCTCTCCATGGGCATCGGTGCCGGATACGTCACCGAATGGCTGGGAGATCCGGGCGCAGTGACCGAGTACAACGTACGGTTCACGAGCCCGGTCATCGTGGCGGCCGACAAGGCTGCCGAGATCGATTTCACCGCCAAGGTGAAGTCGATCGACGAAGAAAGCAAGACCGCAGTACTGGCAATCGTGGCCAAGTCCGAAGGAAAGAAGATCTTCGGTCGTGCCACTGCCACGGTCCGTCTAGCCTGATCGCAGGGCGGATTGTGTTTGTTCCGGGGCTTTGAAGTACACTGAGATTTCTGGGATTCCTCAGCGCTGCGCGCTGCCCTGAATGTTGCAAGACATTCACCTCGGGTAGCGCGTATGTTGTGTGATCGCAGAACGGTTGATTCAGGCAGGGTTCACCTGTCGAGGTCGACCAAAGGGGCGTAGCTCAACTGGCAGAGCAGCGGTCTCCAAAACCGCAGGTTGCAGGTTCAAGTCCTGTCGCCCCTGCCCCCGGATGCCAGCGACTGAGAGGAACGACGTGAGCGAGGAGCGCGCCAAGCGCGACGCCGACACTTCGGATGCGGAGACTTCAACGTCTGCCGATTCGACCGGTGTCGACGACACTGCAGCTGACGCGACTACGCGTTCCGATCTGTCGCTGGACAAGGACGGTGCCGAAGAGGTCCCCTCCGCACCCAGTGGGGTTTCCAACAAGCCGACCGGCAAGCGCGCTGCACGCGGCACCTCGGTCAGCGCGTCCACCGTGAAGACTCCGGCCCGGACGGCATCCCGAACATCATCGGCCAAGCCGACTGCAACGAACCCCGGCAAGAAGCCCAAGGCGAAGAAAGACAACATCTTCAAGCGCCTGCGTAAGTTCTTCCGCGAGGTCATCGCAGAACTCCGTAAGGTCATCTGGCCGAACCGCAAGCAGATGATCACCTACACCAGCGTCGTGCTGACGTTCGTGGTCTTCATGGTCGCTTTCATCAGCGGCGTCGATATCGCTGTGATCAAGGGTGTCACCTGGCTGTTCGGCTGATCGCCGTAGCAGCCGGGCGTCTTTGCCTGCGAGCGCGACAAGACCCGACCCGGGTCCGAGTAACGAGAGGAAGCGAGTGCCCCAGTGAGCACCCCCGAGAACGACACGAATGAGGCTTTGGCCGAAGAGCGTGTTTCTGCCGAGGCGGCAGCCGAAGTAGACGTCGTGGTTGCCGAAGGCACCGATGCAGACGTTGCCGAAGGCACCGATGCAGACGTTGCTGAAGACGCTGCCGACACTGCAGCGACCGAGGACGTCATCTCCGACGATGCCGAGAACTCCGACGAGGCCGCTCCCGCCGCCGAGCTCGAGGTCGAGGATCCCGTTGCCGAACTCAAGGCTGCGCTGCGTCGCGCCCCGGGCGACTGGTACGTCATCCACTCGTACGCCGGTTACGAGAACAAGGTCAAGACCAACCTCGAGACTCGCGTTCAGAACCTCGATGTCGGTGACTACATCTTCCAGGTGGAAGTTCCCACCGAAGAGGTCACCGAGATCAAAAACGGTCAGCGCAAGCAGGTCAACCGCAAGGTCCTGCCCGGATACATCCTCGTTCGCATGGAGCTCAACGACGAGTCGTGGGGCGCCGTGCGCAACACACCTGGCGTCACCGGGTTTGTCGGTGCCACGTCGCGTCCCTCACCGCTGACCCTCAACGAGGTCGTCAAGTTCCTGCTCCCGCAGCAGGAGCAGAAGAAGCAGCAGGCTGCAGCGGCCGCCGTCGCAGCAGGCGAGGCACCGTCCGAGTCCTTCGGCAAGCCCCTCATCGAGGTCGACTTCGAGGTCGGCGAGTCGGTCACCGTCATGGACGGCCCGTTCGCAACCCTTCCGGCCAGCATCAGCGAGGTCAACGGCGAGCAGCAAAAGCTCAAGGTTCTCGTGTCGATCTTCGGTCGTGAAACCCCGGTTGAGCTCAACTTCAACCAGGTCGCGAAGATCTGACCACCCCAAAACTTGCAATTTGTTCGACGCAAGACACACACCCAAGCTAGAAACTAGGAACTAGAGATGCCCCCAAAGAAGAAGAAGCTCGCCGGGCTCATCAAGCTGCAGATCCAGGCAGGTCAGGCTAACCCTGCACCTCCCGTGGGTCCCGCGCTCGGTCAGCACGGCGTGAACATCATGGAGTTCTGCAAGGCCTACAACGCGGCGACTGAGTCCCAGCGCGGCAATGTTGTGCCGGTCGAGATCTCGGTCTACGAAGACCGGACCTTCGATTTCAAGCTGAAGACCCCTCCCGCCGCCAAGCTGCTCCTCAAGGCAGCCGGCGTCGCCAAGGGCTCCGGCGAACCGCACAAGACCAAGGTCGCCTCGGTGACCATGGATCAGGTGCGCGAAATCGCGAAGACCAAGGCTGAAGACCTCAATGCCAATGACATCGAGCAGGCCGCGAAGATCATCGCCGGCACCGCTCGTTCCATGGGCATCACGGTCCAGGGCTAGTAGTCCGCTCCACAGCATTCCGTGGGAGGGCCGGCCAGGCCCCGACCACAACTGAACCATTCACCACTGCACAGGTAATTCGCTGCAGTGATAAGTAAGGACAGAACAAATGGCAAAGCGCAGCAAGGCGTACCTCGCCGCCGCTGAGAAGATCGACGCAGACAAGCTCTACAGCCCGCTTCAGGCTGCAAAGCTCGCCAAGGAGACGTCGTCCACCAAGATGGATGCAACCGTTGAGGTTGCAGTTCGTCTGGGCGTCGACCCCCGTAAGGCTGACCAGATGGTCCGCGGAACGGTCAACCTGCCCCACGGCACCGGTAAGACCGCTCGCGTCATCGTGTTCGCTGTTGGCGAGAAGGCAGCAGAAGCCGAGGCTGCAGGCGCTGACGTAGTCGGTGCAGAAGACCTGATCGAGCGCATCCAGGGTGGATGGGTCGATTTCGACGCCGCAATCGCGACTCCTGATCAGATGGCCAAGGTCGGCCGCATCGCCCGTGTCCTCGGACCGCGTGGCCTGATGCCGAACCCGAAGACGGGCACCGTCACGGCGGATGTCACCAAGGCTGTCAACGACATCAAGGGCGGAAAGATCAACTTCCGCGTCGACAAGCAGGCCAACCTGCACTTCGTCATCGGCAAGGCATCGTTCGACGATGAGAAGCTGGTGGAGAACTACGGCGCAGCCCTGGACGAGATCCTGCGTGCGAAGCCCTCGTCGGCCAAGGGCCGCTACGTGAAGAAGATCACGGTCTCGACCACCACCGGTCCGGGCATCCCGGTGGATCCGAACCGTACTCGCAACCTCCTCGAGGATGCTGCAGACGCGTAAGCAGTCCGCATACGAACAAGAAGGCCGGCAGGGATCATTCCCTGCCGGCCTTCTTGTCTGTTGTGGGCGAGGTCCGCCTCGCTGTGCAGTGGCATCCGGTACAGCAGTGGCATCATCGGGTGTATGCACGAAGCGTTCCAGTTCCTCGGAAACTTTTGGTGGCTGATCTTCGTTTTCGGCGGCACCATCGGTGGGGCGCTGAAAGGTGTCGCGGTTGCCAACGAAAGGCGGATCGAGCGCCGGCAAGAGCGCTTCCGGCTCAAGCAGCAGACCAAGGTCGCCATCGCGCAGGCCAACGCACAACATCACGCCGACGAAGAAACACAGCGTCGAGAGCTGGCCAAGGCAATCGAGCAGCACGATGCGGTCGACGCCCGATGGTTCTCGTACGAGCTCGACCCGGTCACACTGCTCGACACTCCGATGATGACGGACATGCGTGAGCCTTTGACGGCCGATTTTCATCGAGCCAAATATCGTGCCGATCTGCTCCGTCCAGGCAATCCGGAGACGATGATCGGTAACCAGCAGGCACAAACCGAGTACCGCGAGGCGGTGCACGCTTACTCGATCGCCTTCGAGATCGCAGAGGCGGAGGCGAAACGTCGCCGTCGGAGCGGATTCACCCTCGACGAACAAGAGCGCCTGGTACGGGCGCAACGTCTGCTGCGACTGGCCATGGACGATGGCGCGACGCCACAGGAACGTCAGAGTGCGTATCGGAAGGCCCACAAGGAACTCGACGGGCTGCTGGTGCTGCCGGACCGAGCTCGGGCAGAGATCGAACACAAGATCGCCAGGGCTATCGGTGCTTGAAGAAACGGGGTGCGTGAAGAAACCAGGTGCGTGACGAACCCGATTTGGTTATGCAGCAAGTAGTCAGGTAGTCTTCGACGCGGAGTTCAGTGCTGGATATGAACTTCACCCCAAAATCATGTTCTACCCAAGACCGTTGGTGATTGCACTCAGTAATGAGTGTGGTTGAAAGTCCGGGAGTGCCCGGCGGCCCACGTAGGTGAACGAGGTAGGGGGATAGCTTGATGTAGTGGTTCTACAGTTTGCCTGGTTATGCACCGCTTTGCGTTGCATGGTTACGCTGATTCGTAAGCCTCTTCTTCATGTTTCCTCTGTACGCCCCGTGCGCTTGCGCCGGGGCGTTTTGCATGTCGCGGACTGTGTCTTCTCGGGTTCACCCCGATGAGGTGCAGCGGTTCCTGAGTGGGACAACGACTGTCACGAGAGGAGGCGAAGTATGGCAAAGCCTGAGAAGGTTTCCGCAGTTGCGGAAATCACCGAGCAGTTCAAGGGTTCGACCGCCGCTGTGGTCACGGAATACCGTGGCCTTTCGGTTGGCAACATCACGACACTGCGACGCGCTCTCGGAGAAGGTGCCACCTACTCCGTCGCCAAGAACACCCTGGTCAAGCGTGCCGCCGCAGAGGCCGGCATCGAGGGCCTTGATGACCTGTTCGTTGGTCCGACCGCCATTGCATTCATCAAGGGCGAACCGGTCGACGCTGCGAAGGCTCTGAAGAACTTCGCTAAGGACAACAAGGCGCTCATCATCAAGGGCGGCTACATGGACGGCGCTGCGCTGTCCGTGGAAGAGGTCAACAAGATCGCGGATCTCGAATCCCGCGAAATCCTGTTGGCAAAGCTTGCCGGCGCGATGAAGGGCAACTTGGCAAAGGCCGCAGGCCTGTTCAATGCTCCCGCTTCGCAGATGGCCCGTCTGGCCGCTGCCCTGCAGGAGAAGAAGGCTGCAGAAGGCGGAGCCGCAGAGGCCCCCGCAGAGGCTGCCACCGAGGCTCCGGCCGAGGCCGAAGCCGAAAGCTGATCCGCACCCGCGCATCACTGCTATAACCCCGCCCGGTCGCGGATCAGCGACATGGGACTTACAGGAAGGACCGCCACAATGGCGAAGCTCAGCACCGAAGAGTTGTTGGACCAGTTCAAGGAGCTCACCCTCCTCGAGCTCTCGGAGTTCGTTAAGGCATTCGAGGAGACCTTCGAGGTCACCGCTGCTGCTCCCGTCGCCGTCGCCGCTGCAGGCGCACCGGCTGCCGGCGCAGAAGCTGCTGAAGAGCAGGACGAGTTCGACGTCGTCCTCGAGTCGGCTGGCGACAAGAAGATCCAGGTCATCAAGGTCGTCCGTGAGGTCGTTTCCGGCCTCGGCCTGAAGGAAGCCAAGGACCTCGTCGAGAGCGCTCCGAAGGCGATCCTCGAGAAGGTTGCCAAGGACGCCGCAGAGGCTGCCAAGGAAAAGCTCGAAGCTGCCGGCGCAAAGATCGTCATCAAGTAAGACGGTTTTCCCGCTGCTCTTCGCGAGTAGTAACGAAGAGGGCCACTCCCCACGGGGAGTGGCCCTCTTTTTTTGAACTTTTTTCGCGGGTGATATGTCGGAATCCGTGCAGGTGGGAGGGGTGTCCGAACTGGGCTGTGACCTGAATTATGCTTCTTCCCTACTCGTTAGTAGTATTCGCAGTCACGGGTACCACTCCCATGCGATAGAGTGACCCAACCCACACGGGTGCATGCATGCAACGGACGTCGCGGAGGTAATGGTGGGAGTCGAGGTAGCGGTACAAGGACTGACAAAGTCTTTCGGGTCGCAGAGGATTTGGCAGGACGTGTCGTTGACACTTCCCGCGGGTGAGGTCAGCGCACTGCTCGGGCCTTCGGGTACCGGTAAGTCGGTGTTCCTGAAGTCCCTGATCGGACTGCTCCGCCCTGAACAAGGCTCCATCGTCATCGACGGCACGGACATCCTGCAGTGCTCCTCCAAGGAGCTCTACGAGATCCGCAAACTGTTCGGCGTTCTGTTCCAGGACGGCGCTCTGTTCGGCTCGATGAACTTGTACGACAACATCGCCTTCCCGCTTCGTGAGCACACCAAGAAGTCGGAATCCGATATCCGCAAGATCGTGATGGAGAAGTTGGACCTCACCGGTCTGGTCGGCGCCGAGGACAAGCTTCCCGGTGAGATCTCCGGCGGTATGCGCAAGCGTGCCGGTCTGGCGCGTGCACTCGTCCTCGATCCCGAGATCATCCTCGTCGACGAGCCTGACTCCGGTCTGGACCCGGTGCGCACGACCTACATCAGCCAGACGCTGATCGACATCAACGCGCAGTCCGACGCGACGATTCTGATCGTCTCGCACAACATCAACCTCGCGCGCACGGTGCCGGACAACATCGGCATGCTCTTCCGTCGTCAGTTGGTGATGTTCGGCCCTCGCGAGGTGCTGCTCACCTCGGACGAACCCGTCGTCAAGCAGTTCCTCAACGGAACGATGATCGGTCCGATCGGTATGTCGGAAGAGAAGGACGAGGCCCAGATGGCGCACGAGCAGGCGCTCGTCGACGCCGGTCACCATGCTGGTGGTGTCGACGACGTCGAGGGCATCGTGCCGCAGATGAAGGCCACCCCGGGAAACCCGGAGCGGCAGGCCGTTCGTCGTCGCCAGGAGCGCGTCCGCCAGATCATGCACACCCTCCCAGCTAACGCTCAGGCGGCAATTCAGGACAGCCTGGACGAGGTTGACGGAACTGGGCAGTACGATCCCCAGTACGCCGAAGCGAGCGGCTACCAGGGGGAGTGGAACGACAACTCGCAAGACACGCAGGTCATTCCTGCATACGAGGGCGATCCCTACGGAAACACGACACACGGGCAAGGGTAGGCATATCGGATGGGGGTTACCCGCAACTCGGTTCTGAGTCCGGTCAACGGAGCATTAACTCAGGCCGGAAACATCGTCGAATTGTTCGTCGACGTCGTCAGGAATACGTTTCGGCGTCCATTTCAGTTCCGTGAGTTCATCGAGCAGGCCTGGTTCATCGCCAGCGTGACGATTTTGCCGACGGCATTGGTAGCCATCCCTTTCGGCGCCGTCGTCTCATTGCAGACCGGTTCGCTGATCAAGCAGTTGGGTGCAGAATCGTTCACCGGCGCTGCCAGCGTCCTGGCGGTGATCCAGCAGGGTAGCCCTCTGGTGACAGCATTGTTGGTCGCCGGTGCGGCCGGATCGGCCGTGACGGCCGATCTCGGTTCACGAACCATTCGCGAAGAGATCGACGCGATGGAAGTCCTCGGAATCAATCCGATTCAGCGCCTGGTGGTTCCGCGTGTACTTGCGATGGTGCTGATCGCTGTGCTGCTCAACGGACTGGTGTCCGTCGTGGGTATCGCGGGTGGTTACTTCTTCAACGTGATTCTGCAGGGCGGTAACCCCGGTGCCTACATCTCGTCGTTCTCAGCTTTTGCGCAGCTACCGGACATCTGGAGCGGTGAGATCAAAGCCGCGGTGTTCGGTGTCATCGCAGGTGTGATCTCCGCGTACAAGGGACTTCACCCGTCCGGTGGCCCCAAGGGCGTCGGTGAGGCGGTGAACCAGGCCGTCGTCATCACGTTCCTGCTGTTGTTCTTCGCCAATCTGATTCTGACGATGGTGTACCTCCAGATCGTGCCGGCGAAGGGATCTTGACCTAAATGACCATCGCACGAGGCCGCGGCGATCAGTTCCTGCTGAAGAGCCGCAAAGTTGCCAAGATTCCATTGAACGCGTTGGACCGCGCGGGCGAGCAGATGTCGTTCTACGCGCGCGCAATCGCGTGGACACCGCGCACCCTGCACCGGTACCGGAAGGAGACACTTCGGCTGCTCGCCGAAGTGACGTTCGGTAGCGGTGCGCTCGCAGTCATCGGCGGAACGATCGGCGTGATCGCGATGATGTCGGGATTCACCGGTGTCGTCGTCGGTTTGCAGGGCTTCGCGGCCCTCGAGCAGTTGGGTAGCTCGGTTCTGACCGGCTTCCTCTCCGCTTACGTCAACACCCGTGAGATCGCTCCGATCGTTGCGGCTCTTGCGCTCTCGGCCACGGTGGGTTGTGGTTTCACAGCTCAGCTCGGCGCCATGCGAATCTCGGAGGAGATCGACGCACTCGAGGTCATGGCGGTGCCGTCGGTGCCGTTCCTGGTCACGACCCGCATGATCGCCGGCTTCGTCGCCGTCATCCCGCTGTACATCGTGGGTCTGCTTGCGGCGTACCTCGCCTCGAGAGTGATCAGTACGGTGTTCAACGGGCAGTCGACGGGCTCGTACGACCACTACTTCAACCTGTTCCTGCCACCGCAGGACGTGCTGTATTCGTTTGCAAAAGTCCTGGTCTTCGCCTTCGTGCTGATCCTGATCCACTGCTACTACGGTTTCCACGCCTCGGGTGGTCCCGCAGGCGTGGGCGTGGCCGTCGGCCGCGCTGTTCGTGCCGCAATCGTGACGATCGCCGTTCTCGACTTCTTCCTCAGCCTCGCAATCTGGGGCACCACGACGACAGTGAGGGTGGCCGGATGATCGAGGCTCCGTCAGTCCTGCGCCGCCGTGTGCTCGGACTCGTGTTCTTCGTGGTGTTGGCCTTGTTCCTGGCCTTCACCATCGGAACTTTCAACAAGACGTTCAAGGACGTAGTAAAGATCGACCTCGTGACTGACACCGTCGGAAATGCTTTGCCGCCCAACGCGGACGTCAAGGTCCGTGGGCTGCTGGTGGGCGAGGTGCGATCCGCGTCGACAAAAGACGGCCAGGTCACGTCGGTCCTCGCGATCGAACCGGACAAGGCTGATCTGATTCCGTCCAACGTCACGGCGCGTCTGCTTCCGAAGACGCTTTTCGGTGAGCGATATGTCTCCCTGATCATCCCGGAGGGAACCACCGCGACCCCGATTTCCGCGGGAACGGTGATCCACCAGGACAAGAGCGGCAACGCTGTCGAGGTCGGCGACGTTCTGGACGGCCTGCTCCCACTCCTGCAGGCCATTCCGCCGCAGGATTTGGCGAACACTCTCGGGTCTCTCGCTCAGGGCCTGACGGGACGCGGTGCCGAGCTCGGTTTGACAGTCGATCGTCTCGAAGAGATCTTCCGCGGCGTCAACACCGAACTACCTGCCGTGCAAGAGGATCTGCGGAAGTTCGCGGACTTCTCCCAGACGTACTCGGACGCTGCGCCCGATCTGGTCAACGCTCTGGACAATCTGCGGACAACGGGTAACACGGTGGTGCAGAAGCAGGATCAGTTGCGGACACTGCTGGCGTCGCTCACCGCGACCTCGTCGAACACAGCAGCATTCCTCGAGACGAACTCGTCCTCGATCATCACGCTCGCTGCGGATTCGACCGAAGCGCTCCAGCTGTTGGCGCAATACTCGCCGACCTTCGGGTGCACGTTCAAGGGCTTCTCGGACACTGCTCCGGAAGCGGCCAAGATTCTGTCCACCGACGCGCCCAATCCCGGTGTGCGTGCGAGTATTCAGATCGTGAACCCCAAGGGCCGCTACCTGCCCAACCAGGACGAGCCCCGGCTCGTCGACAACCGCGGCCCGGTTTGCTACGACAACGTCACCGAGCCCGGTCGCCCGTTCCCGCAGTACCCCGGTGGGTCGTACGGTGACGGTTCCTACCAGGTGCCGTCCCGCAACCCAGGACCCGCGACCATGGAATTCCTGCCCGCACCCGAGGGCTCCGGACCGCAGCTCTTCTCGACCAACAACAGTGGTCCTGCACAGCAGGCCGGCTACGCGGGCTCGCGACTCGAAGAGGATACGTTGAAGGTGATCTACGGACAGGCCAACGGTGTTGCGCCGGAGGACGTTCCGGCGTGGACCACAATGGTCAGTGCTCCGGCATTCGCCGGTGCGGAGGTGAGCGTCCAATGAGAGGACTCGCAGCTCCGCTGACAAAGCTCATCATCTTCGTGGTGGTCACCGTCCTGGCGACGGGATTGCTGGCGGCCAGTATCGCCAACCTCGGCGGTGGCGGAGGAACCAAGTTCAACGCAGTATTCTCCGACGTCACTTCGCTGAACGAGGGCGACGAGGTACGCATTGCCGGTGTTCGTGTCGGGCAGGTCGAGAAGATCGCCATCGTCAACGACAATCAGGCCGAGGTGCAGTTCTCGGTATCCGACCGTGATTGGTTGCCGGCGAGTTCCATCGCCACGATCCGGTTCCGCAACCTGGTGGGGCAGCGGTACATCTCCCTCTCACAAGGCGAAGGTAGCCAGGGCAAGAAGATCACCGGCGGCGACACCCTGCCGCTGGCGCAGACGCGCCCGGCGGTCAACCTCACGACGCTCTTCAACGGATTCAAGCCGCTGTTCACCACCCTGAGCGCGGACGACGTCAACAAGTTGTCGTACCAGATCATCCAGGTTTTCCAGGGTGAGTCGGGCACCATCAGTGAGCTCGTACGCAACACCGCGAGCCTGACCAACACCGTTGCCGACAAGGACGCTGTCATCGGCGCGGTGATCAAGAACCTCAACGACGTTCTCGACACCGTCAACGCGAATGACAAGAACCTCGATTCGCTGATCGTCAACACCCAGCAACTGGTCACCGGGTTGGCCAACGAGCGTGGTGTGGTCGGTTCGGCCGTGACCTCACTCGCCGGCCTGACCGACGCGACGGCAGACCTGCTCGAGCCGACGCGGCCGTCGATCCAGGGCTCGATCACGGCACTCAACACGTTGGCGACCACACTCAACCGTCGTAGTGACGACGTGAATGCGGTGCTCGAGACCTTGCCGGTCAAGCTCGACAAGCTCTCCCGCGTCGCGAGTTACGGTTCCTGGTTCCAGTTCTACCTGTGTGGAATCGACATCGTCGCCGGTCCCGGACAGTCTGCCTCGCTGAATCTGCCCACCGGCCTGCCGACGGTCAACCAGCCGATCTACACCAACGCGGCCACGCGATGCACTCAAGACGGTATGAGGGAGTTGCAAGGTCGATGAGTAAACGTCGCAGTCCGGCAATGGCCGGAGCCATCGGTATTTTCGTGGTGCTGTTAGCCACTTTGTCAGCGTTCTTCCTCGATTCGCTTCCGTTCGTGGGGGCAGGTTCGTCCTACTCCGCCGAGTTCTCCGAAGCCGCCGGGCTCAAGCCCGGTAACGAGGTTCGTATCGCCGGTGTGAAGGTCGGCAAGGTCACCTCCGTTGATCTCGACGGAGATCGGGTTCTCGTCGACTTCAAGGTCAGTGACGCGTGGGTCGGCGATCAAACCTCGGCGTCCATCCAGATCAAGACGATTCTGGGGCAGAAGTACCTCGCACTCGATCCGCGCGGAACCGACAACCTCGATCCCAAGGACCGGATTCCGCTCGAGCGCACCACGTCTCCGTATGACGTTGTTCAGGCTTTCTCGGCAGCGGCGGACACAGTCGGTGACATCGACACCGACCAGTTGGCGAAGAGCATGGAGACGTTGTCCCAAGCCTTCTCCGAGACACCCGGCGACGTGCGAGCCTCGCTCGACGGAGTCAGCCGGTTGTCCCAGACGATCGCGAGCCGCGATCAGGACTTGCAAAAGCTCTTCGACGCGACCGGGAAGACGTCACAGATCCTTGCTGATCGCAACAAGGAATTCACCCAGCTCATCCGCGACGGTGGACTTCTGGTGCAGGAGCTCAACAATCGCCAGCAGGCGATTTCGCAGCTGCTCACCGGAACTCAGCGCGTCTCTCAGCAGCTCACCGGCCTCGTTCGTGACAACGAGGCGGCAATTGGGCCGGCGCTGACGCAGCTCAACGGCGTCATCGACATCCTGAAGGCCAACAACGAGAACTTGGACAAGGCACTGAAGCTCTACGAACCCTTCATTCGCTTGTACGCCAACGTGGTCGGCAACGGCCGTTGGTTCGACCAGGTCGTCGTGAACCTCCTTCCGCCGGGTCTACCGGATATTCCGGGCTACCGTGACCCTGTTCGTACGTTGGGAGGCAACTGATGGCTGATACTGCCGAAGCCGGAAGCGGCTCCAAGAAGCGCTCGATCGCGATCATCGCTGCTGTTCTCATCGGGTTACTCGTAATCGGTGGCGCGCTGTGGTGGGTGTTCACGCGCGCTGGAACGACCAAGATCACTGCCTACTTCGACAAGTCGGTGGGTATCTACGACGGGTCCGACGTTCGTGTCCTCGGTGTCAAGGTCGGCACCGTCGAATCCGTCGAACCTCAGGGAGATCAGGTCAAGGTCGAGCTTCGTGTCGATCGTGGGATCGACATCCCCGCCGGCGCCAGTGCTGCCCAGATCACGCCGTCGGTGGTTGCCGACCGCTACATCCAGTTGACTCCGGTCTTCACCGGCGGCGACAAGATGGCCAGCGGTGCAGTCATTCCGATCGAGAAGACAGCGACGCCCGTCGAGGTCGACCAGTTGTACTCCAGCATCGACGAACTCGCGTCGGCCCTCGGTCCCGAAGGCGCCAACAAGAACGGTGCGCTCTCCGATTTCGTCGAGACCGGCGCGGCCAACCTCGAGGGCAACGGTGAAGCGTTGGGAGACAGCATCACCAACCTCTCGGATGCCGCACGGACGCTGAACGATTCGCGAGACAACATCTCGCTCACCATCAAGAACCTCGATACGTTCGTCGGTGCGCTGGCTGCCAACGATCAGCAGGTGCGTCAGTTCAACACTCAGCTGTCGGATCTGACCGGATTCTTGGCGGGTGAGCGAGACGATCTCGGTGCCGCTCTGAATCAGCTGTCGATTGCTCTCGGCGACGTCGCGAAGTTCGTGGCCGACAACCGCGATCAGTTGGTCCAGACAACCGAGGGACTGGTCGAACCGACGCAGACATTGGCGAACAACAAGGAAGCCCTGGCCAACACGCTCACCATGCTTCCTCTGGCGATTTCCAACCTGGTCAACTCCTACGACGCCGAATCAGGAGTGCTGGCTTCACGTCTGGCGTTCCCGGATCTTCAGAACCCGGCCGGAGTGCTCTGCAAGTTGATGGATCTCGGCAAACTGTTGCCCGGTGATCCGCGGTTCGAGGCGTTGGGAAGGCAGATGCAGCCGGCAATCGACCAGTGCGCAAATGTCGCCGCGATGACCGACGCGGCCAATCAGGCCGCAGGCCTGAACCTTCCCTTCGGCATCCTCGCCGGTTCCGAACGGCAGATGCAGGTAGTTCCGGGCACTGTGCCCGGCGTCGTGTCACCGCGGCTGACCAGTGGAAACGGGGAGGGCGAGTGAAGCGTTCATTGATTTTCGGCGCCGGATTGTGCGCTGTCCTGATCTCGGCAACCGCCTGCTCGTCCGAGGGTATCTACGCGGTCCCGCTTCCGGGCGGTCCTGATGTGGGCTCGGATCCGATGCACTTGACCATTCAGTTCGACGATGTCCTTGACCTTGTTCCGCAGTCTGCGGTGAAGGTCGACGGCGTTCCCGTCGGTCGCGTCGACGACGTGTCGGTCGGACCGGACGGATGGACCGCAGATGTCGGCATCGTCCTCGACTCGTCGGTTGATCTGCCCGCCAATGCAATTGCCGCGGTCGAGCAGACGAACCTGCTCGGCGAGAAGTTCATCCAACTGTCAGCCCCGCCGTCCGGACCGGACTCTGCGAAGCTGGCCGACGGCGATCTGATTCCGCTCGATCGCACCCGGCACGCCACCGAAATCGAGCAGGTTCTCGGGGCGCTGTCGCTGCTGCTCAACGGCGGCGGTGTCGGCCAGTTGCAGCCCATCGTCGAAGAACTCGGGGCCGCGTTCGACGGCCGCGAAGGCAAGACGAGAAGTCTTCTGGAGCAGGCGAATACTCTCATCGGTGGACTCAACGAGCAGCGTGACGACATCACGCGCGCCCTCGACGGACTCGACGTGCTCTCGAGTCGAGTCAACGATCAGAACGAGAAGATCGGCAAGATTCTCGAGGAACTGCCCGTTGCGACACAGGTTCTCAACGAGCAGCGTCCGCAGTTGACGCAGATGCTCGCTCAGGTGGATCGACTCGGAACAGTGGGAACCGACGTTCTCACGCAGTCCAAGGACGATCTGATCGCAGATCTTCAGGCTCTTCGTCCGACGCTGCAGGCGCTCGCCGACTCCGGTGACGACTTCGTCGGGGCACTTCCTTTCCTCCCGACATTCCCGTTCCCGGACGGTGTCGAGAAGATTGCGCAGGGTGGTTCCGTGAACCTCTTCCTGAGCGTTGACCTGCAGATCGGCAATACTCTCTCGGGTCTTGGTGTCGGACAGGGTGAACCGGAATACCGTCAGCCGAAGTTCGGCAACCCCAAGCCGGTAGTCGATCCGTCCAACCCGTACTACAACGGCAATGGGCCGCGGCCGGGTTGGCCGACGGTGTCACTGCTGCCGATCGCTCCGATCCTGCCGCAGATCCCCGTCGTCGCTGGTCTTCCTGCCACAACGGCGGGAGACCCGGCAACCCCGGCGCCGGCGGCGGACCCACTCAATCCCATCCAGGGAATGCTGGAACAGTTCGGAATTGGCGGTGATGGACAGTGAGATCAGCTCTGGTCAAATGGCAGCTCGTCGGCTTTGTCTTGGTTGCGCTTCTGGGGCTCATCTACGTCGGTGCCAAGTACGTGCGTCTGGACAACCTCATGGGGTTCGGTCAGTACACGGTCAAGACCGAACTGGCCACGTCCGGTGGAATTTTCACGAACGCCGAAGTGACGTATCGCGGCGTTCCGGTCGGCCGAGTCGGCGACATGTCGTTGACCGAGGACGGAATCCAGGTCGACCTGAAGATCGACAACAGTGCTCCGGAGATTCCCTCGTCGGCCCGCGCAGTCGTGGCTAACCGCTCCGCCATCGGCGAGCAGTACGTCGACCTTCAGCCCGATACCGATCAGGGACCTTTCCTCGAGGACGGATCGGTGATTGCGGTGGGGGACACCACAACTCCTATCCCGATCGAGGATGTCCTGACCAGTGCCAACGGCTTGGTCAAGTCCGTGCCGGTGGACGCACTCCACACCGTCGCCGTCGAACTCGGTGCTGCGTTCAACGGCAAGGGTGAGGACATTCAGGTCCTGGCCGATTCGTTGTCGGGTCTCTCACAGTCCGGTCTCGATACCCTGCCTCAGACACTCGCGCTGATTCGCAACAGTGAGACGGTTCTGACGACGCAGTCGGACCAGTCCTCTGCGATCAAGCAGTTCAGCAGCGATCTCGATGCTGTCACGGCGCAGTTGCGGACCAGCGATCCGGACATCCGACGCTTGATCGACAACGGCATTCCGGCCAGCGATCAGATTGGCGCTCTCATAAACGAGGGTGGTCCGAGCCTGACGACCGACCTGACAAACCTGGCGGCCACCACCAAGACACTTGCGCCGCGAACGATCGCGCTGCAGCCGTTCCTGATCTTCCTTCCGGGCCTGGCTGCTGCCGCACCGACGGTTGCTCCCGGCGACGGAACTGTCCATCAGGGCTTGGTGCTGGAGACCAACAATCCGCTCTCGTGCACGGTGGGTTACGAAGGCACGATGGCGATCCTGGACGAGATGAAGCGTCAGAATCCCAATTTCGACGACACCCAGCAGGATTTCCCGCTCAACACCGCGGCGTCGTGTGAGGTGCCGTTGGGCAGCGAGACGGGTGTTCGTAGTGCCAACCGCGTGGTTTACGCCGATCCCGACACGATCCAGCCTTGGGACTTCAAGCCGAAGGTCGATCCGGACAAGTTGAACCTCAACCCGATCGCGACGCAGTTGGCGCCGATGCTCGGAGTGACACCGAAGTAGACCGATCCGAATGTGATCGAGTTTGTGCAGTTCAGGCTACTGAGTTGTGGCAGTTGACGATTCGCGGCCAGAGGCTGGGCAAAACAGGTAAGTAGGGTAGTGAGTGTGATTCAGAGAAACAGTTCCCCGCAGTCCGGCGGGCCCGAGCAAGTCGAAGCGGGAACGCCGACGACCGGCAAACCGAAGGGGCTGACAGCGTCTCTGATTGCGGTCGGTGTCTTGCTTCTGGCGGCAGTGGTTGCGCTCGGTGTATTCGGCGTCCCTTACGTGCGGGCGCTTACCACCGACCACACCACCGCCGAGATGCGTGACGACGCGTTGATCGGTGCGCAGCAAGTCGCGATCAATCTCAACAACGCGGACTCGGCCAATCTCGACCAGTCGATCGAGAACATGCGTTCTTCGGTGACCGGTGACGAGATGACGACCTACCTGCAGACCGTTCAGGATTCCATCACCGACGAATTGCGTAACTCGGGCTCGAAGGCTGACACCGAGGTTGTGCAGTCCGCTCTGACCGAACTCAACACCGATGATCGGACAGCCACGGCTCTGGTCGTCGTTCGAGTGACCACGACCCAGGGCAACCAGTTCGTCAAGAACCAGCTCGGGATGCGGCTCGGAATGGTCGAGGTGGACGGGGTCTGGAAGGCGCAGTCGGCCGATCCGGTCGGATCGCGGGTCGACCTCGGCTCCGGCACTCTGCCGGCCGCCGACGGCTCCACGCCGGCACCTGATGCGACGCCCGCCCCCGGCTCGGGGACCGAAGCACCCGCATCCAGTGCTCCTGCACCGACAACCGAGGGCGGTGATTCCGGTGGCCGGTAGTTCTACGAACCTGCACACCGACATCCCTCGAAGGAGAAGCGCGTAATGCCACCCAAACGTCGTACCGGCGGACCGTCCTCCCCGCAGAACCGTCGGCCGAAGATCGCGGGAAGCGCTCGCTCGCTCAACGTCCCCGCGGGGACATCCGATTCGGATCCGGTCGAGCCCACGATCGAGCAGCCGGAAGCAGTGACCCCGGAAGTGGCGACTCCCGAACCAGCGACGCGGGAAGCTGCGAAGCCGAACCTCATGAAGGCGCAAGCTTCGGGTGCCGAGCCTTCGAAGCCTGAATCCGACGCGCCGGAATCCACGCCGGGCCCAGATCTCACCAAGTCGGCGAAGACCGTCGCCGACGAACCGAAGACCACCGCCCCCGCTGCCCCGGAGACAGACGCGGGGGAGTCGGCGACAACATCCCCACCATCCCAGGCCGGCTGGCGCCTGGTCGCGATCCTGGGGGCAGCAGCGGTGGTCGTCGCGATCCTCGCGGGTGTCGCCTTCTTCAAAGTCGGTGCGAAGACGGACGACATCGCCTGGGTGGACGAAGGCGCCACGGCCGAGGTTCTTCGCGTGACGCCGTCGGCGTTGGCCGCAGTCTTCACGTTCTCGCCCGACACTTTCGACGCCGATTTCGACAAGGGCGTCCAGGGCCTGAATCAGTCGATGCGTGACCAACTGACCCAGTACAAGGACACTCAGAAGGCCGGCGTCGAACAAACCCAGACGGCAACCACCGCTGATGTCCCGCTGATCGGGGTCACACGACTCGAGAAGGACCGGGCGCAGTTGCTCGCCCAACTCAACGTCAGCTCGACGCAGAACGGCGTGGCGGCAGACTCTCGCTCCGGAATGGTCATCGTGAGCCTGGAGAAGCAAGACGGAAACTGGCTGATCTCGGAGATACGCGACCAGTAGCACTGGGGCACCAGCGCGAAGATCTGGACCGACGCACGATGTCGGTCCAGATTTTTCGTATGTGACGCCGGTGCTCGCTACACTTCGGGTGGCAGTGTTCGAATGCAGGTGACGAATGTTCGAATGCTGCGACACGCGCTCTCGCCCTTGACGGGGCGGTCCGCAAGGTCCACTCTGATCGGTGAACATGCACGGACGAGTGATCGGCAGTCTCACGTCAGTATCTGAATTAGACCCTCAGTTACACCCGACTCGACATTTCCTGAGTAAGGGTGTACTTTTGGACGTTGCGCTGGCTGCCTCCTGTCCACCCCTCGTCTCAACCGCTGCGAAGTCAAGTACTTCTTGCTTTCTGCGACGGGTTTCGTTCGGGTTGTAACCAGCGAAATTCGAAGCAGATACAGCGGCGGTCGCAACAGCACGGAGCGGCCCGCGTGAGGTGCTGGAAGGACGCATCTTGGCAGTCTCTAGCCAGACCAAGGCAGTTTCCGGAATCCCCGGAGCCCCGAAGAGGGTTTCGTTCGCGAAAGTTCGCGAACCCCTCGAAGTTCCCGGGCTTCTTGACGTACAGACAGATTCGTTCGAGTGGCTGGTCGGCGCGCAGAGTTGGCGCGAACGAGCAGCGGCACTCGGCGACAATGCAGTGTCCGGTGGTCTCGAGGACATCCTCGCGGAGCTTTCTCCGATCGAGGATTTCAACGGCACTATGTCGCTGTCCTTCTCCGACCCTCGATTCGACGAGGTCAAGGCCTCGACGGACGAGTGCAAAGACAAGGACATGACCTACGCGGCGCCTTTGTTCGTCACCGCGGAGTTCATCAACAACAACACTGGTGAGATCAAGAGCCAGACGGTCTTCATGGGAGATTTCCCGATGATGACCGACAAGGGCACCTTCATCATCAACGGCACCGAGCGTGTGGTCGTCTCGCAGCTCGTGCGTTCCCCCGGTGTGTACTTCGACATGAGCGTCGACAAGAGCACCGAGAAGGATCTGCACAGCGTCAAGGTGATCCCGGGTCGCGGCGCATGGCTCGAGTTCGACGTCGACAAGCGCGACACCGTTGGTGTCCGTATCGACCGCAAGCGTCGTCAGCCTGTCACCGTCCTGCTCAAGGCACTCGGCTGGACCACCGAGCAGATCACGGAGCGCTTCGGCTTCTCCGAGATCCTCATGGCCACGCTGGAGAAGGACAACACCGCCGGCACCGATGAGGCGTTGCTCGACATCTACCGCAAGCTGCGTCCGGGCGAGCCCCCCACCAAGGAGAGCGCGCAGACTCTGCTGGAGAACCTGTTCTTCAAGGACAAGCGCTACGACCTCGCTCGCGTGGGTCGTTACAAGATCAACAAGAAGCTCGGCCTGAACGCGGGTCAGCCGATCGTTGCATCCACGCTCACCGAAGAAGACATCGTCGCCACCGTCGAGTACCTCGTGCGTCTGCACGCAGGTGACACCTCGATGACGGCTCCGGGCGGCGTCGAGGTTCCCGTCGAGGTCGACGACATCGACCACTTCGGCAACCGTCGTCTGCGTACGGTCGGCGAGCTCATCCAGAACCAGATCCGCGTGGGCCTGTCCCGCATGGAGCGTGTGGTTCGTGAGCGCATGACCACGCAGGACGTCGAGGCAATCACGCCTCAGACGCTGATCAACATCCGTCCCGTCGTCGCTGCGATCAGGGAGTTCTTCGGAACCTCCCAGCTGTCGCAGTTCATGGACCAGAACAACCCGCTGTCGGGGCTGACGCACAAGCGTCGTCTGTCCGCCCTCGGCCCCGGTGGTCTGTCCCGTGAGCGCGCCGGCCTCGAGGTTCGCGACGTTCACCCGTCGCACTACGGCCGCATGTGCCCGATCGAGACCCCGGAAGGCCCGAACATCGGCCTGATCGGTTCGCTGTCGGTCTACGCACGCGTCAACCCGTTCGGTTTCATCGAGACCCCGTACCGTCGCGTCGTCGACGGACAGGTGACCGACGACGTCGACTACCTGACCGCCGACGAAGAAGACCGCCACGTAGTCGCGCAGGCCAACTCGGCCATCGACCGCGAGGGTCGCTTCACCGACTCGAAGATTCTCGTCCGCCGTAAGGGTGGCGAGGTCGAGTTCGTCGCGTCCTCCGACATCGACTACATGGACGTTTCGCCGCGTCAGATGGTGTCCGTCGCAACCGCGATGATTCCGTTCCTCGAGCACGACGATGCAAACCGTGCCCTGATGGGCGCGAACATGCAGCGTCAGGCTGTCCCGCTGGTTCGCAGCGAGGCACCTCTCGTCGGAACCGGCATGGAGCTGCGTGCGGCTGTGGATGCCGGCGACGTCATCATCACCGAGAAGACCGGTGTCGTGGAGGAGATCTCCGCGGACTACGTCACGGTGATGGCCGACGACGGAAGCCGCAAGACGTACCGGATGCGCAAGTTCGCGCGCTCCAACCAGGGCACGTGCGCCAACCAGCGTCCGATCGTGGACGAGGGACAGCGTGTCGAGGCCGGCCAGGTTCTGGCCGACGGCCCTTGCACCGAGAACGGTGAGATGGCGCTGGGCAAGAACTTGCTCGTCGCGATCATGCCGTGGGAAGGCCACAACTACGAGGACGCGATCATTCTGTCGCAGCGTCTCGTGGAAGAGGACGTCCTGACCTCGATTCACATCGAGGAGCACGAGATCGATGCCCGCGACACCAAGCTCGGTGCCGAGGAAATCACTCGCGACATCCCGAACGTCTCCGACGAGGTCCTCGCTGACCTCGACGAGCGCGGCATCATCCGTATCGGTGCCGAGGTTCGTGACGGCGACGTGCTGGTCGGAAAGGTCACGCCGAAGGGCGAGACCGAGCTGACCCCCGAAGAGCGCCTCCTTCGCGCCATCTTCGGTGAGAAGGCTCGCGAGGTTCGTGACACGTCCCTCAAGGTTCCTCACGGTGAGACCGGCAAGGTCATCGGAATCCGCGTGTTCTCGCGTGACGAAGACGACGATCTGCCTCCCGGTGTCAACGAGTTGGTCCGCGTCTACGTGGCACAGAAGCGCAAGATTCAGGACGGCGACAAGCTCGCCGGCCGCCACGGTAACAAGGGCGTCATCGGCAAGATCCTGCCGCAGGAAGACATGCCGTTCCTCTCGGACGGCACGCCTGTCGACATCATCTTGAACACGCACGGCGTCCCGCGTCGTATGAACATCGGTCAGGTCTTGGAGACCCACCTCGGGTGGATCGGCAAGACCGGCTGGAACGTTCAGGTCGCGTCCGACGGCTCTCGTCCCGACTGGGCTGCGACCCTGCCGGAAGAGATGCTGTCCGCTCCGGCCGACTCGAACATCGCCACCCCGGTGTTCGACGGTGCGAAGGAAGACGAGCTCACCGGTCTCCTCGGCGCGACGCTGCCGAACCGTGACGGCGAGCAGATGGTCGGACCCGACGGAAAGGCCACCTTGTTCGACGGCCGCTCCGGCGAGCCGTTCCCGTACCCGGTCTCGGTCGGTTACATGTACATCATCAAGCTGCACCACTTGGTCGACGACAAGATCCACGCTCGTTCGACCGGTCCGTACTCGATGATCACGCAGCAGCCTCTCGGTGGTAAGGCCCAGTTCGGTGGCCAGCGCTTCGGTGAGATGGAGTGCTGGGCGATGCAGGCCTACGGCGCGGCTTACACGCTGCAGGAACTGCTGACCATCAAGTCGGACGACGTGGTCGGTCGAGTCAAGGTGTACGAAGCCATCGTCAAGGGCGAGAACATCCCCGAACCCGGCATCCCCGAGTCGTTCAAGGTGCTCCTCAAGGAGCTCCAGTCGCTCTGCCTCAACGTGGAGGTGCTGTCCTCGGACGGCGCGGCCATCACGATGGCGGACGGCGACGACGAGGACTTGGAGCGGGCCGCAGCGAACCTGGGCATCAACCTGTCCAGGAACGAAGCTGCGACGGTCGACGACCTCGCGAACTAGGTTTCGGTCCCCGGGTTGCTCTTGAAAGAGCGGCCCGGGGGCGTAGTTCACATTTGAATTGGCAGTCAGGTTGCCGGGTGACCGGCAACCGTAACCCCAACGGGGAAAGGAAGTTACGTGCTCGACGTCAACTTCTTCGATGAACTCCGCATTGGCTTGGCCAGTGCAGAGGACATCCGCAATTGGTCCTACGGCGAGGTCAAGAAGCCGGAGACCATCAACTACCGCACGCTCAAGCCCGAGAAGGACGGCCTCTTCTGCGAGAAGATCTTCGGCCCCACCCGGGACTGGGAGTGCTACTGCGGTAAGTACAAGCGTGTCCGCTTCAAGGGCATCATCTGTGAGCGCTGTGGCGTCGAGGTCACTCGCGCCAAGGTTCGTCGTGAGCGTATGGGTCACATCGAACTGGCCGCACCGGTCACGCACATCTGGTACTTCAAGGGTGTTCCGAGCCGTCTCGGTTACCTGCTCGACCTGGCTCCGAAGGATCTCGAAAAGATCATCTACTTCGCTGCCTACGTCATCGTCGGTGTCGACGAGGAGCTCCGTCACAACGAGCTGTCCACACTCGAAGCCGAGATGCAGGTCGAGAAGAAGACCGTCGCAGATCAGCGTGACGCCGATCTCGAGGCACGTGCGCAGAAGCTCGAAGCCGACATCGCGGAGCTCGAGGCAGAGGGCGCGAAGTCCGATGTCCGCCGCAAGGTCAAGGACGGCGGCGAGCGCGAAATGCGTCAGCTCCGTGACCGCGCGCAGCGTGAGCTGGATCGTCTCGACGAGATCTGGACCACCTTCACCAAGCTGAGCGTCAAGCAGCTCATCATCGACGAGCTCCTGTACCGCGAGCTGGTCGACCGTTACGGCGAGTACTTCACGGGTGCGATGGGCGCAGAGTCCATCCAGATCCTGATGCAGAACTTCGACCTCGACGCCGAGGCAGAGTCTCTTCGCGAGACCATCCGCAGCGGCAAGGGCCAGAAGAAGCTGCGTGCTCTCAAGCGCCTCAAGGTGGTTGCGGCTTTCCAGACCAACGGCAACTCGCCGATGGGCATGGTCCTCAACGCTGTTCCGGTGATCCCGCCGGAGCTTCGCCCGATGGTTCAGCTCGACGGTGGACGTTTCGCGACGTCCGACCTCAACGACCTGTACCGCCGCGTCATCAACCGCAACAACCGCCTCAAGCGATTGATCGACCTCGGTGCTCCCGAGATCATCGTCAACAACGAGAAGCGGATGCTGCAGGAGTCGGTCGACGCCCTGTTCGACAACGGTCGTCGTGGACGTCCGGTCACCGGACCGGGTAACCGCCCGCTGAAGTCCCTGAGCGATCTGCTCAAGGGCAAGCAGGGTCGTTTCCGTCAGAACTTGCTCGGTAAGCGCGTCGACTACTCGGGTCGTTCCGTGATCGTCGTCGGTCCTCAGCTCAAGCTGCACCAGTGTGGTCTGCCCAAGCTGATGGCTCTCGAGCTGTTCAAGCCGTTCGTGATGAAGCGTCTGGTCGATCTGAACCACGCGCAGAACATCAAGTCGGCAAAGCGCATGGTCGAGCGTAAGCGCGTCCAGGTGTGGGATGTCCTCGAAGAGGTCATCGCCGAGCACCCCGTGCTGCTCAACCGTGCACCTACGCTGCACCGTCTGGGTATCCAGGCATTCGAGCCGCAGCTCGTCGAGGGCAAGGCCATTCAGCTCCACCCGCTGGTGTGTGAGGCCTTCAACGCCGACTTCGACGGCGACCAGATGGCTGTTCACCTCCCGCTGTCTGCAGAGGCTCAGGCCGAGGCACGCATCCTGATGCTGTCCTCGAACAACATCCTCTCGCCTGCTTCGGGTCGCCCGCTCGCCATGCCGCGTCTGGACATGGTCACGGGTCTGTTCCACCTCACCCGTCTCGACGAGGGTGTCGCCGGTGAGCTCATTGCTCCGACCAACGACGAGGCAGAGCAGGGCGTGTACTCCTCGCCCGCCGAGGCTCAGATGGCAGTCGACCGCGGCGCTCTCTCGGTGCAGGCTCAGATCAAGGTGCGTCTGACGCAGCAGCGTCCGCCGCGCGACCTCGAGAACGAACTGTTCCCCGAGGGCTGGAAGTACGGTGACGGCTGGACCGCTACCACGACACTCGGCCGTGTGCTCTTCAACGAGCTGCTTCCGGCGGACTACCCGTTCGTCAACGAGCAGATGCCGAAGAAGCGCCAGGCGACGATCATCAACGATCTCGCCGAGCGGTACCCGATGATCGTGGTTGCTCAGACCGTCGACAAGCTCAAGGACGTCGGGTTCTACTGGGCCACCCGTTCGGGTGTCACGGTCTCGATTTCCGACGTGCTCGTGCCGCCGGAGAAGCCTGCCATCATCGAGGACTTCGAGGCTCAGGCCGACAAGATCGAGAAGCAGTACCAGCGTGGTGCTCTGGACAAGAAGGAGCGCAACAGCGCTCTGGTCACCATTTGGCAGGAAGCGACCGACAAGGTTGGCAAGGCCATGGAGGCTCACTTCCCCGACAGCAACCCGATCCCGATGATCGTGAAGTCCGGCGCAGCCGGCAACATGACTCAGGTTCGCTCGCTCGCCGGTATGAAGGGTCTGGTGACAAACCCGAAGGGTGAGTTCATCCCGCGTCCGATCAAGTCTTCCTTCAAGGAAGGCCTGACCGTTCTCGAGTACTTCATCAACACACACGGTGCTCGTAAGGGTCTGGCCGATACCGCACTCCGCACCGCCGACTCGGGTTACCTGACCCGTCGTCTGGTGGACGTTTCGCAGGACGTCATCGTCCGCGAGGTCGACTGTGGAACAGAGCGCGGCATCGTCACCACGATCGCCGAGAAGCAGGCCGACGGCACGATGATCCGCGATGCTCACGTGGAGACCAGCACGTACGCCCGTACCTTGGCGGCCGATGCAGTCGACGCGAACGGCACCGTCATCGTCGAGCGTGGCCACGATCTCGGTGACCCCGCGATCGATGCTCTGCTCGAAGCCGGCATCACGACGGTCAAGGTCCGCTCGGTCCTGACCTGCACCACCGGAACCGGCGTTTGCGCCACTTGCTACGGCCGCTCGATGGCCACCGGCAAGCTGGTCGACATCGGTGAGGCTGTCGGTATCGTCGCCGCTCAGTCGATCGGTGAGCCCGGTACCCAGCTGACCATGCGTACCTTCCACCAGGGTGGTGTCGCAGGAGATGACATCACCGGCGGTCTGCCGCGTGTCCAGGAGCTGTTCGAGGCACGTGTGCCCAAGGGCAAGGCTCCCATCGCGGACGTCACCGGTCGGGTACAGCTCGAAGACGGCGATCGTTTCTACAAGATCACCATCGTTCCGGACGACGGCGGCGAAGAGGTTGTCTACGACAAGCTCAGCAAGCGTCAGCGTCTGCGCGTCTTCAAGCATGCCGACGGTCGCGAAAGCCTCTTGGCTGACGGTGACCACGTCGAGGTCGGACAGCAGCTCATGGAAGGTGCTGCCGATCCCCACGAGGTCCTGCGAGTCATGGGTCCGCGTCAGGTTCAGATCCACTTGGTCAACGAGGTCCAGGAGGTGTACCGGAGCCAGGGTGTGTCGATCCACGACAAGCACATCGAGGTCATCGTGCGCCAGATGCTTCGTCGCGTGACGATCATCGATTCCGGTGCCACCGAGTTCCTGCCCGGTTCGCTCACCGAGCGCGCCGAGTTCGAGTCGGCAAACCGCCGCGTTGTCGCCGAAGGTGGCGAGCCCGCGGCCGGCCGTCCGGTGCTCATGGGTATCACGAAGGCGTCGCTCGCGACGGATTCGTGGCTGTCCGCGGCATCGTTCCAGGAGACCACTCGTGTCTTGACCGACGCGGCTATCAACTGCCGCTCGGACAAGCTGATCGGTCTGAAGGAAAATGTCATCATCGGCAAGCTGATCCCCGCCGGTACCGGTATCAACCGTTACCGCAACATCCAGGTTCAGCCCACCGAAGAGGCACGCGCCGCTGCTTACGCAGTGCCGTCGTACGACGACCAGTACTACAGCCCGGACGGCTTCGGCCAGAACACCGGTGCTGCAGTTCCGCTGGACGACTACGGCTTCAGCAACGACTACCGCTAGCGGTTAGTTGGTAGAAATCCCCCGTCTCTGATGAGACGGGGGATTTCTCGTTTTCAGGAATCCGTTTCAGGCGTTGCTGCCGCTGAGGTCCGGGATGACGATCTCCTGGACGGCCCACTTGTTGCCGTCGGGGTCGGCGAAGTAGATGAACCGTCCCCAAGCTCGGTCGTCGATCGGGCTGATGTCGATGCCGCGGCTCTTGAACTCACGCTCAGCCTCTTCGATGTCCTTGACCACTACCTGCATGCCGACGACGGAACCGGGCTCGGCGTCCGTGATTCCCTTACCGATGCAGATCGAGCAGGCCGAACCGGGTGGGGTCAGCTGGACGAATCGCAGGTCCTCGCTGACCGTGTGATCATGGTCGGCATTGAAGCCGAGGCGGACGTAGAAGTCCTTGGCGCGGTCGATGTCGGTGACGGGAATGGCGACCAGTTCGAGCTTGATGTCCATGACGTGCCCTTCATGTGATGGTGAATTCCGGCGACAGGTCCAGTGTGGCGGGTATTGCGGTCAGAAACGGTCCTCGTTTGGCGCCCGGATGAAACTCTCCGAATTCCTTGTTGCTCCGAGAGTGCTTCTCTCACTGCTCGACCGATCCCGAACCAGGAGCGGATACCCCGACTCCGCAGCTCTGACGCATTCGCTCGAACGCGCCACCGACGCCGACGCTCTCGGCTACCACCGGTTCTGGGTCGCCGAGCATCACGCGGTGCCGGGGATCGGGAGCGGATCGCCGGCAGTACTGCTCGCCGCGATCGGCGCGCATACGCGCGATATCAGGCTCGGCAGCGGTGGGGTCATGCTGCCGAATCACCAACCGCTGATCGTCGCCGAGCAGTTCCTGATGTTGGAGGCGCTGTATCCCGGGCGTATCGATCTCGGGCTCGGCCGATCGTTGGGGTTCACGGAGCCTGTCCGTCACGCACTACGACGCAGTAAGGATACTCCGGACACGTTTGGGTCAGATCTCGAAGAGGTGAGGCGCTACCTGGACGGATCCGCGGCAGTGACGGCAAGGCCGGCGTCGGAGACAGGGGTGCCGATCTTCGTGCTCGCGACGCGCGCAGGCTTGAAAGTGGCAGCGCAGCTGGGGCTTCCGGTGGTCGTGGGTGGGCCGATACTCGGAATCGGTAGCACCGGCCGGGTGGATGCATTGGACGAGTACCGCCGAGCTTTCCGGCCCACCGACACGCATCCCGAACCCTATGTGGTGGTTTCCCTCGAGGTGGCGGTCGCCGATACCACCGACGCGGCCCGTGAGGTGCTGATCCCGGAGGCGTACGCGCTCGCAGAATCGTCACGGACAGGGGAGTTTCCGCCGCTCGCGTCGCCGGACGAGATCAGGCGCGCCCCGCGCAGTGATCGAAACGCCAGGCGTATCGAGTCGTTCATGGCGTCGGCGCTGCACGGGACGCCCGTCGAGGTGAAGCAGCAGCTTCACGATCTGGCCGAGCGGATCGGTGCCGACGAAGTGCTGGCGTCCACGTCGACGTACGACCGTGACGCGCTTGCACTTTCGGACCGCCTGCTACGTGAGGTGCTTTAGCAGTGTGGTTGATCTAACGAGGCACGTGAAACTCGAGCAGAGTGGCGACGGAGTCGTCGAGTTCGGTCCACGGCACCGGTACGGAGAGGACGGCGATCGCCGAAGTCGGGAACTTGTCGCGGATACGCTGGGCCGCTTCGGAGTTTTCGTTCGATGCGAGATCGAGTGCAGTCCAGGGAATTCCGGGTTCGTGTCCGACGACCAGTAGCGTCTTGACGTGGTCGGAAGTGGTCCGCGCAGCTGCGATCACGTCGGCGGGTGAGCCGCCGTAGATCGACTTCTCGAATCCGGCGGGCGCCTCGATACCTGTCGAGGCAAGGGTTTCGACGGTCCGCCGGGAGGTGGAGCACAGAACGGCGTCGACGGGCGGGACGTTTTCACGGATCCATTCGCCGCCGATGCGGGCCTCGCGCAGGCCCCGTTCGGCGAGCGGACGCTCGTGATCACGGATGCCCTCGGGATAGCTGGACTTGCCGTGTCGCATGAGGACGAGGGTGCGGTGGTCGGCCATGCGTTCACGGTATCCGCTTTATGCCCGTCAGTCCGGTTACTCTGGATGGTCAGGACCTTGAAGGAGGTTTTCGATGGCCGGTAAGAAGCTCGATCGAACTAATGCCCGAACTGCACTCGAGGTGGTACGCGAAAGCCCCACCATCGCCTTCATCACCGTTGCCCCGGCAGTGGTCGTGTTCGGCGTGGTGTGGTGGCTCTTCGGTTTCTGGGCCGCGATTCTTCTTGCGTTGGTGTTCGGTGTCGCGGCTGTCGCGACCCAGAAACTGCGTTAGAGGGCGCTCACCTGCGCAACTGCGCGGAGCGCTTCGCCGACCAGGAACCAGACCGTGACGGTCTTGTCGTCGACGCGGCTGCGCAGGACGACGTCGTCGCTGGAGACGATGGGGGAGAGGTACTCGATCAGCGCTCGATGCGGAACGGTACGCAGTTCTGTGCGAGCGCTGAGGACCTCTTCGACCGCTTGCCAGTAGACGGCGTTGTTGACGTGGTCGAACGGGTCGATGTCGGTGGCGCGCAGAGCGAACGGCGTGTCGAGAACGCCGGCGTCGTCCGCGTCGGGTGCGTTCTCGGCGAGGACGCGTTTCCACTTCAGGCGATGCTCGTCGGTGGATTCTTCCAACGGCTGCATGAACTCGTCACTCATCCGGGTGGGCATGCCCGACTGGGCGCTGATGTTGATCCAGAAGCCTTCGGTTTCCATCAGCGCGCCGTTGCTGCCGTCGAAGCGCACGCGCATGTTCGCCCATCTCGTGGAGAAGCCGGAGCACCAGCGAGTCATCGTCAACTCTTCCGGCCAGATCGCCGGGCGTACGACGTCGACCACCGTACGACGCACTATCCAGAGCGGATGGGTGTCGATGGCTCCCGCGGCCTCGATGTTGTCGTTGCCGACGTCCTGCAGGTAGCGGGCGACGGCGTCGAGCCTGACCTGCTTGGCGACGTCGATGTCGCCGGTGCGGACCGGGCGGGACTTGACGAAGATCGGTCCTCGCTCTGGCTGCTGCGCGAGCGTGAGATCTGGGTTCACGTGAGATTCCTGTTCGCTGGAGTGAGCCGATTCTGTCAGGCTTTTCAGCGAGTGGCGATTATCTGCTTTCCGCAGCCGGAACCGTCGACCATTCGTGCCACGGCGACGGCGGTGTCGGCAAGGGGATGAACGGAGTCGATCACCGGGGCGATGTCACCTGCGTCGATCATCTGCGTCAGGACCTCCAGATCGTCGGCGTTCTCCGAAGCGATGAAGGTGCCCATTTTCTGAGATATGAACGGAGACAAGCACAGGGCGCGGATTTGGCGATCGATTCCGCCGAGCCACCGTCCGCCGTTCTCGCCGCCGACGATCACCAGCGTTCCGGTGCGTGTGAGTGCTCGTCGTAGGTCTCGCAGTCGGCGGTTGCCGCCGGTGTCGATGATGACGTCGTATCGATGTGATCCGTCGGTGGCGTCGTCGACGCGGTAGTCGAGAACCTCGTCGGCACCGATGGAGCGGACCGTATCGGTTTTCGAGGTGCTGCATACGCCGGTAACGTGCGCTCCCAGGGCTTTTGCCACCTGCACCGCGTAGATCCCGACGCCACCGGATGCGCCGAGTACGAGGACGGATTGCCCCGCCTGCACGCGGCCGTGGTCGCGCACGGCTTGCAGCGCTGTGAGGGCGGAGACCGGCACCGCTGCCGCTTGCGCGAACGACAACCGGGCAGGTTTTGCGGCAATCTTCGTTTCGAGCGCGCACGCATATTCCGCGAAAGAACCGACTGCGATCCCGTACACCTCCTGGCCGACTGTCACGCGGGTAACCGAACTGCCGATGGCCTCGACGCGACCGGAGACGTCCAGTCCGCGTACCCGGTTCTTGGGTGCGCGCAGTCCAAATCCTGCGAGGCGCACTGGATATGGCAACCCGGCCATGAGATGCCATGCCCCGCGGTCGACCGACGCGGCCTCGACGCGTATCAGCACTTCGTTGTCGGCGACAGCGGGTCGTGGAATGCGGTCGACGTAGAGAACGTCGGCCTCGCCGTAGCGATCCTGTACGACGGCGGTCATCAGTTCCTGTGCCATGCGAGTCTCCGTTCATCGAATACTTACATCGTAAGTATGACACTTACGGTGTAAGTTCTGTCAATGTGGACAAGCGCGCGAGATTGACCCGAGATGACGTAGTAGGCGGTGCCGTCGCACTGGCCGATTCCGTGGGGATCGAATCGATGACGATGCGCAAACTGGGGACGCAGTTGGGCGTCGAGGCGATGTCTCTGTACAACCACGTGTCGGACAAGGGGGACCTGCTCGACGGAATGGTCGACGCGGTTTTTGCGGAGATCGACCTGCCGACGCCGGGACGCCCATGGCGAACGGAACTTCGCGCGCGAGCGGTATCCACTCGTGCAGTGTTGGGGAAGCACCCGTGGGCAACTCCATTGATGGAGTCTCGAACGACGCCTGGTCCCGCGACCTTGCGTCACCACGACGCAGTGATCGGGACGCTACGCGCGGCCGAATTTCCGGTCGCCCTTGCTGCGCATGCCTTTTCGATCATGGATGCGTACATCTACGGCTTCGTGCTGCAAGAGGTGAGCTTGCCGTTCGAAACTACGCAGGAGACGACGGAACTGGCGAACGCGATCATGGGATCGTTCGAGAGCGGTCAGTATCCGCACCTGGCCGAGTTGACCACCGAGCACGTGCTGGCGCCGGGATACAGCTACGCTGCCGAATTCGCCTTCGGTCTGGATCTGATTCTCGACGGACTCGAACGACTGCACATCGGGAGCGAACGATGATCTGACGTGAGTACCGGGTTAAAGTCGAGAAAAACCGGGTTACCGGTCCAGATTTCAGATGTCCCGAAGAGGAGCTTTCTGTGCGCGCAATGGTGGTTACGGAACTGACCGGTCCCGAAGGAATTGTCGCGCAGGAGGTTCCCGAGCCCGCAGCCGAAGGTCTGGTCCTCATCGACGTGAAGGCCAGTGGCGTCTGCTTTCCGGACCTACTGATCACATACGGCAAGTATCAGATCCGCCCGGAACCGCCGTTCATTCCCGGAGCGGAGATATCGGGCGTCGTGGTCTCCGCGCCCGAGGGTTCGGGTTTCGCTCCGGGTGATCGTGTTCTGGCGGCCGCATATCTGGGCGGCTATGCAGAGCGGATTGCCGTCAACCCGGCGCAGGTACTCCGAATTCCGGACGGACTCGCCTTCGACGAGGCGGCCTCACTGATCATCAACTATCAGACGATGGAGTTCGCGCTGGCTCGTCGCGCGAAGATCGTGGCGGGGGAGACGGTCGTCGTGCTCGGCGCTGCGGGCGGAGTCGGAACGGCAACCATCCAGCTGGCCAAGGCGCACGGTGCCCGGGTGATTGCCGTGGTGCGACGCGAGGGCGTCGAGGACTTCCTTCGTGAACTCGGCGCCGACGAGGTGGTCGCGCTTGCCCCGGGATGGGGCGAGCGTATTCGGGAACTGACCGACGGCGTCGGCGCTCAGATCGTGGTGGATCCGGTGGGCGGCGACGCGTTCGACGACGCCGTCCGTGTTCTGGCACCCGAAGGACGACTTGTGGTGATCGGATTTGCCGGTGGCGGCATACCCGAGGTCAAGGTGAACCGGGTGCTGTTCCGGAACATCAGCATTGTCGGAGCCGCGTGGGGCGAGTTCACACGCACCAATCCCGAAGCGGTAGCCGAGGTGCACGCATCGCTGGTAGAACACGTCCGAAACGGCTTGCGACCGCTGGTCAAGGCACGGTATCCCCTTGCCGATGCAGCAGTTGCCCTGGCTGATCTCGAAAGCGGCAAAGTTCTCGGAAAGGCCATCTTGCTGCAGGAATGATTCTTTGCAACGTGATGGTGGTCACCAATTAATAAGTTGCAACATGTTTTCATTTGGGCAATAGTTGCAATCGCACTACCATTTGCCAGGTGATCGCTTCCGATTCTGATGACCTGTATGGAGCACTCGACGAGTTGTTCACTCGCCTGATGAGCGCCGGTGATTCGGAGTCGATCGATGCGTTGATCGAACTGGATCTCTCGTTCTCTCAGGTGCGTGTGCTGTTCGTACTTGCACAACGTGATGCGGCGATCCCGATCAACGAGGTTGCCGACGAGCTTCGGCTCTCGGTGGCAGCCACGGGACGAAACATCGATCAGCTCGTGAACATGGGCCTGGTCGATCGCCGTGAAGACGAGCGGGACCGACGCGTCAAGCGGGTTTCCTTGTCGGAGGCCGGTCGTAAGGTGACGACCAACCACATCGAGTGCAAGCGCGGCCAGCTTCGCGAATTCGCGTCGCGCGTTCCAGAGCCAGAGCGGATTCGTTTGTTCGAGGCTCTCAAGCCCATTCTCGCGGGTGATTATCTGCGAGCACTCAACCAGGAGACTTCGCGATGACATCGCCGAACGCGCCGGCACCGGCGTCCGACAAACTTGACGGGGCGGTCCTCAAGATCGCTTCCGTGGTGGTGCTCGGCGCCATCATGTCGATTCTCGACGTAACCGTGGTGAGTGTCGCGCTCACCACATTTGCCGAGGACTTCCAGACTTCGTACGCCACCGTCGCATGGACGATGACGGCATACACACTGGCCTTGGCGACGGTCATCCCGGTCACCGGCTGGGCAGCAGATCGATTCGGTACCAAACGCCTGTACATGACCGCTCTGGTGCTGTTCGTTCTCGGTTCAGTCGCCTGTGCGATGGCGTGGGACATCACCTCGCTGATCGGCTTCCGGGTGCTCCAGGGCCTCGGTGGCGGCATGTTGATGCCGCTCGGCATGACGATCATGACCCGGGCTGCCGGCCCAGACCGTGTCGGTCGGGTCATGGCCGTGCTCGGTATTCCGATGCTGCTCGGCCCCATCGGGGGCCCGATTCTCGGTGGCTGGCTGATCGAGGCCGCGAGCTGGCACTGGATCTTCCTCATCAACCTGCCGATCGGCATCATCGCCCTGGCAGCTGCATTCATCATTCTGCCGTCAGACAAGGCAAAGCCTTCGGAGTCCTTCGACTTCCTCGGCATGATCCTGCTGTCGCCCGGCCTCGCGCTGTTCTTGTTCGGTGTGTCGTCCATCCCCGAAGTGGGAACCGTTGCCTCGGCCAGGGTTCTGGTGTCGGCCGGTATCGGTCTGGCGCTGATCATCGCCTTCGTGTTCCACGCGCTCAACAAGGATCACCCGCTGATCGACCTGCACCTGTTCAAGAACCGTCAGTTGAGCACTGCCGTCATCACGACGTCGCTGTTCATCGTCGCGTTCATGGGCGCCGGACTGCTCTTCCCGAGTTACTTCATTCAGGTCGGCGGTCACACCACGCTCGCTGCCGGATTGTTGATGGCTCCGCAGGGTCTCGGTGCCATGGTCACGATGCCGATTGCGGGCCGACTGGTCGACAAGATCGGCCCGGGCAAGATCGTCCTGACCGGATTGCCGTTGATTCTCATCGGTTTGGGTGTGTTCACACAGGTCGCCTCGGATTCCCCGACGTGGTTGCTGATGGGCGCGCTGTTCGTCATGGGCCTCGGCATGGGTTGCACCATGATGCCGCTGATGACCGCAGCAATTGTGACGCTCTCCAACGAGCAGATCGCTCGCGGTTCCACCCTGATGAACATCGTTCAGCAGACTGCAGGTTCGATCGGTACCGCTGTGATGTCGGTGGTTCTCACCAACCAGCTCCTCGATCGTGGCCTCGATACGACGATGGTCGGGGCGGCGTCGCACATTCCGACCGAGCCGGGTAGCCCGCAAGAGTCTGCGGCCGAGTCGATTCTCAGCGCAGCGTCGGACGCATTCGGCAACACCTTCCTCGTGGCCACCGTGTTGATCGTCCTGACCCTCATCCCGGCGTTCTTTCTGCCGCGGAGCAAGACCACCAGGCCGGTGGCCGAAGGCGAGACGGTAACACCGATCGTTATGCACTGACCGGTTTCCGTTACCAGGTTTGACCAGGTGAGGGCGGCACACATCATGTGTGCCGCCCTCACCTTTTGCCGTGGAATACAGCAGGATGGTTGAATGTTTGATGAGTTACATGCAAACGCATGGATCTAGTTCGCGGAGGAGCAACCATGCAGTTCGGAATCTTCACGGTCGGCGACGTCACCACTGATCCCACGACTGGGGTCACGCCCACCGAGCACGATCGCATCAAGGCCATGACGACCATCGCCAAGCACGCAGAGGAAGTCGGTCTCGACGTCTTCGCGACCGGCGAGCATCACAACAAGCCGTTCGTTCCGTCGTCACCGACGACGATGCTCGGATACATCGCTGCTCAGACCGAGAAGATCACGCTGTCCACGTCCACGACGCTGATCACCACCAACGACCCGGTGAAGATCGCCGAGGACTACGCGATGCTGCAGCACCTCGCCGAGGGGCGCGTCGATCTGATGATGGGACGCGGAAACACCGCGCCGGTATACCCGTGGTTCGGCAAGGACATTCGCGCCGGAATCCCGTTGGCGCTCGAGAACTATCAACTTCTTCGCCGGCTGTGGGACGAGGAGGTCGTGAACTGGCAGGGGGAGTACCGCACACCGCTGCAGGGATTCACGTCCACTCCGCGCCCGCTGGACGGCATCGCTCCGTTCGTGTGGCACGGGTCGATTCGCAGCCCAGAGATCGCGGAGATCGCGGCCTATCACGGTGACGGATTCTTCGCGAACAACATCTTCTGGCCGAAAGAGCACTACATCGAGCTGATCAAGCTCTATCGCCAGCGTTACGAGCACTACGGCCACGGGTCCGCGGATCAGGCGATCGTCGGACTCGGCGGTCAGGTCTTCATGCGCAAGAACAGTCAAGACGCGGTCAAGGAATTCCGTCCGTATTTCGACAATGCCCCTGTGTACGGCCACGGACCTTCGCTCGAGGAGTTCACCGAGCAGACCCCGTTGACGGTCGGTTCCCCCGAACAGGTCATCGAGAAGACCTTGGCTTTTGCCGATTTCTTCGGTGACTATCAGCGCCAGTTGTTCTTGATGGATCACGCGGGTCTTCCGCTCAAGACAGTGCTCGAGCAGCTCGATCTGCTCGGTGAGGAAGTTGTTCCGGTTCTGCGCCGTGAGTTCGCGGCCAGGCGCCCCGCCCATGTGCCGGACAACCCGCCTACTCACGCGTCGATGAAGGCGGCTCGTGAGGCAAGCAGTGTCACTGCCTGACGCACAACAGACAGAGACTCCGGTCAGCACCACCGAGCTCGCCACCGACGCCTGGGAGGCCTTGTTTCGCGCCCAGGTGTCGGTGATGCGGCGGCTCTCTGCCGATGACGTCTGGGATCAGGTGACGATGCGCGAGTACGACGTGCTGTTCACGCTCAGTCTCGCGCCGCGGAACTGTCTGCGCTTGCATGACCTGAACCGGGAGATTCTGTTGAGTCAACCGTCGCTCAGCCGCCTGGTGGAGCGGCTGGAAGGCGAAGGCTTGGTATCGAGAAGTGTTGATCCGCGTGACCGTCGCGGCACGATCGTGCAACTCACCGAAGCGGGTGCAGCGCTGCAGAAATCAGTGGGTCGCCGTCATGCGGCAAGTATTCGCCGCCACGTCGGACCGGCGTTGGACGCGGACGAACTTCGACTGTTGGCCGAATTGTGCACGCGTCTGCGTCTCACGCAGGCATGACCAGAGGCAGGATGGACGATATGAGCAACCTCGAAGCGCAACCCGTCGAGCAGGAATGCGAAGGCCATCCGGTCGAGAGCGAGATTCAGATTCTCACCCCGCGCGACGTGCCGCTCGGTGGCCCGCGGGCAATGCGAGTGCGGCGCACCCTTCCGCAGCGCGAGCGTTCGTTGATCGGGGCGTGGTGTTTTGCCGATCACTACGGGCCCGACGATGTCGGCAATGGACCAGGCATGCATGTGCCGCCGCATCCGCATACCGGATTGCAGACGGTCAGTTGGCTGTTCACCGGAGAGATCGAGCACCGTGACAGCATCGGCTCCCATGCGATGGTGCGGCCGGGCGAACTGAATTTGATGACGGCCGGGAGCGGGATCGCGCACTCCGAGGTGTCGACGCCGAACACGAAGGTTCTGCACGGGATGCAGCTGTGGGTGGCGCTTCCGGACGCGGCGCGCGAGACCGCACCCGCATTTGTTCACTACCGGCCCGAGCCGGTGACCATCGGCGGCGCCACGCTCAGTGTGTTCCTCGGCTCGCTCGCCGGTGACTCGTCTCCGGTGTCGACCTTCACCGAATTGTTGGGCGCCGAGGTGATTTTGGATCCTGGCGCCGAGATTGCCCTCGACGTCGATCGTTCACATGAGCACGGGGTGATCGTCGATCAAGGATCGGTTGTGCTATGCGGAACCACCGTCGGCTGGGCTGAGTTGGGTTATCAAGCAACGGGTTTCGGGAAACTGACTCTGCGCAATCCGGGTTCCGAACCCACTCGACTGCTACTTCTCGGCGGTAAACCGTTGGGAGAGCAAGTCATCATGTGGTGGAACTTCATGGGCCGTACACACGAAGAGATCGTCGAGTATCGACGTAAGTGGCAGGCCGAACTGGCCTCCGGATTCGACGGCAGCGTCCAGGATCAGCGTTTTGGTGTCGTGCCGGGATACGACGGTCCGGCGCTGTCGGCGCCCGAGTTGCCGAACAGTACGTTGCGGCCCCGCGGTTAGTCGCGCAACGTGATGACGCTGACCGTTCCCTGACCTGCGGCGCACAGGGTTTTACTGCCGTCCTCGGCTACTGCGAAAATGTCGCAGCGGGCGAGGGCCTGGGATCTGCTCTTGCTGTTCACGCGCGCCCGCGCCCGGAGCAGTGCTCCGCACGCGGGACGCAGGTAACTGATGGTGAATTCTGCGGTGACGATGCTGGACCCGAGGACGCTACCGGCCGCGAAGGTCAGGGGGCGCTGAACGGTTGAGCTGCCTGGACCTGTTGCGCCAGTTCGAGTTTTGCAGACGTCGATCAGGCCTGCTCGATGTCCTGGTGGGCCTTGGCGAGCATCAAGTAGCCGGCGCCGTTGGCGGTGATACCGGCCTTTTCGCCTTCGGAGAGTTCACGTTTGACCTTGGCGGGCACACCGGCTACCAGTGATCCAGGCGGGATCTGCATTCCCTGAGACACGACGGCACCGGCCGCGATCAGCGATCCCGAACCGATGTGCGCGCCGTTGAGCACCACGGCGCCCATGCCGACGAGCACGTCGTCTTCGACGGTGCATCCGTGCAGCACCGCGTTGTGGCCGACCGAGATTCGTTCGCCCAGTACCGCGGGGAACGTCGGGTCGGCGTGAACCGTGCAGTTGTCCTGAATGTTGGTGTCCGCGCCGATGGAGATCGACTCGGAGTCGCCGCGGATAACCGCGCCGTACCAGATGCTGGCGCCCGCAGCGATGGTCACCGCGCCGACAACGGTGGCGTTGGGCGCGATGAACGCGCTTTCGTCGATCTGCGGGGTGTTACCGAGAACGGTGGCGATGATCGGGTTGGTCATGGTTCTCCTGTGCGTTGGAATGACGTGCTCTGACGGTACCTGGACTATTTCGGTGTGGGTTTTCGATTCATGACGACCGTCCCGACACCCGCGGTTACCACCAGTCCGATGGCCACGAGTGTGAACGCATCGAGCGTTTGCCCGATCACGAGAACTCCGGCCAGCGCCGCCGCAGCGGGTTCGAGGGCGATGAGGACAGCAAAGACTTTCTTGGCCAAGGATCGCAACGCCCACATTTCCAAGCTGTACGGGATGACGGACGAGAGGATGGCGACGGCCGCGCCGGCGGCGAGCATCCTCGGATCCAGCAGTTCACTCCCGCCGGAGACGATGCCGAAGGGGAGCGTCAATACCGCTGCGACGATGCTTGCGCCCGCCAACCCGTCGGCGCTCGGGAGCGTCGCTGCCAGGTGGGAGCCGGCCACGATGTAGCCGGCCCACGCGGCAGCGGCGATCAACGCGAACATCACCCCGATCGGGTCCAAACCGGATTCGCCGTGATCGCCCAGCCCCAGCAGCAACACTCCGCCGAAGGCGAGCAGCACCCATGCTCCGTCGGCCCACCGACGAGACAGAACTGCGGCCAGGGTGAGCGGTCCGAGGAACTCGATGGTGACGGCGGTGCCGATGGGCACCGTCTCGAGGGCGAGGTAGAAGGCACCGTTCATCACGGCGAGGGCGATGCCCAGCGCGAAGATACCCTTGCGCTGTCGGTTCGACCACCGGCTCCATCGCGGGCGGACGACGCCGAGGATGATCGCGGCGATCGTCAGTCGCAGCGTCGTGGCGCCGGCAGGTCCGATCTGCGAGAACAGTGTAGTCGCGAATGCCGCTCCGAACTGGAGCGACAGTATAGAGGTGAGGACTGCGCCGACCGGCAGTAGCTGACTGCCGGTCTTCATTCTCCGGTGAACTCAGGACTACGACGTTCGAGCATGGCCGCGACGGCTTCGTGGTGATCGCGGGTGTGATGGGCGATCGACTGCATGGCGGCCGAGAGTTCGAGCAGGCTCTCGAGGCTTTGGTGCTGGCCCTCGCGAAGCAGTTTCTTGGTCATCCGGAGTACTTGCGGGGGATTGGCCGCTACCCGCGCTGCCAGGGCATGCGCTGCGGAGAGCAATTCCTCGGGCTCGGTGACTTGCGAGACCAGCCCCCAGTCGAGTGCCTTCGCCGCATCGATCGGTTCGCCGGTGAATGCCATCTCGGCGGCGCGAGCGTTGCCGATCGCGCGGGGGAGTAGCCACGCTCCGCCGTCGCCGGGGATGAGTCCTACCTTGACGAAGCTCTCGGCGAAGACCGCCGCCGTCGACCCGATGCGGAGGTCGCACATGAGCGAGAGATCGCAGCCCGCTCCGATGGCGGGTCCGTTGACGGCTGCGATGGTCGGCACCTCACACGTGTACAGCGCGAGTGGAATGCGCTGGATGCCATGCCGGTAGCCCTGGCGGATCTCGCCGGGCGCGCCACCGAACATGCCTTCCTTGTCTCGCATGTGTTTGACGTTGCCACCGGAGGAGAAGGCTGACCCGGCTCCCGTGAGGATGACTGCGCGCACACTCTGATCTCGGTTCACCGCGGTGACCGCGTCTTCGAGAGCTTCGATCATGTCGATCTCGGAGATCGCGTTGCGGGTGTCCGGACGATTGAGGGTCCACGTAACCACATCGCCGGTTCGCGAGATCAGTACGGCGTCGCTCATGGGTGCTCCTGGTAGTCGATGGCGGTTGAGCTAAGTCTCTCACCACAAGAATTCGCAATAACAATCATTCGTGCTTGATTTTTATGGGTGCGAGTGTGATGCTGGTCGCATGGCCGAACTTCAGACGTTCATCGATGACTTGCGGGCCGAAGGCGAGAGCCTCGATGCCCTGGTTGCAGATCTGCCCGAGGAGAAGTGGGCGACACTGACGCCTGCGGAAGGGTGGACAATCGCGCATCAGATCGGGCACCTGCACTGGACGGACAGTGCCGCGATCCTTGCGATTACCGACCCGGACGGGTTCGCGGAGCAGTTGAAGGCGGCATTCGTGAATCCGGCGGGGTTCGTCGACGACGGTGCGGCCGAGCAGGCTGCCCGCCCGCCTGCGGAGTTGCTGGCCGATTGGCGAGCGGGGCGCACTGCTCTCGTCGAGGCGCTCACCGCAGCGCCGGCCGGCACCAAGTTTCCCTGGTACGGCCCGCCCATGGGCGGAGTCTCCATGGCAACCGCGCGGTTGATGGAGACGTGGGCACACGGACAGGACGTCGCCGATGCCCTTGGCGCCGAACGCGCCCCGACGGCGCGCATCAAGAACATCGCTCACCTGGGTGTACGGACGCGGAACTTCGCGTACTCGGTCAATGAAAAGACGCCGCCCGCCGAGGATTTCCGGGTTGAGTTGACCGCGCCGGACGGGTCGCTTTGGACCTGGGGGCCGGAAGATGCGCCGCAGAAGGTGACCGGATCGGCATTGGACTTCTGCTTGCTGGTCACTCAGCGGGCCAATCGCGCTGATCTCGACCTGGTCGCCGTGGGCGCCGACGCAGACGAGTGGCTCGGGTTCGCGCAGGCGTTCGCGGGGCCCAGCGGCGAGGGACGAGCTGCCGTCGGATCCGGCCGCGAGGGACGAGAAGCGGAGGTGGATAAATGAGTTCGGTACGGATCGGTAACTGTTCCGGTTTCTACGGCGATCGCGTCTCGGCGATGCGCGAGATGCTCGAGGGCGGCGAACTCGACTACCTGACCGGCGACTACCTGGCCGAACTGACGATGTTGATCCTCGGCCGGGATCGGATGAAGGACCCGTCGCTCGGCTACGCGAAGACGTTCCTGCGGCAGGTGGAAGACACCCTCGGCCTCGCGCTCGACAAGGGCGTGAAGATTGTCGCGAATGCAGGCGGTCTCAATCCCGCCGGCCTGGCCGATGCGCTGCGCGAGGTCAACACCAAGCTGGGGTTGAACGCGAAGATCGCCCACGTCGAGGGCGACGATCTGGTCTCTCGGGCAGACGAACTCGGACTCGGCTCCCCGCTGACGGCCAACGCGTACCTCGGCGCCTGGGGCATCGTCGAAGCATTGTCGGCCGACGCCGATGTCGTGGTCACCGGACGTGTCACCGACGCGTCGGTGATCGTCGGTCCAGCCGCTCATCACTTCGGTTGGAAGCGAGATGATTTCGATCAGCTGGCCGGTGCTGTCGCAGCGGGCCACGTCATCGAGTGCGGAACCCAGGCCACCGGCGGCAACTACGCGTTCTTCACAGAGGTTCCGAATCTGGGCCGGCCAGGCTTCCCGATTGCTGAGATCAACGCGGACGGATCTTCGGTCATCACCAAGCACGCCGGAACGGACGGCGAGGTGAGCGTCGGCACCGTGACGGCGCAGCTGTTGTACGAGATCACGGGTGGACGCTACGCAGGCCCGGACGTGACCACCCGCATCGACAACGCGGTGCTCACCCAGGAAGGCCCGGATCGGGTGCTGATCAGCGGCGTCACGGGAGAGGCCCCGCCGCCGCAGTACAAGGTCTCGCTGAACACGCTGGCCGGGTTCCGCAACGAGGCCACTTTCATTCTCACCGGTCTCGACATCGAGGCCAAGGCTGATCTGGCGAAGACTCAACTCGAATCCTGGCTGACAAAGAAGCCGGCCGAACTGGTCTGGACTCTCGCTCGCACGGATCACCCGGATTCCGACACCGAGGAAACCGCGAGTGCGTTACTGCGCTGCGTGGTTCGCGACTCCGACCCCAAGGTGATCGGTCGTCCCTTCTCTGCGGTTGCGGTGGAAATGGCGCTTGCCAGTTACCCAGGCTTCTCGCTGACCGCTCCGCCGAGCAACGGCCAACCGTACGGGGTGTTCACCCCCGGCTACGTCGACGCGGGATCGGTGCCTCACGTTGCCGTACTTCCAGACGGCACTCGCGTGGACATCGCTCCGTCGACGCTGACGCAGGACCTCGAACCGGTCGACGAACCCGAGCGGCCGCAGCCCTTGCCGCCTCAGTCTTCGCTCTCGGTGCCGCTCGGCACTATCGCCGGTGCGCGCAGTGGAGACAAGGGTGGAAACGCCAACGTCGGAGTCTGGGTTCGCACAGACGAGCAGTGGAAGTGGTTGGCGCACACTCTGACCGTCGAAATGCTCAAGGAACTGCTACCGGAAGCAGCAGACCTGAACGTCACTCGCTACCAGCTGCCGCACCTTCGTGCCGTCAACTTCGTGATCGAGGGAATTCTCGGTCAGGGTGTGGCCTCGCAGGCGCGGTTCGATCCGCAGGCCAAGGGAATTGGTGAATGGCTGCGCTCGCGCCACATCGACATCCCGATTTCGCTACTCCCCGTAACTGACGAGAAAGAGGATTCACGGTGACCGTGTGGACCACACCGGAAAGGCTTGCGCTTCGCGAGACCGTACGCGGATTCGTGAACCAGGAGATTCTGCCGCATCTGACGCAGTGGGAGCGCGACGGCGAGATTCCGCGCGAATTGCACCGCAAGGCAGGCGCTCTCGGCCTCCTCGGGGCCAGTGCGCCCGAATCGGCGGGCGGTGAGGGCGGCGACGCCGTCGACTCCATCGTGATCTGTGAGGAGATGCATCAGGCTGGTGCGTCGGGCGGGCTGTTCGCCTCGCTGTTCACCTGCGGCATCGCGGTGCCGCACCTGATCGCGGCCGGCGACGAGGCGCAGATCGAGAAGTGGGTCAAGCCGACCCTGCGCGGCGACAAGATCGGCTCGCTCGCCATCACCGAACCCGGCGGAGGCAGCGACGTCGGACACCTGACAACCACAGCCAAGCGCGACGGCGACCATTACGTAGTCAACGGCGCGAAGACGTTCATCACCTCCGGTGTTCGCGCAGACTTCGTCGTCACGGCCGTGCGTACCGGTGGCCCTGGCGCGGGTGGCGTCTCGCTGCTCGTGATCGAGAAGGGCACACCGGGATTCACGGTCTCGCGCAAACTCGAGAAGATGGGCTGGCGTGCATCGGATACCGCGGAGCTGTCCTTCGTCGACGCCCGGGTTCCGGTGGAGAATCTGGTCGGGGCAGAGAACAGCGGCTTCGCGCAGATCGCGCAGGCCTTCGTTTCCGAGCGCGTCGCCCTCGCTGCGCAGGCGTATGCCAGTGCCGAGCGATGCCTCGAGTTGACCCTCGAATGGTGCCGCGCCCGCGAGACTTTCGGACGCCCACTGATCAGTCGGCAGGCCGTGCAGAACACCGTCACCGAGATGGCCCGCAAGATCGACGTCGCCAAGGTGTACACGCACTCGGTGATCGAGCGGTACATGGCCGGTGACGGCGATCTGATCGCTGAGGTGTGCTTCGCCAAGAACACGGCGGTCGAAACGGGTGAATGGGTTGCGAACCAAGCCGTTCAGCTGTTCGGCGGCCTCGGATACATGCAGGAAAGTGAAGTGGAGAGGCAGTACCGGGACATGCGAATTCTGGGAATCGGTGGCGGAACCACCGAAATCCTCACCGGCCTCGCGGCCAAGCGATTGGGGTATCAGTCATGAGTGTCATTCGGTCAACACTGGACACCAATTCCGAGGTGTACCAGACCGCAACATCGACCATGAACACCAAGCTCGCCGAGATCGAGGTCGAGCACGCCAAGGCGTTGGCGGGCGGTGGCGAGAAGTACACCGAGCGTCACCACAAGCGGGGAAAGCTCCTGGCACGCGAGCGGATCGAGCTTCTGCTCGATCAGGATTCCCCGTTTCTCGAACTGTGCCCCCTCGCTGCGTGGGGGAGTGACTTCCCGGTCGGCGCCAGCACCGTGGTCGGTATCGGCGTCGTCGAAGGTGTCGAATGCCTGATCGTCGCCAACGATCCCACCGTGCGCGGCGGCACCAGCAATCCATGGACGCTGCGTAAGGGATTCCGCGCGAACGACATCGCGATGCAGAATCGCCTTCCGGTGATCTCGCTCGTCGAGTCCGGTGGCGCAGACTTGCCGACGCAGAAAGAGGTGTTCATTCCCGGTGGCCGGATGTTCCGTGACCTCACTCAGCTGTCCGCAGCCGGAATCCCCACCATTGCACTGGTCTTCGGTAACTCGACGGCCGGCGGCGCGTACATCCCGGGCATGTCCGACCACGTCGTGATGATCAAGGAACGCTCCAAGGTGTTCCTCGCTGGCCCGCCGCTGGTCAAGATGGCCACCGGTGAGGAATCCGACGACGAGGCACTCGGCGGCGCCGAAATGCACGCTCGCAAGTCCGGCCTGGCCGACTACTTCGCCGCCGACGAGCAGGACGCGATCCGCATCGGTCGCTCGATCGTCAAGCGGCTCAACTGGACCAAGAAGGGGCCGGCACCCCGCGCCGAGATCATCGAACCGCTCGAGGATCCGGAAGAGTTGCTCGGCATCGTTCCGGCCGACCTGAAGATCCCGTTCGATCCGCGTGAGGTCATCGCCCGTATCGTCGACGGTTCTGACTTCGACGAGTTCAAGCCGCTCTACGGTTCCTCTCTCGTGACCGGCTGGGCGGAGCTGAACGGCTACCCGATCGGCATCCTGGCCAACGCACGTGGAGTGCTCTTCAGCGAGGAATCCCAGAAGGCCACGCAGTTCATCCAGCTCGCCAACCGTTCCAACACGCCGTTGCTGTTCCTGCACAACACCACCGGCTACATGGTGGGTAAGGAATACGAGGAGGGCGGCATGATCAAGCATGGATCGATGATGATCAATGCGGTTGCCAACTCCAAGGTTCCGCACATCTCGATCCTGCTCGGAGCGTCGTACGGCGCCGGTCACTACGGCATGTGCGGACGGGCGTTCGATCCGCGATTCCTCTTTGCCTGGCCCAGTTCCAAGTCCGCCGTCATGGGTGGTGCGCAGCTCGCCGGCGTCATCTCCATCGTGGGACGCGCTGCTGCCGAGGCCCGCGGCCAGGTTTTCGACGAGCAGGCTGATGCCGGTATGCGCGCGATGATCGAGAACCAGATCGAGGCCGAGTCACTTCCGATGTTCCTGTCCGGGCGTCTGTACGACGACGGCGTCATCGATCCCCGAGACACCCGCACCGTGGTGGGAATGTGCCTGTCGGCCATTGCCACCGCCCCGATCGAAGGCACCGAGAACTTCGGCGTCTTCCGTATGTGAGGCACGCCGTGACAATCACTTTTGTACTGGTCGCCAATCGTGGCGAAATCGCCCGCCGTGTCTTTGCAACCTGCCGCAGGAACGGAATCGGCACGGTCGCGGTATTTTCCGACGCAGATGCCGACAGTCCGCACGTCGCCGAAGCCGACGCGTCCGTTCGGCTGCCGGGTAACACGCCTGCCGAGACCTACCTGCGGGGTGAGCTCATCGTCGCCGCCGCCAAGGCTTCGGGCGCCGACGCGATTCACCCCGGCTACGGATTCCTCTCCGAGAACGCGGAGTTCGCGCGCAGCGTCATCGACGCGGGGCTGACGTGGATCGGTCCGCCCGTCGAATCCATCGAGCTCATGGGATCGAAGGTCGAGTCCAAGAAGATCATGGACGCGGCCGGAGTTCCGGTGCTGTCCGAACTCGATCCCGCTGCGGTGACCGACGCTCATCTTCCGGTGCTCATCAAAGCGTCGGCGGGCGGCGGCGGACGCGGAATGCGTGTCGTTCGTGAATTGTCGGCGCTGGACGGCGAACTGGAAGCGGCGCGGCGTGAGGCGCAGTCCGCCTTCGGCGACCCGACGGTCTTCTGCGAGCGCTACCTCGAGACCGGTCGGCACATCGAGGTTCAGGTCATGGCCGACCGGCACGGCGGCGTGTGGGCGGTGGGGGAGCGCGAGTGCTCGATCCAGCGTCGACACCAGAAGGTCGTCGAAGAGGCACCGTCGCCGCTCGTGCAACGCATCCCCGCCATGCGCGACAAGCTCTTCGACGCCTCGCGGCTCGCAGCCAACGCCATCGGTTACGAAGGCGCAGGAACCGTTGAATTCCTGGCTGACGAAAAAGGCGACTTCTTCTTCCTGGAAATGAACACCCGTTTGCAGGTAGAGCATCCGGTCACGGAGTGCACCACCGGCCTCGATCTGGTGGAACTGCAATTGCAGGTCGCTTCAGGTGAAGTACTTCCGGACGAACAGCCGGAGATCCGTGGGCATTCGATCGAGGTGCGCCTGTACGCCGAGGATCCCGCCAAGAACTGGCAGCCGCAGAGTGGAACCGTTCACCACATCGAGTTGCCCGGTGACGTGGCAGAATTCAGTGTTCTGCGCGAGCCGGGCGTTCGGCTCGATTCCGGCGTCGTTGACGGCAGTGTTGTGGGCGTCCACTACGATCCGATGCTGGCCAAGGTCATCTCGTATGCGCCGACCAGAACGGCAGCTGCGCGGCTACTCGGATCGACGCTGGCGCGCACCAGGATTCACGGCCTGCGTACCAACCGGGACCTGCTCGTCAACGTCCTGGGCCACCCGGCCTTCATTGCCGGAGACACCGATACGGCGTTCTTCGAGACCCATGACCTCGAGAAGTTGTCAACGCCTCTGGCCGACACCGACGCCGAAAGGCTTTCGGCGCTGGCGGCGGCACTTGCCGATGCCGCTCACAACCGGGCGTCGGCGCGCGTCATCGGCCGCTTGCCCAGCGGGTGGCGCAACCTCCCGTCGCAGCCGCAGAGCAAGAGCTACTCCACTGCGTCGGGCGACTACGACATCCGATACTCCCTGAGCCGAAGCGGGGTGCTGAGCGCAGAAGGCTTCGACGACGTGAGCCTGGTATCGGCAACTGCTGCCCGAGTCGTGCTCGAGCAGAGCGGAGTACGGCGTTCGTTCGACGTGGCGGCCTACGGGAGTGAGATTTTTGTCGACTCCTCGCTGGGGCCCGTCGCGTTGACGGCAGCACCGCGCTTCGTGGATCCGTCGGCGGAAGTCGCGGCCGGTTCGTTGCTCGCTCCGATGCCGGGATCGGTTATCCGCCTCGGTGCCGCACTCGGTGACACCGTCACTGCCGGCCAGCCGATTCTGTGGCTAGAGGCCATGAAGATGGAACACACCGTCACCGCGCCGACTGCCGGTGTCCTGGTGGAACTTCCGGTCGCTGTCGGCCAGCAGGTCGAGGTCGGATCGGTACTCGCACGTGTGGAAGAACCCGCTACAGAAGAGGAAGCATGATGAGTTTCATCGAAACCGAAGAGCAGAAGGAACTGCGGGCATCCGTTTCCAAACTGGGTGAGCGCTTCAACTACGTCGACTACGTGCTGCCAAAGGCGCGCAAGGGTGAGCCGCTCACCGAATTGTGGAACGAGGCGGGCAAACTCGGATTCCTGGGCGTCAACCTGCCGGAGGAATACGGCGGCGGCGGTGCCGGTATCTACGAACTCGCGCTGGTGCAGGAGGAATTGGCGGCACAGGGCGCCGGTCTGCTTCTGGTTGTCGTATCCCCGGCCATTTGCGGCACCATCATCGGCAAGTACGGCACGGCGGAGCAGAAGCAGCAGTGGCTACCCAGCCTCGCCGACGGCTCCAAGATCATGGCGTTCGGAATCACCGAGGCCGACGCGGGTTCCAACTCTCATCAGATCACCACGACGGCACGCAGGGATGGCGACGACTGGATCCTGAGCGGCAACAAGATTTACATCTCGGGTGTCGATCAGGCTGATGCGGTTCTCATCGTCGCGCGCACCGAGGACTCCAAGACCGGCAAGCTCAAGCCCGCTCTGTTCATCGTCCCCACGGATTCTCCCGGATTCGTGAAGACGCAGATGGAGATGGACATCATCGAACCGGACCACCAGTTCATCCTGTTCCTCGACGACGTGCGCCTGCCGGCCGACGCTCTGGTCGGTGAAGCTGATGCCGCCCTGATGCAGTTGTTCGCCGGCCTCAATCCGGAGCGCATTCTGGGTGCGTCGATGGCGATCGGTATGGGCCGTTACGCCCTCAACGCTGCGGTGAAGTTCGCCAACGAGCGAACGGTGTGGAAGACGCCGATCGGTGCGCACCAGGGTATTTCGCACCCTCTCGCGCAGGTGAAGATCGAACTCGAACTCGCCAAGCTGATGATGCAGAAGGCCGCGGTGCTCTACGACAGCGGTGACGATTTCGGTGCTGCCGAAGCCGCGAACATGGCGAAGTACGCGGCCGCCGAGGCCAGCATCAAGGCACTCGATCAAGCGATTCAGACGCACGGCGGCGCAGGTCTGACGAAGGAATACGGACTGGCTGCCATGCTCGGCGCGGCACGTATCGCCCGCGTTGCCCCGGTCAGTCGCGAGATGATCCTCAACTTCGTCTCGCAGCATTCCCTCGGTCTGCCGCGGTCTTACTAGACGGTCTCACGAGAAAGGGCGAACCATGACGGACGAGGACAAGCCATACGTACGGTACGAAGTAGCGGGCGGTGCGGCCACGATCACTCTCGACTCACCACACAACCGCAATGCGATCTCGGCGCGGTTGGTCACGGAGTTGCAGGCTGGGCTGACGTCAGCGGCCGCCGATCCGGAAGTTCGAGCGGTGGTGCTCACCCACACCGGTGGAACATTCTGTGCGGGAGCCGATCTCAGTGAGGCCTCCGGTTCGTCCGCATCACCGGAGGAGACCGTCAAAGAGCGCGGGAGGGGAATGTTGACGCTCTTGCGCAGCATTCTCGAGCTTCCCAAGCCGGTGATCGGGCGGATCGACGGACACGTCCGGGCCGGAGGCATGGGTCTTGTCGGGGCGTGCGACATCGTCGTGGCCGGACCGGCGAGTACTTTCGCCGTGACGGAATCACGGTTGGGTTTGGCAGCGTCCATCATTTCGCTCACGGTCCTACCGAGGCTCGACCAACGATCTGCGAGCCGTTACCTGCTCACCGGAGAGAAGTTCGGCCAGCACGAGGCCGAATCCATCGGACTCGTCACCGCCGCGTCGCAGGACACGGGGGAGTCGATCACCGAACTACTCGGCACCTTGCGCCAATGTTCACCGCAGGGGCTGGCCGAATCGAAGTGGATCACGACGCGTTCGGTCCTGGCCGGATTCGACCGGGACGGCGAGGAGATGATCGCGCAGTCGGCTCGGCTGTTTTCGTCCGAGGAGGCTCGTGAGGGCATGATGTCTTTCTTGCAGAAGCGTCCAGCGGCCTGGGCGCAGTAGAAACTGCGCACTGGAACACAGAAGCACTGGAACACAGGAGTAGAAGGGATGGCGGCGCGATGACTCGAGAACCCAAGCAGGACCGAAGTCGAGTCACGCGCTCCCACCTGCTCGAAGTGACGGTGGAATGTCTCGCCGAACTCGGATGGAGCGCAACGACGATGAGCGTCGTCGCGCAGCGTGCCGGGGTGTCCAGAGGTGCGATGCAGCACCACTTCCCGACTCGCGAGGACCTCATCACCGCGGCGCTCGAGGTGATGTTCGACGCCCGGATGGATCAGGCACGAAAGGAATCGACCGATCTTCCGGTGGGAGCCGGACGAACCGAGGCGATCATTTCGCGGCTGGTCGAGTACTACACCGGGACCCTCTTCAAGGCAGCACTGCAGGTGTGGACGGCCGCCGCCTCCGACCCCGACCTGCGTGCCCGCGTGCTGCCCCTCGAGGAACGGTTCGGGCGCATCGCGCACCGGATGGCCGTCGAGAGTCTGGGTGTCGACGACTCCGATCCGGTGACGCATCGCCTGGTCCAGGCGACACTGGACCTCGCCCGAGGGCTGGGGCTGGCTGACGTACTCACCGACGACTCGCGCCGGCGCACCGAGGTGGTCAAACAGTGGGCGGCGCAATTGGATTCCACGCTGGTTCGGGTACCGGTCGCAACCCCCTGAATCGGTAGCGGCGCGTCCGCCGCCGCTGCGCGAGGCATGTACGTGGCGTGTGTCGGGGGCCACCGAGAAGTACAGTCGGCTCCATGGCCGCACGCACTCTCACTTCGATCGGGACTTCGGTATTGGTCTCGGCTGCCGTGCTCTCGGCGGTGGTCGGCTGCAGCTCTGACGACGGGTCTGCCGATCGGCCGGGGGGCGGCGCCACTTCGCCGGCGCTCGCACCCACCGCTCCCGGTCCGATGTTCGCCGAATGCGGCTCGGTGACCGACGAAGAAGTTGTCAACGCCTTCAATCTCGGCACTTTTGCGACGACGACGCGCAACGGCGTCGGTTGCCAATGGGAGGTCGCCGGTTCGAACGGCCCGAGCGTCAGTTTCTCCTGGTACCGCGGAAGCCCGATCGGCCGTGAACGGGCAGGGTCCGACCTGCTCGGACGTCCCGCTGACGACATCACGATCGGTGGTCACCAGGGCTTCATCGCGTCCACAGCGGGTTCGTTGTGCGAGCTGGGTATCGCCTTCGGCGGAGACTTCGTGCACTGGTCGATCACCTACGGCTTGTTGCCTCCGACCACTGATCCGTGCGCGGTGGCACGGGATCTGATGGAAAAAACAGTTTCGAGGGCACAGTGAAGGGCGTAAGGATCGGACTCGCCCTGGTGGGGTCGATGGTTCTACTCACGGGCTGCGGCTCGGTGGTCACCGGGACTCCCCGCGCGGAGGGCAGCTACCGCGGTAGTGACAGCCAGGAATTCGCGAACGTCCTCCAAGAATGCGAAGCGGTCACCGACGAGCAGATCGCCGGCGCCGTGGGTGCCGACGCCGTCGGGCGTGGGTTCTTCGGCGCTATCTGCCGTTGGGACGGCATCGGGGCTGCGGGTCCGATCAAGATCACCTTCAATTGGTTCGAGACGGGCACCCTCGATCACGAGCGCGCTGCATTCGAACATCTGGGATACGTGGTGGCGAAGATCGACATCAACGGCAGTGGCGGGTACCAGGTCCGCCAGCCGGCCGATCCGCAGAGTTGCGGGGTGAGCGCGAGCGCGCCGGCCGGGGGAGTGTTCGGGTGGTGGGTCACCGAGCCGCAAGGCGGAGCGGATCCGTGCGAGGCCGCGGCAAAGCTCGGCGGGTTGACGTTGAACCGGAGCATCTGAGCGCGACCGTTCTGACTGCTTGGTCCAGCTATGCGGTCTGCGCATGCGGCCAGAGTGTCTGGTCAGAGCATGAGGCCACTATCACCGGGGCCTCACTTTGACCTTGTGGCGCGCCGACAGGTATCGTTATGGGTCGTGTCCGGCATGCCCGGGCCGATCTGTGTGCCTAGCTAGGTATTGCCGTGCGCGCGTTCGAGCAGAATTTGCTGATGAACGAGCATCCGGCTGCCTGTGTGGGGGTATGCGACACGCCCGACCTCGGGGGTGGTGCACGGCGCGAAAGTGCTGAGTACAGACTCTGAGGTGGGTGAGGAGCAGCAGCTCTCTTGCTCCAACTGCTAGATCCCTAATTTCAGAACAGCCACGTTTTCGAACGGCCCGAGTTCGCTCGAGCAGTCTGTTCGTCACAAGAAAGCCGGTAAATGCCAACCATCAACCAGCTGGTCCGCAAGGGTCGCCGCGACAAGACCGCCAAGGTCAAGACGGCAGCCCTCAAGGGCAGCCCGCAGCGTCGTGGCGTGTGCACTCGCGTGTACACCACCACCCCCAAGAAGCCGAACTCCGCGCTCCGTAAGGTCGCACGTGTTCGCCTCACGACTTCGGTCGAGGTCACCGCGTACATCCCCGGCGAAGGTCACAACCTTCAGGAGCACTCCATGGTGCTCGTCCGTGGCGGTCGTGTGAAGGACCTCCCGGGTGTCCGTTACAAGATCATCCGCGGCTCCCTCGACACCCAGGGTGTCAAGGGTCGCAAGCAGGCACGCAGCCGCTACGGCGCCAAGAAGGAGAAGAGCTAATGCCACGTAAGGGCCCCGCTCCGAAGCGCCCGCTCATCAACGACCCGGTTTACGGCTCCCCGTTGGTGACGCAGCTCGTCAACAAGATCCTGCTGGACGGCAAGAAGTCCACCGCAGAGCGAATCGTGTACCAGGCTCTCGAGCAGGCACGCGAGAAGACCGGCACCGATCCGGTCGTCACCCTCAAGCGCGCCCTGGACAACGTCAAGCCTGCACTCGAGGTTCGTAGCCGCCGCGTCGGTGGCGCTACCTACCAGGTGCCGGTCGAGGTTCGTCCCGGTCGTTCCACCACGCTGGCACTGCGCTGGCTGGTCACCTTCTCGCGTGCACGTCGTGAGAAGACCATGGTCGAGCGTCTCGCCAACGAGCTCCTCGATGCCAGCAATGGCCTCGGTGCAGCTGTGAAGCGTCGCGAAGACACTCACAAGATGGCCGAAGCCAACAAGGCATTCGCCCACTACCGCTGGTGATGTAAAGCGTCGGAGCAACTGCCATCGGGTGGGGCTCCGACGCTTGTCGCCGTTGGCGAACCTGATCATCTCGCCGGTTTCCGGACGCAGGTGGCCAGGTGCGCCTCGGCAGAGACATAATTGAAAGACCATGGCCTTGACGGTGGAACACACCGGATACGGCCGACACCCGAAAACCAAGCAACGAGCGGGGAAGAAACCTGTGGCACAGGAAGTGCTGACTGACCTGAACAAGGTCCGCAACATCGGCATCATGGCGCACATCGATGCCGGCAAGACCACCACCACCGAGCGCATCCTGTTCTACACCGGTGTCAATTACAAGATCGGTGAGACGCACGACGGTGCGTCGACGACGGACTGGATGGAGCAGGAGAAGGAACGCGGCATCACGATCACGTCTGCCGCCGTGACTTGCTTCTGGAACAACAACCAGATCAACATCATCGACACCCCCGGCCACGTCGACTTCACGGTCGAGGTGGAGCGGTCGCTGCGCGTGCTCGACGGCGCAGTTGCTGTCTTCGACGGTAAGGAAGGTGTCGAGCCGCAGTCCGAGCAGGTTTGGCGTCAGGCTGCCAAGTACGACGTTCCGCGCATCTGCTTCGTCAACAAGATGGACAAGATGGGCGCGGACTTCTACTTCACAGTCCAGACCATCATCGACCGTCTCGGCGCGAAGCCGCTCGTTCTCCAGCTGCCCATCGGCGCTGAGGACGACTTCGACGGCGTCGTCGACCTGGTCGAGATGCGTGCCATCACCTGGCGCGGCGTGGTTCCGACCGGTGCACTGCCGACCATCGAAGAGATCCCCGCGGACCTCGTCGAGAAGGCTGCAGAGTACCGCGAGAAGCTGCTCGAAACCGTTGCCGAGTCCGACGAAGCTCTCATGGAGAAGTACTTCGGCGGCGAAGAGCTCACGGTTGAGGAAATCAAGGGCGCCATCCGCAAGATGACGGTCGCTTCCGAGCTGTACCCGGTCATCTGTGGCTCCGCGTTCAAGAACAAGGGCGTTCAGCCCATGCTCGACGCAGTCATCGATTACCTGCCGAACCCGCTCGACATCGGCGAGGTCGTCGGCCACAAGCTCGGTGACGAAGAAGTAGAGATCACTCGCAAGCCGAGCAAGGAAGAGCCGTTCTCGGCTCTCGCCTTCAAGATCGCTGCTCACCCGTTCTTCGGCAAGCTGACCTTCGTCCGCGTGTACTCGGGTCGTATCGATCCGGGCGCTCAGGTGCTCAACGCAACCAAGGGCAAGAAGGAGCGCATCGGAAAGCTCTTCCAGATGCACGCCAACAAGGAGAACCCGGTAGACGAGGCCGTAGCCGGCCACATCTACGCCATGATCGGTCTCAAGGACACCACCACCGGTGACACCTTGTGCGATCAGGCGAGCCCCATCGTCCTCGAGTCGATGTCGTTCCCCGCGCCGGTCATCCAGGTCTCCATCGAGCCCAAGACCAAGTCCGACCAGGAAAAGCTGGGCGTCGCGATCCAGAAGCTGGCCGAAGAGGATCCGACCTTCTCGGTCGAACTCGACGAAGAGACCGGCCAGACCGTCATCGGCGGTATGGGCGAGCTCCACCTCGACATCCTCGTCGACCGTATGCGTCGCGAGTTCAAGGTCGAGGCGAACGTCGGTAAGCCGCAGGTTGCGTACCGCGAGACCATCACCAAGAAGGTCGAGAAGCACGACTACACCCACAAGAAGCAGACGGGTGGCTCGGGCCAGTTCGCAAAGGTCATCATCGCTCTGGAGCCTTTCGTGGGCGAAGACGGTGCTACCTACGAGTTCGAGAACAAGGTCTCCGGCGGACGTATCCCGCGCGAGTACATCCCCTCCGTGGATGCCGGTGCGCAGGACGCGATGCAGTACGGTGTTCTCGCCGGCTACCCGCTCGTGAACCTGAAGCTGTCGCTGCTCGATGGTGCTTACCACGACGTCGACTCCTCGGAAATGGCGTTCAAGGTTGCCGGTTCGCAGGCACTGAAGGAAGCCGCCCGCAAGGCCGGCCCCGTCATTCTCGAGCCGCTCATGGCTGTCGAGGTCACAACGCCCGAGGAATACATGGGCGACGTGATCGGCGACCTCAACTCCCGCCGTGGCCAGATCCAGGCCATGGAGGAACGCAGTGGTGCCCGTGTCGTGAAGGCGCTGGTTCCGCTCTCGGAGATGTTCGGTTACATCGGTGACCTGCGGTCGAAGACCCAGGGCCGTGCGAACTTCTCCATGGTGTTCGATTCCTACGCAGAGGTTCCCGCGAACGTCTCGAAGGAAATCATCGCCAAGGCGACGGGCGAGTAAGCACAGCGAGCTCCCCAGCCCGCGCCGGTAAGTGACCTCGGTTTCTTCCGGCACGAAGCACGACCAAGTAACAACCAACCGCACTGCTGCATACGGCAAGCAACAACAGTCCAGGAGGACACAAAGTGGCGAAGGCGAAGTTCGAGCGGACGAAGCCGCACGTGAACATCGGCACCATTGGTCACGTCGACCACGGCAAGACCACGACGACGGCGGCCATCACCAAGGTTCTCGCGGATGCATTCCCCGACCTGAACGAGGCCTCGGCCTTCGATCAGATCGACAAGGCTCCCGAGGAAAAGGCTCGTGGCATCACGATCAACATCTCGCATGTTGAGTACCAGACGGAAAAGCGCCACTACGCGCACGTCGATGCACCGGGTCACGCCGACTACATCAAGAACATGATCACCGGCGCAGCTCAGATGGACGGCGCTATCCTCGTCGTCGCAGCTACCGACGGCCCGATGCCCCAGACGCGCGAGCATGTCCTGCTCGCTCGCCAGGTCGGCGTTCCTTACATCCTCGTCGCCCTGAACAAGGCCGACATGGTTGACGACGACGAGATCCTCGAGCTCGTCGAGATGGAGGTCCGCGAACTGCTGGCCGCTCAGGAATTCGACGAGGAAGCCCCCGTCATTCCGATCTCGGCACTCAAGGCACTCGAGGGTGACCCGAAGTGGACGCAGTCCATTCTCGACCTGATGGCTGCTGTCGACGAGTCCATCCCGGACCCGGTCCGCGAGACGGACAAGCCCTTCCTCATGCCCGTCGAGGATGTCTTCACGATCACCGGCCGTGGCACCGTTGTCACCGGTCGTATCGAGCGCGGCTCGGTCAACGTGAACGAGGAGGTGGAGATCGTCGGCATCAAGGAGACCTCCACCAAGACCACCGTCACGGGTATCGAAATGTTCCGCAAGCTGCTCGACTCGGGCCAGGCCGGCGACAACGTCGGACTGCTCGTTCGTGGCATCAAGCGCGAAGATGTCGAGCGTGGACAGGTTGTCGTCAAGCCGGGCACCACGACTCCCCACACGGAGTTCGAGGGCCAGGCATACATCCTGTCGAAGGACGAGGGCGGCCGCCACACCCCGTTCTTCAACAACTACCGCCCGCAGTTCTACTTCCGTACCACGGACGTTACGGGCGTCGTGACGCTGCCTGAGGGCACCGAGATGGTCATGCCCGGTGACAACACCGAGATGTCCGTCAAGCTCATCCAGCCTGTCGCCATGGACGAGGGCCTGCGCTTCGCAATTCGCGAAGGCGGCCGTACGGTCGGCGCCGGCAAGGTTGCCAAGATCATCAAGTGAGACTCTTGTCTCGCTAGCTGATTCACAGCACTAGAAAAGGCGCTCATTCCCTTCGGGGAGTGAGCGCCTTTTCTGTGTCTGTTATCAAGTGGTCTGTGATCAGGTGCCTGTTTGCTTCTTACCTACTTGGTGGCTTCGACCCGGTCGAGATGCAACAGAACCTGCACTGCGACGGGTGAGCCGTCGAGGCTTCGCCTGGTTGCGCCGGCGATGCGTTCGGCCGAAGCGGTGAACCCGGCGACGTCGATCGCCGGGTCTGCGGTGACGACAATCGACAGCGTCGGCAGGCCGCGATCGATCGCCGCTTTGCTCCTGGTGCTTCGCACGCCGCTCAGCTGGGCTAGTTCGGCAGCTACACCGTCGGCAACGGGTCCGAGATCCACGCTGACGTCGGTACCGGATTCGTTGTGCCGCAATGTGACCGCGCTCGTTCGGCGCCGGCGAAGGTTCAGGTACAAAAGCCCGAAACCGGTGACGACGCAGAGAACAAAGGTGCCAGACAGGACCCAGTGCCACCAAGGCTGTTCCGGAAGGCCGAAGAGGACTTCCCGATCAAGTCGTGACACCCAGGTTCGAATCAGCGAGGCACCCGCGTCCCACGCGATGGCGTATGTGCCGGCCGCAAGCAGCGCGATTCCGACAATGAGGACGATGGTCCGATCGACCGCGGAGATCCAACGGTTCACGAGGCGTCCTTTCGTCGTACGGCAGCTTCTCTCACGACCACCGAAAGTTGCAGTGGCTGCTGCAGTATCGCGAGGTGAGGCCGGACTGCCGAATCGACGGACGCGGCAAGTTGGGCGCGATCGCCACCGGTGGATTCGACGTGGACTTTGACGTGTTTGCGGTCGACGCTGGTGTGAGCCGAGCCGACGCCGGGAACGATCGCTGCGTGGCTACTGCACAGACGTGCGATGTCCGTTGGTCGCATCCATACCGTCGATGCGCCCGGGTTGCCCAGTGGGACATGGGTTTTAGCGCGGCGTTTGACCGCCGACATGATGAGGACCACACCTGCGACGACGGCAGCGATTGCCACTGGAAGCAGCCACGATTGCCAGTGCAGACGAGACGTCCATTCCACGGAGTTTCGGATCCAGGGTGCCGATTCGAAAGTTCCACGGTTGATGAACCATTCGCGAGAGACCACGAACGCGAGCGCGAGTAGGCCGCAGGCGATGACGACGGCGGAGACCGCGGCGGCCGGGTTCGCGGAGGGAACTCGCGGTGGAATCGGATCCGAGAGCGCCTCCTGTGCAGGGTCTTCCGCGATCTCGACGCCGGAAACGCAAGAATCGTCGGTGCCCTCGGTTGCCGCGATCATGACGTTCATGTCGTGGAGGGGCAGGCCGGTCAGCGACTCGACGCTGCGTCCGACTTCCGCTCGTACGCGCCCGGTCAGTTCGGTGACCGAACACGGCCAGGACACGGCGAGAAAGAGGTTGATGGCGACGGCGTCGCTGCCCATCGAGATGTCCGCTCGCGGAAGGTCGCGTCCGGTCAGGCGGGTCAAACCGCCGGACTGGCGGACCACTCCGGGGACGTTTACCGCTGCGGCCGTGGCGATCTTGGCCATCGCCCGGTCCTTGATGACCAGCGAACCGCGTAGGCCGGGATCGTCTGCCGCGCTCGAATCAACTGGCTCAGCCACGGCCACGGCTTCGAAGGATCGCGCCGAGATCGAGATGTCCGTCGCGGTGTGCTCCGATCGCCATACCGGCGGCGCCGAGCAGGACTGCGAAGACGAATCCGCTGAATCCACCCATGATTCCGGCGAGCGCAAGGAGTAGACCGACCAGCAGTCCGACGGTGGTGCTGTTCATGTCAGTTCCCTTCTCGAATGTTCGGTGCAATTTCTGTGACTACATTCTCGGAGATATCCGGCAGGTACCCCGCTGTCGACAAGTCTCCGACGGTGACGTCGACCGGTACGTCGACCAACTGCGCCACCACAGCTCTGACGCGTTCGGCGACGCTGCGAACGTCGGCCGGGTAGTGAACGGAAATATGTACCGCACAGGAGTTTTCGTCGACGACGACGCCGGTGATTCGGCGTCCTGGGAGGTAGGTTCCCACCTCGCCGAACTGCCCGCCGTGCAGATCTGCCACTTCCGGGATCGCAAGAACTGCGTCGGCGACAACCTCGGCCGCGTCGATCTCGCGGCCGGCGTCGGCCGTACTCACTGAACCCTCGGCTTGGCTTCCGGATCGGTACTGCCACCGCTCTCTGCATCCTCGAAGAGCATGACGTCGAAGACGGTGATGTTGACCTCGGTGACCTCGAGACCCGTCATGCTTTCGACTGCGGCAATGACGTTTCGGCGGATACCTACCGCCAGTTCGTGGAGTGCGACGCCGTACTCGGCGACAATTCCGATGTCGATGGCGGCTTGTTTCTCGCCCACCTCCACCGCCACGCCCTGGGCGTGGTTGACGCGGGCGCCCGGTATGCGGTCGCGAAGTGCCCCCACCGCACGCGCTGTGCCCCCGCCGACGTCGTACACGCCGTTGATCTCGCGGGTCGCGATACCGGCGATCTTGGCGACCACGGCGTCGGCGATGATCGTCTTGCCCTGGGTGCTGACTAGTTCGGCGCCACCGTCGGCGCCGAATCGGACGCTGTTCTTTTCACTGGAATCGCTGGTCATGGGGGCTCCCTGCTCATGTGTCAGTGCGTGCGTCTGAAGTACTTACAACTGTAGTGACTGGTAGGTGGACATGCGGGATGCACCACACCTACTCCGGCATTTGGTATGGCAGAGTCGGAGGCAAATGGTGACGGCGTTCATAGTGGGCGCTGCAAGTGACGTGGGTCGGACAGGGTGGTACGTAGTGGCACGGATAGTGATCGTGGGTGCGGGTTTGTCGGGACTGCGGACCGTCGAGGAACTACGACGAGCGGGCTTCGACGGCGAGTTGACGCTCGCTGGTGGGGAAACGCATCTGCCCTACGACAGGCCTCCGTTGTCAAAGGAAGTGATCCGCGGTGACAAGGACGAGACAACACTGCGCCCGGCAGAGTTCTACGTCGAGAACAAGGTCGACCTCAAGCTCGGTTCGCCGGCAACCTCGGTGGACACTGCTGCGAAGTCCGTGGCGTTCGCCGACGGATCCACCCTGGACTACGACGAGTTGATCATCGCGACCGGACTGACTCCCCGTCGGATTGCCGGCCTTCCAGAGCTGTCTGGGGTGCACGTTCTGCGCTCCATCGAGGAGGCGTTGGCCCTTCGCGGCGACTTGGCTCCCGGCAAGCGCGCGCTGATTGTCGGGGCCGGCTTCATCGGCTGTGAACTGGCCGCGAGCATGAAGTCTCACGGCGTCGACGTCGTCCTGCTCGAACCCCAACCGACACCGCTGGCGTCGGTGCTGGGTCCTGTCGTCGGCGCCCTCGTCGAACGTCTGCACCGGAACGAGGGCATCGACGTCCGCGTCGGCACCGGCTTGACCTCGCTGTCCGGCGAGGGGGCGGTTGCCGCCGCGACCTTGAGCGACGGTTCGGAGATCCCGGTCGACGTGGTGGCGATCGGAGTCGGTTCGGTGCCAGTCACGGGATGGCTCGACGGTTCGGGGATCGAACTCGACAACGGAGTGCTCTGCGACGGCGTCGGCCGCACCAGCACCGAACACGTTTGGGCGGTCGGCGACGTCGCGTCCTGGCAGATCGGTGATCGACGCAAGCGTGTCGAACACTGGACCAACGCGGGGGACCAGGCCAAGATCCTGGCAGGTGCGATCACCGGCACGGGTGATCCGGATGCGCCGGCGCAGGTTCCGTACTTCTGGAGCGATCAGTACGACGTCAAGATCCAGGCTCTGGGGACCGTCGCACCCACGGATACCGTTCACATCGTCAAGGACGACGGCCGCAAGTTCGTCGCCTACTACGAGCGCGACGGTGTGTTGGCAGCTGTCGTCGGCGGAGGTAGCGCGGGGGCCGTGATGAAGATGCGTGCAAAGATCGCGGCAGGCACGCCCATCTCGGACGTGTTGGAGTCCACACCAGCTTGAACGGATGAGGCAGGACCGGTTCCGAGACGATAGATTTGTGCGGTGATCGTTGCACTCATCGACTCGGGACTGGGCCTGCTCCCTACCTCTGCGTGGCTCAGACGCCTGCGCCCGGATCTCGATCTGGTGCTGTCCCTGGATCCGGACGGCGCCCCGTGGGGGCCCAAGCCAGAGCCGTGGGTCATCGACCGGGTCCTCGGTGCGGTGCGGCGGAGCCTCGATCGTGGAGCTCAGGTCATCGTTCTTCCATGCAATACCGCCAGCGTCACAGCGCTGCCGCACGTCCGCGAACTCGTCGGACCGCAAGTGCCCGTCATCGGAACCGTGCCTGCGATCAAGCCCGCTGCCGCCGCGTGCGATTCAGTGGCGATCTGGGCGACCGCCGCTACAACTGCCAGCCGGTACCAAGCCGATCTGATCGAGCAGTTCGGTAACGGCGCCAAGGTCGTCGGGGTGCCGTGCCACGGCCTGGCCGATTCGATAGATCTCGGTGATCGCGCAGCCGCACTTGCTGCCATCGATTCCGCGGTTGCCCGTACGCCCGACGACGTCAGCGGCGTTGTCCTCGGGTGCACTCACTACCCACTGCTCGCCGACGAAATCGCAGCGCGGTTGCCCGCCGGCGTCACACTCTTCGACAGCGCGGAAGCCGTTGCACGACAGACTTTGCGGCGGATCGACGGGCTCAGCGCCGCGGGCGTGGGATCGGGAACCGTCGAGGTATTTGTGAGCGGGCGGCCGGGCGCGCTACCGCCCAGCGCCGAAGCCTTCGACGCCGGGCGGTTGTTGGGCGCGATCAAAGCCTGATCAAACCGCTTTGTCAATGGGCGGCTACGCCGCCGTGACCCCCGTGATGCATCCGCGCACTCATCACCGGCATCGCACTCACCGCGACCACAACTGTCAGGACCCCGACCACCCAGGCTGTCCACGACGCACCGCGCAGAGCGTCGAAGCTCATGACCCAGGGTGAAACGAACATCAAGACGCCGAAAACGCCCATCGCGTAATCCGCCATGGCCATGTCCGGACGTGCCATGTGTGCCAGACCCGACAGTGCAACCAGGACACCCAGGACGACGAGTGACCACATTGCCCGATCGGTGGTGTCGAGCCACATCGGCGAGAGAGCCGCAAAGACGCCGAGAACCACCGCGACGGCATCTTGCATTCGATTCCACGACTTCATGACGAGACCTCCAAAGACGAGAGTGTGTCCACCTGTAGTACACGCCCGCGGAAGATCGAGATCAACTCTCCGCCAATTGCATTCGCGTTGCAGTTAGGGTCGATGCGGAGGCTCGAATATCAAGATTTGTGACCATTCGTCCGGATTGCCACGAGCCCACGCGGCGCGCTTGCCGCGATATGTCCCGAGAGTGCCATGAGGGTGAGAGTGGTGAATGCGATAGCGGCGGTGATCATGGGTGGTCCTTTCACTGACTGTCCCCGAGTGTCGTCTGCCGACCTGTGGCCGAGCAGGGCACACGGTGTGAGAACGCTGAGAATCGAAGAGTCAGCACAGGCGACTCGTGAGAAGGTTCTGGGGTGACGCAATCGAGTGCCCAGGACGTGATCGAGCAGTTGGCCGATCTCGCCGATCCCGCCGATGCCGTCCACCTTCAGCGGTTCTTCAAGACGGGGCCGGGGGAGTACGGCGAGGGTGACGTCTTCATCGGAGTGCGAGTGCCGAAGACGCGTTCGGTGGTGAAGAAGCATGTGGGCCTCGCGTTGCCTCAGATACGCCTCCTTCTCGACAGCGACGTTCACGAGCACCGGTTGGCCGGGCTGCTGATCCTGGTCGCTCAATTCGAAAAAGTCAGTCGCCCAAAATTTTTCGACGACGAGAGTCGCGCCCGCATCGCCGACTTCTATCTCAGTGCTGTCGAGGACGGGCGGGTGAACAATTGGGATCTCGTGGATTCGTCCGCCGGACAGATCCTCGGCGGCTGGTTGTACGACCGAGATCGTCGGCTGGTCTTCGAGCTTTCCGATTCGGGTGACCTGTGGCGACGACGGGTGGCGCTGCTGACGACGTACGGGTTCATTACTTGCGGCGACGCGTCGACCACCCTCGAACTCGCCGCGCAAGTTCTGGGTGATCGACGGGACCTGACCCAGAAAGCGATGGGCTGGATGCTCCGCGAGGTCGGCAAACGGGTGGATCGGGATTTGTTGACCGGGTTCCTCGAAGCGAATGCAGCAGACATGGGACGCACGGCGCTGAGCTACGCGTGTGAACACCTGACCGCAGACGAGCGAGCACACTTCCGAGCGGCCCGCTAGCGAAGTGTCGCTCGGAAGGTTGTGGGACGATTCTCGGTATGCCCGCCACCCGTGTCGAGGCGTCTCGAATTGTGACAATCGGTTCACTGATCGCTGCCGGCGTCGCAGCTCTGTGTTATCTCGTGTACTCCGTTCGAGCCGTCGAACCCGTTGATTTTCTCGTTTACCGCTACGCTGCCCAGGCGTTCGCAGCGGGATCGAACATCTACGAGGGCAATCTTGTCGGCCCGTTGATCGTCGACGAGGGTATGCCGTTCACGTACACCCCATTCGCGGTGATCTTCCTCTGGCCGACTGTTCTCTTCGACTGGTGGACTGCCTATCTGCTGTGGTCGGGCTTGTGCATCGCGGCATTGGTGTGGACGGTTGCGAGGTTCACTCCCGCTCGCCTCCCGAAGCGGCCGCTCGTCATGGCGGCATTGGTCCTCGCCGTGTCGGTGACTCCCATCGTCAGTGCGCACATCTCCTTCGGCCAGGTGAACTTGGTGCTGATGGTGCTCGTACTGCTCGACGTGATTCGCCGGGAGGATTCGAGATTCGGCCGGTGGTTTCCGCGAGGACTGCTGATCGGCGTCGCGGCTGCGATCAAGCTGACTCCGGCTCTCTTCATCGTCTACTTCGTCGTCACGAAGCAGTGGCGACTCGCGATCTGGAGTTCGATCGGATTTGCCGCGGCGACTGCCGTCGCAACAGTGGTGGACCCGGCCGTCAGCTGGACCTTCTGGTCGGACGTCGTCTGGAACCTCAGTGACCGGGTGGATTTGAGCGGGCAGGCGATCGCGAGTGCCGGCAACAGTTCGCTGCAGGGCGGACTTGCCGCCCTGGGCACCTGGACGGCGTCTCTGGCGATGCCGCTGACCGTGCTGTGCGCGGTGGTAGCGCTCTGGATCGCCCGAGATGTCTATCGCGTCGGGCATGCGGTCGATGCGGCGTTGGTGATCGGATTGAGCGCGCCGATTATTTCGCCGATCAGCTGGATTCACCACTGGGTGTATCTCGTGCCTGCTGCCGTCACGGTTCTCTTTCGGCTTCGATCGCCGCTGCAGTTCGGTGCGGCCGCTCTGGGGTTGGCGCTCGTCTACTGCGGGCCGAGTATGGGACAGCAGTTCATCGAGACGTCGCCGCTCCTGCTGCCGTTGGGGTTGGTCCTTCGTGAGGGTTTCCTGATCGTGACCCTCGTACTGATTCTTGCGCTGTGGCGGTTGCCCACAACGGCGCCTGCGTGGGTTTCGGGGAGGGACTCAGAAGATGACTCGGGAGATGACTCGCGAGACTCGGAACATGACAAAGCCCCCGATTCCGCAGGGAATCAGGGGCCGTCATGCATCGAAGCAGGGTTCAGAACTCGATCTTCAGGTGATCGGTGATCGGCTTCGCCTGGCAGCCGAGGATGTAGCCGTTCGCCACGTCCTCGGCGTCGAGGATTTCGGAGTTGTCCATCTGAACTTCGCCTTCTGTAACGGTGCAGGCACACGACCCGCACTCACCTTCCTGGCAGGAGTACGGAACGTCGAGGCCCTTGGCGAGCATGATGTCGACGAGCGTCTGCTTGCGCGGCCAGACTAGGGTGTGGGTTTCACCGTCCAGTTCGACTTCGACGGTTGCGGCGTCGGCTGCTTCTTCGTCGGAGACCTCGGCTACCTCGACGTCACGGAACGGGTCGCCCGCGAGTGAATTGAAGACCTCGGCGTGAACCTGCGTGCGGGGCATCCCGGCCTCTGCCAGTGCCTTGTGGACGGCGTCCATGAAGGGGCCTGGACCGCACATGAAGGCCTCGTACGCGACAAATGGCTTGGCCAGTGTCGCCAACTGTGAGATGGCGGGGAGTCCCTGCACGGTTTCGATCCAGTGGACCACGGTGAGGCGGCCGGGGTGTTGCGCTGCCAATTCGCGCAGTTCGGCGCCGAAGATGACGGACTTTTCGTCGCGATTCGCGTAGATCAGCACGACGTTGCCGCTGCCCTGCGTGAGGGCGGACTTGAGGATCGAGATCACCGGAGTGATTCCGCTACCTGCACCGAAGAGCAGGAAGTCGTGATCGAGCGACTTGGGCGTGAAGACACCTGACGGCGGCAGCACTTCGATGGTGTCGCCGACCTGGAGCTTGTCGCACAACCAGTTGGAGCCGTAGCCGTCGACGGTTCGCTTGACGGTCACCTTGGGGGCGTCGTCGGTGAAGGGCGAACTGGCCAGGGAGTAGCAGCGTGCGACCGAGCCGGTTTGATCGCTCGGGATGCGCAGGGTCAGGAATTGACCTGGCTTGTAGTCGAACTTGTCCTTCAGTTCTGCGGGAATCTCGAACACCAGCGACCGGGCGTCGGAAGTCTCTTCGATGACTCCGGACACGGTGAGTACCGCCGATCGCGAGCTGTGCGGTACCTCGACTGTCGTCATCGCGAAGCTAGTCCTCTCGTGAAGCTGGGTAAAGCGCAGGTCAGTGAAGGTCAACATCTAGAACGTGTTCTAGTTCAATGTTAGCAGTGATGAAAAGCTACTGGGGATCGTAGTCGCCGAGCAACACGTTCCCGATCAGCGGGAACCACGGCGGTCTGATCCGGCCGTCCTGGCGGTCCGGGGTGGCGATCACCTGCCCGAACGGGCGGTTCACGGGCGGCGTCCGGGCGGTTGAGCTGTCGAAGTCTGTGCACGGGCTGTTTGTCGGTACACAGTGGGAACCAGGTGAGACGCCGGTCACAAAGAATCGGCTCGAATCCCTCCCGCAGTCACATTCGTGCACATCCCTGAGGAGATACCGATGGCTATCGAGCTCAACCAGATCTGGGACTTTCCCATCAAGGAGTTCCACCCCTTCCCTCGCGCCCTGATGGGTGTGGGCGCCCACGACATCATCGGGGTGGAGGCCAAGAACCTCGGCTTCAAGCGCACCCTTCTGATGACGACCGGTCTGCGCGGTTCGGGCATCATCGAGGAACTCGTCGGCAAGATCGAGTACCAGGGTGTCGAGGTCGTGCTCTACGACAAGGTCGAGTCGAATCCCAAGGACTACAACGTCATGGAGGCCGCGGCTCTCTACCAGAAGGAGAAGTGCGACTCGATCATCTCGATCGGCGGTGGTTCGAGCCACGACGCCGCCAAGGGCGCTCGCGTCGTGATCGCACACGACGGTCGCAACATCAACGAGTTCGAGGGCTTCGCCAAGTCCACCAACAAGGAGAACCCGCCGCATATCGCCGTATCCACCACGGCCGGAACGGGTTCCGAGACGTCGTGGGCGTACGTCATCACCGACACGTCGGACATGAACAACCCGCACAAGTGGGTGGGCTTCGACGAGGCGACCATCGTGACATTGGCGATCGACGATCCGCTGCTCTACTACACCTGCCCTCAGCACTTCACCGCGTACTGCGGCTTCGACGTACTCGCTCACGGCAGTGAGCCTTTCGTGTCTCGTCTCGATTTCGCGCCTTCGCTCGGTAACGCGATCTACTCGGTCGAGTTGGTCGCGAAGAACCTGCGCGAGGCTGTCTTCGAGCCGCGTAACCTCAAGGCTCGCGAGGGAATGATGAACGCGCAGTACATCGCCGGACAGGCATTCAACTCCGGCGGCCTGGGCATCGTTCACTCGATCTCGCACGCGGTCAGTGCCTTCTTCGACAGCCACCACGGTTTGAACAACGCCATCGCGTTGCCACGTGTGTGGGAGTACAACCTGCCTTCGCGCTACGAGCGCTACGCCCAGTTGGCCGGCGCACTCGGTGTCGACACTCGCAACCTCACCACGGTTCAGGCTGCAGATGCTGCCGTCGAGGCTGCCATCCGTTTGGCCAAGGACGTCGGTATCCCCGACAACTTCGGTCAGGTTCGCACCGATTCGTACGCGAAGAACCAGATGAACACCAAGAAGTACGAGGGTCGTGGTGATGTCATCAAGGGTGACGAGAAGACTGTGCGCGCCATCTCCGAGCACATTCAGGACGACTGGTGCACCCCGGGTAACCCCCGTGAGGTCACCGTGGAGTCGATGATTCCGGTTGTCGATCACGCGATCAACAAGTCGTACTTCTAGCAGGGCCTCCGGCCCCGTGCGCCTTTTTGGTAGCCCGCACTACCAAAAAGGCGCACAGGGGCTGTGCCCCTATCGAAAGGTATTCCATGTCCGGTCGCAGTTTCTCCAGCGGAATCGAAGTGAAAGATGCTCTGCGAGAGCAGGACTACATTGCCGATGACGAGTTCGCGGTAGTCGTTCATCTGGCGACGGCGCTGGGGCGTCCGCTCCTGCTAGAAGGGCCGGCCGGTGTCGGCAAGACGGAACTGGCGAAGTCGCTGGCTGCGATCGGGGGCCGCAAACTGGTGCGATTGCAGTGCTACGAAGGGCTGGACGACAATCGCGCCCTGTACGAATGGGACTACGCGAAGCAACTCCTGCACGTGCAGATGCTCCGTGACCGGATCAGCGATCAGGTTTCGAAATTCGACAGCGTCGCCGAAGCGTCCAAGTTTCTGGCCGATCAGGATTTCGGGTTGTACTCCGAGAACTTCCTGTCAGTACGGCCGCTGCTCGAAGCGATCCTCTCACCCGAACCGGTGGTGCTTCTGGTCGACGAGGTGGACCGCACAGAGGAGTCGATGGAAGCACTGCTCCTGGAGATTCTCGCCGAGCAGCAGGTCACCATTCCCGAGGTCGGTACGTTCGTTGCCCGCTCGCAGCCCTGGGTCATCCTGACGTCCAACGATACCCGCGAACTCTCACCCGCGCTCAAGCGTCGCTGTCTGCATTACCATCTCGGCTATCCGACGTCGGAGCGTGAACGCGAGATCGTCACGGCCCGAGCGCCGGAGGTGGATTCGGCTACGGCCACCGAGGTCGTCGAATTGGCTCGCATTCTGCGTGACCTCCCGCTGCGCAAGAGTCCGTCCATCTCGGAGGTCATCGACGCGGCCAGGGCGGCAACAGTGCTCGCGGCCAGCGGATTCGACACCGCCTCCGACGCCAAGGTGCGCGACATCCTGCTCACGGCGTTGCTCAAGTACTCGTCCGATGTGACGCTGGCCAAGCAACGATTCGACGGAAAGCTTCTCGAATCACCGTCGCGTGACGGTGGCGAGCCGATCGAGCGATCCACGGTGGCAAGCAAACCCGCCAACACGACGACGGCCGTGTTCCGGGGCACGGGTGGACGTGACCCTCATCAACAGGGAATCCGCGGCGGCAGCGGAATCCGTTCGACGCGATGACGACGCTCGGTGGCCTTGCCGTGTGGCAACCGTCGTTTGTTCTCGACGTGGTGTCCGCGAGCTTCGGCCGATTGCTGCGGGCGGCCGGAGTTTCTGCGTCACCGGCCGAGGTCATCGAGGTTCGGCGTGTCCTCGCGATGGTCGGTGCCTCGGATCGCAAGACATTGCGAGCGTGTCTCCGGGCAGTGTGCGCCAAGTACTCTCACGAGCAGGCCGGTTTCGAGCGGGCGTTCGACGCGCTGTTCCGGCAGCCTGCGGAGACGGCCCACGCTGAGCGGATGGCGTCGCGCGCCGAGGTGGCGGACGGTCTGCCCACCGCGCTCGGGATCGACGAGGATCAAGAAATTGGTCGGTACGCCGAGTACAACGAGCGTGCGGCCGAGGTCGGCGACTACTTCGACACTCCGGAAGCGGAGAAGGGCTTCAACCCGCACAAGGACGACGACGATGTGTCGATGACGTCGAGTGACGCCGAACTGTCGGTCGATACCGGTTCGGAGACCGGTCGACGCGGAGTCAGTTACACGGTCGACGTGGACCGTGCAGCCTCGGCAGTGGTCGGTGACCTCAGTACCAGTGTTGCTGCAGCAGTGGTCGGTTCTTTGTCGTGGGACGATCCGACGTCGATCCTGGCCTGGCTGGACGCATACGACCCGAGCAAGGCGTACGCGGACGTCTCCGACGACGGGCCGTTGACGCAGGCGCAATTGAATCGGCTCGTCGAGGCGGTCGAAGCGTTTGTGCAAGCGCTCTCGGCCGCTGCGCTCGCCGAATCCGCTCCCGATGCGCCGGACAGCGAATCTGCTGCAGGTGCAACGCACAACGACATCGAACTCGCGTGCCACGAGGTGCTTCGGCGCATGAGAGGTCCGTCCAGGCTGCGACCCCGTGAGCGCTCTCGTGGGCATCTCGACATGCGCCGCACGGTGCGTTCGAGCCTGCGCACTGACGGGATACCCTTCCATCTGGTCGTGAAAGCTCCTCGCCCCGATCGTGTTCGGCTGCTTCTGATCGCAGACGTGTCGCTGTCCGTGCGGCCCATCACAGCCTTCACGCTGCGGTTGGCTCAGGCGATGCATCGCCGGGCAGATCGTTGTGAAGTGCTCGCGTTCGTCGATCGTCCGGTCGACGTGACCGACACCCTTCTCGCCAGTAGCGGTGACGGTGCACTGGCCGCAGTACTCGCGCACCCGGGACTGGATCTGGAAGCGAGCAGCGACTACGGGCGGGTGCTCGCTGAATTGTTGGACGAGCACGGAAACACCTTGAACTCGCGGACTTCCGTCATCATCGTGGGTGACGGTCGATGCAACGGCTTGCCGCCGCAGGTGGACAAGCTCGAGGAACTCCGCCGAAAGGTCCACCGTCTGGCCTGGATCACGCCTGAACCACAGCGTTACTGGAACCAGGCATCGTGCGCAATGCCGGAGTATTCGGAGATCTGCGACGAGGTTGTTGTTGCCCGAGATGCCGCGCAACTGATGACGAAAGCCGCCGAACTGGGGCACGCACTTCGCTGATGCCACTGCACTTCACTGATGTCACTGCGCGATCCGTCGTGAACTAGTTTGATCTCATGACCGAAATCAGGGGATCGATCTGGCGACCGATCGCGGCGCTGACAGTGCTCGGAGCGGTGTGTGGGGTTGTCGCGCTCGGTGTGTTTCAGTGGTGGTGGAAGTCGTTGGCGTCACCGCATATTCTCACCAGCGGATCCTATCGGGATCCATTTTCCGGACCTACATTCACCGGACCCGAATTCATGGACCTCTTTCCGGCTGAACCTGCCCCCTGGTTGTATTCGGGATTGGTCCTCGGACCGACTGTGGTCGGCTTGCTCGCCGGGATCATGTTCGTGGTTGTCGTCAGGCGTAATCGCGCGCAGAACCGTGCGATTACACCTGACGATTCATCAGAGCGCTAGCAACGCTCGCGAGCCCAGGCGAGGGTCCGCCAACGGACGTAGCGCCAAGCGCAGCAGGACCAAGGCGTTGTCGTCGCCGGCGATCCTGTTGACTTTCAACGTATTGCACTCGAGGCACTGGTGAACGAGCATCCATTCACCGTCGTGCCGGACTGTCAAGGACAGCGCCGCCATTGCGCCTCTGCACTGTTGTGCTCGGTCGCCGGGAATACGCCCGTCCACGTGTCGGCTTGCCAGACAGTTCGGGCAGTGGTTCCGATGGGCGGTACCCGGGGCCTCGGTGGGGATATCCAAACGGCATGTGAGACAACGGAAACTCGATCCTGGCTCGCCGCCGATTCCGTGCAGTACTTGCTTGGTGCGTTGCGGTGCCCGCCGCGAGCGGGTGCTGGGATTCCTACGTGGCATCTGCGTTCCCACCCATTACAAGTTGCCGAAGGCTTCGAGCGGGAAGGGCGGTTGCGCGAGTGGCCGCACTGCCATCCTCATCAACAACAACTGGTTGTCGTCTCGGCTGACGGGGTTGGAGGTGAGTTCGAGGCACTGTGCGCAACGGTGGATGATCATCCAATCGCCACTGCGCAGCACCGCGATCGAAATGGGGGCCATCCGCATTCCGCAGTCTGACGGCCCACCTTCCGCCTGGTCGAACAGGTGTCGGGAATGCAGGCAACTGGGGCAATGGTTTCGGCGATCGCCGTCTGGGCCGTACGTCATGACGGTGAGTCCGCACTGAACGCAGGAGAAGGTGTCGGTTTTCGAGATGGAATTGTGTGATCGAGGCACTGGAGAACTCCTAGCTGAGTGAACAAAGCAGTAGGAGCAGGCCGAGGGGGCCTCGCGGCTGTCAGTCCGACGTTTCGAGGATCAGCAAGTGACCCTCGAGGTTGCCGACAGTGCAGGGGCGGGAGGCGCGCTCGGCGCGGGCTGGGTCATAAACACCTTCTGGATCAGTACTACCGGCCGCTCTGGCCGAAACCGAAAGTACAACGCGACCTGGCCGCCGCGCCATCTATTTTCCAGAGATGTCTTACCTGCCCGAACGGGTAGGTAAGTGCCTCTCCTTCGGTGGGTGTGCCCCGACTGCCGTCCGCGTAGGCTCGGGGCCAGCGATTGTAAGGTGGATCACACCAGTTGGTGCACGTGAGAGCTGATGCACTGAGAGCGACGGATGCGAAATCCCGAGCGGAGATCTCAGCGCAGCGAGAGGAGAGTGGGGTCGTGTCCGTGGCATATCCGGATGCTGTGAACCACGGTGTTCATCGCCGCGGCACTGCTGCTCGACTGGTCAAATTTCACGCCCCCGAGATCGTCTTCGGCATCGGTTCCCTGGTCGAGGCAGCACACGCGACTTTGAGGTTCGGTGGGTTCCGACCGTTCCTGGTCACCGATCCCGGTCTGATCGACGCCGGATGGGTCAGCGAACTGGAAGGCCATCTCACCGAGCAGGGACTGACCGCGACGGTGTGGTCAGGGCTGACACCCAACCCCAAGGACTTCGAGATCGCGGCCGGATTCGAGGTGTACCAGGAAGGCGAGTGCGACGTCATCATCGCGCTCGGCGGCGGTTCCGTCATCGACGCAGCAAAAGGTGTTGCCGTCCTCGCTGCCAACGGCGGCAACATACTCGACTACGAGGGTGTGGATCAGGCGACAAAACCGATCCCACCGTTGGTGATGGTTCCCACCACGTCCGGCACGGGCGCGGACGTGTCGCAGTTCTGCATCGTCACGGACACGACCCGCGGCACCAAGATCACCATCATCGGCCGGGCACTGGTCCCCGATGTGACGGTCATCGATCCGCGGTTGCTCACGACGATGCCCGAGTGGCTCAATGCTGCAACGGGATTGGATGCACTGACGCACGGTATCGAAGCCTTCGTCTCGCTGGCCCACAATCCGTTGACCGATCATCACGCGCTCCGCGCTGTCGGGTTGGTGACCGAGAATCTGGTGCACACGATCCAGGACCCGATGGGGATGGAAGCGCGGTCGGTGATGGCGCAGGCGAGCCTCGAGGCCGGGTTGGCGTTCACAAACGCGATACTCGGCGCCGCGCATGCGATGAGCCATCAGGTGGGCGGCATGCTCGACCTGCCACACGGCGTCATCAACGGAATTCTGTTGCCCCACGTCATCCGGTTCAATTCCACGACGGACGCTGCCCCCTTTGTTGCCATCGCTGCGGCACTGAGTCTTCCCGAGCAGCACGGCACCCCGGAGGAAGCAGCGCTGGCGGTGGCCGATCGGGTCGAACGGCTTGCGCGTGAGGTCGGCGTGCCGAAGGGGTTGGGGGAGTTGGGTGTTCGAGAGGTAGATCTGAGTAGGCTCGCCAGCTTCGCTTTGCTCGATGCCTGTATGTCCACCAATCCCAGGGAAGCGACGCAGGAGCAGATGGTGGCGTTGTTCAGAGGTGCCTTGTGAAGAGGGACGCTGTGAAGAGTGACGCTGTGAAGTGGTGCAGACGATGACCGCGGACCTGTCCCGGCTCACCGGATTACGGTCGGGGAAGAGTTCGTTCTACCCGCAGTATCGCGGTGCGGCGGAGCGCCTCGAGCGCGTCGTACATGCGTTGGAGTTGATCTCGCGGGCATTGGTGCGCACCGTCGAGGGCCCGGAAACCCTGGTTTGCGCGGTCGCGGAAGCTGCCCGCGCTCATCTGAGTGCCAACTGGATAGTCTTCGCCTTGGCCGATGGGACCTTGCCCGACGCCGGGCCCCGGCGATTGGTCCTCGGTCCGGATGCGACGCCGTTCCTGGTCGACAATGTGGAGGGGCCACCGCTTCCGGAGGATGTCGTCGAATGCCTCGACGACATCCGGTACGGAAGAATCGAATCCAACTCGGTGATCGACGCTCACTACGCGTTTGTGCCGATCGTGCTCGGCGGTGGTGTGGTCGGCGCCTTTGCGGCCTGGACGCCGGCCAACCGGACGCTCGATACGACGGACGGCGCCGTGCTCAGCATTCTGGCCAGCCAGACTGCTGTGGCCCTGCAGAATTCGGCGCTCTACCAGCGCGGACAGCTACTGCTCGAGCGTGCTGAGGATGCGTATGCGGAGGCCAATCGCACTGCGGCAGATCTTGCGGTGCGTAACAGCGAATTGGAGTCCACTCAGCGTCAGTTGGGAGTGGCTCACCGGCATCAGGTGGTCGACGACGAACGCCACCGGATCGCCCGCGAACTTCACGACAGTGTGACGCAGGCGGTGTTATCAGCCGGAATGCAGATCGAGGTCTGCCGCAGCGACATCCCGGAGGCCGAGCGCAGTGAAAGACTGGACTTGGCAAAGGATTTGACCAGGCGGGCAGTCGAGCAGCTCCGTTCGGCGATCTACGCTCTCAATCATTCCTCGGACGCGGACAGGACGTCGCTGCCCGAGATGCTCGAGCAGCTCGGCGTGGTTCACATGCCCGACGAGTTGGCAGTCAGCGTTCGCGTCGGCGGGACCCCGACCGAACTTCCGAGCGATGCCGAACACGCCCTTCTGCGGATCGCCGGGGAAGCCCTGTTCAACGCAGCGGTCCATGCTCACGCGAATCGGGCGGTACTCCGTCTGACCTATCGGGCGGACTCCGTGTTGTTGTCGGTCTCCGACGACGGTGATGGTGACCCCGCCCGGATGCGGCTTATTCTCAAACTCGCAGCCACCAACGATCTCGACGGCCGCCACCGCGGTCTCGCGAACATGCAGGCGCGAACCTTGGAGTTGGGTGGCGCGCTGGAAGTGCGACGGGCTCGGATCGGTGGGATTCAGATTCTCGTGCGACTGCCACTGCCGCTGCCAGGGGCACTGCCGCTCGACTCGGGCATTGAAAACCTGTGCTCTACCACTGAAATCGAGAGCGAGGAATCATGACTACTGCCCGTCCCGTCGTCACCCGTGGAGCGTCGCCGGTTCAAAGTTTGGTTCGCATAGTCCTGGTCGACGACCACGCGATTCTGCGGCAAGGGCTCCGCTCGGTGCTCGAGCGCGAAAGCGACCTCGAGATCGTGGGGGAGGCGTCGTCCCTCGCCGAGGCGCTTGCCGTCGTCGACAAGGTCGGGCCGGACATCGTCCTGATGGATCTCAAGCTCTCCGCCAGTTCCGATTACGAGGGGCTGACCCTCTGTGGCCAGTTGTCGTCCGCGCATCCTGGGCTCGGACTGTTGGTTCTCACCACCTTTCTCGACGATCAACTGGTGGTGCGAGCGGTGCACGCGGGTGCTCGCGGCTATGTGGTCAAAGACGTCGACACCACCGAATTGGTGCGGGCGATCAGGGCGGTCTCGCGAGGCGAGAGTGCGTTCGATTCTCGCAGCGCATCGGCTGTCGTCCGTTCGCTCAACGGACAGTCGGCAACCAAGGAACGATTGACCGATCGCGAATTGGAAGTGCTGAGGCTTCTCGCAAACGGCTTGTCCAACATCAAGATCGGTGAGCGATTGTTCATCTCACCGACCACCGTCAAGTTCCACGTCAGTAACATCATGCGCAAACTCGAGGTGAGCCGGCGAGCCGAGGCCGTCTACGCCGCGAGTAAGCAAGGTCTGATCTAGCTCCGCTCGGAGACCGTCCAAGCGCGCAGCGCCTGGTGCTGTACGAGGAGCACACTCGATCGAGTTGTGCGCAGAGTCGACGCGGTCATCTCGGCAGTCAGACCCACTGCGATTCGCAGTACCAGGACCTCACGTTGATCGTCGGTCAGGCGACGTGGGCGTTTGAATTGCCCGTCGATGTTGCGTGACTGGGGAATTGACGCAATCCGTCGAGAGGCCAACTCGTAAGCGAAGGTCTCGATGCGTGTGTCGGCCGAGATCGTATCGGACATTCGTGTGATGACGTCCAGGGTGCATTGATGGGCGAGATCGTCGGCGAACGATGCAACAGGCGTCCCGAGGAGTCTGGCGCGATAGTAGAGAACGACGCGAGGGTGCAATCGGGCCAGGAGTTTCGACAGTGCATGATGATCGCCGGCGAATGCTTCGGCGGCGGTGCGGTTCAAGGAAATCGATCGTTCACAGGTTTCGGGTGAGGCGGTTCGTGCGAAGGGTGGAGTCGGTGAAGTGTTCGCGCCCCTGATCGACAGCTTCATCAGCAACTCCTCGAGTACGCCGCGCCTCACCATGCTGGAACGAGAATTGAGGTACCCCGCCGAAATTGAGGGTAAACCTGAAGTTACCTACCAGGTGTCCGGTCTTTTCGCCGGGAGCGCCAGTCCGCGAGCATTCGTGGCATTTCCGCGGCCATGAAGTCGAAGAAGTCGCGCAGATCAGCCATACGATCGCCGGCCGTCGTTCCTTCGCCGAGGACCCGAATGCCCTCGCTCGCAACTGCCGAGACCTGGTAGAGCGAGGACTGTTTCGTGACAAACGCGTCGGCCCACATGTCGACGCTGACGCAGTAGTGCTGACGCCTCGATCCGGGGACGGCCACACGCTCGATCAACCCGACTTGCTGGAGGTATCTGACTGCTCCGGAGATGGAGGCGGGGCTTACTCCCAACCGCGATCCGAGATCTCCGGGTGTGGACGAGGGCGTCTCGCTGGTCATCAACGCGGCCCACACGCGGGCGGGCATCGGCGGAAAACCCATGTCGCTCAGCACGAGTGAGAGTCGCTCGACATAATGTCGGCTCTCGTCCGGTGCAACGGTATTGCTGGTGGCGGTCATCGGAACCCTTCGATCTTTCCTCTTTTCCTATCTTCACACATTTGTGAAATCGGCGTACGGTCAAGTTCATGGGTGCGGCGATTTCAGTGAAGAACCTCGTCAAGACGTTCGGTACCACCCGCGCGCTGGATGGCCTCGACCTCGACGTCTCGACGGGTGAAGTTCACGGATTCCTGGGGCCGAACGGCTCCGGAAAATCCACAACCATTCGGGTGCTCCTCGGCCTGCTCCGTTCTGATTCCGGAGAAGCAACTGTTCTCGGTAGCGATCCGTGGCGAGACGCTGTTACTTTGCATCGACGTCTCGCTTACGTGCCTGGCGAGGTGAATCTGTGGCCCAACTTCACCGGCGGCGAGGCTATCGATCTGTTGGCGGGTCTGCGTGGTGGCCTTGACCGAAAACGCCGCAGCGAGTTGCTCGATCGCTTCGAACTGGATCCGACCAAGAAGGCGCGGACGTACTCGAAAGGTAACCGGCAGAAGGTTGCACTCGTGGCTGCGTTCTCGTCCGACGTCGACCTCTACGTACTCGACGAACCGACATCGGGGCTCGACCCGTTGATGGAAGCCGTGTTTCAGGACTGCGTCGAGGAAGTGGCTCACGACGGAAAGACGGTTCTGCTGTCGAGCCATATCCTCGCCGAGGTCGAAGCGCTGTGCGATCGCGTGAGCATCATCCGCGACGGGCGGACGGTGGAAGAGGGAACGCTGTCCGAACTCAGGCACCTCACGCGCACGTCTGTCTCGGCGGAGACACAGCGCCCGATCGGTGGACTCGACGGACTCGGCGGTGTGCACGACGCGGTGATCGACGGTAACCACTTCACCTGCGAAGTCGACAGCGCGCAGCTCGGACCATTCATGACGTACTTGGTCGGCTTCGGAATCGTGGCGCTCACTTCCACTCCGCCGACACTCGAAGAACTCTTCTTGCGGCACTACGGTGACGAGCGTGCCAGGGAGACTTCGGTCCACCTGCGAGCCGAGACCGGGGTACGGCCGTGACCGTCGTTGTCGAGGCCGCTCCACCGGTACCGGCGTCGGCGAGCCAATTCACCGGTACGCGCCGACTGGTCCGGCTGGCTTTGCGACGGGACCGAATTCAGCTTTCCGTGTGGGTCATCTCGATCGTCTTGTTCATGCTGCTCGTTGTCGCCAGTGTGACCGGGCTGTACTCGACACCCGAGGAATTACGAAACATCGCAGTCAGTTCCGCGGTATCGCCGGTGGCGCTGGCGACCAACGGTATCGTGTCCGGTGATTCGCAGGGCGCGATAGTCGCCAGTCAGTCGGTGCTCGTGTTCGCGTTGGTGGCGGCATTGATGAGCACCCTTGCGGTGGTTCGTCATACGCGACAGAACGAGGAGACCGGCCGAGCCGAGATGATCGGTGCTGCGGTGGTAGGTAGACGAGCGCTCCTGACCTCCGCACTGATCGTCACGGTCGGTGCGAACGTCGTTCTGACACTGGGAATTGCACTGGGATCGATCGCCGTCGGTTTGCCTGTCGTTGGTTCGCTCGCGTTGGGCGCCTCGATAGGTGGGACCGGAATCGCGTTTGCCGGAGTTGCAGCCGTGACGGCGCAGATCACCGACGGTGCTCGTACGGCCAACGGTCTGGCGGGCGCCGCGATCGGTGTTGCCTTCATGCTGCGTGCGGTCGGTGACGTGAACAGTACGGTCGTCGACGACGGAACTCGCGTGGTGAGCGGTTGGTTGTCGTGGCTCTCACCGATCGGGTGGGCGCAACAGATCCGACCTTTCGACGACGACGCCTGGTGGATCCTGTTGTTGCTGATCGGATTTGCGGCTGTGCACGTGGTGGTGGCCTTTGTTCTCATCGGCCATCGCGATCAGGGAGCGGGACTCGTTCAGCCTCGACCCGGCCCGCCGGCCGCGGCATCGTGGCTACCGTCGGCTTGGGGCCTGGCGTGGCGCATGCAGCGAATGACGATGTTCTGGTGGATCTTTGCCGTTGTCATACTCGGGTTCGCGTACGGCGCTGTGGGCAACGAGATCGACGCGATGGTGGGATCGTCGCAGCAGACCGCGGAGATGTTCGAGAAACTCGGTGGCGGCGGTACGGATCTGGTGGATTCCTACTTGGCCACCGCTCTGGGGCTCACGTCGATAGTCATCGCGGCATACTCGGTCCAGAGTCTTCTCCGGATGCGGGGCGAGGAAACCTTGGGACGGCTCGAACCGTTGCTGGCAACCTCGCTGTCGCGGCGGAAGTGGATGCTGTCCCATCTAGGGGTGGTTGTGGGCGGAGTGATACTCGCGCACGTCTTGATGGGTGCGTTCACCGGATTCGCCTTCGGTCTCGTCACGGACGACATCGGCGGCAACACACTTCGCATGACAGGCGCCGCCTTGGCCTATCTGCCTGCGGTGCTCGTAGTCGTGGGGTTGGTGTCGTTGGCTTTCGGACTGTTCCCGACATACGCGTCGGCGCTCTCCTGGGGAATCTTGGCGGCATGCATCGTGCTCGGGCAACTCGGCACGTTGTTGAAGCTTCCGCAGGTAGTGCTGGACCTGTCGCCCTTCACCCACGTGCCGGGTGCCCCTGCCGAGCCTGTGACCGTTCTGCCGCTGCTGGCAATGATCGTTGTGGCAGTAGTGCTTTCGACAGCATCGCTTGTCGCGTTCCGTCGTCGCGACCTCCAGGTGTAGGAGAGCTGAACTCAACTCAGAATTCGACGAAGTTGGCGTGCCCGAGCAGCGAGCCGTCCGGTCGAGTCGAATAGTTCGGATTCGTCTACACAGAGAGTGTCTGTCGCCCAGGCGGTCCCGTGGCGTAGGCGATACCACGGTGACAGTGATTGGGGATCTGCCGTGAGGTGCTCCGGTGTGAAATGCGCGGTGAACTCGATGGTCGGTATAGCCACTGGCATCGTCAGTGTCGCGAACAGGCCGGGCGGAAGCGCGTCGAGCAGGACCGCGGCGCGCTCTTGAGCCGTGAAATCGAGGTCTGTGAGCAGGCGGATCCAGACGTCGAATTCGGGGGAGTCGCCACCGGCGAACGGCCTCGCGGAGTTGATCGGCCGGATGTCGAGGTGCTGGGAAAACGGCACAAAATCCACCGGGATCTCCAGCGAAGGCAGGGTTGCCGGGTCGACCGGACTCGGCTCGACTCCGGGGGCGGACAGCGTCGTGGCTCCTGTGTCTCGGGCTAACCGAACGAGAGCGGATCCCGAACCGGTCAGCGTGACGTGGCAACTGACGGTCCGCCCGCCCCGCATCTCGCCGACGGTCAACTCGGCCGGCCCCGGAGGGACGGGGCGGTCCAGGTGCGCCGTGACTGCCAGAGGTTCGGCTCCGGACGCCTCCGCTGCCACTCGCAGCATCCGTGCCACGGCGAGTCCGCCCTGAATGCCGTCGAAACTCCGCCAGCTGGAGTCGAATTCGGTGTGATGAATCGCTGCGTCCGTCGACTGCCCGGCCGCCGCGGATACCTGACTAGTAATTGCCATAGTCAGCACCTTAGGCGCTGACTATGGCAATGGCAAGCTAGGGTCTATTCGGGAGTGCTGGACGAGCCACCGAAGAGCATGTAGATGAGGATCTGAAGAATGCCGAGAGGATTGATCTCGCCGAGGCTGCTCATGTGTGAGGAACTCCTGATTGGGGGGATGGGTACTGTTGCATCGCAACGTCACTGAAAGTACGGCAATTCAGACAATGCGGTGCGAAATTTACCGACAATTCACTGTCCGCGAGTCGGGCGGCAGTGCAGGTAGGCGTCCGTGACCACGTCGAGAACGCGATTGCCCTGTGCATCGACCAATTTCGCTGTGATGGTGACCAATCCTCGCGCGCGATTGTCGAACACGACGTTGTCGATGGTGGCCTTTCCGCTCAGGGTGTCACCGGGGCGAAGTGGACGTCGGAAGCTCACGTCGCGCATGGTCTTTCCGGCGATCACGTTCCATTGGTCGTAGAGACTGGCGACCACCAACTTCTGGCAGATCGACAGGGTGTGGAGCCCGCTGGCGATCAACCCGCCGAAGACACCGGACCCGGCGGCTTCCTTGTCGATGTGAAACCACTGGGGATCCCACTGGGTTGCGAACTCGACGATCTCCTCTTCGGTCACCGTGTACGAGCCCAATGGGATCACTTGGCCGATCTCGAGATCGTCGGCGAACACTGTGCGTTTGTGAAGGGCGGCCGAATCGTTCATGGTTGTGTGAATCTCCTGCGTGTTCCGGGTGTACTCGGAACATACTCTCCGCAGTTCGTTCGGCTCCTTCGCAAGTCCTTGTTCAAGGTCACTAGAATTGTCACATGGTTGACGACGCGAGGATCGAGCCGAGGGCGCTGGCAGGAACGTGGCACTTCGAGCGCGACATCGTCGACCGCCTTTCCGGTTACACCAAACATGTCTTCGGCGAGACCACTATCTCCGACGCCGGTGACGGTCGGATGCGCTGGTACGAGAGTGGCACTCTGCGTGACGGCGATCTGGAGCTGCCGGTGTTCCGGACTCTGTTCATTGCAGAGCGTGGCCTCGAATGGGCTGTGACATTCGAAGACGGTAGAGAGTTCCACGACTGGGCGCCGGGGGAGGAAGTCGAGCACCTGTGCGGTGCAGATACCTACCGCGGGCGAATCGACGTCACTGCCGGCAATCGATCGGCTTGGACTGTCGTCTGGACCGTGACGGGGCCGAGCAAGAACTACACGATGACCACGCAGCTCACTCGGCCCTGATCTCAGCGCTCACCAGTTATTCGACGCCGATCGTCACCTCGGTGGACTTCACGAATACCGTTGCAGCTTGGCCTGGTTCGAGGTCGAGATCCAGTGCGGCATCACGGGTGATCGACGAAGTCACGATCTGGTTGCCGCCGTCCAATTTCACCTTGACCGTTGCCATGACGGTGCCGAGGTTGACCTCGGTGATTGTGCCGCTGAGTTGATTTCGCGTTGACAGTCGCATCTCTGAACTCCTGTGCTCTCGGCTGGGTGTGCTTCGACCATAATCCGATAGTCGCGTATCTACCCAGCGATTCCGCAGGTGCGGACATGCGGGTGCCGCAGGTGCGCGAATATTGTCGGGCGGTGGAGGTAGATTCCGGTCATGACTGAACCCGTGAAAGGCCCGGCGTCGTATTTTCCTTCGATCGAGAAGAAGTACGGTCGGCCGATCGTTGAATGGCAAGAGCTGATCAGAAGCTCAGACCTCACCAAGCACATGGAATTGGTCAATTGGTTGAAGTCGGAGCACGGTATGGGTCATGGACACGCGAATGCACTTGTCGCCCATACGCTGAAAGAAGGCTAGTTCTTTTCAGGCGGCCGTAGCGTCCAGCACCAACCAGCCGCCGTGATGCTCGAATGCCTCGAACGGCACACCGGTCTGCCGGCCGACCGCACGCAATGATTCGAGATCGAACGTACGGATATGACCGTGGCAGGCCGTGGCTTCGTCCTCGAAGGGGACGGCTATGACGACCCGTTGACGTGCGATCCGGAGTGCCTGCGCGATCACGGCTTCGCCGACTGCGTCGTCGACGTGCTCGAGGAGATGAATCGCGGTGACGGTGTCGGCGCTGTTGTCCGGTGCCGGAACTTCACCCGCGTCGCAGATCACCGTGTCGATCGTGATGCCGAGTTCGGGGGCTACCGCCTCGAGTAGGATCATCGTTCCGGGCAGGATGTCCGTGGCGGTCACCTCCATTCCGGCGCGCGCGAGTCGCAGGGGCAGGAAACCGAAGCAGGAACCCAGATCGAGCACGGAACCGCGAACCAGTTCATGGGCTTTGTCGTGAATCGGCGCGAAATCTGCAGTGCCGTCCAATAGTTCGGCAAGGGAGTTCCGGTAGTAGGTGGTCCAGGATTCGAGAGCGCCGTCCACGGTGGAGCGAACCAGGCCGACCATCGTCAACTCGAATTCGTCCTGGCCGAACTCTGCGTCCTGGATCGACGAGGTGACTCCGGCGACGAGTCGCTCACTCAGGTCGGCGGGAGTGAGGGAGTGCCTGACGTGGAGGCGACCGCCTCGGCGATCGAGCGAGATCGGACCGGAATCGACGCGTTCGACGGTGACATGCCCGAACGACCACACGCCCGGCGTCGACGGTGCCAGTGAATCCAGGACCGGTTCGTTCGTGATGGTGGACATGATCGCCTTTCTCGGGTGGTGATGCTTCTCAGGTGCTGATGCCGGTCCGCAGGGACTGCGTACCCGTTTTCAAGAGTTCCGGTAGCTCGAGTGAATCGTCGGTGAGCCACTGCTCGTACGCCGACACGGCGACCCCGAGCAGAAGATAGCCGACCGTGCGTGGGCCGTGATCGGTCGGCTCGAGATTCATTCGGCGTGCGACGTAGTCGGCGACCACCTGCCGCCAACCTTCGTACATCACCACAGAGTATGCCTGAAGCGTCGGAACTTCGAGGATCAATTCCATCCGTTTGCGATGTACCGCAGTCTCTTCCGGTGGGAAGGTGTTGAACGTCAACAATGCGGATTCGAGTGCGTCGACCAACGGGATGTCAGCGGGCAGTGAATCCAGGTGCTCACGCATCTCGTCGAGATGCCCGTCGAAGTCGCCCCAGGGGACGGCGTTCTTTGACGGGAAGTAGCGAAAGAAAGTCCGACGCGCGATGCCGGCGGCGTCGGCTATCTGGTCGACGCTCACCTCGTTGAAGCCGACTGTGGAGAACAGTTCGATGCCGATCGTGCTGATTCCCTCCTTCGTTGTGGAGGGGCGACGACCTATCCGAGCGGACGGTTTCTTGCGGCTACGCATACTTTTTTCGCTCCATGTGTGTCATTCTGCACTCGATGCCATTACAGTGGTGAACCGAGTCACAGTGAAGTCCCACTAGTGACCACCAACTCCCAGGTTGGAAGTCTGATCTACAGACTTCCAGACGGAGTGCGACCGCAGGAGGAATCCATGTCAGATCGTGACAACAAGGCGCTCGAGAACGACCTCGTCGAGGAGTCCCTCGTGGAGGAAGTTTCCATCGACGGCATGTGCGGCGTGTACTGACCGTGTCTGCTTTGGATCTCGATGCGGGGTGGAAACTCCACCCGCAGGTAGCGCTTCGCCCCGAACCTTTCGGGGCGTTGCTCTACCACTTCGGAACGCGCAAGCTGTCGTTCCTGAAGAACACGACCATCGTTGCGGTGGTCAAGGCGTTGCCAGACCATCCTGATGTCCGGTCCGCACTACGTGCGCAAGGCATCGAAGATGACGCGGCTCCCCAATATGCCCGCGCGCTGAGCACTCTCGCCGACTCGCACATGATCGTGCCTGTCTGAGCCAGACGCTCGCCCCCACGTGCGGAACAGCCCTTCTGCACGTTCGCCCGCTTCATTTCTTCGCGAGGACACAGCCATGACCTCAGTTCTTGAACAACCCTCCCCGCCCGCCAAGGTGGGTCGCCTCGTCGATCAGTTCGAACTCGGACTCGACGCCCCGATCTGCCTGACGTGGGAACTCACCTACGCCTGCAACCTGTCCTGTGTGCACTGCCTGTCGTCGTCGGGCCGTCGTGACCCCAACGAGCTGAGCACCGAACAGTGCAAGTCCATCATCGACGAGCTGCAGCGTATGCAGGTTTTCTACGTCAACATCGGTGGCGGCGAGCCGACGGTGCGCTCCGACTTCTGGGAGCTCGTCGACTACGCGACGGACCACCAGGTTGGTGTGAAGTTCTCCACCAACGGCGTGAAGATCGACAAGAAGGTCGCGGCGCGCCTCGCCGCCAGTGACTACGTCGACGTGCAGATTTCCATCGACGGTGCCACCGCTGAAGTCAATGACGCTGTGCGCGGGCCTGGTTCGTTCGCAATGGCCGAGCGTGCTCTCGCGAACCTGAAGGAAGCCGGCTTCAAGGACGCCAAGATTTCGGTGGTCGTCACGCGGCACAACGTCAGTCAGCTCGACGAGTTCAAGGCTCTCGCGGACAAGTACGACGCGACCCTGCGCATCACTCGACTGCGCCCTTCGGGCCGCGGCGCCGACGTGTGGGACGACCTGCACCCACGCCCCGAACAGCAGCGTGAGCTCTACAACTGGTTGGTGGCCAATGGTGAAGGCGTCCTGACGGGAGACTCGTTCTTCCACCTCTCCGCGTTCGGCGATGCACTGCCCGGTCTCAATCTCTGTGGCGCGGGTCGTGTCGTGTGCCTGATCGACCCGGTCGGTGACGTCTACGCGTGCCCGTTCGCGATTCACGAGCAGTTCCTTGCCGGAAACATCGTGAAAGACGGTGGATTCCAGGAAGTCTGGCAGCACTCGGACCTGTTCGAGGAGCTGCGCTCGCCGCAGACCGGTGGCGCCTGCAGCAAGTGCAACCACTACGACTCCTGCCGGGGTGGCTGCATGGCGGCCAAGTTCTTCACCGGACTGCCGATGGACGGACCTGACCCCGAGTGCGTCATCGGCAACGGTGAAAAGGCATTGGCGTCGGCGGGAGAGGTCCCGAAGTCCAGTGTCGATCACTCCCGTTCCGGTCAGCGTAAGACCCCACGTGCATCGGTGCCCCTGACATTGATGATGCGTCCGCCCGCCAAGATTTGTGACGAAAACCCGCTTGCGGGAATGCAGTAACTACTGCGCGATACCGACAGTGCGGCGAAAGCTGCACCCCAGAGAGGTCAGTTCAATGGCTAAGAATGCTTTCTTCGAGACGGTGGCAGAAGCACAGCGCCGTGCGAAGAAGAGGTTGCCCAAGTCCGTGTACGCGGCGTTGGTGGCGGGATCCGAGAAAGGGCTGACTGTCGACGACAACGTCGCGGCATTCAGCGAACTGGGTTTCGCTCCCCACGCTGCGGGACTGTCGGACAAGCGCGAGATGTCCACCACCATTATGGGCCAGGACATTTCGTTGCCTGTCATGATTTCACCGACCGGTGTGCAGGCAGTGCACCCCGACGGTGAGGTAGCGGTAGCTCGTGCGGCTGCAGCACGGGGAACAGCCATCGGACTGAGTTCTTTCGCCAGCAAGTCCATCGAAGAAGTTGCCGCGGCCAACCCGCAGGTCTTCTTCCAGATGTATTGGGTCGGCAGCCGCGACGTGCTTCTCCAACGTATGGAGCGCGCTCGCGCTGCCGGTGCCAAGGGCCTGATCATCACCACCGACTGGTCCTTCTCGTACGGTCGCGACTGGGGCAGCCCGTCCATCCCCGAGAAGATGGATCTCAAGGCGATGTTCCAGTTCGCCCCCGAGGGCATCATGCGTCCGAAGTGGTTGCTGGAGTTCGCCAAGACCGGCAAGATCCCGGATCTGACCACACCCAACCTCGCGGCTCCCGGCCAGCCGGCGCCGACGTTCTTCGGCGCGTACGGCGAGTGGATGCAGACTCCGCTTCCGACGTGGGAAGACATCGCCTGGCTGCGTGAGCAGTGGGGTGGACCGTTCATGCTCAAGGGCATCATGCGCATCGACGACGCCAAGCGAGCTGTCGACGCCGGTGTCTCCGCTATTTCGGTCTCCAACCACGGTGGTAACAACCTCGACGGCACCCCGGCGCCGATCCGCGTGCTCCCGGGCATCGCCGAGGCCGTGGGCGATCAGGTGGAAGTTGTTCTCGACGGCGGTATTCGGCGCGGCGGCGACGTCGTCAAGGCGCTCGCACTCGGAGCCAAGGCCGTCATGCTCGGGCGCGCCTACCTGTGGGGTCTCTCGGCAAACGGCCAGGCCGGTGTCGAGAACGTGCTCGACCTGATGCGGATGGGCATCGACTCGGGGCTGATGGGCCTCGGCCACTCGTCCATCACCGAGCTGAGCCCGGCGGATCTGGTGATCCCGGAAGGCTTCACCCGCACGCTGGGTGCGAGCTGAATCTCCGGCTCTGATCGAGCTGTGAGTTGAGCCTTCACGAACACACAACCCTGGCCGGACGCAAAGTCCGGTCCAGGGTTGTTTTCGGTCCGCACGAGACCAACCTTGCTGTGGGACGCTCGCTTTCCGATCGGCACCGGGCGTATTACCAGCGCCGCGCCGAAGGCGGAGCCGGGATCGTCGTCACCGAAGTGGCCTCGGTATTGGAGAACGACTGGCCGTACGAGCGGGCACCGCTGGCGTCGCAATGTGGCCCGGGGTGGCAGTCGATCGCGACTGCGTGCGCCCCGTACGGAGCGTTGGTTCTTGCCGGGCTGGGGCATACCGGGATGCAGGGTTCCAGCGCATACTCTCAATCGGTGCTGTGGGGACCGTCAAGAGTGGCCGACCCGGTGACGCGCGAATTGCCGATGGCAATGGGGCAGCCGGAAATCGACCAGCTGATAGCCGGCTTCTGCGAAGCGTCGGCGCTGGCCGTCGCTTCGGGAATGGACGGAGTGGAACTCGATGCCGGCCCTCGAAGTATTCTGCGGCAATTCCTTTCGGGCCTGACCAACACTCGGCACGATCGATACGGTACTGATCGCGTCGCCCTTGTTCGCGAGATCCTTTCGGCCGTGCGTGACGAACTAGGACCGGATCACGTTGTCTCCTTGCGGTTGTCCTGCCACGAGGAAGCGCCATGGGCGGGCCTGACGCCCGATCTTGCCATCGGTATTGCGCGTGAAGTGTCTCCGCTCCTCGATCTCCTTGTTGTCGTTCGTGGCGGACTCTATTCGTCTGACAGGTACCGCCCCGACTTTCACTGCCCGCCGAACTTCAACCTCGACCTGTGCCGTGAGATCAAGGCCGCGGTGTCGATTCCTGTTGTCCTGCAGGGGAGCGTCGTGGATATGGCCGACGCTCACGCAGCGCTGGAAGTAGCCGAGTTCGTCGAGATGACCAGGGCCCAGATCGCGGACCCGGACCTGGTCGTGAAAGCCGCGCGCGGCGATCGTCCCCGGCCGTGTGTGCTCTGCAATCAGACGTGCCTCGTGCGTGATCCTCGCAATCCTGTCGTGACGTGCGTCGGGAATCCGAGCGCGGGTTTCGAGACGGTGGACCTCGATGAGCGAGAGCAGATTTCGACACCGGGAGCCGTGCTGGTCGTGGGGGGTGGCCCCGCCGGGATGGAAGCCGCGCGGATCTCGGCGGTGGCAGGGCACTCGGTCACGCTCGTCGAGAGTTCATCGCGTTTTGGCGGCATGATCCGAACTTTTGCGAGAGGTGGCGGCCGAAGCCGGTTCACACTCCTCGCGAAGTGGCTCGAGGACGAATGCCGTCGTAGCGGCGTGACGATGCGAACCGGGGTGACGGTCGACGCGAAGGACCTGAGTGACGCACGTGGTCGGGGCGAGCTGATTGTTTTTGCCACCGGTAGTGCTGCGCGGCCGCCGACGTATCCGGTTGACGACTCGGTTCGGTGGTTGGATGCGTCGGAAGCCTTCGAGAAGTTGGCCACCGTGGGGCCGGGTCCGGTCGCGCTGATCGATCCGCTCGGTGGACCGATCGCGGTGGCGCTCGCAGAAGTGCTCGCGGCCCAGGGCGTCTCCGTCTCGATTGTGACCCCCGACAGCATCGTCGGTTCGAGGCTCGGTGCGAGTGGGGATCTGGTCGGCGCCAACACGCGCATCCAGCAGGCCGGGATCACCAGGGTGCTCGCGTCCCGTGTCGTCGAAATCGCTGGAGGGACCGTCTGCGTCGAGCACGTTCATACCGGCGAGCGGTCACAGCTCGAGTGCGAAGTGGTGATCGACTGCTCGCCTCGTCTGCCAAACGAAACGCTGAAGGAAGCGGCCGACATCCACGTGGGTGACTCGGTTGCTCCGCGAACTGTTCTCGAATCCATCCGCGAAGGGCGGTGTGCAGGGTTTACTACTAGAACGAGTTTCAATTCTGCAGAGAGGGCTATCTCATGACACAGGGTTCAGTTCGTTCGCTCGAAGGCCGCGTTGCTTTCATTACCGGTGCAGCTCGCGGTCAGGGACGTGCGCACGCAGTCAAGATGGCGCGCGAGGGAGCAGCGATCATCGCGGTCGACGTGTGCGCGTCGGTAGCGTCGGACAATTCCTACGACGCAGCAACTTCCGAAGACTTTGCCGAGACGATACGTCTGGTCGAAGCGGAGGGTGGGAAGATCCTCGCCCGCGAGGTCGATGTCCGTGACGGCGCAGCGCTCACCGCGGTGGTCAAGGACGGTGTCGAGCAGTTCGGACGCCTCGACATCGTGGTTGCAAATGCCGGGGTCTGTAACTGGAATCGATTCTGGGAAATGTCGGACGAGCAGTGGGAAACCCTGATCGACATCAACCTGACCGGAGTCTGGAAAACCCTCAAGGCATCGGTGCCGGCGATCATCGAAGGTGGGCGCGGTGGATCGATCATCGTGGTCAGTTCGGTGGCCGGACTCAAGGCGCTGCCCGGACAAGCGCACTACGCGAGCGCCAAGTTCGGTCTCGTCGGTCTGACGCAGGCCGCGGCAAAGGAACTGGGGGAGTACAAGATCAGGGTCAACTCGATCCACCCTTACGGAGTAAATACGCCGATGGGGGTCGACCAGGGCGCGCTCGAGGTATTTGCAAAGTTTCCGCAGTACCTTCCCAACTTCACTCCGATCCTCTCGGACATCGCGTTCGCCGAACCCGACGAGATCGCCGATACCGTTTTGTGGCTCGCGGGTGACGGTTCACGCACCGTCACGGCAAGTCATATCGCGCTCGATCAAGGAAACTCCAAGGTCTGATGACGCCGTACCCGCGCCTCTTCGCGCCACTGCGCCTGGGCAACCTGACACTCCGCAATCGGGTCGTGTTCTCCGCGCACCTGACCAATTACGCGGAGAACGGGTTGCCGACGGAGCAGCACGCGAGGTACTACGAGGCGCGGGCACGCGGTGGTGCGGGTCTGATCATCACCGAGGAGCACTCGACGCATCCTTCGGATCGACCGTACGAGAAGATGATTGCGGGCTATCGGCCCGAAGCGATCGAGGGATACCGGCGGATCACCGACGCCGTTCATGCACATGGTTCATCGATTCTCGCGCAGATCAACCACAATGGGGGTCAGGGCGCTGGAACCTATTCACGATTGCCGCTGTTGGCACCGAGCGCCGTCGCCGATCCGTTGTTCCGCGAGGTGCCCAAGGCTGTCGACGACGCGGACATCGTTGAGATTCTCGACGGGTTCGCCCTTGTTGCGCGCAACTGCGTCGCCGGTGGCTTCGACGGGGTGGAACTGCAGGCGTCGCAGTCGTCCATCGTGCGCGCGTTTCTCGCACCCTCGACCAACCTGCGCACCGATCGCTACGGCGGGGGCGTGGCGAATCGTGCGCGTTTCCTTCTCGAAGTGCTCGGGGTACTGCGTGAGGCCATCGGCCCGGATCGTGTGCTCGGTGTGCGCCTGAGTGGATACGAAGGAACGCGGGGTGGCATCGAACTGTCCGACGCGGTAACCACCGCCCAACTGATCGAAGCTGACGGTTACGTCGACTACATCAACACCACCGTCGGAATGGCCACGGAAACACTGCATCTGGTCGAAGCATCGATGGCTGTACCCACCGGCTACGCCAACTTCGTCCCGTCTGCGATCAGGGAGGTCGTCGATCTTCCAGTCGTCGGAGTCGGCCGTTTCAAGACGCCGGAGCACGCCGAAGCTGCACTCGAGGAAGGTGTATGCGATCTGGTGGGCGTAGTTCGCGGGCAGATCGCCGATCCGGATTTTGTGAACAAGGCGCGTGCCGGTCAATCGTCACAGGTGCGAACCTGCCTGTCCTGCAACCAGGAATGCGTCGGGCGGATGGGTCTGGGGCGTTGGTTGGGGTGCACCGAAAATCCGCGCGCCGGTCGGGAATCGGTCCCACTGCCGATGCCGCGGCGACGGGGCCGCACGGTGGTGGTAGTTGGCGGCGGCCCGGCCGGCCTGCAAGCTGCGGCCACCGCGGCCCAGCGAGGTCATGCGGTGACGCTGTTCGAGCGTGAACGAAGACTTGGCGGACAGATTCTTACCGCCTCGGTGGTCCCCGCTCGCCGAGAGCTCGCCGACCTCGTCCGGAATCTTGAATCGGAGTGTCGCCGAAGCGGTGTGACGATCGAGCTGGGTGCTGGAGCTGATCTCGCGATCGTGGAGGAGCAGGCGCCCGACGTGGTCGTGATTGCAACCGGAGCGCGGCCTGTGCGCCCAGCGTGGGCGGGTGGATCTGATTGTGTGGTGGGTGTCCGAGATGTTCTCGACGGCAGGATTCTGCCGAGTGGAACGGTGCTCGTGTACGACGAGTTGGGATTCCATCAAGGCACGTCGGTGGCGGAATTCCTCGCTGATCAAGGTTGCGCTGTCACGATCGCGACCAACGGCATGGTGGTTGCCCAAGATCTGAGCATCACCCTGGATTTCGAGGGGTGGAACCGCCGGGCGTTCGAGAAGTCGATCATGCAACGGACGGATCTGATGGTGACGTCGGTGAGCACTGGAGCCTCGCCGCTCGTGAGCTTGGTTCACCTTCCGACGGGTGTGGTCGAGAAAGTCGCGGTCGACTGGGTGGTCTTCGCGACACAGCAGGAACCTGTCGACGAGTTGTGGAACACCTTGCAGGGAAGTTCTTTCGAGACATTTCGCATCGGTGACGCCTTGTCTCCGAGACGTTCGCACGCAGCGGTCATCGAGGGGCATCGGGCTGCGTTGGCGATATAAGTCGTCCGTTTTGTCTCTGGTTATCGAAAGTATGTTCGATTAAACTTTGAGCATGGACAGTCGGGAAGCGTGGCAGCTGGATGGTGAGGACCTCAAGGGTGAGGTTCTGGATCTGGTGCGTGTCCGACACGAGTTGCAGTCGCGGATGGTGTTGTTGATCGTGGAGATGTTTTCCCGTGAGGTTCTCGGGGGGAAGGGTTTTCGGGCGATCGCGCAGTGGTTGCATGGTTCGACGAATCTGGAGATCGGTGAGTGCAGTCTGCTGGTCGGGTTGGCGCGGTTGATGATGCTCGAACCTGTGGTGGGCGATGCGTTTCACCGGGGTGATGTTGATGCGTTGAAGGCGCGGCAGGTGGCGTCGTTTTGTCAGCATCCGCCGAAGAATATGACCCTGGCGGATGTGGAGAAGGCTCGCGGGATTTTGTTGTCGTTGGCGTCGAAGAATATTGCGGATTGTGATGCGGTGCGGGCGGCGATCCGGAGGATCGAGAAGCAGTACGGCAAGCGTGAGGACGGTGTTCCGGTCGGGGAAGACTCTGAGCGGAATGAGTTCTACGCCTCGAAAGGCCTGTACGGGCGGGTCACAGTCAAGGGTGATCTGGATGCGGTGAACGGGGCGCGGTTGATCACGTTGCTGTCGAGCCTGTCCGCTCCGACGCCGGAGAAGGACGGCGTCAAAGACACCCGCACTCCGGCACTACGACGTGCGGATGGGTTCTGCGAACTGTTGCGGCGGTACGAGCGGGCGGGGTTGGGTCCGATCGAGGGCGGCGTGAAACCACACATCACGGTCACCGCCAGCGCGAAAGACATGACCGATATGCAGGCCTTGAAGGACTTGCTGCCGTCCACTGAGGAACTCGGGTACGCGTGGGCGGATTGGGTGGGCCCGATCAGTATTGACACCGCACGGATGTTGGCCTGTGACTGCACCGTGACGCGGATTCTGTTGGATGAAAATGGTGTTCCGCTCGACTGCGGCAAGGAAGCGAGAACGGCGACGGTTCCGCAGCGGCGGGCGTTGGCGGTGCGTGATGGTGGGTGTGCGTTCCCGGGGTGCGGAACGCCGTCGGGGTGGTGCGATGCTCACCATATTGTTCACTGGGGTGATGGTGGCCCAACGGATCTCGACAATCTGATCTTGTTGTGCGGTCATCATCATCGGACGCTGCACCACACGGAATGGCGGGTGGAGATCGGCCAGGATCGGAAGTCGGTGTTCTATCCGCCGATGTCCGTTGACCCGTATCAGCATCCGATCGGCGGGAACAGCCCACCGACCGCGGCTTGAACCGCCACAACTGAAAACTCGTACACACCGGGGCACAACCATGCCCCGGTGTATCCGCAAGCAGTGTTGCGGTGGGAGGGGCCGGCACCAATACCATCGAGGGATGAGTTTCCTGCGTGACCTTGCTGCCATCCCGAGTCCGGCGCTCGAGGGCACTTCGCTCACCGTCGTGGTCCCGGTCGGTTCTTTCGAGCAACACGGTCCGCATCTGCCTCTCGATACCGACACGCGGATCGCGAGAGCAGTCGCACAGGCTCTGTCCGACGTCGTCGTGGCCCCGGCCATCGAATACGGAGCGAGCGGCGAGCACGAAGGTTTTGCCGGCACTATCTCGATCGGTGCCGAGGCTATGGAAATCGTCGTAGTCGAGTACGGAAGGTCCGCATTCCGGTGGGCGAAGCGGGTGCTGTTCGTCAACGGCCACGGCGGAAATGGACCCGCATTGGCCAAAGCGGTGGCGCTTCTGCGGTATGAGGGGCGAGACGCCGCTTGGGCGCCGTGCGCTGTGCCGGGTGCCGACGCACACGCGGGACACACTGAAACGAGCCTATTGCTGCACCTTTCGCCCGATTTGGTGCACATGAGCCTTGCTGAGACAGGAAATTTGTCTCCTATCGCGGACCTGATGCCAGGAATGCGTTCGGGCGGTATGGTCGCTGTGTCGCAAAACGGCGTTCTCGGCAATCCAGTCGGGGCTACCGCAGAAGACGGAGCATACATCTTCGGTGAGTTGGTAGGACGCGTGACGGATGGACTGGCCCGGTGGGAGCCTGGTCCAGATGGGAGGCTTCGGTGACGACCACGACCGAGTGGGGGCGGACGGTCCACCTGCGACGGCTTTCGAGGCTGCGACGAGTTGCAGCACGACGGGCTACGTCCCTTACGATCATCTGATGCGACCAGCAAGACTCCCCGACGGCTTCGGCATTCGGTTGGACCCCAAGGTGCGCACGTACTCGGGCGGCCGGGTGCTCATCGGCGGCTCTCCGACACGGATGCTCAAGCTGGCTCCGACGGCTGCGGCGATGATCGGTGACGGCTTCCTCGAGGTGGTCGATCAGCAGAGCGCTGCGGTTGCTCGGCACCTCCTCGATTCAGGCGTCGCGAATCCGCGTCCGATGTCGACGCCGTCCGCTGCGGATGTCACCGTCGTGATTCCGGTCAAGGACAACCAGGCCGGCGTCGAACGGTTGCTGCCCGTCCTCAAGGATCTGACCGTCATCGTTGTCGACGACGGTTCGGAAGTGCCGGTGGAGCCCCGTCGCGCTTGCCCGGGCACCGGCACCATCACGGTGATGCGGCACGAGAGCGCCCGCGGACCCTCGGCAGCGAGAAACTCGGGATTGCGTTCGGCCCAAACACGTTTCGTAGCTTTCCTCGACTCCGACGTCATACCGCGTGCCGGTTGGCTCGAGTTGATGTTGGGCCACTTCAGCGATCCAGGGGTTGCCCTCGTTGCACCCCGCATCGTCGCCCTCGATCCGTACGGGACGGCGCTGGCGCGGTACGAGAACATGCGATCGTCTCTCGACCTCGGACGCAAGGAAGCGGCGGTGAAGTCGGGCAGTCCGGTCGCCTATGTCCCCAGCGCCGCCGTGATCGTCCGGCGCGACGTGGCGCTCGAATGCAACGGTTTCGACGAGAGTCTCGAAGTAGCCGAGGACGTCGATTTCTGCTGGCGACTGCAGGCTGCAGGTTGGCGACTGAGGTACGAACCGGTAGCGCATGTCGCCCACGATCATCGAGTTCAGTTCGACAAGTGGTTCGCCAGGAGAGCGTTCTACGGCACGGGTGCGGCGCCGTTGGCTGCAAGACACGAGGGTTCGGTTCCGCCGATGGCGATGTCGTTCTCGACGCTCTTCGCGTGCATCGCCGCCGCAACACTGACACGTTCCGGTCTTGCGGGTGCGTTGGGCGCACTGCTCTTCACCGTGTATCGCCTGCGAAAGATGTTCAACGGCCTGAGTCAGCCCACCCGGATTGCAGCGATCCTCACTGCGCAAGGGTTTGTCGGAGGATTCTGGCAACTCGCCTCGGCTATGTGCCGTCACTACTGGCCCGTGACGCTCCTGGCGGTGATCGCCTCCCGTCGAATTCGGCGACTGGCCGTCGCTGCGGCAGTCACCGAAGGTTTGGTGGACTGGTATCGCCACCGTGAGCCGGGCGGGTTGGGTCCGGTTCGGTACGTCTTGTTCAAACGAGCAGACGACATCGCGTATGGAGCCGGACTCTGGCGGGGCGCGTTCGAGGCCCGAGACTGGGCGGCGCTGAAACCTCGAATCACCAAGTGACAGAAGCCGACTACGCAGATTTTCTGGTTGTCGGTGGTGGCACGTGTGGCTGTGTCGTCGCAGCCAGGCTCAGTGAAGATCCATCCGCCGCGGTGATGCTCCTCGAATCGGGAATCGGATACCGCTCGGCGCTTGAACTTCCCGACGTTCTGAGTGATCCGTACCGACTACCGGTCGGACCTGCGAGCGAATACACGTGGACGTATCCGGTCGAGTTGACACCGCGTCGGGTGTCCACGATCGCGCGCGGGCGGACACTCGGTGGGTCCGGGGCCGTCAACGGTGCGTACTTCACTCGCGCGACCCGCGCAGATTTCGAGAACTGGCCGAGTGCTTGGCGATACGACGACGTCTTGCCGTACTTCAAGAAGTCTGAGACGGATCGTGATTTCGAGAGCGAGTTCCACGGCTCCGCCGGTCCGATCCCGGTCGAGCGTCGAGCGTGGGACCAACTGCATCCACTGAGCGGTGAGTTTCATGCGGCAGCGCTCGGAGCAGGCTTTCCCGACGACGTCGACAAGAATGCGCCGGACTCGTTCGGCGTCGGCCGAGTGCCACTGAACGTGGCGGACCATCGTCGGATCAGTACTGCGATCGGGTATCTGATGCCGGCGTTGCACCGCCCGAATTTGCGGGTGGAATCCGGAGTGAACGTCATTCGCATCGTATTCTCGGGAACCCGTGCGATCGGCGTCGACGTTCTCGACGACGGCAACGTCCGACGCATTCGTGCCGACCACGTGATCGTGTGTTCGGGTGCGGTGGCGACGCCGCACATTCTCTTGAATTCCGGTGTTGGTCCGGCGGAACAACTTGCAGAGCAAGGAGTTTCCGTCATTCTCGATCGACCTGGCGTCGGACAGAACTTCGTCGACCACCCGGAAGTGCTTCTGCCGTACCATTTTTCGACGCCTCGCACGATTCGCTCGCAGACACCGGTGCTGGAGGCCGCGCTCAATCTCGCCGAGCTTGAAATCCGTCCGTACACCGCATCTTTCACGGATTTGGTTCCCGGTGTGCCTCGCATGGATCACGGCGTCGGAGTGGTCCTCATGGCGCCGCGCAGCCGGGGAAGTATCGAACTGGCATCGGGGGATCCCGCTGGGGCACCGCGTATTCGATACAACTACGTCGCGTCGACACACGATCGAGCAGCCATTCGGGAAGGAATGCAGATCGCCGAGAATCTTCTCGAGTCGATCGCCGAGACCGGATTGATCGACCGCCCCGTTGTGGAGTACACCGACGAGTGGATCGAATCCCGACTCGGTACGTCGTTGCACATGTCCGGTAGCTGTGTGATGGGGTCTGAGTCGGACCCGTTCGCTGTCGTCGATGGTCGGTGCCGTGTGATCGGTGCGCAAGGGCTCAGTATTGTTGACACGTCAATCCTGCCGACGATCCCGACTCGCGGCCCGCACGCGACCGCGGTGATGGTCGCGGAACGAGCAAGCGCCATCCTGCTCGGTGACGAGTGACCGCGAGGGGCAGCAGGCTAGGTCGACAGTCATACCGAATGGTCGTTCTCGCCTATGGGCTGTGATCGGCGTTACAGTGGTCCACGGAGCGGAGGAACGCAAAATATGGCACGTGAACAGGCTGTGTCCGGCAACCCGTGGGTGGCGGTCAGGCCAGGGGATGACGTCGCGTTACTCGCGCGGCGACTTTCGTCTGCCCATCAGTCGTTCATCGATGCCCGCGGCGTGCCCGGCCAGGGGCTGACCGACGACTCCCATGTCCGTTCGGTCGTGCTCGAGTCCTGGATGCGGAGCCGCAACAAGGGAGTAAATCCTGATGTTGTCGGCAACCCTGAGATGCTCGAAGGGTTGGAACTCGAAAAATATCGGTCCGCGCATCCCATGTCACTGATCCGTCCGGTGATTCGGAAACTCCTGGTGGAAGATGCTGCCGAGACCGGATTGCTGATCGCGATCAGCGACGCACACGGTCGACTGCTCTGGGTCGAGGGTGACAACTCGGCCAAGGACAAGGCGTTGTCCATGAACTTCGTCGAAGGCGCCGACTGGAGCGAAGATCGTGTCGGCACCAATGCGCCGGGAACGGCGCTTGCTCTCGATCACTCCGTACAGATTTTCGGATCCGAGCATTTCAACCGAACCGTGCACGACTGGAGTTGTTCGGCCGCACCCGTCCACGATCCCACCACTGGGCAAATCCTTGGTGCCATCGACATCACCGGTGGTCCCAGGGTCGCGGTTCCCGAAGTGCTGTCGCTGATCCGTGCAACTGTTGCGGCCGCCGAATCGGAATTGCGATTCCACCTCTTGAACTCGCCTATCCCGCTCAGCGCGACGGCTCCGCGCCTCGAAACATTCGGTGCCGGACGGCCGACGCTGGTTCGCGGCGGTGACCGCATCCCGATTTCGCAGCGTCACGCCGAGATTCTCCTTCTGCTCTCCGAACATCCGGAGGGTCTGAGCTCCGACCACCTTGCGGTCCTGCTCGACGAGGGGGAGCTCGACGCAGTGACCATTCGCGCGGAAATGTCGCGGCTTCGTAAGGTTTTCGGTGCCGACCGGCTGGCTTCGCGTCCTTATCGGATCATCACGGAGTTCACGACAGACGTCGGCGACGTGCGGGCAGCGTTGGATCGCGGAGACGCGGCGACGGCGATGAAACTGTATTCGGGCCCGGTACTGGCAGGCTCGGCCTCCCCGGGAATCGAAGAGGTGCGGGAAGAACTACGCACCAGGGTGCAGGCGGCTCTGCTGCGTGGAGGTGACGCCAACCTGCTGGCCCGGTGGACCACGTCCGTACACGGGCGCGAAGACTCCGTCGTGTGGGAGGCCTACCTGTCCACGTTGGATCCTCAATCTCCGCTGTATTCCCAGGTCCAGGCAAGAATTGATCTCCTCGACCGCCAATTGGGCATCTGAGAATCAGCTGCGTTTCTCGCACGCAACGTACTTGCAACGTTGCAACTCCTAGTGTTGTGAATCACACCCCACCGGGGGGTGGGACTGCAGTCACCGATTTGGTGGGTGCGCCCAGGAAGAACACGTTTACATAGGAGCTTGCAATGACCGTGTACGCCCGCCCAGGTACCGCCGACGCGATCATGTCCTTCCAGTCTCGATACGACAACTGGATCGGCAACGAATGGGTTGCTCCGGTCAAGGGTCAGTACTTCGAGAACCCGACACCGGTGACCGGACAGAATTTCTGTGATGTGGCTCGTTCCACAGCAGAAGACATCGAGCTCGCTCTCGACGCAGCGCACGCAGCAGCTCCGGCCTGGGGCAAGACCTCGGTTGCCGAGCGCGCGATCATCTTGAACAAGATCGCTGATCGTATGGAGGAGAACCTCGAATCCATCGCACTCGCCGAGTCGTGGGACAACGGCAAGCCGATCCGCGAGACCCTCAACGCCGACATTCCGCTCGCCATCGATCACTTCCGCTATTTCGCGGGAGCTATTCGCGCACAGGAAGGTTCGCTCTCGGAGATCAACTCCGACACCGTGGCCTACCACTTCCACGAGCCGCTCGGTGTAGTCGGCCAGATCATTCCGTGGAACTTCCCGATCCTCATGGCCGTGTGGAAGCTTGCTCCCGCCCTCGCTGCCGGCAATGCCATCGTGCTCAAGCCTGCCGAGCAGACACCCGTCTCGATCCTTCACCTCATCGGCATCATCGGTGACCTGCTGCCTGCCGGTGTTCTCAACATCGTCAACGGCTTCGGCGTCGAGGCCGGAAAGCCGCTGGCGTCGAGCCCGCGAATCAAGAAGATCGCGTTCACCGGCGAAACCACCACCGGTCGCCTGATCATGCAGTACGCATCGCAGAACCTCATCCCCGTCACCCTCGAACTCGGTGGCAAGAGCCCCAACATCTTCTTCTCCGACGTGCTCGCCTCCAACGACGACTACCAGGACAAGGCACTAGAGGGCTTCACGATGTTCGCCCTCAACCAGGGCGAGGTCTGCACCTGCCCGTCACGTTCGCTGATCCAGGAAGACATCTTCGACGAGTTCCTCGCGATGGCCGCCATTCGCACCAAGGCTGTGCGCCAAGGGGATCCGCTCGACACCGACACCATGATCGGTGCGCAGGCCAGCAACGACCAGCTCGAGAAAATCCTCTCGTACATCGAGATCGGCAAGGCCGAAGGCGCCAAGGTCATCACCGGCGGCGAGCGGGCCGAACTCGGCGGAGACCTGTCCGGCGGCTACTACGTCCAGCCGACTGTCTTCACCGGCAACAACAAGATGCGCATCTTCCAGGAAGAGATCTTCGGACCCGTCGTCTCGGTCACCTCGTTCAAGGACTACGACGAGGCCATCGAAATCGCCAACGACACCCTCTACGGTTTGGGTGCCGGTGTCTGGTCCCGCGACGGCGGAGTTGCGTACCGCGCAGGCCGCGACATCCAGGCCGGTCGCGTCTGGACCAACACGTACCACCAGTACCCGGCACATGCCGCCTTCGGTGGATACAAGCAGTCCGGCATCGGCCGCGAGAACCACCTGATGATGCTCTCGCACTACCAGCAGACCAAGAACCTCCTGGTCAGCTACGCCCAGAAGGCTCAGGGCTTCTTCTGATCGACCCCCGGCACCCGTGAGCCCCTCGCTGCGGGTGCCGGCGAGCACGACTGCAACATGCAAACCTGCACAACAACACGGAGGTTGGAATGAGCGCCACGGTCACACCCGATACCGGCGCCGTTCCACCCCGATTGGTGACCACCGCTGGGGCGGCTGACCTCCTGCGCCGCCTCAGCGGGACTCACGGCGAACTGATGATGCATCAATCCGGTGGATGCTGTGACGGCTCCGCCCCGATGTGTTATCCCTCAGGGGAATTCATCGTCGGAGACCGTGACGTACTACTCGGAATTGTCGACCTCCGGCTTGCTGTCGGAGAGATTCCCGAAGACCTTCCCACCGGAACGGACGCTGTACAGGTCTGGATTTCCGGATCACAGTTCGAAGCCTGGAAGCACACCCAGTTGGTTCTGGACGTCGTGCCCGGGCGAGGCGGTGGGTTCAGCTTGGAGTCTCCTGAAGGATTCAGATTCCTCAGTCGAGCAAGGGCATTCACACCGGCAGAGAACGAAGTACTTGGCGCGTCGAGCATTCTCGTTGGCGCCGATTGGGAAGCGGGCGTGCGACCTTCGCCGCCGACGGTTCCCCAGGTCGTCGCCGAGGCCGTCGATGCCTGCCCGGTGCCGGGCGCGGCCGCCCGATCCTGAGAACGGCCGCCTGAAGAAGATCTGAACAGACTCGGGGCCGCTCACATGACAGCCAGTTAACAGCACGGTCATCTCCAGGCGACCTTCTCCGTACATCGCCCACATACCGTTCATTTCACGCGACGCATCCACCGTGCGTCGTCTCATTCTTGACCGATTCAGAGGATGGACATGTCTCTTTCCGACCACGCAACCGGCAAAAACGCCGGTGCCGCGGGTGCACACCACGACGGCGCAGACTTCCACGCGGAAGACAATTCGTATCTGGAGAAACGAACACTCCGGAAGGGAACAGCAGGGTGGGTGCTGCTTGCGGGGTTGGGCGTCAGCTATGTGATTTCCGGTGACTACGCCGGCTGGAACAACGGACTGGCCGAAGGCGGCTTCGGTGGTCTTCTCATCGCGGCCGTCGTCATTGCGGGTATGTATCTGGCGATGGTGCTCGGTATGGCCGAGATGTCTTCGGCGCTTCCGGCTGCGGGTGGCGGATACACGTTCGCCAGACGGGCCATGGGGCCTTGGGGTGGATTTGCCACCGGCACAGCAATTCTCATCGAGTATTCGATAGCGCCCGCGGCGATCGCGACGTTCATCGGTGCTTACGTCGAGTCCCTGAACCTGTTCGGGATCACCGACGGATGGTGGGTGTACCTCGCGGTGTACGCGATCTTCATCGGAATTCACCTCACCGGTGCAGGTGAGGCACTCAAGGCGATGTTCATCATCACGGCCATCGCACTTGTCGGCCTGGTCGTGTTCGCGGTTTCGGCTGTCGGCCTTTTCGATTCGTCCAACCTCACCGATATCGCCGTCGATACGAGCGCCGTCGGATCGTCGTCGTTCCTGCCGTTCGGTCTGCTCGGAATTTGGGCGGCCGTGCCCTTCGCGATCTGGTTCTTCCTTGCCGTCGAGGGTGTACCGCTGGCCGCCGAGGAAGCACGGGAGCCAGAGAAGAACGTCCCGCGCGGAATCATCATCAGCATGTTGATCCTGATCGTCACAGGCGCAACGGTCCTCTTCCTCGCCACCGGCGCGCTCGGTGCTGACGCCCTGTCCACCTCCGGCAATCCGCTCGTCGAGGCTCTGGGAGACAGCGGAGCGGCGAAGGCCGTCAACTACATCGGCCTCGCCGGTCTGGTCGCGAGCTTCTTCTCGATCATGTACGCGTACTCACGTCAGACGTTTGCGCTCTCCCGCGCCGGTTACCTGCCGAAAAACCTGTCGGTGACCAACAAGCGCAAGGCACCCACTCTCGCTCTCGTCGTTCCTGGAATCATCGGCTTCGCGCTCTCACTCACCGGTGAAGGTGCCATGTTGCTCAACATGGCGGTGTTCGGCGCGGCAGTGAGCTACGTCCTGATGATGGTGAGTCACATCGTCCTTCGTAAGCGCGAGCCGAACATGCCGCGCCCGTACCGCACGCCCGGCGGTATCGCCACCACCTCGTTTGCGCTCGTGATCGCGGCAGTATCGGTGGTGGCCACCTTCCTGGTCGATCCCGTTGCAGCACTGTTGACCTTGGTTGCCTTCGGAGTTCTGATGGCGTATTTCGGTCTCTACAGTCGCCACCACCTTGTTGCCAACTCGCCGGACGAGGAGTTTGCTGTACTTGCACAGGCGGAAGAAGAATTGGGATGAGTCGCGGGATGGCCAAGTATCACCAGCAGGTATCCGGAACCAACTACTCGTTCGACGGTCTCGTCGATCTGATGGCGAAGGCGACACCGCTGCGCTCGGGCGACGAGCTCGCCGGATGCGCGGCAAGCTCCGATGCCGAACGTGCTGCTGCCCAATGGGTACTGGCTGACCTTCCGCTGACCATATTCCTCGCGGATCTTGTGGTTCCGTACGAGGACGACGAGGTAACCCGGCTCATCATCGACAGCCACGATCGCCTCGCCTTTGCGCCGGTGGCCCACCTGACCGTCGGCGGACTGCGGGACTGGCTGCTCGAGACTGCGTCGGCGCCGGAAGCTTCCGCACGCTTGTCCGCCGTGAGTCCCGGGCTCACCCCGGAAATGGTTGCCGCGGTCAGCAAGATCATGCGCAATCAGGACTTGATCGCCGTCGCGAAGGCCATCACGGTCACCGCGGGGTTCCGCACGACCATCGGGCTACCTGGACGGCTGAGCACTCGACTCCAGCCGAATCACCCGACGGACGATCCACGCGGCATTGCAGCGGCAACGCTCGACGGTCTCCTGATGGGATGTGGCGACGCCGTCATCGGTATCAACCCCGCGACGGACTCGCCTCAGGCCACCTCGGATCTGCTCCACCTGCTCGACGACATCCGTCAGCGATTCGAGATCCCGACTCAGTCGTGCGTGCTCTCGCACGTGACCACCACTATCGGACTGATCGAATCGGGGGTGCCGGTCGATCTGGTCTTCCAATCGATTGCCGGTACCGAAGGCGCCAATTCCGGTTTCGGAGTGAATATTCCGCTCCTGCGTGAGGGCAACGAGGCCGGGCGTTCGTTGAACCGCGGAACCGTCGGCGACAACGTCATGTACCTCGAGACGGGGCAGGGATCCGCCCTCAGTTCAGGTGCCCACTACGGCACCGGCGGAGCCCAGGTCGATCAGCAGACGCTCGAAACTCGGGCATACGCCGTGGCTCGAGATCTCGAGCCGCTGCTGGTCAACACGGTGGTCGGTTTCATCGGTCCCGAGTACCTCTACGACGGCAAGCAGATCATTCGCGCGGGCTTGGAAGATCACTTCTGCGGAAAACTCCTCGGGCTGCCGATGGGAGTGGACGTCTGCTACACCAACCACGCCGAAGCCGATCAAGACGACATGGACAACCTCCTCACCTTGCTGGGCGTCGCCGGCGCGGCGTTCGTGATCGCGGTGCCCGGCGCCGACGACGTGATGCTCGGCTATCAAAGTCTGGCGTTCCACGACGCGTTGTACGTGCGTAAGGTCCTCGGTTTGCAGCCTGCCCCGGAGTTCGAGACCTGGCTCCACAACTTGGGGATGACCGACGCAAACGGTCGGGTTCTTCCGATCGACGCCGAAATGTCGCCGCTGCGGGCTTTGACGGTGAACTCATGACCGAAGATCAGGCACCGATCCTCGATTTCTGGGGTCCACTGCGCAAGACCACACAATCGCGTATCGGGTTGGGGCGTGCCGGAGATTCGTTGCCCACCAAGCGGGTTCTCGAATTCAAGGCAGCACACGCCGCAGCCCGCGACGCAGTGCACGAGCCACTCGATTCCGAGACTCTCGCCAGTCGGGTCGACGGGGTGGGTATCGGGGCACCGGTGGTAGTCGCGAGCAGCGTCTCCACTCGCAGCGAGTATCTCCGGAGACCCGACCTGGGTCGCCAGCCTGCTGACCTGAGCGCGATCAAGAGCTCCGACAAGGAAATCGGGTTCATCCTCGCCGACGGACTCTCCCCGCGAGCACTGATGGACCACGGCGAGCAACTACTGTCCGCGTTGGTCACGGTGTTGGGGGAGCGGTACTCGATTGCGCCGCCGGTGATCGCCACGAATGCCCGTGTGGCACTGGGTGATCACATCGCCGCCGCGATGGGAGTGCAGACGGCGATCGTCCTGATCGGCGAACGTCCAGGGCTCTCCGTTGCGGACAGCGTCGGGATCTATCTGACTCACCTTCCGCGCGTCGGTCGTACCGACGCGGATCGAAACTGCATTTCCAATGTCCACCCACCCGAGGGCCTCGGATACGAGCAGGCTGCTCGTGTCGTCCTGGGGTTGGTGACGGGAGCGCGCCAATTGGGCCGCTCCGGCGTCGACCTCAAGGACACCTCTCGCGCCGACGCCGTTGCGTCGGGAGAAGTGCTGACGCTCGATTAGTTGACAGCTGCACGGCATACCCGGGTCGATCGACACTCGGGTATGCCGTCGTACCCGAATCACGACGAAAATGAGGGAATCGATGTTCCGTTCGCTGCATGCCCGCGCCCTGTGTGCGTTGGCCGTAGGTAGTGTCCTGTTGAGTGCAACTGCATGTAGTTCGGCCGAGAGTGCCACGAAAGAGGATGCGGCGCAGGGTAGTTCATCCTGCGCGGCGTTGGATCCCAGTCTGGCGTGGTACGGCGACAACCGTGTGAGGTTGGATGCCATGATGACGGAGTTCGGAACGTGTGGAGCTGCAGGTGATGTCGATGACGGCGCTCCGTTGGCGCTCTTCGACTGGGACAACACAGTTGTCAAGAACGACATCGGAAGCGCCACTGCATTCTGGATGATCAAGAACAACAAGGTGTTACAGCCCGCCGGAGCGGACTGGGCAACCACCAGTCGCTTCATGACTCCAGCCGGCGCTGCCGCACTTTCCGCCGCGTGTGGCTCGGAGACCGCACCGGGTCAACCCTTGGTAACCAGTACCGACTTGGACTGCGCTGACGAGATCGTTGCGGTACTCGAGGAGAAGACTCGCGACGGACAGGTTGCATTCGACGGCTACGATCACCGCCGGACCAAGGCTGCATACGCGTGGGCGGTGCAGTTGATGGCGGGGCACACCGAGGACGAGATCACCGAGTACGCCCGCGCAGCGCGTGCTGAGAATCTCGCTGCTGCAGAAGGATCCGATCAGACCGTCGGTACCACGGAAGTCGACGGCTCGGTGCGTTACTACGCGCAAATCGAAGATTTGGTGGAAACCCTCGGCGCTCATGGATTCGACGTGCGGATCATCTCCGCGTCGGCCGAACCGGTCGTTCGTGTCTGGTCGGAGCAGCTGGGATTGGATGCCGATCACGTGATGGGAGTTCGGCCGATCGTCGAGGGCGGCGTTCTGACGGGGCGCCTGCGGGGATGTGGTGGGGTTGCGGACGGTGACGACTCGGTCATTCCGTACATCGACGGGAAGCGGTGCCAGGTCAACGAGGTTGTCTACGGGGTGCAAGGGCCTACGGCGTTCGAGCAGTTGCCTGCGGATCGGCGTCAGGTGTTTGCTGCCGGTGATTCTGTCACCGACGTGACGTTCCTCGGAGATGCGACCGGTGCGCGCCTGGTGATCAACCGCAACAATCCCGAACTGATGTGCAATGCCTATGACAACAGTGACGGAAAATGGCTGGTCAACCCCATGTTCATCGAACCGAAATCCCAGGCGGATGCACCTTATCGTTGCTCGACCGACGCGTACACCGACGAGGCTGGGGCCAAGGGTGCCGTCACTCGCGAGGACGGCAGCGTGATTCCTGATCAGGCCGATTCAGTCGCCTGACAGCCGGCTTGCTGCGGTGACTTCACAACGATCGATCAGCGTGTGATCTGATTCTGTCGAGCCCTTCGTCGGGCTGCGGAAACCCTTGGGTGTCCGCTGAGATGCTGGAGCCGCAGAGGCGGCACGTGAGTAGGAGAAATCGATGGCCTTCGCTGGCAATGTGGACGAGTTGGCGCTGCTCCAGGCAGTACGGCTCAAGGAGCGGGTCGGAGCGGTCGTCCTGGCCGAGCACCTGGGCGTCAGCGCAGCCTCCGGTCAAGCTGCGTACGACGCACTTGTCGCGCAGGGCAAAGCGATCGAAGCGGAAAACGCCATCAGCCTGACCGACAGGGGTTTGGCAGAACTCGAAGATCAGTTGGACGCTGAGCGGGTCTCGATCGACGAGGACTCCATCGGCGAGGTATACGAAACTTTCCTGCCTCTGGACGAGGAATTCGTCGCGCTGATCGGCAGTGCGGACGCGGATTCTCTTGCGGAGCTGGATCGTCGAGCTGCAAACCTGTTCGACGATTTGTCGGCATTCGTTCCGCGGTTGTCCCGCTACCAGGATCTCTTCTCGGATGCTCTCGCTAAAGTTCAAGCGGGGGAGTCCAAGTGGATTTCAGAACCGATCATCGACTCCTATGCCACGGTGTGGGGAGAGATCCGTCAGGAGCTTTTCGGGGCTGCCGGAAAGGCTTGATTCGTAGCGCTGACCTGACGAGTCAGCGTGGGCCGTCCGATTCGTGCAACGAATCGACGGCCCACGGCATGTGAAGAGCCGTGAAACTCGTTACCATTGCATACAAGTCGTGACCGAGATCACTCCTACCCCCTTTCGGGGGTAGTGCGGGGGTGAGCCACATCACTACCTTTCCTCCTATCGACGGTGATGCCCACAGGGCGACACCACGGGACCACGGAGGAATCGAGTGACCACAGTCTCTCCCACAGGCGGCAACAGCGCCGCCGGCGCCGGGGGTGCGAGTGCCGCAGGCGCGACACAACCCCCGCAGACCACCAGTGTGCGGCGCGTCGCGATCGCGAGCTGCATCGGCACGACCATCGAGTTCTACGACTTCTTCATCTACGGAACTGCTGCGGCACTTGTCTTTCCGACGGTATTCTTCCCCGCGCTCGGTGCCACCGCGGGAACCGTCGCATCGTTTGCGACCTTCGCAGTCGCATTCATCGCCCGGCCCGTCGGCGCAATGCTGTTCGGACACTTCGGCGATCGCATCGGTCGTAAGAAGACTCTGATCTCGACGCTCCTGCTCATGGGTATCTCGACGCTCCTGATCGGCTTGCTGCCCGGTGCAGCAACCATCGGTGTTGCGGCTCCGATCATCCTGGTGCTCTTGCGATTCGGTCAAGGCTTCGCGGTCGGTGGTGAATGGGCGGGCGCAACCCTGCTCACCGCGGAATACGCCCCACCCGGCAAACGTGGTCTGTATGCGATGTTCCCGCAGCTCGGCCCCGCAATCGCTTTCGTTCTCTCGAGCAGTACCTTCCTCATTACCGGCGCTGTTCTCGGCGATACCAATCAGGCCTTCCTCGACTACGGCTGGCGTATCCCGTTCCTGTTCTCCATCGTGTTGGTCGGCATCGGCCTCTACATGCGACTCGCTATCGAGGAGACCCCGGTCTTCAAGGCGGAGCAGGCAGAGCGCGTCGCAGAGCAGAAGAACGAAGCACCTCGCACCCTCCCGTTCCTGGATGCCTGGCGATTCCAGACCAAGGAGATCCTGCTCTCGGCGGGCGCACTGGCTTGCCTGTTCGCGTTCTTCTACATGGGCACGGCTTTCCTCACGAGCTACGGAACCAAGACTCTCGGTTTCTCCCGCCCGTTCGTCCTGTCGGTCGGTATCGCTTCCGCCTTCGTCTTCGGTGCGGCGATCATCGTCTCCGCCCTGTACTCGGACCGCATCGGGCGTCGCAAGGTCATCATGATCTCGTGTGGTCTGGCTGTGGTGTGGGCGCTCATTCTGTTCCCGCTCCTGGACACCGGAACGCCGATCGCGTTCATCCTCGGAATGTTCGGCACGCTGATGATCTTCGGAATCGCGTACGGCCCCTGCGGTGCGCTGCTTCCGGAAATGTTCCAGACCCGCTACCGCTACACCGGTGCCGGCCTCGGTTACAACCTCGCCGGAGTGCTCGGCGGCGCAGTGCCGCCGCTGATCGCCGCACCGCTGGCCTCGGCCTACGGGAGTATGGCCATCGGAATCATGTTGGCAATCCTCGGTGTGGTGAGTCTGGTCTGCACCTGGGCGCTCGTCGAGACCAAGGACCACGCCCTGTAATCACTGTGCGCCTTTCTTAACCGCCGGCGGTTAAGAAAGGCGCACAGCAGGCGGGTGGGGTGTCCGGACTTCGAACAGTTACGGCCACCCCGCACCGGGAAGTATGTCGTGCATCACACCGAATCGAGTAAATTCGTAGATGAGAGGGTCCGCTGCGGCGGCCCCTCTCATAGGTGCCTGAACAGGTAACCGGAGAGGACAGAACACATGAGTACCCCGCTGCCCAGCTATACGTCCGGTGTATGGGACGGTCCGATGCTGGGCGACACCATCGGAGACAACCTGGATCGCACGGTTGCCGCGCACGGTGACCGTGATGCGTTGATCGACCATGCCAGCGGTCGACGATGGACATACCGGGAGTTCGCCGAGCAGGTGAACGGGCTCGCTGCCGGACTACTTTCCCGTGGTGTGGGGAAGGGCGATCGGGTGGGGATCTGGGCTCCCAACTGTCCGGAATGGACGTTCACGCAGTACGCGACGGCAAAGATCGGCGCGATCCTGGTCAACATCAATCCGGCCTACCGCTCGCACGAGTTGCAATACGTGCTCGAGCAGGCCGGAATCTCGACGCTGGTGTCTGCGGCCAGCTTCAAGACCTCGGACTACGCGTCGATGATCGAGACGGTGCGGCCGCAGTGCCCGGATTTGACGTCGGTGCTCCTGCTCGGTTCACCCGAGTGGGACGCGGTGCTTGCCGACGGGTTGGCGGCCCAGGCAAGCGATCCGGCTCCGCTCGCAGCTGCCCAAGCCGCGTTGTCGGCCGACGACGCGATCAACATCCAATACACCTCGGGCACTACCGGTTTCCCGAAGGGCGCGACGCTCAGCCACCACAACATTCTCAACAATGGATACTTCGTCGGCGAGTTGTGCCACTACAGTGAGATCGATCGGGTGTGCATCCCGGTGCCGTTCTATCACTGCTTCGGCATGGTGATGGGCAACCTTGCGTGCACCAGTCACGGTGCTGCCATGGTCATTCCGGGCCCGGCATTCGATCCGCGCGCCTCGCTCGAAGCCGTCCAGGCCGAAAAGTGCACGTCTCTCTACGGCGTTCCGACGATGTTCATTGCCGAGTTGGCGCTGCCGGACTTCGACAGCTTCGATCTGTCATCCCTTCGTACCGGCATCATGGCGGGTTCGCCCTGCCCGGTCGAGGTGATGAAGCAGGTCATCGATCGCATGGGTATGGCAGAGGTGTCCATCTGCTATGGCATGACGGAGACGTCGCCGGTGTCGCTGCAGACCCGCTCGGACGATTCGATCGAGCAGCGCACCGAAACCGTCGGTCGGGTGGGACCGCACCTCGAGATCAAGATCGTCGATCCGGCAACCGGACTGACGGTGCGGCGCGGCGAGCCGGGTGAACTATGCACTCGTGGTTACTCGGTCATGCTCGGCTACTGGGAGAACCCGGAGAAGACCGCCGAGGCGATCGACGCTGCCCGGTGGATGCACACCGGAGACATCGGAGTCATGGATGAGGCCGGATACGTCGCTATCACCGGACGCATCAAGGACATGGTCATCCGCGGTGGTGAGAACGTATATCCGCGTGAGATCGAGGAGTTCCTCTACACCCATCCCGACATTCTCGATGCTCAGGTCATCGGTGTACCCGATGCAAAGTACGGCGAGGAATTGATGGTGTGGGTCCAGATGCGCGAAGGCGCAGACGATCTGGACGCAGATTCGGTCCGTGCCTTCTGCACCGGGAAGCTCGCGCACTACAAGATTCCGCGGTACGTCCACGTCGTCGACGAGTTTCCGATGACAGTCACGGGCAAGGTCCGCAAGATTGCGATGCGAGAACAGGCGATCGAATTGATCGGTCAGGCCTGAGAGTATGTCCGCGAACCCAGGGGAGCGTGAGCCGGTACGCCCCGAGATCGCGCTCTCCTGGAAGCGCTCTCGACTCAGTGGCCTCGACCCGTCGTCGGCCATCGCCGTGGACACCGAGGAGCAGGACGGCGAGTCTCGTCTGCTCCGGGCTGCCGCACCTGTGCTCGACGAGGTTTCGCAACAGATCGCGGGCACCGGGTTCTGCGTCCTGCTTGCCGATCGGGACTGCCGAGTAGTCGCCTCGGTGTACTCCGACAGTCGAGTCGAGCGGACGATCGAGCGGTTGGGCGTCGTCAACGGTTCACGCTTCGGCGAAGAGCACGCTGGTACCAACGCGCTCGGTACGCCGCTCGAAGTCGGGCGCAGCGTGGTGATCCACGGTGACGAGCATTTCCTCGACAGCCTCAAGGGATTGAGCTGCTACGGCCAGCCGATCCTGCATCCCGTCACCCGCCGCGTCGAGGGCATTCTCGATATGACCGGCGTTGTCTCGCAGGCCAACCCGCTGTTCGCGCCGTTCCTTGCGCGTGCGGCAGTGGACATCGAGAAGCGACTGCTCGAAGGCTCCAAAGCGTCGGAGCAGCGACTGGTCGACGCATTCCAACGAGTTTCACATCAGCGCCACATCGCCGTTGCGGCTATCGGCGACGACATCCTGCTCAGCAACCGAACCGCCCTGGACCTGCTGGACACTGCCGACCACGTATCGCTCCGCTCCTTGATCGCCGACCTCAACCCGGATCAATCACGATTGGTGACAGTCGAATTGGCGTCCGGTGCGCTGGCGCGAGTTCAAGCCGACCGGATTTCCGGGGCCGACGGCGGCGCACTCTTCCTGGTCGAACCACTCCAGCGGCAACGGGCGCCCATCCGCAGAACCCACGAGCGGGCACCATCTCCGGGGGAACGACTGCGCCGAGACCTCATGCGAGCGCGGACCTCGTCGTCCGCAGTTGCCATCTCTGGTGAAGCGGGTTCCGGTCGAACTTCGGCAGCATCGGACGTGGTCGGCAGCATCGACGCCAGTTGGCACGATGCCACGCGGATCGCGTTCGACGGCCGTGAGCAGTGGATCACCGATCTTGTGCGAGCAGCCCGTAAGCGTTCGGGCGTGGTCGTGATCGAACAGGTGCAGCTCCTTCCCGATTCGGTGTTGCCACTGGTTGCAGACCTGGTCGATGCCAGCGCCGAGGGGCCGCGGATCGTGCTGACCAGCGGCGCGGTCGCGGATTTGCCGCCAGCCATCGTGTCACTCATCTCGCGTTGTGCCTCCAGGATTGCCATCAACCCGCTGCGAGAACGACAAGCCGAGATCGCCGAGTTGGCGCAGGCGATGTTGGAGGGGATCTCGCCCGAACTGAGGTTGACCGCCAGCGCTGCCGAAGCGCTCGCGGCGGCCAGTTGGCCGGGCAATCTGGCCGAGTTACGCGTCGTGCTCCATCGCGCCTCCGGCGAACGCTCGAGCAATCGCATCGACGTCGCCGATCTGCCCGAGGACTACCGCACCACGACCAAGGCGTCGCGGTTGGCGGGGCGGGAGAAGGCTGAGCGTCAGGCGATAATCGGAGCGTTGAAAGACTGCGGCGGCAACAAGGTTCACGCGTCGGCGCAGCTCGGAATCAGCCGAAGCACTCTCTACACACGTATGCGGGCGCTCGACATCACTGTGTAGTTTGCTGTCCGACTTCAGTTGTACAAAGTTCGGACAGTTAGCACCCCCGGAAGCGCGGAAGTATGGCGTGCATCACATTCGCACCTCACTACTTCAGGGGAGTTTCCGATGACGGCAGTAGCCGAACACACCATCAGTTCCGCGGTACAGGGTTTCCTGAACGGACCGAAGAAGCTCTACATCGGCGGCGAATTCGTCGACGCCGCTTCGGGTCAGACCTTCGCGACGTACAACCCGGCTGACGGACAGAAGCTCGCAGACGTGGCACACGGCCAGGCCGAAGACATCGATCGCGCGGTACGCGCCGCTCGCACGGCCTTCGAAGACGGCCCTTGGTCACGTATGAAGGCAAACGAGCGCGAGCGCATGATCTGGCGGGTCGGCGACATTCTCAGTGCTCGTGCCGAGGAATTCGGCCAGCTCGAAGCTCTCGACAACGGCAAGTCCGTTGCCATCGCCACCGCCGTCGATGTGGCTTGGGCCGCAGACGTTTTCCGCTACTACGCGGGCTGGGCCACCAAGATCGAAGGCAGCACCGTTAATGTGTCGATGCCTTTCTCTCCGGGCGGCGAATTCCACGCCTACACATTGCGTGAGGCAATCGGCGTCTGTGGACTGATCGTGCCGTGGAACTTCCCGCTGCTGATGTCGTCGTGGAAGCTCGCCCCCGCGCTCGCCGCCGGCAACACGGTGATCCTCAAGCCCGCCGAGCAGACCCCGCTCACCGCACTGCTTCTCGCAGAGGTCTTCGAAGAAGCCGGATTCCCGCCCGGCGTCGTCAACATTGTTCCCGGCTTCGGCGATGCAGGTGCTGCACTGTCCGGCCACGACGACGTGGACAAGGTCGCGTTCACCGGTTCTACCGAGGTGGGCAAGAAGATAGTCGACGCTGCCAAGGGCAATCTGAAGAAGGTCACGCTCGAACTCGGTGGCAAGAGCCCCAACATCGTGTTCGCCGACGCGGATTTCGATTCCGCGGTGGAGGGTTCGCTCAACGCGTGGCTGTTCAACCACGGACAGTGCTGCGTTGCGGGCACTCGCCTGTACGTCGAGGACACCATCTTCGAGAAGTTCACCGAGGCCGTCGCGCACGCAGCGAGCCAGGTCAAGATCGGGCCCGGCCTCGATCCCACCACCCAGCTCGGACCGCTGGTCTCGCAGGAGCAGTTCGACAAGGTTACCGGCTACCTCCGTGAGGGAATCGCCGACGGCGCACGTGCACTGACGGGCGGCAACCGCTGGGGCGATCAGGGCTACTTCGTCGAGCCGACGGTCTTCGTTGACGTCAAGCCCGAATTCTCCATCGTCCAGGAGGAGATCTTCGGACCCGTCGTGGCGGCGCTGCCGTTCAATGCGGACGACGGACCGATCACTGCCGCAAACGATTCCATCTACGGACTCGCCGCGGGCATCTGGACCCGGGACATCTCCAAGGCCCACCGCACGGCAAAGCGTTTGAAGGCCGGCTCGGTGTGGATCAACCAGTACAACGGCTTCGACACCGCAATGCCCTTCGGTGGATACAAGCAGTCCGGTTGGGGTCGCGAACTCGGCGCATCCGCCATAGATCTCTACACCCAGACCAAGGCCGTCAACATCGCCCTCTGACCGACCCCCATCGCTCATTCTCTCGTCCGACAATCAAGGAGATCACCAGTGAAGACCAAAGCTGCTGTACTGCTCGAGCCCGGAAAGCCTTTCGAGATCATGGAACTCGACCTCGACGGCCCGGGGGTGGGCGAGGTACTGATCAAGTACACCGCTGCCGGACTGTGCCATTCGGATCTGCACCTGACCGACGGTGATCTCCCGCCGCGTTACCCGATCGTCGGCGGACACGAAGGCTCGGGCATCATCGAAGAAGTCGGCCCCGGTGTCACGAAGGTCAAGCCGGGCGACCATGTCGTGTGTAGCTTCATTCCCAACTGCGGCACCTGTCGCTACTGCTCGACCGGTCGCCAGAACCTCTGCGACATGGGTGCCACCATCCTCGAAGGATCCATGACGGACGGCTCCTTCCGTTTCCACGGCAACGGAATGGATTTCGGCGGAATGTGCATGCTCGGAACGTTCTCCGAGCGAGCGACCATCTCCCAGCACTCGGTCGTCAAGATCGACGACTGGCTTCCGTTGGAGACCGCCGTGGTCGTCGGCTGCGGCGTGCCGTCGGGTTGGGGAACGGCCGTCAACGCCGGTAACCTCCGCGCCGGTGACACCGCGGTGATCTACGGCATCGGTGGACTCGGCATCAATGCGGTCCAGGGCGCTGTTTCGGCTGGCTGCAAGTACGTCGTGGTGGTCGATCCGGTTGCTCTCAAGCGTGAGACCGCACTGAAGTTCGGTGCCACGCACGCCTTTGCAGACGCCGAGAGCGCTGCTGCCAAGGTCAACGAGCTGACCTGGGGACAGGGCGCCGACGCTGCGCTCATCCTTGTCGGCACCGTCGACGAGGACGTGGTCAGTGCAGCGACGGCAGTGATCGGCAAGGGCGGCACCGTGGTGATCACGGGTCTCGCCGATCCGGCCAAGTTGACCGTTCACGTGTCGGGTACCGACCTGACCCTGAATCAGAAGACGATCAAGGGCACGCTGTTCGGTTCGATGAATCCGCAGTACGACATCGTGCGTCTGCTCCGTCTCTACGATGCGGGTCAGCTCAAGCTCGACGAACTGATCACCAACACCTACAGCCTCGAAGACGTCAATCAGGGCTACCAGGATCTGCGTGACGGCAAGAACATCCGTGGCGTGATCATTCACGACAAGTAACCCCAAGTGCTGTGCTCCTTTATCAACCGCCCGCGGTTAATAAAGGCGCACAGCACTATTTCTTGGCTTTCGACAAAATCTGCATCAACTGAAGTAGTGCCGAGAACTTCGCGAATGCCGAGCGCGAGACCACCGGACCGAAAGCCGCGGTGTCGGTCGCATCGAATGCGTCGAGCAGATCCCGGAAGTTTTCGATCTGTTTGATCATCGCGTCCAGGTCGACGTGCGTGACGGCGTCGGCCTCGCGCAGAGCGAGCAGGTACTGCGGCGCCGTCACCAAGGCGACTGCCGGGATCTTCCGCTCGAACAGTGGTTCGCCCTCGCCGAAATGAATGACCGGTCCTGGCGCCACGATTCGGCGATCACCCGCCCCGATGTCGCGCCACAGCGGTGCAACGATGTCGTGTACTTCCCGACTCGTCGCGTAGAGCAGTTCCGGTTCCGGAGTGGTCTCCAACGCATAGCTGCCGGTCGAGTTGTCCTCGCTATCACCCAGTGCGCCGAGGTGTTCGATTGCGATCCCCGCTACTGCGCGCGCCTGACCGGCTTCGCCCTTCCACATCTCAGGGTGTGCTTCGAGCCAGGTGGACGTTGCCTGCCCGTGCTTGGACACCGCTGGAATGCGAAGGTGGCCAGTCGTCAGGACAAAAACGTACGACCGTCGATGCGGCTGCGCGACGGCGTGCCGCGCCAGCGCCAACATTCCCAGATGACCGTTCTCCTCGACGCCGTTGGTTCCGTCGCTGTGAGTGATGAGCAGAATCGTCTCTTCGGGTGAGGTTCCGGGGGACACCGCCCAGACCGTGTCAGTCCGGGTGTCCGGATGCAGGGTCGCATCCAGGACCAGAGTCGCCTGCTGACCGGAACGAGCCGCAGCGACAACCTTCACGCCCTCGTCGCCGGCCACCCAGACGGCGGGGATGTCGTGATATGGCTGCGTGAACGGAAGATATTGTCCCAGCGCGTTGTCCGGAGCGATGTCGCGCCACACAGCGATCACGCCGAGGACACCGGCCTTGCGGGCCTTGTCGAGCTTCGGGCCCAGAAGAGTTGCGGAGAGAACCGGATTTCGAAGTGTCTCGTCGGTGGCGATCGGGCCCCACTCGCTGACCAGGAGCTTGCGGGGAAGATCGATGTGCGGGACCTCGATCACTGCGATCGCGCCCTTGGCCGCCGACCACTTGGGGCGTCGCGCGCTGACGTAGACCAGGGGAGCGGAGATTCCCTGTGGTCCGGTCAATCCGGAGTAGGGGAATGCGGACGAAACTCTGATCGGTCCCGTCGGCAATTCGATGCGAAGTCCGTTAGGTGTCGCCGGCAGATCCCAGCGTTCGAAAGTGTGTGAATCACGCCGGACGTCGAGGCCCAGTTCGGTCAGTTCGTTCGCGACTTCTTCCACCACCGCGTGGTGTGAAGGCGATCCCGTCAATCGTGGGCCCAGCGCGTCGAGTCGCTGTTGGCCGGCAAGGAGGAGATCGCGATCGACGGCCTGGCCGTGATTCATTGGATTGCCTTTCGTGCTACCTGGCGTCTGCTCTGGTGAGGCGCCTGCCCGTGTCGTGTCCACGGTACCGAGCGGTCTGAAAACGGGACGAAGGCGCGTCGGATATGCCGTTTTCGCAGATATACCGGGTGCCAACGAGCCGGTCGGTCCGTACCGTATGACCTTGGCACCGAAAGACTCCGTGTTCTTCGGACAGACCAGTCCACGGCGAGAGAGGCCTACGTTGGCTACGTATCTTTACAGGTTGGGGAAGTTCGCTTTCCGCCACAAGTATCTTGTGGTGGCCGCGTGGATTATCGTGATCGCGGTGGTGGGGGGCGCAATCAGCGCCACAAATCCGACGTTCTCCAAAGAATTCAATCTTCCGGGCACTGATTCCCAACGTGCGACCGAGTTGATGAACGAGAACTTTGCGGCGGCAGCGGAGCAGCAAACTCAGGCGTCGACCAGCATTCTCATCGCAGCAGATGACGGACTTGCCGCACACAGCGATCAGATCGACCAGTTGATTGCGCAGGCGAAGACGTTGCCGGACATCGTCGATCCCGAGAAGATCGTCAATCCGGTCACTCTCGCGGAGGCCAATCCAGCGGTGGCGTCGGCCGTTCTCGGCGACAACGGCAAGGTCGGGCTGATCCAGCTCAATCAGTCGATTCGCATCGAGGATCAGACGCAGGCCAACAAGACCGCGTTCCTCGACTTGCTGGCAAAGTTCCGCACCGGTGGCTTGCAAGTCGAAGGAACCGGCTCGATGATGCAGGTGCAAACCGCGGGCGGTCTGTCGGAGATGCTCGGTTTCGCGGTGGCGTTCATCGTGATGATCGTGGCGTTCGGTGCACTCATCGCGGCGTTCATCCCGTTGTTCACTGCAATTCTGGGAATTGCGCTGGCCACTCTCACTGTCACCCTCGGCTCGGGCTTCTTCGACATCAACGAAGGCGTCACGGGAATCGTCACGATGATCGGCATCGCAGTCTCGATCGACTACGCGTTGTTCATCGTGTCGCGCTACCGCAGTGAGCTCAACCTGGGCGGAACCAGGGAAGCCGCTGCCGGACGCGCAGTAGGTACTGCCGGTTCGTCTGTCGTATTCGCAGGCTTGACAGTGGTGGTTGCGCTGGCTGCCCTGGCGGTGGTCGGGGTTCCGATGATCACGCAGATGGGAATCTCGGCAGCGGTTGCCGTCATCATCGCTGTGCTCGGCGCAATCACATTGATCCCAGCGGTTCTGGGTATCTTCGGCCGATTCGCGTTCTCGCCTCGTGTCCCCGGGCTGCGCCACGGTGACGAGCCCGAGACGATGGAATCCAACGGTCATCGCTGGGCCAAGATAGTCACCAAATACCCGTGGCCGATCGCGGGCGCTGCTCTGGTTCTCCTGGTGATCGCGGCTATTCCGATGACCAAGCTCGAACTCGGACTCTCCTTCACGCAGGACGAAGAGCGACCGGCGCTGGCCCTACTGCAACGTGGGTTCGGTGAAGGCGTCAATGGAGAGTTGTTCGTCGTGCTCGACGCTCCGGACGGCACCGACATCACCGCGATTGCCGATGGCACTGTCGCGCACATCAAAGGCCTCGACAACGTCGCAACGCCGGATCAGTTGATGTGGGTCGGAAACGGACCGGACGCGGCAAACCCGATGGCGGGCGCCAACTCTGCGCTGATCGCGGTCACCCCGCAGATGTCGCCGAGCGGTCCCGAAACCCACGAGCTGATGAATCAGATCCGGGATTACGGATCGACGGTGAAATCGGAAGGCGCAGAACTCGGTGTAGCGGGTCAAACCGCGATCGTTGCCGACATGTCGTCGAAGCTCAGTTCCGCGCTCATCCCTTATCTCATCGTGGTTGTGGGGCTGGCGTTCATCATCATGATGGTCGTCTTCCGCTCGATCTTGGTGCCGCTGACCGCAACTCTCGGATTCCTGTTCTCCGTCTGCGCGACCTTCGGCGCCACGGTGGCCATTTTCCAGGAGGGCGACTTCGGGCTGATCGAGCACACACAACCGATCATCTCGTTCCTACCGATCTTCATGATCGGTGTGGTGTTCGGGTTGGCGATGGACTATCAAGTGTTCCTCGTGACGAGAATGCGCGAGGAATACGTGCACGGATTGTCGGCCAAGGACGCCATCATCTCCGGCTACACCCATGGTGCTCGTGTGGTCGCGTCGGCGGCCATCATCATGATCTCCGTCTTTGGTGCATTCATGCTGTCCTCGGAGACGACAAGCAAGATGATGGGCTTCGGCCTGGCAGCGGCAGTCTTCTTCGACGCCTTCATCATCCGCATGATCGTGATCCCTGCGGTCATGTCGATTCTCGGTGATTCGGCGTGGAAGTTGCCTGCGTGGCTCGACAAGATCCTGCCGAACGTCGACATCGAGGGTGAAGCGATTCGGCGGATTCCGATCGAGCAAGATCCGAACTCCGATCCAGATCCGAATCAAGTGCCTGTCAGGGTGTAAGCACTCAGGTCGTGAGACGAACGGGGTGCCGGTTGCACAGCAACTGGCACCCCGTTCTTTTTCATACGGCGCTCACATCAGAGGAAACCATCCGGTTGGTAACAAAAATCGCTGTGATCGCGACAGGACTTTCAAAGGCGACGCGCATCGGGGGCGAGCCGTGACGGTGACTGCGAGGGTACGTGTCGAAGGAGCAAACCGATTCGAGTCGGGCCGAGAAGTGGACCTTCGCGCTGACGGTCGTCTCCCTGATCGCTGGAGGGACAGTAGTTGCCGGGCTGGTGGATCGGTGGAGCAGTTCGCCGTCCGATGACATTTCGGTAGCTGCGTCTTCGTCGATCAGCATGACGTCCACACCGGACGAGATGGCGCCGGAGGATGTGCCTGAATTCTCGTACGTCACGCCAAGCGCGGTGTACCCGACCACGATTCCGGGTTGTGAGAGTGTCGAAGCGCCAGAGGAGGATTCGTTCTTCTCCTATATTCTCGACGGATCTGACACGTACGACGATCCGCGCTTTCCGTGGTTCTCGAGTGCCAAGGCAGCCGCGATGTCGGACGCGGTCAAACAGGCGCTTCCGGACGACGTCGAGCTGAAGTTCGCCAGTCCGGGCGATTCGCTGCAGTTCGGGCCGATCTCTGCACCTTCGAACACAGACGGTCTGCCCGAGGGATTCTCGCTCGAGGAGCTGGCGTCCACCACTGCGTCCGGGACGCTGGTTCGGGACGGGAAGATCGGCGCGCTCAGCCTGATGCTGCACTCGAGTTCTGATCCGATCCCGGCGTGTGTTGCGGGTTCGCTCGTCGAACGTCGGGTGCTGGCTGACCAGTCGGTAGTGGATCTGCAGGATACGTGGAGCGAAACCAATGGTGTGCGTACCCTTAATCGGTCGGCGATGTTGTACGGAGTCGACGGGACCCGTATTCAGGCATATGTCAACGATACGAACAACGACGGAGGTCCGGACGCCGAGAGTTCCGGCGTGGTGCCACTGACTCTCGACGAACTTGTAACCCTTGTCGAAATGCCACAGCTGCGAATCACCACGCCAGTTCCCCCGGGTACGGCACCGCTTTCGCCCGGGTGCCACGGGATCCCTCGAGACTCTGGCGACGTGGCCGAACTCGATCGCGCGACGATCGAACGCCTCAACGCCGTACTCGAGATCAGATGGCGCGCTGTACCTCCGGGTTTTCCGATTCTTGATGCCAGACCGGGCACTCTGACGGTCGCGGAGAATGACAGGTCCACCGCATGTCAGAGATTTCTCACTCGGACGGGAGAGAACGAGTCGACGCTCGACATGACGATCACCGGCGGACAACCACTCCCCGAGGAGCCCAACAAATACGACCCTTCCTATGACGGGCACCCCTTGGAGTTCGTGACGCGACCGGATGGATCCGTGATCGAGCGAGACGAACGGGATTACTCGACCGTACCCATGACAAATGACGGCTCGAAAGCAGAATCGACGCAGGAAACGAGCAGGTCGGTGGTCGTCACCCGCCCGAATGGGACCCAAGTCTCGGTTTCGTCGTCGGCTGCGATCCCGAACGTGCCGATGACGTTCGAGCAGTTGGAGTTTCTCGCGACGACCGAAGGCTTGGAGATTCGATGACCACCAGATTCTCCCCGAAATCGCGCCTTCAGATCGCGGCCGCCGCAGCCGTAGTCACCGTCACTGCCGCCATCGCCACGGTGGTCACGTCGACGAGTTACGGACCGACAGCGATCTCGTCGCCGCTATGGAGCGTCGAGGCCTCTGAGATTCTCGGGCGCGAGTTCGCGATATTTCGGAGCCCACTTGTCGGCACCGAATTCAACATGGACATGGGCGGATTCATCGACGCCGGTTCACTTGTGGTCACGATGATCGGTATGCCGGACCGTCAGGCGTATTCGTTGGACGACGCAGAATTGGTCGGACTGGACTCTGAAGACGGCACAGTCCGCTGGCGCACGTCGGCGATCGATATCGGTGGTTGCTCCGAGACTCTGCTCGGCGACTCGGTGCTGTGTTTCTCCGGGCCGTACGTATCCGGTGGTTCGTACTCTCTGTTCGACATCGAGACAGGTGAGCGTCGAGACATCAAGACGCCGTGGTCGCCGATCATCGCGGTTGTCTCGGGTGACACGGTCCTCGCGCTCGAGGGTGATATCGAGAGCAACGACGTTCGCGTGCACAGTGGAACCGTCGAGGATCCGGAAGCGAACTGGTCCAAAGCGTTCGACGTCGGTGGATCGTGGGAAGCCGGATACGCCGATCCGGTGATGTCGGTGCACGGCGATCTGGGTGCGATCGCTCTCGACGAGTCCTTGGGATTCGACCTGGAGACCGGCGAGCAGCGGTGGGTACACGGTTACTCCACCTGCTCGACCGCGCACATATCGTCAGACGGGGTGACATTGGTGTCGGATGGCGGATGCGAAGGCAACGGTCGTCCGACAAGTGAGTACGCGCTCGATCAGTACGGGCGCGAGTTCGCCAGGACGGACGAACTGCCCTCGGAGTCCTCGTACTACGGCGGGCGATACAGCCGAGATGATCCCGCGGGAAGATCGACTCCGATCATTCTGGGACACAGCGGTTTCGACCGGACTTCCGGCGAGAAATTGTGGTCCAACAGTGAACTCTTCGACACCGCACAGTCGTTGGCGGTGATCGGCAACGTGGTTGCCGTGACCCGTTCCGGTTCCGAGCCCGAGGTCCAGTTCGTGGACCTCTTCACCGGTGAGGTCTTGTGGCGATCAAACGCCGAGCGCGCCGGGGAGGTCGTCTGGCACGGCGATGTCGTTATCGACGAGGGAAACGTCTACGGAACGGATGTCCGTACAGGCCAACGTAGTTGGGAGGTTCGGGTGGAGCAGGACGGGGACGACGAGTTCACCCCCTGGGCGATGCCGCGGGAGCTGTGGGCGGGGGACAAGGTGCTGTTGCGCTCCAGTGAAGATCGGATCACAGCGTTGAAGTTCTCGTAAGTGCTTCAGCCTCCGGCGCAGGAACCGGCTTTCCCGTGAGCGGATCGACTTCCTCGAGCGGCGGAACGTCTTCTCCGTCGAGCACGCGGCGCATGCGCTCCTTGTCGAGCTGCCCCTCCCAGTTGGCGACCACGAAGGTTGCGACACAGTTCCCGAGCAGGTTCACCGACACCCGCATCGAATCCATGATTCGATCGGCGCCCAGTAGGAGGGCGACTGCGGCAACCGGAATTGCGCCGTGACCGATTGCGGCCACGGTGGCGGACAGTGCCAGGAATGACGATCCCGGTACTCCGGCCATTCCCTTGGACGTGAGCATCAGTACCAGGACGGCAGTGATCTGTTCACCGAGTGTCAGGTCCACGCCGAGTGCCTGAGCCAGAAACAGCATGCAGATCGACAGGTACAGCGTCGCGCCGTCGAGATTGAACGAGTACCCGGTTGGTACCACCAATCCTGTTGTCGTTCGCGAGCATCCGGCGTTGGTGAGCTTGACCATGATTCGGGGCAGAACTACTTCGGTCGACGCCGTTCCCAACGCGAGGAAGAGTTCGTCCTTGATGTACTTGACGAACTTCCACAGGTTCACGCCCGCGAAGTACCTGACTATCGCGGCCAGGATGAGGATGAACAGGACGGCCGCGAGATAGCACGCGGCGATCAGCTTTCCGTAACTTCCGAGCGAAGCGATCCCGTACTGGCCGACGATGTACGCCATCGCGCCCAAAGCGCCCAACGGCGCCAGTCTCATGATCCAGCCGATGATCGTGAAGAACAGATGACTCAGACGATCGACTAGTTCGAACACGATCGGTGGTCCACTCTCGCCTGCCTTGGCCAAGGCGAGTCCGAACAGTACGGCGAAGAAGAGGACTTGGAGGAGTGCGTTTTCGGCGAAGGCCGAAACTATCGACACCGGAATGATGTTGAGCAGGAATTCGACGGTGTGGGGAAGTTCGCCACTTCCGGTCTTGGCGGCCACGGCGTCCGCACCGTTCGCCAGTGTCTCCGGATCGATGTTGAATCCCGCACCTGGTTTCATCAAGTTGCCGATGAGCAGCCCGAACAGCAGCGCGAAGGTGGTCACAACCTCGAAGTAGATGAGCGCCTTGACGCCGATGCGTCCCACCGCTTTCAGATCGCCGACGTGGGCGATCCCGATCACGACGGTGCAGAAGATGATCGGTGCGATCAGCATTTTGATCAACTTGATGAACCCGTCGGCAAGGGGCTTGAGATTTGCGCCGAATTCCGGCCACAACCAGCCGATGAGAACACCGATCACGATAGCGGCGATCAGTTGCACGAACAGGGATCGGTACCAGGGTGGTTTGTTGGCGAGCCGCGCGAGCTCGCTGTTCGGCAGTTTTACGGAAGTGGCCATGGACGAGAACGCTAGGTCTGCTTGATTGCGAAAGAATAACTCGCGAATGTCCTGCGTGTAACACGTCCAGGTTGCATCTCGGACAACAATTCGGTCAACAAGCGACAGTTGTGTGTGACTGTGGTTATTGTTTCCCTGAGCGGTGATCTTCCGTCCGCGTGCATGCACGACGTGTGAGAGGGGCTGTCATGGGGCAAATTATCGGAACCATCATTTTCGGCGCAGTCATCGGAATCCTGGCTCGTCTCGTACTGCCAGGTAAGCAGCAGTACGGCATGATCGTGACCGTCGTGCTGGGTATCGCCGGAGCGCTTATCGGGTACTGGGTCTGGGGAGCGATCTCGGATAAGGGCGATACGGGTGGAATCGACTGGATCCGTTGGATCATCAGCATCGCGGCAGCGGCCGTGCTCTCGATCGGCTACAGCGCCGTCACCGGCAAGAAATAGCAAGCCTACGAATTTCGAACAGTGCGCCCTCCCGAAGTTCGGGAGGGCGCACTCTTTTGTTTGCCCTAGTTGTCCGAACCCAGTCGTGAGCGAACGGCACTCTCGTCGCCTCAGGTGCGCCGAAAGGCGCGTTCGCTCAGGAGAGGGCGCGCAAATTCAGAGCGCTCGTCGCTGAAGATGCATCGCCTCGAGGAACTGCGCCGGTAGATCCTGCTCGAGGATTTCGTCGTCAGGATGCGGTAGCGCTTTGATCTTCGCGAACTCGTCGTTGAGCCCTTCCATCTTGACGTCGAGGCGGTGTGCCGCAGCAGCAGCCTCGGTGAGTTCGTCGAGGAGTTCGACGGGAACCTCGCGGTTGTACTTGTAGTAGATCTTGTGTTCGAGACTTGCCCAGAAATCCATCGCGATGGTGCGGATCTGGAGTTCGATCGGAACGTGCCGGACGCGGTCGCTCATGAAAACCGGGACCTCGACGATCAGGTGCAAGCTCTTGTAGCCGTTGGGTTTCGGATCGGCGATGTAGTCCTCGCGCTCGATCACCCGAAGGTCCGTCTGGCTGGTGAGCATCTCGGCTATTCGGTACGTGTCGGAAATGAAGCTGCAGTTGATGCGTACTCCGGCGATGTCGAAGATGTTCTTCGAGATGTCGTCGATCGTGAGCGGGATGTTCAGGCGCTGAGCCTTGCGCAGGATGCTGTCCGGTGACTTGACTCGTGACGTGACGTGTTCGATGGGGCTGTACTGATTGATGTGAGTGAACTCGTCCTTGAGGATGTTCACCTTGGTCATCAGTTCGGAGATTCCGAATTGGTACAACATCATGAAGCGGGAGAACTCGGTCCGCAGTTCGGCGAAATCGGCCCGGCTGACCCCACTGCTGTCTTCCACGTTCGGCACCCTCATCTGTTAGCTGGTGTAACCAGTCTGCCACCGATTGTGCAGTGTCCGGTTTCAGTGGGTGCGCAGTGCGGCCAGTGTCATATCCCGCAGGACGCGACGTGCACGTGCCGGCGAAGCGGGGTTGGCGCTGTGTGGGGTCGAGTTGATCAGACCGAAGGTGGCATGCGCTTTGATTCGTGCGTCCGCCTGATCGAGTTGGGGATCGAGTTGCTCGAGCACCCCAACCCAGACCTCGACGTACTTGCGCTGTGTTTGGCGTACTTGTCGACGCGCATCGGCCGGGAGGCTTTCGAGGTCGCGGTCCTGGATACGGATCAGGTCCGGCTCGCCCAGTGCGAAGTCGAGGTGGAACTCCACCAGTGCGTCGAGAGCAGCGCTCGGGGAGTCCGCAGCCTCCGCCGCAGCTGATCCGCCTTCGTGCAGTCGTGTGCTGATGCCGACGAGAAGTTCCACGAGGACTGCGTCCTTGTTCGGGAAATGCCGGTACACGGCGGGGCCGCTGATACCGACGGCCGCACCCAGGTCTTCGAGTCGCACACTCACGAATCCGCGCTCGGCGATCAACCGGGCGGCGGCGTCCAAGAGTTGACGTCGACGGTCGGCCTTCATCTGATCGCGTCGCGTCGGAGCTGCTACCTGCTCAGAGGTCATTCTCTCGATCTTTCTTCGCTTGTGTTCTGGACAACTCAGTTAATCATAGTTAATCTAGTTTCAGTTATCGAGCATTAACTCATGGCGAAGGCGGCGGGATGACTCCCAGTGGAATCACGCAAGGATCGGGCTACCGGTCCGATCACACCGTTCTGGTGGACGAACTGAAGAAGAAACTGGCGCAAGCAGCGCTGGGTGGCAACGAGCGCTCTCGCGAGCGCCACGTGAGCAGAGGGAAGCTGCTGCCGCGAGATCGCGTCGACTCGCTGCTCGATCAGGGCAGCCCGTTCCTCGAGCTGTCCCCGCTCGCGGCCAACGGCCTGTACGACGACGAGTGCCCCGGCGCCGGCGTCATCACCGGCATCGGCCGTGTGTCGGGCCGCGAGTGCGTCATCGTTGCCAACGACGCGACGGTCAAGGGCGGCACCTACTACCCGATGACGGTGAAGAAGCACCTGCGTGCGCAGGAAGTTGCACTGCAGAACAACCTTCCCTGCATCTACCTCGTCGACTCCGGCGGCGCCTTCCTGCCGCGCCAGGACGAAGTCTTCCCGGACCGCGAGCACTTCGGCCGGATCTTCTACAACCAGGCGACCATGAGCGCCAAGGGGATTCCCCAGATCGCCGCAGTTCTCGGTTCGTGTACCGCGGGCGGCGCATACGTGCCCGCGATGAGCGACGAAGCAGTGATCGTCCGCAACCAGGGCACCATCTTCCTCGGCGGCCCGCCGCTGGTGAAGGCAGCCACCGGTGAGATCGTGACGGCAGAAGAGCTCGGCGGCGGCGACCTGCACTCCAAGGTTTCCGGCGTCACCGACCACCTGGCCGAGGACGACCGCGACGCACTTCGTATCGTGCGCAACATCATTGCCACACTCGGCCCCCGTTCCGAGCGCCCGTGGGACGTCATCTCCACGGTTCCGCCTGTCGCAGATCAAAGCGAACTCTACGACGTCGTCCCGACCGATCCTCGTACTCCGTACGACGTGCACGAGGTGATCACCAAGCTCGTCGACGGTGGCGCGTTCCAGGAATTCAAGGCTGAGTACGGCAAGACGCTCGTCACCGGTTTCGCCCACATCGAGGGCCACCCGGTCGGCATCATCGCCAACAACGGCGTGCTCTTCGGCGAATCCGCCATGAAGGGAGCACATTTCATCGAACTGTGCGACAAGCGCAGTGTGCCGCTGCTGTTCCTGCAGAACATCGCGGGCTTCATGGTGGGACGCGACTACGAGGCCGGCGGCATCGCCAAGCACGGCGCCAAGATGGTCACGGCAGTTGCGTGTGCACGGGTTCCGAAGCTGACGGTTGTCATCGGCGGCTCTTACGGCGCCGGCAACTACTCCATGTGTGGACGCGCGTATTCACCTCGCTTCCTGTGGATGTGGCCGAACGCGCGCATCTCGGTCATGGGCGGCGAGCAGGCCGCGTCGGTGCTCTCGACCGTTCGTAGTGACCAGCTCGACAGCGCGGGCAATCCGTGGTCGGCCGAGGACGAAGAGTCCTTCAAGGCGCCGATCCGCGAGCAGTACGAGGCTCAGGGAAATCCGTACTACTCCACTGCGCGGCTGTGGGATGACGGTGTCATCGACCCCGCAGATACCAGAACTGTTCTCGGCCTGGCTCTCTCGGTGTGTGCAAACGCGCCGATCGAACCGGTCTCCTACGGCGTCTTCCGGATGTGAGCGAAATGACTGAGTTGCGCACTATCGATACTGTTCTCGTGGCCAACCGCGGTGAGATCGCGGTTCGTGTGATCCGCACGTTGCGTGAGTTGGGAATTCGCAGCGTCGCCGTCTACAGCGACGCCGACGCGAATGCTCGACACGTCCGCGAGGCCGACACCGCCGTCAACATCGGACCGGCTGCGGCGCGTGAAAGCTACCTCGTCATCGACAAGGTGATCGACGCTGCCAAGTCCACGGGCGCACAGGGCATTCACCCCGGCTACGGCTTCCTGTCGGAGAACTCGGCGTTCTCGGCTGCCTGTGCGGCCGCGGGAATCGCCTTCCTCGGCCCGTCCGAGCGAGCTATCGAAGTGATGGGTGACAAGATCACCGCGAAGAACGCAGTCGCCGCGTTCGACGTCCCGGTGGTCCCGGGCATCGCTCGTCCGAATCTGACCGACGAAGAACTGATCGCGGCAGCCGAGGACATCGGCTACCCGGTGTTGGTCAAGCCTTCCGCCGGTGGCGGCGGCAAGGGAATGCGTCTGGTCGAGGATCCGGCCAATCTGGCCGAGGCTCTTCGCAGTGCGCGTCGTGAGGCCGCGTCGTCGTTCGGCGACGACACCCTGTTCCTCGAGCGATTCGTCCTGCGGCCCCGGCACATCGAGGTCCAGGTTCTCGCCGACCAGCACGGCAACGTCGTTCACCTCGGTGAGCGCGAATGCAGCCTGCAGCGGCGTCATCAGAAGGTCATCGAAGAGGCTCCCTCGCCGCTGCTCGATCAGGTGACCCGTGACCGGATCGGTGCGGCAGCGTGCAACACCGCTCGAAGCGTCGATTACACCGGCGCCGGCACCGTGGAGTTCATCGTCTCCGCCGACAAGCCGGACGAGTTCTTCTTCATGGAGATGAATACCCGCCTGCAGGTCGAGCACCCCGTCACCGAAATGGTGACCGGACTGGATCTGGTCGAATGGCAGGTTCGTGTGGCAGCGGGAGAGAAGTTGGCCTTCTCCCAGAGTGACATCACGCTGACCGGGCACGCCATCGAAGCTCGTGTGTACGCGGAGGATCCGGGCCGTGGATTCCTGCCGACAGGTGGTCGCGTCGTCGATCTGGTCGAGCCGTCAGGTTCCGGCGTGCGCGTCGATTCCGGACTGCTCGCGGGCACCGTCGTCGGCAGTGACTACGACCCGATGCTCAGTAAGGTCATCGCCCACGCTCCCGACCGGGCGGGCGCACTGCGCAAGCTCGATCGCGCACTCGGTGACACCGCAGTGCTCGGAGTCGTGACCAACATCGAATTCGCACGGTTCCTCCTCGCTGATCCGGATGTGATCGCGGGCAACCTCGACACCGGTCTGCTCGATCGTCGCGTCGAAGACTTCGTCGCAGCCGACGCCTCCGACGAGGTTCTCATTGCTGCCGCGGCTTATCGCTGGCTCTCGCGGTGGACAACTTCGGAATCCGTTGATCCCTGGGACGTCCCGAGTGGATGGCGCGTCGGAACTCCCGCTCCGACCAGCATCAGGCTCTCCGCCGGCACCCGAACGGCGCACGTTGCGATCGTCGGGGTTCCCGCGGATGCAAAGGTCGAGGTCGAAGGTTCACAACCGCGCGCATTCAGCGCGACCCTGACGGGATCCGAACTGGCGGTGGTGATCGACGGACGCCGACGCACGTTCGTCGTCGCCGAGACCGACGGTGGTTTGTGGCTCGCGGGTGGCGGAACCTGGCACGTGCGCGAGGTTGCCGAAGTCAGCGTCCGCGGTGAGGACAAGCATGCCGGTGATGCCGAAATCGCCAGCCCCATGCCCGGTGCCGTCATCGCGGTCAACGTCGAGAACGGCGCGGCAGTGAGCGCGGGACAACCGCTCGTCGTGGTCGAGGCCATGAAGATGGAGCACTCCTTGACGTCCCCGATCGACGGGATCGTGGAAGTGCTTGTCCGTCAGGGCGATCAGGTGATGGTGGATCAGGTTCTGGCCCGCGTGGTACCTGCCCAAGACGAAGAGACTGCCGAAGAAAAGTCCGAGAACACGACGCCGAAGGAAGACGCCTGATGTCCGATTACCTTGCCACCGGAGCGCTTCCGGACGAATACCAGCAGCTCGCCAAGACCGTTGCCGACTTCGCCAAGACCGTCGTTGCACCGGTTGCTGCCGAGCACGACGCCAACCACACCTTTCCGTACGAGGTAGTTGCCGGGATGGCGGACATGGGCTTGTTCGGCCTGCCCTTCCCCGAGGAGTACGGCGGAATGGGTGGCGACTACTTCGCACTCTGCCTGGCGCTCGAAGAGTTGGGCAAGGTCGACCAGAGCGTCGCGATCACCCTCGAAGCCGGAGTGTCCTTGGGCGCCATGCCCATCTACCGCTTCGGTAACGAGGCACAGAAGGAAGAGTGGCTTCCGCAGCTCACCAGCGGCAAGTCTTTGGCTGCCTTCGGCCTGACCGAACCCGGTGCGGGTAGTGACGCCGGCGGAACCAAGACCACCGCGAAGTTCGACAGCGGCGAGTGGATCATCAACGGCAACAAGCAGTTCATCACCAACTCGGGCACAGACATCACCAAGCTCGTGACGGTCACCGCGGTCACGGGTGTCAAGGACGGGGGCAAGAAGGAGATCTCGACGATCCTCGTGCCGACCACGACGCCCGGCTTCACTGCCGAACCGGCGTACAACAAGGTCGGCTGGAACGCATCCGACACCCATCCGCTCACGTTCGCGGATGTTCGTGTTCCCGAAGAGAATCTGCTCGGTGAGCGTGGCCGCGGCTACGCGAACTTCCTGCGCATCCTCGACGAAGGCCGCATCGCCATTTCCGCGTTGAGCGTCGGTGCAGCCCAGGGCTGCGTCGACGAGTCGATCAAGTACGCCAAGGAGCGCGAGGCGTTCGGTCGCCCCATCGGACACAACCAGGCCATCGCGTTCAAGATCGCGCGCATGGAGGCCCGCGCCCACGTCGCACGTACCGCGTACTACGACGCGGCCGCACTCATGTTGTCGGGCAAGCCGTTCAAGAAGCAGGCATCCATCGCCAAGCTCATTTCCTCCGAAGCTGCCATGGACAACGCTCGTGACGCCACACAGATCCACGGCGGATACGGCTTCATGAACGAGTACGCCGTCGCGCGCCACTACCGTGACAGCAAGATCCTCGAAATCGGTGAGGGAACGACCGAGGTGCAGTTGATGCTCATCGCTCGTGAGGCAGGGCTGTGACGAACCCCAAGAAGATCACTCAGCGCGGGCTCTGGTTCGAGGAGTTCGAGGTCGGCGCAATCTACGAGCATCGCCCAGGCCGGACGGTGACCGAGGCTGACAACGTCCTGTTCACGACTTTGACCATGAACACGCAGGCGTTGCATCTCGATGCCGCGTACAGCGAGGACACTCAATTCGGTGTGCGGCTGGTCAATTCGATGTTCACCCTGTCGACCATCGTCGGCCTGTCCGTCGCGCAGTTGACGCAGGGCACCATCGTGGCGAACCTCGGTTTCTCCGAGATCAGCTTCCCGAAGCCGCTCTTTCACGGCGACACCTTGTATGCCGAGACGCTCATCGCGGACAAGCGCGAGTCGAAGAGCCGTCCAGGTGAAGGCATCGTGACGCTCGTGCACACCGGGCGTAACCAGCACGGTGACGTCGTCGCACTGGCCACGCGCAAGACACTGGTGCAACTGCGTCCGGCAGAGGTGTCCTCATGACGTGGACACCGCCGGGGCCGGCGTGGTTGTTCTGCCCGGCGGATCGTCCCGAGCGCTATGCGAAGGCCGCGGCTGTTGCCGACGTCGTGATCCTCGATCTCGAAGACGGTGTGGCTCCGGCCGACAAGGAAGCCGCACGTGCAGCCCTGATCGACACGCCTCTCGATCCGGAGCGGACGGTCGTGCGCGTCAATCCGGTCGGTACACCTGATCACGAACTCGATCTGATCGCGCTGGACGGCACACACTATTCGCGTCTCATGCTGTCCAAGTGCGAATCGGCCGAGGACGTCCTCTCGCTCGCACCGGCGGACGTGGTTGCACTCGTCGAGTCCCCGCGAGGAGCCCTCGCCGTGGCCGACATCGCGCTTGCTGCGAACGCCATCGGTGTCATGTGGGGAGCCGAGGATCTTGTGGCCGGTCTCGGCGGTAATTCGAGCAGGCACCCGAACGGTTCGTACCGCGACGTTGCCAAGCACGTCCGATCGACGTCTCTCCTGGCCGCGAAGAGCTACGGCCGGTTGGCTGTCGATTCCGTTTATCTCGACATCAAGGACCTCGTCGGCCTGGGCGTCGAGTCCGCTGATGCTGTCGCAGTCGGCTTCGACGTGAAGGTTGCGATCCACCCGAGTCAGGTCGAGGTCATCCGTGGTGCCTTCGCACCTTCGGAAAAAGAGATCGACTGGGCCACACGAGTGCTTGCCGCGGTGTCTACTGAACGTGGTGTGTTCGCGTTCGAGGGCAAGATGGTCGACGCTCCCGTTCTTCGTCACGCCGAGAAGCTTCTTCACCGAGCCGGAATCTTTCAGCAGAAGGAGAACTAACGGATGAGCAAAGTCGTGAATACGGCAGCTGAGGCAGTTGCCGACATCGCGAGCGGATCCAGGCTCGCAGTGGGCGGCTTCGGGCTGTGCGGTATTCCCGACGCACTGATCGCGGCGATCGCCGACGGCGACGCCACCGATCTCGAGGTGTTCTCCAACAACTGCGGTGTCGACGACTACGGTCTCGGCATTCTGCTCGGCGCGCACCGGATCGCCAGGGTGACGGCGTCGTACGTGGGGGAGAACAAGGAGTTCGCCCGTCAGTATCTCGCCGGTGAGCTCGAAGTGGAGTTGACGCCGCAAGGGACGCTGGCCGAGCGGCTGCGAGCAGGCGGTACCGGCATTCCGGCGTTCTACACTCCGGCCGGCGTCGGCACACCGATCGCCGAGGGCGGCTTGCCGTGGCGATACAACCCGGACGGTTCGATCGCCGTGGCGTCGCCACCGAAGGCGACGGCAGTGTTCGGTGGCCGCACGTATGTATTGGAAGAGGCGATCACCGCTGACTTCGCGCTCGTGCACGCGGACTACGGCGACACCGAAGGCAATCTCGTCTTCAACAAGACTGCGATGAACTTCAACCCGCTTGCCGCCATGGCGGGGCGGATCACCATCGCGCAGGTGGAGAACCTCGTAGAGCCGGGCGACATTGACCCTGCGCACGTTCACCTTCCCGGAGTGTTCGTCGCGCGCGTCGTGAATACGGGCCCACAGGAAAAGCGGATCGAGAAGCGGACCGTCTCGGGAGGTACCAAGTGAGCAGCGCAGAGGAAACTCGTATCGGTTGGACTCGCCACGAGATGGCCGCTCGCGCTGCTGCCGAGATGCGGCCAGGTGAGTACGTCAATCTCGGTATCGGCCTGCCGACGCTGATCCCCAGCTACCTGCCGGAGGGCGTCAAGGTGGTCCTCCACAGCGAGAACGGCATCCTCGGTACCGGACCGTATCCGACCGATGATCAGGTCGATGCCGACCTCATCAATGCCGGTAAAGAAACCGTCACCGTCAATCCAGGTGCCGCGTTCTTCGACTCGGCTCTCTCGTTCGGCATGATCCGCGGTGGTCACATCGACACCGCGGTGCTCGGCGGGATGCAGGTGTCGAAGACCGGTGACCTTGCCAACTGGATGGTGCCGGGCAAAATGGTGAAGGGTATGGGCGGGGCGATGGACCTGGTCCACGGTGCCCGCCGCGTCATCGTCGTGATGGAGCACACCGACCGCGACGGCAATCCCAAGATCGTCGAGGCGTGCACGCTGCCCCTTACCGGTCAGAGCGTCGTCAACCGGATCATCACCGACCTGGCAGTGCTGGACGTCACTGCGGACGGGCTGCAGCTTGTGGAGCTAGCTCCAGGTGTCACCAGCGAGCACCTGCAGAGCGTGACTGGCGTCGCCTTGTCCTGAAGCTTCGTACCGTAAATCGAAGAACGCGCCGACCGCTGGTCGGCGCGTTCTTTCGTCGGTCTGTCGGCGTGTACCGATATTCTCGATCAGCGACTGTCGAATCTTGTTCGAGCTCAGGCACCCAGTACCTGGCGGCCCTGTAAATTGTCCGAGGTGACTGATGTGGATTGGGGTGTAGATCGTCGGTTGCAATTGATTGTCCCAGGGGGAGAGATGTCGCGCGCCGCGTCTGAACGGTGCGTTTCGGCAATGCGATCGGGGGGTAGATGAGCTGGGCGATTTGTAACGAATTGCAACAAAACCGTCGATACACCGGGGTATGGATTTCTCTTGTCACCTATGTATCGGAGACAATGGGTGGTTCTGGCTCGTCGAGGTTGGATGAGGTCGGTAGCTGCTGCGAATCGGACGTTCGGCTCGCACGGGTGCGCAATGGTGTGGAAGAGAGGCTGTGGGCGTGAATTCGCTGGGTAACGGAGAACTGGGGAGCGGCAAGCCGGAGGTCGGCAGCTCGCCGGAAGACGTTCAGCGATCCGACGCATTCCCGCTTTCCGCGGCCCAGCTCGGTATGTGGTTCGCGCAGCATCTTGATCCTGCAGTTCCGGTCAACATCGCTCAGTACGTCGAACTCCGTGGTGCTCTGGAGCTTGACGCCCTTCGTCAGGCCTGCGCAGACGCCGGTCGCGAAATCGGGTCGGCCTTCGTCCGGATCTTCGAGATCGACGCCCAGCCGTACCAGATCATCGACCCCACACTCGATGATTCGGTCGGCTACGTCGACCTCCGTAGTGAAGACGACTCACACGACGCGGCCATGCGGTGGATGCGAGCAGATCGCAGTCGGCCGATCGACATGCTCACGGACCGACTGATCTCTGCCACGATTCTGCGTCTCGGCGAGAACCGCTACTACTGGTACACGCGGGTCCACCACACAATTCTCGACGGCTTCGGTGCATCGACGTTCGTCACTCGTGTGGCGGAGTTGTACTCGGCGCGCGTGGAGGGTCGCGAACCGGAGCCGAGCGAGGCCTCCGATCTCTGGAACGTCTACGAGGTGGACAACAAGTACCGCCAGTCGAGTCGTTTCGAAACCGATCGCAAGTACTGGGCCGACAAGATCGAGAATCTCGACGAGATCTCGAGCCTCGCGGGTCGCAGTGCCGCGCCGGCTCCCGTCAGTCGGATCGACAGCGCAGCGCTGTCCAACCACGTCGAGGCGCTGCTCGGGCGGTTCCTCGAACGCGTGGAGAAGACCACGGTTGCCGGAACGGTCGTCGCGGCTTTTGCGGCGTACCTCGCTCAGATGACCGGACGAGAGGACGTGTCGCTGAGTCTGCCCGTTTCCGGTCGAACGACAGCCGTGCTGCGCCGATCCGGTGGCATGGTCTCCAACGTCGTTCCGCTGCGACTGACCGTCACTGCGGACACCACCGTCCAGGATCTTCTGGACGACGTCAGGAACGAAATGTCCGGCGCGCTGCGCCATCAGCGGTACCGACACGAGGACATGGTCCGCGGCGGTGACGGGCCGGGCCGGGGCGGATTCTTCGGTCCCTGGATCAACATCATGATGTTTTCCACGGAGTTGGCGTTCGGGCCCCTTGTCGGCGAGCTTCACATCCTGTCCACGGGTTTGATCGAAGACCTCGGTGTCAACCTCTACCAGAGCGTCGGCGATACCCGCACGCACATCGATTTCGAGTCGAATCCCAATCTGTACGCGCCCGCTGACGCCCAGCGAAATCACTCACGGTTCGTGGAGTTCCTCGAGAAGTTCGTCTCGGCCGAAACGAGCCGCAAAGTATGGGATCTCCCTGTCGCAACCGATGAGGAGCGGAACAAGGTCGCTTTGTGGAACCGCACCGGCTTCCAGGTTGCCTCGCAGACCATCATCGAAGCCTTCGAGCGTCAGGTTGCGCGGACTCCCGATGCCACCGCTGTGGTTTTCGAAGGCGACAGACTGACGTACGCCGAATTCGACTCCCGCGCAAACGGTTTGGCCCGTCAGCTCATCTCCATGGGTGTCGGACCCGAATCGCTTGTGGGGCTCTCGATCCGCAGGTCTCTGGACTTGATGGTCGGTCTGTACGCGATTGCCAAGGCCGGCGGAGCCTGGGTGCCGGTGGATCCCGACCATCCAGCCGACCGCACCGCCTACATCCTCGAGTCGGCGCAGCCCACGTGCGTTGTGACTACTGCGCGAGACGACGTGGATCTGCCCGAGGGCACGCGGGTGATCGAAATCGACACTCTCGACTACGGACAGCTCGACAGCAGGCCGATCGCCAACGCAGATCGCTTGTCTCCCTTGCATTTCTCGAACACTGCGTACGTGATTTACACCTCGGGATCGACCGGTCGCCCCAAGGGGGTCGCGGTCACTCACGCAGCGATCAACAATCAGCTTCAGTGGATGAACGCCGAGTACGAGCTTTCTGCGTCGGATATCTACCTGCAGAAGACCGCCACGACATTCGACGTGTCGCTGTGGGGATTCTTCATGCCGTTGCAGGTTGGCGCCACGCTCGTCGTCGCGACTCCGGACGGCCATCGGGACCCGATCTACGTCGCGAACAAGATCGCGGAGCTCGGCGTCACGATCACCGACTTCGTGCCATCCATGCTCACGCTGTTCACGGCGAATGCACCTGCCGGATCTTGTGATTCGTTGCGTCACGTCTTCGTCATCGGCGAGGCGCTCCCGCCCGAGACGTCTTCGGCCTTCCGTGAACTCTGTGGAGCCGGATTGCACAACCTCTACGGTCCGACTGAAGCCGCGGTTTCGGTCACGTACTACGAGGCCGTGCCCTCGGATACCACTTCTGTGCCGATCGGTATGCCGCAGTGGAACACTCAGGCGCACGTACTGGACGGACAACTTCGCCCGACCCCCATCGGGCAGCCGGGTGAGCTCTATCTCGCCGGCGTTCAACTCGCGCGCGGGTACGTGGGTCGACCGGACCTGAGCTCGGATCGGTTCGTAGCCAATCCGTACGGCACGGCCGGTGAGCGTATGTACCGGACCGGCGACCTCGTCCGCCGCCGTGAGGACGGAAACCTCGACTACATCGGGCGTACCGACTTCCAGGTGAAGTTCCGTGGGCAGCGCATCGAGCTCGGCGAAATCGAGACTGTCCTTCTGGCACACCCCGACGTTTCCCAGGCTGTTGTCTTGGTGACCGTCACCCCGACCGGTGATCAATTGGTCGGCTACGTCGTGCCGGGCCCTGGCCGAAACATCGATGCTGCGGTGCTCAGTGAGTTCGCCGGTCGAAGCCTCCCGTCGTACATGGTTCCCGCCGCGTTGATGGTGCTCGATGCGTTGCCGCTCAACACGAGTGGCAAATTGGATCGTGCCGGGTTGCCCGAGCCGGTGTTCGCGAGTGCGAAGCAGTACCGCGAGCCCCGCACCGAAATCGAGCGGGTTGTCGCTGACGTCTTTGCCGACGTTCTCGGTGTCGAGCGCGTCGGTATCGACGACGACTTCTTCGAACTCGGTGGAAACTCTCTGGTTGCAACACAGTTGGTGACCCGCGTGGGTTCCGCCTTGGGAGTGCAACTCGGCGTTCGAGAGCTTTTCGAGTCCACCACGGTCGCTACCTTGGCGGCCCGCGCCGAGTCGGTGGCGGGCAACGCCAGGCAGCTCACCCCGCTGGTCGCCAAGCCTCGTCCCGAGGTCGTCCCGCTCTCGCTTGCGCAGCAGCGCATGTGGTTCATCAACCGCCTCGATCCGTCGACGCCCGCATACAATCTTCCGTTCACGGTCCGGCTCACCGGTTCGGTGGACCCGTCCGCCCTGCATGCCGCGGTGATGGACCTTCTCGAGCGGCACGAGTCCTTGCGGACGATCTACCCTGATGTCGACGGAACTGCGCAACAGCTTGTTCTGCCGGTAGACCGTGCAGCGGTGGAGTTGAACCCGGTCAAGATTCGGAATTCGCATCTCGATTCGGCCCTGTTCGACGTGGCGTCTCGCGGCTTCGACGTGACGCTCGAAATCCCGGTACGGGTTGCTCTCTTCGAGGTGTCTCCGACGGACTACGTCCTGGTGATGGTTCTCCACCACATCGCGGCAGACGGATTGTCGTTCCGTCCGCTCGCACGTGACCTTCTCGTCGCATACTCGGCGCGAAGTGAGAAGTCGGCGCCGGCGTGGACGCCGCTGCCGATTCAGTACGCCGATTACGCGCTGTGGCAGCGCGAAGCACTGGGATCCGACGAAGACCCGCGCTCGGAGTCGTCTCGCCAGATCAACTTCTGGCGCCGGGCACTTGCCGATCTGCCGGATCAGTTGGATCTGCCGACCGATCGACCTCGTCCTGCCATCGCGTCCAATCACGGTGCCAAGCACCATTTTCAGATCAGCGAACGCACGACGCGCAAGTTGAACGAGTTGGCGCGCTCGAGGAGCGTCTCGCTGTTCATGGTGTTGCAGGCGGCATATGCAACGCTGCTGAGCCGGATCAGTGGTACCTCAGACATCGCGATCGGTGCCCCGATCGGTGGGCGAAACGATCAAGCGCTCAGTGATGTCATCGGGATGTTCGTCAACACTCTGGTGCTTCGCACCGAGGTCGATCCGAACGAACGATTCGACGAATTACTCGCTCGGGTGAGAGAGTCGGGGTTGTCTGCCTACGGGCATGCCGATGTGCCATTCGAGCGGCTCGTCGAGGTTCTGAGCCCGGCGCGTTCGCAGGCTCGTCACCCGCTGTTCCAGGTTGCGCTCACTGCGGAGATCAGTGGACGACGCGAACTGGAATTCTCGGGTGTCAAAGCAGTTGCAGCCGAATTGGAAGTACCGGTCGCCAAATTCGATCTCGAACTCATGGTGTCCGAGAATCCCGAAGGCACCGAAGACTCCGACGTCTTGAGCGCCACCTTCACCTACGCCACGGACCTGTTCGATCCGGCCACAGTCAACACTTTCGCCACTCGGTTCGTGCGCATTCTCGATGCAGTGGCTACCCGACCTGAAACAGTCGTCGGTGATATAGACCTGCTCTCACGCTCCGAGCGCACTGATCTGACGGTCGTTGCCTCTGATGACACGATGCCGCGACAGAGTCTCGTCGACATCTTCCTGTCCGGCACGGCTGAGGCGGACTCGGTCGCAGTGCGCTTCGACGGTCGATCGATCACCTACCGCGAGCTCGACGAGCAGTCGTCGAAGCTCGCACGAGTTTTGATCGGACGTGGCGCAGGCCCCGAGACCATCGTCGCTCTCGCATTTCCTCGCTCATACGACATGGTCTGTGCGGTATGGGCGGTGGCGAAGTCAGGGGCGGCCTACGTGCCTGTTGACCCGAGCTATCCGGAAGATCGTGTCCGGCACATGCTGGCCGATTCATCGGCCGCGATCGGACTCACCTCGTCACAGTTCGTCGGTCAGCTTCCTGCGGTCACCGATTGGTTGGTCCTCGACGACCAGACGCTGACCGGGGAAGTCTCGGCACAATCGTCAGCGCCCGTCACGGACGAGGACCGAATCGTTCCGATTCACAGCTCTCACGTGGCATATGTCATCTACACATCCGGCTCCACGGGAAAACCGAAGGGCGTCAGCGTCACTCACGGTGGTCTCCGTGGGGTCAGGGACGCAGCCCAGCGTCGATACGGGGTAGAACAGTCCTCGCGCTTCCTGCATATCTGTTCACCGAGCTTCGACCCGTCAGTGCTCGAATGGATGGTCGCCTTCTCAGCGGGTGCAACATTGGTGATCGTTCCGTCGACGATTATCGGCGGACACGAGTTGTCGGATCTTCTTCATGCAGAGAAGGTCACCCACGCGATCATCACACCCGCCGTACTCGGGACCATGGAGCCTGCAGAGCTTCCTGACCTGCGCGTCGTCTCCGTCGGCGGTGACGTGACCACTCCCGAGTTGTTGGCGAAATGGGCCCCAGGGCGCGCCTATTTCAATGGGTACGGTCCGACCGAGACCACAATCATCTCGTCGTTCGGCGATCTAGCGGTCGCCCGATCGATCGACATCGGGCGTCCCGTCGAGGGCATGTCTGCACTGGTACTCGACGAGCGTCTGCACCCGGTTCCAGTCGGCACCAGGGGAGAGCTCTACTTTGCGGGCGCTGCATTGGCTCGCGGCTATCACGAGCGGCGAAGTCTCTCCGCAGAACGATTTGTCGCCAACCCGTATTCGCCGGACGGCGAGCGGATGTATCGGACCGGCGATGTCGTGCGCTGGACAGGCGGAGACTCGACCGCTGACGCGGAGGTTCTCGAATACGTCGGCCGCAGTGACTTCCAGGTCAAGGTTCGCGGCTTCCGCATCGAGCTCGGTGAGATCGACGCAGTTCTGTCTTCGCACGATTCTGTGCGCTTCGCGGTGACGGTCGGAAGCGAAGGCGCTGCGGGCGTCACAGCTCTCGTGTCTTACGTCGAACTGGCTGACGGTTCGAGCTTCGATCCGAATGTGCTCATCTCGTTCGTAGCCGAGACTCTACCGAGCTACATGGTTCCTTCCGTCATCATGGAACTCGCCGAAGTTCCGCTGACTCCGGTGGGTAAGCTGGATCGAAGGGCTCTGCCGGAACCCGTGTTCGAGGTTCGCGAGTTCCGTGCGCCCACCACGCCGGTGGAAGAGATTGTCGCGCAGGTGATTGCGGACGTTCTCGGTGTGGAACGAGTCGGCCTCGACGACGACTTCTTCGCACTCGGTGGCAACTCCCTGGTGGCCACTCAGGTCACTTCTCGGGTGGGACGGGCGCTCGATACCACCGTGCCGGTGCGGACGCTTTTCGACGTTTCCACCGTCGAGGCGCTCGCTGCCCATATCGAGTCGCACGCGGGTAGCGGCGGGCAGAAGGCTCTCGTCGCGCAGTCGCGTCCAGCGGAAATTCCGCTGTCGTTGGCGCAGCAGCGGATGTGGTTCCTGAACCGCTTCGACACCGACTCCGCTGCTTACAACATCACTTTCGCACTGCACCTGACTGGCCATCTCGACACGGCCGCGATGGAAATAGCGCTCGAGGACGTACTGGCCCGGCATGAAGTTCTCCGAACGGTGTATCCGGACGGGGCTTCCGGACCGAAGCAGTCGATTCTGTCGCTTTCGGAGGCTTTCGCCGGACTCACTGTCGAGTCGGTCTCGGACCCAGCCGAGCTCGAGAGTCGAGTCGCTGCAATCGGATCCTCGGCGATCGACGTCACCGTCGACGTGCCGATCCGTGTCTGCCTGTTGACGGTCAGCGACACCGAGCACACCCTCGCGATCGTTGTTCATCACATTGCCGCTGACGGTTGGTCGATGGCGCCACTGGCACGCGACGTCATGATTGCCTACTCGGCACGCAAGGACGGGATTGCGCCGGCGTGGCAGCCGTTGGCTGTTCAGTACGCCGACTATTCGTTGTGGCAGCGTGAGGTCCTGGGGTCCGAAGACGACCCGGAATCACTGATTTCGCAGCAGATCTCCTACTGGACCGAGACTCTGGCTGACCTACCGGATGTGATCGACCTTCCGTCGGACCGGCCTCGACCCGACGTGGCCTCGATGCGCGGCGATCGATTCGCGTTCGAGATCTCCGGGGATGTGCATCGTCGACTGGACGCGCTGGCACGTGAGAACAACGCAACGCTCTTCATGGCGCTGCACTCGGCGCTTGCCGTTCTGATGGCTCGACTGAGCGGGACGTCGGACATCGCCGTTGGCACTCCCGTTGCCGGTCGCGGCGACGAGGCGCTCGACGATCTCGTCGGCATGTTCGTCAACACGCTTGTTCTGCGCACCGAGGTCGACCAGGCCCGGGCATTCACGGATCTGCTCGCCGCGGCGAGTGATTCGGCGCTCGGAGCCTTCGCTCACTCGGACGTACCCTTCGAGCGTTTGGTGGACGTCCTGGCTCCGGCCCGGTCGCAGGCACGACATCCGCTGTTCCAGGTTGTCCTGTCCTTGCAGAATCTCGCGCAAACGGCATTGGAACTGCCGGGACTGGCGATCAAGGCCGCCGAAATCGACACCACCACTGCAAAGTTCGACCTCGAACTGGCGGTAACCGAGTCGATCGGCGAAGACGGGATCCAGCAAGGGCTCTCGGCCGAATTCACGTTTGCTGCAGATCTGTTCGAGGTTTCGACGGTCGAGGGATTTGCTCGCCGTCTGGTTCGTATCCTCGAGACTGTTGTGTCGGTTCCTTCGATTGTCGTCGGTGACATCGATATTCTCGATGCGGCCGAGCGGGGTGTGCTGGTCGATGTTCGTGGAGGCCAATCGGTCTCGGGAACTCTGGTCGAGATCCTCACCGGAGCGGCCGCTTCGGATCCGTCGGCGGAGGCGATTCGCTTCGACGGCGAGTCGATCACCTACCGCGAACTCGACGAGCGGTCGTCGCGACTCGCTCGTGTTCTGATTGCGAAGGGCGTCGGGCCGGAGGATCGGGTCGCGATCGCGATTCCGCGTTCGGCCGATTCGGTTCTCGCTCTGTGGGCCGTGGCGAAAACCGGTGCGGCATTCGTACCGGTCGACCCGACGTATCCGGTTGACCGTATCGCCCACATGATCACCGATTCCGGTGCGGTGCTGGGTCTTGCGCTCAGTGCCGTCGAGGCGGGGTTGCCGTCGGCGTTGACGTGGGTTGTTCTCGACGACGAGAAGACAGTGGCGGCGTGTGCGGCAGAATCTTGCGCGCCGGTGAGCGATTCGGATCGACGCGGCGCGATCGACGAGCGGCAGCCTGCGTACGTCATTTACACCTCCGGCACCACGGGTCTGCCCAAGGGCGTTGTGGTCACCAACGCCGGTGTGGCGAACTTCTGCGCCGAGCAGGTCGAGCGTTACTCGCTGACCACCGATGCTCGGACGCTGCATTTCGCATCGCCGAGTTTCGACGCTTCGGTACTCGAGTTGCTGATGGCATTCGGAGCGGCGTCGACGATGGTGATTGCGCCCACGACGGTGTACGGCGGCGCGGAATTGGCCGAGATCTTGCGGTCGGAGAGCGTGACGCATGCGTTTGTCACCCCTGCTGCTTTGGCATCGGTGGATCCGAGCGGACTTGACGCGTTGCGGGTGGTTGTCGTGGGTGGCGAAGCCAGTTCGCGGTCCCTCGTTGCCAGGTGGGCGGTGCCGCTTCCGGATGGCGGTGTGCGTGGGTTCTTCAACGCTTACGGTCCGACGGAGTCGACGGTCGCGTCGAACATCAGCGATGCGCTGACCGCGTTTGATCGTATGAACATCGGCGGCCCGATTCGGGGTATGGCTGCGCGGATCCTGGACGCCCGCTTGCAGCCTGTTCCAGTTGGTGTCGCGGGTGAGTTGTACGTGTCGGGTATTCAGGTCGCTCGTGGATACCTGGGACAGCCGGCATTGACGGCGGGTCGATTTGTCGCGGACCCGTTCGGGGCGCCCGGTGAGCGGTTGTACCGCACGGGTGATGTGGTCCGGTGGATCGACGGTGGCGCGGTGGAGTACGTGGGCCGCAGCGACTTCCAGGTCAAGATCCGCGGATTCCGTATCGAACTCGGCGAAATCGAGGCTGCACTGACCCGTTGCGCGGGCGTTGCGCAAGCTGTAGCTCTTGTACGCTCCGACGATCACTTCGGCGATCGCCTCGTTGCCTACGTAGTGCCACAGGCCGGCGCCGAGGTGGATCCCGCACAGGTCATCGAGTCGGTGTCGACGTTCCTCACCGGCTACATGGTTCCCGACTCGGTCCTGGTGCTCGATTCGATTCCGTTGACCACCGCGGGCAAGACGGACATCAAAGCTCTGCCCTCGCCCGTGTTCGAGTCCAAGGTGTACCAAGCGCCGGTCACAACCGTCGAAGAGACTGTCGCGCAGGTGTTCTCCGAAGTTCTCGGAGTCGCACAGGTTGGCCGCGACGACGATTTCTTCGAACTCGGCGGCAACTCGTTGATCGCGACCCGTGTCGCCGCTCGGTTGGGGGAGGCGCTCGACACAAGCGTTCCGGTTCGTGCGCTCTTCGAAGCGTCGACCGTGCAGTCACTCGCCGTCCGGCTCGAGCTGCACGCCGGCTCGGGTGCCACAGCGCCACTGGTGCCGCAGCCCCGGCCAGCTCGGATCCCACTTTCGTTGGCGCAGCAGCGCATGTGGTTCCTGAACAGGTTCGAACCGGCGTCGGCAGTGAACAACATTCCGGCGGCGATCAGGATTTCGGGCGCCCTCGATGTGGCAGCTCTCAACGCCGCCGTGATCGATGTCGTGGGCAGACACGAATCACTGCGAACTGTGTATCCAGACGTCGACGGCGTCGGGTACCAGGAAGTCCGCGACGTTCGAGACGTTGTGGTCGAACTCAGCCCCGTGCCGATCACCGAAGATCGCTTGGCTGCAGGCGTCGCCGAGCTGGCCACGGACGGCTTCGACGTGACGTCCGAAGTTCCGTTGCGCGCCAAACTCTTCAAAGTCGGCGACAGCGAATACGTCCTGGTATTCGTGGTGCACCACATCTCGACCGACGGTTTCTCGATGGGGCCGTTGACTCGCGATGTGATGGTTGCCTACGAAGCACGTACACGAGCGTCGGTGCCGGCTTGGACGCCGTTGCCGGTGCAGTATGCGGATTATGCGTTGTGGCAGCGTGAGGTTCTCGGGTCCGAGGACGATCCGCAGTCCGTCATCGCGCAGCAGATTGCGTTCTGGTCCGGTGCGTTGGCTGATCTTCCGGAGCAGTTGGATCTGCACGGTGATCGTCCGCGCCCCGAGGTCGCATCGGGACGTGGTGCGGAGGTCGAGTTCGATATCGACGCCGCGCTGCACAAAGCGGTCAATTCGATTGCGCACAGCAGTAACTCGACACCCTTCATGGTTGTTCACGCAGCGCTTGCCGTCGTACTCTCGCGCTTGTCCGCAACCACGGACATCGTGGTCGGTACCCCGATCGCGGGTCGTGGTGAGGCGCAGCTCGATGATGTGATCGGTATGTTCGTCAATACTTTGGTGTTGCGTACCGAGGTTGATCCGTCGATGTCGTTTGCCGAGTTGTTGGCGTCGGCGCGTGAGGTGGATCTGCGGGCGTTCGCGCATGCGGATGTTCCTTTCGAGCGTGTGGTGGAGGTTCTCGATCCGGTTCGTTCGCAGGCTCGTCATCCGTTGTTCCAGGTGGCGTTGACGTTCCAGAACCACGAACAGGCAACGCTCGAACTGGGCGACCTCGAAGTGTCGATCGAAAGTGCCGATCTTGCGTTGGCGAAATTCGATCTCCAGCTGACCTTGACCGAACGAACCGACGAGACCGGCGCACCCGCAGGAATGTCCGCCGCCTTGACGTATGCGACGGATCTGTTCGACGAGTCGACCGTTGTGGAGTTCGGTGATCGGTTGGTGCGAGTCTTCCGTGCGGTGACGGCTGATCCCACAGTAGCGGTGGGTGATGTCGACATTTTGGTCGATGGTGAACGAAATCTGCTGTCCCGCTTCAGTGCTGGCCAGGTCGATCGCGGTGTGGATTCGACGTTGTCGGCGTGGTTCGATGTTGCTGCTGCGCGGTTTGGTGATCGGATTGCGGTGCGGTTCGGTGGCGAGTCGTTGTCTTATGGTGAGTTGTCGGTGCGGGCTAATCGTTTGGCGCGCAGGTTGATTGCTCAGGGTTGTGGGCCGGAGTCGTTGGTGGCGGTGGCGTTGCCGCGGTCGGCGGATCTTGTGGTGGCGTTGTTGGCGGTGGTGAAGTCCGGTGCGGGGTATTTGCCGGTGGATCCGTCGTATCCGGCTGATCGTGTCGAGTTCATGTTGGCCGATGCTGGTCCGGTGGCTGCGATTTCGTGGTCCGGGCGTGAGTTGGTGTTGCCCGCTGGTTTGCCGGTGGTCGATATCGACACGGTGGATGTGTCGGAGTTCGATGGTTCGGTGGTGACGGATGCGGATCGTGTTGCGCCGTTGCGGTCGTCGAATGTTGCGTATGTGATTTACACGTCGGGTTCGACGGGTCGCCCGAAGGGTGTGCAGGTTCCGCACATCACGGTGGCGAAGCTGTTTGCGAATACCGAGAGTGTGTACGGGTTCGACGAATCCGATGTGTGGACGATGTTCCACAGTTATGCGTTCGACTTCTCGGTGTGGGAGTTGTGGGGTCCGCTGTTGTACGGCGGCACGTTGGTGGTTGTGGATTATGTGACGTCGCGGTCGCCGGAGCAGTTCTTGGAGTTGCTTGCTGCTGAGCGGGTGACGGTGCTCAATCAGACGCCGTCGGCGTTCTATCAGTTGGCTGAGGCTGATCGGTTGGCGTCGGAATCCGGTCGGGCTGCTGAGTTGTCGTTGCGGTGGGTTGTTTTCGGTGGCGAGGCGCTCGAGCTGCGTCGCTTGTCGGATTGGTACGGCCGCCGCGGTGATTCCGCGCCGACGTTGGTGAACATGTATGGCATCACGGAGACGACGGTGCATGTGAGCCATCGTGTGTTGGATGCTGCGTTGGCGGCGGATGCGTCGGCGAGTGTTGTGGGTCAGGCTATTTCGGGTCTGCGGGTGTTCGTGTTGGATACGCGTTTGGCTCCGGTGCCCGTCGGTGTCGCGGGTGAGATGTATGTCTCGGGTGTGCAGTTGGCTCGGGGTTATCTGGGTCAGGCGGGGTTGACGTCGACGCGGTTTGTGGCGAATCCGTTCAATGCCGGCGAGGTGTTGTACCGCACGGGTGACGTCGCGGCGTGGAACAGCGCTGGTGATTTGGAGTATCTGGGTCGCGCGGATGATCAGGTGAAGATCCGTGGTTTCCGGATCGAGATCGGTGAGATCGAGTCTGCGGTGTTGGCGGATGTGTCGGTGGCGCAGACGGCGGTGGTTGTGCGTGAGGATTCTCCGGGTGATCAGCGGTTGGTGGCGTATGTGGTGCCGGCTGCGGGTGTGAGTGTGTCGGTCGACGATGTCCGCACCGGTGTGGGTTCGTTGTTGCCGGAGTACATGGTGCCGTCGGCGTTTGTGGTGTTGGATGCGATTCCGTTGACGGTGAACGGGAAGTTGGATCGTCGGGCGTTGCCGGTTCCGTCGTTGCAGGTTGCGGTGTTCCGTGCTCCGACGTCGGTGGTGGAAGAGGTTGTGGCGCAGACGTTTGCGGATGTTCTGGGTGTCGAGCGTGTTGGTTTGGATGATGATTTCTTTGCGCTCGGTGGTAATTCGCTTATTGCGACGCAGGTGACGTCTCGGTTGGGTCAGGCGTTGGATGCGTCGGTGGGTGTGCGGGAGTTGTTCGAGGCGTCGACGGTGGAGGCGTTGGCTGCTCGTTTGGGTTCGCATGTTGGTGGTGGTTCGCGTGCGGCGTTGACTGCGCAGGTGCGTCCGGCGCAGGTTCCGTTGTCGTTGGCGCAGCAGCGCATGTGGTTCCTCAACCGATTCGACACGGCATCGGCTGTCAACAATGTCCCTGTTGCCGTTCGGCTCACGGGTGCGCTTGATCTGGCCGCCCTGAATTCGGCAGTTCACGATGTTATCGGCCGCCACGAGGTTCTGCGCACGGTCTACCCCGAGGTCGACGGCGTCGGCTACCAGAAGATCCTCTCGGCAGGAGATGTCTCGATCGATCTCGGTGCAGAACGCGTCACCGACGACCGTATCCAGGCGGAGCTGTATTCGTTCTTCGCCCAGGGCTTCGACGTCACCGTCGAGGTTCCGTTGCGCGCCAAGCTGTTCCAGGTCGCCGATGATGACTTCGTGTTGTCGTTCGTGGTGCATCACATCTCGACCGACGGCTTCTCGATGGCCCCGTTGACCCGCGACATCATGACCGCCTACTACGCCCGAACCAACGGCCAGGCTCCGACCTGGATACCGTTGCCGGTGCAGTATGCCGACTACGCACTGTGGCAGCGTGAGGTTCTCGGGTCCGAGGACGATCCGCAGTCCGTCATCGCGCAGCAGATCGATTACTGGTCTGACGCCCTGGCCGACCTGCCCGAGCAGCTGGACCTTCCCAGTGATCGCACCCGCCCCGAGATCGCAACGGGACAAGGAGCGACCCACACCTTCACCATCGACCCGCAACTGTGGGCCGATGTGGAAGCAACAGGTCAGGCGACGGGCGCAACCCCGTTCATGGTCGTCCACTCTGCGCTGGCCGTGCTGCTGGCACGGTTGTCCGCGACAACCGACATCGCAGTCGGCGCTCCTGTCGCGGGTCGCGGTGAGGCGCAGCTCGACGATCTGATCGGTATGTTCGTCAACACTTTGGTGTTGCGTACCGAGGTTGATCCGTCGATGTCGTTCGCGGATCTGTTGGCTTCTGCGCGTGAAGTGGATCTGCAGGCGTTTGCCCACGCTGACGTTCCGTTCGAGCGGATCGTTGAAGCGCTCGATCCGGTTCGTTCGCAGGCTCGTCATCCTTTGTTCCAGGTGGCATTGACTTTCCAGAACCTTGGACAGAGTGCTCTCGAACTGCCCGGACTCACCGCCGCTGCTGTGGAATTCGACGCAGCACTGGCCAAGTTCGATCTGCAATTCACTCTTGAAGACGCCGCTGACGCCGGTATGTCCGGCACTCTGACCTACGCGACGGATCTGTTCGACGCGTCGACAGCGGCCGAGTTCGCTGATCGCTTCGTGTCCGTCCTCCGTGGCGTTGTCGCGAATCCGACTGCTGCCGTTGGCGACGTGGATGTTCTGACTTCAGGTGAGTTGGATCGTGTTCTGGCGTGGAGTGACACGGGTGTCGACAGCGGTGTGGATTCGACGTTGTCGGCGTGGTTCGATGTTGCTGCTGCGCGGTTTGGTGATCGGATTGCGGTGCGGTTCGGTGGCGAGTCGTTGTCTTATGGTGAGTTGTCGGTGCGGGCTAATCGTTTGGCGCGCAGGTTGATTGCTCAGGGTTGTGGGCCGGAGTCGTTGGTGGCGGTGGCGTTGCCGCGGTCGGCGGATCTTGTGGTGGCGTTGTTGGCGGTGGTGAAGTCCGGTGCGGGGTATTTGCCGGTGGATCCGTCGTATCCGGCTGATCGTGTCGAGTTCATGTTGGCCGATGCTGGTCCGGTGGCTGCGATTTCGTGGTCCGGGCGTGAGTTGGTGTTGCCTGCAGGTCTGCCGGTGGTCGATATCGACACGGTGGATGTGTCGGAGTTCGATGGTTCGGTGGTGACGGATGCGGATCGTGTTGCGCCGTTGCGGTCGTCGAATGTTGCGTATGTGATTTACACGTCGGGTTCGACGGGTCGCCCGAAGGGTGTGCAGGTTCCGCACATCACGGTGGCGAAGCTGTTTGCGAATACCGAGAGTGTGTACGGGTTCGACGAATCCGATGTGTGGACGATGTTCCACAGTTATGCGTTCGACTTCTCGGTGTGGGAGTTGTGGGGTCCGCTGTTGTACGGCGGCACGTTGGTTGTTGTGGATTATGTGACGTCGCGGTCGCCGGAGCAGTTCTTGGAATTGCTTGCTGCTGAGCGGGTGACGGTGCTCAATCAGACGCCGTCGGCGTTCTATCAGTTGGCTGAGGCTGATCGGTTGGCGTCGGAATCCGGTCGGGCTGCTGAGTTGTCGTTGCGGTGGGTTGTTTTCGGTGGCGAGGCGCTCGAGCTGCGTCGCTTGTCGGATTGGTATTCGCGTCGTGGTGACAGTGCGCCGACGTTGGTGAACATGTATGGCATCACGGAGACGACGGTGCATGTGAGCCATCGTGTGTTGGATGCTGCGTTGGCGGCGGATGCGTCGGCGAGTGTTGTGGGTCAGGCTATTTCGGGTCTGCGGGTGTTCGTGTTGGATACGCGTTTGGCTCCGGTGCCGGTGGGTGTCGCGGGTGAGATGTATGTGTCGGGTGTGCAGTTGGCTCGGGGTTATCTGGGTCAGGCTGGGCTGACGTCGACGCGGTTTGTGGCGAATCCGTTCAATGCCGGCGAGGTGTTGTACCGCACGGGTGACGTCGCGGCGTGGAACAGCGCTGGTGATTTGGAGTATCTGGGTCGCGCGGATGATCAGGTGAAGATTCGTGGGTTCCGGATCGAGATCGGTGAGATCGAGTCTGCGGTGTTGTCGGATGTGTCGGTGGCGCAGACGGCGGTGGTTGTTCGTGAGGATTCTCCGGGTGATCAGCGGTTGGTGGCGTATGTGGTGCCGGCTGCGGGTGTGAGTGTGTCGGTCGACGATGTCCGCACCGGTGTGGGTTCGTTGTTGCCGGAGTACATGGTGCCGTCGGCGTTTGTGGTGTTGGATGCGATTCCGTTGACGGTGAACGGGAAGTTGGATCGTCGGGCGTTGCCGGTTCCGTCGTTGCAGGTTGCGGTGTTCCGTGCTCCGACGTCGGTGGTGGAAGAGGTTGTGGCGCAGACGTTTGCGGATGTTCTGGGTGTCGAGCGTGTTGGTTTGGATGATGATTTCTTTGCGCTCGGTGGTAATTCGCTTATTGCGACGCAGGTGACGTCTCGGTTGGGTCAGGCGTTGGATGCGTCGGTGGGTGTGCGGGAGTTGTTCGAGGCGTCGACGGTGGAGGCGTTGGCTGCTCGTTTGGGTTCTCATGTCGGTGGTGGTTCGCGTGCGGCGTTGACTGCGCAGGTGCGTCCGGCGCAGGTTCCGTTGTCGTTGGCGCAGCAGCGCATGTGGTTCCTCAACCAGTTGGATACGAACTCGGCAGGGAACAACGTTCCGGTTGCGATCACGCTCACCGGAAAACTGGACGTGTCGGGGCTGGAACAGGCTGTCTCGGACGTTATCGGCCGCCACGAGGTTCTGCGCACGGTCTACCCCGAGGTCGACGGCGTCGGCTACCAGAAGATCGTTGCACCTGCTGATGTCGACGTGAACCTCGCTGCAACCTTGGTCTCGGATTCGGAGATTGTTTCCGAGGTAACGAACTTCGTGGCGACGGGCTTCGACGTGACAACCGAGGTTCCGTTGCGCGCCAAGCTGTTCCAGATCAAGGCCGACGAGCATGTTCTCGTATTCGTGGTGCATCACATCTCGACCGACGGTTTCTCGATGGGCCCGCTGACCCGCGACATCATGACCGCCTACTACGCGCGAACCAACGGCCAGGCTCCGACCTGGACGCCGTTGCCGGTGCAGTACGCGGATTACTCGTTGTGGAAGCGTGAGATTCTCGGGTCCGAGGACGATCCGCAGTCCGTCATCGCGCAGCAGATCACTTACTGGGCGCAAGCACTCGACGGCGTGCCCGAACAGTTGAATCTTCCCGGGGATCGAGCTCGGCCTGCGGTATTCTCCGGTCAGGGAGCAACATTCGAATTCTCGATCGGCCAGGAACTGCACGAGCGGCTGATCGGTGTCGGTCGTGAGCACAATGCGTCGATGTTCATGGTGGTCCATTCGGCGCTGGCATCACTTCTCGCACGTCTGTCGGGAACAACGGACATCACCATCGGCGCGCCGATGGCAGGACGAGGTGAATCCGAACTCGATGATCTGATCGGAATGTTCGTCAATACTTTGGTGCTGCGTACCGAGGTTGATCCTTCGGCCCCGTTCACCACACTTCTGTCATCGGCGCGAGAGACCGATCTTCAGGCGTTCGCGCACTCGGACCTTCCATTCGAACGGCTTGTGGAAGTGCTGGACCCCGTTCGGTCGAGGGCACATCACCCGCTGTTCCAGGTGGCATTGGCGTTCCAGAACCTGGGTCAGAACTCGTTGACTCTGCCCGGTCTGACGGCCGCCGAGTTCGCAATCGACGAGACCGTGGCCAAGTTTGATCTGCAGCTCACAATCAGTGAGGTATCAGAAGGGCTGTCGGCGACGTTCACGTACGCGACGGATCTGTTCGACGAATCGACCGTCCGCGGATTCGCCGCACGATTGATGCGCATCCTGAACGGAATTGCGACGGACCCCGCGAATTCAGTGGGTGACATCGAAATCCTCGACGCGTCCGAGCGTGAGGTTCTGACGAGCCAGAGGGCATCTTCAGGAGTAGCGCAGGCGCCGTTGGCCGAGATTCTTGCCGACGCTGCTGCGCGCTACCCGGACAATGTCGCATTGCGCTACCCCGGCACGGCGCAGGCCGCTGCCGGTCGTTCCATGACGTATCGCGAGGTCGACGAGTGGTCGTCGAAGCTGGCCCGCGTCTTGATCAATCGTGGTCTCGGGGCTGAAGATCTTGTTGCGGTGTCGATTCCGCGATCCGTCGAATCGGTACTCGCGGTCTGGGCAGTGTCGAAGACTGGGGCAGCGGTCGTTCCGATCGATCCGCACTATCCTGCAGATCGTATCGCGCACATGCTCAGCGACTCGGGTGCAAAGGTAGGCCTGACCCTCGACGTCGAACGTGCGAATCTCACCGACGACGTCGAGTGGTTGGTCGTGGACGGTCCGCGCGGCGAACAGATGACCGCCGGAGTATCCGGAGCGCCAATAGATGCCGAGGAACGTGTCCGTCCACTGACGACTGCGCATCCTGCCTGGGTGATCTACACTTCCGGCACGACCGGACTGCCGAAGGGCGTTGTCGCGACCAACGCCGGTCTGGCGAGCTTCAGTGTCACTCAGGCCGCGCATTACCTCGTGAGGCCCACCTCGCGGACACTGCACTTCGCGTCACCGAGTTTCGACGCGTCGATGCTCGAGTTGTTCCTCGCGGTGGCCACCGGCGCGACGATGGTCATCGTCCCACCTGGCGTGTACGGCGGCGACGAACTGGCTGAGGTGTTCCGTAGCGAACGAGTCACGCATGCGTTCATCACACCAGCGGCTCTGGCGTCGATGGACCCGAGCGGCCTGGACGACCTGTCGGTCGTAGGTGTGGGCGGCGAGGCGTATTCGCCGGAACTGATCAGCAAGTGGACGACAGGGGACGGATCGGCCGCGTCGGCTTCGGCTCCCAGGACGTTCCTGAATGTCTATGGCCCGACCGAGACGACGATCGTGACGAACGTCAGCGTTCCGCTTCTGCCCGGTGACAGAATGGACATCGGCGCCACGATCGGTGACATGGCCGCATTCGTTCTGGACACACGACTCAATCCAGTTCCACTCGGAGTCTCAGGCGAGCTGTATCTGTCCGGTCCTCAGGTGACCCGCGGCTATCATCGTCGCCCGAGCTTGAGTGCCGAGCGATTCGTGGCAAACCCGCACGGTAATCCCGGCGAGCGTATGTACCGGACCGGTGACGTGGTCCGCTGGGTCGCTGGAACCGCACCGTCCAATTACGCAGTGGAGTACGTGGGTCGCAACGATTTCCAGGTCAAGATTCGCGGTTTCCGTATCGAACTGGGCGAAATCGATGCATCGCTGACGGCACACCCCGAGGTCGAGTTCGCTGCGACGATGGGTACGACCCTGCCGTCGGGTGCCCCGGCGCTGGTGTCGTACGTGTTCACCGGAAAGCACGCTTCGGTCACTTCGGCGGAATTGATCGAATTTGTCTCCAGAACCCTTCCGGCCCATATGGTTCCGGCTTCGGTCATGGTCTCCTCGGACATGCCGCTCAGTCCGGCAGGCAAGCTGGACCGAAAAGCGCTCCCAGCACCGGTTTTCGAGACCAAGGAATTCCGCGCCCCGGTCACCGAGATGGAACAAATCCTGAGCGAGATCTTCGCGGACGTTCTCGGCCTGGATCGCATCGGCACCGACGACTCGTTCTTCGCTCAGGGCGGCGACTCGATCATGTCCATCCAACTCGTCTCTCGTGCGAAGGCACGTGGGGTCGTATTCGCACCCAGTGACGTCTTCGAGAGCAAGACTGTCGCGGCATTGGCCGAAGTGGCGAAGTATGCCGCCGACGTCGAGGCCGCGGTGGTGCTCGAGGAGTTGCCGGGCGGTGGAGTCGGCTGGATGCCGTTGACGCCGATCGAACGATTCATGGTCGAGCGCGGTGGCAGCTACAACCGATTCACACAGACGATGACTCTCGAGCTTCCACTCGGAGTGCAGCGAGCCGACATCGTGCGAACACTCGCTGCAGTCGTCGACCACCACGACATGTTCCGCTCGCGGTTGATCTCCGATGGTCGCGGATGGGGAATGTCGGTCTCCGAGTCTGGAACCGTGGACGTCGAGGATTTGCTCAGCCGCGTGGATGTTGATGCGTCTGCGGACGAGTCGACAATTGTTCTCACGGCTTCCAAGGGCCTCGACGAGGCTCTCGGCCGGTTGAATCCGGCGGACGGCGTAATGGTTCAGTTCGTGTGGGTCGACTTCGGTCCCACTCGCACCGGGCGCTTGATCATTGCTGCACATCACCTGATCGTCGACGGGGTCTCCTGGCGAATCATCGTTCCGGATCTGGTGTCGGCTGCGGCCCAGATGGCCGGGGCGAGCGGAGCGACGGGGGATGTAGCTCTCGAACCTACGGGTACGTCGATGCGACGTTGGGCTCATGCATTGTCCGAAGAGGCCCATCGGGATTCGCGTGTGGCCGAGCTGGATACGTGGCGGAAGGTGTTGCAGACACCGGATCCGGTCCTGGGCAAGAGGGCGTACGACTCTGCCGTCGACGTTGCGGCAACGGTTCAGCGGATAAGCGTGACGGTCCCCACTCAGGTGACGGAGACTCTGTTGACCACGCTGCCGGAGGTTTTCAACGGCGGTGCCAACGACGGCCTGCTCGCTGGACTGACACTCGCGCTGATCGAGTGGCGTCGCCGTGTCGGGATCGACTCGTCATCTGCCTTGCTGCAGCTCGAGGGCCACGGCCGCGAAGAAGCCGTGATTCCCGGCGCGGATCTGTCGAGGACCGTTGGCTGGTTCACCGCTGCCTTCCCGATCAGTCTCGATCTTTCCGAGGTAGACCTGGGTGACGCTTTCGCCGGAGGTGATTCGGCGGGACGCGCGATCAAGGCAGTGAAGGAACAGCTGCTGGCGATCCCGGACAAGGGCGTCGGGTACGGACTGCTGCGCTACCTGAACGAAGACACCCGCGCAGTGCTTTCTCGCTTCGCCGGGGGACAGGTCAGCTTCAACTACTTGGGAAGAGTTGTCGCCGAGGATCTTCCGGCAGGTGTCGAGGGACTCGGGTGGCTGCCGGCCGGCGATTTCGCCAACGTGTCGGCACCCGAAGACGTCGACATGCCCGCAAACAAGGTCGTCGACATCAATGCGATCGTCAACGACGGCGCGGACGGTGCTGTTCTGGAGGCATCCTTCGCACACCCCGTCGGTGCCATCGACGGCGAGAGTGTCGAGACATTTGCACAGATTTGGGTCGAAGCACTGACTGCCCTGGCGGAGCATTCTCGCTCCGTCGGAGCCGGTGGACTCACACCGTCCGACGTGCCGCTTGTCTCCGTGAGCCAACGAGATATCGACGGCTTCGAGAATCGATTCGGTACGGTGACCGACATCTGGCCCCTGGCACCGCTGCAGTCCGGTTTGCTCTTCCACACGATGTTGGCGGAATCCAGCGTCGACCTCTACTCGGTGCAGATGATTCTCACTCTGTCCGGGAAGGTGGATGCCGACCGATTGCGCACTGCAGCACAGGGAATCATCGACCGTTATGCGAACCTGCGAACGGCATTCACGGCCGACGACGACGGAACGCCGGTCCAGATAGTCCTCGAAGACGTTGCAGTCCCGTGGCGGAACGTCGATCTCAGCGATATTGCGGCCGTCGACCGTGAGGCAGCTCTGAACGAAGTTTTGACGGCTGACCAGGCGACGCACTTCGACATGGCGTCACCGCCGTTGATTCGGTTCACCTTCGTCACCATGGCGGAGGGGGACTACCGCTTGGTGGTGGCGAATCACCACATTATTCTCGACGGTTGGTCGGTGCCACTGCTCTTGCAGAACCTGTTGGCGCTGTACGCGACGCGTGGTGACGACTCGGTTCTTCCGCGTGTGCGTAGCTATCGCAATTACCTGGCGTGGCTTGTCGATCAGGATCGCGATCGATCACTCGCAGCCTGGGCGGATGCGCTTTCCAGCGTCGAGCAGCCGACGCTGCTTGCTCAGGTCACAGGCGGACAGGAATTCACCGCGCTGTCACAGAAGCTGAACGTGTCGATGTCGTCGGAGACAACGACGGCCCTCACAGCTCTGGCTGCTCGACTCGGCGTCACCGCCAACACGATCGTGCAGAGCGCGTGGGCGGTCCTGCTCGGTGCGTTGACCGGAACCGACGACGTTGTCTTCGGTGCAACAGTGTCAGGCCGGCCACCGGCACTCACCGGCGTCGAATCGATGGTCGGGCTGTTCATCAACACCCTCCCCGTGCGGGTGCGTCTCGACGCCGCGGAGTCCGTCGAAGAATTGGTTGCTCGGGTCCAGATCGAGCAGGCACGAATGCTCGATCATCACTATCTCGGTTTGACCGATGTCCAGAAAGCAGCGGACGTCGGAACACTGTTCGACACGTTGGTTGTATTCGAGTCGTACCCGGTCGACCGTGAGGGCCTCGCCGCACAGGCGGATGTTCTCGACGGAATGATGATCGACGACATCGCCTCGGACGATTCCACGAACTACCCGTTGACTCTGCTGATCGCACTCGACGAGCAGTTGCACCTGACGCTGAGGTACCTACCGGACTTCTTCGATGCCGACTATGCAACTGCGTTGCTGGACAGAGTTCTTCGACTGCTCTCCTCCGTAGCCACCGATCCTTCGGTGCGTGTTGGTGACATAGACATTTTGGATTCTGTTGAGCGTTCGTTGGTGCTCGAGGGTTGGAATGACACGGCTCGGGTTGTGTCGGGTGTGTCGGTGTTGGATGGGTTTGATGCTCGGGTGGCGGCGACGCCGGATGCGGTGGCGCTCTCGTTCGAGGGTTTGTCGCTGTCGTATGCGGAGTTCGATGCTCGGGTGAATCGTTTTGCGCGGTATTTGGTTTCGGTGGGTGTGGGGCCGGAGTCGTTGGTGGGTGTTGCGGTTCGTCGGTCGGTTGATTTGTTGGTTGCGGTTTACGGTGTGCTCAAGGCTGGTGGTGGGTATGTTCCGGTGGATCCGGATCAGCCTGCGGAGCGTAATGGGTATGTGTTGGCGTCGGCGTCGCCGGTGTGTGTGGTCAGTACTTCTGATGTTGGTTTCGATGCTGGTGTGGTGCCGGTTGTCGAGGTTGATGTTGTTGATGTGTCTGGTTTTTCGGATGCTCCTGTGTCGGATGTGGATCGGGTTTCGCCGTTGCGGTCGGGGAATACGGCGTATGTGATTTTCACGTCGGGGTCGACGGGGCGGCCGAAGGGTGTGGCGGTCAGTCATCGCAGTGTGGTCAATCAGGTGTCGTGGTTGGCGGAGCGTTATGCGGTGTCGGGTTCTGATGTGGTGTTGTTCAAGACTCCGGTGACGTTCGATGTGTCGGTGTGGGAGTTGTTTGTTCCGTTGGCGGTGGGTGCTCGGTTGGTGGTGGCTGCTCATGATGGTCATCGGGATCCGGGGTATTTGGCGTCGGTGGTGGCGGCGGAGTCGGTGTCGATGGTCTCGTTTGTGCCGTCGATGTTGGAGGTGTTCGTCGATCAGTTGGTCGATGCATCGGAGGCGACGGTTTCGCGTCTCGGTGGTGGGTTGGGTTCGTTGCGGGTGATTTTCGCGGCGGGTGAGGCGTTGCCGGCGTCGGTGGTGGGTCGGGTGTTGTCGGTGTTGCCGTTGGTTGAGGTTCATAATTTGTATGGTCCGACGGAGTTCACGGTGCATGCGACGGCGGCGGGTCCGCTTGATGGTGTGGGTGTGGTGGTGCCGATGGGTGCTCCGGTGTGGAATTCGTCGGTGTTGGTGTTGGATTCGCGGTTGCGTCCGGTGCCGGTGGGTGTTGCGGGTGAGTTGTATTTGTCGGGTGTGCAGGTCGCTCGTGGGTATTTCGGGCGGGTGGATTTGTCGGCGGAGCGGTTTGTGGCGAATCCGTTCGGTGGGGTGGGTTCGCGGATGTATCGCACGGGGGATGTGGTGCGGTGGATCGGTGTGTCGGGTGAGCTCGAGTATGTCGGGCGTAGTGATTTTCAGGTGAAGTTGCGTGGTCAGCGGATCGAGTTGGGGGAGATCGAGGCTGCGGTTCGGGATCAGGTGGGTGTGGGTTCTGTTGTGGTGGTGGTGTGGCGTGATCAGTTGGTTGCGTATGTCACTGCTGCGGTGGGGTCTTCGGTTGATGTTGATGTGGTGAAGGTGGGTGTGGGGGAGCGGTTGGCGTCGTATATGGTGCCGTCGCAGTTTGTGGTGTTGGATGCGTTGCCGTTGAATGCGTCGGGGAAGTTGGATCGGAAGTTGTTGCCGGAGCCGGTGTTCGAGGTTGCGGTGTTCCGAGCCCCGGTGACGGTGGTGGAGGAGATCGTCGCGTCGGTGTTTGCCGAGGTGTTGGGTGTTGATCGTGTGGGTCTCGACGATGATTTCTTCGAGCTCGGCGGCAACTCCCTCAACGCCACTCGCACCATCAAGCGAATCGCCGACGCTCTTGACACCGAACTTTCGGTGCGAGTTCTGTTCGAAGCGTCCACGGTGCAGGATCTCGCAGCACATGCCGAAAGCCGGACCGGTTCCGGTGGGCGAGTCGCGCTGACCGCTGTCGAGCGGCCAGAGCGGATTCCGCTTTCGTTGGCGCAGCAGCGTATGTGGTTCCTCAACCGATTCGACGGTAGTGCTGCGGCATACAACATCCCGATGGCGCTGCGCCTTCAGGGCGATCTCGATGTCTCGGCGCTCAGCGCGGCCATCGCTGATGTGATCGGACGGCACGAATCACTTCGAACCGTCTACCCGGAAATCGGAGACGGTCCGGTGCAGGTCGTCAAGCCCGTATCCAGTTGGTCGGACGAGATCGTCGCAGAACCGACCGGCGTAGACGAACTCGAAGGTGAGTTGGTCGTGCTGGCGTCTACGCGATTCGACGTCACACGCGAGATTCCGATTCGGATCCGGTTGTTCCAGTTGGCTTCCGACGAATACGTACTCGGTGTCGCAATTCATCATATTTCCGCCGACGGTTCCTCGATGGCGCCGTTCGCCCGAGATGTCGTGACCGCATACGCGTCGCGGGTTGCCGGATACACGCCGTCCTGGGCTCCTCTCGACGTTCAGTACGCCGACTACAGCTTGTGGCAGCGAGAGGTGCTCGGCAGTGAGGAAGACGCAGGATCTATTGCTTCGCAGCAGATTGCGTACTGGAGCGATGCTCTCGCCGGGCTGCCTGATCAGCTTGCACTTCCCGCCGACCGGCCACGCCCCGCGACGCAGTCGTTCCGTGGCGGTTACCTGCACTTCGACATCGATGCAGAGTTGCATGCTCGGCTGAGCGGTCTTGCCAGGGCCAACAACTCGACGCTGTTCATGCTCACGCACACGGCGTTCGCGATGTTGTTGGCTCGACTGTCCGGAACCGAGGACATCGCGGTGGGTACGCCCATTGCCGGACGTGGCGAGCGGGCACTCGACGATCTCATCGGCATGTTCGTGAACACCTTGGTGTTCCGTACACAGATCGACAGCGGTGCGCCGTTCCTCGACCTGCTCGGACGTGTCAGGGAGACCGACCTTCAAGCGTTCGCACATTCGGACGTTCCGTTCGAGCGACTCGTGGAGGTGCTCAACCCACCGCGCTCGACCGCTCGTCATCCGCTTTATCAGGTCGGCTTCCTGTTCCAGAACATGGAAACCGGAGGGCTCGAGCTTCCGGGACTCACCGTCAAGGGCGTCGATATCGACAACGGGGTCGCGCAGTTCGATCTTCAGTTGATCGTCAGTGATCGGTACGACGCGAACGGATCTGCAGCCGGCATCACGTCGATGTTCAGCTACGCGCATGATCTGTTCGACGAGTCGACCGTGCAGGACTTCGCCGATCGATTCGTGCGATTGCTTGGGGAGATCGCGTCGGATCCGTCGTTGACCGTCGGCGACTTCGCGCTGATGGATTCGTCCGAGAGCGACCGGATCCTGAACCGCTGGAACGACACCGATCACTCCGTCCCGGGAGCCACGCTGGTCGAACTGTTCGACGAGCAGGTCGGTTCGAACCCAGGCGCGGTGGCATTGGTCGCAGGGAACACGTCGCTGACGTACGCCGAGTTCGATGCACGTGTCAACCGTCTCGCACGCCATCTGATTGCAACCGGTGTCGGTCCGGAGTCGTTGGTCGCGTTGGCAATCGAGCGATCGGTCGAACTGCTGGTCGCCATGTACGCGGTGGTGAAGGCAGGTGGTGGATACGTACCGATCGATCCGAACCACCCGGCGGACCGCATCGAGTACGTGTTGACCATGGCAGATCCGGTCTGCGTCCTCACTGCCTCGACCACTGCGAAGAATCCGGCGTTCGGTGATTCCGTGATCGAGGTGGACACGATCGATCTCGCGTCCTACGCGGAAGCGACGGTTACCGATGCGGATCGCAGTGCTCCACTGCGAGTGGACAACACCGCCTATGTGATCTTCACGTCGGGATCGACGGGGCGGCCGAAGGGCGTCGCGATCTCGCATCGGGCGGTGGTCAACCAGATTCTCTGGAAGCGCGATCAGTACAGTCTGGACCAATCCGATGCGATGGTGCTCAAGACCGCGGCAACCTTCGACCTCTCGGTCTGGGAGTTCTGGTCGGCACTGACTTCCGGTGCACGACTGGTGATCGCCGAACCCGAAGGTCACAAGGACCCGAGCTACCTGCTCGACCTGATGACCAGGGAGAAAGTCACGACGCTCCACGTGGTGCCGTCGATGCTCGCGATGTTGCAGTCGGCGTCGGAAAATGGCCTACCGGAATCGCTCCGTCAGGTGCTCGCGATCGGGGAAGCGTTGCCGGCCGCGACCGCGACCGAGTTCGCAGAACTCAGCGGCGCGCAGTTGGTGAATCTGTACGGTCCGACCGAGGCCGCGGTCTCGGTGACAGCGCACGTGGTCGGTTCGGGCGACACGACCTCGGTGCCGATCGGTTCCCCCGAATGGAACACGCAGGTGTTCGTGCTCGACACGCGTATGCATCCGGTCCCCGTCGGAGTCACCGGGGAGCTCTACCTCGCCGGTGCCCAGCTTGCTCGCGGCTATCACGGGCGCGCTGATCTGACGTCGGAACGATTCGTGGCCAACGTCTTTGGTGACGCGGGTTCGCGGTTGTACCGCACCGGCGACCTCGTCCGGTGGACGGAAAACGGTGAACTCGACTACGTGGAGCGCGCCGACTTCCAGGTCAAGATCCGTGGTTACCGCATCGAACTCGGCGAGATCGAAGCGCTTCTTCGCAAGCAAGCCGGTGTGGACTCCGCAGTGGTGGTGGCCAAGTCGGATGCGCGAACCGGTGATCGACTTGTCGGCTACGTCGTTGCTCAAAACGGGGAAAGCATCGATGTCGAAACATTGAAGCGGACTCTTGTGGCGGAGTTGCCGAGTTACATGGTGCCGGCGGCGTTGATGGTGTTGGACCAACTACCGCTCAATATCAACGGCAAGGTCGACCGCAAGGCACTGCCCGACCCTGAATTCGAAGCCACCGAATTCCGTGCCCCGACCAACCCCGTCGAGGAGATCGTCGCGGGTGTGTTCGCTGACGTACTCGGCGCTGCGAGGGTTGGACTCGACGACGATTTCTTCGAACTCGGCGGAAACTCCCTCGTCGCAACTCAGGTCGTGTCCAGGCTGGGTGAGGCGTTGGACGCGCAGATTCCGGTCCGTGTGATCTTCGAGGCATCGACTGTCGGGGCATTGGCGTCGAGGGTTCTCGAACACGCGGGATCGGGTGGTCGCCCACCGTTGGTGGCTCAGGTGCGTCCGCACGAGATCCCGCTGTCGTTGGCGCAGCAACGGATGTGGGTGCTCAATCAGTTCGACAAGACCTCGGGTGCGTACAACATTCCTGTCGCGATCCGGCTGTCCGGCGCACTCGATGTCGACGCACTTCGCTCAGCGGTGTCGGATCTGATCGAGCGTCACGAAGTGCTCCGGACTGTATACCCGGACCAGGGCAACGGACCGATTCAGATGATCCTGCCTCGCTCCGCAACGACCGTGGGACTGGAAGTGATCGCAACCGACGAAGCGTCCGTCGCCGAACAGGTGGCTGACACAGTTCGCGAGGGCTTCGATGTCACGACGGCCGTTCCGTTGCGAATCCGTCTCTTCGAGGTCGACGAATCCGAGCGGGTCCTCGTCGTGGTCATCCACCATATCAGCGGTGACGGCTTCTCGATGGCTCCGTTGATCAGAGACACCATGGTCGCGTACACCGCGCGCACCGGTGGGGAGACGCCGGAGTGGGCTCCACTCGAGGTGCAGTACGCCGATTACACGCTGTGGCAGCGTGAAGTGCTCGGATCGCCGGAGGACGCGGACAGTCAGCTGGGCCGTCAACTCGCGTACTGGGTGAACGAGCTCAAGGGCACTCCGGAGCTTCTGGAACTGCCGACCGATCGGCCGCGGCCGGCGCGGGCGAGCATGCGCGGTGCAGAATTCGAGTTTGCGGTCGATTCCGAGACCACGGACCGGCTCGCCACGATCGCACGGGAGCAGAACTCGACCGTTTTCATGGTGGTTCACACTGCCCTGGCCGTGCTGCTGGCGAAGATGAGTGGATCGAACGACATCGCAATCGGTACGCCGATCGCGGGCCGAGGTGAGCGGGCTCTCGACGATCTTGTCGGGATGTTCGTCAACACGTTGGTCCTGCGAACGGAGATCGCTCCCGCTTCGACGTTCGTCGACGTTCTGGCACACGTGAAGGACAAGGACTTGTCGGCGTTTGCGAATGCCGACGTACCGTTCGAGCGGTTGGTCGACGAACTCGGGCGAGAGCGCTCTCACGCATACTCGCCGCTGTTCCAGGTCATGCTCACGTTCCAGAACATGTCGCTGGGTACTTTCCAACTCCCGGGCCTCGTGCTCTCCGCGGTCGACAACGGTTTCGACCAGGCGATGTTCGATCTACAGCTCACCGGTATCGAGCAATTCGACGATGCCGGGGTGCTGTCCGGGCTGAGGATGCGTTTCACCTATGCGACCGACCTGTTCGACGAATCGACCATCGCGCTTTTCGCGGCGCGATTCGGGCGAGTGCTCGAAGAACTGGTGACCGATCCCGAGGTCGTGATTCGTACGATCGACATCGTGACCGAGCAGGAACGCGAGGAAGCGAGCGCCGCCGAGCCGAAGTCCGCGGCAGATCTGCCCGAACTGGCAGCCGCGGCGGCGGCCGCCGATCCTGAGGCAGTTGCATTCACCCACGGTGATCAGACGGTCACCTTCAGCGAGTTGTCGACCAAACTCGTTGCCATGCGTACCGCCATGGGAGCCGCTCTGGCCCCCGATGCTCTGGTATCAGTGTCGCTCGCCGGCCTTGTTCCGGGCATCCTGCCGGCACTCGGCGTCGACGGACTCGCCACACTTGTGAGCTCGGTGATAGCTGACGCACAGTCGGTGTCAGCGGGCCATGGGGGTACGGCCGGGTAACATTCAGTATTTGCCCAGTGAACGCCTCCGGCCGAGCAGAACACTGTGCTCGGCCGGGGCGCACTTCACGAAAGTCAGTTGGAGGAAGTGTAGATGTCCGTCGGTATTCCGGGACCGCAGTCGCTGACGATCGAAGATCTGCCGAAGTTAGTAGCCGCAGTTGCGGCGGTAGACCCTGATCGAGTGGCTCTGAGCCACGGTGGAACCGAAATCAGCTACGGACGACTCAATGACGAGTTGGTCACTCTCGACACCGCGATGGGCGGGGCATTGGGGGCGGATGCCCTGGTTCCTGTTGTCGTTTCCACTGTGCTGCCAGAGCTGATCGCCAGCGAGGCCGACGGTCTCGGTGCGGTGGTCGACCGGCTCATCACCGACGGAACTTCGGTTGTCGAGGTGGCGTCGGAGTCCGATGCCCACGTGACCCTCGCAGGACTCTTCGACGAGCAGGTCGAGCGGACGCCGGATGCGCTCGCGCTGGATTACGACGGAACGCAGCTCACTTACGCGCAGTTCGACGCGCGAGCGAACCGCCTGGCCCGTGAACTCGTCACGGCAGGTGTCGGACCGGACAGCCTCGTCGGTCTCGCGATGCGTCGATCGATCGATCTCCTCGTCTCGATGTACGCGATCGTCAAGGCCGGCGGCGCGTACGTTCCACTCGACCCGGATCATCCTGCCGACCGTCTCGGATACGTACTCGAGATCGCGCAGCCCACGGCGGTACTCACACGTACGTCCGATGCCGTGGTGCTGCCGCACGGTACTCCCACGCTCGACGTCGACACCCTCGACTTGTCGGGTCATGCCGAGACAACCGTCACCGACGCCGATCGGTTGGCGCCGCTGCGCGCGGATAATACTGCGTATGTCATCTTCACGTCCGGATCGACCGGACGCCCCAAAGGCGTTGCAGTCTCTCACCGTGCCATCGTCGCGAACCTGCAATGGCGTCAGGCCGAGTACGGATTCACTGCCGACGACGTGATCTTGCAGAAGACACCTTTCACCTTCGACGTGTCCGTGTGGGAGTTCTTCTGGCCGCTGCAGGTCGGTGCATCGCTGGTGATTGCAGAACCCGACGGCCATCGTGATCCGGCGTACGTGGCTCGCACGATGATCGAGCGCGGAGTGACAGCGGTGCACTTCGTGCCGTCGATGCTCGCGGTGTTCGTCGCCGAACCCCTTGTTGTTCAGGTGAAAACCCTTCGCTACGTGTTCGCTTCCGGCGAGGCGTTGCCGGCTCGAACCGCGGCCCGTTTGCGCGAGGTCAGCAGCGCTGGACTTCACAACCTGTACGGCCCGACCGAAGCCGCCGTCGACGTGACTTATTACGAAACCGGCGAGCAGGATCAGGTGTCGGTGCCGATCGGTGCAGCAGTTGCGGACACCGAACTCCTGGTGCTCGACGACGCGCTGCGGCCCTCGCCGTCGGGTGTAGCAGGAGAGCTCTATCTTGCCGGGATTCAGCTGGCCAGGGGATACGTGTCGCGTCCCGATCTCACGGCAGACCGTTTCGTGGCGCGGCCCGGCGCTACCGACGGATCCCGGATGTACCGAACCGGAGACCTGGTGCGCTGGCGCGGCGCCGGAGCGAACCGTCAGCTCGAATACATCGGTCGTACCGACTTTCAGGTCAAGCTCCGCGGTCTGCGCATCGAGCTCGGTGAGATCGAGGCGGCACTGCTCGATTGTGAAGGTGTTTCGCAAGCCGTGGTGGTCGTCCATTCGGACGAAACGATCGGTGACAACTTGGTGGCTTACATCGTCGCCGAGGGTATCGATTCAGAGATTCTGACGTCGTCGCTGGGTGAACGGCTACCCGACTACATGGTCCCTGCCATGTTCGTCGAACTGGACGAGTTTCCTCTCAACGCCAGCGGCAAGCTGGATCGAAAAGCCTTGCCCGCACCTGAATTCGTATCGAAGACGGTTGAATACCGCGAGCCCGAGACACCCACCGAAACCGGTGTGGTCGCGATCTTTGCCGATCTGCTCGGGCAGGATCGGGTCGGGGCAGATGACGGCTTCTTCGAACTGGGCGGCAACTCGTTGCTCGCCACTCGCGTGGTTGCGCGGATCAATGCCGAACACGGCATCTCCATCGACATGCGCAACTTCTTCGACGCACCCACCGCCGCAGAACTTGCCGTCTTCATCGACGAAGCGAAAATCTCAGAAGACCGGAAGGCTCACGTTCCCCTGATCCCTCGCGAGCGTCCCGAGTTGGTTCCGCTGTCTTTGGCGCAGCAGCGCATGTGGTTCCTCAACCGATTCGAACCAGAATCAGCAGTCGACCATATTCCGGTCGCGCTGCGGCTCAGCGGAGCGCTCGATGTCGATGCGTTGCAAGGCGCACTCGAGGATTTGATCGAGCGGCACGAGATCCTTCGGACTGTGTACCCGGAGGTCGACGGCGTCGGATATCAGCGCTTGGTCGACATTGCAGCCGTGGTTCCGAACCTGACTCCCATACGGGTGGACGAGTCGGCGATCGTCGAGCGCGTGACCGACTTCGTCACTCCGGGATTCGACGTGACCACCGAGGTTCCGATTCGGGCGGCACTCTTCCAATTCGCCGCCGACGAATTCGTCCTCGTGTTCGTCGTCCATCACATCAGCGGTGACGGGTTCTCCATGGGGCCGCTGACCAAGGACATCGTTTCGTCCTATGTGTCTCGGACACAGGGAATTGCGCACGATCTTGCTCCGCTGCCCGTGCAGTTCGCCGACTTTGCACTGTGGCAGCGCGAAGTTCTCGGCAGTGAAGACGACCCGGATTCTCTGATCACTCGCCAGGTCGACTACTGGCGCCACGCGTTGGCCGGTATCCCCGATCAGCTCGATCTTCCGTCGGACCGCCCGCGCCCGCGCGTCGCGTCGAACCGAGGAGCCGGGCACACATTCACGATCGAGCCTGAGCTCCACCAGGCTCTCAATCGAATTGCGCTGGACAACAACGCATCACTGTTCATGGTATTGCACAGTGCTGTGGCGATTCTGCTGGCGCGCTTGTCCGGGACTTCGGACATCGTGATCGGCACTCCGGTCGCCGGTCGAGGCGATCAAGCTCTCGACGACCTGATCGGAATGTTCGTCAACACACTCGTCCTCCGCACGGAGGTTGATCTCGAAGCTTCGGTAAAGGACATGATTTCGCGGGCGCGCGAATCCGACCTCAGCGGCTTCGGGCACGCCGATGTGCCATTCGAACGACTGGTAGAGGTACTCAACCCCGCCCGGTCTCAGGCACGGAACCCATTGTTCCAGGTGATGCTCTCGTTGCAGAACTTGGGACAGAGCATGCAGCAAAGTCTGGAGGTTCCGGGACTGCGCATTTCCGGACTGGACGTAGAGTCGTCGGCCGCGAAGTTCGATCTCCAATTCACTGTGTGGGAATCGGATACCGCGGACAAGGTCGGTGGTTTGACCGTCGCCCTGGTCTATGCGACCGACCTGTTCGACGAGTCGTCTGCCAAATCAATCGGAAAGCGGTTGATTTCAGTTCTCGAAGCAATGGTTGCCGATCCCTCGGTTGGGGTTGGTGATGTGGATATGTTCGATTCGGGTGAGCGATCTTTGGTGCTCGAGTCGTGGAATGACACTGCGCATGAGGTTGCGGATGTGTCGTTGGTGGACGTGTTCGATGCTCAGGTGACGGCGTCGCCGGATGCGGTAGCTGTGTCGTTCGAGGGTGTTTCGCTGTCATATGCGGAGTTCGATTCACGGGTGAATCGTCTTGCCCGGTATCTGGTTTCGGTGGGCGTGGGGCCGGAGTCGTTGGTGGGTGTTGCGGTACGTCGGTCGGCTGATTTGTTGGTTGCGGTTTACGGCGTGCTCAAGGCTGGCGGTGGGTATGTTCCGGTAGATCCGGATCAGCCTGCGGAGCGCAATGCGTACGTGTTGGAGTCGGCGTCGCCGGTATGCGTGATCAGTACCTCTGACGTTGGATTCGATGCCGGTGTGGTGCCGGTGGTCGAGGTTGATGTTGTTGATGTGTCTGATTTTTCGGATGCCCCTGTTTCGGATATCGATCGGGTCTCGCCGTTGCGGTCGGGGAATGCGGCGTATGTGATTTTCACGTCGGGGTCGACGGGGCGCCCGAAGGGTGTGTCGGTTTCGCATGCGGCGATTGTGAACCGGTTGGCGTGGATGCAGGGCGAGTACGGGTTGGGTTCGTCGGATGTGGTGTTGCAGAAGACGCCGTTCACGTTCGATGTGTCGGTGTGGGAGTTGTTCTGGCCGTTGCAGGTTGGTGCCCGGTTGGTGGTGGCTGTGCCGGATGGGCATCGCGATCCGCGGTATTTGACGTCGGTCATTGTGGAGGAGGGTGTGACGACGGTGCATTTCGTGCCGTCGATGCTCGAGGTTTTCGTGGCGGATTCGTCTGTGGCTGCGTGTGTTTCGTTGACTCGGGTGTTTGCGTCAGGTGAGGCGTTGCCGGCGAGTGTTGTTGCTGATGTGTGGGCTCTGTTGCCGGGTGTCGGGGTGCACAATTTGTATGGTCCGACCGAGGCTGCGGTGGATGTGACGTTCCACGAGGTGGTGTCGGCGGATGTTCTGGGGGTACCGATCGGTGCTCCGGTGTGGAATACGCAGGTGTTTGTTCTGGACTCTCGGTTGAGTCCGGTGCCGGTGGGTGTTGCGGGTGAGTTGTATCTGGCGGGTGTTCAGTTGGCTCGTGGATATGTGGGTCGGCCGGATTTGTCGGCGGATCGATTTGTGGCGAATCCGTTCACGGGTGATGGTGGGCGGATGTATCGCTCGGGTGACGTGGTGCGGTGGACTGCGTCGGGCGAGTTGGAGTACATCGGGCGCAGTGATTTTCAGGTGAAGTTGCATGGTTTGCGGATCGAGCTCGGTGAGATCGAGTCGGTGATTCGTGAGCACGAGTCGGTGTCGTCGGTGGTTGTGGTTGTGCGTGAGGATGTGTTGGTTGCGTACGTTACGGCCGCTGGTGGCGTGGTGGACGTTGACGAGTTGAAGAGAGTTGTTGCGGGTCGGCTGCCGGGGTACATGGTGCCGGCGGTGGTGATGGTGTTGGATGAGTTGCCGTTGGGTGCGTCGGGGAAGTTGGATCGGAAGCTTCTTCCGGATCCGGTGTTCGTGGCGCGCGAGTTTCGGGCACCGTCGAGTATCGCCGAAATCGCTGTGGCCGGCGTCTTCAGAGATGTTCTCCGGTTGGAACAGGTCGGTCTGGATGACGACTTCTTCGAGCTCGGCGGAAACTCTTTGGTCGCAACGCAGTTGGTGGCTCGAATAGGTCAAGCGCTAGACACTCAGGTTCCTGTGAGGGTGTTGTTCGAAGCTTCGACTGTCGAAGGTTTGGCAGCGCAGGTTGAGTTGATCGCGGGGGCAGGCGGGAGGACCGCGCTCGTGGCCGGCCCACGGCCGGCAGTGATCCCACTCTCACTAGCTCAGCAGCGAATGTGGTTCCTCAGTCGATTCGATCCGGATTCCGCCGTCAACAACATTCCGATCGCTTTGAATCTCAAAGGCGCCCTCAATGTTTCGGCGCTGAGACACGCGATTTCGGATGTAATCGAACGCCACGAGTCGCTCCGGACCGTCTATCCGGAGCAAGGTGGACAAGGACAGCAGGTAGTCCTCCCGCCATCAGAGGCACCGGTTGAGCTGACACCGAAAGTTGTGGCGGCCTCGCGCGTTCAAGACGAACTTCTGAGTTTCGCGCTCCAGGGCTTCGACGTGACGTCAACCGTTCCGGTGCGCGTCGGGTTGTTCGAACTCGCTGAGAATGCGTACGTTCTCGTCTTCGTCGTGCACCACATTGCGGCGGACGGCTTCTCGATGCGTCCGTTGACTCGGGATGTCATGGTTGCCTACGCCGCTCGTATCTCGGACGGCGTTCCGAATTGGGCTCCGCTCGAGGTGCAGTACGCGGACTATGCACTCTGGCAGCGGGAGGTCCTCGGCGACGAGGACGACCCGGATTCGTTGATCTCGGCTCAGCTGGACCACTGGCGCTCCGTACTGCGCGATTCGCCGGAAGTGCTTGCGTTACCGGCTGACCGACCGCGCCCGGTCGTCGCCTCGAATCGTGGCGCTACGTACCGCTTCTGCGTCAGCGAAGAGCTTCGGTCGAGCTTGGACTCACTCGCACGCGAGCGGAACGCGTCGCTGTTCATGGTGATGCATTCGGCCCTCGCCGTGCTTCTCGCACGCTTGTCCGGTACCAGTGACATCGTGATCGGTACTCCGGTTGCAGGGCGAGGCGAAAAGGCGCTCGACGATGTGATCGGTATGTTCGTGAATACGCTGGTCCTGCGGACTCCCGTAGACCTCGCGAGTACGTTCAGTTCACTCGTCTCGGCAACGCGGAGAACCGACCTTCAGGCGCTCGGCAACGCCGATGTTCCGTTCGAGCGATTGGTCGAGGTACTGGACCCCACGCGATCACAGGCTCATCACCCGCTGTTCCAGGTCGCGCTGTTCTTCCAGAACATGTCGCAGGATGCCTTGGAGCTTTCAGGTTTGGAGGTGTCGGGCCTCGAGTTCGATGCGGGTATCGCGAAGTTCGACCTCCAGCTCACCCTCGCTCCCCGAGTCGAAGATGCGCTCGAAGACGGCATGTTCGCCGAGTTCGCATACGCCACAGACCTGTTCGACGAGTCGACCATTCGTGGATTCGCCGATCGGTTCACCAGGATCCTCGAGCAGGTGGTCGTGGATCCGTCGATCACCGTGGGTGACATCGAACTGTTGGAGAAGACCGAGCGCGAGTCGCTGTTGACTGCGCGCAACTCCACCACACATGACGTCGGGAACCGTGAGACATTGGCTTCGCTGTTCGACACTCGCGTTGCGTTGGCACCCGATGCTGTTGCCGTGGTGTTCGACGGCCAGTCGCTGACTTACGGCGAGTTGTCGCAACGTGTGAACAAATTGGCACGCAAGCTGATCGACGATGGTGTCGGCACCGAATCGTTGGTGGCCTTGGCCATGCGTCGATCGCTCGATCTCGTAGTGGGTATGTACGCGGTGATCGCCGCGGGCGGAGCCTATGTGCCCTTGGATCCCGATCACCCCGCCGAGCGGATCGGGCACATCCTCACGACGGCCGATCCAGTCTGTGTGCTGTCGACGACACGCGATGCTTTCGTAGCGCCGAACGGCGCCGACGTGCTGTTGATCGACGCTGTCGATCTCTCGAGCTATTCGGCTTCAGTCGTTTCCGAAGCTGATCGTCGTGGTCGACTGCGTGATGAAAATGCCGCCTACGTGATCTTCACCTCGGGTTCCACGGGCAAGCCCAAGGGCGTTGCGGTCTCGCATCACGCCATCGTGAACCAGGTCCTGTGGATGCAGGATCAGTACGCCTTCGGCACAGAAGACGTTTATCTGCAAAAGACTGCAACGACATTCGACGTCTCGTTGTGGGGATATTTCACTGCGCTTTTGTCCGGTACGAGAGTGGTGCTGGCGTCTCACGACGGACATCGAGATCCCGCATATCTGGCTCGTCTGATCGAAGATCATCGGGTGACGCTGACGGACTTCGTTCCGTCGATGTTGACCGTCTTCGCGACTGCGGTTCCGGAGCACGCATTGGTGTCACTGAGGGACGTCTTCGTGATCGGTGAGGCATTGCCGGTCGAGACGGTGCGTGCATTCGCTCAGGTGTCGTCCGCAAGCCTGCACAATGTGTACGGCCCTACCGAGGCTGCGGTCTCGATCACCTACTACGAGGTCGACGGATCGGAGTCGACAGGGATTCCGATCGGTGTGCCCGAGTGGAACTCCCAGGTCTACGTGTTGGACAGCCGATTGAGGCCGGTGCCGGTAGGCGTTGCAGGTGAGTTGTATCTGGCCGGTGATCAACTGGCCCGCGGCTACGTCGCGCGACCCGATCTCACCAGTGATCGTTTTGTCGCGAATCCGTTTGTGGAGACGAACGACACGGACGGTGAAGTCAATGCCGGTGGCAGTCGGATGTATCGCACCGGGGACCTGGTGTGGTGGAATACCGCAGGTGAGCTCGAGTATGTCGGGCGTACCGATTTTCAGGTCAAGTTCCGCGGACAGAGGATCGAACTGGGTGAGATCGAATCCGCTCTGTTGGCGCACCCTTCGGTGGCTCAGTGCGTGGTCACCGTTGCATCCACCGATATGGGCGATCAGTTGGTTGCGCATGTGATCGCTGTCCCGGATTCGGTGATCGACGTAGAAGACCTGAGGAATGCACTTCCCGAGTCGTTGCCTGTCTACATGATTCCGAACGCGATCATGGTCTTGACCGAGTTGCCTTTGAACTCCTCGGGCAAGTTGGATCGGAAGTTGTTGCCGGAACCGGTGTTCGAGGCTGCGGTGTTCCGGGCTCCGGTAACGCCCGTCGAACAAATTGTGGCCTCTGTGTTCTCGGCGGTACTCGGGGTCGAGCGCGTCGGGCTGGACGACGATTTCTTTGCTTTGGGTGGTAATTCTTTGATTGCTACTCGAATGGCGGCACGGTTGGGGCAGGCGCTCGATGCGCAGGTTCCGGTGCGGGTGTTGTTCGAGGCGTCGTCGGTGGAGTTGTTGGCTGCTCGGATGGAGTCGGAGATCGGTTCGGGTGCGCGGGCGGCGTTGACGGCTCGGGTGCGTCCGGAGCGGGTGCCGTTGTCGTTGGCGCAGCAGCGGATGTGGTTCTTGAACCGTTTCGATACGACGTCGTCGGCGAACAATATTCCGGTGGCGATTCGGTTGTCGGGGTTGTTGGATGTGGCGGCTTTGGATGCTGCTGTGGCGGATGTTGTTGCGCGGCATGAGATTTTGCGGACGGTGTATCCGGAGGTCGACGGTGTCGGGTTCCAGGAGGTGTTGTCTGCGGATCGGGTGCGGTTGGATTTGTCGCCGGTTGTGGTGTCGGAGTCCGATGTTGTTGGTGCGGTGACGGAGTTCTTGTCGGCTGGTTTCGATGTTGCGGTGGAGGTTCCGGTTCGGGCGCGGTTGTTCGCGGTGTCGGAGTCGGAGTTCGTGTTGGCGATGGTGGTTCATCACATCAGTGGTGATGGTGTGTCGATGGGGCCGTTGACGCGTGATGTGATGGTTGCGTATGAGGCTCGTTCTCGGGGTGAGGTTCCGGGGTGGGCGCCTCTGGCGGTGCAGTATGCGGATTACGCGTTGTGGCAGCGGGAGACTTTGGGGTCGGAAGATGATGCGGGGTCGTTGATTTCGCGTCAGATCGGGTTCTGGGAGTCGGCGTTGTCGGGGTTGCCGGATCAGTTGGATTTGCCGGCGGATCGTCCGCGGCCGGCGGTGGCGTCCAATCGTGGCGCCAAACACGCCTTCATTATCGACGCGCCAGAGCATCATTCTTTGAAAAGGATTGCCCGCGAGTCGAATTCTTCGTTGTTCATGGTGGTGCATGCGGCGTTGGCGGTGTTGTTGGCGCGGTTGTCGGGGACGTCCGATATTGCGATCGGTACTCCGGTCGCGGGTCGTGGTGAGCAGGTTCTCGATGATTTGATTGGGATGTTCGTCAATACGCTGGTGTTGCGGACCGAGGTGGATTCTTCGGAGTCGTTCTCGGGGTTGTTGGGTCGGGTTCGCGAAGGCGACCTGGGTGCATTTGCGCACGTAGATCTCCCGTTCGAGCGGTTGGTGGAGGTGCTCAATCCGGCGCGGTCGCAGGCGCGAAATCCGTTGTTCCAGGTGATGCTCTCGTTCCAGAACATGGAGCAGTCGGCACTTCGACTCGGTGATCTGACAGTTGCGGGAATCGACGCGAATACGGTGGCAGCGAAGTTCGATCTGCAGTTGACCATGGTCGAGCAGTTCGACGAGTCCGGTGCCCCGGCCGGGATGGCGGCGCAGTTCACGTACGCGACGGATCTGTTCGACGAGTCGACGGTGGCAGGCTTTGCCGACAGGTTCGGGCGCATCCTTGCTGAGATCACTGTTGATCCGTCAGTTCGGTTGGGTGATATTGACGTACTTACGACAGCTGAGCGCAGCAACCTTCTCAGCTGGTCCACTGGTGGGCGCACAGCGTTGGCAGGCGCGTCCTTGACTGCGATGTTCGAAGAACAGGTTGGACGGACCCCTGATTCTCTTGCCGTCGAGTGCGATGGCGAGGCGCTGACCTACGAGCAGCTCGACGCCTACGCAAACGTGGTGGCCGAGCGATTGACGGCGGCCGGCGTCGGTCCGGATGACGTTGTCGCATTGATCGTGCCGAGGTCGGTCGAGTGGGTCGTAGGTATGTTGGCGGCCTGGAAGGCGGGTGCTGCGTACGGGCCGATCGATCCGTCGTACCCACAGGATCGGATCGAAGCGATAATCGCCGACACTGGCGCCCGATGTGCGGTGAGTACGACGACTCTCGATCTGGCGGTGGACGTCATCGTCCTCGACACCCTCATGCGGGATTCGACGATTGTGGAGGGGCCGACGGATCGATGGCGTGAACTCGGTGCGGGGGACCGCTTGGGGTATGTCATTTCGACATCCGGTTCGACGGGTCGCCCGAAGCCGACGTTGGTGCCGATGGCTGGCATCGAGAACACGGTGGCCTGGTATCGCAGCGAGTTGCCCGAAACGGGTGGTCTTCTGATCGCATCGTCACCGAGTTTCGACTTGACCCAGAAGAACGTCTGGGCAGCGTTGAGCAGCGGTCGGACCGTGGTGCTTGCCCCAGACGGTTTCGACCCCGACGCAATCGTTGCTCGCGTCGGGCACGGTGACGTTGCAGTGGCGAACATGTCGCCGAGCGCGTTCGAAGCCGTGGTGGATTCCGACGAGGATTCTGCTCTGAGCGCTTTGGCTGTTGTATTCCTCGGTGGCGAGTCGATACGGCTCAATCGTCTCGGGAAGTTGTTGTCGGGCGGAGTACGCGTGGTGAACAGTTACGGCCCGACGGAAGCGTCGGACGTGGTCTCGTTCCATGCGGTGACCGTGCACGACACTGTCAGCGTTCCGATCGGTGCGCCGGTGCCGAACATGGATCTGTTCGTTCTGGATCGTTCGTTGGGTCTGGTGCCGCCCGGCGTGATCGGTGAGTTGTATGTCGGTGGTGTCGGTGTCGGTCGCGGATACGGGAACCGAGCGGCGTTGACTGCGGAACGTTTCGTCGCCAACCCCTTTGTGGTTGGGGGAGAGGGCGAATCAGGTGGCGGTAGTAGGTTGTATCGAACCGGCGACCTGGTCAGGTGGAACGGTCGGGGCGAGCTGGAGTACATCGGCCGATCGGATTTCCAGGTCAAATTGCGGGGGCAGCGCATCGAACTCGGCGAGATCGAGTCTGCGCTGATCGCGCACGAGACGGTTTCAGACGCGGTGGTCGTTCTGCACAGCGATGCTACGTTCGGCGACAGCCTGGTCGGGTACGTCGTGGGAACTGCAGTGGACGCGTCGGATGTTCTGGAGTCGGCCCGGGCCGTGCTTCCGGCGTACATGGTGCCGTCGAAGGTTCTTGTTCTCGACGAGCTTCCTCTCAATGCGTCGGGCAAGTTGGATCGAAAGGCACTCCCGTCACCGGTATTCGAGGCAGCGGAGTTTCGGGCGCCGGTTACAGCGGTGCAGGAAATTGTTGCGTCGGTGTTCGGCGATGTATTGAGCATCGAGCGGGTCGGTCTGGATGACGATTTCTTTGCGCTGGGTGGCAATTCGTTGATCGCTACCAGGTTGGCAGCACGGTTGGGGCAGGCTCTCGATGCTCAGATCCCGGTGCGCGTACTGTTCGAGAACTCGACAGTGGAAGGTTTGGCTGCAGTAGCGCAAAAGACTGCAGGCTCCGGCGCGAGAATGGAGCTGGAGGCGCGGGAACGCCCGGAACGCCTCCCTCTCTCCTTGGCGCAGCAGCGTATGTGGTTGATCAACCAGATGGATCCCGGTTCTGCGGCATACAACATTCCGTTGGCACTGCGATTGACGGGGAACTTGGATGTCGCGGCTTTGCGCCAGGCTCTTCACGACGTTTTGATTCGACACGAGTCGCTCCGGACGAGGTACCCGAGTGACATCGAAGGGCCGGTTCAGAAGATCGTCGCCGTCGACGAACTCCTTTCGCCTCTCGAGACGCTTCAGGTAGACGACGAAGCCGCCGCTTTCAACCGCGTCGTGGAGTTGGTGACGACCGGATTCGACGTAGCTCAGGAAGTACCCGTACGCACGGGGTTGCTCGAGTTGGCACCGGCAGACTTCATATTCGTCTTGGTCGCTCACCACATCGCCGCTGACGGTGAATCGATGGCACCTCTGGCCCGAGACATGATGGTCGCCTATGAGGCTCGCGTGCGCAGCACCGCGCCGTCGTGGACGCCGTTGACTGTTCAGTACGCGGATTTCGCGATCTGGCAGCGCGAAGTGCTCGGTAGCGTCGACGAGGTCGGGTCACAGGCTGCACAGCAACTCGACTTCTGGCGCCGGACGTTGAACGGTGTGTCGTCGACGCCCGGATTGCCTTCCGACCGTCAGCGACCCGCGCAGATGTCTACAAGGGCCGGTGTCTCGGAGTTCTCCGTCAACGCGGAAACGGCGACGCGGCTCAACGAGATTGCGCGAGAACACAACGCCACATTGTTCATGGTCGTGCATGCTGCGCTTGCAGTTCTCATCTCACGGTTGAGCGGAAGCCGAGATTTTGCGATCGGAACGGTTGTAGCCGGGCGAGGTGAGCAGCAACTTGACGACATAGTCGGAATGTTCGTCAACACGCTTGCACTCAGGACCTCTCCGGATCTTGGAGCAGGATTCGGCGAATTGGTCTCGCAGGTTCGAAATGTCGATCTCGAGGCATTTGCGAACGGAGACATACCGTTCGAGGAAGTAACCGGCGCCTTGTCGGCGTCAGCTAACGAGCTTTTCCAGGTTGCAATGTCGGTCGAACCGATGGCAGGAGCCGAGTTCAGCCTGCCGGATTTGAAGATCACGGCAGTCGAGGGTGTGGAGGCGACGGCGAAGTTCGACCTCCAACTCAATCTCAGTTCTGATCCGACAACAGGCGGATTGCTCGGCCATTTGGTATTCGCCGCCGATCTTTTCGACCAAGCGACCGCCGACGCACATGTCGAGCGATTCCTACGCGTTCTAGATCGGGTGTCCTCGGATCCTTCACGTCCGATCGGTGACATCGATCTGCTCACCGACTCTGAACGCGCAGAAGTCCTCGGATCCGTGGGCGCAACGCCATCCTCAGCAGTTGGCGCTCCGACGGGCCGACTCGTGCCACAGCGATTGGCAAACTCCGTAGAGGCTGATCCTGATGCTGTCGCAGTCGTGGGCGATGAGGAGGAATTCACGTACCACGATGTCGACACGCGATCATCTCGCCTCGCTCGCCACCTGATCAACCTTGGGATCGGTCCTGGCGACACGGTGGGGATCACAGGATTGCGTGGCATCGAAATGGTGGTGGCGATCTGGGCGCTGTCCAAAGCCGGCGCGGCAGCTCTGGTAGGAGCTACAGGAGCAGCACGTGGGACAGAAACGGCTCCGAGTGTGGCCTTGGCGTTGGTTTCGGGTGAGGCCGAATCTGACGTACCGCTGGACAGGAGCCTCGACTTGGACCAGCCAGATGTTGTCGAGTTGGTGGCGTCGTACTCGAGTCGTTCCGTGAACTACACGGACCGGCTTCGTCCGCTGAGTGCGGACGACATCGCGGTCGTGGTTGCCGGTTCGCGCCCTGGCCAGATCACCCATGGAGAGCTCGCAGCGAAGTTGGACGCGATGTCGCAGAAGCACGATGTCGACTATGAATCGCGTTTGATGTACTTCGGTCCCGAGGACGACGAAACATCGATTCTGACTATTCTGCTTGGCGGAGCGGTCGGTGGCGTCGTACTTCTGTACTCGGAAGAGGCTAAGGACGCAGAGGTGCACGAACTCCTGGAAGAGGAGTGGGTTTCGCACGCGGTTGGTCCGACAGACGTCTTCACGGATGTCATCGAGGGAGCCTTGCCGGATCTACGCCTGGCTTGTGACGCCGCGACGTGGACTCTGAACTGACGCGGCCGTTCACGAAGAAGGCGGACACATATCCCGAACAGTCCAATGCTGTCCACTCTTCGACAGCTGTAACAATGGTTCGGTGTGTCCGATCAACTACAGGGGCTTTACCGGGACGTCGAACTCGATTTTCCCAGGTCAAGGGTAGAACCTCGGGAAGTGATCGGATTCCTGCGAATACTGATCGAACTGCAGTACCAAAGCGAAGGTGAAATTGTCTTGACGCAGCACGTGTTCCTCCAGCATGCCGTTCGAGTGCAGGCCGTGACCGCATGAGCTCCGATGGTGTGACGCCAGGGACTTCGGCAGCTCGCAAGACACGTCGGGAGCGCCCGGCACGCGGCCGTCGTTCCAGCACCGCGCTGCTTCCGCAACTGCTGGCGGCAGCTGTTGAGTTGGGTCCCGAGCGGGAGGCATTGCGGTTCGAAGGACGATCACTGTCATACGCCGAGTTGGACGAGCAATCATCTCGATTGGCGAGATTGTTGATCGCCGGCGGCATGGGGCCAGAGGATCGGGTTGCAATTTCGATACCGCGGTCCATCGAGTCCGTTCTGGCACTGTGGGCAGTCGTCAAGTCCGGCGCCGCCTTCGTACCGGTGGATCCGAACTATCCAGCCGATCGCGTGGCCTACATGATCAGCGATTCTGGCGTTTCGGTCGGTTTGACCACTGAGGGTGTACGCACCGGGTTAACTGACTCGGTCGGGTGGATCTCGATCGATGCTTCGGACACTGTCGAGTCGTTGGCCGCCGTCTCCGGCGCGCCAGTGACGTACGACGAGCGGGTAAGGACACTGCGGGAGCAGCACGCCGCATACGTCATCTACACATCCGGCTCCACAGGGCGCCCCAAGGGTGTTGTTGTTTCGCATTCAGGGCTAGCCGTCCTGCAGCGAGAGCAAATTCGCTTGCTGTCGCTCGACGTAAATTCAAGGGTGTTGCACTTCACGACTCCAAGCTTCGATGTGTCGATCTTCGAGTTACTCGAGACGATCGGGGCAGGCGCCGTCATGGTGATTGCCCCATCGAGCATCTACGGTGGTCCTGAGCTAGCCGAGCTGATCAAATCAGAGCGAGTGACCCATGTCGGCGCCACTCCTTCGGTGCTCGCATCGGTGGATCCATCGGGACTCGACGATGTTGCTGTTGTCGTTGTCGCGGGTGAGGCGTGTCCGCCAGAGTTGGTCGCGAAGTGGGCGCCCGGGCGTCACTTTTTCAATGCGTACGGCCCGACCGAGATGACGATCGTCACGAACATGACGGAACTCGGTGCGGGTGATCCAGTCACGATCGGTGGTCCGATTCGTGGTGCAGCGTCTTTGGTATTGGATGCTCGCTTGCAGCCTGTACCGACGGGAACTACGGGTGAGCTCTATCTTGCAGGACCGCAGGTTGCGCGCGGATACCACAATTTGGCAGGTATGACGGCCGATAGATTCATCGCGAATCCCTTTGGTTCACAGGGTGAACGAATGTACCGCACGGGGGACGTGGTGCGGTGGACGGAAAGTGCTGCCGGCGATCGTAGCGTCGAATATGTCGGACGGTCCGATTCCCAGGTCAAGATCCGTGGCTTCCGCATCGAGTTGACTGAAATTGACGCGGTCATCGCACTCGACGACCGGGTCGAGTTCGTGACAACTCTCGGGCGAGTGTTGCCCAGCGGTGAAACGGCTCTCATCTCTTACGTTCTTCCTGCAGTTGGCGCCGTGCTGTCCGGGGATGACGTCCTGGCAGTGGTCAAGACGGATCTTCCTCGTCACATGATTCCGGCGGCTGTCGTTGTCATCAACGAGATCCCCCTGACACCAGTAGGAAAGCTGGATTCGGCAGCGCTTCCTGACCCCGTATTCGAGGCCCGAGAGTTTGTCGCGCCCTCCTCCGCTGGTGAGGTCGTGGTCGCGCGCGTATTCGAAGAACTCTTGGGTCTGGACCGAGTCGGCGCTGACGACGACTTCTTCGAACTCGGCGGCAATTCGTTGATTGCTGCGAAGTTGGCTGGACGTCTCAGTGCGGCTTTCGATGTACGGGTTCAGGTCAAAACGCTGTTCGAGTACTCGACCGTCTCCGGTCTTGCATCTGTTTTGTCAGATTCAGCGGGGCGTGTGCGAATTGCCTTGGCCCCTCGCTCTCGTCCGGAGCGGATACCTCTTTCCCTTGCACAGTCGCGGATGTGGTTCTTGTCGAGATTCGACTCTGTGTCTGGTGTGAACAATATTCCGATTGTGTTGCGCTTGTCCGGTGCCGTCGATGTCTCGGCACTGTCCGCAGCGTTGTCGGATGTTGTTGCGCGGCACGAGGTGTTGCGAACCGTCTACCCGGAATTCGAGGGTATCGGGTTCCAACAAGTTCTTCCGGTGGACGAATTCGTGGGGACTGTATTGCCCGAAACTGTCGACGAGACAGACTTGCTCGGCGTGCTGACGCCAGTCGTGGCAGAGGGGTTCGATGTCACGGTCGAGGTGCCATTGCGGGTTCGTTTGTTCCAGACGGGCTCGTCGGAGTTTGTATTGGCGTTGGTGATTCACCATATTGCTGCTGATGGTGTGTCGTTGGGGCCGTTGGTGCGTGATGTGTCGGTGGCGTATGTGGCGCGTGCGAGTGGGCAGGTTCCTCAGTGGGCGCCGCTGGCGGTGCAGTACGCGGACTTCGCGTTGTGGCAACGTGAGGTGTTGGGGTCCGAGGGCGATCCGTCGTCGTTGATGTCCGAGCAGTTGGGGTATTGGACGTCGGTGTTGGCGGGGTTGCCGGAGCGGATCGAGTTGCCGGCGGATCGTCCGCGGCCGTTGGTGGCATCCAATCATGGTGCGAGTTACCAGTTTTCGATAGATGCGCGGTTGCATCGAGCGCTCGAGCAGTTGGCGCTTGATCGTAATGTGTCGTTGTTCATGGTGGTGCATGCGGCGTTGGCGGTGTTGTTGGCGCGGCTGAGCGGTAGCGATGACGTTGTGGTGGGCTCGCCGATCGCAGGGCGGGGTGAGCCGGAGCTGGACGATCTGATCGGGATGTTCGTCAATACGTTGGTGTTGCGGACCGAGGTGGATTCTTCGGAGTCTTTCTCGGCGTTGTTGGGTCGTGTTCGTGAGGTCGATCTGGGGGCGTTCGGCAACGAGGACGTGCCGTTCGAGCGATTGGTGGAGGTGCTTGATCCGGCGCGGTCGCAGGCCCATCATCCGCTGTTCCAGGTTGCGTTGTTCTTTCAGAACATGGCGCAGGATGTCGTGGAGTTGCCGGGACTGTCGATTGCCGGGTTCGACGCCGGTGTCGAGATCGCGAAGTTCGATCTGCAGTTGACGGTGACGCCGTTGGAGGAGGGCGGCGTCGGTGTGGGGATGCCGATGTCGCTGACGTATGCCACGGATCTGTTCGACGCGTCGACAGTTGTCTCGTTTGCGCAGCGGTTGGTGCGTGTTCTGGAAGCGATGGTGGCGGAGCCTGATTCGGTTGTCGGGGATGTGGAGTTGCTCGGCGAGGACGAGCGTTCGCAGGTGTTGGTGACGGTCAATGACACTGTTCACGAGTTGACTGACGGTGCTTTGTTGCTCGACGGGTTTGTTGCGCAGGTGGCGGCGACGCCGGGTGCGGTGGCGGTGGTGTTCCAGGGACAGTCTCTGACGTATGTGGACTTCGCGTCCCGGGTGAATCGCCTTGCACGGTATCTGATTTCGGCAGGTGTGGGGCCGGAGTCGTTGGTGGCGTTGGCGATGCGCCGGTCGGTTGACCTTGTGGTGGGTATGTATGCAGTGGTTGCTGCGGGCGGGGCATATGTGCCGTTGGATCCGGATCATCCGGTCGAGCGCAATGGTCATATTCTCGATACCGCGGCACCGGTGTGTGTGTTGTCCAGTGCGGGTGACAGTGTGGCGTTGCCGGGTGAGTTCGATGTGGTGTTGATCGACGAGTTGGATGTGTCCAGGTTCTCGGATGCGCCTGTTACGAATGCGGATCGTGTTGCACCGCTGCGGGGTTCGAATGCTGCATATGTGATCTTCACGTCGGGGTCGACGGGGAAGCCGAAGGGTGTGGCGGTTTCGCATGCGGCGATCGTCAATCAGATGGCGTGGATGCAGGGGCGGTATGTTCTGACTGGGTCGGATGTGTATCTGCAGAAGACGGCGACGACGTTCGACGTGTCGTTGTGGGGGTTCTTCCTGCCGTTGGCGGTGGGTGCTCGGTTGGTGGTAGCCACCCATGACGGTCATCGGGATCCGGGGTATTTGGCGTCGGTGATCGATGATCAGGGTGTGACAGTGACGGACTTCGTGCCGACGATGTTGTCGGTGTTCGCAGGGGAAGTCTCTGCCAGCCAGTTGGATTCGCTGCGTGATGTGTTCGTCATCGGCGAGGCGTTGCCGGCGCAGACGGTGCGCGATTTCGGTGTTGTTTCTAGGGCGCGGGTTCACAACTTGTATGGTCCGACCGAGGCCGCGGTGTCGATCACGTTCGCGGATGTGACGGATGCCGTCCAAGGTGGTGTGGTTTCTATTGGTGTGCCGCAGTGGAATTCGCGGGTTTTCGTCTTGGATTCGCGATTGCGTCCGGTGCCGGTGGGTGTTGCGGGTGAGTTGTATCTTGCGGGTGATCAGTTGGCTCGTGGGTATGTTTCTCGTCCAGATTTGTCGGCGGATCGCTTCGTGGCGAATCCGTTCACCGATGGCAGTGTTGGAGATCGGATGTATCGCACGGGGGATTTGGTGCGGTGGGGCTGGTCGGGGGAGCTCGAGTACATCGGGCGTACCGATTTCCAGGTGAAGTTCCGTGGTCAGCGGATCGAGTTGGGGGAGATCGAGTCGGCGCTGGTGGCCGATGTGTCGGTGTCGGTGTCGTCGGTGGCGGTGGTGTCGACCAAGACCGGTGATCAGTTGGTGGGGTATGTGGTGCCTGCGTCGGGTGCGGTGGTTGATGTTGCGGCGCTTGTGGATTCGTTGGGGTCGGTGTTGCCGTCGTATATGGTGCCGTCGCAGATCATGGTGTTGGATGCGTTCCCGCTGAATGCTTCGGGGAAGTTGGATCGGAAGTTGTTGCCGAAGCCGGTGTTCGAGGCTGCGGCATTCCGAGCTCCGGTGACTCCGGTGGAGGAGTCGGTTGCCTCGGTTTTCGCCGAGGTGTTGGGTGTGGATCGGGTCGGGCTTGATGATGATTTCTTTGCTTTGGGTGGCAACTCGCTGATTGCGACTCGGATGGTTGCCCGCCTTGGGCAGGCGCTTGATACGCAGGTTCCGGTGCGAGTGCTGTTCGAGGTGTCCTCGGTCGAGGGTGTGGCTGCCCGAGTCCAGGCCGAGGTCGGTTCGGGTGCTCGGGCGGCATTGACTGCTCAGGTGCGCCCGGAGCGGGTGCCGTTGTCCCTTGCACAGCAACGGATGTGGTTTCTGAACCAACTGGACCCAGAGTCGCCGGTCTACAACGTTCCTCTCGCGATTCGGCTTTCAGGGACGCTGGACGTGGCGGGGCTGAAAGCTGCTGTTTTCGACGTGCTGGCACGGCACGAGTCGCTCAGAACGTTGTACCCAAGCGATTCAGATGGACCTATGCAGGTAATTGTTCCACCGGAAGAGGTTGTGCTGGACTTGAGTCCAGTCGAGGTCGACGCCGAGTCGGTAATGCTGCGCGTAGCGGAGGTTGTCGGACAGGGATTCGACGTCGGTGCTGAGGTCCCCGTTCGAGCGAAACTGTTCAGCCTTGGCTCTGACAACTACGTGTTGGTTGTCGTGATCCACCACGTTGCCGGAGACGGTTCCTCGATCGGGCCACTCGGGCGCGATGTCATGGTCGCGTATGAGGCCCGATCTCGGGGCGTAGTTCCGGGGTGGGCACCTCTCGGAGTGCAGTATGCGGACTATGCGTTGTGGCAACGCGAGATGTTGGGCTCAGATGGCGACCCGGATTCGATCGCGTCGAAGCAAATTGCGTACTGGCGAGCTCAGCTGGCTGACGTTCCCCCCGTTCTGAATCTCCCCTTGGATCGTGCAAGGCCGGCGATTCAGTCGTTGCGCGGAGCGACAGTCGATTTCACGATCGATGCACGCCTTCATTCAGACTTGTCGAGGCTTGCAGAGGGTCACAACGTGACTGTCTTCATGGTCATTCACGCGGCTGTGGCTGTTTTGATGTCCAGACTGAGCAGTTCCACGGACGTGGTCCTTGGTACTCCTGTCGCAGGTCGCGGCGAGGCCGAACTCGACGATCTGATCGGTATGTTCGTCAACACTCTTGTCTTACGCACAAACGTCGAAGCGTCGGAGAGATTCGGTTCCTTCTTGGAGCAGGTGCGTGAGACCGATCTATCGGCGTTTGCCAATGCGGATGTGCCGTTCGAGTGGTTGGTGGATGAGATCGACCCCGTGCGTTCTACTGCGCACTCACCGCTGTTCCAGGTTTTGTTGGTGTTCCAGAACTTTGCGCAAACGCAGTTCGTGCTGCCAGAACTCACGATTTCCGGGATCGAAGCGGATTCGGGAACGGCGAAATACGACCTTCAGGTCACTGTGTCCGAAGTCGTCAGCGACTCTGGAGATCCCTCAGGGATGCACGGGTCGTTCAACTACGCAACCGACCTATTCGACGAATCAACGGTGTTGGAATTCGTCGATCGTCTGTTGCGAATTCTGAACACAGTGTCTGCAACTCCGGACGTACTGGTGGGTGATATCCCAGTGCTCTCACAGAGCGAGAGTGAACAGGTACTGGCACAGGCTGTTTCGGCCGGTTCTTTGTGCTCGGACAATGCGACGCTGGTCTCGTTGTTCGACGAGCAGGTTGCGCGGACGCCAAACTCTGTCGCGTTGGCCATGGACGAAATTGAACTTACGTATGCGGAGTTCGATTCCAAGGTTAATCAACTCGCGCGTCACCTCATTTCCGAAGGAGTCGGACCTGAACAGTTGGTCGGTGTGGCGATGCGTCGGAGCATTGACCTCGTGGTTGCGATCTACGCCGTTCTGAAGGCTGGGGGCGCCTACGTACCTATCGATCCAGATCATCCAGCAGAACGCACCGAGTACGTCATAGAGGCGGCGGACCCGGTACTGATTCTGACTACCGCTCGCGATCAGTTCGGGCCGACGGGTCGACGGATGGTGACTGTCGAGGCTCTAAACTTGGACGGGTTCCCATCTCGCCGAATTGCCGACTCTGAACGCAATTCGCCTTTGCGATCGGAAAACACTGCGTATCTGATCTTCACTTCAGGTTCGACAGGTCGCCCCAAGGGCGTTGCGATTACCCACAGCGCAACGGTGAACCAGTTGGTGTGGGCTCAGACGGCCTACGGGCTTGATCGCTCGGATGTGGTGCTGCACAAAACGCCGATTACCTTCGACATTTCAGTCTGGGAATTGTTCTGGACTCTCCAAACTGGCGCGAAATTGGTCATCGCGGTGCCCGACGGACACCGGGACGCAGATTATCTTGCGAAAACCATTGCGCAAGAGCGGGTCACGACGGTGCATTTCGTTCCGTCGATGCTGAACGCATTCATGTCCGCGGTGCCAGCGCCGCTGTCGAAATCGGTGCGTCGAGTCTTTGTTGCAGGAGAGGCGTTGAGCGCCGACACCGTACGCCGATTCAGCGGGTACGCTTCTGCGAGCCTGTACAACTGGTACGGGCCTGCCGAGGTCGAGGTGGTAACGGCTTGGGAGGCGACTCCCGAGACTACGGTTGTCCCGATCGGCTCGCCCGTTGCCAACACGTCCACTGTTGTGCTTGACAGCCGGCTGGCACCAGTGCCGGTAGGCGTCGCCGGTGAGCTGTATTTGGGTGGACCGCAGGTGGCTCGTGCATACCACGGTGAGCCCGGTATGACGGCGCTTCGATTTGTCGCCGATCCATTCGGTTCAGCCGGCACCAGGTTGTACCGCACCGGAGATTTGGTTCGATGGAACAAATCGGGGGAACTGGAGTACATCGGTCGTAGCGATTTCCAGGTGAAGTTGCGTGGTCAGAGGATCGAGTTGGGGGAGATCGAGTCAGCCCTGCTCACACATGAGAACGTCAATGACGCCGTCGTCGTGTTGCACTCTGGCTCCAAGGCGGGTGACAGCTTGGTGGGGTATGTGGTGCCGGCGTCGGGTGCGGTTGTTGATGCTGTGGCGCTTACGGATTCGCTGCGTGCAGTGTTGCCGTCGTACATGGTTCCGTCGTTGATCATGGTGTTGGATGCGTTGCCGCTGAATGCGTCGGGTAAGTTGGATCGGAAGTTGTTGCCGGAGCCGGTGTTCGAGGCTGCGGTGTTCCGGGCTCCGGTGACTGCGGTGGAGGAGATCGTCGCGTCGGTGTTCGCGGATCTGCTGGGTGTGGATCGGGTGGGTCTCGATGATGATTTCTTTGCTTTGGGTGGTAATTCGCTGATTGCGACTCGGGTGGCGGCGCGGTTGGGGCAGGCGCTTGATGCGCAGGTTCCGGTGCGGGTGTTGTTCGAGGCGTCGTCGGTGGAGTTGTTGGCTGCTCGGGTGGAGTCGGAGGTCGGTTCGGGTGCGCGGGCGGCGTTGACGGTTCGGGTGCGTCCGGAGCGGGTGCCGTTGTCGTTGGCGCAGCAGCGGATGTGGTTCTTGAACCGTTTCGATACGGCGTCGTCGGCGAACAATATTCCGGTGGCGATTCGGTTGTCGGGGTTGTTGGATGTGGCGGCTTTGGATGCTGCTGTGTCGGATGTTGTTGCGCGGCATGAGATTTTGCGGACGGTGTATCCGGAGGTCGACGGTGTCGGGTTCCAGGAGGTGTTGTCTGCGGATCGGGTGCGGTTGGATTTGTCGCCGGTTGTGGTGTCGGAGTCCGATGTCGTTGGTGCGGTGACGGAGTTCTTGTTGGCTGGTTTCGATGTTGCGGTGGAGGTTCCGGTTCGGGCGCGGTTGTTCGCGGTGTCGGAGTCGGAGTTCGTGTTGGCGATGGTGGTTCATCACATCAGTGGTGATGGTGTGTCGATGGGGCCGTTGACGCGTGATGTGATGGTTGCGTATGAGGCTCGTTCTCGGGGTGAGGTTCCGGGGTGGGCGCCTCTGGCGGTGCAGTATGCGGATTACGCGTTGTGGCAGCGGGAGACTTTGGGGTCGGAAGATGATGCGGGGTCGTTGATTTCGCGTCAGATCGGGTTCTGGGAGTCGGCGTTGTCGGGGTTGCCGGATCAGTTGGATTTGCCGGCGGATCGTCCGCGGCCGGCGGTGGCATCCAATCGTGGTGCTGCGTATTCGTTCGTGATTGATCCTGATGTGCATGTGTCGTTGAGTGTTGCTGCGCGGGAGTCGAATTCGTCGTTGTTCATGGTGGTGCATGCGGCGTTGGCGGTGTTGTTGTCGCGGTTGTCGGGGACGTCCGATATTGCGATCGGTACTCCGGTGGCGGGTCGTGGTGAGCAGGTTCTCGATGATTTGATTGGGATGTTCGTCAATACGTTGGTGTTGCGGACCGAGGTGGATTCTTCGGAGTCGTTCTCGGGGTTGTTGGGTCGGGTTCGTGAGGGTGATCTGGGTGCGTTTGCGCATGCGGATGTGCCGTTCGAGCGGTTGGTGGAGGTGCTCAATCCGGCGCGGTCGCAGGCGCGTAATCCGTTGTTCCAGGTGATGCTTTCGTTCCAGAACATGGAGCAGACCGCGTTGCAGTTGGGTGATCTGACGGTTGCCGGCGTCGATACCGGCGCGGTGGCAGCGAAGTTTGATCTGCAGTTGACCATGGTCGAGCAGTTCGACGAGTCCGGTGCCCCGGCCGGGATGGCGGCGACGTTCACGTACGCGACGGATCTGTTCGACGAGTCGACGGTGGCCTCGATGGCAACCCGATTCGAACGGATTCTTCGCACCGGACTCAACGATCCAACGGAACCGGTGGGGGAAGTGGATCTGCTCGACCGCGCCGAACGGTTTGAGTTCTACAACAGATCTCGGGCCACTCGTAGAGAACTGCCCGCGACTCGACTGGTGGATACCGTAAAAACGGCGCAGCGTGCGGCGGATATCGCGCTGAGTTATGGTGGCGAAAGCTTGTCCTATGGCGAATTCGACTCGCGTGTCAATCAATTGGCCCGATATCTGATTTCGCAAGGCGTTGGACCTGAGGTCCTGGTCGGCGTGTTTATGGAGCGGTCTGTATCTTGGGTGATCGCAGCTCACGCGGTGATTCGCGCGGGTGGTGGATACGTGCCCCTAGACCCTTCGCATCCGACTGAACGCGTCTCTTATGTTTTGCGAACGGCGGCGCCGGCAGTTGTCTTGTACTCGCGTGACGTTACGGTTGATGGTCGACTCGACGCGAAGTTGTCGACTTCCTGGGTTGATGTTGACAGTCTTGACCTGCATACGTATTCGATTGATCCGATCACCGATTCAGAGCGACTGTCTGATCTTCGGGGAGATCATCCTGCGTACGTGATCTTCACTTCTGGTTCTACAGGGACGCCGAAAGGCGTCCTGGTATCGCATATCGCCGTAGTAAACCAGATGCTTTGGCGCCAGGATCGATACAATTTGGACCCGTCGGACGTGGTGCTGGTTAAGACTCCGTCCACATTTGACGTTTCACTTTGGGAGTTGTTCTGGCCGTGCCAAGTAGGCGCACGCATGGTGATCGCCGAACCGGATGGCCATCGTGACCCTCAGTACATAGCGAAGTTGATCCGGGAGCATGCGGTTACGGTCGCGCACTTCGTGCCGGCAATGATGGCCCTATTCATTTCAGCCGAATATGCCAGCAATGTTCCTTCCTTGAGGCTGGTGTTCTCCGGTGGAGAGGCATTGAAAATTGGCACTGCTGCACAAGTTTTCGGGGTGATGCCATCGGCACGCTTGGAGAATTTGTACGGTCCTGCCGAGGCCGCAATTGATGTGACCTTCCATGAAGTCACATCGGACGAGACCGTGTCGATCCCGATTGGTTCTGCTGTGTGGAATACAGGGCTGTTAGTCCTGGATTCCAGGCTGCACCCGGTTTCAAGGGGTGTTGTCGGCGAGCTTTATCTATCGGGCGTTCAGTTGGCGCGCGGGTATATCGGGCGGGCTGCAATGTCGTCGGATCGGTTTGTTGCGAACCCGTTTGCCGATGGCAGTGGGGGCGGTCGAATGTATCGCACGGGCGATTTGGTGCGGTGGGATGCGTCGGGTGAGCTGGAGTACATCGGTCGTAGCGATTTCCAGGTGAAGTTGCGTGGTCAGCGGATCGAACTGGGTGAGATCGAGTCAGCGTTGGTGACCGATGCGTCGGTATCCGCATCGGCGGTGACTCTGGTATCGACCAAGACCGGCGATCAGTTGGTGGGGTATGTGGTGCCGGCGTCGGGTGCGGTTGTTGATGCTGTGGCGCTTACGGATTCGCTGCGTGCGGTGTTGCCGTCGTATATGGTTCCGTCGTTGATCATGGTGTTGGATGCGTTGCCGTTGAATGCGTCGGGGAAGTTGGATCGGAAGTTGTTGCCGGAGCCGGTGTTCGAGGCTGCGGTGTTCCGGGCTCCGGTGACGGCGGTGGAGGAGATCGTCGCGTCGGTGTTCGGGGATGTTCTCGGGGTCGAGCGTGTCGGGTTGGATGATGATTTCTTTGCTTTGGGTGGTAATTCGTTGATTGCTACTCGGGTGGCGGCGCGGTTGGGGCAGGCGCTCGATGCGCAGGTTCCGGTGCGGGTGTTGTTCGAGGCGTCGTCGGTGGAGTTGTTGGCTGCTCGGGTGGAGTCGGAGGTCGGTTCGGGTGCGCGTGCGGCGTTGACGGCTCGGGTGCGGCCGGAGCGGGTGCCGTTGTCGTTGGCGCAGCAGCGGATGTGGTTCTTGAACCGATTCGATCCTGGATCCAATGTTGACAATATTCCGGTGGCGATTCGGTTGTCGGGGTTGTTGGATGTGGCGGCTTTGGATGCTGCTGTGTCGGATGTTGTTGCGCGGCACGAGATTTTGCGGACGGTGTATCCGGAGGTCGACGGTGTCGGGTTCCAGGAGGTGTTGTCTGCGGATCGGGTGCGGTTGGATTTGTCGCCGGTTGTGGTGTCGGAGTCCGATGTCGTTGGTGCGGTGACGGAGTTCTTGTTGGCTGGTTTCGATGTTGCGGTGGAGGTTCCGGTTCGGGCGCGGTTGTTCGCGGTGTCGGAGTCGGAGTTCGTGTTGGCGATGGTGGTTCATCACATCAGTGGTGATGGTGTGTCGATGGGGCCGTTGACGCGTGATGTGATGGTTGCGTATGAGGCTCGTTCTCGGGGTGAGGTTCCGGGGTGGGCGCCTCTGGCGGTGCAGTATGCGGATTACGCGTTGTGGCAGCGGGAGACTTTGGGGTCGGAAGATGATGCGGGGTCGTTGATTTCGCGTCAGATCGGGTTCTGGGAGTCGGCGTTGTCGGGGTTGCCGGATCAGTTGGATTTGCCGGCGGATCGTCCGCGGCCGGCGGTGGCATCCAATCGTGGTGCTGCGTATTCGTTCGTGATTGATCCTGATGTGCATGTGTCGTTGAGTGTTGCTGCGCGTGAGTCGAATTCGTCGTTGTTCATGGTGGTGCATGCGGCGTTGGCGGTGTTGTTGTCGCGGTTGTCGGGGACGTCCGATATTGCGATCGGTACTCCGGTGGCGGGTCGTGGTGAGCAGGTTCTCGATGATTTGATTGGGATGTTCGTCAATACGTTGGTGTTGCGGACCGAGGTGGATTCTTCGGAGTCGTTCTCGGGGTTGTTGGGTCGGGTTCGTGAGGGTGATCTGGGTGCGTTTGCGCATGCGGATGTGCCGTTCGAGCGGTTGGTGGAGGTGCTCAATCCGGCGCGGTCGCAGGCGCGTAATCCGTTGTTCCAGGTGATGCTCTCGTTCCAGAGCGCTCGCCAGACCGCGTTGCAGTTGGGCGATCTGACGGTTGCCGGCGTCGATACCGGCGCGGTGGCAGCGAAGTTTGATCTGCAGTTGACCATGGTCGAGCAGTTCGACGAGTCCGGTGCCCCGGCCGGGATGGCGGCGACGTTCACGTACGCGACGGATCTGTTCGACGAGTCGACGGTGGCCTCGATGGCAACCCGATTCGAACGCATCCTGGCCGCCCTCGTCGCTGATCAGTCAACCATTTTGGGTGACGTTGACATTTTGGATTCTGTTGAGCGTTCGTTGGTGCTCGAGGGTTGGAATGACACGGCTCGGGTTGTGTCGGGTGTGTCGGTGTTGGATGGGTTTGATGCTCGGGTGGCGGTGTCTCCGGATGCGGTGGCGCTCTCGTTCGAGGGTGTGTCGCTGTCGTATGCGGAGTTCGATGCTCGGGTGAATCGTTTTGCGCGGTATTTGGTTTCGGTGGGTGTGGGGCCGGAGTCGTTGGTGGGTGTTGCGGTTCGTCGGTCGGTTGATTTGTTGGTTGCGGTTTACGGTGTGCTCAAGGCTGGTGGTGGGTATGTTCCGGTGGATCCGGATCAGCCTGCGGAGCGTAATGGGTATGTGTTGGCGGCGGCGTCGCCGGTGTGTGTGGTCAGTACTTCTGATGTTGGTTTCGATGCTGGTGTGGTGCCGGTGGTCGAGGTTGATGTTGTTGATGTGTCTGGTTTTTCGGATGCTCCTGTGTCGGATGTGGATCGGGTTTCGCCGTTGCGGTCGGGGAATACGGCGTATGTGATTTTCACGTCGGGGTCGACGGGGCGGCCGAAGGGTGTGGCGGTCAGTCATCGCAGTGTGGTCAATCAGGTGTCGTGGTTGGCGGAGCGTTATGCGGTGTCGGGTTCTGATGTGGTGTTGTTCAAGACTCCGGTGACGTTCGATGTGTCGGTGTGGGAGTTGTTTGTTCCGTTGGCGGTGGGTGCTCGGTTGGTGGTGGCTGCTCATGATGGTCATCGGGATCCGGGGTATTTGGCGTCGGTGGTGGCGGCGGAGTCGGTGTCGATGGTCTCGTTTGTGCCGTCGATGTTGGAGGTGTTCGTCGATCAGTTGGTCGATGCATCGGAGGCGACGGTTTCGCGTCTCGGTGGTGGGTTGGGTTCGTTGCGGGTGATTTTCGCGGCGGGTGAGGCGTTGCCGGCGTCGGTGGTGGGTCGGGTGTTGTCGGTGTTGCCGTTGGTTGAGGTTCATAATTTGTATGGTCCGACGGAGTTCACGGTGCATGCGACGGCGGCGGGTCCGCTTGATGGTGTGGGTGTGGTGGTGCCGATGGGTGCTCCGGTGTGGAATTCGTCGGTGTTGGTGTTGGATTCGCGGTTGCGTCCGGTGCCGGTGGGTGTTGCGGGTGAGTTGTATTTGTCGGGTGTGCAGGTCGCTCGTGGGTATTTCGGGCGGGTGGATTTGTCGGCGGAGCGGTTTGTGGCGAATCCGTTCGGTGGGGTGGGTTCGCGGATGTATCGCACGGGGGATGTGGTGCGGTGGATCGGTGTGTCGGGTGAGCTCGAGTATGTCGGGCGTAGTGATTTTCAGGTGAAGTTGCGTGGTCAGCGGATCGAGTTGGGGGAGATCGAGGCTGCGGTTCGGGATCAGGTGGGTGTGGGTTCTGTTGTGGTGGTGGTGTGGCGTGATCAGTTGGTTGCGTATGTCACTGCTGCGGTGGGGTCTTCGGTTGATGTTGATGTGGTGAAGGTGGGTGTGGGGGAGCGGTTGGCGTCGTATATGGTGCCGTCGCAGTTTGTGGTGTTGGATGCGTTGCCGTTGAATGCGTCGGGGAAGTTGGATCGGAAGTTGTTGCCGGAGCCGGTGTTCGAGGTTGCGGTGTTCCGAGCTCCCACTACCGAAGCTGAACTACTTGTCGCAAGCGTCTTTTCGGAGATTCTCGGTGTCGAGGAAATCGGGGCGGACGATAGCTTCTTCGAGTTGGGTGGCAACTCATTGGTCGCAGCGAGGGTTGCAGCTCGGCTGAGCGCAGCAGTTTCCGCGGAGGTCCCACTGCGACTCATCTTCGCGACTTCGACGGTCAGCGAACTTGCAGAACGGATTGCGCTCGGAATTCGGGTGGGCTTCGATGCGAAAACCGATGATGCACTACGAACGCTTCTGCCGCTGAGAACGACAGGGAGCGATGTGCCGTTGTTCTGTGTTCATCCACTCGTTGGACTGGCGTGGCCTTTTGCACCGTTGGCGGCAGTTGTGGACCGTTCGATTCCGCTCTATGGGTTGCAGAGCCCAGTTCTGACTGACGAGGCATTCCAGGGACGATCCCTTGACGATTACGCAGATCGCTACGTGGACGAGATCACTCGGGTTCAGCAGTCAGGCCCGTACCGAATTCTCGGTTGGTCGCTCGGCGCGATCATTGCTCAAGCGGTTGCGGCGAAGATGGAGGAGCGAGGCGAGATCGTTGAGGCGTTGATCTTGCTGGACGGTTCGCCGGAGACACGCGACGAATCAGAGCATGCTGTCCAGGTGCACGCTGAGCTGGCTGCAATGGGGATTGTCTTCGGCGAGAACGAAAAGCTCGATGAATTGTCGGTCGAAAGGTCTGCAGAGATCTTGACGGCTGTCGACGGAGAGAGAATCGGACTCGATGCGTCTGCGATCAAACGGTTGCTCACAAGCATTGCGATTTCGGCGAAGCTGATCAATGCCCATCGGCCGCAGTCGTTCGGGGGGCCGATCACCTTCGTGAGTTCGTTGGATCGTTCGGACGCAAAACAAGCCGATAAGGTTTGGGGCCCGTACGCGCAAGGAGAACTGACGGATGAATTGGTCGACGTTCACCACCTGGAAATGATGTCTCCTGAAGGCGTTCGCGCTATCGGGCCGATCATTGAGCGTGTGTTGCGCGGTGGCGCCACTGATTGATCAACCGGCGCTACGAGCCTGGTCGGGCGATGGCCAGGCTCGTATGCTTCGCTCTTCCCGATTGGCCTTGTAGGAGGTCATGTTCGCCCGTGACAGCGCACGCTTGTCGATCGGAGGTTGCCGAGTGCGTTTTCGACTGCTGCGGCTGACCCTCGCGACGACTGGGGCAGCTATGCGCAGGGGATCGGCGTGAATTCCGGATCGAGCGCGGATTTTACGAGGTCCAACGAATGCGCGTCACGAACGAGGCCCGCATGCGAGGCAGTGTTGCCTGGGCATCCATCCTGGACCCAGACGTTGTTGACAACGGAATTGGGGCCTGCGGTAAGGAACGAAGCTTCCGGAGGGGTTGAAATCTGGTCGTGAGCGGTCGCGATCACGGTATACGTAACTCCCGGTTGGGTTTCCGAGCCCGCATTGAGCTCAGTCAACAGCGGTGTCCCTTGAAGTTGTTGAACACCGGCTGGTCCCCAGATCGCCTGAACCAAGAGGTCTCCAGGAAGTCCCAAATCTGACAGTTGTTCAGCGTTCGCTTGCAAGCCGCCGAAGGTCGTTCCGTGGTTGGTAGCGCCGAGGGTGACCAGAGAATGGACGGCGTTTTTCGACGGATCTTCCGGAGTCGAACCACCGTCGAACTTCAGGTACTGGCGAGCGACGACTCCCCCTTGGGAGTGGCCTACGAGATCCACCTGGCTTGCACCCGTATGACGGCGAACTGAATCAACGAAGGTTGCAAGCTCTTTCGCTGAAGTCGCAATGTCCCTGATACCCCATTGGAGAGCGTTGGGATTGAAGATTTCCCGTGCCCCTCCATAATTTAGAGCAAATACGCAGTAGCCGAGATCAGCAAGTTGCGGGGAAAGTTCAGCCCAGGTATCAACCATGTTCGCGGTTGTTCCATGGATGAGAACTACCGGACGAGGATGCTCGGCGCTCGGAACGCAATTCCAGTTGTTGGAGCCCGCCGGCGATGGACCCATACTCGCGAAACCAGGGGTGGGTTCTCGATCATCCGCCAGGGCACTGACCGAGGTGCCAGACAGCAGGAAACAAGTTCCCAGTACGACCAGCATGATCCTAATGAACCGCACAGCTGATTCCTCCCATGATGCTAATCGGTGCCCCGCGCTGGCGTTGAAGCCAGCACGAGGCACTTTGAATCAGACGCCCAGAGACTGTGCGATGAATGGCCAGGACTTGTGCAGATCGTCCTGCCAGTAGCCCCATGAATGGGTACCTGTTGGACGGAAATCCACTACTGCCGGAATACTCAGTTCGTAGAGCCGCTTCGCCATGTTGGAAGTACACAGGTTGGTTGCAAGCTCGATCGGACTGCCGACAACGATCTGGTCGAACATCGCAGCGCGACCGTCCTGGATGCGCGGATTTGCAGGGGTGTCATTGGGGAAACCGGGGAGCCCGCTGCCGGTGCTCATGTAAATCTGTGTGCCACGCAGCTTCTCAGCGTTCACAAGGGGGTCGTGTTCCCGCCAACCGGGGCCGTCGAACGGACCCCACATGTTCTGCACGTCGTCAACGCCGCCGATCCACTCCGTGGTGGTCTTGACGAACTGCTGGCCAAGCGGATCGCTGGTCTGGGCACATCCGCTGAATGCGGCAACGGAGTTGTAAAAGCCTGGGTACTCAATCGCCAGGTTGAGCACAGAAGTACCCGACATCGAGATTGCTGCAATCGACTGTTCGCCATTGCTGCCAAGTTGCTTGTTCAGCAACGGGGGGAGCTCCTTACCCAGAAAAGTGCTCCACATGTTCTTACCAAGTTTCGGGTCTTCCTTCTCCCAGTCGGTGTAGTACGACAGGCGGCCACCAACTGGCGTCGCGACGTTGACGTTCTTGTCCTGGAAGAAGTCGACGACGTCGGTCTGGTACTCCCAAGTAGCCGAATCTTGTCCACCACCGGCTCCGTTGAGCAAGTACAGGATGGGGCGGGGTGCGGAGTCATCGGCAGGAGTTATGACCTGAATTGGAACAACGCGGTCCATCGACGCCGCGTATACATTCACAATCTTTTGGCGATCGTTCACTTGCTCGACAGACACGACATAAGAACCACTCGTGACAGACTCCGCCGAATCTCCGCCGCCCTGGTGAGCGGCTGGTGACGCAGTTGCGATGCCGGCCGGAACCAGAGCGCACACCACCGTCACGGCGGCGACACCGGTAGCGCGCCTCCACATGGACTGCCTTGTACGCGTCAAGTTAGATACCTCTCGTTGCGCGGCACGGGTACATCGATGCTCATCCCTGGTGCCACTTGTTTTCTCGAACTGTGAAGTCGGTTTGCGGCCTGTATTCGTTACGACATCGCCGCGGCGCGTCGGTATCCCCGAATCGCTGGGTAGACGAAGACGAGAATCATGCCGAAGGACCAGAGCAGCGTCTTGACGAGGGGTTCCGCCACAGGACCCCCTAGCGACAGCCCTCTCATCGTGTCGATCGCGACGGACATCGGTTGCTCTGCCACCACCGGTTGAAGCCACTTCGGGTAGGCCATCACAGGGACGAAGCCGGAATTGAAGAACATCAACAGTGTGCACGAGATGGATACGATTTCGACGAGCGGCAAGTTGTCGGAAACCGTGGCCAGGGCCGTCACCATCATGGCAAAACCGACGCCGAAAATGACGGGCAACGCCAAGATCGCAAAGGCCGCGAGCGGGCCCTGATTGAATCGGAACCCCAACAGGTAGCCGACGCCGAGAATCACGATTGACGTGAGGAGAACTCGGACTGCTTCTGCGATCATGCGTCCGACGAGGCCAGAGGCGCGGTGCGCAGGCAACGTCCAGAATCGACTCAGTAGTCCGGACGCGCGTTCACCTTTGAGACCGACCGCACTTGCAATCGACCCGAACATTGCGCCGACGAGGATGATCAGTGGAACGGTCCCGAAAATACTCGACTGGCCGGTTGCTGCCGTAATCGAATTGCCCAATACGACCCGGAACATCAGCAGCATGAATGCTGGGTAAATGAGGGCCTGAATAGCGGTCGATGGATCGCGCAGCCAGGTGAGCAACAGGCGTTTGGCCTGAATTCCACTGTGAACGACCAGCGCCTTGAACGAGTTCTCGGGGAGCGCGTTGTCTGGGTAAGGGAAGTTGAACCCCTCGACCGGGCGGACTACAGCCATGAATCGATCTGTCGGCTCGCTCATGACCGCCTCATACTTGCCCAGAACGCGAGTGGCGCGAACACGACGATCAAGCCGATAGTCCAGGCAACGACGGGAAAGAGGACGCTCCAGGTGACCCCGCCTTGCGCAAGATCACGCATGGCGAATGAAAACTGCGATACCGGTTGATTGCGTACGAACGGCCGAATCCACTCGGGAAAGCCAGTCTCGGGCGCAAAACCGCAGGACAACATCCCCAGAATCAACTGTGGCAATGTCAGCGCTTGACTGGTGGCCTGCGGGCTCTTCGAAAGTGAGCCGATCGCATCACCGGCGAAGGACAAGCAGGTGCTGAACGCCAAGGCGACCGCGCAAAACAGGATGGCCTGTCCGATTCCTGCTGAGAATCGAAAACCGATCAAGTGGCCGAACGCCAATGCGGCAGCAAGCGAGACTGTTGATCTGACGAACCCACTGGATTGACGGGACAGCAGCGGAATCGGGCCGACGACGGGCATGGTTTTCATCCGGTTGCTGAAGCCGGTGATCGATTCCGTTGACGACATTTGAGCAGCCGAAATTGATGTGAATGCCATCGCTTGCAACACAATGATCGGCATCAAGAACTGCGCGTAGTTGATCCCTTGAAGTTGCATGACGAACTTCAAGGGAAGGTAGAACCCGATCGTGAAAATCAGCGGTGCAATGACTGCGACGAGCAGTTCATAGCGCTTCACCATCGATTTGACGGTGCGTGCCGTCAGCACCCACCACTGATTGATCGCTGACGGATGCGGTCGACGGTGCTTTCCAACGCTCAATGCCTCGGGGACTGCAATCTTGGTGCGACTGTCCCCGCGGACAGCCACTTGATCGACCCCGAATTTTGTAGTTGTCGTCACGGTGTCTCGCTTACGTGCTGTTCACCGGTGAGTGAAAGGAAGACGTCATCGAGTGACGGGCGACGAAGCGCTATGTCTGCAAGCGGAATCCGTGCGTGGTCCAGACGGCGCAGTGCTTCGGAGAGGGTTCCTGCGCCGACAGGTGCGGGGATTGCGATCCGCCCGCTCTCTTGTGCCAGATCGAATCTGAAGTCACGGGGGACCAGATTGCCCAGTGCATGGACCGCGTGAGGCAGCTGTTTGAGATCTGCGGGCACGATCTCGCAGAAGCTTGCGCCGGTTCGAGCCTTCAATTGGTCAGCAGTCCCCTCGGCAATGACTGCGCCTTTGTCGATGACGATGATGTTGTCGCTCAGTAAATCTGCTTCTTCGAGGTACTGAGTCGTCAGGAGCACGGTGATTCCCTGCTCCTTCAGTGACTGAACCAGCGACCAGACGCTCTGCCGACTGCGCGGATCCAAGCCGGTGGTCGGCTCGTCGAGGAAAACGACCTCGGGCCGAACAACCAGGCCACACGCGATATCGATTCGTCGGCGCATACCGCCGGAGTAGTTCCTGACTACTCGAGATCCAGCTTCGACGAGGTCGAATTGAGAGAGCAGGTCGGCAGCGCGCACCTTGGCGGACATTCGGTCGAGCCCCATCAACCTGCCGAACAGTTCGATGTTCTCACGGCCGGTGAGAGAATCGTCCAGAGCGGCGAACTGCCCGGTCATCATGATGGAGCGTCGAACCTCTGGAGCGTTGCGCACGACGTCGTAGCCAGCCACCATCGCGCGTCCACTGGTAGGGCGAATGAGTGTGGAGAGGACCTTCACCGTCGTTGTCTTACCTGCGCCGTTGGGGCCCAAGATGCCGAGCACTGTCCCACGCGGGGCGGTGAAGTTGATCCCTCGCAGCGCGTGCACGTTCTTGAAGGACTTGTGTACGTCCTCCACTAGTACCGCTGCGTCCGTGGAAAAGGGCATCAACACTCCGCTGTCTGCATTGTCGGAACGGGCACGCGCTCCCGACGGGCGCACAGATGCCTTCTGTCTTCTATCTGTGATCTCCGCTCAGATGTTACCGGAGGGTCAAACCGACGCTCGGACAATCGGACGCGTGACCGGGAGCATGTGGCTCCTGCCAGCAACTCTCACCTTCGATTTCACCTTGTGGTCAGAATCACAAATATTCTTTGTAACGTAAAGATCTCCTCTAATTGAACGAATGACCAAATAGATTTGTAGTGCATCTGCGCAGGTGGGTATTCAGTTGCGCGGCACGGAGGTCTTCGATTTGGCCGGTGACGAAAGTCCTCCGATTCCTTCCGGTTGGTCCCCTGGGCCTGATGCTCAATGTCTTGTGGAGGGATTCGCGATACCGTTGGGAAATGGCGAACGCGACGTTGTCGGTGGTTGTTCCGGCTTTTAATGAATCTGAATACATCGAAACATGCATCGAAGCGCTCATTGCTCAAGGCGAATATGTCGACGAAATCATCGTCGTTGACAATAATTCCTCGGACAACACCTCTGATTTGATCAAGAAGTATCAAAGTAGTTGTTCGAAGGTTCGGCTTCTCAATGAATCCCGCCCCGGAGTGGTGCATGCGAGAAACAAAGGGTTTGACGCGGCTAGTGGAGAAATCATCGGGCGTATCGACGCAGATACGATCGTGGGGAAAGATTGGGCAGTTGCGGTTCATGAATTCTTCGAGCGTCGCGACGATTTCTCGGGCGTAACTGGCCTGACGTACCTTTATGAATCTCCGATCGCCGGCCTTCAGCGCCGATGGACGAATTGGCGTCTCGGTCGCGGGGCCCAGGGCGCAGTTCGGCCCGTTGTTGCAGTTCCAGGCAGTAATATGGCGATGCGTCGATCGGCTTGGTTGGCCGTCAGGGACGTGGTCAGCGATCGAACCGACATTCACGAGGATATTGATCTATCCCTCTGCATGGCGCATGTTCGTTGCGCTGTCGGGCAGATCTCCAGCATGGCTGCAAAGGTTTCGGGTAGGCGTGGAGTTAGTTCGCCGCGAGTATACGCGCGATATAATCGAGCATCAAAGAAAACCCTCGAGCACCATGGTGTATCGAATTGGAAGTTGACCTTCTTGATTGCAGCGGACAGTATTCTGCATGCAATTTTATGGCCCCTTTATCGAATGTATGATAAGAATTCCGGACAACTCTCTTCTCGGGTCTTGGGTCGGAGACAGCAAGCGAGGGATCTTCCCGTCTTTTCTTAAGAAATCCGTCCGGTATTTTATTTGATCACGCTCTTGTCTAGGTGAACGATCGGGAGTGCCCGATAATTGCGGAATATTAATGGATCGGGTTCGTTGGGGACATTGCCTATTATTGCACTGGATTAACTGGGAAGGTATTTTTCTGCAGCGATTGATACTTCCGGCGTAACTTGCAACTTATGGAGCAGGCCAGTTATTCCGCTGTAGTCCTGCACGAACAGTTTGTTGCGCGGTTCCGATCCGACATCGTCGAGCATCTTCTGTCCGCCGGGTACGGCTTCAATTTCCATGATTGCTCGCCACGCGCCGAAGTCGGTGCCGCTGAAAGCGCGCATGGCGCTCTCGAAGCCTTTCAGCAGGTAGCTGCGATCTCCACCATCCAGGGAATCCCAGACCAGTACGGCCAATTCCCCGGCAATCGAGGCATGGCAGTACTCGTCGCGGGCGTGCAACCGAATCGTCGCGCGGTTGGTCGACTGCACGCCCGGATCGTCCGAGATAAGGTCGAGGTAAGCGGTGATCGACACCTCGGCGACGGTCATGAACGCCAACTCGGCGAGCGCGATCTTGCGCGGCCCGTCGGCAGCGTTCAGGGCTTGCGCGCGGGTACGGACCGTCGACACGTCGGGTAATGCCCTCGACGGAAGCGCCCAGCCCCTGCCTCGACGGGTCGCTGAACTGGCGTTGAAATGCATGAGCGTGTGATATTGCTCGTCGACCATCGCCTGATTGACGGCAACTGCAGCCCAATCCCCGAGTCCGACGCCGAGACGGTCTTCAGCGAGAACATCGAACCCGGGATTGACGACGTACTTCTCGATGTCCATGACGTTCTTGTTGAACGCGATCCATGCCCAGGCCTGTAGGCGTTGCTTCTGCTCGGGACGCAACGCCAGGTAGGTCGGATGCTCCGCGAAGGGGAGAAGTGCTTCGGGGTAGTCGGACAGCGAGGGGTCGAAGAGGTCGTCGAGTTCGGGCTCCGCCTTTTTCACTGTCGCCCGGCGTGCCCAATTGCTCGCAAGCCGGTTGACGATCGCACTCTCGACAGGATCGGAGGCGTCGTAATCCGGCAGGCTGGGCGGACTCACTCCAGGTCTCATCGTGCCCTACTCTCTGTGCCCTTCGGCAGTCTCTCTGTGCCCTTCGGCAATGCGATCGAACAAGCTCTGGCACTCCGCGTTCAATTCGCCGGAGCGATCGTCGAGCGCTGCCTCGGCGGTTTTCATCAGAGTCGTGAAGTCGCCGAGGGCCTCGGCCGCCGTGTCCACCTGTGAGGTGGCATCGAACAGTGCTTTTCGTGTCGCACCTGCATACGGATTGCCCGCTTGTACGTCCCAGTACACCTCCGGTTCGCCGCCGGCTACACGCGCCAGGAGCGCGAGCAAGGTCCGATGCGGGGGAGGGGCGACCGCGAGGAGTTCGTCCGCGGAAACTCCGAGTTCGGCCAGGGCAACGCCAAAAGCCAGCACCGACGCGTGGGTCAGAACCTGGGTAGCTGCGGCCAACCGGTCGTGACGATCGGCGTCCATCACCGCGACCGACGCTCCCCATGAGCGCACGACGTCCAGGAACTTTCTGGTTTCCGGACCGTCGACGTACGGCACTGCGATTACGGATCGACCGCGAGGGCCGAGCGACGGGCGGAACATGGGGTTGAGTCCGAGGAACTCCCCTTCTCGGCCGGCGTCGGCGATTGCTGCGTCCATCCGCGATTTGACCGACAGCGTGTCCACAACGAGAGCGCCGGATGTTCGAAGGCTCGGTAGTGCGGCTAGAGCGACCTGTTCGGGAACCGCGAGCACGATGATGCTCGAGGACTGCACGTGCGCGAGGACCCGGTTACTGGGTTTCGTGATGTCTCCGACGACCACATCTCCGTCAGGATCGCTGCCGGCTGGGTCGACGACGGTGACCGTCAAGCCTTCGGCGCGAAGCAGTTCGACGAACATGGCTCCGACGGCACCCTGACCGCCGACCACCGTCGCAGTCCCTGATGCCGCCGTCATGGCGGGTTCTACCCGCCGTACTCGAGAACTCGAGAGGACACCGCATCGAGAGCACGGAGCAGCGTGGACGCCTTGACCGTGGTCTCGTCGAACTCTTCTTCCGGGTCGGACAACGCGGTGATGGCACCGCCGATTCCGAAGGTCACGCCGCTCTCGGTGCAGACCAGCGACCGGATCACGATCGAGAGGTCCGCGGCGCCACCGAGGGCGAAGTACCCGATCGATCCGGAGTAGACCCCGCGCGGGCCGGATTCGAGGCGGTCGATGATCTCCATCGTCCGTACCTTCGGGGCGCCGGTCATCGATCCACCGGGGAAAGCGGCCCGGACACAGTCCACTGCCGACGATCCCGGACTCAGATGTCCACGCACGGTCGACACCATTTGATGAACGGACGAGTACGACTCGATCGCGAACAGCCTCGGAACGTGGACGCTTCCCGGAACGCAGACTTTAGTGAGGTCGTTGCGAGTGAGGTCGACGATCATAAGGTTCTCGGCGCGGTCCTTCTCGCTGTCGAGCAGGTCCTGCCGAAGGGCAGCATCTCGCGCCCGGGTTACGCCACGCGGGCGAGTGCCCTTGATGGGCTTGGACTCGACGTTGCCGTCCGCGTCGACACGTAGGAACCGCTCAGGTGAGGCCGAAACGACCGAGATGCCGGTGAAGTCGAGCAGCGCGCTGTACGGCGTCGGATTGATCGAGCGCAGGTACTCGAACGCCCGCAGCGCGTCGATCGTCTCGTCGACGCTCGCCATGTTGGTCAGACACACCTCGTAAGACTCACCTGCCCGTATCTCCGAGAGGGCCGTACCGATCAATGACAGGTACTGATCGCGATCATGCCGCAGTCGAGCCTGTGTCCAGACCGTCTCGCTGATCAGTGGAACCGGGGTGCGTTCCGGCAGGTCCGCGCCGATCCGCGCCAGGGTGTCGATGGTCGATTCGAGCCAGTCGTCGTGGCCGGCGTCGCGGACTTTCTCACGCAACCTCAAAACGTGAGTGCGGCCGGCAGTGTGATCGATGACGACGGCACGATCGGCAAACACCAGGGCGGCATCAGGAGTGGGTGCCGGATGGACTGGCTTTCCTCCGGTCTGCGCTTTCAGCTCGTAGCCGAGGTAGCCCACGTAACCGAGGTTGAAGTCGAGTTCCGGATGCGAGGGTACGAAGCGCGTCGCGAGTTGCGCGTCCAAGTAGTCAAAGAACGGAACTCGAATGTGCTCGTCGGGCAAGCCTTTTCGGCTGACCGTCAGCACCCCGGCTTGGACGTCATACGTGATGAATTCGGCCAGCGGCCCCGCGGAATCGCCCAGAATCGAAAAGCGTGCACTCGGCTCCGCAGTTGCCGCGCGGTCCAGCCAGAACGCATTGGGGCCGTCGGCGAACAGTGCTGCAAACGCCGCCGACGGGTCCACGGCAAAATCGAGGGTCACGTCGTCGACGTCGTAGTTGATCGCCGGTCGCAAGTCGGGCGTTTGTGGCGCCTGTTCGTGTCGGATCACCGAATCCAGAGTTCGTCCGACAGACAGATCGCGGAAGTTCGCGAGCAGATCGATGCCGAACTCGGTACTGATGGACTCCGGATGGAACTGCACGCCCCACATCGGCTTGGTCCGGTGTCGGACGCCCATGAGCAGTCCGTCGGAGGTCCACGCGTTGCGAACGAAGGCATTCGGCAGATTCTCGACGGTCAACGAGTGGTATCGAACAGCTCGGAACGGCGACGGAAGTCCGGCAAAGATGCCTGAACCGTCGTGATCGATCAGCGAGATCCGGCCGTGCATCGGGACGGGCGCAACCACCACGTCGGCACCGAACAACTCGCACAGACCCTGGTGACCGAGACACACACCGAGAAGTGGGAGGGGTGCTTCCTCGATGAAACGGCGGCTGATTCCGAAATCACGCTCGCGATCGGGCCGGCCGGGACCGGGGGAGATGACCACGTTGTCGTACGACGCGAGATCGAGGGAATCCCAGTCCGCGTCGTTGCGGACCACGGTGGGAACAACCCCGTTGACCTCGGTCAACAGGGTGAACAGGTTGTAGGTGAACGAGTCGTAATTGTCCACCAGAAGGGTGCGGGAACTCATGTCGATGATCCTGATCTCGGTCCGACGGATTCCCGAACAGTGTCCTCCTCCTCAACAGGTGCGTTGATCACCAGGTCTTCGAGTCGACAGGTCTCGGCAATCATCAGCTCGTACAGCGAGTTGAAGAAGTCAGGGGAGAGGTCGTGGCGACGGGCGAACTCGCGTGCCCGTTCCTGCACGAGGCGGACACGGCCAGGTTGCATCATCGGAACCTCGCGGGAGCGCTTCCACTCGCCGATGCGCAGGCAGAGTTCCAGCCGTTCGCGCACCGTCTCGAGAAGTAACGCGTCGATCGCGTCGAGGTCGCGCCGGAAGCTGTCCAATCCCTCGGCCTTGTCCGGATACGACGCGGTCTCCGCGCCTGCTTCGGAACTCGTTGTGGTCAAGAACTCTTCCACGAGGCCTCCCGGTGCTCGGCGTGACGCGAGGTCGACAATGCGGTGTCCGGAACGTAAATCACCTCCGGACACCGGCACCCCGACCGACCATCGCCGTTCGGGGAGGTGTTCCACGATCGTCTTTCGCCGAAACCTGCCGCGGTCCGAATTTCTGCGAAACCTGTTGGTGGGCGAATCAGCTTGCGATGCAGGCGGGTTCGTGACCGCCTGCGTGAGTGCCTATTTGGGGGTGATCCAGGTGGCGATCTCGGCGTGGACTACCTCCTTGCCGTCCCGGTCGAAGATCGAGATGGGAACGACCAGTTCAGTTCCGCGCTCGATCGCCGCGAAGTCCGGCAAGATCTCGAGTCGGGCGACTGCCCGCAGACCGGTTTCTGCCTTGGCGAGGTAGTCGACCTTCATCGACTTGGGGATCCAGCGGTGCGAGTTCGGAACCGTCGCTTCGCTCAGCATGCCCATTGCGACCTCCGCGAGATTGCAAGCTGCGATCGCGTGAAACGTGCCGAGGTGGTTGTGCACGCCCCACCATTTGGGGGAGCGGACCTCGCAGAGCCCTGGTTCCAACTTCGTCACCCGGGGGAGAACGGAGGCGAAATAGGGCACGCGAATGGACATCGCCGCCGAGAAAACTGCATGTCCGAGGGCGTTGTCCGGCAATTTCTGCCATCCGCGATAGGTAGGGCTAGAGATAGTCATGGACCTATCTTACTTCTGAGTAAGGTTGTTGTCGCGCAGCTCACTCGGAAAGGGCGCTTCGGGGGAGTTGAGGAATTGGGCCAGGTACGGCATACTGGTCGGGTTGCCTTGTCCGGGACGCGGTCGTTTGCGGCCGTGATCGGGTAAGGGTAAGACGTCACAGACGATCGATCGCAGATCCCGTCAGGGTAATCGGGTCAACGACTGTGACCATGCAAGACGAGAAGTAATGCAGGACGGAAGCAGTACCTACTTTGTGTTCGACATCGAACACGTCCGGTGCGCATCACGCCAGATGATCGAAAGATTGTCCGGCGCAGGATGAGTGAGAAGGCGACACGCCCGACCGCGTGTACCGGAGAACAATGACAAACGAACAGCGGCAGCAGATCCTGATCTCGATCCGAATATTCGGTACTCCCGAAAAACTTGGACTTGGTCCCGATCGCTTCAGTGTTCGTCGTGTCATCGTCCAGGCAAGGACTGTGCAGACGAGGTAGCTCGAGCCTGACCAGGCGGGCTACGAAACGCGGCAAGAAAAGGACACTAAGCGTGGCGGGACAAAAGATCCGCATCAGGCTCAAGGCCTACGACCACGAGGCGATCGACGCGTCAGCGCGCAAGATCGTCGAGACGGTAACCCGTACGGGTGCCCGCGTCGTTGGACCTGTGCCGTTGCCGACCGAGAAGAACGTATATTGCGTCATCCGCTCGCCGCACAAGTACAAGGACTCGCGCGAGCACTTCGAGATGCGTACTCACAAGCGGCTGATCGACATTCTCGACCCGACGCCGAAGACGGTTGACGCGCTCATGCGCATCGACCTTCCGGCCAGTGTCGACGTGAACATTCAGTGACGGCGGAGACAAAAACAATGACTGATACCAAGATCAAGGGAATCCTGGGCACCAAGCTCGGCATGACCCAGGTCTTCGACGAGAACAACCGGGTCGTCCCGGTCACCGTCGTGAAGGCTGGGCCGAACGTCGTAACCCAGATCCGTACCGAAGAGCGTGACGGCTACAGCGCCGTACAGCTCGCGTTCGGCGCCATCGACCCGCGCAAGGTGAACAAGCCGACTTCCGGCCAGTTCACCAAGGCTGGTGTGACCCCGCGTCGCCACGTAGTGGAGCTCCGCGTTGCGGACACCTCCGACTACGAGGTCGGCCAGGAGCTCACCGCCGAGGTCTTCGAGGACGGCGCATATGTCGACGTCACCGGAACCAGCAAGGGCAAGGGCTTCGCCGGAACCATGAAGCGTCACGGCTTCAAGGGACAGGGCGCGTCGCACGGTACCCAGGCTGTTCACCGCCGCCCGGGCTCCATCGGTGGCTGTGCAACTCCCGGCCGCGTGTTCAAGGGCATGCGCATGTCCGGACGCATGGGTAGCGACCGCATCACGACGCAGAACCTCTCGGTCCACAAGGTGGACGCCGAGAACGGCCTGCTGCTGATCAAGGGTGCGATCCCCGGCCGCAAGGGCGGCCTCGTGATCGTCAAGAGTGCAGTGAAGGGTGGTGCACGGGCATGACCAGCACCGAGACCAAGTTGACCCTGGACGTCAAGGTCGCCGGCGGCAAGACCAACGGCACCGTCGATCTCCCCGCTGAGATCTTCGACGCTCCGGCCAACATCGCGCTTCTCCATCAGGTTGTCGTCGCGCAGCTCGCAGCTGCTCGTCAGGGAACCCACTCCACCAAGACCCGCGGCGAAGTCCGCGGCGGTGGAAAGAAGCCGTACCGCCAGAAGGGCACCGGCCGCGCACGCCAGGGCTCGACTCGCGCACCTCAGTTCGTCGGTGGCGGAACCGTTCACGGCCCGCAGCCGCGTGACTACAGCCAGCGCACCCCCAAGAAGATGAAGGCAGCCGCCCTGCGCGGAGCCCTCTCTGACCGCGCACGCAACGAGCGCATCCACGTCATCACCGAATTGGTTGCAGGGCAGACGCCTTCGACCAAGGGCGCAATCGCGTTCCTCGGCGAGATCTCGGATCGCAAGAAGCTGCTGCTCGTCGTGGGTCGCCAGGATGTAGCCGCTTGGAAGAGCGTGCAGAACCTGGAAGGCGTGCATCCCATCGCACCCGACCAGCTCAACACCTACGACGTGCTCAATGCCGATGATGTCGTGTTCAGCGTCGAGGCGCTCAACGCATTCATCCACGGGCCCGCCGAGAGTGCTCAGAACAAGGAGGAGGCCAAGTGACGACCATCGCTGACCCCCGCGACATCCTGCTGGCGCCGGTCATCTCCGAGAAGTCCTACGGACTGATCGAGGAAGGCACCTACACCTTCCTGGTGCACCCGGACTCGAACAAGACGCAGATCAAGATTGCCGTCGAGAAGGTCTTCGGCGTCAAGGTGACCAGCGTCAACACCGCCAACCGTCAGGGCAAGCGTAAGCGGACCCGATTCGGTTACGGCAAGCGCAAGGACACCAAGCGCGCGCTCGTGACCCTGTCCGCCGACAGCAAGCCCATCGAGATCTTCGGAGGACCGGTCGCGTAAGCGCCGGGACTTGACGAGACATAGAGGACGAGAAGACTCATGGCAATCCGTAAGTACAAGCCGACAACACCGGGCCGTCGTGGCTCGAGCGTCTCGGACTTCGCCGAGATCACTCGGTCGACCCCCGAAAAGTCGCTGGTCCGCCCGCTGCACGGTCGCGGTGGACGCAACGCACACGGTCGTATCACCACCCGTCACAAGGGTGGCGGACACAAGCGTGCATACCGACTGATCGATTTCCGTCGCAACGACAAGGACGGCGTCCCGGCAAAGGTCGCTCACATCGAGTACGACCCCAACCGCACAGCAAACATCGCACTCCTGCATTACGCAGACGGTGAGAAGCGCTACATCATCGCCCCCAAGGGCCTGGTGCAGGGTTCACCTATCGAGTCCGGTGCAGGCGCCGACATCAAGCCGGGCAACAACCTGCCGCTGCGCAACATCCCGACTGGTACCACCATCCACGGTGTGGAACTGCGTCCCGGCGGCGGAGCCAAGATGGCTCGTTCCGCAGGCGCCAGCATCCAGCTCCTCGGTAAGGAAGGCAACTACGCCACGCTGCGTATGCCTTCCGGTGAAATCCGTCGCGTCGACGTGCGCTGCCGCGCATCCGTCGGCGAGGTCGGCAACGCCGAGCAGTCGAACATCAACTGGGGCAAGGCCGGCCGTATGCGTTGGAAGGGCAAGCGCCCGACCGTTCGTGGTGTCGTGATGAACCCGGTCGACCACCCGCACGGTGGCGGCGAGGGCAAGACCTCAGGTGGACGCCACCCGGTCAGCCCGTGGGGTAAGCCTGAAGGCCGTACCCGCAAGAACAAGGCAAGCGACAAGATGATCGTCCGTCGCCGCCGCACCGGCAAGAACAAGCGCTAGGAGGGAGTGAAGGATGCCACGCAGCCTTAAGAAGGGCCCGTTCGTCGATGACCACCTCCTCGCGAAGGTGGATGTACAGAACGAAAAGGGAACCAAGCAGGTCATCAAGACCTGGTCCCGTCGTTCGACAATCATCCCGGACTTCATCGGCCACACGTTTGCAGTTCACGACGGCCGCAAGCACGTCCCCGTGTTCGTTTCCGACTCCATGGTCGGACACAAGCTCGGAGAGTTTGCACCGACCCGCACGTTCAAGGGTCACATCAAGGATGATCGGAAGGCGAAGAGGCGATGAGCAACACCGAAACCGCCAACCCGACTGCCAAGGCTGTAGCGAAGCACGTTCGCGTTACGCCGATGAAGGCACGTCGAGTTGTGGACCTGGTCCGCGGGCGCTCGGTTGAAGACGCCCTGAACATCCTGAAGTTCGCGCCGCAGGCAGCGAGCGAGCCGGTCGCCAAGGTGATCGCCTCCGCAGCAGCCAACGCCGAGAACAACCTCGACCTCGACCCCAGCACGCTTGTCGTTGCTACGGCGTTCGTGGACGAGGGCGCGACCCTCAAGCGGTTCCAGCCGCGTGCACAGGGACGTGCGTTCCGTATTCGCAAGCGCACCAGTCACATCACCGTGATCGTGGAGAGCCTGCCGAAGACCGGAACATCGACCCGTAATCGCCGGAAGGGAAGTGCTCAGTAGTGGGCCAGAAAATCAACCCGCACGGCTTCCGTCTCGGCATCACCACCGACTGGAAGTCTCGCTGGTACGCAGACAAGCAGTACGCGGAGTACGTCAAGGAAGACGTCGCGATCCGTAAGCTCCTCGCCACCGGCATGGAGCGCGCAGGAATTGCGAAGGTCGAAATCGAGCGCACCCGTGACCGTGTTCGCGTGGACATCCACACGGCACGCCCGGGCATCGTCATCGGCCGCCGCGGCGCCGAAGCCGATCGCATCCGCTCCGAGCTCGAGAAGATGACCGGCAAGCAGGTTCAGCTGAACATCCTCGAGGTCAAGAACGCAGAAGCTGAAGCACAGCTCGTCGCACAGGGTGTGGCCGAGCAGCTCTCGAACCGCGTTGCCTTCCGTCGTGCAATGCGCAAGGCCATCCAGTCGGCCATGCGTCAGCCCAACGTCAAGGGAATCCGCGTTCAGTGCTCCGGTCGTCTCGGCGGCGCCGAGATGTCCCGGTCGGAGTTCTACCGCGAAGGCCGTGTGCCGCTGCACACGCTTCGTGCGGACATCGACTACGGCCTCTACGAGGCCAAGACCACCTTCGGTCGCATCGGCGTCAAGGTCTGGATCTACAAGGGCGACATCGTCGGTGGCAAGCGTGAGCTCGCCGCCAACACGGCCGCACCGGCCGGGGATCGCCCGCGTCGTGAGCGTCCGAGCCGTCCGCGCCGTTCCGGTGCCACCGGTACCACTGCGACCAGCACCGAGGCCGGCCGCGCAGCGACCGCAACCGCCGATGCTCCCGCAACTGAACAGAATCAGGAGGGCTGACGCATGTTGATCCCACGGCGGGTCAAGCACCGCAAGCAGCACCACCCGAGCCGTTCGGGTGCCGCCAAGGGCGGTACCCAGGTGACCTTCGGTGACTACGGCATCCAGGCTCTCGAGCCTGCCTACATCACCAACCGGCAGATCGAGTCCGCTCGTATCGCCATGACTCGGCACATCAAGCGTGGCGGCAAGATCTGGATCAACATCTTCCCGGATCGCCCCCTCACGAAGAAGCCGGCCGAAACCCGAATGGGTTCCGGTAAGGGTTCGCCCGAGTGGTGGATTGCCAACGTCAAGCCCGGACGCGTTCTGTTCGAGATGACATACCCCAACGAGGAGATTGCTCGTGAGGCCCTGCGCCGCGCGATGCACAAGCTCCCGTGCAAGTGCCGGATCGTGACCAGAGAGGAGCAGTTCTGATGGCTACTGGAACCCCAGCAGCAGAGCTCCGCGAGCTCAGTGAAGACGAGCTGGTCACCCGGCTCCGTGAGTCGAAGGAAGAGCTTTTCAACCTTCGTTTCCAGATGGCCACCGGCCAGATGGACAACAACCGACGACTGCGCACCGTTCGTCACGAGATCGCGCGCATCTACACCGTCCTGCGTGAGCGTGAGCTCGGACTCGCTGTGGGTCCGGATGCAGGTGACGCGGCATGAGTGAGGAAAAAGCAGTGAGCACAGAAGAGCGCGCGAGCCGTAAGGTCCGTGTCGGATACGTCGTGTCCGACAAGATGGAAAAGACGATCGTGGTCGAGCTCGAAGACCGCGTCAAGCACAAGCTCTACGGCAAGATCATCCGCCGTACGACCAAGGTGAAGGCGCACGACGAGAACGGCGTTGCCGGCGTCGGCGACCGCGTTCAGCTGATGGAAACCCGTCCGCTGTCCGCGACGAAGCACTGGCGTCTGGTCGAGGTCCTCGAAAAGGCCAAGTAAGCCTGATCGAATCCTCGAGCTGATCGAGAATCACCAAATGGCCCGCTTCCCCTTGGGGGAGTGGGCCATTCGGCGTTTCTGACTTTCCGAGATTTATCCGGGTGAGGGGTTCGAGTTGCGTCGAGCAGTGCTGATTTGGTAATTGGCGAACCCTTCCCTACAATAGAACGGTTGCCTGTGGCAGAGGTGTGTCTTCACGTGCGCAGCTCGAACGGTGCTTGCAGTGATCGTCTCCCGACGTCAGTCGGTGGGACTGCAGTTCAGACACGACGCAGGTGGCAACAATGACCGCGCGCACCGGGTCGGTAATCCGTTGCGCACGAAATTCCAGGTCTAGGGAGATCAAGTGATTCAGCAGGAGTCGCGAGTTCGCGTCGCTGATAACACGGGTGCCAAGGAAATCCTTTGCATCCGCGTTCTCGGCGGTTCGTCACGTCGCTACGCCGGGATCGGTGACGTCATCGTCGCCACCGTCAAGGACGCAATCCCCGGTGGAAACATCAAGAAGGGTGAGGTCGTCAAGGCCGTCATCGTTCGCACGACCAAGGAGCGCCGTCGTCCGGACGGTTCCTACATCAAGTTCGACGAGAACGCTGCAGTGCTCATCAAGGCTGACAGTGATCCCCGTGGAACCCGCATCTTCGGACCCGTCGGCCGTGAGCTGCGCGAGAAGAAGTTCATGAAGATCGTTTCGCTTGCCCCGGAGGTGCTGTGATGAAGGTGCACAAGGGTGACACCGTTCTGGTCATCGCCGGCAAGGACAAGGGCGCGAAGGGCAAGGTCATTCAGGCCTACCCCGCGACCGACAAGGTCCTCGTCGAAGGCGTGAACCGAATCAAGAAGCACACCGCGGTTTCCGCGAACGAGCGCGGAGCATCCTCCGGCGGCATCGTCACGCAGGAAGCCCCGATCCACGTTTCCAACGTTGCAGTCGTCGACTCGGACGGAAACCCCACTCGCGTGGGCTACCGCACCGACGAAGAGTCCGGCAAGCGCGTTCGGATTTCCCGGAAGAACGGGAAGGACATCTGACATGACCTCCACCGAAAACAAGGTCCAGCCGCGCCTCAAGGCACGCTACCGCGCTGAGATCAAGGACGCGCTCAACAGCGAGTTCGACTACTCGAACGTCATGCAGATCCCCGGCGTCGTCAAGGTTGTCGTCAACATGGGCGTCGGCGACGCTGCCCGTGACGCCAAGCTGATCAACGGCGCTGTCCATGACCTGTCGCTGATCACGGGCCAGAAGCCCGAGATCCGCAAGGCACGTAAGTCCATCGCGCAGTTCAAGCTCCGCGAAGGCATGCCCATCGGCGCACGCGTCACCCTCCGTGGCGACCGCATGTGGGAGTTCCTGGACCGCCTCGTGTCTGTCGCTCTGCCCCGTATCCGCGACTTCCGCGGTCTCTCGGGCAACCAGTTCGACGGCAACGGCAACTACACGTTCGGCCTCAACGAGCAGTCGATGTTCCACGAGATCGACGTGGACAAGATCGATCGCCCCCGCGGTATGGACATCACCGTCGTGACCACCGCAACCAACAACGAAGAAGGCCGTGCACTGCTCAAGCACCTCGGCTTCCCGTTCAAGGAGAACTGAGCGCATGGCTAAGAAGGCATTGGTCAACAAGGCCAACAAGAAGCCCAAGTTCGCGGTTCGCGCCTACACCCGCTGCCAGCGGTGCGGTCGCCCGCACTCGGTGTTCCGCAAGTTCGGCTTGTGCCGTATCTGCGTTCGCGAGATGGCTCACGCCGGCGAGCTTCCCGGAGTTCGCAAGAGCTCTTGGTGATCTGAGGCCCTCGGGCTTCGTCACACCACGCATCTGAATGGGCGTGGGTTCCTTTGGAACCCACGCCCATTCGGCATTTCAACCGAGAGGTGCGCCGAATGTGCATCGTGCTGATCCTGAATAGAACTGTCCTGCTGCAACTCTGGGTCGAAACGATCCATCGGCCGTCGATGTCGATCTTCGGTCCCGAACGAGCAGTTCAGATTTCGGGACGCCTCGATCCCCAGCCCGGCAGTGTCCTCCGGGCGATGGTGAGGTAGGCGACGTGACATCTCGGTGGACACCTGCGCGAAAGTTCCCTACACTAGAGCGGTTGCCGTGGCTGACGCATGCGTTCAGCTCGGTGCGGTAACTTACGCCGTCTGACACAAGTCGGACGGCCCAGCCGAATTGCTGGAGGCCCACGATCGGATTCGTCCGGTGTTGCATGGGAACCACAGCGAGAAAGGTGTCGAGGTCGACCTATGACCATGACTGACCCCATCGCAGACTTCTTGACGCGTCTGCGCAACGCCAACACGGCGTACCACGATGAGGTGAAGCTTCCCCACTCGAAGATCAAGGCGAACATCGCCGAGATCCTCAAGCGTGAGGGCTACATCTCCGATTTCCGTACCGAAGACGCTGAGGTCGGCAAGACCCTCATCGTCGACCTGAAGTACGGACCCAGCCGCGAGCGTAGCCTCGCCGGCGTGCGTCGCGTTTCCAAGCCCGGTCTCCGGGTTTACGCGAAGTCCACCAACCTGCCCAAGGTCCTCGGAGGCCTCGGCGTGGCCATCATCTCCACGTCGTCCGGTCTGCTCACCGATCGCCAGGCGGCCAATCAAGGAGTAGGCGGGGAAGTCCTCGCCTACGTCTGGTAAGGGAGGCCACCACAATGTCGCGTATTGGAAAGATTCCGGTCACCGTCCCCGCGGGCGTTGACGTCACGATCAGCGGCCAGGATGTCACCGTCAAGGGTCCCAAGGGCACCCTCGCGTTGACCATCTCCGAGCCCATCGCAATCGAAAAGGCAGAGGACGGCTCGCTGAGCGTCACGCGCCCCGACGACGAGCGTCGTAGCCGCGCGCTGCACGGTCTGTCGCGGACCCTCGTTGCGAACATCATCACCGGTGTTACCGAGGGTTACACGAAGAAGATGGAGATCCACGGTGTTGGTTACCGTGTGGCACTGAAGGGCAAGGACCTCGAGTTCGCGCTCGGCTTCAGCCACCCGGTGCCGATCGAGGCTCCCGAAGGCATCACCTTCGTCGTCGAGTCGCCCACCCGGTTCTCGGTGTCCGGCATCGACAAGCAGAAGGTCGGGCAGATCTCGGCCAACATCCGTCGTCTCCGTCGTCCGGACCCGTACAAGGGTAAGGGCGTGCGTTACGAGGGTGAGCAGATCCGCCGCAAGGTCGGAAAGACGGGTAAGTGATATGAGCCAGACTGCAAACCAGAAAGCCAAGCGGGTTCCGCTGGGCAAGGATGCGTCCACCAAGCGTCGTCTGTCGAAGACGCGTCGTCACTTCCGTCTCCGCAAGAAGGTCTCCGGCACGCCCGAGCGTCCCCGCTTGGTCGTCAACCGGTCCTCGCGTCACATCCACGTCCAGCTCGTGGACGACCTGGCCGGCCACACGCTGGCCTCCGCGTCGACCATCGAAGCCGACGTGCGCGTGGCAGAAGGCGACAAGAAGGCTGCGAGCGCGAAGGTCGGTCAGCTGATCGCCGAGCGCGCCAAGGCTGCCGGCGTGGAAGCAGTTGTCTTCGACCACGGCGGACACGGCTACCACGGTCGCATCGCGGCCTTGGCAGACGCGGCTCGCGAAGGCGGGTTGAAGTTCTGATGACCAACATTTTCAACGGAAGGACAGCCTGATGCCGGGACGTCAAAGGCGTGACGGCGGAAGCGGACCCGCCGGACAGAATGGCCCCAACAGCGGTGACAACAGCAACGCTCGTGGGGACAACCGTGGTGGCGGCCGTGACCGTCGCGACGGTGGCCGTGGCGGAAACGCTGCGGAGAAGTCACAGTTCATCGAGCGCGTTGTCACGATCAACCGCGTTTCCAAGGTCGTCAAGGGTGGTCGTCGCTTCAGCTTCACCGCTCTGGTGATCGTCGGAGACGGCAACGGACTGGTCGGCGTCGGCTACGGAAAGGCCAAGGAAGTTCCCGCGGCCATCCAGAAGGGTGTCGAGGAGGCTCGCAAGAGCTTCTTCCGCGTCCCGATGATCGCCAACACCATCACTCACCCCGTTCAGGGTGAGGCTGCTGCCGGCATCGTCATGCTTCGCCCGGCAAGCCCCGGTACCGGTGTTATCGCCGGTGGCGCTGTGCGCGCCGTGCTGGAGTGCGCTGGAATCGCGGACATCCTGTCGAAGTCGCTCGGTAGCGACAACGCCATCAACGTCGTGCACGCGACCGTTGCTGCGCTCAAGGGTCTGCAGCGTCCCGAGGAAGTTGCGGCTCGCCGCGGCCTCACCCTCGAAGAGGTTGCACCCGCCGGCATGCTTCGCGCTCGCGCACATGCTGCTGGGAGTGTGAAGTAATGGCAGATCTCAAGGTCACTCAGATCAAGAGCATCATCGGGACCAAGCAGAACCAGAAGGATTCTCTGCGCACGCTCGGTCTCAAGGGCATCCGTCAGACCGTTGTTCGTGAGGACAACGCACAGAACCGCGGTCTGATCAACGTGGTGCGCCACCTCGTAACAGTTGAGGAGGTCTAACCATGACCATCAAACTGCACCACCTGCGCCCCGCTCCCGGATCCAAGTCCAACAAGATTCGTGTTGGACGCGGTGAGGGCGGCAAGCGTGGTAAGACCGCAGGACGCGGTACCAAGGGCACCAAGGCACGTAACACCGTGCGCGTGGGCTTCGAGGGTGGACAGATGCCGCTTCACATGCGTCTGCCCAAGCTCAAGGGCTTCAAGAACCCCTTCCGCACCGAGTACCAGGTCGTCAATGTCGGCGACATCGCCCGTCTGTTCCCCGAAGGTGGAGCAATCACGGTCGAGGATCTCGTTGCCAAGGGCGCAGTCCGCAAGAACCAGCTCGTCAAGGTTCTGGGCGACGGCGAACTGACTGTTGCCGTTCAGGTGACCGTCGACAAGTTCACCGGTTCCGCCAAGGAAAAGATTGCTGCTGCCGGTGGTTCCGCTACCGAGCTGTGAGTGATCACGCTTAGCTAGTCCGATGGCCGCAGCGCAGCGTTTGCTGCGTTGCGGCCATCGGCGTCTACGAGGTCGTGTCACAGATTGGTCGTGCTTGCTCGGACGGGTCAGTATTCTGGTCACCGAGTGGCAAATGTATCTTCGGCTTACCCGGTTTTCGTGGTCTGCCCGCTTAGTTCCCAAATGCTCACTGTTAGAGTTCAAAAGTTCGACAGGTCAAAACGATCTGTCTCCCTACCGTCGTGCCAGGAGGATCTTTGCTTTCCGCCTTCGTCTCGGCCCTCAGGACCCCAGACCTGAGGCGGAAGATCCTCTTCACCCTCGGCTTGGTGGCTCTGTATCGGGTCGGCGCTCTCATTCCGTCCCCAGGTGTCGACTACGGCCGTGTGCGTCAGTGCATCGATATCGCCAACTCTGGTGACTCAGCAGGTATCTACTCGCTGATCAACCTGTTCTCCGGTGGCGCTCTGCTTCAGATGTCGATCTTTGCGATCGGCATCATGCCGTACATCACGGCAAGCATCATCGTGCAGCTGCTGACAGTGGTGATCCCGAAGTTCGAGGAACTTCGAAAAGAAGGCCAGTCCGGTCAGGCCAAGATGACGCAGTACACGCGCTACCTGTCCATCGCTCTGGCCATCCTGCAGTCGACTGGCATCGTCGCCCTCGCGGCACGTGGACAGTTGCTCCAGGGCTGTGACGACATCATCGCCGACAAGTCGATCTTCGGTCTTGTCATCATCGTGCTGGTCATGACTGCCGGTGCTGCCATGGTCATGTGGTTCGGTGAGGTCATCACCGAACGCGGCGTCGGCAACGGTATGTCGCTCCTCATCTTCGCCGGTATCGCATCGCGTATCCCGAGCGAGGGCAAGTCGATTCTCGACAGCCGCGGTCCACTGGTCTTCGCCTTCGTCTGCCTCGCAGCGCTGTTGATCATCGCCGGTGTGGTCTTCGTCGAGCAGGGTCAGCGCCGCATTCCGGTGCAGTACGCAAAGCGGATGGTCGGACGCAAGATGTACGGCGGATCCTCGACGTACCTGCCACTGAAGGTCAACCAGGCCGGCGTCATCCCCGTGATCTTCGCGTCTTCACTGCTGTACCTCCCGAACTTGATCGCACAGCTGACTTCGGCCAGCACGGCGGTCGACCCCAGCTGGTGGCAGCGCCTGATCAACACCTACTTGGTGAACCCGGCCAACCCGGTGTACATCGCGATCTACTTCGGCCTGATCGTCTTCTTCACGTACTTCTACGTCGCCATCACCTTCAATCCCGAAGAGCGCGCCGACGAGATGAAGAAGTTCGGCGGCTTCATCCCCGGTATCCGACCCGGTCAGCCGACCGCGGACTACCTCAACTACGTGCTGAGTCGCATCACCCTTCCGGGTGCGATTTACCTCGGCACCATTGCTGTTCTGCCCAACCTGTTCCTCGACATCGGGAATGGCGGCGGCGCGCAGAACCTGCCGTTCGGTGGCACCGCGGTGCTGATCATGGTCAGCGTCGGCCTGGACACCGTGAAGCAGATCGAGAGTCAGCTAATGCAGCGTAACTATGAAGGGTTCCTCAAGTGAGACTTGTCCTCCTTGGTCCTCCCGGTGCCGGCAAGGGCACCCAGGCCGCTATCTTGTCCGAGAAGTTCGGCGTTCCCCATATCTCCACGGGTGATCTCTTCCGCGCGAACATCGGTCAGGCCACCGCTCTCGGTGTGGAAGCAAAGAAGTACATCGACGCCGGTGAACTCGTGCCGAGCTCGATCACCAATGACATGGTGAAGGCTCGCGTCGCAGAACCGGACGCCGCAAACGGATTCCTTCTCGACGGATTCCCGCGCTCGGTCGAACAGGCTCAGGCACTCGAAGGAATCCTCAAGGACCTCGACACCAAGCTCGACGGTGTCCTCTCCTTCGTCGTCGACGAGGACATCGTGGTCGAGCGCATGCTCGCCCGCGGTCGTGCAGACGACACCGAGGACGTCATCCGCAACCGCCTCCGGGTCTACCGCGACGAGACGTCACCGCTGTTCGACTACTACAAGGACAGCATCGTCTCCGTCGACGCGATCGGCGAGGTCGAAGAGGTCAACGCACGCGCACTGGCAGCGTTGGGTAAGTAATGGTCTTCGGGCGTAAGCGCAAGGTTGTTCCGTTCCGCTCCGCGGGCGAACTCGACGCGATGGCTGCTGCCGGCGCGATCGTGGGTTCGGCATTGGTGGCGGTGCGCGCTGCGGCGAAGCCCGGTGTCAGCACTTTGGAACTGAACGCGGTCGCAGAATCCGTCATTCGTGACGCCGGCGCCGTGCCCTCGTTCCTCGGGTACCACGGCTTCACCGGTTCGATCTGCTCCTCGGTGAACGATCGCGTCGTTCACGGGATCCCTTCGGCTCAGGACATCCTGGCCGAAGGTGACCTCGTTTCGATCGACTGCGGTGCGATCCTCGACGGTTGGCACGGTGACTCTGCGTGGACGTTCGGTGTCGGCGAGATCAGCCTCCCCGATCAGGAACTGAGCGAGGCAACTCGGCTTTCGATGGAAGCCGGGATCGCGGCGATGATCGCAGGCAACCGTCTGACGGACGTTTCGCACGCGATCGAGGTCGGCACCCATGCCGCCGAGAAGTTACACGGTCGTTCCTACGGCATCGTCGACGGATACGGCGGACACGGAATCGGTCGGGAAATGCACATGGATCCGTTCCTCGCCAATGAAGGTGCCCCGGGTAAGGGGCCTGAATTGGTTGTGGGATCGTGTCTGGCGATCGAGCCGATGCTCACGCTCGGCACCACCGACACGGTGATTCTCGACGACGACTGGACTGTTGTGACCACTGACGGTTCCCGCGCAGCGCACTGGGAACACACCGTCGCTGTGACCGAAGACGGGCCGCGGATTCTTACCCTCCGGCCGGAGTAGTCGACACAGTTGCTGACAAGTGTTGGCAGCGAGCATGTTTCACGTTCGAAAAGTCCTAGCCTCATGTCGAGGCTGGGACTTTTTCGTTGGGGGAGCGGTGTGTGTCGTGACCCTGACCGGAGCCGCATTTGGCCTGGTCGTTTACATCGCGTAACATGGCTAGGCGGTGCGCTATGCGCGTCGATAGTTCGTCTGCCTACACCCGGATCGCTCCGGGATCGGGCCCGCGAAGTGCCGACGATCTTTCCATTGCGTGCCAATGTAACGGAAGCCGATGCACGAAGCATGCCAAACCAAACGGATCGCGGAGGATATGGCTAAGAAAGACGGGGCCATCGAGGTCGAAGGACGAGTAGTCGAGCCGCTGCCCAATGCGATGTTCCGCATTGAGCTCGAGAACGGCCACAAGGTCCTCGCTCACATCAGCGGAAAGATGCGTCAGCACTACATTCGCATCCTCCCGGAAGATCGCGTTGTCGTAGAGCTCTCGCCCTACGATTTGTCGCGCGGACGCATCGTTTACCGCTACAAGTAACGAACTTCCCGGACCTGACCTGGGTCAGGGAGAAGTATGTCTGCTGCGGTTCATCGCGGCAGGCTGCGACAAAACAGGAGATCAGAAGACGTGAAGGTTCAGCCGAGCGTCAAGAAGATCTGCGAGAAGTGCAAAGTGATTCGCCGTAACGGTCGAGTCATGGTGATCTGCGAGAACCTGCGTCACAAGCAGCGTCAGGGCTAGATCTAGCTTTTCGAAGATCTGCTTGGCAACAAGCAAAGAAGACCTCCCAGTACCAGCCATTGTTGACGAGACCCCACGCGATCGTTCACCGATCGCCAAGGTCGGACAATGGTTCACCCCCGGCACGGAGGCCGGGGCCCCACTGAGTTAGTTGATGAGATCATCTGCGCCTTCGGGCGTCGGTACTCGGCAAGAGGCACAGGGGAAGGGCTGGGAGCAGACCTCCGCACACCGATAAGGAAATGCCACCATGGCACGTCTCTCTGGTGTTGATCTTCCTCGCGAAAAGCGCATGGAGATCGCACTGACATACATCTACGGCATCGGCCGTACCCGCTCCAAGGAAATCCTTGACGCCACCGGCGTCAGCCCGGATCTCCGGAGCAAGGACCTCTCGGACGAGGACCTGGCAAAGCTCCGCGAGTACATCGAGGAGTCGCTCAAGGTCGAGGGTGACCTTCGCCGCGAGGTTCAGGCCGACATCCGTCGCAAGATCGAGATCGGCTGCTACCAGGGCCTGCGCCACCGTCGTGGTCTGCCCGTGCGTGGTCAGCGCACCAAGACCAACGCCCGTACCCGTAAGGGTCCGAAGCGCACCATTGCCGGCAAGAAGAAGGCGAAGTAATGCCCCCGAAGTCACGTAGCACCGGTCCGAAGAAGACCCAGAAGACGCGTCGCAGGGATAAGAAGAACATCCCGCACGGCGCCGCTCACATCAAGAGCACCTTCAACAACACCATCGTGTCCATCACCGACCCCGCCGGAAATGTCATTTCCTGGGCGTCTTCGGGACACGTCGGCTTCAAGGGTTCGCGTAAGTCGACTCCCTTCGCCGCTCAGCTTGCTGCTGAGAGCGCTGCCCGCAAGGCGCAGGAGCACGGTGTCAAGAAGGTTGACGTCTTCGTCAAGGGACCGGGATCCGGTCGCGAGACCGCAATCCGTTCCCTCCAGGCTGCTGGCCTCGAGGTCGGCACCATTTCCGATGTAACCCCCCAGCCGCACAACGGCTGCCGTCCGCCCAAGCGGCGTCGGGTATAGCGGGAAGGATAGGTAGAAGAAAATGGCACGTTATACCGGACCCATCACCCGCAAGTCGCGTCGTCTGCGCGTCGACCTCGTTGGAGGCGACCAGGCATTCGAGCGTCGCCCGTACCCGCCCGGACAGCACGGCCGCGCGCGTATCAAGGAGAGCGAGTACCTGCTCCAGCTGCAGGAGAAGCAGAAGGCTCGCTTCACCTACGGCGTCATGGAGAAGCAGTTCCGCCTGTACTACAAGGAGGCGAACAACCGCCCCGGCAAGACCGGTGAGAACCTGCTTCGCATCCTCGAGTCGCGTCTCGACAATGTCGTGTACCGCGCAGGCCTCGCTCGCACGCGCCGTCAGGCACGTCAGCTGGTCACGCACGGTCACCTTCTCGTGAACAACAAGAAGGTCGACATCCCGAGCTACCGCGTCTCGCAGTACGACATCATCGATGTCAAGGAGAAGTCGCTCTCCACGCTTCCGTTCCAGGTTGCGCGTGAGACCGTCGGCGATCGCCCGGTTCCCGGGTGGCTGCAGGTTGTCGGCTCGCGTCTGCGGATCCTGGTTCACCAGCTTCCCGAGCGCGCGCAGATCGACATCGCTCTGCAGGAACAGCTCATCGTCGAGTACTACTCGAAGTAAGGTGCTCCGCACCCCGTGAGTGGTTGAGGAGTCTCCGGACTCCTCAACCACTCACGGGGCCGCAGGCCCTTTCCCATCGTGGGCGTCAAATAGTGGACGTCCGTACAGGAGGAAATACCAATGCTCATTTCTCAGCGACCCACGCTGACCGAAGAGGTCATCGCTGATAACCGCTCGAAGTTCGTCATCGAGCCCCTGGAGCCAGGTTTCGGGTACACGCTCGGCAATTCGCTGCGCCGCACGCTGCTCTCGTCGATCCCCGGCGCTGCTGTCACCAGCATCCGTATCGACGGCGTTCTCCACGAGTTCACCACCGTCCCGGGCGTGAAGGAAGATGTCACCGACATCATCCTGAACCTCAAGGGCCTCGTCGTGAACTCCGAAGAGGACGAGCCGGTCACCATGTACGTCCGCAAGCAGGGCCCCGGCGCTGTTACCGCAGGCGACATCGTGCCCCCGGCAGGCGTCACCGTGAACAACCCTGATCTGCACATCGCCACCCTGAACGACAAGGGAAAGCTGGAGATCGAGCTCGTTGTCGAGCGCGGTCGCGGCTATGTCCCCGCCGTCCAGAACAAGGCGTCCGGCGCAGAGATCGGCCGTATCCCGGTCGACTCGATCTACTCGCCGGTGCTCAAGGTCACCTACAAGGTGGAGGCCACTCGCGTCGAACAGCGCACCGACTTCGATCGGCTCGTTCTCGACGTGGAAACGAAGAACTCCATCACCGCACGGGACGCGCTCGCTTCTGCGGGCAAGACCCTGGTTGAGCTCTTCGGCCTGGCCCGTGAGCTGAACGTCGAAGCAGAAGGAATCGAGATCGGACCCTCGCCCGCCGAGGCCGATCACATCGCTTCCTTCGGACTCCCCATCGAGGATCTGGACCTCACGGTCCGCTCCTACAACTGCCTCAAGCGCGAAGGTGTTCACACCGTCGGTGAGCTTGTCGGCCGTACCGAGTCCGATCTGCTCGACATCCGCAACTTCGGACAGAAGTCCATCGACGAGGTCAAGGTCAAGCTGCATTCGCTCGGCCTGTCCCTCAAGGACAGCCCCGCATCCTTCGATCCCACAACCGTTGCCGGCTATGACGCCGCCACCGGAACGTGGAGTGACACTGATGCCGGTTCCTTCGGCGATGCCGAGGGTACCGAGGACTACGCCGAGACCGAACAGCTGTAGCAGCTCAGGTCCTTTACTAGGAGATCATCATGCCCAAGCCCAAGAAGGGTGCCCGCTTCGGCGGGTCGGCTTCCCACCAGAAGGCGATTTTCGCCAATCTGGCTACCGCGCTCTTCGAGCACGGTCGTATCACCACCACCGAGTCCAAGGCCAAGGCACTGCGCCCCTACGCCGAGAAGCTCGTCACGCACGCAAAGGCCGGCACGCTGGCTCACCGTCGTGAGGTGCTGAAGGTCATCCGTAACAAGGATGTCGTTCACACCCTGTTCGCCGAGATCGGCCCGTTTTACGCGGACCGTAATGGTGGATACACCCGCATCATCAAGACGATCCCCCGCAAGGGTGATAACGCTCCGATGGCAATCATCGAGCTCGTCAAGGAAAAGACCGTCACCTCCGAGGCTGATCGTGCTCGTCGCGTCAAGTCCTCGCAGGAAGCTCCCGCCGCAGAGAACGTCGTCGAGGCCGTAGAGGCCGACGCGACCGACGCTGAGGTCGAGAACGCTGACGCAGTCGTCGAGGCCATCGAGGACGAGACCGCAACTGCGGCCGACGCTCCCGAGGCCGAAGAGGCCAAGAAGGACTAGTCTCCCTTGGTTTCGGCACACGCTGAATCGAACGAGCCCGCCGCCCCCCTCGGGGACGGCGGGCTCGTTCGATTGCGGCTCGACATCTCCTACGACGGCACCGACTTCTCGGGTTGGGCCCGTCAGACCGACCTGCGCACTGTGTGCGGCGAGATCGAAGACAAGCTGGGTACGGTGTTACGGCAACCGGTTCAGCTCACGGTTGCCGGTCGAACCGACGCGGGTGTCCACGCGACCGGGCAGGTAGCGCACGTCGACGTCCCGGGCGAGTTGCTCCCGGACGACCCTTCGCGACTGGTGCGCAGGCTCGCACGATTCTTGCCCAAGGACGTTCGGGTCAAACAGATCTCGGTGGTTCCCGGTGAGTTCGACGCGCGCTTCTCGGCGATGCGACGCTATTACGAGTACCGGGTGACCAACGCGGCATTCGGCGTGGAACCCCTGCGCGCACGCGATACCGTGTCGTACCCCAAACCACTCGATCTCGGCGCGATGCAGGAAGCGTCGAATCGGCTTCTTGGTCTTCACAACTTCGCGGCATTCTGCAAGCGTCGAGAAGGTGCCACGACGGTGCGAGAGCTGCAACGCTTCGACTGGGCACAAGAGGGCACGGTATTCACGGCCTACGTGAATGCTGACGCATTCTGCTGGTCGATGGTTCGGAGTCTTGTAGGCGCCGTCCTCTCTGTCGGTGAGGGACGGCGCACCACCGACTGGGTGGCAGGTTTGCTCGACGAAACTTCGCGGTCCAGTTCCATCCTCGTTGCGCCGGCGCACGGACTTTCGTTGGTTCGTGTGGAGTACCCTGAATACTCGGAACTGGCTGCCCGCAACGCGATTACCCGTGAGACCCGCGAGATTCCGTCTTCGGGTGGATGCTGCGGCGGCTGATCGACTACATACAAAATGCCCTCCCACTCTGTGTGGGAGGGCATTCGTATCGGGCGGCTATCCCGCCAGTTGGCGCGCGATGACCAGTCGCTGAATCTGGTTGGTGCCCTCGAAGATCTGCGTGATCTTGGCCTCGCGCATGTAGCGCTCGACGGGGAAGTCCTGGGTGTATCCGTACCCACCGAATACCTGAACGGCGTCGGTGGTGACCTTCATTGCCGCGTCGGTGGCAACAAGCTTTGCGACGCTGGCATTGCGCGAATACGGCACTCCGGCGTCGCGGCGGCGGGCAGCATCGAGGTAGGTGGCACGAGCGGAGTCAACTGCGGCAGCCATGTCTGCGAGCACGAATCCGAGTCCCTGGTGATCGATGATCCGCTTGCCGAATGCCTTGCGCTCCTTCGCGTAAGCGACCGCGTCGTCGAGCGCGCCGTGAGCGATTCCGACGGCAACAGCAGCGATTCCGAGTCGACCGGAGTCGAGCGCACTGAAAGCGATCGGGAGCCCCTGACCGCGCTGGCCGATCAATCGCTCGTCAGGAATGAAGGCATCGTCGTAGTTCGCGGAGGCAGTGGGGACCGCGCGTAGCCCCATCTTCTCTTCGGGTTTACCGAAGCTGAGGCCCTCGGTGTCCTTGTCCACCAGGAGGCAGGAGACGCCGCGTGAGCCGTCGTCACTGGTGCGGGCGAAGAGGTTGTAGAAGTCCGCCTTGCCGCCGTTGGTGATCCAGGCTTTCGAGCCATTGACGCGGTAACCACCTTCGGTGGGCGTCGCCTTGCACGACAACGCGGCGGCGTCGGATCCGGCCTGCGCTTCGGAGAGGCTGTATGCGCCGATGGTGTTGCCGCCCAGCATGTCCGGAAGCCAGCGGTTCTTCTGTTCGTCGGTGCCGAAGGTGAACAGCGGGAAGCATGACAGGCTGTGGACGCTTACTGCCACCGCAACCGCGGCCCAGCGCGAGGCGATCTCTTCGAGGACTTGGAGGTAGACCTCGTACGGCTGATCGCCGCCACCGAACTCCTCGGGATACGGAAGGCTCAGTAGGCCTGCCTGTCCGAGTGCAGGGAACACTCCGTCGGGATACTTCTCGGCCTTCTCGTATTCGTTGACCTTGGGCGCGAGTACCTTGTCCGCGACATCACGCGTCAGTTCGATGAGATCGCGAGCTTCTTGGCTGGGCATCAGGCGTTCGACGGGCACGGTCGGCTCCTAGCTAGGCAGTAGTACTGAGAACGATACTGCAGTACTGTTTTACGTATGGCAAGGCTGGTTCGCAAGACGACTGCGCGCAGGGCGGAACTGTTCGATCAGTTGGTCGAACTGTTCCTGAGCGAGGGTTTCGCCCACCTCACGCTCGACGAGATCGCAGCTCGTCTGCACTGCTCCAAGAGCACCTTGTACACAGTCGCGGCCGGCAAGGAGGACCTGGTGCGGGCGGTGACGGTTCACTTCTTCCGTGCAGCGACCGATGCGGTGGAGAGTGCCGTGGCTGCAGAGGCGACACCGACTCGTAGAGTCGCGGTCTATCTCGAAGCAGTCGGTGATCAGTTGTCCGCGGCCTCCCGTCAATTCATGGAAGACCTGTCTGAATCGGTGTCGGCGAACCAGGTTTACGAAAAGAACACGTCGATCGCCGCGGATCGTGTGAGAGCACTGATCGTCGAGGGGGTGGATTCGGGCGCATTCCGGCAGGTGCACGCGGCATTTGTTGCCGACGCGGCCGCGGCGACGATGGTTCGGATCCAGCAACGCGCGGTCTATCGGGCAACGGGATTGGACGATGCCAGCGCGTATCGGGAATTGGCCGCACTCATCACGGACGGGATCACTGCGTGAGAGGTCGCTAGCATCGATGTTCATGGCACCTTTGAACGTCGAAGTCATCGTAGGTTCGGTCCGCGAAGGGCGAATAGGACGAGCAGTGGCGGATTGGTTTGTCGAGCGCACAACCACGAACCCGTCGTGGAACGTGTCGGTGATCGACCTCAGAGAGCTGTCGTTGCCCCAGGATTTCTCGGATTCACCTGCCACGGAGGTTTTCCGCAAGCGAATCGATCGGGCCGACGCTGTTGTTGCCGTGACCTCCGAGTACAACCACGGGTATCCGGCTGCCCTCAAGACCGCATTCGATTCCGTGAAGCACGAGTGGCGGGCCAAGCCGATCGGCTTCGTGTCCTACGGCGGGATTTCGGGAGGTGTTCGGGCCGTCGAACAGCTGAGGCAAGTAGTGGCGGAGCTGCACATGGTCTCGGTGCGTCAAAGCGTGACCATTCACCGGGTACGTAAGCAATTCGGACACGAGCCGTACGGCATCGATCCAATTGTGATCGATGCGACCGAGAAGATGATTCGTGAATTGCATTGGTGGGGGAGCGGATTGCATACGCAGCGTGCGAGTGACCCATACCCCGGCTGATCGGGAACCTACGCGATCACGCCATCTGGTGAGCGTCGCCGGCTCGTGGACGACCGATGAACGAGGTCTCGGAAGCAATGGTCACCAGGGTCAGTTCGACGCGAGTGCGGCCGGTTTCGACCGTGATCTTGTCACCGAGTGCGAATGGCTGAACTATCGAGATTTCAGGGTCGATCCGAGGCCATTGGCGGGGATGTCCGTATACGTAGATCGCGGTCACGCCCGCACGTGGAGGTAGCCCCTCGACTCCGTCGAACACGACAGTGTTGAAGGCGCCCTCAGGTCCACCGCCCTGACCGGACACGCGGAGTCGGTCGGGCACTCCCATGGAGTCGGTGAGGGCGGTCCAGGCTTCCGGTCGATCGGTGTGGATAAGTACTCGTGCACCGGTAGCGATGGCTCTGAAGATCAATTGCTGAGCCAGATAGAGTTCGCCGGCGACAAAGACGGTGTTGACGCCGGGACCCGAAATTCTGGCTGTGACACCGTGCCCGTTTCGGTCGGAGCCGATGAGCTGGCCGCACCCGGCAAGAGGTAGAGCGAGTGAGTCGAGTGTGCCCGCGTCCATGCGGATGTGTGGCGTGATCGGGTCCAGCGCAGTCAGTGCGGTCGGCAAGTTGGTCAGCAATCCGTCGCGTTGGCGCCCACGTAACGAGACCAAACCGGCCAGCGGTGCGTTCTCAGGCGGATTGCGCGTGGTGAAGCGGCATGTCGCGCTGACCTTCGCCTCTCCGCGTTCGCCGTTGGGGCGCAACCGAATTGTCACGGATGTCCCGACCGTTGCCACTGCCCATATTCGAGTCAGGGTCGAGGTGGTGATGAAGCGGGGTTCAATCCCGTATCCCACGTTGGACACGCCGGGCAACGGAGTACTTCGCCATGTTTCGGTGACCTCGTCGCTGGCCACTCCTCTTGTCACCTGGGCAGTGGACGAGGCAATTTCCGGTGCGGTCAGGATCCGCGCCTTGCATCCCGCTGTATCGAGAACCCGGATGACACGATTGGCGGCAACAGCGATCGCGCGTCCCGCGCCCTGTTCGCCCCCGCCGCGGCGCTCGACTGCTGCAGAACCCTCGAGAGCGTCGAAACGTAGTGCAAGCCACACACTTCTGGTGGCGGTGGCTGGTAGCGGTCCGATGAGTCGTTCGTAGACTTCGGTAGCCGGAGTTCCGGATGCGGCGCGATATCCGTGACTGACGATGTCGATGCCGGTGAGCGAGATGTCGTGCTGATGAAGACAATCCACGAGCGCAGCCGTGGGCAGGAGGTGGGACGCGTCGAACGAATGACGCCCGATCCTGGTCAGGTAGTCGCGTGGGGGAGCGATCTCGACGACAGCGACGAGTGAAGATCCGTCCACCCGCAGTCCGATCGACTGCTCGGAGGGGGTGTGAAAACTGACGATCGTTCCGCCGTCCACGGTCTTGTGGCGAAGATAGCGAAAGTACCTGGCAATCCAGGACATTACCGACCAACCGCCCACATGGAGCAGCATTGATCCGGCAACCACACAGCCAATTGCCAGCGCCCAGAGCCAATCCAGCCCACTGACCATCGCGATTCCGCCCGCACCGATTCCCAGAATCTGTGCCGACACGAATTCGCGCGCCGAAATCCTGTGCGACGACGGCCAATGCTTCAACCGCGATTGGTCCACGGTTCCTCCCCGATACCTGACCTGCCTACTACCCGAAATTTCCGCCCCAGCGAAACTGTACTGTGTCTTCGCAAGGGGATGTAAGGCACGGGGGGAATGATGGCTGCAACACCTACCACGCGCTCGCAGGTCAACGGATACCGTTTCCTGGTCAGGCGGATGGAACATGCGCTGGTAAGACGAGACGTACGGATGCTTCATGATCCGATGCGATCACAGTCGCGCGCCTTCACCGTCGGAATAGTCCTCGCCGCACTGGGATTGGCGGGTTGCGCAGTACTCGCCCTCTTTCGGCCACAGGACAAGATCGGTGACGCCGACATTGTGGTCGCAAAAGAATCGGGCGCAATGTTCGTCGCCATGCAGGGCACTTTTCGCCCTGTGCTGAACTTGGCTTCCGCTCGATTGATTCTGGGTTCGCCAGGAAAACCGGCAATGGTCAAGGCATCCGAGGTCGAGGCGAAACCCCGGGGCGCGCTCGTCGGCATTCCCGGCGCACCGTCCGCCCTGCCGGAATCGGCCGACCCGACCAACGCCTTGTGGACGGTATGCGATTCCGTCGGATCCGACGGGAGAAGATCGTTGACGACTTCGGTCTTGGTCGGCTCGTCCAATGTTGGTGAAAACACCACATATCTGACGAATGACCGTGGATTTCTGGTGAAGTCGGGTTCCGATCACTTTCTCGTGTACGACGGGAAGCGAGCGGCAATCGATGTGGGCGATCCGGCGATCATGCGGGCTTTGGGACTGGAAGGGGCACAGGTGCGCCCGATCAGTACCGGATTCCTCAATTCGATTCCCGAAGTTCCGCGCGTCGAGGCTCCGCGCATTCCCGGACTGGGATCAGCGCCCCGGTTTCCTCTGCAGAACAAGACTGTCGGCTCCGTCGTCCAGGTTTCTGTGGGTGCGGACCAGCAGTACTACGTGGTACTCGAGAACGGTATCCAGAAGGTCGGCGCGGCAGTTGCCCAACTGATCTACTTCTCGGATTCGCAGGGCGCTACCGGGATCACAAGCGTCACCCCTGATGCCATCAGTCGTATCCCCTCGGTGAGTGAGCTGGCCGTCGACTCGTTGCCGCTGGTGGCTCCAGAGGTACTCGACGATCACGACGCACCTGTCGGCTGTCTGGAATGGGGTCCCTCACCTGCCGTCGAGGGCGGCGAAAGTAATTCTGCAATGTTGAAACTCATCGCTGGATTGCAGGTTCCGATCCCGGAGGGTAGCAAGTTGGTGTCCTTGGCGCAGGCGGACGGATCGGGTGACAATCTCGACAGCGCCCATGTCGAACAGGGCTTCGGCGGGTTTGTTCAAGCGACCGGAATCGAGACGAACAGCACCAGACACGACGGAGTATTCTACGTCGCCGATACCGGTGTGAAATATGGAGTACCGGACGAAACTTCTGCTCGCGCCCTCGGATTGACGCGAACGCCTGATCGTGCGCCTTGGCAGATACTCGATCTACTTGCATCAGGTCCTGCGCTCGAGAAGAGCAATGCTCTGATAGCTCACGACGGAGTCGCCCCCGATTCAGCGCCGGCCGCTCCGGTGAACTGAACGCGTCTCACAGTTCAGAGATCGACGTCCCGTCCTTCGGGAAGTCGCCGACGAATTACTCGACGAATGGGCATCGACGCCAACAGCGCCAGTAAGGCGAGAGTGCCGACGGTTCCGGCTCCGACGAGTGCCGCGTCGCGAGATCGGTTGTCGGGGGCCGGTGTCGTGGGTAGGGGATCGATCGGTACCGACTGATGGTTGACCCTGACACGTTCTCCTGGGACCAATTCGCCCGTGACCGCGGCGAGCGGATCGATGACGCCGTGACCGATGTAGGGATTCCAACCCTGCGCCGGGGCGTGGGCGGTGGCTTCGATACGTTGTATGACCTCAAGTGGAGTCAGTTCCGGGTGAACCGACCTCACCAGTGCGGCGGTTGCCGCGACATAGGGCGCAGCGAAACTGGTCCCGTTGAACGACTGTACGGCGCCGTCGGAACCGTAAACCCCGTTGGTCAGACCGGGTAACGTCGGGTGAAGTGAGGTGATTCCGGTGCCGGGCGCCGCCACGTCGACCCATGGACCGCCGAGGCTGAAGGAACTGGCGGCGCCATTGGGGTCTACCGATCCCACTGTGAGGACATAGTCGTCGTACCAAGCCGGACTGGCAATCGTCACAACCGAGTTCCATGGATCGGCTAGGGGATTGAGGGGATCCGGTGGTGGATTCTGGTTCTTGCAACCTCCGGATCCGACGTTACCTGCAGCGGCGACGACTACGACATTCTTCGCGATCGTGGCGTATTCGATTGCAGCGCCGAGTCGTTGGTCGTTGATCCCGTCCCCGGCAGGCTTACAGGCGACTTCGGAGATATTGATGACACTCGCACCCATGTCCGCAGCGTGACGGACGGCCGATGCCATGGTGTCGACGTTTCCGTACCCGGATGAGTTCTCGGCTACAGCAGGGTCTTCGCGCTGGCCGGCCACCGAGAAGGCGGCACTGGACTGCCTGATCGAGATGATCTGTGCGTCCGGCGCAGCTCCGGAGAATCCGGAACCCTCGACCTGCTCGGCGGCGATGAGACCGGCCACGACTGTTCCGTGTGAGTCACAATCGTCGGTGCCGTCGGAGGTCCCGACGTAGTCACCGCCGCCTTCGAGCGACGGTAGGCGGGGATGCCTGCTGACGCCGGTGTCGATGACAGCAATTCGCTGTCCTGCCCCTCGGGTGATCGGCCACACCGAATCGAATCCCAGATCTTGTTGAGAACGTGGAATGTCTGCACCGTCACCACCTGCCACCGCTGGGATGCACAGGGTTCGTTGTTCGGTGGGTTGTGGAGGTGCGGGGGGACCGTCCTCCGGCAGCATTGCAGGATCGACGGGGGAAGGAACCGCGCTCGATGCGCCACCCGCCCCGGCGAGAACGCTGAAGGCAACGATCACGAGACTGGCGCAGATGTTTGTTGCACGTCGAATCACCATCGATCACCGATCGCTCAGAGGCCACGCATGAGCGCGAAGAGCCCGCTGACCCAGCAGATCAGCGGAACGATTGCCGCAATCGCAGCGAGGTCCAACAGTTCTGCTGCTCGTCGCATCACGGGGCTGAATGTGTTCTGGGGGGCGAGGATTCCCAGAATCAGTGCCAGGAGGAGAACGATCATCGTGATGGCGAAGATGACCATGGCATAGTCGCGATGCGCCCATGCCATGTCGCCCAGGAGAACGAGAATCACCGAGATTCCGGCCGTGATGAGTGGGATCGCCTGCTGCGCGCCCGTGTAGGTGCGCCCACGAAACATCAGCACGACGGAAGTCGCGAAAGCGAGAGCAAGGTTCGGCCAGACGATTCCCTGACCAGGCCAGGACCATGCGAGTGCGACGGCAGCGGTGAGCGCGACCACTGACGTGGCCACGATCAGCCCGGTCAGATAGCTACGGGCCCGCCCTGCCCTTTCGGCCAACTCGGTCAGCCCGGGTAGTTCGGGCTCGGGCAGTCCGTCACGGTCGTCGTCGAGGGGATTACTCGGTGTCGGAACCGGGGGAAGCGGTAGTCGCGCGAACAACATCGACAGTCGAGCGGTGAATGTCAGAACGATCAATGCGGTGGCAATCACCGCGCCGCTGACGGTCGCGGTGCGCGCCTCGGGGAGCGTCGTCGTGACGGCAAAGGTGCCCACCGCCGCGAGAAGGACGACGAGAAATGCGGTGAAAACAGCTAGCCCGGCACCGCACAGGCGGAGGCAGATCAGAATTACCGCGGCGGAAAATGCCGAACCGAGAAGCAGATGAGCCGAAAGGACGGTGCCGGGCACGCAGAGTGCGCCGGAGACGAACGCCAGCGGCACCGACGCGCATCCGAGCGTGACGGAACTTGCAGTGTCTCCGTACACGCGCGCTGTCACGATGGCGGCGACGGTGAACACCAAGGACGTGACTCCGCCGCAGACGGCGCCGATCAGTCCCGTATCGCCGAGGACCAGGGCGAGGGCCGCGACGAGCGCAGCGATGAGGGCGGCGGTCGAGCCGACAATGCGCGCGGTGACCGGAGTCCAGCGTCGGTAGATGTCTGCGTCCGTGGCCGCGACGGTGTACATGATGTCGTCGAAGAGTGGGGGCGAGGCCGTCGTGTCCGCGGCATCGAGTACGAGCAATTCCCCATCACGGATTCCGTGCTCGTGCAACGACAGCGTCGGTGACAGCGGTGCCCTGCCGACTTTCGACAGAGTCCAGTCGACGGGCTCGAATTGTTCGGTGCTGTGGTCGAACTCGTTGACATGGCTGTGGTTGACAATTGTGTCCACAATGCCCGGAATGACCACCGCGAGCGGAACACGAAGCGGCACCGCAATATCCACCTGCGAATGCGCTGAAAGTACCGTCAGCCTGCACAGCTCGGCAGAATGACTCGCGCGTCGTCCGTTTCGGGTGTTCGCGGCGCTGGTTGTAGTGGTGCTGGTCAAGATCTATCCCCTCCCATGACGCGATTCCCCTGTCGCGTCACCCCAGTTCACCCGAACAATACGACATGAAGTGCGCCCGTGTCGGGGACAGCTCCGACAACAGGTGGTACCGACCCAAGTGTCGGCGTTGTGATCTACTCTTTTGCAATTGCGCGATCACGCCTTGGGGGGCGGGCGGTAGCCGGACGAGGCGCATTGCGACAACAGTTGCAGCACCGATGGGGGTGGGTGAATTGAGCACTGTCAGATTTGCGCGTCGAGCGCGCCGTGAATCGCCGCGTACACCGGGCGGCGAGGTGACACTTCAGGCTCCACCTGAGATTCCTCGCGTCACGCCGGGAAACCTACTGACCAAACTACTTCCGGTGATCATGGTGGTTGCCATGATCGGCATGGTGGCGCTGATGTTCTCTTCCGGCATGGCGCGCAATCCGATGTCTCTCCTGTTTCCGGTCATGATGATGGTGTCGATGCTCGGGATGCTCGCCGGGGGCGGTCGTAGCGGTGGAGCGCGGGCGTCCGAAGCGAACGAGGACCGCAAGGACTACCTGCGGTACCTGGATCAGATGCGCAGCGATGTTGCCGCGACGTCTGGTGCGCAGCGTGCTGCTCTTCAATGGAGCAATCCCGAGCCGGCGCTGCTCTGGACACTCGCCGGAACAGTGCGGATGTGGGAGCGTCAGATCACCGACTCGGACTACTGCCACGTTCGGGTCGGTCTGGGTACACAGCGATTGGCCACCAGACTCGTATCTCCGGAGACCGGTCCGGTCGAGGATCTCGAACCCGTCGCTGCTGTCTCGCTTCGGCGATTCGTTCGTGCGCATTCGGTTGTCAAGGATCTGCCGACAGCCGTCTCGCTTCGCGGATTTGCTGCGATGTCCATCGAGGGGCAGCGAGATTCAGCTCGTTCGCTTGTCCGCTCGATGTTGATGCAGCTGTGCACTTTCCATGGTCCGGACACGGTCCAAGTTGCGGTGGTGTGCGGACCCGATACCGAATCCGAGTGGGAGTGGGTCAAGTGGCTCCCACACGTGCAACACCCGGAGTCTCAGGACGGCGTGGGCGCTTCACGCATGGTGTTCGGTTCGTATCTCGAGTTCGAAAGTTCCCTCGGGGAACCGCTTTCGATGCGGGCTCGATTCGCTCGCAACACTCCGGCGAGTGCGGGTGTTCCGCATCTCGTGTTGGTCGTAGACGGTGGGTTGCTCGAAGGTGACACCGGCCTGTTGTCCGAATCCGGGCTCGACTCGGTGACCGTCCTCGACCTGTGCGGGTTCTGCCCGCGACTGGCGGCGGCGCGCGGTTTGCGACTGGTTGTCGGTAGCGATCAGATCGGCGCGGTGAGCAGCGCAGGAGTTGAGAACTTTGCGACGCCGGACGCTGCGTCGACCAGCCTGGCGCAGTCGTTCGGACGTCGCATCGCACCGTTCCGTGCGGCATCACAGAACACCGTCGACGTAGCTGACGACGACCGGTCCCTTCGGAGCTGGAGTCAGATGTTGGGGATCGGAAACGTTGCGAGGTTCAATCCTGAGCATGGCTGGCTGCCACGTCAGGGGCGCGATCGACTCCGCGTGCCGATCGGGGTCGGACAAGACGGAAGCCCCGTTGAACTGGATCTGAAGGAGTCAGCCGAGAACGGTATGGGACCGCACGGGCTGTGTATCGGAGCCACCGGTTCTGGCAAGTCGGAGTTCCTGCGAACCTTGGTGCTCGGCCTGATCGCGACGCACTCACCCAACGCACTGAACCTCGTCCTGATCGACTTCAAAGGTGGTGCAACCTTTCTCGGCCTCGAAGAGGCACCACACGTTGCTGCGATCATCACCAACCTCGCCGAAGAATTGGCGATGGTCGATCGCATGAAGGACGCTCTCGCCGGCGAAATGAACCGTCGACAAGAATTGCTGCGTGCGGCCGGAAACTTCGCAAACGTCTCCGATTACGAGAAGGCGAGGCTGGCCGGCGCTGCACTCGATCCGTTGCCTGCACTCTTCGTGGTTGTCGACGAGTTTTCCGAACTGCTCAGTCAACAGCCGGAATTTGCCGAATTGTTCGTGGCGATAGGGCGATTGGGTAGGTCCCTTCACATTCACCTGCTGTTGGCCAGTCAGCGACTCGACGAAGGAAAGCTACGCGGTCTCGACAGCCATCTTTCGTATCGGATCGGTTTGAAAACGTTCTCGGCAAACGAGTCTCGTTCCGTTCTCGGCGTTCCCGATGCTTATCACCTGCCGGGCACACCCGGTGCGGGATACCTGAAGTCCGATTCGGCGGAGATCGTCCGCTTCGAAGGTTCATACGTGTCAGGCCCGTACGAGGGCGAGCGGATAGTGTCCACTCGATTTTCGGTCGATTCTCCCGTCGAACTTGCGCCGTTGCCCTTTACCGCGACGCCGGTGATCGGCCCGGAGGCTGCTGTCGTTCCCGCCGATCCCGACGTCATCGACATGGGTGAAATCGGTGACGGTGAACGTACTCTCATGGGAGTCCTCGTCGACCGCATGCGCGGTCACGGTCCACGTGCGCACGAGGTGTGGCTCCCGCCGCTCGAGGCATCTCCGACGCTTGACCAGTTGTTGCCGCGATGGGTGGCCGGTGATCAACCGCGCGGAAATCTGAGCGCACCCTTCGGCATAGTCGACAGACCGTTCGATCAGCGCCGCGATCTACTCGTCGCCGACCTCAACGGATCGACTGGCAACCTCGCGATCGTCGGCGGCCCGCAGTCGGGAAAATCGACGGCGTTGCGCACGTTGATCTTGTCTCTGAGCATGACGCACACGCCGGAACAGATTCAGTTCTACTGCCTCGACTTCGGTGGTGGAACGCTCCTCGGATTGAAAGATCTGCCGCACGTCGGATCGGTGGCAAACCGATTGGATTCCGACCGAGTCCGGCGCACAGTTGCCGAGGTACTCGGTGTGGTCGCCAAACGCGAGAGACTGTTTCGCGACCTCGGCATCGAATCCATGGCCGATTTCCGTAGATTGCGGACAGTTGATCCCACCGGAGAAGGAGTGGCTGCAGGACTCCGAGAGGACCCATACGGTGACGTCTTCCTCGTCGTCGACGGTTGGCCCAGCGTGCGTTCGGATTTCGAATCACTCGAGCCTCAGATAAACATGCTCGCCGGTCAAGGTTTGTCCTTCGGTGTGCACGTGATCGTCACGACGTCGAGGTGGGCCGAGATCCGGCCGGCACTCAAGGATCAACTGGGTACTCGTATCGAACTTCGATTGGGTGATCCGGGAGATTCGGATGCGGGTCGCCAGAAAGCGAGCCTGGTGCCGGAACGTCGACCGGGGCGTGGCATCACTCGCGACGGACTTCACCTTCTCACCGGACTACCTCGAATCGACGGCACGCCAGGTAGTGAGAACTCGAGTGCGGCTGTGGCAGCTACCGTCGAACGTATTGCAGCCATGTCGAATTCGCGTCCGGCGCCGACCGTGCGGATGCTTCCGGATTCGTACTCGCGGGCAGAACTTCTCGAAGCTGTCGGGACCCGGTGGCCCTCACCGAGTGCGGCCGACGGTCGGTGCCTCACCGTACCGATCGGGCTCGGTGAGACCGACCTCGCGCCGGTGTACATGGACTTCCGGGAACACGCGCACTTCTTGATATTCGGCGACACCGCGTGTGGGAAGACATCTCTCTTGCGCGGAATAGCCGAAGGGATCATCGCGTCGAATACGCCGGCTCAGGCCAAGCTGATCATCGGTGACTATCGGCATTCCCTGCTGGGTGTGGTCGAAGGGAATCACCTCGGCGGGTACGCCGCTTCGTCGACGACATTCGGTGAGTTGATGGTCGACCTGGCTCGGATCGTTGCCGCCAGAATGCCGAACGCTGAGACGACACAGCAGCAACTACGGGAACGGTCGTGGTGGAGTGGGCCGGAGATTTACGTACTGATCGACGACTACGACCTTGTGGCCACACCGAGTGGTAACCCGGTGGCGCCGTTGCTCGAATACATCCCACATTCCAAGGACATCGGTTTGCATCTGGTGATTGCCCGCCGTTCCGGTGGTGCAGCCAGAGCTCTGTACGAACCGGTGATTGCGAGAATCCGCGACATGGCACCGGCCGGATTGATCATGAGCGGAAGTCGTGACGAGGGAAATCTCGTCGGCACCGTCCGCGCGTCGGCAATGCCGGAAGGCCGTGGGGTCTACGTTTCTCGCTCGCAAAGCCAACTTGTCCAAGTTCCGTGGATGCCACCGCTGTGACCGTTCCGTCCGCGGTGTCGGTCTCGGTACATTGGGGTGCATCCAACATCTGGGTCGTATCGGGTCAACGCGAATTCTCTTGCAGTGCAGACCTCAGACGCGAACCGGCGTCGGGGCCCGGTATGACCGTTGTCAATGCAATCGATTTCGTCGACGACGATTATGTCGACGTCGACGGTCGGATTGTCCCGACCGTATTGGAGTTGGCCAGGCTGATCTCCGGCGCGATGGACGGGTGCGGAATCGTCGACGCAGACATTCTTTATCTCAGTCATCCCTCGGATTGGGGCGTCCCGCGCAGGCGGCGATTGCTGGATGCCGCACGGCGAGTAGCGCATGACGTTGTCCTCGTGCCGATGTCGATCGCGGCGGCGAGGGCGGCGCATACGGCCTGGCGATCGCGGTGTGTCGTCCTCGAACTGCGCGGCGGAATGGTCGTCGCTTCCGTAGTCGGTGAGGTTGACGGTGAACTACGAATCGACGGGGCACAAAGTTCGGAGATCGCAGACGTTGCGGGATTGTTTTCCGCAATCGGAGACTTGTCGGTTCGGGACGCTGTGGTGTTGGTCGGGCCGCGCTCCCATGCGGTTGCTGCTTCGCTCGAACGTGGGTCGACGAATGTTCACGGTCACGCGAGCATTCGAATTCTGGACGAGAGCCGTGTGGCTTCGTCTCTGGTCGATGCTCAGACGCTCGTTCGCCAGACGACCGTGCGGGACAGTTCCGGCCGAATCGTCGACAATTCGGCTTTTGGTGCCGGGTGGGTAGACGCTCCGGACATTGCGATGTCGGTTCCTCACGCGGACTCGAATACCCCGCTGCCGCGTCGTGTCGATGGGCACTTCGGAGGCCGTCGACGGTTCGCTGTGGCGCTTGTAGTGGGCGCCGTCGCCGCTGCGGTCTCGGCAACGATCGTGGTGTCCACTCGCGATCGAGGCGATTCTCCGTCGGCGGAGTCGGTCGCAGCTACGGCGGAAGACAATGTTGAAAACGTGCAGGCGTCGAAAGAGCAGGGAAAGCCTGTCCCGAAGAATTCGATTCCGTCGATCGAGGCCGGTGCCACGCCGGAACTCGTGCGTGTGGATCTGGGAAGCGTTGCAGCAGAACTGCCTTCCGATTGGAAACTTGTGCCGCGAGGGGCCTCGAGCGGGCGTACCGATTTGTTACCCGGCTCCGGCGAGGATCGCAAGATCGTGGTCATCGAGAAACGCCTGGCCGAAGGTGCGGGATTCGATTCCGTCGAAGCTGCTTTGCGTCAGCAGTTTTCGACGTTCGAGGACCCTTTGCGGTTCGGAGAGTTTTCCGTGCTCGACGATGGTGCAGGAAAACAGGCAGTGGTGTACGTCGAGTTTCCGGACGATTTCTCCGAGGTGCGTTGGCACGTGTACGTCGACAACGGATGGCAAGTGAGTATCGGCTGCCAGTATCTTCTCGGCGAGTGGGACAGTCTCGAAGCGGACTGCCTGCGGATGTGGCAGTCACTCGAATTCACGCCGTGACCTCGGTTCGGTTGGTGCTGAAAACATTCTTCGGTCGGGCCGGAACCGTTGGCACTGAGGTCGCGTCAAAGTATGTGTAGCGCACATCAGGGAGTTCCGCTCGACCCCGGTGCACGTCCGACGGACAAGCCGTCGTGTGTGATCGCCGATACCGAACGGTACTCACCGAATCCAGGGGGACGACATGGGCTTTAACGCAACTACCGCTGAATTGATCGATTCGGCGGGGACCATCGACGGACATCTCGGTGACATCAGGGGACTGGTCAACGCTGTTCGGTCGGAGGCCGACGCTTCGCATAATTCGTGGAACGGTGCGGCACAGGTCGAATACGCAGGAATCATGGAGCGATACAACAGCGCGGCCCTGAAGTTGGACACTGCTCTGACCGACATCTGCGAGCAGATCAAGCAGGCTGCTGGAACCTTCGACTCGACCGAGGACGACAACGTCAGCTCGCTTCGCGGCGCGACGGTGAACATGTCCTGACCGTCGGGTCTTCGCAGTTCGATCAAGCAGTTCTCACCCAGTAATTCTCTCCAGTCACACCGAACCGGGAGCAGTTATGTCCGACAGGATCAAGTACGACTTCGGCGGCCTCGCAATGTTGTCCGACCAGATGAAACAGCAGGCCAAGGCGATCAACGACAAGCAGGGCGACATAAAGATTGTCGTGGACAAGCTGCAAGCAGGCTGGGAAGGCGCAGGTTCCGAAGCGTGGAACGACGCACAGCGCCGCTGGGCCCAGGCCTCCGAAGAACTGAACATGGTTCTCGCGCAGATCGCCGGAGCGACGGCAAGCGGTTCCGAGAAGATGCAGGAAGCCGATCGGATCGCCGCGAACGGCTTCGGCCGCTGACGATATTGGTCGCGATGACCCGACTGCCCCGGTACCGACAGGTTGCCGGGGCAGTCGCACATCGATCCGCATATCGATCGCTCACACCTTTGCTGTAGGCAGGGATGGCCGCGCTTTGACCTGGCCGCGCTTTGACCTGGCGGTGGGTAGACCGGTATCGTCTATCGGTGGCGTGCCGTAGGGCTCCGGCAGAAATGCGTGGAGACCGGCGGTTCTCGGGTCTCAACTGGCCGCCGAGGATCGTTTACGCGATACGCACATGGTCAGCAGTGGAATGAATTAAGACGAGGAAGATCTGTGTCTACGTACACCCCGAAGGCCGGAGATGTGACCCACTCGTGGCACGTCATCGACGCCACTGACGTGGTGCTCGGCCGTCTTGCCGTTCAGGCAGCGAACTTGCTGCGTGGCAAGCACAAGCCCACCTACGCGCCGCACATCGACGGTGGCGACTTCGTTGTCATCATCAATGCAGAGAAGGTTGCCATCAGCGGCAACAAGCTCCAGGGCAAGAATGTTTACCACCACTCCGGATTCCCGGGTGGCCTGAAGTCCCGCACTGTCGGTGAGGTCCTCGACAGGACTCCCGATCGTCTCGTCGAGAAGGCCATTGTCGGCATGCTCCCCAAGACGAAGCTCGGCCGCGCAATGAGCAGCAAGCTCAAGGTCTACGCGGGCCCGAATCACCCCCACACCGCGCAGCAGCCGGTGCCGTTCGAGATCAAGCAGGTCGCACAGTGACATCGCCGGAAGAGCAGAACGTGTCCGAAGAGAACATCGAAGCAGTGGAAGAGCTTGTTTCCGCTGACGCAGTCGAGGTCGTCGAAGAGGTTGCTGCAGCTACGCTCGCACCGATCGTCCTCGATCGCCCGGTCCAGACCGTCGGTCGCCGCAAGGAGGCTGTCGTTCGCGTCCGGATGGCTCCCGGCACCGGTCAGTTCAAGCTCAACGGCCGCACGTTGGAGGATTACTTCCCCAACAAGGTTCACCAGCAGCTGATCAAGGCTCCGCTGGTGCTCGTCGAGCGTCCCGAGTCTTTCGACATCATTGCACTGCTGCACGGTGGCGGCCCGTCCGGTCAGGCAGGCGCTCTGCGTCTGGCTATCGCACGCGCACTCATCGAGGTAACCCCTGATGATCGTCCGGCTCTCAAGCGTGCAGGCTTCCTGACGCGTGACGCCCGCGCCGTCGAGCGTAAGAAGTACGGCCTGAAGAAGGCCCGTAAGGCATCGCAGTACTCCAAGCGCTGATGCTTTGCCGAGGTTGACCCAACGGGTCTGCTTCGGCACCTGTTCACCACAAGAGCGGGCGTCCATCGTTACCGGACGCCCGCTCTTGTGTTTCTCGAAGAAATTCCATGCTCGAAGTTCCACTTTCGAGGTTCTCAGGATTCAGGAGTCGTTCTATGGGTCGGTTGTTCGGTACTGATGGTGTTCGTGGACTTGCCAATGCGGATCTGACTGCAGATCTTGCGTTGAGATTGGCAGTTGCCGCAGCGAGCGTACTGACAGCTGACACCTCGGATGTACGTCCGACCGCCGTGATCGGTCGCGACCCCCGCGCCAGCGGTGAGATGCTTCAAGCCGCGGTGACGGCCGGGCTGAGTTCCGCGGGCGTCGACGTGCTCGACGTGGGTATTCTTCCGACTCCCGCAGTTGCATACTTGACGGCAAAGCTCGACGCCAGTCTCGGTGTCATGATTTCGGCATCGCATAATCCCATGCCGGACAACGGAATCAAGATCTTTGCAGCCGGCGGACACAAGCTGGACGACTCAGTCGAGGTAGCGATCGAGGACGCACTCGACGGCACCGCGCCGCCCGTCCTTCCGACAGGTGCCGGGATCGGCCGAGTCCGTACGGTCGACGACGCCGCTCAGTTGTACCTGGCGCATCTGGCGAGTGCGGTGAGCGAGCCACTCGCCGGACTCACCGTTGTCGTCGACTGCGCCAACGGCGCTGCTTCCGCGCTCGCACCGGTTGCCTACGCCGCAGCGGGCGCTCGCGTCATCGCGATCAGCGCCGATCCCGACGGCCTCAACATCAACGACGGTTGCGGATCGACACACCTGGAGAATCTCCAGAAAGCTGTGGTCGAACACGGAGCGGATCTAGGGCTCGCGCACGACGGCGACGCCGACCGCTGCTTGGCCGTCGACGAGACCGGCGCGGTGGTGGACGGTGACGCCATCATGGCGGTTCTGGCGATCGCGATGAAGGAGGCCGGAGAGTTGGTCGAGGACACTCTCGTCGCGACCGTCATGAGCAATCTCGGGTTGCACATTGCGATGCGCGAGGCCGGTATCAACATCGTGACGGCTGCCGTAGGTGACCGCTACGTCTTGGAAGAACTGCGCGCGGGCGGGTACAGCCTCGGCGGCGAACAGTCAGGCCATGTCGTGTTGCCGGCGTTCGGCACCACGGGCGATGGGATTCTCACCGGCCTCCGGCTGCTCGGACGCATGGCTCGTACGCGTAATTCAGCATCCGTGCTGGCCGCAACGATGACCACCCTCCCGCAAGTGCTGATCAACGTGAAGGTCGGGGACAAGGCGACGGTCGCAGCGTCGCCGTCGGTGCTCGCAGCTGTCGCGGACGCTGAGCGCGTTCTCGGTGACGGTGGTCGAGTGCTCCTGCGCCCGTCCGGGACAGAGCAACTGGTCCGCGTCATGGTCGAGGCCACCGAACTTCCGCTCGCGCAGAAGTTGGCCGACGAGTTGGCTGAGATCGTCGGTTCGGTGTAGTTCTTCGTCACGCGTTCGCCTTTCGAGGGAACGTAATTGCGCCCGGCTGCGTCCAAGGAGTCAAAGGCCGCTCGACGTGCGAGTGGTTCCGCTGAAACTTGGGGGCGCTCGTGGACGTCGACCGTGCTGGAACAGACGAATTGGCACGTCACGCGGTGTCGGTGGCTCAGGGTCTGCGCGATTCTGCGGAACCGCTCAGGCGTTTGCGATGGGGCGGTGCCGTTTCGGGCCGTGACTACGTCGAGCACGGAGCCGCGTTGGCGTCGGCATTGGCGGTCCTGAATTCTCGCGTGACTGGGCGTGCCGACCTTCTCGATACGCTGGGGTACCGACTTTTCTCCTCGGCTCAGGTGATCGCTGAGGTGGACCGTGAGGGTGCGCAGCGGTTGCGGGACTCTGGCGGGTCAGCCTCGTGATAGCGAACAGCCGTACAGCCCAGCCAGTACAGAACGGTTACTGCTCTTTCGAAGATATTCTTGCACTGCGTGATTCGCTCGTGCGTCCCGACGAGATTCTGGACGCTGGCGCTCGAGGGCTGCAGTTTTTCGACCGATTTCACGACCTGGCCACTCGGTTGGGATTCGAAGAACGGGTTCTCACGTCTTACGAGGATTCGTATCGCGCAGAGGCCGGCATCGATTTCGCGCCCCTGGCGCGAGACGTGTCGGACATGGCTGGGGCGGTGGATGGTTCGGTTGCGGAGATCGCGATGCTGACGGTCCTGGCGGAGAATCTTCCTGCGGTGTGGAATGTTTCTGGCGTCGACGCGTTCGTAGATCAGGTCTTCGCGGCGAGGCAAGAAGCTCGGTCCGATGCGGATTCGGCGCCATTGTTGATCGTGCTGGCCGACGAACTCGCACAGACTGTTCGAAGGGCTCTGGCAGACAAGGCTTTCAAGGTGGCCTGCCTGGACCGGGCGACCATCGGCGGTCTGGGTGCGGGGGAGATCGATCAGCTGGCCCGCGTCGCCTCCAACGGTCGTGCCTCGGCGCCCTGGCTGGACACAGTTTTTCGTTCGGCGTATCTGGAGGCTCGCGACGAATTCGACAGGGCGTGTGCGCAGTGCGCGAGCGCGGTAGGCAATGCTTTTGATGCCGCGACTCAGTGGGTGACAGACGCGTTCCCGTCGACCTTGCCGGTCGCCGAGACGAACGAATCCGGTGCCGCGGCTGCGCCGATCTCTTTCTCGATCGGCGGCAGCACGTGGGGCTTCTCGATTGCGCCCGACGGTCGTGGGGTAAGTCTCGATGTCGCCGGCGCCAACGGGAACTCTGCGTCGGTCACCGTGGAGTTGGACGAAAATGGTTGGCCGAGAATAGTTTTTGATGCCGTTCAGGAGGCGGTCATGCAGGAGACACACCCGCAAGAAAAGTCACAGCCCGCGACACTCCAACCCGATATCCCCCAACCCGAAATTCCCCAGCCCGAGGTGCCGGTTGAAACCACCGCCGAAGTCTCGCCCGCGCCGGGCCCGGAGCCGCCAGTCACAGTCCCTGACGAGTCGATCGCGGTCCCTGAAGGAGAGACGGGTGCGGAGTTGGCCGGAGCCGGTCCGCTGTGAGGTCCGTCCACGCACCGTTCGAAGGGATCCGTCGAACCCTCGATTCTCAACTCGACGACTTCCGTGAGCGCAGAGCGGCCGCGGTGAGCGAGGAATCGCGCCAGGAGCCACCGTCGCGGCGGTCCGAAACGACATCTGCCGAGAACGACACGGATGGGATCGTGAGAGCCGGCCCGTATCTGCGATCCGCGTCCGAGCCGACGAAGCCGGGCCCGCCGACGAAGCCGGGCCCGCCGACGATGCCGAGCCCGCCGTCGGACGCGAGCACGGAGCCCTACTTACGCAACAGCTGGCTGGCCCGCGCGTCGGAGTGAGGTTCGATCGGGAGCAACGGCGCCGTGTGCGGAATCTCGACGTCGGGATCAGCGAAGTCCTTGTACTTCTTGTCGCCCGTCAGATGGAACAACAGGAAACCCGTGAGTAGGCACCGTGTGGCGGACTGTGTCTTGCGCTCGGATCCACCGAGACCCAGGGCGCCGAGGAGTCGTCGGCCTTCGATCAGTCCGGCGTCTTGGCCGTCGTTCACGGTGCGTGCGACGACGGGACCGCCCCACTCCACGCTCAGCGGGCGGGCATTGCTGGTCAAGGAATCGACGTCGTCCTCGCCTGCGAGGATCAATCCGGGCGCTGTGATCTTCGACGCGTAGTTCTCTGCTTTGGGTGCTGTCGGGGCCGGGAACAGCGCGGCTACCGCACCGACATCCCCGCGCTGCGCTGCGGCCAGTACCGCCGCGCCCGCGCCCATGCCGTGACCGGCAAAGGCGACACGATCGGGTTGGACGCTGATCTGGCCGGGGCCGAGTCGTACGCCGACGCAGATGTCGAGCGTCGCTCGAAGATCTGCAGCCAATCCGAGATGTGACGGGACCGGACCGCGTTCGCTGTCGGGCGCCGCTGCGACAATTCCCCAGGAAGCGAGGTGCTGGAGTGTCTGCTCGTACTTGTGGGACCCGACCATCCACCCGTGCGCGAAGGCAACGGCGGGGAGATTGAAACCGGTTTCCGGCGTGTACACGACACCCGGCTGTCCGGCCAGGGCGAGGTTGCCGCGGAGAACTCGATGCGGGCCGCGCTTGGACAGCTCACGGGTCAGTGTCTTCAGTTTCGGTGCCACGGTTGAAGACGTTATCCGATGTGCCGCCTCGTGTACGCGGAGCGGACACTGCAACCAGGTGCGGGAACCGCAAAATGCGCCCACTGCCGATGTCCAAGTACCCTGAGTCACCATGTGCGGAATCGTGGGATACGTCGGCCACCGCCCAGCTCTGGGCGTTGTGGTGGAGGCTTTACGGCGAATGGAGTATCGCGGGTACGACTCGTCGGGAATTGCGATTCTCGACGGAACCGGTGGGGTCGAGATCGAGCGTAAGGCCGGTAAGTTGGCCAACCTCGAGGCGGAGCTCGGCGAGTACGGCGCGGATCACTTCGTCGGTACGTCCGGTATGGGCCATACCCGGTGGGCGACGCACGGGCGTCCGACGGATCGCAATGCACACCCGCATCGTGATGCCTCGGGCAAGCTGGCTGTTGTTCACAACGGAATCATCGAGAATTTCGCCCCGCTGCGTGCGGAGCTCGAGGCTGCAGGCGTCGAACTGCAGAGCGACACGGATTCCGAGGTCGCGGTTCACCTCGTAGCCCGGGCGTACGCCCAGGGGTCGACGGCAGGCGATTTCATCGAGAGTGCGCTGTCGGTGGTTCGTCGGTTGGAAGGCGCGTTCACACTCGTCTTCACGCACGCCGATCACGCGGACACGATTGTTGCCGCACGCCGTTCCACGCCGCTCGTCGTCGGTGTCGGTGAGGGCGAGATGTTCCTCGGCTCCGACGTCGCTGCTTTCATCGAGCACACACGCGATGCGGTTGAACTCGGACAGGATCAGGCAGTGGTGATCACCGCCGACAGCTATCGGATCTCCGACTTCGCGGGCAACGAGGCAGAGGGGCGCCCGTTCCGCATCGACTGGGATCTCGCGGCCGCCGAAAAGGGTGGTCACGATTACTTCATGCTCAAGGAGATCGAAGAGCAGCCTACTGCTGTTGCCGACACGCTCCTCGGCCACTTCGAAAACGGGAAGATCGTCCTCGACGAGCAGCGGTTGTCCGATCAGGAACTGCGTGACGTCGACAAGGTGTTTGTCGTCGCCTGCGGTAGTGCTTACCATTCTGGTCTGTTGGCGAAGTACGCGATCGAGCATTGGACGCGTCTACCTGTCGAGGTCGAACTCGCCAGCGAATTCCGTTACCGCGACCCGGTTCTCGATCGTTCGACGCTTGTTGTCGCGATCTCGCAGTCGGGGGAGACGGCCGACACACTCGAAGCTGTCAAGCATGCCAAGGATCAGAAGGCGCGGGTTCTCGCGATCTGCAACACCAACGGTGCGCAGATCCCGCGTGAGGCCGACGCCGTCCTCTACACCCGGGCAGGACCGGAAATCGCGGTCGCGTCCACCAAGGCGTTCCTGGCACAGGTGACCGCGAATTACCTAGTCGGCTTGGCATTGGCGCAGGCGCGCGGCACCAAGTACCCGGACGAGGTGGCCCGCGAGTACGCCGACCTCGAAGCGATGCCCGCGTTGGTCAGCAAGGTACTCGAGACGGCAGAACCCGTGCGCGCGTTGGCGCGCCAGTTCGCGCACGCGTCGACCGTGCTGTTCCTTGGTCGCCACGTCGGCTACCCGGTGGCGCTCGAGGGTGCACTCAAGCTCAAAGAGCTTGCCTACATGCACGCCGAGGGCTTTGCCGCCGGTGAACTCAAGCACGGCCCGATCGCCTTGATCGAAGAGGGCCTGCCGGTCATCATCGTCATGCCGTCGCCGCAGGGTCGCGCTGTCCTGCACTCGAAGTTGGTGTCCAACATTCAGGAGATCAAAGCGCGCGGTGCGACGACGATCGTCATCGCGGAGGAAGGCGACACCGTCGCAGCGGCGCACGCGGATCACCTGATCGAGATTCCGGCGTCACCGACTCTGCTGCAGCCGTTGCTGTCCACGGTTCCGTTGCAGATCTTTGCGGCCGAGGTTGCAGCCGCACGCGGATACGACGTCGACAAGCCGCGTAACCTGGCGAAATCGGTTACGGTCGAATAGCTTTCGCTAAAAAAACGGGCCCCGCAGTCGAAAGACTGTGGGGCCCGGGTGCGTTACTGCGCTTGAACGACGACGGTTCCGCGCATCTCGGGATGAGGTGTGCAGGTGTAGTCGTACGTTCCGGGTTCGGTGAACGTGTAGGTATAGGTTCCCGATTTCTTGAGTGGGCTGCGGAGTTTGCCCTTGGCGTCACCGAGGCCGCTGACGTCGTGGGCCATTCCGTTGTCGTCGAATACCCACGTGACGGTGTCGCCGACGTTCACGGTGAGGGACGCGGGCGAGTACGCCATCCCGGAGATGATCACCACGGGTCCGCTCGCCGTCGTTTCGGCCGCAGATGGTGTGGTGTCTGTGCTGGAACTGCACCCGACCAGACCGAGGGCGAGGACGAGTCCCGCGATTGCCGGGCGAAGACGTGATTTCATGGTTCCGAGGGTAGCGACGGCAACTGAAGGGTTCCGACATGCGTGGGTACTACACAGCCGATCAGGTGCGAGCAGCGGAGGCGCCGCTGCTCGACAAGCTGCCAGACGGGGTGCTGATGCGTCGAGCGGCCTACGGCCTTGCGCGAGTCGTCGCGGACGAATTACGTTCCCGTACAGGATCGGTCGCGCATCGGTCGGTGACGCTTCTGGTCGGTACCGGCGACAACGGCGGTGATGCCCTGTGGGCGGGTGCCCTGCTCCGCAAACGAGGTGTGAGCGTGCGGGCCGTGTTGCTCGATCCGGCGCGCGCTCATCGGGCGGGCCTCGACGCTCTCTTGAAGGCCGGTGGCCGAGTCGCGGCCGATGTCGGGTCGCCGGATCTGGTGATCGACGGCATCGTCGGGATTTCCGGGCACGGCGGTCTGCGACCTGACGCGGCTGAACTCGTCGGCCACGTGGATGCACCGATCGTGGCGGTCGATCTTCCGAGCGGCGTCGACGCGAACACCGGCTCGGTGGACGGCCCGTCGGTGACCGCTGACGTGACGGTCACATTCGGCGCGCTCAAGCCCGTACACGTACTCGCGGCTCCACTGTGTGGTCGTGTCGAACTCGTGGACATCGGATTGAACGTCGACGAACCGGCGTTCGGTTCACTCGATCCGGCGGAGGTCGGTGCGCTGTGGCCGGTGCCCGGTCCGGGGGACGACAAGTATTCGCAGGGTGTGGTGGGCATCGTTGCGGGAAGTGAGCAGTATCCCGGCGCGGGCGTGCTCTGTACCGGCGCCGCGGTGACCGCCACTTCCGGCCTGGTCCGCTACGCCGGGCACGGCTCCGCCGAGGTGCTCGCCCGGTTCCCGGAAGTGATTGCCAGTGAGACGTTCCACGCCGCGGGGCGGGTTCAGGCCTGGGTGGTCGGCCCCGGTATGGGTACCGACGACGACGCCGCGCGGCTTCTGGCGTCGGTGCTGGCTACTGATGTACCCGTTGTTGTCGATGCGGACGGACTCACCCTCCTCGCTCAGCGTCCCGAACTTGTCGCAGCCCGCACCGCGCCGACATTGTTGACGCCCCACGCCGGCGAGTTCGCACGATTCACACCCCTTGGCGACGACAGAATCGCGTCCACACGTGCTCTCGCCGAGCGCCTCGGAGTCACCGTTCTGCTGAAGGGCCGTACGACGGTGATCTCGGATCCCGGCGGTGAGGTCCTGGTCAACGACGCCGGCGGCTCCTGGGCGTCGACCGCAGGCTCGGGCGACATCCTCTCCGGTGTGATCGGCGCGTTGCTGGCGGCGGGTCTGAGCCCTCTCGAAGCCGGGGCCGTCGGGGCGCGGGCTCACGCGTTGGCTGCGAACATCGCCGCTGCCGGCGATCAGAGCGATGTCGCCGGAGCACCGATTTCGGCTTCGCCCCTGCTGGGAGGTCTGCGCGAGTCGGTGCGTGTGCTTCGCTCTTTTGCCCAGAACTGAGGGTGTTCAAACCCGAACACGTGTCCGATTCTGCGTGGGTGGCAGGATTGTCGCCATGACGCTTGCCCAGGGAAGAGCACCGAAGGAGCCTGCCGAGGGGAAGGCGAGCCGACTCGAAGACGCAGTAGGGCCGCAGACGGAGGCAGTCGTCGATCTGGACGCGATCGCGCACAACGTGCGTGTTCTGCGTGAATTTGCCGGGGGCGCCGCGTTGATGGCGGTCATCAAGGCGGACGGATACAACCACGGCGCAGTTGCGGTGGCGCGGACGGCGCTCTCGGCCGGAGCCCGGGAACTCGGCGTCACCACCATCGCGGAGGCATTGGTTCTTCGCGAGGCAGGCATCACCGCTCCCGTCTTGGCCTGGCTGCATGGCGTCGACGCCGATTTCGCGTCGGCGATCCGCTTCGACGTCGAGATCGGGGTCTCCTCGCCGCGACACCTGGCTGCTGTGGTCGACGCGGCACGCGTTCTCGGACTACCGGCGACGGTGACGCTCAAGGTGGACACCGGTCTCAATCGCAACGGCGTATCGAGAACCGAGTGGCCGCAGATGCTCGACGACCTCGCCGCTGCCCGAGACGAGGGCACGATCCGGTTACGCGGAGTGTTCTCGCACCTTGCACACTCCGACGAGCCACATCATGACGTCATCGACATGCAGAAGCAGCGCCTGATCGACGCGGTTGCCGACGTCCGTGCCCACGGATTCGACCCCGAAGTTGTTCACCTTTCAAACTCGGCAGCGACGGTGACCCGCCCTGACCTGCGATTTGACATGGTTCGACCCGGAATCGCGATATATGGATTGTCTCCGGTGCCTGAACTCGGAGATTTCGGTTTACGACCGGCGATGACGCTGCGAGCGAAGGTGATTCTGGTGAAGAAGGTGGCCGCCGGAGAGGGCGTCTCCTACGGGCATCAGTGGGTCGCACCGCACGACACCACTCTTGCGCTGCTGCCCGTCGGCTACGCCGATGGCTTGTCTCGTTCACTGAGCGGCAAGTTCGAAGTGCAGTTGGGCGGTAAGCGTCGCCAGGCGGTCGGGCGGATCTGTATGGACCAGGTGCTGGTGGACCTGGGGCCGGACGGTGACGGAGTTCGCGAAGGTGACACCGCGATCTTCTTCGGGAACGGCGATCACGGCGAACCCAACGCGCAGGCCTGGGCCGACGTACTCGACACCATTCACTACGAGGTCGTGACCGGAATACGTGGACGCACTGTGCGTACGTACATCGGGGGAGAGACGTCATGAAGACTGCAGGAAAGATGAGCATTCTCGGTGGCCTGCTCAGCGCTGTGGCGCTCGGGTCGATGGCCGGCGTGAACGCATTCAAGACCGCGACGCGTCCGGGCCGCGAAATCTACGCCGACGAGGACTTCGACCTCATGACGCGCGACCGCAAGAGCACTGTGCGCACCGAGGACGGCGTCGAGCTGGCAGTTCGCGAAGTGGGACCGGACGACGCTCCGCTGACAGTCGTTTTCGTGCACGGATATTGCCTGAGTGCGCTGTCCTGGCATTTCCAGCGCCGCCAGCTCGAAGAGCGATGGGGCAACAAGGTTCGCATGGTGTTCTACGACCAGCGCGGACACGGAGATTCGGGTATGCCGCGCTCGAAGAGTTGTACGGTGTCGCAGCTCGGCCGCGACCTCGCGACCGTCGTCGAGGCCAAGGTACCGAAGGGGCCGATAGTTCTCGTCGGTCACTCGATGGGCGGCATGACGGTACTCGCGCTCGCCGGTCAGCGACCCGAATGGTTCGAGGGCCGAGTCATCGGTGTCGGGCTGGTCGCGACGACTGCGGCAGGACTGGCCGAGACCGGCCTGACCCGCAATCTGCAGAACCCGATCATCGACGGATTCCGGTTGGCAGTGCGCACCTCACCAGGAGTGGTTCAGCACGCTCGGGGCGCTGCGCGAGTACTGATCACGCCGATCTTGCGCGCGGCGTCGTACGGCACCGATGTCAGCCCGCGGCTGCATGAGCTGTCGGACGGCATGCTCGACCGGACCTCGGTTGTGACCATCGTGAATTTCCTGCGGACGTTGGAACTGCACGACGAGTCCGCGTCCTTAGAGGTCCTCGCGCACACACCGGCAGTCGTGATCTGCGGCGATCAAGACATGATGATTCCGTTCATCAGCTCCAAGCGTCTCGCTGCCGATCTCCCCGAATCGGAACTCGTGAGAGTTCACGGGGCCGGCCATCTGGTGCAGCTCGAGTTCCCGGCGATCGTCACGGACGCAATCGACAAGCTGGTGCAGCGTGCACAGGTCGAAGAGCGGTCCGATGTCGGCTGAGAACTCCACCGGACTTCCCGAATCCGGACAGATCACATTGGAAACGGCCGAGGATACCGAGGCTTTCGGCCGACGATTGGCGGCGGGACTTGTTGCCGGCGACCTGGTGGTGCTCGACGGACCGCTCGGGGCAGGCAAGACGGCACTTACTCGCGGAATCGGAGCGGGCCTCGGGGTGCAGGGGCGGGTGACGTCCCCCACGTTTGTCATCGCGCGTGAGCATCGACCGGGCACCCGTCCCGGCGGCGGCGATCCCGTCGGCATGATTCACGTCGACGCATACCGGCTGGGAGACAGCGGGCCGCATGCGCTCGACGAACTCGATGCCCTCGACCTCGACACCGACCTCACCGACGCGGTGGTGGTGGTCGAATGGGGTGGTGACGTCGTGGAAAGGCTCGTCGAACGGCACCTGCGAGTGCAGCTTCATCGGGAACCCGAATCGGATGTGCGGACTGCGAGTTGGTCTTGGACGTCGTGAAACTGAGTTTCGTGTCACCGACGTCGTGAAACTGAGTTTCGTGTCACCGACGTCGTGAAACGGCGTTTCGTGTCACAGCCGTCGTGACCCTCCCGGGCCGGAAGTGGTTCTTCACGTGCGAGTACCCTGAGAAATCGTGCTTGTTCTCGCAATTGACACCTCCACTCCGGCAGTCACTGCCGGAGTCGTCTCCCTGTCGGCTTCGTCACCGGACACAGAGTCACAGGACACAGAGTCACAGAGCACCGTGAAGACGCTTGCCGTGCGTGTCACGGTCAATCCTCGTGCGCACGCCGAGGTCTTGACTCCTCACGTCCTCGAATGCCTCGCCGAGGCAGGGCTCACGGCGGCAGAGTTGAACGCCGTCGTAGTGGGTGTCGGGCCGGGGCCGTACACAGGCTTGCGTGTCGGCATGGCGACTGGCGCTGCCTTCGGCGATGCTCTCGGTGTACCCGTGTACGGCGTCTGCAGCCTCGATGCCATCGCGGCTGCGGTACCGACCACGGAGAGCTTGCTCGTCGTGACCGACGCGAGGCGTCGCGAGATATATTGGGCGCGCTACGACGGCGGAGTGCGCGTCGAAGGACCGGCTGTGAATTCCGCCGGCGACGTTGATCCTTCGCCTTCGACGCTGATCGCCGGATCCGCTTCGCATGTGGACTTCTTCGATCTTCCCGTCGAACCGGCTGAGACGCCGTCACCGGCCGGGTTGGTGACAGTCGCTGCTCGCGAGATTCTGGCCGGATCGGTTCCGGCCCCGCTAGAGCCGCTGTACCTCCGACGCCCGGACGCGAAGACCCTCGCAGAACGTGGCAAGTGACAGAGCAGATGAAGTACAGCATCGAGCCGATGAACGTCGATGACGCCGAACGATGCGCCGAATTGGAACGCGCCTTGTTCGCGGGCGACGGACCATGGAGCGCGCAAGCCTTCGTCTCGGAGCTTGCGGGTGCACATAATCATTACTTCGTTGCCAGAGAACCCGACGGTCATGTCCTCGGCTACGCCGGAGTTGCTCTGTTGGGGGCGTCGCCGAACATGGAGGCCGAGGTTCACACCATCGGCACGGATCCTTCGGCTCAGCGGGTGGGAATCGGCGGCGCATTGCTCGATGCGCTTCTGACGCTGGCGGATTCACGGCAGTGCCCGGTGTTCCTGGAAGTGCGCACCGACAACGAACCTGCCATCGCGCTGTACCGGCGCGAAGGATTCGAGATCGTCGGAACACGAAAGAAGTACTACCAGCCCAGTGGGGCAGATGCGTACACGATGAGACGGCCCGCCGTGCTCGGTGTCCGCGAAATTGAGGAGCAGCAAGCATGATCGTCATGGGTGTCGAAAGCTCTTGCGACGAAACAGGTGTGGGTATCGTCCGCTGGAACGGTGACGGAACCTGCGAACTGTTGGCCGACGAGGTGGCATCGAGCGTGGATCAGCACGCCAGGTACGGGGGAGTGGTTCCCGAAGTGGCCTCGCGGGCTCACCTCGAGGCGATAGTGCCGACGATGCGCCGTGCCCTTGCTGCCGCCGGTATCGAGAAGCCCGACGCACTAGCCGTCACCATCGGACCCGGCCTGGCCGGCGCGCTGCTGGTCGGTGTCGCCGCCGCGAAAGCCTATGCGGCAGCATGGAACATCCCGTTCTATGCGGTCAATCATCTCGGCGGTCACGTCTCGGTGGACACTCTCGAGCACGGTCCGTTGCCCTCGTGCGTCGCATTGCTGGTCTCCGGTGGTCACACGCACCTGCTTCACGTCGAAGATCTGGGCAAGCCCATTGTCGAACTGGGCACGACCGTCGACGATGCCGCCGGCGAGGCCTTCGACAAGGTGGCCAGGCTGCTCGGACTCGGCTTTCCCGGTGGGCCGGCACTCGATGCTGCTGCGCAAGAGGGAGATCGGAACGCAATCGCCTTCCCTCGCGGCATGACGGGGCCGCGCGATTCGCGGCACGACTTCTCGTTCTCGGGACTCAAGACGTCCGTCGCGCGCTATGTCGAATCGAAAGAGCGCGCAGGCGAGACCTTTTCGATCCCGGACATCGCTGCCTCGTTCCAGGAAGCGGTTGCAGACGTCCTGACGATGAAGGCAGTGCGTGCAGCCGAGGACGTCGGGGTCGACACGTTGGTTCTCGGCGGCGGCGCCACGGCCAATTCGCGTATCCGCTCACTCGCTGAGCAGCGCTGCGCCGAAGCGGGCATCACGTTGCGCATTCCGAAACCTCGACTGTGCACGGACAACGGTGTGATGATCGCTTCGTTGGCCGCCCACCTGATCGGAAACGGCGCAGGCCCTTCGGAATTGAGTGTTGCGACGGACCCGGGGCTGTCGGTCTCAGTCAGCCAGTTGATGCGCTGAGAATCAGCCGACTGAGAATCAGCCGACGGGGGCCGGTTCCCGGTCCGGTGTGATCGCGGGACCGTTTTGGGGCATCGACGTATTCGGTTCACTGGGCTTCGTCGTCGGATCACCACCGCCGGGGGTAGTGATTTCGGTCTCGGTGGAACCGGATCCAGGATTTTCCGGCGTCGTCGGGTTCTCGCCGCCGCTCTCACCCGGGCCGAGACCGCCGCCGGGGTTTGCCTCGGTCGGATCGACCGGGGGCGTCGCCTCGGTGTCCGGAAGCGTCGGCCACCACGCCGGTGGATCGGGCAGCGTGATTCCGGGGATGGTCGGCCAATTCGGAGTGGTCGTTGTCGTGGTCGGCGGCGTAGTTGTCGTCGAGGTGTCCGGGATCGGCGCAGGCGGAAGTGTGTACTGATGCGTTGTGTACGAGTGCGTGTCGTAAGGCTGTGAGTCGAACGGGGTTGTGGGATAACCGTACTGAGGGTACGTGCTGCCTGCTACCGAAGGCAGAGGATCGTGAGACGGAATGATCGTTGATCCGGTGCTCGGTGTCGCTTCGGGGCTCACCGTCGTCGTGGTCGACCCGGTTCCGACGGGCGAGACCGCGGTGTCGTCGGTCGGCACCAATTCCTTTGCGCCGTAGCCAAGTACCAGTCCGCCGACCACGAGCGCACCGATCAAAGCTCCCGAGACCTTGGCGGTGGATCCGGAGCGCTGGTCACTTCCGGAGCCCAGCAGCGGGAAACGAATTGCGGTGATCGAATCTGCCAGGAGTGCAGCACCTTTGGTTGCCGCAGTCTCGGGCTCGACGATCTCGACCAGGGGGACATCGACGGCAGCGGCGACGGCGGACCGCACGGCTGGAATGTGTGCGCCACCGCCGATGAGTACGACGGCACCGACGGGCCGCGGTGAGCCGTTCACGACTTCACGGATGAAGGTGACGGCGCGCTCGATATCCTGGGCGATGATGGCCTCGAACTCGTCGCGCGTGATCGCCATCGCGTCGACCGGAAGGTCGATGGTCACCTTGGTGGCAGTGGACAGTTGCTCTTTGGCGACATGGCACCGGGCGGCAAGAAGTTCTGCGTCGGTATACCGGCGCAAGTGCCCTGGCGCCTTCTCCGTCACGAAGTCGACCAATGCCCGGTCGATTCCGGCCCCCGCGAGGGCGTCGATACGGTCAGAGTGCAGAACTTCACCGGTGTGGTCGACCACGGACACGGTCAGGCCCTGATCGCCGACGTCCACCTGAGCTGTCGCGTCGTACCGCTCAGTCTTCCCGGTCTCGGCAAGGTAAGCGTGTACGGCGGCAGGTTCGGGGATGGCACGGACCTGCTTCGGCGAGCGGGAGAGCGATGACCTGATGCTCGCGAGTTGATCGTCCGTGCGGTAGCTGACACCGATCGAGCGCGGCGCCGCAGATCCGTCCGTTACCTGCGTCGTCATCAGCTTGATGGAAGCGCGGACGAGGTCGCCGACATTGGAATTGGCCTGATCGGCCGAGACGAATCGGGTCTCGGCAGGCACGGCTCCTGGCGCGTTTGTGCTGGTATCGGTGTCGACGAGGGCTGAATAGACACCGGAAGATCCAGTGGAAATTCCCAGTGAACAACTCATCGCGCACCTCCTCGCAGTCAATACCGGTCAATGTTCAATCGACCGCCGTTATATGAACGTTACAGAAGGTTCGTGAGGATTGCTCAGTGCTTTTCGTCTCCGTGACGCCCTTTTCGGACCGAAAGGGTGGTTTTACCTGCGAAATTGTCGATCATTGATTCATGCGGAAAAAAGGCGATTCTCCCCACATCGACCGGAAACGACGACGCGCGCTGATCCGTGGTGCAGTGCTTCGACCCACGCTGACGGTGATCGCCTTCGGATGCGCATATTTCTTTCTGCCGTGGATCGATGTACATACCGCGAGTGCAATCGTCCTCTTGATCGGTGGAGGCGCCGCGGTACTTGCCGTGACCACCTGGCAGGTGCGGCGAATTCTGCGTTCCGATGTGCCTTCTCTGCAGGCCGTGGAAGCTGTGGCGGTGGTGATGCCGACGTACTTGTTGTTGGTATCCATCACCTATTTTTCGGTCGAGCATGCAAGCCCCGGCAGTTTTACCGAACCGCTGTCGCGTATGGCGGCGCTGTACTTTTCGTTGTCCGTCTTCTCGACAGTCGGATTCGGCGACATCGCCGCGCAGACGGACCTTGCCAGGGGGCTCGTGAGCCTTCAGATCGTCTGCAACCTGGTGTTGATCGGATTCGGTGTTCGATTCGTCGTTGCCGCAGTGTCGTGGGCGAAAGCGCACCGCTCGCCTTCGAGCGGACCTGAAATCACCTAGGACACTGCGGCAATCGGAGTCATCGTCCGGTGTGAACCAACAATTCGACGTTCTGGTCGACGCCGGTACCCGTCAGCTTCGGGTCGCGGTGGATGTCGTTGAACGACAGTTCGCGGTACAGCGAGGCGAGTCCGGCTGCCGACTTGTCGCTGTAGTCGACGGAATTGGGGCTCTCCGCTTCGAAGAGCGTCGCAAGCAACGACACCGTTCCGTCGTGGTTGTCCGCGATCTCGATGATGCGCCCGAGCTGCGGGTAATCGATGTGAGAGGCGGTGTTGATCTCCCAGAAGCCCTGCTCGGGGGTCGCGCCGGGCCACGGGGTGATCTTGTTCTCGTGGGTGTGTCCGTTAACCCAGGCAAGTACGTTCGGGAAACGATGCAGCAAGTCGAGAAGCTGTGAACCGCGCAGGCGTGGCTCGAGGACGTTCTCGGGGTCGGGAATGAGATTGTCCATCGTGTCGCTCGTGTGATGGCTGAACAGCACGAAATACGTGTCACTTCGCGACTCGGTGACGCGAGAGCCCGCAGCGTCGTAGTAGGTGCTGCTGCCGGCGCGCAGGGTGTTCTCGATCCACTGGAACTGAGCGGCGCCCAACGAACCGTCGACAAGGCCCGCGCGGTTGGTGGAGTCCATGCTGATGCCGACGACGCCCGGTGCGATTTGGAACGAGTAGTAACCGATCCCGGTTTCGCCGGCGTCGGGGGCGAAACCGTGTCCGACGGGGCCGGGACCGGTGTGCGCGGGATCAAGATGTGCGGCGATGAACTGCCGGGGTGTGAACGGTGCGCGCGACGGGTCGGGGGTGACCTGGCGCGGCGGCGTCGTGAAGGCGGAAAGGATTCCGGGAATCGCACTGGGATCGAACTTGGTGGCGATGTCGATCTGCTTGGCCTGCTCCGGTGAACCGGGCACCTCGAATTTGAGAGAGCCTGTGTACATCGCTTCGAGCGGCGGGATGCCGCTGGGCACCGTGCCGGACACCGAATCGTCGTGATTGCCGAACACGCAATACCAAGGGGTGTTCAGGCCGGGGCTCGACACGGGAGTGAAAGCGGCACCGAAGAAATCGGGGATCTCGGGAAAACCGGCCTTCTTGTACATGTCGAGCATCGGTGACTCGGGGTTCCAGTACAGATCCGCGCCCGAGTTCTGGACACCCTCGTAGCGATCCTTGGCGCCGGTGTTGGCAACGACGGTTCCACCGTTGAGGGAGGTGAGGAACCAGTCGAGTTCGGCGAATTCCTTGTTGTCCGTGTTGTCGCCGGTGGTGACAACGGCATCGAAGGGTCGCGACATGTGTGGGCCACTGCCGATCGAATTGACTCGTCGGACAAGTGAAATCAGCCCGTGCGCCGTCAGAGTCTCCTGTGGGCGGAACGCCGAGCCGGTGATCTGGTGTACGTACTCGAATCGCATGGGGGACTGGGCGTCGACGATGTGGACGTCGGTCAGCTGCACGAGCGAGGCGAGTGCGGTGCGGCGATCCTCGCGTCCTGACTTCGGCTCGGCCAACTCGCTGCGCACGATGTTCGCCCAACCCGGCCCGGCGGTGAGCTTGGTGTAGCCGCTGCTGCTGACGGGGGTGGACACGGACTCGAGAGTGGTGCCAGGACCTGACGTCGGAATGGTCGACGCGCCTGCATATTGCAGGCCCCACGGCTTGCCAAGGCTGACCGCGCCGACGGCGCCGAGTCCGGCGAAGGTCAGAAAACTACGGCGATTGATGTTCGTCACGAAGTGAACAATAGGTGAACGTGGTGGACGGTTGTCCTGTTTCGCTCAGGACGAAGAGAAAAATGCGCCCAGTCCTTGAGGGTTGGCACTCTCACGTATAGAGTGCCAATTGGCGCTGATCGAGTTCCGGCACCCGCGACGACGGGACTGCAGTGACGCGCCGTAAACGGCATACCCAAACAGCTGTCCGAGGATCGCCTCGGACGCACATACCCCAAAGTGGAGGGCTCATCGTGGCGAGCGTCAACATCAAGCCGCTCGAGGACAAGATCCTCGTCCAGGCCAACGAGGCTGAAACGACGACGGCTTCCGGCCTGGTCATTCCTGACACAGCCAAGGAAAAGCCCCAGGAGGGCACCGTCGTTGCAGTCGGCGAAGGCCGCGTCAACGAGCAGGGCAACCGCATCCCGGTCGACGTCAAGGAGGGTGACACGGTCATCTACTCCAAGTACGGCGGAACCGAGATCAAGTACGCCGGCCAGGAATACCTGATCCTGTCGGCACGCGACGTGCTGGCTGTCGTCTCCAAGTAAGACACACGTGATCCGCCCCGGAGTCCACACAGGATCCCGGGGCGGAATGCGTTCACGCCCCGAAGATTCAGGAGCTGACAGAACAGATGTCCAAGCAAATTGCGTTCAACGAGACCGCACGCCGCGCTCTCGAAGCCGGAGTCGACAAGCTTGCCGACGCCGTCAAGGTGACCTTGGGCCCGCGTGGACGCCACGTCGTGCTCGCCAAGGCATTCGGCGGCCCCACCGTCACCAACGACGGTGTGAGCATCGCCCGTGAGATCGAGCTCGAAGATCCCTTCGAGAACCTCGGCGCACAGCTCGTCAAGAGCGTCGCCACCAAGACCAACGATGTTGCCGGCGACGGCACCACCACCGCGACCGTCCTGGCCCAGGCCATCGTTCGCGGCGGACTCAAGAACATCGCAGCGGGCGCAAACCCGATGGCGCTCGGCGTCGGCATCAACGCCGCAGCCGACAAGGTCGTCGAGGAACTGCTCGCCGCAGCCACCCCCGTCGAGGGTGAGAAGTCGATCGCTCAGGTCGCCACTGTCTCCTCGCGTGACGAAGAGATCGGCAAGCTCGTCGGCGAGGCACTCACCCGTGTCGGAACCGACGGCGTCGTGACGGTCGAGGAATCCTCCACCGTTGCAACCGAACTCGTTGTCACCGAAGGCGTTCAGTTCGACAAGGGCTACCTCTCGCCCTACTTCGTCACCGACATCGATGCGCAGAAGGCCGTCTACGAAGACGCGCTGATCCTGCTCTTCCGCGAGAAGATCAGCTCACTTCCCGATTTCCTGCCGCTGCTCGAGAAGGTTGCCGAATCCGGCAAGCCGCTCTTGATCATCGCCGAGGACATCGAGGGTGAAGTTCTCTCCACCCTGGTGGTCAACTCCATCCGCAAGACCATCAAGGCCGTCGCCGTCAAGGCGCCGTTCTTCGGTGATCGTCGCAAGGCATTCCTCGACGACCTCGCAGTCGTCACGGCAGGCACCGTCATCAACACCGACGTCGGTCTCTCCCTCAAGGAAGCCGGCCTCGAATTGCTCGGTAGCGCTCGCCGCGTTGTCGTCACCAAGGACGAGACGGTCATCGTCGACGGTGCAGGCACCGCTGACGACATCGCGACCCGCGTTGCGCAGTTGCGTCGCGAGATCGAGAACACCGATTCGGATTGGGACCGCGAGAAACTCGAAGAGCGTCTGGCGAAGCTGTCCGGTGGCGTGGCCGTCATCAAGGTCGGCGCAGCCACCGAAACCGATCTGAAGGAACGCAAGTTCCGCGTCGAGGATGCGGTCAACGCGGCCAAGGCAGCGGTTGCCGAAGGCATCGTCCCCGGTGGCGGATCGGCTCTCGTTCAGGCCGGTACAGCTCTGATCGGGAACCTCGGTCTGTCGGGCGACGAGGCCACCGGCGTAGCCGTGGTCCGTGAAGCCCTCAACGCTCCGTTGTTCTGGATCTCCAGCAACGCAGGCATCGACGGTTCCGTCGTTGTCAGCAAGGTCGCCGAGATGACCAAGGGCGAAGGCTTCAACGCCGCCACCCTCACCTACGGCAACCTGCTTGCCGACGGCGTCGTCGACCCGGTCAAGGTCACTCGCTCGGCAGTGGTCAACGCCGCTTCCGTCGCGCGCATGATCCTCACCACCGAGAGTGCCGTCGTAGAGAAGCCGACCGAGGAAGTTGCCGACACCGGACACGGTCACAGCCACTGACTCGCTGCTCGTAGTTTCGACAAAGAAGAGATCCCCCACCGGATTCCGGTGGGGGATCTCTTCTTTCGTCTGGTGATCAGATGAGCGGGATCGTCGCGAACGGCTCGCTGGTCGGCTGCTGCGATCCGCCGGGAGGTTCGATCGTGAACGCTAACTTCGTGTTCGGGCCGATGCCGTCGAGCACCACCTGGGTAGTGGGTTTGACGTCGCCCGGAGCCATCGTCCCCATCGGGATCATCGTGGTGCTGTCGGTGTCGCCCGGCACCAGCCACATCTGGTAGACGGTATCCGGGCTCGGGGGAGTCACATCGTTCATCACGAGAACTGCCGCGTCTTCGGAGGGGGAGAACAGCGTCGTCGCACTACCGCCGCCCGGGATCTCACGCGTGGTGGCATGAACGTCAGGTGCTGCCATGATTTCGGACGCGGAGTTCTGCGGCGGTGTGTTGTCGGACAGCGTGCGTCCGATTCCGATGCCGCCGACCAGGATTGCGACTGCGGCGGCCGCGGCAAGCGCCATGGTCCACGGGCGTCGACGGTTACGGCGCTCGGCCAGCGAGATCGGGGCGTCGGCAGCAGCGGTCTGTTCCGAGATCGAGGCGAGGACGCTGCTGCGCAGTGACGGCGGGGGCTCGACGGCGTCGACGACGGTCATCGCAGCCATGGTTTCGGCGGTGAGTCGGACCTGGGCGCCGAATTCGGCTCGGGTCGCGGAGTCTGAAGCGGCAAGTCGTCTGTCGACCTCACGGCGCTCGTCGAGGTCCAACGCATCGATCGCGTAGGCGTACGCGTAGTCGATCAGCTCTTCGTCCATCTCACATCACCCCCAAACATCCACGTAGGCGCAGTAGTCCGTCGCGAATTCGCGACTTGATCGTGGGAATCGCCACGCCGAGATCTTCGGCCACCTCGCGGTACGTTCGGCCGCCGTAGTAGGCGAGAGTCACCGATTGGCGCTGAGTGTCCGTCAGTGTCTCGAGACAGTCGGTGACAGCACGATGCTCGTCTCTTCGTGTCACTTCGTCGCTGACGACGTCGAACTCGGGAGTCGCATTGGTGGTGTCGTAGAGAGCCTGTCGATCCGAACTCGACTGTTCGGAGCGGACGCGGTCCACCGCGCGGCGGTGAGCGAGCGTCAGGAGCCAGGCGAGTGCGGACCCCTTGGCCGGATCGAAACTGTCGGCTGATTTCCAGGCTTGGAGGTAGACCTCTTGGACTGCTTCCTCGGAGAAGCCTGGATCACGGAGTACACGCAGAACCATGCCGTAGACGCGGGAGCTGGTTCGGTCGTAGAACTCGGCGAAGGCGCCCTGGTCGCCGCCGGCAACGTTCGCGAGGATCACGGCCAGCTCGCGTGATTCCACGATTCGCGCGGTGCGGGCCGCAGAATTGTCCGTCGGGCATGCGCCGGCCGCATCCGACGCATGGTCTGGCTCGCTCACGAAGAGTTGTCTCGCTTCATCGCGTACAACCGTAGCGTGCATGTCCGGTTCTTTTCTCTAGGCCCGCCGTTGGCCGCTGTGCGCCTTTGTTAACCGCAGGGGTTGACAAAGGCGCACAGCAGGTGGGGACTACTGCGGCATCAGCACCGAATCGATGAGGTAGACGGTGGCGTTTGCGGTCTTGACTCCACCGCAGACGACGGTTGCGTCGTTGACCTTGATGTTGTCACCGGATCCGGTGACGGTGACTGTTCCGCCCTCGGCGGTGGGGTGCGTTCCGTCGATTGCGTCAGGGGCGATCTGGCCGGGAACCACGTGGTAGGTGAGGATCTTGGTCAGCGTGGCGCTGTCCGTCTTGAGGCTGTCGATCGTGGCGGGGTCGATCTTGGCGAATGCCGAGTCGATCGGTGCAAAGACGGTGAACTCGCCACCGTTGAGAGTGTCGACCAAGTTGACGTCCGGGTTGAGCTGGCCGGAGACCGCAGCGGTCAAGGTGGTGAGCAACGGATTGTTGGATGCCGCTGTGGCAACCGGATCCTGGGCCATTCCGCTGACCGATCCGGCGCCGCTCGGCACTGCAGCGGCGTAGTCGGCACAACCGGCACCGACCAGATCAGAAGCGGGCTCTGCCATCGCGCTGCTGGGAGACATGCTCGATCCCATGGGCGAAGACGTCATGGCGGCGCTCGAGGTGTCCGTCGACGAATCGTTGTCGTCGGAGGAGCAACCGACTACACCGAAGACGGCGAAAGAGGCTGCTGCGGTGACTGCCAGAACTCGAGTAGAGGTGTTCATGGGTCTGCCTTCCTGAAGGGATGTGCTGAGGTGCACTGTCAGAAGGCATTCGGAGTCGGTTGTCGACAGGATGGGTCGGTGTCGGAAATTCTTTTCACGAACTGATGTGGGCATGCAAAAGCCCCCGAAAACTCTCGGGGGCCTTGTGCTCTCGACCTGCGTGTATCAGGACGCTATGCGAGTGGTGCGACGGTGGCGTGCGTGTAGTTCACGTTCGGTTTCCGACATTCCGCCCCAGATCCCGTACGGCTCGGCGACGGTCAGCGCGTGGCTACGGCACTGCATCAGCACCGGGCACTGACGGCACATTTCTTTTGCGCGGGTTTCGCGCTGGGCACGTGCTCTACCGCGTTCGCCATCGGGATGGAAGAACATCGAGGAGTCGACTCCGCGGCACAGACCGTGCATCTGCCAGTCCCAGATGTCTGCGTTGGGGCCTGGAAGGTGATTCGGTGCAGGCATGTTGACTCCTTACTGCAAGCTCGCGTTGATCAACGAGCGGACCAAGTTGCCCGGAGGTTATCCGGGCCTTCTGAATCGTTCACGCTTGCTAACCGTAAGGGTGCTGAGTAAATCGCGTCAATAGGCTCGTTCAGTGGTGATCGGCATATATCGAAATGCGAGAGTTAACGAAGTGTATATTTACATTTCCGGTCCTTCGTGCGTTGCCTTGCGCCGATGTTGGAATCGGGTCGATCGAGGTGCTGGCCGGAAAGTCTGGCTGCTCGAGATGCGAAACCCACAGATCAGGGATATGTTTGCTGCTGACCGCCCGGCGGAATCACTCAGACATTCGGCTCGGTTTGCGTCATTTGTCCGATATTGAGCGGGTGGGGTTGTGCTCCATTTCGGGACTTAGTGCCCAAGTTTCAACTAGGACGTCTGTCCAATAAGTAATGCGCAGTTAACGTCACGGATATATGCCCGTTAAATATCATTACGAGTACATTTGGCAAATCTCAGTTGAATATCTGATTAACTCCGACAAACTTGCCTTTTCGCGTTTCTGTGCCACTTATGGCATCGGTCGGGCGCTTGTCTGCTGGGCTGCTGCGATGATCTACCTGTGTCGAGTCCTGAGCGCCCTGAAGCAGCTGTACGATCCAAGACCCTCGAGTCCGCCGCATTCGGCGCGGATCCGGACCTCGACCGGCTCCCGGCGCCTGGCTCCACCCGGGATTGGTGGACAACGGCAGTGGTTCTGGGTGGTCAGGGGTACTACGCCAGAGCGCGGGCGGCCTTGGATGTCCTGGACCGGCGCACCGCGGGGTTCTCGACGCATTCGGATCGAGTCCTTGCCTCTCTGTCTGCCAGCACGAGAGCGTCGTTTCTTCGTCAAAGCGGACGCCATGCGCTCGCAGCCACGTGCGACGGGCGCGCACTCGCGATAGTCGACGGGCCGCCTGTCAACCCGGAGGCTGCCTGTGATGCGCTGACCGGTCTGGCTGCGGACGCCCTCGGCTGCGGCCGGCTTCCGCTGGGCTGGCGGCTGTTGGGGGAGTGTCGGCGTCGTCTCGACGACGGTGCTCTGGTTGTCGACGGTGGGCTGTGGCGGCAGGAAATTCGGATCCAATGGGTCTCGGCGGAACTGGCTCTGGCGGGAGGTGACTTCACGCGCGCCCGCAGACACGCAGAACGCGCCGTCGATTTGTCAGGGGAATCGGAGTCTGTCCGGCACCGCGTGAAGTCGGATCTCTTGCGCAGCGCCGCTCTGACCGGAACAGACCCAAGCGCGGCCGTGGAGTCGGCAGTGGATGTGCTCGCACGGTGTCAGCAGTACGGCCTGCTGCCCCTGGCCTGGGCGTCGTCGATGTTGATCGAGGGTGTGAGCGGCGGGAGGACCTCGCCGAGCGCCCGTGAGATCGGCGATCTGATTGCGAGCCGTGGTGGATCACTCCTACCTTTGTCGTAGCCGCCCCACCGAAGCCTCAGGTGAACATTCCAGACAGGGGTGATTCGATATCGCGACTGCTGGGCGGGCATGCGGAGACCAGCCGGTCCGGATGGTTACTCTTAGAGGGTTCCGCTGAGAGCGGGAGCACACCCGCTCGGGAGGTGCCACTGTAACGCCAGGATTTTCGCTGACGATGACAAATACGAGCGATGAGTTGGACACCGCGGTCGCCGCTGCTGCGCAGGGCGACCGTACAGCTCTAGCTTTGGTTCTGGAGAACATCCGACCGATGGTGGTGCGCTACTGCCGCGGTCGAGTGGGTGCGGCCGAGCGGGGACACCTGTCCGCTGACGACGTCGCACAGGAAGTGTGTCTGGCCGTGATGACCGCACTGCCGCGTTATCAAGACCAGGGACGCCCGTTCATGGCCTTTGTGTACGGAATTGCGGCACACAAGGTTGCGGACGCACATCGAAGTTCCGCCCGTAACAAGTCGGAGCCCGTTTCCGAAGTACCGGATGTAATAGCACTGGATGATGGTCCCGAACAGCGAGCACTCGATTCGGAGTCCAGCAGACAGATGCACGAACTGCTCGGCACACTTCCGGAGAAGCATCGAGAAATCTTGATACTTCGCCTGGTGGTCGGGATGTCGGCCGAGGAAACGGCCGTCGCCGTCGGTAGTACCGCCGGAGCTGTACGAGTCGCTCAGCACAGGGCGATCGCGAAACTGAAAAAAGAAGTAACGAAAGCAGGTGAGAGCTTTGGCTAGAGACGAGGGGCGTGACGCTTCGAATCTCGGTGATCTCGCCGACGACGGTACGCCAGTGGACTTGGCTGCGGTTCGGCGTGACGATGCGCTGATCGAATCCATTTCGAGTGGTGGACCGGTAGCAACCGATAGCACCGAACAGTACGAACTTGCGTTGATTCTCTCGCAATGGCGTGACGATGTCGTTGCGACTCCGATGCCCGAGGGTCCGTTGTTGGACGATGTCATCGCTGCGATCACAGCGACGCCGTCCGGCTTCTCCGATCGTCAGCGTTCACGTTCCCGTTCCCGATTGCGTGTGGTCCGCCCGATCGCCGCCGCCGCAGCTGTGGCAGCAGTGGTCTTCGGTGGCGCCACGGCGATGGCGTACGACGCCCAGCCCGGCGATGCTCTCTGGGGCGTCAAGCAGGTCGTCTTCACCGACGAGGCAAACTCGACGGTGGCGAAGATCGACACGACGTCCGAGCTGGAAAAGGCCGAACGCTTGTTGGCTGCCGGAGACATTCCCGCGGCAAAGATGGTGCTGGACAACGCAGCTCACCGTGCCGATGCGGTCAAGGACTCGCAGGACAAGACCGACCTCGTCGAGCGTTGGGGCAAGTTGATGACGCAGGTCCAGGAGACCACGTCACCCTTGGCGCCGCCCCCGACGAGTGGTCAGCCGGCTGCACCGTCGACTTTGAACACGGCGATTCCTGGCTCCTCGGTCAAGCCGGTCAGCCCACAGGGCCCGGGCGGACCGACGAGTTCGACCAAACCGGATCCGGGAGTACAGCTGCAGTCGCCGCCCACCTCGGTGTCCTCGGCACCGCCGACCTCGTTGCCGACAACAACCACGACTACAACGACCACCACCACGACAACGACGTCTCTGGCACCTGCCTCGTCGCCGTCCGGTGATTTCTCGTCACCCCCGCCCTGAGACCCCAGGCGTGAGATCCCAGCCCTGATCGGCATCGTTCCTATCTGACTTCATACGAAAGTGGCCGACAAGCAATTGCTTGTCGGCCACTTTCGTATGACTTGGTGAGGTTTCGCTCAGCTGTCGAAACCGTCGCCGTGCATCGCCTCGTTCATCGACGCGTCGGCGTATCCACGGCAGTAGTCCCACGTGACATATGCCTCAGGCATCGGGTCGTAGGCAGGCTCGTGGGGGCGGACGGTTCCGTCCACGAGCAGCTGCAGCAGGTTTGCGCGCAGCATGTCCCAGTCGTGGTAGTGATCTTGTTGGCAGTCCTCGCAGCAGACTACGAGACCGCGGATACCGCGGTGAGCGAGGAGTGCCTCGTATACAGCGAGGTCAGCGAGATCCTCCTCGACCGCTTGGCGTTCGTGGGGGTCGAGTGGTTGGCCCGGCTCGATGGCATCGAGAGCCGCGGAGGGGTCAGCTGGGTCGCCGGCGAAGGGATCTGGCGGCAGACCGGGGGGCAGTTGATCACGCACAGCACCACGGTACGCAGGTCAGGGGGGTCAGCGCCACTTGTTACGCGTACCCGCAGCGTGGGTGGGATGGTTCGGACCTTTGAGTGAGCCGATACCATGGTGTGCAACGCCGGGAAAAGGTGCCAGGAATTTCTTTCTGTGCAGGCGCCTTCTATCCGATATCCAGCTTTCGTAATCCGTTTCGAGGCGACTGCTACAGCGGTCGCCCTGGGCGAATCTAGGTCCATGGAGGGTCCTGACCGCATGAGTAGTTCTGCAGGACATGTACACACCGGAGGAGACGACCCCAACAAGGTCGCGATGCTGGGACTGACATACGACGACGTGCTGCTGTTGCCTGCTGCGTCCGACGTCATCCCGAGCCAGGTCGACACGTCCAGTCAACTGACCCGCGACATCCGTCTGCGGATTCCGTTGGTCAGTTCTGCGATGGACACCGTCACCGAGTCGCGTATGGCAATCGCCATGGCACGCGCCGGCGGCATGGGTGTTCTGCACCGCAACTCGTCGGTTGAGGTCCAGGCAGGACAGGTCGAGACGGTCAAGCGTTCCGAGGCCGGAATGGTGACCGATCCCGTCACGTGCAAGCCGACCGACACGATGGGTGAGGTCGACGCGAAGTGCGCTCGTTTCCGCATCTCGGGTCTGCCGGTCACCGACGACGCCGGCCAGCTGGTTGGCATCGTCACGAACCGGGACATGCGCTTCGAGGTCGACCAGAACCGCCCGGTCGCGGAGATCATGACCAAGATGCCGCTGATCACTGCTCAGGAAGGCGTCACCGCTGACGTAGCACTGGGCCTTCTTCGTCGGCACAAGATCGAGAAGCTGCCGATCGTCGACGGCAACGGCAAGCTCACCGGTCTGATCACGGTCAAGGACTTCGTCAAGACTGAGCAGCATCCCGACGCCACCAAGGACCGTGACGGTCGACTGCTCGTCGGCGCTGCAGTCGGTGCAGGCGACGACGCCTTCCAGCGCGCGATGGCGCTCACCGATGCCGGTGTGGACGTACTCGTGGTTGACAGTGCGCACGGGCATTCCTCCAACGTTCTCGACATGATCGCCAAACTCAAGCGTGAACTGGGTGAGCGGGTTCAGATCATCGGTGGCAACGTCGCTACGCGCGCGGGTGCTCTGGCACTGGTCGAAGCCGGCGTCGATGCCGTCAAGGTCGGAGTCGGTCCTGGTTCCATCTGCACCACCCGCGTCATCGCCGGTGTCGGTGCCCCTCAGGTCACGGCCATCCTGGAAGCGGTCGCCGCGTGCAAGCCTCTCGGTGTGCCCGTCATCGCTGACGGTGGACTCCAGTTCTCCGGTGACATCGCGAAGGCACTCGCCGCGGGTGCGTCGACGGCCATGCTGGGTTCACTCCTGGCCGGTACCGCTGAATCGCCCGGCGAACTGATTCTGGTCGGCGGCAAGCAGTTCAAGAGCTACCGCGGCATGGGTTCGCTCGGCGCGATGCAGTCGCGTGGCGAGGCCAAGTCGTACTCCAAGGACCGGTACTTCCAGGACGACGTACTTTCCGAGGACAAGTTGGTTCCGGAAGGCATCGAAGGACGTGTTCCGTTCCGTGGCCCGCTCTCCCAGGTGACGCATCAGCTCACCGGTGGTCTGCGTGCTGCCATGGGCTACACGGGGTCGGCGACGATCGAGCACCTGCAGAACGCTCAGTTCGTCCAGATCACGGCGGCCGGTTTGAAGGAAAGCCATCCGCACGACATCACGATGACTGTCGAAGCACCCAACTACACCGCTCGTTAGCAACCAGTACACGAGAAAGGGGCGCGCGTGCGCGACCTCGTTGAGATCGGCATGGGTCGAACGGCCCGACGTACCTACGAGTTGGACGATGTGAACATCGTTCCCTCCCGGCGAACCCGTTCGTCGAAGGAGGTGTCGACTGCTTGGCAGCTCGACGCTTACAGGTTCGACATTCCAGTCCTCGCACATCCCACCGACGCGTTGGTCTCGCCGACCTTCGCGATCGAGCTGGGTAAGCGCGGCGGCCTCGGTGTCATCAACGGTGAAGGCCTGTGGGGCCGTCACCCCGATGTCGAGGAGAAGCTCCGGCGTCTCGTCGAGATCGCTGAGAAGGACGGTGGGGTCGACGCGGCCATCCGCTACTTGCAGGAGCTGCACGCGGCACCGCTGCAGGCGGGCCTTCTGGCTGCTGCGGTGGCGCAGGTCCGTGATTCGGGGGTCACCACTGCCGTTCGGGTCAGCCCGCAGAATGCGCGCGCACTGACGCCCGAGCTGATCAAGGCGGGAATCGACCTCCTGGTCGTCCACGGCACGATCATCTCGGCCGAGCACGTCGTGCACACCGAGCAGGAACCGCTCAACCTCAAGACGTTCATCTCGGAACTCGACGTTCCGGTTGTCGCGGGTGGCGTCAGTGACCACCGCACCGCGCTGCACCTGATGCGTACCGGCGCTGCCGGTGTCATCGTCGGGTACGGCTCCACCGAGGGTGCAACCACCACCGGTGAGGTATTGGGTATCGGTGTTCCGATGGCCACGGCCATTGCCGACGCTGCAGCAGCCAGGCGCGACTACCTCGACGAGACGGGTGGACGCTACGTCCACGTCATCGCCGACGGTGACATCGCAACTTCGGGTGATCTGGCGAAGGCCATCGCCTGCGGTGCCGATGCTGCCGTTCTGGGCACGCCGCTGGCCGTGTCCGCCGAGGCGCCGGGTGGCGGCTGGTACTGGCCGTCCGCTGCGGCTCATCCTTCGGTTCCGCGTGGAGCGCTTCTTCCGGTTTCCTACGGTGAGCGCCCGAGTCTGGACCAGGTCCTGAGCGGTCCGTCGGATGATCCGTACGGTTCGCTGAACTTCGTCGGCGGTCTCCGTCGGTCGATGGCCAAGGCGGGGTACTCCGACCTCAAGGAGTTCCAGAAGGTCGGGCTGACGGTCCGCGCGTAGTTTGTACCTTTCTGTGGCCCCGGTTCTTCGTGAACCGGGGCCACAGTTCGTTGTGCAGCACTTTCTTCCGTTCCTGATACTTACGGTTACGCTTATGGGGCCCCTTGTGGTGGTAGTCACAAGGGATAGGTGCATACTGGCGGGTAACTACGGTTCACGGTGGAGGTGTCCTGATGGGCAAGCAACGGGCAACGGACTACGACGTACTGATCGTCGGATCCGGGTTCGGCGGAAGCGTGAGCGCGCTTCGTCTCGTGGAGAAGGGCTACAAGGTCGGCGTCATCGAAGCCGGCCGACGGTATGCCGACGAAGATTTCGCGAAGACCAGTTGGGATCTCAAGAAGTTCCTCTGGGCTCCGAAGCTGGGTTGCTTCGGCATTCAGCGCGTGCACCTGTTGCGCGACTGCCTCATTCTCGCGGGAGCAGGCGTCGGCGGCGGGTCTCTGAACTACGCGAACACGCTTTACCAGCCTCCGGAGCCGTTCTTCCAGGACAAGCAGTGGGCGCACATCACCGACTGGCGCAGTGAACTCACGCCGTACTACGAGCAGGCTCAGAAGATGCTCGGCGTCGTCCAGAATCCGCACATGACGCCCGCTGACGAGATCATGAAGTCCGTCGCCGATGACATGGGTGTCGGCGACACGTTCATCCAGACGCCCGTCGGCGTCTACTTCGGTGAGCCGGGTAAGAAGGCGAAGGACCCGTACTTCGGCGGCGTCGGACCCGAGCGCACCGGTTGCATCGAGTGCGGCGAGTGCATGACAGGCTGCCGTCACGGAGCGAAGAACACTCTGCTCAAGAACTATCTGGGCCTTGCCGAGACAGCAGGCGCCGAGATCATTCCGATGACCACCGTGTCCGGGCTTCGTGAGGCTCGCGACGGTTCGTGGGACGTGTTCACCGAGCGAACCGGTGCATTCGGACGAAAGAACCGCCGCACCTACACGGCTGCGAACGTCATTCTCGCGGCCGGAACGTGGGGCACTCAGCATCTGCTCTTCGACATGAAGGACACCGGAGCGCTGCCCAAGCTCTCCGACAAGCTCGGCGAGCTGACTCGAACGAACTCCGAATCCATTGTCGGCGCAGGCAAGTACAAGGTCGATCCCGCACTCGACCTGACCCGCGGAGTGGCGATCACGTCGTCGTTCCACCCGAGCAGTGACACCCACATCGAACCGGTCCGCTACGGCAAGGGATCCAACGCGATGGGCCTGTTGCAGACCTTGATGACGGACGGCGGCGGCAAGACGCCGCGATGGATCAAGTTCCTCGGTGTGGTCGCGAGGAATCCGTACCAGATGTTGCGCATGTTGACGGTCAAGGACTGGAGCGAGCGCACGATCATTGCGTTGGTCATGCAGAACCTCGACAACTCCATCACCACGTACACGAAGAAGGGCTTGTTCGGTCGACGCAAGGTCACCAGCAAGCAGGGCCACGGTCAGCCGAACCCGACGTGGATTCCGGAGGGCAACGAGGCGACGCGTCGAGTTGCTGCGAAGATCGACGGCGTCGCAGGCGGTACGTGGGGCGAGATCTTCAACGTTCCGCTGACGGCGCACTTCCTCGGCGGTTGCGCTATCGCGTCGGATTCCGATCACGGGGTCATCGATCCCTACCACCGCGTCTACGGCTACCCGACGCTCAGCGTCGTCGACGGCGCAGCGGTCTCGGCCAATCTCGGCGTGAATCCGTCGCTGACCATTGCCGCTCAGGCCGAGCGCTCGGCCTCGCTGTGGCCGAACAAGGGGGAGACGGACTTGCGTCCCGCCCAGGGCAGCGGCTACGAGCGTTTGGCTCCGATCGCACCCAAGTCGCCCGTGGTGCCGGCGTCGGCTCCGGCCGCGCTGGTTCTGCCGATCGTGAAGATCACCGGCGGCAAGACGGCTACCACAGTTCCGGTGGAGCCTGCAGCCGGATAGTTCACCGAGAACGGAAAAGGAGCGTGTCGTCGAAGATTCGACGACACGCCCCTTTTGCAGTCTCAGATCGTCAGCCTCCTAGCGACCCGAACAGGGTGCCGAGGTCGAGGCTGCCGTTTCCGCCGCCGGGTCCGCCGTCCGTATCACCGGGGACGGTCAGGGTCTGCGGCGCGGATGCGGAGGACGTGTAGCCCGATGCGCCCACGAATTCGGCGGTGACACTGTAGGTCCCGGAGTTGTAGAACGTCGCCGGTACCGTTGCGACACCGTTGACCACGTCGACCGGTCCGCCGATGAGGGTGTCACCGACCTTGAACTGGACCTTGCCCGTGGCACCGGACGGATCGACCGTTGCCTTGAGCGTCACGGGGGTGTTCTTCTGAACAGTTCCGACGGCGTCGAGAACCGTGGTCGTCTCGACGTCGGCCGGAGCCGGAGTCGTCACACTGACCGGGAATGCCGGGGCAGCGGACGGCGCGAATCCGGGTGAGCCCATGAACTTCGCGACAACCTTGTGCGTTCCGGTCGAGGTGAAGGTGTACGGAGCGATGGCAACTCCGTCGGTTCCGACCGTGCCACTGACCGTTTCGGTGCCGTCGACGATGAAGTCGACGGTCCCGCCGGTACCCTGCGGATCGACCTTGGCCGTGAGGTTGACGTCCTGACCGACCTTCGCGGTCGACGGCGAAACCGTTGTGGTAGTGGTCACGGCGTCAGGCGGTGCATCGGTCGTGACGGTCACGATCTTGGCCGACGCCGACGTCGACGCCAGGAACCCGGGGGCTCCGCTGTAGCTCGCGGTGATGGAGTGCGGTCCGTCCTCGGTGAAGGTCGGGGAGATGCTGGCCGACCCTCCGGTTACCGGCACCGCGTCCTCGAGTGGATTGTCGCCGTCGAAGAACTGGACGGTTCCGCCGGTTGCGCCGCCACTGATGTTGGCTGACAGCGTGACCGGCGTTCCGTTCTTGGCGTTGGCCGGTCCGACGACCGTCGTGGTGGTTGCCTTGTCCGCCTCGATGATTCGCGTGGTGGCAAGGGGGCCTGCGCCGCTGTTGAGCGGGCCGTTTTCGGCGTCACGCGGGGTGCACCGCGTGGGCGCCCAGGCGGTGATGACCAGGGTGGCCTTGGGGAGGAACGTGAGGAAGTTGCGATCGTTGTTCCACGCTCCTGCGCTACCGCCGGTGCGTACCTTCATGGCTACCTCGCCCGAGTCGCCGGCCTTGAGAACTGCCTTGACCTGGGGGAGCTGGAACTGGGTGTATCCGTCGGCATTGTTGGAGCCGTCGACGTTCTTTCCGGTTGCCTTGACGACGATTCCGCCCTCGGAGCTGGTGCTGGAACTCGGGCTGTTTCCGATGACCTGGTTGTTTCCGGAGAGACGCAGAATCGTCCCGTTGGGATCGACGTTGCCGTTCTCGTTGACGCGCAGGATGTTCGGCGCGACACCGCTGAGCCCTGCCGAAGTTCCGGGAACGATGGTGGCTTCCACCAAGGTGGCGTTCGCAGGAACGTCGACGTCGACCTTGATACGGGAGACGTTCTGGACGGTCGCCCCCGAAGCGGAGCCGGGAAAGGCGATGGGACCAGGTTGGATGGTGACCTCGAAGGTTTCACCGGCTCCGATGGATTCCGGTGCGTCGACGATGACCGAGCCGGACTGTGACTGCGTGGTCGGACCGGCGACAGCGGACGGGGTTGCCAGGCAACTCGTTCCGAAGGTTGTTGTCACCGGGGTCGCTGATGCGGGGATTCCCGCGAGGATGACGCCACTGGCGAGTGCCGTGGCGGCGATCGGCGCCGCGATGCGACGTCTGGAGTACACGAACATGGATTCTCCTGAGCTGGGTACGGGAGTGGTGTCCAAAGCTGATGTGGGGGACTAGCTTCCGAAGAGCGGGATGAGGCCGCTGAGTGAACCGGTGTCCACGCTTCCGCTGCCGCCGTCGGTCGGTGCGGTGCCGACCTGCACGACCGTCGGGCCGGAGACGGAGTTCTTCCAACCGGCGTCGCCGACGAAGTTGGCAGTGAGGCCGAACGTTCCCTCGTCGTCGAAGGTGTGCGTGAGCGTCGCGACTCCGTTGACGACGGCAACGGGTGCGCCGATGGGCGTCGTGCCGGACTTGAACTGGATCATTCCGTTTGCTGTCCCGGGTGCAACGGTGGCCTCGAGCTGCAATGCCTTTCCGACCTGAGCCGCGCCGCTGACGGTCAGGGACGTCGTGGTGTCGGCGCGAGCGGGTTCGGGATCGGTCACGTTCACCGTGAACGATGTGGACGTGGAGCCGATGAATCCGGTTCCGCCGGAGAACTCTGCCGTCACGGCTGCAGCGCCCGCTGATGCGAAGGTGTGCGGGAGGATCGCGACGCCGTCACCCGTGCCGACCGGTGCGGTACCGACCTCGGCGCCGTCGACCTTGAACGTCACGGTTCCGCTGCTCGGGATGGGGGAGACGGTGGCCGAGAGGTTGGTCGGTTCACCGACAACAGCGGTGAGTGGTTCGACAACTGTGGTCGTGGTTCCCCAGTCGGGATCGCTGACGTCGAGTTGGGTTGCGGTGGAGACGGAATCGCCGTAGCCGGCCTCGCCGGTGAACACTGCGGTGAAGCTGTGGGTGCCCGAAGCGTCGTAGCTGCGGGTCAGGGAAGCCGTTCCGTTGACAACAGCGACCGGTGCGCCGAGGTTGGTGTCGCCGTCTTTGAACTGCACCGTGCCCACGGCGTTTGCCGGTGTGACGACAGCGCTCACGGTGATGTTGTCACCTACCAGCGCGGCGTTCGGGGCCGAGATCGTGGTGGTGGTGTCCGCGGAGACGTCGACGGTCTGGACTCCGGAGGTCGAGCTGTGGAATCCCGGACCGGCGTTGTACGCGGCGGTGATGTCGTGGGCACCGACGCTGTCGAAGGTGTGGGAGAGGGTGGCGCTACCGCCCGAGACCGGGACCGGTGACCCGATGTCGTTGCCGCCGTCCTTGAATTGGACGGTGCCCGTCGCGTCGGACGGCGTAACCGTCGCGGTCAGGTCGATCGGAGTGCCGACCTTCGCCGTTGCCGGTGCAACCAGAGTGGTTCCGGTGGCGACAGACGGGTCTACGACCTGGACGTTGACGTTGATCGGGTTGAGGCCCTGCTGCGTGCTGAAGGCGTTGACGTCGAAGAGCATGCCGCTGTCGTACGTCCCGAATGCTGTGCCGACAGGGACCGTGTAGGTCGCTTCCAGCGTGACGGGTTGGTTCTTCTTGACGACGAATCCACCGACCAGGAAGGTGCAGCCGCTCGAGCACTTCGCCGAGACTCCGCCATCTGACTCATTGCTGATCGTGGCCCGCGTGGCGACACCCAGGTAGGTGGCCTTCGCGCTGCCCGGCACGAGGACGAATCCAGCAGGCGGGATGTCACGGACCTTCGCGATCGAACGTTCGATGCCGCTTTCGTTGTGCTTGATCTCGGTCTTGTACGTGACCGTGTCGCCTGGGTGAACTGCCGCGTTCCCGATGACACTCTTCGTGAAGATCAGGTTGTCGGTCGTGCCGGTGAAGCTGGTCGGCGGGGCTTCGTCAGCAGTGGCCGGCGTGCCGAGGACTAGAAGTCCGGCGGCAGCCGTCACGGCCGCGACGGGTCTGGCGAGTCGCCTGAGAAACGGACGCACAAATCCTCCTGCGGGGATGAGCGCCGTTCGGCGGCGCCGGCCGTTTGCGATCGTGATCCTGATCACTTGACGGGCGAGATTACCTTTACTGGACGTTTGGTTCAGGCGAATCGGTCAAACGTCCAGAAAATTCACCCTTCGTCCATTTCGGGCCCTGGCCTGCGATGATGCCGCCGAATTGATTGCCGAAGCTAAGGTGCAGACGATTGAGGTGTCGTCGACCCGGACGATGGTCTAGATCGACCTGAGGTCGCCTCGTAGTTCTGAAGGTCAGGCTTTGTCGTGACGTACATCGCGCCTGCTCGGCCGAGGAGCGGACTGAGTCCATGCGTGCGCAGAAGCGCTGGCTGCGGCGATTAGACTGCACCTGTGGCAGATATCGAGCAGCAGAGACCAGTTCTTGTCGTCGACTTCGGAGCGCAGTACGCGCAGTTGATCGCACGGCGAGTTCGCGAAGCCAAGGTCTACTCGGAGGTGATTCCGCACACCACGACCGTCGAGGAGATCGTGGCCAAGAACCCCTTGGCTGTTGTGCTCTCGGGTGGGCCCTCGAGTGTCTACGCAGACGGTGCTCCCAAGCTTGATCCCGCACTTTTTGATCACGACATCCCGGTTTTCGGAATCTGCTACGGATTCCAGGCGATGGCAGGCGCCCTCGGCGGCACCGTTGCCGAGACCGGCACCCGCGAATACGGCCGTACCGACATTGCGGTATCCGGCGGATTGCTCCACGACGGCCTTCCCGCGACGCAGCCCGTATGGATGAGCCACGGCGACGCCGTTACCGAAGCGCCTTCCGGCTTCGAGGTGACCGCGACCAGTGATGGTGCTCCCGTCGCAGCGTTCGAGGACCGCGCCCGGAAGCTCGCCGGTGTCCAGTACCACCCGGAGGTTCTGCATTCACCGCACGGTCAGCAGGTCTTGAGCCGCTTCCTGCACGAGATCGCAGGCATCCCGGCGGCGTGGACGGCATCCAACATCGCCGACGCGCTGATCGAGCAGGTTCGCGAGCAGGTCGGAGACGGACACGCCATCTGTGGTCTGTCCGGTGGCGTCGACTCCGCTGTTGCCGCCGCGCTTGTTCAGCGCGCAATCGGCGACCGGTTGACATGCGTCTTCGTCGATCACGGTTTGATGCGCGCCGGTGAGCGCACACAGGTCGAGCAGGATTTTGTCGCGGCAACCGGCGCTCGCCTGATCACGGTGGATGCTGCCGACACCTTCATCGGTGAGCTGGCAGGCGTCACCGATCCCGAGACCAAGCGCAAGATCATCGGCCGCGAGTTCATTCGCAGCTTCGAAGGCGCAGTCAGTGATGTTCTGGGCGAGAACGCATCTCACGGTGCGACCGTCGACTTCCTCGTCCAGGGCACCCTGTACCCGGACGTCGTGGAGTCCGGCGGCGGCACGGGAACCGCAAACATCAAGAGCCACCACAACGTCGGCGGACTTCCGGAAGACCTGCAGTTCAAGTTGGTCGAACCGCTGCGTCTGCTGTTCAAGGACGAGGTCCGTGCAGTCGGACGCGAACTCGGCTTGCCGGAAGAGATCGTCGGGCGCCAGCCGTTCCCCGGCCCCGGGCTCGGTATCCGCATCATCGGTGAGGTCACCCGTGATCGCCTCGAGATCTTGCGTCAGGCAGATTCCATTGCGCGCGAAGAGCTTACGTCTGCAGGCCTGGACGGAACGATCTGGCAGTGCCCGGTGGTTCTCCTCGCCGACGTCCGAAGCGTGGGTGTGCAGGGCGACGGCCGTACGTACGGTCATCCGATCGTGCTGCGTCCGGTCTCGAGTGAAGACGCGATGACCGCGGACTGGACGCGTCTGCCTTACGAGACACTCGAGCGCATCTCGACTCGAATCACCAACGAGGTTGCGGACGTTAACCGGGTAGTCCTCGACGTGACGAGCAAGCCGCCGGGAACTATCGAGTGGGAGTAAAAACTACTGTGCGCCTTTTATTAACCCCCCGCGGTTAACAAAAGGCGCACAGTAGTTTTACTTGCGGTTGCGTCGATTCGGCAGAATCACCAGCAAGAGTCCTGCCACGACGGCGGCACCGACGAACAGCCAACGGAATTGAATGTTTGCTGCCGGCGCCAGGGAGAACGGCCCGACCAACGCCCACACACTGACCAGTAGTGCGGCCAGCCCGGCGATCAGCAGAAGTGCCGAGGGGCGCTTGGATTCTCGGGTGTCGTCATGGTCTGTGGTCTCGTCGTAGTCGCTCATGATTGCATCACTTTCAGACTGCCGAACGTGGCTTTGGCGTTGATGGTCAGGGTGGGAGAGTCCGGTGTCACCTCGCGGCCCTGATGTACCCCGCCGTCGAGGCAACCGGATCCGTCACCCATGACGACGGTGCAACTGTTCTTGACGTTGACGGTTGGTGGCACCATGACGGTGAACTCGCCGAACGACGCCGCGACGTCGATGGTCTTGTCCTCGGTGAACTCGACCCCGTTGAGGTCGAGAGTGAAGCTTCCGAAGGCTCCCGAGTACGACGGCTCCAACTCGGAAGCTGTTGCCGGAGTCCATCTTTGCTCACCCGAGGCGTCGAACTCTATGGGGTAGACCAGCGAGGCGAGAAGCACGAAACCCACGAGTGGTCCGGTGACGACCAGCAGGCCGTACCCCTTGCGGAAGAATGCCCCGAGGATCAGGCCGAGTGCGATGACGGCGAGTCCGACAGCACCGACTCGGCCGGGAGTGAACCACTCGTTGCCGGTTGCGGCGCCCGCTGCCCCGGTGACGGCGGCGACGATGATTGCGAGTCCGAGGACCGTCAGCGTCCAACGCGAGCGACGCTTACGTGGCGGCAACGGGAGCAGCGGTGTGGCCTTGGCTGCCGGATCCGGAAGATCCCAGGCGAACGGAGCGACACCGAGCGGATCCCAGGACGGCGGCGTGATGGCGGCCTCACCGATCACCTCGGTCGGATTGGTGCTGACCGAAGCGCTCGGGTCCTTCGCGAGGTTGATCGTCGGATGACCTGCCTGAGATTGTGGTGACTGCTGCGGCTGGTCGTCCGGTCGTTCCTCGGGTACGTAGCTGTCGGGGAGTTTGGTGTAGGGCGTGTACACGGGAGGCTGATTGGGCGCGAAGTATCCGGGAGTGAACGGCCCAGGCGTGAATCCGGTGCCTGGATACGCGGTACCTGCGCCGACATACGGCGACGTGTTCTGCGGCAGCGCGGGCGGGACGGGCGCTCGCTGGTAGAGCAGCCACAGGCCACCGACCATCAGGATCAGCCCGATGAGTCCGGAACCGCCCAGACCGACGCCGACGGGGCCGACAGTCGTAGCAGCGATAGCGAGGGCCACCAACAAGACGATGGTCTTGGTACTGGAATCGGAACTGTGTCCGCGGCCCATCAACGACTGCGCGGGCGACGATCCGTCACCGGCGCGGGCAAGTACCAACCAGCCGGCGAGGTAGAGGAGGATGCCAGAGCCACCGAAAATGGTGGACGCGACAAACGCCACGCGTACGAGAACGGGGTCGATGCCGTACCGGTATCCGATTCCGGCGCATACCCCGGCCACGTGACCTTGTGCCGGCAGACGCACGGGGCGGGTCCGCCACAGATCCTGGATCTGTTCTTGGAAAGTCGGATTGTTCATGAATCAATCCTGGCTTCCGAGGCAGCGTCCGCGCATCAGGGCCAACCCTGATCTTTGTTGCGATCGTAGGTGAGGGTGGTGCCCTGATTCAGGGTTGGACCCTGATGTGTGTCTGCGTGGTTCGTGCCAGTATCGACTATGTGCAATATCTGTCAGATCCGCCGTACGTGAGCGGTCCAGCTCCCGGGTTTGCGGGAGGCCCGCCTGTCAACGGGGTACCGGTGCATGCCGTACCCATGAAGAAGGGCGTGCCCATTCCGGGTGCCGTTCCACTGCGAAAGCTGGAGCGGCGTTCCGGCGGTCGCATCGTCGCGGGCGTTGCGGGCGGTATCGCCGATCACCTCGGTATCGATGTCCTGAAAGTGCGCGTCGCCTTCACGATTCTTGCGGCGATGGCCGGATCCGGCATCGTCATTTACGGCGCCCTGTGGATCTTCACCTCCGCCGGCACGGACACGCAGAAGCCGTCCGCGGCCGAGCGGCAGCGGGCGTACGGCTTGATCGCACTCGGATTGGGCGGCGCAGCCGCGTTGTCCTGGTTGTTCAGCGGCACGGCGGGTTCGGTGCTCGCGCCGTTCTTCGTCGTCGCGATCGGTGCGGCCTTGGTGTGGCGCGAGTTCGACTCCGACGGTCCCCGTACCGTCATCGGCTTGCCGCAGCGGCCTACCGTTCTCACGTGGGCGCGGGTGGTCGGGGGAGCAACCTTGATCATCTTGGGTCTTGGCGTTGTCGTCCTTGCTCAGGTCGACCTCGAAGCACTGCGCTCGTCCCTGTTGGCTGTGGTTGTGACGCTGATCGGTGTCGGTTTGTTGACGGTGCCGCTGTGGCTGCGGATGTGGCGTGCTCTCGGCGCCGAGCGTGCGGCCCGAATTCGCAACGACGAGCGTGAAGAGATCGCATCGCATCTGCACGACTCCGTACTTCAGACCTTGGCGCTGATTCAGAAGCAGTCCGACAACCCACAAGAGGTGGCGCGCCTGGCCCGCGGTCAGGAACGCGAGCTGCGCAAGTGGTTGTTCAGCGGCGGCGACATCGACCACACGAGCCTGACGGAAGGCCTGAAGATCATCGCCGGTGAAGTGGAAGACCAGCACGGTGTCACGGTCCGTCCCGTCACGGTCGGCGACGTACAACTCGAAGGCGAAGGGGTCGAGAACGGCCTGCCCAAGGAAGCGTTCACCGCGCTCCTCGGTGCGACGCGTGAAGCTCTCGTGAACTCGGCAAAGCACTCGGGGGAGAAGGAAATCAATCTGTTCGCCGAGGTCGAGGGTGATCAGGTCAGTGTGTTCGTTCGTGATCGCGGGGTCGGATTCGACGTCAACGCTGTGCCGGAGGATCGCCAGGGGCTGGCCAAGTCGATTCGTGGTCGAATCGAGCGGCGCGGTGGCCGCGTCGTGGTTCGATCCGACATCGGAAAGGGCACCGAAATCCGCGTGCACATGCCGCTCGGTGACTCTGCTCTAAAGTGGGACCAGACTGCTGACCGTGTCGACAACCCCGAGGAACAGCCCCAGTGACTTCGCTTGCGCCGCCCCCGTACCGCGTATTTCTTGTCGACGATCATGCAGTGTTCCGCTCCGGGGTGAGGGCCGAGCTCTCACGCGAGACGGATATGGATGTCGTCGGTGAGGCCGGCGGCGTCGCGGAGGCAATCGCCGGTATCAACTCGACGAAGCCGCACGTCGTTCTGCTCGATGTCCACATGCCCGACGGTGGTGGAGTGGCAGTTCTGCGCGGAATCGATTCCGGCCCGGTGTGCCTGGCGCTCAGCGTTTCCGATGCCGCCGAAGACGTGATCGCGGTGATCCGCGGCGGTGCGCGCGGGTATGTGACCAAGACGATCTCGGGATCCGAACTTGCCGAGGGCGTACGGCGCGTTGCCGGTGGCGACGCAGTGTTCGGGCCGCGCCTTGCAGGTTTCGTGTTGGACTCCTTCACCGGACGCTCCAATGCGCCGGAGCCGCAACTCGATCCGGAACTCGACTCGCTGACCCCGCGTGAACTCGAGGTGCTGCGCTTGCTGGCACGTGGATACACCTACCGTGAAATCGCCGAGGACCTGGTGATTTCCGTGAAGACCGTCGAGACTCACGCTTCGAATGTCCTGCGAAAGACTCAGCAGTCCAACCGCAATGCGCTGACGCGTTGGGCACATCGCCGCCAGATCGACTGAATTTCCGCGCACCCTTTCACGATTGCGTGTGAAGGCGCACCATGGACCGATGACGGAACCACTGGCGCTCGCGTCGAAGCGTGGGCGTTGGGTTGTCGCCGCTACCGTTCTCGGCTCGAGCATGGCTCTCCTCGACGGCACCGTCGTCAACATTGCTCTGCCGCATATCGGTGAAGACTTGGGTTCCGGTGTCGCCGGACTGCAGTGGACGCTCAGCGGATACACCTTGGCGTTGGCGTCGCTGATACTCCTCGGTGGTGCCCTTGGCGATCGGTGGGGTCGGCGACGGATATTCGTGTGGGGGACGGTCTGGTTCGCGGTCGCGTCGTTGCTGTGCGGAATTGCACCTGACATCACGTTTCTGGTGATTGCGCGGATCCTGCAGGGAGTGGGAGCGGCGCTCTTGACGCCTGGCAGCCTTGCCATCATCTCCGCGTCTCTTCGCGAGGAGGACCGCGGCGCGGCCATCGGTTTGTGGTCGGGTTTGGGTGGTGTCGCCGGCGCTATCGGTCCGCTTTTCGGTGGTTGGCTGGTGGAAGTGGCGGGATGGCGATCGGTGTTCCTGCTCAACATTCCGTTGGCGATCGTCGTGGTGTGGGCAGCGGTGCGCCACGTGCCGGAGAGCCGGGATCCGCATCCGCCCGAGCACCTGGACGTGGTCGGATCTGCCTGCGCAGTAGTCGGTCTCGGGGCGCTGACGTACGGGCTGATCGAAGTCAACCCGATAGTCGGGCTGGTCGGGGTGCTCGCGCTGTGCCTGTTCGTTGTGGTGGAACGTCGATCGCCGAGTGCGTTGGTGCCACCTTCCCTGTTTCGTTCGCGGATGTTCGTCGCGGCCAATCTGGTGACTCTCGCGGTCTATGCGGCGCTTGGTGGTGTGTTCTTCCTGCTCGTGCTGCAATTGCAATTGGTTGCCGGGTACTCGCCGGTGGCAGCCGGGGTCGCAACCGTGCCGATCACCTTGGCGCTCTTGCTGTTGTCGTCGAGAGCGGGAAGCTACGCCCAGACCCACGGACCGCGATTGCCGATGACGGTCGGGCCGGCCGTTGCCGCGGTGGGGTTGGTGCTGATGACGCGAATCGGCCCGGAAGCGTCGTACCTGACCGTCGTGTTGCCGGGAGTTCTGGTGTTCGGGCTCGGCCTGGCGGTGATGGTGGCGCCGTTGACCGCCGCGGTGCTCGGCTCGGTGCCGGTGGAGCAGTCGGGAATTGCATCCGGTGTGAACAATGCCGTTGCCCGCACGAGCCAACTTCTTGCCGTTGCAGCTTTGCCTGCGCTCGTGGGTATCGACGCCGAGAGCCTGGTCGATCCGACGAGTTTCTCCGACGGTTTCCGTTACGCGATGTACATCTGTGTGGCGCTGCTGTTGGTCGGTGCGGTGATCGCCGCAACGCTGATCCGCACTCCGACGGTAGAGCCTGTTGAGGAAGCGGATTCGGTTGCCTGCAAGCCGCATTGCGATCTGACGGGACCTGCAGTGCAACCGAATCCGATGAGGGACTAGACGCTGATGTCGCGATCTCGGCTGGGCACCAAGGGGATTGCCGCGGCGGGAAACGCTGCGACTATCGCGAAGGCGAGCGGGTAGCCGACTACGCCGATCAGCGCACCGACCACCGGGCCTACTGCTGACGCGGCGATGAACTGCCCGGTGTTCTGTGCGCCCAACGCTTTTCCTTGCCATTTCGGCCCGGCAGCCTCGGCGACGGATGTGAACGCCAACCCGTTGTCGGCGACGCTGACGGTGGTTGCCAACAGCAGGATCAATGCCGGAACGCCCCATGGCGCTGCGTCGGCTGCTGCCATTGCCAACATGACCGCAGATGCAGAAACCGCTACCAACCGCAGTGGGCCAACTCTGCTTCCGGCGCGATCACTCCAGATACCGACAACGATGCGTCCGAGCGCACCCACGAACTGGGAGATCCCGATCAGGAGACCCGCGGGCGCAGCGTCCCATCCTTGCTCGCTGATCAGCCAGACCAGACCGAATGTCGAAAGGGTGAACTGGGGAAACACCAGCAGTGCCGAGACGACGTGGATGCGCCAGAGGAACCAGTTCGAGCGATAGGGGTTGACCGTTTCGACCGGGATATCTGTGGGCCGCGCCGCCGGCCTCGGGGGATTGATCAATGCGACGGCACAGATCAGGGCGAGAACGCCGTTGAGAGCCACCGACAGTCCGACGGCCGAACCGATCCCGACGTTTGCAGCGAGAGTCGGGATGGTCAGCGACGCAATGGTCACGCCCAAGGGCTGGGACATCTGCCGGATACCCATGGCGAGGCCGCGCCGATCCTTGGGGAACCAGCCGACCACAACACGTCCGCTGGCAGCGTTGGTGCTCGCCGCTGCCATTCCGCCCAGCAGGAACGCGATTCCGAGGAGGGCGTAGTTGTCGGTGGTGGTTGCAGCCAGCGCAGCGATCGCCGTCAGGGCGAGCCCGATGGAGATGACCCATTTCTCGCCGAATCTGTCAGCCATCGCTCCCCACGCCACGAGCGTGAGAACCATACCGAAGGTGGGTGCAGCGGCCAGGGTTCCGGCCTGCGTCAACGAGAGACCGTGCTCGGAATGCAGCAGCGGGATGAGGAAGGCGGGGGTGCTGACGAAGACGGTGCCTGCTGCCTGGGCCGCGACGCCGATTCCGAGCATCGTCCACGCCTTCGGGGAGACTGCCGTCTTTTCCAACCGCGACGCCTGCGTCATGGTGCCCTCCGATTTCTACGCTGTTCGACGGTGCCCAGGCTACGCGCGCAGTTTCACATGTTGATACCAAAATCCCACTATTTGGTCGAATGTGGGCGTGCTGGGTTGCGACGTGCCCACCCCTTTTCGAGCGAACGGTACGACGATCGCCTTGGGTGCGCTGAAAGGTACGTTCGCTCGGGAAGGGGCTCAGCGACGGGGCAGGCGAACCGTGAAGACCGTGCGACCATCAACCTGGTCGACGCCGATGGTGCCGCCGTGCAAGTGCACGTTCTCGACGGCAAGGGAGAGTCCGAGTCCGCTGCCCTCGCTGCGCCCGCGCGCGGTGTCGACCTTGTAAAACCGCCGGAAGATCGCCTGCCGATCTTCCGGTGAGATGCCGGGGCCGTGGTCGACGACGGTGATGACGGAGAAACCGGGTTCGACGCTCAACTCGACGCGAACCGGGGGCGCTCCGTGGCGCAGTGCGTTACCGACGAGGTTGGCGACGACTATGTCGATTCGACGCGAATCCACTCTGGCACTGACATTTTCAAGTGCGCGGAGTTCGACGGTTTCGATCCAACCGCGGCTCTCGAGTGTACGCTCGGTCAATTCGACGAGGTCGACGTCGTCGAGGACGAGGTGCGCTTGCTGAGAATCGTGGCGAGACATTTCGATGAGGTCTTCGACCAGTCGAGTGAGTTTGCCGATCTCGCTGCTCACGATGCGAGCGGCAGCAGCGGTGTCGGGCGGAAGATTGGGGATCTCTTCACGGAGGATTTCGCTGACCGGAACCAATGCGGCCAGCGGCGTTCGAAGCTCGTGGGAGACGTCGGCGACAAACCTTCTCGACTGCTCTTCCGACTCTTCCAGGCCACGGATGACCGCTTCGTTGCGAGCGACCATGTTGTTGAACGTTGTTGTGACCTGGGCGAGTTCGGCTACTCCGTCTTCGGGGAGCCGGACGCTCAGGTCGCCGTCGGCGGCGCGGGCGGCGGCTTCGTCCAGGCGTTTGAGCGGACGGACAAGGGTCGACGCGATCCATAGCCCGAGCAGACCGCTCACCAACACGCCAGCGGCGAGAGTGAGGCCGACAGCTCGAAGCAGGTCGTCGAACTTGTCCTGCACTCCTACCAGCGGCCGGATGGTGACGGCTTTGACCAGTGTCTCGTTGTCGTAGCCGTCGTCTGCAGTCATGTCCATGACATTGACCGACATTCCCAACATGATGCGCTGGGAGTCGAGTCTCTCGAAGCGGATCAGTTTGGGACTGTCCAAACCGTCGTCGAAGCTGGGTGGGATCGTTGCCGCATCCACGGATCCTTGACGGATGACTTCGCCGTCGACGATCAGCGTCATGTCGGACTGGAAGATCTGTTGGAGGTTGTCAGGTGTCAACCCGTCTACCGGCGTTCCGTTGCTGTACTGCAGTTCGTCGCGAAATTGTGCCGTTGCCACGTCCTGAGCGTTGGAATAGATCCACGACCGCGCCATGAACGAGACGACGCCTGCGGTTGCCCCGGCGATGATCACGACGATTGCGATGAACACGAGCACGAGCCTGGTCCGCAGACCGTCGACCTGAAGCCAGGTCGGTCTCATCGGGCTGGGCTGGTGTTGAAGCGATACCCGAACCCGCGCACCGTTTCGATCACGGTCGGTGCGGCTGGGTCGTCCTCGATCTTTCCGCGCAGTCGCTGCACTGCTGCATCGACGATTCGGGAGTCGCCCAGGTATTCCTGGTCCCAGGCTGCGGACAACAACTGCCTGCGGCTGAGAACCTGTCCGGGGTTTTCGGTCAGCGCCAGTATCAGTCGGAGTTCGGTCGGGGTCAGGGTCAGCAGTGTCCCGGCTTTGCGTACCTGCAATGACGACCGATCCAATTCCAGGTCGCCGAACGTCACTGCACCCGAAGCCACATCTGGACGCGTCGTTGCGGGTGCGGAGCGCCGCACGACGGCTTTGATCCGAGCGTCGAGGACACGCGGACTGGCTGGTTTGACGACGTAGTCGTCGGCACCGGCCTCGAGGCCGGCAACGGTGTCGATGTCGTCGGATCTGGCGGTCAAGATGATGATCGGGATCGAACTGCGCGTACGGATGCGTCGACAGATCTCGTAACCGTCGGCTCCCGGCAGTCCGAGGTCGAGAAGGACGAGGTCCGTGGCGCCCAGGGCGTCGTCGAAATCGCCGTTACCGTCGGGGCGATGGCTGACGTTGTGCCCGAGTCGGTTCAGTCCCAACGTGATTGCCTCGGCCACGGCTGGATCGTCTTCTATGAAAAGAATGCTCACCATGAGCTCACCTTGGACTCGCCATGATCAGGGGCCTTCTGCGGTCGGAGGAATCTCGGTCAGCCAAGGGTACAGGGGTCACACTCGCGAGAGTCGCTCGTTGCCTGAGTCTGCCAGCACCGCATGCCGTGCGACGCTGGTGTTCAACGGGAATGCCGACACAGCGAGGGTGTAGCAGCCGACGAGCAGTAGCGCACCGATCACGTCACTCGGCCGGTGCCATTGCAGCACGACTACCGAGATCGCGGTTCCGATGGTGACCAACGCACCGTTGACCGCAACGACCGCCCGCCACCTCGAGGGTGCGACGATCACGATCGCGCAGACCAGAGCAGCGATGGCCGTCAAAGTGCCGCTGGGGAAGGAATTGTGCATCACCAGACCGTTCAGGTCCGGTCGGTCCAGCGATTGTTTGAGAACCCAGGCCGTCGTGATGGGACCGAGGGTCACGACGACGACGCGTAAAGCTAGCGCAATCGGGTTGTTGCGCAATGTGATCATGAGCGCCACGAGCACTCCTCCCACTATCAGTATCGGGGTGACGAGGCCGATGAATTCGGCGGAGAACACGCTGAGGCGTGCGGAGGTGGCCGCGCCCACCATGAGTTGTTGGTCGACGATCTGACCACCGGTGGTGTTGACCGCTAATTCGAATTCGACGACTCCGAGGATCAAGAGTGCCAGTGCGGCAATCAATCTCGCTGGTTTGACTCGTGTCATGATCAGCCTTCCGCTCTCTCGTCCGAAGGGCTGCTCAGTTGTGGCGGACATTCCCCGCCGGGAGTGGTTGCCAATTCGAAATGCCACATCTCGTTTGCATAGGTCTGGCAGAGGCCGTAATCGCTGCCGTGCTGTATGAGCCAGTCATCGGCGTCTGTCGGTCCGATGTCGACGGCTTGTCCGCTGACATGCTTCGACAGACTCGGGGAGTGCACCCACTTGGACGCATCGTCCACGCTGCCGTACTTGACGACGGCTTCGTCGAACAGTCGCTGTTGGTATGCCGCGGACCGCCAACCCGACGTGACGTGCATGTCCACCCCGGATGCCTGTGCGTCGGCCGCTGCCGACTGGAGCGCCGCGAGCAGTGCGGAATCGAGACGGGCCAGCGCGGGCACATGAGTGTCCTGCAAACTGATGCCGTCCTCGATCTCGCCGCCTGAAGGTCCTGAATCAGGCTGAGTGGCAAGGTAGTTACCGCTCTTCGGCTGTGCTTCTTCTGTGTACGAGCACGCGCTGAGCGTGACCGCACCGAGCACGACTGCACCGAGGGTGACGAAGCGGATGATTCCGCGGTGGCTGGGCATATATCAGAGAGTGCTCGGTCAGTGTCACCGGCAGATGGTCACCGTTCGTCGGCGGTGTCACGGTCTGCAACAGCTCTGTAACAGGACGGAACGGGGCTGGTGAGCGTGCGTTATGCGGGGCGCGGGATCGATGCGAAAGTCGAGAGTTCGAACCACGAAGGCAAGCTACGACGCAACGCTGTCGGCCCCGAAATGATGACGTCACCGGACCGTATTGCGTCCGACCAGGTCAGGTTACCCCGCCAGATCTCGGTCATCGGTCGCAACCCCGCAGAGACCGACACTGCAACGTCGAAACCTGGATCGATATCGCACATGTCCACCTCGCCGGAATTGATGACGAGCCACCAGTTCCGCGAATGTCCAGGCACTCCGGAGAACGCGAAGTGCACCACGGTCTTGCCGTCGGGCACCACGGAATGATCCACCCGGCGATGCATGTCCCACAGCAGCAGTTTCGGATCCAGATCTTCGTCGCCCAGCTCGCCGATCCATCTGGTGCCCCAGATGCCGAGAGCTTCGACCACAGGACGCAGTTCGCGGCCGGCGTCCGTCAGACGATAGCTGACGACGTAGTCGGTTTCTTCTCGCTCCACGATGCCGGCGACCGCGAGCTGGTGAAGCCGGGTCGAGAGCAGTGTCGGTGACATTCGAGGGAGCCCGCGGCGGAGATCGTTGAAATGCTCGCTTCCCATGATCAGTTCGCGGAGGAGAAGCAGTGTCCACCGCTCGTCGAGTAGCTCCATTGCCTTGGCAACGGGGCAGAACTGGTGGTACGAGGACCCCATCTCTCGATCGTAGGCCTCCGGGGTGCTCCGGTACAGATTTCGTACTGGAGAGGAGCGAACCGACGTCGTAGCGTCGAAGTAACGGCATCAACGTTGTTGTGCTCCGAGTACGAAAAATATTGAAGGAGAACGGTAATGAGTGAATCAACGGGAACGCTCGGGCTGGACCGGGAGCTGAAGGCCAAGCATCGGGCAATGTGGGGTCTCGGTAACTATCCGGCGGTGGCGACGCAGGTCATCGCGGAACTCGGACCTGTATTGGTACGTGAATGCGGCGTGCAGAAAGGAGATCGGGTGCTCGACGTCGCGGCAGGGTCCGGCAATGCGGCGATCCCGGCGGCTGCGCTGGGTGCGCAGGTGATCGCCACCGACCTGGCTCCCGAACTATTCGTGGCAGGAAAGGAGGCCGCGGCGCTCGCGGGTGTCGAACTCGATTGGCAGGAGGCCGATGCCGAGGCTCTTCCCTTCGGCGACAATGAGTTCGACGTGGTGCTCTCGTGTGTCGGTGTGATGTTTGCCCCGCACCATCAGCGTGCCGCGGACGAACTTCTGCGAGTATGCCGATCCGGCGGAAAGATCGGAGTGCTGAGTTGGACTCCGACGGGACTCATTGGCGAGATGTTCAAAACGATGAAGCCGTATGCGCCGCCGCCACCGCCCGGCACCCAGCCGGCGCCGTTGTGGGGCGACGAGAACCATGTTCGTGATCTGCTCGGTGATGTCGACGCCAGGACAGACGTACTGCGTGTGGAGGCATTCAGCGGACCGGAAGATTTCCGTGATTTCTTCAAGAAGAATTACGGGCCGACCATCGCGGTGTACCGGAACATCGGCGACGATCCTGCCCGAACGCAGGCGCTGGACCGAGATCTGCTCGAGTTGGCGAAAAAGTACGGCGGCGGAAGCGAGCCGTTCGTGATGGAGTGGGAGTACCTGCTTCTCACCGCGACACCCGATGAGGGAGGTGCATGATGACGACGGTCGAGTTCGCGCCGCTGAAATCTGCGATCACAGGTTCTGTGTTCAGCCCCCGAGATCCGGAGTACGACGACGCCAGGTCGATCTGGAACGGCCAGATCGATCATCGGCCTGCGGTGATCGCCCGGTGCCGGTCGGCGTCGGATGTGTCTGTGGCACTTGCATTTGCCAGAGCGCATTCGTTGGAGGTTTCGGTCAGAGGTGGCGGGCATTCCTACCGCGGCACGTCGGTGTGTGAAGGCGGTGTGATGATCGATCTCAGTGCGATCAACGTAGTAACCGTCGCCCCGTCAGCGAAGCGAGCCAGGGTCGGCGGAGGTGCGACCATGGCCGACCTCGACACGGCGACGCAGGAACACGGGTTGGCGGTGACCGGCGGAGTGATCAGTGATACCGGCGTCGGTGGCCTGACGCTCGGTGGTGGCATGGGGTGGTTGACCCGCACACTCGGCCTGGCGATCGACAATCTGGTATCGGCAGAGGTGGTGCTCGCCGACGGTTCGATCGTGCGAGCCTCCGAGGACGATCACAGCGACTTGTTCTGGGCTCTGCGCGGCGGCGGCGGGAACTTCGGAGTGGTCACCGAATTCGAGTACCGTCTGAGTGAGATCGGTCCGGAAGTGCATCTGGGACTGTTCTTCTGGGGGATGGAGGACGGGCCGGCAGCGCTTCGTCTGTGCCGCGAGGTGGTGCCTGCCCTGCCGGGAAACGCCGGTGCAATGGTTGCGGTCGGTTTGTCCGCACCGCCGGCACCGTTTGTCCCGGATCAGTTTCACCTGCTTCCCGGATACGCCTTGCTGGTAGCCGGTTTCGGATCGGAAGAGGAACACTCGAATGCGATTGCGCCGATTCGAGAAGGGGTGCCGACGCTTTTCGAATTCGTCACCCCGATCCCGTACACCGGTTTGCAATCGATGCTCGACGACTCGGAACCGTGGGGTGTGTACGCCTACGAGAAGGCTTTGGACCTGGTGGATTTCTCCGACGACGTGATCGATGTTCTGACCGAACAAGCGGGCAGGAAATCGTCGCCGATGTCGTTCATGCCGATCTTTCCGCTGCAGGGAGCTTTCACTTCCGTCGGCGAGGACGAGACTGCGTTCGGTGGTTCTCGCACACCACATTACGTGTGCAACATGACGGCAACGGCCACTGATACCGGAACGCTGGAATTGGACCGATCGTGGGTGCGTGAGACCTGGGAAGCGTTGCGTCCGTTTTCTTCCAATCAAGGTGGGTACGTCAACTTCATGACCGATGTCGACGAGGACCGAGTGCGAGCCTCCTACGGCGCGGCGAAGTATGCGCGATTGTCCGCAGTCAAGGCGAAGTGCGACCCGGACAACGTGTTTCACCTCAACGCAAATATTCTGCCTGCGTAAAGCGTGCAGTCAGAGTGTGAACACCTGTCAGACCGTGAATACCAGGATGACGACGATCAGCGCGGCCAAGATGATGACGGCAACCATGCCGGTCATGGCGAGGGGAGCCCAGGCCACTACCTTGTCGCGGGTGCTGGCATCGGCGGGTCCGGTCGGTATCCGCGGCGGCCAGGAGAACATGTCCATCGGACTGGGAACGTTCCGCAGTGGCGTGTTCTGTTGCACTGCAGGAAGTCCCGTGATCGTGGATCCGGTCAGGCGATTGCGGCGGTGTGGGTCGGCAAGTTGTGTGGTCCGGTGAGCCCAGGCCGGCACGGCGCCCTCGGACGAGTAGACGGGAGCGTCGATCAACTGCTCGATCGTGCCGCCGCCCGTCGCGGCTGCAGCGAGCGCGTCGCGTGCCTGAGCCATAGTCGGCCGTCGGGTGGGGTCCGGCTCGAGGAGCTGAAGGAGAACGTCGGTGAGCGGTCCGGACTTGGTGGGTCGGTAGATCTCGGCCTTGGCGACACGATGCAGGAGGGCGATGGCGTCCGAGTCGATGCCGAAGGGCGGCTGGCCCTCGATCACCGTGTAGAGCGTCGACCCGAGTGAGAAGACGTCGCTGGCCTCGGTGGGGTCGTCGCCGCGGGCAACTTCGGGCGCGAAGTACGCGGGAGTGCCGGTGATGACCTCGTCCTGGGTGTCGGACACGTCGCTCTTCGCGCGGGCGATGCCGAAGTCGCTGATCTTGACGGTGCCGAGGGACTTGCCTCGGTCTGCGATCAGGATGTTGCCGGGTTTGATGTCGCGGTGGACGATGCCGGCGGCGTGCGCTTCGGTGAGTGCCGCAGCGATCTGGGCGCCGATCTGCGCGACTTCGAGTGGTGGCAACGTATCGGCCAGGTTCATGGCCTGAGCGAGGCTGCGGGCCGGGAAGTACTCCATGACCAACCAGGGTTCGCCGGACTCGATCGCGACGTCGTACATGGCGATGGAGTGGGGATGGGTGAGCTTTGCGGCGTTCCTGCCCTCGCGCAATGTGCGTTCGCGGACCTCTTCGGCCGTTTCGGTGTCGAGGCCTTCCGTGCTTGTGACCTGTTTCACCGCGACGTCACGGCTGAGGAGGGTGTCGCGGGCCAGCCAGACGGCGCCCATCCCTCCGTCGCCGATCTTGGAGCGGAGTCGGTACCGCCCCGCCAGCAGGTATTCGGGCCCGATGCCCCTCCCGGTCTGCTCCTGAGCTGTCACATCTCAAGGTTAATGGATTGATGCCACTGTGACGCTCGAGGCTCCTGTGAACTGGGTTTTTGGCTCTGCTTGACGTGTCGGGGGTGACACGGTTTACTGAAAACAGTTCGAAAATATGTTCGAAATTGCTGTTCGTTGGATGCATGTCAAACCCGACTTCCCCGCGGTTTGCCGGCTGGTTATGGATTGCGACCAGTGAGTTTTTTCCGGTGTTCCGGAGGATGGGGATGACCGAGGTGACCGAGTTGGTAGAGCTGTCGGCAGATGCGGCGGGGTTGTCCCGTCAGGATCGGCTGGCACAGCTCCGCCGACAGATCGCGTCCATTCCGTCTCGGGGCGATACGTCGTTCTCCGGACCGAGTGCGTCTGTTACCGGTGTGTCCGCTACCGGTGTTTCCGGGACAAGTGCAGCAGCGTCCGAGAGTGTTGCGGACAGGGACAGGCCGGTCGTGGACCGCGCGCACAAGGCTGGTGTTCTCCCGGTGCCGGAAGGTATCGGGGCATTGTTGCCGCAGGGCGGTTTGGTACGCGGAACCGTGGTGTCTGTCGACGGCGCGGCATCCTTGCTTTTGGGATTGGTCGCGTCGGTGACGGCGTCCGGAGGGCATGTTGCAGTCATCGGGCAGCCTCGACTGGGATTGCTGGCGGCGTACGAGATGGGTGCGCAACTGGAACGTCTGGCACTCATTCCGGCGCCTGGGCCGGATCCGGTCGAGATCGCCGCTGTGCTGCTCGACGGTATGGACCTGGTGATTCTGGGATTGGCGGGCGCATCGGTATCCCCGTCGCGTGCTCGGGCGGTAGTGGCACGCGCTCGGAGCAAGGGCTCGACTCTTGTTGTCACCGAAGGTCACTGGGACGGAGCCGAGGTTCGGTTGGACGCTCGGGTTCATGGTTACGGTGGGTTCGGTCAGGGCCGGGAGTTGGGGCGTGGTCGGCTCAGTTCCCTGAGCCTCGCGGTTCGTGCACGGGGGCGCTCGTTCCAGCCCCGGACCACGCGCCTGGACATCTGCAGTGCAGCCGGGCGGGTCGAATGGGTGCCTTCCCGGCCGGTGGAGGCTGTGTCGGAGCAGGTGGTGTCGGAGCAGGTGGTGTCGTCGCAGGTGGTGTCACTGTGAGCAGAGTTCTGGCGTTGTGGTGCCCGGACTGGCCGGCGGTGGCAGCGGCAGCACTTGCCGATCTTCCGGCAACACATCCCGTCGCGGTTACCTCGGGTAATCGGGTGATCGCATGTTCGGCGACGGCCCGCGCGGAGGGAGTTCGCCGAGGACTGCGTCGACGCGAGTCGCAGGCCCGCTGCCCGGAACTGTATGTGGCGACGGCAGATCCGGAACGCGACGCCAGATTGTTCGAGCCGGTCGCCGCGGCCATCGATGCGGTGGCGCCGGGCGTCGAGGTACTCCGTCCTGGTTTGTTGGTGCTCAGTGCGCGAGGTGTCAGTCGGTACTTCGGTTCGGAGGAAGCCGCGGCGGAACGATTGGTGGATCAGGCATCTGCTGCGGGCGTCGAGAGTCAGGTGGGTGTGGCGGATCAGCTGTCCACGGCGGTCATTGCCGCGCGCCGGGCAGCGCTGGTGCCGCCGGGGGAGGGAGCACGGTTTCTGGCGCCGCTACCCATGCCGGAGTTGGCGGCCGAGCCCAGCCTCTCTGCGCCGCATCGCGGGGAGTTGGTGGATCTGCTGCGCAGGCTCGGTATCAGGACCATCGGTGCTTTCGCAGATCTACCGGCAGTGGACGTCGCTTCGCGTTTCGGTGCCGATGCGGTGCTCGCGCATCGTGCGGCGCGCGGTGAGCCCGAGCGGCCACCGTCGGCGCGGACGCTTCCGCCGGATCTGGAAGTGGAGCAGCACTACGATCCGTCGATCGAGCGGGTGGATGCCGCAGCGTTTGCCGGGCGCGCCTTGGCGAGTCTGCTGCACGACAAGCTGTCCGCCGCCGCGGTGGCGTGCACGCGTCTGTCGATTTCGGCCAGCACGGGTAACGGTGAAAATCTCTCTCGGACTTGGCGTTGCGCCGAACCTCTGACGCCGGAGGGAACGGCCGATCGAGTGCGTTGGCAACTGGACGGCTGGCTCACCGGGCGCAGTGAGACCCGGCCGACCGCAGGCATAGCGGTGTTGCGTCTGGAGCCGGTGGAGGTGGTCAGTGCCGGTGCCTTGCAGTTGGGGCTGTGGGGCGGTGTCGGCGACGAGGAGGAGCGGGCCAGGCGAGCATTGGTGCGCGTGCAAGGTCTTCTGGGCGGCGAATCGGTTCAGGTCGGTGTCCTGAGCGGTGGTCGAGGGCCCTCGGAGCGAATTACCTTGTTGCCCTTGGGAGACGAGCGGGTAGCTGCCCATGATCCGACAGCCCCGTGGCCTGGTCGTCTGCCGCAGCCGTCTCCGGGGTCGATTTTCGTCGACAATCCCAAGGTATGGCTGGGGGATGTGACCGGCAACGCCGTGTACGTCACTGAGCGCGGTGTCTTCAGCTCGCAGCCGGGAAGGCTGAAGTGGGGGAGCAAGGAATGGGCAGTGCAGGGATGGGCCGGGCCCTGGCCGGTGGACGAGCGATGGTGGGACGCAGCCTCGGCGCGCACGGCCGCGCGGGCTCAGGTGCTGTTGGAGGAATCGCGTGCGTTGCTGATGATCTGTGAAGGCGGTGGATGGTCGGTGGAGGGTGTGTACGAATGAACTCACGGGTATAGCCAGCTGTACCTGAATGGTCGAGTCGACTGTACGAACAGTAGGGGCGCTGGCGCCATCGTACTGACGCCGTCGGGCACCTAGCGTTGATGACATTCAAAAACTCACTGTTGCAATGATTCTCGTCGTTGCAACTCTTCGCGAGGAGTGTCATGAAAACGGCGGGCAGATCTGACGTTTCCGGAACCGATCGACTTCACTACCAGCCGACGGAACTACACGACGCACAACTTCTGGCGTACGACGAGACCGGCGAAGGCCGGATCGTGGAGGTGTTCGGGGACGTCGCCACAGCCGAGCACATCATGATCTTCGTGCCAGGCAACGACAACGGACTGGGAAACTACTTCGACGAGAACCGTCCGACCGGCCCACGCGCGAGCGGATGGACACTGGGAAGGATGCTCCGAACGCTCGGGCCGAACGACCGCGTCGCGGTGATCGTATGGGTCGGTTATCGGACGCCGTGGGGATTCCTCGAGTCGTTCTCTCGGACACTTGCAGAACGCGGTGCGATAGATCTGGCGCGGTTGACTCGTATCCTGCCGCGTTCGGCGCATGTCACGCTCGTCGGACACAGCTACGGGGCGGTGGTGTGCGGACTCGCTCTCCCGTCGGCGCGGGCGGACGATTGCGTGGTGCTGGGCAGTCCGGGGATGGGTACCAGTTCGCGCGAGGACCTGTGCTTTGCCGGAAATCTCTGGGCTGCGCTTGGTCCGTCGGACTGGATCCGGTATTTCCCACGCGTGAAGATCGGCCGCCTCGGGCACGGCTCGTCGCCAGTTCGGGCGGAGCACGGAGCCATAGTTTTCGACACCGGCGGCATTCGAGGGCATTGCGGATACTTCGCCGATACAAGCGAGTCGCTGCGCAACATCGCGAGGATCGGGCTCGCTCGCTACGGCGAGATCACGAGACCAGGGGAGCTGCCGCCTCGGCTGACCGCGTCAGCAATCCGCGAGGACAGGTCTATCCTGGGAACTCGTGAGTGTCGCTAACGTACGAAGTGCCGGCGGGGTCCAGATCAGCTATCGCGATTCCGGCGCGCATCCCAGTGTGGCCGATCTGCCTCCGGTAGTTCTCGTGCACGGGATGGGCGGCGACAGCGGTACCTGGGACAAGTTCGCGCGGACCTTGCGTTCGCGCAACCGACGAGTCGTCTCGGTCGATCTTCGCGGCCACGGCCGGAGCGCTCGGGCGTCGTCGTACCTGTTCGACGAGTTCGCGGACGACGTCATGGACGTGTGTGATCATCTCGAACTCGATCAGGTGGATCTGGTCGGCCATTCGCTCGGCGGGCACGCGGCGTCGTTGATCGCTCAGAAACGTCCCACTGTGGTACGGAAGTTGGTCATCGAGGAAGCGCCGTTGCCACTACGCGCAGGTGACCCGGAACAGGTGTTCGCGAGGAAATTGCCGAGTGTGCCAGAACTGTGGCACGCCACAACAAGTTTGGTGCGACATCCGCGAGCCGCGCTGACGTTCGATCGCTCGATGACGCGGTCCGCGCTCGAGCAGTTCCGCCGACCGGATCCGCAGTGGTGGGATCGCTTGCCACTCATCGAGGCCGACATGTTGTTCCTGCGTGGAGGTCTGGGCGGGATGGTGGACCCCGTTCGCCTCGACGCTGTTGCGGCCACTGTCGCGCGCTGCGAATTGGTCTCCTTCCGCACCGGCCACAGTGTCCACCGCGACGGGCATCGCCAATTCGAATCCGTTGTGTTGCCGTTCATTTCCTGAAAGTGGAATATCCGATCAGTTCCGGGAACAACCCATCCACAACGCGTGCGGCACCGAATGTACTTCCATGCACACCAACGGCAACGACTGGTCCGCACACGAATACGTCGACGCGGTAGCACGATCCGTTCACGGTGAGACAGTTCGATGGCCGCAGGGTCCGAGCACGGATGCGGTGATCGTTCTCCCCGTTCATGCCCGAAACCATCCGGGGAAGAACGCAGTTCTGCTCTGGAATCACGACTTCGGTTGGTCGTGGGGCGTCGAGGAGGCTGATGTGCGAAGGACGATTTCGATAGTCGACACTCTCGGCATCGGACGGACACCCGATCCGCTGCGCTGTGCGGATCGGGTAATCGAGCTGATCAGCGCTCAGGCAGTTTGCTCGAGCATGTGTAGCGAACACTGATTCGGTCAACTCTGGGGCGACAACGGCTCCGAGAGGACGACGCCCGTGAATCCAGAGAACGTTCCAGCCTCGCATTGTCATTCACTGCCGCGCCGGACGTTCCTCGGTGGCGTCGGTGCTCTTGTCCTCGCCGGAGTGGCAGACGTCGCAACCGGCGCGGTGAGCGCGGCGTCGGCACACGCAGCGCCCGCCGATCGGTTTCCACAGAAACCCAACATCGTTGTCATCATCACCGATCAGGAACGCCGGCCGATGTACTGGCCGCAGGGCTGGGCTGATCAGAACCTGCCCCACCGCAAGAGGATTGCCGATCACGGGCTGACATTCGACCAGGCGGTGTGCAACACCGCGATGTGCTCGCCGAGTCGCAGTACGTTCTTCACCGGCCTCTACCCCGCGCAGCACGGGGTCACGAGAACGCTCACCGAAGGCGGCACCGTTTCACCCACCGAGCCACAGTTGCAGGTCTCCGAACAGAACATGGCAAAGCTGCTGGCGTCGGCCGGCTACAACGTCCAGTACCGGGGGAAATGGCATCTGAGCAAAGGCGTCGACGGCGGTGATCCGACAAGCGAGGACGTGGCGGGATTCGGCTTCGAAGGGTGGATTCCGCCGGACGCTGGCCAGGACACCAATCCGGATCATTTCGGCGGCGGGTGCGCAGACCACGACCGCCGTGTTGCCGAGGAGGCAGTCGATTTTCTCTCCGGACCAGCAGTCACGTCCGGACAGCCCTGGGCGCTGATCGTCTCGTTCGTGAACCCACACGATGTCCTCGCGTACCCCCAGACCTGGAATGCGATGAACGGAACGTGCGACAACTACGGATCGGACGCACCAGGCGCCTTCGAGCAAGGTATCGACCTGCCGCCCACCTTCGACGAGATCCTGGCGCTCAATCACAAACCGACGGCACAGGTTCAGTCGGAATTGCTGCTCGCAGCCGGGCTCGGGCCGCTGCTCGGACCCGATCAGGCGCGCAACTACATCAACTTCTACGCCTACATGCACAAGGTGGTCGACGAACACATCGGCAGCGTGCTCGACGCGATCGAAGCCACCCCGCAGATGCTCGACGACACGGTAATCGTTCGGATGTCCGACCACGGGGAGATGGGGATGAGCCACGGAGGTTTGCGGCAGAAGGTGTTCAACGCCTACGAGGAAACGCTGCGCGTTCCACTGGTCATCAGCAACCCCTTGCTGTTTCCCGAGCCCGTTCGCACCGACGCCCTGGCGTCGCTGATCGACGTGATGCCCACGCTCGCCACGCTCGCCCAAGCGCCCGCGCGTGAATCGTGGAACTTCTTGGGCACTGATCTGACGTCGGTCATCGTCGACGCTGCGGCCTACCCGCAAAGTCCCAGCGCACAGGTTCAGGACACGATCCTGTTCACCTACGACGATCAGAACTGCGCAACGCCCGACGGTCAGAACATCGTCACGCAGCCTAATCACATTCGGTGCATACGTGAGAGTCGATGGAAGTACACGATGTACTTCGATCCGGCGGGAGTTGCTGCGCCGCAATACGAACTCTACGACTTACAGGCCGACCCCTTGGAACTGAACAATCTAGCCAATCCGCTCAATATCGGCTCGTATCGGCCGGATCTGGCGGCTCAGATGAACGCCAAGCTCTTCGCAGTGATGGAGACCAAGGGCGTTTCTCTGAAGGAATAGATCGAATTTCGCCAAAACTGATTCACGTTTCAGTTCTGCGGGCATGCTGATGGGGCATCTGTCTTCGGTTCGGGAAGAAGGAATGTCATGACTGTCACCTCGCCGGGGCGAGAAGGTTTCAATACTCTTCGGTCGGGAGGGTTGAACTGGGATTCGTTCCCACTCCGATTGTTCACCAAGGGAAATGCCAAATTCTGGAACCCAACCGACCTCGATTTTTCCCAGGATGCCCGCGACTGGCAGGAGCTGACCAGCGAGCAACAGCGCAGCGCCACCTTCCTGTGCGCGCAGTTCATTGCCGGTGAAGAAGCCGTCACCGAAGACATTCAACCGTTCATGAAAGCGATGTCGACCGAGGGCAGGTTCGGCGACGAGATGTACTTGACGCAGTTCTGTTTCGAGGAAGCCAAGCACACCCAGGTATTTCGGCTGTGGATGGACGAAGTGGGATTGACCAGTGACCTGCATTCCTACGTCGCTGACAATCCGTACTACCGGCAACTGTTCTACGAGGAGCTGCCGTCGTCGCTACGCATTCTCGAGACGGATCCCAGCCCGGTCAACCAGGTGCGTGCCAGTGTCACGTACAACCACGTCATCGAGGGCAGTCTGGCGTTGACGGGCTACTACGCCTGGCAGAAAGTCTGTGCGACGCGCGGAATCCTGCCTGGCATGCAGCAATTGGTGCGAAAAATCGGTGACGACGAACGACGGCACATGGCGTGGGGGACGTTCACCTGCCGAAGGCACGTCGCCGCCGACGATCACAACTGGGACGTCGTCCAGCAGCGGATGGGTGAACTCATGCCCATGGCGCTCGGAATGATCAACTGGGTCAACGATCAATTCGAGGTGCAGCCGTTCGGTTTGGACAATCAGGAGTTCCTCGAGTATGCCGCAGACCGTGCGCAGCGCCGACTTTCGGCGATCGAGTCTGCGCGCGGGCGCGACGTCGGCGAGATCGACCTCGACTATTCGCCGGAGACTCTCGAGGAAAAGTTCGGGGCAGAAGATGCTGCTGCGATGAGTGAGGCGGCCGGCTGAAATCGAGTTCTATTGTGGTATTTCTCCAGCGTCCGGGTGGGCAGTCGCAGTTCTCGCCGTCGTTGAGCGGGCCGCGGCCCCGGGTGCCCGCGCTTCGCGCAGTAGTCGATGCGGTGGCGGCCGATCCGGCGGGGGAGTACTCGGTCGATGAACTGGCTGTCCTGGCGCATCTGAGCCCACGGCATTTGACGAGGCTCTTTCGCGAGGAACTCGGTACGACGCCGGCCAAATACGTCGAGTTGATTCGTTTCGATTCCGCGAAAGCGCTCCTCGATGCCGGTCACTCGGTGACCGAAGCCGCGCGGTTGGCGGGATTCGGCAGTTCGGAATCCCTACGCCGAGCATTTTCGATGCATCTCGGAATCTCGCCGCAGGTGTACCGTCGTCGTTTTCAAGCTTTCGGCTGAGACTGACTCTCGTGCTTGCCTTGTGGCGTGCTCATGCCCTGCTTGTCGAGCCAGACAAGGCTGTAGTCCGCGATTTCACGCCAGCCGTGGTCGATGGTCAGAGAATGCCCCCGATCGCCGAAGACCTTGTATTCGTTGATCGTCGGGGCCTTGGCGTACTTCTTGAACGAGCTGTCCGAACTGGCTTTCGGGACTGTGCGATCCTTGCCGCCGCCGATCATCAGAAGGGGTCCACGTTGCGTGTTGAAATCCACTACAGCGGGGCTGTGAGGCGCGAAGTTGGCGAGTGCTGCCTCGAACAACGGCCGACCAGGGGCGGGAATCGCATACTGCTCGAACAAGGCGTCGGACTCGTCCTTGGACACGGCGCTGGCAAAGGACTTGTGAAACGACTCTCTGTTGTGTGAGTATGCCTTCCGGTAATTCCCGGGGTTGGACAGGACCGGGAAGACGCTGCCCAGTTGAACGAGGGAAGTTTCAACACCCCTTTGGGCTGAGCCGGGTCGATGGCAATTGCCGCGGTCGCCAACTTCTGGCCCAGCAGTTTCTGCGCGATCAAACCTCCGAACGAATGCCCCACCACGATCGGTGGTTCGTCGAGATCGGCGATCACCTTGGCGTAGTGATCCGTCACGTCGTCGATGCCGTGTCCCGCGATGTCCTCCGGGTGTTCACGCGTCTCACCCACCGTCGACGCGTCCCCTGGCCACCCCGGCGCCATCGTGGGGTACCCCTGCGTGTTGAAAACCTGCGCCCAGGGATCCCAGGTAGTCGGGTGCATCCAGAGTCCGTGGATGAACAGAACAGTCGGGTTGGACTTGGGCGACATGCGCGCTCCCCGCTATCGGACCGATGATCGATACGGGATGCCCGCTTTTTGCAACCTCACGCACATTTTCGGCGAGCTTTTCCGTCGGGTCGTTCCGTTCTGTTGTGCGAAGATGGCACGATCGTGGAATGGCACCAACTGGATCTGCGAAGGCGATGGCACTGTGGACGACCGCTTTTGTTGTCTCACAAGCGAATATTGCTCGCCTACTCGGGCCGGTGGCTCCCAAAGTATTGGAAGTGCAGACGGCGTTCTCCGCTCGCCGGTACGTCGAGATCTTGGACTCCATGGACGCGGAGGCCACGGAGCGATTTCGTAGTCACTACTACCCCGACTTCGTACATCCCGCGATCTACGCGATGGCTTTGCGGTCAGCGGGCACGAGGCTCGGGGAGCGGGTTCCCCTTTCCTCCGCAACTCGGCGCGTCCTTGCCGTCGCGCCGGTACTGTCGGCGGCCGGCGACTACGTCGAGAACGTGGTCGGACTCCATTTCCTCGATCATCGCGACAGCATCACCGACTCGGGGGTTCGCGCCGCTTCGACCGTCAGTATCGCCAAATGGGTGCTCGCACTCGGAACGCTCGGATATTTGTCGCAGGGTTTTGTCAGAGTATGGGTATCGCGAATGTGAGGAGCACTGATGGCAGTCGAACTCGATACCGAATACTTCGCAGACGGAGAAGAGTTCCGTCGATGGCTGTCCGAGAATCACGAGGTGGTCCCCGGCCTTTGGCTGAAAATGGCCAAGAAGACCTCGTCGCACAGCTCGATCGACTACGACCAAGCGTTGGACGTTGCCCTGTGCTTCGGCTGGATCGACAGCCTCGCACGGCGAATCGACGACGATTTCTTCGTACAGAAGTTTTCGCGACGCACCGCGCGGAGTCCGTGGTCCAAACGCAACGTCGAGATCGTCGCCCGCCTCGACGCCGCGGGACTTCTCGAGCCATCCGGCATCGCCGAGATCGAGAAGGCCAAGGCCGACGGTCGCTGGGATCGCGCGTACGAGGGAGCAGCCAAGGCCGAGGTGCCGAAGGACTTTCTCGATGCGGTTGCGGAAAATTCGAAGGCTCGCGAGTTCTACGCGACGCTCAATTCCACCAACCGATTCACCATCGCGTACCGACTGCAGGAGGCAAAGCGTCCGGAGACGCGAGCCAGGCGGATCGAGAAGTTCGTGAACCAACTCGCGGAGGGCAAGAAGTTCTACTGAGCTGACTGGGACGGCTGATCGACTTTCAACGTGGCTGACACAATAGGGCTCGTGATCGAAGCCGAAACCTGTTCCGCGCTGTCTGCCGTCGACGAACCGCTGGCAGGCAGCGCTGCCGTCGTGCGGGGTTGGGTGTGCCTCGAATTCAACGCAGCCTGGGGTCGTGACGTGCTGGACGGAACGGCGTTGGGGGACGAGCTCGCCACCGAGCTGAGCCGACGAGCCGACGCTGCCGAGGTACGAATCATGTTCATTCGGCGACCAGGCCGCACCGATCCGCTGACTGATGGACACACGGTCTTGCTCGCGCGCTCCGATCCGAGCGACTCGTGGTGCGAAAGGTTGCGCATCGATTCACCGATAGACCTACTCGACGTCGATTTCTCCCTGATGGATGGGCCGCCACCAGGATTGGGCGAGCAGGTGACCGAGCCGGTGGTATTCGTCTGCGCTCACGGCAAGCGTGACCAGTGCTGCGCTGTGTTCGGCAGGCCGATTGCCGCAGCGCTGATGTCGTCCTTCGGACCCCAGGTGTGGGAGTGTTCGCATACCGGCGGGCACCGATTTGCGCCGTCGATGATCCTGCTGCCGAGCGGCAATACATACGGCCGTCTGTCCGCAAGTGAGAGTGTCACGGCCGTGGAGATGGCTTCCCGAGATCAGGTCCATTTGCCAGGCCTCCGTGGACGGAGTTGTTGGTCTCCTGCGGGGCAGGCTTCGGAAATTGCTGTGCGACAACAAATCAGCTGTGGAATCGACGACTTGGCTGTCATCGAGCAGGCGAGTGACGGGACATGCGTCGTCGCACATGTGGACGGCCGGCGATGGGCGGTGGAGACTGCAATCTCCGAACTCGCGCCGCGTCCACCGAGTTGCGGCGCGGCGCCCAAGCCGGTCAGGCCGGTTGTCGTCACATCGATTCGAGACCTGTGATTCCCTCGACGGTTTTATACGATCAGTCTTGATGAACTCGGGCGTGGGTCAGCGCTACTGCAACAGGAGCGCAATGACTGCGGGCGGTAATTGACGTTGTCCGAGGAGGTTTACTCGTTGGCATCCGTCGAGTTCGACTGCGATCCGCGTGCCCCCCGATCCGTCGGGACGAAGTACGTCGATCGAAGCGATGCGTTGAGCGACGAGATCGCATGGGCCTGCCGGTGGCGCGGTGGATGCAACCTCCATCAGATCCGTACTCTGCTGGCGTGACAAGCGGATTCGGGACTCGGGCAGCGGTGGTTCGGTGGAATAGCGGCACACCTGGAGCCGGCCGACATCGAAAATCGGCGTAGTCAAGGCTGTTTCGGTTAATGGGCGTATGTACGTGTCGTCGTACGCTGCCATGCGATCCACGTCAGTTTCAGTGGTCGTTTCGAAGAGCTGTCCGATCGACTCCGCGCAGGTTCCGGCGTCATCGGAGGATATGCCGGCGACCAGATGCTGCTCGCGGCTGGCCTCATGTAATTGGCTCAGGGCTACGTATGGTTGCTCTTGCAGGCCACACGGCTTGGTCGGCCAGGTAGGTCGTATGGCCGCTCCGGCTTCGTCCAGCAGCCACAAACCGGCTGGCAAGAGGTGGCGGTATGCGCAACTGGCCTGGACGTTGGCAGGAAATCGACGAGACTGTTCGCGGAATGCATCGTCCACCGCGTGGATGTCCCCCTCGAGGCGTATGGAGTCGATGGTCAACCCACCGTCGGACGTTTCTCCGCGTTCGCATCGAACAACGGCAACGGGGCTGAAATCAGGAGGCGGGTAACCACTTCCCTCGGGGCGAAGTGCGATGCTGCTGTCGCGTGCCTCGGGGGCTACGAGCGCGGCGGTGATATCAGGGGCGAGGCAGTCTGCCCGATCGACCGCCGTCGCGACCGGTGGAGTAAAAGATTCATAGTCTCGAACGCCGGTCCAAACCAACGCAACGGCGACGACACTGACGACGACGATGAAGACCCCAGCTATGAAACGTCCACTCATACAGGAACACTATGTGCCTTTGCGATGGAATGAGGCGAAGTCCCGACCAGTGCCGGTGCGAAGTAGCATCGCAGCTATGACTGTCGATTTGGTTGCTCCTGACGAGGCCTTGTGGGCGTCCTGGTTGGAGTCGCGTGACGAGTGGGGCGGACCGCAGGCGGATCAGCCCGGTTCGGCCTTGGGAGTTGCGCAACGTCTAGATCTCGACCTTGCATCCCGCGATGGATTCGGGCAATGGGTGCAGGAGTTGTTGGCGCAGCCTGAGGCGTTACCAGGGCCCGACATTGTCCCGGCAACCAACTGGTGGATCGTTCGAGACGGCAGGTACCTCGGTGCTATCCAGTTGCGACACAGCTTGAATGAGTTCTTGGCCGATGTCGGTGGCCATATCGGCTACGGGGTCCGGCCGTCGGAACGCCGGAAAGGGATAGCGTCGACTGCTCTGCGGGAGGTGCTCACGTATGCCGGCGACCCGGTGGGGCTCAGTCGCGTCCTGATTACCTGCGACGAATCGAACGCGGGTTCGCGTAAGGCAATCGAAGGGTGTGGTGGTTTACTCGACAGCGTGCGCCCAGCTGATCAGTTGTCGCGCAACCTCGGTCATACGGGAGATACGCTTCGCTACTGGGCAGCCACGGGCCAATCAAGCGTCAGTTGACCGTTTTTGACCGTCAACGGGAAGTCGCGGTCGCAGGGTAGGCGACACGGGACGCGATGCTTTCGCTGAGGTCGTGGATTTCTGCGGCGAGGACGTCTCGGCTCTTCGTGTCCGACTCGTGAACGAAGGTTGTCGATCCCAATGTGGCACCGCAATATTCGATGATTCCGCGTTCGATCTGTGTCCGGAAGGCCTCGTACACGCCGTGTCGGTCGAAACTCTCGGCGTCGTCACCTGCGACTGGAATCAGGTGGACGGTGAGTCGGTCCAGTTTCTTCACGAATTCGCTTCCCGGGGTGAATTCGTACGCCCATCCGCTGACGAAGACTCGATCGATCCAACCTTTGAGTAGAGCCGGCATCGACCACCAGTACGTAGGAAACACGAGAATCAGATCGTCTGCACGATCGATTCGGTCCTGCTCGGCTACAACATCAGCCGGGGAAGTCCCGTTGCCGCGGAAAAGGTTCACATCGGCTTCGGAGAATCGGGGATCGAAATTTTCGGCATGTAGGTCCGCGACGTCGACGTCGCCGCCCAGGTTGCGGATCGCGTCGGCGGTAGAACGAGCGACATGCTGGGTCAGCGAGTGTGGATCGGAATGGGAACTGTGGACATGAGCGTTCCTTCAGTAGATGGTGCGCTTATGTACTAAGAGTAGGTTACTATTGGTATATAGCGCAAGGAGGTGTCCGATGGCACGTACGAGACTGTCGCGGTCCGGCAGGTACGAACAACTCGTGGAGGTGTCGTGGGCATTGGTGCGAGAGGAGGGCGCGGACGCGCTGACCCTCGGCCGGTTGGCTGAACGTGCCGGCGTTGCAAAGCCGGTTGTCTACAGCCATTTCGCCTCCCGCGCCGCGTTGTTGGCGGCCCTCTTCAAGGAATTCGACGATCGTCAGACGGTGATGCTCGAGGAGTATCTCGATGCCGCGGATGAGTCCTTGAGCGGACGCGCGAATGCCATCGCCGACTCCTACGTCGGATGTTCGCTGGCGCAGGGGCGTGAGCTGACGGGTGTGCTTGCAGCGCTGGAGGGTTCGCCCGAACTGGAGCGGGTCAAGCGTGAATCGGAACATGTCTATTCCGAACGATGTCGGGAGGTGCTGACTCCCTTTGGTGCAGCCGGCGGACTTGCGCAACCTTCGATGACTGCAATATTCGGTGCTGCAGAGGCACTCTCGCACGCGGCGGTAGCGGGAGCGCTCTCGCCCGACGAGGCTCGAAGCGAACTTGCCGCACTGATTGTCGCGGTGGTCGGCCGGACCTGAGGTCCCCGGGTATGCGGGCGGTCTTGATCGAGCCGCCCAGGTTCGTCATCGACTGACGTGCCCATCCAGTTCGACGCGCTCACGCATGGATTCGGATATCGCTGTCAGAGTTTGGACGAACGCGTCGATCGCCGGAGCATGTGGAGGTTTCCCGTAGGTCGCGACAGAGATAGTGCGTCGCTCGCCGCTAATGCGGTGTGCGCGGATATTCGGATTCTGATGTGCCTGGAGAGCGAGAGCCGGAAGGGTGCTGACCCCGCTTCCGGAGGCGACCAGCGCTTGGACGGCTACGTAGTCGTCGGTCTCGAACTCGATCCGCGGAATGAATCCAGCTCGATTGCAAGCGGTGAGGAGGTGGGCTCGGCAGCTCGGGCAACCGGCAATCCAGGTCTCACCGGCGTAGTCCGTGATCTCGTTGGTGGCATCCGCATTCCGCGCAGAGGTGATCAGGTACAACGGATCTTCCAGCAAAGTCGTCTGCGCGACATGCTTGAGCCCGACGTCAGGGGTGTCCTCGTGCGCGAAGACAACAGCTACGTCGACATCGTTGTTACGAAGCAGTGCAAGTGCTCTGGGTGGTTCTGCATCAACGAGGCTGATGGACACATCGGGGTACTTGGACGTGAACGCTGCCATCGCCTGCGGAATCAAACTCGCCAGGGCTGACGGGAATGCGGCCAGTCGTACCCGCCCGGCCCTCAGTCCTGCGTACGTCTGGACTTCGGCTACCGCTGCGTCGACGTGGCCGAGGATCTCTGTGGCTCGCCGAACCAGCACCGTGCCGGCTTCCGTCAGGCGCAGTCCACGACCCGCTCGCTGGAACAGTGGAACCCCGACTTCCGACTCGAGCTGTCGAAGGTGGTGACTGATGGAGGGCTGCGCGTAACCGAGAGAGTCGGCGGCGGCTGTCACCGACCCTTCCTGCGCAACAGCGGCCAAGACCCTCAGCCGAATTAGATCGAGCATGCCGAAATCATAGAAGATTTCGATGCTTTTGACGAGAACACGTATTGGATCTATGAATCGGTGTTTGGCAGGGTGAATCACATGGCTCCGGCACCTGATCTCACGGCATCAAACCAGCTACATCCACCCGTATGGGCTGACATCGAGCGTGCCAGTCAGGTCGTGCGACGGCATCTACCGGTCACGCCCCTGATATCGCACCCGACCTTGGGTGCGGGTTCGTGCAGCCAATTGTTCGTCAAACACGAGAACGTGCACCCCACGGGTGCGTTCAAGGTTCGCGGTGGACTGAATCTGGTGGCAGGACTGGATGAGGCGACGCGGGCGCGCGGGATTGTCGGCTACTCGACCGGAAACCACGCTCAATCCTTGGCGTATGCAGCAGCGGGTGCAGGCGTGCGGTGTGTGATCGTCATGCCGGTTGGGGCGAATCCAGTCAAGGCTCACGCTGTCCGCATGCTCGGAGCCGAGCTCATCGAGCACGGTGTGAATTTCGACGAGGCACGTGCTCACGCCGAGTTCATCAGCGAACGTGACGGCCTGCGTCTCGTCAGCGCCGCCAATGAGCCGGCCATCCTTGCCGGTGTCGCTACTGCCTACGTCGAACTCGTCGAACAACAAACCGATCTGGACGCGGTGGTAGTCCCAGTCGGTGGCGGCAGCGGCGCCGCGGCGGCGTGTCTCGTCGCCAGTGCGCTCGCACCGCACCTAGAGGTGTTCGCAGTGCAGTCGGAGGCCGCGCGAGCCGCACATGACTCATGGAGTTCCGGCGCGTGCGTCGAGCGCCCGAACACCACCCGTGTCGAAGGGCTTGCGACCGGTGCCGGGTTCGCACTGACTCAACGTGTTTTGCGTGAACGGCTCGGAGGCTTCCTGCTCGTCACGGACGACGACATCACCCTCGCGCAGCGGGCGTTGCTCTACGACGCTCACACTTTGAGTGAAGGCGCCGGTGCGGCTGCACTTGCTGCGGTCTTTGCGCATCCGAACACCTTCGCTGGCAAGCGCGTTGCTGTTGTCTGCACGGGCGCCAATGCCTCCGAGAGCGAGATCCGCAGGGCCGTTGGCTAACCGATGGCATGATCGGAACCATGTGCCAGTTTGGTAGGGCGGCACCAATTTTGCATCGCGTATGTGTGTCTGGAACAAGATTTCGCTTTCACGATTGAGCAGAGTGAACAGGGTCGCATCTCGCGACAGCAAGGCCACCGTGGAGGAGACGTGATGCTGCCGACAATCGTCGTTCGGGACGGGACTGTGCTCGATGGTAGAGGGAGCCCGCCCAGGAAAGCGGATGTTGCGATCGCGGGTGACACGATCGTGGAAGTCGGAACGATCGGTGCTGTGCCGGGGGCGATCGACATCGATGCTCGCGGTTGCATGGTGGCTCCCGGTTTTGTGAATGTGCTCAGTCATAGTTACATCACGCTGCAGCAAGACCCGCGAGGATTGTCGGACTTGTATCAGGGGGTCACAACCCAGGTCTTCGGTGAAGGCGTGTCTCTCGGACCGGTCACGGGTTCGATGACTCCGGCGATGCTCGGATTGGGTGCGATTCCACCTGGGGTGCAATCGCATTGGCCGAGGTTGCACGATTTTCTCGAATCCTTGGAGACGAACGGCGTCGGTTTCAACGTGGCGAGCTTCGTCGGCGCAGCGAATCTGCGCATGGTGGTTGCGGGTGTGGACAATCGTCTGTTGAGTGAACAAGAGCTGGCCGAAGCGTGTGCCCTGCTCGACGAGGAGCTTGAAAATGGAGCTCTCGGAGTGGGGTCGGCTCTGATCTATCCACCCGGAAGCTATGCGGATACCGGCGAGTTGCGAGCATTTTCGCAGGTGCTCGCCAGACACGATGCCGTCCATATCTGCCATCTCCGAAGCGAAGGGCAGAGGTTTCTCGAAAGCATCGAGGAACTGATCGATATCGCTCGAACGACAGGAGCGCGCGGGGAGATCTACCACCTCAAGGTTGCTGGTAAGTCGCACTGGCGCAAAATGTCCGAGGCCCTGCAATTGGTTGAGTCGGCTCGCGAGGACGGTGTGCGAATCACCGCGGACGTGTATCCGTACGAGGCGGGGAACACGCTGCTCAGTGCCGCGTTGCCACCGGAGTTTCGGTGTCGTGACACCACGGCCGGGCGCGCGCAACTGAACTCGACCGGTATCCGAGACCAGATCCGCGAGAGGATCCATCGTGAGGACGAGGACTGGGAGAATCTCTACGCTGCGTCCGGAGGTGCCGATGGGGTGACGATCTTGTCCGAGGTACCGGCACTCGGGATCCGAGCGGGGGAAGCTCTGGGATCTATTGCTCGGAGGATGGGGCATCACGACCCGGTGGACACCATACTGGCTGTTCTCGACGCTCTCCCCACAGCCGAAGCTGCCTATTTCATTGCGTCGGAGGACAACACGCGAATTGCCTTCGAGCGTCCCTGGGTTTCGGTTGGTTCCGATGCCGATGCTCAAAGCACGGAAACCCTTTTCGCGGGGCAACCCGTCCACCCCCGTTCATTCGGAGCTTTCGCCCGTATTCTGAGCCGCTACACCCGCGGCATTGGCGGGCAATCAGTCGAGGAATGCGTTCGCCGAATGACCAGCCTTCCTGCTGAAAACTTCGGTTTGGCGAAGCGGGGCTACATTGCGCCAGGGGGATACGCCGATCTGGCGATCTTCGACCCCTCGCAGGTAGAGGATCTCGCGACATACGACAACCCAAGAGTGTATGCGACCGGAATGCGGCACGTTCTGGTCAATGGGCAACCGGCACTGTCGGACGGGGTGCCGACGGGGAAGCTTGCAGGGCGCGCACTTCGGCGCTCGCGCAACGGGTTCGATGCAGTGAGGTGACGAGCTGGCACCGGGGTCAGGTCCAGATCGGCGAAGTGGCCACTGATGGGAACGACCCTTCAGCGGCCACTTCGCCGGACCACGTGAGAGCCCTCAGAATTTCGCCGGGGTCTGTGGAACGATCATGGCCACCAATGCCGCCGCAGCCGTCGCGCCGACCAGGACTCCGAACGCGGCCATGTACGAGAACTGGTCCACCATCCATCCCATCACGAGGGGGGTGATGAAACCGGCAAGCTGTCCACAACCGTTGATCAAACCCATTCCGGAACCGAGGAATTCGGCGGGCAATGCCCGCAACGGGAGGGCGAAGATCGACATCGAGCACAGTCCGCTGACGCCCATCGCGAGGGTTTGATAGAACGTGAACATCGCGACGGTATCGGTGGTAGTCATCAAGAACAGCAGAATGGCGGAGGTGGCCATGCACGGAACGAGCAGAATGCGCGCGCTGTCGTGGAAGTACTTGTCCACCAGACGTCCACCGACAACGATGGCCAATGCCGTGACGATGAACGGGATCGCCGCGAAGATTCCCGTATCGATCAGCGAGAGCCCCTTTTCGTTGAGGAGGTAGCTCGGCACCCAGGTCAACAGCCCATATCCGGCCATGTTGGCCAGGCAGAACAGAAGTGCGAACTTCCAGACCGAAACGGACTTGAATACCGCGGCGCGTGAGTGTTCACTGGCGAGCGGTTGCAGTGCGGCCTCCGGATCTTCCGTGATCTCTGTGTCCAACGGCGCCGGGAGCACCAACCAGACGACTGTGCCGATCACGGCGCCGACTATGGCCACCAGCCAAAATGCGTCCCGCCAACCGACGGCCATGAGAACTGGGGCGATGATCAATGGTGCGATGCCGGGGCCCAGGTTGTTTGCACCGATCATGAAGCCCATGGCCGTGGCGCGAGTTTTCGGACGGGTTCGCTCAGCCAGAGCTTTGAACGACGCTGCTGGGAAGAGACCCTGGCTGAGCCCGAACATCGCACGCATGACCATCAGCGAGACGAGTCCCCAGGCGAATCCTGTCAGCGCGGTGAACACCGACCACAGGATCAACGCAACGATCAACAGTGGCCGGGGTCCGAATCGGTCGGCCAGCATGCCGCCGGGGACCTGCCCGAGCATGTAAAAGATGGCGAAGATCGACACGACTCCGCCCAATTGCGTATTACTGAGAGAGAATTCGTCTCCGATCATCGGCAGTGCAAGCCCGATCATCACGCGATCTATCATGTCGATCATCCAGATCGTACTGAGCAGCCCAACAGTCATAGTCGTTGTTCGACGAATTGACTTGTTGTCCAATGTGTTTTGTATCGACTTGCCGCCGCTATGCGAGGGTTCCTCAACTGTGGCGCGTTCCGACTTCATCATGCCTCCTGAATTGCGTTGTGCCGCATGGACTGATGAAGTGTGGCAGCGGACACGTTGGCCGCATTGGTCCGTTCGGCCAATAACCGACCGAATGTTTTGTCGGTCGGTACAGCGTCACTCGGGTGAGATTCCGGGTGACGTTGTCACCAGAGCTTTAACTGCACAAAGCTCTGTCCACGGTGTCTACGACGTGTTGCGTGGCGGACGCAGTCGAGGGAAGAGCAGTCACCGCAAGGTTTACGGCGCGCCCGTTGTCGGTGATGCCGCCGCGGGTCTCGTAACCGACTATGTCGCCGCCGTGGCCCCAGTAGACCCCGCCGCACGAGAGAGTCCTGCTGGTGAGGCCGAGGCCGTACTCGAGTCCGGTGGGCCCGCCGACGTGGACGGTGGTACGCATCTGATCGAGTTCGGCTGCGGGGAGCAGTCGTCCGTCGAGTAGCGCGTAGAGGAACTGGTTGAGGTCCGAGGTGGTGGAGATCAGCTGCCCTGCGGCCCATCCCCACGACGGGTCCATCTCTGTGACGTCACTCAGTGGGCTGTCTGGTCCGGTGCGGTGGTATCCCTTGGGATGGGGACCCCGGATGGTCATGTCGCCCGGGGATGGGAAGTAGGTGTTGCGCAGGCCGATCGGCGCGAAGATACGTCGATTCATCTCCTCGGCGAGGGGGCGGCCGGTAACCTTCTGTACGAGTAGGCCGGCCAGAATGTAGTTGGTGTTGCTGTACCCCCAACTCGTTCCGGGCGGTGCGTCGGCGGGGTGTTGGAAGGCGATGTCGAGCAAATCGTGGGGGTCGGCGTAGCGGTATCTGATCTCTTCGTCATTGACGTGTATTCCGTACTCGGGGAGTCCGCTGGTGTGTTGGAGGAGTTGGCGGATGGTGATGTTGTGGCCGTCGATCCCTTCTCCGCGGACGAGTCCGGGTAGATAGGTCTCGATGGGGGTGTCGAGTTCGATCTTTCCTTCGGCGACCAGTTGCAGGACCACTACTGCGGTGAAGGTTTTGGTGTTGCTGCCGATTCGTATTTGGCCGTTGTGGGGTACCTCTGATCCGGTGGTCAGGTCACCGACTCCTGCGGTGTAATTGCGGGAGTTGCCGTTTCGTTCTTGGACGCTTGCGAGGGCGGCGGGTAGTCCGTCCTCGCTCACCAGCGCGTCGAGTGAGCGTTGAACCGCGTCGGACTCAGTGGAGGAAGAACCGACGGTATCGGGACTGAGGGCGGATGAGGGCGAGCAGGACGCCAGCGTCATGGCACCGAGGGCCATCGCGGTAACGACCGAAAAGGTCCGGTGCCGTTTGCGGTCCTGCCGGCGATCTGAGGAAGGGAAGCCCTTTCGAATATTGTTACGCATCAGTAGAACTCCTGAGGATTGGTAGGGATCGGGACATCGTTCGATCGGGAAGAATCGTTGTTCGATATTGCGCGCGAAGTCGTGCACGAACATGTTTCCTTCACTCCTCGCACATCGCTGCGTCGACAACTCGCTGTGCTGCTACGAAGGCGTCCTCGCTCATCGGGATGTGATTGAGGGTGAGAGTCACAGCGCGTCCCGTGGTATCGACTCCGCCCGAGGTGCCGAAGCCGGGGATCCCGCCGCCGTGACCCCAGATCTCCTTCCCACAGGAACTGTTCACGCGGACTAGTCCGAGTCCGTAACTGTCCTGCGGGCTCCTGTCGAACGGCACGGTGTGTTTCATCTCGGCGAGCCTGTCATTCGAGACGAGGTCGCCGCGTAGCAAAGCCGTGAAGAAAGTGTTGAGGTCGGCGCCGGTTGCGACCATCGCACCTGCGGTGTCGGCCCACGACACGTCACCATCGGTGACATCGACCTGAATGCCGCCGATCGGGTGATAGCCCTGTGCATGAGAACCGCGGATCTGTGTCTCGCGGGAGGCGGGAAAATAGGTGTCCTTCAGTCCGAGCGGATCGATTATGCGGGTCGTGATCTCCTGCGCGGCAGGGCGTCCGGTGACCTTCTCGATGAGCATCCCGAGCAGAATGTAGTTCGTGTTCGAATAGACAGCCTTGTCTTTGGCTGCCGGGCCGGGTGGAAGAGACATCGCGATATCGACCAGTTCAGTGGGGGAGAAGTGCTCCGATGGTTGTGCGCTTGTCCCCACCAGCAGCTGGCCGGGCTTGATGTCTTCCGGCCGTGCTCCGCCGGCGGCGAGGTAGTCCGTCAGTCCACTGGTGTGCTGCAAGAGATCTCGAATGGTGACTCGGTTGCCGTCGTTCCCGTTGCCTACGACCGTTCCGGGCAGGTAGTGCTCGATGCTCATATCGAGGTCGAGCAGTCCGTCGTCGACGAGTTGCATGACGACGGTCGAGACGAAGGCCTTTGTGTTGCTGCCGATTCGGACCCGCGCATCTTCGGGGATAGGCTCGCCGGTGGCGGTGTTTCCCATTCCTGCACGAATGATGCGAGTGCCCCGCGACGGGTCGGAGATCACGAGTTGTGCGCCGGGGATCCCCTGTTCGATGACGCCGTCGAGCGCCTGTTGCACGGCAGCGTCGCTTTGCCGAGTGGAATCAGTGGCGTCAGTGGTGTCACCACATCCGCTCACTCCCAATATGAGGGCTGCAGCGGTGGCTGCCGGAAGCACGGTGAGCAGGGGGCGACGTCGAAGGGTGGTCATTGGTTGTGGTCTCCTGTTCGTCGGATCTCGTGGTGAGTTCCACATGCAGAGAACAGTATTGACGTGCGTACGCGTCCTCCATGGTGCGAAGTGCAGTCTCTCGGTGGTGCGTGCCGGAGCGTACGGGGTGTAGCTGGCTGCACCTCGGAGTCCGGCGTCTCGCGGCCGATACTGTCGGTTTGACGAGTTATTTCGGAGTAGGTGGCCTTTGGTGATTGACAGGATGCCTCAGCGACAAAGGGCGATATCCACCGCGTGTTCGAGTTTTCTCCGGGTCGCATCGTCGACTACTTGCATGGTGACCGCGATGTTCGCTTCGCGTCCGTCGTCGGTAGCGCCCCCTCGTGTTTCGTAGCCAGGGAAACTGCCGCCGTGGCTCCACGACAGGCCTCCGCACGGGAGTGGGCGGCTGACCAGCCCAAGGCCGTAGCGGGTCTCGGGTCCGAAGGTTTCCTCCGCGGGGACGGTGGTGCGCATCTGGTCGAGTTGGGCTGCCGGGAGAAGTCGTCCGTCGAGGAGTGCGTGGAGGAACTGGTTGAGGTCCGAGGTGGTGGAGATCAATTGCCCTGCGGCCCATCCCCACGAGGGGTCTATCTCTGTGATGTCGACGAGAGGCGCGTCCGATGACTCCCGGTAGTAGCCGCGGGGGTGGAGTTCCGAGATCTTCTCGTCGTATGGTTCAGGAAAGTATGTGTGCTGCAGGTCGATCGGCGCGAAGATTCGCCGGTTCATCTCCTCGGCGAGGGGTTTTTCGGTGATCTTCTGTACGAGTAGGCCGGTGAGGACGTAATTGGTGTTGCTGTACTTCCAACTCGTTCCGGGGGCGAAGTCGGCGGGATGTTCGAGCGCGATGTCGAGAAGTTCGCGTGGGTCGTAGTATCGGACTTCGTCTTCCAGGTAGTTGCTGTAGTTGGGGAGTCCGCTGGTGTGTTGGAGGAGTTGGCGGATGGTGATGTTGTGGCCGTCGATCCCTTCTCCGCGGACGAGTCCGGGTAGATAGGTCTCGATGGGGGTGTCGAGTTCGATCTTTCCTTCGGCGACCAGTTGCAGGACCACTACTGCGGTGAAGGTTTTGGTGTTGCTGCCGATTCGTATTTGGCCGTTGTGGGGTACCTCTGATCCGGTGGTCAGGTCACCGACTCCTGCGGTGTAGTTGTGGGAGTTGCCGTTTCGTTCTTGGATGCTTGCGAGGGCGGCGGGTAGTCCGTCCTCGCTCACCAGCGCGTCGAGTGAGTGTTGAACCGTATCGTGCCGCGCAGCGGCGGTATCGGCGGTCGACGAGCACGCACCGAGGGCGACGACGCCGAGAGTCATTGCGACGGAACAGAGGGCGCGGTGCCGTTTCCGGCCTTGTCTTTGGGGTGAGTTAGGTTGGCCCTGTCGACTGTGGCGACGCATCAGTAGAACTCCTTGGAGAGAATGATCGGTCTGGACACGATCCTGTCTGCTTGAGGATCGGTCGCGCATCGCTCCGACGCGGGAAAACCATCTCCCTCGATTGGGGGAGGCCATCGCCGAGCGGCCCAGTCATACTGGTCGAATCATGATCACAGGATTACGACCGCTGATGCGGGGCTCTACATACTCAGCTGTGCTTTTCGCCTTTTGTGGTGTGTTGGCGAGCCTGCCACTTCTGGTGGTTGCGATATTGCCTGCTCTCGCGTGGCAATCCGCACCCGAGTTCGTCCGGGTGCTTTCGGTCCTGCTCATATGGGTGACTCTGGTAGGAGCACTCGGCCTGGCGCATCCTGTGCGACGCGCGCTCATCGTGTCTGCCCGCCGACTTCTGCAGGTGTCGCTGCCGAGCCCAGCGCTCGGACACCGTACTCCCAACCTCTCGGACATTGATCGTTGGCGTGCCCCGCTCTGGATTGTCCTGCATGTCATGGTGGGCTGGATGGCGGCGCTCGCGACCATCGTCCTTTTCACCATGGGGATTTCGCTCCCGGGGAACTGGCTCGGCGGCACGGCGCGAATCAGTCTGTTCGATACGTCGGTTGACGTGACGGGTGGATGGACCTGGGTCGTGGCGGCCGGCTGCCTCCTGCTTGCGGTAGGAATTTGTGTCCTGGTGGCAACACTCCTGAGATGGCTGGCGCCACCACTGCTGGGGCCGTCCACGGCCGAACGGCTCGCGCTGGCGGAAGAACGTGAACTGCAACTGGCCGAACGCAATCGGGTCGCTCACGAGTTGCACGACTCGATCGGGCACACGCTCACCGCCGCCACGATCCAGGCGGCGGTGGCGGGCGAGGTGCTCGCCTCCGATCCTGCCGCCGCGAGGGCCGCCATGCGTAGCATCGAGGAGTCGACACGGGCTGCGCTCGAGGACCTGGACTACGTACTGGGTGTACTTCGCGAGGAGAGGCCTGGGGCTGTACCTTCGCGGACGCTGTCGGACTTGCCCGACTTGATTGACCGGTTGCGGCATGCAGGGGCGGTTGTGGAGGTGAACCTGTCTGGTGACCTTTCGCAGATCCAGGGCACACTCTCTCGCGCGGGGTACCGGATCCTGCAAGAGGGGACGACCAATGCTCTGCGGCACGGGGACAGCGGGCCGATCGAAATCACGGTGGCAGTCGCGTCGGAGAGTGTCGAGCTCAGAGTGGTCAACAGCATCGGGGCAGTGACCGAGGGAAAAGCAGACGTAGTTCGAAGATCAGGGCGCGGCCTGGCCGGTCTGGCCGAGCGCGTGCGACTCTTGAACGGCGAGCTCGAGGCTGGACCGGACGGAGCCCAGGGCTGGCGATTGAGTGTTCAGTTGCCGGTACGGGCGGCACGATGACTGAAGCCAATTGGAGTGAGGGCGCTCCCAACCCTGCAAGCATGCCAGTCACCCTGCTGATTGCGGATGACGACGACGTTACTCGCAGTGGCCTGCGTATGCTGCTCGCAGCTCAGCCCGGGATTGTGGTCGTCGGCGAGGCTTCCGACGGTATCGAAGCAGTGGAGCTTTCGCGGCAACTTCGTCCGGATGTGGTGCTGATGGATGTGCGGATGCCGCTGCGTAACGGCATAGAGGCAACTCGGCACCTCCAGGCCGAATGCACCGAACCGCCGAAAGTCTTGGTAATCACCACTTTCGAAAACGATGGCTACGTCACGGCCGCACTCAGTGCGGGCGCGAGTGGCTTCGTACTGAAGCGGCTCCCAGTCCCGCAGATCGCAGAGGCAGTACGTGTAGTGGCGGCGGGCGAAGTGATCCTGTTCCCTGCCGCGCTGCGTCGGATGGTCACGCCCCGCCCATTGGTTTCCGCTGAGGCGTTCCCGAATGCAGCGCTGACAGCAAAGGAGGAAGAGGTATTGCGGTTGATGGCCACCGGGCTGTCCAACTCGGATGTTGCTCAGGTTCTGGTGGTGAGCCTGGAGACGGTGAAGACGCACGTTGGAAATGTGCTGGCAAAGCTCGGTGCTCAGAATCGAACGCACGCTGTCGTCATCGCCTACGAGTCTGGTCTGGTGGTCCCGGGATCAGGCACCGATACGGAACCCTGTGCAGCTGGCGGTTGATTGCTTTTGCCAGCGTGGCGCCGGTGAGATTCGCCGTCTGAACCCAAGGCCCTCGGGTGGCACCAGGACTTGTGTCGACCCTCCGGGGGCGAAGCCACATCACCTGTCACCAGTGCGTACCGGGCACGAGTCGGGCGGCGCGTCGACCGAGTTTACGAATGCGTGAGCGCGAGTGGTGCTGTCGCGTCGATGTTGCCGGAAGGTCTGCCGGAGTTTCCTTGTCTACCTGACCCTTTGCCGCTGGAGAATCGGGGAAGGCCTGGTACATCTGGTTGAGGATCCGGTCCTTGGTGTGCGGTGCGAACAGGGTTCCCAGATCGCCCAAAGTTCCCAGTGGCACGTCGATGCGTTTGGGGCGGTCGATCAGCGCGCGGATCACCATTGCCGCAGCTTTTTCCGGGCTGGTGATCGGGCCGTTGTTGTATTCGCCGGTCGGAGCGATCATCGGTGTTTCGACCAGCGGCATGTGGATAGTCGTGAAAGTGATTCCGTCTGCCAGGGTTTCGGAGGCGGCTACGTCCGAGAAACCGTCGAGGGCAGCTTTGCTCGCCACGTAGGCCGAGAATCGGGGCGTCGCCGCCTGAACTCCCGCGCTGCTGATGTTCACGATGTGGCCGAAGCGGCGAGAACGCATGGTCGGCAACAATGCCAGAACCAATCGCACAGCGCCGAAGTAATTCACGGCCATCGTTCGTTCGTAGTCGTGGAAACGATCTGTGGAGTGGTAGATACCGCGTCGGATTGATCGGCCGGCGTTGTTGACCAACATGTCCACGTGATCATGTTCTGCCAGAATGCTTTTGATCGTGTGCTGGACCGATTCGTCGTCGGTGATGTCGCAGGGATAACCGAATGCCTTGCCCCCGGCTGATCGAATCTCCTGTACCGCGGCATCGAGTTCGTCGGTGCGGCGTGCGATCAGGAGAACGGTGGCGCCTTTCTGAGCGGCGGCAATGGCAGATGCCTTGCCGATTCCGGACGAGCCTCCGGTGATCAGAACTATCCGACCGACGAGTGGTCCTTCGGGATGCTTGCGACGTGCGCGATTGGGATCGAGGTTTGCGCGCCAGTACTTCCACAACACAGTCGAGTACGACCCGAACTCGGGGACCACCAGTCCCGATCCGGACAGGGCGGCAACGGTTCTCGCGGAGGTGAATGTCGGCGCCATCGTCATGTTGTCGAGTAAAGCTGCAGGCATACCGATGCGATCGAGGAAGACCTTCCGTGCCGATTCTGCCGAATCCATCGGCAACGGCGAGACGAAGGGTTTGGCGATCACACCCGGCAGGCTGAGTGCGGGCCGCGGCGCTCCAGCGGCCTTGGCGAGTCCGGCATAGATTTCGCGTACCGGTTGAGGTTTCGGATTCACGAGATGGAATGCTTCGCCGTCATGGCCGGGTACATGCATCAATTCGACGAGGGCGGCGGCCACGTAATCGACGGGCACCACGTTGGTCGCGCCGAGGTTGGGGATCGGGACGGGGAGTGCTGCAGGTAGTTTCGCGAGTAGCGCCAGTCCTGGGAACAAGTAATACGGACCGTCGATCTTGTCCATCTCTCCGGTGACGGAGTTACCGACCACGGCAGAGGGTCGATAGACACGCCAGGTGAGGCCTTCTCGTTCCCGAACGATTTTCTCGGCCTCGAACTTGGTTCGGTGGTACGGCGTGGGAAAGCCTTGACCGCAATCGAAATCGGTTTCGCTGAAGGTTCCCGGGTAGTCGCCCGCAACTGCGACTGATGACACGTGATGAAGAGTGGCTCCCAGCTGTGCGGCAAGGTCGACCACGGAGCGTGTGCCCTCGACATTCGTCGAAGCCTGCTCGTCTCCGGCGGTGATGTCGTAGATCGCGCCGAGGTGAAGGACGTGGTCGGCAGGTGGGGGAGAATCGATGCCCAGCCCAGGCTCGGTCAGATCTCCAATGAGCGGATGCACGCGATCGCCGCCGGGAATTGCCGACACCTGTTCTTCGAGTCTGGCGACAGAACCGGCTCTGACCAGCACATGGATCTGAGCAGTTTGATCACGCTCGAGCAGGAGTGGCAGTGCAGCTCGTCCGAGAAATCCGGTACCGCCAGTGACGATGTATGTGGCCATAGTCGGTAACTTACTCCAAAGTAAGATTAGCGGCTAGAGGGAAACGAACATCAATGCGTCATGACACCGTCCTCGGCGTCGAAGTCGATGCCCGCGGTGATGATTCCGGAGAACAAGAACGCGACGGCAAGCGCAAGAGCGGGGATTGCAAGGATCCATTCGAAAATTGTCATGCTCCAAGTCTGACGAAATCAGCTTCGGAGAACATCGCCCTGCGGAGCGATTTAGACGATCGGGCAGTCATCCTCGAGGACGACTGCCCGATCGGGGAAATCCACTAGGTCCTGTTGCTGAAGAGTTTCGGGCGCAGTGGGGGTGCGCGCTCGTCCTTGCGTCGCGTGACGTGATTTGGGATGAGATGTGGGCGGCCGTTGTTCCGAGGGTGTGAAGGCCACGCGCCGTCCGCCAGTAGACCGGCGCACCATCGTCGAGGCGATGGCGTGGCCAGGCCGGCAAACCCTAGGCCGGTTCAGCGCCCGACAAGTCCTCGACCGCATACGGGGTCGTTCCTTCGAACAGAACACCGATCCCGAAAGGATCGGCCATCTCGAGCCTTGACTCAGCGAACCGGGCCATCACGGTCGCAGCGAGCTCACGCACCGCCGACTCCGGCACGGTGGCCGGCTCGATAACCAGACTCACCGGCCTGGAGGCACCGACCCCCTGGACATCGATGATCGATGTCCAGCACGCCAACGAATCGTCCGAGTCGACACGCGAAAACGCTGCTGAGCCGACCACAACACTCTCATGTAGGTCATCCACGACCCTAGTCAAACATGGCTCTCCGCAGGATCCCAGGCACTCTTCAGCGACATGGCCCAGTCGCGATCAGTGGCCGATGCCGACCTTCGCGTGAACCTTTTTCATCCACGCGGGAGCCCACCAGTTCGCTTCGCCCATCAACTTCACGAGTGAGGGCACGAGCAACATACGGATGATGGTCGCGTCGACGATCAGCGCGACGATCATGCCGACGCCCAGGAACTTCATCACCGACAGCCCGGACATCGCGAAGGCCCCGGTCACCACGATCAGGAGTAAGGCGGCAGCCGTCACGATGCGGCCGGTGCGCTCGGTTCCGAACTTGACCGCTTCCTCTGTCGTCGCACCCGCGTTCTTTGCCTCGACCATCCGTGACATCAGGAAGACCTCGTAGTCCGTGGATAATCCGAAGACGACCGCGAGGATGAGCACGACAAACGTCGCCTCCAGCGGAGTTTGACTGACCCCGAGGAGTTCGACGCCGTGACCGTCCTGAAAGACGAAGGTCAGGACGCCGAAGGTGGTCGCGAGGCTCAGGGCTGCCATCAGCACCGCCTTGATGGGCAGGATCACCGACCCGAACGCGAGGAACAATAAGATCAAGGTCGATCCGACCATGATGAGGATCATCACCGGCAGCCAGTGCAGGACGGCGTTGTTGCCGTCGTCGACCATGGCTTGGCCGCCGCCGACAAGCAGTTCCGTCCCGTCGGGAGCGGAGATCGCACGCAGATCCGTGACTGCGGCGCTCTGCGATTGGGGCGTGGAGCCCTCGCTGTACAGCGCCTGAACCGCGATGAGTTGATTGGTGCTCGCGACGACGGTCGCCTGACCGATGCCCTCGACCTGACCGGCGGACTCGGCGATCGCTGCACCTTCGGCCGGGGTGAGAGTGTTCCCGTCCTCGGCCTGAAGGATCAACGTCGCGCCGTTACCGGTCTGAGGGAAGTCGTTGACCAACGTGTCCATCGCGACGCGAGCGGGGTCGTTGTCCGGCAGTGCGGTGTACGAGAGTTCTCCCAAACGGGCGCCGAGCAGAGGCGAGGCCATCACGAGCAGCACGGCCACGATCGTCACCGAGACCGCGACCGGACGCTTCATCACCCACGTGACGACGCGGCCCCAGAACTTGCGCGAGCGTTCCTCGCCGCGTTGCGCCGCATCCTTGCGCCACGTCAGGGCGTTGATGCGATGCCCCAGAATGGCAAGCAGCGCAGGCACAGCGGTCAGCGACAGGACTGCCGCGCTCAGTACTGCAGCGATCGCACCGAAGCCCAGAGACCGGATGACGGCCTGCGGGAAAACGAGCATGCCGCTGAACGCACAGATCAGCAGTAGACCCGAGAACATGACGGTGCGACCCGCCGTCAGAACTGTTCGCTGGGCAGCAGCTCCCGGATCCGAGCCTGAATTCAGTTCTTCACGGAACCGGCCGACCACGAACAGTCCGTAGTCGATCGCCAGTCCCAACCCGAGAAGAGAAGCGACGTTGATCGAGAATGAGGACACATCGGTGACCAAGGTGAGGATCCGGAGAACCGCCAATGCGCTCAGGACACTGAGTACACCTACGAACACCGGAACCGCGGCAGCGACGACGCCGCCGAAGATGAAGACCAGCAGCACCAGAGTGATCGGAATGGCGATGGCCTCGGCGACAACCAGGTCTTTCTCGAGTTTCGTGTTGAATGCGACGCCGACGACGGTGTTGCCCGCGAATTGTGCCTCGGCGCCTTCGACTTCGAGCTTCGGCAAGAGATCGGCGAAAGTGGCCGGCGTGACTCCCGAGTCCGGTGCCAACGTGATCGCAACGGCGCCCATGGATCCGTCGTTCGAGAGCAGACTGGCCTTGGCCGCCGCGTCCGTTCCCCAATACGACTTCACCGACGCCGTCGGCACTTCCGTTTTGAACTGGTCGACCGCGGCCGTCACTGCCGGCCCGATGTCGTCCAGGGTCTTACCGCCTGTGGGCGAATAGATCGCGATGATGTCCGGGGTCTGTGGGCCGAGGTTGTCTTCGATGATGTCGGCGACTTTCGCGGAGTCACTGCCCGGATCGATGAATCCGCCCTGGCTGAGCTTGCCGAATACTCCGAGTCCCCACACCCCACTGATGAGAACTATCAGAACCGCGAGGCTCAGTACCCACCATTTCCGGGCGACGACGGTTTGGGCCCAGCGTGTCATGTATCAACTCCGGTGTGTGGGGGCGTCTGGCCAGATCGACTGTAGTGGGCGTTTGGTCTTGAATCGGAAACGTGATGCATACTGCTCGAAGCACTTGCAAGCCACGCGTGTGGGGGAAGCCGGTCCGAATCCGGCGCTGACCCGCAACGGTAGGTCGATTCTCGGTAGTCGCCGAGCGTCGGCAAGCCCGATTACCCACCGCGCGGTGTGCGACATCCATTCGTCGTGGTCTACGAAAAGGAAGTCCAGCAGGAGCTCTGGCCGAGGATCAGTGTGCGGGCGGAGTTGTCTGTCGGATTCTCATTCGTGGCTCAGAGCCCTTACGAGGTCCCCGTGTCACTTCAGTTCTCCCCTTCCCGCGCCGCCACTGTTCTCATCGCGGTCGCCTTGGTTTCGGCAGGTTGTTCCAAAGGTCAGGAATCAGAGTCGGCGTCTGCTGCGGAATCCTTCGCACAGCCGGTGTCCGTGACCAACTGCGATCGCGAGATGACCTTCGATTCGCCGCCGCAGCGCATCGTGTCTTTGAACGGACACGTCACCGAAGCCCTCATCGAGATCGGCGCGGGTGATCGGATTGTCGGGCGGGCTTACAGTGACAACCCGCCAACTGCCGAGACCGCCGATGTATTCAACAAGATTCCCAGCCTCTCCGATACGTTCCCGAGCATGGAGCAGGTTCTCGACGTCGATCCGGACTTCGTGGTCGGAGGAATGACCAGTGCCTTCAACGAGAAGCAAGGCCGTTCCCGAGACGCTTTCGGCGAGCGCGGAATCAACACCTTCCTCTTCTCCGAATACTGTGGCACCGGTTTCCCCGACATCGGATTGCTCGAGAACGACTACACGCAACTCGGTCGAGTCCTGGGCGTCGAAGATTCCGCCCGCGAGGTCGCCGAGGAGATCAGCGATGGTCTCGATTCCGTCCGCGCTTCGGTCGGGGACGCGGCGCCGGTGCCGACCTTCTTCTACGACAGCGGTGACCAGGTTCCGACGACAATCGGCGGAGTCGGCGTCGGTCAATTGGTCGCGGAATACTCCGGCGTCTCGAACATCTTCGCCGAAGGGACAAAGCCCTACATCGACGCATCGTGGGAAGCTGTTGCCGAGCGTGCACCCCAGGCGATCGTGGTCATCGACTACGGCGACAAGACGGCCGACCAGAAGATCGACTTCCTCCGTGCCCAGCCGTTGATGGCGACCACCCCTGCTGTGCAGCAGAACCGGTTCGTCGTGGTTCCTCTCGCTGACCTGTTCGAGAGTTCACGGTTGGTGCGTTCGGCACAGACCATCGCGACAGCCTTCCATCCGGGCGCTGACGCGGCGAAGTGACCCGCACGCGTTACGGGTACGGCGCCCTGCTTGTCGGCTTGGCGATCGGCTTGGCGATCGTACTGGGGTTGGCCGTCTCCTTGGGATCGGTTCGCATTCCCGTCGGTGACGTCTGGGCGATAGTCGGAGCTCGTTTGGCGCCAGGGACTTTCGAGACGTGGTGGACCGCGGCGCGGGAGTCGATCGTGATCGATTCTCGCCTACCCCGTGCCCTCACGGCTGCGGTGGTGGGTGCGTCCTTGGCGATGTCGGGTGCCGTTGCTCAGGCTGTCACACGGAATCCTCTTGCCGACCCGTATCTACTCGGAGTGTCGTCGGGTGCGGGATTCATGGTGGTGCTTGTGTCGGTGCTGGGTTTCGGTGCCGGCCTCCTCGGGGTTTTCACGATTCCGGTCGCAGCATTCGTCGGGGCGATGATCCCGTTGTTCCTCGCGCTGCTGATCGGCGGCCGGTATCCGCAGCCGACCGCGATCATTTTGGTGGGTGTCGCGCTCGCCCAGATATTCTCGGCGCTCATCACCTTTTGCATCCTGGTGTTGGCCGATGATCGGCACGTGACGTCGGTGATGCACTGGATTGCCGGCGGATTCGGAGATGCGCGATGGTCGACGCTGATCTTCCCGACGATGGCGCTAGTCGTCGTCGGTGCCGCGCTTCTGTTCAGTTCGCGATGGATGGACGTGTTGCAGACCGGTGACGACGGGGCTGCTGCACTCGGTATGAACGTCCGACGGTTCCGTGTCTTGTCCTTGCTCGCGGTCTCCGTACTGGCGGGCGCGGCAGTCAGCGTTGCCGGTGGAATCGGTTTCATCGGTCTGCTGATCCCACATCTGGCAGGCTTCATCGTCGGCACCAGAGCAATTCGACTGCTCCCTGCTGCAGCCCTGCTGGGCGCCGTCGCGATGGTTGCCGCGGATACCGCTGCGCGCTCGGTGGCGCAATCCACTGAAGTCCCGGTCGGGGTGATCACCGCCCTCGTCGGTGCGCCGATCTTCGTCTGGATGCTCTACCGGCAGTATCGGAGGCTCGAACAGTGACACAGGCCAGAACAGTGGCACAATCCAGAACAGTGACACTCCCGAAGGACGCCGAAGCTGCGCCTCTGCTTGAACTCGTCGAGACCCGGGCGAGGCTCGGCAACCGCGAAGTCTTGCGCGGCATCACTTTCGCAGTGACGTCCGGTGAAATATTGGGCTTGGTCGGACCGAACGGCAGTGGCAAGACGACGGCACTGCGCTGCTGCTACAACGCTTTGACGCCGACAGGTGGAGCAGTTCTGATCGATCAAGCCGACTCGACGACGCTCTCGCGTAAGGACATCGCCAAAACCATCTCGGCGAGCGTCCAGGAACCTACTGTCGCGGCAGGACTTTCGGTTCGTGAATCGATCGCGCTCGGACGAACTCCGCACCGTAGCTGGTTGGACCGAAGCACGGAGCGCGATACCGCCATCGTGGACCGGTGCATCGAGCAGGTCGGTCTGGTCGAGCTTGCCGGACGCGACGTGTCCACCCTGTCGGGTGGTGAGCGGCAACGTGTCTCGATAGCGCGCGCGTTGGCTCAGGAGCCCAAGGTTCTGTTGTTGGACGAGCCGACCAATCATCTCGATCTTCGTCACCAGTTGATCGTGATGGAATTGCTCGCCGAACTTGCGTCGGCGGGGCTCGCAGTTGTGGTCACCATGCACGATCTACGGTTGGCAGTCGAGTACTGCGACAACCTTGCGGTGCTCACCGAAGGTGAACTCCGCGCGTGTGGGTCTACGGTCGAGGTCTTGGACGAGCCGTTGTTGGCCGAGGTTTTCGGCATCAAGGCGCGAGTCGAACGCGGAGTACGTCCGCGGATGGAGATATTGGGGCTGGCATGACGGAATCGGTAGCCGGGATCTACGCCCGTATGGCAGTAGCTGTGCCGTTCTTCGACAACCTGAGCGCGTATCCGGATACGGTGCCAGCGGTGTTGATGACCGACCCCCAGTGGTTGGCAGCACGCGTCGCCGATACGGCCGAGCGATGGGGGAGTGCGGACAGTCGAGTGAACGGCACGTTGTGGTGGTACTCGGCCAGTTCGACGCTGACCGGCATTCCGATCGGAACCGGAATGGTCACCGGGTTCGCGGCCGATCCAGTGTTGGACGGTGGGCGGATCTTCCTGCGTGACAACGGCTATCTGGGCGGTTTCGCTGCCGGATCGGTAATTTCGATCTCGCGGAGTGTGGCGGAGTTGGGCCACGCGATGTTCCGCTCGCTCAGTCCCGTGATCGAGGTGCTCGCCGAGGTGTCCGGCGTTCGGCAGCAGGCGCTGTGGGCGATCACAACGGACTCCATCGCCAATCGCAGCCTCGACGCCGCCGGTAATGCGCGGGAGCGCGGAAGTGCATTTGCTGCCGGTCTGATCGAAGTTCTCCGCGGTGAGAACCCGGGCATTCCGGTCCCGCGTTTCGTGGACGTGGACCGCAGAGAATCTGCTGTGCGCGTGGGTAATCCATTGACTCCGGTGGCATTCGGGCGACGCAGATTCACGCAGCGGGCGTCGTGCTGCCTGATCTACGAGGTACCCGGTGAAGGCAAGTGCACCAGTTGCCCGAAGCGCGCACCCGAAGACCGGGTGCGCGCCTTGGCCGCTCTGGTGTGACTGTGGGTGGGCGGATTCAGGTGTTATCGGATCAGTGAGCTGCGACCTTGGAACGGTCGAGTCCCAGTGCGTCGGTCATCGTGAAGAACAGATCGGTCTGGTCCGTGAGGCCGCTGACGTTGGCCGCGTGCGGGCCGAAAGCTGCTACGCGCAACTGGGTTCCGGTGTGTCCTTCGGATTCGACGGCCGGATCTTCGGACGTTCCGTAGCTGATCGTCATCTCCGAGCCGTCCTTGGTGGCCAGCTTGCGGGTCAGGCCGGGGTAGACGATGTCCTGGGCGCGCTCGACCGGGATGTTCTGGTCTTTGGCGATGGTGGCGATGTCGTCTGCGCTGACATTGGTGACGATCTGGCTGGTGTGAGCGTGGTCGGCTGTGACGATGACCAGGGTTTCTCCGTCGGTCTTCGCGAATTCGAGTGCCTTCTGCACAGCTTCGTCGAGGTCGACGGTTTCACCGATCTGACCGCACGCGTTGGCCGCGTGATCCTGCTTGTCGATCGAGGCACCTTCGACCTGGAGGAAGAAACCGTTGTCGTTGACCTTCAGTAGATCGATGGCCTTCTGAGTCATGTCCGCGAGCTTGGGTACGTCGGAGGTTCGCTTGGGGTTGTCGACGCAGGTTTCGGCGGGCTGCAGGTAACCGTCACGGGTGGCGACGGATCCTTCCCAGCGGACGGGCATGTTGCCCTCGGCGAACAGGCCGAGCACGGGCGCATCCTGATCGGCTTTGCCGACCTCGTTCATCTCGGCGGCGTTCTTCACCAGCTGGTAGCCGCGAGCTGCGGCCTGCTCGTTGAGCGTCTTGCCCTGCCAGTCACCGGCTTTCGCAGTCTCGGCGAAGGACTTGGCACCACCGGCGAAGGTGACGTCGGCGCGGGTGTCGAGGAGCTGTTCGCTGATCGACCCCTTGCCCCCGTTCTCGATGGCGTTCTCCGGGCAGGACTTGGACGTCGCCTCCGGTCCGTAGCACTTGCGGCCACTGACGTGCGCGACCTGCACTGCGGGGGTGGCGTCCTGCACCTCTGCGGTGGAGACGTTGCCGGTGGCCTTGCCGTTCGCCTTGGCGATCTCGAGGACGGTCGACTGGGCCTGCCCCTTGATGTCGACGGAAATCGCGCCGTTGTAGGTCTTGGTGCCGGTGGACCACGCCGATCCACTCGCTGCGGAGTCGGTGACGTAGTCGGGCTTGCCGTCCTTGGTCAGTGCGTAGTGCGTGTACTGGCCGGCGATCGGCAGGGCGTCGAGACCGGGGAAGCTGCCGGCAGCGCCTTCGGCGTAGTTGCGCGCGGCTGTGATCTCAGAGTCGCCCATGCCGTCGCCGATCAAGAGAATGACGTTCTTCGCGCCGGAAGCGTTGACGGCGTCGCGCACCGCGGCCGACTGATCACCGTCGATACGACGAGCACCACCATTCGAGGACAGTTGGCCGGTCGCGGCGCGATCGACAGTCGTGCCGTTCGAGCCCGTGGCCTCATCGGCACTGCTGCTGCAGCCTGCAGCGGCCAGAACGACGACGGCGCCGGCGACGGCCGTCAACCTACGTGTGTTGCGCGAGAACGACATACGAGTAGTACTCCTGGAAACAGTGTGGATGGAGATGATGAACGCCGCTAATGATCTGGGTCCAAAGTGAACGGAGTGCAGACATGCGTACATCTGAATGTGACGAGACGGTGAGGGTTGAGATTCGCTCTGTTGACTGCGAGTGAGTGACCTGTCAGACTGAATTTGTGTCGAACATCAGTTCGATGCATGTGGTGCGTCTTCCCTTTCGGCATCCTCGAGCAGTCGGTCGTCCGTGACGGCCGGCTCGATCAGGTGCGAGGTCAGTGTGGGTTGGGGAAATGGGCCGCCGACGTGGTCCGAGATGGAACGGGTGCTGTCCGGACGGCCCGGCCGCGTGGAACATGAGGATTTGTTCCCGGGCGACGGAAGTGACAGCCCTGCCTGGTCACGAAAGCGCGGCGAGTATCACGCAGGCGAGCTCACCCGTGGCACCGGCGTGGTTCCTTACGCAGAACTGCATGCTCACTCGGCCTTCAGCTTCCTCGACGGCGCATCACCGCCGGAAGAGCTGGTCGAGGAAGCTGTGCGTCTCGGGCTCGAGGCGATTGCCGTCACCGATCACGACGGGTTCTACGGCGTGGTGAGGTTCGCGGAGGCTGCGCGTGAATGGGGAATGCGGACCGTGTTCGGGGCCGAGTTGTCTCTGGATTCGGTACCCAGAACCGGCACGGCAGATCCCGGTGGAACGCATCTTCTGGTACTTGCCCGTGGGCAGGAAGGATATCGCCGTCTTTCGCGGGAGATAGCCGCCGCACATCTGGCGGGCGGTGAGAAGGGCAAACTGCAGTACAACTACGACGTGCTGACCGAAGCGGCCGGTGGACACTGGCAGATCCTGACCGGATGTCGCAAAGGTCATGTGCGGCAAGCCTTGACGTCGGGTGGTCGCGACGCGGCGGCGGAAGCCTTGCAGGATTTGGTCGAGCGTTTCGGGGCGGAGCGAGTGTCGGTGGAACTCACTCATCATGGGTTGGCGGAGGACGACGAGCGCAATGCCGTTCTGGCCGAACTGGCGAGAGAGCGTGGATTACGTACGGTGGCGACCACCGCCGCGCACTTCGCCGCTCCTCCGCGTCGACGCCTCGCCATGGCAATGGCAGCTGTGCGATCGCGTCAAAGTTTGGACGAGGCTGCCGGGTGGTTGGCCCCTAACGGCGGAGCGCACCTGCGGTCCGGCGCGGAGATGGCGACACTGTTCTCGCTCTATCCCGAGGCCGTCAGTGGTGCCGCCGATCTGGGACGTGAGTGTGCTTTCGATCTCAAGCTCATCGCGCCCAAATTGCCACCGTTCGACGTTCCCACCGGGCATACCGAGGCGTCGTGGTTGCGTGAGCTCACCATGGTGGGGGCGCTGGAACGCTACGGACCTCCGGAAAGCGCGCCGAAGGCATACAAACAGCTCGAACATGAACTTGCCATCATCGAGGGATTGAGCTTTCCCGGATACTTCCTGGTGGTGCATGACATCGTGTCGTTCTGCAAGAACAGCGACATCCTCTGTCAAGGAAGAGGTTCCGCTGCGAACTCGGCGGTGTGTTACGCGATCGGCATCACCAATGTCGATCCGGTTCGCAACAAATTGTTGTTCGAGCGGTTTCTTGCGCCCGAACGTGACGGCCCGCCGGACATCGACGTGGACATCGAGTCCGACCGCAGGGAAGAGGCGATCCAGCACGTGTACGCGAAGTACGGGCGTACGTATGCCGCGCAGGTCGCCAATGTCATCACCTATCGAGGAAAGTCGTCGGTGCGGGACATGGCTCGGGCACTTGGCTTTTCGCAGGGCCAGCAAGATGCGTGGAGTAAGCAGGTCGGCCGGTGGGGCGGTATCGACAAGAACGCGGATACAGATATTCCGCGTCCGGTACTAGAACTGGCGGCGCAGATCGAAGGCTATCCGCGGCACCTGGGCATCCACTCAGGCGGCATGGTCATCTGTGATCGTCCCATCGCCGACGTCTGCCCGGTGGAGTGGGCGCGGATGGCCAATCGCAGTGTCCTGCAATGGGACAAGGACGATTGTGCTGCCGCTGGGCTGGTCAAGTTCGATCTGCTCGGCCTCGGTATGCTCTCCGCTTTGCACTACATGATGGATCTGGTGGCCGAACACAAAGGCATCACAGTCGATCTGGCGCAACTCGATCTGTCGGAAACAGCGGTGTACGAGATGTTGCAGCGGGCAGATTCGGTGGGGGTGTTCCAAGTGGAATCACGTGCGCAGATGGCGACACTGCCGCGTCTGAAGCCTCGAAACTTCTACGACCTGGTGGTCGAAGTCGCGCTCATCCGTCCGGGGCCGATTCAAGGCGGATCAGTGCATCCGTACATTCGTCGGCGCAACAAACTCGAACCTGTGTCCTACGACCATCCATCGCTCGAGAAGGCACTCGAACGCACGCTGGGGGTTCCGCTGTTCCAAGAACAGTTGATGCAGATGGCCGTCGACGTTGCGGGTTTCACGCCGTCCGAGGCCGACCAATTGCGTCGGGCAATGGGATCGAAACGCTCGACCGAGAAGATGGAGCAACTGCGGGCGAGGCTGTACCAGGGCATGCGAGACCTACACGGTATCGGCGACGAGGTTGCCGACCGGATCTACGAAAAGCTGTATGCGTTTGCCAATTTCGGTTTCCCGGAAAGCCATTCACAAAGTTTTGCCGCGCTGGTCTTCTACTCCTCGTGGTTCAAACTCCATCACCCCGCTGCGTTCTGCGCTGGGCTTCTGCGCGCGCAGCCCATGGGTTTCTACTCACCGCAGTCCTTGGTTGCCGATGCGCGCAGGCACGGAGTGCAGGTACACGGTGCCGATATCAACGTCAGCCTCGCGCACGCCACCGTCGAGGCAGGTGGATTCGAGGTTCGGCTGGGACTGGGGGAAGTGCGCAACATCGGCGATGCACTGGCCGAGAAGATCGTCGAACAGCGCGACCTCGGTGGACCGTTCACGTCGTTTCTCGATCTGACCGGGCGGGTGGAACTGACTACCGCACAAGCTGAATCGCTGGCGACAGCCGGTGCGCTTGCCAGCTTCGGTATCTCGCGTAGAGAAGCGCTGTGGGCAGCGGGCGCTGCGGCGGGGGAGCGTCCCGACCGCTTGCCCGGTATCGGTGCATCGGTCACAGCTCCCACTCTGCCCGGCATGAGCGACGTCGAATTGGCGGCAGCGGATGTCTGGGCGACAGGAGTATCTCCCGACACCTACCCGACACAGTTTCTCCGCCCGCAGCTCGACGCGCTCGGCGTGGTGCCGGCGTCGAGACTTCTCGACATCCCGGACGGTGACCGTGTGCTGGTGGGGGGAGCGGTCACACACCGGCAGCGACCGGCAACAGCTGCGGGCGTCACGTTCATCAATCTCGAGGACGAAACCGGAATGGTGAACGTCGTATGTTCGGTGGGGTTGTGGGCAAAGTATCGAAAACTTGCAAATACGGCGCCGGCGTTGCTTATTCGAGGAAAGGTGCAAAATGCAGAAGGCGCTGTCACTGTCGTGGCAGACCGGATGCAGCTGATGGATCTGCGAGTCACGGCCAAATCGCGAGACTTCCGTTAACGCCTGATTCCGGCCACCGTTTTGTGCCGAGAGGACAAATGTGGAGCTCAACTCTGACCTCCGAGCATATGGTGCGGGTCACATTTGCTCTCTAGGGTTGTCGCTTGAGTGCGATCGATTCACCACACGCAGCCACGGTCAGTTGCCTTGCAGGTGAATATCGTCGCCTTCCAAACACGCTGAACCCAAAGCACTTCGAATCGAACAGGAACTCCATGAGCACAGCGATCCTCGTCGCACACGTACACCCCACCGATCCGTCTTCGGAAGAAGCATTCAACCGCTGGTACGACGACGTGCATATCCCGCAGGTCGTCGAACGAGTGCCTGGGGTTGTCTCCGCCTCCAGATTCTCTCTCGCGGATGTGCAGTTGCTGCCCGAGGACGCATTGCCTGCGCGCCGTTACTTGAGCATCTATCAACTCGACACGGAAGATCTCGCAGGCACCGCCCAGGCGTTGGGAAGTGCTTTGGGCGACGGAACTCTCGACATGTCCGAGGCCATCGCGACCACCGGTGACACCGGACCCGAATTGCTTTTCTACGTCCCGACCGAGAACTGAAGGAAGCAGCCGACATGTCAGATCTACTCGAGAACAAAGTTGCGATAGTCACCGGAGCAGGCGCAGGCATCGGCGCCGCCATTGCCCGGGCATTCGGGGCGGCGGGTGCACGCGTCGTAGTCTCCGACATCAACGGTGACGCAGCACAGACCGTGGCGGACTCGATCGACGGCGCTATCGCTGTCACCGCGGACGTCACCGACGAACAGCAGGTCAAGGATCTTGTCGCCAGAGCGGTCGAAGAGTTCGGCGGACTGAACGTCGTAGTACCCAATGCCGGCATCGCCACCACGACTCCACTGATCGATACCTCGTTCGAGGACTGGCGGAAAGTCATGTCCGTCAACCTCGACGGAGTGTTCTTGACCGTCCGTCATTCGCTGCCCGCGCTCGTCGCATCCGGGGGCGGTTCGATCGTGAACATCTCGTCGATCTCGTCGACAACCGGATCGCCTTTGATCGGCAGCTATGCCGCAGCCAAGGCTGCGGTTCGCAACCTCACCGAAACCCTCTCGGCCGAACTTCGCTTCCATGGAATCCGAGCCAATGCCTTGCTACCCGGATTCATCGACACTGACCTGGTCAAGAGTCACCAGCAGGATTTCGAGAACGCGCTCGGCCTCGAGCCCGGAGGATTCGACGACCTGATGGTCACTAAGCAGACGCGCTACGGGCGGACCGAGGAAGTGGCCGCCGCAGCAGTGTTCTTTGCGAGCGACCAGTCGTCGTGGTGCAACGGCAGCAGTCTGGTTCTCGACGGAGGGTTCACCGCTTCTCTCCTCTGAGCAGCAGAGCCTTTCCGAACGTCACCCGAAATCATCAATCGTGCGAGGATCCACACCATGACCAACCGCGCCGTGTACGTACTTCCGCCTGGAGGGTTGAACAACCTCGAATCGAGGACGATCGAGACGCCAGGGCCAGGTACGGGTGAGGTGACGATCGCGATCCGCGCGAATTCGCTCAACCATCACGACTACCTCGTGGTGACCGGCGAGATCCCGACCGACGGCCCTCGCATTCTGTTGTCCGATGCTGCGGGTGAAGTAATCGCCGTTGGCGAAGGCGTCACACAGTTCAGCGTCGCGGACCGAGTGATGAGCACCTATCTGCCGCATTGGCGCAGCGGTGCACCGGATTTCGACGGATTCGGAAATTCACCCGGTGACGGCGTCGACGGGTTCGCCCGTGACACCGTCACCGTGCCGGTATCGGCAGTGACGTCGATGCCGCGAAACTACACGTACGAGGAAGCCGCTACCTTGCCCACTGCGGGCTTGTCCGCGTGGCGTGCACTGTTTGCCGGCGTCCCGATCATCCCTGGTTCTTCGGTGTTGATTCCCGGGACCAGCACGGTAGCGCTGTTTGCCGTCCAGCTTGCCAAAGCTGCTGGAGCTCAGGTGATCGCAACCTCGTCGGCTCCCGACAAGATGGCTCGATTGGTCGAGCTCGGTGCCGATCACGTGGTCAACTACCGTGAGCGTCCGGACTGGGGTTCGGAAGCGATGCGGCTCAGCGGCGGGATCGACCTTGTCCTCGACGTCGGCGGGCCCTCCACCCTCGGCCAATCTCTGGCGGCAGTCCGACCAGGCGGGCGGATCTGCGCGCTGGGCATCATGAACGGCCCCTCGTCGTCGATCGACCTGACTTCGCTACTGACAAAACAGGTCATCATCGAAGGTGTCCTGGTGGGCAGTCGTGCCCACCAGGAGGAGATGGTCGCCGGGTTGGAGAGCCTCGCGCTTCGTCCCGTCATCGATTCTTCCTACAGCCTCGACCGCCTCGCTGACGCATTCCAGCAACAGAAATCAGGGCGCGCCTACGGCAAGATCGTCATCACAAACCCTTGACGGCTTGCCGGTCCCAGTGGGGATCGGTGAGAATTTCCGCCGCGTCGCCGACAAAGGCAGGTGCAGCGGTCTGATCGCCGCTGAGGGTGAACCTCAGCCACGCGGTGAGGTAGCCACGAAATCCTTCACCGTCTGCGGCCCAATTGTGGCTGACTCCAAGCAGTCTGCCGCGGACCGCGGGCCCAGTGGTTTTGTCGAAGTACTCAGCTTGCGGATCGGCGGTGGAGACCGGGTCGTCGGCGCCGGTCATGAAGAACGTCGGTCCGGTCAACTGGGTCACGTCGATCACGTCGACAGGTCGCGAGGCCCACCACGGGTCAGGCAAATCGAGTACCGCCGTGGCGGTGATCAGATTCGCGGACTGGGTTGCCGCGTTGATCGCGCCACCGGCGCCCTGGGAGTGTCCGACCGAGGCAATGTTGTCGGTGTCGATCCGCTGGTAAAAAATGCTCTCAGCGTTGGTGTTCTGATCGACGACGTACTGGGCAGCCCCCAAGATCTCCGTCCCGTCGCCGGTGACGCTGCTGTCGGCCACTACAACGACAAAACCCCAAGAAGCGAGATGCTGCAGGAGCGCTTCGTACTCTTCGTAAGTCGCATAGCTGCCGTTGCCGAAGGTGACGACGGGATGCTGTTCCTCGACTGTGGCGATATCGGTGGGATAGAAGAGCCGATACCCCGTCACCGATTCCTCGGTGACCTCGTGGGAACCTGGATTCGCGAATATCTCACTGACCGACTGCTGTACGACGGTCTCGGTCGTGGACACGCCGGAAGTTGTCGGAACCCCCGCGGTGGCATGAGTGACGGCACCCGAGAGCGCCAGTACACACGATGCAGTCATGACGGCGATCGAGTACGTGGTTCGAGAAGGCATGGGCACAAGTATGTCTTGTACGGTCGCGGTCGGTCAGGCCGAGACGCGTGTGGGCCGTTCTTCGCCGTTTCGATCCCGGATGAGAAAGATGGCGATTACCCCGAAGACGACCAAGAGGACCGTGAGTAAAGAGGTGACGGCTGCGACCCCACTCACTTCCGACGTCACCGAGGTGTCCAGCCCGCCGGTCGAGAGAATGGTGGTGGGGTCGGTGAGGCCGTGTAACACGATTGCGGCCCAGATCGTGCCCGTCACACGCATGGTCAGGTACATGCACATACCGAATCCGAACGTGTAGACAACGGTGACAAGGACGGTCGACGGCTTCATCCCGGCGATGAGGTTGACCGTGTGCATGAGTGCAAACACCAATGAAGACACGACGGCTACAAAGCGCTCGCGGTGGCCGGCGTCGCGCAGCATCTTCACTGCCAGACCGCGTGTGGCCAGTTCCTCCGTCAGTCCGACACACGCACCGAGTACCAGCAGGGCGATTATCTCGCCGGTGGTCCACGCGCTCCAGTCAGTTCCCGCGAGATGCGCAACAACGGCGGCGACCACGATTATCGGACCGATCCACATCCAACCCCGCCCACGAATGGGCTGTGGGCCGAAGATTTCGCGCAGCCAGCCGACCTTGGTCGCGAAAACCAGCAGGGCGATCCCGCCGATCGCGATGGGCAATGCGACTCCGAAGATGATGCTGGAGGCGCTCGCGACGACGTTGTCCGTGTCGATCTGGTTTGCAAAAACACGAGAGGTGACCTGCCCGACAGCGAGATAGAAGGCCAGGTAGCCGACGATCAGCAGGAGTACTTTCCACACTGTGGGGCGACTCCAAAAACCGGACTTTTCGGGAACCGTATTGGTCATTGTCAGATCGTAAGGGGAGTCGCAGGAACGCGCGCGGGTACGGTCTATTCGGACAGCAGCGAACATGAAGGCGGGCGCAGAAATAATGTTGGAAGTCGATTTGAATGCACTGGACACGGCTTTGGCAGCGGGTGAGCCCTTGATCGACGTCCGTGAGGCCGACGAGTTCGCTCAGGTTCGAGTTCCGGGTGCGACGCTCATTCCGCTCAGCGAGTTCGTCGCTCGTGTAGGCGAGATTCCGGACGCCGAAACCGTTTACGTCATCTGCGCTGTCGGTGGCCGTAGCTTGCAAGCGGCAGAGTATTTGCAGGCTCGCGGCATCAATGCGGTTTCGGTGGCCGGTGGAACGATGGCGTGGTACCAGTCGGGGCGCCAGGTCGAGACCGGGGCCTAGGGCGTAACCGTTGGGGCAGCTCCAGTTTTCCGGAGCTGCCCCAACAGGTTACTTTCGCCAGAACAAGTGGTGCGTCACGCCGCTCGGGCTCGGCACTATTTCGAGGTTGAAGCGGTCTCGTAACTCGTCGGGTGACTCCCACAGCCGTAGACCGGATCCGAATTCGAGCGGGCAGACCACCACGTGCATGGCGTCGACAAGGTCGGCGTCGAGGAACTCACGGATAGTGCTGACTCCGCCGCCGAGCCGAACGTCCTTGCCCTGCGCTGCCTCACGTGCCTGCTCGAGGGCTGTCGCGGGGTCTGCGTCGACGAAGTAGAATGTCGTGTCCGAGAGTGTGAACGAGGGCCGCACGTGGTGGGTCAAGACAAAAACCGGGGTGTGGAACGGTGGCTCGTCGCCCCACCAGCCCTGCCACTCGAGATTCTCCCAAGGACCACGGTGAGGGCCGAACTTGTTGCGGCCCATGATTTCGGCACCGATATTGTTGGAGAAGTCCCGGGTGAAATAGTCGTCGAGGCCTCGGCTGCCGCCGGGATCGGTGCGATTGGGCCAGCTGGCCGTGGCTCCTGCCCACGCAAACATTTCACCGTGGTCGAGGCCGAACGGGCTCTCGAAGCTTTGGTCCGGACCGCAGGCTATTCCGTCTCTGGAAACGCTGAAATTCTGCACTCGCAATAACTGACTCACCGTGTACTCCCGCTCTCGACAATGGTCTACGTGAGTACAGACCGTACGGCGCGGCAAAACTCATCGGTGCGAATTCACGCCGCTGCCGGGAGGGTTCCACTGCGGATCGATCGGACGGTCCTCACCGCGACGGTTGCCCAGATCGGGATGAGCACAGTCAACAGTGCAAGCGCGATACCCAGGATTGCAGTGGAACCAGTGGCGACTCCGAAGGCATTTGCGCCGACAGCACACGCTCCAATGGGGAATGTGAAGCTCCACCACCCGAGTGAGAAGTCCAAGCCGCGGCGCAGTGCGTGGACGGTGACGGTGGTGACTGTGACAAAGGCGATCACGCCGATGATTCCGACGACGGTTCCGTACGCGATTCCGAATTCGTGCAGGGCGTCGGCATGCTCGGTACTGAGTACATGCCGTGAGGCGGCGGCCAACAAGTTCGATGCAGCGATCGACTGTCCGATCACGCCCAACGGAATCCACAGTGAGGGAATGGCATTGAACGGGATCACATCAACGCCTGCCGAGCGGTTGCGTGCGAACTGCCTGGCGACGGCAACCAGAATGCCGATGGCGGCGGTCAGTGCCAGAACAAACAGGATGTAGCAGAAAACCAGTACCGCGATGCGCAATGCACCATCGGGCATGTGCGTGCTGACCGCTGCGCCGGTGGTGGCCGAGACCATCGGAGGTACGACGGGCATGAGCCAGAACGGCATAGCAGTTGCCATTCCCGCATCTCGAACCAGACGAATCATCATCACGACGTAGGTGATCAGGCCGAGTGCCGTGCCGAGTGTCCACAGTGTCAGCGACACGGTGATCGCCACGTCGTGGCCGAGAAAGTCCGGGCCGGTGATGCCGGTTGCGGATCCCACGGTCAGAAGCGCCATGGCGACGGCGCCGTAGAACGGGAACATCGCGGGGCTGTGCAGGTAGGCGAGGGCCTGACATCGATGTTGTGACCAATGGGTGGCGAATGCTCCGATCAGGGCGCACAGCACGAGAACCGCCAGCACCCAGAAGATCTCCGAGACCAGTTTCAAGCCCTCGATCTCCGGTTCGAGCGAAGCCGCGGCCACCGACACGATTCCCGTTCCCATCGCTGCCGCGAACCAGTTCGGGGTGATGTGGGCGAAGGTGGGACTCGTGGTGGTGGTCATGTATTCCACTGTCGTCTCATCCGGTTCGTACCGGTAGACCGGTTGTCCTTGAATGCCCACAAACTCGCCTTGTGGGTCTAATCTTGGGTCATGTCGTTGTCTCCTCGGGTGCCGGAACTCAGTGCCCTCGACGTCCTGCTTTCCGTGGGGCGTCTGGGCAGCATGGGTGCTGCCGGCCGGGAGCACGGGCTCAGTCAGCAGGCAGTCAGTGCGCGCGTGCGTTCGGTCGAGCGTCAGCTCGGAATCAAGGTCTTCGATCGAGCGGCGACCGGTGTACGTCCCACTGCCGAGGGCGGACTGATTCTCGAATGGGCCAGCCACATCCTGGTCAGTGCCGAGGAAATGGCGTCGGGGGTTGCTGCTCTCCGCGGTGAACGCGACGCTGCCGTCACTGTCGCGGCCAGCATGACCATTGCCGAATATCTGGTGCCCGGGTGGACGGTTGCGATGCGCCACAAGTTCCCCAACGTCGTAGCGTCGGTGAGTTTGCACAACTCCTCGGACGTCTCCGCTCAAGTCCAGGCAGGCAAGGCTGATATCGGATTTGTCGAAGGGCCGGATGTGCCGTCAGCGCTCGCGTCGTGCGAGGTGGCGCGTGATCACCTCGTCGTGGTGGTTCCACCGGGGCATGACTGGGCGAATGGTGCGCCGGTTCCGGTCGCGGACCTCGCGCGCACACCGCTCATTCAGCGCGAGTCAGGGTCCGGTACCCGTCTGACGCTCGAGAATGCTGTTCCCGATTGTGTGCCGCCGTTGCTCGAGCTCACCTCGTGCACCGCCGTCAAGGCTGCGGTGGTGGCAGGCAACGCCCCGGCCGTTCTGTCGTCGCTGGCGGTTGCGGCCGACCTGACGGACGGCCGACTGGTCGCGGTCAACGTCGACGGCTTGCGGATGCCGCGGCGGCTGCAGGCCGTCTGGGATCCCGATCGCGGATTGCGCGGTGCGGCACGAGATTTCCTCGACATTGCGCTCGGTTCCAACACCGCTGTTCATTCACGCTGACGGCTGCTGCTGCTATCGGACGGTGTCGATCCCCGCGAGGGTGAGGTTGATGCCTGCCAGGAACTGCTCGCGGTCGTCGTGATCGCGCAGTCGTGCCGTCACCCGATTGAGGAACGGGTACTTCGCGGAGTCGAGTTCTTCCCACCGCGTGGCGACGGTCGCGAGGAATGCGCGGACTTGCACGTGATCCTTGATCTCTGCCTCGGTGAAGGCGCACCCTACTCGCTGGTCGACTTCTTCACCGGTGAAGCTTCCGTATCCGGATAATGGGCGAATGCCTGTCGATTCCTCTCCCGCGTCCGCCGCGATTGCGCACGTGCACGACCTCTCGAAGGGTGGCCCGCTGGATCGAAATCACCGGGTGACGTTGCACTTTCATCCAGACCTCCCTTGTGAAAGTGGTCTGACACTGGCCTCGATCGCACGTCAAGGCGCCTACGTGACCCAGTTCGAGACTCGTACGAGCAACGGGGGACTGACGGCACACCTCGGCGGCGACCGTTGGCGTTGGGAGAGTCGGATTTTCGGCGGAGCCTACGACGAGCGAGAGTTGTCGGAACGGCCGAAGTACGGATCATTGAACTTTTCCGCCGATCTGTACGGGGCATCTCCTCGATTCGGCTCGTCCTACTTCCGGCTTGCCGAGCACACGCTCGACCGCACCACTTTCTGCTTTCCGGACAGCGTCTTCGAGCCCGGTCTCTTCGGAACGGCGGAAGCGATGAGCTTGGTTGACGCCGCCGTAGCCGACGAGTTCGAGGATCCGCTCGACCACTACATCGAGGCACACGTTCACGGCGTCGTCGACATCGGAACGGACGTCGAGGCGCTCGTTCTGGATCCGAGTTACCAGGGCACACGGATCGAAGAGATCGCCCACTCGCTCACGTGCCCGGTGTTGTGGCACGACGGTTACGCGGTCGACGCCGACGAGGTCGCCGAACATCCCGACTATCGGGGAGCTACCGTCGTCGACATTGCCCGAGAGGTTGCGCTCGATGGTCGACTGACGCCTGCCATCCTGGGTCTCGCCCGGCGAGGCTACTACGATCCGCAGGACCTCAAAAGGGTCTGGCACTACATCGCTCGATTCGGCGGCAGGGCGTAGAACTGGGCATTCGCGTGCCCCGGCCCGTCGACGACTGATGGTTCCGGGAGCGCACATCAGTCCGAAGGCGGCGGTGAGGAAAGAGTGATTGATACGCAACATCGTGCATGAACTCCCGAAACAACTGCATCCGAAGATGGAAGTCGACCTTGATCCTCGGTCGAAGGGATGCATGAATCGATGGGCGCTCAACTCACTACCACCAGTGTCGACACCCTCTGCGCGTACTGCGGGGTGGGCTGTGGTCTTGTCCTCGACATCATCACCGATCCGGAGACAGGGCGTCGGAAGGCCGCGAAGTCGTCCGGTCTGAAGACACATCCCACCAATTTCGGACGTTTGTGCACCAAGGGCACCACGACGGCGGACATGCTCGCCGGCCCGGGGCGCATGGAATCTGCATATCGGCGTCCACACCGAGGCGAGGCGATCGAAGCTGCGGATATGAGTGCAGTCATCACCGAAACTGCCCACCGCCTGCGGGCAATAATCGACGAACACGGCCCCGACGCATTTGCGTTGTATGTGTCCGGGCAGATGTCTCTCGAGGCCCAGTACCTGTCGAACAAACTGGCCAAGGGCTTCATCGGCACCAATCAGATCGAATCGAATTCCCGGCTGTGCATGGCCAGTGCCGGCACCGGATACAAGCAATCGCTCGGGGCCGACGGACCGCCCGGTTCCTACCAGGACTTCGAACACGCCGACGTGTTCTTCGTGACCGGTGCGAACATGGCAGACTGCCATCCGATCCTCTTCCTTCGAATGCAGGAGCGGGTCAAGGCAGGCGCGAAGTTGATCGTCGTGGATCCTCGACGCAGCGCCACCGCAGACAAGGCGAACTTGTTCCTGCAGATCGCCCCCGGCACCGATCTCGCACTACTCAACGGACTTCTCCACCTACTCGTCGTGAACGGGCACACCGATCCGGACTTCATCGCCGAATTCACCGAAGGCTGGGAGGCGATGCCCACCTTCCTCGAGGAGTACACACCGGAGAAGGTCAGCGAGATCACCGGCATCCCCGAAGCCGACATTCGCACCGCAGCGCAATGGATCGGTGAGGCCGACAACTGGATGAGCTGTTGGACAATGGGTCTGAACCAGAGCACCCACGGCACGTGGAACACCAACGCCATCTGCAACCTTCATCTGGCGACCGGTGCGATCTGCACGCCTGGCAGCGGCCCGTTCTCGTTGACCGGGCAGCCGAACGCCATGGGTGGTCGTGAAATGGGCTACATGGGGCCAGGTTTGCCAGGTCAGCGTGCCGTGATGGTCGACGCCGATCGCGACTTCGTCGAGGAGCGATGGGGGATCCCGCAGGGTTCGCTGCGCACCGAAACCGGCGGTGGGACCATCGACCTGTTCTCCCGAATGGCGGCGGGTGAAATCAAGGCGTGCTGGATCATCTGCACCAATCCTGTTGCGACGGTTGCCAACCGCAAGACCGTCATCGACGGATTGGAGAAGGCTGACCTCGTCATCACCCAGGATGCGTTCTTGGGCACCGAGACCAACGAATACGCCGACGTGCTGCTGCCGGCGTCGCTGTGGACAGAGTCCGACGGAGTGATGATCAACTCCGAACGCAACCTGACGCTCTTCCAACAGGCACTGGATCCGGTCGGGCAGGCTCTGCCTGATTGGCAGATCATCGCCCGAATCGCCTGCGAGATGGGCTATGCCGAGGCATTCACCTATGCCAGTGCCGAGGAGGTGTTCGAGGAGATCAAGCAGTTCTGGAATCCGAAGACCGGCTACGACTTACGCGGCGTCACCTACGAGCGCCTCCGCAAGTCGCCGATCCAGTGGCCATGTCCGCCCGAGAGTAATCAGGACCGTCATCCCATCCGATACCTCAATGACGGTGTCAGTCAGAGGCTTCTGGTCCGAGAGGACGGCAGCACTCCACGCCTCGCGTTCCCCACCGCCACGGGCCGCGCGATGTTCTTCGCCCGGCCACACATGCTTCCCGCCGAAATGCCCGACGACGACTATCCGTTCCTGCTCAACACCGGTCGTCTTGCGCACCAGTGGCACACCATGACCAAGACCGGCAAGGTGGCCAAGCTGAACAAACTCAATCCCGGGCCCTTTGTCGAGATCCATCCCGACGACGCCACACGCCTCGGCGTCGTCGACAAGGACGCGATCGAGGTCGCCTCACGCCGCGGCCGCGCAGTGCTCCCGGCCGTGGTCACCGACCGAGTGCGTCCGGGAAACTGCTTCGCACCGTTTCACTGGAACGACGCCTTCGGCGAGTATCTCTCGATCAACGCCGTCACCAACGACGCCATCGACCCTGCCTCCCAGCAACCGGAGTTCAAAGCCTGTGCCGTCACTATGACGAAGGTCGCCGTGAACACGCCCGAAACGGAGCTCGCCGAATCGCCGCGGGTGGCTCCCGTGGCGACTGATCGGGCTTTGTCGCGAACCGATGTCCTCGCTGATGTCATCGGCCAAACAGGAACACCTGCAGTGGTATTCGATCCGCTCCAACAGAGCTACCTGGCAGGTCTTCTCGCGGCGTTGCGTGCGGATGCCGATCGCACTGTCGGAGTGCCGACCTTGCCTCCGGCTGCACCCTTCGATGGCGAAAAGCGGATGTGGGTAGACGGTGTCTTGGCCGGCCTGTACTCAAGGACCTCACTCCCTGGCACTGACGGGCCCGCGTTGTCATCGGGTACGGACACTGCCTCCGAGCGGGCGCCGATCGTCGTGCTCTGGGCATCGCAGACCGGAAACGCGGAGGAGTTTGCCGCCGCCTGCGCTGCTCGTCTCGGGGAAGTCGGTTTGCCCGTGGTGATACACGCAATGGACGAGTTCCCGGCTGCCGACCTGGCGGCCACCCGAGAGGTCCTGCTGATCACCAGTACCTCCGGTGACGGCGAATCCCCGGACAACGGCAGCGGTTTCTGGGAAGCCTTGGCTGCTGACACAGCGCCCAGCATGGTCGAGACACGTTATGCAGTAATTGCTTTCGGGGACTCGAACTACGACGACTTCTGTGGACACGGGCGAAAACTCGACGCTCGCCTTGCTGAACTGGGAGCCAGTCGTATCGTCGATCGCGTCGACTGCGAGCCTGATTTCGAAGACACAGCTGTTGGATGGCTCGATGCGGTCACGGCCGAACTTCAGAGCACGGAGGCGGGCGAGTCGACCGACGTCGTCGTTGCATTGAAGAACTCCGGCACAACTGCTGTGGCCGCGCCGATTTCACCGGCGATGTCGGCGCCGCTGCAGTACAACAAGAAGGCGCCACTGACTACAGCTTTGACGCGCAATGTCGTGCTCAACCGGCCAGGCTCTTCCAAAGATGTGCGGCAGTTGGGTTTTCACCTTCCGGACGACACGGTCAGCTACGAAGCCGGCGACGCTCTCGGAGTCTGGCCGCGAAACAGTTCCCCGTTTGTCGACGAGTGGCTCACCCTTACCGGCCTCGACGGTGAGGAGACCGTCGATCTGGGGCAGTACGGCGCGATGACCTTGCGTACCGCGTTGACCGAACGCCTGGAGATCACTCGAATCTCGAGCGACATGATTCGGTTCGTGCATCAACGGACTCGCGATGCGGACCTGGCCGAGTTGATGAAACCGGAGAACATCTCCACGCTCAAAGACTGGTCGTGGGGACGACAGTCCATCGACGTACTTGCGCAGTCGCCCGTTCGTGCCTCGACGGACGAATGGCTCTCCCTCCTCAAACCGCTTCAGCCGCGGCTGTATTCGATATCCTCCAGTCCGAAGGAGAACCCACGCGAAGTGCAGCTGACGGTGTCCGCGGTGCGCTACAACGTCGCGGGTGTCCCACGGCGTGGGGTGTGCTCGACCTACCTCGCAGACCACGCCCACGATGATGACATCGGCATTTTCGTGCAGAAGTCGACCCATTTCCGGCCACCGTCCGATCCCGAAACCCCGATGATCATGGTCGGCCCGGGGACCGGCATCGCGCCGTTCCGTGCCTTCCTGCATGAGCGTCGGGCATTGGGGCACACGGGCCCGAACTGGCTGTTCTTCGGGGAACAGCACGCCGCGACCGACTTCTACTACCGCGAAGAAATCGAAGAATTGCGGAAAGACGGATTCCTCACTGAACTCGACCTCGCATTTTCCCGGGATCAAGCCGACAAGGTCTACGTACAGGACCGGATGCGAGAGCGTGGTGCACTGCTGTGGGAGTGGTTGCAGAAGGGAGCGCACTTCTACGTCTGCGGCGATGCCAACCGGATGGCCAAGGATGTCGACAGTGCCCTCAACGGGGTGGTCGCTCAACACGGAAAACTGGCCCCTCGTAGTGCCGAGGCGTATGTGAAGGCTCTTTCGGCGGAGAAGCGCTACGTCCGGGACGTCTACTGACGTCGATCAGACGGCGCCCTTGAACCCGTGCTGGCGCCAGGCCTCGTACGTCACCAGGGCGGCAGCGTTGGACAGGTTGAGGGATCGGCGTCCGGGAAGCATCGGGATACGTAGGCGCTCGGTGATGTGTTCGTCCGCCAGCACTTCCTCGGATAACCCGGTGGGTTCGGGCCCGAAGAGCAGGACGTCGCCGGGTTGGTAGGCGATATCGGCATATGACGTGGTCGCGTGCGCGGTGAAGGCGAATACGCGAGCGGGGGTGACGGCATCCCAGGCGGCGGCCAGGTTTTCGTGGACCGTGACAGTCGCCAGATCGTGGTAGTCCAAGCCTGCGCGCTTGAGCTTCGGCTCCGACAAGTCGAACCCGAGAGGGCCGACCAGGTGGAGTTCGCAACCGGTGCCCGCGACCATGCGGATCGCGTTTCCGGTGTTGGGTGGGATGCGGGGCTCGTGGAACATCACTCGGAACACTCGAGGAACTGTACCGGGCGTCGTATCGGTGCCCGCGTCCGTGAGAAGACCGGTCGAGAAGTGTGGGCAAATTGGTAACAAACCGGCCAGTCCGTGCGAATCTATTTCCGGCACTCTTCTCAGAACGGACATTTCATGAACCCTCCCGCCGGTTGGAACCCCGACCCCTTCGACCCCACGATCGACCGTTACTGGGACGGTCAGCAGTGGACCGCCCAGACACGGCCCAAGGGCGTCGATGCACCCACTCAAGCATTCGGTACTCCGACGCAAGTCTTCGGTGCACCGGGATCTCCGTCGCCGGACGCAAACGCCGAGGAAGGCAAGACGCGGCGTAAGTGGCCGTGGATCGCCGGCGCAGCAGTCGTAGGGTTGGTGGCCATCGCTGCGGCGACGGGGGCGGGCAAGTCGGAAGAATCGACGACGCCTGCTGTGACCTCTTCGACGACAGCTGCAGCGACGACAACCAAAACCACTGTCCCATCGACGACGAAGACCACAACTTCGTCCCTCTTGCCGACGACGACAACGATCGTGCAGCCACCGACGACGACCACCGTGGCAATAGTGCCGCTGGTGCCGCAGGTCCCGGAGACCACGACTACGCCGTACGTTCCGCCCGCTCCGGCGTACACGCCGCCGAAGACAATGGAACCTGCGTACGTTCCACCGAAACCGTCGGGAGGAACGGTGAATCCGGGCTCGTTCTGTTCGACCCCTGGCGCGACAGGCGTGACAAAGAAGGGCACTCCGATGGTGTGTGGGATTGGCAGCGATGGACGAGATCGCTGGGTGTCGGCCGGCTGATTGTCGGCTGCCATCAGGGGCGCTGAACCGGTGTCGGTGCGGCGGGGCAGTATGGACGGCATGCTCCCCGAAGAATCCGACGAGGTCGTCGGCGAAGATTATTCAGACGCGCGACTGGCCGGGCAGAAGTGGCGTCAGCGCACTTTCACCAATTGCAATTTCCGAGACGCCGATCTCACCGGACTCACGACGGAATCGGTGGTGTTCACCGACTGCGATTTCACCGGCACCGATCTGGGGGAGTCCGTGCACACGGGAACAGCGTTCCGCTCGTGCAATTTTGCTCGGACCAGCCTGTGGCACAGCACGTTCCGAAACTGCAGTCTGCTCGGGTCGACGTTCGACGGTTGCCGCATCCGGCCGTTGACGCTCGACGAAGTCGACTTCTCGTTGACCTCACTGGGCGGGGCGGACTTGAGGAAGATCGACTTCACCTCATGCCGCTTCCGTGAAGCGAACCTGGTTCGGGCCGACATGCGGGGCGCGGTTCTGGCGTCGGCGGATCTGTCCGGTGCTCGCACGGGTGGACTCAAACTCGAGGGTGCAGATCTGCGCGGTGCGCGGATCGATCCGAGCCTGTGGACGTCCGCGTCTATCGGAAACGCGCAGATCGAGTTGATGCAGGCCGTGGCTTATGCGTCGGCGCACGGTCTTGTCGTCGACATGAAGTAGTGGCGCCTAGCTCTGCAAGCGCTCCTCGAGGTGCACGGTCACCAGTTCGCCCGTCTCCTTGCCGATGGCTTTGCGAAGATCGGCTTTGACCGGCAGCTTGTGGTTGCCGTCTCCCAAGGCCATGAACGAACTCTGGAACGGATGTCCGTCGATCGTCCCGCGAACCTTGACCAGGCCGCGGGTTCCGAAGAACTCGGCGGACTCCGGCCAGATGACGCAGGTCCACCCACCCTTGGCGTCACTCTTCTGCAAGGTGGCCGTGAATTCCTTGTCCAGCAACATGATGTCTGTCCTCTCGGGTTGGGGCCTGTCGATCAGCGGATGAATTCCCGAGCGAGGAGATCCATCAACAGACCGTTCTTCCACACACCGTGGCGATCTCGCGAGTACTCGCGCATCACCCCGACGTCTTTGAACCCCACAGATCGATAGCACGCGATGGCGACGGAGTTGTCGACCTCGGGGTCGATGACAAGACGGTGGAATGCGAGGTCGTCGATCAGATGGGCACACAGCACCCGTATCGATTCGCGACCGAACCCTTTGCTGTGAAAGTCGGGATCGAGGAACAAGTCGAGCCCGGCGTGGCGGAAGTCGGGGTTGTCCTCCGCCTCATACCACTGGATGAAGCCGATCAGGTGGTCGCCGTAGTAGATGCTGTAGCGCGTGGTGCCGGCCTCCGGCGCTGCAGGCCAGTCGTCGTCGGGATTTTGCCACCAGTGCACGACGTCCGGGTGCAGGTGAATTGCCCGCAGACGGGCGTGATGGTCGGGCGAGACGGGGGAGAGGAGCACCCTCGGGCCGCGTAGTTCCGGAGCCGTTGTCACTCATCGACCCTAACCTGGAACAATGGTCGCCGTGACTGCAACGATCCTCGACGGCAAAGCTACCCGCGACGAAATCTTCGAAGACCTGAAGGTGCGGGTGAGCGCTCTGAAGGCAGAGGGCATCACACCCGGCTTGGGCACCATCCTGGTGGGCGACGACCCCGGATCCGCTGCTTACGTGCGCGGCAAGCACAACGACTGCGCCAAGGTCGGTATCAATTCTTTGCGACGCGACCTGCCTGCCGACATCACGCAGGAGCAGCTCAACGCGACGATCGACGAGCTCAATGCCAATCCCGAGTGCACCGGCTACATCGTCCAGTTGCCCCTTCCCAAGCACCTCGACGAGAACGCGGCCCTCGAGCGTATCGACCCCGACAAGGATGCCGACGGCTTGCATCCGGTCAACCTCGGTCGACTGGTGTTGGGCAAGGAAGCCCCGCTGCCGTGCACCCCACGTGGAATCCTCCACCTTCTGCGTCGCTACGAGGTCCCGATTGCCGGTGCACACGTGGTGGTTGTCGGACGCGGCGTCACGGTCGGTCGTCCGATCGGATTGTTGCTGACGCGTCGTAGCGAGAACGCGACGGTCACGCTCTGCCACACCGGTACCCGCGATCTCGCGGCCGAGGTTCGCCGCGCCGACATCATTGTCGCTGCCGCCGGCGTTCCCGGCCTCATCACCGCAGACATGGTCAAGCCCGGGGCAGCGGTCCTCGACGTCGGCGTCAGTCGCACCGACGACGGCCTGCGCGGCGACGTCGCAGCCGACGTGAACGAGGTCGCCGGCTTCGTCTCACCCAATCCCGGTGGAGTCGGACCGCTGACCCGCGCGTTCCTAATCACCAACGTGGTCGAGCGTGCCGAGCGGGTTCTGGCCGGAGTCTGAGTCCGATGTCCTCACTGGTCGGCCTCGCGAAGAAGAATCTGCCCATGCTCGCGGTCCTTGCCGTGATCGCGGCAGCTGTTGTTCTCGTACTGGCCGACCGGTGGCGCCGCGGCGCCCTCGTCTTCGGTGTTGCCGTCATCATCGGTGCTGCCGCGCGGTGGTTCGTTCCCGAGAATCGTGTGGGGTTGCTTGCCGTGCGCGGAAGGGTTTTCGACACCGCGGCGATGGGCGTCATGGGAGCGTTGATCGCGACGCTTGCCCTGACCATCGATCCGCTCGGTACCGACTGAGAAGGTCAGTTCCCGTAGAACGAGCGGATGTCGATGTCGCTCAACGGGATCCACTCCGGTGACTGCGTGGATGCCGACTTCTTTCCGGCCTTGTCCGGTGCACTTCGCAGCGTCACTGCGAGGACCGGTTCCTCGTCGATCCGCCCGGCCAGAGCGTAGATCGCGGCGAGATGGTGAACGCACGGCGAGCGCCGACCCGAGCAGTTGCAGCTGGCAGTGCACTCCGAAAGATCAACGGCGACTGCGATATTTCGAGCTTGCAGTTCGGTGACGACGCTGTCCGGTAGTTCGCCTGTGGAGACGGATCTGTTGGCCTTTCCCTCCGAGCGGAGAAGGCTCTTCACTGCAGCGATCTCGGATTTGGTCCAGAGCGGGACGGCAATCGTCACCGACGAGGTTTTTGCTTTGGTGCTCACCTCGGCGACGACGGTCCCCGATGAGACCACTGTGAATTCCACCGACCCGTTGCGTGCCAGGGTACGAGCCCTCGGCAGAGACGGGTTCGGACCTGATGCCGCGGTCCGCTCCACCGTGCGCAGCCACGCCCGACCCCAAGCGGTGACGCCGAATTCGTTGGCCATCAGATGATCACCGCGCCGTCGAGTTCGAGAAGTTCACGCAATTCGGTGTCGGGAAGATCTGCCAGGGCGGCCTCGACGTTGCCGGAAACAGCATCGGCTACAGCTCGTTTGGACTCGTGCATCGCTGCGATGTGATCCTCCACGGTTCCGCCTGTCACCAAGGTGTGGACGTTGACGGTGCGCTTCTGGCCGATGCGGTGTGCCCGGTCGGTTGCCTGATCTTCGACGGCTGGGTTCCACCACCGGTCGTAGTGCACGACGTGACTCGCGCGGGTGAGGTTGAGGCCGAAGCCGGCGGCGCGCAGGCTCAGAATCAGAACCGGCGGGGAATCCGCGTCGTTCTGGAACGCGTCGACCATCCCGTCGCGCTTGTCGGTGTTCAGGCCGCCGTGAAGGAAAGGCACGGCACCGATTCCCAATTCGGATCCCAGGTGCCGCGAAAGCATCTCGCCCATCGTCCGGTACTGCGTGAAGATCAGCGCACGATCGCCGTCGTCGACGATCTCGGCGATCATTTCCGTTGCGCGGTCGAGCTTTCCGGATCTTCCGTAGAGGTCGTCCGTATCGCCGGTCACCTGCGCGGGGTGATTGCATACCTGTTTGAGGGTGGTCAGCAGCGCAAGGATGTTGCCGCGCCGGGCAATTCCCGTACCCAATCCGGTGTCGAACGCATCAGCAACTGCCGACCGATAGATCCGCGCCTGTTCCGATGTCAGAGTGCACGAGACAGTGGAGAACTGTTTGGGCGGAAGATCCTTGGCCACTGTGTCTTTGGTTCTGCGCAGAATGAAAGGATCGATGACCGCGGCAAGCCTGGTCGCCGCAGTTGCGGATCGACCGGATTCGATCGGTACGGCAAAGCGTTGACGAAAACGTGCGCGAGTTCCGAGGACGTCGGGATTGGCAACGCGAAAGAGTGACCACAACTCCTCGAGGCGGTTCTCCACCGGCGTGCCGGTCATCGCCACCTTGACGTTGGCCGACAACTGCATTGCCGCTTTCGTAGCGAGGGAAGCAGGGTTCTTGATCTGCTGCGCCTCGTCGAAGATCACCGAACTCCAGTGGATCGGGGTCAATTGGGCCGCATCGGAACGCAAGACGCTGTAGCTGGTCAGAACCGTGGTGCCAGCGGGGATACGAGTGGGAAGTGCGCGAGCAGTCCCGTGATGAACATGCAGTGGCAGATGCGGAGCGAATCGCTCGATCTCGCGGCGCCAGTTTCCGATCACCGAGGTGGGACACACAACCAGATGCGGACCGTCGTCGGCGCGGATCGCGATCATCGAAATCGCTTGCAGTGTCTTACCCAAACCCATCTCGTCGGCCAAGATCCCACCGCCCGAACCCGACAGTGCAGTCAACCAGGCAACTCCCTGCACTTGATACGGGCGCAATGTCGCCTGAATCTTTGCTCGGCGAAGACTCTCGATGGCCGCGCGCGCTTGCGTGAACAATTGCAGCGTGGACCGGGCGCTTCTGATTTTCGTGTCGTCACGGTCGATCGCTGCATGCGCTGCGGTCGGAATGTCATGTGCGCCGGTGTCGATGACGCGCTTCCACGCGAGCAACGACGGTCCGAGGTCGCCGCGACCTCCATCGAGGTTGTGGAACGCGTCGATCGCGGTGGTGAGGTCGAGCAGTTGTGCTTCGACGTCGGTTGCTGTGATCGACTCGTCGACCGGGATCGCAAGCCTGCACATGCCCGGCGATCCGGTCGGCATCCCCAGTGCCGACAGCCGCGCTGCCGGGTCTGCGTCACCCCAGAACGCGAAGGACATGTGCTCGGGAATGTACGTAGCCTGCAGGCGCGTCGAGCATGGCTGATTCACGTTCGCCGATGCTAGCCGCGCCGGCTCACGTTCGCCAATGAAAATGTCGGGAAAACCCGCAGATCAGCTGTGGTTTTCCCGACATTGACGAATTCTGAAAATGTGGCTCTGTGCCGGATCAGCGAGCCGTGCGTGCGAACCCCATCGTGCGGCGAAGGAGTCCGGCAACGGCGTCCGCCTCCGTCAGGAAGCCGTCGTGGCCGTCCTTGGACTTGAGAATCTCGAGGCCGCTGCACGTGGAAATTCCGTCGGCGATCTCCTCTTGCAAACGAAGGGGATACAGCCGATCCGAATCCACGCCGCCCACGACGACCGGTGCCGTGATCGATGCCAACGCCGCTGCAACGCCGCCGCGTCCACGGCCGATGTCGTGCCGGTTCATGGCCTCGGTCAGGAGGACGTACGTGCTCGGGTCGAAGCGGTCGACCAGCTTGTCCGCCTGATGTTCCAGGTAACTCTGCACCGCGTATCGTCCACCGTTCCACGGGTTTTCGTCGTTCTGAGCGGAGTTCTCGAAGCGTGCGTCCAGTTCGGACTCTGTGCGATACGTCAGGTGCGCGATGCGACGAGCGATGCCGAGTCCGGCGCGCGGTGCCCGACCCGTTCCGTGGTAGTTACCGCCTTGCCAGTCGGGATCGGAGACGATGGCCGCGATCTGCGTCGTCTGGGTGCCGATCTGATCTGCGGTCGCCCGTGAACCGGTTGCGAGCACCAACGCGGAGCGAATGCTGTCCGGGTAGGTAACTGCCCACTCGAGGGTGCGCATGCCGCCCATGGATCCGCCGACCACCGAGGCCAACTGGTCGATCCCGAGCAGATCGACAAGCTTCTTCTCCGCCGCGATCTGATCCCGGATGGAGATCTCCGGGAACCTGCTGCCCCACGGCTTGCCGTCGTCGGCCAGTGAACTGGGACCGGTCGTGCCGCGACAACCACCGAGGACATTGGTTGCGATGACGCACCATTCGCCGGTGTCGATCGGTTCGCCGGGGCCGACCATCCCGTTCCACCAGCCGGGGGATGGCTGATTCGCGGAGATCGGACCGGTGACGTGCGAGTCTCCGGTCAGTGCGTGCTCGACGAGTACGACGTTGTCGCAGTTCGGGGACAGCTCACCCCACCGCTGAACGGCGAGCGAAACGGATGGGAGTACCGCGCCGCTTTCGAGTTCCAGAGCGCCGATGTCGACGAACCCCACCTGACCGTCGGCCGGGGGTAGGAGGTCGATCCTGGGCTCCAATTCGTTCACGGTCACGAGTTTGCCACCGCAGCCAGGCCGACGGTGAGATCGGCGAGGATGTCGTCGATTCCCTCGATCCCGACCGCGAGGCGGACGAGTCCGGGCGTGACACCCGAAGCGAGCTGCTCTTCGGGGGTGAGCTGCGAGTGCGTCGTCGACGCGGGGTGGATGACGAGTGAGCGAACATCACCGATGTTGGCGACGTGGCTGTGCAGTGTCAGGGCGTTGACGAACTTCTTGCCCGCATCGATCCCGCCGGGCAGCTCGAAGGTGACGATGGCGCCGGTTCCCTTGGGCATCAGCTGCTTTCCGCGTTCGAACCAAGGCGAGGAGGGAAGTCCCGCGTAGGAAACGGAGGCCACCTCGCCGTGGCCGTCGAGGAACTCGGCGACCTTCTGTGCATTGGACACGTGACGCTCGATGCGCAGGCTCAAGGTTTCGATGCCCTGCGCGATGAGGAACGCGTTGAACGGCGCCACGGCGGAGCCGAGATCGCGCAGCAGTTGGACGCGAGCCTTGAGTGCAAACGCCGGCGCGCCGAGGTCTGCGAAGGTGACGCCGTGGTAGCTGGGATCAGGCGTCGTGAAGTTCGTGTGGCGACCCTGCGTCCAATCGAAGGTGCCGCCGTCGACGATGACGCCGGCGATCGCGGTGCCGTGTCCGCCAAGGTATTTGGTGGCGGAGTGGACGACGATGTCGGCGCCGTGTTCGAGCGGGCGGAGCAGGTACGGCGTCGCGACAGTGTTGTCCACGATCAACGGAAGACCGTTCTCGTGGGCCAGCGACGAGATGCCGGGTAGGTCGAGAATGTGGTTCTTCGGATTGGCGATCGTTTCGCCGTAGAACGCCTTCGTGTTCGGGCGAATTGCTTCGCGCCACTGGTCGAGATCGTCAGGATCCTCGACGAACGTGACTTCGATGCCCAGCTTACGAAGGGTGTAATGCAGGAGGTTGTACGTGCCGCCGTACAGGTACGGGCTGGAGACGATGTGGTCGCCGGCCTCGGCGATGTTGAGGATCGCGATGGTCTCGGCAGCCTGACCCGAGGAGAGGAGGAGTGCGGCGACTCCGCCTTCGAGGGCAGCGATGCGCTGCTCGACGGCGTCCTGTGTGGGATTCATGATCCGCGTGTAGATGTTGCCCGGCTCGGCGAGGCCGAACAGTGCCGCAGCGTGATCGGTGCTGTCGAAGACGTAGCTGGTGGTCTGGTAGATCGGCAGAGCGCGCGCATTGGTGGCGGTGTCCGCTGTTTGCCCGGCGTGCACCTGCTTGGTCTCGAACGACCAGTTCGCGGTCGGATCAGAAGTTGCTGCGGCGTCGGCTGTGTTGTCGGTCATGATTTGTTCACTCCAGTGGTCTGACGGATAGATGTCGGACGGGGGCGAATGATCGCCGCCCCGTGCTGGGGTCTATCTACAAGTGCGACACATACTGAAATACCTCCGTGGGGCTCGGCCCGGTCTGGGGTCCGTCCCTGTCGGACCCGCGCTTGTCACCCGAATTGCGGTGGAACTGCGCGAGCAGATCCACGTCGGGAAACCTGGTCATCACCCGGGGCACCCCACCGCGGTTGGAGGGTTGCCGTCCAGCGAGCCGGGGCTTGACGCTGGCACTCATGACCAAGTCGGATTCTACCGGGAAGTGAGCGCAGTCCTGACGCGGGGCGAAATGTGAGCCGCAACCGCACGCGGGGCAGAGCGACGCAGCCCACTAGCAGGCAAAAGTTACTCGCGAGTAGAGACCGATGGGTGGACCTGCCGGTTGCAGCCTCACGGGTTAGCAGTACGCTTGTCTTGTTTGGGACTCATCTCCCGAGATCAGTCCACACCGTCTAGGTTTGATAATCGAACCGTTCGCGGACCCACTCACAAAGTGTGACCGCAACCGTGTAACCAGGGAAACTTCCTAGGAGGACGCGAAGCACCCATGTCCAAAATCAAGGTTGAGGGCACCGTCGTCGAACTCGACGGCGATGAGATGACGCGCATTATCTGGCAGTTCATCAAAGACAAGTTGATCCATCCGTATCTCGATGTGAACCTCGAGTACTACGACCTCGGTATCGAGTACCGCGACGAGACCGACGACCAGGTCACCATCGACGCAGCGCACGCGATCCAGAAGCACGGCGTCGGCGTCAAATGCGCCACGATCACGCCGGACGAGGCACGTGTCGAGGAATTCGGTCTCAAGAAGATGTGGCGTTCCCCGAACGGAACGATCCGCAACATTCTCGGCGGCACGATCTTCCGCGCACCGATCATCATCTCCAACGTTCCGCGACTCGTTCCGGGCTGGACCAAGCCGATCATCATCGGCCGTCACGCATTCGGCGACCAGTACCGCGCCACAGACTTCAAGGTCCCCGGCCCCGGCAAGGTGATGATCACCTACACGCCTGAGGACGGCAGCGCACCGATCGAGCACGAACTGGTCAACTTCCCCGAAGAGGGCGGCGTCGTCCAGGGGCAGTACAACTTCACCACGTCCATCCGTGACTTCGCTCGCGCGTCGCTCACCTACGGACTGCAGCAGAACTACCCGGTGTACCTGTCCACCAAGAACACCATTCTCAAGGCGTACGACGGTGCCTTCAAGGACATCTTCCAGCACGTCTACGAGACCGAGTTCAAGGCTGAGTTCGATGCCGCAGGTCTGACCTACGAGCACCGCCTCATCGACGACATGGTCGCTTCCGCACTCAAGTGGGAGGGCGGCTACGTCTGGGCATGCAAGAACTACGACGGTGACGTTCAGTCCGACACCGTGGCCCAGGGCTTCGGCTCGCTCGGCCTCATGACGTCGGTTCTGCTCACACCGGACGGACGGACCTGTGAGGCAGAGGCTGCTCACGGCACCGTGACGCGTCACTACCGTCAGCACCAGCAGGGCAAGCCCACCTCGACCAACCCGATCGCATCCATCTTCGCGTGGACCCGCGGGCTCGAGCACCGTGGCAAGCTCGACAGCACCCCTGAGGTCATCGGCTTCGCGCAGGCGCTCGAAGACGTTGTCATCAAGACCGTCGAAAGCGGCCAGATGACCAAGGACCTCTCGATGCTGGTCGGCGGCGATCAGGGCTACCTGACCACCGAGGAGTTCCTCGGCGCGCTCGACGTGAACCTGCAGAAGGCCATGGCCGCGAAGTAGATTCACCGCTTCACCTTTCGAATGGGACGTCCGGGAAACCGGGCGTCCCATTTGTGTTCGCGGTCTCACGTGAGTGAACTCACCCGCTCTCACTTGGAAGTTCAACCAGGTGTGAGATCACAATTGATCAGTGACTTCGTCTACCCTCTCCCGTTCTGACGCCTCGACACCCGGGGTTCGTTCCGCTAGAGGTCCGGCGATGCTCGCTCTCGCCCTCGGCGGTTTCGGTATCGGCACCACCGAGTTCGTCGCCATGGGATTGCTCCCGGAAATGGCATCCGGGCTCGGCGTCTCGGAACCCATCGCAGGCCACGTGATCTCCGCGTACGCGCTCGGCGTTGTCGTCGGCGCTCCGCTGATCGCTGCTCTCTCCGCACGGGTACCGCGCCGCACACTGTTGATCGCGCTCATGGTCGCCTTCACCGTCGGCAATGCCGCTTCGGTTTTCGCGCCCTCGTACACGACGCTGATGATGGCTCGCTTCGTCGCCGGATTGCCGCACGGCGCCTACTTCGGAGTCGCCGCGCTGGTCGCAGCGCACCTGGCCGAACCGGGCAAACGCGCGAAGGCCGTGGCGATGGTCATGATGGGTCTTTCCGTGGCCAACGTGATCGGGGTACCGGTCGCCGCCTGGATCGGTCAGGCACTCGGCTGGCGCAGCGCCTTCGCCTTGGTTGCGGTAATCGGAGTGGCAACGGTTGCTTCGCTGTTCGTCTGGATACCGCGTTTGGACGGTATGCCGGTGACGAATCCGATCACCGAACTCGGGGCACTGGGCCGTGTCCAGGTGTGGATGACGCTGATCGTGGGCATGGTCGGGTTCGGCGGCATGTTTGCCGTCTACACCTACATCAGTACGACGCTCACCGACGTGTCCGGGCTTGGCGCTTCGTTCATTCCCCTGGCACTCATGCTCTACGGACTGGGCATGGTGGCAGGCAACTTCGTCGGCGGATACCTCGCGGATCGCGCATTGATGAAGGGCCTGTTCTTGTCGATGGGATCCCTCGTGGTGATCCTCGCGGTCTTCGTGATCGCTGTGCGCAATCCGTACACGGCACTGGTCTTCGTCTTCCTCATCGGTCTCGCGGGGTCCTCGATGGTTCCGGGTCTGCAGACACGGTTGATGGACGTCGCCGAGGACGCCCAGACCCTGGCTGCTTCTCTCAATCACGCCGCGCTGAACATCGCCAATGCCTTCGGAGCGTGGATCGGCGGCGTCGTCATCGCGGCCGGTTACGGGTACACGGCGCCGGCGGCGGTGGGGTCTTTGCTGGCCGTCGCGGGTCTAGTCGTGCTGGCGGTTGCGGTGATTCTGCAGCGTAGGGCCGTGCGCTGATCTGGGAGCCCATCCGCGTCGGTGGAATCGGCTACGGTGCTTGCCGTGCCACAAACTGCTGACTCCCACATTCTTGCGCCCCACACCATCACGTCCGTGAACGTCAACGGCGTTCGAGCAGCGGCCCGTAAGGGCATGCTCGACTGGCTGGAGAAGACGTCGGCGGATTTCATCTGCCTTCAGGAAACGCGTGCGTCGGACGATCAGCTTCGCGAGACTCTCGAACCGGCGCTCGGCAACGGATGGTTCCTGGTCTCCGCCGAGCCGTCCGCGAAGGGACGCAACGGAGTCGCCGTGCTCTCGCGTACCGAGCCCGACGCGGTGCGGATCGGCCACGGGGACGACGAGTTTCTCGACGCCGGTCGATACATCGAAGCCGACTTCGCCGATCTGACCGTCGCGAGCCTGTACCTGCCCTCCGGTGAGGCGCTCACGCCGAAGCAGGAAGAGAAGGAGCGGTTCATGGCATCCTTCGCAGTTCACCTCGCCTCCACCGCTGCGGCGGCCGAGGCTGCCGATCGCCACGTGGTGGTCAGTGGAGATTGGAACATCGCGCACACCGAACTCGACCTCAAGAACTGGAAGACCAACAGGAAGTCCTCGGGATTCCTCCCCGAGGAGCGCGCATGGATGGACCTTCTGTTCGCGCAGGACTCCGCGTGGGTGGACGTCTTCCGCACCCTCCATCCGGGTGTCGACGGTCCGTACTCGTGGTGGTCGTACCGAGGAAAAGCCTTCGACAACGATTCTGGGTGGCGCATCGACTACCAGGTTGCCACCCGCGGATACGCCGAGCGGGCCAAGGTTGCCCTCGTGGAACGCGCTGAGTCCTACGACCTTCGTTGGTCGGATCACGCACCTGTCACCGTCTCGTACCGGTAGGGACGGGCATGCCTGAAGGTCTGAAAATGCCGAGCGCAAAGACACGCAACGCCATCATCACCGTCGTCGTGGCCGTGGTGGCGCTTGTGCTGGCGGTGACGCTTTCTTCACACGACTCCGACAGTTCGGCGTCTTCGGCGTCGTCGGTCACCAAGTCCTCGAGCATTCAGTCCTCGAGTGTTCAAGCCAAGCCTGGCGCCACCACCAAGGCTGCGCCGTCGAGTTCCGCGCCGTCGAGTTCCGCTGCCAAGACAACGCAGCAGACGAACAGCGATGCGCCGGCGCGAGTTCTCGCCACGCTGGTGGAGATCGACGCCAAGAGGTGGCCGGATTCCGCCAACGCGCCGGGCACCAAGGGCGGCATCACCTTCCGCAACAGCGAAGGGCGTCTACCGGCTGTCGGTGCCGGTGGCGGACGTGTCGTCTATCAGGAATGGGATGTGAACCCGAAGAAGAACGGCCAAGGCCGCGACGCCGAGCGAATCGTCACCGGCAACGACGGTTCGGCGTGGTACACCCTCGATCACTACGACACGTTTGTGAGGATTCGCTGATGTCCGACTCGTCCACGGTCAGCGTGACGCAGTGGCTGGACCCGTCTTCCGTCGTGACTTCGGTGGCCCTGCGCGGCGAGCAAGCGGTCGCGGATGATCTTGCGCGTGAACTCCGTGGCGAGGATTTTGTCATTCGGGTGGTTCGTGGAGAGAAGATGCGGACCACGGCGCAGGTCTTCGACGAGTTCGCGGCGGCCTTCCAGTTTCCGTCCCACTTCGGACGAAACAAGGATGCTTTCGACGACGTCATGCGCGATCTGGACGATGTACTCGGATTGGGCGCCGGATATGTAGTTGTGATCCGAGGCGCGGGTTCTCTACTGTCCGAGCAACAGGATCAGTTGGCGTGGTTCCGCGGAACGATGGACTTCTACGCCGAAGAATGGGCACCCGTCGTTTTTCGGACCGTCTACCAGTTCGATGAGGACGGCCCCAGCGCCACCGGTGAAGACCTCGTCGAACTCGACTACCCGGGCACCACGCCACTGCACTGATTTCCACTCGTGAAAAGATCGGAACCATGTCGACCCCTGCAGAACAGAAGCCCACCACAAAGCCTCGCGTGCTTTCCGGAATCCAGCCGACGTCGGATTCTTTCCACCTCGGCAACTACCTGGGTGCGCTGCAGCAGTGGGTTCCGTTGCAGGACGATTTCGACGCTTTCTACTTCATTCCGGATCTTCACGCCATCACGGTGACGCAGGACCCGAAGGAACTGCGTCGTCGCACCAAGGTTGCGGTGGCTCAGCTCCTCGCAGTGGGTATCGATCCCGATCGGGCGACGCTGTTCGTGCAGAGTCAAGTTCCTGAGCACACGCAGTTGGCGTGGGTCCTGAACTGCATCACCGGTTTCGGTGAAGCCAGCCGCATGACTCAGTTCAAGGACAAGTCCGCCAAGCAAGGCAGCGACAACGCCAGTGTCGGTTTGTTCACCTATCCGGTTCTGATGGCCGCTGACATCCTCCTGTACCGCCCGCAACGAGTCCCGGTGGGTGAGGATCAGCGCCAGCACCTCGAACTCGCACGCGATCTGGCCGGCCGGTTCAACACCCGCTACGGCAAGGCGTTTGTCGTTCCTGAGCCGCAGATCATCAAGGGCACGGCAAAGATCTACGACCTGCAGGATCCGACCGCGAAGATGAGCAAGTCCGCTGCCAGTGCGGCAGGACTGATCAACCTGCTCGACGATCCGAAGGTGTCGGCGAAGAAGATCAAGTCGGCCGTCACCGACAACGAGCGCGAGATTCGCTTCGACCCGCAGGCCAAGCCCGGCGTCAGCAACCTGCTCACCATTCAGTCGGCTCTCTCCGGAGTACCGATCGAGACTCTGGTGGCGGGCTACGAGGGTAAGGGATACGGCGACCTCAAAACCGATACCGCTGATGTGCTGACCGAGTTCGTCACCCCGCTCAAAGCGAAGGTGGACGGTTACCTCGCCGACGAGGCGGAGCTGGATCGCATCATCGCGGCCGGAGCGCACCGCGCCCGCGAGGTGTCTTCACGCACTCTCGCCGCTGTCTATGACAAGGTCGGATTCCTGGCACCGAAGGGCTGACCGACGCGAATTCGGACTCACGGCGCCTGACCGAACATGAGGGGGACGGCAATGGCTGAAACGGACGACGACGCACCCAGTTTTCTCGAGAAGCAACGGGCAGCGCGACCCTGGCTCGATCATCTGGTTCGCGCCGCTGGGCGGTTCCAAGAGCAAAAAGGCGACTACTACGCTGCGGGAATCACGTACTTCAGCGTCCTGGCACTGATTCCGATCATGATGGTCGCGTTTGCGGTGGCCGGTTTCGTATTGGCCGGGCATCCCGAGTACCTGGAGTCGATTCAGGAGCAGATTACCAAGAGCATTCCGGGCAGCTTGGGTGACACCATCAACACACTGATCGATTCGGCTATCGATTCGCGCGCCAGCGTCGGAATCTTCGGTCTCCTGGGTGCCGCCTACGCGGGTCTCGGTTGGATGGCAAATGTTCGCGACGCGCTGACGGCCATGTGGGAGAGCAAGCGCGAGCCGAAGGGTTTCGTGCGAACCAAACTCGGTGACGCAGGGGCCCTTATCGGTCTGGCCCTCGCCATGGTCGTCTCGCTCGGAATGTCGGCGCTGAGCAGCGGGCCGGTAGCCACTCAGATCGTGAAGTGGCTCAACCTCGAGAACATCACCGGTGTCGGTGTGGGGCTCAGAGTCGTTTCGCTGTTGCTGTCACTGCTGGCGACGTGGGCGGTCTTCCTGTGGGTGATCGCCCGGCTACCGCGCGAGCCCGTCACGCTGCGCAGCGCCGCGCAGGCAGCGCTCATCGCCGCGGTTGTGTTCGAGATCTTCAAGCAGGTGGGTGCGATCTACCTCGCTGCCGTCACCGGTGGCCCGGCGGGCGTGGCATTCGGCCCGATCATCGGTTTGCTCGTGTTCGTGTTCACGGCGTCGAGGATGCTGCTTTTCTGCACGGCGTGGGCGGCGACGACAAAGGAAAGTATGGCTCTGGCCTTCGTTCCTCCGCCCGATCCCGCAGTGATCTCGCCGCGCGTGGTTGTCAGCGATAGTGGCTCGCCGTCGCGTGCCGTTGCATTGATCGCCACGGGTGCGGTTGCCGGTCTGGGTCTTTCGGGCTTCCTGCGTCGTCGGCCGCGCTAGCGCCGTCGACGGTTGAGTGCGACTGCTCCCGACACCAGCGCGATCACCAGCACTCCACCGACCGCGCCGATGAGGATGCGGTCAGTGGTGTCCGACTCTCTGTCGGTGGCGGTTGGCGCTGCCGAGATCGAGCCAGGTGCAGCGGCAGACGGTGTGCGAGTGACGTCGGGCGTGGCGTCGTCGGTCGAACGGTCCGTCAACGAGCCGACGGTTGTGCTCGCTGGGAGTGCATATCCGTAGTCGAGTAGACGGGCAGCTTGCTCCCACGGACGGATCGGCTTGGCTTCGCCGCCCATCAATGTCACCAGTAGTTTCCGGCCGTTACGCTCCGCAGCACCCACGTACGTGTGGCGGGCGTCGTCGGTGAAGCCGGTCTTGCCGCCCAACGCACCGTCGTAGTTGTAGAGCAACTGATTGTCGTTCGCGAGTGTGAATCCGGGCCGGTCCTGATCATCGGGAATTGTCGGGTCCTTGGGGAAGCCGGGGAACTCGACGGTCTCGGTATGGATCAGACCGGCGAATGTCGGATTCTGCAGTGCGGTACGGAAAATCACGGCCAGGTCGTACGGTGAGCTGCTCATCCCCGGGCCGTCGAGTCCGGACGGAGTTGCCGTGCGGGTGTCGAGGGCGCCGAGGTCGGCGGCGAGGGCATTCATCTTCGATACGGCCGCAGCGTCACCGCCGAGTTGGCGGGCAAGAGCATGCGCTGCATCGTTTCCCGACGCCATGACCAGGCCTTGCATCAGCTGCCGGTTGGTGTATTTACCGCCCTTGCCGATGCCGACGGCACTACCTTCGGCGTCCGCGTCTTCGGCAGTTGCAGTGATTTCGGTGTCGAGATCGAGTTCGTCGAGCGCGACGAGAGCCAACAGCATCTTGATGGTGCTGGCCGGTCGGTAGCGACCGTGCGGATCTTTGGCGGCGAGGACCTCACCGGTTTCGGCGTCCGCGAGTACCCATCCGGATGCCGCGATGTCGGCCGGGAGCGGGGGAGCGCCGTCTGGGAGCACAACACCACACTCGCCGAGCTTGTCTCCACCGACGGGGCTTTCCGGAATCGGGACAGCAGTCGGAACCGTGGATCCGGGCGCGGGAGCTTCGGAGAGATCGATCGCCGGTGCCGGAATACTCGTGAACGGGCAGCTGTCGGTGTTGGGTGTTGTGAACGGCGCCTCGGTGGTGGTGGTCGGCGGCGGGGCCGGTTCGGCGCCGGCGATTCCCGAGCTACCTACGACACCGGAAAACGCAATGCTCCCTGAGAGCACTGTTCCGGCCACTGCCACTGCACACTTTCGACGCCACATCATCGATATACGAGGGTATGCGAACGCGAAGGAACGTCCGAATCGCCACGCGAGCGCATGGGCCGAAAACAGGCGATTCGGTTTGTACATCGGTCATAGTGGGCAGATGGACCTCGCAGGCACACGTAGACGCCGGACGCTCGCGGCAATGACACTCGTCGGAGCATTGGCCGCTGTCGTCGGATGTTCCGGCAATTCGGAACCGTCGTCCGAGAGCCAAATCTCTGCCGTCGTCGGTCAGAGTTTCGAATTCATGGCCGAAAGGGACTGGGAGGCAGTCGACAGCACTCAATGCAGTTCGATGCGCAGCGAGAGCTCGCGGGTCGAAGAGTCGCCGTTCGACGACACACTCGCCGGTCTGAGACTGGACGGTGTGGAGAACATCGTGGTGAACGGCGATTCGGCGACGGCTAACACTCGCCATTACAGCACCGAGGATCCGTCCCGGATGATGCGCGAGGACATCACGTTGATCAAGGAGAACGGTGCCTGGGTTGTGTGCTGATTCTTCGGGTGCTGACGCTGCCGATTGCCGTCGATGAGTTCCCCGACCAACCAGAGTCTGTAACAGTGGGGTAGTCGACTACTCGCACGGTGCAGGAACACTGACGACAGGGGATCGGTATGGGCAAGATCGTGGTGACGGAATTCGTGTCTTTGGACATGGTCATGGAAGCGCCCGGTGGTGAACCGGGCTATGCGCACTCTGGATGGGTCTTTCCGTACCAGGAGGGCGATCAGATGAAGTTCAAACTCGACGAAACCCTCGCCGCGGACGTGCTTCTACTCGGTCGACGGACCTACGAGAGCTTCGCCGGCGCCTGGCCTGAGCGCGAGGACGACCAAGGCTTTGCGGACAAGATGAACGAGATGCCCAAGTACGTCGTCACGAGTTCGACGGAGCCGCTCGAATGGAACAACTCGACGGCGCTCACCGGTCCCATCGAGCAGTCCGTCCCGAAGCTCAAGGATCAGGTCGACGGTGAGATTCTGGTGGCGGGAAGTCGGACGCTCGTCCACGCGTTGTTGCTGGCCGGTTTGGTCGACGAGCTGCGCCTGATAGTCTTCCCGGTCATTCTTGGGTCAGGCGGGAGGGTGTTCCCCGAATCGGCCGACAAGATCGTCCTGGAGTTGAAGGACGATCGTCGGTACGAATCCGGAGTTCAGGTGCTGACGTACCACCCCACGGCCGCGTAGACCTGTCGAATACATCTGTGGCCGAGCCTCTTCGAGAGTCTCGGCCACAGTTGTCTTGTCGGCTAACTGTTCTCGGGGAAGCCGAGGTTGATCCCGCCGTGGCTGGGGTCGAGCCAGCGACTGGTGACGGCCTTACCTCGCGTGAAGAAATGAACACCTTCGGTCCCGTGAGCGTGAGTATCACCGAAGAGGCTGTTCTTCCAGCCGCCGAAGCTGTAGTAGGCCATAGGAACCGGGATGGGGACGTTGATGCCGATCATGCCGACCTCCACCTCGTTCTGGAAGCGTCGGGCAGCGCCGCCGTCGTTGGTGAATATGGCGGTGCCGTTTCCGTACGGGTTGTTGTTGATCAGTTCGAGGGCTTGGTCGTAGGTATCGACGCGCACGACGGAGAGGACGGGCCCGAATATTTCGTCGGTGTAGATCGACATGTCGGTGGTGACGTGGTCGATGAGGGTGGGCCCGAGCCAGAAGCCGTCAGGTCCACCATCGGCCTGAACTGTGCGTCCGTCGACCACGATGGTGGCGCCGTCCTTCTCTCCTGCATCGACGTAGGAGGCGACCTTGTCGCGGTGGGCCTTGGTGACAAGCGGACCCATGTCGGAGTTCTTGGTGCCGTCGCCGGTGACGAGGGGAGTGGTGCGTTCGACGATCTTGGCCACGAGTTCATCTGCAATGTCGCCGACCGCTACGAGGGCGGAGATTGCCATGCAGCGTTCGCCGGCAGAACCGAATCCAGCGTTGACCATTGCGTCGGCTGCAAGGTCGAGGTCGGCGTCCGGCAGAACGATGGCGTGATTTTTGGCGCCGCCGAGTGCTTGCACTCGTTTGCCGTTGGCGGTGCCGGTGGCATAGACGTACTGGGCGATGGGGGTGGACCCGACAAACGAAATCGCTTTGACTGCTTTGTTTTCCAGGAGTTCGTCCACGGCGAGTTTGTCACCTTGGAGGACGTTGAAGACGCCGGGAGGCAGACCGGCTTCGGCCCAGAGTTCGGCGAGCCAGATAGCGGCGGTGGGGTCCTTCTCCGAGGGCTTGAGAATCACGGTGTTCCCGGCGGCGATGGCGACCGGGAAGAACCACATCGGGACCATCGCGGGAAAGTTGAAGGGGGAGATGATGCCTACGGGTCCGAGGGGTTGGCGGATGGAGTAGACGTCGACCTTGGTCGATGCATTCTCAGTGTATCCGCCCTTGAGGAGATGCGGTATTCCGCAGGCGAATTCGACTACTTCTTGTCCGCGGCTGATTTCGCCGAGAGCGTCGGAGAGGACCTTGCCGTGCTCGGCTGTGATGATCTCGGCGAGTTCGCCTTTGCGAGCGTTGAGGAGTTCGCGAAAGTTGAACAGGATCTGTGTGCGCCGGGCCAGGGAGGTGTCACGCCAGGCGGGGTAGGCCGCCGCAGCAGCGTCGATGACGGCGCGGGCGTCCTCGAGGTTCGCCAGGGCGAGTCGGCCGGTGATCTGTCCGGTGGCGGGGTTGGTGACGGGGGCGGTGTTCTCGGATGTTCCGGCGAACGACTTGCCGTCCAGCCAGTGCGCGATGACACGAGTATCAGTGCTGGTCATGGTATTTCCTAGTGGTCTGGTGGCTCAGGAGTTCGGGGAGGTGTACTTGGCGACGTAGTCGTTCATCGTCTCGCGCTGGTACCGGGAAACCTCGTGCGCGTTTTCGTTCTCGGCGAAGACGCTCGACACAATCACGGTGTTCTCACGTTCGTAGAAGCCGAGTTTGCCGAGACCGCCGAAGAATTCGTCCCAGTTGACGTCTCCGTCACCGATCTTGAGATGCTGATGCACTCGAACGGCATTGCCTGGCGGATTGGTGATGTAGCGCAGTCCGTGGGAACGGTGATGATCCATGGTGTCCGCCACGTGCACGAGACGAATCATGTCGCCGGCGGCCTCCATGATGGCGGGAAGGTCACCGCCCATGTGGAATTGGTGGCACGCCACGATCACCATTCCGAGGTTCTTGGAATTCACACCACGGATCGTGCGGATCGCGGCAAGTCCGTCTTCGACAAAATCGTCCGGGTGCGGATCGATCAGGACGTCGATTCCCTCGCGTTCGATGATCGGAACCAGTTCCTCCATCGAACGATAGAACGCACGCTCGGACTCTTCGGCCTTTTCGGGGCGGCCGGAGAATTCGGTGTTCATGACGTTGACGCCGAGGTCGACGGTGATCTGGATTGCCCGCTTCCAGTACCGCACTGCTGCTTCGCGGGCGTCCTCGTCCGGGCCGGACCAGCGAAGGACCGGGAGCACCGAAGCGATGCCGACTCCCTCACTCGCGCAGGCCTTCCGAAATTTGGCGACGAGCGCGTCGTCGGCTTTGGGGTGATTGAAGAACGGGATCATGTCGACGTGCGGTGTGAGCTGCAGGTACTCGTACCCGAGATCGGCAACAACTCGGGGAAGCTCCAGCAGCGAGTAGTCGTGATGGAACGGTGTGGGATCGAGAGCGACCTTCATCGCTACGCCCCGGCCACAGAGTCGCGCGCAACCATGTCCACGACGACGCGTTGACCCGTCTCCAGAGACTTCACGCCAGCGGCGCAGACAGCGGCTGCGGCGTACCCGTCCCAGGCACCAGGTCCGTCGATGTAGTTGCCAGTGCCGGCGCCGGTCTTGACGGCCTTGATCCAGCGGGCGAACTCGGTGTCGTAGGCCTGCCCGAAGCGTTCGCGGAATCCTGGGGTGATCTGTCCACCCCAGTTGCCGGGCTTGCTCTTTCGGATCAGTCCCACGTCGAGTCCGATCATCGCGCTGCCGAGTTCGCCGACAACTTCGGTGCGCACCTCGTAGGCGACGCCGGTGGTGACAAACACCTCGGCGTCGACGTGCCTACCGGACTCGGTCTCGAATATAGCGATCTGTGGGTCTTGAATGCCCTCGGGAGCATGCGAATTCGCAGACGGCCGAATTATCTGCACCGAGGTGATCTCTTCGTCGAGCAGGAATCGCGTCACGTCGATCTCGTGGACGAGTGAGTCCTTGACGATCATCGCGCTGTCGAAGCCGTTCGGAACCGCAGGATTGCGGTGCGCGCAGTGCACCACGAGTGGGCGACCGAGATCGCCGCTGTCGATCAAATCCTTGAGCTGGGTGTATTCGTGGTCGAACCGCCGCATGAAGCCGACCTGGATCAGTTTCTTTCCCAGCGCTGCTTCGGCTTTGACGATCGCCAGCGAACTGTCCGCGTCGGTGGTCAGCGGCTTTTCGCAGAGAACGGGCTTGCCTGCTTCGAGGCAGGCAAGTACCTGCTTCTCATGGGTCGGGCCCGGGGTTGCGAGAACAACGGCGTCGACGTCTTCGGCTGCGATGGCATCGAACGGGTCGACGACGACGCGTGACCCCGGCGTCAATGCTGCGATTTCCTCGGCGCGGGCAAGCGAGTAGTCGTTGACGACGGTGACGCGGGCACCGCCGATTTTGTTGGTGATGCGGTCGACGTGATCGGCCCCCATGATGCCGACGCCGAGCACTGCGATCCGGAGATCCTGGTTGTCAGACATGCGGTGGTACTCCTCGATTGTGTTGCTCAGCTGAAACGGACGGCGGGGACGCCACAGGTGGACAGGTATTTCTGGGTGCGCGCTGCGATGGGCAGCGGTGTGTCGGGATGGCAGGGATACATGTCCTGCTCGACGATCGCGAACACGTCGATGCCGAGCTTCTCGATGGCCTCCAGAAGCGGTGGCATGTCGGGGATTCCGCGCGGCGGTTCGATCATGGCACCGAGTTTGACGGCCTCACCGAACGGCAGGTCCTCCGCCTCCACCTTGGCGACGATCGCCGGATCCACCTGCTTGAGGTGTAGGTACCCGATGCGCTCCGGATGTTTGTTGATGATGGCCAGGTTGTCGCCGCCGCAGTAGCTGATGTGGCCGGTGTCGAGGCACAGGTTCACGAAACGCTCGTCGGTACCTTCGAGGAACTTGTAGACGTTGTCCTCGATGTCGACGTGGCTGTCGGCATGAGGGTGGTACTGCGCCATGACGCCGTACTCCTCGAGCATTGCCTTGCCGAGAGCGTTCATGCCGTCGGTTTTCTTGCGCCACTGCTCGGGAGTCAGATTTCGATCTTCGAGTACCGCTCCGGTGGAAGGATCGCGCCACATCTCGGGGATGACCACCACGTGCTGGCCGCCGACGGCTGCGGTCAACTTGGCGACGTCCTTGATCTGATTCCAGACGGCATCCCAGGAATCGTCTTGGTGCAGGTGTTCGAAAACGGTACCGGCCGAAAGCTTCAGGCCGCGGGTGCCGAGTTCGTCAGCCAACTTGGCTGGATCGGTCGGAAGGTATCCGAACGGGCCGAGTTCGATCCATTCGTATCCCGACACGGATACCTCGTCGAGGAATCGTGTGTAAGGGGTCTGCTGTGGATCGTCCGGAAACCACACGCCCCAGGAGTCGGGGGCTGATCCGACGCGAATCGCGCTCATGTCTAGATTCCTTTCGCGGGCAAGCTTTATGGGGTGTGGTTGTGCGGAATTTTCATTCGGATGGACGGAGGTACGGTCGCTGGATCTTCTTCCAGGACTCGTAGGTTGTCCGTGCGTTCTTGGTGGATTCCAGTTCGGAGGTGGCCGATACCGGTACATCCCACCAGGATTCGCTGTCAGGGGCTCCGATCAGCGGATCGGTTTCGACGTGGATGACCGTGCTGGTGTCGCTTGCTTTGGCAATCTTGATCGCGTCGGTGAACTCGGCAGCGGTGTTGGCGCGGATGACGTCGACGCCGAGGCTGGCGGCGTTCGCGGCCAAATCGACCGGGAGAACCCCTCCGTCGAGACGTCCGTCATTCGAGCGGTAGCGGTACTGCGTGCCGAAGCGCTGGGAACCGAGCGACTCGGACAGCGAACCGATGGAGGCAAATCCGTGATTTTGCACCAAGATGACGATGACCTTGAGGCGTTCCTGCACGGCGGTGACCAATTCGGTGGCCATCATCAGATAGGAACCGTCGCCGACCATCACGAACACGTCGCGATCGGGGCAGGCCATCCGGACGCCCAGACCTCCCGCAACTTCGTATCCCATGCAGGAGTATCCGTATTCGACGTGATAGCCCTTCGAATCGCGAGTACGCCACAGCTTGTGGAGGTCACCCGGCATCGACCCGGCAGCGCACACCACGACGTCACGTGGATCGGACAGAGTATTGACCAGGCCGATCACCTGATTCTGATTCAGTGACCCGTCGGCAGCGGGTTCGGCCGGGTTGTAGACGGATTCGACGACAGCATCCCAATCACGAGCGAGTTCACCGATCCTGGACGCGTACTCGTCGTTCACCCGGTAGTCGCTCAGTGCGAGCGCTAGGGCGTCGAGAGCCTCACGTGCGTCGGCGACAACACTGACACCACCCTGCTTCACGGAGTCCAGTGAAGCGACGTTGATGTTGACGAAGCGAACATCGGGATCGGTGAACGCGGTGCGCGATGCGCTCGTGAAATCGCTGTACCGCGTACCGATTCCGATGACGACGTCAGCCTCGGTGGCCAGCGCGTTTGCAGCCGTAGTGCCAGTGGACCCCACTGCTCCGACGGATTGTGGATGGTTGTAGACCAGTGAACCCTTGCCGGCCTGGCTCTGCCCCACGGGGATTCCGGTCTGCGCGCAGAACGCTGCCAGGGAGTCCGTAGCCTGGCTGTAGATCACGCCGCCGCCCGCGACGATCATCGGCTTGCGAGCCGAACGGATGATCGCGACTGCGCGTTCGATCACCGATCGCTCGGGGAGCGGGCGGGCCACGTGCCAGACTCGTTCGGCGAAGAACGACTCGGGCCAGTCGAAAGCCTCGGCCTGTACGTCCTGCGGGATGGCGATGGTGACTGCGCCGGTCTCGACGGGGTCGGTGAGAACTCTCATGCCTGCCAGCAGAGCGCTGGGCAGCTGCTCGGGACGCCATACCCGATCGAAGTATCGCGAGACTGGTTTGAAAGCGTCGTTGACTGTGACGTCGCCGCTCGACGGGAGTTCGAGTTCCTGCAAGACCGGAGCACTGGCTCGGGTCGCGAAAGTATCTGCGGGCAGAAGTAGTACAGGTAGACGGTTGATGGTGGCCAGTGCCGCGCCGGTGATCATGTTGGTGGCACCCGGGCCGACGCTGGATGAGACTGCCCACGTCTGCAGGCGGTCTTTCATGCGGGCGTGGGCGACTGCCGAGTGCACCATCGCCTGTTCGTTGCGGCCGAGCACGTAGGGGAGTGTCGGCTCGCGGCCGGCGTCGAGGTCCTGGATCTCGGCCTGTAAGAGTGCCTGCCCCAACCCGGCGACGTTCCCGTGCCCGAAGATTCCGAAGCAGCCGGCAAACAGCTTGGTGTGCTGGCCGTCGCGTTCGGTGTACTGGTTGGCGAGGAAGCGGACGACAGCTTGAGAAACGGTGAGGTGAACGGTCGGCTCGTCGCGAGGTAGACGATTGCCGGTTGCGTTGTTGGTGGGTGCCACAGCTTTCACTTCCGTCAGTTGTGGGACTGCAACGGCAGTCGAGGGTCGATGTCCTGGTGATCCCAGCTTCCGCGTAGCCAGGTGTGTTGCGGATCGTCACAGATGTTCCACGCCCGGATCTCGCCCGAACCTGCCATGACGTTGAGGTAGTACATGTGGTGCCCCGGAGCTGCGATGGACGGGCCGTGATAGCCGTGCGGCACGAGGACGACGTCGCCGGAGCGGACTTCTTCGAGCACCTCGATTGGTCGCTCGGCGGTTCCGTACACGCGGTGGTAGCCGAATCCTTCGGTGCCGGTGGGGCTTCGGTCGATCTCGAAGTAGTAGATCTCTTCCAGGGCTGATTCGACGTCGCTGTTCTCGTCGTGCTTGTGGCTGGGATAGGACGACCAGTTCCCGCCGGGGGTGATGACCTCACACGCGATGATGGAGTCTGCCTCGAAAGTGTCTGCGGTGGCGAAGTTGTGAACCTGTCGGCTGCAATTTCCGGCGCCGCGGAGTTCGACCGCAACTCCTGATGCGGGACCGTAGCGATGGGGGAGCTTTGCGTCGGCGCGTGCTCCGCACAGCGCAAAGCGGCCTCCGTCTGCGCTGGCGACCGAGTAGTCGGCGTCGCGTCCTACGTACGCGAAATCGCTCGGACCGTCGAAAACCGATGCGCGGCCAGTCAGGGGGATCTCCGTACCTTCGGCAACAACCACGGCCGAACCCGCCAGTGGAACGACGATTATCTCGTTCTCGCCGGACTGCAGGTGGACGTCAGCGCCAGGGGCGAGTTCGAGTGTCCACAAGCTGGATTCGGTCCACCCGGCGGACTCTGGTGTGACCACTGTCGTGAAATCACCGTCGGCGGAAGAGCCGGCGGGGACGTAGTACTTACTGAACATCTTGCTCCTGCCAGATCGGGTCTAGTGGACGAGCTTGACTGCGGTGTCGACGGCAGCCGTCACGTCGCCGTCGGGTGGGTAGAGCAGCGCGCGCCCGACTATCAATCCGCGCACGGACGGCAGCTGAAGGGCAGCGTCCCACTTTGCGTACGTCTCTTCCGGCGCGATCTGCGGATCGCCGCCCAACAGAAGCGTCGGGAGAGTCGTCGCATCCATGACCCGCTCCATCTCGTCGACGACTGGCAACTTCATCCACGTGTACGCCGAGGTGGAGCCGAGGCCCTGGGAGATATGGATGGACTTGATGACGGCGTCGGGGCTGAGATCGTTGACCACCTTGCCGTTGACGCGACTGGAGAGGAACGGCTCGAGCATCGCGATCAGTCCGGCCGCGGCCAGTTCGTCCACGGCTTCGGCACATGCCGTCATGGTGGGCAGAGTGCCCGCGTCGTCAAGGGCGATGCGCAGCAGCATCTTTCCGCCGTTCATGCCGAACTTCGCGGTGCCGGCCGCGGTGTATCCCGTCATGCGGTCGTCGAGTTCGAAGCTCGCACCTGCCAGACCGCCGCGGTTCATCGACGAGAAGACGACCTTGTCCTCGAGGGCCCCGAGGAGGAGCAGATCGTCGAGAATGTCCGCGGTACCGAGGACGCCGTCGACTCCGGGATTGTCGAGCGCAGTGCGTAATCTGTCGAGCAGATCGGTACGACTGTTCATCGCTGTCGGCTTGCCGCCGACAGAGAGTGCCCCACGCGCTGGGTGATCGGCAGCGACGATCATCAGTCGACCATTGCCTCGAACAGTGGCGCGAGGAGTTCTTGCAGCCCAGGACTTTTCGATGATCTGCGGATCATTCGCACGCAGCTCCGTCACGTCGGCGTAGGTGGTGGCGAGGGTGCGGGCGGCGAGCTTGTCAGACATTGACTGCCTCCGTTGCTGTGGCTTCGGCGAGATCGTGGACTTCTTCAGCGGTCGGCATCGCAGTGGAGCATTCGAGCCTAGATGCGACTATCGCACCGGCCGCGTTGGCATAGCGCAGTACCTTCTCGAGCGGCCACCCGGCCAACAGACCGTGGCACAGTGATCCGCCGAAGCTGTCGCCTGCTCCCAGCCCGTTGACCACGTCGACGGTGTTGGGCGGCACGGTGATCGACTGCTTTCGCGTTTTTCCGAGAACGCCCTTCGGGCCCTGCTTCACGATGGCCAGTTCGACGCCGAGGTCGAGAAGTGCGTCGGCCGCCTTGTTCGGGTTGGTCTCACCGACCGCGATTTCGCACTCTTCACGGTTTCCCACGGCCACAGTCACGTGTGCGAGGGCGCGCTGCACCTGAGTGGTCGCTTCCTGGGGCGTCGACCAGAACATCGGGCGGTAGTCCAGATCGAGAACTGTCAGCGGGCGGCGTTCGCGGGCTTCCCAGGCGGCGAAGTGTGCGCTGCGGCTCGGTTCTTCGGACAGCCCCGTCACAGTCGACCAGTACAGCGAGGCTGTTCGAACGGCGTCGAGGTCGATGTCTTGCGGGGTGATCCGAAGATCAGGCGCATGCGGCTTGCGGTAGAAGTACAGCGGGAAGTCGTCAGGGGGAAATATCTCGCAGAACGTCACGGGTGTCGGGTACTCGGAATTGGTGACGACAAACCTGTTGTCGACACCGAGACGCGCCAACTCACGTGTGACGAACTTTCCGAAGGGATCGTCCCCGACACCGGAGATCAATGCTGCTCGCCGACCGAGGCGGGCGGCCGCTACCGAGACATTGGCTGCGCTGCCGCCGAGGAACTTGCCGAACGTCTCGACGTCTTCGAGTCCGACGCCCGTCTGAAGTGGGTAAATGTCGACCCCCGATCGGCCGATGGCAAGCACGTCGAAGGGTGCGTCAGGGATGTGTGACCCGCTCTGGTGAGTGTTGATGCTTGTCAAGACTGACTCCCGAGAGTTCGTGGTGGGCTGCCCGCGCAGGGCACCGATGTATGACTGAAACTGTGCGCCGCGACACAGCGATTGTCAACAGTTTGTCCGGACATTATGACTTGCGGTCAAGTGAATGTTAGTGTTCGCATACACTGCCGAGAGAAGTAGCGTCGATACGGCGCCTTCCCAAGACAGATCGGAGTTGGCCGTGGTCGCAGCACTCGCCGTCGAGTTGGACCGCTCGAGCCCGGTGCCGCTGTATTTTCAGCTGGCCCAGGCAATCGAGGGCGCTATTCTCGGTGGCGAACTTGCCCCAGGTGATCGCTTCGAGAACGAACTGGCGTTGGCCAAACGGCTCAATCTCTCCCGTCCGACCACGCGACGCGCGATCCAGGAACTGGTGGACAAGGGCCTACTTGTTCGCAAGCGGGGAGTCGGAACGCAGGTGGTGCAGAGTCCGGTGCACCGCCCGGTCGAGCTCACCAGCCTGTTCGACGACCTCGCTAGAGCCGGCCAGGCGCCGACGACCAAGCTGCTCGAGTTCACGGTGGGAGTTCCCGGCGAGGACGTTGCCGCGGAACTCAACCTCGAACCCGACGCTGAAGTGGCCACCATCAGGCGTTTGCGGAGCACCAACGGTGAACCGCTGGCAGTGATGACCAATTACATTCCGGTGGACATCGCACCCGATCCCGAGGAGTTGGAGACGCAGGGGCTATACCAGACCTTGCGAACTCGCGGCGTTCACATCCGTGTGGCGCGGCAGCGAATCGGCGCTCGGGCGGCGACTCGCGAAGAAGCAGGATTGCTCGACGAGAAAGTGGGTGCTGCCCTCTTGACCATGAGCCGCACTGCATTTGACGATTCAGGTAGCGCCGTCGAGTACGGCAGCCACTGCTACCGAGCGTCGCGTTACTACTTCGACACCACCGTGGTCGACCGCTAGATCTCGATCCCGGTGACACGAGTACCCGCCTGACCGAGTCAGTGGGGGTGATTCGTTATCCCAGCATTTCTGCGATCCTTCGATCATTTGACCCGAACGGAGCCTCATGACAGGCATTTCAGTAGCAGTTGCCGGATTCGGATGGATGGGCCGCGTCCACACGCAGGCGTATCTGCGTCTGCGGCAGCACTATCCCCAGCTCCCCGTGATCCGCCTGGCCGCCGTCGCCGACGAGGTGCCAGGCCGAGGGCAGGAAGCGGCGGACCAATTCGGTTTCGAGGCTTTCACCCAGGATTGGCGTGACATCGCGGCCGATCCGACCATCGACGCGGTGAGCATCACGGCCCCGAACTTCTTGCACCGTGACATCGGCGTCGCAATGGCAGAGGCCGGCAAACACATCTGGATCGAGAAGCCCGTCGGGTTGTCCACGGAAGACGCGAAAGCTGTTGCAGCAGCTGTCTCGAAGGCCGGTGTGCAGTCGAGCGTCGGCTTCAATTATCGAAACGCGCCGGCCGTGGCCCTGGCAAAGAGCCTGATCGACACGGGGGAGTTGGGCACGATCACTCATTCACGTTTTCGCTTCCTCAGCGATTATGCGGCGCACCCCGAAGGCGCTTTGAGCTGGCGATACGAGCGTGAGCGCGGCGGCGCCGGAGTCCTGGGTGACTTGGCTTCGCACGGTATCGATCTGATCCGTCATCTCCTCGGCGACGTCGATGCTCTCGTTGCGGATACTGCGATCTTCATCCCGGAGCGTGCGCGTCCGTCCGCCGCGACCAGTGGACATGCACGGTCCAGTGGTGGGGAGATGGGGGCTGTCGAGAACGAAGACTTCGTCAGCGCACTGCTGCGCCTCGGTTCGGGTGGCCGCTGCACCCTCGAAGCATGCCGCGTCGCCGTGGGAGAGCAGAACAACTACGGATTCGAGATTCACGGCACGAAAGGTGCCGTGTTCTGGGACTACCGCCGGATGGGTGAACTGGGCACCAGCCTAGGCTCGAAGTACCAGGACCAATCCGTCACGACGGTTTTGGTCGGCCCCGAGTCGGGCGAGTTCGGCCGCTTCCAGCCTGGCGCGGCCAACGCGATGGGCTACGACGATCTGAAAGTAATCGAAGCTCGCAATTTCATCGCCTCGATCATGGACGGAGCGCCGCAGGGCGCGACCATCGCTGATGCAGTCGCGTCGGCGCAGGCTCTGGACGCGATGGTCGCCTCGGTTTCCTCCGGCGGTTGGATCACTCTCGGCTGATCGACAGCGCCTCCGAAAGGCTCTGGTGCACTGACATTTCCCCGCGGGCTGGCGCTGCTCGTGGCAGCAGCGCTGTTCATGGAGATGCTCGACGCGACGATTCTCGCAACGGCACTGCCGTCGATAGCCCACTCCTTCGGAGTTGGCGCCGTCGACGTCAATGGTGTGCTTCGGTGCGCTGGTACTGATCTCGTCGACGACACCGGACGTCGTTATCGCTGTCGCACTGTTTGTCAGTGGCGCGTTGCGATCCATCGGGTTCACCGCGTACAACAGCTTGGCGTTCGCCGACGTCGACTCGGGTGAGCTGACCGATGCCAATACTCTGTATGCAACGCTGCAAGAGTTGGCATCCGGTCTGGGTATTGCACTGTCCGCGTTGGTGATCACGCTCTGCACACCGTTGGCGGAGTCGGGCGATCTCGGCGGCGGAGCGCCGTTTTCGCTGACTCTGGGTGTTCTTGGAATCATGCTGGTGCCGACGGTGATCGAAAGTTGGCGGCTCCCACGCGATACAGGTGCTGTGGTGTTGGCGCGCCGATGAAGAGGGGCTTCCCGCCACCTTCATCATAACGCGGGACACGGGGCTTGCGGCAAGGCCCGGGTGATGGTGCACACTCGTCTGCTGCGAGCAAGCAAATGCCTTGCCCGAAGGAGGGGATCGCATGAGTGACGTCATCATTGTCCGTGCTGGACCAACCGGATTGATGCTGGCAGGTGAGCTCCGGCTACAGGGCGCCGATGTCGTCGTCGTGGACAAAGACGAGGAGCCGACTCAGTTCGTCCGTGCCCTCGGTATTCATGTTCGCAGCATCGAAATCATGGAGCAGCGCGGGTTGCTGGACAAGTTCCTCGCGCACGGCCGCAAGTACCCGCTCGGCGGATTCTTCGCAGGGATCAGCAAACCGGCACCCGCGCACCTGGATACTGCGCACGGGTACGTACTGGGCATACCGCAGCCCGAGATCGACAGGATTCTTGCCGAACATGCCACCGAAGTTGGCGCGGACATTCAGCGAGGGAAGCGCGTCGTCGCGATCCGTCAAGATACCGACAACGTCACAGCGGAATTATCCGACGGCACAACACTTCACGCGCGCTACCTCGTTGGCTGCGACGGCGGGCGTAGCACCGTTCGGAAGCTGATCGACGTCGGGTTTCCCGGCGAGCCATCGAGCGCGGACACGTTGATCGGCGAAATGGACGTGACAATGCCGGCTGATGAACTGGCCGCCGTTGTCGCCGAAATCCGGGAAACGCACAAACGATTCGGAATCGGACCCGCCGGCAATGGTGCCTTTCGTGTCGTGGTCCCTGCGGCCGAAGTTGCCAGCGGACGCGCGGTTCCGACCACCCTCGACGACATCAAGCAACAACTATTGGCCATTGCCGGCACCGACTTCGGTGTGCACTCCCCGCGGTGGCTCTCGCGCTTCGGTGACGCCACCCGACTGGCGGAGCACTACCGGCGTGACCGGGTGTTCCTCGCCGGCGATGCCGCTCACATCCACCCACCGATGGGTGGTCAAGGCCTCAATCTCGGTGTTCAGGACGCCTTCAACCTAGGTTGGAAGCTCGCCGCCGAGATCAACGGCTGGGCACCGGAGGGCCTGCTCGACACTTACGAATCGGAACGGCGTCCGGTGGCTGCCGACGTTCTCGACAACACGCGCGCGCAGGCCGAGCTGATCTCTACCGCAGCCGGTCCACAAGCTGTGCGGCGCTTGATCTCCGAGCTGATGGAATTCGAAGACGTCAAGCGTTATCTGACCGAGAAGATCACTGCGATCTCGATTCGCTACGATTTCGGCGAAGGCGACGACCTACTCGGTCGGCGGCTGCGGAACATCGCGTTGACCCGCGGCAACCTTTACGACTTGATGCGATCCGGCCGCGGACTTCTTCTCGACCAGGGTGGCCAACTGTCCGTCGATGGTTGGAGCGATCGCGCCGACCATATCGTTGACACAAGCACTGAATGGGACGCTCCGGCTGTCCTGCTTCGGCCGGACGGTCATGTGGCATGGGTCGGGGAAACGCAGGCGGAGTTGGATACTCAGCTGTCCAAGTGGTTCGGCCGGCCGGCGAGGGACCGCGCGTGACCCTTCGATTTCGGTAACCGAGCACCGTGACACCTCGGGTGCATTACCGTTGCCGTTTATGGGACAAGGATTGGGGCAGATCGCGCCCGCGGCCTTGATCGCCGTCGGAGTGCTGATACTCACGGGCTGCACGACCAATGTCGATGTGCCGAAAACATTTGCTGCCACATTGACGGTGACCGGTCAGGCAGAGCAAGTCGAGGCCGGCTCTGGAGAGTGCGTGATCGACTCGATCCGTGTGGCTCCGAACGACCAGATTCAAATTTTCGGGGGCAGTGGCGCTGCGTCCGCCAGGTCGACACTCGAGGTCGAGGCAATCGATCAACTTCCTGACGGAATGAGCACGTGCTCCTACACCGCACATTTTGATGCCGTCCCCGCAAACCAGAGAAACTACGAGGTGAGCTTGGGCCGCTTTTCCCCGGAGTCCTTCAGCTCGGACGAGTTGGAAAACGGTGTCACCTATCAACTGCGCCGGTCCTGACCGAACCAGTTCTCCTTCAGTTTGTATCCGGTCCGACTGTCACTCGGCTCGCTTGGCGGTCCCTTCGCCTGCACGCGGTCGATCCTTACCGGGGTTGATGTAGAGCCGAACCCCCTCGTAGGTGACTGTGTACGGCACGTCGTCGTTGTCCGGGTCGCCGGAGTCCGCAGGATCCGGTAGTTCCGCGATCTGTTCGATTACGGTCTGGGCTCGCGCAGCACCGGGATCGAACATCTCCTGAAACGGTCCGACGAACGATCCGCCGAGTCCGCGGCGCTTTGCCCGGACAGTCGCCCACCCGAACACGCCCAACGGGCCGATCATGGCGAACAGCACCAACAAGTCCCACCCCATGCCACGAGCGTACCGACTGACCGGCATTAAGCGACCCAAGTCTCTTCAGCGCTGCCATCCGTCAGCTCATTCGCCTTTCGGACTGTGCCTTCAGCAACTCTGCAAGATGGTCAGGCGAGATCCGATCGCGAACCGCATCCGTCACTAGTTCGGCCTGCGTCTGAGGCGCGAGGCCGTCGATCGGTTGGTCTCGGTCCAGATTGGTCGGGAAGGCGTAGCCCTCGGCCGAGGCGGCGACGGCGCACCGAACTGCCTCGTCGGACCCCGCCTCGCTGAGAGCGAGCAGTGCCGGATAGATCGCGTTGACGAGTGCCTCCCGGTCGATGGTTCCTTGGGCTCGACCGAAGGCCGACGACACCTGGAGAAGATTTGCCATACGCAGGACGTCCGCGGACTTGTTGTGGCCTGCCGCGTGGAACAGTGCTGGGTTGAAGAAGACGGCATCTCCCTTCTTCAAAGGTAATTGGACGTAGTTGGCTTCGAAGAACTCCTTGAACTCGGGACGCTCGAACGCGAGGTATCCGGATTCGAATTGCTGGGAGTATGGCAAATATTTCGTCGGTCCCGTCTCGACTGGCATATCCACGTGGGCGACTGCACCTTGCAAGGTGAGTGCGGGGGTCAAGCGGTGAACGTGCGCCCGGAACTTCGCAGCGACGTCGCTCGACATGAAACCGAGGTGGTAGTCGCGATGCGGGTTCTGCGCGATGCCACCAGGATTGACGACGTTGACGTCCGACGTCACCTGGTACATGGGGCCGAGCCATGCTTCGGAAGCCAGAGCGACGATGCAGTTCGAGTAGTAGTCGACGTAGGCGCCGGGATCTTCGAGCGCCAACTTCATCTGTGCGCCCCAGATTCGGTCATTGGATCCGGGTTTGGCGAAGTGATCCCCGGACGTCGCGCCGGATTCGTGTTGGCGCGCAATGATTTCACGAAAGACCGCACTGGCGCGATCCAATACCTCCGCGTCGAACGCGCCTTGGAAGACTGTGATACCTGGACCGGTAAGCAACGCCCGGGCGATCTCGTCCTGAATCTCGGCGCGGATGTCAGGATTCGACGATGGGTCGACCAGCGCATCCGAGCGGTAGAGAAGGACGCCGTCGGCCACCGAGTGGGCGTACGGGTAATCGGCGAGGTCTGTCTCGTGTGCGACCAGAGCGGCGAAGTCTTCGATGGTGCAATCTTCTCGGTGCAACCTACCCGCGGACGGCACGGTGTGGTCGGTCAGTGCTGGAGTCATTCGGGGACCTTTCCTGCAGTGTTCAAGATGCGCTGTACCTCAAAGACTGCCAAGGAGAAGTCATCGAAACTACCCCTGGAACCCATCAAAAGGACCTCAGGAAGCGCTCCCCGTGGACTCGACCAGTGACGGAAGATCCGCGCGCTGCGACGGGATCACGTTCCCGGGGGAGGGCTAGAGAGTAAAGGCCTTCCGGAAAGCAGTGAGTGCGGTTTCACTGTCTCCGGACGCCCAACCCTCCAAACCGATTGTGCCGGTGTAACCCTGGTCGGCGAGAACGCGTGCGATCGCGGGGTAGTTGATCTCGCCGGTTCCGGGTTCGCAGCGACCTGGTACATCGGCCACCTGAACCTCTCCGATGTTCGCACCACAACGCCGCACGAGTTCGATGAGGTTCCCCTCGCCGATCTGCGCGTGGTAGAGGTCGAGCATCATCTTGAGGTTCGGGTGTGAGACGGATTCCACCAGTGCCAGAGTGTCTTTGGCTCGGGCCATCGGTACACCAGGGTGGTCGACGATCGTATTGAGGTTCTCGAGGCAGAAGACAACTCCGGCGTCTTCGCCGAGGCGCGCGATCTTCTCGAGTGCGCGGCCGGCGGTCAGCCACATCGCCCCGGTAGTTCGATACTGCGGGCGCGCAGCCTGCCCGTCGATCAGCTCACCGGTATGGAAGTTCAGCCGTGGAACGCCAAGTTTCGCTGCCGGAGCGAGGCACAGCTGCGCCGTGCGTACGAGTTCGGCGCTGCCCGCCTCGTCGAACAAATCGCCGTGCAGGTAGCCGGTCATCGAGGAGAACCGAGCTCCGGTGGCGAAAAGAGCGTCGAGGTCCTTGTCCTGCCAACTCCAGATCTCTGCCGCAAAACCCGCATCCGAGATCCGCCGAACACGCTCGACGAAGGGGAGCTCGGTGAACGTCATTTCGGCGGAGACCGCCAAGTCGAAGGGGTTCATCGCGGCACCGACAACAGCGACACCGGCAGCCCGGTTTCCACGGATTCTTTTGCAGCCAAGGCAATTTCCAGGGCGTTGCGAGCATCGAGACCGTCGACCGACGGCGCACTGCCGGAGCGGATGCAGTCTGCGAAGTGCGCCAGCTGGGCAACATATGCGTCGTGAAACAGTTCGATGTTCACCCGAGGTGTGTCGGCCAGAACGCCCGGTGCGCTGTAATGACGCATCGCGGTCCGCGTGACCTCGCCTGCACTCACCATTCCACCGGAACCGAAAACTTCGCCGCGAACGTCGTAACCGTAGGTGGCTTGGAAGCTGGCCTCGGCCGACGCGAGGGCGCCGTTGTCGAAGCGCAACTGAACCATCGACGTGTCGAGGTACCCCTGCTCCTTGTACTGCGGATGGATGAGAGCATCGGCCTGCGCGAACACCTCGACGACGCGTGCGCCGGGGTTGAGCCAGAGCAGAGCGTCGAAGTCGTGAATCAGCGTCTCGTTGAAGATGGTCCACGGCTTGACTCGGGAGGCGACGTCGGCGGTGATTCCCGGATCGCGGGTCAGAGAACGAAGTAGCTGTGGGGTTCCGATCCCGCCGGCGGTGATCACGTCGTGGGCCGCGGTGAAGTCGGCGGCGAAGCGCCGGTTGAAACCGACTTGCAGCGCAACGTTGTTCGCGGCACACGCGCCGATCGCGCGATCGGCGTCCTCGAGTGTCAAGGCCATCGGCTTTTCGCAGAAGACATGTTTGCCGGCCTCCGCGGCGGCCACCACGAGATCGGTGTGAGTTGATGCGGGCGTACTGATGAGCACCGCTTCGACGGTCGGATCGGCAATCAGCTCAAGGGCGTCGGTGTACGCGCGGGCGTCGGGACTGACACGTTCGATCAATGACGCAGCAGCGCCGGGCGCCGGATCGGCGACGGCGACCAGACGGGTGCCGGGGATGCGCAGCGCGACGGACTCGCCGTGGAAACGGCCGATCCATCCGGCGCCGATGAGACCGACTGCAACAGAGGCAGACATGGGGGCTCCGTTCGGAGTGAGAATGAGAAACTAGATCGTTCTAGTGATGCCAGTAAAGCGCCGGTTGCGGCGCGCGTCAACGTTTGCGTGCATATTTGCTGGAACGATCTAGTCTGTTGAGGTGAACAGTCGACGCCCCACCTTGCAGGATGTTGCCGATCTGGCCGGAGTGTCACGCGCACTGGTGTCCATCGTCATTCGTGATGTCCCGGGTGCCAGCGATGCGACGCGGGTACGGGTCAAGGCGGCCGCGGACGAACTCGGCTATCGACCCGACAACGCGGCGCGACTGCTGCGCCAACATCGCAGCCGCCTGATCGGTGTCAGTTACGTTGCGGCGCAAACATTTCACGCGGAGCTGCTCGACGAAATCTATGTGGCCGCCGAACGGTCGCGCTACGACGTCGTCCTCAGTGCGGTCTCGGAGCGACGGCCGGATTCTCGTGCAACGCGGACCCTGCTCGACGACCGGTGTGAGGCGATCTTGCTGTTGGGTTCACAGGCGCCGGAAGCAGAGATCGTCGACCTGGCCGACAAGGTTCCCGTTGTCGTACTTGCACGGAAGATGTCGTCAGTGCACGTGGATGTTGTCCGAACAGATGACGAGGCGGGCGCGGTGATGGCCGTGAATCACCTCGTCGAACTCGGGCACGGCTCGATCGCCCACGTCGACGGCGGGCGAGGCCCGGGCGCCCAGGAACGGCGTCAGGGCTACCGCAAGGCCATGCGAGCGGCAGGTCTGGAGCCGAGAATCCTTCCGGGCGGTCTCACGGAGGAGTTCGGCGCAGCTGCCGCCAGGTCGATGGTCGAGGGTGGGTTACCCGGGGCGGTCTTCGCTTTCAACGATCGTTGCGCGCTCGGAGTCCTGGACGTCTTCTTGCGTGCCGGAGTCTCGGTGCCCGGCGACGTCTCCGTGATCGGATTCGACAACAGTGCATTGGCGGGTTTGGCGCACATCGATCTGACCAGTGTCGGGCAGGACACGGCGTTTCTGGGCGGCGCCGCGGTGGAGCGGATCTCCGAACGTCTCGACGCCGGAAGTGGACTCTTGGGCAAGGACATAGTCGTGCAGCCACAACTGGTGGTTCGAGGTTCAACTGGACCCTCAGTGCGTTGACCTGGCATTTTCACTGCATTCGGGTAGCCTGCCTTTGATAAGCAGTCCTAATGTCAGAACAAACTATTGACATTCGACTGTGACGGGTATTACATCTTTCACATACAACCGAGCACCATCCGTTCGCGGGCCGTTGGTTGATGTCGAGAGGGAGTTCACATGTCGTTTCTCACGGGGCGCAAGAGCGTTGCCGTACTGGCCGGAGCCTCAGTCGTGGTCCTGGGTCTGGCCGCCTGTTCCAGCACCGGTGGTAAGCCGGATTCTTCCGGATCCGGGATGGGCGCGGGTACGGCGGACACGCCCCGCGCCACCATTGCGATGATCACCCACGAAGTTCCCGGTGACACGTTCTGGGATCTGGTGCGCAAGGGTGCCGAAACCGCAGCGGCGAAGGACAACATCGAACTTCGGTACTCCGCCGATCCCGAGGCGCCGAACCAGGCAAACTTGGTTCAGAGTGCGATCGACAGCAAGGTCGACGGGATCGCCGTCACCCTCGCGAAGCCTGACGCCATGGTTGCCGCGGTCCAAAGTGCCACCGCCGCGGGCATTCCGGTGGTCGCCCTCAACTCGGGCCTCGAAACCTGGAAGGACATGGGCGTCAAGGAGTACTTCGGTCAGGACGAGTCGATTGCCGGTGAAGCTGCCGGCGAGCGACTCAACACCGAAGGTGCCACCAAGGTGTTGTGCGTCATTCAGGAGCAGGGCAACGTGAGCCTCGAATCGCGCTGTGCCGGTGTGAAGAAGTCGTTCAAGGGAACGACGGAGATTCTCAACGTCAACGGCAAGGACATGCCGTCGGTGGAGTCGACCATCACCGCGAAACTTCAACAGGACCCGGCAATCGATCGAGTTCTCGCGCTCGGTGCGCCGTTTGCCTTGACGTCCGTGACGTCGGTCGGCAATGCGGGCAGCAAGGCGAAGGTCGTCACCTTCGACACGAACGCGGCTCTCGTCGACGCCATCAAATCCGGTGACGTGCAGTGGGCAGTGGACCAGCAACCCTTCCTGCAGGGCTACCTCGCCGTCGATTCGCTGTGGCTCTACCTCAACAACGGCAACGTGATCGGCGGCGGCTTGCCGACCCTGACCGGACCCGCGTTCATCGACAACACCAACATTGACTCGGTCGCCGAGTACGCCAAGAACGGAACTCGCTGATCCGGGCGCACGGAGGGCTGAGAATCCGCCCGCCGTGCGCCTGTCCAGCACGGAAGGGAAATCATGTCCACTCAGGCAGATCTCGACCTTGCCGCCCACAAAGTCGTGACCGATGAACGGGTGAAGGAGCAAAAACGCATTCAGCGTCTGCTGCTCCGCCCCGAGATGGGTTCACTTGTCGGCGCCATCGCCATCTTCATCTTCTTCTGTATCGTCGCGGCACCGTTCCGAACTCCGGAAGCGCTTGCGACAGTGCTCTACTCCAGCTCCACGATCGGCATCATGGCTTGCGCGGTCGCCCTGCTCATGATCGGCGGCGAGTTCGACCTCTCCGCCGGCGTCGCAGTCACCACGTCCTCGCTCGCCGCGTCGATGATCGCCTACAACCTGCACCTCAATCTGTGGGTGGGCGCGATTCTGGCGCTGGTCGTCTCGCTCGCTGTCGGATTCTTCAACGGCTACCTCGTCATGAAGACGAAGATTCCCAGCTTCCTCATCACCTTGAGTTCGTTCCTGATGCTGACCGGTATCAACCTGGCCGTCACCAAGCTCGTGAGTGGTCAGGTGGCCACACCCAGCGTCTCCGACATGGCCGGATTCGATTCCGCGAAAAAGGTATTCGCGTCGTCGTTCTCGGTCTTCGGGGTGTCCGTCAAGATCACGGTCGTGTGGTGGCTGCTGTTCACCGCGATTGCCACGTTTGTTTTGTTCAAGACCAAGATCGGCAACTGGATCTTCGCGGTCGGGGGCAATCAGGACAGTGCCCGCGCGATCGGTGTGCCGGTGACGGCAGTCAAGATCGGTCTGTTCATGACCGTCGGCTTTGCTGCCTGGTTCGTGGGCATGCATCTGCTGTTCTCGTTCAACACCGTTCAGTCCGGCCAGGGAGTCGGTAACGAGTTCCTGTACATCATCGCCGCAGTCATCGGCGGTTGTCTGCTCACCGGTGGTTACGGAACCGCGATCGGCGCTGCGATCGGTGCATTCATCTTCGGTATGACCAACCAGGGCATCGTCTACGCAGGCTGGAACCCGGACTGGTTCAAGTTCTTCCTCGGCGCCATGCTGCTGTTCGCGGTCATCGCCAACAACGCATTCCGCAACTACGCTGCGAAAAGGTGACACATGAGTACCACAGCTGAAGTTCCCGCTCTCTCGAACTCGGGCGGCAACGTGCCACTGATCGAGCTCAAGGACGTCGGTAAGCAATACGGAAACATCATCGCGCTCAAGGGAATCAACCTGCGCGTCGGCGCGGGTGAAGTGACCGGCGTGCTCGGTGACAACGGCGCAGGCAAGTCCACGCTGATCAAGATCATCGCGGGTCTACACCAGCAGAGCGAAGGTGAACTGCTCGTCGACGGCGAACCCACGACGTTCCACTCTCCGAAAGAAGCGCTCGGCAAAGGCATCGCGACGGTCTACCAGGACCTCGCCGTCGTTGCGCTGATGCCGGTGTGGCGCAACTTCTTCCTCGGGCAGGAACTGCGCAAAGGCGGCCTGATCAAGTCGCTCGACGCCAACGCGATGCGCGCGACGACTCTTTCGGAACTGTCGAAGATGGGCATCGAACTGCCTGACGTCGACGCACCGATCGGCAGCCTCTCCGGCGGTCAGCGTCAGTGTGTTGCCATCGCCCGCGCCATCTTCTTCGGCGCCCGCGTGCTGATTCTCGACGAGCCGACAGCAGCGCTCGGCGTCAAGCAATCGGGAATGGTGTTGCGCTACATCACCGCCGCCAAGGAGCAGGGTTTCGGCGTCATCTTCATCACGCACAACCCGCACCACGCGTACATGGTCGGCGATCACTTCGTACTCCTCAACCGAGGACGTCAGAAGCTCGACGCCAAGTACGACGACATCTCGCTCGAAGAACTGACCAAGGAGATGGCAGGCGGTGACGAGCTCGAGACACTGACCCACGAGCTTCGCCGCTAGATCAGAACGTCACAACTACTGCCTCGGTTCGAATCGAACCGAGGCAGTGGTCGTTTCGTCAGAGGGTGGTAGTCGGCCGAACCCCGAGGCCGGAATGCATGTACGCCTCGTCGATCATCGTCATGTTGGCGAGCGCATCGGCCGGGCCGATGGGAAGTGTCGAGTCCCCGGCCAGATGATCGGCCAGGGCCTCGAGTTGGTAGGTGTACGACGACTTGGTGCCCAGATGCTCGACGCTCGTGCGCCCACCGACCGTGACGGAGACGCGGTCGTCCACGTCCGGCTGCAGGAAGTTGTGCACCAGGACGTCTCCGTTGGTTCCGAAGACCCGGAAGGTGAAGTGATACCGCTCGTCCAACATCGTGGTCACCACGGATGCCGTGGCACCGCTGGGATATTCGAGTTCGATGTCGAACCACGAATCGACTCCCGGAACGTATTCCTCGTGACGGGTCGCGGTCACCACCGGCGCCCCACCACACACGTCACTCAGCATCCGGGAAGCATGTAATCCGTAGCAGCCCAGGTCCATCAGCGACCCACCCGCCAAGGCAAGTTCCCACCGCGGATCGTTCGCGGCGGGCGTCGGCATCCGCAGTACCGTTTCCACCCGAGTTAATTCGCCGACGGCGCCGTTCCGAACCAGATCCAGCAGGCGCCGGTTCACTGGATGAAAGAGGTAGTGGAAACCCTCGAGTAGTGTCACTCCGCTCACGCGTGCTGCCTCGACTACCGCCTGTGCTTCCACCGCATTGCTCGAAAACGGTTTCTCCGTCAGCACGTTCTTGCCGGCCTGAATGGCGGCGAGATTCCACGGGCCGTGCAGGCTGTTGGGCAGCGCGTTGTAGACGACGTCCACCTCCGGATCCGAAATCAGCTCCGGGTACGAACCGACCACCCTGTCGATCCCATGCTGTGCCGCATACGCTCTGGCACGCTCGGGGTTGCGTGCGGCAACGGCCACCAGGCGGTGCCCGGTGGCCGTTGCAGGTTTGATCATCGCGTTCTCGGCGATTCGTGAGGCTCCCAGAATGCCTATCCGCAACGGGGTAGGTGTCACAGAACCGACCGCAGATACTCGACGCTGGCTCGCACGTCACGCACCGGTCCCTCGTCGGACGGAGCCTCGGTCAGAATGGTGTCCTGCTCGAGCACGTACCATCCGTCGAAACCGTGGCGCTGCAATATGGCTGTGACACCGGCGATGTCGACGTCGCCGCCACCGAGCGGACGGTACATTCCCGCCTTCACGCCGTCGGTGTAGGTGAGCTCACCACTGCGAACGCGTGATGCGAGGGCATCGTCGACGTCCTTGAGATGCACGTGGGTGATGCGCTCGGGAGCTTGACGCGCCAGGTCGACAGGATCGGTGCCGCCGATCAACAGGTGGCCGGTGTCCAGGCACAGGGGGATGGCCGAGCCGTCGAGCACTCGCAGGACCTCGTCGCGCTGCTCGATCATCGTTCCGACGTGAGGGTGGACAACTGCCCTGATTCCACGCTCGGCCGCGGCGTCGGTGAGGCGATCGAGATTGTGCAGCAGGGTTTTCCAACTCTGCTCGTCCAGTTCCGGGCGTGAATCGTAGCCGTCGGAACCCGTCGCGGCGGCCAGAACCAAAACCTCGGCACCCGAGGCGACAAAACCGTCGAGGATGGGGGAGATGCCGGGCACCGGATCATGATCGTCATCGTGCAGCAGAACCGGTGCGAACCCGCCGACTGCGCTCAGATCGTGATCCGCGAGCACCTTGGCCATTTCGGCGGGTGCAGTCGGCAGAAAGCCCTCCGGTCCGATTTCCGTTGCCGCCAGACCGACTTCGCGCATTTCCCGGAGGACTTGCGCAGGGTCGAGCTGGTAGCCCCAGCCCGGGACTTCACACACACCCCAGGAGATCGGTGCGCCGGCGATGCGGGGAGTGCTCATGTGTGTGCCTCATTCTTGTTGTGAAGGAACAGATCTTGGACTTCGGTGATCGCCACGGGCCTACCCTGGCGCAGTGAGTACGTTGCAGCTTCGGAAATCCAGGCCGACTCGACCGCATCTGCCGGCGTACACGGTGATTCCCGCCGCCCGGCGATTACGCCCAGGAATGCTTCGAGTTCCGCACGGTAGGCGGACGTGAAACGGTCCATGAAAAACGTGTACGGCTCCTTCGAGGGAAACGAGATTCCGGGGTCGAGCGAGCGGAGCGGCAAACGATCGTCGAGTCCCGCAGCGACGGAGTCTCTCGAGCCGAGTACCTCGAGCCGGCAGTCGTGGCCGCGGCCGTTGTAGCGGGTGTTCGACACGACCGCGATGGTCCCGCCATCGAAAGTGAGAACCGTTGCAGCGGTGTCGATGTCACCGGCATTCGCAATCGCACGATCACCTTGATTCGAACCAGTGGCATAAACCGTGGTGACTTCGCGGCCGCTGACCCACCTGACGATGTCGAAATCGTGGATCGAGCAGTCGCGGAAGATACCGCCGGAGTGCTCGATGTACGAGATCGGTGGGGGAGCGGAATCGAGGGTGGTCGATCGGAGAGTGTGGATCCAACCGAGCTGTCCGGATCGAACTGCTTCGTACGCCGACACAAATGACGGATCGAAGCGGCGCTGAAATCCGATCTGGACCGGTACCGAGGTCTGCTCGACAGCCTCGAGTACACGAACGGAGGATTCGATGGAGTCGGCGACCGGCTTTTCGCAGAACGTCGGGATACCCCGGCGGACAGAGGCTTCGATCAAATCGGCATGTGAACTCGACGACGCGGCGATCAGAACGCCGTCGACTCCTGAAGCGAACAGCGCGTCGGGATCGGCAGCGAACTCCACGTCGAGTTCGGTTGCCACGTCCGAGGTTCGACGCGCGTCGGCGTCGTTCACGACCAGCGAGTCGACACCATCCATCGCGAGCAGGTTTCGGGCGTGATAGCTGCCGATTCTTCCGAGCCCGATGACTCCGATGCGAGCGCCCATCAGTCCAGCCCTCCGAAGACGTTCTGGTCCCAGTCGATGATCGAACCCGTCACGACTCCGCTGCGATCGGAGAGCAGGAAGACGACAAAGTCGGCGATTTCGTCGACTTGTCCGAGCTTGCCCATGGGGAGGGTGCTGCCCGCGCGTTCCTGCCAGTCGTCACCAGCGTCGTGAAAAGCTCTCTGCGTGAGGTCTTCACCCTCGGTCTGTGTCCACCCGATGTCGAGACCGTTGATCCGGATACGATCCCAGCGATGCGCGTGGGCGGCGTTGCGCGTCAGTCCCGCCAGCCCGGCCTTCGCTGCGACGTACGGCGCGAGATACGGCTGGCCACCGAGTTCGGACGTGGAGATGATGTTGACGATGGACCCGGGAACCGCACGCTCACGCATGTTCTTCACTGCTGCCTGCATCGTGAAGAACGGACCGCGAAGGTTCACCGCGATGTGCTGGTCGAAGAGTTCCTCGGTGGTGTCGAGCAGCGTGCCGCGGGAGGTGAGCCCGGCGGAATTGACCAGAGCATCCACACGGCCGAAGTGAGAGATCGTCTCGGCCACGCTAGCGAGTGCGGAATCCGTTTGCGCCACATCGGCTTCGATGAAGTGGGTTCCCGGAAGTTCTGCCTCGAGAGCCTTTCCGACGTCACGGCGTCGGCCGGTGAAAGCCACCTGAGCGCCCTCACGGACTGCGGCGCGTACGACTCCGGCGCCGATGCCTTGCGAGCCGCCACTGACCAGTAAGACGGTGTCGGCCAGGAGTGCGGGCCTGGTTACGCCCGGCGGAGAAGTCATGGGTTTAGTCTGGCTGTGAGGAAGACCTCGAGCAACAGCGAAAAACCATCAAATATCCATCATTGTGAGGTAGTTGTGGCGCATCGATTCAAAGTGCGGGAGATCGCCCAGCAGTCGGGCCTGAGTGAGGCAACGGTCGACCGGGTGCTCAACGACCGTCCTGGAGTTCGCGAGGGCACACGATCGGAGGTTCGCCAGGCGATCACGGACCTGGAACGTCAACGCTCGCAACTGAAACTGGTCGGTCGAACATTCATCGTCGATGTCGTGTTGCAAACTCCAGCAAGGTTTTCCGACGCCGTCCGCGACGCGCTCGAGGCCGAACTGCCGACCCTTGCGCCCGCTGTTGTTCGTTCCAGGTTTCACTTTCGTGAGACCGGTTCGGTAGAAGCGATGACATCGACGCTCGACAAGATTCGCCGACGCGGGTCCCACGGTGTCATCGTCAAGGCTCCCGACACTCTCGAAGTCGTGGCGGCGATCGATCGGCTCGTAGCGGCGAGGATTCCGGTCGTCACGTTGGTGACCGACGTTGCCGGCAGCAGGCGAGCCGCTTACATCGGCATCGACAACCGAGCCGCCGGAGCCACCGCCGCGTATTTGATCGATCAGTGGCTGGGGGATCGGGACGGCAACGTGCTGGTCAGCATGAGCAGCGGATTCTTTCGCGGAGAGGAAGAACGGGAGATGGGATTTCGCTCCGCCATGCGCGTTTCGGCTCCGCATCGACGTTTGATCGACATTCCGAACAGTGACGGTTTGGACCAGACGAGTAGGAAACTGGTGCGGGCAGCGCTCGAATCCGATCCGCAGATCCGTGCTGTGTATTCGATCGGTGGCGGCAACCTGGCCACGGTCGACGCGTTCGAAGAACTGAATCGAGAGTGCTCCGTCTTCGTCGCCCACGATCTCGACGGAGACAATCGAAAGTTGCTGGGGGAGAGGCGAATATCGGCGGTGCTACACCACGATCTGCGGGCGGATCTTCGCACAGCCGCTCAGGTGGTCATGAAAGAGCACGGCGCCATGGGCGCCCACTTCGGGTTTACGACGTCACCGGTTCAGGTCGTGACTCCGCTCAACATGCCCCCGACATAGCTGTGCGCGGTTAGGGAGTCCGGAGACTCCCTAACCGCGCACAGGCCGAAGGCCTAACGAGCGAAGAGCAGCGCTCGCTTGACTTCCTGAATTGCCTTTGTCACCTGGATGCCGCGAGGGCACGCATCGGTGCAGTTGAACGTGGTGCGGCAACGCCACACGCCGTCCTTGTCGTTCAGGATGTCGAGACGCTCGGAAGCGGCCTCGTCACGGCTGTCGAAGATGAACCGGTGTGCGTTCACGATGGCAGCGGGACCGAAGTAGCTGCCGTCGCTCCAGTACACGGGGCACGACGTGGTGCAGCATGCGCAGAGGATGCACTTGGTGGTGTCGTCGAAACGAGCACGGTCGTGCTGGCTCTGGATGCGCTCACGAGTGGGCTCGTTGCCACTGGTGATGAGGAACGGCTTCACGGCGCGGAATGCGTCGAAGAAGGGCTCCATGTCGACAACCAGGTCCTTCTCGACGGGCAGGCCCCTGATGGGCTCGACCGTGATGGTGACAGGCTTGCCGTCCTTGGGGAGCATGTCCTTCATCAGCAGCTTGCAGGCCAGACGGTTCACACCGTTGATCCGCATGGCGTCCGATCCACAGACTCCGTGTGCGCAGCTGCGACGGAATGTGAGGGTGCCGTCGAGGTAACCCTTCACGTACAGCAGCAGGTTGAGCAGACGGTCGGTGGGCAGTGCCGGAACCTGGAAACTGTCCCAGTGCTGACCCTCGCCCGATTCAGGGTTCATCCGCGCGATCTTGAGGGTGACCATGACGGCCCCCTCAGGAACAGCGGGGAGTTTTGGTGCATCTACAGCAGGCGCAGACATCAGTACTTACGCTCCATCGGCTCGTAGCGGGTCTGGACCACCGGCTTGTAGTCCAGACGGATGTCGGAGAGCAGACCGTCACCCTCCTTGTACGCCATCGTGTGCTTCATGTACTCGGCGTCGTTGCGATCCGGGAAGTCCTCGCGAGCGTGGCCGCCACGCGATTCCTTGCGGTTGAGGGCACCGACGACGGTGACCTCTGCCATTTCGAGGAGGAAGCCCAGCTCGATGGCCTCGAGCAGGTCGCTGTTGTAGCGCTTGCCCTTGTCCTGGACCGTGATGTGGTTGTAGCGCTCCTTGAGAGCACGCACATCCTTGAGTGCCTGGGTGAGGCGCTCTTCGGTGCGGAAGACGGAGGCGTTGTTGTCCATCGACTGCTGCAGCTCGGTGCGGATGTCCGCAACGCGCTCGTGGCCGTGATCGGACAGGATGACGCCGACCCAGTCTTCGACCATCGCGGCCGGGGTTTCCGGCAGGTCGACAAACTCGGTGGAGTTCGCGTACTCGGCTGCAGCGATGCCGGCGCGGCGGCCGAACACGTTGATGTCGAGGAGCGAGTTGGTGCCGAGGCGGTTTGCACCGTGCACGGAGACGCAGGCACATTCGCCGGCGGCGTACAGGCCCTTGACGACCTCGTCGTTGTTGCGCAGAACCTCACCGTTGATCTTGGTGGGGATACCACCCATGACGTAGTGGCACGTCGGGTAGACGGGCACGGGCTCCTTGACGGGGTCCACACCGAGGTAGGTGCGCGAGAACTCCATGATGTCGGGGAGCTTCTCGTCGAGAACTTCCTCGGGGATGTGCGTCACGTCGATGTAGACGTAGTCCTTGTTCGGGCCGGCGCCGCGGCCTTCGAGGACTTCGAGGACCATCGAACGAGCCACGATGTCACGCGGAGCGAGGTCCTTGATGGTGGGGGCGTAGCGCTCCATGAAGCGCTCACCGTCGGCATTTCGGAGAATGCCACCTTCACCACGGACAGCTTCCGAGATCAGGATGCCGAGACCGGCGAGTCCTGTCGGGTGGAACTGGTGGAACTCCATGTCCTCGAGGGGCAGGCCCTTGCGGAAGATGATGCCCATTCCGTCACCGGTGAGGGTGTGCGCGTTGGACGTCGTCTTGTACATGCGTCCCGAGCCGCCGGTCGCGAAGATGATCGACTTGGCGTGGAAGATGTGCAGCTCGCCGGTCGAGAGCTCGTAGCAGATGACACCGGTGGCAACCGGGCCGTCTTCGGTCTCGGTGATGGCGATGTCGAGCGCGTAGAACTCGTTGAAGAACTCGACGTCGTGCTTGACGCAGTTCTGGTAGAGCGTCTGCAGGATCATGTGACCGGTGCGGTCGGCTGCGTAACACGCACGGCGGACGGGTGCCTTGCCGTGGTCACGGGTGTGTCCACCGAATCGACGCTGGTCGATCTTGCCTTCGGGCGTGCGGTTGAACGGCAGGCCCATCTTCTCGAGGTCGAGCACCGCGTCGATGGCCTCTTTGGCCATGATCTCGACGGCGTCCTGGTCGGCGAGGTAGTCGCCGCCCTTGACGGTGTCGAAGGTGTGCCACTCCCAGTTGTCTTCCTCCACGTTCGCCAGTGCGGCACACATGCCGCCCTGGGCCGCGCCGGTGTGGCTGCGGGTGGGGTAGAGCTTGGTCAGTACGGCTGTGCGGGCACGGGGGCCAGCTTCGATTGCCGCACGCATGCCTGCGCCGCCGGCGCCGACGATGACCACGTCATAACGATGTTCCTGCATGAAGTCTGTGCTCCCCTAGCTCGCCGAGATATTGGGGTCGAAGGTGAAGATGACGTACGTGCCCAGGCCCATGATCAGGATCATCGAGAGAACGAGGATCGTGGTCAGCCAGAAGCGCGTGGAGTCCTTGCGGGAGTAATCCGCGATGACCGTGCGCAGGCCGTTGCCGCCGTGCAGCTGTGCCAGCCACAGCATCGTCAGATCCCAGAACTGCCAGAACGGGCTGGACCAGCGACCTGCGACGAATGCGAAGTTCAGACGGTGAACGCCACCGTCGAGCATCAGCATGATGAACATGTGGCCCAGGACCAGAACGATCAGGGCGACACCGGAGAAGCGCATGAACAGCCATGCGTACAACTCGAAGTTGTTCCGAGCCTTCGCACGCGGGGACCGCGGGTTGTCCAGGCTTGCCGGACGGTCGTATGAGGTGCCCAGGCTCTTGGCTTCGGGTCCGTGAGTAGTCGCCATGTCAGTGCTCCGCAAACATGTTGATGAGGATGCGTCCGGCGCCTGGGATCATCACCAGGAACCAGATCGTCAGAATGGTCCAGAGCATGACGCGCTGGTACTTCGGGCCCTTCGACCAGAAGTCCACCAACATCACGCGCACGCCGTTGAGGGCGTGGTAGAGGACTACGCCGACGAGGCCGATCTCCATGAGGCCGACGAGGGGGTTCTTGTACGTGTCGATGACGGCGTCGTACGTGTCGGGATTGACCCGAACCAGTGCCGTATCGAGAACGTGTACGAATAGGAAGAAGAAAGTAGCGACGCCTGTGATCCGGTGTAGAACCCAGGACCACATTCCGGGGTCGCCCCGGTAAAGCGACCTCGTGCGCTCCTTCTGAGGAGCGGCTTCAGTCGTAGTACTCATCGAGTGCTGTGCCTCCAACGTCATTGGTGGACGCGTCGAGCCTGCAGAGAGCTTCGATGTACCTCAGCCCGGGCTCGACGGGATCCTGAACCGACTTGACTCAGACTCTAAACCTATGTGAAACCGGGAACTAATCAGATGCGGGATTCGTACGCGTACCAAACTCTTTGTAAGGTTTGCCTTTCCAATCTCCGAGAGACGCTTACGGCGTGGTTTCTGCATCCATTCAGTCAGCGTGATTGGATAACCAACCATGGGTGACATCGACTGGAAGTTGTTGCGGCACAACGCGCAAGTGGTCATGCGTCAGGCCTATGCGCCGTACTCGGGGTATGCGGTAGGTGCAGCGGCCCTGGTAGACGATGGTCGAATCGTCTCAGGATGCAATGTGGAAAATGTCTCATACGGTTTGAGTCTGTGTGCCGAATGTGGACTCGTCGGTAACTTGGCAGCCACTGGGGGTGGGCGGCTGGTGGCCTTCACGTGCTGTGACTCGAAGGGCTCGATTCTGATGCCCTGCGGCAGGTGTAGACAGCTTCTTCTCGAGCATGGCGGGGGTGAGATGCTTGTCGACACGAGCAGCGGCTTCAAGCCGCTGAGCGAGCTGTTGCCCGATGCTTTCGGGCCGGAACAAGCAGAGGGGCTCCGCCATGTTTGACGCAGTTTCCATCATCGGCGCCAAGCGTGACGGCCGCGAACTGTCGGGGACCGAGATCGACTGGATAGTTCAGGCGTTCACGCAGGGGGTCGTCGGCGACGAACAGATGTCGGCGCTCGCGATGGCGATCTATTTCCGCGGAATGTCGCGGGCGGAGACCGGTCGATGGACCGAGGCGATGATCGAATCCGGCGGGAGGATGGACTTTTCGGACTTGCCGCTGCCCACCGTCGACAAACATTCGACCGGTGGAGTGGGGGACAAGATCACCCTTCCGCTCGCGCCCCTCGTCGCTGCGTGCGGACTTGCAGTCCCGCAGTTGTCTGGACGCGGACTGGGCCACACCGGTGGAACACTCGACAAGCTCGAGGCCATTGCGGGTTGGCGCGCCGACCTCACTGCGGCGGAGATGGTCGACATTCTCTCGGACCCGAAAATCGGCGCCGTGATCTGCGCTGCCGGAGCCAACCTGGCCCCGGCCGACAAGAAGCTCTACGCGCTGCGCGACGTGACCGGAACGGTGGAATCCATTCCGCTGATCGCAAGTTCGATCATGAGCAAGAAGATCGCCGAGGGGACCGGCGCACTGGTGCTCGACGTCAAAGTCGGTTCCGGAGCGTTCATGAAGGACCTCGGCGACGCCCGCGAGTTGGCTCGCACGATGGTCGAATTGGGCAACGACGCGGGTGTGCGCACAAGCGCCCTCATCACCGGGATGGACACTCCACTGGGATTGACGGCCGGCAACGCTCTCGAAGTACGAGAATCCGTCGAGGTGCTGGCCGGCGGTGGTCCGTCGGACGTCGTCGAGCTGACCCTGGTCCTAGCTCGGGAAATGCTGTCCGCGGCTGGGATCGACGGTATCGACCCCGCAGACAAACTGGCCGACGGCACAGCCATGGACCGGTGGCGCGCGATGATCGCCGCCCAAGGTGGGGACCCGCACGCAGCACTGCCGGTGGCCCGGCACAGCGACGTCGTCACCGCGGACCGAGACGGCGTACTGACCCGACTCGACGCCATGGCGGTCGGCATCGCAGCCTGGAAACTCGGAGCCGGACGCGAACGGCAGGGTGAATCCGTGCAGGCCGGTGCCGGCATCGAGATCCACGCAAAGCCTGGCGAAGTGGTCCGCGCCGGGCAGAAGCTGATGACTTTGCACACGGATACTCCCGAGAGATTTGACGCAGCACGTCGAAGCCTCGGTGGTGGCTGGTCCATCGGGACCGAATCCGACACCGTTTCGCGACCGCTGCTCATCGAGCGAATTGTGGGTGATTCGCGTTAGCGTTGGCGAATGAACGCACCGGAGTTGACCACGATCCGCAGCGCACCCAAAGTTCTTCTCCACGACCATCTCGACGGAGGACTCCGACCCAAGACTGTTCTCGAACTGGCCGAGCAGTGTGGCTACGACGAGCTGCCGGCGAATTCGGCATCCGAACTGGCACAATGGTTCCGAACTGCCGCTGACAGTGGTTCACTCGAGCTGTACCTCGAAACGTTCGCGCACACAGTCGCCGTGATGCAGACCCCGGAAGGGCTTGCACGGGTAGCACGTGAGTGTGCCGAGGATCTGGCCGACGACAACGTCGTCTATGCCGAAATCCGTTTTGCGCCCGAGCAGCACCTGGAACAGGGCCTGAGTTTGGACGAGGTCGTCGAGCACGTGCTCGAGGGCTTCCGAGCCGGCGAATCCGCTGCCAGGGTCGCGGGACGGGAGATCCGAATCGGGTGTCTCCTGACGGCGATGAGGCATGCCGCCCGGTCGCGTGAGATCGCCGAACTCGCGGTGCGATTCCGGGACCGCGGAGTGGTCGGGTTCGACATCGCCGGCGCCGAGGCCGGAAACCCACCGAGCCGGCATCTCGACGCTTTCGAATACATGCGTGATGCGAACGCTCACTTCACGATCCACGCGGGTGAGGCCTTCGGATTGCCGTCGATCCACGAAGCGATCGCGTTCTGCGGAGCGGACCGGTTGGGGCACGGCGTGCGGATCGTCGACGACATCGACGTAGGCGGCCACGGTGGGGCAGAGCTGGGTCGGCTCGCAAACTACGTCCGTGACATGCGCATTCCCCTGGAACTGTGCCCGAGTTCGAATGTACAGACCGGAGCCGTAGCCGCCCTGGCGGACCATCCGTTCGGACTGTTGGCGGACTTGCGTTTCCGCGTGACCGTCAACACCGACAACAGGCTGATGAGCGATACCAGCATGAGCCGGGAAATGGCGGCGTTGGTCGAGACCTTCGGTTACGGCTGGACCGATCTGGAACGCTTCACCATCAATGCGATGAAGTCGGCCTTCATTCCGTTCGACGAGCGCCTCGCGTTGATCGACGACGTCATCAAGCCGGGTTACGCCGTGCTCATCGGCTAGATGACGTGCACCCGACTACTCAGGTCGCAACCGGGCCTCGAACTCACGCTCGAGTTCACGCCAGGCCTCGGATTCCTTGGTGAACGGCGCACTCGGGGCCATCCGGGAGGGATCGGGGTTGAGAAGGTAGGAGACGTACCAACCCAGCTCGTTCGACGCGGACAGAACTTCCTCGGTGGAGTCGTCGTCGGCGAAATCCGCTGCATCGGTGAACAATTCGACGGCAAGCTCCAACTGCTCGGCGTCGACCACGTCCGGGCCCTGTGCGAGGTCGTCGGCGATGCCGGGCAGAACGTAGACGTTCTCGTCCGTGACTTCGATTTCGAGTGAACCGTCGACGGCAGCATTCTGAATTTCGCCGTACGTGCTGACCTGCGAGAGATCGTGTTCGTGGTTGTCCGCGAGATAACGTGCGAGTGCGCGCTCGCTGCGGAAGACGGTGATCAGTCCGTCCTTGCCCAGGAAGATCGCCTGATCTCCCATGTAGCAGCGCAGAGTGTAGAACGTCTCGGCCGAGGTGATGATGCGGATCGGATCGACGCCGACCTCGCCCCAGAAGGTCTCGACTTCGTCTTCTTCCTCGTCGAGGTCGTCCTCGTCGAATTCCTCGTCCTCGCCCTCTTCGGCGACATCGTCGGCGTCGACGGTGTTCTCGGCAGCGGCGAGCAGTTCAGCTTCGGCGACCGCGACGGCGGCAGCGTCGACCTTCGGGGAGGTGACCACCTTGTCGATGGCGTCGAGAACCGCATCCCAGTCCTTGACGATTGCGGCACCGACCTGATCCCACAGCTCAAGTCCTTCGCGACCTTCGAAGGTGCCGGCGCCGGTGGCCAGCGCGCCGAGTACCGGATGGCCGCTGAAGAAGCGGATGACCGCGTCGAGTTCGCACACCTCACCGATGTTGCGAGCCATGTTCAGGGTGTCTTCGAGTTCCGAGACCACCAGTGCCTCAGGGTCACCTGCGGCCAGCTCGGGCACGCCGACGAAGTCGAAGGTGAAGTTCTCTTCGGGCTCGAGCTCGGCTGCCGACAGTCCGGAGACGACGGCCCACGCCGGATGCTCGACCAGGTCGTTGTCCGAGTCGGTGCGGATGAAGGCCGCGAGTTCCGCGACGGAGGAGAACCCGTAGAGGTCTTCCTCATGGCCGAGAAACGCTTCCCACTCGTCGTCGCCCTCGCGCCAGCGGGGTGCCCACAAAGTGACGAGGTCTCCGTCGGTGAGTCCGATTTCGATAGGGACGATGTCTCCAGCCATGGGCGGAAGCCTATCCACCGCAGAGCGAAAGGCATAGCGGGGGTTGGTCACGTTTGTTTCAGCGACACGCGGAGCTCACCCACCAGCCGTTCTCGTTCATCATTGGACTGCTGAACTGCCTGGTGAATGGTTGCCACCGTCAGTGCGGCTACCGAGCGCGAATCCATGGCGGTGATCGCATCGGTGATCCGCAAGTCGACCAGAGCACCCAGCCCGTCGACAGTCGCTGTGACTATCCCACCTTCACTCGAGACGACTGCCCGCAGAGCGTTGACCCCGTCGACGGCGTCCTGCAAGAGTCCGGTCCGGTGTTTCGCCAGCTCCATGATTCGATCAATCTCGCTCATATCGAACGCATCCAGCTCGACGGAAGGATCTGGCCCTCGGCGGCGTCGACATCGGCCAGTTCGTCTCGGGTCGCGAGACCGAGCCGATCGAGGATCGCTGCCGGGACTCCGGTCTCCTCGAGCTCCACACGATGGCGGGCGCCGGCCTCGATTGCTGCTTTCGAGCACAGCGTGAGTATCTGTTGCGCCAACCGTTCCCCGCCGTACCGCAGTTCCTCCTGGCTGATCCGCAGGTCCACGGGCACGGCGTGCTCCGTGGCGCGGACTGCGATGGTTCCAGCGCGGTTGACGGAGACGGCTGTGATGATCGGCGGTGATTCCCGCATGTTCTCGTTCATGTTTCCTGTCATTCTGTCGGACGGTAGAAACCGTGAAAGCCCATGCCGCTGTTCGTGGTTCGGATGGCACTGATCTCGACAGGGTCACCGGCTTCGACCATCTGACCGTTGCCGATCACCATGGCGACGTGTCCGTCCCAGACCGCGAGGTCGCCGGGCATCAGATTGTTCTGATCGACCTGGTTCCCGATTCCCTGTTCCTGAGCCAACCTCGGAATATCGACTCCGGCCTGGCCGTACGCCCATTGCGTCAGACCACTGCAGTCAAGACCGACTCCGGGTGTCGTGCCTCCCCAGGCGTACGGGACACCCTGTTGAGTAAGCGCGTTGCGTACGGCAGCAGCGGCCTCGGCGTTCGGTGCGGTGGCGATCGAGCCGTCGGGAAGTTCGACCTCTACACCGCCCGCGGAACCGGAACCACCTGCGGAACCCGATCGACCTGTGGAACTGGAACCACCCGCCGACTCGAAGACTCCAGGTGCGGGATCGGGTATCGGGACGGGCGGGATCAGCGCGGACATCTTGTCGGTCGACCCCGCCAGCTCACCGCGTACCCGCTCGACAACCGATACCGCGCGTCCGAGGTGCTCCAACGCGGCCGACAACAACATCAATTGGCCCGTCGGTGTCATGAGTGTCGGCCCGGCCTTGATCGCGAGTGTCAGAAACGACTGGAGAATCTCACCGAGTTCGGTCATTCCCGCGAACACGGACGTTGTTGCTTCGTCCACGACGTCGGCGATGTCGTTTCCACGATCGGCGAGGTTTCGCGTCGACGTCTGCGTCTGCTCGGTTTTGGTCACCGCAGCGGTGAGGGCCGTGGACGAGCTCTGAGAGGACGCCAGTTCGCTCAGAGCAGCGCTTCCTAATTGGTATGCGATCTCGAGGGCGTCCGTAGCGATTCGGATGCCGACGTCGGGTCCACTTGCGCTGGGGACGCCAGTCCCGACAATGTCGACCAGATCGATGATCGGTCGTGCGAGTGCGTCGACGTCGATCATGAGCCTGCGGCTTCAGCGAGAGTCGTTCGTACCGATTCCTCGGAGTCGAGATAGACGGCGTGAGCGTCGCGGGTGGCTGACTGGACGCTGGAGATCACAGCGGACAGTCGATCGATGTCGTCGATGTGCGCTTGCTGTGCTCGGCTCGCGACATCGACGAAGTCGCCGCCGATCAGCCCCAGCACAGCGGACAGAGCCAAGTGATCGCCGCCCGCCGCGTCGTGTCGAGCTTGCGCGACGTTGTCGGCAACAGCGCCCAACCGCGTGGCGAACTCCGCGATGCTTTCAGTGTCCAGATCCAGATTTGTCAACTTGTCTTCCCCCCGTTGCGCTTACTCCTTCTTGGACGCCGCGCGGGGTGCTCCGGTTCCCGAGGAACTATTCTGATGGTCATGCAAACGCACGTAGTCGACCATCCGCTCGCGGCGGCCCTCTTGACGACAATGCGTGATGCACGCAGTGAGAACGCAACTTTTCGTTCCGCACTTCGCAGGCTCACGCACATGCTGGTCTACGAGGCCATGCGTGACGCGGAGGTCGAGGAATTTCCGGTCGACACCCCGGTAGCAGCGACGACGGGCATCCGGCTCGCGAAGCCGCCGTTGTTGGTACCCGTGCTGCGTGCCGGTCTGGGCATGGTCGAACAGGCGAGTGCGCTGATTCCGTCAGCCGGCGTCGGCTTTGTCGGAATGGCACGTGACGAAGAGACTCATCAGCCGGTTCCGTACCTCGAATCCCTGCCGGCGGATCTGTCCGGTATCCCGGTGTTCGTGCTCGATCCGATGCTCGCGACCGGTGGTTCGATGGTGCACACCATCGACTTGCTGGTTGCGCGTGGCGCAACCGATGTCACGGCAGTGTGCGTCGTAGCTGCTCCGGCCGGCGTCGATGCGCTGGCAGCCTCCGGACACCCGGTGCGTCTGGTCATCGCGAGCATCGACGACGGACTCGACGAGAACGCTTTCATCGTCCCCGGTCTCGGTGACGCCGGCGATCGGCAGTTCGGACCCCGCTAGAGCGAGAGGGCGAAGGTTCGGAGTTCGTCCAGCCGAGCCTTCGCCTGCCCACGCGCCCTCGCGAGATCGCTGCGGTCCGCCACCGGGACCACGACTTCGAGATAGCACTTGAGTTTGGGCTCAGTGCCGGACGGTCGCACAACCACGCGGATCGACGGTCCGTCGAATATCACTGCGTCGGTGCGCATACCGCCGCGAACCAGGGACAAGTCTTCGATGGTGACCGACTCTCCCGCGAGTTGACCGGGCGGATCGGCGCGTAACCGTTCCATCATTTCGGTGATGTCGCTCGAATCCTCGACGCGGCGGGATACTTGGTCCCCACGGTGCAGTCCGAATTCGACGGCAAAGTCGTCGAGAAGGTCCAAGAGGGTTCTGTTGCTGCCCGCGAGGGTGGCAGCCAGATCGGCCGCCAGTACGGCAGCCGAGATGCCGTCCTTGTCTCGCACCACCTCTGGATCGACGCAGTGCCCGATCGCTTCCTCATAGGCATAGACCAGACCATCGCCCGCGCGTGTGAGCCACTTGAAGCCGGTGAGTGTCTGCGCAAACCTGGCTCCGCGGGCTCTCGCCAACTTCGAGAGCAAAGTCGAGGAGACGATCGTCGTCGCCACCAACGAATCTTCGGGCGCCGTGCTCAGTACGTGGTCGGCCAGAAGCACCCCGGTTTCGTCGCCGCGCAACATGCGCCACTGATCACCGTCGCGAACTCCGACGGCGCAGCGGTCGGCATCCGGGTCGAGAGCGATCGCCAGATCCGCGTCGACACGCCGGGCGAGTGCGAGCAGGCGGTTTGCGGCGCCGGGCTCTTCGGGATTGGGGAACTCGACGGTCGGAAACGTGGGGTCGGGATCGAACTGCTCCGCCACGACGTGCAGGTCCTCGAATCCTGCTGCTCGCAGAGCAACTGTCGCAGTCTCGCCGCCGACGCCGTGCATTGCCGTGAGTGCAATCCGGATCGAGCGGGAGCTACCGTGCGGGAGAGTGGAGATCCGGGCGATGTACTCCTCGACCAGGGAATTACCGACGGGAATCACCGGCGTTCGAGGGACATCGGCGGCGCCACCGATGCGGGCGATCTCGCTCTCGATTTCACGATCGGCGGGGGAGACGAGTTGCGCCCCACCCGAGAGGTACACCTTGTAGCCGTTGTCGGCAGCAGGATTGTGGGAGGCGGTGATCTGGATACCCGCCGCTGCCCCGAGCCTGCGCACCGCAAACGCCACCAGCGGTGTCGGCAATGGACGGGGGAGCAGGGTCACCTCGAACCCGGCCGCTGCCATGACTTCTGCGGCGGCGAGAGCAAATTCCTCGGAACCGCGCCGGGCGTCGCGGCCGACGACAACGCGGGAGCCGCCCTGGCAGCGAGCTGTCAGCCAGGCCACCAGACCGGCCGTGGTCCGGATGACGACCGCGAGGTTCATGCCGTTGGGGCCGCCGCGCACCGGCCCGCGAAGCCCAGCGGTGCCGAACGCCAGCGGCGAGGAAAAGCGTTCGGCCAGTTCATGTTCCGAAAGAGTTGCCAATTCTGCGCGGGTGACTGGGTCCGGATCGGCGTCGATCCACTCGGTAACGTGGGTAGGTGTCACAGTTGCTCGACCAGTTGACGCAACAGCACTCCCATCCGGGCTGCCGACGCTTTGCCTGCCGCCAGCACCTCCTGATGATCCAGCGGGGCACCAGTAATGCCGGCGGCCAGGTTGGTGACCATCGAGATGCCGAGAACGCGGGCGCCGAGCGCGCGGGCCGCGATTGTCTCGTGAACCGTCGACATGCCGACCAGATCGGCGCCCAGTGTGCGAAGCATTCGAATCTCGGCCGGAGTCTCGTAGTGCGGTCCGGGAAGTCCGGCGTAAACGCCCTCGGCAAGGTCCGGGTCGATCGAGCGAGCGAGCGAGCGCAGTTCCGGCGAGTAGGCGTCGACCAGGTCGACGAACTCCGCGCCGACGAGCGGGGACCGTGCCGTCAGGTTCAGATGGTCACTGATCAGCACCGGTTGGCCGACGGCATAGTTTTCAGAAATTCCGCCGGCTGCGTTGGTGAGGATGACCGTGTCGGCGCCGGCAGCAATGGCTGTCCGGACCGGGTGGACGACGGTGCCGAGGTCGTGGCCTTCGTACGCGTGCGCGCGCCCGAGCAGCAGCAGGACTTCGGTGTTTCCGACGCGCACCGAACGAATGGTGCCCGCATGACCGAGCGCCGACGGTGGGGCGAAGCCAGGTAGATCGGCCATCGAGACTTCAGCTGTCACGTCCGCACCGGCGTCGCCGAACACGTCTGCGGCGTCGGTCCACCCCGACCCGAGCACGATGGCGACTGACGGTGACGAAGAACCAGTCATGGCGGACAGAGCAGCGGCGGCGGCCTCGGCGATCGTTCCCATGTGAGCAACCCTACTGAGGAGTCGGGTCGGTTCGCCGGGTGAGTTGGCGGGCGTTACTCTCCCATCCATGCCTTATCTCGAACGCGACGGCGACGTATTCATCCTGTACCTCGGCAACGAGGGCGAAACGGACAACGAGAACCGCTTCGGCCCCGAGTGGATCGACGCTGTTCACAGCAAGCTGGACGAGGTCGAAGCGCACGAGGGGCCGGCAGCCCTGGTGACCACGGCGACGGGCAAGTTCTACACGAACGGCCTGGACACGACGTGGATCTTCGGCAATCTCGACGGTCTTCCCGGCTACCTGGACAAGGTCCACACCATCTACAGCCGGCTGCTGACCTTCCCGATGGCCACGGTCGCGGCCGTGCAGGGGCACGCATTCGGCGCCGGCGCCATGCTGGCGTCCTCGCACGATTTCCAGATCATGCGCGCGGACCGCGGCTTCTACTGCCTTCCCGAGGTCGGACTGAACATGCCGTTCACAGTCGGGATGTCTGCATTGCTGAACAGTCGTCTGCCCAGGCAGACGGCAGTCGACGCGATGACGACGGGGCGTCGATTCGGCGGCGCCGACGCGCTTGCTGCCGGCATCGTGCAGGAAACGGTCGACGGCGACGGAGTGCTCGCGGCAGCAGTGGCCAAGGCGTCGGCATTGACGTCGACTCACGGCAAGAACTTGGCGGGAATCAAGGCAGGTATTCACCGCGATGCTCTTGCGGACCTCGCTCAGGTGACTGACAAGAGCAACTTCTCCTTCGGGTGAGACAATGATCGCGTGAATCAGAATGTCGACAGTGCAGTCAGGTCTGTAGAGGCCGATCTGATTGCGCTGTCGCATTCGATTCACAGCGATCCGGAACTCGCCTTCGAAGAGTTCCGCAGCGCTGCCAAAGTGTCGGACCTGCTGGCGCAGCACGGTTTCGCGGTCACTCGCGGGATCGTCGATCTGCCGACGGCTTTCGACGCCACCTATGGCAGCGGAGAGTTGGTCATCGCGATCTGCGCCGAGTACGACGCGCTGCCCGAGATCGGTCATGCCTGTGGGCACAACATCATTGCCGCCGCCGCGGTCGGGGCCGGCATCGCGTTGGCTACCGTGGCCGATGAATTGGGGATCACGGTCCGAGTGATCGGTACTCCGGCGGAGGAAACCGGTGGCGGCAAAGTTCTGATGCTCGAGCGTGGTGCATTCGACGGCGTCGGCGCGGCCATGATGGTTCATCCAGGACCGATCGACATCATCGGTGCCACCTCGCTGGCCCTCGCGGACATCGCGGTCAGCTATCACGGTCGCGAAGCGCACGCCTCTGCTGCGCCTGAATTCGGTCGTAATGCCGCTGATGCAGCGACGCTCGCGCAGGTAGCGGTCGGATTGTTGCGTCAGCACCTGCAGCCGGGCCAGCAGATTCACGGAATTGTCAGTGACGGCGGCACGGCTCCCAACATCGTTCCGGCCCGGTCCGAACTGCTCTACTACCTGCGTGCCGAGACGGCCGCGTCGTTGGCCAATCTGTCCGAGCGTGCCGACGCCTGCTTCGCCTCGGGCGCACTCGGCACCGGATGCACCCACGAAATCCGCACGGTATCGCCCACTTACACCGAGTTGACCCCCGATCCGTGGCTGGCGTCGGCGTACCGTGAACAGATCGTCGATCTCGGGCGGGTGCCACTGGCGGTGGAATGGGAGCGCTCCCGTCCGCTGGGTAGTACGGATATGGGTAATGTGACCAATGTGATTCCGGGAATTCACCCGGTCATAGGCTTGGATTCATCGGGGGCAGTGACACATCAGCCGGAGTTCGCTGCGGCGTGTATCACCACCTCCGCAGATCGAGCGGTAGTCGACGGTGCAATTGCGTTGGCCCGCACTGCTGTCCGGGTAGCGTCCGATCCAGAACAACGCGCCCGTCTGTTGGAAGGGGTAGATCGCCGGTGAACGCGGCAATCGATACGTGGATTCACGCGCACACCGACGACCTCGTCGCGTGGCGTCGACACATCCATGCCAACCCGGAGTTGGCTCGCCGCGAATACGCGACCACCGAATTCGTCGCGACCCGCCTCACTGCGGCTGGGCTGTCGCCGAAGATCCTTCCCGGTGGCACCGGCCTCACGTGCGACATCGGACCGGAAGGTCCACGAATCGCACTTCGCGCCGACATGGACGCTTTGCCGATGCAGGAAGCGACAGGGGCGACGTATTCGTCCACGGTCCCCGGTGTATCCCATGCATGCGGGCACGACGCCCACACCACCATCCTGCTCGGCGCCGGATTGGCTCTGACCACGCTGCCCGAACTTCCCGTCGGGGTTCGGTTGATCTTCCAGCCCGCAGAGGAAGTCATGCCTGGTGGAGCACTCGACGTCATCGCGGCCGGCGCGCTCGACGGCGTGTCCAGAATCTTTGCTCTGCACTGCGATCCGCGACTCGAGGCAGGCCAGGTCGGCATGCGTCTGGGCGCGATCACCTCTGCTGCAGACACGATCGAGGTCGTCCTCGATTCTCCGGGTGGGCACACGTCGAGGCCGCACCTGACCACGGATCTGATCTACGCACTCGGCACAGTCGTGACCGGGCTGCCTGGAATGCTCAGCCGTCGTATCGATCCGCGTACCGGCACCGTCATGGTGTGGGGCGCGGTCAGTGCAGGTCAGGCGCCCAACGCGATTCCGCAGACGGGCATGATGACGGGCACGGTACGTACCGGCGATCACGATACGTGGGAGTTGCTCGAACCGCTCGTGGAAGAAATCGTCCACGGATTGCTCGCACCCACCGGCGTTCGCTACCAACTCAACTATCGTCGCGGAGTGCCACCGGTCGTCAACGACGAGGTGTCCACTCGGATGTTCGAGGACGCCATCGCGACCGTCGGACAAGATGCCTTGGCAGACACCCCGCAATCCGGTGGTGGCGAAGACTTTTCGTGGTACCTCGAAACCGTGCCGGGTGCTATGGCGCGGCTCGGCGTGTGGTCGGGTGAAGGCGATCAGCTCGATATCCACCAACCCACTTTCGATCTCGACGAGCGTGCACTCGGCGTCGGTGTGAAGGTTCTCACGAGCCTGGTTCTGGGATAGTTCCGGTTCCCGTCGGGGGTACCGTTTTTCGTTCGTTCGAGTGAAGGTACGGGCATGTCCATAGGTGTGGGAGTGCGAATCGGCACATTGGTGTCGACGGCTGTCGTTGCGTCGAACGATCCGGGTTCGGCCGATCCAGTGGTCTTGGTTCGGGACACGATCCTCAATCAACGCAAGGACGGAACGACGGTGCTCGGTGGCACCGAGCAACTGGGTGCCGGTCGTGAGTTCGCCGAGAGCTGGTCGGGTTTCGTCGGTCGCGTCGGGGACCCGAGTGGCGTCGCAGGAACGGCTGATACTCGTTACCGCGCCGAGGATTTGGTGGCAACTTCGATTCGCTGTCTGTTGCAGGAATGTGAGCCGCTGCCCGATCGCGGTGGTCGAAGCGGGGGAGCCCCCGACATCGTCGCTACGTACCCGTCGCGCTGGGACTCGTCCACTGCTGCCCTCATGCAGGATTCTCTGGTCTACGCGGGCCTCGAACGAGTCACGCTCGTCTCGGATGCCGAGGCCGTTTCGGCGTGGTTCGAGTCGGAAATCGCGGCACTCGCCGGCACGCTCATCGGCATCTATCACGTAGACGACACCGGAGCAGCGGTCACGCTGGTGCGTTCGGGTGTCGCCGCGGGCCGCGCATTCGGCTTTGCCGGCGACGGGAGTTCGCCGAGTTCACGCCTCGCGACGGCTTTGGGTGCGTTCGGTTGGATGCCGGAGAACCTGGACGCCGTAGTCGTCACCGGTGACGGAGAACCGGCGACGGACAAGGCAGCCATGATGTCCATAGCTGCCGGGATTGCCGAAAAGCTCGGTGTCAGATGTGAACTCGGCCCCGGACCCGAACAGTCGGCCGCGCTGGGAGCTGCGATCCTCGCTGCCGGGTTCACCTCGACGTCGCACACGATCGTGCCGATCGGGTTGCCGCCTTCACACGACGTGACCGAGGTGTTCGACACGCTGGGGCGCGAGAAGGTGGCGGCTGAAACCGCAGCCGGGGTGGCAACAGCCGAGCCGGAAACTGAGGTTGTCGCAGGCGAATCGGAGTCGCGCGGTTCGAAGCGCATTCTCGTCGGAGTCGCGATTGTGGTCGTGCTCGCGGCACTCGCGGTGCTCGCGTATTTCCTGCTGCTTTGAGCAGGACAGCGATCTAGTCCGTCACTCCGTTACAGCGCTTAATCGGTAACTCCGTTACCCGGACCCACATTGCGGCTGTTTCGCGTCCGCAGTTCACGCACGTACTCGGCCGGCGCTCCGGCAATTTCGGCGGCGTCGGCCATTACACCGATGTAGCGGGCGGACGGCAGTCCACCTTCGTACGCGTCCATGACGTAGAGCCACGCGAGGACTGCATCGCCGGCTGTGTCGACCCGCACTCGGATCTTGCGGTGGAGACCCAGTTCGGCGCCTTCCCAGCGGTCCAGGCTTACTTCGTCCTCTTCCGGGACGTCGTAGAGAACCACGAAAACACTGGAGTCGGGATCTTCGACCACGGTGGCGAGAGCGCCCTCCCAGCCGATGTCCTCGCCGCTGAAGGTCAGGCGCCAGCCTCGCAGCCACCCTGTCCCGGACATGGGCGAGTGTGGGCAGCGCAACAACATCTGCTCGGGATGCATGTTGGAACCGTAAGCGGCATAAATCGACACGGGCGCAAGCCTAAACCGTGGTCCGAGGGTGTGGCGAAGCGGACCACCGGACGCAAGTAATCTGGTACAAGCACTGCGCGACACGTGGTGCTCGAATAGCGTGACACTGGTCGACGGGAGACCCCTGCCGGCCACGCGAGGACTTGGAGGACACATGACCCGGATCGTGATCATCGGTGGCGGACCCGCCGGCTACGAGGCGGCACTGGTAGCCGCGCAGCACGGGGCCACGGTCACCCTGGTCGATTCGGACGGCGTCGGCGGTGCATGTGTGCTGTTCGACTGTGTTCCGTCGAAGACATTCATCGCGTCCACCGGAATCCGCACCGACATGCGTCGTGCATCCGATCTCGGCATCACCTTGGATCCGGAGCAGGCTTCGGTTTCATTGCCGAAGATCCACTCCCGAGTCAAGAGTCTCGCGTTGTCCCAGTCCTCGGACATTCGCGCACGGTTGCAGACGGTCGGCGTCGAGGTTCTCTCCGGTACCGCCGAACTGACCGATCCGCTCCTCGGAATGGCGGCGCACCAGGTTCGCGCGACGCTCGGAAGCGGTGAGCAGAAGACCATCGACGCAGACGTCGTGTTGATCGCCACCGGCGCCAGCCCCCGCATCATCCCGGGCGCGGAGCCCGACGGTGAGCGAATCATGACGTGGCGTCAGCTCTACGACTTGGACGAGCTGCCCGAGCACCTGGTAGTGGTCGGTTCCGGTGTCACCGGTGCCGAGTTCGTCTCCGCGTACACCGAGATGGGTGTCAAGGTCACTCTCGTGTCCAGTCGTGACCGTGTTCTGCCCGGCGAGGATGCCGATGCGGCACTCGTACTCGAGGACGCCCTCGCCGAGCGCGGTGTCTCCCTCGTCAAGCACGCCCGCGCGGACGCCGTCGAGCGCACCGAGAAGGGCATCGTCGTCAAGCTCTCCGACGGCCGCACGGTCGAGGGGAGCCACGCTTTGATGACCGTCGGTTCCGTCCCCAACACCAACGGTCTCGGCCTGGAACGGGTCGGCATCGAGTTGGACAAGGGTGGATACCTGCGTGTCGACCGGGTTTCGCGCACCACGGTTTCCGGTATCTACGCTGCCGGTGACTGCACCGGACTGCTTCCGCTCGCCTCGGTGGCTGCGATGCAGGGACGCATCGCGATGTACCACGCGCTCGGTGAAGGCGTCAGCCCGATCAAGTTGAAGACTGTCGCGTCGGCCGTCTTCACGCGCCCCGAAATTGCAACGGTGGGTGTTTCGCAGGCGGCGATCGACAACGGAGAGGTGCCTGCTCGCACCGTCATGTTGCCGCTCAATACCAACCCGCGCGCCAAGATGTCCGGTTTGCGTCGCGGTTTCGTGAAGATCTTCTGCCGTCCGGCTACCGGCGTGGTCATCGGTGGTGTTGTGGTCGCACCCACTGCTTCGGAACTGATCTTGCCGATCGCGATCGCCGTACAGAACAACCTGACGGTCAACGACCTGGCGCAGACGTTCTCGGTGTACCCGTCGCTGACCGGATCGATCACCGAGGCTGCTCGTCAGCTCATGCGTCACGACGACCTGGACTGAGAACGGACCAGAGTCTTCTTACAATGTGGGAACTCTGTTTCACATACTGAAGTATTGGTGAGATAGTCGGGATACCGACCGAATCAAGGGTCGGTATCTCGGCGCTCTCCCGCCCCGTTGACCCAGGACGGCTCAGGGTGTTTTTCCTCTGACCTTCATTCTGCGTGCCTGGGAGCTTCACATGACACACGCCGCGCTGTCCGCTCGTATGGACGGACTCCGTAGTTCTGCAATTCGCGATCTACTCACCCTGACTGCCCGACCCGACGTCATCAGTTTGGCCGGCGGGCTACCCGACCCCGATTTCATTCCTCGGGAACGAATCTCGAAGGCGGCACACGACTCGCTCGGTGACCCCTCGTCCGTCCAGTACAGCGAGACCTCCGGCCTGTGGCGCCTCCGTGAGGTGGTCGCCGAGCGCGAATCCACGAAAATCGGGCGATCACTCGACGCGTCCGAAGTTGTGATCACACACGGTTCTCAGCAAGGTTTGAGCTTGCTCGCACAGGTGCTCCTCGACGTCGGTGACGTTGTGGTCGTGGAGGAACCGGCGTATACCGGTGCGCTCCAGGTCTTTCGGACGGCGCAGGCCAGTCTCGTTCCGGTCCAGCTGGACGAGGACGGGATGGACACCGCCGCGCTCGAGGTGAAACTCGATGCCGGTCTTCGGCCCAAAGTTGTTCACACCGTAAGTAATTTTCACAACCCGCGCGGCGCGGTGCTCTCCGTGCAGCGCCGAACGCACCTGGCTGCACTGGCCGACCGATACGGATTCTGGGTTCTCGAGGACGACCCGTACGGCGAGCTGTACTTCGGCGACCAACCGCCCGCGCCACTGGCGGCGTTGTCGGACAGGGTGATTCGGCTGTCCAGTGCCTCCAAGGTGTTGGCGCCGGCGCTACGCGTCGGCTGGCTGCACGGCGATCGGCGAGTCTGCGAGGCCGTCGAACTGATCAAGCAAGGTGCTGATCTGTGCGGTTCTTCGCTCACTCAGCAGATCGCCGCTGACCTCTTCTCCGACCGCGGGTGGTTCGACGCGCATCTCGACAAGCTCCGGGCGGGGTACGGAGCCAGAGCGAAGGCAATGGTCACGGCCGCGGAGACTGAATTGGGTGGTCGTGCAAGCTTTTCCGAGGTCCGCGGCGGCATGTTCTGCTGGATGGATTTTCTCGACGACGTCGATACCACCGAACTCCTGGGGGTCGCACTGAAATACGGAGTCGCTTTTGTCCCAGGTTCGGCGTTCGCAGTCGAAGCGGACCTCAGCCGAAGCGCTCGACTGTGTTTCGCGACGTATCCTGAAGCCGTGCTGGTCGATGCCGTAGGCAGGCTCCGGGACAGTGTCAGCGTAGGTACAGCCTGACCTTGTCGATCGTGTTGTGGAGCAGATCGATCTCCGTGCCCGACGGTGGGGTGGTGACGGTGACATGGTCGGCGACGGCCAGGTCCCATCCCGTCGACTCCCGTACCTGATCGACAGAGATTCCCTCGTGGACGCTGGTCAACTCCAGTTCGCCGCCGGGGCCCTGGTGTGTCAGGACGCCGAGGTTGGTGAAAACCTTGGTCACTCCTGCACCTGCCGGCATGATGCCCTTTCCGCTGGCGAGGGCGCGGGCGGGGCTTGGTGAGGTGCAGAAGTCGAGCTTGGCAGGAAACGAACTGAGGTCGTGGCGACGCATTACGACGAAGATTTCGGCGGCGTTCGCGATGATCTCGACAGCCCCGCCCGCTCCGGGCAGTCTGACGGTCGGGTTCTTCCAGTCACCGATGAAACTCGTGTTAAGGCTGCCCGTTCGATCGATTTGAGCGGCCCCCAGAAATCCGACGTCGACGTTGCCACCTTGCAGGACATAGCCGAAGAGCGCGGCCATGCTCAGCACGGATTCGGCACCGGAGACAACCACGGAGTCGGCGATACCCTCGGCCATGGCTGACGGGTGCGCGCCGCACACCCCGGACTCGTAGATCAGCTCGACACCCGGATTCGACGTGTGCCTCGCGAGATCGACTGCGAGCGTGGGTAGCCCAACTCCGGCAAAGACTCGGCGTTTACCCGCCAATTCGCGTGCCGCGACGGCGACGATGGTTTCGGTAGAGGTGGTCGGACCGATGTCGATCGTGGTGGTCATAGTCTGCTCCCGTAGTCGACTGGTGTGGAGAGTTTTGATCCGACCTCGAGATCGGTCCAGTAGTCTGCTCCGAGTTTGGCGAGATACTCGCTGTGACTGTCGAGTGCGTACACCCAATCGTCGAGCCAATCTCTCAGCCGTGAAGGATCTTTGGAAATTTCGGTCCAGCGTCGGTAGAAACCGCAATCGCGGTCGTAGTATCCCTGTGCGTACGACGGGTGCGCGCCGCGTGGGCAGACGACAACCGCGTCGACTGCGTGCGAGGGAATCAGAGTTCGGCTGGGGTCGGACCTGATGACCTCGTCGTCGACCAGTTCTTCGACAATGACGATCGCCTTCTTCGCGGCGTACACGGCTTCTTGCTGCACCCCGGCGATGCCCCAGATCTGTGCGTTCCCGGACGCGTCCGCTCGCTGTGCACCGATGATCGTCACATCCGGATTCAGTGGCGGCACAACGTAGACGCTCCCGCCGCCGTACGGGTCGTCGACGAGTCTCAGTTGTGGGTTGAGCGCGGGCAGATCGCTCCCGGCGTACGACCGTAGCGGAAAGAAGGGAAGCCTGGCGGCTCCAGCCTGATACCGGCAGACCATGCCGTAGTGGCTGTATTCCTCGACTTCGAGGGGGAGTGGGTCCTGGTTCTCGATGCGTCTGCGTAACTCGTACAGAGAGCCCGCGGACCCGCTGGCGAAGAACGATGCAACCAGCTTTCGGACGCAGCCGGCGGCGACGAGCTGATCGGAAACGATGTCCGGCGTCATCCGGCACAGCGTGAGGTCCTTTCTGCGCTGCCGGATGATCTCGTGTGCCGCGGAAAACGGAATGAGATGCGAAAACCCTTCCAGCGCAACAGTCATGCCGTCTCCGACGTATCGACCGATGGCCTCTTTCATCGAGAGGGTCTTGTCCACGTGTGTACCTCTTCTTGCGTTCTCGCGCACTCGGTCGGTTTCGGAAACTTGACAGGGTCGGCCGGCATGGCGCAACAATGTCGGGTGGAAATTCATCAGATCAACGCATTTCTCGCGGTGGCTGAGGAGCTACATTTCGGCCGTGCGGCGCAGAGGCTTCGGATTGCGCAGCCGCCACTGAGTCGAACGATCAGGCAATTCGAGAAACAGCTCGGTTCGCCGTTGTTCGATCGAAGTACTCGAACCGTGCGGTTGACTGCTGCCGGCGAAGCGCTGCTGCTGCCGGCGCGCGAGATACTGGACGCGTGCCGGATGGCCGAGATCGCGGTGTCCGCGGCAGGCAAGGGAACGACAGGTCGCGTTCGCCTGGGTTTTGCGGGAACCTCGTCGCATCTGCTCGTCGGGCGGTGGGCGAAATTGGTGAGAAAGACGAATCCCGGTATCGAATTCGTCCTCGACAGTTCCGCTTTCGCGAACGAGGCGTTGTTGATGCTGCTCGATCGACGACTCGACATCGGGATGGTGCGGTGGACCGTTCCGCCGCTCGGGATCACGTCGAGGTTGATCGCCGAGGAGGACTTTCTGGTTGCCATGTCGAAAGACCACCCGTTGGCGTCGAGGGACTCGGTTCGGTTGATCGAATTGGAGTCCGAGAATTGGGTGACGCTTCCGGCTGAACCAGGGTCGATTCTGAGGGAATCTCTGCTCACTGCGTCGAAGAACGCAGGGTTCCTCGCCCGAATCGTGCAGACGGCACCGGATTCGATGTCGTTGATCGCGCTGGTGTCCGCGGAAATCGGATGCTCGTTGACCATTTCCTCGGTAGCCCAGAGCATCGTGAACCCGGATGTGGTCTTTGTTCCCGTCATGGATCCACCTCCTCCTCTTCAACTTCGTATCGCCTGGCGAGAGGGAGACGACAGACCTGCTCTTCTCGAAGTGTTGAAATTGTCCGAGCAGGCTCTGCCGTCGCTGGCTTAGACGGTTGCCCGACCTGAAGTAATTTCACCGGCTTCGGACTTAGGCGAGTTAGCGCTTCCGGCAAGGGTGTTCTCGAGTTCGAGTTCGTCGTAATCCGCCTGCTCGGCCGTCGAGAGTTCGCTTGCGTTGTACCCGGTCCGGCGGAGCAGGAGAAGGGTGCAGATCAGCGAGACAAGTGCGTACAGCCCCGACACGATCGCGACCCCGACGATGTTGCCGGACGTGTTGAGCATCCATTGCGCCAGTACCGGAGTTCCGCCGCCGACGATGAGGGAACACAGTTGGTACGCCGTCGACAGGCCGGTGTAACGGATGTTGGCGGGGAAGGCCCGAGCGAGAACGCCGGCTATCGCGCCGTAGAACATCGAGTGCGGGATCGTGGCGAGACACATCGCGACTACTGCGATGGTGAAGTTCCCGGTTCTGATGGCGAAGAACATCGCGGGCATGAGAACGAATTCCGGTATCACCATCAGACACATGGCTTTTCGCATGTCGATCTTGGAGACCAGGACGGCGCCGAACGGTTGGACGATGAACTGTACGACAAGCGCGATCGCGATGGCGGCGAGGAAGGTTCCTCGGTCGTATCCGAGTTCTTTCGTGGCCCAGGACAATGCGAAGGTGTTCTTGAAGTAGGTGACCTGCGCGAGGGGGAGTGCGCCGGCGCCGAGGAGAACCAGTACCCAATGCTTGCGCAACACTTCGGCGAGCGGAAGTTTGACGATCTTCTTTCGGGCGAGAACGGCTTTCATCTCGTCGGACTCTTCGAGTTTGAGGCGAATGATCATCCCGAGAATGACCAGGCCTGCCGAAACGAGAAATGGGATTCGCCAGCCGTAGAGAAGGAATGACGGCGTCGGCATCGAGGACAGCAGGAAGAATGCGATGGTGGCCAACAGATTTCCGGCGGGTGAGCCCTGTTGAGCGAACGCGGAGTAGAGGATGCTCTTGCCCTTCGGCGCGTTCTCACTGGCGATGAGCACTGCACCGCCCCACTCGCCACCGACCGCGACTCCTTGGATGACGCGAAGGGTGACCAGGCCGATCGGCGCCCAGATCCCTACCTGTGCGTAGGTGGGGAGGAGTCCGATGCCGACGGTGGCGACGCCCATCATCATCAAGGTGATGACCAGAGTGTTCTTGCGTCCGATCCGGTCGCCGAGGTGACCGAAGATGATCCCGCCGATCGGCCGGGCGAGGAAGCCCGCCCACAGAGTGATGAAGGCGAGGAGCGTTCCGACTCCGCTCGGGAGAGTGTCGGAGAAGAAGATGTCGCCGAATACCAAGGCAGCCGCGGTGCCGTAGATGTAGAAGTCGTACCACTCGATAGTGGTTCCGATGAACGAAGCGATACCGGCTCTTCGTGCCTTGGCGTTGATCTCCTCGGAACTGCGAGTGGGTGAACTCATGCGTGGCGACCTTTCTCTGCATCATTCGCGGCGCCGAAACGTGGCGCGCCTGAATGAGATTCGCAGAGTGGTGTAGGTCACGTCCAATACCAACTTGGTCGCCTATTGATACCTCAGGAGTATCAATAGGCGACCACGATCAGCTCTTCCGGTATGGAAGGTTCGGGGTGACTACTCCGACCAGTTGTACGTCCTCTCGACGGCCTTGTTCCACTCCGCGTACAGCCGTGCTCGCTCGGACTCGTTCATCGCCGGTTCCCAAGTCTGACCGACGGCCCAGTTGTTTCGGATGTCTTCGGTGTCCGCCCAGTAACCGATGGCGAGGCCCGCTGCATATGCAGCGCCGAGCGCTGTCGTTTCGTTGACCACCGGACGGATGACGGGAACTCCGAGGATGTCCGACTGGAACTGCATCAGGGTTTCGTTGACCACCATGCCGCCGTCGACCTTCAGCGCAGAGAGTTCGACGCCTGAATCCGCACGCATGGCGTCGATGACCTCGCGGGTTTGGTATGCCGTCGCTTCGAGTGCCGCGCGGGCGAGGTGTCCCTTGTTGACGAAGCGCGTCAGGCCGACGATGACGCCGCGCGCGTCGGGTCGCCACCGGGGTGCGAAAAGTCCCGAGAACGCGGGTACGAAGTAGGCGCCGCCGTTGTCGTCGACACTTGCGGCGAGCGGCTCGATGTCCTTGGCGTTCTGAATGATTCCGAGATTGTCTCGAAGCCACTGGACCAAGGATCCCGTCACCGCGACGGAACCTTCGAGTGCATAGACGGCGGGGGCTTCGCCGAGTTTGTAGCAGACGGTGGTCAGCAGTCCGTGCTTGCTGTGAACCGGCTTAGTTCCCGTATTGAGAAGCATGAAATTGCCGGTGCCGTAGGTGTTCTTGGCTTCACCCTCGGAGAGGCAGGCCTGACCGAACGTCGCTGCCTGTTGGTCACCCAGAATTCCGGCGACCGGTACTCCGGCGAGATTGCCGCGAGGGCGACCGGTGCCGTACACCTCGGAAGAACTACGGATTTCCGGGAGCATCGACATCGGGATTCCGAAGTCCGCACAGATCGATTCGTCCCACTGGAGGGTTCCCAGATCCATCAACATCGTGCGTGACGCATTGGTGACATCTGTCACGTGAACACCCTCGGTCAAGTTCCACACGATCCACGTGTCGACCGTGCCGAAGCACAGCTCCCCGGCCTCCGCTTTGGCTCTCGCTCCGTCCACGTTGTCGAGAATCCAGCGGATCTTCGGCCCGGCGAAGTAGGTCGAGAGCGGTAGTCCGGTCTTGTCTCGATACTTGTCCGGACCCTCGTCGCCGCCCAGTTCGACACACAGTTGATCCGTGCGCGTGTCCTGCCACACGATCGCGTTGTAGATCGGTTTACCCGTCGAACGCTCCCAAACGACGGTCGTCTCACGCTGATTCGTGATTCCGACGGCCGCGATGTCGGCCCGCGTGAGATCGACCTTCGCGAGAGCGCCGGCAACCACCTCCCGAGTGTTGATCCACAGCGCCACCGGATCGTGCTCGACCCAACCGGCACGCGGGAAAATCTGCTCGTGTTCTTTCTGCGCAACGCTCACCACGGCGCCGTTGTGATCGAAGATCATGCAGCGGCTCGACGTCGTGCCTTGGTCGATGGCGGCGATGTATTGATTCACTGTGCTCCTAGGTTCGGGCGCGTTCGCAGTAATCCGGGCGCTGTCGCAGTATGTGGATCAAGCTACTAGCCTGTAAACGGATTCGTCGTCGACTTACAGGAGACCGGGTTGAGTAAGCAGCAAGGTGCGCAGTTTCTCGGCCCGCAGCAGCGTGAAGCTGCTTGGGAACAACTTCAGACCGAGCAATTCGACGTCGTCGTGGTCGGTGGCGGTGTGGTCGGTGTCGGAGCTGCCCTCGATGCGGCAACCCGCGGACTCAAGGTTGCGTTGGTCGAGGCCCGTGACTACGCATCCGGCACGTCCAGTCGCTCGTCGAAGATGTTCCACGGCGGTCTCCGCTATCTCGAGCAACTCGAATTCGGCCTCGTTCGTGAGGCGTTGCGTGAGCGCGAACTGTCGTTGACCACGCTGGCGCCGCACCTGGTCAAGCCGCTGAAGTTCCTGTTCCCCTTGGCTCACCGAGTGTGGGAACGCCCGTACATGGCGGCAGGAATCTTCCTCTACGACCGGATGGGGGGCGCAAAGTCGGTCCCCTCCCAGAAGCACCTGACCCGGGCGGGCGCGCTGCGCATGTCGCCGAGCCTCAAGCGCAGTTCGCTGACCGGTGGCATCCAGTACTACGACACCGTCGTCGACGATGCTCGGCATACCATGACCGTCGCACGCACCGCTGCACATTACGGCGCAGTTGTGCGAACGTCGACGCAGGTCGTGGGCTTTCTGCGCGAGGCGGACCGGGTCTCGGGAGTTCGTGTTCGCGACTGCGAAGACGGTCGCACCGCCGAGGTCAAGGGTCACGTCGTCATCAACGCGACCGGTGTCTGGACGGACGAAATCCAGGCGCTCTCACGTCAGCGCGGACGGTTCCGGGTGCGAGCGTCGAAGGGCGTACACATCGTCGTCCCGCGCGATCGCATCGTCAGTGAAGCTGCCATCATTCTGCGCACCGAAAAGTCGGTGCTGTTCGTCATTCCGTGGGGCAGTCACTGGATTATCGGTACCACCGACACCGACTGGAACCTGGATCTTGCGCACCCCGCGGCAACCAAGGCCGATATCGACTACATCCTCGGTCACGTGAACTCCGTGCTGGTCACACCGCTGACGCACGCCGACATCGACGGTGTGTACGCCGGTCTGCGTCCGCTGCTTGCCGGTGAGAGCGACGAGACGTCGAAGCTCTCGCGCGAGCACGCCGTCGCCCGGGTCGCTCCCGGTCTGGTCGCCATCGCCGGCGGAAAGTACACGACGTATCGGGTCATGGCGGAAGACGCCGTCGACGTGGCTGCAGAAGACATTCCTGCGCGCGTGGCGTCGTCGATCACGGAGAAGGTGCCTCTCGTCGGTGCCGACGGCTACTTCGCGTTGATCAACCAGACCGTGCAACTGGGTGAGCAGTACGGCTTGCATCCGTATCGAGTCAAGCACCTGCTCGACCGTTACGGTTCGTTGATCACCGAGGTCCTCGAACTCGGCCGCCAGACGCCGGAGTTGTTGCAGCCCATCACGGATGCGCCCGATTATCTCCAGGTCGAAGCTGTGTACGCGGCTGCGGCCGAGGGCGCCCTACACCTCGACGACATCCTGGCTCGCCGCATGCGCATCGCTATTGAGTATCCGCATCGTGGGGTCAACTGCGCGCAGCAGGTCGCCGGATTGGTCGCACCGATTCTCGGTTGGGATGCCGCCACCGTCGAGCGTGAAGTCGACACCTACCGAGCACGTGTCGAAGCGGAGATCGAGTCACAGACCCAGCCGGACGACGAGTCGGCCGATGCCTTGCGTGCCGCAGCGCCGGAGTCGCGGGCCGAGATCCTCGAGCCCGTCGTCGTGGTGCCGGATCGGGTCTGAGTCGCCCGTCGTTTGCTCTCGCTCTGTCGTGGGTAGGCCGGATGACGAATCACCACCCGTGTCAGCACAGACCGGTCGAGCGTCGCCCAGGAGGATCCCAATGTTCGGTAGTCGGTCGCGGTCTGCTGAGGAACACATAGCCACCGCTTATCTGGTCACTCACCTGTGCGGAGCGATGGTAGGGCTGCAACTCTCGCGGTCACTCTCGGACTCGTACGGTGCCTGGGCTGAAGGCGAGTTGGATTCGCTGCCAGGTGAGCTCGAGTACGAGATCGAACAACTGCTTCAGCTGATCGAGGACACGCAGGGCATATCGCTGCCGCGGTACTCCAAGATCGATGCGACGGTCAATCGGATCCGACGCCTCGTTCACGTCGACGCCATCTGGCGTAATCGCCTCGTGAAGCTGGCGACTCTCGAGATCATGCGTACCGCGCTGTGCGGCAAGAGTGCGATGTGGGAGGTTCTGAGAGACATTCCGGCCGGGGAGACGGAGGAGCAGTACCGCGAGCTCAACGCCCTGGTGTCCAAGCAGATCAGAACCGTGACGGGTCTGCATCACCGCGCAGCCACCGAGGCATTTCAGGGGGCAGACGGGCGGCAATCGGCGAGCGGCGGCGACCCCATCCGCTCGAGTAAGTAAGGTTTGTACCGTTCGATGAAGAATTCGATGAACGGTAGACCCCGAGGTGTATGGAGATGGCTGAGCGCGACCAAGCACTGACAGATCCCAAGGCAGTGTTCGCGGCGTTGGCGGAGATCCTCTACTCCGCGGCAGACAGCGCCGAGGTGTACTCCGCGATTTGTTCGGCAGCCGTCGAGTTGATCCCCGGTTGCGACCACGCAAGTCTGATGCTGCGACGGGGAAATACCAACGTCACGGTGGCTGCCAGCGACGAGATTGCCGAGTACGCAGACGATCTCGAGCGGGCCACGGGTGAGGGGCCGTGCATCGACGCTCTCGACACGGAGGCGCCGCAGCTCGAGTCGGACCTTCGCACTCCGAATCAGTGGCCGGAATTCGCCCGGAAGGTAGTGGCAGAGACACCCATTCGCGGCTCGATGGGGTTCCGACTGATGGTCGATCGTCAGAAGTTCGGTGCCCTCAACCTCTTCTCGGACACTCCGGGTGCTTTCACCGAAACCGTTGCCGACCACGCGATCATGTTGGCGTCGTTTGCGTCTGTGGCCGTCACCGCGCTGAACCGCGGAGAGGATGCCGACTCGCTGCGGCGCGGCCTGGCGAGCAGTCGTGAAATCGGTCAGGCCGTCGGTCTGCTGATGGCATTGCATCGTGTGTCCGACGACGAGGCCTTCGACATTCTGGTGCGAACCTCGCAGAACATGAACGTCAAGATCGCCGAGTTGGCCCGTAAGGTCATCGTCCAACATCGTTCGACTCTGGACTGAGCGCTTCGTTCGTCCTGGGAGAGCCGAGGAGTTGAGATCGCTTGCGATCCACCGTCTCTCGAAGTGCCGTCACCACCGCTGCGACTTCCGGGCGTCGCAAGGATTCCGAACGGGCCACCAGCCAGTACGAAAGTCTGACTTCGATGTGAGCCGGCAGCACGCGAATCAGATCGTCGTGCTGCTCGGCCATGAAACAGGGGAGCAGGCCGATGCCGGCACCCGCGCGCGTTGCCTCGATGTGGACGAACACGTTGGTGGACGTGACGGCCTCGCGCATGGAAACTGTTAGCTTGCGAGCCAGATCGAGTTCGTCGACCTGCAGCATCGAGTCGATGAAATACACGAGCGAGTGTTCGGCCAGATCTTCGGCACTTTCGGGGACAGCATTCTGACGTAGATACTCTCGGGAGGCGTACAAACCCAGCGCGTAGTCGGCCAGATGGACGGCTTCGGCGCGGTGAACTTGAGGTTTGCCGACAACAACCTCGATGTCGAGCCCCGAGCGTATCTGCGACGCCTTTCTGGTTGCGACAACAATCTCGACGCTGACGCGGGGATGGCGTCTGCGAACCGCTGCGCCGGCGGGCGCCGCGATGTATGCGCTGAATCCGTCGGTAGCCGAGACTCGCACGACGCCGTCGAGTTGCTGCTGACCGGTGGAGTCGAGCGCCAGTTCGTTCACCGCGGCCTCGATGCGCTCGGCCGCGCTGAGGGCTTGTTTGCCCAGGTCGGTCAACTCCCAACCGCCGGACGAGCGAACCAGCACATGGCCGCCGAGGCTCTTCTCGAGCGAGGAAATGCGGCGCGAAATGGTGGTGTGGTTGAGGCCCAGGTCGTCGGCGGCGGTGTTGAAGCGACCGGTGCGACCGACCGCGAGAAGTACCAGTAGGTCGTCCGGGCTCAGTCCGAGAGTCATATCTGCATTTTTGCACGTCTATGGTGCGAGATTTGTCATTGTCGTGCCAAGAATCTGCACTGATACTCATCGAGTCACAAAAAATGTGCGAGCGGTCACATTCCTGATCGTGAAGAGCAGGCGAATCGCGAACTGAAGACGAGGGAGTCCCCGATGAGCGTCGACAACATGCCGAAGCCCGAGAGCCAAGCCCCGCCATCGGGGCTGAAGAAGGTGGTCGGCGCCTCGATGGCGGGCACCGTGGTCGAGTGGTACGAGTTCTTTCTGTACGGCACGGCGGCCACGCTGGTCTTCAGCAAGGTCTTCTTTCCCGGCGGCGGCAACGAGCTGGATGCGATCATCGCGGCTTTCATCACCTACGCCGTCGGATTCGCCGCCCGGCCACTCGGCGGAATCGTCTTCGGATATTTTGGAGACAAGTTCGGCCGGAAGCAGTTGTTGCAGTTCAGCTTGCTGCTGGTCGGTGCCGCGACCTTCCTGATGGGCTGCCTACCGACCTACGGTCAGATCGGCTACTGGGCGCCGGCACTGCTGGTCACGCTGCGCTTCATCCAAGGATTTGCTGTCGGCGGTGAATGGGGTGGGGCGGTACTCCTTGTCGCCGAGCACAGCCCGAATCGATCTCGCGGGTTCTGGTCGTCCTGGCCTCAGGCAGGCGTGCCGATGGGCAACCTGGTCGCGACGGTTGTGCTGTTGATCCTGACGTCGACGCTCTCGGACGAATCCTTCATGAGTTGGGGCTGGCGCGTTGCTTTCTGGCTCTCCGCGGTGATCGTTCTGGTCGGGTACTACGTTCGGACCAAGGTCACCGATGCTCCCATTTTCATTGCGGCGCAGAAGGAAGCAGAACTGGTCAAGGCAACCTCGTACAGTGTTTTCGAGGTGGTCAAGCGCTACCCACGTGGAGTGTTGACCGCTATGGGCCTGCGTTTCGCCGAGAACGTCATGTACTACCTCGTGGTGACCTTCTCGATTACCTACCTCAAGGTGGTGGTCCATGCGGACACGGCGCACATTCTCTGGTGGATGCTGATGGCACACGCCGTGCACTTCGCGGTGATCCCGTTGGTAGGCAAGCTGTCCGACACGATCGGTCGACGCCCGGTGTACATGATCGGCGCCGTCACCGCCGGAACGTGGGGATTCTTCGCCTTTCCGATGATGAACAGCGGGCACAATGCAGTCATCTTGTCGGCAATCATCATCGGGCTTGTGTTCCACGCGTTCATGTACGCCGGCCAACCCGCGATCATGGCCGAGATGTTCCCGACCCGGATGCGCTATTCCGGTGTCTCCCTGGGATATCAGGTCACGTCGATCGTGGCAGGTTCACTGGCTCCGATCATCGCGACCGGACTGCTGAGCAAGTTCGACTCATCGGTCCCCATCGCGATCTATCTCCTGCTGGCATCCCTGGTCACCATCGTCGCAGTCGTTTTCGCGCGGGAGACCAAGGGAATCTCGCTCGAGTCCGTCGATGCTGCCGACGCACGAGTGCTCGCCGACGAGCGGGCCGGTGTTTCCGCATGACGCTCTCCGGCAAAACGGCACTGGTCACCGGTGGTGCCAGCGGTATCGGCGAGGCGTGTGCTCGACTCCTTGCCGCCCGCGGCGCCCACGTCACCGTCGCTGATCTCGACGATGTCGCCGCGAAGACGCTGGCCGACGAGATCGACGGCACTGCGTGGGCCGTCGATCTCCTCGACACCGACCAACTCGTGGATCTGGCGCTCGAGACGGACATCCTTGTCAACAACGCCGGCATTCAACGGGTCAGTCCCATCGAGGATTTCGATGTCGAGGACTTCCGGAAGATTCAGCGTCTCATGGTCGAAGCGCCGTTCCTCCTTGCCAGAGCGGCCCTGCCGTACATGTATCACAAAGGATTTGGGCGCATCGTGAACATTTCCTCGGTCCACGGGCTCCGCGCTTCGGCATTCAAGAGTGCGTACGTCACGGCAAAGCACGGACTCGAAGGGTTGTCGAAAGTTGTTGCGCTTGAGGGCGCCCCACACGGCGTCACCAGCAACTGCGTCAATCCGGGCTACGTCTTGACGCCCCTCGTGCAGTCCCAGATTGCAGACCAGGCAAAGGTTCACGGCATCAGTGAATCCGAGGTTGTCGAGAAGGTGATGCTTACCGAGAGCGCAATCAAACGGATGGTCGAGCCGGCAGAAGTGGCATCGCTGGTGGGCTGGCTGGCATCGACCGAGGCGTCGATGGTGACGGGGGCGTCGTACACCATCGACGGTGGGTGGAGCGCCAGTTAAACCACTCAGGTTCGGGACCGCCGCGAACACCGGTGTCGAGTGCGTCGATTGCGGAGAGTTCTTCGGCGGTGAGTTCGAAGTCGAACACATCGAAGTTCGCCGCGATGCGCGAGGGTGTCACCGACGTGGGGATCACTTGGCGGCTCTGCTGGAGGTGCCAGCGCAGCATCACCTGTGCAGGCGTCTCGGCGTGAGCGGACGCGATGGCGCCGATGGTGGCGTCCCCGAGGGTCGAGCCGTGGGAGCCGTCGCGGTAGAACGTGATTCCGCCGATCGGTGACCATGCCTGAGACAGGATTCCGTGATCGGCGTCGGCCTCGAGCAAAGTCAACTGCCTGAAGTACGGATGGACCTCGATCTGGTTGACCGCCGGCACCACGGACGTTGCGTCCAGGAGTCGGGTGAGGTGATCCGGCATGAAGTCACTGACTCCGATGGCGCAGACCTTTCCGTCGGCCAGAAGCCTTTCCAGCGCCTTGTACGCGTCGATCGTGCGCTCGAACTCGCTCGTCAACGCCTGGTGGAGGCTGAGGAGGTCGAGTTGTTCGACACCGAGTTTGCCAGCGCTCTTGTCGAAGGCGTGGAGAGTCTCGTCGTACCCGTAGTCGGTGATCCAAACTTTCGTTTCGACGAAGACCTCGCCGCGATCGAGGCCGGATCGCCTCACCGACGCCCTTCTCGTTGCCGTAGGCCGCAGCCGTGTCGATATGGCGATACCCCGTCGACAGTGCGGACCCGATGGCGGCGACTGGTTCGTCCGGCGGCGTCTGGTAGACGCCGAAGCCCAACGCCGGAATGTCGAGACCGGTGTTCAGTGTCAGACTCGGAATGCTCATGTCGTCCACGGTAGTGGCGGCACTGGTTGGGCGGGAGTGACTGTCCAGCCGGGTAACGGCAGTACCCCTTCAGGCCTGGCATTTTGCACTTGTGGCTCGTCAATGAGTGAGCACTATCTTCAAGCCGACTATGAGGGTGGCGACGGCGGCGAGGCCGAACGCTGCCAGATGGGTGTTCGTACTGACTTTCTCGCCGTGAAGTCGGCTGATCACGTAACTGGTGGACCCGATCCGCAGGATCAAGACGATTTCCGCGATCAACTGCGCCGTCCGTGGTTCCAGGAAGTTGAACCACGCCGTCGCGAGAATGACGACAGGAACAACCGCAGAGGTGAGGATCGGGACGGAATCGCGAAGCGAGTCGATTCTCTCCGCGGTCGTCAGTCGGCGATCGTTGCGAATACTCTCGCCGACGCCCTCGGCGAAGGTGTGGGCGATGTATGTCGACAATGCCGTGCCGACCACAATCGCGGCGCCAAGCGATTCCTGAGATTTCGTCACCGGTATGAGTGCGGCGAGGACAAGAATGTTGCCGTATATATACGCGGTGGTCCTCGCCGCGACACGTTCTTGTCCCAGCGGCGCACCGTGAGAGGTGATCGGCCGGTTCAGCAGGGTTCGCAGGTCCCACTCCATGTTCAGAGCATGGCAGATCAGACCCTGGGGCTGTAGTGCATCGGGTTATCTCGCTGCTCGAGCGGGGGGAGGTTGCGCGCCGGTGTGTGGACCAGTGGTGCGTCGGCGGGGATTCGGCCGTTCGCTCGGTCCCATCCCGCGCGAGCACGTGGCTGATACCGGTATCGCCACGGCACCAGGCGGAAGATAGCGTTGACGCTTCGGCCGACAGTGGTGTGAATTCTCTGATCTCGGCTACTCCACGGGTAACCGAGAAGGTCGCGAACAGGTTGGTCGTACATGCCCACCGTCAGCCACACGAATCCGCGTGCGAGGGGAATCCGCGCGAGTCGCCACAACGGATCGGGAAGCCAGGTCATGTACGGGGGCTTTCCGAGGCCGGACAGGTCGAGGACGTCGCGGGTTGCCTTGTTGTCTTCGAGTACGTTGCGGCACATGTGGTCCCAGTACTCCTGAAATGCTTCCCAGGTCTCGGGAACCGGGCGCATGCTCATCCCGTACAGGCGATACCACTGAATGTGTTCGGTGAAGAGCTGTCGTTTCTGAGCCTCGGTCAAGCCGCCGGAGAAGTTCTCGGCCGTGACGATGGTGCCCATGAAAAACGTTGCATGCGCCCAGTAGAAGGTGTCGGGATCGAGGGCGTGGTATCGGCGCCCCAACTTGTCGATGCCCTTGATTCGCGTGTGATATCCGCGGACTTCTTCGGCTGTCTGCTGCGCGCGATCGCCGTCGAAGACCACGCCTGCAATGGGATACAGCGAGCGGTACAGCCGTTCCCAGCGCTCGTCGAAGAACTGCGAGTGCTGCTCGACGCCGGCGCCGAGCCCTGGATGCATGTTCTGCATCGAACCGGCCCAGACACCTTGCAACATCCCGCGCCAGTCGCCGAAATACTTCCAGGTCAGGGAATCCGGACCGAGGGGAACCGGGGTGCTGCTGTCATCAAGTTGACTACGCATGTTGTCAGATTAGGATCGACAACAGCGGTAGTCAAGGATCGAGTACCGGTTGCATCGAAGAACAAAGTATCGGCGAAGTGGGGAAGTTGTGAGCATCGAAGAGCGCAGGGCCACTCGGAAGGCGACGTTGTTCGACGTCGGAGTGACACTGCTCGGTGCGGTCGACGGTCCGGCCGTCAACGTGCGTGCGGTCTGCAAGGCCGCCGGTCTGACCGAGCGGTATTTCTACGAGAGCTTCACCGATCGCGATCAGTACGTCGTCGCGGTCCACACATTCGTTGCCGAGCGCGCGCAGTCGGCGCTTGCCACGGCAGTGGAGTCGGAGACGACATCCGAGGCCGTCGCCACGGCTGCGGTCGACGCTTTCGTCAAGCTCATGGTCGACGATCCGGCGATGGGGCGAGTACTCCTGATCGCTCCGCTCTCGGAACCCGTCTTGAGTGGACGCGGTATCGAATCGATGCCGGCGTTCGTGGATCTGGTGTACGACCAGTTGTCCGAGATCGCTGATCCGGTGGACAAGCAATTGGTGGCCGTCGGACTGGTCGGGGCGTTGTTCACGCTGTTCATCGGTTACCTGGACGGCACGATCGTCGTGGACCGCGAGCGATTTGTCCGCCACTGCGTCAGGCTTTTGATCAACGCTAATCAGGCGTGAACGGCTGGCAGGCCGGGCAGAAGAAGATATTTCGCTCGGTGAGCTGATCCGGTCCGAGGGTGTCTTCTCTGATGCGGGTTCCGCATCGGCGGCACGGTTTTCCGCGTCTGCCGTATACCCATGTCTGCCTACCTGGACGAGTGTCGCCGGTGGTGACCCTGATGCGACGCGACTTGTTGACGTTGATTGTGCGGAACGACAAGTCCACTATCGCGTCGAGATTTCCGGCGAGGTGAGTCGGCGTTTTCGGGTGAATGCCTCGTAGGAAGCAGATCTCGTTGCGGTACACGTTGCCCAGTCCGGCCATCACTCGCTGATCCAGGAGCGCGATTCCGATCGGCTCGGAGTCGGCAGCGCGAAGATTCTCGACGGCCAAGGAACTGTCCCAGTCGGGGCCGAGCAGGTCCGGTCCGAGATGCCCGACGGCCTCCTGTTCCTGCCCGAGTTCGAGGATCTCGGTAATTCCCAGTGAAAAGCCCACTGCTACAGAGTCTTCGGTGGCCAAGATGATGCGTGCTTGATGGGCGGGTCTGCGCCAGCGCTCGCCGGGGCGATAAATCTGCCACTGACCTTCCATTTTCAGGTGCGTGTGAATGGACGCCTCGCCCACTCGGATCAGGAGATGTTTTCCGCGACTGGCGACGGAATCCACGCGATGGCCCGACAGATCAACGGTGGCATAACGAGGAACGCGGACGTCGCAGGTGGTGAGTAACTTCTCGGCTAGGGCCGCTCGCAGTTCGTTGGCGGCCCGCCACACGGTATCGCCCTCAGGCATTGTCGTCGCTCCAGCACTTCACGATCGCAACCATCATGACCTCAATCCTCATGACCTCAAGCGGAATCCGCGAGGGGTGGCTGCGAAGCCGGCTTCGACCAGGACCGGAGCGAAATCGTGGCCGTGGATGGTCTCTCCGTCGACCTTCTCCACTACCAACTTGTCGATAGCGCGAGAAGTCACCTTCTGTGCAAGCGACAGTGCTGCCATGCGCAACGTTCCGCCGTCGTCGGTGAAGGTCAGGATCGTGCGACCGCCGCGCTCGACGAACAGAACCAACTCACCCTCCACCAGAACTACCAATGCGCCGGCTTTTCGTCCGGGCCTGTGCCCAGGGGATTCCTCGCCCCCCGACGCGGGCCACGGCAGCGCCGCGCCGTACGGGTTTGCCGGATCGCACGCCGCGAGAGTGACTGCAGCCGAAGAGGTGTGGCGTCCCTCGATGGAATCACCGAACGTGCGCAAGCGGTCCACCACGGGAGGGGTCGAGAACTGGGCGCCACCCAAGGTGTCCACGAAGTATCCGCGTCGAGCGCGACCGTTGTCCTCGAACGTGCTCAGTACCTTGTAGATCAACGCGAAGCCGCCCGGCACGTTCTCGCTCATCACCGAACCGCGGGTGACCACGCCGTACCGTTCGAGCAACAGATCGGCCGTGGCGTGCGCCCGGATGGTCGGATCCGGTTCGATGCCTGGCAGTTGGAACCACCGACCGGAGGCGGTTGCCGGTCCGGTGCGAGCGGGCGTGGAAGCGTGGGCCATTCCGCGGTACGGACGGGCACGAGGAACCCGGCGAGGTGATCGGTGACTGGTTGTTGTTCTGGTGGTGTCGGAGAGAAGTGCGCGAAGCGGTGCGACGGTGTCGTTTCCGATGTGTCCGAGCCACACCAACTCCCACAGTGCTGTCGTCACCGCACTGTCGACCGTGTCCGCAGCCGACTCCGTAGTTCTCAACGCGTCGACCAACTGGCGGAAGAAGTAGGCACCGCCGCCGGACAGCAGGTCGAGGATGCGCTTCTGCAACTCCGAGACGTCGGTGTCGGCAGGTGAATTGAGCGTGATCGGTGCCAGGTCGGCGGGATGCAGCACTACCCACCCGTCTTTGCCGGAGATTGCTCCGGATCCGGACCACAGGACTTCACCGGTCGACGTGAGTTCGTCCAACATCGCGGGAGAGTAGTCGGCGACGCGACTCGGCAGGATCAACGATTCGAGAGCCGACGCCGGAATCGGAACTCCGGCAAGTTGATCGACCACCGTTGCAACGCCGTCGATTCCGCGCAGCGTGCCGCCTACGTGCTGCCAGCTGGGAAGGAATCGTCCGAGCGTTGCGGTACTGACCGGCTCGACCTCTTGGCGTGCAGCGGCGAGCGAGCGGCGGCGTAGGCGGCGCAGGACCTCGGCGTCGCACCATTCGCTTCCGGTTGACGCCGGACGGAATTCTCCTTCGAGGACTCGCTTTTCGAGTGCGAGTCGACCGAGAACGTCACGTGCGACGGAAACGCCGATACCGAACCGGCCGGCCGCGTCGGCGAGGGTGAAGGGGCCGTGGGTGCGGGCGTATCGGCTCAAGAGATCGTCGAGAGGTTGATCGACCGGCTCGATGAACGCGGCGGGAACGCCGATGGGTAGGGGAACGCCGAGTCCGTCGCGAAGGCGCGCGGCGTCTTCGACGACGGTCCACCAGTTCTCGCCCGCATACGCGACGTGGAGAGCACGTTTGTCCGCGACCAACTTCTCGAGCCACGAGACCGGATCTTCGAGACAGCGTTCGGTGACTTCTTCGGTGGTCAACGGGCCGAGCATGCGCAGGAGGTCTGCAACACCCTCGAGATCCTTGGCCTTGCGGTCGGGCGCAAGCCGTTGCAGCTCACTTTCGGCCTGTTCGATCACTCCGGCGTCGAGTAGCTCGCGCAATTCGACGCGCCCTAGCAGTTCGGCCAACAGAGTGGAGTCCAACGACAGTGCGGCAGCGCGTCGCTCGGCGAGGGGACTGTCGCCCTCGTACATGAATGCGCCCACATAGTTGAACAGGAGCGCACTCGCGAACGGAGACGGCGAGGCCGTCTCCACCTCGACGATTCGGATCTGCCGTTTCTCGATCTTGCCGAACAGTTCCTTCAGCGCAGGCAGGTCGTAGACGTCCTGCAAACACTCCCGCACCGTCTCGAGCAGGATCGGGAATGTCGGGAACTTGCGGGCGACATCCAGTAGTTGTGCTGACCGCTGACGCTGCTGCCACAGCGGTGCACGTTTGCCGGGATTGCGGCGGGGGAGAAGTAGTGCGCGGGCGGCACATTCGCGGAATCGGGAAGCGAACAGCGCGGAGCCGCCCACCTCCTGGGTGACCAGATCTTCGATGTCTTCGACGTCGAAGGTGAACAGTTCGGCACCGGGAGGTTCGTTCTCGGTGTCGGGGAGCCGGATGATGATGCCGTCGTCGGAGGCCGTCGGGCTGGAATCGACGCCGTATCGTTCCTGGAGGCGTGCGCCGATCGCGAGGGCCCACGGCGCGTGAACCCGTTGGCCGTACGGGGAATGAAGCACCAGACGCCAGTCGCCGAGTTCGTCGCGGAAACGCTCGACCACCAGAGTGCGATCCGACGGCACCTGCCCGGTGGCATTCTTCTGCTCACCGACGAGTTGAATCAGGTTGGTTGTGGCGTTGTGATCGAGCCCACCGATTCGGCAACGCTCGACGACGTCGGCTTCGTTACCCAGTGCCGTCTCGCGGACGAACTGTCCCAACGCCTGCCCGAGTTCGGCGGGGCGGCCGAGTCCGTCGCCGTGCCAGAAGGGCAAACGGCCTGGCATGCCGTAGGCGGGGCTGACCAGAACTCGATCGAAGGTGATCTCCTCGATCCGCCAACTGGTGGCGCCCAAAGCGAAGACGTCGCCGACGCGGGATTCGTAGACCATTTCTTCGTCGAGTTCGCCGACGCGTGATGCTTTCTCTCCGACCATGTAGACCGTGAAGAGGCCGCGGTCGGGGATGGCGCCGCCGGAAGTGACGGCCAAACGCTGCGAACCCGGGCGCCCCGTCAGCGTGTTGGACTCGCGATCCCAGACCAGGCGCGGACGTAATTCGGCGAACTCGTCCGAGGGGTACCGTCCGGCGAGCAGATCGAGAGTTGACTCGTACGCCGAACGGGGAAGCGTTGCAAAGGAACCGCTTCGGCGCACGGTCTCGAACCAGTCGTCGACGTCGATCGGCTCGAGTGCGGTGGCCGCTACCGTTTGCTGGGCGAGGATGTCGAGGGGATTGGCTGGAACGGCCATCGCCTCGATCTTGCCTTCGACCATGCGCTCGACCGTCACCGCGCAATGAATCAGGTCGGTGCGATGTTTGGGGAAGACGACGCCTCGCGATATCTCACCGACCTGGTGGCCGGCGCGCCCGACACGCTGCAGGCCGCTGGCAACCGAAGGCGGTGCCTCGACCTGGATGACCAAGTCGACGGCACCCATGTCGATTCCGAGTTCGAGACTGCTGGTGGCGACGACGCATCGTAATCGACCCGATTTGAGGTCGTCTTCGATGAGGGCGCGCTGGTCTTTGCTGACCGATCCGTGGTGGGCGCGAGCAAGGAGAGGTTCCGCGCCGTAGTTGACCTCGGTGGGAGCCCCGATCTGTGCGGGCGGTCGTGGCAACTTGTCGACGACGAGGCCGGCGCGCTCGGCATGAATTTCGTTGAGTCTGGCCGTCAATCGTTCGGCGAGGCGGCGAGAGTTGGCGAACACGATGGATGATCGGTGATCGAGAACGAGGTCGACGATCTGTTCCTCGACGTGGGGCCAGATCGAACCGGCTTGCGGGGTGGGGGATTCGGAACCGTCGGCCGGCGTCGCGATACCCAATTCGGTCATGTCCTCGACGGGAACACGGACAGTGAGGTCGAATGTCTTTGCGGCAGGCGGCGCCACGATCCGGATGGGTGCCGAACCGGCGAGGAACCGCCCGACTTCCTCGTGCGGTCGAACCGTGGCCGACAATCCGATGCGCTGCGCCGGACGCTCGAGCAAGCCGTCCAGACGTTCGAGGGAGAGCGCAAGGTGTGAACCCCGCTTGGTACCCGCCACCGCGTGAACCTCGTCGACGATCACGGTGTCGACGCCCACCAGTGTTTCCCGGGCAGCGGAGGTGAGCATCAGGAACAGCGACTCCGGCGTCGTGATCAGGATGTCCGGAGGCCGCTTGATCAACGAGCGCCGATCGGCCTGGGAAGTGTCACCGGAACGGACACCGACGGTGATCTCGGGCGGAGTGAGGCCCAGACGCTTCGCAGTCTGTGTGATGCCGACCAGCGGTGCGCGAAGGTTTCGTTCGACGTCCACACCCAGCGCCTTGAGCGGCGAAATGTAGAGGACTTTGGTGGTGCGTTCGCCTTCGTCCTTGGCCGCAAGCTGATCGAGTGCCCAGAGAAAAGCGGACAATGTCTTGCCGGATCCGGTGGGTGCGACGACAAGTGTGTGAGAGCCGCTCGCGATGGATTCCCAGGCACCGAGCTGTGCAGCGGTGGGAGCGCTGAAGGCACCGCCGAACCACTCGCGTGTTGCGGGCGAGAATCTGCCGAGGACGTTGGTCACGACCACCATATTGCCCCTTCCCACCGACAGCGTGTTCGTGCCCGGAGCCGAAGTGCAGAGCATACTATTTGCCCTGTTACAGCGATTCTCTTGTTCTGGAGAAGGCGAGTGCCTGATGGAAGCAGTCAAGATTGTCCTCGAGCTGGTGGTAGTGCTCGGGGCGATTGTCATGGGTACCAGATCGAGCGGTGTCGCTCTCGGCCTGTGGGGCGGCGCAGGTGTTGCCGTCCTCGTGTTCGTCTTCGGAGAAGACGTCGGCAGTCCGCCGGTCGACGCTCTCCTCATCGTCCTGTCCGTCGTCCTGGCGTCGTCGATGATGCAGGCGGCAGGTGGTATCGACTGGATGGTCACCATCGCAGCCAAATTGATCGAATCCCGACCGAAACAGATCACGCTGATCGCGCCGTTGGTGTCGTTCCTGTTCTCGGCCGGTGCCGGTACGTCCAACATCCTCTACCCGCTGCTTCCCGTCATCTACGACGTCTCGTACAAGAACGGGGTGCGGCCGTCACGGCCGCTGTCGCTGTCAGTCGTCTCCACCGGCGTGGCGTTGGCGTGTAGCCCGGTGTCAGCGGCGATGGCGGCCATGGTCACGCTGACCGACGTCGCGCCCTACGATTTCGAACTCATCGACATCATCAAGATCACCTTCCCGGCGGCCGTGGTCGGCATCGTCCTCTCGTCCATCGCGGTCAACCGCCTCGGCAAGGATCTCGACGACGACCCGGAGATACAGGCGAAGTTGAAGTCGGGAGAGTTGGCCGGACCGGGTGCAGCATCCAAGACCGAACTCGTCTCGACGAAGACCGGACGAAACGCGGCACTGATCTTCCTGGCCGGCGTTCTGGCTATCGTGATCTTCGGTCTGTTCAAGGGAATTCGCCCCGAAGCCGCCGACGGCACTCCGATGGGGATGACACCGATCATCGAAATGCTGATGTTCGTCGTGGGTACGTTGATCCTGCTGGTGTGCCGCCCGAATGTCGCCGACGTGCCGTCCTCGACCGTGTTCCGTGCCGGTATGGTCTCGGCCATCGCGTTGTTCGGTCTGGCATGGCTGACTGACACGTTCATCAGCGCCCATTCCGAGCTGATCACGAGCACCGTCGGTGACTGGGTCAACGCCGCGCCGTGGATCTTCGCGCTCGGTGTGTTCCTGGTCTGTGTACTGACGACCAGTCAGTCGACTGCGACCAGGACCATTGTGCCGATCGGTCTCGCGGCCGGGATTGCACCCGGCCTGGTGAGCGGCATGTGGGCCGGAGCGTTTGCCGGCGTCTATCTGTTGCCGACAAACGGTTCGCAGATCGCGGCTGCGAACTTCGACCTCTCCGGCAGCACGAAGCTCGGCTCCAAGCTTGTCGACCACTCGTTCTTCCTGCCGACCATCATTTTGGCCGTGACGACGATTGCGGCCGGTGCGGTGTTCGGAGTGGTGCTCGGCTGAGTCAGCCGGAGTGATACCGCTGAGTCAGCTGTTGCGGTAGTGGCCCCAGCTCGCCTTGCACGCGCGGGCGAGCTGGTCCACCCGTTCGGTGTCGGGTGTAGGCCAGTCGACGCCGGGTTCCATGATGTGTGCGGCCAGTTCGTCTCCCAGTAGGAATTCTCGTTTGAATTCGGCCTGAACCGCGCTCAACGTGATCCCGGCTTCGGCAGCGCTGGCGCTCAATTCGGCGAATCTGGATCCGGCTTGGATGATTTCGAAACTGCCGAGGTACGGCTGATTGAGAGCGACGGCATCTGGATCGTCGACCTGAAATCCCTTGCGATGTGAGACCGCAAGTGTGCGAATGAGATCCGGATCCATCGTCACGGGATTGTCGCCGCGTCGATTGCCGTCGTGGTCGCCACGATTGGAGAGCGCGACAACGTCGGGGAGTCGATCTGCTTCCGGCCGTTCGACATTGACGGCGCCGTCCCGCCGGGTGGTGTGGTTCATCGTGTCGTGGAACGACAACGTCACGAACGATCGGCCGAGTTCGAGGCTCTTCTCCACCATGGCTTCGATCAGTGCGTCGCGAGTTCTCTCGTAGACGCCCAAACCGTGTTCGGCTGTCTCGGTGAAGGTCTCGGCGAGGTTCTTCCAATCCGCGTCGTCGGTCGGCTCGAGCAGCAGGGGGTAGAACGAGAAGGTGACAGGGCGAACTGCGTCGACGCCGGTGAGGTCAGCCTTGTTGCCGGCACCGGCCTTGTGGACGCGGGCGAAGGCTTCGCGCAGTGACGCTTCCAGATTTTCGGGCTTCGCACGGTTGGGATCGCGAATCATTCGGGGGTGCGGGTTCTCCACGTACACGATGCGCGAATCGATTTCGGCCCAGCGGCGCGCGATGGGACTGGTGGACATGTCGGTGAAGTCGAATTGCAACCGCTGTGTGAACTCGGGTGAGAGAAAGCGTGAGAGTTCTGCTGGAATCGCGGAACCCGAGTGCGGGCAACTGACAAGAAGGTCGGCTTCGGCGATGGCGTCGTCGAGACTGCGGGAGTCACGATCGGCATAGAACGTCAGGTCCTCTGGCGTGAACACGGTTCCGGCCGGGATGAGTACTGGTTCTCCACTGGTCATGAGCCCCAGCGTAATCGAGTGCAACCGTGCATACTCAGTATCCGCTGAGTCGTTCCACGAGAGCAGTTTTGATCTCCGGTCGACCAGCCGCGACCAGAGTGAAGGTGGCTTCACGCATGAGCCGCTCGGGGGTGTTGCTGCCGACCAGGGCGCGACTTCCGGTGGCGGTGACGAGCGCGGCCGACGCTCGTATCGCAAGTTCCGATGCGCGGGCGCGTGCAGCCGACATCTCGCCGCCGTCGCGCAGTGCTGCATCGAGATCCGCGCGTGCCCGGGCGGCTTGTTCCTCGAACGCACCGGCGTCGACGCCAAGATCCGCGAGTTCGGTGACAGCGCGGCGGGTGATGCCCATCGCCATCGCGCCGTTGAGCCACAGTCCGGGTAGTTGGGTGCTCTGGAATTGTTCATCGCTGACGACAGAACAGACGTCGGTATCGGGAATTTCGAAAGCGTCGAACACGATTCGGACGGTGTTGCTCCCGCGCGCAGCAATCAGGGGAAGCTCCTCGATCGTCAGCCCCGGCGCTTCGCCCACCGGTACAACGGAATGAACGATGGAATTGTCGAACTCGTCCCGCGCCGACACCACGAGAACATCGACGATGCCCCAACCGGTGACGAAGGGTGCGATTCCGTCGAGGACGTAGCCGTCGTTCACCCGCTTCGCCCACAGGAGCGGTGGCCGGGGGATAGCGCCGGCATACGCAACGCCACCGCGAATCGTGCCGGAAACGAGCCCGTCCCAGTATTGTTCGCGCAGAGACATATTGGAACTCGAAGCCAAGGCTCCGACGACGCCGTGATGCTGCATCCAGGTGAAGGTCGTCGCCAGGCAACCGCCGCACAAGGTTTCGAGGACGTCGACCAGTTCTTCGCTGCTGGGTCCGCCCTCACCGAGGGCGGCGATGCCGTAGAAGCCGTCGGCGGCGAGCGCGTCGAAATGGCTGCTGGGAATTTCTCCGTCGGCGTCGACGCTGTCGGCGACGGGAAACAGAACGGTATCGGCGATCTCACGCGCAAGCTCCGGCCACTTGGTCACGCTGTCAGGGTAAGCCGTGAGCGGGGGTTGTGGTGTGGAACCGGAACCGAGCATCTAGAACGAGGGCGGCGAACTCACGATGAGGAATCTCGCCACCGCATCGGTGCGATTGAACCACCGATGCGGGATGGTCGAAGTGTAGAGGAGTGTGTCACCGACGTGAAGAACGTGATGCTCGTCCAGTCCCACCTCGACCTCGACAGATCCTTCGAGAACATGAATGAACTCTTCGCCGGCGTGCTCGGTGTGCTCACCTGCCTCCGAATAAGGTGCTGCCGTAATCTCGTTGGGTTCCATGGTGCGTGAACCGGTGGAGCAGAAGCGGATCACCGAATCGTGTGCCAGTTCGAATGTTCGTCCCTCGCCGGCGCGGACGAGGCTGGACGGAGTTCGCTCGCCCTGTGCCAAGAGTGCGTGCGCAGTGGTGCCGAGCGATTGCGCGAGGCGATGAAGGTTCATGACACTGGGTACTGCGTGGCCGTTCTCGGTCTGGCTCAAGAAGGGCTGCGACAAGCCCGACTTCACGGCAACCTCACGCAACGTCAAACCGGCTTCTTTTCGCGCCGTCCGCACGGCAGCCCCGATTGCGGTCGCTATCGCTCTCTGGTCGTCGTCCATGTGCCGAAGATAGCAGTGCTCTGGTGAAAGTTTTGATTACACAGACGAAACAAATTCGACCACGGTAAGAAATTATCGACGTGCTGAATAGTCCCGTACACGAAACACTTCCAGCTTCGGACGGAGATCGGCGCATGGCCATCCATCCAGTCGACCAGCGGCTTCCCATTGCCCGCCAGTCTGCTTTTGCTCTTCAGCACGTCCTCATCATGTACACCGGATGCATCACGGTTCCGCTGGTTTTCGGTGCGGCAGTAGGACTGGATCGCAGCACGGTAGCGATGCTGATCAGCGCGGACTTACTCGTTGCAGGCATCATCACGATCATCCAGAGCCTGGGCGTCGGGAAAGTCGCCGGTGTGCGCCTGCCGATCGTCTGCGGGGCGACGTTTGCCGGGCTGACGCCGATGATTCTGATCGCCAAGGAGTACGGCCTGCAGGCCGTGTACGGGTCCATGCTGGTCGGTGGTGTTGTCGGCATAGCTTTGGCTGTACCGTTCGCCAAGATCGTCCGATACTTTCCGCCCCTGGTCACCGGCGTCGTCCTCACAGTTATCGGCATCTCGTTGATCGGAGTCGCAGGAGGCTTGATCGTCGGTAACGACCCCACCTCCCCGTCGTTCGCCGACCCGAAGAACCTGGCGCTGGCTGCGGCAGTCGTCGTAGTCGCGGTGGCGTTCATCTGCCTCGGCCGAGGGATGTGGACGCAGCTCGGTGTGCTGATGGCGTTGGTGATCGGCACCGTGATCGCCATCCCGATGGGCCTGATCGATCTGAGTGGCGTCGGCGGCTCGGCGTGGGCGGGCTTCCCGATGCCGTTCCACTTCGGCGCACCGGAGTTTCCCGTCACCGCCGTGGTGGCGATGAGTATCGTCATGGCAGTCGTCTTCGCAGAATCGACGGCCAGCATGCTGGCGGTCAGCGAGATCACCGGAAAGCCTTTGAAAAAAGCAGATCTGGCACGAGGGTTGGTGGCCGACGGTATGTCGGGAGTTCTGGGCGGAATCTTCAACGCCTTTGTCGACACTGTTTTCTCGCAGAATGTCGGAGCCGTTGCCACTACCCGGGTGTACAGCCGGTACGTGACCGCTACCAGCGGTGCCATTCTGATCGTCCTCGGCCTCATCCCGCGAATGGGTGAAGTGGTTGCAGCCCTTCCCGATCCGGTGGTCGGCGGCGTTGGAATCATCTTGTTCTCGACTGTCGCCGTGGTCGGAATCAATACGTTGCGCAAGGTCGATCTCAGTGACCCGATCAACACCACGATCGCTGCTGTATCCGTCGGAATCGGTATTCTGCCGGAATTTGCGGAGGGGATGTTCGAGCGATTCCCCTCCTCGGCCCAGATTCTTCTCGGTAGCGGCATCACCTTGGCTGCGGCCTCGGCCTTTTCACTCAATCTGCTGTTCAATCACACCCGACTCGGTGAACTCGCGAGGCGATCGCGCGAGAGCCTTCACCCCACTGCCGAAACTGAACCCGCTACCAACTCTGCAGGAGACGCCGGTGTCGCAGTCCCAGTCTGATCCATTCGAAGTGCCCGTCATCGACATCTCGCCTTACGTACTCGGCGGTGCCGACCAGGACAAGGCGCGAGTGGCTGCCGAAGTCGACCATGCTTGTCGGACTGTAGGTTTCGTGCAGATTCGGGGCCACGGTGTTCCGGCCGCCGTTTCTTCCGGCCTCGCCGATGCCATGGACGACTTCTTCGGACTGCCGCTGGAGACCAAATCGGGCTACCGAATCGCGGGCGCGAATCGTGGGTACAGTCCGCCCAAGAGTGAGTCGCTGAGCTTGAGTCTCGGCGTCGAATCCGCGACCAGGATGAACGACTTTTTCGAGGCGTTCAACATAGGAACCGAAGCCCGATCGTTCACCGAACTCGAACTGTCGGAGGAAGATTACGGAATCAACCTGTGGCCGGCAGTGCATGGATTCGCGGAGCGAGTGGAGAACTACTACGCCCATGGCGAGCGGGTGGCGCGGACACTCACCACCATTTTCGACGACGCACTGGGCCTGACCCCGGGATTCTTCGAGTCGATCACCGACCATTCCATCGACGTATTGCGGATGAACAATTACGCATTGCCGGAAGGGGCGGTGACGTTGGACGGCGAGTTGAAGGGGATGGGGGAACATACCGATTTCGGGCTGGTCACCGTGTTGTGGGCGGATCAGGTCGAAGGTTTGCAAGTGCTCGGGAGCGACCGACGCTGGCACGACGTCTGGCCGGAAGACGATGCGCTGTTGGTCAACCTCGGGGATCTCACCGCCCGACTGACCAACGATCGGTGGATGTCCACTCTGCACCGGGTCGCGCCGCCAGTGGTGAATGGCACTATCAAGCGTCGGCGGTCCGCGGCCTTCTTTCACGACGGAAACGTCGATGCGGTGATTGCGACTCTGCCGAGTTTTCATGACGACTCCGGCGTGGAGTACGAACCCATTACCGTTCGCGATCACATCAAGGCCAAATTGGCCGGGTCGAGGCAGGGAAAGTCCAACGCCGCCGCAGGTCGTGAGGCGGCTCGGGTGCTCTCGGCGGCCGAGTTCGAGGTGAAGCAGTGAGTGCACGGAACATCGTCCTGATCCACGGCGCCTGGGCAGGTGGTTGGGTCTGGGATCGGGTGCGTGGCCCTCTGAAGGTGGCCGGCTTCAATCCCGTTGTGGTAGAGCTTCCCGGCTCGGGAAGTTGGAACCCCGATGACGTGATCGATCTCGATGTAGTTGCCGAACATGTTGTGGCAGTTGTCGAGTCCTTGGACGGGCCGGCCATCCTGGTCGGTCACTCCGGCGGCGGGATCGTGGCCTCACAGGTGGCTGAGTGGATGCCTTCGCAGGTAACGGGTCTTGTATATGTCGCGGGAATGATGCTGCCGTCGCAGATGGATTTCGGGATGCTGTGTGCAGAACTCGGTCTGGAAAGTCCGATCGGGATCTCGCGTTGGTTGGTCCCCGTCGACGACGGGGATGCGACGGTGGTTCCGCCCGAAGCCGGTGCCGCTGTGTTCTTCCACGAAGCGCCGGTGGCTGATGCGATCTTCGCCGCGCGCATGCTCGTTCCACAACTGGAGTCAGCCCGCCTGATGGCAGCGGACTGGACCGAGGAGCGATTCGGAACCGTGCCGAGGCTCTATGTCGAATGCACCCTGGATCGAACTGTGCCGATCGAGGCTCAACGTGCCATGCAGAGACTTGTCCCCGGTGCCCAGGTGGTCAGCCTGGGCACCGACCATGCACCGCAGTTGTCGGCGCTCCCTGAGTTGATCGACGCGATCACCGACTTCGCCCAGCCGGTGTTCAGCCGAACTCGACCCCTTGAGCCAGCGGAAGCTGGTCCGAGTAGTTGACGGTATTGGTGGCTCGGCGCATGTAGGCCTTCCAAGAATCCGAACCCGATTCGCGTCCGCCGCCAGTCTCCTTCTCCCCGCCGAAAGCGCCGCCGATCTCCGCACCGGACGTTCCGATGTTCACGTTCGCGATGCCGCAATCGGAACCGTCGGCGGCGAGAAAACGCTCGGCTTCACGCTGATCGAGCGTGAAGATCGAGGACGAAAGTCCTTGAGGCACATCGTTGTGCAGCGCAATGGCGTCGTCGAAATCGGTGTAGGTCAAGACGTAGAGGATGGGTGCAAAAGTCTCCGCCCGTACCACCTCGGTCTGTGCAGGCATACGAACGAGGGCAGGTGTCACGTAGAACCCGGATTCGCCGACGCGGTCGCCGCCGCACACTACGGTGCCGCCGTCGGCGCACGCGGCCGAGAGGGACTTCTGCATCGCCTCGAACGCAGCTTCGTTGATCAGCGGCCCGACCAGAACACCGGAATCGAAGGGACTGCCGACCTCGAGCTGTGCGTACGCGGCCGCAACGCGCTCGACGACGTGATCGGCGATCGACTCGTGAACGATGAGCCGACGAAGTGAGGTGCAGCGCTGCCCTGCAGTTCCAGCGGCGGAGAACACGATTCCGCGTACGGCAAGCTCGAGATCTGCCGACGGTGTGACGACTGCGGCGTTGTTGCCACCCAACTCGAGGAGGCTTCGCCCGAAGCGTTCGGCGACCCGCGGAGCCACGGCGCGGCCCATTCGCACGGAACCGGTGGCGCTGACCAGGGCCACAAGTGGGTTGTCCACCAAGGCCTCACCGACATCACGTCCGCCGATGATCAACTGGTGCACGTCGATCGGAGCATCACAGTCGGCGAGGGCGCGTCGGAGGAGGGCGTCACAAGCCAGTGCAGTCAGCGGCGTAGTTTCCGAAGGCTTCCAGACGACGGCGTCGCCGCACACGAGAGCGATGGCGGTATTCCACGACCACACCGCGACGGGAAAGTTGAATGCGGAGATGACCCCGACAACGCCGAGAGGGTGCCACGTTTCCGTCAACCGGTGTCCGGGACGCTCGGACGGCATGGTGCGTCCGTAGAGCTGCCGGGAGAGACCGACGGCGAACTCGCAGATGTCGATCATCTCCTGTACCTCACCGAGAGCCTCCGAGGTGACCTTGCCTGCTTCGAGGGTCACGATCTCCGCGAGGTCCTCCTTGTGCTCGGTCAGTAGGCTGCCCAGCCGGCGCACGACCGCTCCGCGCGCCGGAGCGGGGACGGTGCGCCAGGTGAGGAACGCTCGATGAGCCGCTTCGACGGCGCCGTCGACTTCTCGGCCGGAGTGTTGCCGGACCGTACGCAGCTGTGTACCGGTGATCGGAGTATGTGCGCTCAGATCGCCGGCGGGCCACTCGACACCGCAGGCAGCGAGGGCACTCTCGGCGCGATCGGCGAGGCTCGAAGAATCAGGCAGGTTCACTGGGAGTCCTCTGTGGTTGTAGGCGGGAGTGGTTGTGGGCGGGAGAAAGCACGGCACGTGATGCCTCTTGTTGTGCGCGGTACAGCTCGAACGGATCTTCGATGGTGCGGTCGATGGCGCCTTCCAATCGATCCTGCCCGTATTCGACGCCGGGCGCATCGGAAACGAATCCGGTCACGGAATCGAGATTGGACGCGAAGATCCCGGCCGCGGACGCCGGTAGAAAGTCCTCGTAGACGATCGGGTCGCGGACGACGACAGTTCCTTCGCTTCTGTACGTGAAGTATGCCAACCCCGCGTCGTCGAGTCCGTCCTCGGTGTGCGGAAATTCGCTGCCCCAGTCGTCGTCCTCGGGCCTGGCGATCAGTCGGTCGTATATCGCCCTCCCGCTGCGGGTCAACGCGATTCCGCGTGCCTCGACCTCGCCGAATCTGACGCGGACAGGTTCTGTGGTGACCGATCCGTCCGGCCGGCGAAAACGTCTGTCTTCGGCCAGTGCCCGAAACGACGTCTGCCGCAGAAGCAGTGGCGGCCCATTCCATCTGGGCGGGCCTTGGATACGGTCGATCATGGCGATTCCGCGCTCGGTCATTCGGCGGTACAACTCGTCGATGTCGAGTACCCGTGGGGTGAGGTGGTTGACATGTGTCGAGCCCTGGCCGGCGATGTCTGCGGCGACAGGTGAGATCGCGGCAAGTTCGCGATACCAACCGGCGTCGATGGGTTCGGTGCCGAGCCGAAACGCCGAGGTTGCCGCTTCGACGAAGTGTGTCGCCTCGGGCTCCGGGAGGCCGCACTCGCGGTTTGCTTGCCCGGCCCATTGCAGAAGTGCGGGAGAGAACAGGGTTCGGCGACGCAGGAACCCGGTGATCCGACGCTCGAGGTCGGTGTCGAAGAACCTGGAATCGGAGCCGGTCAGTACCGAGGTGAAAACACGGAACGGGTTCCGGGCGAGTTCGGCAGGCTCGGTGGGGCGAAAAGCCGTCGAGACAACGGGAATGGGGGAGTCGGTGAGCCGGAGGTCGTAGTAGCCGACCGGAAACATACCGAATCCGCCGAAGACGGTGGTTACGTCACGTAGTTCGTCGAGAGTCCCCAGTCGGATGGCGCCGTGGCGCTCGGCGCTGACTCTCGCCAGGCTGCCCAGGCGCTCCGCGGAATCCGGATGTTCGGCAGCAAAGTCACGGTTCACCTGCAGCGTTACATCTACCAAGGTGTTGTAAGCGGGGACCTCGTCGCCATACATCTTGGCGAGGGCCGCTGCGAACCGTGCACGTAGCTCCCAGGTTTCAACCATACGAATGTCCGATTGCGTTAGCCTGCGCAGGTGCGAGAAACAGAAACCAGTGACGTTGCCGGTGTTCCGGTCGACGAAACCGATCGACTTTTGATGCGTGAATTGGTCTTGGACGGCCGTGCCACTCTCGCGAGTCTTGCTGAGAAGGCTGGACTCTCGATCTCCGCAGTCCAGTCGAGAGTGCGTCGATTGGAGTCTCGCAAGGTGATCCGTGGCTACTCGGCGAAGATCGATCCTGAGGCACTCGGTCACAATCTGTCCGCATTTGTCGCCATCACTCCTCTCGATCCTTCGCAGCCCGACGATGCGCCTGCTCGCTTGCGTCACCTGCCGGCGGTCGTCTCGTGTCACTCGGTGGCCGGGAGTGAAAGCTACGTCCTCCTGGTCCGGGTGGCGTCACCTCGGGCGTTGGAGCGATTGCTGCAGGAGATCCGTACAGCAGCCAACGTCAACACACGAAGCACCATCATCCTACAAACTTTTTACGACGAATGACGCATGTTCAATAACTTTTACGGTGTTCTATCGACACTCTCGTAAAATTGACATAACCTTCGCGTATGAGTACTGCGATGCGAGACTTCGGTGACAGTGCGCTCTTTCCGGTCTACGAGGTGTTGAAGGCCAGCATCCTCGTCGACGGATTCGATCTGATTCTCGACGTCGAAGGGTCGCGCGGTTCCTATCTCCGTGACTTGCGAGACGGGACCGAGTATCTGGACATGTTCGGTTTCTTCGGCTCTTCGGCCCTGGGTATGAATCACCCTGCGATCACAGGCGACGAGGAGTTCCAACAGGAGTTGGCCGTCGTGGCCTCCAACAAGCCGAGTAACTCCGACATCTACACCGAACCTATGGCGCGCTTCGTTGCGGCTTTCGCTCGGGTACTGGGGGATTCGGGACTCCCGCACTTGTTCTTCGTCGACGGCGGAGCCCTGGCGGTGGAAAATGCACTCAAGGTTGCCTTCGATTGGAAGAGTCGGTGGAACGAAAGCCGTGGGTTGTCAGCAGATCTGGGGACCAAGGTCCTGCACCTGACCGAGGCTTTTCACGGCCGCAGTGGCTACACGATGTCGCTCACCAACACCGAGCCGGGCAAGGTCGCGCGATTCCCCAAGTTCGACTGGCCACGTATCGACTCGCCGTACCTGGCAGACGGCCGCGATGTCGAAGCTGCGGAGAGACAAGCTCTCGATCAAGCGCGCCGAGCTTTTGCCGACAACCGCGACGATATTGCCTGTTTCATCGCCGAACCGATCCAGGGCGAGGGCGGCGACCATCATCTCAGGCCGGAATTTCTGCGGGCGATGCAGGAGTTGTGCCATGAAAACGACGCCCTCTTCATTCTCGACGAAGTACAGACCGGTTGCGGAATCACCGGAACTGCCTGGGCCTACCAACAATTGGGACTGAGTCCGGATGTGGTGGCGTTCGGCAAGAAAACGCAGGTGTGCGGAATCATGGCCGGTGGGCGCGTGGATGAAGTGCACGACAACGTGTTTCACGTCAGTTCCCGGATCAATTCGACGTGGGGTGGCAACCTCACCGACATGGTGCGTGCCCGGCGGATACTCGAAGTCATCGAACAGGACCGACTGATCGACCGCGCGCGATTCACGGGTGCACATCTCCTTGCCCGGTTGACCGAAGTCTGCGGGCGGTACGCGGCGGCAACCGAGCCGCGCGGTCGTGGCCTCATGTGCGCGATCACCCTGGAAGACAGTGACCTTCGCGATCGCGTCGTACAGCGATTACGAGAAGACGAGCACGTGATGATACTGCCAACCGGGAAGAAAGGAATCAGATTCCGGCCCGCCCTGACGGTGACCACCATTGAGCTGGACGACGCGGTCGACGCGGTCGAGCGCGTGCTCGCACACGAGACTTAGGGCCTCTGCAGCTCGCCCCACACTCGATCCGGTGTCATCGGTGTGGAGTACATACGGACTCCACACGCGTTGGCAATCGCGTTTGCCAACGCCGGTGCTACAGGATTGAAGGGGGCCTCGCTCATCGATTTTGCGCCGAAAGGCCCGAGTTTGTCGTACGTGTCGGCAAACAGTACTTCGGTGATCGGCAGATCCCCGATCTGGGGAACGTGATAATTGCGCAGCTGCGGATTGATCACCCGACCTTCTTCGATGACTATCTCCTCCGACAGCGCAGCGCCGAGTGCTTGTCCCACACCGCCTTCCACTTGCCCTCGGAGTTGGGCCGGGTTGATGGCGGTGCCGGCATCGGCGGCCTGAACCGACTGCAGGATCTTCACCCGGCCGGTATCCGTGTCGACGGCAATGCGAAAACCGTGAACATTGAACGAGACCGAGCGCGGTGTTCCGTCGTGGCGACCGTCAGCGGCGAGCGGGCCACCTTCGAGTAGCGTCGCGAAATCGAGGCAACCGTGGGATGTTTCGACACCGTCCGGCGAAAGATCGCGGACCTGCGCTCCGTGCCCGCTTGCCCGTACAGCGCGGGTCAGTATCCGCTCACGGAGGCGTTCGCAGGCGATCAGGAGAGCCTTTCCGGCAACAACCGTTCCCGTCGACCCGAACGCTCCGGTGTCGTATCCACCGGAGTCGGTGTCGGATTGAACAATCTTGATGCGATCCACTGTCGTCCGCAATTCCGTGGCAGCGATCTGTTGATGGACCGTCGTGGTTCCGTTGCCGAACTCGGCAGTCCCGATGTTCACGACGTACCGACCGTCGGCCTCGAGTGTGACGGAGGTGTCGGAGAAGTGACCGCGCGGCGGAATCGTCGCGATCATCGCAATTGCCATGCCCCGTCCGATCTGCCAACGCGGCCCCGCCGGTGCAGTCTCTCCGCGTCCGCTCGACAGTGCCCTGTCGACGAGGTCGATGCACTGGTCCAGTCCGTAGCTGCCGAATTCGAGATCACCGTCTTCGACGTGCCAGTCGACAAAATCGTCTCCTGGAACGACGACATTTCGCCGCCGAAACTCGAAGGGGTCCATGCCGAGACGCTCCGCGAGCTGATCAATGGCCGACTCGACAGCGAAGATGATCTGACCGAGACCGTAACCACGGAAGGCTCCGGACGGAACGTTGTTCGTGTAAACCGCCTCGGCGTCGACGCGTTTGGTCGCAGCCCGATAGACCGCCATCGATTCGGCGCAACCGTGGAACATGACTCCGATCGAATGGTTCCCGTACGCCCCGGCGTCGGAAAGGACGTCGATGGCGAGCGCAGTGAGAGTGCCGTCGGCATCGGCGCCGGCACGTACCGATACTCGCATCGGGTGCCGCGACGGTGCGATGGTGAACTGATCGCTTCGGCTGAACTCGTAAGCAACGGGCCTACCGGTTCGCAGGACGGCCAGTGCGACCAGATCTTCGGTGAGTAGTTCCTGCTTCCCGCCGAAACCTCCGCCCACCCGCTTGGCGAACACGCGGATGCGGCCGCGGTCGAGGTCGAAGATGTGGGCCAACTCGTCGCGAACCAGAAACGGCACCTGCGTGCTACTTCTGATGACGAGGCGGTCATCCTCCTCGATCCATCCCACTGCGCCGTGGGTTTCCAATGCCACGTGCTGGACCCGTGCGGTTTGCCAGGTGCCCTCGACGACGGCAGTCGCATCCTGCAGCGCGCGATCCAGGTCACCGACACCATCGTGAAGTGCTGCAACCACATTGCGGGAGGCCGCGGCGATCCGGGAACTCTCCTTTTTGTCACCGTGCAGGAGCGGAGCGCCGGGGGAGCGCGCACGGTCGGGTTCGAAAACCGCGTCGACGACCTCGTAATCCACCTCGATCAGGGCGAGGGCGCGCCAAGCCTGCTCAGGGGTTTCGGCGATGACCGCGGCGACGCGTTGGCCGCGGAAACGGAGAGTGCGATCGAACACCCGTGTGTCGTCGGGGTCGTCGTTGCGGTCCTCGTGCCGAGCAGTCGAGAACAACACGTCCGGACTGTCATGGAATGTGAGTACCGTGACGACGCCTGGCGCCGCTTCGGCTGCTGCCGTCTCTATCCGGGTGATGTGCGCGTGTGCGTGCGGACTCCCGAGCACCGCGGTGTGGAGCAGGCCGTTCGGCATCTCGCCCGGGGCGAAATCCATCGTGAACTGCTCGGTACCCGTGACGATTCGAGCGGAAGCCGGTGCTGCGATCGAACGGCCTTGGGCTGAGCCCAACGCGGCAGTCTCGGTGTTGGCAGTACCAGCCAGGGCGTCACGAATCGATCTGTATCCAGTGCAGCGGCACAGGTTACCTTTCATCGAGCAGGCGAGATCGGTCTTCTGCTCCGGAGACAGTGCCGATGCCGTGACCACCATTCCCGCTGTGCAGAAACCACATTGGAAGCCGCCCGCATCCACGAAGGCCTGTTGAGTGGGATGCAGGCTCTCCGGTGTACCGAGTCCGGCAGCGGTGACAATCTCGCGGCCGTCGACGCGATGGGCTGGAAAGATACACGAGTGGGTCGGGTGCCCGTCCACGAGCACCGAACACGCCCCACAGTCCCCGGCGTCGCACCCCTTCTTGACGGAGTTCGTTCCATGCTCGCGGAGGAAGGTTCTCAGGCACTGCCCAGGGCGGGGTTGGTCGTCGCGGGGAACTCCGTCCACCGAGTACTTCATTCCAGCTCACCTCGGATTTCTTCGGCGAGGAGCGCAGCCATCGCCTGCCGCCATGGCGCAGTTCCGTGAACATCGGTGAAGTAGGCGTCTTCCGGAATCCTGGTGCGCAACGCATTCGCGAGTGCAGCGGTGTCGGGGAGCTTGTCGAATTTCAGAGCGTACGGACGGCGGGTGGCAGCGGTGACCGCTAGGGTGAAACCGTCGGCGCCGCACCGGCCGGCCACGGCGACAGCGGAGCGCCCGAGCGACGTCTGCGCCAGTTTCCGCATCGCGGTGCGTGCGGTCAGTGCGTGTGCGGGAATCCGGATACTGCGGATGATCTCGCCGGGACCGAGAACGTTGCGAGAATCGTCGATGACGAATTCGACTACGGGGAACGAGTATTCGGTTCCATCCGGGCGCCAGATCGTCAATTCGGCATCGAGGGCAGTGCACAGTGTCGTCATGGCACCGGCCGGGAAGGACAGTGCGATGTTGCCGCCGACTGTCGCGTATCGCAGGACTTTCCACGATGCGAGCAATGCATCGGCGCACTGCCGGAAGAGCGGTGCGGCGGTCCACGACGCGGGCAGTTCGGCGCGGCACAGTTCCTCGATGGTGCAGGTGGCCGCGATTTCGATCCCGTGATCGCTGACCTCGACTGCCCTCCAGTCGAGGCCGGACAAGTCGACGAGCGTGGTCAGGTGTGGCTGCGGTTCCGAATACAGCCAGGTGCCGCCGCCGATGAACCCGATGCCGGGTGACGCACAGGGGAGTTCGGCGCGGGTCCGCGGCACCAGAACTTCGTCGACGCTGTGCAGGTCCATCGCGACCTCAAGCCTTTCCGAGTAGGTCGCGCTGTGCGCGCGCGACATCCGAGGCCACGACGTCCTCGTCGACGGTGGTGACTCGTCCGTCGGCAACTACGATTCGCCCGTTGACAAGCAGTAACTTCAGCGGGGGAGTCGAGCCGAGCACGAGCGCTGCCACCGGATCGGTGATGCCGGCATGCGCGACGGTGTCGAGTTTCCACACCGCCAGGTCGGCAAGTTTTCCGACCTCGATCGATCCGATCTCGCTGTCGCGGCCCAGAACTCGTGCGCCGCCGATCGTTCCCAATTCCAAGGCTTTTCGCACCGTCATCGTCTGCGGTCCGCCCTTGGCCCGAGCAAACAGAAGCGCATGACGAGACTCCTCGATCAGGCTGCATGCTTCGTTGCTCGCCGCGCCGTCCACACCGAGGCCCACAGTGACCCCGCCGTTCACCAGATCGGCGGCACGGGCGATACCGGCTCCCAGGCGCGCATTGGAGGTCGGGCAGTGCGCCGCCGCAGTTCCGGTTCGCGCCATCGTCTCGATACCGGCATCGTCGAGATGGACTGCGTGGGCGTACCAGACGTCCGGGCCCACCCAGCCGACGCGTTCCATGTATTCGACCGGCGTGCAACCGAAATGCTCTCGGCAGAAGCTCTCCTCGTCCAGGGTCTCGGCCAGATGCGTATGCATACGCACGACGTTTTCGCGGGCCAGCGTCGCGGACTCTCGGAGCAATGACTCCGTCACCGAGAAGGGTGAGCAGGGGGCTACCGCGATCTGCAGCATCGAACCGGGATTCGGGTCGTGCCAACGGTCGACCACCGACTGCGTGCCGGTCAGGATGTCATCGAGTTCTTCCACGACGTGATCCGGTGGCAGGCCGCCGGAACTCTGGCCGAGATCCATCGACCCACGACACGGGTGGAATCGAAGGCCGACCTGCGCAGCGGCGGTGATCTCGGCTTCGAAAACGTCGCCGGCGTCGCGGGGAACGACGTAGTGGTGGTCGGTGGTGGTCGTACATCCGGTTTTTGCCAACCAAGTGAGGCCGCCGGTAGCCGCCACGTGGACGGCGTCGGCGTCGATACCCGCCCAGACCGGGTACAGCGTGGTCAGCCACTCGAAGAGTGTCGAGTCTGCTGCCAGGCCACGGGTGATCCATTGGTAGAGATGATGATGAGTGTTGACCAGACCGGGTGTGATCAGGCAACCGTTGCCGTCGATCACTTGCGCACTCGGGTGCACGGGCGCCTTTCCGGCCCCCACGTCGACGATCTTGTTGCCCGAGATCACGACGTAGCCGTCGGAGTGCTCGGAGCGGTCGCCGTCCATCGTGACGACATGGGCGCCCGCCACGACGAGTGTTGTCCCGAGAGCTGATTCGGTCACGACAACCAGCCGGCATAGGTGGTCCACGAGGGTCCCGCGTCTGGCGCGTCGGATCGACTGACCGCCGCTTGGATAAGGCCGTACGGACGATCCGCAGCGTGGAACACCTCGTTGTCGTTCTCCACTCCGAAGCGGCCGAGTGCATATTCGAAATGATGCTTGTTGGGGGCGGACAGTCGAACTTCCGCGATGATCGGGAATTCCTCGAGGATTGCCTTGCCGATGTGGAAGAGCGTCTGCTGCAGGGCAAGTGAATGTACCTGTGCGAACTGCTTGACGATCTGTGCCTTGATGCCCGCGTAGACCGATTCCCAGTCGACGTCGGTGGTGACGAATCGCCACTGGGCGACCAACGTCGTCGCCATGACGCGGTCGTCGGTCGGCTCCAGAATCGTGTACGGATCTTCGAGGAAACCCGAGAACTCACTACCGGTCGATTTGAGGATCACCAGGTCCTTCAAGCCGCCGATCACCCACGTCCCGGCATCGGCTGTCCCCGTATCGGAGATGGTGATCGACGCCGTTCGAACTTCCTGCCCCTTCCGAATCCAGGTGTAGTCGTGCTCGCTGCCGTCGACAACCGCACGCTCCCAGGCGTATTCCTCGATCTCGATCCGCGCGCCACTGACCGGTTCGATGTCGTCGACGAAATGGCGGGCGAGTTCGAGTCCGTACGTCTCGATCGAGATCAGACCCTTTTCCTTGGCATAGGAATAGGCCGTTTGCTTCTGCGTGTCGGTCGGCAGAACCTTCGACTGATCACCGGTGAGGTACGCGTCGGCAAAATCTCCACGCAGGCAGGTGGAGACGTTGATGTCGTGAATCTCGTGACGGGGGGTGTCTCGATAGATTCGGACTACCCGATTTTCCGCTTTGCCGTACTGGTGACCCGAGAGTTCGATCGATCCGCTCAACCGTTCGGCGCTTGTATTGCCGGTCGTGATGTTGCCGGTTGTGATGTTTTCGGTAGTCACGTGTTCAGCTCCCGCGATAGGTGGAATAAGCAAAGGGCGACAGCAACAATGGGACGTGATAGCCCCGTGCCGTGTCGTCCACCCGGAAGGTCACTGTCACTTCCGGGTAGAAGTTCTCTTGTCCGTTGGTCTCGAAATACGTTCCGGTGTCGAAAGTCAGGGTGTAGTGGCCGGCGGTCAGGCCGCCCGGAGCAAGTTCGGGGATACGGCCGTCGGAATCGGTCTCGGCAGTGGTGATCGTGGCGCCGTCTCGATCGCGAAGTTCGACGCGAATCCCCGCCGCGGGATTGCCCGTCGTCGCGTCGAGAACGTGCGTGCTCAGGGACTTGCTCATGCTGCGCCTCCGGCGAGTGAATCGATCAGACGGGCAAGTCTGATCCGATTGATGGCGGCCAATTCGGTTCGAAGCACGGAACGCTCGGTCGCCGGGTCGTTTCGGAGACGACCTCGAAGGATGTCGAGGAGCTCCGTTCCAGATTTCCCCGACGCGCAGACCAGGTAAACATGGCCGAATTTGTCCTCGTACTCGGCGTTCTTCTGCCGAAGTTCCGCGAGTACATCTTCTGTCGCGGACGAAACGCCCGACTGCTCTCGGATCGAGGACGCGCTCTCGGTTCGCTCGCCGATTCGCGGGTGGCCGGACAGTGCGTCGTCGATCTCGGATTCGGGAAGCTTGGCCAGCACCGCATCTGCCGTGTCGAACAGAGCCTTCAGATCGGCAAAGGGGCGCGACCCGGCGATTTGCTCTGCCCACATGGCGGAATGGCAACACTCGAGCAGGGCTGCGACTGCCTGGCGGTCACCGAGCGCGTCGAAGGCTCCGAGACCACTGGAATTCGTTGTAGGCATGTCCACAGGATTACTTGAGCATGTTACGGATCTGTAGCGCAGCAATTACGGGAGATGATGTGTCTCGATCTTGTTTCTCCGGCCGCCCTTTCCGGATCACACTTTCTTGGCGACCGATACATTCTCAGGTATGACCGACACTCCGAAGCTGTCTTCCGTCGTACCGTCCCTGGCGAACCTCCGAGACATCGGTGGCCCCGAATCGAGCTTCGGTGGCACCGTCCGCACCAGGAGCGTGTTTCGTTCCACGGACCTGGCATCGCTCAGTGCGGAGGGAGCACAGACCCTCGCCGATCTGGGAATCGTCACGATCTACGATCTGCGCACCGAATCCGAACGTGAGACGGCGCCGGACCTGACGCCGGAAGGTATCCGGGAACTCGGCCTGGACGTATTGGCGGACAAGCAGTATCGCGCCATTCCAGCTCAGATGCAGCAGATGATCGCCGACCCGGCATTCGCTGCCGAAGCGTTGGGCAGCGGCCAGGCACTCGAATACTTCCAGGGAAGCTACCGCGATTTCGTGACCTTGCCGAGTGCGGTCGCGTCGTACCGGCAACTATTCGTCGACTTGGCGCAGCCGTCCAGCTCGCCGGCTCTCGTTCACTGCACCACGGGCAAGGATCGCACGGGTTGGGCAGCGGCCGCGTTACTGCTGTTCCTGGGTGCCTCCGAGGACGCGGTCTTCGCGGACTACCTCGAAACCAACAAGATTCTGTTGCCGATGTTCGCGCCACTCCTCGAACGATTCGAGGCGAAGGGTATCGACCCGACTCTGCTCGAAGGTGTCCTCGGTGTCAGGCGCGAGTACCTGGAGGCGTCGATGGCAGAGCTCGAGCAGGTCCACGGATCGATCGAGGCGTACTTCGCTGACGGCCTGAAGATCGACGCGTCGACCCAGGACCAATTGCGGAGCAACCTGCTCAGCTGATCAGGACCTGCTCGGCTCGTCGTCGCGGGCCGTTCGACGCCGCATCACGAGGCTGACGATACCGATCCCGATGGCAATGCCGAGCAGGTCGGCGGTGCCGTCCCATATCGAACCCGAACGCGAAATGGGCAGCGCTGCTTGAAGAACCTCGGATATCGCGGCAAAGATCACCAGCCACACCGCCGTGAGCCACGCCGGGATCCGGGCGTGCAGCGAGGTGATCGCCAACACCACGAACATCAACGTGTGGGTGATCTTGTCGGTGTTCTCCGGGCTCGACGGCACGGTGGAGCCCGGAGAGAACAACATGATCAGGGCAATGACCACGGCTATCGCCAGCGGCCAGTATCGGTTGTTCTTCAATTCGTCTGCCCCTCGACGACAACGAGTCCGAGTGCACCCTCTGCGAACCTCGTGACAGCCTCGGCAGCTGTCGAGAGTGCCTCGGTGTGCCCTTCGCGGGCCCAGCCGGTGAGCAGAGCGGTGGAGTCGAGAGGCGTCAGAACGACCTCGGCGAGAAGCTCACCGGTGTTGGGTTGGCACACGGCCCAGGAGTAGACGCTGTTTTCATTCCACTGAACGCTCCGCTGACTCACGTACTCGGGGTCGGTGATACCGCCGTCGGCAAGCGCTGGGCGGTCGTCCACACGCTCGTCTGCGCGCAATGCCCGCAGATACCAGCCACCTGCGTTGATCTCGATCGGCTCCATCAGTCGGAGTCCCGCGCGCGGCGGCGCTTGGCTTTGCGTTCCCTGTCGGTGCCGAACAGCAGCGCACCGGCAAGGGGAATGGCGAGGAACCACAACCAGGTACCGGTGACGAAGAACAGGATCACCGCGAGAATCGGGATGACGGCCATGATCCGTCCGGACCAGTCGGGGTTGAACCCTCGCTCCGCCGGTGCGTCGGGAGGCGTCACCATCGACAGGGGAGCGGTGCCGGGGGCTTGATAGTTGCCCGGTAGATCGGCGAACACCGGAACGAGTTCACTGCGAGTTGTTGCGGCACTGACGATTCCGCTTCTCTCGTCGAATTCCGTGACGGTGAGGCGCCCTGCAGCGAAGTGCTCGCTCAGGAGATCAAGTGCCTGCTCGCGTTCTGCAGTGCCGATGCGAATGTCGGGGACGTCAGCCATCGTTACAGCCTACTCAAACGACTGTGCGCCTTTCCGGTAGTGGGGACTACCGGAAAGGCGCACGGGGCCGGAGGCCCTACTTCAGTTCTGCGAGAACCGTTCCCTGCGTGATTGCTGCACCCGGCTCGACGGACAGTCCGGTGACGACACCGGCCTTGTGCGCGTTGACGGGGTTTTCCATCTTCATGGCTTCGAGAACCGCGATCAGATCGCCTTCGGCAACTTCCTGGCCTTCGGTCACTGCGACCTTGACGACGGTGCCCTGCATCGGAGCGGTGACAGCGTCACCCGATGCTGCACCTCCGCCGGCGCCGCCGCGCTTGCGCGCCTTCGGCTTCTTGCGGATCGCTCCGGAGGCAGCGCCGCCGCCGTTGCCGAGCGAGAACTGGCCCGGGAGGGAGACCTCGACGCGACGTCCACCGACCTCGACGACGACGTTCTGACGCGGCAGAGCCTCGTCCTCGTCGTCGGCCGGGGCACCGGAACCGGCGTACGGTTCGATGGTGTTTTCCCAGTCGGTTTCGATCCACTTGGTGTAGATGTCGAACTTCTCGCCGTCACCGACGAATGCCGGGTTCTCGACGATGTGGCGGTGGAACGGGAGGACGGTCGCGAGGCCGTCGATCTCGAACTCGGCCAGGGCGCGCGATGCCCGCTGGAGGGCTTCTTCGCGGGTCGCTCCGGTGACGATGAGCTTGGCGAGCATGGAGTCGAACTGTCCACCGATGACGTCGCCGGCGACAACACCGGAATCGACGCGAACGCCGGGGCCTGTGGGCTCACGGTAGACGGAGACCGGGCCGGGGGCAGGCATGAAGCCGCGACCGGCGTCTTCACCGTTGATGCGGAACTCGAAGGAGTGTCCACGCGGGGTGGGATCTTCCTTGATGGAGAGTTCTTCGCCGTTGGCGATGAGGAACTGCTGACGCACGAGGTCGATGCCCGCGGTCTCTTCTGTCACGGGGTGCTCGACCTGCAGGCGGGTGTTGACCTCGAGGAAGGAAATGGTGTCGCCCTGAACCAGGTACTCGACCGTTCCGGCGCCGTAGTAGCCGGCTTCCTTACAGATGGCCTTCGCGGACGCGTGGATACGTGCACGCTGGTCGTCCGTCAGGAAGGGGGCGGGAGCCTCTTCGACGAGCTTCTGGAAGCGACGCTGCAGCGAGCAGTCGCGGGTACCGGCGACGACGACGTTGCCGTGCTGGTCGGCGATGACCTGAGCCTCGACGTGGCGGGCCTTGTCGAGGTACTGCTCGACGAAGCACTCGCCGCGACCGAAGGCTGCGATGGCCTCACGGGTTGCCGACTCGAACAGCTCGGGGATTTCCTCGATGGTCTGCGCGACCTTCATGCCGCGCCCACCGCCGCCGAAGGCAGCCTTGATCGCAACCGGTACGCCGTATTCCTTGGCGAATGCCGCGACCTCGTCGGCGCCCTTGACGGGATCCTTGGTGCCGGCCGCCATCGGTGCCTTCGCACGCTCCGCGATGTGGCGAGCGGTGACCTTGTCGCCGAGGTCGCGGATGGACTGCGGCGAGGGACCGATCCAGATCAGGTTCGCGTCGATGACCGCCTGGGCGAAGTCGGCGTTCTCGGAGAGGAAACCGTAGCCGGGGTGGATGGCGTCGGCGCCGGATTTCTTGGCTGCGTCGAGGATCTTGTCGAACACGAGGTAGGACTCGGCGGACGTCTGTCCACCGAGGGCGAATGCCTCGTCTGCGAGCTTCACGAACTGCGCTTCTGCATCGGGCTCGGCGTAGACGGCAACGCTGCCGTAGCCGGCATCCTTGGCCGCCCGGATGACCCGTACCGCGATTTCACCGCGGTTCGCGACAAGCACCTTCGTAATGTGCGCGCTGGCATGACTGGGCACTGAGCCTCCTGTGGTTCGCATAGTCTGTCTCCGCGGTGTATTCCTCTGGGATTTCACCATCGGGGGATTGGCATCACTTCGGAGTGTATGCATCGCTTCGGCGCTGGTTGTAACCGGATCGCTAAAGCCCACTCCGGCTTAGGAAACGGTTTCGAAAACTACCGATGAGTAGCTGTCGGAGGTGCCGGTGTCCGGTTCGGTGACGATTTCTTCGACGATCCGGCGCAGTGCGGCAACGTAGGCGTGGACCGCGGCATTCGCCGTCTCGTTGCCTGGGTACCTGACTGCGAGGTTGAGGCCCTGGGGTGTGCGGTTGATCCAGATGTAGACGTCGTGCGTGTATGCCTTGCTTCGGAGTGCTCTAGCGTTCCATTCGGGCCACTGTGCGGCCTCGGGTACAAAGCGAACGTCCATGTAGGACACCACGAATCGCGGTCGGATGGGCGTTCCGAGGTGCTCGCCGATCCGATCGAACGGGACAGCGGCGGCAGGCTTGACCGAAGCGATCGAGTCGGCGGCGCGCTTCGCGAGGTCGCCGAACGAACAGTCCGATCCGACCACGAACTCGACCGGGCACAGTCCGACGAACCAACCGAGCGCCCCCGCCCACTCCTGAGCGCTGCGGGTGTGGACCGGCGTCACGACCTCGAATCGATCGGCCGCCGCGACTTCACGACCCACGGCGGCAAGACAACCGAGAAGACCGGCGAAATACCCGACACCGGCGGCTGCGCACGTCGAACTGAAGGCCTTTGACTGGTCGGCGTCGAGCAGCCAGGTCGACAGGCCGTTCTGAGAATCGGGTCCACGTTCACCGATCGGTAGCGGGAACTGGGGTAATCCGTCCGTGTCGAGAGCCCTACGCCAGATCTCGACCGCAGCCTTCTCGGCTTCCATGTCGGCCATCTGCTCGCGCTCGACGGCACCGAAATCGACGTAACTGCCCACCGGAAACAGATTTGCAGCACTACCGGTCGAGGCCTCGCGGTACAGCGCACCGATCTCGTGGGCGACCAGGACGATCGAGAAACCGTCGATGATCGAGTGATCCGCCGCGAAGAACACGGTGAACGGACCGTCGCCACCGCGTGGCGTCAACGTCGCGAAGACATACGACGGCCAACTGTGCGGGGACGCGTAATCGTCGAACAAGCGGTGAAGGTGATCGAAGTTGTCCTGGCTGGACGCGTCGTAGCCGTGGCTGACGACGCCGATGTCGATTCCGCCGATTGGGACGGTGTGCCGGGTGATCTCGCCACTCGAGGGCTCGAGGACGGTATGCGAGCGCAGAACTTCATGACGGTCGATCCAGCGGCCGAGGGCGACTCGGAACGCATCGACGTCGAGCGGGCCGGAAATCTCGAAAGCTGTTCCCAGCCAAGACTTGTCGCCCGCACCTGCAGCGGAACGGTTGAGATGTGCCTCGTGAATGTAGGAGACGGGCCGCGGATCCGGAACCCAAGGCCCGGTTGCGCACGGCAACCATTCGACGAGTGCGCCGGCCGGAATCGCATAGTCGGCCAGTTCGGTGAACTCCATGTTTTCAGCCCCGCAAGTGCCGCTTGATGCGCGCGAGCATGGCCGACATTCCGCGCAGACGGAGCGGGCTCACAGCTTCTGCGAGACCGAGCGCCGAATAGAAGTCGTCGGGTACAGCGAGGATCTCGTCCGCGCTGTGACGGTCGAGCCCCTGCGCGAGGATCGATGCGAAACCACGCGTCGTGGGAGCCTCGGGGGGCGCGCTGAAGTACAGACGGACGTTGTCGCGATCCGAATCGTCGACCGAGAGGAACAGCGGCGACTGACATTCGGGGACCGGCTCCATCGCGCTCTGCTCGAGCTCCGCCGGCAACGGCGGTAGCTCTCGGCTGAACTCGAGAAGAAGAGTGAGCTTGTCCGAGGCGCCGACGGCTGCGAAGTCGTCGACGATCTCGGCCAGAGCCGAAGGAAGAGTGCTCATGACGCCGATACGGAGGAAGGAACTGCGCCGGGCTCTTCGCCCTGGACGATCGGGACGCGCACTGCATTGCCCCACTCTGTCCAGGAACCGTCGTAGTTACGAACGTTCGGGTAGCCGAGAAGATGGGTCAACACGAACCAGGTGTGGCTGGAACGCTCACCGATGCGGCAGTACGCGACGATGTTGTCCTCGGCCGACAGAGCGCCGTAGATCTCGCCGAGTTCGGTGCGGGTGCGGAAGCGGCTGTCCGGTGCCGCTGCCTTCGCCCACGGGATGCTGACAGCGCTGGGAATGTGTCCACCGCGCAACGCGCCCTCTTCGGGGTAGTCGGGCATGTGGGTTCGCTCGCCGGTGTACTCCTGCGGAGATCGAACGTCGATGAGCGGTCCGTCGCCCAAGTGCGCGAGAACGTCGTCCTTGAATGCGCGGATGGGAGCGTCGTTGCGCTCGACGACCGGGTAATCGGTTGACGTGATGTCGGGAACGTCGAAAGCGGTGTCGCGGTTCTCGGCGATCCATGCGTCGCGGCCACCGTCGAGAAGACGGACGTCCTCGTGGCCGAACAGTGTGAAGACCCACAGTGCGTAGGCGGCCCACCAGTTGCTCTTGTCGCCGTAGATGACCACGGTGTCGTCGCGGCTGATGCCCTTGCGGTTCATCAACTCTGCGAACTTCGCACCGTCGATGTAGTCGCGGGTGACCGGATCGTTGAGGTCGAGATGCCAGTCGATCTTCACTGCTCCGGGAATATGGCCGACGTCGTACAACAACACGTCTTCATCGGATTCGACGACCTTGAGGCCCGGCGTACCGAGATTCGCCGAGAGCCATTCCGTCGAGACCAACCGGTCGGGATGCGCGAACTCGGCAAACGCGGTTGAGGGGTCGGGGGCAACGGGCACGGGCGTACTCCTGAAGACGAATCGTTCGGTTCGAACACGGACTTGATCGATTCTATGCGCTGTGCGCAAGGTGAGACGCCCGGAAGCAGGTTCTGCCTGCTCGTACCCGTTGCCGATACTAAATTCTCGGTGTTCCTGCTCCGACGCTCGAATCTCTCAATTGTTCGGTGACACTTCCGATCGGGGTTACACCCCGGGCGCAGACCTCTCTCAGGATCCGGTCGAGTTCGGTGAGGAAATTCACCATGGTTTCGTTTGCCGTCTTCGTGTCCGGGAAGCGCGAACGCAGCGAGAGGCCACGGTTCGTTCGCGAAATCCAGAACTGGGCATCGTCGGCGACCGTCACGTTGCTGATGTGATGAGCGTTGAGGAGATCGTGATCGTCGGTGCCGGGCAGTTTGCGGTAATCGATGTACGACACCATGAAGACGTCGGTGCGCGTGCGTCGAATCTTGTCGCCCAAAGCATCTCGGACCTGAGCCATGGTGACGCCCTCGAGCGTCAACGCAACTCGGAACGACGCGTGCGTATGCGCAAGGGAGGCACCGAAATCCGCATCGGGAGTGATCTGCACCGTGATCGGCGCACTTGTGGTGAGCCAACCGATTGCGTCGGCCCACCGCGGATCTTTGCGGATGTGCAGTGGGAATTGCAGGGGAAGCGTCGACTGTCCGGTGTACGAGTGAACGGAAAGGCCCATCGCAGTGAGGATTCCGGTGAACACGCTACCACCGGCGGAAAGGCAGATCTCGTCGAACGTCGCCGTCAGTTCCTCGTCGAGTAGCACGCGCACATCGGCGCCCTGCGGCGCGGGCTTTCCGCCCTCGACGCCGAGATCCAAGGGGAAACTCGGCGATGTACCACCGCAGATCTCGTAGAACCTGGCCCACTCCCGGATTCGAGGGTCGTTATCGACGGGAAGTAGAGCGTCGGCCTCCAGTTCGCAGTACCGCACGAAACTTCCCGGGTCACCCAGTCGGCTCATCACTGCGTCGACGGCCTCGTGGTCGTCGAGTTCGGGGAGGGCGATCAGTCCCTCGTAGATCTGTCGCAGTTCCCCGAGAGCGATGACCAACGAGTAGCCGTCGACGAGTGTGTGATCGAAGGCGCTCAGAACCGTGTAGTGCTCTTCGCGTTCGACCGTGGCAAACGTGTAGGCAGGGAAGGTCAGTGGATCGCACACCGTCGTGAATCGCTTCTTGAGGTGCGCTCGGAGGTCTTCGGTGGAATCGAATTTCAGAGGATCGGAAATCTCGATGTGTGTGCCGTCAGGGTCGAGTCCCATTCGGGTGGTGGTGAACTCGCCCACCTCGAATCCCGTGTGCAGCGTGTCATGGCGACTGATGAACAGGCGCAGCGCGAGATCGAGTGCCGGCCGATCAAGTTCGCCGGGAAGGTCGAATGCGGCTGCCATCCACACACTCCGGCCCATGCCGTGTGTCCGCGCAGTCTCGAGATGAAAATGCTGGTTGTACGACGGTGGTACTTCCGACTCCGTGACGGCGCCGTCAGCGGGTTGGAGCGACCATTCGGTGACGATTCCGGGCTCGAGTCCGTATCGATCGATCGAGGTGACATGCATCAGGACACTCCCTCTGGTGCAGAGAACGAGTAATCGCCCTGAGCTGCAACAGTTTTGATGATGTTGGAGACGTGCTCCGCGAAGCGGGTGGCCGACTCGTGGGCAATGGGGGTGTCAGGGTGGGACACGGCGATCCACGTACCGGTGTGCATCCGGTTGATCCACATCGACGCGATCTGAGTCTCTTTGCCGCCGACGATTCCCGTTGCCTTCGTCTCGACGTAACTGTATGGATCCGGCATGCGTCGACCGTCGATGTACGACACGATCGGCGGCGGGGTGAGCGTCTTCGACAGTCCGCCGGGAGCGGAATCCGAGTCGGCCAAGCTCGACAGAACCAGGTCGATGACTTGCTGCACAGAGACATCGAGCAGTGCCTTGCCGTCGTGGTAACCCTGCTGCCCGACTTTCGCCAACTCGGTGAAACGTCGCTTGTCGTCGACGTCGATGCCGACGGGGATCAGATTGATGTACCAGCCCTGCGCAAACGAGTCGGCCTCGGTTCGCGTGCTGACCGGCGAGAGAGCGATGTACTTGTCGCGCCCGGCCAGTTCGAATTCCGCGATCGCGAGGGCGGCAAAGATCCCACCGATGAAGTTGGCGCCGTTGGCTTTACAGATCGCACCGAATTTTTCGCACTCGGTGTCGTCGGCCAAGTCGAAGCGTGAACCGATGGCCGGTTTGGGGGCGTCGTCGGCGCCGAGCGGGAGGGGAAATCCGGGGAACGAACCGCCGCTGCGCATGAGGTAGCCGAGCCACTGATGCACTGCGGGTGACTGCATCGTCAGTTCGGTTGTTCGCGCGCGCTCGACACGACCGAACTGTGCGTAACTTCCCGCGGGGCCTAGCTCGGGCTGTGACCCGGTCGTTTCCGCTGCGTACAGCTGACGCAATTCTGCGTACATCAGGACCATCGAGTTCATGTCCGAATGGGCATGGTCGACGGCGTGAAACAAGGTGAAACTCGGCTTGGCTTCCGGGTCGGTGTGATCGTGCTCGACGGCGCCGAAAACGAATGCCGGCCACTGCAGCGCGCTGGTCTCCGTGGCGAACTTGGTGGCGACGAGCGCGCGGATCGCCTCGGATTCGGAGACGTCGTCGCCGATGCGGTACTCGAGTTCGATGCTCTCCACCGGCACGACGTGTCGACGGACCTCGAACGAGGTGTCCGCTGCGTCGGTGGTGGCCTCGTCGAAGGAGAACCAGCTGTGCAGTGTGTCGTGGCGTCGGACGTAGCGCTGCAGGGCTCGCGTCATGGCGTCGCGGTCGAGGGTTCCGGCGAAATCGAAGGCGATACCGATCCACGGAGACTGCGGATCGCCCTTCTCTGCGGTGACGCGGGCGCGTCGCAGGTGGCGATCCTGCATCGTGGTCGGGGGTAGTTCTCGGTCGATCTCGGCTTCGGCGGCTCGCTGAGCGGAAGCGTGCGTGACGCCCCATTCGATTACCCGTCCAGGAAGCGGGTGCCAATGGGTGATCAAGTTCAGATCCATCGAGTAGAACTCCTGCGTGTGTCGTCGAGAAGCCTGCTCTGAAAATGGGCAGACGACGAACTATCCCATCTGCGGGACTGAATTGTCCGAAATACTACAATCTAAACAAGAACAGGTTCTAGAAGGGTCGTGTCGATTAGGATCATTCGGTGCTTCCGGACCCTTTAGGTGACGCTGTCGGCGCCGACCACAAGGGCGGACGGCGATCCACTTCTCTGACGCCCTGGCTCGGGTTGGCCACGAGTCTGGCGGCTGCGTTCATGCAGTTGCTCGACGCAACCATCGTCAATGTTGCGCTTCCGAGCATCGCCGTGGATCTTCAAGCCGGCGTATCGGCGCAGTTGCTCATGGTCAGCGTCTACATCCTGGCCTTCGCGTGTTCCTTGATCACCGCGGCCAGGCTGGGGGACCTGTTCGGTCGCAGAGTTGTATTTCTGACCGCCCTGTCCGTATTCGTCGCAGCCTCGTTGCTGTGCGGGCTCGCTCAGAGTGCGACGATGTTGATCGTCTTCCGCGGCCTGCAAGGGCTGGCGGCGGGTGCGATGTCCGCGCAGACATTTGCCATCATCTCGGGTCTGTTCCCGAAGGCCAGGCATCCGCGGGTGTTCGGGATCTACGGCGCGACGATAGGCCTGGCAACGGTCAGTGGACCCCTGGTCGGCGGGCTGCTCATCGAATGGAATCTGTTCGACTGGGGTTGGCGCCTGATCTTTTTTGTCAACGTCCCCATCGGTATCGCGGCCTTGATTCTCGGGTTCTTCCATCTCGTCGATGCTCGCGCGGAGCATGTGCGCTCACTCGACCTGATCGGTGCTGCGCTGTCGTCGCTGGCGCTGTTCCTGCTGATCCTTCCCCTGGCCGAGGGGAGGGCGCGTGGATGGCCTGCAGGGCTGGTGGTGATGCTCGCGATGTCTGTGCCGGTGGCATTGGCTTTTGTGCTCTACGAATCGCGTCTGGGGAAACGAGGCGGCGATCCCGTCCTTCGTCTCGAGCTTTTCCGCGACCGAGCCTTTGCCATCGGTGCGATTCTTGCGTTCGTGTTCTTCGGGACCTTGACTTCGCTGATCTTCACCATCAGCCTCACGCTTCAGTTCGGATTCGGATTCTCCGCGCTGAGAGCGGGCGTGATGACGCTGCCGTGGGCCGTCGGGATGGGTGTGGCGGCGGTACTCTCATCGGCGGTGTACCGGATGCTCGGAAACCGTGTCCTGATTCTGGGAATGGTAGTTTTTGCCGGCTCGTTGATCGCGTTGTCCGTCATCCTCGAACGCGAGGGAACTGATCCACGCTGGCTGGCGCTCGCCGGGCCACTGCTTCTCGGAGGCGCTGGGTTAGGACTGTTCGTGGCACCTCTGCAAACCGCGATCCTCGCGACGGTCGAGCCCGCACACGCAGGTTCGGTGTCCGGGCTTCTCCCGACTGTTCAGCAAGTCGGTAGCTCCATCGGACTGGCATTGATCGGCGTGGTGTTCTTCTCGCTCGTGGCAGGGCAGGCGCCGCAAGCGGTGCAGGGGGAGCGGCCTGAATACGTTGCGCACCTCGAAGCGGCCGGCGTAGGCCCTGGCCTCGTCGACATCGCAGAAAGGGCATTTGTCGATTGTGCGACAAGTCAATTGGCATCGGGAACGCCGATGGAGGTGGCGCCGCAATGTCGCCGCGACGGCTCCGCTGGTGCCGGGGGTCAATCCGTTCAGGTGGCAGTTGATGCCGCGTACACATCCACTCGGGCCGCTGCCGGCGAAGCATTTCTCGAAGCTCAGCGCCGTGTACTCGCGATCATCGCAGCAATTGCGCTCGGCATCGGGTTGGCGTCGACTGCCCTGCCTCGGGTCAATTCGCCTGTCTGAGAGTTACCCTCGACTCGAACGGATGTTCGAGTATTGTTGGGGGTGGGGATCGGGGGATTCTATGAGTGTCGATTTGTCGGACGTGGTGTCTGGTTCTGCGGTGGGGTTGCGTGGACGTCTGTGGCAGTTGACGGCCGCGGAGTTACGCGCGGCCGCTGTCGAGGCGAGTGCGGAGATTCTTCGTCTCGAAGCGGTTCGAGTGGCCGTGGTGGACGAGCTGTCGATGCGTCCCGACGATCAGGTGATTGCCAGTCGCGGTGTCGGGTCGTGGTTGGCGGCGAACACGATGCTGCAGGTACGGGACGGGAAGAAGATCGCCGCCCTCGGTGCAGCGCTGCGCGCGTTCCCGGCCGTAGCGGCAGGCTTCGATGACGGGGATTGCTCCTTCGAGCACGCCGCGCTGATCGTCTCGTTCTGTGAATCCCCACCTAAAGGCATGCCTGAGGAAGCGCTAACAAAGTGCATCGACCTGCTGCTCGCGGCTGCGTCGGGTGTGGAAGCGACGACAACGAAGGTGCGGCACGTCATCGCAACCTTGGAGCGGTTGTTCGAATCGGATGAAATTCCGCCCGCCGAAGATGTCGATCGCAACGAGTTGCGGATCGCCTCGACATTGAACGGTCGGGTGGTGGTCCGCGGAGATTTCGACGCCCTCACCGGCGAAATGCTGCTGTCGGCGTTGTCGAATCTGACGATGCCCACCCCAGCACCGGACGGCACTCCTGACGCTCGGTCCGCGGCGAAGCGGACAGCGGACGGGTTCACCGAATTGATCCGCCGCTATCTGGATTGCGCCAAGACCGGTACCGATGGCGGGCAGCGTCCGCACGTGAACGTGCACATCAACGCCCGCGACCTGGCTGAGCACCGGGACTGCGCCGCCGCGCCTTCTGCTACTGATGTGGACGACGAAGGCTCACATGATCTGAACCTGCCGGATCTCGATGTGGGGCACATGCCGTGGATGGGACCGTTGTCGGTGTCGCAGACGAGGTTGTTGGGGTGTGATTGTTTCCTCTCGACCGTGTTGCTCGACGATCATGGCGCGCCGCTCGATGCGAAACCCGGAAAGCGATTGGTCACTGCCGAACAACGAGTCGCGTTGATTGCCCGCGACAAGGGCTGTGCGTTCCCGGGGTGTTCATGTGTTCCGGCGTGGACTGATGCGCACCATATCCGGCACTGGGCTAACGGTGGCCCGACGGTGATGAGCAACCTTGTCCTGCTGTGCCGTTCACATCACCGGCTGATGCACCGCAAGACCGGGTTCGTCGGGAGATGGGAAATCCGGATCGGTGTCGACAACAAACCGTGGTTCATTCCGCCGCCCTCGATCGACCCCGGGCAGCACCCACGGCCGGCGAACACCACCTTCAAAACCTGAAGGCGCAAACCTCTTCGGAGACAACAGAAACGACCAGCTTTGCATCGGCATGGACCCGATGCGGGGCTGGTCGTCGTGCTTGGAGAAAACTCGTCAGAAGATGCTCTGAGTGCGCCAGAGATCCGAGACGGAAACCCCAACGCGCTCGAGAAGTGTTCGCACCAAAGGTAATCCGATGCCGATGACACTCGAGGGATCACCCTCGATCCTCTCCACGAACCAGCCCCCGAGACTGTCGAGGGTGAATGCTCCGGCAACTTGGAGCGGCTCGCCCGTTGCCAGGTATGCCTCGAGATCCTCGGTGGAAGGTTGCGCAAAATGAACGACCGTTGCGCTGTGATCCGAGGCCATGCGAACGATGCGGCCGTCGGCCACGCGCAGGACACAGTGCCCGGTCAAGAGGGTGGCACTGCGACCGGCCATTGCCGCCCATCGCTTTCGGGCGATATCGACGCTGCCCGGCTTACCTTGAAGCTGCCCGTCGATCAGGAGCATCGAATCGCACCCTACAACCACGACGTCGGTTAGATTGTCGGCGGCGAGGCCGGGGACGATTTCGGCGGCCTTGGCTTCGGCTAACACCGTCACGACTTTTTCGGGAGCGGCGTCGGGGCCGAGGTTGTCGGCAATCTTGTCCTCGTCGACACCGGAGACACGGACAAGCGGCGAAACCCCGGCCGCCCGCAGAACTGCGAGGCGAGCCGGGGACGCTGAAGCTAGAACCAGTTGAGTCACGTCAGCAGATACTGATTGTCAGCTGCGACGGATCGCGGGGTTCAGGTACGCGTACGGCGAGAACGGTGCACGCGTGCGGTGGAACTGAGTCGGGTCGCCCCAGGTCTCCGCCGGAACGTTGGACTCGGGAGCCTGACCGCTGCCGGCAGCTGCAGCGAGCACACTGACCAGTGCCGCAATCTCGACGTCCGTGGGTGAACCCTTGACGATCTTGATGACCGACGCGTCGGATGTCGACGTCTCGGTCAGCTCGGTGAGCGAGACGTCCGTCGCGCTTCCCTCGACGACTGCACCGTTGGTCGGTGCAGTCTCCGCCAGTGCGACATCTTCGCTGAGAATGTCCTCGGTGGTTGCGGTCATAGGGGAATGTTCCCATGCTTCTTGGGCGGAAGGGAAACGGCCTTGCGCTCGAGCAGTCGCAATGCGGAGACGATTTGTCCGCGGGTGTGCGACGGGGGAATGACTGCGTCGACGTATCCGCGCTCAGCGGCGACGTACGGGTTGACGAGTGTGTCCTCGTACTCGTTTTGCAGCTTGAGGCGCAGTGCATCGACGTCTTCGCCGTTCTTGGCGGCTTCGAGAAGCTGCTTGCGGTAGACGAATCCGACTGCCCCGGATGCACCCATGACGGCGATCTGAGCGGTGGGCCATGCCAGGTTGACGTCGGCGCCCATGTGCTTGGAGCCCATGACGTCGTACGCTCCGCCGTAAGCCTTGCGGGTGATGACCGTGATCTTGCCGACCGTTGCTTCGCCGTACGCGTAGAGGAGCTTCGCGCCGCGGCGGATGATGCCGTTGTATTCCTGCTCGGTTCCAGGGAGGAAGCCGGGAACGTCGACGAGGGTGATGATCGGGACGTTGAACGCGTCGCAGGTGCGCACGAAGCGAGCGGCCTTCTCGGAAGCGTCGATGTCGAGGCAGCCCGCGAACTGGGTGGGCTGGTTGGCGACGATGCCGACCGAGCGTCCGTCGACGCGCCCGAAACCGACGATGATGTTCATCGCGCGCTCGGCCTGGACCTCGAGGAACTCGTCGTCGTCGAGGATGCGACGGATGACCTCGTGCATGTCGTACGGCTGGTTGGCCGAATCCGGGATGAGGGTGTCGAGTTCGATGTCCTCGGCGGTCAGGCTGTCTTCGATCGAACCGACGATCGGGTCGGTGATCTCGCCGCGGGGAGCGGCTGCCTGGTTGTTGGACGGCAGGTAGCTGAGTAGGTCCTTGACGTAGTCGAGTGCGTCCTGCTCGCCGGAAGCGACGTAGTGGGCGACACCGGACTTGACCATGTGGGTGCGAGCACCGCCGAGGTCTTCCATCGTGACGTCTTCACCGGTGACCGTCTTGATGACGTCGGGGCCGGTGACGAACATCTGGGAGGTCTCGTCGACCATGACGACGAAGTCGGTCAGCGCGGGGGAGTAGACGTGGCCGCCGGCGGCGGGTCCCATGATCAGTGAGATCTGGGGGATGACACCCGAGGCCTGGACGTTGCGGTGGAAGATCTCGCCGTAGAGGCCGAGCGAGACGACGCCTTCCTGGATGCGCGCGCCTGCACCTTCGTTGATGCCGACGAGGGGGCGACCGGTGCGGATCGCGAGGTCCATGACCTTGACGATCTTCTCACCGTAGATTTCGCCGAGCGATCCGCCGAAGACGGTGGCGTCCTGTGAGAAGACACAGACGTCGCGGCCGTCGATGGTGCCGTAACCGGTGACGACGCCGTCGCCGACCGGGCGGTTGTCAGCGAGACCGAAGTTCACACTTCGGTGCCGTGCCAGTGCGTCGAGTTCGACGAAGGAGCCCTCGTCGAGGAGGGCGGTGATGCGCTCGCGGGCGGTCAGCTTGCCTTTGGCGTGCACCTTGTCGATGGCGGCTTCGCCGCTCGGTGCCTGCGCCTGGGCTTGGCGATTCCGCAGGTCCGCGAGCTTTCCCGCGGTCGTGTGGATATCGGGTGCGGCCGCCGCCGCCGGCGCGTTCGGCTCTTGGACAGTGGTCATGGACGTGAGCTTAACGAGAGTGCGTGGGGGGCTTCGAAGGCAGGTCCGATTGTCGCTGTCTTGCAGGCTCAAGCTACTGACCAGTACATTCTCGCTGTCGTCATAGGCTGGGACTATGTGGACCGACTTGAACCGACCGCCCCTCGACGGCAATGCCCTACGACGCGCACTCGTGCGCAGTGACAACGACGATGCGCGCGTTTTCTGGAACCGCCTCGACGTTGTCGAGGAGACCGGCTCGACGAACGCGGATCTCCTTGCGCGAGCGGCAGATCCGGATGCCGACCGTCATGTTCTGATCGCCGAATATCAGGCGAGTGCGCGCGGCCGTCATTCGCGCACTTGGGTGAGTCCTCCGCAAGCGCAGATCTCGATGTCGGTTCTGTTGTCGATGCCCGGAATGAATCTCGCAGACATGGGCTGGCTGCCGCTGCTGTCGGGAATCGCGGTCGTCGACGCACTGCGCAACGTGGCAGAGGTGCCCGCAGAACTCAAGTGGCCGAACGACGTTCTGATCGGTGACAAGAAGGTGGCCGGAATTCTGGCCGAGGTGGCAAGGACGGCGCCCGATCCCGCGGTGGTGGTGGGCATCGGACTGAACGTGAGCTTGGGTGTCGAGGAGCTGCCCGTCCCGACCGCCACATCGCTCCTGATCGAAGAAGCATCGACCGTCGACCGTGACACCCTCGTTCGAGCAATCGCCCGCGAGTTGGCGACTCAATTCCGTGCTTGGGAATCGTCGAAATGGGATACATCTGTGTTGGCTGCCGAGTACCGGCAGCGCTGCGGGACGCTGGGTAAACGAGTCCGCGCGGTTTTGCCGGGCGACAAGGAGGTGTTCGGTATCGCGACCGACGTCGACACTTCCGGTCGCGTCGTCATCGAAATCGAGGGAGCAGAAGGAGAGAGCTTTGCGGTCGCAGCTGGTGACATCACACACCTTCGGACCGCCCCGGTAACCGAATCGTGAGCCTTGCCGGATTTTCTGGCACCAAAGTGCTAATTTTTGGCCCGGACCTGTTTCGAACCAACCGTCCGTCCTTCATTTCACTCGACTGCGGGATTTACTTAGCTGCCTAGGGGCGTCATGACCACACCGATCGTTGTTCCGACCGAAGCCGAGACGGCCGAGAGCGCCCGCCGCGTACTCACCGGCGTCACGGTGCTGCTCGGTGTCCTCACATTGGGCCTGGGTATCGCGGTACTCGCGTGGCCGGATGCCACCCTGTTCGTGGTGGCGGTTGTCATTGCGATTCAGCTGTTCGGATTCGGACTCGTCCAGATAATCCGTTCGTTCGCGGACGTGACGGCTACGGGTGGAACCCGGACGTTGGTCGCGATCTCCGGCGCGTTGGCAGTGCTCCTAGGATTCCTCGTTCTCCGAAGCCCTTTGCAGACCGTGGTCCTGATCGCATTGGTGATCGGCGCGTGGTGGGTATTCCGAGGGGTGCTCGACCTGGTCGATGCGGCATCCGGCCACACGGTCGATCGAGGTCTGTCGATCGTGCTCGGAGTCATCAGCATCGTTGCCGGCGCAATCGTCCTGTTGCAGCCGGAACTTTCACTCGACGTCTTCCGCATCGTGGTCGGTGTGTGGATGGTGCTGTACGGCATCATCATCGTCGTGACCCCGTTGGTGCTGCGAAAGATCGCCCAGCCCTGAGAGTTGGCCTGATTGACGGTGTGCCTGAAAGTCGGTGCGGGATGGCAGACTTCCCGTCATGGGATATCCCGAAGACGCCCTCGCTCAAGACGAGGAACTGATACTGCATCGCCATCCTCACTGGAAGATGTTGGTGCTTCCGGCGCTGACGTTCGTGCTTGCCACGGCCGTCGCCGGGTTCTTGTTGGGCCTCGCTCAGACGAGATTGGACGGCACGGCTCGGGCCGTGTCGTCCATCGCCGTCGGAATCGTCTGGCTCGCCGTCGTGGCTTGGCGATCGATTGCGCCGTTCACTGTCTGGAAGTTCACGCATTTCATCGTCACCGATCGACGTGTGCTCATCCGCCACGGAGTGCTCACGCACACCGGTATCGACATTCCCATGGGGCGGATCAGCAATGTTCAGTTCCGCCACGGCTTGATCGATCGAATGCTCAAGACCGGAACTCTGGTCATCGCTTCTGCCAGTGACGATCCGCTCGAGTTCGACGACATTCCGGATGTCGAGCACGTTCACGCCCTGCTGTATCACCAGGTTTTCGATTCCACGCAGCAGCCACCACCGCCTCCGCCACAGCGGCCGCCAGGTGAAAACGACGACCCGAACGATCGAAATGGCTGGTAATCAACGTGCAAAGGCGTGTTGTCCGTAGTCTGTTCGTGTGACTGCCGTATTGCTAGCCGAAGACGACGAGGCCATTGCTGCACCCCTCTCCCGCGCATTGGGGCGTGAAGGGTATTCGGTGACGGTCGAACCGACCGGACCCGCTGCGTTGCAGCAGGCGCTCGAAGGTGATTTCGATCTGTTGATTCTCGATCTCGGCCTTCCCGGCATGGACGGCCTCGAGGTCTGTCGACAGATTCGTGCGCATCGCACCTCGCTTGCCGTTCTGATGCTGACCGCCAGAACCGACGAAGTCGACTTTGTGGTCGGCCTGGACGCGGGCGCCGACGACTACGTCAGTAAGCCGTTTCGCCTCGCCGAGTTGATGGCACGTGTGCGAGCACTCTTGCGTCGCCACGGTGGCCGCGAGGACACGATCGTCGAGGTCGGTGGCATCAGGCTCGAGCCGGCGGCGCGTCGCGTACTCGTCAACGGCTCCGAAATCGCCTTGGCCAATAAGGAATACGAACTTCTTCGAGTCCTCCTCGAGCATGCCGGGGAAGTAGTCTCGCGCGATACGATCCTTCGCGAGGTGTGGGGCGACGTCGAGCTACGTGGATCGAAGACGCTCGACATGCACATGTCGTGGTTGCGCCGAAAGATCGGTGACGAAGGCCCGGCCGTGGAACGCAGAATCGCCACCGTCCGCGGTGTCGGATTCCGAATCAACACCGACTAGCTTCTCGAGAATCAGGAACTGCCGGCATGCGACGTCGCATATTGCAGTCGATTCTCGCTGTCGTGATCATGACGGCGTTGCTGCTGGGGGTTCCGCTGATCTACACGGCGTGGCTCTGGGTCGAGGACGTCACGCGGAGTGATCTCCGGGTGCGACTCGACCGGATGGCCGCCGAGGTCATTGCGCAAGAAGGGACGAACGGACTCGTCGAAGGTGCGTTGAACACCGATTCGCTCAAGGTCCTCACTCCCAACGACGGGCGGCTCGTCGTCGTGTATCCGACTGCCGTCGACGGCGCTGCGCGTGTCGACGTCGGCGAGGCGACGGTCAAGAACGCACTCGTCGAATCGCTCGCGATGGGCACCTCCGGATCGTTGCGCCTCGAGGTGCCGTCGGAGAACCTGCGCACCCAGCAGAAGCAGGCGGTGATGGCGGTCGGCGTACTCGTGCTTCTGTCCATCACAGCAGGCACCGTGGTCGCTGTGGTCACTGCGCGGCGGCTTGCCGATCCGCTGCAGGACGTGGCCGACCGGGCGGCGCGCCTCGCCGAAGGCGACTTCCGTCCAGATCCTCGTCGGCACGACATCCCCGAACTCGACCGCGTTTCCGACGTCCTCGACGCGGCAACCGTGGAGATCTCCGTGCGGCTGCAACGAGAACGCGCGCTGGTTGCGGACGTCTCTCATCAACTGCGCAGTCGACTGACCGCGGTGCGGCTGCGCCTGGACGAGTTGTCCGTTCACGAAGATCCTGACGTCGTCAACGAGGCAGAGGAAGCCATGGCGCAAGTCGACAGGCTCACCGACGGAATCGACGACCTGATTCGCTCGTCGCGTACCAGCGGGTCGTCGGCAAGTTTGGTGTCGGTAGTCGGCGAGCTGGAACAGGTGACCCGCGACTGGCAGGCTCAGTTCGACGGAGAGGGGCGCAGGCTCCGCCTGCGAGGCGATCGCACAGTGATGGCCGCGACCACCGGATCGCGTCTGCGTGAAGCTGTTTCCGTTCTGGTCGACAACTCGTTCGAACACGGTGAAGGCACATGCACGGTGTCTGTCCGATTGATCGACGGTGCCGGGCGCAGTTCGTCTCGTCGTGACTCGATGGTGTGCGTCGAGGTCACCGACGAAGGCGCCGGCGTGGAAAACGATCTTGCACCGCATATCTTCGACAGAGGATTCTCGGGGGCCGGGTCCACCGGCGTCGGGTTGGCGCTCGCACGCGCTCTGATCGAAGCCGACGGGGGGCGATTGGAACTGCAGCGGCGTAAGCCTGCCTTGTTCGCGGTCTTCCTGCCCGTGGCCAACACTGCTCCGCCCGCGGACGTCGTTCCACACCGCGAACCGCGCTGACCGAAAGGCTCGCGCTGACGGAAGACTCAGGAGTGTCCGAGTTCCTCTTCGGCGTCCGGAATTACCGGGTCGGGCGCGGTGGTTTCCGATAGCGCGGTGGTTTCCGATAGCGCCGTGGTTTCCGACAGCGCCGTGGTTTCGGATAGCGCCGTGGTGTCCGACAGTTCGAGCGGTTCTGGATTCTCGTCGGGAAACACGAACTTGCGGAAGGCCCAGAATCGGAACGCCATCTGCAGCAAGTTTCCGATGACGTACGCACTGATGAAGTCGGCAATGTTCTCCGTCGCCAAGCTCACTTCGGGTACGCGCAGGTTGAAGACGTAACTGGAGATGTACAGCGGGATGAAGCTGATAACGACACCGATGGCGCTGATGATGAAGAACAGCGCAGCTTCGTGCGCTGGTTCACGGCCGCCGCGGTTCTTGAACGACCACTCGCGGTTGAGAATGTACGACGCGATCACCGCGACGACGCCGGCGATGATCTTGGCCGTGATCGGCTTGGATTCGAGGATCGACAGCTTGAGTGTGTAGAAGATGCCGGAGTCGATCAGGAAGGTCGTGCCGCCGACGATCGCGAATTTGATCAGCTCGCTGTGACGCAGAGCGATGTCACGAAACGGTTGGGGTATGCGGGCAATGACCCCGTCGACAAATGGCACAACAGATGAGTTTACGAAACGAAACCGTGCTACCACCAATTTGCCGCGGAATCATCAGCAGAATCACAGATTGGGAACGCTGAATGAACGGGCGATCGCGACACATGACAACATAGAGAGCCGTGACCGGCAACAACGATCCCGTGCAATCGCCCGCCCGCCCTACTCCGCCGCGGCCGGCGAAAGAGTCCATGCCCGTCGTCACCATGATCGGTGGCGGACAATTGGCCAGGATGACGCACCAGGCGGCGGTGGCCCTGGGTCAGACGCTCCGAGTGCTCTCCGGGACCGCGGACGAACCGGCAGCTCAGGTCAGCCCCGACGTCGTACTGGGCAGCCACACCGACCTCGATGCTCTCCGCCGTGCAGCGGTCGGTTCCAACGCATTGACGTTCGACCACGAGCACGTGCCGGCCGAGCACCTCGAGGTTCTTGTTGCCGAAGGCGTGAACGTTCAGCCGCCGCCGCAGGCTCTGATCTTCGCTCAGGACAAACTGCTCATGCGTCGAAAACTTGCCGAACTGGGCGCACCCGTACCCGCGTACGCCGAAGTGACGTGGGCGGAAGACGTCGTTCGATTCGGCTCCGAACACGGTTGGCCGCTTGTCATCAAGGCAACACGCGGAGGCTACGACGGCCGCGGCGTCTGGATCACCGATGATCAGGACGAAGCAGAAGCCATCGTCACCGAGCAGCTGGACAAGGGTGTTCCGCTGATCGTCGAGGAAATGGTCTCGATGCGTCGGGAGCTGTCCGCCATGGTGGCGCGGTCGCCGTTCGGACAGGGCGCTACGTGGCCGGTCGTCGAAACGGTTCAGCGCAACGGACAATGCGCCGTCGTGATCGCACCTGCCCCCGAGCTTTCGAGTGCCGTTGCCGAGGAAGCCGAACAATTGGCGTTGCGCATCGCGTCGGAGCTCGGTGTCGTCGGCTCGATGGCCGTCGAACTGTTCGAGACGACCGACGGCACTCTCGTGGTCAACGAGCTGGCCATGCGCCCGCACAACTCCGGTCACTGGACGATGGACGGCGCCCGCACCTCTCAGTTCGAACAGCACCTGCGCGCGGTTCTCGACTACCCGCTCGGCGATACGTCGCCGATCGCGCCGGTCACCGTGATGGCCAACGTTCTCGGTGCACCGGAAGCTCCCGAGATGACGATGGACGAGCGTGTCCATCACCTGTTCGCTCGGATGCCTGACGCGAAGATCCACCTGTACGGCAAGGGTGAGCGCAAGGATCGCAAGATAGGGCACGTCAACATCGTGGGCGGCGCTGGATCCATCGACGATCCGAATTACGTTGCCGCAGTTCGGGAACGCGCCGAGCGTGCAGCACATTGGCTTTCGTACGCAGTTTGGACCGACGGATGGGATGTACACGGTGAGTGAGAGCGCGCAGGTCGGCCTGATCATGGGCAGCGATTCGGATTGGCCGACCATGGAAGCTGCAGCCGAAGCTCTTGCGGAGTTCGGTATCCGCTTCGAGGTCGGTGTCGTCTCGGCGCACCGCACGCCTCAGCGGATGCTCGACTACGCCAAGGAAGCCGCCGGCCGCGGACTCAAGGTCATCATCGCCGGTGCCGGAGGCGCCGCGCATCTTCCGGGCATGGTTGCCTCGGCCACGCCGTTGCCCGTCATCGGTGTTCCGGTGCCGCTCAAGTACCTCGACGGTATGGATTCGTTGCTTTCGATCGTCCAGATGCCGGCCGGCGTCCCGGTGGCGACAGTGTCGATCGGTGGCGCTCGCAACGCCGGTCTGCTGGCTGTTCGGATTCTCGGTGCTTCGGATCCCGCACTGCAGCAGCGGATGGTGGCGTTCCAGGAGAGCCTCGAGTCGATGGTCCTCGACAAGGACAAGGCGCTCCGCGAAAAGCTGCTGGGTTGATCTTCTCATGTGTGCACGGCGCGGGCTGCCGCTGATCCGAGCGAGTCGGGGTAGCAGGCAGTCCGCGTTCGTCACTCGCGTCGCCCTGCTGTACGCCGGGATTCTCGGCGCGGACATCAGCTTCGACGACGAGTCCGGAATCTTTGTCGCCTCCGGATTGCGCGGCGGGTTCGCCAGAGGCGGAACAACTCTCGGTGGTGTATATCTCACCCGGCAAAACACGACTCGATCCGTCCTTCGTCACGAGGCCGTTCACGCAGACCAATGGGCCACGTACGGAATCGCATTCGGGTTGTTGTACCTCCGCGAGGAACTGCGTCACAGGGGGCCGCAGAACCGATTCGAAATCGAGGCCGGACTCGAAGACGGCGGTTACCGCACCTGAGTTGAAAGTTGCCGAAGCTGAGTAAAAGCTACTGTTGGCGGCATGGCTCGTTTTCCGACTAGTGAGCGCTTCGTCCGTTGGAGCGCGGATCATGCTCGCGGTGTGGACATTTGCATTGCGACGGTTGCCGCACTGTTCAGCGTTGTCGTTGCGGTCGAGGCGAGTCCGCTTGCGGTGTTCATCTCGCTGGGCATGACCGTTCCGCTGGCGTGGCGACGCTCACGGCCGGAACTCTCCGGCATGGTCATCGCGGCGTTCGCGGTTCTGCACGTGATCGTCATCGGTAATACCCTGCTCGCGTCCGCCGTCGTGGTTCCCATCTCCCTGTACGCACTTGCTGCCTACGGCGCACGGTGGAGTTCTCTCACGGGCCTGGTGCTTGCGTTGCTCGGCTCGATTGCCGGGACCGTTCGATACTTCGGCTACAACGGAATCCCCGTGTCTTCGCAGGTGATGCAGTCCGTGGCCGTCATGATCTTCATGCTCGCGGTCTGGGCGTTCGGTGATCTGCGCCGAGTGCGCACCAAACAGTTGGAAGGGCTGACCGAGCGCGCTCGGCTGCTCGAACTCGAGCGCGCGCAGGAAGCGGAAATTGCGACGATCAGCGAACGGTCGAGGATTGCGCGCGAGATGCACGACATCGTCGCCCACTCGTTGACCGTTGTCATCGCCCAGGCCGACGGCGGACGCTACAGTGCGGCCAAGGATCCTCAGGCTGCAATTCAGGCACTCGAAACCATTGCCTCCACCGGGCGCCAGGCGTTGACCGACATGCGATCGCTTCTGTCCGTCCTGCGTGAGGACACACCACGCGATTTCTCGGTGATCCCGGGCGCCGGCGACATCGACAGTCTCTTCCACGAGTTGCGCAGCAGCGGACTCGATATCACCGTCAGCGTCAGCGGGGAACCGCGTGAACTCTCCGCCGGCGCGGGGTTGACGGCGTACCGCATCGTTCAGGAATCGCTGACGAATGTTCTCAAGCATGCCGGGCCGGGGGCGCAGGCGAGCGTCGAGATGACGTGGAGTGACACCGAACTCGTTCTCGGCATCACCGACGACGGACGAGGTGGCAGCGCCGCGCTGGTCGAATCGTCACCAGGCGGACAGGGACTGATCGGGATGGCCGAGCGCGCCAAACTGCACGGAGGCAAAGTCACCGCCGGACCGAAATCAGGCGGCGGATACAGCGTCCGGGCCGTCCTGCCATACGAACGAACGTCTGGGTAAACATGAAACGTCTGCGTAGGTCTTAAGGTGGGTGGCATGGACGAACACGTGGCTCCGATCGCAGTTGCACTGATCGACGATCAACAGCTGGTCCGCGCCGGTTTCCGAATGGTCATCGACTCGCAGCCGGATCTGTCTGTGGTGGTCGAGGCATCGGACGGTCAGCAGGCGTTGACCGAATTGGCCGCCCGTCATGTCGACGTTGTCCTGATGGATGTCCAGATGCCCAAGATGGACGGCATCGAGGCGACACGTCGGCTGCTGACCGACCCGAATGCGCCGAAGGTCGTGGTGCTCACCACCTTCGACAATGACGAGTACGTGATGTCCGCCATCAGGGCGGGCGCCAGCGGATTCCTGCTCAAGGACGTCCCACCGGAGCAGTTGCTCGACGCCATCCGCACTGTGCACCGCGGGGACGCGGTGATCGAGGCCAGAGCCACTCGGCGACTGCTACAGCACGTCGGACCGCTCCTGGAAGGCTCGGCGCCCGAAGCGCAGTTGCCTGATGAGTTGACACCGCGCGAGGTCGAGGTGCTCGAGGCCATGGCGTACGGGCTGTCGAATTCGGAGATCGCCGCGAAATTCCACGTCTCTGAGACGACAGTGAAAACCCATGTCGGACGGGTTCTTTCGAAGACCCATTCACGTGATCGCGTGCAGGCAGTCGTCTTCGCTTTCCAGATCGGGCTTGTCCGGCGCGCAGATCTCCTCGGTACCGAGGGTTGACGAGCAGCTCTGTTCAGTCCTACCCCGGGATGACACCGGGCTTTCCAAGATCGCCCCGCGCTCCGACGCGGAGACCACTTGCGCTGCAATAACGTCGATTCCGTCATAGCGAGAAGCTTTACGGAGGGCAAAAGAATGCATGCGCACACCACGACGGAACCAGCCGAAGTGCCGGCGATCACTGCCCGCGGTGTCACCAAGGTGTACGGCACCGGTGAGACTACGGTGCACGCGCTCGGCGGAGTCGACGTGGACTTCGGGCGCGAGCGGTTCACCGCGATCATGGGTCCGTCCGGCTCCGGAAAGTCGACGCTCATGCACTGCCTTGCCGGACTCGACACGGTCTCGGGTGGGCAGGTTTTCCTGGGCGACACCGAGGTCACAAAACTCGGCGACACGGAACTCACCGAACTGCGACGCGAGCGAATCGGGTTCGTCTTCCAGGCGTTCAACCTGCTGCCGGTGCTCACTGCTCGGGAGAACATGCTGCTGCCGATGAAGTTGGCGGGCAGTGAACCCTCGCCCGAGTGGATGGACGAGGTGATCGGCAAGCTGGGCCTTGCGCAGCGCCTCGATCACCTTCCGCACGAACTGTCGGGCGGTCAGCAGCAACGCGTAGCCGTCGCCCGCGCACTACTGCCGCAGCCCGACGTGATCTTTGCCGACGAGCCCACCGGAAACCTGGATTCACGTTCCGGGACAGAGGTTCTGGGGCTCTTGCGGACCAGTGTCCGGGAGACCGGTCAGACCGTCGTCATGGTGACGCACGATCCGGTGGCGGCGTCGTACGCGGACCGCGTCGTGTTGATCGCAGACGGGCGCATCGCCGGCGAGATCGACGCTCCGACCGTCGACTCGGTGATCGGTGCCATGCGAGCCCTCGGTGCCGACGACCTGGCCGATGTTCCCGCAGCTTCGGGCGCACTGCGATGAAGGGTCTGGCTTTTGCCCAGGCGCGGGCGCATGCCGGGCGTTATGTGGCGTCGATACTTGCCGTGGTGATCGCGGTCGGATACATCGTCGCGACTTTGACATTGAGCTCGACGGTTGACGCGAGTGTGAGCAAATCACTTGCATCACAATATGAAACCACGGACGTTGTCGCCTCCGGTCCTGGCGTGACGGAAGCCTTGCTGAGCGCAGTGCCGGGTGTCTCGGCGGTGGCCGACGACGTGTCGACGTATGTTCGTGTCGATTCGGAGGCAAAGGGTGCGTCCTACGGGGATGCGCTCTCGATCGCAGGCAACCCCGAATTGCGTTGGGAGAAGCTGTCGGAGGGTTCGCTTCCTGTCGGTCTCGGTCAGGTGTTGGTCAGTGCGGACTCCGGTATACCGGTGGGTGCTCGAATCACTGTCACGGCACGGGATTCGGCGGTGGGCGCCGCTGCACCCACTGCACAGGTTGTCGGACTGGTCGACCTCTCCGGTTCGGCGCAGCGCCTGGGCGGGATTAAAGTGTTCACCACTGCCGAGCAAGTGAGCGCGTGGGCCGGGGAGAGCGCCACACGTGAATTCCGCGTCGCCGGTGACGGCTCTCGCTCGCAGCGGCAGCTCGTGGATTCGGTTGAGAGCGCGCTGCCTGCGGGCTCCACTGTGCTGACCGGAGAAGAAGCTACCGACAATGCGGCAGCGGAGTACATGGGCGGCACCAAGATCCTCAGCACGGTACTGCTCGCCTTCGGCGCCATCGCCGTTGTTGTTGCTGCGCTGGTGATCGCCAATACGTTTGCCGTGCTCCTCGCGGCGCGCACTCAGGAACTCGCGTTGCTCCGATGCGTCGGCGCCACGGCCAAGCAGGTTCGCCGGAGCATTCGCAGCGAAGCCGCGGCGGTCGGTGTGATCGCCTCGGTGATCGGTGTCGGGCTCGGTATCGGACTCGCCTGGGCGATCGGTCGCGTGGCCACGGCTGTGGATGTACCGGTTCCACTTTCGTCACTCAGCGTCACCCCGGTGACCGTGCTGGTCGGCCTTGCAGTCGGCATCGTGATGACGATGCTCGCTGCATCTGCGCCCGGTCGCGCGGCAACGAGGCTGTCCCCGTTGGCAGCACTGCAGCCGATGGAGTCCAAGCCCGAGAGCGTTCAGGTATCGGTGGTGCGCCGGGTTCTCGGCATAGTGATCCTGCTCGCGGGCATCGCGATGACCGTCTTGGGAGTGACGAATCAGCAGGTGCTGGCGGCAACCGCCGGTGGACTGTTCTCGTTCCTGGGGATTGCAGCCCTGTCCGGTCGAATTGTGCCTGCACTGATCAATGCGGCCGGTGGAGTGTTGGCGAGGGTGATCGGTCCCGTGGGCAGCCTGGCAGCAGGCAACGCCGGTCGGAATCCACGCCGGACCTCGGCAACAGCCACGGCACTGTTGATCGGAGTCGCCTTGACGAGCACGCTCGTCGTGGGAATCGCGACGGTCAAGGAAGCTGCACCCGCGGCGATGGACAGCCAATTCCCCGTCGACGTGATGGTGAGCAGTTCCGGTTCGGCGCCCCTTCCTGCCGGTTTGGGGACCGACATCGCCGCCGTCAACGGGGTCGGCGCAGTGAGCGGTCTGGAAAAGTCCGAGCTGACGATCGACGGGCGTGGCTCGTTGGCCGGATTCGGTGTCGACGCCGCTCAGGTGAAAGATGTTCTGCGTACCGAGATCTCGGTACCTGCTGCCGGTCAACTGGTGCTCTCTCCGGCCGATCTGAGCGGATACAACCTCTCGGCGGGCGATACGGCAACGGTGCGCGGGGATCGCGGCGCCGTGAACGTCAGCGTGATCGAAGGGGTGAAAGGTCAACCAGCACTGCTGGATCGAGGAGATCTCGGTGCAGCGGCCTCCGCACCGACCACCGATTCGTACTGGGTCAGGTTGGGGACGGATTCTGACGAACAGGCTTTGGCCACCACCGACCGCATCACCGAACTCGCACGCCAGGAAGCTCCGGGCAGCGATGTTCAGGGGATGACCGAAATGCGTTCGGCCCTCGATTCGATCCTCGACACCATGCTCATGGTGGTTGCCGGGTTGCTGTCGGTGGCGGTGTTGATCGCCTTGATCGGCGTCGGAAACACCATGGCGCTGTCCGTTCTCGAACGGCGCCGCGAATCCGGACTGCTTCGCGCACTCGGACTGACCAAGAAGGGAATTCGAGCCATGTTGATCTGGGAAGCACTGCTGGTGGCAGGAGTTGCATCGGTGATCGGAGTGCTGTTCGGGATGGTGTTCGGTGTAGCCGGTACCGCTTCGGTGTTCGGGGTCGAGGACGTCGCCCTCAGCGCAGTCCCGTGGGTGCAGTTGGTGGCCATCGTGTTGATCGGCGGAATCTGCGGGGTGATCGCCTCACTGCTCCCCGCTCGGCGGGCGGGATTGGTCTCACCGGTGACAGCTCTCGCGAGTTGACACTCAGAACTGCTTCGTGACCTTTTCGGTGCCCACTCGGCGCGCGGTAGCTTCCGCGTCCGGGTGGGCCACCTGCACGAGTGAGGCGCCTGCAGCGAGAACTGCCAGAAGTCCATCGATCAAGTCGCCGGCCGTCCCCCACGTGCGGCTCGAGAGGACACGATCTGTCGATGCCAGTCCGGAGTTCTTCGCCGATTCCCGTGCCGCGTCGATCGTGTCCGCAACGGACCGGCCTTCCAGTGCCGAACCGGCTCCGGCGCTACGGAATTGGTCGCCGTGTACTCGAATGGAGGTCGCGTAGTCGGCAACACCGAGCGGAAGATCGCTCAGGCCCTTGCCGAACGCGTCGAGTGAGAGTGCAGCGACTTCGGGTACGTCCGAAACATCTTCCAGACGGTCGGCGGTGACAAAAGCGAGTTCGGCGTCAGCGTCGGGGGAGAGGACCACCTCGCCGCCTGCCCACCACACACCCAACAGCACAGCGACGCTCTGCCAGTGCGCGGGAAGCAGCACGGCAACTTTGCCGCCGGGCTCGAGAGCGAACTCGTCCCGAACCAGGTTCGCTGTCTTTGCCGCCCAGTTGGCCAGCGTGCTCGCAGACAATTCGATGCGCTCGCCGGTGGCGTCGTCGTAGTAGGTCACGCGAGGGCCGGCTGGGTCGGCAGTCAAGATCGGTCCGAGGAGGGCGTCGGTCAGGTTGTCTACAGGCGAAGGCACGTAATCAGCTTACGCAGCCGTTCGGTTCACACAGTCTTTCAGTTGACACAGCGGGGGCCGTTGGAGGCTGCATCGATCGGGGGACCGGGAGGGGCAGGGGTGGGACTGGTCTCGGTGGTGCCCGCCGATTCAGTCGTGGTTGCTGCGCCTTCGGACGGAGATACCGCGTCCGCGGACTGCGGTCCGTTGTAGTCCTCGGCAATGACAACCCGAACCTTGCCCGAGGACAATGACGAATCCGCCTTGACCGTCAGACCGCCGAGTGCCTCGGCCACAGCGAGGGCAGCGTCGTCGTCCGCAGACTTTGCGAATACCGTCGATTCGGCGACGTCGGCGCCGGTGTTGTTGCCGACCTGACCCTGCTTGTACCCGAGGGCACTCAACGCCTCGGAAACCCCGCTGGCCAACCCTGCGATGTCGCTGGCGTTCGCGACGTCGACGGTGATCGAGGACGCATTCACGGTGGTCGGTGCCTCGGAGGTCGCCTCCGAATCTTCGCTGTCGGCGCCCACCAATCCGGCGATGTACTTCTTGACGGCCTTGGGATCGACCTTGACGATGGACTCGCCGTAGTCGGTCATGCCGTTGATGTCGAGGACGGGGATCGTCTCGAACTGCACCTTGCCGCCGGCCAGATTCTGCAATTGCTTGGCGAATTCGATGATGTCCCAGTCGTCGTCGATCACGACGGAACGCTGAACGGCTGAGGTCAACTGACTGAGCTTGCCGGGGTCACTGAGGGTTTTTGCGCTGAGCACCTTGCTGACCAGGGACGCCATGAACACCTGCTGGCGCACGATCCGGTCGAGGTCGCCGCGGGGGAGGTCGTGTCGTTGACGGACGAAGCTCAGCGCGTCGGCGCCGTCGAGTGTCTGTTTCCCGGCTGCGAAGTTGGCTCCGGACATCGGTTCGTCGACCGGGGCGTTGAGGCAGACGTCGACTCCGCCCACTGCGTTGGTCAGCAGGACGAATCCGAGCAGACCGACTTCGGCGTAGTGATCGACGGTGATACCGGTCAGATTGGCCACGGCTCCGATGAGCGCGGTCCGGCCGGCTTCCGTCGACTTCTTGTCGGCGTCGCTGTCGGACGACCCGTTGTTCACCAACTTCAGTCGTTCGGTTTCCTTGGTGGCACCGAATGCGGCGTTGATCTTCGACATACCGATACCGGGGACGTTGACATACGCATCGCGGGGAATCGAGATTGCGGTTGCGGAACTTCCGTCGTTGGGGACGCGGATCAAGATGATGGTGTCGGTGTTGGACGCTACTTCCTCACCAGCGCGTAACGAGTCGAGTTCGCTTTGTGAGAGCGGGTTGCCGTGTGCGTCGGTGCGACTGTCGGTTCCCACCATCAGGATGTCGATGGCTCCGTCCTTGCCGCCACCGAGGCCGAGGCCGCTGGCAGTGGCAAGGCTGCTCCTCAACGAGTCCACACCTCGCCATGCGAACCCGGTGACCAGCAGTACGAGCACGGACAGCACAGCGACCGCTATGCGAGCTGGGCTCGTCTTGGTCCGAATCGGCGCAGGTCGTGGACGCGCGCGGCGCTGCGGTTGCTGGTGGGACACTCCTTCAGGTTACTGGTCCGATGCTCGGCCGCGGGTACCTCGACGCGGCGTGCCAGACTGAACCGTGTGACGAATATCCTGCTCACCGGCGCCCGAGGGCAACTCGGGACCCGTGTCGAAACCCTCGCTACCTCGGCGGGTCTTCCCGTCACGGCCGTCGGATCCGACGAGCTGGACATCACCGACAGCCATGTCGTCGACGAGTTCGTCTCGCCCGGTTCGGTGCTGATCAACTGCGCCGCGTACACGGCCGTCGATGCCGCCGAGACCGACCAGGAGGCGGCGAGGGCGGTCAACGAGATCGGACCGCGGAATCTCGCTCGAGCCTGTGCGCGGGTGGGTTCGCGGTTGATCCACGTCTCGACCGACTACGTGTTTCCCGGCGACGCGAGCACACCGTACGAGGTCGACGCAGCGACCGGTCCGGCGACGGTATACGGACGAACGAAACTGGCCGGCGAGACAGCTGTCCGAGAGTCCGGGGCGGACGTGGCGGTTGTCCGTACTGCGTGGGTGTATTCCGGTGTCGGCTCGGATTTTGTCGCCACGATGCGAAGGCTCGAAGCCGAACGTGAATTCGTGAACGTCGTGGACGATCAGGTCGGGTCACCTACTTACAGCCTTGACCTGGCCGGCGGCATCGTCGAACTCGCGCTGCGGGACTTCACAGGTTCGTCGACATTCCACGTGACCAATGGTGGGCAAGCAAGTTGGTACGAGTTGGCGCGCGCGGTGTTCGAGGAGATCGGCGCAGACCCGGCTCGGGTGCGGCCGTGCAGCAGCGCGGACTTCGTGCGCCCTGCTCCCCGCCCGGCATATTCGGTCTTGTCCGAGCGCGCATGGGTTACCGCGGGAATGACGCCGCTGCGTCCGTGGCGAGAGGCTCTGCACGCCGCTCTGGCGTGAGCATTGTTCGGGGCAGTGCCCGCGGACGGCTAGGCTGACCGGCGTGAGTCCCAAGCTGGCCGTGGTAACGGTGACCTACTCGCCAGGCGAGCATCTCGAGAATTTCTTGAGCACGCTCGCCGAGGCGACGACAGAAAAACCCCAGGTCATCATGGCCGACAACGGGTCGACCGATGGCGCCCCCGAGGCCGCTGATGCCAAGTACGAGCATGTCCGTCTGCTTCGAACCGGTGGAAACATCGGCTACGGCGGAGCGATAAATCGGGCTGTGGCGGAGATCGATTCGTCTATCGAATTTGTCGTGATTTCCAATCCGGACGTCCAATGGGCACCCGGTTCACTCGACGAATTGGTCGCTGCGGCAAATCGGTGGCCAAGGGCCGGTGCACTGGGGCCGAAGGTCCTCGAACCAGACGGCAGCGTGTATCCGTCGGCGCGAACGGTACCCGACATCACCTCGGGCGTCGGGCACGCATTGCTCGGCACCGTGTGGCCGAAAAACCCGTGGACTGCTCGGTACCGTCAAGAGAACGAGGCCGTCACCGAGCGCGCAGTGGGCTGGCTTTCCGGCTCGTGCCTGCTGGTACGACGCGACGCCTTCGATGCCATCTCCGGTTTCGACTCGCGATACTTCATGTACATGGAGGACGTCGATTTCGGTGACCGCCTCGGAAAAGCCGGGTGGCTCAACATCTTCGTACCCTCGGCCACTGTCACCCACGCCAAAGGCCATGCGGCAGGCCGTCATCCGGAACTGATGTTGCCGGCCCATCATCGCAGCGCTTACCAGTTCCAGGCCGATCGCCATCCGCACTGGTGGCAGGCTCCGCTACGACTTGCCTTGCGCGGTGGGCTGGCCGTGCGGTCCAAGATCGCCGTAGCTTCTGCTGTCCGCGAGCGCGCTCGCACCGACAAGTCGACCGACAACCCATCAGTTTCGAACCACGGGGGAAAATGATGTCCGATCCGAATCCGACCGACGCCGTAATCCTGGTAGGCGGCAAGGGCACTCGGCTGCGTCCGTTGACGTTGTCTGCGCCCAAGCCGATGCTTCCGACAGCAGGCCTGCCGTTCCTGACACACCTGCTCGCCCGTATCGAGGCGGCCGGTATCAAGCACGTGGTGCTCGGAACGTCTTTCAAGGCCGAGGTATTCGAGGACTACTTCGGCGACGGCTCCAAGATGGGCCTCGAGATCGACTACGTCTTCGAGACCGAACCGCTGGGCACGGGCGGCGGAATCCGCAACGTGCTCCCGAAGTTGCGCGGCGACAACGTCATGGTGTTCAACGGTGACGTGCTCGGTGGCACAGACCTGAACGCCATTCTCGAGACCCACGAGAAGACGGACGCCGACGTGACCCTGCATCTGGTTCGCGTGGGAGACCCGCGTGCATTCGGTTGTGTTCCGACCGACGAGGACGGACGAGTCTCGGCATTCCTGGAGAAGACTCAGGATCCGCCGACGGATCAGATCAACGCCGGTTGCTACGTCTTCAAGCGCGAGATCATCGAGCAGATCCCCGAGGGACGACCTGTGTCGGTCGAGCGCGAGGTGTTCCCGAATCTCCTTGCCGAGGGCAAGCGGGTGTTCGGCCACGTCGACTCGTCGTACTGGCGTGACATGGGAACCCCCGAGGACTTCGTCCGCGGTTCCGCCGACCTGGTGCGAGGCATCGCGCCCTCGCCGGCTCTCGAAGGTCCGCGCGGCGAGTCGCTGGTACACCCCGGAGCTGGAATCGCACCCGGCGCCGTCCTGATCGGCGGCACGGTTGTCGGTCGAGGCGCTGAAGTCGGCGCAGGTGCGCGCCTCGACGGTGCGATTCTCTTCGACGGCGCCGTTGTGGAAGCCGGTGCGGTGGTCGAGCGATCGATCCTCGGATTCGGCGTCCGCATCGGACCTCGCGCGCTGGTCCGCGACGCCGTCATCGGTGACGGCGCGGACATCGGTGCGCGGTGCGAATTGTTGCGCGGCGCACGCGTGTGGCCGGGGGTGACGCTGCCGGACGGTGGCGTGCGCTTCAGCACAGATGTGTGATCGTTAGCTGGCCTACTGGAATACTGGCGGGTATGACTTCTCTTCCGAGCCGTTACGTTGCCCTCGGTGACTCGTTTACCGAGGGCGTCGGCGACGCCGACGAACGATTCCCCAACGGTCTGCGCGGGTGGGCAGACCGAGTGGCCGAACAGTTGGCGGTGAACAATCCCGAGTTCCGCTACGCCAACCTGGCGATTCGTGGTCGCCTACTCGGACCGATCCTCGACGAGCAGGTGGAACCCGCCCTGGCGTTGAAGCCCGATCTGGTGACCATCTACGCCGGCGGAAACGACATGATGCGTCCGAAGCTCGACATCGACGCAGTGGTCGCCCGCTACGATTCGGCAATCGGCCAACTCACCGAATCCGGCGCTCGGGTTCTCATGTTCACCGCGTACGACACCGGATGGTCCGCCTTCTTCGGCAAGCTCCGCGGACGCCTGGCGATCTACAACGAGCTTGTTCGCGAGGTCGCGGACCGTCGCGGTGCGACACTCGTCGACTTTTGGCGATTCTCCGAATATCAGGACCTACGGATGTGGGACTGGGACCGACTGCACATGTCGCCCGCCGGGCACGAGAACATGGCGACGCGGGTGCTCGACGTCCTGGGCGTCGAACACGGATTGACCCCGCCCGATCTGGGGCCGGCGCCGGTTCTCACCAAAGCCGAAACTCGTCGCGAGGATCGTCAATGGGCGCGAGAGTTCTTGGTGCCGTGGGTAGCTCGGCGAGTGAAGGGAACGTCTTCGGGCGACGGCGTCAGCGCCAAGCAGCCAGGGTTGGCGCCCACACTGCATTTCTGAGGTAGCCCGGCTTCAGTCCTGATTCTTGCGCTGATGTGCGAGCGCGACCAGGTGGTCGATGGTCTCGCGTTCGGCAGTCGGCGGCAGCGCGTCCACCGGCCACCATCGGAGGTCGGTGGACTCCGCGCTCCGGACGATATGCGAATTGTCCGGTGCCACAACAAGAAACCGTAGATCGAGATGGCGAGTCGGAACTCCGAGCGAGCACGTGATCGGATGTGTGTGGGCGGAGAGTAGGTCCGCGTCTATCCGAACGTCGTGGATACCCGACTCTTCGCGAGCTTCCCTCAAGGCCGCATCGACCACCGTCTCGTCGTCGGGCTCACAATGACCGCCGAGCTGAATCCACCTGCCTACCTTGGGATGCAGAGTCAACAGGACGTGGCAGCCACTCTCGTCGAGAACCAGAGACGACGCGGTGATGTGTCCCGGTGCATGGCGACGAAGACATCCGTCCGGAGCCGAATCGAGGAACGCGAGCATCGTGTGCCGCAGTGACTCGTCCGCTTCGGAGGGGGTCGCCCAGTCCTCCAGAACGCCCTTGGCCGAGGCGTGCAGCGATTCGGCTGACATGACTTACAACTCCACCAACGCGTCCCCGGGGGCGGAGACGGTGCGCGGAGTCAGGGACTCGAGTGGGTGCCCGATTGCGACCGCGCCGAGTGGCTGCCAGTCCGCCGGGAGATCGAGCTGTGCACGTACGAGGTCGGCGGCGAAGATCGTCGAGCCGATCCAGCAGCTTCCCACGCCGCGTGTGGCCAGCGAGACCAGCAGGCCCTGCACTGCCGCGCCGGCGGCAACCGTGAACATCGTGGACTCCGCGGCGGTACGTCGGGCATCCGGGTAACTGTGTGCGCCATCGGGCACGCAGAAGGGAATGACGACCTCGGGGGCGTCGAACAGGATGTTTCCGCGGGCAACCCGCGCTTCGACGGATTCGTCGCTACGACCGTCTGCACGCAGATCGGCGGCCCACCGCTCCCGCATCTTCTCGAGGAGAGCCGTGCGGACGGACTCGGTACGCAGCCACACGAATCGAACCGGTCTCGTGTGGTGTGGTGCGGGAGCGGTCAGTGCCTCGGCGATCGAGTTGCGAATGATCTCCGCGTCGACGGGGTCACTTGCAAACTGCCGAACCGACCGACGCAGCAGCAGTGCCTGGCCGCGGCCCATCACCGTGGCCTCCTCGGTGCCCAGCCAGAACAGATCGTCGGGGCCGCGGCGGATCAGATCCTGGCCGCTCGAACCGTCGTCCTCGAACCGGAGTCCACGAACGACGGCGACGGGAACGCCGCCCAGCTTGCCCTTGACCAGATCGCCGGCAGCGGCGATCTCGTCAGCGATCGCGATCTCGGTGACGATCAGATCGTTGCCCTGGCTGTCCTGTGCTCCGAGGTAGCCGTGCAGGACCGGAATGCCGGACGAACCGATTGCGGCGTCGGTCTGCCCGTTGCGCCACGCACGACCCATCGTGTCGGTGACGACGACGGCGACGGACTTGCCCGTGCACTCGAAGATTCGGGCGCGCAGGCCCGCAGCGCTTGCGTCGGGATCCAGGGGGAGCAGAGCCAGCTCGGCACCGTCGACGTTGGAGCCGTCGATGCCCGATGCTGCCTGCACGATCCCGAGTTTGTTCTCGGTGATCAGAGTGCGGCCCTTGCGCGCCACTACCCGGACGGCTTCCTGATCGACCAGGAGGCGCCGTGCTGCGTCGCGCTCTTCCGGATCGGTCGGCGAGGAAACGATGCGACCCTCGACTTTGGAGAACACCTTGCTCGTAACGACAACGACGTCGCCGTTCTCGATCCACGGCGTCGCGTCGACGACAGCGGCGGCCAAGTCGTCTCCGGGCCGGAACTCGGGAAGGCCGAGCACGGGAATGACTTCGATTGCGGCGCCGGGGGAGTGATCGCCGGGGGAGTGATTTCTGTCGCGGCTTGCTGCGGTTCGGGGTTCGGTCACAGTTCGACTCCGGCGATCTCGAAAGCCGTTCGAACCATTTTTGCGGTCTCTTCGGGGGACGTCATCAAAAGTGGGATGCTTCGCACGTCCACCCCGTCGATGTCGGCCGTGTCACCTTCGTCGATGAGCCAGCCGTCGAGAATGCCGTTGATCGAACGAGCTCCGTAGTGGTGACCGATCGCCTCGGAGGTCGTGTCGACCCCGATGACGTCAAGGCACTCGTCAGCCATGCCGCGCAACGGTTTTCCGCCGATGACGGGGGAGAGCCCGACAACCTTCGCTGCAGTGGTTCGCAGGGCTCCGCGAATTCCGGGCACCGCGAGGATCGCGCCGACGCTCACGACGGGATTGGACGGTGCGATCAGCACGATGTCGGCACCGTCGATCGCCTCGACCACCCCTGGCGCGGGCTTGGCCTGCTCAGCTCCGACGTGAGCGAAGCTGTGAGTTTCCACCTGTGCTCGATGGCGTACCCACCACTCCTGGAAATGAATCGCCTTCTGCTCACCGTCTTCCGGATCGGTGATCACAACGTGTGTCTCGCTGCGGTCGTCGCTCACGGGAAGCAGTGCGACACCTGGATTCCAGCGATTGCACAACGCTTCGGTGATCGCGGACAACGGATATCCCGTGCGGAGCATCTGGCTGCGAATCAAATGTGTTGCGATATCGCGATCTCCGAGGCCGAACCAGTCCGGCTTCGCTCCGTATGCCGCGAGTTCTTCTTTCGCATTCCAGGTTTCGCCGGCGTGCCCCCACCCGCGTTCGGTGTCGATACCGCCGCCGAGTGTGTACATACAAGTGTCCAGATCGGGGCAGATGCGCAGACCGTGCATCCAGACGTCGTCCCCGACGTTGACGACGGCCGTGATGCGATGTGGGCCTTCGTATTTCTCGAGGGATTCACCACCGACGATTCCGAGCGCATTTTGCACACCTTGAAGGAAACGGGCCCCGCCGACGCCGCCAACCAATACAGTCACGTTCACGACAACAGAGCCTAGGCGGTCGGCGCGTCGTCGTGTCTGGCGGGCAGAAGGTCCCGTCAATTGGGGGCCGGAATACTAATGGATTCATCTCGTTTAGCTTGACCGCGACACGCTGGACGTGTGTAATCTCAAATGTGTCATTCCAACCGCTACTTGTGAGTTCACTTGCAGCGGGGCCGGTTTCGAACACAGTTTCGAACGGTCGACGGGGTGGGGTTGAAGATGGAGTGAAAATTCTGCGCTATTACAGGTGAGGAGGCGGAACGATGCCCAATGAAAATGTCGAGATCAGTTCTCTCGCAATGACAGTAAGCGACGAACCGCAGACCGATTCCCGAGCAGGCGCAGCAGAAGGTGCCTGCAGCAGTGAGTTCGACGGTATGAGTACTCGGCCAGTGCTGAGTCTCGTCACCGGCTTCGAAGAATTGTTCGACACCATCGAGGATCAGTGGCAGGAGCGTGCTCTCTGCGCGCAGACCGATCCCGAAGCGTTCTTTCCTGAAAAGGGTGGTTCGACGAGGGAAGCAAAACGGATCTGCCTCGGTTGTGAAGTTCGTGACGAGTGCCTCGAGTACGCGCTCGCGAACGATGAACGGTTCGGAATCTGGGGAGGGTTGTCCGAGCGCGAGCGTCGGCGACTCAAGCGGGGGATCATCTGATCTGCTGCTGAATCGGTTCTGTCAGCGTCGGGGCTGACGGGCGGTCTTCGAAAGTCTGACCTGCAACGGGGAATTGCAGGTCAAGCAACGACTGTTTTGTTCTTCGTGTGGATTTACTTCTTCGTGTGACATCAGTTTTTTCGTCTGACGGTGCGTCAGTCCTCGTCGGGCAGTATCAGTCCTCGTCAGGCATGGTGGGGTCGATGACCTGTGGGTCGACGCCCAGATACGTGCCGACTTGATGGACCAACACGTCGTGCACCAGATCCGTGAGTTCTTCCGGATCCTTCGCGCGCTGCTCCAATGGGCGGCGAAACAGCACAATTCTTGCGCGAGTCGTATTTCCGTGACGGTCGATTCCGGCCGGAATCAGTCGTGACAGTGGAACCGGGCCGTCTGCGATGACCTCCGGCGGCCACGTGACGGACTCCGGATCGTGCGCGTGGATCTTCGGGACTTCGTCGACTGCGATGTCGAGTTTCGTCAACCGGTCGTGCCACGCGAGGTCGACGGGCGAGAAGGCGTCGAGCACCAGGAGATCGAACTTCTCGGCCCGGGTACGCCTTGCGGGCACCTCCGGGGGAAGTAGCGGTCCGCGCAGGCCACGGCCGTGTCGCTCGATGGAACGAGTGGTGACCGAGCGTCGGCGGCGGGCTTGTGGCATGGCGCCCAGATTACGACAGAAGAAACTGCTCGGTGTGTCCGAGTAGGTTCCGGACGTGGGGAGGGCTAGGCTCCGTACCTGTGAGATCTCTGCGTCGCTGCTGCCGCCCCGGGTGCAAGAACCCCGCCGTCGCGACGCTTACGTATGTCTACTCGGACTCCACTGCGGTTGTCGGGCCGCTGGCAACCGTCGCCGAGCCTCATTCGTGGGATTTGTGTGACACGCACGGCTCGCGAATCACTGCCCCGAAGGGTTGGGAACTGGTTCGCCACGAAGGTGGATTCGCATCGAGCACTCCCGACGAAGACGATTTGACCGCTTTGGCCGAAGCCGTACGTGAAGCCGGTCTCGGAGATCGCAGCAAGTCCAACGTCGACGCAGATGAGGACATACGTCCCGCAGCTCCGAGTACTGCCCGTACAGGGCGTCGTGGACACCTCCGCGTTCTGCCCGACCCGTCCAACTGACGCGAGATTCGTCGCCGCAGACGCTAGGCTCGACCGAGTACTTCCACACCCGAGTACTGCGAATCTCCGGACGCCACGCGCCCGGACGTTCCCGTCTGTGAGGGTGCATGCACAAGGAGAGTTTTCAGTGGGGCGAACAGCCGAGTCGGTTGCTGCAATCATCAAGGCGTACGACGTGCGCGGCGTGGTCGGTGAGCAGATCGACGAAGATTTTGTCCGCGATGTCGGTGCATCGTTCGCCCGTCTGGTCCGCGACGAGGCCGGCGCCGCCACGACGGTTGTGATCGGCTACGACATGCGTGCATCGTCGCCCACGCTGTCTTCGGCTTTCGGGGACGGTGTGCTCGCTCAAGGGCTCGACGTCGTCTACATCGGACTGGCGTCGACGGACGAGCTCTACTTTGCATCGGGTTTGCTGAACTGCCCGGGCGCGATGTTCACAGCGAGTCACAATCCGGCCAAGTACAACGGCATCAAGATGTGCCGGGCCGGCGCCAAGCCGGTCGGTCAGGACACCGGTCTCGCAACCATCTCCGCCGAGGTCGTCTCGGGTGTTCCCGCATACGACGGACCGGCAGGCACCGCCAGCACCAAGGACGTCCTCGAGGAATACGCGAGCTACCTACGCGGATTGGTCGACCTGGCTGCGTTGCGTCCGCTGAAGGTCGCAGTCGACGCCGGCAACGGCATGGGCGGACACACCTCGCCGGCCGTATTCGGGCCGATGCCTCTCGAGGTTCTCCCGCTGTACTTCGAGCTCGACGGCACGTTCCCCAACCACGAAGCCAATCCGCTCGATCCGGCCAACCTCGTCGACCTGCAGGCATACGTGCGCGAAACCGGAGCAGACATCGGCTTGGCATTCGACGGTGACGCGGACCGTTGCTTCGTTGTCGACGAGAAGGGCGACCCAGTCTCGCCGTCCGCGGTGACGGCACTTGTCGCCAAGCGTGAACTCGCGAAGGAACCGGGCGCGTCGATCATCCACAACCTGATCACGTCACGGGCAGTGCCCGAACTGGTCGAAGAACTCGGCGGCGTCGCAATTCGTACCCGAGTCGGCCACTCGTTCATCAAGCAGGAGATGGCCGAGACCGGTGCCGTCTTCGGCGGCGAGCACTCCGCTCACTACTATTTCCGCGACTTCTGGGGCGCCGACTCCGGCATGCTCGCGGCGTTGCACGTACTCGCTGCGCTGGGCGAGCAGGACCGCCCGTTGTCGGAGTTGATGGCGGAGTACACGCGCTACGCGGCCTCGGGCGAGATCAACTCCACGGTGGCGGACGCAGCCGATCGCACGGCCGCCGTACTGGCAGCATTCGCGGACCGCACCGAGTCGGTGGATCGCCTCGACGGAGTCACGGTCAGCCTCGAGGGAAATGCCTGGTTCAACCTGCGTGCGTCCAACACCGAACCCTTGCTGCGACTCAACGTCGAAGCACCCACGTCCGCCGATGTCGACGCACTGGTGAACGAAATTCTGGCGATCGTCCGGGCTTGAATCCGAGTCTGATCGGTTTGTCGGTGAGCCGAAGCCCTGGGATAGTTGGGGGACTATTTCGGGAACGACGGCGTCGGGAACGAAGGCTTTGCCACCACGAACCGCGTAGAGCTGGAATGCTGGATGGTGCGGGAACTGCTAACGGAGAAGGGGGTGCGGTGAGATGACAGCGCCGATGCCGCTTCTCGACCTCGACGACAGCGAGGGTTTGTCGGCTGCCGATTCGGAGGGGCTACTGCGGTCTGTAGCCATGGGGGGCGCACAGATTCGAGCCACCGCGTCGGCGGTCGGCGAGGGGGTGATCTCTCGGCTGGCCGGTCTGCGCCCGCGCAGCGTCGTGCTGATCGCCGGCGCCGGTGGCGCTCGACACGGAGCCAGGATCGCGCTCGCCCTCGTCGGAGATTCGATCGGGTGTCCGCTCATCGTGCTCGACCGGACGCCGTCGTGGGCCGGACCGTTGGACGTGATCGTCGTCGCCGGTGACGATGCGGGTGATCCACGCCTGGTCGAATCGGTCGACAGTGCCGTTCGCCGTGGCGCCGAAGTTGTTGTCGCCGTTCCGGACGAGGGGCCCATGCGAGCCGTGGCGGCCGGGCGCACCATGCCGTTGCCGCCGCGGCTCTACGCCTCGCCGAGGCACACGATGACACGGTTCCTCGCCGTTTTCCTCGCGGTTGCCGCCGAAATCGAGGGCAAGGGATCGATCGATGACCGTTCGGCGGTGCTCGGTCGAATCGCCGACGCGGTTGACGCGGAAGCGCTGCGGGACGGGCCGGCCAACGAGGTATTCCACAACCCGGCTAAGTCGTTGGCCACCAGAATGAGCGGCCGACGGGTCGTTCTGTGTGGAAGTGGTTCCGTGACAACAGCACTCGCAGAGTTCTCCAGTATTTCGCTGATGAGCTCGGGCCTGAACGCCGCCGCCGCAGAGATGTCGGAGGTGATCCGTTCGGCACGAGCGCTGTTCGCGCCGGACGCAGCTTCGCGTGATTCGGTTTTCCACGACCCGTTTTTTCACGATCCGCAACTGGACGGCGCACTGCCGACTGCGCCGGCGCGCGCGTTCGTTTTCGCGACCGAATCCACGCGCGGGGAGGCGAAACGACGGATGGAAGCACTGGCCGACGCGGATCTGGTGGTGGCGGTAGACGAAGACCAGACCAACGTGGTGATATCGGAGATGGAGCAGGTGTTCGTGTTGGCGTCTCGAGTGGACATGGCTGCGGCGTACGTGCAGTTGACGGGTGGTGCGAAGTAAGTGCGTGAACTCGAAGGTGCACTTCGTTCTTACGCGTGGGGTTCGCGAACGGCAATTGCCGAACTGCGCGGCCTCGCGACCCCGTCGAATCATCCCGAAGCGGAGTTGTGGTTGGGCGCGCATCCGGGTGACCCGGCGCGCGTGATCACCGAATCCGGAAGCGAGTCGTTGCTCGAGGTCCTGCACCGCGAACCCGAGCGTGAACTCGGGCGTGAGAACCTCGAGGCTTTCGGTGAGCGACTCCCGTTCCTGCTCAAGTTGCTTGCGGCGGAAGAACCGCTGTCGCTGCAGGCTCATCCCAGTGCTGTTCAAGCCGACGAGGGCTTTCGTCGTGAGAACGCTCTCGGCGTTCCCATGGAATCGCCGATTCGCAACTACAAGGACGGCAGTCACAAGCCCGAACTCGTTGTCGCGCTGAGCAGATTCGAAGCTCTTGCCGGATTCCGTGAGCCGACGCGCACTGTCAAACTGCTGCGCGCTCTGGCTGTCGACGAGTTGGAACCGTACATCGGTCTGCTCGAAGGCCAACCCGATTCCGACGGGCTCCGGGCGTTGTTCACCACGTGGATCACGCTGCCGTCCACGGTGCTCGGGACGTTGCTCCCTGCCGTACTTGCCGGGTGCATCACTTACGTCGCGCATCACGAAGCCGAATTCGTGACCGAGATCCGCACCGCGTTGGAATTGAGCGAGGCATATCCCGGCGACGCGGGCGTACTGGCCGCACTGCTGCTCAACCGCGTCACACTCGAGCCCGGACAGGGACTGTTCCTCGCTGCCGGCAATCTCCATGCATATCTCCATGGACTTGCGGTGGAGATCATGGCCAACTCCGACAACGTGCTGCGCGGCGGACTGACGCCCAAACACGTCGACGTGCCCGAACTGTTGAGGGTTCTGGACTTCGTAGGGGCGGATATCGAAGTGCTCGATCCGGTTCCGGCATCACGATCGAGTCAAAAGGGATCAGGTCGGTCAGGATCAGGTCGGTACGAGTACGTCACGCCCGCACCCGAATTTCGTCTGACGCGTCTGGAGTTCGACTCGAATTCCACCGACATCATGGTCGACTCTTCCGGCCCGCGGATTCTGATCTGCACCGACGGCGCGGTCACCGCGACGTGCGGCGCCGACACTCTCGACCTCGATCGGGGCCGAGCGGCGTGGATCGCGGCCGACGAGCCCGCGATACACCTGAGCGCACGGACTCCGACTGCGCAGGTATTCAGTGCAGTAGTCGGCAACAGCCTGTAGTCGTCAACTAGGAGACAGTGTGTCGGCTCATGGTGGCAAGAAGGCAATCCTGGCGGCTCTCGCAGCCAATGCCGGAATTGCCGTAGCGAAGTTCGCCGGATTCTTGATCACTGGATCGTCGTCGATGCTCGCCGAGTCAGTGCACTCGGTGGCCGACACGTCCAATCAAGGGTTGCTGCTCCTGGGGCAGAAGAAGGCAGAACGTGAGGCAGATCAACTGCACCCGTTCGGCTACGGGCGCAACCGATACTTCTATTCTTTTGTCGTTGCACTGGTGCTCTTCACCCTCGGCTCGTTGTTCGCGATCTACGAAGGTATTCACAAGATTCAGCATCCGGAAGAACTCAATTCGGCCTTCGTGGCAATTGGGATTCTTGTCATCGCGATTTGTCTGGAGGGCTACAGCTTCCGGACCGCAGCGAAGGAATCACGACCGCTCAAGGGAAACGCGTCGTGGTGGATCTTCATCCGAACCTCTCGTAGCCCGGAACTTCCGGTTGTGCTGCTCGAGGACACCGGCGCATTGATCGGTCTGGTCCTTGCGCTCGGCGGCGTCGGCCTCACGATGGTGACCGGAAATCCGGTCTTCGACGGCATCGGAACTCTGTGCATCGGTGTCCTGCTCGGCATCATCGCGATCATTCTGATCATCGAAATGCAGTCGCTGCTGATCGGTGAGGGCGCAACGGCGGTGGAGACCGAACTGATCCTGAACGCCCTGGTCGACGGAACTCGTATCGAACGCGTCATTCATTGCAAGACGCAGTACCTCGGTCCCGAGGAGATTCTTGTTGCTGCCAAGGTTGCGGTGCCGATCGGATCGACGATCTCGGATGTGGCGACGGCGATCGACGAGGCCGAGTCCCGCGTGCGCGCTGCCGTACGTGCGGCGCGGGTGATCTACCTCGAGCCGGACCTGGATCGTCTCAGGGCAGATCGCCTTGAGACAGATCTACAGGCTCCCGACAAACCCTGAACAAAGCTGTGCCTGCGGGCTTAGGCTGATGCCATCTCTCTACTTGCCCATAGTGGGACCTGCTGGTCCCCAGCAAGGAGGCGGCAATGGCTGTCAAGGACGAGCAGGACGGATCTGGACGGTCGAAGCTGTTTCGAACGAAATCGATCGAGCAGTCCATCAAGGACACGGACGAACCGGAAACCAAACTCCGGAAAGAACTGAACTCGTGGGATCTCACCGTGTTTGGTGTCGCGGTGGTCATCGGCGCGGGCATCTTCACACTCACGGCTCGGACTGCGGGAAATGTCGCCGGGCCGTCGGTCTCCCTGGCGTTTGTCATTGCCGCCATCGCCTGCGGACTTGCAGCGCTCTGTTATGCCGAGTTCGCATCGACGGTGCCGGTTGCCGGTAGCGCCTACACATTCTCGTACGCGACATTCGGCGAATTCGTCGCCTGGATCATCGGCTGGGATCTCATCCTCGAATTCGCCTTGGCGTCTTCGGTGGTCGCAAAAGGCTGGTCGCTGTACCTCGGCGAAGTGATGGGCTCACGCAGTCCGATCGTCGAGTTGGGGCCGATCTCCTTCGACTGGGGAGCGGTGCTGGTGATCGTGGTCATCACGGTGCTGCTCGCGACCGGTACCAAACTCTCGTCGAGGGTTTCGCTGGTGATTACGGCGATCAAGGTCGCGGTGGTGTTGCTGGTGATCATCGTCGGGCTCTTCTACATCGACACCGACAACTACTCGCCGTACATTCCGCCGTCTGAAGCGGGATCGACGGGGGAGGGCATTCACCAGTCCCTGTTCTCGTACGTGACGGGGGCCGGTGGCAGCACGTTCGGGTGGTACGGATTGCTCGCGGCAGCCAGTCTGGTGTTCTTCGCGTTCATCGGCTTCGACGTCGTCGCCACGACGGCGGAGGAGGCGAAGGAACCGCAGAAGGCGTTGCCTCGCGGCATCCTGGGCTCTCTCCTGATCGTGACGGTTCTGTACGTGGCGGTGACACTCGTGTTGACCGGGATGGTGAAGTACACCGAACTCGAGGGCGATACCTCCAACCTGGCAACGGCATTCGCCTTCCACGACATCACGTGGGCGAAAAACGTCATCTCGTTCGGCGCGTTGGCAGGTCTGACGACAGTGGTGATGGTGCTGATGCTCGGTCAGACCAGGGTGCTCTTCGCGATGGCACGCGACGGTCTGATGCCGCGACGGTTGGCGCCGACAGGCAAGCACGGAACGCCGGTGCGGATCACCGTGTTGGTCGGCGTTGTGGTCGCGGTGCTCGCCGGAGTGTTTCCGATCGGCACCCTCGAAGAAATGGTCAACATCGGCACGCTGTTCGCGTTTGTTCTCGTGTCGTTGGGGGTTCTCGTGCTTCGTCGGACGCGGCCGGACCTACCCCGCGGGTTCCGGGTTCCGCTTGTCCCGCTGGTCCCGATCCTGGCGGTACTCGCGTGTCTCTGGTTGATGTTCAACCTGTCGGTGGAGACCTGGATGAGGTTCGTGGTCTGGATGGCTCTCGGTGTTGTCATCTACTTCGCCTACAGCAGACAGCATTCGTTGATCGGAAAGCGTGAGCGCGGCGAAATAGAGTGATTGTACAAAGTTTGTGATTTGTCTATCGCGTGTACAAATCAAGTAGTACTGTCTACTTCATAGTGAACTGACTCACAGTTATCGAGTCGGTCCGAATCGAGGAGGCAGACCGTGTCGACGCACGTGAACTCGCAGTCCGGGCAGGCGCTCCCGCCGGAGCAGTGGCGTGACAAGAAGAGGTATCTCTGGCTGCTCGGCCTGGTGCCGCCGACGGCGGTTTTCATCGCCGTCGGATTGGTCGCGTTGTTCGACAATCTCGGATGGAATGCGGTCGCACCGGTCTGGTGGTGGATCGGGCCGCTGCTCGTCTACGTCCTGCTCCCGATCCTCGACATCTTTTTCGGCCCGGACGGCGAGAATCCACCGGACGAGGTGATGGAGCGTCTCGAGAACGACAGGTACTACCGGTACTGCACGTACATCTACATACCGTTCCAGTTGGCCAGCCTCGTCCTGGCCTGCTATCTCTGGTCGGCGACGGACCTGTCATGGCTCGGGATCGACGGGGGACTTGGGCTGATCTCCAAGATCGGTTTGGCGATCAGTATCGGCTGCGTCGCGGGAATCGGGATCAACACGGCGCACGAACTCGGTCACAAGAAGGATGATCTCGAGCGCTGGTTGTCGAAGATCACTCTGGCGCAGTCGTTTTACGGCCACTTCTACATCGAGCACAATCGCGGACACCATGTACGTGTCGCTACGCCGGAGGATCCGGCGTCGTCTCGTTTCGGTGAGAGCTTCTGGACCTTCCTGCCGCGCAGCGTGTGGGGATCCTTGCGCTCGTCGTGGTCCCTGGAGAAAGCCAGACTGGATCGACTGGGTAAGAAGCCGTGGACAATTCGCAACGACGTCCTGCATTCGTGGTTGATGTCCGTTGCGCTCTTCGGTGTCCTCGTCGCCGTCTTCGGGCTATCGGTGCTGCCGTTCCTGGTGCTGCAGGCCGTGTTCGGGTTCTGCTTGCTCGAAACGGTCAACTACCTCGAGCATTACGGACTGAAGCGTCGCCGTTTGGACAGCGGGCGGTACGAGCGCGCTGCACCGGAGCACAGTTGGAACAGCGATCACATCTGCACCAACATTTTCCTGTATCACCTCCAGCGCCACAGTGACCATCACGCGAACCCGACGCGCCGATATCAGACGCTACGAAGCATGGACGGTGCACCGAACTTGCCAAGCGGGTACGCGAGCATGATCATGCTCGCCTACGTTCCGCCGTTGTGGCGAAAAATCATGGACCCCAAAGTGCTTGCCCATTACGACGGTGACATCACCCGAGTCAACGTTCAGCCGTCCAAGCGTGATCGCATCCTCGCTCGATATGGAGCGGCGTGATGAGCAGCTACCGATGCCCGGTGTGTGGGTATGTCTACGACGAGTCGAAGGGTGCACCACGAGAAGGGTTTCCGGCGGGAACACTGTGGGATGCCGTTCCGGACGACTGGTGCTGCCCGGACTGCGGCGTGCGGGAAAAGCTGGACTTCGATCCGATGCCGGCAACGGCGGGGAGTGAATCATGAACGACTACAAGCTGTATCAGTGCGCGCAGTGCGGATTCGAGTACGACGAGGCGGTCGGCTGGCCGGAGGACGGTATCGAACCGGGGACTCGCTGGGACGACATTCCCGATGACTGGAGTTGCCCCGACTGTGGGGCGGCGAAGAGTGACTTCTTCATGGTGGAGGTCGAGCGGCAGTGAGATGCGTCGGCGTCGAACGGACCTAGGTGCGGCGGTAATGTCGTCACCATGACTTCGACGCCCACCCGCCTACCGCAGAAAGAAGCGTCGCGACTGCTGCTGCGTACCTCGGTGCTCGATTCGATGCGTGAATTGTTGACCGAACGCGACTGGTCCGAGGTGACCCTGACAGTTCTGGCCAAGCATGCAGGTGTGAGCCGTCAGACGCTCTACAACGAGTTCGGTTCGAGGCAAGGGCTCGCCGAGGCGTACGCGCTCCGGCTCGCCGACGGCTTCGTCGACGCGGTGGACGAGGCCATGGTGGCGCACGAGGGGCGTGCAGTCGAAGCACTGATGGCAGGCTTTGGGGCGTTTTTCGCCTCCAGTGCCACCGACCCGCTGGTGATCTCGCTGCTCACCGGTGAGGCCAAGCCGGACCTGCTTCGTCTGATCACCACCGACAGTGCGGTCATCATCGAGCGGGCGTCGTCGCGGCTCGCGGAGAGCTTCCAGCGAGGGTGGATCCAAGCGTCACCTGCTGATGCCGGGATTCTGGCGAGGGCGATTGCGCGCCTCGGGCTGAGCTACATTTCGATGCCGCCGGAGTCCGGAGCTTCGGTCGCGGAGGATCTGGGTACTTTGCTCGGACCGTTCATCGATGTGGCGCGCGCGGGCCGGGCGGGAGATGGTCGGGCGAGAGAGGGCGTCTAACCGATAGCCTTGTGCACCGATAGGCTTGTGCAGAGTATGCACGTCAACCAGGAGAGGCAGATGACGACCTCAGTTTCAACAACGCCCGTGGCCGAGAGCCGTAACGGCATCGACTTCAAAGTTGCAGATCTTTCGCTCGCGGAGTTCGGTCGCAAGGAAATCCGTCTGGCAGAGCACGAGATGCCCGGCCTCATGGCGCTTCGTCGCGAATACGCAGAGGTGTTGCCGCTCAAGGGCGCTCGCGTTTCCGGCTCGCTGCACATGACCATTCAGACCGCAGTTCTGATCGAGACGCTGACCGCGCTCGGTGCCGAGGTGCGCTGGGCTTCGTGCAACATCTTCTCCACGCAGGACCACGCTGCCGCCGCTATCGTCGTCGGTCCGCACGGCACTCCGGAAGAGCCCAAGGGCGTTCCGGTTTTCGCCTGGAAGGGCGAAACCCTCGAGGAGTACTGGTGGGCAGCCGAGCAGATGCTGACCTGGCCGGGTGAGCCTGCCAACATGATTCTCGACGACGGTGGCGACGCCACCATGCTCGTGCTCAAGGGCGCACAGTTCGAGAAGGCCGGCGTCGTGCCGCCGACGGACGACGACCAGGATTCAGACGAGTACAAGGTCTTCCTCGCGCTTCTGCGTCAGTCGCTCGCCGCTGACAAGGGCAAGTGGACCGCGATCGCCGAGTCCGTCCAGGGCGTCACCGAGGAGACCACCACGGGCGTTCTGCGTCTGTACCAGGTTGCCGCTGCCGGTGAACTCACGTTCCCCGCGATCAACGTCAACGACTCGGTCACCAAGAGCAAGTTCGACAACAAGTACGGCACGCGCCACTCGCTGCTCGACGGCATCAACCGCGGCACCGACGTTCTGATCGGTGGCAAGGCTGCGCTGGTCTGCGGTTACGGAGACGTCGGCAAGGGTTGTGCCGAGGCACTTCGCGGCCAGGGCGCTCGCGTCGCGGTCACCGAGGTCGACCCCATCAACGCCCTTCAGGCGCTCATGGACGGCTTCGAGGTCAAGACGGTCGAGCAGGCCATCGGCTGGGCCGACATCGTGATCACGTCCACCGGTAACAAGGACATCATCACGTTCGAGCACATGAAGGCCATGAAGCACCAGGCCATCCTGGGCAACATCGGTCACTTCGACAACGAGATCGACATGGCCGGCCTCGAGAAGTCCGGCGACGTCACGCGGATCAACATCAAGCCGCAGGTCGACGAGTTCACGTTTGCCGACGGCCACTCGATCATCGTGCTGTCCGAAGGCCGCCTGCTCAATCTCGGCAACGCGACGGGCCACCCGTCATTCGTGATGAGCAACAGCTTCTCCAACCAGGTCATCGCGCAGATCGAACTGTGGACAAAGCCGGACGAGTACGACAACGAGGTCTACCGCCTCCCCAAGCACCTCGACGAGAAGGTCGCCAAGATCCACGTCGAGGCACTCGGTGGCACGCTGACCAAGCTCACCAAGGATCAGGCAGAGTACATCGGCGTCGACGTCGAAGGCCCGTACAAGCCGGAGCACTACCGCTACTGACCCGGTGATTCATCGCTGAGGATGTAGTGTCCGCCGTCCCCCGGTCTGTGCAAGCAGGCCGGGGGATAGGCTTGTCCGCCGTGGGAACACTGGTGGCATTGGAAGGCCTCGACGGAGCTGGAAAGCGTACGTTGATCGGCAAAGTGGAGGGCGAACTCCGCCGCGGCGGCACGTCGATCGCGACTCTGGATTTTCCGCGGTACGGAAAGTCGATCCACGCGGATCTGGCGGCCGAGGCGCTAAAAGGCTCACACGGAGACTTGGCCGAGTCCGTGAACGCGATGGCAGTTCTGTTCGCCTTGGACCGCGCCGGTGCTGCGGGTCAGATCTCGGAACTGTTGTCCACCAACGACATTGTTCTGCTCGATCGCTACGTGGCGTCCAACGCTGCCTACAACGCGGCGCGAGTGTATCAGGGCGTGGACGGCGAGATGGTCGCCTGGGTCCGTGAATTGGAGTTGGGCCGACTCGCTCTGCCCTCTCCCGATCTGCAGTTGTACCTCGACGTTCCGGTAGCCCTCGCCGAGCAGCGCGCCCGCTCCCGTGAGGCCGAGGACGCGTCGCGTCAGCTCGACGCGTACGAGCGTGACGGCGGCCTGCAGGCCCGAACCGGTCAGCTGTACACCCAGTTGGCAGCGACGGACTGGGTCTCACCCTGGTGGATCTTGGGGCCGGAGACGGACCCGGCCGACCTGGCGCGCAGGCTCGCGGATTTCGCGTGATCGGTCACCCTTGCAGCCGGGATTCGAACTTTCCGGCACAGTAGAGGGAAAGACGCGGCACGCCGCACGGCCTCGTAACGGTCTGATTCATCGCTCCGAGATGCAACGATAGGGATATGAAACCAAGGATTCTGGTTGTCGACGACGACACGGCACTCGCCGAGATGCTCACGATCGTGCTGCGTGGTGAGGGTTTCGATCCCTACGTGGTAGGCGACGGAACCCTGGCGCTCGCGGCAGTGCGTGAGACTCGCCCCGATCTCGTCCTGCTCGATCTCATGCTTCCCGGAATGAACGGGATCGACGTATGCCGGGTTCTGCGTGCGGATTCCGGTGTGCCCATCGTGATGTTGACGGCCAAGACCGACACCGTCGACGTCGTGCTCGGCCTCGAATCCGGTGCGGACGACTACATCATGAAGCCGTTCAAGCCGAAGGAGTTGGTGGCGCGGGTGCGCGCTCGTCTGCGCCGCACCGAAGAGGAGCCGGCGGAGCTGCTGAGCATCGCCGACATCGTGATCGACGTTCCGGCTCACAAGGTCAGCCGCGGCAGCGAGCAGATCTCGCTCACACCACTCGAATTCGACCTGCTGGTCGCATTGGCGCGCAAGCCGCGCCAGGTGTTCACCCGTGAAGTCCTTCTCGAGCAGGTGTGGGGATACCGCCACGCCGCCGACACCCGTCTGGTGAACGTGCACGTTCAGCGTTTGCGCGCCAAGGTCGAAACTGATCCCGAGAATCCCGAAGTGGTTCTGACGGTCAGGGGGGTCGGCTACAAGGCCGGACCGCCGTGAGCGGAGTTTCCAGGTGGCGTCGTCGTCTCAACCGACGGCTGACGCCATTTCTGCGGTGGTGTCACTCGATGAGCAACACCCTCGCGCACACGTGGCGACGCTCGCTCCAGTTGCGAGTGGTCGTCTCGACTTTGACGTTGTCTCTGATCGTCATCGTCATTCTCGGTGTCGTGCTCACCAGCCAGATCACCGATCGGCTGCTGGAAACGAAAATCACCGCAGCGACCGAGGAAATGGACCGTGCCCGCGGCATCGTCGAAGACCAACTCGCGGGCGTCGACGATTCGACGGCACTCAACGTCCAATTGGAAAGTGCTGCGTCCGGACTGACGAGTCGTCGAAACCAGACCTCGGGCCAAGCCTCCGGGTCGGCCGGCACCTTCGACCCGGTGCTGATCGTGCCGGGCGACGGGCCGCGCCAGCCCACCAGTTCGGGGCCGGTCGAGCAGATCCCGGACAACCTTCGTGAGTTCGTCAAGCGAGGCCAGATCAGCTACCAATTCGCGACGGTGTCCAATCCGAACGGATATTCCGGTCCCGCGCTGATCATCGGCAGCCCTACCGCGTCGTCGATCTCGGGTCTCGAGCTGTACCTGATCTTCCCGCTCGCCAGCGAAGACCGGAGTCTGTCGCTTGTTCGAAGCACCCTGCTGATCGGTGGAGCAGTCCTGCTTGTGCTCCTCGCGGCGATTTCGCTGTTGGTCGCCAGGCAGGTCGTGCTTCCCATTCGATCGGCCTCACGAATCGCGGTGCGTTTCGCAGACGGCCGACTCAAGGAGCGAATGCCGGTCCGCGGCGAGGACGACATGGCGCGTCTGGCCATGTCCTTCAACGAGATGGCCGAGAGTCTGTCCAAACAGATCACACAACTCGAGGAGTTCGGCAGTCTCCAGAAACGCTTCACGTCCGATGTCAGCCATGAACTCCGCACACCGCTGACCACGGTCCGAATGGCCGCTGACCTGATTTACGACGGCAGCGAGAACCTCGACCCGATGTTGCGCCGGTCTTCGGAACTGCTTGTCGCCGAACTGGACAGGTTCGAAGGGCTCCTGGCGGACCTCCTCGAGATCTCCCGACACGATGCCGGTGTCGCGGAGCTGGCGTCCGAACAACTCGACGTGCGGATGTGTGCGCGAGCGGCGGTCTCCACGGTTCGCCATCTCGCCCGCGAATCCGGCACCGAACTGATCGTCGACATGCCCGACGAGCCGGTCATGGCAGATGTTGACCCGCGCCGCGTCGAACGCATCCTGCGAAATCTCCTGGCCAACGCCATCGACCACGGTGAGGGGAAGCCGATTCTGCTTCGCCTTCGCGCCGACGAGAATGCACTCGCCTTCATCGTCCGCGACAGCGGCGTGGGGTTGCGGCCAGGTGAGGAGAAGTTGGTCTTCAACCGGTTCTGGCGCTCGGACCCGTCCCGCGTACGCCGCAGTGGTGGCACGGGACTCGGCCTCGCGATCAGCGTCGAGGATGCGAATCTGCACGACGGCAAGCTCGAAGCCTGGGGCGAACCGGGAGTTGGCGCCTGCTTCCGGCTGACGCTCTCGCGTACCCGCGGCAAGAAAGTCGTGTCGAGTCCGCTGCCACTCAAGCCCACGACCACCAAATTCGTGCGCACGCCGAGCGAAGCCGACATCGTCGCCGATACCGTCGGCGAGGTCACGTCATCACTGCCGACCCCGCGCGAACCTGACTCACGGAACGAGTCCAACGGTGGGGATCGATCATGATCGGAACCCGCCGTCGTCTGGGACTTCTTGCAACCACGCTCAGCGTGCTGTTGCTGACCGGTGCGTGCGCCAGTTTGCCGGAGTCCTCGTCGCCGCAGGCAATCGGAACTCTGGCAACAGCCGTGCCCGGAACGTCGGTCGAATCACCGGCCTCGGGTCGAGAGCCGGACCTACTGGTACGCGACTTCGTCAAGGCGAGTACCGACCCGTCCAACCGGCACGCCGCAGCACGTCAGTACCTCACCAAGGACGCGTCGGCGCGTTGGGACGATGCTGCCAGTGCAGTCATCGTCGACAAGATCGACACCCTGTCGGCCTCGCGAACCAGTTCCGAAGCGGTGTACACGATTCGTGTGAACAAGGTCGGTCGCCTCGACCCGGGCGGCCTGTACGTCCCCGAAGAGGGCAGCTTCGAAGCGAAGATGACGCTGACGTTGACCGACGGCGAATGGCGGATCAGTGACCTGCCTCCCGGTGTGATCATGGAGCGCCCTCAGTTCCTCGGCGCCTATCAGCGGAAATCGTTGTTCTTCCTCGACCCGACGAGTCAGACGGTTGTCCCCGATCTCCGCTGGATCTCCGGTGGGCAGGATCAGGTGGCGGCTCAGTTGATCGGTCTGATGATCGACGGACCGAAGGCAGCGCTCGCGCCGGCTGTACGAAACGAACTCGGCAATGGTGTGTCGGTCATCGGTCCGATCACGAAAGCCGACGGCCGGCCGGGACAGGTCGGTGTCGGTCTCGGTGGTGTGCGCATCAACTTCCGCCTGGACAACCCGATGGATGCCGCGACTCGCGGTTTGTTTGCAGCGCAGGTCATTTGGACGCTCGCCAATGCAGACGTCGCGGGACCGTACGTTCTGCAGATCGACGGCGAGCCGCTGGACGCCGCTCATGCTGACGGCTGGACCACCGCTGACGTTGCGTCCACCAATCCGCTGGCCACAACGAGTGCGACCGTCGGCCTGCACGCCTTGCGCAACGGCTCACTGGTGAGCGTCACAGAGCAGGAGGCGGTTCCGGTTCCCGGCTTCGCGGGCAATGCGGGCAACCTCACGGGGGCAGCTCTCTCCCGCGACGGCAAGCTGGTTGCCGCCGTCTCGGACACCGCTCGTCCCGATCCAGGTACACGGTTTGCACTCTCGCTCGGCACGTACGGCGAAGGTGCCGTTCCGGTACTCGAAGGCAGCGCCATCACCCGACCTTCGTGGGAGCTGGACAACAACGCGGTCTGGGCGGCGGTGAACGGCAATACCGTCGTTCGGGTCGTCCGTGAACCCGGAACGGGTCGAGTGTCGGTCACCAATGTCGACGTCGGGGCCCTGACGTCGGTCGGTTCCACGATCTCGGAACTGCGTCTCTCTCGCGACGGCGTGCGAGCCGCGATGATCATCGACGGCAAGGTCTACCTGGCGGTGGTCGTGCGCACAGCCAGCGGGGTCTACGCCCTGACGAGTCCGCGCGCGGTGGCCTCGGGCTTGGGCAGTACCGCACTCTCACTCGACTGGAGCAACAGTGACACCATCGTGATCGCGCGTAGCGGAGCCGAAATACCGGTCGTCCAGGTCGCGATCGACGGTTCCCGAATGGACGCGCTGCCGAGTGGAAACCTGACCGCCCCCGTCACCTCCGTGGATGCGTCGCCGACCACCGAGTACGTCGCCGACGCGCGTGCGGTGTTCCAACTGAACAACAACGATCCTGCCGGTGATCGTCGTTGGCGTGAAGTGACTGTGCTGACCGGACAGAAAGCGATTCCGGTTCTACCTGGCTGACTTGTCGGTGCTCTCGTTCATGATTCGGCCATGGGGGACAAGAAATTCGGTGCCGGCCTGCTCGATCTGTTGTTGCCACGCGAGTGTGGTGGGTGCGCCCGCACGGGGACTCTGTGGTGTCGTGAGTGCGCGGAACTGCTGCGCGACCATCCGGTTCAACTGAGTCCGCGCGTCGATCCGGGCGTGCCGGTGTGGGCGCTCGGCCGCTACGACGGCCCCAGGCGTCGCAGTGTGATCGAGATGAAGGAACGCGGTCGCCGGGACCTCACGGTGCCTCTGGGGATCGCTGTGGCCGGTGCATTGGCCATGCTGGAACGGTGGGGCGAGCTCGGTGGCGGGAATCGTGCACCGATCGTCCTGGTTCCGGCTCCCACGCGCGCCCGGGCGGCGCGATCTCGAGGGGGTGATCCGGTTCGCCGGATAGCCGAGAGTGTGCGCGAAAAGCGCGAAACCGGTTCCGCTGTGGCTCGTCCGATACGAGTGTGTCCGATTCTCCGGATGACGCGGGGCGTACGTGACTCGGTCGGGCTGTCCGCGGCCGACCGGGTGACCAATGTGAACGGTCGTGTGTCTCTCGACACCACAGCGATCTCTTCCATGGCGCAGGACTGCGACATCGTCGTGCTCGACGACGTCCTGACCACGGGAGCGACTGCGGCAGAGTCGGTTCGGGCTCTCTCGCTCCGTGGGATTCGGACAACTCTCGTGCTTGTCCTTGCAGGGGCTTAGATGAATTTCGTTGGAACAGTGGCACTCGCGCGCGTTACGTACTAGCGTCGGCGGCACACCCGAAAATACTGGTAGGAGGTGGTACTTCGATACTGGTGCCGGGCGGATCCCCTCTCGGTACTTGCAGAATTTGCCGCCGCCCACCGTGGGGCGGGGCCGTAATTGGGAGGTACGAGTGACGACCCCTTCGCAAGCCTCGTTTTTCATCGAGGACGCCACCATCGAGCGTTCCGAGAATGCCGCAGCTCCGAGATCCGACGTCGTAGTCAAGGGACGAAATGTCGAGATCCCCGATCACTTCCGAATCTACGTTTCGGAAAAGCTGGCGCGACTCGAACACTTCGACCCCTCCATATTCCACTTCGACGTGGAACTCCAACATGAACGCAACCGACGACAGGCCAAGAGTTGCCAGCGCGTCGAGATCACCGCTCGAGGTAAAGGCCCGGTGGCCCGAGCCGAAGCGTCCGCAGACAGCTTCTACGCCGCCTTCGAATCGGTGATCGACAAGCTCGAGAGTCGCCTCCGTCGAACCAAGGACCGCAAGAAGGTCCATTACGGTGACAAGCGACCGGTATCCGTCGCGGAGGCAACCGCCTCTCTCGTCGACGCAGACTCACTCGGAGTCACACCGGACATTTCGCTGAACGGTCAAGAGCCGGACGAGTACGACGGCCCCGGACGCGTGGTCCGCACGAAGGATCACCCGGCCGAGCCGATGACCATCGACGACGCTCTCTACGAGATGGAACTGGTCGGACACGACTTCTTTCTCTTCCATGACAAGGAGTCGGACAAGCCGTCCGTCGTCTACCGTCGTCACGCTTTCGACTATGGATTGATCCGCCTGACATGACCCAATCGGTGGTGGGTTTGCTCGCTCGCCGCCGGTAGCGCCTACCATGGAATCCGGCCGGAGTTTTCGGACCCCGGCCGGATTTTCAGTGTGTGACCCCCTGTCGCCGAAGATTGAGGACGAAGAAGACTGTGCCGTCGCTGTCGCTATCGAAGCTGCTCCGTGTTGGTGAAGGTCGCATGGTCAAGCGGCTCAAGCACATCGCCGAGCATGTCGAATCTCTGTCGCCCGATGTCGAAGGCCTGACAGACGAGCAACTCAAAGCCAAGACCGCCGAGTTCCGTGAGCGCTACGCCGCCGGGGAAACTCTCGACGAGTTGCTGCCCGAGGCTTTCTCCGTGGCCCGTGAGACATCATGGCGCGTGATCAATCAGAAGCACTTCCACGTGCAGATCATGGGTGGCGCGGCCCTGCACTTCGGCAACGTCGCCGAGATGAAGACCGGTGAGGGCAAGACCCTGACGTCGGTTCTTCCGGCTTACCTCAACGCGATCGCCGGCGACGGCGTTCACGTCGTCACGACCAACGACTACCTCGCCAAGCGCGACTCCGAGTGGATGGGCCGCGTTCACCGCGCCCTCGGCCTCGAGACCAGCGTGATCCTCTCGGGCATGACGCCGGCCGAGCGCCGCGTCGCTTACGCAGCGGACATCACCTACGGCACCAACAACGAGTTCGGCTTCGATTACCTGCGTGACAACATGACGCATTCGTTGGACGACCTGGTCCAGCGTGGCCACGCGTTTGCCATCGTGGACGAGGTCGACTCGATCCTCATCGACGAAGCCCGAACCCCGCTCATCATCTCGGGCCCGGCTGACGGCTCGAGCAAGTGGTACAGCGAGTTCGCCCGCATCGCGCCGCTGCTGAAGAAGGACGTTCACTACGAGGTCGACATCCGCAAGCGCACCATCGGTGTGCACGAGGCGGGCGTCGAACTGGTCGAGGACCAGCTCGGTATCGACAACCTGTACGAAGCCGCGAATTCGCCGCTGGTGAGTTACCTCAACAACGCGATCAAGGCCAAAGAGCTCTACACCAAGGACAAGGACTACATCGTCCGCGACGGCGAGGTCATCATCGTCGACGAGTTCACCGGTCGCGTGCTGGTCGGACGCCGCTACAACGAGGGCATGCACCAGGCGATCGAGGCCAAGGAGAAGGTGGAGATCAAGGCCGAGAATCAGACCCTCGCCACCATCACCCTGCAGAACTACTTCCGTCTGTACGACAAGTTGTCGGGAATGACGGGTACCGCCGAGACGGAAGCTGCCGAGCTTCACCAGACCTACACCCTCGGCGTGATCCCGATCCCGACCAACCGTCCGATGGTCCGAGTCGACAACGGCGACCTCATCTACAAGACCGAGGAAGCCAAGTTCGATGCCGTGGTCGACGATGTCGTCGAGCGTCACGAGAACGGCCAGCCCGTTCTGATCGGTACCACCAGCGTCGAGCGCTCGGAGTACCTGTCCAAGCAGTTCACCAAGCGTGGCGTTGCCCACAACGTCCTCAACGCGAAGTTTCACGAGAAGGAAGCGACCATCATCGCCGAGGCCGGTCGCTCCGGTGCGGTCACCGTCGCGACCAACATGGCCGGCCGCGGTACCGACGTCGTGCTCGGTGGTAACCCGGACATCATCGCGGACATCGCGCTGCGCAAGAAGGGCCTCGACCCGGTGACGACGCCGGACGAGTACGAGGCAGCCTGGGACGCCGTCCTCGACGAGGTCAAGGCTGAAGTGAAGGAAGACGCGGAGAAGGTCCGCGATGCAGGTGGCCTGTACGTCCTGGGCACCGAGCGTCACGAATCGCGTCGTATCGACAACCAGCTACGTGGTCGTTCCGGACGTCAGGGTGATCCCGGCGAATCGCGGTTCTACCTTTCGCTCGGTGACGAGCTGATGCGCCGCTTCAACGGTTCGGCACTCGAGTCGATCATGACGCGCCTCAACCTGCCTGACGACGTTCCGATCGAAGCCAAGATGGTCTCGAAGGCCATCAAGAGCGCTCAGACGCAGGTCGAGCAGCAGAACTTCGAAATTCGCAAGAATGTCCTCAAGTACGACGAGGTCATGAACCAGCAGCGAACGGTCATTTACAAGGAGCGCCGCCAGATCCTCGAGGGTGAGGACATGGAGGGCCAGGTTGAGCAGATGATCACCGACGTGGTCACCGCCTACGTGGACGGCGCGACCGCGGAGGGCTACGTCGAGGACTGGGATCTCGAGCAGTTGTGGACGGCGCTCAAGACGCTGTACCCGGTCGGTATCGATCACAAGGCGTTGGCGGGGGAGGACGGTGCAGGTATCAACAGCGACCTGAGCCGTGACGACCTGCGCACCGCGTTGCTCGAAGACGCCCACGCGGCGTACAAGAAGCGCGAAGCCGAGATCGACTCGATCGCCGGCGAAAACGGTATGCGTGAACTCGAGCGTCGTGTCTTCCTCTCGGTCCTGGACCGCAAGTGGCGTGAGCATCTCTACGAGATGGATTACCTCAAGGAGGGAATCGGCCTGCGTGCGATGGCCCAGCGTGACCCACTGGTCGAGTACCAGCGCGAAGGCTACGACATGTTCATCGGCATGCTCGACGGTCTGAAGGAAGAGTCTGTCGGATTCCTCTTCAACCTGCAGGTCGAGGCGGCTCCGGCACAGCCCGCGAGCGGAATTTCCGTCACGGCGGGCTCGGCTGCTGCGGCGTCCGCCACGGCGCCCAAGCCGCTCCCGACGCAGGAAGCCGCGGCCAGGACAACCGGGGCTGCTGCCCCGACGGCGTTGCGCGCCAAGGGGCTTGACGACGAAGGTCCGTCACGGTTGACGTACACCGGCCCTGACGAGGACGGCAAGGCAAAGGCAACCCGCGACTCGGCCGCCGACTCCGGTGACGGTGCCGCCTCACGTCGCGAACGTCGTGAAGCAGCGCGGACGCAGTCGAAGAGCAACCGGGCTCCGAAGTCCAAGCGCAAGCGCTGAGGTTCAGTACAGACTGAGGTTTCAGAGATAGTGCTCGACAGGCTGGACGGTCACACCATGTGTAGGGCGGTGACCGTCCAGCCTGTTCCGTCTGCGTGGTCGATCCGACCTGCGACGGCAAATGTCTGCGTGCCTCGTGTGTACGTCGCACAGACTTCGGCGGCACTCTCTGAAACCGCTTGAACGTGGGTGCGGTGAACGGCCGCGCCGCCCATTTTTCGGGCCGCAGAGTCTGAAGTGTACAGTCGCGCAACAACTTCCAGGACGGCCGGCGTCAGCACGCCTTTCAGCTGTCGTGGATTTCGTCGTCGGTCGACGGTTTCGAGAACAAGTCGAAGTGATCGGTTCCAGAAGATGTCGGCACCCGCCGCATTCGGATCGGGAGAACTCGGATCAGGAGTGGCATGCGCCGACGTTCCGTTGTGTGGCGTCTTGCGCGGGCGACGCAGCATCCGGTCGGTTCGGCACTGCGCTCGGTCTGGTCGACACTGCGGCCGCGACAGCACGACGGTGTGCGCGTGAGGCTCGAATTGTGGTGCCGGCTCGAGAAGAATTTTGCAGTCCTGCTCCATGACATCCCCCCGGATGATCGTGCGTCCGAGTTGGCCGATTCGGACTTTCGCTCCCCCGAGCGATGGTGAGAAGCATGACACGAAATGCTCGAGATGTCGCCGTGATCACCATCGCGACTTAGGGTGATGGCGTGCGGGGACTTCTGTTGGATGTCGGTGGCGTGCTGTTCGGTCCGGGATCGGATCTCGAGGGCTTGAGCGCGCTGGTGCGCGCTGTGAGGGCGCGCGGAATCGTGACGGGAATTGTCAGTAACGATCCCGGCGGCGCCAGTGCTCAGTGGTTGCGGGATCTCGGCGACGGGGTCTTGGTCGACGATGTGATCCTGTCCGGTGACGTAGCGATGGCAAAGCCGGATGCCGAGATCTATCGGTTGGCGGCGAGTCGGTTGGGCGTCGACCCGGGGGACTTCGTTTTCGTGGACGACCTCGAGGTCAACGTGCGCGCGGCGGTGGCCGTCGGGATGGTCGGCGTCCACCACGTCGGCTCGGAATCAACGATCGAGGAGTTGTCGATTCTGTTCGATCTGGGCGCAGGAGGGGACACGAAGCCATGGTGAACAGACTGACCACTCAGGACGCGGCTTTCTACTTCCTCGAAGCCGGGACGACGCCGATGCATGTCGGCTCGTTGGGGATTTTCCGGCAACTGCGAAACGGGATCGATCACGAGGAATTGCTTCGTCTGGTCGAAGATCGGCTCGGATCGGTTCCGCGGTACCGCCAGAGGGTTCGTGAGGTGGCGTTCGGCCTGGCCCGTCCGGTGTGGGTGGACGACTCGGATTTCGACATCACGTACCACGTACGCCGATCGGCTCTGCCCAAGCCCGGTTCCGATGAACAGCTGATGGACCTGATCGCCCGGCTGACGTCGAGGCCGCTCGACAGCACGAGGCCTTTGTGGGAGATGTACCTGGTCGAGGGGCTGACCAGAAACAGATTTGCCATCTTCACGAAGTCTCATTCGTCGTTGGTGGACGGCGAAGCGGCTCCCGAGATCAGCCAGGTGATCTTCGATCCGGAGAAGAATCGAGCGCCCGGCCCCGAGGAACTGTGGATGCCGGCCAGGCCGCCGAGCGACACCAGCTTGTTGGTCAGTGCTCTGGCAGATCTCGTGACGAGCCCGGGGGAGGGGATCGCGCAGGCCCGCGCAACGTTCAACGACGTGACCACGTCTCTCACCGAGGCGGTGAGTGCACTCGGAAAACTTGCCGAAGTGGTCCGAACGGCGACGCAGGTGGCCCCGTCGAGCCCGCTCAACGCCACCATCTCGCGCAATCGACGCCTTGCGGTGGCCAAGACGTCTCTCGAAGACTATCGACGCATTCGGGCGAGGTACGGGTGCGAGATCAACGACGTGATTCTGACCGTCATCGCTGGTGCGATGCGCAACTGGCTCCTCTCGCGCGGCGAACCGGTGACCGAGGCGACCATCGTGCGAGCGATGGTTCCCATGTCGGTCTACACGGACGGCCCCGAGAGTCCCGACGTCGACGATCCGCAGGCGCCGGGACATGTTTCCTCGTTCCTGATCGACCTGCCTGTCGGTGAACCCAACGCGGTGGTTCGGCTCTCGCACGTGGCGCATGCGACGGAGGCGTTTGCACGCCAGGGTCGGCGGGTGACCGCACAGACGATGGTGCGGATGTCCGGGTTTGCGCCGGCGACGCTGCATGCGATGAGTTCGCGCGCGGCCAGTAGTCTCTCGCAGCGAATGTTCAATCTGATGATCACCAACGCGCCGGGGCCGCAGTTTCCGCTCTACCTCGGCGGGGCTCGGATGCTGGAGATGTATCCGGTGTCGCCACTGCTCAAGAATCAGACACTCAGCATCGCCCTGACGTCGTACGACGGAAATGTCTACTACGGTTTGAATGCCGACCGTGACGCGATGTCGGACGTCGACGTCGTTCGTTCGCTGATCTTCGAGTCACTCGAGGAATTGACGGATGCGAGTCGGTGACGAACGAGCATGAAGGTGGTCTCATGAGGGTGTACGTGCCGGCGACGGTCGAGATTTTGCAGAAGTTGGTCGCAGATCAGGAGTTCGACCCGATGAGCCGGACGGCTTTTGCGGTCACCCCGACTCTGCGGGAGTCATATGCGGCGGGGGACGACGACGAGTTGGCCGAGGTCGCCATGGGTGAGGCTGCGCGTGCGTCGCTGCGGTTGATCGCCGGAACCGAGGGTGACGTCACCTTCCGGCGCGCCGTCGTCGCTGCCGACGTCGACGACGCCGACGTGAAACTGCGGCCCGATCTCGACGATTCGGTGGTTCGATTGGCGGGTCCCGTCACGATGGCGCAGGTTGCATCTGTGCATGTCGACCTCGAACAGGCAGAATCGGACATCGAGCGCGCTGCTGGCATAGTCGACGCGGCGGATCTCGGCGACGCCGATGCCGAGTTCACGCTCGGCGACGCGGAGGACCACGAGTTGGCGTGGTACGCCGCGCAGGAGTTGCCGTTCTTGCTCGACCTGCTGTGAATGTGCTTACCGTGAAGTAACCTACGGTACCGTAACCTGATAACCTACGGTACCGTAGGCAGTGGGTTCGGAAGGTGAGAGGTGGAGGTCTGATGGGTCTGAAGGACTGGATCGAGGCACCGGCAGCGTCGGTGGTTCCGGCAGCGCGGTCGAAGCTCAATCTGCTTCGCGGTGCGGCGGCTCGACTGACCACACCATTGCTTCCCGACGATTATCTGCACCTAGCAAATCCGTTGTGGTCGGCCCGCGAGCTGCGTGGTCAGATCGTCGAAGTTCGGCCCGAGACCACGGATTCGGCGACCATCGTCATCAAGCCGGGTTGGGGATTCGACTTCAACTACCAGCCGGGGCAGTACATCGGTATCGGCCTCCACATCGACGGTCGGTGGCATTGGCGCTCGTACTCCCTGACTTCTCCGCCCAACTGGGAGAACAAGCGCATCTCCATCGCGGTCAAGGCGATGCCCGAGGGCTTCCTCTCGAGTCACCTCGTCAGTGGCGCGGTTCCTTCGGGAACCATCGTTCGACTGGCCACACCGTCCGGCAACTTCGCCTTGCCGGATCCGCCGCCGGAGAAGATCCTGTTCATCACTGCGGGCAGTGGCATCACCCCGGTCATGGGCATGTTGCGGACGATGAACCGGCGCGGTCAATTGCCCGACGTCATGCACATCCACTCGGCTCCGACGGAATCCGACGTCATGTTCGCCGACGAACTCACGGCGCTGCACGTCGAGCACGAGGACTTCGTCAGCCACGTCCAACTCACACGGCGTGACGGAAAGTTCAAACTCAGCTCTCTCGACACGGTCTGCCCCGATTGGCGCGAGCGCCACACCTGGGCGTGCGGACCGCTTCCGTTGCTCGACGAACTCGAAGACGTCTGGAAGGCGGAAGGTATCGAGGATCGACTCCACATGGAGCGATTCGCGGTATCGCGCATCGACGCTTCCGCGGACGGCGGCACGGTCACCTTCGAGAAGTCGGGTAAGACGATCACTGTCGACGGCGCGACGACGCTTCTGGAGGCCGGCGAGCAGTCCGGTGCCTTGATGCCGTTCGGTTGCCGCATGGGCATCTGCCAAACGTGTGTCGTACCTCTCGTTGCCGGCCACGCGATCGATCTACGCTCGGGGAAACAGCACGCGGAGGGCGAGCGCATCCAGACGTGCATCTCCGCCGCCGCGGGCGACTGTACGCTGGACGCATAGCTTCTAGGCACACGGAGGACCACGGTGGCCATCACCGATATCAAAGAGTTTTCGCACCTCACCGAGGCCGATGTCGAAGCTCTCGGACGTGAACTCGATCAGATTCGACTCGACATCGAAGACTCTCGCGGAGTCCGGGACGCCCGCTACATTCGTCGCGTTATTCGCGTGCAACGCGCGTTGGAGCTCGGCGGGCGTATCGCGCTGTTCGGCAGCCGGTATCGACCGGCGTGGCTGGTCGGTACAACCCTGCTGAGCCTGTCGAAGATCATCGAGAACATGGAACTCGGGCATAACGTGATGCACGGGCAATGGGACTGGATGAACGATCCCGAGATTCACTCGGTCTCGTGGGAGTGGGATCAGACCGGTCCTTCCGAGCACTGGAAGCGCGCACACAACTACCAACACCACACTTACACCAACGTCGTAGGGATGGACGAGGATCTCGGCTTCGGGATTCTGCGTATGACGCGTGACGAGCCGTGGAAGCCGATCAACCTCTTCCAGCCGATCGCCAACGTGATCTTGGCGGCCACATTCGAGTGGGGTATCGCGCTGCACGACCTGACGGCGGCATCGGAGTTGGAGGGCGCGGAAAAGGGGCAACTGAACTCGCAGGCGAACAAAGACTTCGCGCGCAAGATCTTTCGTCAGGTCGGCAAGGACTTCATCTTGTTCCCGGCGCTGACGGGGCCGGCGTGGAAGTCGACCATGACGGCCAATGCCACCGCGAATCTCGTGCGCAATCTGTGGGCGTACGTCGTCATCTTCTGTGGCCACTTCCCGGACGGCGCAGAGAAGTTCACAGTTGCCGAATTCGAGCAGGAGACTCGTCACGAGTGGTACCTACGCCAGATGCTCGGAAGTGCGAACTTCAATTCGGGCAAGCTCATGGGTCTGATGAGTGGCAACCTGAGCTACCAGATCGAGCACCACGTGTTCCCTGATCTGCCGAGCAACCGCTACCCCGAAATTGCCGTGAAGATGCGTGCGCTGTGCGAGAAGTTCGATCTTCCGTACACCACCGGTTCGCTCTTCAAGCAGTATCTTTTGGCACTACGCACAATCCACAAGCTGGCGTTGCCGGACAAGTGGCTGACTGCGACCTCGGACAATGCTCCGGAAACGTCCTCGGAACTACGGTTCCGTGATTCCGGGTTCCGGGACGCAGCCATGGCGATGGTCGAGGACCTGCGTACCGATCCGGTCACCGGTAAGCGTCTGGGATTGTTGACTGCACTCAAGTCGCAGGCTCGTTCCCGCATGCCGAAGCGCCGGAAGTGATATAGGTTACATCGGGAAAAACCTAACCTACGGTGCCGTAAGTTACGCTACAGTAGGTGCAGTTGATCTGAACGATTCGAAATCATGATCGTTCTGCACTTACTACTTTGCGCCTAACTCACTGCTAGGAGGCTTTCCATGGCGATTGCAGATGTCAAGGAATACGCACATCTCACGGACGTTGACATCGAGGCGCTCGGCCGCGAACTCGACGCGATTCGTCGCGACATCGAGGAGTCGCGCGGCGAGAAGGACGCGCGCTACGTGCGCAACGTCATTCGCCTGCAGCGTTCACTCGAAATCAGTGGCCGCGCAGTGCTTTTCGCCAGCCGTCGCCGTCCGGCGTGGCTCGCCGGAGTTGGACTGCTGACGCTCTCGAAGATCATCGAGAACATGGAACTCGGGCACAACGTGATGCACGGGCAGTGGGACTGGATGAACGACCCGGAGATCCACTCCACCTCATGGGAGTGGGACGTCACCGGCCCGTCTGCGCACTGGAAGCAGACCCACAACTACCTGCATCACAAGTACACAAACGTCCTCGGAATGGACGACGACGTCGGATACGGGCTCCTCCGCGTCACCCGCGATCAGCGGTGGAAGCCCTTCAACGCCGGCAACCTGGTCTACAACACCTTGCTCGCCCTGTTCTTCGAGTACGGCATCGCTGCTCAGCACCTCGAGCTGGGCAAGGTTGCCAAGGGCCGCGCCGACAAGGAAGAGACGCAGCGCAAGCTCCGTGAGGTCGGCGAGAAGATCGGCAAGCAGGTCTTGCGCGACTACGTCATCTACCCGGCCATCACCGGCCCGGCGTGGAAGAGCACGTTGTCGGCCAACTTCACCGCCAACACCCTGCGGAACGTGTGGACCAACGCGGTCATCTTCTGCGGCCACTTCCCGGACGGCGCCGAGAAGTTCACCAAGGAAGACATCGACAAGGAAACGCAGGCTCAGTGGTACCTGCGCCAGATGCTCGGCAGCGCCAACATCGAGGGCAGCGCGCTCATGGACTTCATGACGGGCAACCTGAGCTACCAGATCGAGCATCACCTGTTCCCCGATCTGCCGAGCAACCGATACAAGGACATCGCGGTCACGGTGCGTCAGCTCGCGGACAAGTACGACCTCCCGTACACGACGGGCCCGCTCGCCGTGCAGTACGCCAAGTCGTGGCGCACCATCGCCAAGCTGTCGCTGCCCAACAAGTACCTCAAGGACACTGTCGACAATGCGCCCGAGACGGCGTCGGAGCGGATGTTCGACGGCGATCCGACGTCGACTGTCGATCCCGTGACCGGGCGTCGTAGCGGTCTCAAGAGCGCCATCGCACGAAAGCGTAAGAGTGGAAAGCTGCGCAGCCTCCTCGGACTGCGCTGATCCCCACTTGCACTGACAAGCGGCCCGACACCATTCGATGGTGTCGGGCCGCTTCTCTGTTGTTGCTCAGGGGTCCTGCTCAGGGTTCTTGCTCGGTGTTCTGGTTCAGTACTGATCGTTGGACTTGATCGCTTCCAACAGTTGCCGCACAGCGACGACGCGTCGAGCGGATTTGCCCTCCAGCAGGTCGAGCTTGCATTCGGGATCTGCGGGCGGCCCCAGGTGCGTGCATCCGCGCGGGCAATCCTCGATGGCCGCAGCCAGGTCCGAGAATGCCGCCACCACGTTCTCGGGCGAGATGTGCGCCAGACCGAACGAACGGATGCCCGGGGTGTCGATCACCCAGCCACCACCGGCGAGGGGGAGTGCCACCGATTGTGTCGATGTGTGCCGCCCCTTGCCCACGCCGGACACGATGCCGACCGCCCGATTGGCATCGGGGACAAGGCGATTGACCAACGTCGACTTTCCGACGCCGGAGTGCCCGATCAGGGCGGTCAACTTGTGCTCGAGGATCTGCGTCAGTTCGTCCAAGGGATCGTCGCGGCCGGCGACCACCACTTGGATGTCGAGGTCGGCGAAAGTGCTCGCGAATTCCTCGGGTGGTTCGAGGTCGCTCTTGGTCAGGCAGACAATCGGCGTCAGGCCGCCGACGTAGGCGGCGACGAGTGCGCGCTCGACAAAGCCCGTGCGCGGTGGGGGGTCCGCGAGTGCCACGACGATGAGCAACTGCTCGGCGTTCGCGACGACGATGCGTTCGAAGGGATCGGTGTCGTCGGCTGTTCGGCGCAGAACCGTCGAACGCTCGGAGACCCGGATAATGCGAGCGAGGGTGTCGGTTTTGCCCGACAGGTCGCCGACAATGTCCACCTGATCGCCGACGACGATGGGGGTGCGGCCCAGCTCGCGGGCGCGCATCGTCACGATCAGCCGGTCGGGATCGCCGCCCAGGACGCAACCCCAACGGCCACGATCCTTCGACACCACCATCCCCGATTCAGCCGACAGGTGTTCGGGCCGAGTCTTCGTACGGGGGCGTGATCCGCGTCCGGGGCGTACCCGGACGTCGGACTCGTCGTACTGCCGCGGAGTCAGAAGCTTGCCTTCGGCGTCGCGGTCGAACTGTCGAGCATGTCGACCCACATGTTCTCGAAGCCGGGCAACGTCTTGGCAGTGGTTTCGACGTCGTCGACCTCGACGCAGTCGACGACCAGGCCGATGATGGCACCGGCTGTTGCCATGCGGTGGTCGGCGTACGAGAGCCATTGTCCGCCATGGAGTTCCGTGGGGACGATGGTCAGTCCGTCGTCGGTTTCGGTGACGGAGCCGCCGAGCTTGTTGATCTCGTCGGCGAGGGCTGCCAGACGGTCGGTCTCGTGCCCGCGCAGGTGCGCGATACCTCGTAGGTGCGAGGTACCCTCGGCGAGAGCGGCCAGCGCCGCGACGGTGGGGGTGAGTTCTCCCTCGTCGTGGAGGTCGATGTCGATGCCGCGCAATTTCTCCGGACCGCGAACAGTCAGCACGCCGTCGGCAAGAGTGACGTCGGCGCCCATCGACGCGAGGATTCCGCGGATCGCGTCGCCCGGCTGCGTCGTCGACGACGGCCACATCGGGACGCTGACGGTTCCGCCGGTGACTGCGGCAGCGGCCAGGAACGGGGTGGCGTTGGAGAGATCGGGTTCGATCGCCCAGTCCACGGCGCGCACGGGTCCCGGTGCCACACGCCAGGTGTCAGCGTCGCCACCCGTGGCGGGAGTCGTCACGGAAACTCCGGCCTGCCTGAGCATTTCGACGGTCATGTCGATGTGTGGCATCGAGGGGACCGGCTTTCCGTCGTGATGGACGGTGACGCCTTCTTCGAAGCCAGCGGCCGAGAGGAGGAGACCGGAGACGAACTGCGACGAACCGGATGCGTCGATGGTGACCGTCCCGCCGCGTAGGGATCCGGTTCCGGAAACGGTGAACGGGAGTGCGTCACCCTCGATGTGTGCGCCGAGTCCGCGCAGTGCCTCCAGGATGGTGCCGAGGGGTCGTGTGCGTGCTTGCTCGTCGCCGTCGAAGCGGACGATTCCGTCGGCCATCGCGGCGAGCGGCGGCAGGAAGCGCATGACGGTGCCGGCGAGACCGCAGTCGACGTCTCCGCCGCGGAGGGGACCGGGAACTACACGAAGTGTGGTCGGATCGCCGGCTTCCTCGACTCCGATACCGAGGTCGCGCAAAGCGGCGATCATCAGGTCCGCGTCACGACTGCGAAGTGCACCCGTGATCGTGGAGGGGCCATCTGCGAGCGCGGCCAGAATCAGAGCTCGATTGGTGATGGACTTGGATCCGGGCAGCGTCACCACTGCATCGACGGGTGCTTGGGCCCTCGGGGCGCTCCACAGACTCAGACTCACATGGTCCATCTTCTCTCATCGGTGGGGGAATGGTCGAAACCGTGCCACCCTGGGTGTCATGTGCGGAAGGTATGCGACCACAGCGGACCCGGCCACCCTGGCGGTGGAACTCGATGCGCTCGACGAGACCGATCACTCGGCGCCCGTCGAAGCCGACTACAACGTGGCTCCGACGACCGAGGTGCTGACCGTCGTGAAACGCCACGATCGGGAAAACCCCGACAGCGATCCGACCAAGAGGATTCGGCGGATGCGCTGGGGATTGGTGCCCTCGTGGACCAAGGAACTGGGTAAGGGCCCGGTCCTGTTCAACGCTCGTGCCGACTCGTTGGCGGAGAAGCCGGCGTTTCGGACCGCGTTCAAGTTCAAGCGTTGCCTGGTCCCGATGGACGGGTGGTACGAGTGGCAGACCGAGGCCACCGGTGGGAAAAAGGCAGCGAAGATTCCTTACTACATGCACCCCGACGACGGATCACGGCTGTTCATGGCCGGTGTGTGGTCTGCCTGGCGAGACCCGAAGGTCGAGAATGCGAGCCCCGTCCTGAGCTGCTCGATCGTCACAGTCGACTCACTCGGCCACCTGGAGCAGGTTCACGACCGGATGCCCCTCGCCCTACCTCGTGACCGCTGGGAGGCGTGGCTCGATCCCGACAACACCGTCGATTCGGCCCTGCTCGAACCGGTATCGGACCTCGTCGAGCGGATCGACATCGATCGAGTCCGGCCGATGGTCAACAGTGTCAAGAACAACGGACACGAGTTGATCGAGCCGGACGTCGACCGTGCCGGCGAGCAGATCAGCCTGCTCTAGCGGTCAGCCGAGAGCCCAGGTAACGGTCACTTCGAACGAGACCTGCTGGGTTCCCGGGGCGAGAACCATGTCGGACATCGAGGCGTCGGGAGCGCGCATGGTCTGACCGCCACTCGTGTCGTGTGCCTCGGTGATGGTCACGACGTTCTCGAGCGACGTGCCGGACAGATCCGCGTACTGCTCGGCACGGTTCTTCGCGTCCTCGAAGGCCCGGGTGCGAGCGTCGGCCAGAAGCTGAGAGTCGTCGTCGATGGCGAAGGCGACGTTACCGAGCCGTGCCGCGTTTCCGCCCGCCGCGATGCCGGCGTCCAGGACAGAAGAGGCCTTGTCGAGATCGCGGACGACGATTCGTACCGAGTTGGTTGCCCGGTAGCCCGTCACGTTACCGCCGACGAACGGCCCACCACTGGCGTCGTACTGCGGCTGAACTGACAGATCGCTTGTCTGCACGTCCTCGGCGGCCACGCCGGCATTGACTATCGCGTCAATCATCTGGCGGGCCTTGTCATTCGACTCGGAAACCGCTCCCGAGACGTCCGGAGCGACAACCTCGATTCCGATGTCCGCGTTGAGGATGTCCGGTGCCCCGCGAACCTGCCCTGACCCGACCACCGTGACTTCCTTGGCGGCACTGCCGGAACTCCCGCAGGCAGTCAGTGAGACGGCGAGGGCCGCGGCTGCAGCGGTCAGTGTAAAAATTTTCAGGGGTGGACGCTTGGTTTGTGGACGCATGAACAGACCGTAGCGACCGGATCCTCAGCTCGCTGTGATTTGTGCGGTGACCGCGCCGCTCAATTGGGCAAGGTCGGTCGGAGCCAGTTCGATTTCAAGGCCGCGTCGTCCGGCGCTGCAGAGAACCCGATCCCAGTCGAGAGCCGAGGCATCGATCACGGTCGGCAGTTTCTTGCGTTGGCCGAGCGGTGAGATACCACCGAAGACGTAGCCGCTCGATCGCTCGGCTTCGGCGCGATCTGCCATGACGGCTTTGCTTGCACCGAGGGCAGCAGCCGCAGCTTTGAGTGAGAGTTTGTTCGGTACCGGCAGAACCGCTACGGCGAGCTTGCCCGTGTCGAGTTTGACGACCAAGGTCTTGAAGATCTGGGCGGCCTCGACGCCAACCAACTCGGCCAGAGCCGTGACAGCCTCGTCGCCGAACGATTCGGCGCGGGGGTCGTGGTCGTAGCTGTGAACGCGGTGCGGAGTCTTCGACTTGTCGAGCAGTGCGGTCGCAGGAGTCGCTGTTCCGGCCATGACGAAGACCTTAGGTGAGCCACTCTTTCTGGACTCCTACCAGGTCGGGAACAGAGTCGCAGGCTCCCTTGTTGGTACCAGTTGATGAAACTTGTCCCGAGAAGCGAAGGAGCGACCGTGCTGGCTGTGTGTGAGCCACCACCGGCCCGTGGGTCGGATCTTCAGTTGGCGGTAACCTTGATCCCTACGGCTAGTGAAGGGATCAGAGTGCTGGAACACGACCGGCCCAAGGACGAACCGTCGGAGGTTTCCGAACCTGTCGATGGCGCGGTGTCCGAAACGCCCGAAACTGCGGATGAGTTGATTGCCCGGTTCGAGCGTGACGCGCTCCCGTTGCTCGACCAGTTGTACGGCGCTGCACTGCGTATGACGAGGAACCCGGCCGATGCCGAAGACCTCGTGCAGGAGACGTACGTCAAGGCGTACACGGCTTTCCGCTCGTTCCGTGCCGGTACCAACCTGAAAGCCTGGCTGTACCGGATTCTCACCAACACCTACATCAACTCGTACCGCAAGAAGCAGCGCCAACCCGCGCAGTATCCGACGGACGAGATCACCGACTGGCAGTTGGCCGCCACCGCAGAGCACACGTCCACCGGGCTACGTTCGGCCGAGGTGGAGGCTCTCGACGCGCTGCCGGACGACGACATCAAGGCGGCGCTGCAGTCGCTGCCCGAGGAATTCCGGATGGCGGTGTACTACGCCGACGTCGAGGGATTCCCGTACAAGGAGATCGCGGAGATCATGGGCACACCCATCGGAACGGTGATGTCACGACTGCATCGTGGTCGTAAGCAATTGCGCGGTCTCTTGGCCGATGTCGCCAAAGACCGTGGATTCAATCGGGACGGCGCAGTCGACACGGCCACGGCCGCAGCCACCGAGGCGGAAGGTGTCAAACGATGAGTGAGCAGGACGAATTCGAAAGGCTCGACTGCTCGGCAGTCATCGCCGACGTCTGGTTGATGCTCGACGGTGAATGCGACGATTCCAGTCGCGCTCGTCTACAACGTCATATCGACGACTGCGGATCGTGCCTCGAGGCCTACGGGATCGAGGAGAAGGTCAAGAGCCTGATCAACCGCAAGTGCGGCGGGGATCACGCACCGGAAAGCCTGCGTCAGCGGCTCACCGTCGAACTGCGTCGGACCATCGTCATCACGACTACCGAAACCGACAGCTGACCCCTCAGTGAAGATCTGAGGGGCAGCAACCTCGAAGAGCAACTACGCCCGAAAGCAAAACGTCCGAGGGGCGGGGAAGCAATGCTTCCCCGCCCCTCGGACGTTTTGCTGCGCTACATGTCAGGCGTTTGGACGCTTGCCATGGTTAGCGGCGTTGCCCTTACGGCTGCGCTTCTTACGACCACGCTTACCCATGATTGGTCTCCCTTCTGTTTCTTTCGCGTCATTGTTTCACGCCGATGCCGGTGTGGTTCCATTGGCAGGTCGATCGAGTAATCCATCGACGTAGTTTCGTGGTCAGAGTGCAGTTCCGACAGAAGTGAGGTTCACGATGGCAGAAGACGTGCGCGCCGAGATGGTTTCGACGGTCTACCAGGTCGTCGTGAGCGAGGGAGACGTCGTCGCGGACGGCGACACCCTGGTCATCCTCGAATCGATGAAGATGGAAATTCCCGTCCTGGCCGAGGTTCCGGGAACGGTGACGACGGTGGGCGTCAAGGTCGGCGACGTGATTCAGCAAGGCGATCTGATCGCCGTGATCTCCTAAGTAAGCCGATGTCCACTCTCAGTGACCTCCTCGCCGAACACACCGATCTGCCGGGTGCGGCGGTCGACCATCTCCAGCGCGTCGTGGGGGAGTGGCAACTGCTCGCCGACCTCTCTTTTGCAGACGTTCTCCTGTGGGTGGGCACCGAATCGGAGAAGAACCGATCCGAAGGGACGGTCATCTGCGTAGCGCACTGCCGGCCGACCACGGCTTCGACGGCTTTCCCGGAGGACGCAGTCGGAACGGTCGTTTCCGAGTCCGAGCATCCGCAGGTTCTTCGCGCTCTCGTGGAGGGCCGCGTCGTGCGTGGGGAAGACGAGACGTGGCGTAAGGGGATGCCACCGCGCAAGGAAGCAGTTCCGGTGCGTCTGGACGGGCGAGTCATCGCGGTTCTGAGCCGCGACACCAACCTGTCGCACCAGCGAGCGCAGAGTCCGCTCGAGCTCGCGTATCTCGATTGCGCCGAAGACCTGTGTCAGATGATCAGCGACGGAACCTTCCCGATCCGAGAATCGCGCTCCGACACGAACTCGAGCCCACGTGCCGGCGACGGTTTCATCCGTCTCGACACCGAAGGCACCGTCGTCTACGCGAGCCCGAACGCCCTCTCGGCGTATCACCGGATGGGTCTGAGTTCGGATCTGGTGGGACAAGATCTCGCGGCGTTGACCCGTTCGTTGGTCACAGACCCGTTCGAGTCTCAGGAAGCCGCGGGTTACATCCGAGATACGTTGGCGGACAAGCCTGGCCGTCGAATGGAGATCGAGGCGCGTGGGGCGACCGTTCTGCTGCGCGCTCTGGTTCTCAAGCCGGGTGGTCGGCACGTCGGTGCTGCGGTCGTGGTTCGCGACGTCACCGAGGTCAAGCGTCGTGATCGCGCGCTCCTGAGCAAGGACGCGACCATCCGCGAGATTCACCATCGGGTGAAGAACAACCTGCAAACCGTCGCGGCGCTGCTGCGTCTACAGGCCAGGCGAACCGGCAACGACGAAGCGCGACAAGCATTGACGGAATCGGTGAGACGCGTGACGTCCATCGCCCTCGTTCACGACACCCTCTCGATGTCGGTAGACGAAGAGGTGGATCTCGACGAGGTGATCGACCGGTTGGTTCCCATGCTCTCCGATGTCGCGGGAGTGGGTGTGCCGGTGACGATTCGGCGCGAGGGCAGTTTCGGAGTGTTCTCCGCCGAGCGCGCCACCCCGCTGGTCATGGTGCTGACGGAGTTGGTGCAGAACGCGATCGAGCACGCTTTCGATCCGGGACTCACCGGCACGGTCACACTCAGCGCCGAGCGTTCTGCGCGCTGGTTGGACGTGATCATCCACGACAACGGGCGCGGCCTGCCGGAGAACTTCGACCTCGAGAAGTCCGATCGCCTCGGACTTCAGATCGTGCGGACTCTGCTGGGCGCCGAACTCGGCGGCTCGCTCGGACTGCACCCGGGAAGTGGCGGCGGCACCGACGCGGTTCTGCGTGTGCCGCTCGGTAGGCGCACTGCGCGTTACTGATTCGAGCAGCGCCAGTAATTCGAGCAGACAAAAAGCCCGGCACCATGTGGTGCCGGGCTGTCGTCTTCGACTGTGTGGAGGGGCTGTTCTCCGCCTCGAGTCGAACGTCTCGGTTCTACCTAGACGGAAGTGCGTGCACGGGTACGTGCGTTACGACGCTTGAGTGCGCGACGCTCGTCTTCGCTCATTCCGCCCCAGACGCCTGCATCCTGACCGGACTCGAGGGCCCATGACAGGCACTCGGCGGTGACGGGGCAGCGGTTGCAGACAACCTTGGCATCAGCGATCTGAGCGAGGGCCGGTCCGCTGTTTCCCACGGGGAAGAACAGTTCGGGATCCTCGTCGCGACAGATTGCGTTGTGGCGCCAGTCCATCTTTTTTCGCTCCTTAATTGGGTGCGTATTCACACCATTTGGTACCAATGAGTTTGTGTGTGCGTCATCAACGTTTCCGCACTGTTACTTGTGAATGCTTTCACGAACTCGCGGTATGTCAATAGGTTTGAACGGGTTCGTGGGCCAACTCACTAATTTGTGACACACCTGACGGCCACCTGGTCGTCACCGGCATTTTACCCGATTTTGGCTATTCGGCACCAGAGTTTTTGCAGGTCAAACGTGTTGCCTGACTCACGTCGTAATCGGCGCGAACACTTCCAGTGCATCCGGGACCGAGGTGAATTCGACCTTTTCGCGAAGTCCGAGGTAGTCGCCGTCCATCTGGAGTCCGATCGGTCGCGACGATTCGATGGTGATGGTCGGGACGTCGTCGGTGCGTAGGAGGACCTTCGATTTCGGCTCTGCGCCGCGTGCGAGGAGCTGCCGCACAACCCGCAGGGACGGTAGGACTTTGGTGCTCGTCATAGCGAAGATTCCGAGTCCGCTGTCGAAGGTAGTTCCCGGATTGGTGTGTACGGGACGCTCTTCCAGATACGTCCACGGGCTCGAGTTCGACACGAACGCGTAGTGGACTCCGGAGACGGGATCCTGATCGGGAAGGTGGACCGTCAGGGCTGGTTCGGCTCGCTTCGCGCGGAAGAACGCTGCGATCGCGGTTCGGACATATCGTGCTGGAGTGGCAGCGTCACCATTCTTGCGGCTGGCGTCGACGGCTTCGCACACATCGGCGTCGAGGCCCATTCCGGCATTGAACGTGAACCAACGGTTGTCACAATGTGCGAGCCCGATTCGGCGTCTCGTCCGCGCCGAGAGTAGGTCGACGAGTTGGTTTGTGGCGTCGATCGGGTCGGCGGCAATACCGAGTGAACGCGCGAAAACGTTTGCCGAGCCCCCTGGAACGACCGCGATCGTCGGGATCGGACCGACCGGAACCGATTTCATCGACGCGGGATGCGGTGCCCCGAGCAGTCCGTTGACCACTTCGTTGACCGTTCCGTCGCCGCCGTGGACGATCACCGAGCCGAAGCCGTCTTCGTGGGCTTCGCGCGCCAGTTCGGCAGCGTGTCCGCGATGTGTGGTGTGCGCCACAGTAAGTCGCACCCGGCTCTCGAGGGCGTGTGCCAACAGGTCACGACCGGCGGCGGTGGTGGAGGTGGCATTGGGATTGACGATCAGCAGTGCGCGCACGGGGCATGAGCCTATCCGGTGTCGTGTTCTAGGCTGGCCTCGTGCCGAATACCGCCAGTCCGAACGCCCTGCCCAAGACAGTCAGATGGGCAGGTGCCCTCGTGACGCTGCAAGGGCTGGTTGCCGCCGGGTTCGCGATCGTCGCGGTGATTCGCGGCGCAACCGGGCACGATCAGAGCGTCACCAACGGGTACGGCTTCGCTGCCTGGGTCGCGATTCTCGGCGGCGCGGTGTTGGCTGCAGGTATCGCTCTGCTGACCGGTCGCCGGTGGGGCCGGGCAATCGCCGTCGTCGCCCAGTTGCTGCTCCTGCCGGTCGCCTGGTCGCTGCTGACCGATTCGCATCAGGTGCCGCTCGGCGTCGTTCTGGGTGTCGTCGTTCTCGGCGCCCTCGGCTGCCTGTTCTCGGCGCCGACGTCTCGGTGGATGGCAGCGGAGTACGGAGCGTACGCAGACGAGGTATCGCCGGAAGAGGGAAACCCCGGCGCTGACGAGCCCGAAGAGCCGCGGGACAAGAAGGGCTGAACGCCTACTCGGCTTCAGGCCTACTCTGCTTCGGCGGCGAGAGCTCCGAGGTGGGTTCCGGTCAGGCGATACGTGGTCCACTCGGTTTTCGCGTCGGCGCCGAGTGACTCGTAGAACTTGATCGAGGGGGTGTTCCAGTTGAGCACCGACCAGGACAGCCGCGTGTAGTCGTTGTCGGTGCATTCCTTGGCGAGTGCGGCCAGAAGAGCCTTTCCGTGCCCTGATCCGCGCTGGCTGGGCTTGACGTACAGATCTTCGAGGTAGATGCCGTGCGCGCCGTCCCAGGTCGAGAAATTGCGAAACCACAGCGCCATGCCGACGACGTCGTCGGCTGAATTCACAGCTACGTGTGCGAAGGCCGTCGCGGCCGGCCCGAACAGAGCCTCGCCGATCTGTTCCGCCTTCACGGTGCACTCGTCGAGGGCCTTCTGATAGTCCGCCAACTCGTAGATCATGTCGGTGATCGGCTGGACGTCTGCGGGCGTGGCGCGTCGAATCATGGAGAGAATCTTAAGCCTCGACGAACCTAGGCCTCGACGAACTTAGGTCTCGACGAGCGGCGGCACGTTGTGATGAACGAGATGGGTGGCGCCGTGCTCGTAGCCGAGCACCGTGTATGCACCCGGGAACAACGCGAAACGCTTTCCTTCCGTCACCGGGAGCTCCAGCCAGCGGGCGATGAGTGCGCGCGAGAAGTGTCCGTGCCCGATCAAGATCACGTCCCGCTCGGGTAGTTGTGAACGCACCATCGACAGCACCATGTCGGTGCGGGCATGGATCTGATCTGACTGCTCGCCGCCGGGGCACGGGTGTGTCCAGACGGTCCAATCGGGCACTGTTGCGCGGATCTCGGGCGTCGTGAGGCCCTCGTAGTCGCCGTAGTCCCATTCGGAGAGCGCATCCCAGGTTCGCTCCTCCGGCAGCCCGGCGAGATCACCCGTCAACTGAGCGCGCAAGCGAGGACTGGTGAGAATCATGGGATTGCGGAGGTCGAGAGTCCGCAGGCGGTTTCCGGTCGCGGTGGCCTGCATCTCGCCGAGCGGAGTCAGCGGAACCTCGGTCCGTCCCGTGTGTTTCCCGGTGCGCGCCCACTCGGTTTCACCGTGGCGCATGAGTACGACGCGAGCGTTGAGGGGGATAGCCGAGGGGGCGGACTGGGAAGCCATGTGGACCATCATTGCAGGCTGCCTCGCGTGTGTAGCTCGCCTCCTGGCGCGAAGTGCGCAAGGATCTACGTGTGACGACGGTTCTCGCAGTGGCGAATCAAAAGGGCGGCGTGGCTAAAACCACCACGGTCGCCTCCCTCGGTGCGGCTTTGTCCGCGCTCGGACAGCGAGTCCTGGTGGTGGATCTCGACCCGCAGGGCTGCCTGACGTTCTCGCTCGGACACAATCCGGATCGCCTCGAGCGTTCGGTCAACGAGGTCCTGGCGGGTGATCTCGACGCGGTTGACGCCGTGCTGAAGACGGAAGACGGCATGGACCTCCTGCCGGCAACCATCGATCTCGCGGGCGCCGAAGCGCTGCTCCTGATGCGACCCGGTCGAGAGTTCGCGCTCAAGCGGGCGCTGTCTCCGCTCCTGGGTAGTTACGACGTCATCATCATCGACTGCCCGCCGTCGTTGGGAGTGCTCACACTCAACGGTTTGACTGCGGCGCAGTCGGTTCTGGTCCCGCTGCAATGCGAGACCCTCGCGCACCGCGGCGTCGGCCAGCTGCTGCGTACGGTTCGTGAAGTCCAGGCCATCACCAACCCGGATCTTGTTCTGCTCGGCGCACTTCCGACTCTGTACGACGCTCGGACCACTCACAGTCGCGACGTGCTCGCCGACGTCAGTGATCGCTACTCCCTGGCCGTTCTGGCGCCGCCGATCCCACGCACCGTCAAGTTCGCGGAGGCCTCTGCTTCGGGCGCGACGGTCCTAGCGGGACGAAAGAACAAGGGCGCGGACGCCTATCGTGAACTCGCCGACAATCTTTTAAAGCATTGGGCTGGAAACGAAGTCGTGACTTTCGCGCCGGAGCTGACGCTCTGACCGCAGCGAGAAATTCTAGCGCAGCGAGAACACGGTGTCGCCGCGCTGTTCCAGAATCGTCTCGCCCGCACCGGCGAGCACGATCGGTGTGGCCGTCTCACCGCGGTCGACTGCAATCATGCGCTGAACGGTTCCGTCCGAAGGGCTGACGGCTGCAATGCCGCCCGGAACGGGGATGAGCATCTGACCGGCGACCATGCTTCCGGGCCCGGACGTTCCGTTGACGATCCACGTCGGAGCGAGATCGCTCAGGCGGAGGTTGACGGTCTGCGAGCCGGTCCACCACGTGATCGACGCTTTGTCGGCGTGGGTGCGGGCGCCTTCGGTCACCGCTCCCTCGATCGGATAGTCGACGATCGGATTGCCGGTTCCGTCGAAAATGCTTATGCGAGAAACGGTTCCGTTGGCTGCGGGGAGATAGACCGCGGTCTTTTCGCCGGCCACGGCAAGCAGGCGTGCGCCCTCGGAGTCGAGGAGAATCGCGGATCCGTACTCTTCGGGTTCCTGGGCGTCCTTGGGTGCGGGATTCATCACCGTCAACCTGTTGGAGGCTTCACCGGGGCAGCGTTCGAGTACGGAGACTCGGTTGGCGCTCGACGCAGCATCGAGCAGCGTGCATCCGGTGCGGGGCTGCTTGTTCGGGTTGACCTTCGCGTCGACCCGGCCGTACTCGAGGGTTCGGACGAGGTCCGAACGCCACAGTTCCATTCGCTCACTGCCGCGCGAAATCAGGTAGGTGCCGTCCGCTGAAAGGCTGACCGCGGAATCGGCGTCGCTGTTGCGTTGGTCCTTGCGGGCACCGGTGTCGGCGACCAGCGACGTGACCTGTGAGCACCCACGATTGTCTTGGTAGACACTGACGAGGCGATCCCACGAACCGATCGCGCCGCACAGAGGGATGTTGCGCGCGTACCGCCACACTTCTTCGCCCGTAGCCGGATCGCGGCCGATCACTTCGGAACCGTCGGCGGTGACAACGGCATTTCCGACGGTGATGGGCGCCGTCGAGGCGGCGCTGGGGGATTCCCACGTCTGCTTCAGGATGTCGGGCAACAACACCGACGTCGACAGAGGTGGGAGTGACGTGTCAGCGGTGACCGAGGTGGTTCCGTGCGCATCACTGCGCAACCACACCACGGTCACCGCTACGACTACGGCCAGCGCGAGAGCCAGCGCACCGATCAGATCTGAGCGAGTACGCCTTTCAGGAGCCAGCACATCGGCAGCTTACTCTGCGGCGCCTGCCGTCGCGGTAGCCGCGGGGCGACGACGCCGACGTCGGCGCGGCTTGGCTGCTCCGTCGTCGTCCGTGTTCTCGGCACCGGTTGCGGCGGGTGCCGAAGGGGGAGCGGTGGTCGCGGTAGCGGTGGTGGACGTCGCGGCGTCGGCCGAAGCGCCGGCGCGGGTGCGTCGACGGGTCCGGTTGCGGCGGGGAGCGGCCTTCTCTTCGCTGCCGTCCGAGTCGGTCGTCTTCGGCGCGTCTGCCTTGTCCGTTGCTGCCTTCTCGGGCGCAGTCTTCGCCTTGCGAACAGTGCCCTTGGCATCGGCCGGAATCGACAGCTCTTCGTAGAGGTGCGGCGAGCTCGAGTACGTCTCGACCGGGTCGGGGATTCCAAGGCTCAGGGCCTTGTCGATGAGCTGCCAGCGAGGGATGTCGTCCCAGTCGACCAGTGTGACCGCGATGCCGGTGCGCCCTGCACGGCCGGTACGACCGATGCGGTGGACGTAGGTCTTCTCGTCCTCGGGGCACTGGTAGTTGATGACGTGGGTGACGTCGTCGATGTCGATACCGCGGGCGGCGACGTCGGTGGCGACCAGAACGTCGACCTTTCCGTTACGGAAGCCTTTCAGTGCCTTTTCACGGGCGATCTGTCCAAGGTCGCCGTGGACGGCACCGACGGAGAAGCCGCGCTCGGCAAGATCGTCGGCAACCTTCTGGGCGGTGCGCTTGGTACGGGTGAAGATCATCGTCGCGCCGCGGCCTTCGGCCTGCAGAACGCGGGCGACCATCTCGGCCTTGTCGAGCGCGTGTGCACGGTAGATGTGCTGGCTCGTGCGGTCGTGCACTGCGGAGGATTCGGCCTCTTCGGCGCGGATGTGCGTCGGCTGTGTCAGGAAGGTGCGCGCCAGGGTGATGATCGGGCCGGGCATCGTCGCGGAGAAGAGCATCGTCTGACGCTTGTCAGGGACCATGCCCATGAGGCGTTCGATGTCGGGAAGGAAGCCGAGGTCGAGCATTTCGTCGGCCTCGTCGAGGACGAGGACGCCGACCTTGCCCAGGATCAGATGCGACTGGTTTGCGAGGTCGAGCAGGCGGCCCGGGGTGCCGACGACAACGTCGACGCCCTTCTGGAGTGCCGAGATCTGCGCCTCGTACGGCCGGCCGCCGTAGATGGGCAGAACCTGAAGACCACGATCGCCGACGCGGAGGTACTTGCTGGCGTTCTCGAGGTCGCGGGCGACCTGGATGCACAGTTCGCGGGTGGGAACGATGATCAAGGCGCGGGGCGTGCCGTCGAGAACAGCCGTGCCGTTCTCGGCGGTGACGATGCGATGCAGAAGCGGGACGCCGAAACCGAAGGTCTTGCCCATTCCGGTTCGTGCCTGACCGATGAGGTCGTCACCGGCGAGAGCCAACGGAAGGGTGAGTTCCTGGATGGCGAAGGTGCGCTCGATGCCGATCTCGTTCAGTGCGCGGACGATTTCGTCGCGGACACCGAGCTCGGCAAAGGTCGGGGGTACATGCGTGTCGTCGAGCTGGACGGAAACGGTGTTCTCGGTTGCTTCGTCTTCGTGGTCGACAGTGATCTTGCTCAGGGGACTAGCCTTTCCTCGTGGCGGTACGCACGCACAAGGTAAGGGGCCAGGCCGTAAGTCGGCCGATGTCGATGCCCTCTTTTTCTTCGGCCATGCCTACGCCTCAGCACTGAATTCCACTCGGACGAATTCGAACTGTCCGGAGATCTCGGCGAAGCGGGCAACAACCGTCGATGCAGGTGCGCGCACATTATCGGTGGGGTCCGCGTGAGCACAGTCGTGTCGGCTGATCTAAAGCAGCCGTCCCAGCGAACCATAAGAGCCGGGGGAACTGGCGAACTCCCAAGACCATTGTAGCTGCACGTTGTCCGCCCCTCGCGATGACATGTCGAAGATCACCGAATCAGACATGCGGTCCTTGGCGGTCGCGTCGGCCGTCGAAGCACTACAGTTCGTAGTTATGGGCGCACACGATCTTGATGCTTCGACGGCCGCTGGAACCGGAGGCCGAGTCGCTTCCGATCACCCTGGCGTGATCGATTTGTTTGCCGTTCTCGCGTATGGCGAGATTTCGGCGTTCTACCGTTTGGCGGAAGACGCACAAATGGCACCGGACCTGCGAGGCAAGGTGGCGTTCGCCAGCATGGCCGCCGCCGAGATGGACCACTTCGAGACTCTGGAAACAGCCCTCACGGAACGTGGCCACGAGATCTTTGCCGTCATGGACCCGTTCGTTCGCGCTCTCGACAATTATCACGCGTCGACCACGCCGTCGACGTGGCTGGAATCGCTCGTGAAGGCGTATGTCGGAGACGGAATCGCTGCCGATTTCTACCGCGAGATCGGGCACTCCCTCCCGGCGGATGTGGCCGAGATCGTGGAGGACGTGCTCTCTCAAACGGGCCACTCGGAGTTCGTGGTGCTCGAGGTGAAGGCTGCAGTGGAGGCCAGTACCCGCGCCAAGGACCGGTTGATGCTGTGGGGACGCCGACTCCTCGGTGAGGCGATCACACAGGCACAGTTCGTGTTGGCGCAGCGTGAGGACCTCACTGATCTGGTGATCTCGGCCTCCGGTGACCTCAACGGAGTTGTTGCGTTGTTCGACGGTATGCAGGCCAAGCATGCCGAGCGGATGGCGATTCTCGGGCTCGTCTAGGTGTCGTGTTCGCTCTGGGCACAGCGTGCGGAGGAGCGTGCGCGGTCTCTGCTGCATTAGCCTTGCGTCGACAACGGATGTAATTCACGAACAGTTCGGAGGTTGACCGTGGAGGTCAAGATCGGTGTAATCGACAGCCCGCGTGAGCTCATCGTCAACAGCGAACAGACCCCTGACGAGGTCGAGACACAGGTCGCGGCTGTCCTCGGTGGCCGTGAGCCGGTTCTGGCACTCGTCGACGACAAGGGCCGCAAGTTCCTGGTGCAGGCTGCTCGTGTGGCGTACGTGGAGATCGGCCCGTCCGATATCCGCAAGGTCGGGTTCGCGCCTACCGTCTGAGGCGTAGCTGTAACAGCAGAATGGGCGGGCAGTCGTTACGACTGCCCGCCCATTCTCGTTCTGGCGTGGTTACTTGGTTTCGGCCTGCAGCGGCACGTGAGAGAGGCCGCCCCACGCCAGTGCCACCGTGATCTCGACGGCTTCTTCCTTGGGAATAGGCCGTGCAGCTTCGAGCCAGTACCGCGCGGTGAACTGGCTGGCGCCGACAAGCCCGACGGCAAGGATGCGTGCACGATACGGATCGAGTCCGGAATCCTGGCTGACCAGGTCGAACACGGCGTCGACGCAGGCTTCGGTGGCTTGTTCGACGCGCGTCTGCACCTGGGGTTCGCCCATGATGTCGGACTCGAACACCAAGCGAAAGCCCTGCGAGTCGTTGTCGACGAAGTCGAAGAACGCCTGGACTGCGGCGCGGACACGCTGTTTGTTGTCCGTCGTCGATCGCAGAGCTTGGCGAACTCCCGAGATGAGACTGTCGACGTAGCTCTGGAGAACCGCTACGTACAGCTCGAGCTTGCCTGGGAAATGTTGGTACAAGACTGGTTTGCTGACACCGGCGCATTCGGCGATCTCGTCCATACCGGCCGAGTGGTACCCGTTCGCGACGAAGACCTCGCTTGCAGCTGCGAGGAGCTGGAGGCGGCGCGCATCGCGGGGGAGGCGGGTGCTGCGACGTGTTCCGGCAGGCTTGCCGGCCGTTGTACCGCGATCGGAGTCTGTCCGATCCGCGAGTTCTGTCATGTCGCTTCCAATCTGAGCAAAAGTAAAATTCGGTCGGCGCGCGGATCCGCGAGTCGCGTGTGCGTACCCGCCAGTATCCTCCGTCACACCGGTCGTAGCCGAATGAACGATACCGTGTGTCGCCCGGGCGAGTCGCGTGTGCCTCGGTGAGCGAGACCGGCGGTCTTTCTCGTTACACGACGGGTCGCCATGACACGCCAGGACCAGCAGGTTTCGGTCAGCCTGGGCGAGCGACTTGCCGTGTGTGAGATTCTGGACGACGTGACTGACCCAGGGGGACCGCGCATGCGTGGACGAACTACGCAGAACCCTGATCGTGAGGAACTTCGAATGCGTAGCGGAACTGGAGCACCCCGCGACGAACGTCGGCCGGAGGTGCCGGACGATCGTGCCTACGGCGAACGCGACTATCGAGGTATTTCCTCCCATCAGCCTTTGCGTGCCCAATGGGATCCGACCAAACGAGAAGTGGGCCGAACGCCGCGCAATCCGCGGCCGGACCGGGCAGCGCGAAAGCAGAGCAAGCTCGGGCGCTTCGTCTCGACGTACGGCTGGCGGGCCTACGCGATCCCGGTGCTCGTGGTGCTCACCATCCTCGTGATCGTCGATGCAGTACGTCCGGACACCACCGAGTCCGCGAGTAAGACGTCGGCCACCGCCGACCTCGCGCACAGCACCGACGGAACCGACGTCATCGGCGCACCACCGGCCGGAGACGGAACTTTTGCGTCGTCGATACCGTCCGGTGCACTTCCCGACGGTGGTCCGTTCACCGTCGCCGGCGGCGGTACGTGGCATGTCGTACCGGGTACGACGGGCAAGGTGGGACAGGGAACCGAACGCGAGTTCACGTACACGGTCGAGATCGAGGACGGCGTCGACACCACCGGCTTCGGAGGTGACGAATCGTACGGACGCATGGTCGATCAGACACTGGCCAATCCGAAGAGTTGGACCAACGATCCCAAGGTCGCGTTCCGGCGCGTCGACACGGGCGAGCCGGACTTCCGCATCTCCCTGACCTCACAGATGACTATCCGCGAAGGCTGCGGCTACGAGATCGAACTCGAAGGATCCTGCTACAACCCGAGCATGGACCGAGTCCTGCTCAACGAACCGCGGTGGGTTCGAGGCGCCATTTCGTTCCAGGGTGACATCGGCTCGTATCGGCAGTATCAGATCAATCACGAGGTCGGCCATGCCATCGGTTACGCCGCTCATCAGCCGTGCGAGACCGAGGGCGGACTCGCACCGATCATGATGCAGCAGACCTTCGGAACCGCGAACAACGACATCGCTAGGCTTGACCCCGAGGGCGTCGTTCCGATGAACGGACTCACGTGCCGCTTCAATCCGTGGCCGTACCCCCGAGCGTGACCGGATCAAGAACCCCTGATCTCGTCTTGAACTAGGAGTGTTTCGCGGTGTCTGCAACACCCGTCGTATTGCCACCACTGGTGGAGCCGGCAGCCGAGTTGAGCCGGGAGGAAGTTGCCCGATACAGCAGGCACCTGATCATTCCGAACGTCGGCATGACCGGTCAGAAGCGGCTCAAGAATGCGCGAGTTCTCTTCATCGGCGCCGGTGGATTGGGTTCGCCCGCACTGCTCTATCTCGCGGCTGCAGGAGTGGGCACGATCGGAGTCGTCGAGTTCGACGAGGTCGACATGTCGAACCTGCAGCGTCAGGTGATTCACGGACGCTCCGACGTCGGACGCCCGAAGGCGGTCAGCGCGAAAGAGTCGATTCTCGAGATCAACGAACACGTCGACGTCCGGTTGCACGAGTTTCGCCTGGACAATTCCAACGCGGTCGAGTTGTTCTCCGAATACGACCTGATCCTCGACGGCACGGACAACTTCGCGACGCGGTACCTCGTCAACGATGCCGCCGTGATCGCCGGAAAGCCGTATGTGTGGGGCTCGATCTACCGCTTCGAAGGGCAGGTCTCGGTCTTCTGGGAAGACGCCCCGGACGGCGCGGGACTGAACTATCGCGACCTCTACCCCGAGGCGCCGCCGCCGGGCATGGTCCCCTCGTGTGCCGAGGGCGGTGTTCTCGGAGTCCTGCCGGCGACAATCGGTTCGATCATGGCGACCGAGGCGGTCAAGCTCATCACCGGAATCGGTGAACCTCTTCTCGGACGCCTGATGATCTACGACGCACTTGCGATGACGTTCCGGACGATCCGCCTTCAGCGTGATCCGACCAGAGTTCCGGTCACCGCCTTGATCGACTACGACGCGTTCTGCGGTGTCGTGTCCGAAGAGGCGAGCGCTGCCGCTGCCGGCTCGACGATCACGGCGCCGGAACTGGAGGCCATGATCGGCGAGGGTCGATCGATCGAATTGGTCGACGTACGAGAACCGGTCGAATGGGACATCATGCATCTGCCGGGGGCGGTGCTGATCCCGAAGGACCGCATCCTGTCCGGTGAAGCCCTGGCGACCTTGCCGCAGAACAAGCAGATAGTCCTGTACTGCAAGACCGGAATTCGTTCGGCCGAGGCACTGGCCTTTCTCAAGAACGCGGGCTTCGCCGACGCAGTTCACGTTCAAGGCGGCGCGATCGCCTGGGCGAACCAAGTGGATGCGAGTCTGCCGGTCTACTAGGCGCGCCTCGCGGGAGGCAGCGGTGCACACCGGTAGCGTTGTGGTGTGAGCACAGGCCAACCTCCCCAGCACGTGTGCTCCACCTTTGGCCTACGTGAAGTCGACCCCATCCCACTCGGTGCGGATTGGGACGGCGGTTGGCTGTGTGGAGACGTCGTCCTTTCAGCAGTTGCGGATCATGCCCGCGCAGCGTGGTCGGCGAAGGTGCGAGAGAACCTCGAAGTCGACGGTGTTCGACTGGCTCGGCCGGTGCGTTCGACCGACGGTCGGTACGTCGTTTCGGGCTGGCGCGCCGACACATTCATCGTCGGATCGCCGGAACCGCGTCACGACGAAGTGGTCTCGATGTCCTGCCGACTGCATGCGGCGACGGCCTCGCTCGAGCGCCCGCGCTTCCTTGCGCAACCGCCGGTGCCGCCGTGGGCCGAGGTCGACGTATTCGTCGCGGCTGATCGCGCGGCGTGGGAGACGGTTCCGCTGAGGATCGCGAAGGGCGTCGAGCAGCTCGAGACGCCTACGCCGGACGGCCGCAAGAGTTTGGAACTGATTGCCGGGCTCGCGACTTTGCGTAAGCCGGTACAGAGTCCCGACCAGCTCGTGCACGGCGATTTGTTCGGGACAGTGCTGTTCTCGGGCAGTATGGCGCCCGGAATCACCGACATCACGCCGTATTGGCGTCCGGCAGCGTGGGCGGCCGCCGTCGCGGTGGTCGACGCGATCTCGTGGGGCGGTGCCGACGAGGCGCTGGTCGGCCGTTGGGAAGACCTACCCGAGTGGCCGCAGATGCTTCTACGTGCGGTGATGTTCCGCTTGGCCGTTCATGTTCTTCATCCTCGCTCGACGGCGGACGCGTTTCCGGGACTGGCCCGCACGTCCGACATCGTGCGCTTGCTGCTCTAGAGCGCCGCACCTGCACCGAAGTCCGAGACCAGGCCCTCGAACAATTCGCGTGCGGCGTTCGAGGCGGCCACCGTGTCCCCGTCGACGACAGCCTCGACGAGCTTCGCGTGCTGCGAGTGAAATCCCTCACCGGTCGCATCGATGTGCTGTTGAATCGTGGTTTCGATGACCGGGAGCAGGGAGTCGTAGAACTCCAGGTAGACCTCGTTGTGGCTGGCCGCGACGATCGCCCGGTGCAGGGCGACGTCCGCAGTGGTGGCGCCGTCGATGTCCTGGCCCTCCCACGACGCAGTGCGGAGTGCGAGTAACCGCGTCAGTTCGGCGATGTCGTCGTCGGTTCGGCGTGCGGCGGCGAGAGTGGCCGCGGTGATGTCGAGCGCGCGCCTGAGTTCGAGCACATCCCGCTGGTGGGCGCCGGCAAAGTAGTTGCCCAAAGTGCCACCGAGGTCGGAGAGGGCAACGACGTAGGTGCCCGATCCCTGACGACGTTCCAGCATTCCGGCGTGAACGAGCGCCTGGACTGCCTCGCGCACCGTGTTGCGTCCGGTGCCGGTCAGCTCCGACAGTTCCGGTTCGGTGGGGATCTTGGAGCCGATCGGCCAGGTGCCGCTCCGGATTTCGTTGCGGAGTTGTTCGGTGACCTGCGAGATGAGGCTTGCGCGTCGAACGGGTTGCACGTGGTGTTTCCTCGGGTCCGGGTTGTGGCTCTGGGTAGTGGTGTGAATGTGACGTTAGAGTACCGCGCTTGTGCGAGTTCGTCCGGTCATCCTATGATTTGCCGGTGACTGCTCAACTGGAGAGAACCGAAACCCGCTCGTTGGTACAAGGCCGTGTGCTCGTCTTCGCCGCTATTGCGATGTCTGCGCTCGTACTTCGACTTGCGGTGACCTCGTTCTCGCCGTTGGCGGCAGAGATTCGCGACGAGATCGGCTTCTCCGCCTCGATCGTCGGCGTCTTCGGCATGGTTCCGACCGCTATGTTCGCGATATTCGGGCTCATCACCCCGGCCATCGCGAAACGTATCGGACTCGAACGTACGGCCCTTATCGCGATGCTGATGGCGGGCGTCGGAATGCTGTTGCGCGCCATGATGTCTCAGACGTGGTCGTTGCTGGCTCTGTCGGCTCTGGCGCTGGCCGGCATGGGAATCGGCAATGTCGTGATTCCGCCGTTGGTCAAGCGGTACTTCTCCGATCGCCTCGCCACCATGAGTTCGGTCTACATCGTGGCCGTGCAGATCGGCACCATCGTTCCGGCGTTCGTCGCCGTTCCGGTCGCCGATGCCTTCGGGTGGAGGTTCTCGATCGGCTGGTGGTCGGCCTTCGGCTTCGCCGCCGCAGTGCCGTGGTTGATCACCCTCGCTCGCTCACGCAAGGCTCGTGCGAACGAAGCCGGGTCCGTCGAGAATGCATCGGAATCTGTTGCGGCAGCGACGGAACAGCCGCGCGGTCAGGTCTGGCGTTCGCCCGTGGCCTGGGGGATGGCCGGCATGTTCGGCATGACTTCGCTGATCACCTATTCGATGTTCACGTGGATTCCCTCGATCCTTCGTGATGCCGGCGCCAGCGACGCATTCGGCGGAACCATGGTCGGTATGTTCTCGGTGATCGGGCTCGTCGCAGCTTTCGGGGCACCGACGCTGTGCGCCCGCATGGCCAATCCGTTCCCCGTCGTGATCGCGTGTGCCGTCTGTTACCTCGTCGGAATGGGCGGACTCTACTTCGCCCCGATGGCGGCACCGATCGTGTGGGTTGTCGTTCTGGGCCTCGGCCCGAGTACGTTCCCGATGTCACTCACACTGATCAATCTGCGCACACGTTCGCACATCGGCTCCTCCGCCCTGTCCGGTTTCACCCAGGGCATCGGCTACTCCGTTGCCTGCCTCGGTCCGCTCCTGTTCGGCGTTTTCCATGACGTGTCCGGTGGATACGCTGCGCCGTTCGGCTTGCTCGTCGTCGCGGTGATCGTGGTGCTTCTGGGTGCCTACCAGGCATGTAAGCCTCGGATGCTCGAGGATTCCTGGCACGCACCCGCGAAGAACTAGCTCACACCCGGCCTTGTTACCGGGTGAGGATCAATTGACTTAGCGGTCATCGCGCGCAGCACCGGCGCAATAACAGTTTTCTACCTTTGGGTCTCCAACATATTCAGGAGGCCCTGGTGAGTCATTACATCGAGCATTGGGATGCAGAGGACGTCGACGCCTGGGAATCCGGCGGCAAGGACATCGCGAAGCGAAACCTGATCTGGTCAGTGGTGGCCGAACACGTCGGCTTCTCGATCTGGTCGATCTGGTCCGTGATGGTGTTGTTCATGCCGACGGATATCTACGGCATCGACGCGGCCGGAAAGTTCTTCCTCGTCGCAGTGCCCACACTCGTCGGGTCGGTCCTCCGCATTCCGTACACGGTTGCCACCGCACGCTTCGGCGGTCGCAACTGGACGGTCATGAGTGCGCTGTTCCTTTTCATACCAACACTTCTCACGCTCTACCTGATGATGAATCCGGGCGCGTCCTACACCACGTTCATGTTGGTGGCGGCCACAGCAGGTATCGGCGGCGGCAACTTCGCGTCGTCGATGACCAACATCAATGCCTTCTACCCGCAGCGCCTCAAGGGGTGGGCGCTCGGGCTCAACGCAGGCGGCGGCAACATCGGTGTACCGATGATCCAGCTGATCGGCCTTCTGGTGATCGCAACCGTGGGCAACCGAGCTCCGTGGATCGTCTGCGCTGTTTATCTGGTGTTCATTGCGGCCGCTGCCGTCGGCGCTGCGCTGTTCATGGACAACCTGGGCAACCAGAAGTCGGACCTGCGATCGATGGCCAAGGCGCTGAAGTTCTCCGAGTCCTGGGTGATCAGCTTCCTGTACATCGGTACGTTCGGTTCCTTCATCGGATTCAGCTTCGCCTTCGGTCAGGTTCTGCAGATCAACTTCCTCGCCGGCGGTGCCACTCCGGCAGCGGCTGCACTGCACGCGGCACAGATCGCCTTCATCGGACCGCTCCTCGGCTCGATCGCTCGCCCCCTCGGCGGCAAGCTGGCCGACCGCATCGGTGGCGGCAAGATCACGATGTGGACGTTTGTCGCCATGGCATTCGCGGCATCGATCCTCGTGACGGCCGGAACGATGGACGACAACACCGCGGGCGTCGCGAGTGCTGGAATCATGGTGACATTCGTTCTCGGGTTCATCGCCCTGTTCCTGCTCTCCGGCATCGGAAACGGATCCGTCTACAAGATGATCCCGGCAATCTTCGAAGCGAAAGCTCAGAGCTTCGATCACATGGATCGCAGCGAGAAGGCAACGTGGTCGCGCAGCATTTCCGGCGCGCTCATCGGATTTGCCGGTGCGGTAGGCGGTTTGGGCGGCGTCGGCATCAACCTGGTCCTGCGCGCGTCGTACAGCAGCCCCGCGAAGTCGGCGACCATGGCCTTCTGGGTGTTCCTGGCCTTCTACATCGCCTGCATCGCAGTCACCTGGTTCGTCTTCCTGCGCAAGCCGTCGACGCTGACCACAGACGTCGACGAGGCGAAGGTCGCCCTCACGGTATGACGGCCGCTCCGCAGAATCTCAGAACTCTCTCGTACCTCAGGAAGTAGGCGTCATGAGCAAGTCGGTTGTTGTCATCGGACACGGAATGGTCGGACACCGATTCGTCGAGGCACTGCGTTCGCGCGACGAAGCGAACAACTGGTCGGTGACCGTGCTCTGCGACGAGCAGTACGCAGCGTACGACCGAGTCGGGCTGTCCTCGTACGTCGGAGCGTGGGACCCCAAGGAATTGGCACTGGCCGGCAACGACTACGTCGGCGACAGCCTGGTCGATCTCCGGGTGGGGGAGGGCGCGCTCTCGATCGACAAAGACGCCCGCACGGTCACGACAACCGCCGGCAACACGATCTCCTACGACGCTCTGGTGATGGCGACCGGCTCGTATCCGTTCGTACCTCCCGTACCGGGGCACGACGGTGACGGATGTTTTGTCTACCGCACTCTCGACGACCTCGACGGTATCCGGGCTGCCGCCGACAAGGCGGGCCCTGGTGCTGTCGGCGTCGTGGTGGGTGGCGGTCTTCTCGGACTCGAGGCGGCAAATGCGCTCTCGCTCATGGGAATGACGGCACACGTTGTCGAACACAATGCGCGACTGATGCCGATGCAGGTCGACGAGGGTGGCGGCGCGCTGCTCGCCCGGCTCGTCACCGAGTTGGGGCTCACCGTCCACACCGGTGTCGGCACAGCAGGAATCTCTCAGGCCGACAACGGAATTGTGGTCGAGCTGTCCGACGGTTCCACCATCGACGCGTCGTTGCTCGTCTTCTCCGCAGGAGTCCGGCCGCGCGATCAGCTGGCTCGCGACGCCGGCATCGCGGTGGGTGAGCGCGGCGGTATCCTGACCGACCTCGGCTGCGTGACGTCGGATGAGAACGTCTATGCAGTCGGCGAATGTGCTGCGGTGGAGGGTCGTTGCTACGGACTGGTTGCTCCCGGTTACACGACGGCCGAGATCGTGGCCGACCGCCTGCTCGGCGGTGCGGCGGATTTCCCGGGCGCCGACATGTCCACGAAGCTCAAGCTCATGGGTGTCGACGTCGCCAGCTTCGGTGACGCGATGGCAACCTCGCCGGGCGCTCTCGAAGTTGTCCTCAGTGACGCATCCAAAGGGACGTACGCGAAGCTCGTCGTCTCCGACGACGCGAAGATTCTGCTCGGCGGCATTCTGGTCGGTGACGCGTCAGCCTATGCGTCGCTGCGCCCGCTGGTCGGTCGCGAATTGCCCGGCGACCCGGCGGCATTGATCTCGCCTGCGGGGGAGAAGCCGGGTGCGGGATCGCTGCCCGACGACGCCGAGGTGTGCTCGTGCAACGCGGTGACCAAGGGTGCCATCTGCGGCGCTATCGCAGCCGGTGCTTGCGACATCGCTTCGGTGAAAGCATGTACCAGCGCCGGAACCACTTGTGGTGGTTGCCTTCCCACTGTCAAGCAGCTGCTGGCCGATTCCGGCGTCGTGATGTCGAAGGCGTTGTGTGAGCACTTCGCACAGTCACGCGCTGAGCTGTTCCAGATCGTGCAGTCGACACAGACCAGAACCTTCTCGGCTCTGATCGCCAAGTACGGCAAGGGAGCCGGCTGCGATATCTGCAAGCCGGTTGTCGCCTCGATTCTGGCGTCGACGGATTCCGATCACATCCTGCACCGGCAGCAGGCGTCGCTGCAGGACACGAACGATCACTTTCTCGCGAACATCCAGAAGAACGGTACGTACTCGGTGGTCCCGCGGATGCCCGGCGGCGAGGTCACGGGCGAACAGCTCATCGTCATCGGCGAGGTGGCGCGCGACTTCGGCCTGTACACGAAGGTGACCGGCGGTCAGCGCATTGACTTGTTCGGCGCCCGCGTCGAACAGTTGCCGGCAATCTGGAAGCGTCTCGTCGACGCTGGGATGGAATCGGGCCAGGCATACGGCAAATCTCTTCGTACCGTCAAGAGTTGTGTCGGTTCGAGTTGGTGCCGCTACGGCGTCCAGGACTCGGTGGGCATGGCCGTCGATCTCGAGAACCGCTACCGCGGCCTGCGTTCGCCGCACAAGATCAAGTTCGGCGTTTCGGGTTGTGCCCGTGAATGTGCCGAAGCGCGTGGCAAGGACGTCGGCGTCATCGCGACGGAGAACGGTTGGAATCTGTACGTGGGCGGCAACGGCGGGCAGTCACCCAAACACGCTCAGCTGCTTGCCGGAGGCCTCGACGACGCGACCTTGGTCAAGTACATCGACCGCTACCTCATGTTCTACATCCGCACTGCCGATCGCCTGCAGCGCACTGCGCCGTGGGTCGAATCACTCGAAGGCGGACTCGACCACCTCAAGGCCGTGATTTGTGAAGACAGCCTGGGAATCGGCGAAGAACTCGAGGCTCTGATGGCCAAGCACGTCGAGGGTTACCAGGACGAATGGGCTGGTGTTCTGGGCGATCCGGAGAAGTTGTCGAGGTTCGTCTCGTTTGTCAACGCACCGGAAGAAGCCGACCCGACGGTTGTGTTCGACGAGACCGGAGTGCGCAAGGTTCCAGTCCTGATGGGTATGCCGAGCATCCCTACGCGCCGGTAATAGTCGCGTAACCCGTGGGAAACACGGGGTCCGTAGAAACGTAGACAAGAACCCGCGCGACGTTGTCGCCGGATCGACAGGAGGACTTCGATGAGTGTCATCGATGCGCAGATCGCCAAGCTGGATTCGGATCGACTCGAATGGACGTCGGCCTGCCCGCTGAGCCATCTGATCCCTGGACGGGGGGTCGCCGTGCTTCTACGCGGCGGCGAGCAGGTGGCACTGTTCCTGCTCGAGGACGGCACGCTGAGAGCCGTCAGCAACTTCGATCCGTACGGACGCGCTGCGGTGATGTCGCGCGGACTCGTCGGCGACCGTGACGGTGAACCGATCGTGGTCTCGCCGCTGCTCAAGCAGGCGTTCTCGCTGGTCGACGGCCGAGCGCTGGACGACTCCTCGGTCGCGCTGCCGGTATACGGGGTGCGCGTCTGGGCCGGCGTGGTTCAGGTACACAGCCTACAAATGCAGGGCGTTCGCTCGACTGTCCCCGATGCAGTCTCGTGAGTGACGACATGCCGTTGGCTGGATTCACTGTAGGTATCACCGCTTCGCGCCGCGCCGAGGAATTCGCGACATTGCTGACTCGTCGGGGAGCCGATGTCGTTCACGCTCCGGCGATCCGAATCATTCCACTCGCCGACGACCGCGAACTCGAAAGGGTGACACAGCAGATCATCTCGGATCCCCCCGAGGTGGTTGTCGCGACTACCGGGATCGGATTCCGGGGTTGGCTGGAAGCAGCCGACGGGTGGGGTGAGGCCGAAAATCTCGGATCCGCGTTGGGCTCGGCTCGTCTGCTTGCGCGCGGCCCCAAAGCCAAAGGCGCAATCCGCGCAGCCGACCTGCGTGAAGAATGGTCGCCGGCGTCCGAGTCGTCCGCCGAAGTGCTCGAACATCTTCTTGCAGAAGGTGTCTCGGGCAAGAGAATCGCAGTGCAACTGCACGGTGCAACCACTGAATGGGAACCGATTCCCGATTTCTGTCAGGTGCTGCGCGAGGCCGGCGCCGAGGTCATCGCGGTGCCGGTCTACCGATGGGAACCTCCGGAGGATCCGACGCTGCTCGATCGGATGATCGACGCCATCGCTTCAGCCGGAATCGACGCCGTCAGCTTCACCAGTGCGCCGGCCGTAGCCTCGATGTTGATGCGGGCCGACAAGACCGGGGACCTCGGCGACATGCTCGACGCGATGCGGGGCCCGGTAGCGGCGATGTGTGTCGGCCCGGTGACGTCGGCGCCGCTCGACGCATTGAACGTGCCGACCACGGCTCCGGCGCGAGCGCGTCTCGGGGCGCTCGCGCGTCATATCGTCGACGAACTCCCGCAGCGAGCCAACAAGATTCAAGCCGGTGAACATGAAATCAGTATCCGTGGAGGATGCGTCGTCGTAGACGGTGAAGTGAAGCAGTTGCCGCCGGCGGCAATGTCATTGATCCGCACGCTCGGGGCCAGTCCCGGCCGAGTCGTCTCTCGCGACGAGCTCCTCGCTTCACTTCCCGGTGGCGGCGGCGACACCCACGCCGTCGAGACCGCCGTCGCCCGATTACGCGCGTGCCTCGGCGCCCCCAAAGCCGTTCAGACCGTGGTCAAACGAGGCTACCGACTTGCCCTCGACCCCGGCGACTACATACAGAATTCAGGTGACTATGCAACGCGATGACGACGTACTCGTACTGGTAGCTCACGGCACGCGTAGTGCACGCGGCGTGGAAATGGTTGCCGCACTTGCCGAAGCCGTCGGCAAACGCGTCGGGCGTACTCGCGTTGCCTTCGTCGATGTGCTCGGTCCGTCTCCTTCGGAAGTTCTCCGGGACACTCCGGGCCGAGCGATTCTTGTGCCCGCTTTCCTGGCGTCGGGCTATCACGTCCACACCGACGTTCGACGCGAAGTTGCGATCAGTGAGCACGCGGCCGTGACCGTGACGCCTGCTCTCGGACCCGATCCGGCCCTGGCGAGGGTACTGCTTGGACGATTGGCCGAGGCGGGGTGGAACCCGGGTGACTCGATAGTGCTTGCTGCTGCCGGGTCCTCCGATGCCCGCGCGCTACGAGACGTCGAGCGTGCTGCGCTGACGCTCGCCGAAGTGGCGGGACATCGCGTGGATGTCGGGTACATCGCGACCGGAGAGCCGAAGGTAGCCGATGTTGTTGCAGCAGCACGCGTTCGCGGCGCGAAGCGAGTTTTTGTCGCCTCGTACCTTCTCGCACACGGACTTTTTCACGAAAGGTTGCACGCTGCGGGAGCCGACGGTGTCACCGAACCGCTCGGTGTCGACCAAGGAGTGGTGGACCTTGTCGTGAATCGGTATGAGAGTGCGCGAGGGGAACTAGTATCGCTGCATGACGTCTCACTCCGTAACTCCGACGTATGCCGACCTGGCCGCAGCGGTTCGTGAATCCGACGTCAAGGCACAGGCTCTCATCGGTGAACTGACCGAAGAGCAGGCACGCGAGCCGTCGGGGCTACCCGGCTGGAGTCGGGGGCACGTCGTGACACACATGTCGCGCAATGCCGACGCGCTGGGCAGATTTGTTGCCGGAGTGCAGGGCGGCGAATCGGGGGAGATGTATCCAGGGGGACCGGACGCACGCAATGCTGCAATCGAGGAAGGCGCAGATCGCCCGGCGGAGTTGTTGGCACTCGACTATCGCTTCTCGGGGACGAGACTGGTCGACGCATTGGCTGACCTCCCGACAGATCGGCTGGACACGCCGGTTCCGTGGCGCAAACCTGTCACTGCATTCGATCTACCGATCCTGCGCTGGAACGAGATCGAGATTCACTTGCTCGACCTCGACATCGGTTACACCTGCCACGATTGGCCGGCCGCGTTCGTGGAATTCACGCTCGCCAGTCAGTTGGGCGCACTCGAGACGGCTGTTCCGGGTGTACGAGTGCCGTCACTGTCCGACGCGGAGACCCTGGCCTGGTTGGTCGGGAGGCCGACGAGAATCGGGCTGCCTACGCTCCCTGCCTGGCCGTTTTGACGATTAGAACAGGGTGGGGGCGCTGACGTCGTTGCGCGCTTGGGCCAGTCGCGCACTCCACCGCTTCACCAACCACATCTCGACGATCTCGGGTTGGGTGCCGGCGGCATAGGCCCAACTGTCGAGCAGTTCGCAGTACCGGCGGTAGCGGCGCGTGGTGAACCCGGTGACGGAAGGATCCTCGAGCCAGCCCTCGTGGATGAGCGTCGAGACGCCGTACTGGTCGATCATCTGAGCGCGTCGGCCTTCGTCCTGTACGCCCACCGCCCACATGAATGCGGCTATCAGCGATACCCCGACGCCGGGGGTGAGTGGCCAACCCGACCAGGTGTCGCGCCGAACGACGGGCATGGACTTGTGTTTCGAACAGTGATCGAGAATGGCTGTGATCTGGGTGAGCGGATCCTCGTCTTCGCGGTGATGCGGGTTGAAGACGTTGGGGAACCGCCGCGTGAACCGTCTGCTCTCGTGCGAGCCCTGCCAGGCTGCGCAGAGGAACAGCAGTCCGAGACCGTCGTGCTGGGCGACGACGAGGTCGCTCGACGGGCGAAGGTCGTTGCGTTGAACGATGGCTCGGCCTTCGGTGATCACTTTGCCGTCCAGATCGCGCCCGCGCAGGCTGATCGTGTGGCCGGCATCCTTCAGGTGTGCGTTCCACCAGTCCAGGTCGACGGTCGCTTCGTCGTCGAGGACGTGCAGTGGAAAGGTGCGAGAGCGGCACCACTCGACCAATGCGTCCGGCGGTTCGAATCCTTCGTCGACACGATTCATTGCGCGATGATCCCACGAGTCGCCGACAGAAACCCGGTCGACCTGATCGAACCGGACACTCGCGGTACGCTCCGCTCATGAAATTGGCGTCCTCGCGGGTGCGGCCGGTGCTGTGGATTGCGGCCCTCGTCCTGACGGCCTCGAGTCTGAGCGGATGCATCGGTGCCGTCGACCGGATGGATTTCGAAGATCAGATGCGTGAACGTGGCGGTGGGATGACGTCGGATCTGGTGCGGAACGGGTTCGACAGCCTCGCAGAGCGATACGGCGTCGACGCGGTGTCGGTGACCAGCGTCGACATCAGTCCGATCGAGACGCTCGGGGTTACTGTTCGAGACCCGGGGAAGCCGTCGCAGCTCGACCGGTTCTCTTTCGACGGCGTCATTCTCGGCGAGCCGAGCCCCGTGCAAGTGAGCGTCACCGAAGATCTTGATGCACGATCGTTCACGTTGGATCAGGTTCCGGCATTGGCGAACGTCGAGAAGTTGGTCGACGACGCGCTTGCGAGCAGCGGCATCGACGAAGGTGAAGTCACCGGGATCTCGGTCAGTCGCACCGAGGCGATACACGCCTCCGTGATGGTGGAATCCTCACGCTCTCAGGTGCTGGTGGTCTTCGACCCTGACGGAACTCCCTTTCTGGTGCAGCCGCTGTGAGCCGCCGTATCGTTCCGTTGGTCATCTCGGTAGTGATGATCGTGGTCGTGGGAATCTTTGCCGCACTGTTGTCTTCGGTGATCTGGCCCGGGCAGGTAGCCCAGTTGGCGCCGATCTTCTGTGATGATCCGACATCGAGCGCGATGGTCGTCTCGGACACCTTTACCGACGGCGACGGTACGTCCACCAATTTCACCCTGTATTGCGTCGGGTCGCGCGGTCAGACCGTCGATGCCGGGTGGCTGCTTCCGTTCGTGGTGCTGTGGGGCGTGTATTCGCTGGTGCTCGCGATAGTTGTCGGCGTGATCGGGATGGCGGAGGTCGGCCGACGTAAGCGCCGGGACAGTCTCGGGGTCAGCCATGCCGCGGCGGCGTCGTCCTACCGGGAGTTCTGACTGCGAGTGCTGTCCCGATCAGTCTGGGAGGACGATCAATTCGGCGACGGCGCCGTTCTGTGCGTGTGCCGGCACGAGTGCAAACGCCGAGCGTCCGATCAACCCTGCAAGGTGCGCGGTACGCACGGACGGATCGGCTCGCCAGTAACCGTCGGGGGATTGTGTGACCGGAAGTAGGCGTACCGCATCGGAACTCACTGCAGCAGCGTTCTCGATGATGCCGAGCAGCGGCCGCGGCGTCTCGCGCCCGGTCAGGGCGGCCACGACGGTAGGCAGCATGGTCAGCAGGGTGGTCACTGCGGCGTAGGGGTTGCCGGGGAGGCCGAGAACCACCCGACCGCTGGGCAGGACCGCCGTTATCTGAGATCCGCCCGGGCGCGAGGCAACCCGGCCGACGATCGTGCGAGCGCCGAGTCGATCGAGTGCACTGCGCATTTCGTCGGCTGCGCCGCCACCCGTCGCACCGATGACAACAAGCAGGTCCTGTTCGGTCGCATCCGCAAGCACGCGCTCGAAACTGTCCGCCGTGTCGCGCAGGTGCGAATTCGACTCGCACCGTACACCGTTGCGTTCGAGTAGGTAGGGAAGAATTCCGCCGACGGAGTCGCGAGTCTGACCTTCCCGCAGTGGGCCGGTCCGCCGGATCTCGTCGCCGGTGACTATCAGGCGTGCCCGGACAGGACCACGGACGAGGGCGTTGAAGACTTCTCCGCTGGCAGCCGCCGAGATTACCGACGGGGTCACCGCGGTGCCAGTCGGGGCAATCGTGAATCCGGTGGTCCAGTCTTCCCCTCGTGGGCGAGCGTCGTTGCGATACGGCGCATCCGGCAGTCGTCGCAGTATCCGAGTCTGCTCGTCGAGGGAAAGGTACTCGTCCCGAATCGCCGAGGTGGCACCGGTGGGCAGGTGTGCTCCCGTGGCAATGCGAATCGCTTCGCCTTCGCCGAGTTCGAGTTGCCCGTCGGCGCCCGCGATGCGGATCTCGGTACGCACCCGCCACGGACCCTCGCCGGAGACGGCGTACCCGTCCATTGCCGAGACATCGGATCGAGGAAGATCACCCAGGGCGACGAGAGGCTGCGCGAGGGTCGCTCCGAGACTGTCGGCGAGTTCGGTCCGGTGCGGGGACAGCGGTGTCAAGGCGTTCGTGATGGCGATGCGGGCTTGATCGATCGTCAGGCGAGGATGGCTTCGGGCGCGATCGATGTCCGCCGGTGTGTCGCAGTCGGTGGTACCAGCCACACGCAGGGTCGAGAACGGTTCGGTGACAATTGCTTTCATCGGTTGGTTCTCGAGTCCTGAGCTATCGCGCAAAGTGGCGAGGCGCTTTCGGAGTTCACGAACAGTCCACGCGGAGAACAGGAATTGGCTTCGGTTGTTCTCGTCCACTGCGCACGTCACCGGATTGTCCGTCGACGTCGCAACGATCAACGCGTCGACCGATTCGGCCTCGATGTGCGGTAGGTCGGATGCCAGCACGACCACCAGGGCGTCTTCAGGTAACTCGGATGACAACCCGGTCGCGGACAACCCCGCCCAGATCGCCGCAACGGGGCCGGCGCCGATCGGAGATTCCTGGGTCTGGGTGATGCGCGCATCCAGTTCGGGTCGATGCGGACCGACAACGACGACGGCGTCCAGATGCGCCGTCGCTGAAAGCGCGATGTCGAGGAGCCTGCGGCCGTGAACGAGCAGGCCAGGCTTGTCGACACCACCCATGCGGGTCCCGCGACCACCCGCCAGAATGACGGCGGCGGTCGGCGGCGTAATGGTCATACCTCCATGCTGCCCCATCGCCCGGGTCACGACGACCGGTGACACGTGAATCAGAAGTGATACCGAGCTTTCTTCAGCTCGATCCGACCGTCCTTGATCGGCACGCCTTCGAGTTCGAGCTTGGCGATCTGACGATGAGCCAGGTGCGCCGACGGTTTGCCGGAGGCGCCGAGAACCCGATGCCACGGCAGATCGGCAGAGTCGGTCCGCATGATCCAGCCGACCGTGCGAGCGCTGGAAAGCCCTGCGGCGTCGGCGATGTCGCCGTACGTCGCCACGAAGCCGGCGGGAATTGAGGCGATGAGTCGCCTTACCTCTTCGATCTGCTCTTCCGTGGTGGCTGCCATCGGGGCCTCGTCAGAGCATTGTCCGGACGAGGGTCGCCACCTCGTCGGCCCGCACGTGCGGGACCATGTGGTCACAATCGAATTCGACACTGGTCAGATTTTCACCGAGGCGTTCGGTGAGCGCTGCCCGGAACTCGTCGGTGACGTACGGAGGCTGAACTTTCATTGCCTGAACCAGCACGGTCGGCATCGATGACGGTGGCAGCACGATCGGGCGAGCGAGTTCACCCCACCCGGTCACGATCGCAGGGGTGGACAGGCGCCAGTTGACGCGCCCGTTGCCCAGCTGGATCAGGTGCTCGGCCATCTCGATGTCGAGATCCGGGGTGGGAACCTCACCCCACGAGCCGTGAATCTTCTCGGAGTAAGCCTCTGCCGCATCGGTGTAATCCGGTGAGCCGATTGTGAGTTCAGCCACTTTTTGCATGAAAGTTGGATCCAAACCGATCGCCGGGTCGAGCAGGACGAGCCCACGAACGCGTTCGGGTGCGGTGGCCGCGAGGTGCAGCGCCAGCATTCCGCCGAACGAATGCGCGACGATCACCACCGGTCCGGTGGCATGTTCGTCGAGCGTCTCCAGCAGGCTGGCCACGTGGGATTCGATGTTCCAGGGGGGAGCCCACGTGGAGCGCCCGTGACCGCGTAGATCCGGCGAGATCCAGCGCGCTTCGGGCAGTTGGTTCTCGGCCATCGACTGCCAACGCCGGCCGTGACCGGTCAGGCCGTGCAGCGAAAGGATCTCCGGCGCCCCGACGGGTCCGTAGAGATACGTATGGAGTGCAGACACACGAGCAATCATGCCGGATGCAGGCGATGCATGAGTTGTCGGTGCGCTCTGGTGGAATGCCTGGGTGAGTGAGACGGCAACACGCAGCAAGGTCACCATTCCGCGGGCGCGGTTGGTGCACCGAACTGCGCCGTCTCCGATACCCCGATCGTGGGACGAAGGGACGGCGCGGCTGTTCGCTCCGCCGTCAGAAGATCCATTCCAGCTCGCATTCGGCTCGGTGTCATTCGGCTCGGCGGCCGCCTGGAATCCCTGGCAGGTGCTCGGCAGCCCCGGAACCGGCAAGACGTCCCTTCTCGTGGATCTGGCAGTGCAGAAGATCTCCGGTGGCGAAGATCCTGAATCGGTCCTGGTGCTCACCCAGTCACGCCGGGCAGCGACGCAGGTCCGAGAGCAGATCACAGCCGGATTGCTCGGGTACGAACAAGAACGCGGGCCGCAGGCAACTCGTGAGCCGTTGGTCCGCACCGTTCACTCCTACGCCTTTGCTGTTCTTCGGCTTCAAGCTGCAGCACACGGCAACGCGCCGCCACGCCTGATCACCGGCGCCGAGCAGGATTCGGTGCTGCGAGAGATGTTGCGCGGCGACATCGAAGACGGCGCGCTCCGGTGGCCGGAGCGCCTGCGACCCGCGCTGGGCTTGAACGGCTTTGCCGTAGAACTCAGAGACCTGATGCTGCGTGCCAACGAACGCGGACTCGGTCCCGAAGATCTGGTCAAGCTTGGCAAGAAGCGCGGCCGACCCGAGTGGGTGGCGGCCGGCCGGTTCGCCGAGGCGTACGAGCAGGGTGTGCTGCTGCGCGGCAGTGTCGGTGTCGAGGCTCCGGAGGCCACAGCGCCGGCGCTGGACGCAGCTGAGTTGATCGGCGCCGCGCTGACCGCGTTTGCCACCGACCCCGAGCTCCTCCGCTCCGAGCGCGCCCGTATCCGGCACCTGCTGGTCGACGACGCGCAGCACCTGGATCCTCAGGCGGCGCAACTGGTTCGACTGATCGGAACCGGAACCGTGGGCACTGTCATCGCCGGCGATCCGGATCAGTCGGTCTTCGGGTTCCGCGGTGCGGATTCGGCGTTCCTGCTCGGACTCGCCGAGCGCGGAGACGAGCGCCAGATCGTCCTGCCCACAATGTTTCGAAACAATGCCGACGTCGCGTCGATCTCGGCCAAGATCGCTGCGCGGCTGCCCGGCAATCTCGCTCACCGCATCGCGGTTCCGTCCGACCTCACCGATGAGGACCCCGGACGGGCGTCGGTGCGTGTTCTCGGCACGACGGCCAAAGAAGCGGCAGTTGTTGCAGATACCTTGCGCCGGGCACATCTGCTGGACGGGATTGCGTGGTCCGACATGGCAGTCATCGTGCGGTCGGTCCCGCGCACCCTTGCCCCTCTCCGGCGGGCCCTGCTCGCCGCGGGGGTGCCCGTCACCACTGCTGCCACCGAATTGCCGCTCGCCAGGCAACACGGCGTGTCCGGCCTGTTGCTGGTCCTTCGGGCGCTCGGAGGCGATCAGTTCACCGGGGACGACGCTCTGGCCCTGATGGCCGGCCCGATCGGCGGCGCCGAACCGGTTACCCTGCGCCGGTTGCGTCGTGGTCTGCGCCGCGTCGAGTTGGCGTCGGGAAGTGATCGGGACTCGTCGGAGTTGTTGCGGCTGATCCTGATCGACGAGGATCGTGCGCAATCCAAGCGGCTCATGGGCAAACTGACGGACGTCGAGGCTGCTGCCCTGAATCGAGTGCTGTCGGTCCTTCGCAAGGCCCGGGTACCTCTCGAGCGTGGTCTCGGGGTCGAGGAAGTTCTCTGGGCGGCCTGGCAAGCGACGGGCCTGGAACGGCGCTGGGCGGCTGCGTCGGCACGTGGGGGACCTATCGGCTCACAAGCTGATCGCGACCTGGACGCCGTCGTCGCACTCTTCGACGCGGCCGCCAACTACGTCGACCGGCTGCCGCGTTCGCAACTCGCCGGTTTTGTCGACTATTTGACCAGCCAGGAGATACCGACCGACTCGCGGAGCCGATCGGTCATTGCTCCCGACGCCGTCACCGTGGTCAGCGCTCACGCCGCGGCGGGTCGCGAATGGGCCGTCGTGGCGGTGGCGGGTGTGCAGGAGGGGCTCTGGCCGAGTTTGCGGGCACGCGGATCGCTGCTGCGCACCGAAGCGCTGATCGACCTGGTCAACGGAGTCTCCGACGGCAGTGACTCGGCTGCTGAACGACTCTCGCGAACCGCGCCCCTGCTGGCCGAAGAACGCAGGTTGTTCCTGGTCGCCTGTAGCCGTGCTCGTCGCCGTCTGCTGATCACCGCAGTCGAATCGGCTTCGGGGGATACCGATCTGGTGCCTTCGCGGTTCGTGGACGAATTGATCCGGGGTGACGCGTACTCGGACGACCCGACTTCCGATCTCGACGTCGTTGCACCGGAGACCGGAGATACCCGTGTTCTGTCGCTGCCGGCACTGGTCGCACAGCTTCGCAGTGTGGTGTGTGATCCCGACATCGCGCATTTCGACCCCGAGAAGCATTCCCGCGCCGCACACCAGTTGGCGCGTCTCGCTGCTGCCGGAGTACGAGGCGCTCATCCGGATCAGTGGTACGGCACAGCCGAGCCGAGCACGGCTGCTCCCATGTGGCAACCCGAGGACGGACCGGTATCACTCTCGCCGTCCACCATCGAGCTTCTCGAAACATGCCCTCTCCGATGGGTGTTCGAGCGTCATGGTGGCAGCGACGGAGACAACACCCACGCGATCGCCGGCACCCTGGTCCATACCTTGGTCCAGGCACTGGCCGGCCGGATTCCACCGGACCAGGTCGAGAAGGCACTCGAAAATGCCTGGGAGTCGATCGATCTGGGTTCGCAGTGGTACTCGCGCCGCGAGCTCAATCGAACGCGCGAGATGCTGGCGACGTTCACCGCCTGGATGAACGCAACTCGCGGTGAACTGACCGAAGTCGGCGTCGAGGTTGCGGTCGAGGGGGTCCTCGAACCGCGCGAAGAAGGAGCGCCTGCGGTCAAGCTTCGCGGCCGGATCGACCGGCTCGAACGTGACACCGAAGGACGCCCGGTGGTCGTCGACGTGAAGACTGCGCGAAATCCCGTCAGTAACGAGGCCGCGCAATCTCACGCGCAGTTGGCGGCATACCAGGTCGCAGCGGCCGAAGGTGCGATAGCAGGCGAACCGGCGACACAACCCGGTGGCGCACGCTTGGTATTCGTGGCCAAGTCCAACAAGAAAGACGGCGCGGCGCAGCGAGTTCAGCCGCCGTTGACTGCCGAAGCAGTCGAGATGTGGCGAGACGTCATTCACAACGCTGCGGCAGCGACTCAAGGACCCGAGTACCTGGCCAGGGTCAACGACGGATGTAGACATTGCCCGGTGCGTTCGAGTTGCCCGGCACACGACGAGGGACGACAGGTGAGTAACTAAGTGGCTGCCGCGACGCAAAAGGCACGCCGACCGAAGATCGACCCTGTCGACCTCGCGGTCGCGCTCGGTCAGCACCCGCCGACGCCGGAGCAGGCGGCAGTGATCGCCGCACCGCTCGGTCCGACATTGGTGGTCGCCGGCGCCGGTGCCGGTAAGACAGAGACGATGGCTGCTCGCGTCGTGTGGCTGGTGGCCAACGGCTTCGTCGATCCCGAGGCCGTTCTCGGATTGACCTTCACGCGCAAAGCGGCGCAACAGCTCACGTCGCGAATCCGCAAGCGCTTGGCGCGACTGGCGGGTTCGGACGTGCTGCGGGCACTCGACCCCACCGGCGGAGTGCGCTCCCGGATTCTGGCCGGGGAACCCGAAGTCAGTACCTACCACGCTTACGCGGGACGGTTGCTGTCCGAACACGGACTGCTGTTGCCCATCGAACCCTCGGCGACGCTGTTGTCCGAGACCGAACTGTGGCAGGTCGCGCACCGCGTCGTGAGCGGTTGGGACAGCGATCTGGACACCGACAAGAATCCGGGGTCGATCACCGAAACCGTTCTGGCCCTTGCCGGTCAGTTGGCGGAGCATCTGGTCGATCCCGAGCAGTTGCTCGAGGCGCACACCGAGTTGGACAAGTTGATTCACACTCTGCCTGCCGGTCCGAAACAGCGGGGTGGACCGAGCAAAGAACTACTGAATTACCTTGATGTGCAACACAAACGCATTGAGCTACTGCCCCTCGTCGCCCGGCTCGGCGAGACGTTGCGGCGCGAAGGTGCATTGGACTTCGGAAGTCAGATGTCGCTGTCGGCGCGGGTCGCTTCAGAGCATCCCGAGGTCGGGCAGACCGAGCGTGAGCGCTTTCGGGTAGTCCTTCTCGACGAGTACCAGGACACCGGTCACGCTCAGCGAGTGTTGTTGTCGTCGTTGTTCGGTGGGGGAGCTGACGGCCGGTTGGCGTTGACGGCCGTCGGCGATCCCATGCAGTCGATCTACGGTTGGCGCGGCGCGTCGGCGGCCAACCTGCCCCGGTTCGCAACCGATTTCCCGCTCGCCAACGGAAAGCCGGCTCCGACACTCGAACTGCTCACCAGTTGGCGCAACCCGCCGGAGGCTCTCGAGCTGGCCAACCTGTCTTCGGCGCCGTTGCGTCGACGCGGCGTGGCCGTCAGCACTCTTCGTGCGCGGCCAGGAGCCGTCGCCGGAGACGTTCGACTGGCGTTACTCGGCGACGTCGAACAGGAACGTCAGTGGGTGGCGGAGAAAATCGCCGAAGAATACGAGGCGGCACGCGCCGAAGACCGCCCGACGCCCACGGCAGCAGTGTTGATCCGCCGAAACGCGGACGCTGCCCCGCTGGCCGAAGCTCTGCGGTCCAAAGGTCTGCCGGTCGAAGTGGTCGGACTCGGTGGGCTTCTGCACACCCCTGAGGTGGCGGACGTGATCGCCATGCTCCGAGTGGTCGCCGATCCGCTGGCGGGCAGCGCAGCGGTTCGGCTACTCACCGGAGCGAGATGGCAAATCGGGGCGAAGGACCTCGCCGCACTCTCGCAACGCTCCCGCGAACTCGCCATCTCCGCGGGATACGGAACTGCAGGTGCGGTCACCGACGCCGAGGCGCTCACCTCGGCGGTCCACGATGCATTGCCGGGGGAGAACGCCGAGCAAGCAGGCTTGGTCGACTCGATCTCCGATCCAGGTCCGGCGGAGCGCTATTCAGCCCTCGGGTACACACGCATCAACGCGATAGCGGCAGAGTTGGCGTCCTTGCGCGAACGCATCGGCCAACCGCTCACCGAATTGGTGGCGGAGGTCGAGCGGGTGCTCGGTATCGGAATCGAGGCGGGAGCGCGGACCCGAGTCGGTGTCGTCGGCACTGCTGGCCGTGAGCATCTCGACGCGTTTGCCGACGTCGTCGCCAATTACGCGACGCGTCCGACGGCCAATCTGACCGGGATGCTCGCATTCTTCGCGGCCGCTGAACAGATCGAAAAGGGCCTCGCCCCGGGCGAGGTGGAGGTGGCGCCGGATCGCGTGCAGATCTTGACCGTGCACTCGGCGAAGGGTCTGGAATGGGAAGTGGTCGCGATCCCGCATGTCAGCGACGGGGTGTTCCCCTCGTCCACCGCGTCCGGGTCCTGGCTCGGTGCCCTCGCCGAACTGCCGCCGTCGTTGCGCGGTGACCGGGCCGTCGACGCGGATTCGGCGGATGGTGTGCCAGTGCTCGACCTCGAGGAGTTGTACAACCGCAAGGACCTCGAGAACGCGATAGCGGCTCACAAGAAGGCACTGTCCAACCGTCGACTGGACGAGGACCGTCGGTTGTTCTACGTCGCGCTGACCAGAACCGAACGGGCACTGTTCATCTCGGCTCATCACTGGGCAGAATCCGGTTCGGAACCGAAGGGGCCTTCGGAGTTCCTGGACGAGCTGCATCAGATGGTCACTGCCGAAAACGGCGCCGGTGAAGATGGTTCACGCGGTGTGATCGGCGTTGTGGAGGAATGGGCGCCGGCGCCGGAACCCGACACCGAGAACCCGTTGGCATCTACGCCCCGGACGGCGCAGTGGCCACCCGATCCGCTGGGTGGGCGCCGCGGGGCCGTCGAGGCGGGAGCCGCGAGCGTCCTGTCCGCTCTCGTATCGCTGCCGCAAAACAGTGAAGAGACGGAAGAACCGGAGGACGATCCGGAAAACTGGGCTTCGGACGCCGACGTTCTCTTGGCCGAGCGCGAAGCCCGGGCAAACGCGCGTGCCGAAGTGATTCTTCCCGCACAGCTTTCGGTGACTCAGCTCGTCGACCTCAAAGCCGATCCGGACGAACTCGCGGCACGTCTGCGTAGACCACTGCCGTACCCACCGAATCCGCTCGCTCGGCGAGGCACGGCTTTTCACGCCTGGATCGAGCGAAGGTTCGGTGCGACCCGGCTGTTGGATCTCGACGAACTACCCGGCGCCGCGGATACCGGCGCGGGCCCCGAGACCGATCTGGTGAAACTGCAGGATGCATTCCTGCGGTCCCCGTGGGCCAATCGCAGCCCGATCGAAGTGGAAGTTCCCTTCGAGACTTCTATTGCGGGAACGGTTTTGCGAGGTCGGATCGACGCTGTGTTCGCCGATCCAGACGGCGGATGGACGGTGATCGACTGGAAGACCGGTGCCGAACCTTCGGCCGCCAACGAGGACGCTGTTGTGATGCAGTTGGCCGCGTATCGGGTGGCCTGGGCCGAATTGATGTCAGCCAGAGCTCGTTCGGCAGGGCGCAACGAACAGTTTCCGGCCGACAAGGTGCGCGCGGCGTTTCACTACGTGCGATCGGGTCGCACCATCGCCCCCGAGAACCTGCCGGACGGTGAGGCTCTCGCGCACCTCATCCGAACGGCAGGCGCGCAGGACTAGCTGGCGTTTCGACGAGCTTTGAGCGCTTCGGTCACCAGCGGAACCTGCAGGGGGAGACGTGCGATCGAACCGATCTTCTGCGGCGTGGATGTCTTCGGGCTTCGGCACCAGTCGATCGCCATCTGAATGTTGGCGGGGAACACGGCAACAAAGAGCGCGGCGGCAAGGCCCGCGCCGAGCTTGCGAGTCTTCGGCACAGCCAAGGCCGCGCCGATCGCCAATTCCGCGACACCCGACACCTGCGTGTAGGTGCGCGCCTGACCGGGAAGCTGGCGGGGAACGGTGCTGTCGAAGAAGGAGGGCGCGACAAAATGCATGGTCCCTGCGCCGAGAAGGATGGCCGACAAACGAAGAGCGGCTGCTTGGCTGGGAGTGGACGTCGAACTGGTGAAAGGCATTTGCCCAGCCTGCCTGACGGTGGCTCCACTTGCCAGTACCGGTGCCGGTATCGGCGCCACTACCGGCGCGCTATTCGGCGCCCGAGTTCCGAAGTCGATCTTCGAGGGTTACGCTGCCTGCCGATGTCCGTGTAGGTATTTCGTAAGTTCGAGTGAGAGAGTCGATGTATGGCCGGTAAGCTCCGGGCGCGTTTGACCAGGTCGGAAGCATTGACCGATCAGCCTGACTTCGCCCTTGTCGGGGTGCTGCGAATTCCCCAGCTGCAGACCAGTCCAGCTCGGGCCATCTACAAGCGAGTTCTCATCGCGTTGAGTGCTCTCGGCGCCGCCGTGTTGATCGTGTACATCGATCGTGCGGGCTACCGTGACGCTCAGGACAACGAACTTTCCCTACTCGATTGCATCTACTATGCGACGGTTTCGCTCTCGACCACCGGCTACGGCGACATCACCCCGTTCACGCCGTCCGCGCGCCTGGTCAACGTTCTGTTGATCACGCCACTTCGAATCTTCTTCTTGATCGTGTTGGTCGGCACCACACTTTCAGCTCTGACCGAGAGTTCGCGTCAGGCGTTCAAAATTCAGCGTTGGAGGCAGCACGTGCGTAATCACACCGTCGTCGTCGGATACGGAACCAAGGGGCGCACGGCAATCGAAGCCATGCTCGGGGACGGTGTGCCGGCGTCGGAGATCGTGGTCGTCGACACCGATCAGGCCGTACTGGATTCCGCTGCCAGTAAGGGGTTGGTGACGGTATTCGGTTCGGCTACGAAATCGGACGTACTTCGGTTGGCCGGCGCGCAGAATGCGTCGTCGATCATCGTGGCAACCAACCGCGACGACACCGCAGTGCTCGTGACGCTGACAGCTCGGGAAATTGCGCCGAAGGCCAAGATCGCCGCAGCCATCCGTGAAGCCGACAATGCGCATCTCCTCCGTCAGTCCGGCGCAGACTCGGTGGTCGTCTCTTCGGAGACGGCCGGCCGACTCCTCGGCATCGCGACCACGACGCCGACCGTCGTGGAGATGATCGAAGACCTGCTGACTCCGGAAGCCGGATTCGCGATCGCCGAGCGCGCCGTCGAGCGTGACGAGGTCGGTGGCTCTCCGCGTCATCTCTCCGACATCGTGCTCGGAGTCGTTCGAGACGGCCGTCTGGTTCGCGTCGGTTCGCCCGAGGTGGACGCGGTCGAGGAGAACGATCGCCTGCTGTACATCCGCCGCGTCACGAACTGAGTGCTACCGAGCTTCGTGCGCGCAGTAATGTCGTGAGCGTGAACGACTTCCAGCTGACCGAAACACCTCTGCTCTCACGTTCGAGCGTCGGCCGCGCCGAGGAATTGCGGTCGGACGCCGCTGCACTGACCACGGGGTGGGCGGATGCGCTGCTTCTACGGGTGAATTCACGGGGTCAGGTCAAGGTGTCGCCGGAAGGTCAGTTGGTCTTCGCCGAGGCAACCGAGTTGGGACCCGAACCGGTGCGCGGTGCGGTGTTCCTGGGAATTCGCGAGAATCGCCACGTGTGGGCGGTGCGGGTGTCGCTGTTGGCGGGCACGTTGTCCGAATTGCGGATGCTCGGCGGAACACTCGACGACGCGGACGCCGGCCTGTTGACCGGTGCCGTCGCGATTCTCAACTGGCACGACAGTGCCGGATTCAGCGCTATCGACGGCGCACCGAGTGAGCCCACCATGTCCGGCTGGTCTCGCATCTCCACGTCCACGGGCCACGAGGAGTTTCCCCGAACCGATCCGGCGGTCATCTGCCTGGTGCACGACGGCGGCGATCGAGTTCTGCTCGCGCGTCAGCCGACCTGGCCGCAGCGGCGTTTCTCGATTCTCGCGGGATTTGTCGAGGCCGGGGAGTCGCTCGAAACGTGTGTTGTCCGCGAGATCAAGGAAGAGGTCGGTATCGACGTGCACAGCGTCCGATACCTCGGCAGCCAGCCCTGGCCGTTCCCGCGCTCGGTGATGTTGGGCTTTGCCGCAATCGGCGATCCCGCAGCTCCGCTGCTGTTCGCGGACGGCGAGATCGCCGAGGGCACCTGGTTCACCAAGGACGAGGTGCGCGCCGCTCTCGAACTCGGCGACTGGGGTTCGGAAGCGGACGCGCCACTGCTGCTGCCCGGATCGATCTCCATCGCTCGCGGAATGCTCGAGAGCTGGGTCAAGTAAGAGCTGGATCGAGTAGCAGCCGGAGAAGTTCTACAGACCTAGGGCCTGCTTGACCTGGTTGAGCGACGGGTTGGTCGCGACGCTGCCGTCGCCGTACTTCACGGTCGGAACGACGTGATTGCCACCGTTGACGCTGCCGACGAAATCGGCTGCCGCCGGATCGTTCTCGATGTCGATCTCGGTGTACTCGATCCCCGACGCATTGAGCTGCGTCTTGAGGCGGCGGCAGTAGCCGCACCACGTGGTCGAGTAGATGGTCAGGGCAGGCGCGTTTTCGGTAGAAGTCACGGCCGATATAACACCACGACCGAGAGCGTTGTTCCGTATCGGCCCGTGTTCTCTTGCCCACATACCGTCGGGCGCGGCGATTGGAGTGTCGGAACGTCCTGCCATGATGGTGCCCATGCCTGCGGACACCGGACTGGATCCAGAACAATCGGCCGCCGTGCTCGCGCCACGCGGCCCGGTGTGCGTCCTTGCGGGCGCTGGAACAGGCAAAACCCGCACCATCACACGTCGGATCGCTCATCTGGTTGCCGACGGTCATGTGTCGGCCGGTCAGGTGCTTGCCGTGACATTCACAGCTCGTGCGGCCGGGGAGATGCGTGGACGTCTCCGTGAGCTGGGCGTCGGCGGGAGTGGGCCGCAGGTGCAGGCTCGAACCTTTCACGCCGCTGCTCTCCGGCAACTGAAGTACTTCTGGCCGCAGGTTGTCGGTGACACGCCCTGGCGTCTGCTCGACCGAAAGTTTGCAGTTGTCAGTAGCGCCGCAGCTCGGGTGGGATTGCCCACCAGCACGGAAAGCGTCCGGGACCTCGCCAGCGAAATCGAATGGTCGAAGGCTTCGCTGATCGCGCCGGAGGATTACCCACGCGCGATCGCCAAGATTCGCCGTGAGGCACCGGTCGATGCCACCAAGGTGGCCGAGGTTTATGCGGCATACGAAGAGCTGAAGGCACGCGGCCAGGACGGCATGCTCCTGGACTTCGACGATCTCCTACTTCACACAGCGGCAGCTCTCGAAGAGCATTCGACGGTCGCCGACGAGTTCCGCGAGCGGTATCGCTGCTTCGTCGTGGACGAGTATCAGGACGTCACTCCACTTCAGCAGCGTGTGCTCGACGCCTGGCTGGGGGACCGCGACGACCTGACCGTGGTGGGCGATGCGAATCAGACTATCTACTCCTTCACCGGCGCCACCCCGAACTACCTGTTGGACTTCTCCCGCAAATTCCCCGAGGCGACTGTCGTCCGGCTCGAACGGGACTACCGCTCCACGCCTGAGGTCGTGTCGTTGGCGAACCGCGTGATCGGTGCGGCGCGCGGGCGGATCGCCGGGACGCGTCTGCAGTTGATCGGGCAGCGCGCACCGGGGCCCGACCCGGAGTTCATGGAGTTCGACGACGAGCCGGCCGAGGCGCTCGGCGTTGCGCGGGCGATCAAACGGCTGATCGCGGCAGGCACCCCCGCCGCCGAGATCGCTGTTCTGTACCGGATCAATGCCCAGTCCGAGGCGCACGAGCAGGCGCTCACCAAGCTCGGCATCCCGTTCCAGGTGCGCGGCGGCGAGGGCTTCTTCACCCGCACCGAGGTCCGTCAGGCGGTGGCGGCGCTGCGCCAGGCTGCCGGACGCGACGACCTCCCCGAAGGTGCAGACAACGGCGAAGCGCTGGTCTCACTCGTCCGCGCCGTACTCGCTCCGCTCGGCCTGACCAACGAGGAGCCTGCGGGTACTCAGGCACGCGAACGCTGGGCGTCGCTCTCGGCTCTCGTGGCGCTGACCGAAGAACAACTCGTCCACGAACCCGAACTGACGCTGACCGGGCTTCTGCAGGAGCTCACGGCCAGAGCTGAGGCGCGGCACCCACCGACAGTGCAGGGCGTGACGCTGGCTTCGCTCCACGCGGCCAAGGGGCTCGAATGGGATGCGGTGTTCCTGGTCGGCCTCAACGACGGCACCCTGCCGATCCAACACGTTCTCGGCGACGCCAATTCGGGCGCCGACGACGTCGCGGTGGAGGAGGAGCGTCGGCTTCTCTACGTGGGGGTGACCCGCGCTCGTGAGCATCTGCAACTGTCGTGGGCGCTGGCCCGCAACGAGGGCGGACGCAAGTCCCGTCGTCGGTCGAGGTTCCTCAACGGACTCATCCCGGAGGATTCGCCGGCCTCGCGCGTTGCCGCGCCGTCGTCGGGGAACAAGAAGCGTCCGCGCTGCCGCGTATGCGGCAAACCGTTGATCGGGACGTCGGCGACAATGCTCGGACGCTGCGAGAAGTGCCCGTCCAATGTCGACCTGGAATTGCTCGAACATCTCAAGGCCTGGCGTCTGGACAAATCCCGTGAACTCAAAGTTCCGGCCTATGTCGTCTTCAGTGACAACACACTGATGGCTATTGCCGAACAACGACCACAAGACAATCGTGGGCTGGTCTCGATTCCCGGAATCGGGCCGAAGAAACTCGACAATTTCGGTGAGGACGTACTTGCTGTCATTCGCGGTGAACTGAGAGCGGCAACACTCGATATCTGACAACACATCTAATCGACAACCGTGAGTTACATAACCGCAGGTCAAAAATAGGTTGTGCAGATTCGAGAGATTCTCTACTCTGGTTTTCAGTGTTACGGGGCAACCTGTGCGCAGAAACTATCCGGACCGACACGAAATGGAGGTGGCAAATAAATGACGAACTTGATCTCTTACGAAGCGTGCGCAAGCGCAAAGTTCGCTGTTGCCGCCCCCATGCTGCCGCGTGCAGCGGGATGGGCGCAGCATGCGTTCCGCCTGCGCCCTCAAGCAGCAGCAAAGAAAGCAGCTGTCGAGTCCGTGTTCTTAAGCCATCGAGGTATTTCTCGGTAGGACACATCCGTTCACTTACGGCCACGGACCCGCAGCCCCTGCGGACCGTGGCCTTTGTGTTGGATACCCCTCTTGATCTGGTTTCCGACTCGGCTCAGGTTCGCACCCATCGAACCCATATCGTGCGACATAGTTTCGCATCCGAGCACTAGGAGACCGAGTTGTCTGCCCAGACAATCCGCGTGGAATCCGAAAACTCCACCACTGCAGTAACATCCACCGACGTCACTTCGGCTGCAGTGACATTCATCGAGGTCGCGTCCACCCGCCGCGACCTGCCGTGCCGGGCATCCAACCCCGATCTCTGGTTCGCCGAAGCTCCGGCCGAACTCGAGCAGGCCAAGGCACTGTGCGCGCAGTGCCCCATCCGTTCCCGTTGTCTCAGTGCGGCTCTCGACCGCGCCGAGCCCTGGGGGGTGTGGGGAGGCGAGATCCTCGATCAGGGTGCCGTCATAGCGCGCAAGAGACCGAGGGGGCGCCCACGCAAGCAACTCGTGTGCGCGTGAGAGCCCTATTCGGCGGAGCCGGTGTCTTATTCGGCGGAGCCGGTGTCATCCAGAACCGGCTCCGCGAACCCTGGCAACCAACGAGTCAGGATTTCCATGTACGGGGCATATGCGTCCAACTGGGCGCATATGCCGACCGAACCGAGAAGAACACGGAAGATCATCAAATACTCGGCCGGAAGGTTGAGTGCACGAGCCGTTCGGAACTGCGCACTGTTGAAGTCAGTGGCGGTTCCGGCGGCCTTTTGCAGCCATGCCCGAGTGAAGTGAAATGACTCGGTCTGAATCGGGTCGGTGAACGGTCGCAGGTAATCCGCGATCTCCTTGTCGGTCACCGTGCGTCCGGGAATCACGAAACCGTTGGCGCGCAACAACTCCGTTAACTCATCGAATTGTTCCTCGACCGCCAGACGCACCATCGTGCCGAGAACCCGTGGCAGTCCGTTCGGGAACGGCGCTGCAGCACCGAAGTCGATGACGCCGAGTCGGCCGTCCTCGAGAAGCATGAAGTTGCCGGGGTGCGGATCACAGTGGAGCAAGCCGACACGGGCCGGAGATGCGAAGTGGAACTCGGCGAGTAGTGCACCGGCAGCATTGCGCTGATCCGGCGTTCCGCTTTCGATGATTCTGGTCAACGGGGTTGCCGTCATCCATTCGGTCACGACCACCTTCGGCGCGCTCGCAACGACGTGCGGGATCACGAATTGCGGATCCCCGTCGAATTCTTTCGCGAATGCTCGCTGATTGTTCGCCTCGATCCGATAGTCGAGTTCTTCCTCCGTGCGGGCGGTGAACTCTTCGATCACGGGTCGCACGTCGACACCGGGCATGACCGAACCGAACAGGCCGGCAAATCTGCCCAAGGTCTTGAGATCGGCGCGAAGAGCTTCGTCGGCGCCGGGGTACTGAACTTTGACGGCCACGTCACGTCCGTCCGCCCAGACGGCTCGGTGAACCTGCCCGATGCTTGCCGACGCGGTCGGTTCGTCGTCGAACGACTGGAATCGGTCGCGCCACTTGGTTCCGAGTTGCTGGTCGAGCATCTTGTGTACTTGCTTGGTCGGTAGCGGCGGGGCGGCGGCCTGGAGCTTGTTCAGCGACTCGCGGTACGGCTCGGCGAATTCCTCCGGAATTGCCGCCTCCATGACGCTGAGCGCTTGGCCCAGCTTCATCGCGCCGCCCTTGAGTTCGCCCAGCACCGCAAACAGTTGCTCGGCGGCCTTCGCGCTCAACTGCGCGTCGATCTCGCCTTTGTCGCCGCCGGCGAGCTTGCGTCCGAAGCCCATGGCGGCGCGACCGGCCATCCCCAGGGGGATGCTCGCGAGTTTGGCAGTACGGGCAGAACTCTTGCGTGGGATCTCGGACACCACACCATCATGTCTGACTGGCGCGTCCTTTGCCCGAAACAGGTGCCAGGTATTGGCAACTGCAGGATATTTGCCGAGGCCAGCGCCTCGTTGTGATTCGATACGGACGGAGCGCGATCTCGAGCGTCGACGACAGACTTGCTGCAGAGGCGGCACTGGGAAGGTCCACGACACTGGGTAGGTCCAGGGCACTGAGAGCCGCGTCGATCTCGGCCAGGGCCAGCGCGACACTTGCATGGATCATCGCCGATTCCGCGTGGCCCGCGCTGCCGAGTAGCTGCGCGGACAGATGAAGCCAATGAGGGTCGAGTTCGGATCGGATGATGTCGGCGCACCGCAGGCAACTCGACTGACCCGGTAGGACAAGAGGGCCGACCACACCGTTGCCGTCCCGGATACGGACGGAAAGGTGGGGGAGTCCGCACCGAACGAGATCGCTGACCAAGCGAGGATCTGTGACGACGTCGTCGGCCAAGACCACCAGTTGTTCGTTCCACGTGCGCACGACGTCGGTGTTGCGATACCCGCGCGAGCGTCGCGTGCTGGTGCCGCTGGTGACGAGTCCGCGCTCGACGGCGTCCGAGAGAGGACCGACGCCATGGATCCGGACGGACGCGGTGCTTGTGCCGGCAGTGTGGACGAATCCGGAATCGGCGAGTTGTTCGAGTAGCTCCTCCGTCACCGACGTCGAAATTCCGCGCTTCGACGCTTCCCAGAGGATGGTCGCGCGGGATCTCGAGCCGTCCATCGCGCGCAGGATCGACTTCACCGCCCGCGCATCGACCCCGACAGGCAGCGTCAGCAGGACAGCACGCCCGGGTGTCCATCCCAGCTGAAGCCGACCGTCCGGGCGCGACAGAACAGCGATCCGTGGATCCCATCGGGGTCCCACGGATCGCTGTGTGTTCTGTGTCGTGCTGTTCTGCGTGTCACCGGTCATCGCTCGATGCTGGCATGACGCTCGGCCGGCGAGTCCGCCTCAGCGGCAGTTATCCACAGGCTCTCAGCTTGGTTGAACTGCGAAAATGTGTCGAGAAGGAATTACTTCTCTTCGTCGTCCTCGAGGGTCTTGTCCATCGCGGCCTCAGCCGCACGCTCTTTTGCCTCGACGGCTTCCAGTTGGGCGATCGGGTCGTCGAAATTGCCGGTTTCGCCGTCGCCGAGGACACGGGCGACAAATCCGTCCGGTGCGTCGAGATCGCTCGAATCGGGCATCAGGTCGGGATGCGACCAGACGCCGTCACGAGTGTCCATACCGGCTTCCGCGGTGAGCTTCTGCCACAATCCTGCCGCTTCACGGACCTTACGAGGACGAAGTTCCAGTCCGACGAGCGTCGCAAAGGTCTGTTCGGCGGGGCCGCCGGTGGCACGGCGACGCCGCAACGTCTCGCTCATCGCGGCGACACCCGGCAGTCGCTCGCCGAGTGCGGCGGTGACGACCGTCTCCACCCAACCCTCGACCAGCGCAAGCAGTGTCTCGAGACGCTCGAGAGCGGCCTTCTGCTCCGGTGTGTTCTGCGGCTCGAACGTGCCCTGCTGCATCAGCGCTTCGAGTTTGCTCGGATCGGTGAGAGCGGACGGGTCGAGGTCCTTGGCGAATTCTTCCATCGCGGAGAAGTCCATCGTGATCCCGCGGGCGTACTCCTCGACTGTCGCGAGGACGCGCTGGCGCAGCCACGGAACGTGACTGTAGAGGCGCTGATGAGCTGCTTCCCGCGCGGCGAGGAACACGAGAACTTCCTGATGCGGCTGTTCGAGACCCTCACTGAAAGCCTGAACCGCAGCGGGGAGAAGAGCCGCGGTGCCTTCGGGTCCGAGGGGCAAGCCGATGTCCGTCGAGGAGAGCACCTCGGTGGACAGTTGGCCCAGTGCCTGGCCCAATTGCGAGCCGAACGCGAGTCCGCCCATCTGGCCGAGCATGCCCAGCATCGGGCCCGCCATCTGCTGTGCTTCGGCAGGAAGTCCCTGCACCCACATGCCCGATACCTTCTCGGCTACCGGATCACAGAGTCGCTTCCACGTGTCGATCGTATTGTCGAGCCAGTCGTTCGGCGTCCAGGCGAGGGTGCGGCTCGCTCCGGCGGGGAGCGTTGTCGCGGCGTCCAGCCACATCTCTGCCAGGTGCGCAGCGTCGGCGATCGCCTTGACATTGCCCTCGGTGATCGGTGTGACCGATCCGATCTGTTGGCGTGCCAGCTTCTTGGCGATGTCGTAGTTCACAGGGCCGGACGTACCGCCCTGGCCCATCGACGAGCCCATTCCGCTCAGCATCTGACCGAACTGAGTGAGCATCTGGCCGAGTTGAGCCGGATCGAATCCCTCACCGCCCGCGCCGAACCCGAACGGCGTGTCACCACCCCCGAACGGATTGCCACCCGCCGCGTTCTTGTCGCGATCGGGATCGTCGTCGGAGTTGGAGAAGCCGAACGGCATATTGCTCATACCTCAACGGTACAAGGGTTGAGCGGTCGGAGTCGCCCTCCGAGTCACGCTGACGGCGAACACGCACGGCGCTCAGGCGGTGCGATCGGTGCTCCGGCGCCTTCGCGCTTTACTCTGGATCAGGTGAATCGACGGATAGTGACGCTCTTGGCCGCACTCGCACCCATCGTCGTGTTGGGAGTCGTCGGAACAATGGTCACTGTTCCTTATGTCGCACTGGGTCCGGGCCCCACCTTCAACACGCTCGGCGACGTCGACGGTAAGCCCGTCGTCGACATCCAGGGGGCCGAGGTCGATCCCACCGAAGGCAACCTCAACATGACAACGGTGTCCGTTCGCGACGGCCTCAACATCTTCGAAGCATTCGGACTGTGGGCGAGCGGCAGTAACGGACTCGTCCCACGCTCGGAGATCTATCCGCCCGAGAAGTCGAAGGAAGAAATCCAGCAGGCCAACACCGCCGACTTCCAGCAGTCCGAGGACAGTGCCGAGTTGGCCGCACTCCACTTTCTCGGCAAGCCGGTGGCACTGACTGTTTCGAAGGTGACACCCGACGGTCCCGCTGCGGGTGCGCTGCAAGAAGGCGACGTCCTGGTCAAGATCGGGGACACTCCGGTGACCACCATCAGCGGCGTTCAGGACACGGTCGGGGCGATTGCGCCCGGCACTCCGATCAACGTCAACGTCGTTCGCGCGGGTGTGGAGACCGTTGTGCCGGTCACCGTCGGGGCGCGGCCCAACAAGCCCGAATCGGGTTACCTCGGCGTCACGCCGACCGAGGTCCCGGATGTCCCCTTCACCGTGCAGTTCAACCTCGCCGACATCGGTGGTCCTTCTGCCGGACTGATGTTCACACTGGCCTTGGTGGACAAGTTGACTCCAGGGGAGCTGAACGGCGGAAAGTTCGTGGCCGGAACGGGCACCATCGACTCCGCCGGTGAAGTGGGTCCGATCGGCGGCATCAGGTACAAGTTGATCGCCGCGTCCGAAGCAGGTGCGGAGACATTCCTGGTACCCGCCCAGAATTGTGACGAGGCGAAACAGAATGCGCCGGACGGGCTTCGACTCGTCAAGGTCGACAACCTGCCCGGCGCAGTGGACTCACTCGAGAGCCTCAACACCGGCGGCGACGCACCCCGCTGCTGAAAGCAGTCTCTGTCAGTCTTCTTCGACCTCGTCGAGCGTCGCGTACAGCGCGTGCACGAGGTGAGGTGCGAGACCGTCGTAGGTGAGCAGTTCCAGGTCGCCGTACGGATCCGCGTCCTCGTCGGGACGCATCTGCAACAGCGACAGCGACGGACCGTCACGCAGCACGCCGACGAACAGCCGAGCTTCGCGTCGATCGGGATTCGCGTTGGCAGTCAGTCGAGCGACCTCGTCCGCCGCGTGCTGATCGGTCAACACCGGCGCCGTGGCGTGGTCGAGATCCGATTCCGCCTCGGGCGGTAGGACGACGATTTCCTGCACCAAGATGCAACCCTGGACCGACTCGGGCCAATGCGTCGTTGCCAGGAACTCGTCGAGTGCCCGTGAACCGCCGATGATGTCCTCGGGGAGCGATTCCTGCTCGATCGGTGTGTATTCGGCACCCTCGGCAAGTTGGTCCAGCAGGCCGGGTTCGGCCGCGGCGAGCATTTCGGTGGGTACCAACGCGTACAGCTTCGGCGGTTGATCCCAGCCCTCGGCGTCGATGTGGTCGACTACTTCATGAACGCACCGGGCGAGGGCACTCGGTGATCTGCTCATATTCTCTTCACTCACACGTTCATCCTCGCACCTTCTGCCTGGCTTCCCGCTCTCCGTGTTGTCAACCCGTGACCGTTGTTACGTAGAGTGGTCGGAAACGGCCAAGTCCACTCGGGCGTGGCCGCAGTGATCGATGCAATCGGTTGCGACGCCACGGCGTCGCCAAATCTTGGAGCGTGGCACGTGGGCATGCGGCCCCCCGCAGGTTTACCCTCTCTGTCCAGACGCAGTCGAATCTTGTTGGTGGTGGCTGTCGTTGTGGCGGCCTTGCTGCTCGTGGGGCCGCGACTGATCGGCATGTACACGGACTGGTTGTGGTTCGGCGAAGTCGGCTTCCGTGGTGTGTTCACCAAGGTTCTGCTGACGCGATTCGTTCTCTTCCTCGTAGTCGGAATTGTCGTCGGAGCCATCGTGTGGCTCGCGATGCTTCTCGCGTACCGTGCACGTCCGGTGTTCGTCCCGGTTTCCGGACCCAATGATCCGATCGCGCGCTACCGCACCACCGTCATGTCGCGACTTCGTCTGTTCGGCGTGATCGTTCCGGTAGCGATCGGCATCCTGTCCGGTCTCATCGCGCAGGCCAACTGGGTCACCATCCAGTTGTTCCTCAACGGTCAGCAGTTCGGCATCACCGATCCCCAGTTCCATCTGGACGTCGGCTTCTACACCTTCGATCTGCCGTTCTACCGTTTCGTTCTGAACTGGTTGTTCGTCTCGATCCTGCTGGCATTCGTGGCAAATCTGATCACCCACTACGTTTTCGGTGGAATCAAATTGGCCGGGCGCGCTGGGACATTCACCACTGCCGCTCGTATTCAACTCGCTGTTATCGCCGGAACCTTCGTGCTCCTCAAGGCGGTTGCGTACTGGTTCGATCGGTACTCGTTGATGTCGAGCAGTCGCAAGGAACCGACTTTCACCGGTCCTGGCTTCACCGACATCAATGCGGTGCTGCCGGCGAAGCTCATTCTGTTGTCCATCGCAGTCATCTGTGCGTTGGCGTTCTTCGCGGCGATCTTCACGCGGGATCTTCGGATACCGGCCATGGCAGTCGCTCTCCTGGTTCTCTCGTCAGTGCTCGTCGGTGCGGTCTACCCGATGATCGTCGAGCAGTTCTCCGTCAAGCCCAATGCGGCGCAGAAGGAGAGCACGTACATCGAGCGGAACATCGAAGCGACTCGTCAGGCGTACGGGATCACCGAAGAGAACGTCGACTACGTCGACTATCCGGGCATCGGCACCAAGCAGCCCCAGGACGTTCCAGCCGACCGGACCACGATCGCGAACACGCGACTGTTGGATCCGACCATCCTGTCGCCGACGTTCACCGCTCAGCGTCAGCTCAAGAACTTCTACGGGTTCCCGCAGACCCTCAATGTCGACCGCTACGAACAAGACGGCCAGTTGCGCGACTTCGTTGTCGCAGCGCGTGAGCTGTCGCCGAACAACCTTTCCGGCAACCAGACGGACTGGATCAACAAGCACACGGTCTACACGCATGGCAACGGCTTCGTCGCTGCCCAGGCGAACGAAGTCACGGCGGTCCAGGGCGACAGTCAGAACAACACCGGTGGTTACCCGATCTACTCGGTGAGCGACCTGACGACCACGCCCGAGAACGAGAACCTCAAGGTGGACAATCCTCGTTCGTACTACGGCGAGGTAATCAGTCAGTCGGACGCCGATTACTCGATCGTCGGTTCCGTCGACGGTGAGGGACCGCGGGAGTACGACACCGACACCTCGAAGTACACCTACACAGGCTCGGGTGGTGTTTCGATCGGCAACTGGTTCAACCGTCTTGCATTCGCGGCGAAGTACACCGAGCGCAACATCCTGTTCTCGAGTGCAATCGGTTCGAACTCCAAGATCATTTTCAAGCGTGATCCGAAGGAAAGGGTCGAGGAGGTTGCGCCTTGGCTGACTACTGACGGCGCTGCTTATCCCGCAGTGGTCGACGGCAAGATGCAGTGGATCATCGACGGCTACACCACCGCCCAGGACTACCCGTACGCGCAGCGCAGTTCGCTCGACGGGTTGGTCGAGGACAGTATCGACCAGACGACCGGGCGCCTCATTCCGCGCCAGGAGTTCTCCTACATCCGCAACTCCGTGAAGGCCACGGTCGATGCCTACGACGGCACCGTCACGCTGTACCAGGTCGACGAGCAGGATCCGGTTCTGAAGGCGTGGATGGGGGTCTTCCCGGACACGGTCAAGCCGAAGAGCGAAATTTCGGACGACCTGCAGGCGCACTTCCGGTACCCGGAAGACATGTTCAAGGTCCAGCGCGAGATGCTGGCGAAGTACCACGTCGACGATCCGAGTGAGTTCTTCACCAACAACGCGTTCTGGTCGGTTCCGAGCGATCCGACGATCGACACGTCGGCCAACCAGCCGCCGTACTACGTGCTGGTGGGCGACAAGGACACCGCGAAGGCGGATTTCCGTCTGACCAGTCCGATGGTCGGGTTCAGTCGTGAGTTGCTGTCGGCCTACATCTCGGTGGCGAACGACAAGGAGAACTACGGCAAGTTCACGGTGCTGCAGTTGCCGACCGATACGCAGACTCAGGGTCCACAGCAGGCTCAGTCTGCGATGACATCGGATTCGCGTGTTGCTTCGGAAGTGTCACTGCTCAAGCAGTCGAACAAGATTCAGTACGGAAACCTGCTGACTCTGCCGATTGCCGAGGGCGGAATCCTCTACGTCGAACCTTTGTACTCGCAGCGAAACTCGCAGAACGCGTTCCCTCAGTTGGCGCGTGTGCTGGTGAGCTTCAGCGACACCAACGGCATTCGGATCGGTTATGCACCGACCGTCTCCGAGGCGATCAGTCAGATTTGGCCGGGCGCAGGTTCGGCAGCGACTGTCACCCAGCCGGCACCCGATCCGGATACCGGAGCGCAACCGGAAACGCCGACAACGCCGACGGCACCGGCCCCGCCGGCTTCTTCGGATGACGTCACGAAGGCGCTGGCCGAGGTCAATTCGGCAATGGCGGCATTGAAGTCGGCGCAACAGAGCGGTGACTTCACCAGCTACGGTGCTGCGCTCGACCGCCTACAGAAGGCTGTCGACGCGTACCAGGCGCTGCCGAGGTAAGCGGCGTCAGTTCATGAACAGCAGAAGGCCCACCATCCGATCGGATGGTGGGCCTTCTTGTGTGCTCAGGTGAAGCTGTATGAGCTGAATCAGCGCAGTGCTGCAACGATCGGTGCGTTGGCATCGGAGAGCTGCTGGAACTGTGCGGCGAATCCGTACTGGCCGGCGAGGTCACGAGCGGTGTCGTAAGCCTGCTGTGCGGCGGGCTTGAGCTCGGCCGGGATTTCGACGGCGGGAGCAACTGCGGGTGCCTCGGCGACGGGAGCCGGTGCTGCGGCGGGAGCCTCTTCGACTGCCGGCTCGCTTGCGACGGTCAGACGCTGGCCGCAGACGGGCCATGCGCCGGGGCCCTGGCTCTGCAGGGTGTTCTCGGCGACGCGGATCTGCTCTTCCTTGGAAGCGTTGGCGGGCGAGCCGGTGCCACCGTTGGCGGTCCAGGTGCTCTGCGAGAACTGCAGGCCGCCGTAGTAGCCGTTTCCGGTGTTGATGTTCCAGTCGCCACCGCTCTCGCACTGTGCGACGCCGTCCCAGTTGTGGGTGGCTGCGGAAGCGGTGCCGGTGCTCATGGTGAGGGGCACTGCGACAAGTGCGCCGGCTACTGCCAATGTGCCGAATGCACGCTTGCTGATGCTGGTGTACGTCATGTCGGGGTAAATCCTCTCCGCGCTTGCTGACATCGGCGGGCCTGCGGGTCGGCGATGATGCTGACTTTCCCGGGCGCTTGTCTCTCCGTGTCTCTGCCCCTCGAAGGTTTCGGGGGTTCCGATCCCGCGGGGCAGAGTGGAGCAGCGGCGGGTCGGCGTTCGCCCGGTTGATTCGGGCCGGGACCGACCGTACGGGAGCGCTGAACGAGGGTCGATTCGCGATTTTCCGGACCACCTGGTCTTCTCCCATCCAGGATTTTCGGCGTTTGTGCTGGTAGAGCCTTTCCGATGCCGTTTCGAGGTACGTTCGTTACATGCTTGTTATGTGTTGATGCTCACGGGCATTTTGTGAACCCAGTCACCCGATTCGTCGACTTTCAGGCGTGTATTTCGCTCCAGCGCAGGCGATTTGCGTTCCGTTCATCTGCTCGTGTAACTTTGTCAATGCATCGCGGGGTGGAGCAGCTCGGTAGCTCGCTGGGCTCATAACCCAGAGGTCGCAGGTTCAAATCCTGTCCCCGCTACTAGAAAAGGGCCGCCGCACTGGAATCCAGTGCGGCGGTCCTTTTTGCGTGCAGCTGTACAGCTCAGGCGAAGCGCTTCGGGTCCGTGCTTCACGAGTCTGGGCGTCAGGTTCGGGTTGTTCGGACGAGTAGCCCGGCTACGTGCGCGCTCGCGGCTGTTCTCGCTCCCACGGCGTCACCCGATTCGATGGCCGCGACTATACGAGCGTGCTCGGTGACAGCGATCCGGCGATTGAGCTCGAGGCTCCACATGTCAGAACGGTAGAGATGTGACTGCCCATCCAGACGGTGCAGGGCTTCACTGAGTGGGTGATTGCATGCCGTTTCACGAATCAGTGTGTGGAACTCGAGGTCCAGCTTCGAATCCCGTCGCTGATCCGGCGGACTCTCGAGAAGTTCGCGTTGCACCTGCACCATCTTGCTGAGCCGCGACACGGTTTCGTGAGTGGCATTCGCAGTCGCGTTGAACGCTGCGAGGCCGTCGAGCACCTCACGCACCTCGAAAACAGCGCGCAGCGACTCCGCGTCCAGTGAATCGACTTTTGCACCCGCATTTCGGGTGTGGACGGCGATGCCCTCGTAGATCAACTGCTGTACGGCCTCGCGGACCGGCGTGCGACTGACATTGAGTTTGCTCGCCAGCGCGGGAACACTCAGTGGTGTCCCCGGCGCCAGCTCTCCCGAAAAGATCAGTTCGCGAAGCGTCTCGTGCACGGACTCGGTGAGCAAAGCTCGTTCGGTGGTGGTCATCTTGTCCTCACTTCGATCCTGCACGATATCGACGGTACCCGGCACCGTCACCCGGCACCGTCACCCGGCGGCGCGCACCCGGTCAGCGCTGCGACGGTCGACGTCGGGCGCCATCGCGCCTTTCAGTCCGGCCACTTTGGCCGCGATGTTCTCGGCGATCGTGATCGGCGGGTATCCCACCTCGCCCGGTTCGAGAGTCCCTGGCAGTGCTTCGATGACGGCGTCGTAGTTTCCGTCGAAAAAGAATGCGGCAGAGCGACGTCGGATGATCTGACCATCGACGATAGGTGGGTCGACTCGGTGCACTGTCGAGCGCCATCGGTCGTTCGTCCAGCGTGCCATTGCGTCGCCGAGGTTGATCAAGAGTGCGCCGTCGGCAGGTTGGACGTCGTGCCATACGCCATCGGCACTCAGAACTTGAAGGCCCGGAACTTGATCTGCCCACAGGATGGTCAAGATTCCGAAGTCGGTGTGAGCGCCCATTCCCGTCATGTCGCCGGAGATCCGGATCTCGCCCGCAGGCAGTGCGTAGTTGTTCATCTTCATCGCGTCGATCGAATGGTCGAGCATCGAATCGAAGTACCCGGGCTGCAATCCGAGGGCGTCGGTAAAGGCGCACATCAGGATTCGTGCCAAGCCCTGGGCATGACGGAAATACTCTTCGATTGCCGGTCGGAATCCGGGCGCGGCCTCAGGCCAAGTGTTGGCGGCGTAGCTGGACTCGGGCAGGTCGACGCCCGGATAGTCGCTCACCTCTGCGCCCACGACTATTGCTTCGTAGAAATCGTTCATCTGGTTCGCAGCGGCGACGCCCAGGCTCATACTGAGTGATTCCGACTTCGGTGGCGAGTAGCCACGGTTCTCGGACGAGGGACGGTGATAGTTGTTCTTCACCGTCAGTGGGAGAGCAAAGAACTCGTCGAGGGCGTCGGCCAGTCCGTCGGTCGCCGATCGTGGAATGCTGTGTCCGACAATCTGTATGAATCCGACCTCCCGGCACGCGCGATCGAGTTGAGCTGCCACTTCCGCACAGGCAGTGCTGTTGGTGGCGTTTGCAGCCGCTGCCTCGCCGCGGATGTACGGGCTGATATCGATCGTAGGGATTTCGAAGGCGGGAAATTCGTGGGTCATTTAAAGTCCTTGCGGCCGGACGTGTGCCACTTACCGACGAGCACACGTGAGAGGAATCCAAAGGCAGAGAAGACGAGGACGCCGAACACCGACGCGATCACGATCGCGGCGATCAGGTCCTCGGACTGAAGGCGGCTTCGGTAGACGTCGAGCAGAGTTCCGATCCCGGGTTGTCCTTTGGCGAAGAACATGTCGCCGATGATGGCGCCGACGACAACCAGGCCGGATGCGGTACGGATACCGGTGAGAATGGCCGGCATCGCCGCTCGCAGTTCGAGTTTCACCAGTCGATCCCAACGCGACGCTCGTCCGAGGGTGAAGAGTTCGTGCAATCCGCGATCGACCGACTGTAATCCGAAGTGTGTGTTGGTGATGATCGGGAAGGCTGCGATGAGAACACACACCAGAGTACGAGCGGTCATGCCGTAGCCGAACCAGAGGCCGATGAGGGGCACGATGGCGAGGATGGGAATGACTTGCAGCACTACGGCGTACGGATAGACGATCCGCTCGATCCACTTTGCTTGGCTCATCAGCACGCCGGTTCCGACGCCGACTGCCACCGCGACGACGAAGCCGACCAGCGCAACCTGCGCCGTCACTGCGAGGGCTTCGAGCATGGGTGAGAGGTGTTTCCAGTCGAGCAGCGACTTTGTCAGTACTTGACCCGGTGGCGGGAGGAGAAACCGACGTTCGGGGGAGAGGACGAGGTAGCTGACGATCGACCAGGCAGCGACCGCGCCGGCAAGGGAGAGCAGCGGATAGAGGACGAGGGCACCAAGCGCTCTCAGTCGAGAGTTCCGTCCGGTCTGTGCCTCTGCTTGTGTGTTGGTCGCAGAATCAGAGCGAACAGCGGTGCGTGTGGTGTTGCCTCGTTGAACTGCAAGAACTTCGGTCATCGTAGGCTCCCGTGCAAACTGGCCGAGATATCGGCGACGTATTCGGTGTAGCGGGCGTCGTAGCGCAGTTCCGGACTACGTGGGTAAGGGAAGTCGATGTCGACGACCGAATGTATTCGTCCAGGCCTGGCGGTCATGACAACCACCTTGTTTGCGAGGTACACGGCCTCGGATACCGAGTGCGTGATGAACATCGAGGTGAACCCTTTGTCGGTGTAGAGCCTTTGGAGCTCTACCTGCATCTCCAGTCGTGTCATCTCGTCGAGCGCACCAAAAGGTTCGTCGAGCAGCATCACAGCAGGTGCGAGGGTGAGCGCACGCGCCAACGAGACACGCATCTTCATTCCGCCTGACAACGCATTGGGCAGTTGTTTCGCAAAGTCCGCAAGGGCGACTGCGCGGATTGCCTCGTCGGCGCGCAACTTTCGCGCTGCTTTGTCGCCGCCACCGAGTTCAGCCGATAATTCGACGTTGGCCTGCACGGTTCGCCAGGGGAGGAGAGTCGGCTCCTGGAAGATGAAGCCAACTGATTCGGTGTCGAGGGCAACCGCACCACTGGTCGGTCGCTCGAGGCCGGCCGCCATGCGCAACAAAGTCGACTTGCCACAGCCGGAGGGTCCGACCACGGCGACGAAGTCTCCTCGCTCCACGTCCAGATCGATGCCGTCCAGCGCGACAGTGCCGGTATCGAACTTCTTGACGACATCGGAAAAGGCCATCTGCATCGGCGCGGTGAGCTTGCGAGCGTCGGCATCCTGCATCGTGTTCGCGAGTTCCATCTGAGCCTCCGGTTCGGTAATGCATGCAAAAGTTCTTCAAGATGTAGGAACTATCTTGAATTGCATGTATGTCGCCTAGATTGCCGAATGTAAATGTGAGGTGACATTGCAGGTGAAGCGAGAATCTCGACGCGCGTTACCTGATGGAAACAACGAGTTGATTGCATGTAATCCACGTGCTGCAGAGTGTGCTCATCGGATCACCCTTCTTGGTTCGCCCACATCCCAATTGTTTTCACGAAGGAGACGCTGTGTATTCAAATCGCAAGGTGCATCCCAATCGCAGAAGTGTGGGAGCGGCGGGCGCGGCACTGGCCATGTGTGCAGCCATCGGATTGACTGCGTGCAGCTCCAGTGAGGCTGAGACGACCAAAGCCGAATCTCTCGAACCAGCTGCCGAGGCGCAGAACCTGGCGGGTCTCTGTCCGGAAAACGTTGTGGTTCAACTCCAATGGCAGCCACAGTCGGATATGGGAGCGCTCTTCGAGATGCTCGGTCCCGGCTATTCGGTCGACACCGACGACAAGTCCGTCAGTGGGACTCTTGTCGCCGGAGGGAAGGACACCGGAGTCGACCTGACCTTGCGGGCCGGGGGACCGGCAATCGGGTTCCAATCCGTCAGCTCCCAGATGTACGTCGACGATTCCATCACTCTCGGCTTGGTGCACGGCGATCAGGTGATCGCGGCAGCGGCAAGTCAGCCCGTTGTGGCCGTCACGCCATTGCTCAAATACAGCCCGGCAATCCTCATGTGGGACAAAGAGTCTCATCCGGACTGGACGAGTGTTGCCGATATCGGCAAGTCCGACGCGAGTGTCGTCGTTTCCAAGGAACAACTCTTTCCGCAGTGGCTCGTGGCGAAAGGACTACTGAAGCAGTCTCAGCTCGACACGAGCTACGACGGAGCTCCCTCGCGATTTGTCGGTGACCCGACCATCGCTCAGCAAGGATTCGCGAATTCGGAACCGTACACGTACGAGAAGGAGACGCCGGCGTGGGACAAGCCGGTTTCCTATGACCTGCTGAAAGATTCGGGTTTCGACATCTACGCGTCCAATGTTTCCGTTCGTGCCGACAAGGTCGAAACACTCTCGTCGTGTTTGAGCAAGCTGGTTCCGATCATTCAGCAGGCCACCGCGGACTACATCACAGCGCCGGATGCGGCGAATGCGGCCATTGTCGACGTCGTCTCACAAGACGTGTCGTTCTCGCCGTACACGGAGAGTGAGGCGGCGTTCAGTGCCCAGCTCCTGAAAGAGAAAGGCCTGATCGCGAACGAGGCGGACGGATCCGTCGGCACGTTCGACATGACGCGAGTCGCCCACACCGTCGAAGAACTGAAGCCCATCCTGAACGCCGGGGGTGCGGCGATACCGCAGTCACTGACCGCAGAACAGATCTACACCGACAAATTCACCGATCGGTCCATCGGAATCCGCTGAAGGAGCTCACGCAAATGACCTACGACATGACAGAACTCAACCGCGAGACTCGCATGGGTGGCCTGGGCACGGAGACCACCGACCGCGAGGTCCGAAGAATCGATCTCTCGGATTTCGAGAACCGGCGCAGCGAGATCGCCGAGGAGTTGTGGTCGGCAGCGACCGACATCGGATTCTTCCAAATCGTCAATCACGGAATCGATCTGGACCAGGTCCGCGAGGCTTTCGCGGCGGCCGAGCGATTCTTTGCACTGCCCACTGAGGTCAAAGCGCAGTATCCGCTCAAGAAGGGTTTCAACTCCGGCTGGGAGAGCATGACGCAGGTGCGTCCGTCCATCGGAACACCTGATCAGAAAGAGTCCTACCAGGTGACCCGCCCGCATATGGGTGATCTGTGGCCCACTGCAGACGAATTGGGTGGATTCCGCGAAACGATCCTGGACTTCGAAGCCAAGTGCTGGGGCATTGCGATGGACCTGTTGTCGTGCTTCGCCGAGAAGCTGGGATTCGAACGAGACTTCTTCACCAGGGCACATGACTCGTCGGTGGCCACCTACCAGAGCACACTGCGACTACTCCACTACTTCCCCCTTGCTGCCGACGCAGATGTCGAAGGGATGTGGCGTGCCGGAGCGCACACCGATTTCGATTGCCTGACATTGCTTTTCCAGCGTGACGGTCAGGGCGGGTTGCAACTGTGCCCGGGCAAGGAAATGGACACCCAGGAATGGACGTCGGTGGTGCCGGCCGAGGAAGCGATCACCTGCAACATCGGCGACATGCTGATGAGATGGAGTGATGACGTCCTGCCGTCGAATTTTCATCGAGTCAAGAGTCCCGGAGTCACCGACTATCGGGGAGCCCGCTACAGTCTCGCGTTCTTCGCTCAGGCGAACCGCGACGTGACCATCGAGGGGCCAGCGGGCAAGTACCCGCCGATCACTGCCGAGGACTACATCGACCAGAGAGTACGCGCGAACTTCGCGCGTTGATCCGTATCCGTTCCGTCACACACTTTCAGGAGAACTGGCGATGACTACCGCGCCCAAGAACATGACCGACGCGATCATCCGGGACGTGACGTTGTACAGCGGCGGGCAATGGCTGACCGGCCGCGACGTCGTCGTCTCGAATGGGGTGGTCGAATCGATCGAGAAGTCGACCGGCACCGCCACACCTGGAAGTGTGGACGGATCGGGGGCCTATCTGATCCCTGGGTTCGTTAACACCCATACGCACCTTCAGCAGTCACTGATGCGTGGGATCGCCGAAGGAACACCGCTTCTCGAATGGCTACTCGCGGTCGCAGAAGAGTCGGTTCAGATCACTCCCGAGCGCGCATACACGGCCACTGTCGCAGCCTCGCTGGAGGCATTGCGCAGCGGTACGACCACCCTGGTCGAACACATGTGGCCGCACCCGTCCAGCGAGGTTCACGACGCTGTGATCCGGGCGTTGCACGACACCGGGATTCGTGCGGTGCTGGGACGCGGAACCGCAGACCGGGGGGACAAGACGAGGAAGTGGGGCTTCGATCCGCGGCTCATGCAACCACTCGGAGATGTTCTCGCACATACGGATCAGATGATGCGCGACGTCGCCGGTTCCCGCATTGACGTGGCAGTCGCGGTACCGAACCCGCGTTCGCTGACCCCGGACGGGATGTCGGAAGTGCGTGAGTTCGCGCAGGCTCGCGACCTGACAGTCTCGATCCACCTGCTCGAGACGCAGACCGACAACACGATGTGTACCGAACACGCGGGCATGAACGCGGTCGACTACCTGGATTCCCATGGGTTCTTGTGGGACCGGGTGCTGGCGGTCCACTGCGTGGAACTCGACGTCCGTGGTCAGAAGGTGCTGGCGGAGCGCGGCGTCGGAGTGTCGTACAACCCCGTCAGCAACATGCGCCTCGGTAGCGGAATCGCGCCCGTCCCGAGTTTCCTCGACGCGGGGATCGCGGTGGGTTTGGGTGTGGACGGCGCAGCCAGCAACGACACTCAGGACATGCTCGAGACGCTGCGCGCCGGCGCCTACGTGCAGCGAGCCGCGCGCGGCCGCGCCGACCTGCTCGGCTTCGAAGCCATGATCGACATCGCATCCGGCGGTGCGAACGCAGCACTCGGTCTGCCGGCCAGGTCTGGCGGGATCTCCGTGGGCGATCCCGCCGACCTCACCATGATTCGGTTCGAACGCGACTTCGGTTGCCTCCCGGTGCGAGATCCGGGCGCGTCCATTCTCACGACGGGCAGTCGTCAGATCGTGGACACGGTGTTGGTTGCGGGCGAGGTCGTGCTCCGCGACGGTCACTCCACTCGCGTCGACGAGGCGGAATTGATCCGGACGCTCAGCGCTTTGTGATTGTGCTCAGTCTTCGCTGATCTCCATCTCGATCAGGACGCGGCGCAACAGCTTTCCGGTGGCGTTGCGGGGAAGTTCGTCGATGAAGACGATCTCGCGGGGAACCTTGTAGCGCGCGAGATTCGACCGGACGTGATCCTTCAGCTCTTCGGAGTTCTGGTCGGCGCCGTGGGCGACGACGACAAACGCTCGCAGGCGGTGCCCGAAGTCGGCGTCGTCGACTCCGATGACTGCCGCTTCCAAGACGTCCTCGCGATCGGCGAGCAGGTTCTCGACTTCGAGCGGGTAGACGTTCTCGCCACCGGAGACGATCATGTCGTCGTCTCGGCCGTCGACGAAGAGGAGGCCGTTGGCGTCGAAGTGTCCGACGTCGCCGGTCGAGAGAAGTCCGTCGATACGTTCCTTGTCACGCCCGTCGGTGTATCCCTCGAAGCTCAGTCCGCTGGCGACGAAGATCCTGCCGATCGTGTGTGGGGTGGTGATCTTCTTGTTGTTCTCGTCGAACAGTTCGACGTGACAGGTCACCGGCGCGCGGCCCGCGGTTCCCGGCGCAATGGTCAGATCCTCGGGGGTCGCGACTGTGGCCACTGCGACCTCGGTGGATCCGTACAGGTTGTAGAGGACGTATCCGAACGAGGCAGTGACTCGCTTACACAGGTCTGGGGAGAGCGACGAACCTGCTGAAAAGATGATCTTCAGGTTCGACGTGTCGTACTTGGACAGCACCTCGGGACCGAGGTCGATGATGCGAGTGAGCATAGTCGGGACCACTACCAGACTGTCGCACTTGTATTGCGCGACAAGTTTGATCGTGTTCTCCGGGTCGAACTTTCGATGCATGATCACGGTCTGCCCGAGCGCCAACGCGAGAGCGAACTGCGAGACGCCGGTGCCATGGAAGGCCGGGGCGGCCATCATCATGGTCTGTCCGCGGCGCAACGGAACGCGGTCGAGGAACTGCGCCGACGCGAGAGGGGAGGTGTGGCCACGCGGCGCGCCCTTGGGAGTTCCTGTTGTGCCACTGGTGAGGAGGACGAAGCCACCGTTCTTCTCGGGGGCCGGCACCGGCGACGTGGTGCGTCCGGCGATGGCCTCGTCGAGAGTCGCTGCCGTGGAACCGTCAGCGGCCGTGCCCTCTGGCCAGGAACGATAGACGACGACGTCGTCCGGCAAGGCATCGGCGATGTCCGCGAACTCGTCGTCGTAGACGAAGGCGACCACCTTCTCACGCGCTGCGACGTCCACGAGTTGGGGCCGAGCGAAGCCCGTGTTCATGAGAACGAGCTTTGTGCCGTTCTTCGCTGCCGCCAGCATGGTCAGGACCAAGCCTCGATGGTTACGGCACATCGCACCCATGACGGAGTCGGAGGTGATGCCGTCGGCCTGCCACGCCCGGACCAACGCGTTGCTCTGACGCTCGAGCTCGGCATAGGTGATGGGTCCGCGCTCGTCGATGATCGCCACCGCGTCGTAGCCGTTCTCGGCGTGTGCATGGACCGGACCGGCAAAGGGTCCGTACTTATCCACGGCTGCAATGGATTTGAGCCCGCGATCGAGGCGAGGGAACGGGACGAGCCCGGCTCGGAACATGACCCCCGCCGCGCCGATGGTGTCAGTGACCTTGGTGACCAATCCGGGCATACGTGAACCTCTTCCGAGCGTCGTTGTAGGACTGATTACACACTAATGGGCAATCAGGTTTCGGTGGTGAAGTTTCACGATGGCGACCGAGCACTCCGCCCCGCCACCTCGAAAGGTGGCGGGGCGGAGTGTTTCGGGATCGGGTCCGTGCGACCGTCACTTCAGTTCGACCGTCACTTCAGCTCGGCGGAAGACTTTCCGAGCAGGCGGCGTGCGACGATCAGCTGCTGGATCTGCTGGGTGCCCTCGAAGATGTCGAGAATCTTCGAGTCGCGGCCCCACTTCTCGAGCAACGGGCGCTGCGAGTAGCCGTAAGTGCCGGCCAACTCGACTGCCTTGAGCGTCACGTCGGTGCCGGTGCGGCCGGCCTTCGCCTTGGACATCGACGCTTCGAGCGAGTTCGGCTTCTTGTTGTCCGCCATCCACGCCGCGCGCAGAGACAGCAGGTACGCGGCCTCCCAGTCGGCTTCCAAACGGATGAACTCGGCTGCAGCTGCATGCTGGTTGTAGACCGGTGTGTCGTAGGAGATCTCGACACCTGCTTCGGTCAGGATGCCGCGCAGTTCTTCGAGAGCTGCGCGTCCGACGCCGACGGCCATGGCTGCAACGAGGGGCCGGGTGTTGTCGAACGTCTGCATGACGCCGGCAAAGCCCTGCTCCACGTTGACCTCCGGGCTGCCCAGGATGTTGTCCGCCGGAATGCGGCAATCCTGGAGCAGGAGTACGGCGGTGTCCGAAGCCTTGATGCCCAGCTTGTGCTCGAGGCGAGCAACGCTCAGGCCCGGGGCGTCACGCGGTACGACGAACGACTTGATGGCCGCTCGTCCCTTCGACTTGTCGACCGACGCCCACACGACGATGTGCGTCGAACGCTCACCGGCGGTGACGAAGATCTTCTCGCCGTTGAGAACCCACTCGTCGCCGTCGAGAACGGCGGTGGTGGTCACGGCGGCGGAGTCGGAACCGAAACTCGGTTCGGTGATGGCCATCGAGGCCCACACCTTGCCGAAACGTTCGAGCTGTTCGTCGGTGGACACTGCGGCGATCGCGGCGTTGCCGAGCCCCTGGTAGGGGATCGAGAGCATGAGTCCGACGTCGCCCCAAGATGTTTCGAGCGAGTTGAGGAGGGCAGACATATTGCCGCCGTTGGCGTTGCCGCCCTTGGCGCTCGCGTCGGACCGTCCGCCGCTGGCACCGCCGATGTCTCCACCGGAATCGGAGAGGCCTTCGACCATGGCGGCCATGGTGTCGAGCTCGACGGGGTACTCGTGCTCAGCAAGATCGTACTTACGCGAGATGGGTCGGAAGATCTGCGCCGCGACCTGATGTGCCTGGTTCGCTGATGCTTTGAGCTTCTTGGGAAGTTCGAGGTTGATCATCGTGGTTCTCCTGGAAGTTCAGCGGCGTCAGATGAGGACGATGCCCTCGGCAACGCCGATGGCACGGAGGTCGCGGTACCAGCGCTCGACCGGGTGTTCCTTGGTGAACCCGTGTCCACCGAGGAGTTGCACACCGTCGAGGCCGATCTGCATGCCCTTCTCGGAAGCCAGCTTCCGGGCCAGAGCGGATTCGCGGGCGAAGGACAAGCCCTGCTCGGCGCGTGAAGCGCCGCGAAGCGTGACCAGACGCAGTCCGTCGAGTTCGATGCCGATGTTGGCGACCATGAAGGCAACCGCCTGGCGGTGGCTGATCGGCTCGCCGAACGCTTCGCGCTCGTTGACATACGGAATCACGTAGTCGAGAACTGCCTGGCTGGTTCCGACGGCCATGGACGCCCAACCGAGGCGAGCCAGGCGAATCGCGTCGGCGTATTCGGCCTTGCGCTGCTCGGCGTCACCGTCGCCGAGCAGTGCGGACTCCGGCACAGCGACGTCGGTGAGGATCAGGCGACCCAGGCCGGCGGCGCGCAGACCCATGCTGGGATCTGCTTCGACGACGAGTCCCTTGGTGTCGGATTCGACGATGAAGAAGGACGGCTTGCCGTCGAGTTCTGCAGCGATGACGAAGAGCTCGGATGTGGCCGCAGCCGGCACCAGGCTCTTGACGCCGTTGAGCTTGTAGCCGCTGGGGGAGCGAACTGCCTTGGTCTGCAGGGCAAACGGATCGAACAGAGCGCGAGGCTCGTTGACCACCACTGCTGCGCCGGGGACCTGCTCGCCGGTGAACGCCGGGAGGTAGGTCTTCTGCTGCGCGTCGGTGCCCCACTGCGTCAGTGCGACTGCAACACCACTGGGTGCGAGGATCGGCAGAGCCAGACCCATGTCTCCGTGCGCAAGTGCCTCGGCAACAAGAGAGTTGGTGACCGCGCCACGATCGGCGGCCGCTCCGTCGAGTTCTTCGGGAACGTTGATCAGCGTGATACCGAGCTCGGCCGCACGCTTGGAGAGATCGGCGGGTGCCTGCGCTGCACCGTCGGCGTCGTGGGCCGCGGGACGCAGAATTTCGGCCGCGAACTCGCGCACGGTCTCGACGATCATCTTCTGATCGTCGTCCGGGGTGAGGTCGAAGTAGTCGGCATTCTTGCTCGGGTTGTCGGGGAGGCGCTTGGGTGCACCGTTGCCCGAGACCTTCTGGAATCCACGAGTAGCAGCGCCCAGGGTTTTGAAGCCCGTCTTGGTGCCCTCGTAGGTCACGCGATCGATGGTCTGACGCAGATTGAACTTCTCGGCCAGTTCTGAACCGGTGATCTTGGTAAGCACACGCATGGCTGCGCCCATGGCGTCGCGTTTGATCGGGTTCAGGCCGACGGCGGACGTGTCGCGGGGCGCACCCTTGGCGCCGCCGCGCTGCGCGCCCGATTCGCTGCGCTGAGCGCTCTTGTCGGGGGCAACACTGTCTTGCTTGGTCATGATCACCAGCTGTTTCTCGGTGTTGGGGCGTTGGACGATTCTTATCTTACTCACCAGTAAGGTCTGTTGTCGAGAAACGGCAAAATGATGCGCGTCATAGGCTCGACGGGTGAACCGGACAGAGGTGCCAGATCGGATACAGCGGTACGTGCGCTACGTACCGCTGGTGGTTGTTCCGTGTCTGTTGATCGCCAGCACGTATCCCGGGGAGTATCGAGTCCCGCTCACCTACTGGATCTTCTCGCTGCTGTCGGCGCTCGTCTTCGTCGCCGGCCGTCGATGGCCGGTCCTCGCATCCCTGGCCGTCTCGGCGCTGGCTATTCCGATGTTCGTCGCCGACGCCTGGGGGCTGTCCGAACTTGTCCCGTACCTCGGCGCGGTAGCCGTTGTCGACGTCACGATGCGGGCCGATCGCAGAGAGTTGGTCGCCCTTTCGGCAGCAGGCTGGTGCGGTTCGGTGCTCGCGGGGATCTGGTTCGAATCTCACGAAGCACTCTGGTCTGTCACCACGGCTGTGAAAGTGCTTGCGTACGTCGGATTGCCGCTGCTGCTCGGGCTGTATCTGCGCTCGCAGCGTGAATTGGCCGCGAACAATCTTGCGCAGACCCGCGCTGCGGAGCGGAGCGCGCTCGCCCGCGAACTCCACGACCTCGTTGCGCACCACATGGCGTCGATCGTCCTGAGAATCGGTGTGGCTCAGCATGTCTTGGCGCCCCAGGACGAGGTCGTTCGTGAGGTCCTCGCGGATGTGCGTGCGACGGCGTCGGATGCGCTGACCGATATTCGTCGCCTTCTGGTAGCACTTCGTGATCCCTCGCTCGGCGAGGTCGCTCTGGTCGAGCCGGATGCCGTCGACGCGGAAATCGAGGCGGCGGTCGATCGCGTGCGTGCAGCGGGTTTCGAGGTGCAGGCGGACTTCAATGTTCAGGGGAATATCGAGTCGGGCGCAGCTGATCTCGATGCGATCGGCAGGCTGACGTTGTTGCGGGTGATTCAGGAATCGCTGACCAACGTCATGAAGCACGGCGATCGGAAGGGGTCGGTGTCGGTCTCGGTTCGTCGTCTCGACGGTCGGGTGGACGTGAGGGTGATCAACAGCTGCGAGGGATCGGCAAGGAGTGCAGGACACGGACTGGTCGGAATGCGTGAGCGTGCAGAATTGGTCGGCGGCGAGATGACTGCCGGCACCAACATCGACGGGAAATGGGAAGTGCACGTGAGTATTCCACTCGTTATCACAGGCGGTGCCTCGTGATCAAGGTGCTGATCGTCGACGACCAGCGACTGGTGCGTGCTGGTTTACGGATGTTGTGCACGGCAGCCGAGGACATGACCGTAGCGGGTGAAGCCTCGAACGGGGTCGAGGCGGTAGCGCTTGCTGCCGAACTGGATCCCGACGTGGTTCTGATGGACTTGCGGATGCCCGGGCTCGACGGGATCGGTGCCACACAGCAGATCGTCAAGGCCGGTCGGCGAGCACGCATTCTCGTGCTGACAACCTTCGACGACGACGATCACCTGTATCCCGCGCTCGCTGCAGGGGCTTCCGGGTTTCTGGTGAAAGATACCGAACCGACCGAGTTGCTCAGCGCCATTCGACGGATCGCCGAGGGAGAGATGGTGTTCTCCCCGGAACTGCTCCGCCGCGTCGTGGATCGGGCGGTGATCGGCGCAGACGCCGACACTGTTGTGACGGAAAAGGTTCCGCTGACCGAGCGCGAATCGCAGGTCCTCGCATTGGTGGCGGAAGGGCAGAGCAATCAGGAGATCGCGGACGCGCTCCATCTGGGTGTGACCACGGTCAAGACGCACGTGGCGAACCTGATGTCGAAGACAGGCTGTGACAATCGGGTTCGCCTCGCCGTGTACCACCTGCAGAACCGTCAGTGACCGGAGTGCGCACCAGACGACGGCATCGGCATGTCCATCGGCATGTCCATCTGCATCGGCATGGCTTTCTGTCCTGGCCCAAGTACGAGGAATTGGCCCATCATCCCTTGGTCCTCGTGCATCAGCAGGTGGCAGTGGAACATGTACGGGAAGGTGGGATCGGTGTACTCGGACCACTGCAGCGCGACGCGAATCCTACTGCCCGGTGGTGTGTAGACAGTGTCCTTGAGTCCGCGTAAGTGAGGCGGGGGAGTGCGACCGTCGACGTCGAGGACCTGGAATTGCACGTCGTGGACGTGGAAGTTGTGCGGCCAGTTGTCCTTGTTGGTGATCGTCCACACTTCGGTCGCGCCTACCTCGGCCTCGAAGTCGATGCGGTTCATGTCCATTCGTTGTCCGTTGATCATGTACCACTGCAGATCGAAGGTTCGGGAAGCGCGTGCCTTCGACGGGTCGAGGCGCGCCAGGGTGGCCAGTTGCGGCGGGAGAGTCGACCGCGACGCGCGATTGCCGACGCCCCGCAGTTCGACGATGTCGAAGCGGTCGTTCATGCCGAAGTTCTCTGCGTCCGATGAGTTCACGCCACCGCCGTCCTCGATCGGGAACGACACCAGTGTGGTCGTCGCACCGGGGTCGACGCGAACCACGATCTCGGCTCGTTCGCCGGGGCTGAGCTGAATCCGCTTGATCGCGATCGGTGATTCGAGCAGTCCGCCGTCGGTGGCAATCAGATCGAACGTGCGGTCGTCGGGGAACCCCAGGTTGTAGAGACGGCCGGAAGAGCCGTTCAGGATGCGCAACCGGACGACCCCGGTGGTGACGTCGAGGTAGGCGTCGGAGATGCCGTTGGTGACGATCGTGTCGCCGAGCAGGCCGATGTCGGTCGGATCTGATTCGTCGAAGCTGCCGTCGGCGAGGAATCGACGATCCTGGATTATCAGCGGAACATCGTCGACACCATAGGTTTTGGGGATGTCCAACGCCCGGGTGTCGGCGTCGTCTATCAGGAACAGTCCGGCAAGACCGCGCTGCACGTGCCGTTCGGTGGATCCGTGCGGGTGTGGGTGATACCAGAGCGTCGACGCCGGCTGACCGATCGTCCACGCCGGTTCCCAGCGTCCGCCGGCTTGGATGGTCTGGTGCGGGCCACCGTCGTATCTGGCGGGCAGATGCATGCCGTGCCAATGGACGGTCGTGGGCTCTGCCAGTGTGTTATCGATCGTGAATGCGACAGATTCTCCGCGTTCGGCGCGGACGGTGGGCCCCAGAATGGATCCGTTGAAACCCCAAGTGTCGGTGAGTTTTCCCGCGACGATCTCGGTGGTCCCGGCACCGGCACGAAGTGTGAAGTGGCGAACACCGGCGTCGTCGACGGTGGATTCGGCCAGCGGCGGAATCGGTAGCGGACGCGAAGTTCCGGCCTCCGCCAACGTGGCGCTCTTCGCTGCCGGGTCGGCGCCGCAGCCCACCGCGAGCCCGAGGGGCGCTGCGGCCAGACCGAACAGAATCGTGCGCCTGGAAATCCGGTTCATCGTTCTCCTGGAAGTAGTGCGTGATCAACTACTTCCAGTCAACGGGCCGAGATGTCGTGCCGAATCCTGCCGACGGGCCTGTCGGAACTCCTCCCTCGGACCCTTGCGGCGGGTGGGATGTTCTGGTATCCGGGTGGTTACCGCAGGCGGGCTAGAACGTCTTCGTGCAGCAGTCCGTTGGTGGCGACCGCGCTGCCGCCGTGCGGACCTGCGCCGCCGTCCAGATCGGTGAACGCGCCGCCGGCCTCACGGACCAATACGTCGAGCGCTGCCAGATCCCACAGGGAAACCTCGGGTTCGGCAGCAATGTCGACGGCGCCTTCGGCCACTAGGCAGTAGGAGAAGAAGTCCCCGTAACCGCGCACGCGCCATGCGTGGTCGGTGAGTTCGACGAACTGATCGCGAATTCCGCGGTCCTTCCACCCCGAGAGGCTCGAGAAGCTCAGGCTCGCTGACTCGCTGCGATCGACGGCGGATACCTGGATCGCCCGCGCATCACTGTCCCCGAAGGACGTATGTGCGCCCAAACCTGTTGCAGCCCACCATCGCCGATTCAGTGCGGGTGCGCTCACGACGCCGATGACCGGGACGCCGTCCTCGAGCAAGCTGATCAACGTGGCCCACACCGGCACGTTGCGGACGAAGTTCTTGGTCCCGTCGATGGGATCGACCACCCACTGCCTGCCCTCGAAGACTGCGTCGCCGCCGAATTCTTCGCCGAGCACGGAGTCTGCAGGCCGATGCTCACCGAGCGTCGCGCGCACTGCCCGCTCGACAGCGAGATCGGCGTCGGAGACGGGGGTGAGGTCTGGCTTGTCGTCCACTCGAAGATCGAGTGCGCCGAAGCGGGCGCGAGTGATCGCGTCAGCCTCGTCGGCGATACGGAGGGCGAGTGCGAGGTCGGATGCGCGATCGGTCACGGGTACACAACTTACCGGCTCAAACGGGGAGGACTTCGTTCAGCTTTCCGGTCGCGACGTCGAAGACGAATCCGCAGTCGGTGTGATGGATGAGGATGATCTCGGTAGTTCCCAGCACCCGACAGACGTCGACGCGGGCATCCATGCAGGCGAGGACGGCAACGTGTCTGCTGGGTGGGAGGGGGAGCGCTCCGGTGAACTACTCGGCGTAGACGGCGTTGTTTTGGAGGTATTGGTCGGTGACAGCCATCGTTCCAGTAGGTCCCCTCGGACCGACGTTGGCAAGGCTTCGAGTCCCGGTGATCTCGATGCGTGACGCGCGGCGGACCTGAGAAGGTGACGCACGGCAGAGCCGAGGTCGGCACCCGGTAGCCTTGAGAACCGTGCATCCCGACGTAATTGCAGACCTGAACGCCCTCGACACCACCCTTCGCACCTGCGAATCGGTTGTGGACGTCGAGGAGCTGCGCCGACGCATCGACGAGCTCGAGCACCAGGCAGCCGACCCGGGTCTGTGGAACGACCAGGAACACGCCCAGCAGGTCACGAGCCAGCTCTCCCACGCGCAGGCTGAACTGCGGCGCATCGTGGCACTGCGCGAGCGGCTCGACGAGATGCCGATCCTCTACGAACTGGCAGAAGACGAAGGCCCCGACGCGGTGGCCGATGCCGACGCAGAGCGGGCGAGTCTGCGTGACGACATCGCGGCGATGGAAGTCAAGACCATGCTCTCGGGCGAGTACGACGAGCGCGACGCACTGATCAACATCCGCTCCGGCGCCGGCGGTATCGACGCCGCAGACTGGGCCGAGATGCTCATGCGTATGTACATCCGCTGGGCTGAGAAGCACGACTACGGCGTAGAGGTCTACGACACGTCGTACGCCGAAGAAGCCGGACTCAAGAGCGCGACGTTCGCGATCAAGGGCCCGTACACCTACGGAACGCTGTCCGTCGAGATGGGCACCCACCGGCTCGTCCGAATCAGCCCGTTCGACAACCAGGGGCGTCGCCAGACGTCGTTCGCCGAGGTCGAGGTCCTGCCGGTCGTCGAGACGACCGACCACATCGAGATCAACGAGAACGACATCCGAGTCGACGTCTACCGCTCGTCCGGTCCCGGTGGTCAGTCCGTGAACACCACGGACTCCGCGGTTCGACTCACACACATCCCGACGGGAATCGTCGTCACCTGTCAGAACGAGAAGTCGCAGCTCCAGAACAAGGTGTCTGCGATGCGCGTTCTGCAGGCCAAGCTGCTCGCGGTCAAGCGTCAGGAAGAGCGCGCCGAGATGGATGCGCTCAAGGGCGACAGCGGCAGCTCGTGGGGCAACCAGATGCGTTCTTACGTCCTTCATCCGTACCAGATGGTCAAGGACCTGCGTACCGAGTACGAGGTCAACAACCCGTCGGCAGTGCTCGACGGTGACATCGACGGGTTCCTCGAGGCCGGCATCCGTTGGCGTATGAGCGAGAACCAGTCCGCATAGCGTTCGGATATCGAAAGGCACGATGACTTTACTCAGACCTGGGCAGAACCTGCTCGATTGGCTTCAAACCACCGGTTTGTCCGTCCTCATGACCGTGCTCGGCGCGATGATTCTCGCCCGGTTGGTCAGTTGGGGCGGCAACAAGGTCACCGACCAGATCGACTCCAACTATCAGTTGGGCGATGCGCTGGTTCGCTCCGAGGCGACCAAGCATCGTCACTCGGTCGCGCAGGTCATCACCTGGGTGGTCATCACGTTCATCTACGTGATCGCGACGCTGAAGGTTCTCGACCAACTGAATTTGCCGATCGGCAGTCTCGTGGCGCCGGCAACTGTTCTCGGTGCGGCGCTCGGTTTCGGCGCGCAGCGCGTCGTGCAGGACATCCTTGCCGGTTTCTTCATCATCACCGAACGCCAGTACGGCTTCGGCGATACTGTGCGACTTGCGATCACCGGTTCCTCCGACGACGCCGAGGGCGTCATCGAGGACGTGACGCTGCGCGTGACGCGGATGCGTAACTCCGACGGCGAGGTCATCACCGTCCCCAACGGCCAGATCGTGAAAGCGACGAACCTGTCCAAGGACTGGGCCCGCGCCGTCATCGACGTTCCGGTTCCGGCGACCGCCGACCTCACCCGGGTCAACGAGGTACTTCGCCAGGTCGGAGTCGACGCGATGGCCGACCGCGGACTCAAGAAACTTCTTCTCGACGAGCCCACCGTCATGGGCGTCGAAAGCCTCGAGGTCGATCAGGTCAACGTGCGGATGGTTGCGCGCACGCTTCCTGGCAAACAATTCCAGGTCGGTCGCGCTCTTCGTGTCCGCGTCGCCGCGGCACTGCGACGTCAGGGGATCACGGTGTCACCGGATCTGCATACCGTACGGACCGAGGAGGCGAGCGAATGACCGATCAGGAACCGCGCCGCGGACTCGACCGACTGTTTCACCTGGACTGGTTACCGTCACGGCTCTTCGGTGGCCGGATGCGAACGTCGACCTTCATCCTCATCGTGGCGTGGCTGGCGACGTATCTGTTGCATACGTACCTCAATCCTGAGGAACAGCCCGCAGCGACACCGCCGCCCAGCGTGGACACGTCGCAGACCGAGCCGTACGTCGCTCCGTCGGTCAAACCGTCGACGACGACCCCCGTGCCGTCTTCGACCGAGCCGACGACCACATCCGAGACTCCGTCCTCGGAATCGAGCACGGGCAGTTCCGGTTCGCCGACGCCGACGTCGGGTCCCGCGCCTGCTCCGGGAAACGCCGAACAGTCCGCAACCACAGTGCCGACCACTCCGGCGACGACGACCGTCCCACAACCTGGCGCGGCAATGCAGGCACCGACATCGGTGCCGCAGTCACCTGAGACCACCGGTACCGGATAAGGACGAGGCTCGTCGCGCGTGGCGCCAAGGTCACCGTTAGATAACGGCTAGACTGGCTAGTTGTGATCAGCATGAAGAATGTGTCGAAGTCCTACAAGGCCTCCACCAGGCCGGCGCTCGACAAAGTCAGTGTGGAGGTGGAGAAGGGGGAGTTCGTCTTCCTCATCGGCCCCTCCGGCTCTGGCAAGTCGACCTTCATGCGGTTGCTGCTCAAGATGGAGTCGCCCACGTCCGGCGATATCGAGGTCGCGGATTTCCACGTCAACAAGTTGGCGGCCCGCCGTGTACCGAAGCTTCGTCAGAGCATGGGCTGTGTGTTCCAGGACTTCCGCTTGCTTCAGCAGAAGACGGTCTCCGAGAATGTCGCCTTTGCGTTGGAAGTCATCGGCAAGCCCCGCAACGTCATCGCGCGCACTGTTCCCGAGGTGCTCGACATGGTCGGTCTGGCCGGTAAAGCCGATCGACTGCCCACCGAGCTTTCCGGCGGTGAGCAGCAGCGCGTCGCCATCGCTCGTGCATTCGTGAACCGCCCGCTCGTCCTGCTCGCCGACGAGCCCACCGGCAACCTGGACCCCGAAACGAGCCAGGACATCATGCTGCTGCTCGAACGGATCAACCGCACAGGCACCACCGTCGTGATGGCGACCCACGATCATCACATCGTCGACTCCATGCGTCGACGCGTCATCGAACTCGATCTCGGCAAGGTGACCAGAGACGAAGCGCGGGGTGTGTACGGCGTCGGCAGGTAGCGCCGACTACGACCACACGTCCCGTACGCCCACCGGTTGTCGTGAAACAACCGGCCTCTCGAAAAGGAATCGGATTCCCCGATGCGCGCCAGCTTTATTTTCAGCGAAGTACTGACCGGCCTACGCCGCAACATCACGATGACCATCGCCATGATCTTGACGACGGCGATCTCCCTCGGTCTCTTCGGCGGTGGTCTGCTGGTCGTGCAGATGGCAGGCAAGACCCAGCAGATCTTCCTCGAACGCGTCGAGGTGCAGATCTTCCTGACCGACGACATCTCTTCAGCCGATCCCGGTTGCGAGCAGGAGATCTGCAGTTCGCTGCGCAAGGAACTCGAGCAGACTCCGTCCGTCGTCGCGGTTCAGTACCTCAACCGTGAAGACGCGGTGAAGGACGCCACCGAGCGCGTGTTCAAGGACCAGCCCGAACTGGCAGCGCTGGTGAGCCCGGACAGCTTCCCGGCGTCGTTCAAGGTCAAGCTCAGTGACCCGGAGCGGTTCGGCGTCATCAACGACACCTTCGGTTCGAGGCCCGGCGTCGAAAGTGTGCTCAATCAGCGCGAGTTGGTGGACCGACTCTTCAGCGTGCTGGGTGGAGTGCGCAATGCGGCATTCGCGATCGCGATCGTCCAGGCGATCGCAGCGATCCTGCTGATCGCCAACATGGTCCAGATCGCGGCGTTCACGCGTCGTACCGAGGTCAACATCATGAGGTTGGTCGGCGCGACGCGTTGGTACACCCAGCTTCCGTTTCTCCTCGAAGCCGTCGTCGCGGCCTTGATCGGTGCTGTGCTCGCCATCGCCGGACTGTTCACGGCGAAGAACGTCTTCATCGACGGGGTCCTGTCCGACGTCTACGAAGCCAATATCGTGGCGCGGATTTCCAACAGCGACGTGCTGTTCGTCTCGCCGATCCTCGTGCTTGCCGGAGTCGGAATGGCCGCGGTGACGGCATACGTGACGCTGCGTCTGTACGTCCGCGAATAATCGGTTTGCACGAGCTTCTATGCTGGAACTGTATTTGACGGTAAGACAGTATTCGACAGCAAGACAGCGGACTGAGAGGCCCGGACAGTGAAGGAAAAGGGCCGCAAGGTCATTGCGACCAATCGCAAAGCACGTCACAACTACACGATCATCGACACCTACGAGGCCGGCATCGCTCTCGTCGGGACCGAGGTCAAGAGTTTGCGTGAAGGCAAGGCATCGCTCGTCGACGCCTTCGCAACCGTGGACAACGGCGAAGTATGGCTGCGCTCGTTGCACATTCCGGAGTACACGCAAGGCACGTGGAACAACCATTCGCCGCGTCGTACCCGAAAGCTTCTGCTGCACAAGCGTGAGATCGAGCACCTCGTCGGCAAGACCCGCGAGGGAAACCAGACGCTGGTCCCGCTGTCGATGTACTTCAACGACGGCAAGGTCAAGGTCGAACTCGCGCTGGCAAAGGGTAAGCAGGACTACGACAAGCGCCAGGACATGGCCAAGCGCACCGCCGAGCGCGAGGTGACCCGCGAACTCGGTCGTCGCATCAAGGGCATGCGCTGACCTCCATCCTGCTTGCCCTCGTGGCGGCAGTTGCCTACGGAGTCAGCGACTTCGTCGGCGGAGTTGCGTCACGACGGGTTGCCGCACTGCGCGTGGTGATCGTCTCGTATCCGCTTTCGCTCGTCATCGTGTTGATCGCAGCACCTTTCGTTTCCGGGACGCCGACGCTGAACGGGTTGATCTGGGGTGCGATCGCCGGCATCACGAGTGGTCTGGCGGTGTGGTGGTTCTATCTCGCGTTGGCGACCGGCCCCATGTCGGTGGTTTCGCCGCTCACCGCCGTTCTGGTGGCGGGTATTCCGGTGCTCGTCGGATTCGCTTTCGGTGAGCGGCCGGGGCTGATTGCGTACCTGGGTATCGCCGTCGCGTTGGCCGCTGTCGTTCTGGTCAGCCGCGAGTCGCCCGACGACACCGCGGGTGAGGTTGCCGGCGGCATCACGCTCCGCTTCACCAGACAAGTGGCGCTGCTGACCGTCGGAAGCGGTGGCGCATTTGCACTCTCGTTCATCGCACTTCACCAGATCGGCGAGGGCAGCGGGCTGTGGGCGTTGGCCGTATCGCGCGGCGCCGCGACCGTCGTGGTGTGGTTTGTCGCGTTGGCGGCCGGTCACTTCGTTCTCCCGCGAGGTGAGCCACTCAAGCTCGCGGTGTACGTCAGCGTCCTCGACGTAGTCGCCAACGGGACGATGATCTACGCCTTTCAAGGCGGAATGCTCTCGCTGGTCAGCGTGATCGGTTCGCTGTATCCAGCTGCGACGGTTCTGCTCGCGATGGTTATGCTGGGCGAGCGGGTCAGCCGCGTGCAACAAGCGGGAATGCTGTTGGCGCTGGCGGCAGTCGGCATGATTGCCGTCGCGGGCGCGTAGTTTCTTTTCAGCTCCAGCGTTTTCAGTCCTAGTGTTTCAGCCGCGTCTGTCGGCCGGTGCAGCGCGTAGGTGAACCCGCTCGCCTTGTTTTCCGAAGAGGCTGATCGCCTCGGCAGGTCGACCGTCGGCAGCACTGATGCGGTGCGGGATGTGTGTGTCGAATTCGGCTGCCTCGCCGGCACCCATGATGAAATCACGGTCGCCGAGTTGGAGTCTGATGCGCCCGGACAGAACGTAGACCCACTCGTAGCCCTCGTGAGATCCCGGCTCGCGATCGTCGTCGGTGGGCGAGATGATCATCTTGTAGGCCTGCAGATTGCCCGGCTGGCTCGTCAGCGGAATGACCGTCATGCATCCGACCGTCCGAGGTTCTTCTCGCACGCGCGGATCCTTGATCTTGCTGTTCACGAGGTTGTCCAACGGGACGCCGTGTGCCTTGGCGATCGGCAGTAGAAGCTCCAAGTTGGCTCGGCGAGTACCTGATTCGAGTCTCGACAGTGTGCTGACGCTGATGTCGGTGGCCTCCGACAAATCGGCCAAGGTCATGTCGGACTGCTGGCGCAACGCACGTAGGCGAGGGCCGATGCCGGCTAGTACGGCTTCGAACGATGCTTCGGTCATGCATTCATTTTGCCAAAGTGGCAACAGTGTTTGTCAAGACTGCGTTCTCTTGTCATTCTGGATTCATGACGCAGAACTCATTCGACGTAGCAGTAATCGGAGCCGGCGCGGCAGGCCTCAACGCCGCACTCATTCTCGGTCAGGCACGCAGGTCCGTGATCGTCTTCGACAACGGATCGCCACGAAACGCGGCCGCCGACCATATGAACGGCTTCCTCTCCCGTGACGGCATGAACCCTGCCGAACTGTTGACCATCGGCAGAGGTGAGGTCCGGAAATTCGGCGGCGAGTTCCACGACGGCACAGTTGTCTCCGTGACACGGGACAGCAAGAAATTCTCGGTCGAACTCACTGACGGCAGCAAGATTCAGGTACGCAAAGTCCTTGTCGCAACGGGACTGACGGACCGTCTACCGGCAGAACTAGAAGTCTTCGGTGAGCGTTGGGGCCGCGACGTGTTGCACTGCCCGTACTGCCACGGGTACAGCGTGCGTGATCAGCCGCTCGGCGTGATCGCCAAGAGCGCGGAGTTTGCGATGCACCAGGTACTCATGGTGCGCCAGTGGTCCGACGACGTGGTTCTCTTCCTCCATCGAATCACCGAACTGAGTGCCGAAGATCGGGAAAAGCTTGCAGCTCGCGATATTTCGATCGTCGAGGGTGAGGTCGCCGGTCCCGCCGTGGAGGATGATCGGTTGGTGGGCGTGCGGTTGGTGGACGGCACCGTGGTCGCGCGTTCGGCAGTTTTTGTCGGCGGCGCCCTCACGATGGATCCCAACGATGCGATCTTGCGTACATTCGGCGCGCAGCGCGCAGAGACGATGATGGGCGATTTCGTCACTGTCGACATGATGGGGGCCACAAGCGTGCCCGGTGTGTTCGCGGCGGGCAACGTCGTCGACCCAGGTGCCCAGGTCATCATGGCCGCGGCGGCCGGGGCGAAGGCCGGAGCGGGGATCAATATGATGTTGACCAACGACGACCTCGAGGTTGCACTCGCGCTTCGTCGTTGAATTCTGCGTAGCGTGGGGTGATGGACGCAGTGAGAGTGTTGATCACGGGTGCGACTGGATACATTGGCGGACGTCTTGCCCCTCGCCTGGTCGAAGAGGGTCATCGAGTGCGAGTGGTGGTGCGCAGCCCGGAGAAACTACGCGATGTGCCCTGGCACGATTCCGTGGAGATCACGCGTGGGGATCTGACCGACAGTGATTCCCTCTCAGGTGCTTTCGACGATATCGACGTGGTCTACTACCTCGTTCACGCCATGGGCGGGGGCGGGTCTTTCTCTGACATCGACAAGCGGAGCGCGCAGAACGTCGCCGCCGCTGCGCGCGATGCGGGGGTGCGCCGGATCGTCTACCTCGGTGGGCTTCATCCGTCCGATCGAGAGTTGTCGACTCACTTGCAGTCTCGGCTCGAAGTCGGTCGGATCCTCCTCGAATCCGAGGTTCCGACGGTGGTGTTCCAAGCTGGAGTGGTGATCGGGTCGGGTTCGGCGTCCTTCGAAATGGTGCGCCACTTGACCAATCGGCTTCCGGTGATGACCACACCCAAGTGGGTGCACAACAACATTCAGCCGATCGCGGTGCGTGACGTACTCCACTATTTGATCGCAGCCGCGGCGACAACGCCGGAGGTCAACCGCGCCTTCGACATCGGTGGGCCAGATGTCATGCAGTACGGCGAGATGATGAACACTTACGCTGACGTCGCAGGATTAGTGCGCCGACGCATCCTCGTCCTGCCCGTCCTCACCCCGCGCCTGGCAGGTCACTGGGTGGGATTGGTCACGCCGATCCCACGAGGTTTGGCGATGCCACTGATCGAATCACTGCAGAACGACGCGGTGATGCACAACCACGACATCGACGACTTCATCCCGCCTCCCGCTGAGGGCCTCACGCCGTATCGGGAAGCGGTGCGGCTGGCGCTTCGCAAGATCAAGACCGGTGAGGTGGAGACGGCGTGGTCCGGTGCAACGATCGCGGGAGCACCCTCCGATCCTCTTCCTTCCGACCCTGATTGGGCCGGTGAAGCGGTCTACGTCGATCATCGCGCACGTGACTGCGCGGCGGATCCGAAAACCCTCTGGTCGGTGGTCGAGTCGATCGGCGGCGAGAACGGTTGGTATTCATTCCCCTTGGCGTGGGCGATCCGGGGGTGGATGGATCGAGCAGTTGGCGGTGTCGGGCTACGCCGAGGTCGACGCGATCCCCGGCGACTCAACACCGGTGAAGCCCTGGACTTCTGGCGGGTCGAAGAGATCGATCGAGGCAAGTTGCTCCGTTTGCGCGCCGAGATGAAGGTCCCCGGCGGGGCATGGTTGGAGTTGCGAGTATCAGAAGGCCCAGCCGGTGCCGACGGACGGCCGGTGGGATCGCACCTCGATCAGCGTGCAGTCTTCTTCCCGCGTGGGCTCGCCGGCCGGGCGTACTGGTACTCGATCCTGCCTTTCCACGGAGTTGTCTTCCAGGGGATGATCACCAACATCACCGGTGCTGCTGAGCGTGAGATGGCTGCTGAGCGTGAGATGGCTGCAGTGCAGGAAACGGCTGGGGTGCAGAAAGCGGCCGGGGTCCAGGAATCAACTGGGGCGAAGGACACAGAAAGTGCCGCCGATTAATTGGTATGACTTCCGAACTTCGGCGCGTTATAGTGAATAGCCCCACGAAAGACGCGGGGCACACACGGGGCTGAACGGTTTCGACTGCGTGTGTTGAGTTAGGGGAAGCGTGTCGGTGCAGGCAAGAGACCACCGTAAGCGTCGCTGCAAACCTATAAGCGCCGATTCCAATCAGCGCGACTACGCTCTCGCTGCCTAAGTAGCGAAGCGTGTCTGTCAGCCCGGGGTTGCCCTCGACCCGGTTCCTGGCATCAGCTAGAGGGCTTTACTGTTCGGCTCGGTCACGGAGTCGAATGGGACATCAAACAGTGACTGGGATCGTCATCCTGGCTTGTTCGCGAGACTGGGAGATCCAAGTAGAGACTTAGCGAACTGCACACGGAGAAGCCCTAGCGATTCAACGTAGGACCCGGGTTCAATTCCCGGCAGCTCCACAACAGGTCGGGCCGGAGAGCACACGCTCTCCGGCCCGACCTTTTGCTGTCTTGCTGCTGTCTTGTTGCGGCGCTTTGCTGCCGTGCTCGGGCCTTCTTGCGATCAGGAGCCGAAGAATCCCAGTTCGACCGAGCCGACGAAGACGGGAGCTTCCTTGGCTAGTGGCTTACCGTCCAGATCAGCAGGTAATGCAACGCCCAGGCTCTGGAGGATTGTCGGAGTGATGTCGGCGATCGTGTACGCGTCGGTGGTCTTGCCGGCCGCGTATCCCGCACCGCGTGCAATGACGAATGTCGTTGCTTCCGCCGGTGTCTGACCGCCATGCCCACCGGCGGGCTTGTGGCCGTGGTCCGCAGTGACCAGTACAGTCCACTTCTCACCGGTCTTCGCTGCGCGCTGATCGACAGCATCGACAATCTTGCCCACCTGAGCGTCGACCGAGGCAATCGACTCTTCGTAAGCAGCGCCGTTGGTGCCGCCGCTGTGCCCCGCGCCGTCCACCTGATCGAGTTGGGTGAAGATCAGGTCAGGTCCCTTGTTGGTGATGTCCCGGGCGACGGCGTCTGCCGTCGCAGCATCGGTGGCCGCTCCTGAACCTGCATCGGCAGTGGTGACGACAACGTCGGCTTTCGGTGTGCCGCTGGAGGCGATGTTGTCGATGCCGCCCCAGGTGGAGATCGACTCGGTGAGCAGGGAGGGCTGTGCGGTTTCCAGCCGTGTGAACACGCTCGGGTAGAGGTCGAAGCGGGCGCCTGCGTACGTGTTGTCCTTGACGCCGTGCTTGGTGTCCCAGACTCCGGTCAGGATGGTCGACCACGACGGTCCGGAGATGGTGGTGTGGCCGAGGATGGAAGATTCTCCGCTGGTTCCCTCGGCGATCAGTTTCTGGAGACGGGGAGCGTCGGCGGTCTTGATGTGGCTGAGCATCGTGCCGTCGAGGCCGATGACAACTGTCTTCTCGGTGGCCGACGGGTTGAGGTCAGATGAACCGGGAATTGCTGCAGCGGTTGCAGTTCCGGCTGCTACCGCGCCGGCGAGGAGGAGTGTGATGGCGGCTGAGGTGCGTGCGATTTTCTTGGTCACGCTAAGCATCTTGCGATAGGACTAGACCAATTGCACTACTTGGATGTGAGGGTTGTCCGATTGTTCACGGCAGATTCAGATTGGACTAGACCAATGTTTTCTCAGGCGCCCAGCCGTCGAGGATGACGCTGACCGCGTGATCGAGGCGGAGGGGTTCGCCGTCCCACGTCGGGACGATCGCATCGTCGGGTATGTCTCCGCGCAGTAGGGCATCGGCGAATCCCTCGGCCGGCGGTGCTGGGTCGATGACGTCACCATTGGCGTAAAGGAACTCGAACTTCTGCTCGCCGAGTGCGGTGATCGTGAACTGGTCGTCGTGCAGCGCGCGGTGGCAGGTTCCGCAAAGCATGATCAAATTGTCCAGATTCGTGGTGCCGCCGCGCCCCCAGAATTTGACGTGGTGCGCGTGCAGGAAACGAGTCCGCCCGCAACCTGGTGTGCGGCAACATCCGTCGCGATAATTCAACGCCAACATTTGTTTGGCGCTGACGACACGAGTTCGTCGGCCCAGATTCAGAACGCATCCCTCCTTTGTCGTTCCCAGACGAAGTTTCGCGTTGCAGAGCACTTCCTCGGCGGCATTTTGGGGGAGCGCGGGTCCGCTCGGTACTCGGACGGTGTCCGCTTCGTGGAAGAACACAACTTCGTTGGTAGCGGCCTTGGACGTGCGGTCTGCGACCGCTGTGGTGGCGAGCTCGGCCATAGCGACCAGGCCTGGCCCGATGTTTCCGACTGGGTTCTTTGTGGCCGTCTCGTCGACAGGGCGGATGGCAGCGGTTCGGGTGCGTTCACGTTCCGCCACCGCCAACGCTGCGAGGATTCTGGCGCCGTCCTGCGCCGGAAGGCGTCCTTGATGACAAATTCGCCCGTATCCGGGTCCCAATGCCACCGGACCTGAAGGTGTTCGGGTGCTTTGCTTTTGCCGGATTCTTTGTCGGTTGCTTTACGCAGACCGGCGGCGAGGCGATCGATCTGGGCTGCGGGCGCCTCGCATCCGAACCGAACCATCTGCTTTTCGTTGGACGGCGTGGTGACCCGGGTGAGTGCGCGAACCTTCGAGTAGGACAGCTGGCCTTGCTCGAAGGCCTTCCGCATCTCGGGCAAAGGTCGGAGCGCTTTGGCGACGCGAACGTATTCCCTGCCGGTGTGCAGGCTCATTCCACATTTCCACGACAGCCAGTGGGCGCACGAATGCAGTCCAGGGCCGGTCCAGCCGCGGTCTTCGTCGAATTTTGACAGGAGGGTGAGGAATCGGGCGGTGGCCGCGGCGATCTGGCCGGCGAGAGCGCAGATTTCGAACCCGACTTCCTTCACGTCGTCTCGGGCGGAACCCCGCGTTTCTTCATCGATCGGTGCTGCGTTCATCGTTGCTCCCCGGCCACGTCCGACATTGTTTCGAATGTACGTTCGATACTAGATGTGGGTACCGACACACATTCATGGATGCGGACTGAAAGCGTCCCCGCGGGGACGTCTATCGGCTGCCGATCGAGTACTCGGCGTAGGTGCCGACATCCTCGAAGCCGAGGTTTCGATAGAGCTGGGCGCCGTCGCTGGACGCCTGAAGTACGGCGATTCGGGCACCCCGCTCGCGGGCGATGTCGAGCGCGGCAAGGGTGACCGCCGAGCCGAATCCGCGTCGGCGGGCCGCGTCGAGTGTGACGACGCCGTACAGTCCGGCGACGCCGGCAGCAAAATGGACCTCGGCTCCGGCGACGGGCTGGGAGTTCGCGTACCCGACGACAAACGAACTGCGCGAACGCTCATCAAGGACGGCATCGGCAGTTTGTTCGAAGAAGCCAATTACTGCCGCCGAGGGCGGCGACCAATTAGCGGCCATCACGGCGGCATAGTCGGCGAGCTGTGAACGAGTCGTCACTCGTTGAACGGAGAGTTCTGGGACAGGCGTTGGGCGCGGGACGACGTCTAGGTCTGCCGTCATCGCTCGTTCTTCCTCGGAGCGCACGCAGCCGAGGGCTGACAAGCGAGCGCCGAGGTCTGATGGCTTGTCGCGCGGACCCGTCCACCAGGAGAACGGACGTCCCGTTGCTCGAATCGACGAGAGAATGTCGACCAGTCGTTGGTCTTCGTCGGGGGCTTTATCAGGTACGGCTAAGCGAGCGCGAGCGATGATGTTGAAAGTATCGTCGGCGAGGCCGCTGTCTGCGACGACAACATCTGCAGCGAGAGTGACCGACGCAGTCGGTAAGTGTTCATGCAGGTGGCAGGCATGGGAGACCAAATTGGCGTCTATGGCGTCGAGGACGTCACCGACGAGTTCTTCACGATTCACAAAGAAATTCTACGAACCCCATCCAAATGGTTTTCGGCTCCGAATGCCATGCATGACGCCCAACCGACGGCAAGAACAGGACGGTGACCAGCACCTGGTGGTGCTCGTGCTGCCTGGTGGAAAGGTCTCGAGCCATCGCCCGGCTCGCGCGTGGCACCTGTCCAACCTTCGGATGCGCCCGTTCACTGCTCAGATTCGCCGCTCCGGTGTGACAGCGGTGCAGGTTCGGTACCGGGTGCGTGGTTGGAACGGCGCCGAGCGCAGTCCGGTCGCGGATGCCCGAGCCGCTCTCGACGCGATCACGAAACGTGGTGCACAAGCTCGGGTGATTCTGCTTGGGCACTCGATGGGTGGACGAGTTGCCTCTGAACTGTGTCGCGATCCGGCTGTGGTCGGTGTGGTTGCGCTGGCGCCGTGGTGGCCCGATGGAGTGTCGGTGAATCTGCGTTCGGGCACACCACTGATAGTGCTCCACGGTATCGCCGACTCGTGGACCGACCCGGCAGGGTCTCGTCGGAAAGTTGACGAACTGCAGAGGTCGGGAAAGAGCGCTGAATGGCTCGGCATCGACGGCGCAGGTCACTTCATGCTCCGCCGGGCGGCGACCTGGCACCGCCTCGTCGCCGATGCAGTTGCAGGGATGAGCCGCGGGGTAGCCGCAACGAAGACGGGAGAACGACGATGAGTTCCGACAAGCGCAGGGTTGCAGTCGTCGGGAGTGGGGTCGCGGGCCTGACAGCGGCGTGGGTGCTCAGTAAGGACAGTGACGTCACCCTCTACGAAGCGGATTCACGGCTCGGCGGGCACGCGGACACCCATTCGGTCACCGATCCGGAAGGGCGAAGTCTAGCCATCGACACGGGGTTCATCGTCCACAACGACCGCACCTATCCGACATTGTTGCGATTGTTCGCGGAACTCGATGTGCCTACGCAGGAATCCGATATGAGTATGTCGGTCAGATGTGGCGGTTGCGGGCTCGAGTACTCGGGAGGCCAAGGGCTGCGCGGCGTTCTCCCGACGCCGGGGCTCCTTGTCAACGGCAGTTTTCTGTCGATGTTGATGGAGGTCAAGCGTTTCCATCGCCGTGCCCGTGCTTTGCTCGACAACACGGATCCGTCGGCACCCGACCAGACACTGGGAGTGTTTCTGCGCAGCGGCCGGTTCTCCGACTACTTCACCGCTCATTTCATGACGCCGCTGGTGTCGGCAGTCTGGTCGTGTGATCCCGGCTCGGCGCTGAAATATCCTGCGCGGTATCTGTTCTCGTTCCTCGATCATCACGGAATGTTGAGCGTGACGGGATCGCCGACCTGGCGGACGGTTACCGGGGGATCGGCTGAATACGTTCGCCTCGTTGCCAAGAGTATCGGCGACATCAGGCTGAACACCCCGGTGCGCGCCATCCACCGGTTCGGCGATCGCGTCGACATTCGCGACGGCGACGACCAAATCCAGACCTTCGACGCAGCTGTGGTCGCAACGCATCCGCAGCAAGCGCTGAAGATCTTGGCCGAACCGACGCCCGTCGAATCGCAGGTTCTCGGCGCAATGCCCTACTCCGTCAACCACACCCAACTTCACACCGACGAAAATGTGCTGCCCGACAACACCAATGCGCGCGCGTCATGGAACTACTACATCCCTGAATGCAACGCGAAGCCCGATCACGTTCTGGTCAGCTATGACATGACGAGGTTGCAGCGGCTCCCAGATACCGGCCGGCGATACTTAGTGACCTTGGGGGGAGGCGAGATGGTGTCGCCGGAGTCGGTGATCGATCGGATGACCTACGAGCATCCGCAGTACACACCGACTTCCGTCGCAGCTCAGGGACGGCTTCCCGAGTTGGACTCGGACGTACTCGCGTTTGCCGGTGCGTACCACGGATGGGGCTTCCACGAGGACGGTGCACTGTCGGGCCTGCGCGCCGCCGAACGCGTCGGAGGTCGGTGGCCGTGACCGCACCCATCACACCGTCCATCGTTCACACGAACATTCGGCATGTACGAACGCAGCCGTTGCACAACGAGTTCGAGTACCGAAGCTACAGCTGGCTCGTCGACCTCGACGATTTGCCCAAGCTCCCGAAGGCATTGCGTCCCTTGGCTACGTTCGACGCCGGAGATCACCTCGGTGACCCCACCCGATCGATTCGTGCCAACGTCGAGACTTTTCTGGCGACCAACGGATTCGACTTCTCGGGTGGCCGGATCCTCATGCTCGCGAACGCACGTGTGTTCGGCCATGTCTTCAACCCGTTGAGCGTGTTCTGGTGCTTGAACGACGACGGAACTCAGCGTTGCGTTGTTGCAGAGGTTCACAACACCTACGGCGAGCGGCACTGCTACCTGCTCGAACCCGACGAACGCGGCGCCGCTCGCACGTCCAAAGAGTTCTACGTGTCGCCGTTCAACGATCTGGACGGCGAGTACCGGATGCGGCTCCCGCTACCCGACACCGCGCTCGCACTTTCGATAGTTTTGGCCCGAGACGGTAAGGCGCCATTCGTAGCCACAGTGTCAGGTCGTTGCGTGCCGGCAACGACGCGCGAGATCGTCCGCAGTGCGCTCTCCGTCCCGCTGGCTCCTCTCCGAGTGGCCGCGCAGATCAGATTTCAAGGAATCCGGCTGTGGGCCAGGCGCTTACCCATCGTTCCCCGACCGCAACATCACACGCAGGAGGCAGTGCAATGACCACAACGACTCTCGGCACCGAACCTTCCGCTCACACGATCGAAACCGAGCGGTGGCCGGGCGTCGCCACAGTGCCGAGCGGGCTCAAAGTGCGGGTTGCATCACCGGTTGCCCGCGCTCTGTTCCACAAGGCGGTCGCGCGCTTGCCGCTGCGTGTTCAGATGCCGAATGGTGAGTTCTCCGGCGGTGGTAGTCCGGATTCGCCGTTGATGGTTATTCATCGCCCGGACGACTTCGCCGCTCGTGTGGGAGACAGTGGCTTGATCGGATTCGGCGAATCGTACATGGCGGGCGATTGGGAAGCTTCCGATCTCACCGCGGTCCTGGAAGTCTTCGCCTCCCGCGTCGCGACGCTGATTCCCGACTTCCTGCAGCGGTTGCGAGGCCTGTACATTCCGAAGCAGCCTCGCAGTGAGCGGAATTCGACGCAGAACACGCGCTCGAACATCTCCAGGCACTACGACCTCTCGAACGAGATGTTCGAACTGTTCCTAGACGACACGATGACCTATTCCAGTGCACTCTTCGAGGATCTGTCGGTAGGAGCATCCCCGTCGTGGGATGTGTTCGCAGCTGCTCAGCACCGGAAGATCGATCGCCTGCTGGACGGCGCAGGTGTCGGTCCAGGTTCGAGAGTGCTCGAAATCGGCACAGGCTGGGGAGAATTGGCGATCCGGGCGGCCGAGCGCGGCGCAACGGTGCGCTCGGTGACTCTTTCGGTCGAACAGCAGGAATTGGCAGCGAAGCGGATTAGCGCTGCGGGACTGGCGGATCGCGTTCAGGTCGATCTTCTGGACTATCGGCAGGTGCAAGGGGAGTACGACGCCGTTGTGTCGGTCGAGATGATCGAGGCCGTCGGCCACCAGTACTGGGGAAGTTACTTCCAGACGATCGACGCCCTTCTGGCACCGGGTGGCCGCGCAGCGATCCAAGCCATCACGATGCCGCACGATCGAATGCTCGCGACCCGCAACACCTACACCTGGGTGCACAAGTACATCTTCCCCGGCGGATTTCTCCCGTCGGTGCGGGCGATAGAGGACGTCACCGACCGCATGACAACCCTCCGGGTGCGTGAGCGGATGTCGATGGGCGATCACTACGCGCAGACGTTGCGACTGTGGGACGAGCGATTCAGCGCTCGCACCGACGAGGCGTCCGCGCTCGGGTTCGACGCAGTGTTCGCGCGCATGTGGCATTTTTATCTCTGCTACTCCGAGGCGGGGTTCCGATCGGGGTATCTCGACGTCCAGCAAATTGTTCTCGATCGGAGGAACCAGCGATGACCGCCACGATGGATCGAGCGATACAAGATACCGGTGTTGCGGGCCGCCTGTCGGAAATCCTCAGTCCACTTGTCGGCGGCGAGCTTCCGGTGCGGTTGACTGCGTGGGACGGCAGCACGGCAGGACCGGACGGCGCTCCGAAGGTGACGCTCTACAGCGCTAACGTGTTGCGACGCTTGCTCTGGAATCCCGGCGAGTTGGGAGTTGCGCAGGCATATGTTCTCGGCGAACTCGATGTCGAGGGCGATCTGGGCGATGCGCTCACACACGTGTGGAAGGTGTCTGCCGAGCGGGGACTCGGGTCGATTACCGCGACGCCGTCGCTCGTCCTGGCTGCGGTCAAGGCCGCGCGGTCCTTCGGTGCTTTCGGGAGACCTTTGGCTCCACCGGTGTCGCAGGCCCAAGTGAAGGGCCGCTTGCACAGTCTCGCCCGCGACCGCGAGGCGATCGGTCACCACTACGATTTGTCGAACGATTTTTACGAGCTGATCCTCGACGAGAACATGGCGTACTCCTCGGGATACTGGACTTCCGATGCACCGGAATACACGCTCGAAGACTCGCAGACAGACAAGCTGGACCTGGTGTGCCGCAAAGTCGGTCTTGATCGGGCGCGAGGCCTGCGGTTTCTCGACGTCGGCTGTGGTTGGGGCTCGCTGAGCCTGCATGCAGCGCGGGAGTACGGCGCGCGGGTCGTCGGCATCACGATCTCGGCGGAGCAGAAGGCTTTTATCGACGCGAAGATCCGCGCACTCGGTTTGGAAGACTGGGTCGAAATTCGGCTCCAAGATTATCGAGAGATTCCAGACGGTCCCTTCGATGCGGTCGCGTCGATCGAGATGGGTGAGCACGTCGGTGAGGACAACTATTCGACGTACGTGAAAGCGCTCCACGACAACGTTATTGCGGGTGGGCGTGTGCTGATTCAGCAGATGTCTCGCACCGGCGCGCATCCCGGGGGAGGCCCGTTCATCGAGTCGTTCATCGCGCCGGACATGTACATGAGGCCTGTGGGCCGGACCGTTGCGATGATCGAGGAAGGTGGACTCGAAGTCCGCGACGTCCACGCCCTGCGCGAGCACTACGTGCGGACCGTCGACGCGTGGATCGAGACCTTCGAATCGAACTGGGACCGCGTCGTGGAACTCGTAGGCGTCGAAGTCGCTCGGGTGTGGCGTCTATACCTCGTCGGCGGGGGAATGGCTTTTCGGGACGGCAGGATGGGCGTCGATCAGATTTTGTCGGTCCGGCCGCTCGGTGATGGTCGATCGGGTATGGAACCGGTACGGCCGCAGTGGGTGTCGCGGCGATGAACGGATTCGACTGGGGCGCGTTCGGAGTGGTCACACTCACGAGTCTGCTGGCGATCGCCATCGGGATGGCAGTGACGGCCACCATCGGCGTGCGAATCGGGCGGCACAATGTCGTCGACGTCTCCTGGGGCGCGGGTTTCGTGGTGATCGCACTCGTGTCAGCGGTAGTCGGAAGCGGCGACCTCTGGCGCCGACTGTTGATGCTTGCACTCGTAGCGATCTGGGGTCTGCGCTTGGCGACTCACATGGCGATCCGATCGCGTGGCAAGGGTGAAGATCCGCGGTACGAAGAAATGCTCGGACGAGCGACGGGTAATCGAACGCTATACGCGATCCGCAAGATCTATCTCACGCAAGGGATTTCATTGTGGTTCGTCTCCCTGCCGATCCAGGTCGCTGCGGTCTCGAACGGCAGCTTCGGGCTTCTTGTTGTGCTCGGGATCGCGTTGTGGATTGTCGGCGTCACGTTCGAGACGATTGGCGATCGGCAGATGGAGGAGTTCAAATCCGATCCGGGCAGCCGTGGCCACATCATGGATCAAGGATTGTGGGCGTGGACGCGGCATCCCAACTATTTCGGCGACGCATGCGTCTGGTGGGGGATCTTCCTCGTCTCGGCGTCCGTGTGGCCGGGAGTGTTGACCGTTCTCTCTCCGATCGCCATGACGTACTTCCTGGTCTTCGCCACCGGAGCGCGGTTGCTCGAGCGACATATGGAGCAGCGTCCGGGTTATCGCGAGTATCAGCAGAGGACAAGTTACTTCATTCCGCGCCCACCGAGAGCCCGATCCGGGACGTAGGCTCTTTCGGGTGAGGCGAGAGCATGGGTGATCTGAAGCTGCCGGGTGCGGTGGGCGCGGTTGCCGTCGGCGGAGCATTCGGGGCACTGAGCCGATACGCGCTGGGCGAGCTCTTTCCCCACATCTGGACGACGCTGGTCATCAACGTCGTCGGCTCGTTCGTGCTCGGTGTTCTCGCGGCCCTCCTCGTCCACAACAAGGCTGGGTACCTCTTTCTCGGCACCGGGTTCTGCGGCGGCTTCACCACCTTCTCGTCCTTCGCGGTTCACGCCGTGACGGAGAGTCCATGGCGATCGATTCTCTATGTACTCGGGACGCTGATCCCCGCGATCCTCGCCGCAGCACTGGGCAAAGGGCTCGGTGAACGCTGGATCCGCACGCGGGACGGAGCCTCGGCATGACAGTTCTCCTGGTGGCACTCGGCGGCGGCGCTGGTGCGAGTGGCCGATACCTGTTGGCGCGGTATGTGCCCGCGTACAAGGGATTCCCGGCTGCGACGTTCGCCGCGAACGTGATCGGCTGCTTCCTCCTCGGATTGTTCACCGGAGCAGCTCTTTCCACCGAGATGGCCGCCCTCCTGGCTACAGGCTTCTGCGGTGGCCTGTCCACTTACTCGACCTTCGCGACGGAGAACGTCGGTATGGTCGAGCGGCGTCAGACGACGCTTTCGCTGGTCTACATCGTCGTCAGTCTGATCGTCGGCTTGTCCGCTGCGTGGGTGGGAATCCAGATCACTGATTGATCGATCCGGCGTCGAGCGTGCACGCCACGCGGCCAGGGTAGACAATTGTCCACAGTCGCGTCGACACAGTGGTCGACCACCGGGCCGAGGGGGATTCGTGGCGCACGAACGAGCAGGACAAGTGGCTCTGCCAGAGGATCTGATCAATGTTCCTCATCTGGTCACCGCGTACTACACGCGCACTCCGGATCCCGAGAACCCGATGCAGCAGGTACTTTTCGGCACTTCAGGACATCGCGGTTCCAGTCTCGACTCGGCGTTCAACGAAGCTCACATCCTGGCGACAACCCAGGCGATCGTCGAGTATCGCGCTTCGCAGGGTATCGACGGACCACTGTTCATCGGCCGGGACACACATGCGCTCTCGGAGCCTGCCTGGCTGTCGGCCTTGGAGGTCCTGGTCGCCAACGACGTCGTCGTCCTCGTCGACTCACGGGATGCGTACACGCCCACACCTGCTGTCAGTCACGCGATCTTGCGATACAACTCGACCGGACCCGAGGCGAAAGCCGACGGTATCGTCGTGACGCCTTCACACAATCCGCCGCGTGACGGTGGCTTCAAATACAACCCGCCACACGGCGGACCCGCAGATACGGATGCGACGTTGGTGATCGCCGATCGAGCGAACGAGCTACTGCGCAAGGGGCTTTCCGGGGTACGGCGTGTCACGGCGGCGCAGGCGCTGGACCGCGTCGAACGCTACGACTTCCTCCGCTACTACGTCGAAGACCTCCCCAGTGTTCTCAACCTCGATGCGATCCGCGATGCCGGCATTCGGATCGGTGCCGACCCGCTCGGGGGTGCAAGCGTCGACTACTGGGGCGCGATTGCCGAAACTCACCGACTCGACCTCGAAGTGGTGAATCCACTCGTGGATCCGACCTGGCGGTTCATGACGCTCGACACGGACGGCAAGATCCGCATGGACTGCTCGTCGCCCGACGCGATGGCGTCGCTGATCGGGATTCGGGATCGCTACGACATCGCGACCGGAAACGATGCGGACTCCGACCGCCACGGCATCGTCACTCCGGACGGCGGTTTGATGAACCCGAATCACTATCTCGCCGTTGCCATCGAGTACCTGTTCGCGAACCGGCCAGGGTGGGGCGCAGACACCAAGGTGGGCAAGACCCTCGTGAGTTCCTCGATGATCGACCGCGTGGTCAGCAGTGTGGGCCGCGAATTGCTCGAGGTTCCGGTCGGGTTCAAATGGTTCGTTCCCGGCCTGCTCGACGGGTCCGTGGGATTCGGCGGCGAGGAAAGCGCCGGCGCGTCCTTCCTCCGACACGACGGTTCCGTCTGGACGACGGACAAGGACGGCATCATCCTTGCGCTGCTCGCATCGGAAATCACCGCTGTGACGGGAAAGTCTCCGTCGGCGCACTACGCCGCGTTGGCCGAGAAGTTCGGGAGCCCGGCGTACGCACGGATCGATGCGCCCGCGACACGCGCACAGAAGGCAGTCTTGGCAAAACTGTCTCCCGATCAGGTGAGTGCAACCGAACTGGCGGGTGAACCGATCACCGCGACACTGACCGCGGCGCCCGGAAACGGCGCGGCGATCGGTGGTCTCAAGGTGACGACGGAAAACGCGTGGTTTGCAGCGAGGCCGTCCGGCACGGAGGACGTGTACAAGATCTATGCCGAGTCGATGAAGGGCACCGATCATCTGGCTCAGGTTCAGGCAGCGGCGAAGGACTTGGTGTCCGGAGTCTTGAAGGCGAACTAGCCCGCGGACCCCTCATGTCGCCCGGCTAGAATTCCGGGCGACATGAAAACTCGTGCAGCCAAGCTGCCACAGGAAATTTGGGTACTGGTCGCCGCCAGCTTCGTCATCGCCCTCGGGTTCGGATTGGTCGCTCCGGCACTACCGCAGTTCGCGCGAAGCTTCGACGTATCGGTCACGGCTGCCACGATCGTGATCTCGTCTTTCGCGTTCATGCGATTGGTGTTCGCGCCGATGAGCGGCTCTTTGGTCCAGAAACTCGGTGAGCGGCCGGTCTACATCGTCGGCCTTCTGATCGTCGCCGTCTCGACCGGCGCGTGCGCTTTCGCGGGGGAGTACTGGCAACTTCTGCTGTTCCGGTCGTTGGGCGGCATCGGGTCGACCATGTTCACGGTGTCGGCTCTCGGGCTGATCATTCGCATGTCACCGCCGGACAGTCGCGGCCGCGTGTCGGGTCTGTACGCGACAAGCTTTCTCATGGGATCGATCGGCGGCCCGCTGGTCGGCGGTGCGCTGTTGCAGTTCGGTCTCCGGATGCCGTTCATCATCTACGCAATTGCGTTGGTGATCGCCGCGCTCGTTGTCTTCGTGAGCCTGCGTGGATCTCACCTGGCGTCACCGGACAAGGCTGTCGATGTGAAGTCGATGACTCTCACAGAAGGCCTCCAGTCGCCGGTGTACCGGGCAGCGCTCGGATCGAACCTCGCTTTCGGCGGGGTTATCTTCGGAGTTCGCGTTGCCATGGTCCCCCTGTTCGTCGTGGAGTTCCTCGATCGGGATCCGTCGATTGCGGCCTACGCCCTGACGATCTTCGCCGTCGGCAATGCGTTGGTGTTGATCGTTTCCGGACGACTCTCGGACCGCTTCGGACGCAAGCCCTTTGTCGTGAGCGGCCTGCTCATCTGTGGCGTGGGCACCATCGCGATGGGATTCACGGACAACCTCGTGGTGTTCTTTGCCATTGCGGCGGTGACGGGCGTCGGTTCAGGGCTCATGAGCCCGGCCCAGCAGGCCGCGGTTGCCGATGTTGTCGGATCGACGGCCCGCGGCGGACCCGTTCTGGCGGTATTTCAGATGATGTCCGACATCGGTGGGGTAGTGGCGCCGATTTGTGCCGGGCTGATCGCCCAGCATGTGTCGTACTCGGCGGCCTTCGCGGTGATGGGAGCCGTAGTCGTCGTGTCGGCGACGGGTTGGTTGTTCGTCCCGTCGCGAACGAAGCCAGTCGAATCCGTCGTCGAGGATCTGACTGATGTGACGGTGCTTACGGATACGCCTGCACGGACAAACCTGGACTGACCGGGCATTCTGTACTCTCGATCGGGTGGCAATTCGTATCGTGAGTCTTGTAGCCCGATTGGGCCTGGCGGCCGTCTGGCTGATTTCCGGCGGGCTCAAGTTCCTTGATCCCGTGCAGACGAAGATCGCGGTGCGTGCCTATCAACTGTTGCCCGAGTCACTGGTGGGTCCGGTGGCAACGGCTCTTCCTCTGGTCGAGATAGTCCTGGGACTGCTGATCCTCGTCGGTCTGGCGGTTCGAGTATCCGCCGCGGTCTCGGTGGTGATTCTCACGGTCCTCATTGCGGTGATCATTTCGGTGTGGGCCAGGGGATTGTCCATCGACTGTGGATGTTTCGGCGGCGGTGGTGTTGCTGACGTCGGCGCTTGGGACTATCTGAAGGAAATTCTCCGGGACCTCGGCTTCATGGCGCTTGCCGTGTGGCTGCTCGTGTTCCCGCGTTCGCCGCTGGCATTGGGCCCCGGATCACGCGCGGCGTTCTCAGTGGATACTCAGCCTTCAGTGGCAAGGTAAGCAATCGGTAAATCGTTTCGACGCACGAAGGACTGCATCAGCGTGAGCACCAAGAGCAGCAAGAACAAATACTCGCCCGAACCGGTCTCGAGCCGCTCCACCTACATCATCGGTGGCCTCGCAGTACTCGTGATCGCGGCCCTCGTCATAGGCGGCGTCTTGTGGACGAACAACAAGAACAAGCCCCAGAACGACGGCTACGGCTCCGTGCAGAATTCCGAAGTTGCCGTCACGGTGCAGGACAACGGCGTGGTGCTGCTCGGCAAGCCCAGCGCCGCAACGACCATTGATCTCTTCGAGGATCCGCTGTGCCCGGCCTGCGCTGCTCTCGAGCACCTCAGTGGCCAGGCGCTCTCGGCTGCCGTTGACAACGGTGACGTCGCTGTTCGCTACCATATGCTGAACTTCCTCAACCGGGCGTCGGGCAGCGGTGACTACTCCACACGGGCTGGCGCCGCTCTGCTGTGCGTTGCTCAGAGTGGCGACGCGATCGCGTACTCCGCACTCCACACAAAGCTTTTCGCGACTGACACGCAGCCTGCGGAGGGCGGCAGCAGCGATCACACCAACGACGACCTCGCCCAGATCGCTCGTGATGCGGGAGCATCCGAGGATGTGGCAACCTGCATCTCTTCCGGTACCAACGTCGAGGCCGCCGCAGCCAACGCCGCAGCCGCGAGCCAGGCGCTCAAGGATGCCGGATCGACCGGGACCCCCACCGTAGTGGCGAACGGCAAGATCGTTGACACACGCAGCAGCGACTGGGTTTCCAAGCTTTCCTGAGTCGAAGCGGCCGCTCCGACGAGGAGCGGCCGCCTCCCTCTGAACAGGCGATTTGTTGCCCAGGATCGAAGTGGTGTAACTTTCTTCAAGCAAGCGGAAAGCAGAAAAGCCGCTGCGAGTTCGACTGTTAGAGTTAATTGAATACGGGGCTATGGCGCAGCTGGTAGCGCACCACACTGGCAGTGTGGGGGTCAGGGGTTCGAGTCCCCTTAGCTCCACCAAAAAAGACCAGGTCAGAGGATATTCCTCCGGCCTGGTCTTTTTGTATTCGAGAATGTTGTCCTAACTCTGTCCTACGGCCTCAGAAAGTGCGGCCGAAGCGGCCACTAACCGATCGTCCGACACGCGCCCGTAGACCGCCTGAGTCATCCGTTCCGAGTGGCCGTGCCAGGCAGCGACGACGTCGGCGGGGACTCCGGCTGCGCGCATACGTGACACCGACGAATGCCGGAGGTTCCGCAGCGTGATCTTCGACAGTCCGGCCTCGCGGCGCTGCTGTGCGAATATTCGCGAATACTCCTTAACCGGCAACCAGGTTCCGTCCGCGCGCGACAGCAACAGTTCACTTTCGTCCAGAGGCAGCCCCATTGCCAGGCGTTCCACCTTCCGAACTCGTTTCATCGCTTTGAGCATCGCGAGTTCGCGAGCGGGCAGGGGCAGATCACGGACGCTGCGCGTGTTCTTCGGATCGCCCATCAACTCCTTACCGTTCACGTCGACACGCGCCTGACGTATCCGCAGATCAGCGGTATCGAGGCCGATGTCGGACCAGCGCAGCCCGCCAACTTCTTCGCGGCGCAGTCCGAGCAGCGTCAGCGCGAAGCATCCGGCCAGCCGGTGAGCGGCGATGTGGTCCAGGAAAGACACCATCTGCGCGGGAGTCCAGATGTCGCCCTCTTTGACGGCAACAATCACTTTCTGGGCGGGAGGCTTTACGTGCTCAGATGGATCGTGCGAAATCCACTTCATAGTGACCGCGTGCGCCATGACGGCCTGAACCGTGACGATTGCGCGCCGCTTGGTTGCCGGAGCGAGAGGCTTGCCGGTAACGCCCGTGAGGGATAGCGACCAGTCGGTGATGATCTCGGGGGTGAGCCGCTGCACGGCAACTTTGCCGAATGTGCGCCGGGAGTAAGCCAGGCTCTCTTTGTCGGCCCGAGCTGTGTTCGGACGAACGTCGTCGTCGGCCTCGCGGACCTTCATCCAGTGGTCGGCAATTTCATCGAATGAGCGATCGGATTTGGCCGACCAGGTACGACCGCGCCACTGCTCGCGCTGCTCGGTAACCCAATCCTGCGCGGCCTTCTTGGTCGTGAACACCTTGGTCGGTCGTACCTGTTTCTGCGTGATGGGATCTGTACCGAGTGTCGGGCGTGCGCGCCATCCCTTGCCGCCCGTCAGCTTGGTGATCGAGCTGTCGGTGCGGGTTGCCCGCTTCGTGGTCTTGTCGGTCGTCATCGGTTGGTGTCCTTCTGCCGTGGTTGCGGGCGTTTGGGTAGTGCGGCGGCGTCGAGAAACCCCTCGGCTTTGGCCTTGGCAATCAGCCGATCGACGGTCGATGGGCTGACATTCATCTCGGAGGCGACGGTCTTGCGGACCGGCAGACCGAGCGCAAGTGCGGCTTCGACGCGGCGGGCGGCTTGCCATACACGGGGGTCCACATTCTCCGGCTGGCTGTCGCTCTCAGTAGTGTCGCCGGGGAAGGCGATCTGCCCGCCAGCACGGACAAGCCATTGCGCGGCCGAGTGTGCGAGACGGCGCGTCGGGATCTCCCTCAGCGCGCGGTGATCGATCGGGCTTCTGTCATCCGCGATGATTGTCAGCTCGATTATCTGCGGTTCCTGTTTCGTCACCGCTACACGAACGACGTAGCGACGAGGGTGGTCGTATAGCCGAATCGCTACGCGCTCATCCTGTTTCGGCACGCGTCCTTCGGTGTGTCCGGGTTCGCCAGACGTAATCGACTCGACATCACCGGGTGTTGGCTCTCCTCGTTCTGCGCTCATGTTGGTGAGTGTATGTAGTGGACATTCATCACCGCAACCTGCACGCTATAGACATGAGCACACAGACAAGACCAACCGTCCCCACAATTAACGAGCTGCGCAGCGGACCCCCGACCGTCAGCATCGAGCGAGCAGGGCAGTTCCTTGGCGTCTCGCGCTCCTACGCCTACCGCATGGTGAAGTCTGGGCGTCTGCCCACCATCGAGTTGGGAGCGCGCCGCAAGCGTGTCCCGAGTGCGGCGCTGCTGCGGATGCTAGGCGCGATTGACGACAAGCCGCGCCCCTGAACAGCGCGATTCGAGAGCGGCACCGACGCCGCGACTCAAGGGACCGAACCCGTAGTGACGACGCACCTGCGAGCGAACTGGATTCCCGAATGAATGACCGAACTGTGGCCCGCTCCCGGCCCGAGCAAGCCGGGAGCTACAACCACCACGACGAGGGTGACGAGTCCTCGGATCTCGACACTACCGGCCGTTTAGGCAGTACAGCGGCGGTGACCCCGTGAGCACCACCGACCTGGTCACGATCGCCGTTGGAGCGCCGAGCAACACCGACGACCTGACACAGCGTGCTGAATGCGTCACTGGTCTACACCTGGCCTACAGGCTGAGTAAGTGGCGTGAGAACCTCGGAGATCCTGACCCCGTCGTCCCCTATGACGGGCGCCTCGACAGTTTTCTCGACCCTGACAGCTACGACGCTGTGATGTGCTTCGTTGGAGTTCTTGGCCTCGACATGCCCGAGACATTCGACGAGGCCGACGTCCTCCCTATTGCGGCGTTTCCTGGCATCACTGTGACCCGCGCCGAAGTCGTCGCCGACAGCGCAAGGCGTGGCTTGCGGGATCCGCATGAGGTCGCAGCTAAAGCCGAGGAGGTGGCCGCAGAAAAGGCAGCTGCAACCGCAGCCGAGGCGAAGCTGCGCGACCACGGCAGCAAGGTCGACGCGCTGTTCACGGCCGCGATCATCGAGCAACACGCACCCGACGGGGCGCTGTGGGCACGGCTCGCCCTCGACGCGCTGCGCGACGACCACACCCTTACCCGTGCGCCGGGATCAAGCCGCGACCGCAAGGAACTGCGACTCGGCTACAAGGGAACCGAGCTGGTGCTGTGGTTCGGCGCGCCGACGAATGAGGTCGCCGCGCTACCGCCTGCCACCAAGTCCGACCTGGCCGAAGCGGTGCGGCACGCCGACACCGAGCGCCGCGTCGAACAGATGGAGACACAGAGCCGCGCCCGGCAGATCGAGGCTGTGAATGCCGCCGCTGGCATCGAGCTGCCGGAGTTTGTCAACCTTGCCGAGCATGTCCCGTCGTCCGATCCGTGGGTGATCGACGGTCTCATGCGTCGCGACACCAACCTGGGACTTTTCGCACAGTTCAAGGCCGGTAAGTCCACGGCCGTACGAGAGATCATCCGGTCACTGCTCGACGGAGGCGACGTATTCGGGCGGTTTCCCGTCGAGGTGGACCCGGACATCGAGGTGGTTCTGATCGACTCCGAGATGCCTCTCGACAACCTCCAGGATGAATATCGCCGCGCTGGCGTCCAAGGTCTCGACCGGCTGCGGGTGGCGTCGATCAAGGGGTGCGAACGCAGCTTCGACGTGCGTGTACCCGAGATTCGCGCACAGTGGGCGCAACGTATCGCCCCCGGCTCGATCATCGTGTTCGACTGCCTCTACTCGGTTCTGGCTGCGCTCGGAATCAGCGAGAACGACGACGGCGTGGCGGCGGTACTGCTCGGGCTACGTGCACTGTCCACCGATTGCGCGGCGCTCGGGACGATCATGGTTCACCACCTCGGCAAGGACTCCGAGCGAGGTGCACGCGGGCACAGCTCGATCGAGGGCTGGCCGGACGTGCTGGCACGTATCCAGCTCGACGGTCCGCTGGCGTCGGACACTCAGCGAACTTTCTCTGCATACGGGCGCGGCGTCGACATAGAGGCGGCGGTGCTCACCCTCGGCAGCGATCACCGGCTGACTCTGAAGGATCTGTCCGAGGTCAAGTCCGAGAAGTCCACGGCCAAACGCACCTCACAGTTCGACGCCGACGACGCGGCCGTGTTGGAGGCTGTGCGATCTCGACCGGGACTCAACGGCACGACTCTGCACACCGCTGTCGGATTCTCGGTGAAGCGGGTTTACGCGGCGTGTGCGCGACTGTCCGAGCGCCGCATGATCGAGGATCTCGGCCGTGCATATCCACAGTGGCACGCGGTTGCTGGAGCTACTCAGGGCGACCCGTTCTCGACCCCAGCGGACGCCTATGCAGTCCCTATTCCGACGGCCTGACAATGCACGCAACTGCGTGGACCTCGGCAGGTAAAAGCTGCCGAGGTCGGAACCGCAGCTCACACAGCGTTTCCGCACTTTTGGCGTGTAATTCCGAAACTGACCTCAGCGACCTCGGCCGACCTCGGCAGCCAAGCAAGTGCCGAAGTATCTACGCAGTTCAAACCATATTTAGTGCTGACCTCGGCCGACCTCGGCAGTTTTCCATCCATATCCGGCGAGAGACCTCGGCAGGTCGGCCGGATCTCTATAAGGATCCGGCCGAACGGCCGGGGCACGGGGCACTATCCGCACGCCCTTCACAACCGAGAGGAATTGAGCGATGGAATCCAAGTCCACGACAGGGCGCCGAAGCATTTTCGGTCCATTAGTCGGCCGTCGTTTCGCCGGCAGTTGCGCCGACTGCGACAGCTACGACGAGGTGACGCAGGTCGGTCCACGGGACTACGGCATGACAACCCGTCACGACACGACGTGCCCGTGGCTGCGTGCGCGGTGTCAACCCGACGCCGACGGCGAGAGCACCACACCCACCACCGAAAGGGATTCGATGACTACCTCCGACCCGGCTCCTGCCGAAGCCGCGCCCATCCCGTTGGCTGACTGGCTCGACGCGCACACCGATGAGATCTTCGGCGTAGTCAAGACAACGACCGAGCGGGCCACGGAGTCGTGGCTCGCACGCCGAGGACTCGCCACCTCCGAACTGCTGCGCCAACTGGTGACTGACGCACTCTCCGACTGGCTCGATGACCATTCACCCGAGCTGATCCGCACCATTGCCGCAAGCGTGTCCGACCCGACGTAGCGCACCACTCGACCCCGACGCCTCAGGGGTCGAGTTCCCGAGCGCGACTGACCACCAACAGCACCGACGAATAGAGGCACAATGACGATCACGACAGAGCCGCAGGCCGACCCGTTCACCGCACCGGCCACGACGCCGCCGAAGCGGTACAAGGTCCACGGCTACACCGGAACTCATCCCTGCTATCGGACGTTGGCGCGCTGTGCTTGGCCGTCCGCCGCTTGGATCTCCGGGGGTGGCCCCTACGCCGTCGTCGCGCGATGCCGACCTGGCGCCCACACAATCACCCTCCACGACGATCTCGACCGCGCACGCGCGTCCCTGGCCGCGATCGACCGGAGCAGGTGCGGTGGCGTGTGCCGAGGACGCCACGACCTAGTCGCGATCGTCCTCGGATGAGTCATCACAACAACCGTCAGCCTGACCACTACGTGTCCCCTCAATCGCTGTCCCCAGGGAGGACCGATGACCAGTAACGCGAAGTCACAGCCCGAAGAGCGTGCCCGCGCACAGCGATGCCTCGACATGAAACTCCAGGGCAACACCTGGACAGTCATCGCGGAAGTCGAAGGCTATGCCGACCGCAGCGGACCACGCCACGCGGTCGAGCGTCTGCTCGACCGCGTGGAATCCGCACGGGTAGCCGACTACCGGGAAGTGGAGGCCGCGCGTCTCGACGCGCTCCAGGCGATGCACTGGAAGGCCGCGCTGACCGGCGATCTCAAGTCGGCCGAGTTCGTGCTCAAAGTCAGCGCGCAGCGGACAAAGCTGCTCGGACTCGCGGTGCCCGAGAAGCTCATCCTGAGCCAACAGGAAATGCCGACCGATGAGGACTTCGCCGCGATCTTCGCCACGATGATGCGAGACATGGGTTTCACGCCGCCACCCACCATCGACCGATCAAGCACACCAACCGAAACCACCGACACCGATATGTCCACCTGGATCCATGTATCGGGCACCAACGACGGGACGAACTGATGACCACCACCGAGCCGCGACTACAACCGAGCGACGTTCGTAGCCTCACCCTTTCCGATCTCGACAGCTTCACGGTGGCGGGACGCTTGGCCGCGATCCTTGGACCTGACGCCGATGAGATCGTGGGCGGTTTCCTGACCGACCTCGGTCAACCACTCGACAACCTGCACGACGACATCGCCGCTCAGCGTGCGGTCGGGGAATTGCTCGACGTACTGCACGATCTGGAGGTAGTCGCGCGGCGAGCACGCCGTCAGATCGACAAGGCTGAGCAGCGGCGAGCAGCGTTTCACCAGCGGATCACACACCGCGATGATGCGGCTGACCGTGAGGCAGCCGAGCGGGAGCAGCGCTGCGCCGAGGAATCGGCAGCGCGTAAAGCGCTGGAGGACAGGATCTCTCGGGTCAGACTGTGTGCCGAACAGCACGGCTTGATCCTGGAGAAGGTTCCGAATTACGACGCCGTCGGTGTGGAGCGGTGGCGACTGGTCACCTCCGAACGAGGTAACCGACTGCTTCCGCACCGCTTCGATGATCCAACCGCCTGGCGCGCCCTGGAAGTCTTTGTCCGAGGTGGACGGCAATTCGTGGTGCTACCTGAAAGCGAGGGACCACTCCGACACGTCGAGCAGTGGCTCACTCATCACTGCCCGCCGTTTTCTGCTTGAGTATTTCATCGAACTAGCACTATCGACGGCGACGGCCGAGCTTCGCGATCGACCGTCGTTCTCAGCGAATCGTTGAGCCTGGTCCTGGCGCCCACTGGCTAGGGTCGAGTCCGCCTAGTTCGCTAAGCACCCGTGGCATGGCAAGGCACGTAAAGAGATCGCCGTTCGGCAGCCGCCCCCATTTGTCGTCGGTCTCGCCACGCTGGTGCGCTCGCACAAGATCTGTGGCGTCCTTGTCGAGATGCTGATGGTTACACCGAGATCGCGGGTCAAGGAATAGCTGTGGCTCCGCAGTCGCCGGACATACGAGCACGGCACACACAATGTCCAAATCAACTGACGGCCGTTCGTCCCACGGTCGAACTATCCCTGGAAAGCATGGCAGCGATAGCTCAGCTCCCCCTTCGGCATGTAAATCCTTGTTGAACTCCGTCGAACGTACGAAGCCTCCCTCACCCTGGTGAGTCACCCACCCAAATGGCCCCGAGGCTGCCCGAGTGCCTGGAATCGCCCACCCGGACATAGTTCTCGCGGGTGAATCAAGATTCTTGAAAACTTCGGGATCAAACGGAGTCGGCATCGAAACGATCACCACGTTGCCTCCGTTCTCTCGATCGAGGATGCCTACAACACCGTCGCGCAATCCAGCGGGTATTTCCGCACCTGGAGTACCGGTCAAGACCATGATCTGAAGTGCCGACCCGACGTCCGGCGCTGGAAGGATAATCGCGGACTTGCCCTTCAGCGGAACCTCAGCGAGTTCACTCTCGGGAAATTGCAAGAGATATGCAGGCTTCCAACCGGGGAAAATCTCAGCTGTCGCCAGATCCCACCTGAGAAGCGATTTCTTGTCGCCTGGCCGAGAAGCGTCCCGAATGGCTTGTGACAACCCGTATTGGCCCGTGTTGTCGCCGTAGTGCAGGCTGATCTTGAAATCGACCACATGGGACCGAGGCGCGAGGTACACGTCGTCAGACGGGGCCTTACCCTCCTGTGCAGTCCATACTCGCCATTTACTCGACCGGCGCCCATCTGGCGACACCACGACAAATCGACAGACCGTTTCGTTTGCTGCGCTCATTCGCTGAAATTAGCAACGGTCACCGACAAGAATCTGGCAACAACCTGAAGTCTTCCGTCAAAACGAGAAGCGGCTCGCCGTATCCTTGCCCACCGAGTGAGAGTTTCGTCGAGCCAGCGCCACCGACTACGACGGCCGAGCATCATGCCCGGTTGTCGTCAGCTCGTCGGCGTTCCTATCGGATAGTCGTCGGCGTACGAGAGAACGCGAGGGGACAACCGCCGCATTGGTGGAATCCGCAGTCGTGGAGTAAAACCCGGTCCAAGTTGCAAGGCATAGGTGCCGCGACGTCCCTGAAACCGGCCGATTAGTTCGCGTACCGTTGCTGCGTCGCCAGCCAGATCAGGAAACAGCACGTTCTCGATCTGGTCTTGAATTGTGGTCAGAGCAGGCAAAGCCTCATCGATCATCGTCACAACGCTCGGATCAGAGGTCATTGCCAGCAGTTCCGTGCGTTTGTACGCCTTATCCATGACACCGCTCGATTCCTTCATCCACTCTCGGTCCATCGTCACGGCGACTGTAGGATCGTGATCCACTTCGACAGCAACCCGGAGGCTCACTGCCTCCATGCTGATGTGCAGCATGGTGTGGCGTAGTTCAAGTAGCCAGCGGTATCCGTGGCATCCCGAATACAGACCATGAAACAGCTCGGTGAGCTTGGCATATTCAGGAGACGGTTTCCCGAATGAGTGCTGCGCCGCCCAGTATGTCTGCATCTGATGGATATGGAACGCATTCGAGGCAGTGAGCGTCGCGGACCGAATTCGGTGCGCGAACTCGTCGGACAGGTCCGGGTTGTGCATAGGAAAACTTCCGTCAGCTAAGGCGACAAGAGCTTGCTCACGAACTTCTCTAAACGCCCCCACCGAGTCCTGGACGTACCGCAGCAAATCCCGATTGAGCTTCTTTGTAAGACGCTGATACGCCGTGGAATATCGCTCGTGCTCCTCCGAGGAGAACTCGCATACCTGCGTGTAGATCACTTTCGCGTCAACTGTCGGATCTGTATATCCCAAAACTGCGCCATGCTTCGAGGCAGCGTCGTCCTCAGCTTGGCGCGCTGCCACCGTCGACTCAAGCTCCTCTTGGGACTGCCCCATGCCGGTCGTTGCGGAGTCGAACCGCCGTGCGATCTCGGCGTCATTCGGGAGGCCGCTCGCGATCCAGCCTTCAATTTCGCCGATCGCTCTGCCGACCGCGGCAGTAATTGCCAGCCGAGCGTCACTCGCGGACAGGTCTTCTTCGATCCCTGACCGAGCGCAGAAACCCATGGACACGTTCATGACATCCATCACCAAGATGTTTGCCGCAGTGCCCCTGAGCGGCGGGGACAACTTAACTTGCTCCATCAGCTGAGCGAGCGCCAATTCACAGAAATCGAGAGCTGTCGTCGCTTCGATTGCACCGAGTGCCTCACGAAGCGCACTTAATCTGAGACCCCAGTCTCGAACCTGTTCTTTCGGATCAATCGAGTTCGTTGCCTCGGATGCAGTCTCCATGCGGTTCACGATAGGCCGCACTGCTGACAGAACAGTCAGACTTCTCGCGGACGTAACTCTGGTCGCATGACTGCTTCCAGCTCAATTAGGTGAGAAACCGTCCCAGGGAGGGAATTGTTCAGGCCGTGTGAAGTCCGTGCTCTCTGGTGTCCCGCAACAAAGCCACGAGCGCCACGGGGAGCGCCAGAACAGCGATCAGTATTGTCACCCATCTCAGTTCGCCATCGATCCGCCTTGGAGGCACTCAGCCGCGTAGTCCATAGACCCGTCGCTGTAAATGCCGGTTCCCGGCTGGTAGAGCGAAGTGTCAGCGCACCCGACGAGTTCGCTACCGCCAGTTCCTGTGGCTCGGCCTTCGGAATCAATCGAGTTGGGGTACGGGTTCGGCAGGTTATCGACTGGATTCGTCGTCGGTACGGATTGCGGAGCTTCTGTCGTGGGCTTCGGTGCCGAGGCGGTGCTCTCAGCTGTAGCGGTGACAAGCATTCCCTCCGGCACCCGCCACTCGATCCGAACATCTTGCCCGCTGAGATTGGACTGATAGCCGATGAACCGCGCCGTGTGCGGAATGTCGAGTGTCACTGCGCCGTCGGCGGAAGAGTTGGCAGGTAGGTCGATGAACTTGCTACTCCCCGGACTCGAACAGGGATTCGCGTCAGACAACGCGATGTTCTTGACGACTTTGCCGCCCGCGTCGACATAGTAGAAGTCGGAAGGCCACAGCCATTCAGTGCTTGGCGCAGCACCGATCTCAATGGATGCGGAGAATCGATTCTTGCTGACGAGTCCAGGATGCTCACTGTTGAGCGGACAGCCCTCGATCGAAAGAGCTGTGTCGGACACGGCGAGCAAGAGCGCGCCGGTTTCATCCTTCACCTCAGCTCGCTGGCCGAGGTCGACCTCGACAGCCCCACGCTTGTTCGTTGGATCGGCTGAGGCCGTGAGGGACTGCGATGACGCTTCGGGGCGCGCTGCGCCGTCGTCGGTCGATGAACAAGATGTAGCGAGGACGCTCGCCGCGATGACACTCAACAAGAGTGCAGGTACACGAGGATTCATGCTCAGATCAAACCAGACCAACTGGACGCATTGTGTCCAGAGGCGTGATCGAGGTCGGCAGTCAGGACCATCGAGGCGCGGCCGTCATCGCCTGAGAGTGTCCTAGTGCTGTCCTAGGACACCTGACTACAGGGGCACACGCACTAGACGCATGAGACGGAAAAGACTGAAAGCGTGGACGTTTCGAAACGCACTGAACGCACGCTTACAGGTCTATTCACACTGGCAGTGTGGGGGTCAGGGGTTCGAGTCCCCTTAGCTCCACCCAAGACAAATGCTCTGCACCAATCGGTGCAGAGCATTTGTTGTTTTCGTGAGCAATACTGTCCGCTGTGAGGCCTGATCGGCCCGAGCATTCTCGGTACGGAGACCAGCGGCGGAATGGGGAATAATGCGCGCACACGTGGTGATAATCGGCGCAGGCTATGCCGGCGCCATGGCAGCGAAGCGGCTGCTGAGAACTCGTTCGGACGTCACGGTCACCGTCGTGAATCCGCGCCCACACTTCGTGCAAAGAATCAGGCTCCATCAGATGATCGCGGCTGGCTACGATGCGACGGTCTCCTTCGACAGGGCGCTTCCGCGCGAGGCACACCGAGTCTTCGGAAAGGTGACGACGATCGAGGCGGCGCTCGGCAGGCTCACCCTCGACGACGGCAGTGTGCTCGACTACGACTATCTGGTCTACGCAGTCGGAAGTGGGAAGTTGCCCGACACTATCGCCGGGGCGGCGGAGCACGGGTTCAGCGTCTCCGAATTCGAGGACGCGGTACGCCTCGAATCCAGGCTGGCGACTCTCGACGAGAAGGCTGCAGTCTGCGTTGTCGGCGGCGGTCTCACCGGGATCGAGACTGCCGCAGAACTGGCTGAGCATCGAAGCAGCCGAATCACTTTGGTGACCGGCGGAACCGTGGCTCCAAACCTCTCGGAGCGCGCACGATCGGCAGTTGTCAGAACATTGACCGATCTTGGGGTCGATATTGTCACCGAATCCCGGGTGACTCGGATCGAGGGTTCGTCCTGCGAGCTAGCGGGAGGCATACGGGTGGAGGCCGAATGCACGATTCTCGCGACGGAATTCGGTGTCCCCGAACTGGCGCGCCGAAGTGGCCTTCCCGTGGACGGTCTCGGTCGCCTGAAACTCGACGACCGACTCGAATGCCCGTCCCACCCCAACATCGTCGGTGCGGGTGATGCGGTCGCGGTCGGTGATCTGTCACTGAGGATGAGTTGCCAGGCCGCGATCCCCTTGGGAGTCCATGCGGCAGAAACGATCCTGCATCGGCTCGACGGTTCCGCGCCGCGTCCGGTGATTCCGAAGTTCACCGGCCGGTGCATCAGTCTCGGGAGGCGGCGAGGTGTGTTCCAGCGGACCACTCGTGTCGACGACGCAACGGGCATGTTCATCGCAGGCAGGGGAGGCGCATTCGTCAAGGAAAGAGTCTGTTCGTCGACGACCGACTGGGCTGTCACCCCGCGCCGTTCCGCCTTCTACAGTTGGACATGAACAGCGCTGGTCACGCTCGATCACAGATTCGGTCGATGATCGCAGCAGTCCTCCGGACGTAGGGTTGGCGAACGACGTCTTCGTGACACGCGTCGACGTCGTCGAAATCGAGCGAGCCCGTGGCAATGAGTGACCAGATCTCGCGTCCACGGTTGTTGGTGGCTCCACGGATCACGGTGACGGGCGCAGAGCACGTCCGCATCCGGTGCTTCCGCAACGCCTGGCCCCCGATGTAGAGGAACACTGTCCACTGGGTGGCCGGTGGGTACTGCAGAACGCCGGCGAAGAGCGTGCGGATCCACATCGCCGCGACGGTGCGTCTGGTCGGCTTCCAGCGGGCATTGGTGGACGGTTGTGGTGCGAGGTCGACGATCGACGGATCCAGACTGATGCCCGCTCGGTCGGCTAGTCGTGCGGCAGTGTCGGTGGGGATTCTGGTGTCGAGAACGGTGACGTGCTCGACAGCGTCACCGGACTCGGACAGCTGTGACGCCATCTCCAGCGCCACGTAGCCGCCGTACGAGTAGCCGGCGAGAAGGTACGGGCCGGTGGGCTGAATCTTCTTGATTTCGAATATGAAACGGCGAGCGCTTGCCTCTACCGACCGATCGGGCAGTCCGCGAGATTCGAAGCCGTGTGGCTGAAGTGCGTAGACCGGGCGATCGGTGTGGAGCGCGTTCGACAAGGTGGACAGTGTCGTCGAGGGACACCCTGCACCATTCATGATGAACAGAGGCCGCCCTGACCCTTCGAGCTTCAGTGGAACCATCGTGTTGTGAGAGACGCGATCTTTGGGATCGATCGTGCACCGATCGATCAGCGCTGCAAGGTCTTTGACGGTGCTCGCGGTCGCGAACTCTGCCGCCGTGATCCGGACCCTGAACATGTCGTGAATCTTGGCCACCACCTCGGTCGAAGCAAGGGAGTCGCCGCCGAGCTCGAAGAAGTCGTCCTCACGGTCGATGGAGTCGATGCCGAGAATCGACTCCCAGATCGAGGACAGCCACAATTCTGCAGGCCCGGCGAGAGTTGGGGGAGTGGACCTCACCGTGACGGGCGGCAATGTTTTTCGGTCGACCTTTCCCCTTTCGTTGCGGGGCAATTCCGCCATCAGAACAAAATGTCGGGGAAGCATCCAGGCCGGCAGATATTTCGCCAATTCGCGCCGCATCTCGGCGCCCGAGCGCGCCATCACGGCTTTGGTCAAGACCACGTAGGCGACAATCTCCGATCGATCGTTCTCGAGAACGGCAGCCACGAAAACATCGGTGACGCCGGGAATTCGACGAATGTGCGACTCGACTTCTATCGGCTCTACCAGGTAGCCCCGAATCTTGACGGCATCGTCGACGCGCCCCCTCAGTTGTAGTTCGCCGCGTTCGTCGATGCGGCCTCGGTCACCGGTCCGATAGATACTCACTCCGTCTCCGAGACGTGTGAATCGCATTGCTGTGCGATCCGGGTCGCCGTGGTACCCATCGGCAAGATCGCTGGAGACAACCTGAATCTCGCCGATCTCTCCGTCTGGAAGAGGTACGCCGTTCACATCGACGATCTGTACGTGCTTGCCATCGCGAGCGCGTCCGGCCGGTACCACTCCGGCGGGTAGTTCGGAGTTCGGCGGGAACGCGTTGTATGCGACGACGCCGGTCTCCGTTGTGGCCAGCCAGTTGACGTAAGTGACGCGAGCAAAGCCGTGACTGCGATGGCGCGCGTAGTCCTCGCCGTGAACTGGTTCCCCGTACGTCACGACGACCCGCAGCGACCCGGGCGAATTATCCGATGCTTCAACGGATTCTAGATCCGACCATGCTCGTAGAAATGACGGAGCGCAGTGCACGGTCGTGAGCGAGTTCTCGATCAGCCAGTCATCGATTCCCGAGACTCCGTCTGTACGTGGGTCCCAACAGAAGACCGTGACTCCGTTCATCAACCCCATGATCAGGGCCGTGATTCCGGCTCCGAAACTGACGGGCAACAGGTTCCCGATGTGATCGTCGGGTCGCAGGTCGATTGCTGCGGCAAGTTCGTCGGCCTTGTTCAGGCACATGGAGTGGCTCAGCACGACTCCCTTGGGCGCTCCACTGGTCCCGGACGTGAACGCGATCATGGCAGGGTCGGAACTGGACGGTTCGAGCGCGTTGTCGAAACGGAAGCCCGTAGGGGCCGATTCGTCGAGTATCGATTGCAGCGTGACGGCACCCGAGGTGCTCATGATGTGCGCTCGCCGGGCCTCGGGGAGTTGTGGGTCGATCATGACCAAGGGCCGACCGGAAATCAGAGTTGCGAGGATGGCGGGCACCGACTCGGCGGTTGGTTCGAGATCAACCGCAACCGGGCACGATCCGTGTGACCCACGTAGGCGAAGTTCGCGGACCAATGCGTCGGTCCGGAGTTCGAGTTCGGCGAAAGTGATCCGGTCGCGCGGAGTCACGACGGCAACGGTGTCGTGCTGCATCGAGGCGACTCGGCGCCACCTCGACTCGATTGTCTCGTCGATGACTGCATAGCGCGTGCGCTCGAGACCTAAGTCGACAACCTTCATCACAGTAGCTCCGTCCGGCCATTAGCTATCATTTGGCAAAGACTACATAAGGTTTGTCAAAGCCGTCTATAACAAACCAAAAGTAGTTTTTCATGTTTAGCCAATCCGTCAGGCCAACAGCTCCGAATGCGTTGTTGAAGCAACGCCGGTCGTGCGTTGCGCGAACCGGTATGACAATCGGTGCGTCAACGAGGAGGAGTGACATGAAGTGGTCGGGGCGAAGCGCGATCGTAATCGCGGGATTGTGTACTGCAGTGTCGATGTTCTCGGGCACCGCGCAAGCAGCGCCGTTGTGGGAGCCGCTACAACCGGTGGCGAACCTGGACGCCGCCCGCTACGTCGGTGAGTGGAACCAGGTGGCGGCGATTCCTCAGCCCTTCAACCTCGCGTGCGCCAAGGACACCCGAGCGAGTTACGGGATTGTCGATTCCATGAACGTGAGTGTGAAGAACACGTGCACGACGTGGACCGGCCAGGCTAACGAGATCGTCGGGAATGCCCGAGTTACCGACCCGGCAACGGGTGCACAGTTGCATGTGAGCTTCCCCGGGGTGCCCACACAGGACGGCCTGGACGGTCCGCCCAACTACATCGTCACCTACATAGCCGACGACTATTCGTGGGCCCTGGTCGGTGATCCGCTCAGGCTTTCCGGGTTCGTGCTCTCACGGTCGCCGGTCGTCGACGCGGCTGGCTGGAGTGAGATCCGTCGGGTCGCCGAATCCCGTGGATACAACGCGTGCACGATCTTGACGTCACCGACCACGGAGGGCACTTCGGACATCCGCCCACTCTGCACTGTGTGAGTCTGCTGTCAGCTTGAACCTTCCGGAGCCACACTCCACTACGATCACTGATCGGTACGTGTGGTTTCGGAAGGTTGTGTGGTGGCGAAGAAGCAGATCCCCGTAATAGTCGTCGCAGGCTTTCTCGGTTCGGGCAAGACGACGCTGCTCAACCATCTTCTGCGTAACAACGACGGCGTACGCATCGGCGTGATCGTCAACGACTTCGGCTCCGTCAACATCGATTCGATGATGGTCGCCGGTCAGGTCGATTCGATGGTCACGCTCAGCAACGGCTGTTTGTGCTGCGCTGTCGACGTCTCCGACATGGACGAGATGCTGAACAAATTGGCGCACCGACAATCCGGTATCGACGTGATCGTCGTCGAGGCCAGCGGGCTTGCCGAGCCGCGGAACATGATTCGTCTCGTCCTCGGGAGTGAGAACCCATCCGTCGTCTACGGCGGACTGGTGGTCATGGTCGATGGAGCCAATTTCTCCACCGTTCGCATCGAGCATCCCGAACTCGATCAACATGTCCGCCTGGCAGATCTGGTGGTAGTCAACAAGATCGACGGCGTTCCCGTCGCCGAGCGCGAGCGATTCACTGCCGGAATTCGTGAGTTGAATCCGCGAGCGCCGATAGTGGAAACGTCGCACTCGCGGATAGACCCCGCTCTGTTGTTCGATTCCGGTGAGGTGGCCCCTCCCGCCCCGGGTGATCAACTGAGCCTCGACGAGCTCCTGCGCGACGGACACGACCACGACCACGACGACGGTTCCTGTCACCACGATCACCTGCACCATCGCTACGAGTCGGTTGATTTCATATCGGAGATGCCACTCGATGCCAGGGCTCTGACGCACTTTCTCGAGAACCAGCCTTCGGGTGTTTACCGCATCAAGGGATTCGTGAACTTCGAGATTCCGGGCTACACAGGAAAATTCGAGATCCAATCGGTCGGTGATCATGTCCGGATCACCCCGCTGCGATGGAAGTCGGGCGAGCCTCGAACTACGCAACTGGTTGTGATCGGTACCGGGATGGATTCGGCAGCGGTAGGTAGTGCCCTCCGCACCTGCGTGCGCGAAAAAACTGTCGAACCGCACCCCGACGCCATGCTGGGATTGCACCGCTATACCGTCGGAGCGTGAGTGAATCAGCGGTATCCGTGTACGAAGCGATCCGTCGACGACGAGACGTTCGCGCCGAGTTCTCGGGAGAGATTGTCCCGGACGAAACTCTGATGCGAATTCTCGACGCCGCCCATCGCGCGCCCAGCGTGGGAAACACGCAACCGTGGGATTTTGTCGTCGTTCGTAATCCGGAGACGCTCAACACCTTCGCGGCGCACGTCGGCGATGCCCGGCTGAAGTTCGCGCAGTCTTTGCCCGAGGATCGACGCTCGACGTTCGACCCCATCAAGATCGAGGGAATCGCCGAGAGTGGTACCGGCATCGTCGTCACTTACGACCCGTCGCGCGGTGGCCCGAACATCCTCGGCCGTCATACCGTCGACGACACCGGACTGTTCTCGGCGGTACTCGCAATTCAGAATTTGTGGCTCGCCGCGGTAGCCGAGGAGATCGGCATCGGCTGGGTCTCGTTCTACGACGAGAAGTACCTCACCGAACTCATGGGCATCCCCTCACCTGTTCGCCCCATCGCCTGGCTCTGTGTCGGGAAGGTGACTGAATTCCAACAGGTTCCGGATCTCGAGCGCTACGGATGGCGACAGCGCCGGCCATTGGCCGACGCTGTCCACTACGAAACCTATTGAATTGTGCGGGGTGGCCTAGCGCGCGGGACGACCTAGCGCGTGGCACGCCCACCGGTGGAGCCCGCAGTGCGAGCGCCGCCGCCGGTGCGGGGACGGCGAGCGCCGCCGCCGGCATGTTCCTGACGGGCAGCGCCGCCGGTGCGTGCACCGCGTGACTGACCGCCCTGTCCGGAGCGAGCTTGACCTGAACGTGCTGCGCCGCCGCGTCCACCCTGGCCGGCGGGGCGCTGTCCGCGTCCGCCGTTCGGCTGGGCCGGAGCATTCGGAGCCGGAGTGACGTGCGGTGCGATGTCGCCGACCAACTTGACGACGTGCTCGGAGTTGGCCGTCGAACGAACCGGCGTCACCTTGATGGCGGCCTTACGCATGAGGATCGCGAGATCCTTACGCTGCTCGGGCAAGACCACTGTGACCACGTCGCCGGCGCTGCCTGCGCGAGCGGTGCGACCACTGCGGTGCAGGTAAGCCTTGTGCTCGGCCGGGGGATCGACGTGAACGACCAACTCGACATCGTCGACGTGGACGCCGCGCGCTGCGACGTCGGTGGCGACGAGGACGCGCGCTTCACCGGCGGAGAATGCCGCCAGGTTACGGTCGCGAGCGGCCTGTGAGAGGTTGCCGTGCAGGTCGACGGACGGGATGCCCGACTCGGTGAGCTGGCGAGCCAACTTACGAGCCTGGTGCTTGGTGCGCATGAACAGGATGCGACGACCGGTACCGGAAGCGAGCTTCTCGACCAGAGCCTTCTTGGCTTCGACGCCGTCGACGTCGAACACGTGGTGCGTCATCGCGGCGACGGGGGAGTTGGCCTCGTCGACCGAATGCATGACCTCGTTCTTCAGGAACCGCTTGACGAGCTTGTCGACTCCGTTGTCGAGCGTTGCCGAAAACAGCAGGCGCTGCCCGTCCTGCGGCGTGGACGAGAGGATGCGGGTGACGACGGGCAGGAAGCCGAGGTCGGCCATGTGGTCGGCCTCGTCCAGCACGGTGATCTCGACGGCGTCGAGGCTCACGAACTTCTGCTTCATGAGGTCTTCGAGGCGACCGGGGCAGGCGACGACGATGTCGACGCCGGCCTTCAGGGCCTGAACCTGGCGGTGCTGCGAGACACCGCCGAAGATCGTGGTCACGCGCAAGTCGTATGCGGCGGCCAACGGTTCGAGGGTTGCGGTGATCTGGGTGGCGAGCTCACGCGTGGGTGCGAGCACCAGGCCGAGTGGTCGACCCGGGCGACGCTTGCCCCCGGACAGTTCGCCGGCGAGGCGAGAGACCATGGGGATGGAGAACGCGAGGGTCTTTCCGCTTCCGGTCTTTCCACGGCCCAGTACGTCGCGACCCGAGAGAGTGTCGGGGAGGGTATCGATCTGGATCGGGAACGGGGAAGTGATTCCGCCGTCTTCGAGAGCTTTCACCAGCGGTGCGCGCACACCGAGGGCTGCGAAGGTGGTAGCGGGCGTAGAGATGTCAGACAAGTGTGTTCAGAGCCTTTCGGGCACGTGTTCGTGCCCGGATGCCGACACGGGAATTAACCGGTCGAGCAATCAAGCACAGTGGTGGCGGCGCTGCCGGTCGGCAGGCTTCTTCGCCGTAAGAAGAGCGGGTGCATTGAGCACTCAGCAAGAAATTTTGCGTTCTACGACGCTGGATGCCCGATTTCGGACACCTAGTGATCGCAACTCTACCTTCCCGGAGCGTTCGACCTACAACCCGACCCATTCGGAGACGCCGTTCGCGAAGTGTTGCCGCTTCCAGATCGGTACCTCGTGCTTGATGCGCTCGACAAGTTCGGCGCACGCGGCAAACGCCTCCGCGCGGTGTGGCGCAGCGACGGCGGCGACCAGTGCGAGGTCGCCGATCTCGAGATGCCCGACGCGATGAATCGCGGCAACCGGTAGGCCGGTCGAGGCTGCAACCTCTTGACAGCACGTATGGAGGAAGCTTTCAGCATCCGGGTGTGCTTGGTACTCCAACGCTGAAACCGCTTGACCTCCATCGTGATTGCGCACCGTCCCGGTGAAAACCACAACAGCACCGTTCTTCGGGCCGGCAACGGCGGCGTCGACGGTGTCTGCGTGAATCGGTTGTTCGGAGATCCGAGCCAGTAACTCACTCATCGTGTGCTCCTCCGCCTGCGACCTGCGCGAGCAGGTGATCGATGATGGGTTCGAGGACGGTGAGACCGTCCTTCACTCCGCCGGGAGAACCCGGAAGATTGACGATGACCGTCGTACCTGTGAGACCTGCCACACCACGGCTCAGTGATGCGTGTGGGGTCTTCTCGAGGCCCTTGGTTCGGATCGCTTCTGCGACCCCGGGCAACTCACGGGTCAAGACTGAACGGGTAGCTTCCGGGGTTGCATCCGTGGGGGAAGCGCCGGTGCCGCCGGTACTGATGACGAGCGACGGGGAGCCCGCCTTCGCGTCGACTATGCCCCCCGCGATGTCTGCGTCGGCGTACACGAGCGGTCCGCGCACCTCGAAGTCTCGCTCGCGTAGCCAGGCCGCGATCGTCGGCCCGGTGGTGTCGGGTCTGGTTCCGTTGGCGCCGCCGGTGGAAGCGACGAGGACGGTCGCGGACCGTGCCGAGGTGAAGACGTGCGCCGGAGAAGCCGGGGCACCCTGAGCGTTGCGGGTCCAATGTCCGTGTTTACCACCGTCTTTGGTGAGCAGACGCACACCGTTCATGGTGGCTCCGGGATCGACCGCTTTGACCATGTCATGCAAGGTCAGGCCGGCTACCGCGACGGCGGTGAGCGCTTCCATCTCGACGCCGGTCTGTCCGCGAGTCTTTGCCGTCGCTTCGACGGTGATCGAGGTTTCGGTGAATCCGAATTCCACCTTGACCGACGAAAGTGCGAGTTGATGACACAACGGAATCAGCTCGGACGTCTTCTTTGCGCCGGCGATTCCGGCGATGCGCGCGGTGGTGAGGACATCGGCTTTGGGCATGCCGTCGGCGCGGACGAGCCGAACAACCTCGGCGGTCGTGACGAGTTCACCGGCAGCGACGGCGATTCGCGTCGTCTCGGCTTTGGCGCTGACGTCGACCATGCGCGCGCGGCCTTCGCTGTCGACGTGTGTCAATTCGGTCATGAGTGTCCTTTGAATCAGATCGAGGTAGTCGAGAGTGGAATCACATCGACGAGATCGCCCGCGCCGAGTTCGGTCACGGCGGCGGGGATGTCGATCAGGACGTCGGCCCACGCCATGGCTGCAACGAGGTGCGATCCGGGTCCAGCAACGAGTTCGATACCGTCCGCAGTTCTGCGCGCCCGCAGGAACTGCCGCTTGCCATCCACGGAACGCAGCGGTGCAGTCAACGGCAGTCGCTCGTGCGGGATCTCTGGCAGGCCCGCCGCGCGGCGCAGCTCCCCGCGTGCGAAGACCTCGAACGAGACCATCGTGCTGACCGGGTTGCCCGGGAAGCTCAGTACGGGCACTCCGTTCACCACGGCGGTGCCTTGTGGGCCACCTGGTTGCATTGCGACGTGGCCGAATTGCGCACCCAAGGGTGTGAGGGTTTCCTTCACCACTTCGAAGTCGCCCATCGATACTCCGCCGGAGGTGAAAACCAGATCGGCGACCGAGGTTGCGTACGAGAGTAATTCGCGGAACTCCACCGGATCGTCACTGCTTCGAGCGACGGATACGACATCGGCACCGTTGGCTTCGGCCAATGTTGCCAAAGCTGCACCGTTGGAATCGTAGATCTCACCGGGTTCGAGAGTTGTTCCGGCACTCTTGAGTTCGGCGCCCGTCGTGATGACGGCGACCCGTGGCCTCGTGTACGTGTCGAGTGAGGCCAACCCGACGGCGCTCAGCGCAGCGATATGGCGAGGTTCCAAGTGCGTTCCCGCCGTGACCAGTAGCATTCCGGCAGTGATGTCACTGCCACGTTCGCGAACGAATTCGCCTACAGACCTGCCCCGTTCGATGGTGACGACGTGTTCGGTGACGCCCGTAGTGTCCTCGACGGGAACGACGGCGTCGGCACCCTCGGGGAGCGGCGCACCGGTCATGATGCGAAATGCCGATCCTGGAAGGTGTTTCGGTGGTTTTCCGCTACCGGCGGCGATCACACCTCGAACCGTCAGCGTGGTGGGAACCGAGGCCACCGAGGCGGCGTCGACTGCGTACCCGTCCATCTGTGAGTTGCGAAAGAGCGGGAGGTCCACGGGCGATGAGATGTCGGAGCAAGTTATGCGCCCCAACGCTTCTGCCGTCGGCACTGCCGTTGGAGAGAGGGTGTGCAGGCCCGAGAGCAATTCGGAGATGTGCGACGCGTGTTCCTCGACCGAACGCGCGCTCATGACAGTAACCTCGACAACCTCGACATGTTTTGATCCTAGGCGGTGTGGTCCGTCCGACACACCGAGTACGGCTTTCGGTCATACTGGAGCAATACGGAAGTTGGTGACGTGATGACAGTGGTGTCGATGGGAATTCCCACCGTGCGGTTTGACGCTGCCTCCACCGCCGGTCGTCCTGAGACGGATCTCCTGGTCGACAGGTTCGGGCGTGTTGCGAGAGATCTGCGAGTCTCGATCACCGAGAAGTGTTCACTTCGTTGCACGTATTGCATGCCGGAAGAGGGCCTGCCGGCCATCGCGGCGGAAGATCTTCTGAGTCGCGACGAGATCATTCGAGTGGTCGGAATCGGCGTCGAGCGAGTCGGTATTCGTGAAGTGAGATTCACCGGCGGGGAACCGCTGATGCGCAGCGACCTCGAAAGAATCATCGGTGGGTGCGCAGCTCGCGTGCCGGGGATTCCACTTTCCATGACTACCAATGCTGTTGGGCTCGAACATCGTGCGGCGAAGTTGGCCGCAGCGGGTTTGACTCGCATCAATGTTTCCCTGGATTCAGTTGATCGCGCCCATTTCGCTGAATTGACACGTAGAGACAGGTTGCCATCAGTTCTCGCGGGAATTCGAGCGGCTGCGGCAGCCGGGCTCGCGCCACTGAAGATCAATGCGGTGCTGATGCGTGAAACACTCCACGGCGCGGCGGATCTTTTGCAGTGGTGCCTCGATGCCGGCGTCGAATTGCGTTTCATCGAGCAAATGCCCCTGGATGCAGATCATGCATGGGCTCGCGAGAATATGGTGACCGCAGCTGAATTGTTGACCGTATTGAGTGGTCGTTTCGAATTGGAAGCAATCGGCCGCGAAGACCCGTCGGCTCCAGCTGAAGAATGGCGTGTCAATGGGACCTCGATGACGGTGGGAATCATCGCTTCCGTGACCCGCTCGTTCTGCAGTGAATGTGATCGGACCCGAATGACCGCCGAAGGGACAATTCGGTCATGTTTGTTCAGTGATCGCGAGGTCGATTTGCGTGCGGCGCTCAGGTCGGGAGCAAGTGATGATGAACTTGCGGATTTGTGGCGCGGTGCGATGTGGAACAAGTGGGCAGGGCACGGCATCGACGCCGCGGATTTCGTTCCGCCGGAAAGAAGCATGGGAGCGATTGGTGGCTGATTCGCAGTCGATCTCGGTTCGATACTTTGCTGCTGCAGCGGATGTATCCGGTTGCCGTAGCGAGGTAGTCGCCCTCTCGCCTGGCACCACACTTGCCGAGTTGGTGGCGGTGTTGGTCGGGCGATACGGGCCGGAGATGGAGCGAGTGCTGTCGGTCTCGGCTTTCCTCGTCGGTGACGAGTTGACCCGCGACGTCTCTCGGACCTCCGGTAGTGCTGTCGATATTCTTCCGCCTTTCGCCGGAGGCTAGTCCGGGGATTGTCGACGTAGTTATTTGTCGGCTGCCGAACTATTGTCAAATTTCGGTGGCCTGGCTCAAATAGGTCGATCTTGATCACTCAGTTCAAGTGGCGTCTATCTCCATCTCCTAATTTTTGGGGGAGTAAGTTCACACTTTGTCGATTAATTCCACCCGACGTATCAGCGTCGTCGTAGTGCTCCTCGGAGCAGCTGCTCTCACGGCTCCGGCATTCGCAACTGCGCTTCCCTCCACCGGTTCGCTCGGCTCTTCTGCACCGGAAGCCTCGTGCTCGACCCTGTCCACCGAAGCGGCGCCGAACGAATGGGTCCCCGGACGCGACGCCGACGGCTGACGGCGGCGTTCACGCGGATCTGCAGAAGGGCGTGTGGTGGGGCACTCAGAACATCGACGGCGCCAAGGACCGCGTGTCAGTGCCTTTGGCGGACATCGTCGCCGCGAACCCGAAAGCGGTAGTCGACCACTACGGCGTCAGTGTCGGGACCGGCTCCGCTGCAACCTCGACGCTGGTCGATGCGGTGCATTTCAACGGATTCACCACCAACTTCGCAAAGAAGGATTCGGCCTCTAGTCGCTGGTAAGAGCTACTTCCACCAGTCATCCAGGGGGGTGACCGGCACCGTGCGCTTGTGACGAGTGTTGGTGAACATCTTCTCGAGCTTTTCGGCTACCTCGGAGGAAACGTCCTTTCCTTCGAGGTAGTCGTCTATCTGTGAGTACGTGACGCCGAGGGCAACTTCGTCGGGCAGCGCGGGTCGGTCGTCCTCGAGGTCGGCGGTCGGCACCTTGCGCCACGTGCTCTCCGGTGCGCCCAATTCCTGCAGCAATGCAGCGCCCTGGCGTTTGCTCAAGCCGGTGAGCGGCGTGATGTCGACGCCGCCGTCACCGAACTTCGTGAAGAAGCCGGTGATCGCCTCCGCGGCATGGTCGGTACCGATCACCAAGTAGCCGAGCTGACCGGCAATCGCATACTGAATGACCATTCGTTCGCGCGCCTTGATGTTGCCGCGGACGAAGTCGCGCAGTTCGCCGTTCCCCAACGCCTCGGAGGCCTCACGGGCTGTGGCGTCGGCGCCAGGCTTGACGTTGACCGTGAGAGAGCGGTCCGGCTTGATGAAGCCGAGTGCGATCTGAGCATCGGATTCGTCGGCCTGCGCGCCATAGGGGAGTCGAACGGCGACGAACTCGGCCTCGTGGCCTTCTTCACGAAGTTCAGTGACCGCGCGTTGGGCGAGGACTCCGGCGAGCGTGCTGTCCTGACCGCCGCTGATTCCCAGAACGAACCCTTTGGCGGGGGTCGAGCGCACGTAGTCCTTCAGGAACTGGACTCGCGCGCGAACCTCCGCTGCGGCGTCGATTGTCGGCTTTGTGCCGAGTTCTTCGATGATGCTTTCACGCAGTGTGGCCATGAATGGACTCTAGCGATGTGAGCAGGCGCGTGCAGTGCCACCGTATCCGGGGCGGTACGGTCGCGCACATGAGTGCGAACAACGTTCTGGTGGTCAGTGCGACGAAGTCGGAAGCGGCATACGTGCCGCAAGGATACGAACTGCTGATCACGGGGATTGGAAAGGTCAGTGCTGCAACAGCAGTCGCCTCTGCTCTCGCGCGGTACGAGCGGGAGAATCTGCCGCTGGTCGTCAACATCGGGACCGCCGGTGCGCTGCACGCGCACCACGGCGGCCTCTATGTTCCCGGGGTTGTCATCAATCACGACATCAGCAGCACCGCGATCCGAGCGCTGGGGCACGACGTCGCGGACCGTTTGGTGCTCGCCGGCGGTGACGACTCGGTGTTGGCGACCGGCGACGCATTCATCGCCGACGCTGCAACCCGGGACGCCCTTGCACAGCGAGCTGATCTGGTCGACATGGAGGGTTTTGCCATCGCGTTCGCCGCACAGGCTGCGGGTGCTCCCTGCCGCCTCGTCAAACACGTCAGCGACCATGCGGACGATTCGGCCATGGACTGGCCCGCGATGATCGATGCCAGCGCCCGCGATTTGGGGCGCTGGCTGCTCGACAACGTCTGATCGAGCCTGGAGCGTCTGATCAGGCCTGCGCAGTCAGTATCAATCCGGTGTCGTCGGGCTTGCGCAGGGTCAGCGTGCCGGCGTCGATGGTGTAGCTCACGTCGCCGTCGAGCACCGCCAGGATCTGGCGCTCGATGTCCGTGTTCTCCTCGGGGCAAGCCATACGCGTGGTTGCCATCGGCGTGAACGTGACTGTGGTGTCGGACGTCTGGGCGCTTCCGGTCATGCGATTGCATCCGGTGGTTCCGCTGACCGAACCGTCTGCGGCAATCGTGAGTTCGGGAGCTGACGTCTCCAGAGCCAGGCTCGTACTGATCGCATCGGGACTGATGAGTGACGTGACGGTCCACGTCGTGCCCTGGAGCACTCGATCCGGCGTGACGATCTTCTTGTCCTGCAGAGTCACTGTGGCGTCGTCCGATGTCAGGGTGAGGGTGTCGCCGTCGAGGCTCCACGTCGGCGCGGAGGTCAGCAATGTTGTTGTCCAGGTGTCGGATTCGTCGATGCCGGGAGGGCAGCCCATCATGGTCGACGCCATGGTGCCGGTGGTCAGCTTGCCGTCGGTGAACTCGATCGAGCCGTTTGCCGTGTTGCATCCGGCGCTCGCGGACACTCGACCCGCTTGGCTGAAATCGAGAGTCAGTGGGCCGCCGCCGGGAATTTGTGTTCCGTCGACCGAGGTCGAGATGAAGACGCGCCCGGAGGGGTCCGACTTGTCCTTGGGGGAGTCGGACGACGCGGAGCAACCGCTTACCGCGGCGATGGTCAGGACGCCGATGACGGCAGCAGCGATGCGCATGGGCTCACATTAAGCGGTGGGACGGATCTGGGGAGTCAGCATCGAGTAACGCGCCGGGCAAGGTCTTCCCAGCCGGCGGCCAGACGCTCGGTGGTCATCCCGAGATCGCGCACCTGGTGAAGGACAAGCGATGCTTCGAGTGGTGCCAACAGTGCTGAAGCGAGCAGATCGAGGTCGCCCTCGACGCCTGCTCCTCGAAGAAGTCCGATGACGTGAGCGATGCCGAGCGCCCGGGCCGGACCGCCGAAGCGGTATTCAGGAGCATTTTCCGCCGCACGGAGGACTTCGCCCTGTACTTCCACCATGGCGATTCGGGCTCGTCCGAACGCGATGAGGCGCTCGATCGGCGGTGCGCCCGGACCCAACGGTGGGGGGCCGAACATGAATGCCTGCTGCAGTTCTCGCTCGGTGTGATCGAGCAGTGCCTGCATCAGTCCCGAGCGATTGCCGAAGCGCCGAAAAACTGTGCCCTTGCCCACACCCGCTCGGCATGCGACGGCATCCATCGTCACCGCGTCGACACCTCGCTCGGCGACGAGGAGGGCTGCTGCGTCGAGCAGAAGTACGCGGTTACGTGCTGCGTCACCGCGCTCGACCGGCGCGGCGCCGATCTGGGGGAGGGGGATTGCGCTCACGGGATCAGGTTACAGGGCCGGGGAATGTAAGTGGACCGCGGTCCGTTTAGTTGATATAACTTTCAACCGGAGCCACCAACCGCACCACTTTCGAAGGAATCTCGTTATGTCACAGACCAATGTTCTCGTTCTCGTCGGCAGCTTGCGCGCCGGATCCGTCAATCGCCAGCTTGCCGAGACGGCTGTGTCCGCCGCACCCGAGGGTGCCACCCTGACGGTCTTCGAAGGCCTCGCCGACGTCCCCTTCTACAACGAAGACATCGACGTCGAGGGTGCTTCCATTCCCGCTGTCGACGCGCTGCGCTCCGCTGCGAGCAACGCGGACGCGTTCCTGCTCGTCACCCCCGAGTACAACGGCACCATCCCCGCCGTTCTGAAGAACGCCATCGACTGGATCTCGCGTCCGTACGGTGTCGGTGCAGTCAAGGACAAGGCTGTCGCAGTCATCAGCGCTTCGCCCAGTGGCAACGGCGCCAAGTGGGCACACGAAGACACCACCAAGGCAGTCCGTATCGCCGGCGGCAAGGTCGTCGAGGACACTGCACTGAGCATCGGTGGAACCGGCGCACTGTTCGGTGAGCTGCACCCGCGTGAGAACGCAGAGGTGCTCGCTCAGGTCTCCAAGGTCGTCTCCGACCTCGTCGACGCCAGCAAGCAGCTCGTCAACGCGTAATCCGTTTCACGAGTGAGGGCCATGCCGGAAGGTATGGCCCTCACTCGTATGCGAGTCAGGCTCATATGCACGCTAGAGCCCTTCGCGTTCCATCGCGTCGTCGACGGCGTCGCGAACCGACTCGAAATCCTTGCCGGCCATCATCGCTTCGCCCATCGCGGCATCGATACGGTCTGCGACGGCGGCGTACCGACGCTCCCAGCTCTCCTTGTCCTCCCGCCAGTAACCCATCACGTGCATGCGGGTTGCCGGGATTTCCGATGTTCGACGCAGATGGGTGCGGATGCGTCTGGCGGCCGCGGCCTCGACTGCACACCAGATGTAGCCCTCGCCGGGAGGCAGGGCAGCGCCGGCCAATTCGGCGAGCAGCGAGTCCGATTCCTCGATCCATCGGTAGTGAGCGTCGGCGCGCGTCGTGAACGTCTGCTGTTCGCTCGGCGCGGGTACCTGCGCGATGACGTGGATCGGTAGACCGTCGGGTGCTTCTTCCAAGATCCGCCCGATCGCAGGCAGTGCGGCGTGATCGGCGACGAGTAGCAGCCAGTCGCACTCTGTCGGCGGCGTGAACCACCCGCTCGCAGTCGAGAGATGGACGGTCTCGCCCGGTTGCGCATTCTTGGCCCAGAGTGCCGCGCCGCCGTGGCCGTGGAGAACGAAGTCGATCACCAGTTCGTTCTTCGACGGCTGCCAGCGCCGGACCGTGTAACTGCGGGCGTGAGGGGGATCGAGAGGGAATCTGACGAGCACTCGTTCGTCGGGGCTCCCGCTCGTCTCGAAGTCGCTCAGGCCGGTGCCGCCGAAGGTGATTCTGCGCATCAGCGGTGTCACCTGCTGCGTTCTCGTCACGGTTGCCTGGTGGCGCGGTGCTTCGTCCTTGGGGGGTGTTTCCACGACGCTCATGGTAGGTCCGGGACGCGGCTCCGAGAGGCCGGCGAGCACAAAAAGTAAATGTGACGGGCAACACGCCGACGCGCCGGGAAATGAGGGCGCTGAACTGGGGCGACCTGGGAATTCCAACGATGTGACTCACAACATCTCGCGTTATGTGTTTCTGTCGGCCACTAGGTGTAGTGTCTTGAGCACTGAGAGACCACAACGCGGAACGCCTTGAGCGAGACTCCGGCAATCGGTCGAATCGGTGCTGAACATCACTACATCGGCCTTTGTTGGCTAAGCGAAAGAGGGACTCTCATGAGCATCACCGTCTACACCAAGCCCGCTTGCGTTCAGTGCAATGCCACCTACCGCGCCCTCGACAAGGCCGGTCTCGAATACAACATCATCGACATCACCGAGGATGCCGAAGCCCGCGACTACGTCATGGCTCTCGGGTACCTCCAGGCGCCCATCGTGGTTGCCGGTGAAGATCACTGGTCGGGCTTCCGTCCCGATCGCATCAAGACCCTGACCGTCGCTGCTTGAAGCGCCGCAGTGTCGGCGGTGGACACCTCCGCCGACACATCTGAGTAGTTCCGGGCACCGTACAAGAAAATGGTGACAACCGATGACTTCGCTGGTCTATTTTTCCAGCGTGTCGGAGAACACCCACCGATTCGTTCAACGTCTCGGCCTGCCTGCGACACGTATACCCATCCATGACCGTGACGGCTCATTTCGCGTAGACGAGCCCTATGTGCTGATTCTGCCCACCTATGGTGGCGGGGCCACCGTGACAGGGCGCGACACCAGCTATGTGCCGAAGCCGGTCATTCGTTTTTTGAACAATCCACACAACAGGTCGTTGATCAGAGCAGTGATCGCGGCGGGAAACACCAATTTCGGTGAGTCCTTTTGCTATGCAGGAAACATCATTTCCCAGAAATGCCACGTTCCTTTTCTGTACCGGTTCGAACTCATGGGCACTGCCGAAGACGTCGACCGAGTACGAGAAGGCTTGGGGGAGTTCTGGAATCATCTCGAAACAGAGAAGGAGCACGGGCAGTGGCGCCAACCATCACTGACACGATCGCGGCAGGAAGCGTAGAGCGTGATGCACGCGGCGGTGATTCCACCAACGGCCTCGACTACCACGCACTCAACGCCATGCTCAACCTGTACGGCGCCAACGGTGAGATCCAGTTCGAGATGGATGTCGCTGCAGCCCGTCAGTACTTCTTGCAGCACGTCAACCAGAACACCGTGTTCTTCCACAACCTCGACGAGAAGCTGGACTACCTCGTCGAGGAAAACTACTACGAGCCAGAGGTTCTCGATCAGTACTCACGTACTTTTGTGAAGTTCCTGATCGATCACGCCTACGCCAAGAAGTTCCGCTTCCCGACGTTCCTGGGTGCATTCAAGTACTACACCTCCTACACGCTCAAGACCTTCGACGGTAAGCGCTACCTCGAGCGTTTCGAAGATCGTGTCTGCATGGTTGCGCTCACCCTGGCCGCAGGCAACGAAGACCTGGCCGTCGAACTCGTCGACGAGATCATCGCCGGACGCTTCCAGCCCGCCACCCCGACGTTCCTGAACTCGGGCAAGAAGCAGCGCGGTGAGCCCGTGTCCTGCTTCCTGCTTCGTATCGAAGACAACATGGAGTCCATCGGTCGCTCCATCAACTCGGCACTGCAGCTGTCCAAGCGCGGTGGCGGAGTTGCCTTGCTGCTCACCAACGTTCGTGAGCACGGCGCCCCGATCAAGAAGATCGAGAACCAGAGTTCGGGTGTCATCCCGATCATGAAGCTTCTCGAGGACTCATTCTCCTACGCCAACCAGTTGGGTGCGCGTCAGGGCGCCGGCGCCGTGTACCTGCATGCGCACCACCCCGACATCTACCGCTTCCTCGACACCAAGCGTGAGAACGCCGACGAGAAGATCCGCATCAAGACGCTCTCTCTCGGCGTCGTGATCCCGGACATCACGTTCGAACTGGCGAAGAAGAACGAGGACATGTACCTGTTCTCGCCGTACGACGTCGAGCGCATCTACGGAGTTCCGTTCTCCGACATCAACGTCTCCGAGAAGTACTACGAGATGGTCGACGACAAGCGAATTCGCAAGTCCAAGATCAAGGCTCGCGAGTTCTTCCAGACCGTCGCCGAATTGCAGTTCGAATCGGGCTACCCCTACATCATGTTCGAGGACACGGTGAACCGGGCAAACCCGATCGAAGGCAAGATCACTCACTCGAACCTGTGCTCGGAGATCCTGCAGGTTTCGACGCCTTCACTGTTCAACGACGACCTGTCCTACTCGAAGGTCGGCAAGGACATCTCCTGCAACCTGGGTTCGCTGAACATCGCGAAGACCATGGACTCGCCCGACTTCGCCAAGACCATCGAAGTGTCGATCCGCGGATTGACGGCAGTGTCCGACCAGACACACATCTACTCGGTGCCGTCGATCGAGCAGGGCAACAACGACTCTCACGCCATCGGCCTCGGTCAGATGAACCTGCACGGATACCTCGCTCGTGAGCGGATCTTCTACGGCAGCGAAGAAGGCATCGACTTCACGAACATCTACTTCTACACCGTGCTGTTCCACGCACTGCGTGCGTCGAACAAGATCGCCATCGAGCGCGGCTCGTACTTCAAGGGTTTCCCGGAGTCGAAGTACGCCTCGGGTGAATTCTTCGACAAGTACACCGATCAGGCTTGGGAGCCGGCAACCGACAAGGTTCGCGGACTCTTCGCCGATGCGAAGCTGCACATCCCCACTCAGGACGACTGGCGTGAGCTGAAGGCTTCGGTTCAGAAGCACGGTATCTACAACCAGAACCTTCAGGCCGTCCCGCCGACCGGCTCGATCTCGTACATCAACTACTCCACCAGCTCCATCCACCCGGTGGCGTCGAAGATCGAGATCCGCAAGGAAGGCAAGATCGGCCGCGTCTACTACCCGGCGCCCTACCTGACCAACGACAACCTGGAGTACTACCAGGATGCCTACGAAATCGGGTACGAGAAGATCGTCGACACCTATGCTGCCGCAACGCAACACGTCGACCAGGGCCTGTCGCTGACGCTGTTCTTCAAGGACACCGCAACCACCCGCGACATCAACAAGGCGCAGATCTACGCGTGGCGTAAGGGCATCAAGACGCTGTACTACATCCGTCTGCGTCAGATGGCACTCGAAGGCACCGAGGTCGAGGGCTGCGTTTCCTGCATGCTGTAAAGGGCTCCGCCCCCGTGCGCCTTTTCGGTAGTGACTGCTACCGAAAAGGCGCACAGGGGAATCAGGCCGGCGGACGGCCTGGACCGTGCATCTTGCCGGCATTCTGCGGCATACGACCGTGCTCGGTGAGTGCGCGCCGAAGGAGAAACTCGATCTGGGCGTTGGTACTTCGGAGATCGTCGGCGGCCCAGCGGGCGAGGGCGTCGTGCACCGCTGGGTCCAACCGAAGAAGGATCTTCTTACGCTCGGATCTCGGAGCTGGATCCGTGGCCATGTGGCCTTTCCTTTACTGGTAGAGCGAACCGGTGTTGAGCACCGGTTGTGCGTCTCGGTCGCCGCACAGCACGACCAGAAGGTTACTGATCATCGTGGCCTTGCGTTCCTCGTCGAGTTCGACGACATGCTTTTCCTCGAGTTGCTTGAGTGCCATGTCGACCATGGACACCGCACCTTCGACGATTTGCTTGCGGGCAGCGATCACTGCACCCGCTTGTTGGCGCCGAAGCATTGCGCTGGCGATCTCGGGTGCATACGAGAGCCTGTTGATGCGTGTCTCGATCACTTCGACACCCGCCGCACGCACGCGGGCGTGAACCTCCTCCGACAAGGTAGTCGTGATGATATCGGCGTTCTCGCGCAACGAGACTCGGCCTTCGGCGTCGTACGGATAGCTGCCGGCGATATGACGGACGGCCGCTTCGGTCTGCACCGAGACGAACTCCTCGTAGTCGTCCACCTGGAACGAGGCGAGCGCAGTGTCGGCGACTTGCCAGACGACCACCGCCGAGATCTCGATGGGATTGCCGTCGGCGTCGTTCACCTTCGCCTGACCGGTCTCGTGGTTTCGGATACGCGTCGAGATCGATCGACGGACAGTCAGCGGATTTGTCCATCGCAGTCCCGGCGTGCGCAGGGTGCCGCTGTACGAGCTTCCCAGGAGTTGCAGAACTCGGGCTTGATTCGGTTGCACCAAGGTCAGGCCCATCAGCAGGGGGAGTGACGCGATGAACAGCACCACTCCGACCGGAATCAGGGCGAAGAGTCCCAGAACTCCGCCAACGACGGACAGTGCGATTCCGGCCAGGAAGAGAAGTAACCCGCCGAGGAGCATCCAGCTGCCGGACAGGTCCCAGCCTGGGCGTTCGGCGATCGTTGTGGTGGCGACACCGGTCGGTTTCTCGGCCACGGTAGGGGTGCTGGTCATGTGAGACTCGCTTTCCATCGGTAAGTGATATTTAATTGATATCACATTGTTTATGCTTGTGGAGGGGCGCGTGCGACACATGTTGTTGTGTTGGCATCGTGGACCCGACACAACGGGTAGTGTTCAGGCAAGCCAACATTCGGCAGTATCTCTCTCGCTAGGTAGGAATTATGGTCAAGCTGGTCAGTCGCGTTTCCGCCATCAACTGGAACCGCGTCCAGGACGAGAAGGACGCCGAGGTGTGGGATCGCCTCGTCAGCAATTTCTGGCTGCCCGAAAAGGTGCCGGTCTCCAACGACATCCCGTCCTGGGGAACGCTGACCGCTCAGGAGAAGCAGCTCACGATGCGTGTCTTCACGGGTCTGACGTTGCTCGACACCATTCAGGGCACCGTCGGCGCAGTCAGCCTCATCCCGGACGCGATTACCCCCCACGAAGAAGCGGTCTACACCAACATTGCCTTCATGGAATCGGTGCACGCCAAGAGCTACAGCTCGATCTTCTCGACGCTGTGCTCCACCCCGGACATCGACGACGCGTTCCGCTGGTCGGAGGAGAACCCCAACTTGCAGCGCAAGGCGCAGATCGTTCTCGACTACTACAACGGCGAGTCCCCGCTCAAGCGCAAGGTCGCCTCGACGCTCCTCGAAAGCTTCCTCTTCTACTCCGGCTTCTACCTGCCGATGTACTGGTCCTCGCGAGCCAAGCTCACCAACACCGCAGACCTCATCCGCCTCATCATCCGCGACGAGGCCGTGCACGGGTACTACATCGGCTACAAGTACCAGAAGGGCCTCGAACAGCTCACCGAGGCCGAGCGTGAAGAGCTCAAGAACTACACGTTCGAGTTGCTCTTCGAGCTCTACGAGAACGAGGTCGACTACACCCAGGACCTTTACGACGGTGTCGGCCTGACCGAGGATGTCAAGAAGTTCCTGCGCTACAACGCCAACAAGGCGCTCAACAACCTTGGCTACGAAGGCCTCTTCCCGAAGGACGAGACGGACGTCAATCCGGCTATCCTGTCGGCACTTTCACCGAATGCGGACGAGAATCACGACTTCTTTTCCGGCTCGGGAAGCTCCTACGTCATCGGCAAGGCCGTCAACACCGAAGACGACGACTGGGACTTCTAGAGCGACCCGCTCGGGACTTCTAGAGCGACCCGCTCGGGACTTCTAGAGCGACCCGCTCGGGACTTCTAGAGCGCCCTACACACCGAAGCCCGACTCCTGCACACGCGGGAATCGGGCTTCGGTCATGTATGGGGGAGTGGACTAGCGCTGAAACCACGCTTCCGGCTTGTCCAGCAACGCTTTTGCGAGGCGCAGACGCGAGGTTTCCGTCATGTCCGACGGCAATTCGCTCGGCGCGAACCACGCGACCTCGAGGTTTTCGTCGTCCGCCACGTGTGCATCTCCGCCGGTCCACCTGGCCAGGAAACACACGTCGAGGTACTGAGTCACGTCACCATTGGGGTACGTAATGGGCTCTGTGACATCGACACTCGTGATCCGAACCAATTCGGCGTCGACGCCGGTTTCTTCCTTCGCCTCGCGCACCGCCGCCGCCGACGGTTCCTCCCCAGGCTCGAGAACGCCGGACACGACGGCCCACTGACCGTTGTCGGCGCGGCGGGTGAGCAGGACCCGACCGTCGTCGTCGCGGATCACGACGCTCACTCCGGACAGCCAGAGCGGCGCATGACCGACCTTCTCGCGCAGTGCAACAATGAATTCGGGGATCGGCATGATCAGAACCCGAACTTCACAGCTGGGGCGAACCGCTTCGAATGTCGGAGTTGTGGTTCGTTCCAGTCAGCTCGCATATCCGTTCAAGGTTCCCTTCAAGTCCGCCAATACGGCACGGGCAGCAGTCATCCCGTTTCCGTTCCAGATGTCGTCTTCCGCTACGAACACGCGCCGGTCGGTGGCAGCGGCGAGGTCCTGCCACTGGTCGCTCTTCATGACCTCGGTGCCGTAGCTACGACCGTTCGGCCCGTCGAAGAGGACGTAGATCAAGTCCCCTTCGGCGGCGCTGAGATCGTCGGCCGGAATCGGTGCCGTGGTCGCATCGGTCAATCGCTGCGCCGGTGGGCGCCGGACGCCGACGTCGCTGAGGATCTGTCCGGCGAAGGATGCAGGGCCCTCGATCTGCAGGTCCTTCGAACCGAACCGAACCACTGATGCCTGCGTCTGCGATGCATTCAATGCGTCGCCGAGCTGCACGACGTCCTGCTGGTAGCGGTCGAGCTCCGTCGCAGCCGCGGACGAACGGCCCAGTGCCTGGCCGGCGAGGGCGAACTGCGCTTTCCAGTACACGGGATCCGAGCCCGCGAACACCGTGGGGGCGATGGCGTCGAGTTGCCCGTACAAGCCGTCGGACGCCGGACTGGACCCGAGGATCAAGTCCGGCGCGGCGGCCTTCACGGCGTTGACGTCAGGTGCGCTCACGGGGCCGACACTCGGAATCTCCGAGATTCCGAAACCCAGGTACGACGGTTGAGGTGAGTCGACACCGGTCGCGGCGCCCACTACCCGCTCCCACAGGCCGAGGGCGCACACGGCGTCCATCGAGACGCTGTCGAGGACCACGATCCGTTGGGGATCGGAAGGAACCTCGGTTTCACCCGCAGTGTGTACGACTCGACGCTTCACCTCGGGGCCCGCTCCCGAGTCGGCTTGCGTCGGCGTCGGGCACGCGGTGGCGGTGTCGCGTTCGATGCCCATCACGCCGGCACCGGCGATCGACGTAGTGGTCCGGACGATGGTGCTCGCGGGATCGTCCGACGAGTCGGACGAGCAACCACCGAGGACGAGCATCGTGGCGGCGATCCCCAGGATCGAGACACGACGAATGGACGTGCGGGCGGTCGTGCGTGAGAGAACAGACAAGTCGACGGCTTCCTGTGTGAGCGGGCGCCGTTCAGGTTAGCTGCTCGACTCAGCTGTTCTGCTTGTCCACCTCGAACGTGTCCGAGAGGTCGTCGAGGATCATGTGCGCGCCCTGGATACTGACCGGCGACATCCAACGTGAATCGTCCACGTCGACCTTGCGTCCTCGAAGGGTCTGCCACAGCGGGCTCTGGAGGAACGGCTTCGCAGCTTCGGCGCTCTTGCCTTCGGCGTCCTGCCAGGTGCTGATGAAGATGACGTCCGCGTCGGCTTCGTTGATCAGCTCGGGGCTGATCTTCATCATGATGTTGCCGGCGTCGGCGGGGTCGGGTCCCTGATTGTCCGGGCGCTTCAGTCCCGCGTCCTGAAGAACGATGCCGCTGAACGAGGTGGTGCGGTAGAGGCGTGCGGTCGGTTCACCGGCGAATCGGACCACCGAGACGACCGGGTTGTCGGCCTTCTCGTTGATTTCCTTGCCGACGGTGGCCGCTCGGGTTTCGTACTCGGTGATCTTTGACTCGGCCAAAGACTCCTTGCCGAGGGCTTCACCGACCAGGCGAATGTTGTCCTTCCACGTCGGGCCTGTCGTCTGGGTGAAGACGGTGGGCGCGATTGCGGAGAGTTGGTCGTAGTTCTTCCCGTCGCGGACCTCGGCGGAGATGATGAGGTCGGGCTGCAGTGCGGCGATCTTCTCGAGGCTTGCGCTGCTGACCGTGCCAACCGAGACGGCGTCCGCGGCGAATTCCTCCCGGGAGGATCCGAGGTAGTCGGGTAGACCGGGCTCGCGGTAGTCGACATAGCCGACGAGCGGGGATTCGAGGAGCAGGACGGAGTCGGTGAAGCTGTTGTCGAGCGCGACGATCCGCTGGGGTGCAGCCGGGATTTCGGTGCTTCCACGGAAGTGCTCGACGGTGCGGGGGAATGCGCCCGACTCGGTCGAGGTGGTGGCTGCAGCGGGCTCGTCGTTACTCGAGCAGGCCGGAACGACCAAGGCGATCGAGGCTGCGACCGCTACCAGCGCGGCCCGGCGGGGAAAGAATTTCACTTATTGACTCCTGAGATGAGTTAGGCGAGGGTGACCTTATCAGTGGAGGAGTTGGCCGAAAACGGACACCGGCCGAATTCTTCGACGGGTACGACACGCCGATTGGGAAGTGGGTTCGGACTCCCGAGGGAACATAAACCGCAGGTCGTTCGTTCGGTGCCGTGAAAAACGGATGCTCGAGTACGACGCAGAGTAGGACCGGGTCGCGGTGCCTCGGAGTCACGGTCTACGATTCGATGAGCGCAAGCCAGAAGCCGTTGTCCGCAGCCCGGGCGACGGACCCTGCGGGCGCAACCAAGGGCTCTTTGACGGAGTCTGCGGAGCGACCAAAGGCACATTCAGGAGGATCAGTGACTGCCGTAGCGCCCCAGCCAGTCCCCACGATAGCGCCGGCCAGGCCTTACCCGCCGCGGCAGGGACCCAAGGGCTCATTCATTTTCAAGATGATCACGACCACCGATCCCAAGGTGCTCGGAATCATGTACTTGGCGACTTCCATCGCCTTCTTCCTCATCGGTGGCCTCATGGCACTGATGATGCGTGCCGAACTTGCTGTACCCGGCATGCAATTCCTTTCCAATGAACAGTTCAACCAGCTGTTCACCATGCACGGCACGATCATGCTGCTGCTGTACGCGACCCCGATCGTCTTCGGCTTCGCGAACTACATTCTTCCGCTCCAGATCGGTGCACCCGACGTTGCGTTCCCGCGTCTGAACGCGTTCAGCTACTGGCTGTACCTGTTCGGCGCGATCATCACGACGGCCGGATTCGTCACGCCCGGTGGCGCAGCAGACTTCGGTTGGACGGCATACACGCCGCTGACCAGCGCGCTGCACAGCCCCGGCGTCGGCGCCGACCTGTGGGTCTTGGGTCTGGCTGTCGCCGGCCTCGGCACCATCCTCGGTGGCGTCAACATGGTCACCACCGTGATCTGCCTGCGCGCACCCGGTATGACCATGTTCCGCATGCCGATCTTCACCTGGAACATCTTCATCACCAGCATCCTGATCCTGCTGGCGTTCCCGCTGCTGACCGCTGCATTCATGGGCCTGTTCGTCGACCGCCATCTCGGTGGCCACATCTTCGACCCGGCAACCGGCGGTGTGCTCCTGTGGCAGCACCTGTTCTGGTTCTTCGGTCACCCCGAGGTGTACATCATCGCGCTGCCGTTCTTCGGCATCGTCTCCGAGATCTTCCCGGTCTTCAGCCGTAAGCCGATCTTCGGCTACAGCGGCCTGGTGTACGCAACGCTGGCCATCGCCGCTCTGTCGATCGCGGTGTGGGCTCACCACATGTACGCAACCGGCGCTGTTCTCCTGCCGTACTTCTCGTTCATGACGTTCCTGATCGCCGTGCCGACAGGTGTGAAGATCTTCAACTGGATCGGAACGATGTGGAAGGGGCAGTTGACCTTCGAATCGCCGATGCTGTTCTCGATCGGCTTCCTGATCACCTTCCTCTTCGGCGGTCTGTCTGGCGTCATCCTCGCGAGCCCGCCGCTCGACTTCCACGTCACGGACAGCTACTTCGTCGTCGCCCACTTCCACTACGTGGTCTTCGGTACGGTCGTGTTCGCCACGTACGCCGGTATCTACTTCTGGTTCCCGAAGATGACCGGCCGCATGATGGACGAGCGCCTCGGCAAGTGGCACTTCTGGACCACGTTCGTCGGTTTCCACGGCACGTTCCTCGTCCAGCACTGGCTCGGTGCCGAAGGCATGCCGCGCCGTTACGCCGACTACCTGCCCACGGACGGATTCACGGTTCTGAACTCGGTGTCCACGATCTTCGCTTTCGTACTCGGTGCCTCGACGCTTCCGTTCATCTGGAACGTCTTCAAGAGTTACCGCTACGGCGAAGTGGTCACCGTCGACGATCCGTGGGGCTACGGAAACTCACTGGAGTGGGCGACCACCTGCCCGCCGCCGCGTCACAACTTCACCGAGTTGCCGCGCATCCGTAGCGAGCGTCCGGCGTTCGAGCTGCACTACCCGCACATGGTCGAGCGGATGCGCGCGGAAGCGCACGTCGGCCCGGGCCACGGTGGGAAGAACGCCAGCACCGTGCTCGAAGATGCTCGTCACGAGCCGCTGACAGTCGGGGACGAAGGCGACCCCGGCACCGACAGCCGCTCCTGAGCGAAGTAACACACTGAAGTAACCAGCAAAAGGCCCCGCCCGAGTAACGGGTGGGGCCTTTCGCTTGGCACAATAGTGACGATCAAGACGCGAACAAAGAAACGATCGGAGTTTTCGGTGGGTGCCTCTGACACCACTGTTCTGGTGACTGTGACCGGGCCGGACCGCCCTGGCGTCACCTCGGTACTGTTCGCGGCACTGTCGCGGCACGATGTGCGTCTACTCGACGTGGAGCAGGTGGTGATTCGAGGTCGACTGACACTCGGCGTCATGGTGGCCTGCCCGAACGATCCCGAAGCCCTTCAGGAAGAACTCGAACAGGCGATGGCGACGGTCGGAATGAACGTCGACATCGAAATCGGTGCCGATCCCGGACGGCCCGCGGTGTCCACCCACGCGGTAGTCGTTCTCGGCAGCCCGGTCAATGCTCGCGCTATGCGATCGGTTGCACGCGAACTCGCGAAGCAGGGCGCCAACATCGATTCCATCCGTGGTGTCGCCGATTATCCCGTCACCGGTCTGGAACTCAGCGTCAGTGCGGCGGATACCGTCGACGGCGACGCGAAGCTGCGCACCGGACTCGCCGAGGTTGCCGCACTCGAAAACGTCGACATCGCGGTCGAGCGCGCAGGTCTCGCTCGCCGGGCAAAGCGTCTGATCGTGTTCGACGTGGACTCGACGCTCGTTCAGGGCGAGGTCATCGAGATGCTCGCCGCGAAGGCCGGAGTCGAGGACGAGGTCCGCGCCGTCACCGAAGCTGCAATGCGCGGCGAGATCGACTTCACCGAATCACTGCACCAGCGTGTGGCGACACTCGCCGGTCTCGACGCCTCCGTCATCGACGAGGTGGCAGAGAGCATCGAACTGACGCCGGGTGCGCGCACCACGATTCGCACCCTGCGCCGCCTCGGATTCCACTGCGGCGTGGTGTCCGGCGGTTTCCGCCAGGTCATCGAAGGCCTCGCACACGAACTCGAACTGGACTTCGTGCACGCCAACACCCTCGAGATCGTCGACGGCAAGCTGACCGGACGTGTGATCGGTGAAATCGTCGACCGCGCGGCGAAGGCCGTCGCGCTGCGCAAGTTCGCCGATCAGGTCGGTGTGCCGATGGAACAGACCGTCGCCGTCGGTGACGGCGCCAACGACATCGACATGCTCAACGCTGCAGGTCTGGGTGTGGCGTTCAACGCCAAGCCTGCGTTGCGGGAGGTCGCGGACGCGGCTTTGTCGCATCCCTTCCTCGATGCCGTGCTGTTCATTCTCGGTGTGACCCGCGACGAGGTCGAGGCTGCGGACGCCGTCGACGGTGGCGTACGACGCGTACCGATTCCATGAGTTCCGATCCAGCAGTCAGTTCCGATCCAGCTGTGAAGTCCGGCCCCGATTCTCGCTGGCGCGAGCGCCACGCGGTGTTGGCCGCTGGGTACGGTGGGCGAAACGATCCCGCGGATCCGGCGCTGGTGTTGGCGATGCCGATCATTCTCCACATCCCGAAGGCAGACCCGCCGAAGCGCACTGCACTGCTCGAGGCTGCCGCAACGGCGGCAGTGGCGCTGTGCCTGGACGAACGCGTCGGGTTCACCGAAGACGGGGAGCCCGGCCCGTGGCACGAGGACTATTCGGCGTGGGTGGGTGCCCGGATCCGGAAAGTGTCTCGCCGAGCGCGTGGAGCCCAGTGGCTCGCCGCGCAAGAGGTACCGGGAATCACCGTCGACGTGGATGGTGCCCAGGCGCGGGCTCTGGTTCCCGGGCCGGTCGGAGAACTGGACCCGCGAATCAAGAAGTTGCAGATCGGTGGCACCGACCTCGAGCACGACGAGCCTGGCGAGCCCGAGCCTGGCCTTCCGGTGCTGTGGATCGACTCGGCGCTCGAGATGACGGTAGGCAAGGCGTCGGCACAGGTCGGGCATGCCTCGATGTTGTTGGCAGCGGCCATGTCCGAGAAACAGTGCTGGGCGTGGGCGCAGAACGACTTCCGTTGCTCGGTACGCGACGCAAGTCCGAAACAGTGGGCCGAGGCAGTAGGTCGATTGAAGAGGTCGGAGGCCGTCGCGGTTCGTGATGCAGGGTTCACAGAGGTGGCACCAGGCTCCGTGACAGTCATCGCGGTTCCGTAGAGACCTCACCCGACCAGTCCAGTGTCGGCAACTTGGCTATGGATGAACAGTCCAGTGGCCTTCAAGATGGTCGAGTGTTGATACGGAGATTCGCCTCGCTGTTCGTCGGTCTGTGGTTGTACGGCTTCTCGATGGCCATGATGATCACTGCCGGCCTCGGACTGGACCCATGGGATGTGTTTCATCAGGGTGTGGCCGAGCATGTTTCGCTCAGTTTCGGCGTGATCACTGCGATTACCGGTGCGGTGGTACTGCTGCTCTGGATTCCGATCCGTCAGCGGCCAGGGTTCGGCACGGTCGCCAATGTCGTTGTCATTGCAATCTCGGTGGATACTTCACTGGCCTTCTTGCCGGTCTTTGATTCCATGCCAGTTCGCGCCGCGATCATGGTCGCGGGAATCCTCCTCAACGGACTGGCCAGCGTTCTCTACATCGGGGCAGGCATGGGGCCGGGTCCCCGCGACGGATTGATGACAGGACTGGTCGCTCGCACCGGCCTGTCGGTCAGGCTTGTGCGTACCAGCATCGAAATCGCGGTCCTCGCTACCGGATGGCTTCTCGGTGGAACCGTTGGCGTCGGAACCGTGTTGTACGCCTTCGGAATCGGACCGACCATTCAATTCCTGATCAAGGTGCTGCCGGATTCCATGACAGCAGCGGTGACCGGCGGACGTGACACCGAACGTAAGGCCAAGACCGTGGGGCCGGTCAACGAGATCTCGGTGCCGACGGGAACTTCCGCCGTGGAGGTAGGTTCGCCGGTCGGTGACGCCGAATCGAACGATGCAGTCAAGGTGCCGTCGAACCATTCCGGAGTGCCGACGGTGACCTGAACCGGTCCGCCGGAATGCAGGATCAGGAGCCAACTGTCGTCACCGAGCGGGCGCCCGGTCCGAGTGTGAGACCGAACGTCGGCTCCGTCGATCCAGGCCTGCAGCGTTCGGTGACTCTCGTCGTACCATGCGGTGTCGTCGAACTCGACGCCGGCAGAGTCGAACCAGACGAGGTCCGGGTGCTCCAGTCTCCTTCTGCCCTCGAAGAATTCGGGCTGACGCAACGCCGGTGCCGCTCGGCGTAATCCGAACGCTCGGGAGACGAACTGCACCAACGACTGATCGGCGCTCGTCCAGTCCAGTGCCCACGAATCGGCTGGGGAGGCAAGTGTGGGAACACAATACGCGTTGTTGTTCCCGCCCAGGCTGTGGCCGAACTCGTCTCCGGCGGTGAGCATCGGTGTACCTGTCGACAGCACGAGAGTGGCCAGCAGCGCCCGTACGTGACGTGCCCTGGCGTCCTGAATCTCGGGATCGGTGCTCGGGCCTTCGATTCCGTGGTTGAACGAATCGTTGTGATCGGCGCCGTCACGATTGTCTTCGCCATTGGCCTCGTTGTGCTTGTGGTTGTATGCCACGAGATCGGCAGCGGTGAACCCGTCGTGCGCCGTGACGAAGTTGATCGACGCCCAGGGGCGGCGGCCGCTGCCGGCAAAGATGTCCTCGGAACCGGCGAGGCGCGACGCGACCTTCCGGACGCTGGAGCCGCCGTTCCAGAACTGGCGAATGGTGCTGCGGTACTTGTCGTTCCATTCGGACCACTGGAGTCCGAAGTTTCCGACCTGGTAGCCGTCGGCGGTCGCATCCCACGGTTCGGCGATGAGCTTGCACCGTGTCAGTACCGGATCGGAGGAGATAGCCGACAGGATTGAAGCGCGCTGGTCGAAGCCGCCGCCGCGCGGTCGACCCAACGCGCTCGCGAGATCGAATCGGAAGCCGTCGACACCCATTTCGGTGGCCCAGTAACGGAGGCTGTCGGTGATCATGCGGACGGCGATGGGGGAGCAGGCGTCGACCGTGTTGCCGCACCCGGTGAGATCGATGTCGCGGCCGTCGCCGTCGAGGAGGTAGTAGCCGGGACCATCCAAACCTCGCCAGCTGACACTGATTCCGTCGACGCTCTGCTCGCAGGTGTGGTTGTAGACGACGTCGAGGATGACCTCGATACCTGCCGCGTGAAGTGCGTCGACCATGATCCGGAACTCGGTGACTTCGCTGCCCGGCGTTGCCGCGTATCCGGGATGCGGGGCGAAGTACGACGCCGTCGAGTAACCCCAGTGGTTGCGCATCCCTCGCTCGCGGACGCTGTGTTCGGTCAGAAACGCCTGTACGGGAAGCAGTTCCACGGCGGTGACGCCGAGTGCGACGAGGTGATCGATCACAGCCGGCGCGGTCAGACCGAGGTACGTTCCGCGGTGGGCTGCGGGAACTCCTGGATGCGTGGCGGTGTACGAGCCCACATGCAGCTCGTAGATCACGCTTTCCTCCCACGGCGTCTCGAGGCGGGCGGCGGCGGGCACGAGGCCTGGAGTCACCACGGACAGTGGCACGTGGCCGAGCGAGTCGAGCGTCGACGGGTCGCCGAAGGGATCGTCGGCGTACGACAGGAGGGCACGGTGATCACCGAGATCCCCCTCGATGCGGCGCGCCCACGGATCGACGAGCAGCTTGTGTGGATTCAGTCTCAGCCCGGCGCGAGGATTCCACGGGCCGCTCGCCCGGATTCCGTATCGCTGCCCCGCACCGATCCCGGCGATGATTCCGTGCCAGATTCCGTACGTGTGTTGCCGAAGTTCTACGCGATCTTCGTTCCCGTCCTCGTCGATCAGGCAGACGTGGACGCTCGACGCGGCCGGTGCGTGGACCGCGAACTGGGTTCCGGAGTCCACGATGTGGGCGCCGAGGGGGAACGGAGACCCGGGCGTCGGGGTGTGAGTTTCGATGAGAGGCGACACGCAAGATGATCCTGCCGTGAACGGCCGGAGAATGTGCGGGAAGATGTTCGGGTGCCGCTACCTGATCCAGATCTGCTCATCGATTTCGACAACGTACTCATCCGCCGGGGAGGGTCCACTCTCGTGGGCCCCGTCACCTGGAAAGTGGAGCTCGACGAGCGATGGGTGGTGCTCGGACCCAACGGCGCGGGCAAGACGTCGCTGCTGCGAATAGCTGCCGGTGAAACTTTCCCGACCAGTGGTTCTGCCCACCTCCTTGGTGAAGTTCTCGGCAAGGTCGACGTCAACGAGTTGCGCCCGCGAATCGGACTGTCCTCGTCGTCGTTGGCGAACCGCGTTCCCGGCGACGAGAAGGTCAGCGACCTCGTCGTGTCGGCGGGCTACGCCGTCCTCGGTCGGTGGCGTGAGGAGTACGAATCCATGGACACCTCGCGTGCTGTCGAGATGCTCGAAAGCCTCGGCGCCGAGCATCTGGCGGATCGGACGTACGGGACGCTTTCCGAAGGTGAGCGCAAGCGCGTCCTCATCGCGCGAGCCTTGATGACCGATCCCGAACTTCTTCTCCTGGACGAGCCCGCCGCCGGGCTCGACCTCGGTGGCCGTGAGGAACTTGTGGCCAGACTCGCAGAACTGGCTGCCGATCCGGACGCCCCGGCAACCGTTCTGATCACCCATCACGTCGAGGAAATCCCGCCGGGATTCACTCACGCACTCCTTCTCAAGGAAGGTGAGGTCGTCTCCCAGGGGCTTCTGGACGACGTCATCACCGCCGAAAATCTGAGCGCGGCATTCAGCCAGTCCATCAGTCTCGACAAGGCGGACGGCCGGTACTTCGCCCGCCGCGCGAGGCCGTCCGGAGCTCATCGCGCGTGAGCTTCAGTGGGACCTGAAATGCGGCCCAGATCACAGATCGCGTAGGTTCGCGAAGCATGGCTAACGAGAATGCACGTGCTGTCCCCGAGCCCAAGGATGCGTCGACCGTCATCCTGGTGCGCGATGCCGAATCCGGTATCGAAATCTTCCTGCTTCAACGAGTACAGGGGATGGCGTTTGCCGGGGGCATGACAGTCTTCCCCGGCGGCGGGGTCGACAAGTCCGACGCGACTGCCGAGGTCGAGTGGGCCGGCCCGTCGGTCGAGTGGTGGGCCGAGCGGTTCAGCACTGATGTGGCTCGGGCGAAGGCCCTCGTCTTGGCTGCGGTTCGGGAAACATTCGAGGAGTGCGGCGTCCTGCTTGCCGGCCCCACGGCCGACACGGTCGTCGCGGACACGGCCGGCTACGCGCAGGACAGGGTTGCCCTCGAAAAGCACGAGCTGTCGTTCAGTGATTTCCTGAAAAAGGAGAACCTGGTCCTGCGAACGGATCTGCTGCGGCCGTGGGCGAACTGGATCACGCCGGTGGGCGAGACCCGCCGCTACGACACCCGCTTCTTCGTCGCAGCGTCACCGACCGGACAGATTGCGGACGGAGTCACCTCCGAGGCCGCCGAGGTCCGTTGGCAGAGCCCGCAGGATGCTCTTGCGCATTGGCGTGAGGGCGGCAGCATCTTGTTGCCGCCGACGTGGAGTCAGCTGACCGAATTGGCCAAGTTCAGCTCGGTGGCGGAGATACTCGCAGCCGAGCCGGAGATCCCCGTCATCCTGCCCACGTTGATCACCGACGAGGAAACGCTGCGCGTCGAATTCCCGAACCAGGACGGGTACTACACCGCCGGACCGCATCCGTGGTCGATCAAGGCGGCAAAGTAGATTCTCGATCATGGCTGAATTTGTGACTCTCGAAGTTTCCGAAGGCATCGGCACCATCCGTCTGGCGCGCCCGCCCATGAACGCACTGAACCGTCAGGTTCAGGACGAGTTGGCCGCTGCCGCACACGCTGCGACCGTCGACAAGGCGGTCAAGGCCGTCATCGTCTACGGCGGGGAGAAGGTTTTTGCTGCCGGCGCCGACGTCAAGGAAATGGCCGAGATGGATTACGGCCAGATCCGTGACGCGATCGGCGGCATGCAGGCAGGACTCGGCGCCGTGGCGTCCATCCCGAAGCCGACCGTTGCCGCGATCACCGGATACGCACTCGGTGGCGGACTCGAAGTTGCATTGTCGGCCGATCGCCGGATCGTCGGAGACAACGCCAAGCTCGGAGTTCCGGAAATTCTGCTCGGAATCATTCCCGGTGGCGGCGGAACGCAGCGCCTGGCTCGCCTGATCGGGCCGGCCAAGGCCAAGGATCTGGTTTTCACCGGCCGTTTCGTGGGGGCTGACGAGGCGTTGGCCATCGGGTTGGTCGACGAGGTCGTCGCTCCCGACGACGTCTACACCGCAGCCCGCACGTGGGCCTCGCAGTTCGTCGGAGGTGCATCGCGTGCGTTGGCTGCTGCCAAGGCGGCCATCGACGAGGGTCTGAACACCGATCTGGAATCCGGCCTCAAGATCGAGCAGCATCTGTTTGCCGGATTGTTCGCGACCAAGGATCAGACGATCGGCATGGAGTCGTTCATCGCCAACGGTCCGGGCAAGGCCGAGTTCACGGGCGAGTAGGCTCCCCTAAACTAGAACTTGTTCATCTCTTACCAGCGAGTAGGATAGCCGCCATGACAGCCAGCCCGAATGACGACGCAACCGTCACGCCGCCCGCCGCTACCGACACCTCGGTAGTCGACCCCGCGCCGCGGCCGCACGCCACGGCCGAAGAGGTCGAGGCCGCTCGTAAGGACACCAAGCTCGCCCAGGTGCTCTACCACGACTGGGAAGCCGAAACCTACGACGACAAGTGGTCCATCTCGTACGACGAGCGCTGCATCGACTACGCACGTGGTCGTTTCGACGCTGTAGCAGGCGACCAGCCGCTGCCGTACGAGCGCGCGCTCGAACTGGGTTGCGGCACCGGATTCTTCCTCCTGAACCTGATGCAGGGTGGAGTCGCCAAGACCGGTTCGGTCACCGACCTCTCGCCCGGCATGGTCAAGGTCGCACTGCGCAATGCCGAAAGCCTCGGCCTTCCGGTCGACGGCCGTGTTGCCGACGCCGAGACCATTCCGTACGAGGACAACACCTTCGACCTGGTGGTCGGCCACGCCGTGCTGCACCACATTCCGGACGTCGAGAAGTCGCTCCGTGAGGTCCTTCGTGTCCTCAAGCCCGGCGGACGTTTCGTCTTCGCCGGTGAGCCCACCACTGTCGGCAACTTCTACGCTCGCTGGCTCGGCCGCGCGACGTGGGAAGCAACCACACGCGTGACGAAGCTGCCGTTCCTGGCAGATTGGCGTCGCCCGCAGGAAGAGCTCGACGAGTCCTCCCGCGCAGCAGCGCTCGAAGCTGTCGTCGACATCCACACGTTCGACCCCACCGACCTCGAGAACATGGCGAAGTCTGCGGGCGCCGATCAGGTCCACGCTGCCACCGAGGAATTCGCCGCGGCGCTTCTCGGCTGGCCTGTCCGTACTTTCGAAGCGGCTGTTCCACCGGAGAAGCTCGGTTGGGGCTGGGGGCGATTCGCTTTCGGTGGTTGGAAGACGCTCAGCTGGGTCGACGAGAAGGTGCTTCGCCATGTCGTTCCTCGCGGATTCTTCTACAACGTCATGATCACCGGCGTGAAGCCCGGCAACTGAATTGGGTTATGACTTCAACCTCGGCGACGTCGACTATCTCGGAAGTGATTCCGGCGTAGCTGCCTTGGCCGAGGTGGATCAGCTCGAACTGTCCACGCGTACGCGTCTGGCCGACATCGGCCGGGCGCGTACGCGTTTCGGTGATCACATGCCTGCGCTCGTGGACACCGTCCTGCTTCGACGCAAGGCCACTACGAAACTGCCGGGCAGTGATCAGTGGTTGTTCACGGACGACGCGATGCAGCAGGCCACTCCCGGCGTCGTGGCGGCGCACCGCGCGCAGCGTCTGATCGGGCGCGACGTCCACGACGTGACGTGTTCGATCGGCGCCGAACTGCATGCGTTGACCGGAGTTGCGCATCGCGTGATCGGCAGCGACATCGATTCCGTTCGGCTGGCGATGGCACAGCGCAATGTGCCGAGCGCAGCGTTGTTGCGGGCCGACGCACTCCGCCCCACGACACGCGGGACCGTCGTACTGGCAGATCCCGCGCGGCGATCGGGCGGTCGCCGCACTCACGATCCGGCAGCGCTGATGCCGCCGCTACCGGACCTCATCGAGGCGTACTCCGGCCGTCATCTCGCCGTGAAGTGCGCTCCCGGACTCGATTTCGACAACCTCGGCTGGGCCGGCGAAGTCGAGGTCGTCTCGCTCGATGGCGGTGTCAAGGAAGCCTGCCTGTGGTCGACGGGATTGGCCGAGTCCGGTGTCACGCGTCGAGCTTCGGTCCTTCGCTCCGACGGGAGCGGGTGGGCGGTCACCGACGCGGAGGACGACGTGATTCCGGAGCAATCGCCGGGGGAGTGGATCATCGACCCGGACGGAGCGGTAGTACGCGCGGGCCTCGTGCGCCACTACGCGGCCAGACACGGACTGTGGCAACTGGATCCGCGGATCGCTTATCTGACCGGTGACAGTGTCCCTGAGGGCGTTCGCGGATTCCGGATCCTCGAGCAGATCAAGTACTCGGAGAAACTGCTCAAGCAGACGCTGGCCAAGCGGGACTGCGGTGTCGTCGAAATTCTGGTTCGGGGCGTCGACGTCGACCCGGCAGCGCTGCGTCCGCGACTCAAGCTCAAGGGCTCGCTTGCGCTGAGCGTCGTGATCGTGCGGATCGGGCGATCGGCGTCGGCCTTCATCTGTGAGGCATCTCGCTAGATCACTTGAAGACGAACAGCTCACCGATTGCGCTGGGCGTCAACACTTCGCCCTTGGGGCCGATGGAGGTGCCGACGGTGAAGCCGACCGCGCCCGGCAACGTGTCCTGATCCACCGTCTCGCCGGTTTGGGTGTCGAAGGTGATCAGGCTCAGTCCGTTCTCGCCCTCGCGTACGACGGTGTATCCGGTGTTTCCGGCGGTCTGTGCCGGAACACCTAGCTGCAGAAGGTCCTTACGCTCCCAGACCAGTTCGGCATGATCTCCCTCGTCGCGCACGGCAAGGAGATGCCCCTTGTCGCCGCCGGCGGGGATGATCAGGCCGTCGTCGGACGTCGAGGCGCTGCCGGCCGAGTTGAAGCCGATGTCGTGACTCCACCTGGTGTCGCCGGTTTCGGCGTCCACTGCCCACAGCGACCCGTTGTTGTCGGTGGCGTACACGGTCTTGCCGTCCTTCGACAGGTCCGGGCTCGACGCAGTCCCCCCGGGAAGCGCATCGGTGGACCACTCGCGGGTGATGGACGGATTGTCGCCGCCCGTGTACTTCATGGCGACCAGATCGGCTGCCTGAGAACTGGGTCCGTAGAAGGTGAAGTAGAACTTGCCGGTGCCCAGGTCGACTGCCGGAGTATTGGCCACCGGGCAGCCGGACGTGCCGAGGAAGCACTCGTTCAAACCCTTGTTGTCGGGAATGAGTTCTGCATTCGCGCCCTGGTCGATCGACGGCGGTGGGATCAGGTCGAACGACGGAACCACTTTGGCGCCGGTCTGCGGATCGAGCACGTTGATCTGGCCCAGCTGCGTGATGAACAGCAGGTTACCGTCGCCGGTGAACTGCGACGAGAGCGGCGTGCCGACAACAAGCGTGCGCCAACGTAATTGGCCTGTCTCGGTGAACGACATCATCGCGCCGCTCTCGCCGACGTAGACATTGGTGGCCGTGTCGACGATGGGCGTCGAGGCGACTACGCCGTCGTTGAGTCGAGCGCACCACTTCTTGCGACCCGAATCCATCTGGAACGAAAAGAGATTGCAGCCGTTCTCGGTGCGGGCGGTGACGAAGCTCTGGCCGTTCGCGGCCACCGAGGCGTACGCGGCAACCGGACCGCCGAGGGGCCGTGACCACGCGAACTCGATATCGCGTGACCCGGTGACCGGACTCGTGTCGCTGTTGCGTGCGTCGGCATGCATGGCCGGCCAACCCGCCGACGCGTACCGGTCCACCCGGCCGTCGTCGCTGCCGCAACCGGCGATCAGGACCGCAGCGATCGCCGTCGACACCATCACGGACGACCGTAGGACCCGCCGCATCACAATCTCCCTGCCTTCACTTCGTCAAGAGCCTTCGACAACTGCACAAGCCCGGACCAGAGACTATCCCGACCGGGGCAACGTGACGGGGCACACCCCGAGGGTCGGTGAGTCGGCCCCACGTAGGCTGAACACTCATGACGAGCATGTGGGGCGCACCGTTGCGCACTCGATGGCGGGGATCACGCCGAGGCGACAGCGATCAGGCCAAGTTCTTGACGGTCGATTCCCTCAAATGGGTTCTGGCGAACAAGGCGTACACACCCTGGTACCTGGTGCGGTACTACCGTCTCGCCAAGTTCAAGATGGCCAACCCGCACGTGATCCTGCGTGGCATGGTGTTCCTCGGTAAGAACGTCGAAATCCATTCCACCCCCGACCTGTCCCGCCTCGAGATCGGGCGCTGGGTGCACATCGGTGACGGCAATGCGATCCGGTGCCACGAAGGCTCGCTGCGCATCGGTGACAAGGTCGTCTTCGGCAAGGACAACGTCGTCAACACCTACCTCGACATCGAAATCGGTGCTTCGACGCTCGTAGCCGACTGGTGCTACATCTGCGACTTCGACCACCGCATGGACGACATCAACACACCGATCAAGGACCAGGGCATCGTCAAAGGCCCTGTCCGTATCGGCCCGGACACCTGGGTTGCCGCCAAGGTCACGGTGCTGCGGAACACTCGCGTCGGACGTGGGTGTGTCCTCGGGGCGCACGCCGTCGTCAAGGGAGACATCCCGGACTACAGCATCGCCGTCGGCTCGCCCGCGAAGGCGGTCAAGAACCGCAAGTCCGATTGGGAAGCCGGCGCTGCCGATCGCGCGAAGTACGTCGCGGCGCTAGAGGACATCGCACGCAAGAAGGCTGCTGCCGACGCATCGTCGACCTCGTAGCTCACTTTTCGGCAGAACCAGCGATTACTTTCGGCGCCGCCACCGGTCTGTATCGGTATCGGCGCCGAAAGTCTGCGCCGGTGAAAGGAGTGCCGACATGAGCGAACAGACACCCGAATGGGTCGTGGCGCAGCGCCGCGAACTGGTGGGATTTCTCGAAGGCCTGAGTGCAGAGCAGTGGAATGCGCCGACCCTCTGCGACGGGTGGCGCGTCCGCGAAGTGATCGCGCACATCACCATGCCGTACCGATACTCGGCGCCGCGATTCGTCCTGGAAATGGTCAAGTCACGCGGAAATTTCAACAAGATGTCGAATCGGCGAGCGCTCGCCGACGCGTCGGAAGTTGGTGAACAACAACTGCTTGCCTCACTTCGTGACAATGTTGCACACCCGTGGAAGCCGCCGGGCGGCGGCTTCGAGGGTGCGCTCTCGCACGACGTGATCCACGGTCAGGACATTCGCGTGGCACTCGGCGACGATTACGTGGTGCCGGAAGATCGGCTCAGCCGCGTCCTCGGCGGCCTCTCGCCCAAAACAGTGAAGTATTTCGGGACGGATCTCGATGGCGCGCGGTTGCACGCCGACGACCGAGACTGGGAATACGGTGCAGGCGCCGAGGTCCACGGAGCGGCGCAGGATCTGCTGCTGGTGCTGTGCGGCCGGATGTTGCCGCCAGGCCATCTGCTCGGGGATGCGGGTTCTCGCTTCACCGCGCCACTCCCGACCTCCTGAGACTGAGGTCAGCGCCCAGGTAGCGGACGCTCGGGTATCTGCGGACGTGCCAGCGGCTGCCGCACCCGACGCTTTGCGCCCGCGTAGACGTGCGCAGTCTCCTCGGCGACCTGATGCCAGTCGAAGTCCGACGTCAGGCGTGCCCGGGCCGCCACAGCCCGCTCCTGTGCCCCGGTGGGATCGTCGAGAACCTCGCGAACTGCCGAGGTGAGTCCGGCGATGTCGCCTGGTTGGAAAGACATGCCTGTCACCCCGTCGACGACGGCCTCGCCCAGTCCGCCTGCGGTGGACGTGATCAGCGGAGTGCCGGCTGCCGCCGCTTCGAGGGCGATGATCCCGAACGGCTCGTAGCGTGACGGCAGGACGATGGCATCCGCGCCGTGCAGCCAGCTGAGCAGTTCGGTGTGATCGAGGTTGCCGAGAAAGTCGACGGCCCGCGCGACGCGATGCGTGCGTGCCTGCTGGTAGAGCCAGGTGAACTGAGTACCTTCGCCCGCGATCGCGAGGGTCGTGCCGGGGTGGCTACGACGGATTCGGGGGAGTGCCGCGATAGCGTCCTGCACACCCTTCTCGTATTCCAGTCGCCCGACGAAGAGTAGTTTCGGCGGTCCGGATCGCGGTCCGCGTTCGCGAAAGTTCCACGTGGTCACGTCGATTCCGTTGCGGATGACGGTGATCGGTGGAAGCGTCGGGCCGTAGAGCTCGGTCACTTCTTCCTGCATGGACGCCGAACAGGTTATGAGAGAGTCGGATTCGTTTGCCAGCCACCACTCGACGGAGTGGACCTGACGGTTGATTCGGCCGGAGATCCAACCGCTGTGCCGACCGGCTTCGGTGGCATGAAGCGTGGAAACCAGTGGTACGTCGTAGAATTCGGCCAGGGCGATTGCCGGATGTGCAACCAACCAGTCGTGCGCGTGCACCACATCCGGTTGCCAACCTTCGCCGACGCCCGGCTTGTGCAGCGCCATCCCGGCACGGACCATCGCATGGCCCATGGCCAGGGTCCACGCGAGCATGTCCTCACCGAAGACGAAGTGCGCCGGGTCCTCGGCCACTGCGACGACGAGAACGCCCTCGGAAATGTGCGTGACTGTCGGGTGGGTCGATGAATCGGTGCCGGACGGGCGGCGTGAGAGCACCACGACCTCGTGGCCAGCGGCTGCCAATTCGGTGGCGAGATGGTGGACGTGTCGACCGAGCCCGCCGACGACGACCGGTGGGTACTCCCACGAGACGATGAGAATTTTCACGACGGACTCAGTTCTGTGTCAGGCAGACGGCGAGCATCCAGTCCCGGAAACAATCCGTCGGCGCGATTCCAGCCTTCGGCGAGTCTCACGGCGACGGCATCGCGGCCGGATACCAGCGCTTCGGAGATTTCCCTGGTCGCATGGGCGTGCTTGTGCGCGCGTTCGCGGGCGTACCCCGCGGCCGAATCCTTGCTCACCATGAATGCCCAATCGCTCGAAACTGTCATCAGTGTCTCGCGAAGTACCTGATCGTTGACGCGGTTTCGCAGTTCCGGTCGTCCGGGTGCGTTGTCGCGTCCGCGAGACTTGTCCACGGTGCTGAGCGCGGTCTCTACTACCTCGGAGTTCAGTTGCACCAGGTCGGATACCTGATCGCCGGCCCACACGCGCCAGTCCTTACCCGATCCCCAGGACGAGTCCTCGAGCTGAACGGGTTCGCCGACGTATCCCGATGCCTTCGCGTCGGCGAGGGTGCCGACGCGGATTCCGGCTTCGGGGAGCGCGCGCAGGAGCTTCTCGACCCACTGCGGACCTTCGTGCCACCAGTGCCCGAACAGTTCGGTGTCGAAAGCGGCGACCACGAGGGCGTCGCGGCCGATGCGGGCGGATTCACTGCGCAGACGCACCCGAACGGTTTCGACGAAGTCGGCGACATGCTTGTCGACCGCGGCCGCGGCGAGATCGGGGTCGTACGGCAACTTGTCGGCGGAATCGACGGTCCGTCCGGTGACCCGCGACGGCTTGAGGCCCGTCTCGTGGTCGTAGGTGTGGAAGTCGCGGTAGGCAGCGTGACCCGGGTATCCGGACTTGGGGGACCAGACACGGTAGCTGACCTGCAGATCGCGGCCGAAAGCGACGACGTCGGATTCTCGAACCGGTCGGCCGAGGGACGTGTCGCCGCGCAATGCGGGGCCGTCGACCATGAAGTGGGTGACGCCCGCTTCGGCGTAGCCGCGCTCCATGCCCGGGGTGTACCCGCACTCGGGTCCCCAGATCCCGGTAGGGGTGTGGTTCCACCGGGCGTGCGCGTCGGCGAGACCTTCGCGGAGGGAGAAGGCCCGCAAGCGGGGATCGAGCAGTGGTTGGAACGGATGGGCCAGCGGCCCGCCGAGAAGCTCGAATGCCTCACGATCGATGAGGTCGCGAAATACCGGTGAGGCACCGTGCTGCCAGTGAGTCTCGAAATCCTCGAGAGCAGCTGCTGACGCCCGGTGTTCGCGCGCTCCGAGTTCGCGGTGTGCTGCGTCCGGCATGCCTGCGGCCTCGTGGGCACGGATCTGCCAGTTGCCGAGCCAGTGATGCATTCCGGCGAGGCAGTGGGGATCGTCCAACTGGGCTGCGAGTACCGGCGTGATTCCCAGCGTCAGCAAGTGCGATCGGCCCTCGTCGGCCAAGCGTCGCAGCGCGGCGGCGAGCGGAATGTATGACGCAGCCCAGGACTGGTAGATCCACTCCTCGCCGACGGGCCATCTGCCGTGGTTGGCGAGCCACGGCAGATGGGAGTGCAGAACCAGGGCGAACATCCCCGGTTCGGTGACGGGTGTTGCGTTACTCACTCGCCGGTTTCCTTCATGGCAGCGTCCTTGACAGCGGTGTCTTTCACGGCGATTGCGACGAGATCGAGGCTGTCGTCGATGTCGGGTTCGCTGATGCTGAAGTCGTCGACGGTGATGCCCTCGACGTCGCGGGTGAGATCTTCGGGCCAGGGCTCACCGGCCAGCGCGCGGTCGATCTGCGCATTGATGAACGATCCGCCGTGCTTGGCGTCGAGTTCCTTCAGGCGCGAACCGTGGTGCACACCGGTCATCAACTGAACGCGGAATCCGGCGTCTTCGAGCAATTCGGTCATTTCGGCGGCGTTGAGCTCACGAGTGTGGAAAGGGTTGAGTGGCGTGTCGCGGCCGGGGGAGAAGGTGATCCGGTTGGGGGTGCTGATCAGAAGTTCACCGCCGGGAGCGAGAACTCGGAAGCACTCGCGCAGGAACTGACCCTGATCCCACAGATGCTCGATCACCTGGAAATTGACGACGACGTCAACGGAGTTGTCGGCCAGTGGAAGCTCGGCGAGGTTGCCGTGAAGCATCTCGACGCGGGGGTAGCGGGCACGGACGTGTTCGACCGCGGAGATGTCGTAGTCGAGGCCGGTCACCTTCGTTGCGACGTCGGCAATCATGTTGGCGCCGTAGCCTTCTCCGGATCCGGCTTCGAGGACTCGGCGGTCCGTGCAGCGCTCCAGAAGTGTGCGGTACACCACTTCGTGGCGTCGGAACCAGTAGTTCTCCTCGGGGATTCCTGGCACCGTTCGTTCGCCCGTCAGGGGCAGGGGTGCGTCCTCGTGGTTGCTGACACTCGTTTCACTCACCCGTGCGAGATTAGTGCCATCCGAGTAGAACGTGTTCGCCGTGGTCCAGATCACTGCTGTCAATTCCTGTTCGTGCCGTTATGGTGGACGAGGTTCCACGTTAAGTTACCCACCGGTAACTTAACGTGGGGTAATCTAACGCACAGCCGACGTGAACCGAGAAATCCGCCCGTAGGGAGACCTGTCGGACTCTCTTTTCGGACGCTCGGACTGCGCGAGCACCACAGACGATTTATCAGGTGAATTACACACAGGAGGTCGACGAAGACCCATGACGAATATCGTTGTTTTGATCAAGCAGGTCCCCGACACATGGTCCGAGCGCAAGCTGACCGACGGCGACTACACGCTTGACCGTGAAGCCGCCGACGCAGTCCTCGACGAGATCAACGAGCGCTCCGTCGAAGAAGCACTCCTCATCAAGGAAGCTCAGGGCGGTGAGGTAACGGTGCTGTCTGCAGGTCCCGACCGCGCCACCGACGCTATCCGCAAGGCTCTCTCGATGGGCGCCGACAAGGCTGTCCACATCAACGACCCGGCACTGCACGGCTCCGACGCGATCCAGACCGCATGGACCCTCGCTGCTGCTCTCGGACAGATCACCTTCGAGAACGACGAGCCTGCCGACCTGATCATCGCCGGTAACGAGGCCACCGACGGTCGCGTCGGCGCTGTCCCGGCCATCATCGCCGAGTACCTGGGCATCCCGCAGCTCACGCAGCTGCGCAAGGTCGTCGTCGCCGACGGCAAGATCACCGGTGAGCGCGAGACCGACGAGGGCGTCTTCGGCCTCGAGGCTTCGCTGCCCGCGATCGTCTCGGTCACCGAGAAGATCAACGAGCCGCGCTTCCCGTCCTTCAAGGGCATCATGGCCGCGAAGAAGAAGGAAGTTCTCGTCTACACGCTGGCCGACCTCGGAGTCGATCCGGAGACCGTCGGTGTTGCCAACGCCGGCACCACCGTGACGTCCTCCACCCCGAAGCCCCCCCGTACCGCTGGTGAGCGCATCGCCGACGAGGGAGACGGTGGCACCAAGATTGCCGCCTACCTCGTCAGCAACAAGGTCATCTGATCGCGCCCTTCTAGACATCCAGCAGAAGAACTCAGGGAGAGTTAAGTCATGGCAGAAGTACTTGTGCTCGTAGAGCACGCAGAGGGTGCGCTGAAGAAGGTCAGCACCGAACTCATCACCGCTGCACGCGCACTCGGTGAGCCGTCGGCAGTTGTCGCCGGCCCCGCGGGCACCGCAGCAAAGCTCGCCGACGCGCTGGCAGCAGCCGGCGCCGAAAAGATCTACGTCGCCGAGTCCGACGACATCGACGGCTACCTCGTCACCCCCAAGGTCGACGTTCTCGCCGCTCTGGTCGAGTCCACCAGCCCGGCAGCAGTCATCACCGCAGCCGGCACTGAGGGCAAAGAGGTTGCCGGTCGTCTGGCCGCACGTCTGGGCTCCGGACTGCTGACCGACGTCATCGAGATCAAGGCTGACGGCACCGGCGTCCACTCCATCTTCGGTGGCGCGTTCACCGTCGAGGCCAAAGCCAACGGCGACGTTCCCGTCTACTCGGTTCGTCCGGGTGCCGTCGAGGCTGCTCCGCAGGCCGGCGCAGGCGAGCAGATCACCGTCGAGGTTCCGGCTCAGGACGAGAGTGCCGTCAAGGTCACCTCGCGTGAGCCCATCGTCGGCGGCGACCGCCCCGAGCTCACCGAGGCGTCGGTTGTCGTCTCCGGTGGACGTGGCGTCGGCAGCGCTGACAAGTTCTCCGTCGTCGAAGAGCTGGCCGATTCCCTCGGTGCTGCAGTCGGTGCTTCGCGTGCCGCTGTGGACTCGGGTTACTACCCCGGACAGTTCCAGGTCGGTCAGACCGGTAAGACGGTCTCCCCGCAGCTGTACATCGCGCTCGGCATTTCCGGTGCCATCCAGCACCGCGCCGGCATGCAGACGTCCAAGACCATCGTCGCGGTCAACAAGGACGAAGAGGCACCCATCTTCGAGATCGCCGACTTCGGCATCGTGGGCGACCTGTTCAACGTCGCACCGCAGCTCACCGAAGCTGTGAAGTCCCACAAGGGCTGAAACGCACAATCTGCTGTGCGCCTTTATCAACCCCCCGCGGTTGATAAAGGCGCACAGTGCTTTATTCACCCGGCCTGCATCGGTATGTCACTTCGTCGATACCGGGATGCCGTTCGCGCTCGATAAACCTTGCGCATGACAATTACGTCAGTCCTTCGCTCCGCGAGTGACAATCTCGGCCGTGAGGTCGCCCAGCCGAGATATTCCCTGATCGTCTCCTCCGACCGCGAGCATCGTGTCGCTGCGCAGCGCCTTCGATACCGAGTGTTCGCCTCCGAGCCAGGCTTCTCCCTCCCGGCAACGGCTGGGGTGTTCGAACTCGACGCCGACGCCTTCGACGAATTCTGTGATCATCTTCTCGTTCGTGACAACATCACCGAGGAGTACGTCGGCTGCTACCGAATGCTGCCTCCGGATTCCGCTGCGATGGCCGGTGGGTATTACACCGCAACGGAATTCGACATCTCCGCGCTCGACCCGGTGGCGAACAGGATCGTGGAGATGGGGCGCGCGTGTGTCGATCCCGCTCACCGCACCGGATCCGTCCTGAGCCTGATGTGGTCGGGTATCTTGCACTATCTCGAACTGACCGGATACGAGTGGGTGATGGGTTGCGTCTCCGTGCCCATCCTGCCGCGCCCCGATGCCATTGCCGGCGCAGATGTCCGCGGCGTGCGTGACTTCGTTATGAAGAAGCACGCCAGCCCGGTTTCGCGACGGGTGATCCCACGAAACCCGGTGGTCCTCGGCGGTCTGACGCTCGACGAGATCGGCGTACCGGAACGCCTCACGATGCCGCCGTTGCTCCGTGGCTACCTACGGATGGGCGCGACGATCTGCGGGGAGCCTGCCTACGATCCCGAGTTCGGTGTGGCCGATTTTGTTGCGCTGCAAGGCCTTCACTCCGCAAACAAGCGTTATCTCGAACGGCTGCGATCGGCGGCCGCCGCACACGAGTCGGGGATGGGCTGATGACCGCGGCGGTGCCGTACTGGGTACCCACGAGCCCCTGCGGCGACGGGTGTCTACCTGCGGACGCACCCGCTGTGTCGAGTATCACCGTGATTGCCCGCGGGGTCATGGTTGGTGCCGCCCTGGTGACTGCGCCGGTGCTGTCGGCAGGCTGGCTACTCCCGCGCACTTGGCGCACGGAGATGCAACGCGGATACTCGCGGGCGTTGCTGCGCTGTCTGGGGATGAAGCTCACGGTCGACGATCAACGGTTGGGGCGCGCCGAACCGGCAGGCGTGATGGTTGTCGCCGGTCACGTGTCGTGGACCGACGTCCTCGTCGCGAGTGCCGTTGCGCCGGCCAACTTCGTCGCCCGCGCGGACCTGCTCGACTGGGCAGTACTCGGCGGCCTCGCACGGCGGATGCGCGTAGTGCCCATCGACCGCGCCCGACTGCGGGATCTCCCCGGAACCGTCGACGTCGTTCGCGAACGCTTGCAGCGCGGTGTCCGCGTGATGGTGTTTCCCGAGGGAACGACCTGGTGTGGCCGGGCGTACGGCGGTTTTCGCCCGGCGATGTTCCAAGCTGCCGTCGACGCCGAATGCCCAGTTCAGCCGATGGCGATCCGATACGAGAACGCCGACGGTTCCCTGTGCACCGGACCGTGCTTTGTCGGCACCGAAACGATCGGTCAGTCCATCCGTCGGATCCTGCGTCAGAAGAACGTCGAGGTGAAGGTCAGGCTGGCTCCGCTCGAAGAGGCAGGGGAGTGCCGAGCCGATCTCGCCCAGCGATGCGAGAGAGCCGTACGCGGCGTCGACATCATCGATCTGGCAGCTCACGACATCTTCGACCCCGCACCGGAACTCGTGACACAAGCCGTGGGACAAATCGATCCCTCCCGAGTGATGAGCGCTTAGCCTGCTGAGCGAGGCCGGGAGAGCTCTCGTGCTGGGCTATCCTTGTCAAGCCATGACTCTGCCTGCACACAGTGCCCACGCCGGATCTCCGGTGTACCTCGATCATGCCGCCACGACTCCGATGTCGGCAGCCGCTATCGAGGCGATGACCGATGCCTTCAAAACCGTGGGCAACGCGTCCTCGCTGCACGGCTCCGGTCGTGCGGCCCGGCGCCGCGTCGAGGAATCGCGCGAATCGATCGCCGCCAGCCTGGGCGCGCGGCCGTCGGAGGTCATTTTCACCTCCGGGGGAACAGAGAGCGACAACCTCGCGGTCAAGGGCATCTACTGGGCTCGCCGTGACGCCGATCCACGACGCACTCGCATTCTGGCCAGCTCCGTCGAGCATCATGCGGTGCTCGACGCCGTCGAGTGGCTCGAGCAGCACGAGGGCGCGCGTGTGACGTGGTTGCCGGTCGACGAGAACGGTGTGGTCGATCCGCAGACGTTGCGCGACGAACTGTCCGTCCACGCCGACGAAGTAGCACTGGTGACGGTGATGTGGGCCAACAACGAGGTCGGCTCGATCATGCCGATCGTGGAGTTGGCGGAGGTCTCGGCCGAGTTCGAGATTCCGATGCACAGCGACGCGGTCCAGGCCGTTGCCCAATTGCCCGTCGACTTCGCAGCGAGCAAGTTGTCCGCGCTGAGCATCGCGGCGCATAAGTTCGGTGGTCCGCACGGCGTCGGTGCCCTCTTGCTCGGACGCCAGGTTCCCTGTGTGCCGCTCCTTCACGGCGGTGGGCACGAACGTGATCTGCGTTCGGGCACTCCGGATACCGCGGGAGTTGTCGGCATGGCTGCGGCGTTGCGCGCAAACGTCGAGAACTTCGATTCCAGCACAAGGGAATTGGCGCAGCTGCGTGACCGTTTGATCGAGGGAGTCCTGGAGGTCCTTCCCGAGTCGGTGCTCAACGGCCCGACCGGATCCGATCGGCTTCCCGGTAACGCGCACTTCACCTTCCCCGGCTGCGAAGGCGATTCGTTGCTGATGCTCCTCGACGCAGCCGGTATCGAATGTTCCACCGGTTCGGCCTGCACCGCCGGTGTGGCCAGGGCCAGCCACGTGTTGATCGCGATGGGCGTCGAATCGCCCGTAGCGCGTGGCTCACTGAGATTTTCGCTCGGACATACGTCGAGTGTCACCGATGTGGATGCGCTGCTCGCAGCGCTTCCACAAGTAGTAGAGCGCGCTCGGGCCGCCGGTCTTGCCGGTGCCGGTTCGCGTGGAGGGGATCGCTGATGCGAGTACTCGCAGCCATGAGCGGAGGTGTCGACTCCGCTGTCGCCGCCGCCCGCGCTGTTGCCGCCGGACATGACGTCGTCGGCGTTCACCTTGCGCTGTCCACGGCGCCGGGCGCATTGCGGACAGGTTCGCGGGGTTGCTGCTCGAAAGAAGATGCCGGCGACGCCAGGCGCGCCGCCGACGTCCTCGGAATACCTTTCTACGTCTGGGATTTCGCCGATCGCTTCAAGGAAGACGTGATCGACGACTTCGTGGCGTCCTACGCGGCAGGTGAGACCCCCAACCCCTGCCTGCGCTGCAACGAGAAGATCAAGTTCACCGCACTCGCCGATCGTGCGATCGCTCTCGGCTTCGACGCCGTGGCGACGGGTCACTACGCACGCCTCGAAGACGGTGTGCTGCGCCGGGCGGTCGACGCGGACAAGGACCAGTCGTACGTCCTTGGTGTGCTGACGGCAGAGCAGCTTTCACGCGCGATGTTCCCGATCGGTGACACCCCGAAGGAACAGATCCGCGAGGAAGCCGCCGAGCGCGGCCTCGCTGTGGCGAACAAGCCTGACAGTCACGACATCTGCTTCATCCCGACCGGCGACACACGAGCATTCCTGGGTGCGCGCATCGGCGTTCGTCCCGGAAGCGTTGTCGACGCCGATTCGGGTGAAGTCCTCGCTGCGCACGACGGCGTCCACGGCTTCACGATCGGGCAGCGTAAGGGTCTCGGCGTCGAAGGTCCGGCGGGTGACGGCCGTCCGCGGTACGTGACCGCGATCGAGCCCGAAACCGGAACGGTCCGAGTGGGTTCGGCCAAGAATCTCGACGTCTGGGCCATCGCGGCGCAGCGTGCGATCTGGACTTCGGGCCAGGCGCCGGAGGGCCCGGTCGAATGCATGGTGCAGGTTCGTGCGCACGGCGGGCTGGCGGAGGCCGTCGCGGAGGCCGTCGATGACGGTACTTCAAGCGGCGGTATATCGATCTCGTTGCGCGAACCACTGACCGGCGTCGCAAGGGGACAAGCTGTCGTGTTGTATCGCCCCGACAGCGAACTGGGCGACCAGGTCCTCGGCAGTGGCACCATCTCGGGCACCGAATCCGAGCCGAACACACTGTGACGCAGCAGGTTTCCATCGGTGGCCTCGTCACCGGAATCGGATCCTGGCCGGGCGCGGACGCCCGCGAAAGTGCCGCAACCATCCTCGGCGAGCTTGGCGGTTTCCCACATCTGGTGGAGCTGCCGGGCCGCGGTCTCGGCGCAGACATGGTCGGCCGGGCAGGCGCCATTTTGGTCGACATCAACCTCGACGCCTCGACGCGTGCCTATCGCGTCGTGCCTCGGCGGGGCAACGTGGCGAAGCGGGCCGAGGACTTCCTGAATCAGGATCTCGACGCACTCGAGGAAGCCTGGGAGTCGGCCCGCTTGGTCGGCGGAGATCACGTGATCAAGCTCCAAGCTGCCGGCCCGCTGACGCTCGGCGCCGAGATCGAGGTCGCGAACGGCTCGCGAGTTCTCGTCGACCGCGGGGCGCTCCGCGACATCGCAGAATCACTCGGTGAGGGCCTCGCGCGTCATGCGGCCGAGGTCACTCGCCGCACGGGCGCCACAGTGGTGATCCAGTTGGACGAGCCTCAGATCGCGGCCGTACTGGCCGGTTCGCTGCCAGGGCGCACCAAGATGGAGAGCGTTCCGGCACTGCCCGAACCTGAGGCGCTCGCCGTTCTCGACTCGACGATCAGCGGTAGCGGGCTGCCCACGATCGTCCACAGCTGCGGCGCCGACATGCCGTGGGATCTGCTGAGGCGAAGCCACGCGTTCGGCGTTAGCTTCGACATGTCCCTCATCGGCTCACGCGATCTCGACGGCATCGGCCAATTGTTCGACGCCGGCAAGGAACTGGCGCTCGGTCTGGTTCCGTCCGTGGAGCCGGAAAAGCCGGTGACGTGGAAAGAGTGCGCGATGCCTGCCGTCACGCTGATCGATCGTCTCGGATTCTCGCGTGAACTCCTGCAGACCCAGGTCGCGGTGACCCCACGCTGCGGTCTTGCGGGTGCGAGCCTGGAGTGGGCTCGTGCCGCTCTTCGACTGAGCACAGACGCCGGCAAGGCATTGGTGGACGATCCCTCGGCGTTCTGATGCGTGGAGTCATGTGGTGTGTCGGTGTGAACCGATAATCTTCTAGCTGTGACTGAAACCGCGGATGCAATGCAGCCAGCGCCCAACGAGGCGCGCGAGCAGTGGACGGAGCTGGCCGAAGAGGTACGCCAGCATCAGTTCCGCTACTACGTTCGTGATGCGCCCGTCATTTCGGACGGTGCATTCGACATATTGCTCGGGCAGCTCAATGCTCTCGAAGAGCAGTATCCGGATCTGCGGACTCCCGACTCCCCGACGCAACTGGTCGGCGGCGGATTCGCGACGGACTTCACATCCGTCGATCACCTCGAGCGGATGCTCAGCCTCGACAACGTCTTCGACGAGTCCGAACTCCGGGGATGGATCGCCAAGGTAGAGCAGGAAACCGGGCCCGAACTGCACTTTCTGTGCGAAGTGAAGATCGACGGTGTCGCTCTCAACCTTGTCTACGAGAACGGCAAACTCGTGCGCGCCGCTACCCGCGGCGACGGTCGCACCGGCGAGCTGGTCACACTCAACGCCCTGACGATCAACGACATACCGGAGCGGCTCACCGCCACGGACGAGTACCCGATTCCGAGCCTGCTCGAGGTGCGCGGTGAGGTGTTCTTCCGCCTCGAGGACTTCGCTGCACTCAATGCCTCGCTGGTGGAGGAGGGCAAAGCGCCGTTCGCCAATCCACGCAACTCCGCGGCGGGCTCCCTGCGCCAGAAGAATCCGGCCGTCACAGCGCGTCGTCGCCTCGGCATGATCTGCCACGGATTCGGGCGCATGGAAGGTTTCGATCCGGCTTCGCAGTACGACGCATACGTGGCCCTCGCCGCCTGGGGTCTGCCGGTGTCCACGCACACTTCGCGGGTGGTCGGCGCCGACGCCGTGGTCGAGAAGATGAAGTACTGGGGAGAACATCGCCACGACGTCGAGCATGAGATCGACGGCCTGGTGGTCAAGGTCGACGAGATGTCGTTGCATCGACGTCTGGGCACCACGTCTCGCGCACCGCGGTGGGCGATCGCGTACAAGTACCCGCCGGAAGAGGTCACGACCAAGCTCCTCGACATCCGGGTCAGTGTCGGCCGCACGGGACGTGTGACGCCGTTCGCGTACATGGAACCCGTCACGGTGGCGGGTTCCACTGTGTCCTTGGCCACGCTGCACAACGGATCCGAGGTCAAGCGCAAGGGTGTGCTGATCGGCGACACCGTGGTGTTGCGTAAGGCCGGAGACGTTATCCCAGAGGTCCTCGGGCCCGTGGCAGACGTGCGCGACGGTACCGAGCGCGAGTTCGTCATGCCGACGCACTGCCCCGAGTGCGGCACGTTGTTGGCACCCGCAAAAGAGGGCGACGTCGACGTGCGATGCCCCAATCAGCAGTACTGCCCGGCGCAGTTGCGCGAGCGCGTGTTCCACGTTGCCGGTCGCGGGGCATTCGACATCGAGGTGCTCGGATACGAGGCCGCGACCGGTCTGCTGGAAGCGAAGGTCATCGGCGACGAGGGCGATCTCTTTTCCCTCGACGCCGAGAAACTGATCGATGTTCCTATCTTCCGCACCAATGCGGGAGCACTGTCCGCCAACGGAAAACGCTTGCTGGCCAATCTGGATTCGGCCAAGGACAAGCCGCTGTGGAGAGTGCTTGTGGCACTGTCGATTCGGCACGTCGGCCCTACTGCCGCCAGGGCGTTGGCCGGCGAATTCGGTTCGTTGCAACGCATTCGGGAAGCGTCGGTCGATGAGTTGGCTGCAGTGGACGGCGTCGGATCCACGATCGCGGCGGCGGTCGTGGAGTGGTTCTCGGTCGACTGGCACGAGCAGATCGTCGACAAGTGGGCGTCGGCCGGAGTGCGCATGGAGGACGAACGAGACGATTCGATTCCGCGCAATCTCGAGGGCCTCTCGATCGTTGTCACCGGTTCGCTCGAGACGTACTCGCGCGATCAGGCAAAGGAAGCGATTCTGGTGCGCGGGGGCAAGGCGGCAGGTTCGGTCTCGAAGAAGACCGCCTTTGTCGTCGTTGGTGAAGCGCCCGGTTCCAAGCACGACAAGGCCGTCGAATTGGGTGTGCCGGTGCTCGACGAGGACGGCTTCCGCCGGTTGCTCGAAGATGGCCCGGATGCAGTCGCTCCCACCGAATTGGACGCAGCAGAGTGACTTTGTCCGATTTCTGAGATTGGCGTGTGGGGTGCCATAGTGACGCCATGATCGAGATTCGTGAAGTTCTGCCGGCAGAGTTCGAGACCGTCGGTGAGCTGACTGTGCAGTCGTACGTGGGTGGCGGATTTGTCGCCGACGGATCCCCGTACGCGGAGCGCCTGCGCGACACCGCAACTCGGGTGGAGCAGGGGCGGGTGCTGGTGGCCGTTCTCGGCGATCAGGTCGTGGGTTCGTTGACGATTGCCGAGCCCGGTACGCCCTTCGCCGACGTTGCGCAGAAGGGTGAACTCGAGTTCCGCATGCTTGCGGTATCGCCACAGGCTCGGGGATCGGGCGCCGGAACCGCATTGGTTCGCGCCGTGATCGCCGACGCTTACGATCGCGGCGATCACTCGGTGGTCATTTCGACGCAGCCCGAGATGGTTGATGCGCGTCGTATCTACGACCGCAACGGTTTTGTCCCGGATCCCGAGCGCGCGTGGGAGCCCATTCGCGGCATGGAACTGACCGTCATGGTTCGCGGTCTGGCCTGATTACCCAGGCTGGTCAACCCAGTACCGTCGCGACGATTCCTGCGAGGTAGCCGAGGCGGGCTATCTCAGAGGGGCGGAATTCGGGTCCACCGGGGCGGCCGAGCATGAGGACTCGATTGCCGGAACCGAGAGGTGCGGCAGCGAGGCTGGTGTTCATGTCGCGCCATACGTCCGGAACCCAATCCGCCTCGCCGTCGAGTGCAGTGGGCTTGTCCAGCGGCATCCATGGAATGTCGGTGGCGTGGGTTTCCGGCGCACCGGCGCTCCCGACGACGCGGTACGCCCCGCGCTTGCCGATGTCCGCGACGACGCACCATCCGACTCGCAGTACACGCGGCGCGCCGTCGACGAGGACCTGTAGTCGATCGTTTCTGGCGGTGGCGACGGAGTCGATCAGCTCGAGTTCACGGTGAGTGTCGAGAATCCCGGCGTAGGGGCGGATCGAATCGACCAGCACGTCGGGCAGATGCTCGGCAGCGGTGATCAAAGTGTCGGGCAGTGCGCCGGGTTCGACGTCGACCACGAGGTCGTCTATGGCAAAACCGTCGCCTCGCTCCACGACGTCGAGCGAGAGGATGTCTGCGCCCACGGATCCGAGAGCTACGGCGAGCGCGCCGAGGCTGCCGGGTCGGTCGGGCAGTTGGACGCGAAGCAGGTACGACACGTGCGTGCCTTTCGCTCATCGGTTCTTGCCCGGATCACGTCGACCCGGGCCACACCCATCTTTGCACTTGCTCAGCACGCGTTGGTGGGCGCCGCGGCGGGGTCACATCGGGTGCACATGCTTGTCACACGAGCGAAACACGAGGTGGATTCGACGTGGCGGTGGACACAGTAGGCGTGCTTACAGGTCTGTGTCGGCGAGGAACTAGGCTGGACCGGCAATGTTCACGTCCTCTTCCGAAAGGGGCCCCGCGGTGCCTGCCATCTCCCGTGACGAGGTCGCGCACCTCGCGCGGCTGTCCAGACTCGCCCTGTCCGATGCCGAACTCGACGAGTTCGCCGGTCAGTTGGATTCGATTCTCAACCACGTCAAGGTGGTCACCGAGGTTGCGGCCGACGACGTCCCGCCCATGGCGAACCCCAATGCCGTCACCAACGTGACCCGCCCTGACGTGATCGTGCCCGGGTTGACCCCCGAGCAGGCATTGTCCGGAGCACCCGCAGTCGAACAGGATCGCTTTGCGGTTCCGCAGATCCTTGGAGAGGGCGAATGACCGATCTGACCACGCTGGACGCCGCTGAGCTGGCCGGCAAGATCCACTCGCGTGAGGTGTCCTCCGTAGAGGTCACGCAGGCGCATCTCGACCGCATCGCGGCCGTCGACACCGAGTATCACGCCTTCCTGCACGTTGCAGGCGAACAGGCTCTCGAAGCCGCCGCAGCAGTGGACAACTCGCTCGCAGGCGGAAACGAACCCGCTTCGGCACTCGCCGGCGTTCCGATCGCGTTGAAGGACATCTTCACCACGACGGACATGCCGACCACCTGTGCGTCGAAGATTCTCGAAGGCTGGGTCGCGCCGTACGACGCGACTCTGACGTCGAAGCTGCGCGCTGCCGGCATCCCGATCCTCGGCAAGACGAACCTCGACGAGTTCGCGATGGGCTCTTCGACCGAGAACTCGGCCTTCGGCCCGACGCGTAACCCGTGGGACGTCACCCGCATCCCCGGTGGTTCGGGCGGCGGTAGCGCAGCGGCGCTCGCGTCCCGTCAGGCCCCGCTGGCCATCGGCACCGACACCGGCGGTTCGATCCGTCAGCCCGCTGCGGTCACCGCGACGGTCGGAACCAAGCCGACGTACGGAACTGTCTCACGCTTCGGACTCGTCGCGTGCGCCTCCTCGCTCGATCAGGGCGGTCCCTGTGGTCGAACCGTGCTCGACACCGCTCTGCTGCACGAGGTCATCGCCGGGCACGATCCGCGTGACTCCACGTCCATCGACGCCCCCGTGCGTCCGGTCGTCGCCGCAGCACGCGAAGGTGCAAACGGCGACCTGCGCGGCGTCAAGGTCGGTGTGGTCAAGGAACTTCACTCCGACAGCTATCAGCCCGGCGTCATCGCGTCCTTCGACGCGGCCGTCGAGCAGCTCAAGGCACTCGGTGCCGAGGTCGTCGAGGTCTCGTGCCCGAGCTTCGAGCACGCACTCGCGTCGTACTACCTGGTGCTGCCCAGTGAGGTCTCGTCCAACCTGGCTCGCTTCGACGCCATGCGCTACGGACTGCGTGTCGACGACGGCAACATGAGTGCCGACCAGGTCATGGCCGCAACTCGCGCCGCCGGTTTCGGTCCGGAGGTCAAGCGCCGCATCATGATCGGTACCTACGCACTGTCCTCGGGCTACTACGACGCCTACTACGGTTCGGCGCTCAAGGTTCGTACGCTCATCGCGCGCGATTTCGACAAGGCCTACGAGAAGGTGGACGTACTGGTCTCGCCGACCAGCCCGTTCACCCCGTGGAAGTTGGGCGAGAAGGTCGGCGATCCGCTGGCCATGTACCTCTCGGACCTGTGCACGTTGCCGACCAACCTGGCCGGACACTGCGCGATGTCGGTGCCCTCGGGTCTGTCCGCAGACGACAACCTGCCGGTGGGCTTGCAGATCATGGCGCCCGCCATGGCTGACGAGCGCCTCTACCGCGTCGGTGCCGCCTACGAAGCTGCACGCGGCCCGATTGCAACTGCAGTCTGACTTGTTTGCTGTGCGCCTTAATCAACCCTCCGCGGTTGATAAAGGCGCACAGCAGTTTCAGGAGCAGGTCCCCAAAGCCGTCCCCTGATCGGTTCCGTAGCGATGACCGTGGCCGGCGGGAACACCGAGCGAACCGAGCATGTCTGCGGTCGTCTGCAAGAACGTGACGCCTGGAATCCACTGCGGGATCGGGGCATCCTGGACGGCGCGGCTCAGGTCCGGCTTCTGTGTGGCGAGGGCGGGGGACCACCACACCACCGGGTCGGACGTGTTCGCGAGGACGGTTGCGCCCTCCGTCCGCGTCGCGCCCGCCGGGGGACCGGCCCACAACACGTCGCACGCGGTGGTGGGGCTTTTCTCCATTAACGCAGCACTGCCCCCGACGGCGCCCAGGCTCTGTCCGTAGAGGAACAAGTCCGGTCGCTCTTCGGTCGGCATCGAGGCGATGTGTGTACCGACCGCGGTGAACAGAGCGGTGGCCGAATCTTCGGCCTCGTCTCGGCTGAACAGGAATGTAGCCCAACTGGGTGCGTCGGAGTACTGCTGGCCGACTATCGCGACGTCGCCGCCGAACCGTTGCTCGATACCGTCGACTGCGTGCGTGTCGATCCACCCCGAGCCGGTCGGAACGGCTACCACGACGCTGTTGCGGGCAAAGCCGCCGACGCGATCGAGTTCACTCACGGCGAGAGCGGCACGCGATGCGGCGTTGGGTGCGGAATCCACACCGGCGTAGACGCGCACCGAGTCTTCACGCGGATCGGTGGCAACGAACTTACGTCCCTCCGCGCCCATCGACGTCCATGAGATGAGAGATTCGGGGCTGCCTGACACGGAGGCCGAAAGTGGCTGTGTCAGAGCAGTGTCGATGTACGCGTTGGAACTGTCGAACGAATCGGAAAGACCGTTCCACACGGCGGGACCAACTACCAACTGCACTCCGAGAACACCCATGACCAGTGCGCCGACGCTCCGCGCGAAACCCATCCACCGCAGCGCCTTCGAAATTCCGACCCCGATGCCCCAGAGACCAAGTGCGGTCAGTGCTGCAATGCAACCCGCCTCCGCCCAGTGGACAAGTCCGGCAGACGGTGCGCCCATCGCCGCTCGCAACGAGTTCTGCCAACTGGAGGCGGCGAAGACAGCGATCGCGGCGGCGGCCGTCGACAACCCCAACGCGCTGATGCGCCAATGATGTTCGTCGAATCGGGCCTTCACACGATCGGAGACGAGTCGACGCGCAACCGCGGAGAACGCCCACATCGCCAGTAGTCCGGCCGCGACGAGCAGACCGCTGAACACGCCCTGGAGCACGGCTGATCTCGGCAGCAGTCCGGGGGCAAGTGAGATGGCGGACATCGCTGCCACGGCGACGCTCGTCGACACTCGGGGGAGTGCGAGCGCCCCGACTCGGGCGAGGGCAGGGGTCCGTGACGCATTCAGAACGCTCATGCTGCAACCGCTTTCGGAGAGGAGGAGAACCCGTTCGACGGATCGAGACGCCGCGACCGCATTAGGGTGAAGCCGAGAGCGGAGACAGCGAAGACTCCGGCCGCGCCGTAACCGAAGCCTGATTCAGCGACCGGTGTCAGATAGCTTTGGCGCCAGGAATTTCCGTTCACCGCTGTGACGGCTACATCGGCCATCGCGAAGCAATACCCTCGTGAGAGAAAAGTCGTGCGGTCTTCACACGCGGCATGCATTCGCTCGTCGAGCTGACCGTCGAGGACCTGACGTGCCCACGGCCCCAGTTCAGTTCCGTGCGAATGCGCGTAGCGGAGCAGGTCGTAGCCGAGATCGTGCGCTTTGCAGGCCGAGTCGAATTCGTCGGGAAGTGGGACCGGCGACGAGCAGTCGCCGTGGGGATTGGCGAGGTATCCATCGACGACGGTGGGGGTGTAGCCCGCGAATGCCGCAAAGTCCGTCGGGATGGTGGTCACAGCGTCAGAGGCATCCGCGGTAGTCACAGTGACGATCGCCCTGGATGCGTTCGAGTTCTCGGTGCGCGGCGGCTCGGCGCCGCTCGATCCGGCAGTGACGATGATTGCCGCCGTTGCAGCCAGCGCCAGGGCAGCCCAGGTGCCGGCGCTTCGAGAGAGGTCTTTCACCCGTGTGATCCGCATGCCGTTCACGCTATGAACGGACAATCCTGGCGGTCATCGCTCTGTGGAGGGGTTCTCCGACGCGTATTCGGGTGAGAATTCCCTCCCCTCTGATACCTCGGAGGTAGGGGGATCTCACTCTGCAGTATGAGGACTTTCGGGGTTCGTCTTCATAGGCTTGACGGGTGATCAAGGTCCGAAGGAAGAACAGGGGCGCACCGGCTGTGCCCGCACCGACATTCGCCACCGCCGGGGTGATGCTGTCCGGCCTCGACGGGGCGGTAGTGCATTCGGAGAAAGTGCGCCGCGCAACCCGTTTCGTGGCCCACGGTCAGTTCTGGAACTTCGTCATAGTCGCGGTCACCTTGATCCTCTATTCGATTGCCTGGCCGACACTGCAACTGACGCATCATGTTTCGCCGCCGATCATGCCGTTCGTCGCCGCGTTGGCCGCATTTCCGTTTGTCCTGATCCGGATCAACGCTCCGTTGGGGTGGGCGGTGTCGGCGGTCTCGGCACTGATCATCCCGTTGGTGTTCGACAACACGCCCGGTTACGACTATCCGTGGCAGGTCGTCCACATCATCGTGCTGATGTCGTTGCTGGCCGCAGTGAGTCTGCGAGCGCCCATTCAGGTTGTCGGTGTCGCCTGGATCGCCACTGTGCTGCTCTTCCTCGGAAACGCTCCGGGAAGCGACGGAGCCGGTTGGGCTGTCGGACTCAGCGCCCTGGTGGTCTTCTGCCTGCTGATCCGCTGGTTGGTTCTCTCGCGCCGTCAGTTGGCCAAGCAGGAGGAAGTCAGTGAACTCGAGCGCACTCGGCGAACGATCCTCGAGGAGAAGGCGCGGATCGCCCGCGACTTGCACGACATCGTGGCCCACCACATGTCGATGGTGGTCGTGCAAGCGCAGAGCGCGCCGTACCGACTCGATGCAGTCACTCCGGAGATCCGGACCGAATTCGAATCGATAAGTGAGACTGGGCGAGCAGCGCTCAACGAGATCCGCGGCCTCCTCGGAGTCCTGCGCAGCGACGGGGACACCGTGGTGACGGCTCCGCAACCGGGTGTCGATCAGTTGGACGAACTGCTGCTCGGCAGTACACGTGCCGGATTGCCTGTGTCGTGGCGAGTCGACGGAGATCGAGCGTCGGTCTCGGAATCCACGGGCCTTGCGCTCTACCGGATCATTCAGGAGTCGATCACCAATGCGGCCAGGCATTCACCTGGCGGACCCATCGAGGTCGCCGTGGCGTTCGGCCCGCAATCGGTGAGCGCGCTCGTGAACAACGGACCTTCGCCCCTGGGTGGCAATCAGCACTCGGCGTCGGAAACCACTGGTGGCAACGGAATACGCGGAATGCGTGAGCGGGCTTCGGCCGTGGGCGGCATGTTGTTGGCAAACCGGCGCGACGACGGAGGGTTCGAGGTCCGGGCCGAGTTGCCGTCGATGCCCGCCTAGGCTGTCCGAGTGCCCATCACAGTATTCATCGCAGACGACCAGGCGATGGTTCGACAAGGGTTCGGAGCCCTACTCTCCGCCCAGCCCGACATCAGCGTGATCGGCGATGCGCCGGACGGCAAGATCGCCGTCGCCGAGGTCTCGCGATTGCGTCCGGATGTGGTGTTGATGGATGTTCGCATGCCCGAGATGAATGGACTCGACGCTGCCCGCCAGATTCTGTCCGCCGGGTGGGAACCGCCGGTGCGAGTCCTCATGCTCACCACTTTCGACATCGATGACTACGTCTACGAGGCACTGAGCGTCGGAGCGAGCGGTTTCATGCTCAAGGACGCACCGGCTGAGGAACTGATTCGGGCGGTACGCGTCGTCGCCGAAGGGCAGGCCTTGCTGGCGCCGACGGTGACGCGTCGCCTGATTGCCGATGTGACCAGCCGGCGGGCCGCACCGCGCGCACGGCCCGCAGCGCTCGACGCGCTGACCCCGCGTGAGCGCGAGGTCCTCGAACTGATCGCCCGCGGATTGTCTAACGTCGAGATCGCCGAGCGGCTGTTCGTCGCCGAGCAGACCGTCAAGACCCATGTCGGGAAGGTGCTGTCCAAGCTCGATCTGCGCGATCGCGCCCAGGCAGTCGTGTTGGCGTACGAAAGCGGGCTCGTCACGCCGGGTTAGTGGTCCCGTGCGGCTCGGCGTTGCGGCTCGGCAACGCCGCTATCCTGCGGCAATACGGTGACTGGGGGAAGATGGACACCAAGATCCACAATCCGGTCACGAGAGGTGCTGCACTATGCGAATCGGAATCCTCACGGGCGGCGGCGACTGCCCGGGCTTGAACGCGGTCATCCGCGCCGTCGTACGTACGTCGGCCGGACGTTACGGCAGTACCGTGGTCGGATTCCGGGACGGCTGGCGAGGACTTCTCGAGGACCGCAAGGTCCCTCTCGACGCGGACGATCGCATCAACCGCATCCTCACTCGCGGCGGCACAATCCTCGGCACCGCTCGCGTGAACCCCGACAAACTGCGCGCGGGCCTCGATCAGATCAAGCAGACCCTCGACGACAACGGGATCGACGTCCTGATCCCGATCGGCGGCGAAGGCACACTCACTGCGGCCAGTTGGCTTTCCGAGAGTGGAGTACCCGTGATCGGCGTGCCCAAGACGATCGACAACGACATCGACTGCACCGACGTGACTTTCGGCTTCGACACCGCCTTGGCCGTCGCCACCGACGCCATCGACAGACTCCACACCACGGCCGAATCACACCAGCGGGTCATGCTCGTCGAGGTCATGGGCCGGCACGCGGGCTGGATCGCGCTGCAAGCCGGACTGGCGTCGGGGGCACACCTGACGCTGGTCCCAGAACAACCGTTCGACGTCGACGAGGTGTGCGCGATGGTCAAGAAGCGCTTCCAGCGCGGCGACTCCCACTTCATCTGCGTCGTCGCCGAAGGCGCGATGCCCGATCCCACGTCGATGACTCTGCGCGAAGGTGGCATCGACGAGTTCGGACACAAGATCTTCACCGGCGTCGCGCAGCAGCTCGGCAACGAGATCGAGCGTCGGATCGGCAAGGAAGTTCGCACCACCGTCCTCGGACACATCCAGCGCGGCGGCACCCCGACGCCGCACGATCGCATCCTCGCCACTCGCTTCGGGGTTCATGCCACCGACGCAGCTCACCGCGGAGATTTCGGTCAGATGGTCGCGTTGCACGGAACGTCCATCGACCTCGTTCCGCTCGCCGAGGCGACCCGCAAACTCAAGACGGTGCCCAAGGAGCGTTACGAGGAGGCAGCCGCATTCTTCGGCTGAGCCGCAGACGCATAAACTGATCACCATGACTGCTGTCGATGCGCCCGACATCCTCGATTACGACGAAGTACTGACCAAGTACGAGCCTGTGATGGGTATGGAGGTGCACGTAGAACTCGGCACCGCGACCAAGATGTTCTGCCCGTGCCCCACCGAGTTCGGTGCCGAACCCAATACCCAGGTGTGCCCGGTCTGTCTGGGCATGCCCGGTTCGTTGCCGGTGGTGAACGCAGCCGCTGTCGAGTCCGCGATCCGGATCGGCCTTGCGCTCAACTGCTCCATCACGCCGTGGGGCCGATTCGCGCGCAAGAACTACTTCTACCCGGATCAGCCGAAGAACTACCAGATTTCCCAGTACGACGAGCCGATCGCAACCGAGGGATACCTCGACGTGATCCTCGATGACGGCACGACGTGGCGTGTCGACATCGAGCGCGCGCACATGGAAGAGGACACCGGAAAGTCCTTGCACGTGGGCGGCGCTACCGGCCGTATCCACGGAGCGAGCCACTCGCTTCTCGACTACAACCGTGCCGGTGTGCCGCTGGTCGAGATCGTCACCAAGACCATCCACGGTGCCGGTGAGCGCGCTCCCGAGGTTGCTCGCGCGTACGTGACGGCGCTCCGTGATCTGCTCAAATCACTCGACGTCTCCGACGTGCGGATGGATCAGGGATCGATGCGCTGCGACGCCAACATCTCGTTGATGCCGATCGGCGCCACGGAACTCGGAACGCGTACCGAAACCAAGAACGTCAACTCCCTCAAAAGCGTCGAGGTCGCAGTTCGCTACGAAATGCGCCGTCAGGCAGCAGTTCTCGACGCCGGCGGTGAGGTTATCCAGGAGACCCGCCACTTCCAGGAAGCCGACGGCACCACCGCCGCCGGACGTCGTAAGGAAACGGCCGAGGACTACCGCTACTTCCCGGAGCCGGATCTCGAGCCTGTCGCCCCGAGCGCCGAGTGGGTGGAAGAACTGCGCGGCACCTTGCCGGAGCTCCCCTGGATTCGCCGCGCGCGGATCCAGAAGGACTGGGGAATCTCCGATGAGGTCATGCGCGACCTCGTCAATGCCGGTGCCATCGATCTGGTGATCGCGACCACCGAGGCCGGTGCTTCGCCCGAGGCAGCGCGGTCGTGGTGGCTGTCCTACCTGTCACAGCAGGCCAACACCCGTGGCGTCGAACTCGGTGCTCTGCCGATCACCCCGGCGCAGGTTGCCCAGGTCGTCGCTCTCATCGACAGCGGCAAGCTCAACAACAAGGTCGCTCGCCAGGTCGTCGATCACGTCCTCGACGGCGAGGGTGACCCAGAGCAGGTTGTCGCGGCCCACCCGGAGTTGGTCGTCGAGCGTGACGAAACCAAGCTCAAGGCAGCCGTCGACGAGGCACTCGCAGCCAACCCCGACATCGCGGACAAGATCCGCAGTGGCAAGGTGCAGGCCGCCGGAAAGATCGTCGGCGACGTCATGAAGGCCACTCGCGGACAGGCAGACGCGGCTCGTGTGAAGGAGCTTGTCATCGAGGCGTGCAGCTAGTCCTCGGTAGCGAACACTGATGCCCGGCCGAATCGAATTCGGCCGGGCATCAGTGTTTTTCCCACTGTCGTTTTACCGCTGTCGATCTATAGATCAGGGACCACAACCGCGCGGCCGCTGAGCGTTCCGGCAGCCAGTCGTCGATACGCTTCGGCTCCGTTGTCGAGACTGAAGGTTTCCACCGCGATGTCGAAGATGCCGGCGTGCGCCAGGTCGATCAATTCGACCAACTCGTTGCGGGCACCCCAGTAAGGCACGGTCACCGAAGCCTCGTACGGACTTTGGAAGAATCCGACTTTGGCGTGGGCCTGCCCGTCGCCGATCCCGACGATGGTGACGTCGGATCCGACGCCGGCGACAGCCATCGCGGTGTCGATGGTGGGCTGGTAGCCGACGAAGTCGAGAACCAGTGCGGCGCCCTGACTTCCGGTGATCTTGCGGACGTTCTCGGCCGCATCCTTGTCGGAGAGCACCACTTCGTGAGCGCCGACCTTGGTTGCCAGTTCGAGCTTGTCCGCGCTCACGTCGAGTGCGATGACCGTGGCTGCCGAGAGGTGGCGGAGGAGCTGAATGGCGACGTGGCCGAGACCACCGGTACCGATGACAACCGCGTACGAGCCTCCGCGAAGTTTCGGCAGAGAACGCTTGATCGCGTGATACGGCGTCAGGCCGGCGTCGGTCAGTGGCACTGTCTTGATCGGGTCGAGGTCACCGATCGGCACGAGATGGCGAGGTGAATCGACGATCATGAACTCGGCCAACGCGCCGGGTGCGCCGAGTCCTGGAGGATTGATGCCGAGTTCTTTTGCGCGAGAACAGTAGTTCTCGAGTCCCTGCGAGCAGTGCCAACAGTTGCCGCAACCCCAAGGTCCGTAGACGACGACATTGGTTCCGATGTCGAGTCCCTCGACACCCTCGCCGACGGCCGCGACTCGGCCGGCGCCTTCGTGACCGAGTGTGAGCGGAAGGCCGTAGGTGTACTGCTCTTCTGGCAGGCTCATGATGAAGTCGTCCGAGTGGCAGACGCCGGCCGCGGTTACTTCCAGGAGCACTTCACCGGGACCGGGCTGGGGTTTGGGAATCTCCGTGAGTTCGGGCTCAGCGCCGATTCTCGTGTACTGGATTGCCTTCATTCCGACTCCTTTGTCGTGGTTGGCCAACCGGTCCTGGCAACTACGGGGTGTTTAGCCCCGCTAACAAAAGAGTACGCATCTGTGCATGTTCGGTCACCGGATCCGTGACCGAACAGACATGGTGCTCGTCGATCACGGCTCAGTCGATTCCGCCGCTGCCACTCGGCATGGGGATCTTGACCACCTTGTCGTCGTTCGGCCCTGGCTCGCCCGCGGTCTTGTTGATCGTGCTCGCCCACATCAAACCGTCGGATCCGAGTGCCAAACCGCCTAGTTGGCCGTACGTGTCCTTCGCCACTGCCGACGGCGCGGTCGTAACTGCTCCTGTTCCGGGGTCGGCAGCCAACGCCGAGATCGCTTTGCCGGCCCCCAGCGCGACAGCTACCACTCCCTGCGCCGCAATGCACCCTCCGACGCCGGGTCGGTCAGGCCACGTCCAAGCGGGGGACGTCACCGTTCCGTCGGAGCCGACACGTTGGAGGCGATCCTCGAGAGTGGTTCGGTCGGTGACCCACGTCGCGATACCCGGATCCACGCACACGCCGCCGCCGTTCCCGATTCCGGACAGAACAACTTCCGGGCGAGGCGGCGCTGCGTTGGGCGTCAACGATCGGACTCGCAACAGTTTCCCCGCCAACGAGCCGGGATCCTGAGCAACCGCAGGGTTTCCGGTATCGCCCGTCAGGACCATGAGCTGGTCCGGGGCCGCGAACTCCAGTGACCCGCCGTTGCCACTCGCGCCGCGTGGAATTCCACCGAGGACTTCCTTTGCGGTGTCGCCCGGCGCGATGCGGACCACCCGGTTGTCCGTTCCGGTGGTGACGTAGGCATAGATCAGGTTGTCTTCGACGAAGGTGGGCGAGAGGGCGATGTCGAGCAGGCCGCCGTCACCGCTGCCGTCGACGTCGATCTTGGCAACTTCGACCGGTGTCGTGTTGGGAGCTACCTGCATGATTCGGCCGGTTCGTCGTTCGGCCACCAGTCCTGAATTTCCGTCCGGAAGTGTGACAAGGCCACCGGTGGTGTCGAGACAGGTTGCGATCACGGCGGTGTCGGCATCCTGACACGGTCCGAGGGGGCCGGTCCGCGGCGCCGGCGGCGTGGTGGACGGCGGAGGATTCTCCGGCTGCACTTCCGCGCTTGCCTGGTTGGTCGGTTCGGGTGTGAACGGCGAGGCAGTCGATTCGTCGAAGTCGGCGCAACCTGCGAGCAACGATGTCCCGAGCACCAGAGCCAGTGCGCCCAGCGTTGCATGCCTACCCGTAGTCATGCCCAAGACGTTACGTAACGCACGGCAGATGTCGCCACGCCGGACCAAGGTTCCCCGTCGAGTTCGTGAATCGGTCATAGGCTCACCTACGTGACTGACGAGCGAAAAGATCCCAGCGAGTTGTCGGATGCGGACAAGCCGACGGGCAATGTGTCCAGTCCGTATGATTCGCCCACCGAACAATTTCCGACGGTGAGCGCCAAGAATCCGTTGCCGCGGACCGACGACGATCTCGATTTCGGTTCCACGAACGCCAACTCCTTGACCGAACAGATACCGACATATCGAGCACCTGGCGCGGATCAGCCGACGGTGGCTCTCGAGCGTGAGACGGCGTACGACGCTCCGATCGCCTCCGTCCCCACCGCCGAAGCCGTGGCAGGTGCAACGGAGTCTCCGCGGGGCCGAGGCACGCTCGACCTCGGGTTGCTTGCACTGCGATTGGCCGTCGGCGGAACTGCGTTGGTGCACGGTCTGCAGAAGTTGACCGGTATCTGGAACGGGCCGGGCCTGAACGGGTTCGAGACGATGCTGGCGGACGCCGGGTTCCAGCAGGCGAAGTGGATGGCGATACTCGGCGCCGTCGGTGAGGTCGCAGGTGGCGCCCTCCTGATACTCGGGTTGCTGACTCCCGTTGCGGCAGCGTCGGTTCTGGCGGTGATGATCAATGCGTGGGCGCTGCGTCAGGCGAGTGCACCTGGACTGGAGTACTTCGCCCCTGCCGGTACCGAGTACGAGATGCTGCTCGGAATCTGTGCGGGCGTCATCATTTTGACGGGTCCTGGCCGTATTGCGCTCGACGGTCGTCGTGGCTGGGCAACCCGCCCGTTCGTCGGATCGCTCGTGGTCTTGATCCTCGGCATCGCTGCGGGCGTCTGCACCTGGATCTTCCTGAACGGTGCCAATCCGCTCATCTGAAACTCGCGCCGTCGAACAAACGAACCGCCGCTCTCCGAATCGGAGAGCGGCGGTTCGTCTGTGAAGGATCAGTCCTTGACGAGTACCGGGTCGGCGTTCGCGGACGGGATGGCTGTTCCGTCCTTGAGCTTGCGACCGAGGACCGACTTGCGGTGACCGTAGGCGAAGTACACGAGCACACCGATGGCCATCCAGACGAGGAACCGGATCCAGGTCTCGACCGAGAGGTTGAGCATCAGCCAACCGCAGGCGAGCACGGCGACGATCGGCACGAAGGGCACCAGTGGGACGCGGAATCCGCGCGGCAGGTCGGGGCGGGTGCGGCGTAGGACGATGACACCGACACAAACCAGGACGAATGCGAACAGCGTTCCGATGTTGACCATCTCTTCGAGCGTGCCCATCGGGAAGAAGGCTGCCAGGACGGCGACGATGCCACCGACGATCAACGTGATGCGCATCGGGATGCCCTTGGCGTTGGTCTTGGCCAGGCTGCGCGGCATGAGACCGTCACGGGACATGGCGAACAGGACGCGGGTCTGGCCGAGCATCATGACCATGACAACTGTCGTGAGGCCGGCCAGGCCACCGAAGTTGATGGCCGTCTGTGCCCAACCGATTCCGTTGGCCTCGAATGCGGTGGCAAGGGTGGCGCTGGAATCGCCGACCAATGGGCTGCCGTCCTTGAGTTCGGTGTACTTGACCATTCCGGTGAGGACGAGTGTGACGGCAACGTAGAGCACGGTGACGATGGCGAGCGAGCCGAAGATTCCTCGCGGCAACGACTTCTGCGGGTTCTTGGTTTCCTCGGCCGTGGTCGCAACGACGTCGAATCCGATGAATGCGAAGAACACGAGGCTGGCTGCGGCGAGCAATCCGTATGCGCCGTAGCTGCTTCCGCCGGCACCGGTCAGCCAGGAGAACAATGTCTGGTGGATTCCGCTGGCAGAGCTCTCGGACCCCTCGGACGGCGGGATGAAGGGGGAGTAGTTCTCCTTCTTGATGTAGAACGCGCCGACGACGATGACGAGCAGGACTACCGCGATCTTGATTGCGGTGATGACAGCAGAGACTCGCGAGGAAACCTTGGTGCCGATCGCGAGGATCAGCGTGATTACTCCGATGATGAGCAGTGCGCCCCAGTCGAAGCTGATCGATCCGATGTGCGCGGTGGTACTGCCGCTGGCACCGATGACGTTGCCGAGATAGAGCGACCAACCCTTGCCGACGACAGCGGAGGCGAGGGCGAACTCGAGGATGAGGTCCCAGCCGATGATCCAGGCCGCGAACTCACCGAACGTCGCGTAGGAGAACGTGTATGCGCTGCCGGCGACCGGAACAGTGGAGGCGAACTCCGCATAACACAGTGCGGCAAGGCCGCAGGCGATGGCAGCAAGAACGAATGCCAGTGAAATGGAGGGTCCTGCGACATTGCCTGCGGTTCGAGCAGTCAGCGTGAAGATGCCTGCGCCGATGACGACGGCGACTCCGAATACCGTGAGGTCCTTCGCGGTCAGTTCCTTCTTGAGCTTTGTCTCAGGCTCGTCGGTGTCCGCGATCGATTGCTCGACGGATTTGGTGCGCCATATGCCGACTCCGGGCATGTATTGCTCCTTGGTTGTTTCCCGTCGACCTTGTGGGTGACGGGCGGTGGCTGACTGTCGTCGTTGTGATGTGCGTCTCAGCGACCTGATGAGGGAACCACTGGTGAGCGCCGTGTGCAAGTCAGCTCGCTCGAACTGACCGAAATGATCACCTGACTGAAAGTCATCCCCCCTCATGTATCTGAATTGATCAGCTGGTGTCTGGAACCCTACGTCCAAGTGAATTCGCTCACGAGCCGGACGCGCGATTCAGTCTGAAATGTCTGATAGCTCATATCGTTCCGTTGGTGCTCCGCGTGTCGCCCCGGTTATTCGGTACCTGTCGGTCGGTCTTGCTGTCGATGAGTTGCATCAACCCATCTCGTTTTGTGAGGTGCGGTGCGGGTCCTGCAAACTGTTTACCCGTATCGGGGCGCCAGGCGAGATGACCACTGCGTACCCGGATGCGATCGAGCGTCAATCGCGCGTCGTGGCAGAGTGCGTCGGCGACGGAACCCACTGCGAGTGCAAAACCGACGGGATGATCGGATTGGGTTGTGGTTCAGGCTCATACAACACGGGAGGAAACATTGCGTGTTCGGACGCAGTCGGTATCACGTTCTTCTCCGACAGCATCAGGCGTGACATGGCGGACTCCGAGGCGAAATGAACACGACTCTGTCGATCCTCTGCAGTCGCCCGTTGGCGAGCATCTCGTGGAGCTGAGTTGGTTGCCGCACGTCCGACTGCCCGAAAACCTTGTGTGACTGTCACATCGGCTACGCGCATCTCGAGCCGCGCGCTGACAGAAAAAATCCCCGGCCGAAAGCGGCCGGGGATTTTTTCGATTCGTGGCAGAACTTACGGAACGTAGCGAACCGCGCCCTTGTCCGCCGACGTTGCCAGAGCGGCGTAGGCGCGCAGGGCTGTCGTCACCGTGCGCTGACGATCGACCGGCTGCCATGGCCGCTCCGAGGTCTCCATCTTGGCGCGTCGCTCGGCGAGGACGTCGTCGTCGACAAGGATCTCCAGCGTGCGCGAGGCGACGTCGATGCGAACCTGATCGCCGTTCTGGACGAGTCCGATGACTCCGCCTGCGGCAGCCTCGGGGGAGATGTGGCCGATGGACAGTCCGGAGGTTCCGCCCGAGAAACGACCGTCGGTGATCAGTGCGCATTCCTTACCGAGGCCCGCGCCCTTGAGGAAGGCGGTGGGATGCAGCATTTCCTGCATGCCGGGTCCGCCCTTGGGGCCTTCGTAGCGCACGACGAGAACGTCGCCGGCCTTGATCTTCTTCTGCAGGATGACCGAGACGGCTTCTTCCTGAGACTCGACGACCAGCGCCGGGCCCTGGAAGGAGAACAGTTCCTCGTCGATGCCGGCTGTCTTGAGGATTGCGCCGTCGAGTGCGATGTTACCGCGCAGGACGACCAAGCCGCCTTCGACGGTGTAGGCGTTCGCGACGTCGCGGATGCAGCCGCCGGCCGCATCGGTGTCGAGGGCAGACCAACGGTTGTCCGTGGAGAACGGTTCGATGGTGCGCACGCCGCCGGGAGCAGCGTGGAAAAGCTCGATTGCCTCGTCGGTTGCCTTGCCGGAGCGGATGTCCCAGTCGTCGAGCCACTGGTCGAAGCTCTTGGTGTGCACGGTGGACACGTCGGTTTCGAGGAGTCCACCGCGGCGAAGCTCACCGAGCAGGGCGGGGATTCCGCCGGCGCGGTGGACGTCTTCCATGTGGTAGTCCGAGTTGGGGGAGACCTTGGACAGGCACGGCACCTTACGGCTGATCGCGTCGATGGTGTCGAGGTCGAAGTCGACCTCGCCTTCCTGCGCCGCCGCCAGCGTGTGCAGGACGGTGTTGGTGGAACCGCCCATGGCGACGTCGAGAGCCATTGCGTTGCGGAACGCTGCCGGGGTCGCGATGTTGCGCGGCAGAACCGACTCGTCGCCGTCGCGGTAGTACTTGAGTGCAGCCTCGACCACAGTGGTGCCCGCACGAGAGAAGAGTGCGTGACGCGCTTTGTGAGTTGCCAGCGTGGAACCGTTGCCCGGCAATGCAAGGCCGAGGGCTTCGGTCAGGCAGTTCATGGAGTTGGCGGTGAACATGCCGGAGCAGGACCCGCACGTCGGGCACGCGCTGCGCTCGACCTCGTCGAGGCCTTCGTCGGACACGGCATCGTTGGCAGAGGCGGAGATCGCGGTGATGAGGTCGGTGGGGGCTTGGGCCACACCGCCGACGACCACTGCCTTACCGGCCTCCATCGGACCGCCGGAGACGAAGACGGTCGGGATGTTCAGACGCATCGCGGCGTTGAGCATGCCGGGAGTGATCTTGTCGCAGTTGGAGATACACACCAGTGCGTCGGCCGTGTGGGCGTTTGCCATGTACTCGACCGAGTCGGCGATGATCTCGCGACTCGGGAGTGAGTAGAGCATTCCGCCGTGGCCCATAGCGATGCCGTCGTCGACTGCGATGGTGTGGAACTCACGAGCGACGCCGCCGGCTGCACTGATGGCCTCGGCAACGATCTCGCCCACGTTCTTGAGATGCACGTGGCCGGGTACGAACTGGGTGTACGAGTTCGCTACGGCGACGATCGGCTTGCCGAAGTCGGAATCCGTCATTCCTGTGGCGCGCCAAAGGGATCGGGCTCCGGCAGCATTACGTCCGATGGTGGTGGTGCGTGACCTCAACGGGGGCATGGGCGTGTTCCTTATGTGATCGTTGCTGGTCCACTCAAATAGAAGCGAGGGCCTCCCAACGCTACTCGCGTGCTATCGGCGCTTCTCTTCGGGCTGGTCCTGACCGTTGTCGGCGATGTCGGACTCGACCTCTGATTCTTCGTCTGATTGTGGCGCTGCTTCTTCCTCTTCGGCTTCCTTGGCGGCGAAGGCTTCTGCGGCCGATGCGTAGGGATCAGTGATACGGCCGCCGCTGGCGATCGCGATCTCGGGAAGCCTGACGAAGCTGACCGCAGGCAAGGTCACCTCGGTTCCATCGGTGAGTTCCGCGCGCGCCCAGCTGCGCTTCGGGAAGCGGAAACCCTTGACGTCGTCCCAGGCGAGGGTGCGCTTGGAGAACGTCGAGCGGACCTCGAGACCGTCAGGGCTGACGGTGGTGCGCAGTCGCGCGACGAGATAGACGGCGATGATCGGAAGGATCAGCAACCAGCTGAAGGCGACGGGCCACCCGAAGATCGGGAAGCTGACCGCGAACAGAAGGAATGCGCAAGCCATGTAAGCGAGCTGCGAAATGCGGATGACGTGCCGAAGTGGTTTCGGCGTGTGGGATGATTGAGCCGGTGGCACGGGCTGCTGCGAAGTTGACACCTCTACATCTTCGCATTGCAGCCGATGTATCTCAGATTCTGGGACGGTCGACTCACCAAGTTTGCCGTTCGCGACTAGCGCCTCTACTGTCGAGTGCGTGAAACAGAATGAGTTGCTCGTAATCGGCCGGCGCGTCGTCGCCTGAGTCGATTTTTCAACTCACCAGATAACGACGCGCCACCCTCGCTCAGCAGATGCTGACGGGGGTTTTTTGTTGCCCGGAGCCAAATCAGAGGATTTCCCAGTGAGCGCACCAACAGCACGGCCTCAACCAACGCCGCGCAAGTCAGGGACACCGAGCCCGACAACCGCGGCTGCCGCAACCCAGACGGCCAACCGTCGCCAGCTCCCGCCTGAGCGGGTAACCGGCGCGCAGTCTGTGGTTCGAGCCCTCGAAGAGCTCGAGGTCGACACGGTATTCGGCATTCCCGGCGGTGCCGTGCTCCCGGTTTACGACCCACTCTTCGATTCGGTCAAGGTCCGCCACGTGCTCGTGCGCCACGAGCAGGGTGCAGGCCACGCTGCCACCGGTTACGCCCAGGCGACCGGCAAGGTCGGCGTGTGCATGGCTACCTCGGGTCCCGGTGCGACCAACCTGGTCACGCCGCTGGCCGACGCGCAGATGGACTCCGTTCCGATCGTCGCGATCACCGGACAGGTGGCTCGCTCGCTGATCGGTACCGACGGCTTCCAGGAAGCCGACATCTCAGGCATCACGATGCCGGTCACCAAGCACAACTTCCTGATCACCGACGCGATCGACATCCCGCGCATCATGGCCGAGGCGTTCTACCTCGCAGCCAGCGGTCGCCCCGGCGCCGTCCTGGTCGATATCCCGAAGGACATCCTGCAGTCGCAGACCACGTTCTCGTGGCCGCCGGAGATGCGTCTGCCGGGATACCGCCCGGTCACCAAGCCGCACGGCAAGCAGGTACGTGAAGCTGCACGTCTGATTGCAGACGCCAAGTCGCCGGTGCTGTACGTCGGTGGCGGCGTCATCAAGTCCGACTCCTCGCCGGAGCTGCTCGAATTGGCCGAGCTGACCGGAATCCCTGTCGTCACTACATTGATGGCTCGCGGCGCGTTCCCGGACAGCCACGATCTCAACTGCGGTATGCCCGGTATGCACGGCACCGTTGCCGCGGTCGCCGCTCTGCAGCGTAGCGATCTCTTGATCACCCTCGGCGCGCGTTTCGACGACCGCGTCACCGGTCAGCTGAATTCCTTCGCGCCCGATGCCAAGGTCATCCACGCCGACATCGATCCGGCCGAGATCGGCAAGAACCGCTACGCCGACGTCCCGATCGTGGGCGACTGCAAAGAGGTCATCACCGAACTCATCGAGGCTATCCGTGCCGACATGGCCACGGGCACCACGTTCGAACTCTCTGAATGGTGGGCGTACCTGAACGACATCCGTCGCACGTACCCGCTGAGCTACGACCGTCCCACCGACGGTCAGCTGAGCCCGGAGTACGTCATCCAGACCGTCGGCAAGCTCGCCGGACCGGATGCCATCTACTGTGCCGGCGTCGGCCAGCACCAGATGTGGGCCGCGCAGTTCGTCGGTTACGAGAAGCCCCGCACGTGGCTCAACTCGGGTGGACTCGGCACCATGGGCTACGCGGTTCCCGCAGCCATGGGCGCCAAGATGGGCATGCCCGACACCGAGGTGTGGGCGATCGACGGCGACGGCTGCTTCCAGATGACCAATCAGGAACTCGCAACCTGCGCACTCGAAGGTATTCCGATCAAGGTTGCCCTGATCAACAACGGCAACCTCGGCATGGTGCGTCAGTGGCAGACACTCTTCTACGAAGAGCGCTACTCCAACACCAACCTCGGAACGCACGGCGCCATCCGCATCCCGGACTTCGTCAAGCTCGCAGAAGCATTGGGCTGCCACGGAATTCGTGTCGAGCGCGAAGAAGATGTCGAAGCTGCGATCCGTGAGGCGCAGTCCATCAACGACAAGCCTGTCGTGATCGACTTCATCGTCACCGCCGACGCGCAGGTGTGGCCGATGGTCGCTGCCGGAACGAGCAACGACGAAATCATGGCGGCCCGGGGCATCCGGCCGCTGTTCGACGACGACGAGGCAGTAGCCGAGCCCGCCGTCATCCACGAAGCCATGTCACGCGAGCAAGCCGGACCCGCCGCGGGCACAGGGGAGGATCAGAAGTGAGCACCAGTCACACCCTCAGTGTTCTCGTCGAGGACAAGCCAGGCGTGCTGGCTCGCGTCTCCGCACTTTTCTCCCGCCGCGGATTCAACATCGAATCCCTTGCGGTGGGTGGAACCGAGATCCCCGAGATCTCACGTATGACCATCGTCGTCACGGTCGACGAATTCCCTCTCGAGCAGGTGACGAAGCAGCTCAACAAGCTGATCAACGTCATCAAGATCGTCGAGCAGGACGGTGAAGCATCCGTCGCTCGCGAGCTCGTGCTCATCAAGGTGCGCGCAGATGCAAGCGTGCGCACGCAGGTCATCGAAACGGTGAACCTGTTCCGCGCCAAGGTGATCGACGTCTCCCCGGAGTCTGTCACCATCGAGGCGACCGGTACTCGGTCCAAGCTGGATGCACTGCTGCGGATGCTCGATCCGTACGGTATCCGGGAGATCGTTCAGTCCGGGGTCGTGGCAGTCGGTCGAGGGCCGAAGTCGATCACGGCCACCCGCTAGTACTTTTAGACACGTAAAAATCCAAGGAGAGGTTGAGAACTGTGGCAGTCGAGATGTTCTACGACGACGATGCCGATCTGTCGATCATTCAGGGCCGCAAGGTTGCTGTGATCGGCTACGGAAGCCAGGGCCACGCCCATTCGTTGAGCCTGCGTGACTCGGGCGTCGATGTGCGCATCGGCCTCAAGGAAGGCTCGAAGTCGCGTGAGAAGGCGCAGGAGCAGGGCCTGACAGTCGGTACGCCGGCCGAGGTTTCGGAGTGGGCCGACGTCATCATGGTGCTCGCACCTGACACCGCTCAGGCGAGCATTTTCACCAACGACATCGAGCCGAACCTCAAGGACGGCGACGCGCTGTTCTTCGGTCACGGCCTGAACATTCACTTCGACCTGATCAAGGCTCCGGAGTTCGTCACCGTCGGCATGGTCGCCCCTAAGGGACCCGGCCACCTGGTGCGTCGTCAGTTCGTCGACGGCAAGGGCGTTCCCGCGCTCATCGCCATCGACCAGGATCCCAAGGGCGAAGGCCAGGCTCTCGCTCTGTCCTACGCCAAGGGTATCGGCGGAACCCGCGCAGGCGTCATCAAGACCACGTTCAAGGAAGAGACCGAGACGGACCTCTTCGGCGAGCAGGCCGTGCTGTGCGGCGGCACCGAGGAACTGGTCAAGACCGGTTTCGAGGTCATGGTCGAGGCCGGCTACGCACCCGAGATGGCGTACTTCGAGGTTCTGCACGAGCTCAAGCTCATCGTCGACCTCATGTACGAGGGTGGCATCGCACGCATGAACTACTCGGTGTCCGACACCGCTGAGTTCGGTGGATACCTCTCCGGACCGCGCGTCATCGACGCCGACACCAAGGAGCGCATGAAGGCGATCCTGGCCGACATCCAGTCCGGCGAGTTCACCCGTCGTCTGGTTGCCAACGTCGAGAACGGCAACACCGAGCTCGAGGGCCTGCGCAAGGCAAATGCCGAGCACCCCATCGAGGTCACCGGCAAGAAGCTGCGCGACCTGATGAGCTGGGTCGATCGTCCGATCACCGAAACCGCGTAATTCGCAGTTTCACGCTCCACGTCTCCACTGGCCTGATGCCGCGCCGGTTCAATTCCGTTGAACCAGCGCGGCATTGGGCCGGAGTTGTTTTCCGGGCTGATTGAGCCCGGATTCATATTGCATCGAGAATTTGCCCGCGAAAGTGTCCACTATGTGGTATTGCCTACCGCGTTGTGGATTCGAAGTCAGCGCGCACTAAACTGTCGGTGGTTAAACCACCTTCACGCCCACCTAATCAGGGAGTTTGCACGTGAGCCAGCCTGGCCGTCCCGTTGTTCTGATCGCCGACAAGCTCGCGCCGTCCACAGTCGAGGCGCTCGGTGACGGTGTGGAGGTGCGTTGGGTCGACGGACCCGACCGCCCGGCGCTGCTCGCCGCGGTACCCGAGGCCGACGCGATTCTCGTCCGTTCCGCCACCACCGTCGACGCCGAGGTTCTGGCTGCCGGCACCAAGCTGAAGATCATCGGCCGCGCCGGTGTCGGCCTGGACAACGTCGAGATCCCCGCAGCCACCGAGCGCGGCGTGATGGTCGTCAACGCACCGACCTCCAACATTCACTCCGCTGCCGAGCACGCTGTCGCGCTCCTCATGTCGACCGCTCGCCAGATTCCCGCAGCAGACAAGACCCTGCGTGAGAACACCTGGAAGCGAAGCAAGTTCAACGGTGTCGAGATCCTCGGCAAGACCGTCGGTGTCGTCGGACTCGGCCGCATCGGCCAGCTCTTCGCGCAGCGTCTCGCTGCGTTCGAGACCACGATCATCGCGTACGACCCCTACCTGCCCGCAGCGCGCGCAGCGCAGCTCGGCATCGAACTGGTCACCATCGACGAGCTCGTAGAGCGCGCCGACTTCATCTCCGTGCACCTGCCCAAGACCAAGGAAACGGCCGGCCTGATCAACGCCGAGCGTCTCGCCAAGGCCAAGGACGGCGTCATCATCGTCAACGCCGCACGCGGTGGTCTGATCGACGAAGATGCGCTCTACGACGCATTGGTCTCCGGCAAGGTTCGCGGCGCCGGCCTCGATGTGTTCAGCACCGAGCCGTGCACCGATTCCAAGCTCTTCGGTCTCGACAACGTCGTTGTCACCCCGCACCTCGGTGCATCGACGTCCGAGGCTCAGGACCGCGCAGGCATCGACGTGGCGAAGAGTGTTCTCCTTGCTCTGGCAGGCGAATTCGTTCCCGAGGCCGTCAACGTCTCCGGCGGCCCCGTCGGCGAAGAAGTTGCTCCGTGGCTCGAGCTCGTCCGCAAGCTCGGTCTCCTCGCTGCGACGCTGTCGCCCGAGGCAGTTCAGACCGTGCAGGTTGTCGCCACCGGCGAGCTGTCGGCCGAGACCGTCGACATCCTCGGCCTGGCTGCACTGCGCGGCGTGTTCTCCGCCAGCAGCGACGAGGCTGTCACGTTCGTCAACGCTCCGGCACTTGCCGAGCAGCGCGGCGTGACCGTGTCGGTCGAGAAGCACTCCGAGGCTCTTGCTCACCGCAGCGCGGTCGAGGTTCGTGCAGTTGCCGCCGACGGCACGGTCACGTCGGTCACGGGCGCACTCACCGGCCTGCAGCAGGTCGAGAAGATCGTCAACATCAACGGACGCAGCTTCGACCTGCGCGCCGAGGGTCACAACATCGTCGTTCACTACAGCGATCGTCCGGGCGTTCTCGGTGTGCTCGGCACGGTTCTCGGTAACGCGAGCGTCGATATTCTCGCCGCAGCGTTGAGCCAGGACGCCGAAGGCGAAGGCGCAACGGTTATCCTGCGCGTCGACCGCGTCGTCGGTGACACCGAGGTCGACGCAATCGTCTCGCAGCTCGACGCTCGCGTCGCCCAGGTCGACCTTTCCTGATTTGTTTTTGCTGTGCGCCTTTGTTGACCGCCTGCGGTTAATAAAGGCGCACAGTTCTACTGAGATGAGGACTCCATGAAGCTTGCGGTCATTCCGGGTGACGGAATCGGCGTCGAGGTCACAGCCGAAGCGCTCAAGGTGCTCGGCAAGTTGGTTCCGGATCTGGAAACCACCGAATACGATCTCGGTGCCCGTCGCTACAACGCCACCGGCGAGCTGCTTCCGGCCGACGAGCTGGACCAGATTCGTCAGCACGACGCAATCCTGTTGGGCGCCATCGGGGATCCGCGGATCGTCGCACCCGGCATCCTCGAGCGTGGTCTGCTGCTGAACATGCGTTTCCAGCTCGATCATCACGTGAATCTTCGCCCCGCACAGCTGTATCCGGGTGCGTTGTCGCCGTTGGCGGCTCAGCCGGAGATCGATTTCGTCGTCGTTCGTGAAGGAACCGAGGGTCCGTACACCGGAAACGGTGGAGCGATCCGCGTCGGTACCGATCACGAGATCGCGACCGAGGTGTCGATCAACACCTGGTTCGGTGCCGAGCGCGTGGTGCGTTACGCATTTGCCTTGGCGCAGACCCGGTCCAAGCACCTCACCTTGATTCACAAGACCAACGTGCTCTCCAACGCGGGCGCAATCTGGACGCGTGCAATCGAGACCGTCGGCGCCGAGTTCCCGGACGTCGAAACCGCGTATTGCCACATCGACGCGGCCACGATCTACATGGTCACCGACCCGTCGCGCTTCGACGTGATCGTCACGGACAACCTCTTCGGTGACATCATCACCGATCTCGCCGGCGCGGTGACCGGTGGAATCGGTTTGGCCGCAAGCGGAAACATCGACGCGTCGGGGGCCAACCCCTCGATGTTCGAGCCCGTTCACGGTAGTGCCCCGGACATCGCCGGCAAGGGAATCGCAGATCCCACCGCCGCGATCCTCTCGGCCGCACTGCTTCTTCGCCATCTCGGGCGCGAGGACGACGCCGCTCGGGTGGAGGCTGTGGTCGCTGCTGACCTGGCTACCCGCGGCGAAGGCCCCATCTCCACCACGGAGATCGGCGACCGGATCACCGCAGCGTTGTAAGGATTTCTTTCACGAGACTGACGCGCGTAAGCCTTTCGGCTTGCGCGCGTCAATCGTTTCCGACACCCCGATAGACTGGCCGGCATGCGTCTTGGTCGAATTGCCAGTCCCGATGGTGTTGCGTTCGTCAGTATCGAAGGTGAAGAGGATGCCCTCGTTGCCAAGGAAATTGCGGAGCACCCGTTCGGGAACCCCACATTTACCGGCCGAAGTTGGCCGCTCGCCGATGTTCGTCTGCTGGCTCCGATTCTCGCCAGCAAGGTGATCTGCATCGGCAAGAATTATGCAGATCACATCGCGGAGATGGGCGGCGAGGCCCCCGCGGATCCCGTGATCTTCCTCAAGCCCAATACGTCCATCGTCGGCCCGGGTGCCCCGATCGTCTTGCCTCCCACCTCCAACGAGGTGCACTTCGAGGGTGAACTCGCGGTAGTCATCGGTCAACCGTGCAAGGACGTTCCGGCGGCAAAGGCGTTGAGCGTGGTTCTCGGCTACACGATCGCCAACGACGTGTCGGCACGAGATCATCAGCGTCACGACGGGCAGTGGACGCGCGCGAAGGGGCACGACACCTTCTGCCCACTCGGTCCGTGGATCGAGACCAGCCTGGATGCGTCCGACGTCGACATCAAGACCGAGGTGAACGGTCAGGTCAAGCAGGACAGCAGCACCGCATTCCTACTTCACGACATTCCGAAGATCATCGAGTGGATCTCGGCGGTGATGACCCTCCTGCCCGGCGACGTCATCCTCACCGGCACCCCCGCCGGAGTGGGCCCGATCGTCGACGGTGATTCGGTGTCGGTCACGGTCTCAGGGATCGGCACGCTCACCAACCCGGTGACCGCCAAGAAGTGATCTGACCCGGTTCTTTCAGTCATGTGACTACGGAGGCCCCATCCCAACTGGATGGGGCCTCCGTCGTGGGGTGAGTCGAGAGGTGTCTGTCGAAGAAAAGTTGCAGGATAGTAACTATCGCCGGGGGATTGATGGGGATTACCTTTCGGATCGAGGTGATCAGTCCCTGGGACTGACCTGCGAGTTTTGTGAGCCAGGCGAAGCTTCGCCACTGATCCTCCTGGCGTTATGTCTGAATTGGTCAGGTTGGGAGGGTTCGCCCCTCGGTTTGCTGCCACGGCCCGTAACAGACCAGATTCCCTGAAATGTAACGCTGAGCAGTAAGGTGACCGATAACTGGATAGAAGCCGATGGGGCAATCGAGTGGATTGCGCAGAAACGTGGTGATACATGACGACCTTCGCGGAAGCCTCCCGGTCAGCGACAGGGGAAGCACGAAACGGGCAGCGGCCGGTGTGGCGAGACAAGAAGCGCTACCTGTGGCCGTTGGGTTTGCTGGTGCCTCTCAGTCCCTTTGCTGCCTGGTTCCTGGTCGACAAGTTCAGCCTGGGGCTCTTCTGGGCCATCGGGGCGTGGCTGATCGTCATCGTCATTCCTCTGATTGATCTCCTGGCAGGCGAGGACGGGAACAGTCCTCCGGACGAAGCGATTCCACATCTGCAGGAGGATCGTTTCTACCGCTGGTGCACGTACTTGTTCCTGCCACTTCAATACCTCGGTCTCGTGTTCGTCGCGTGGTGCTGGGTGAACGCGCCGATGGCTGCGGGGGAGAAGTTCGCTCTCGCGATGACCGCCGGTGTTGTTGCCGGTGTGGGGATCAATGCGGCACATGAACTGGGGCACAAGAGTGAGAAGCTCGAGAAGTGGCTCGCGAAACTAGCGCTGGCGCAGTCCTTCTACGGCCATTTCTACGTCGAACACAACCATGGTCACCACGTCCGCGTCGCGACGCCGGAGGATCCGGCCAGTTCGCGCTACAAGGAGAATTTCTGGTTCTTCCTGCCTCGCAGTGTCGTCGGCGGTCTGCGCTCGGGATGGCGGATCGAAAGCGCTCGACTGAAGCGTCAAGGACGGCGAACCTGGAGCTGTCGGAACAACATCTTGAACGCGTGGGCGATGAGCGTTGTTCTGTTCGGCGGCCTGATTGCGCTGTTCGGGTGGGAAATCGCTCCGTGGCTGGCCGTTCAGGCGATTGCGGGATTCACGTTCCTCGAGACCGCCAACTATATCGAGCATTACGGATTGCTTCGCGCAAAGAGGCCTGACGGCTCGTACGTTCGCTGCTCACCAGAGGACAGCTGGAACAGTGACCACGTGGTCAGCAACCTCTTCCTCTATCAGCTTCAACGCCACAGCGACCATCACGCGAATCCGCGTCTGCGGTATCAGAGCCTGCGCAGCGCGGACGAAGCGCCGCAACTTCCTGCGGGTTACGCGGTCATGATCGTGTGCGCGTGGGTGCCACCGCTGTGGCGAAAGGTCATGGACAAGCGACTACTCGCCTACTACGACGGTGACATGACGAGAATCAACGTCCTACCGGGTAGGTGATCGGGGGATGGAGGAAGCGCTACCGGACTAACCTGTAGTACGACCATCCACCATCGCCGAGCCAAGTGAGCCATGACCAACAGCGAAGTACGCGTCCGTTTCTGCCCGTCACCCACCGGAACCCCGCACGTAGGTTTGGTGCGCACCGCCTTGTTCAACTGGGCATTCGCACGACACCACGGCGGCACGTTCGTGTTCCGTATCGAAGACACCGATGCGCAGCGCGACAGTGAAGAGTCCTACCAGGCCATCCTCGACGCCCTCCGCTGGTTGGGGCTCAACTGGGACGAGGGCCCGGAGGTCGGTGGGCCGCACGCGCCGTATCGCCAGTCCGAGCGTCGTGACCTGCATCTCGACGTCGTAACCAAGCTGCTTGCCGCGGGTGAGGCCTACGAGTCGTACTCGACCAACGAAGAAGTGGAAGCACGGCACAAGGCTGCCGGCCGCGATCCGAAGCTCGGATACGACAATTTCGATCGCGACCTCAGCGAAGAGCAGCGCGCCGCCTACATTGCCGAGGGTCGCAAGCCCGTCGTCCGACTCCGGATGCCCGATCACGACCTGACATGGAACGACCTGGTCCGCGGCGAGACCACGTTCAAAGCAGGCACCGTTCCGGACTTCGCGTTGACTCGCGGCAACGGCATTCCGCTGTACACGCTGGTCAACCCGGTCGACGACGCGTTGATGAAGATCACCCACGTACTACGCGGTGAGGACCTGCTGTCCTCGACTCCTCGTCAGCTCGCGTTGTACGAGGCATTGATCCGCATCGGTGTTGCCGATTTCACACCGTCGTTCGGGCACCTGCCGTTCGTGATGGGTCAGGGCAACAAGAAGCTTTCCAAGCGCGATCCCGAGTCCAACCTCTTTATTCACCGTGATCGGGGCTTCATTCCCGAGGGACTGCTGAATTATCTGGCTCTGCTCGGGTGGAGCATCGCCGACGATCACGACGTCTTCTCGCTCGACGAGATGGTGGCGGCCTTCGACGTCTCCAAGGTCAACTCCAACCCCGCGCGCTTCGACCAGAAGAAGGCCGACGCGATCAACGCCGAGCACATTCGCTTGCTCGAGCCGGCCGACTTTGCGGCCCGACTGAAGTCGTTCCTGGTGGAGCATGGCCACATCGGCGCCGACGTCGACGAGGCGACGTTCACTGTTGCTGCGGACCTCGTGCAGACGCGCATCGTCGTTCTGTCCGACGCGTGGGATCTGCTGAAGTTCCTGTTCGTCGACGAGGCGTCGTTTGCCCTCGATCCGGCTGCAGCGGCAAAGAACCTGAAGGAAGATGCGGGACCGGTTCTGGACGCATCGCTTGCTGCGCTCGACGGTGTCTCGGAGTGGACGGCGGCAAGCATCGAGGAAGCTCTCAAGAAAGCCCTCATCGAGGATCTGGAGCTCAAGCCGCGTAAGGCCTTCGCCCCGGTGCGAGTGGCGATCACGGGCTCTCACATCAGCCCTCCGCTCTACGAGTCGATGGAATTGCTCGGTCGGGACGTCTCTCTCGCGCGGCTGCGAGCAGGTAGGGCAGCCGTAACCGCTTAGATTGGGCGGTCTTCCGGCCGAAAATGAAGCAAAAACCTCCCGTGACCATACGATTTGGTGTTTGGGGCAGGGGTACTGGTAATCTTCTTTTCGGCCGGAGACGAGCCGCCGAGCACAACAGCGAAGCGGATCGGGTAAGGCTGGTGAGCAAGACCTTGGGGTATGGTGTAATTGGCAACACAGCGGTTTCTGGTACCGCCATTCTAGGTTCGAGTCCTGGTACCCCAGCGGAAATCCGGTCGATTTTGTGGCCGGACTCAGACAAGCTAAGCTTGCTGAGCATCCAAGAGCAAGACTGAAATACCACGGTTAAAAGCGTGTTCTGGCCCCGTCGTCTAGCGGCCTAGGACGCCGCCCTCTCAAGGCGGTAGCGCGGGTTCGAATCCCGTCGGGGCTACAAAGGAAAGACCCTTCGATCATCGATCGGAGGGTCTTTTCGTATGTCCAGGAAACTTTCATCGGGTCACGAAAAGCAATCACCCCCAATCGAATTCGACTGGGGGTGATCGTTATCTCACTCTGTCGTCCGCTAAAGGCTATCCGCTCTTGCGGCGGAACTCTCGCTTGTGATCGGCAGGGCCATGCGTGTTGTGGACCTTGGACTGTCCGTCGCGATGGTCGGTCGATTTTGCGTTCTGATGATTCTTCCGTTCGAGGGCCTCACGGAACTTTCGTTTGGTCTCCTCCGATTGGGATTCGGATTCGGACGGGGTGTTGCTGTCGAGATCGCTCATATGCTCACTCCTTGTTGTTGGGCCTGTTGGTGAAACTACGCCGGCCCGAATTCGAATGCTCGTGATTTTGTTGCTCACGAATCTCGGGGCTGCGGCGGCGGTGCGGTAGAGCCGGATAGAGGCATCGCAGGCATCCCGAGCTTGCGGTGGTCCCACGAACGAGTTCGATCGGGAACGAACCGTACCGCGACGCGTTTGTGGAGCATCGCGTCGACGGCCGGGCGGACATCGTCGGTGTACGGGCCGGTGTATCGCTCCCAGACGCTGATTCCCACGGCGAAGAGGGCATCGGGATCCTCGACGATCACTCCCGTGCCTTCCATCGAGACCCCTCGGAGCGTGTCGTACGTCAGGCCGTCTTCGATCAGCACCGACATACGGGCGTCCCGGCGAAGATTGACGGCCTTCTGCGACTTGGCTTTGGTCTCGAACCAGATTTCGCCGTCGACTATCGCGAACCACATCGCGATCAGGTGAGGCATTCCGTCTGCGCTCAACGTCGCCATCGTTGCCGTGCGGCTCTTTTCGACGAAGCTCGAAATTTCGGCCTCGGTCATCGTGATCTGACTACGCTGCTTTCCTGCCATGGTCGCGTCGTACTCCTACGTGCTCGAGGATCTGAAGACCTTACTCTGTCACGAATTACAGACGCTTGTGGAGCGCTTCGGCAGCTGCGAGAAGGTCGGCGGCCCAGCGCGCTCCCGGTCGCCGACCCATCCGGTCGATGGGGCCGGAGACCGAAATCGCGGCAATGACAGTACCTGCGGAGTCGCGGACGGGAGCCGCGACGCTGGCGACACCCGGCTCACGTTCGGCTGCGCTCTGTGCCCAGCCGCGCCGACGCACCTCGAGGAGCACTCGTTCGCCGAACGACGCATCGGCGAGAACGGTCCGTTGGGTTTGTGGATCTGCCCATGCGAGAAGGACCTTGGCGCCGGATCCGGCATTCATCGGCAGCCGGGCCCCGACGAGAACCGTGTCGCGCAAACCTGTCGGAGGTTCCATCGATGCGACGCAGATGCGTTGTGTGCCTTCTCGGCGGTACAGCTGGACGCTTTCGCCGGTGATTTCGCGAAGGCGGGGGAGGATGAGTCCGGCCGCCGCAATGAGTGGATCATTAGCGGTGGCAGCGAGTTCGGCGAGTCCGGGCCCCGGGCACCACTGACCGTCCGAGTCGCGGGTGAGGAGTCGGTGGACTTCGAGGCCGACGGCGAGTCTATGGGCGGTTGCGCGCGGCAAACCGGTTCGTGCACAGAGTTCGGTGAGGCTGCATGGTTCCTCAGCTACTGCATGAAGCACGCCCATTGCTTTGTCCAGGACGCCGATGCCGCTATGCTGTCTCATAGGTCGATACCAGTTTCTCGCATAGTGGGATGATAGCGCATTTCCTGGTGGACTAGCGCATTTGCTGAAGGGCTAGTGCATTTCCTAGGGGCAGTCTGCATCTGCTGCGAGGGCTGGGGACCTACTTCACGCGCGGCGGGCCAGCCCGTAGTCCGCCGACGCGAGGCTACGTACAGAGGTGGAAGACATGGCACAGAAAGCACGCACTCTCGCCGAGAAGGTGTGGGACGACCACGTTGTCGTGAAAGGGGAGGGGCAGGATCCCGACCTCATCTACATCGATCTCCACCTCGTTCACGAAGTGACGAGCCCGCAGGCATTCGACGGACTTCGCTTGGCCGGACGCCCGTTGCGCCGTCCCGACCTGACGATCGCCACCGAGGACCACAATGTTCCGACGATCGACATCGACAAGCCGATCGCCGATCCCGTGTCCAAGACTCAGGTCGACACCTTGCGCCGAAATTGCGAGGAGTTCGGAGTTCGCTTGCACCGCATGGGCGATCTCGATCAGGGCATCGTGCATGTGGTCGGACCGCAGCTCGGCCTGACTCAGCCGGGAACCACCGTGGTGTGCGGCGACAGTCATACGTCGACGCACGGCGCATTCGGTGCGCTCGCAATGGGAATCGGCACCAGCGAGGTCGAGCACGTGATGGCGACGCAGACATTGTCGTTGCGCCCCTTCAAGACCATGGCGATCACGGTCGACGGCGAGCTGCCTCCTGGCGTCACGAGCAAGGACTTGATCCTGGCAGTCATCGCCAAGATCGGCACCGGCGGCGGCCAGGGCTACGTCCTGGAGTACCGCGGCGAGGCCATTCGCAAACTGTCGATGGAAGCCCGTATGACCATCTGCAACATGTCGATCGAGGCCGGAGCCCGTGCGGGCATGATCGCACCGGACGAGACCACTTACGAGTTCATCAAGGGCCGTCCGCATGCACCGTCGGGCGCAGAGTGGGACGAAGCCGTCGCCGCGTGGGAGTTGCTCAAGACCGACGAGGGCGCCGAATTCGACAACGAGGTCCACATCGACGCAAGCGCATTGACACCTTTTGTCACGTGGGGAACCAATCCGGGACAGGGTGCACCGCTCGGTGACCGTGTTCCCGATCCGGAACTGATCGTCGACGAGAGCGAGCGTCAGGCTGCCGAGAAGGCGCTCACCTACATGGGTCTCGACGCCGGCATGGCGCTTCGGGATGTTGCTGTCGACACCGTCTTCGTCGGTTCGTGCACCAACGGACGCATCGAAGATTTGCGCGCGGTGGCCGAGGTGCTCGAGGGTCGCCATGTGGCAGAGGGCGTTCGGATGCTCATCGTTCCCGGCTCGATGCGGGTGCGTGCTCAAGCCGAAAGTGAAGGTCTCGGTGAAATCTTCACGGCGGCAGGGGCCGAATGGCGCCAGGCCGGTTGCTCGATGTGCTTGGGAATGAACCCTGACCAGCTTGCTCCCGGCGAGCGTTCGGCATCGACGTCCAACCGGAATTTCGAAGGCCGACAGGGTAAAGGCGGTCGGACCCATCTGGTTTCCCCGCTCGTCGCGGCTGCCACTGCGGTCCGCGGAACGCTCTCGGCACCGGCCGATCTGGTCTGACCCACTTACCATCTCGAGGAGAATTTCGATGGAATCCTTTACCACGCACAAGGGTATCGGCGTCCCGCTGCGACGCTCGAATGTCGATACCGATCAGATCATCCCTGCCGTGTACCTGAAACGGGTGACGCGCACGGGATTCGAGGACGGGCTGTTTGCAGGCTGGCGCACCGACCCCAACTTCATTCTCAATCTGGCTCCGTACGACAAGGGAAGTGTCCTCGTAGCCGGTCCCGATTTCGGCACGGGCTCTTCGCGTGAGCATGCCGTGTGGGCTCTCTCCGACTTCGGATTTCGGGTCGTCATCGCTTCCCGGTTCGCCGACATCTTCCGCGGGAACGCCGGAAAAGCCGGTCTCGTAGCGGCACAGGTCGAGCAGAGCGACGTCGAATTGCTCTGGAAGTTGCTCGAAGAGCAGCCCGGACTGGAATTGACAGTAGATCTCGAGAATCGGACCGTGAGCGCCGGAACTACGGTGGTGCCGTTCAATATTGACGACTACACACGGTGGCGTCTGCTGGAGGGTCTCGACGACATCGGACTGACATTGCGGCAGGTAGAAGCGATTTCCGAGTTCGAAAAGTCAAGGCCTTCATGGAAACCGACTACCCTTCCGGCTCGAATTTCGCAGGGCTGAACCGAAATCCGCAACTCCGCGCGGGAAGAGAAATAGGTCACCATTTCGCAGTCACGTTGAATGAGAATTGGCGTGGCACATAGACTCTTGCCGTTATCAGGTTTACCGTGGTTCTCAGTCGGTCCGACGGTGGACCACAATTAGCGGAGGAATTTCAATGAACAAGGCAGAGCTCATCGATGTTCTGACTGAAAAGCTGGGTTCGGACAGGCGCACAGCGACCGACGCAGTGGAGCACGTCGTGGACACCATCGTCCGCGCCGTCCACCGTGGCGAGAGCGTGACCATCACCGGCTTCGGAGTCTTCGAGCAGCGTCGTCGTGCAGCACGTGTTGCACGCAACCCGCGTACGGGCGAGACCGTCAAGGTCAAGCCGACGTCGGTTCCGGCTTTCCGTCCGGGTGCGCAGTTCAAGGCTGTTATCGCTGGTGGACAGAAGCTTCCGGCCACCGGCCCGGCAGTCAAGCGTGGCGTAGCAGCACCGGCCACCAAGGCTGCAGCCAAGAAGGCTGCTGCCAAGAAGACCGCAGCCAAGAAGGCTCCGGCTAAGAAGGCTCCGGCCAAGACCGCAGCCAAGAAGACGGTTGCCGCCAAGGCTCCCGCCAAGAAGGCTCCGGCCAAGACCGCAGCCAAGAAGACGGTTGCCGCCAAGGCTCCCGCCAAGAAGGCTCCGGCCAAGACCGCAGCCAAGAAGACGGTTGCCACCAAGGCTCCCGCCAAGAAGGCTCCGGCCAAGACCGCAGCCAAGGCTCCGGCCAAGAAGGCTCCCGCCAAGAAGGCTCCGGCCAAGACCGCAGCCAAGAAGGCTCCGGCCAAGAAGGCTCCGGCCAAGCGCGGCAAGTAGTCGCGTTCGGGTGAAAAACCCGATGCCGTAAGACAAAGAGGTGGCGGGGCCGCGGGCAGCCCCCG